>OZ250163.1:0-2872549 GCA_965238035.1 Phototrophicaceae bacterium | reverse complement strand
CGGCTGCGGCCAGCCTGCTCATGGCGCTGGCCATCGTGCTGCTCGAGCCGCTGCTCGGCGCGTGGTTTAAAGCACCGGGATTGCTGGCTTCGCTTGGCATGGTCGGCGCTCAGGTTCTTTTTGGCGGCCTGGTATTCTTCGCCACTACGCTCGCGCTGCGAATGCCCGAGCCGCGCCTCCTGTGGCAGGTGTGGTTGACGCGACGTTCACCTTCAGGAGGTCAGATTGAAGGCTGAAATCATCACCCTGACTCTCGGCCCCTTCGCCACCAACTGCTACATCGTTGGCAACCCGGCGACCTGCGAAGCGCTGGTCATTGACCCCGTCGATGATGCTGCCCACCTGGAGCACCGTGCCCGCAAGGCCGGCTGGACAATTCGCCTCATTCTGGCAACGCATGGTCACCTCGATCACATCCTCGCTGCCGCCGAGCTTGTGCGGCTGACTGGCGCGCCGTTTCATATTCACTGTGATTCTCCCCGGCTGCAACCCGACCCGCCTGATGATGCGTTTCTGGATCAGCTGTTCCCGCCCCTGCCCCGCCCGAATCATTGCTTCGGCAACGATGACGAGTTGACTGGCATTGAGGGAATTCCCTTGCGCACGCTCTATACGCCTGGTCATGCGCCAGACCACGTTGCTTTCCATTCTTCCGAATTGGGCGTCCTGTTTGGCGGCGATTGCCTGTTCGCCGGGAGCATCGGGCGCACGGATTTCCCCAATGCAAGCCTGCCCACGCTCATGCGCACCATCACAGAGCGTTTGTTGACCTTGCCGGACGAGACGCGCGTGTTACCTGGGCACATGGGGCCGACCACCATCGGCAACGAGCGGCAGAGCAACCCCTTCCTGCTGGAATATCTGCGGCGCGGTGGCGTCGAAGGCTGGTTTTCTGCGTGACGCATCTGGCCGTCCTGCTGGTCACCCTGCTGCTGCCACCCCTGCTCGTCCTTGCCAACACCGTCCTGCTCGTGACACCTCCCATGCTGGCGGCCGCCTACACACGCCCGGGTTTCCCGCAGGACCCCTTCGGCTTCACTACCGAACAGCGCATCGAGCTGGCGCCGCAGATTACGGCCTGGCTGGGCACTGCAGAATCGGTGGACGAGCTGGGCAAACTACGCTTTGCGGATGGCAAGGCGTTGCTCAACGCTCGCGAACTGCGGCATATGCATGATGTGAAGCAATTGACCGGCGTCACCTTCCGCGCTGCCACGCTGGCCATCCTCGTCTTCATAGCGGCCATCCTGCGCTGTCGCCAGGAAAAGCTCCTCGCCACTGCCTTGCTGCGTGGCGCGTTGCTCACGCTTCTCCTGCTCATAAGCATCGTCGTGCTTGCAGTGGCCAGCTGGGACCAGATCTTCACCGGGTTTCACCGTCTTTTCTTCGAAGGTGGTACCTGGTACTTCGCCTACTCGGACACCCTGATTCGTCTCTTCCCGGAACAATTCTGGTTCGATGTCGTGCTCTTCCTCGGTGGCCTGACAGCGGTTGAGTCCCTGCTGCTGGCCTGGCTCACAACCAGGAAACGCGCAGTCTGGCATTCGCAACGCCGCTGGCTATACTGGCTTCCTGGCAAGGGGGAGAGTTGACTCCATGAACAAAATGGGCGTCCGCGATGTGTCGTTGAGCGGGAAGCGGGTGTTGCTGCGGGTTGATTTCAACGTCCCGCTCAGCGACGGCGCTGTCAGCAACGACGCACGCATCCGTGCCGCCTTGCCTACCCTGCAGTACGTCCTCTCTCAAAGACCGCAGGCGCTCATCCTGCTGTCGCACCTGGACCGCCCACAGGGGGTCTTCGATGCGCGCTGGTCATTGGCGCCCGTGGCAGAACGGCTGGAGCATTTGCTGGACCATAAGATACATTTTGGAACAGACTGTGGCGGTCCAGTAACACGCTCTTCGCTCGCGCTGCTCCCCCCAGGTGGCATCCTGCTGCTCGAAAACACGCGCTTTGAGCCCGGTGAAACCAGCAATGATCCTGCCTTTTCGTGCTCGCTGGCGGAGCTGGCGGATCTTTTCGTGAACGATGCTTTCGGCGCAGCCCACCGCGCCCACGCATCCACCGTCGGCGTGGCCACGCAGCTTCCCGCCGTTGCCGGCCTGCTAATGGAACGCGAGCTGGACTACCTCGCGACGGCGCTGGAGCAGCCGGAACGTCCCTTCGTCGCAATTCTGGGCGGCGCCAAGGTCTCCGACAAAATCCGCGTCATCGAAGCGCTTCTGCAGAAGGTCGATCGCCTGCTCATCGGCGGCGGCATGGCCAACACTTTCTTCCGGGCGCAAGGCCTGGCAACCGGCGACTCGCTCGTCGAGGAAGACGTCGTAGCAGTAGCGGCCGGGCTGTTGCTGCGAAGCGGCGAAAAGCTGCTTCTGCCCGTGGACGCGGTCATCGGCGACTCCTTCTCCGGCGAGGCCAACTGCCGCAACATTGAGGTCAGCGCCGGGGTGCCTGAAGGCTGGGCGATCTACGACATTGGCCCGCGAACGGTGGAGAATTTCGGACAGGTGCTGAGCAATGCGCGCACCGTCGTCTGGAATGGGCCCATGGGCGTTTTCGAGTTGCCACCCTTTGCAAGGGGCAGCAACGCACTTGCCGCGCTTCTGGCTGCTGCCACGCAGGCTGGCGCGACTACCATCATTGGTGGCGGTGATTCGGCAGCAGCAGTCGAGGAAGCCGGTTTTGCCGATGCAGTCACGCACATCTCGACCGGGGGTGGCGCAAGCCTGGAGATGCTGGAAGGGCGCGAGCTGCCTGGCGTGGAAGCGTTGGACGACCGTCCTGCGTGAGAGACACTTGAGATCCGGCCTGTTCCAAAACAGACAGAGGAGCTGAGGATGCGGGTACCGATCATCGCCGGAAACTGGAAGATGCACAAGTCAGTGCAGGAGTCGGCCGCCTTTGCACGTGAGCTGGCGCCGCGCCTGGCGGAATTCAGCAGCGTCGAACGAATCGTGGCGCCGACTTTCCTGGCGCTGCATGCCGTCGCTGAAGCGCTTCGTGATAGCGACATCGGCGTGAGCTCGCAAGACGCACACTACGAAGCGCAGGGCGCCTTCACTTCACAGGTCTCCTCAGCCATGCTGGCAAGGATCGCACAATACACGATCATCGGCCACTCCGAGTGCCGCGCCTACCTGGCTGAGACTGACGAACGAGTCAACCTCAAGCTGAAGGCTGCGCTGGCCTGCGGCCTGAAGCCCATCGTCGCTGTCGGGGAAGACCTGCAGCAATACGAGGCCGGCGCGACGCAGGAGGTGGTTGGCGGACAGCTACGCGCCGCCTTGCAGGGCATTGATGCCGCCAGTATGACCGACGTCATACTGGCCTATGAGCCGGTCTGGGCCATTGGCACGGGCCGCAACGCCAGCGCGGCGCTTGCTGGCGAGGTCATCGGCGGCTGTGTCCGCGCCACAGTGGCCGAGCTCTTCGGCGACGAAGTCGCGCAGCAGGTGCGCATCCAGTACGGCGGTAGTGTCAAGCCTGGTAACATGGCCGAATACATGGCTCAGCCAGAGATTGACGGCGCGCTGGTGGGTGGCGCTTCCCTGGACGTTGAGGATTTCATAGAACTGGTGGCCATCGCTTCCCGCGTGAAGGGCGAGCGCACCGCCAGCAATTGACGCTGCCCTGCCCAACTGCAGTTCTCCTGGATGGATACAGGACTTCGGTCCGGCGCGTTCAGGTGCCGAACTGGCGGTCGCCGGCGTCGCCCAGGCCCGGCATGATGAAGCCGAATTCATTGAGCCGTTCGTCCACCGCCGCCACGTGGATGGGCACTTCGGGATGGGCTGTACTGAGTCGTTCCACGCCCTCGGGAGCTGCAATCAGGCCCATGTACTTGATGCGGCGCACGCCCCATTTTTTGAGAATGTCGATGGTCGCCACGGCCGATCCGCCTGTCGCCAGCATAGGATCAAGTACGATGCAGACGCTTACCGTCGGCTCTGTCGGCAAATTGTTGTAGTACTGGACCGGGCGCAAAGTCTTTTCGTCGCGATACAGGCCGATGTGCCAAACCTGTACGCTTGGCAGCAGTTCCATTACCCCGTCAACCAGACCCAGCCCGGCGCGCAACACCGGGACGAGACCGATAGTATCGTGGCAGCTCTGCCCGGCAGCCAGCCCCAGCGGCGTTTCCACCGTCTGCGGCGTCAGGTCCAGGTCCCTGGTGGCTTCGTAACACATCAGCAGCGCCAGTTCGCGCACCAGCTCGCGAAAGGAACGGTGATCCGTGTTCACAGAGCGCAGTTGGGTCAGTTTGTGAATGGCGAGCGGGTGCGTTGATACGTGCAAACTTGCCATCTTGCTGCCTTCCCCCGCAGTTGCGTACGATCCCGCCCCCAGTATACTTGAGTCGCAGCTAGGAAGACGAGAGGCGATGATGTCCGCAGCGGAACGCATGGTCGGCGGCCAACGTCGCCAGGGTGAGCGCGAAAACTACGCCCTGCGCCCGCAGCAGCTCGATGACATCATTGGCCAGCAACGTGTGCGCGAAAACCTGCGCATCCTCATCGAGGCGGCCCTTGCGCGCGATGAACCGGTCGATCACATTTTGTTTTACGGCCCGCCAGGGCTGGGGAAAACCTCTTTTGCCCACGTCGTCGCCAACGAAATGAACTGCAATATCCGTATCACGTCGGGGCCTTCAGTGGAACGTGCCGGTGACCTGGCCTCAATTCTGACGCACATGCGCCGGAACGACATTCTGTTCATCGACGAGGTTCACCGCCTGGGTCATGCCGTCGAGGAAGTGTTGTACCCGGCGATGGAAGAGTACGCGCTCGATATCGTCATCGGCAAAGGGCCGGCTGCCAAGAATGTTCGCCTGAATTTGCCGAGATTTACTGTGATAGGCGCCACCACCCGTCTCTCCCTTCTGGCCAGCCCCCTGCGCGACCGATTTGGTGCGCGTTTCAGGCTGGATTTCTACGACCAGGCCGCCGTGCAACATATCATCGAACGCGCTGCAGTACTGCTGGAGGTCAACATCGAGACAGCCGGTACGGCGGAAATCGCGAGCCGTGCCCGCGGCACACCGCGCGTTGCATTGCGTCTGCTGCGCAGGGTGCGCGATTACGCCCAGGTGCGAGCAGGGGGAGTCGTCACACGCGCGGTCGCTATTGAAGCCCTCGGTTTGATGGAGGTGGATCCCCTGGGTCTTGATGAAATAGATCGCCGCATTCTGGGGACCATCATTGAGAAGTACGACGGCGGCCCCGTGGGGCTGGACACTATTGCCGCCTCCGTCAGCGAGGACAGCAGCACGATCATGGATGTTTACGAACCCTACCTGCTCCAGCTCGGCTTCATCGAACGCACCTCAAGGGGCCGCGTCGCGACACGCAACGCCTGGGAGCATCTTGGTCTGGAGCCAGCCCCTGAAGAACGGGAGCAGCAGGCGAAGCTGCCTGGCGTCTGAAGCGCTGACCCGCCGCCCATGAAGGTCTCTGACTTCGATTACGAGCTACCATCGCATCTGATTGCCCAGACACCGGCCGAACCGCGCGACTCGTCGCGCCTCATGCTGCTGGACCGTGACCGGGGCTGCATCGCCCATCACCGCTTTCACGAACTCGGCAGTTTCCTGCGCCCTGGCGATGTGCTGGTGCTTAATGACACGCGGGTCATGCCGGCACGTTTGCCGGCAACGAAGCGCATAACCGGTGGCAAGGCGGAGATCCTGCTCCTGCGTCAGTTGGATGCGCAGCACTGGCTGGCACTCGTGCGCGGTAACGGCATCCGTGTGGGCGCCGAATTGCAACTTAACGACTGTGACGTTGCTGCGGAAGTCATTGAGGAGCGCGCACAGGGGCAGCGCTTGCTGCGCTTCAGCCGGCCGCTCCAGGGCGTACTGGAGGCGCTTGGGCAGACTCCCCTGCCACCTTATATCCAGACCCACATTGAAGACCGTGAGCGCTACCAGACAGTCTACAGCCGTCACACAGGCTCGGCAGCGGCGCCCACGGCCGGGCTTCACTTCACAAACGAGCTGCTTAAGCGACTTCAGCGCAGTGGTGTCCTGCTGGCCCGCTGCACCCTGCACATCGGCCTGGATACTTTTTTGCCCCTGCGCGTGGAAGACGTGGACAGGCACCGCATGCACAGCGAATACGCCCGCCTGAATGAAGCAGCCGCGTGCACTATCAATTCAGCTGCGCGCGCCGGAAGGCGCATCATCGCAGTGGGCACGACATCGGCCCGCACGCTGGAATCCGCCGCTGCTCACGCCTCTGCCGGAAAGCACGTAGTCGCCTTCGCCGGCGATACTTCACTGTTCATCACTCCGGGCTATCGCTGGCGCGTGGTGGACGCCTTGCTCACGAATTTCCATTTGCCGCGCTCCACCCTGCTGATGATGGTCAGCGCCCTCGCGGGCAGGGAGCGCGTGCTACACGCCTACGCACTTGCCCGCGAACAAGGGTATCGCTTTTACTCCTTCGGCGATGCGATGTTCATCTACCCGCGAATTCACAGTTGACCGCGCGCCGCCCGGCGACTATACTGCCCCGCGGCCTGCAGACAGGTCAGCAGCGTCACCAGATTTCCCCGTCGGAGCCCTGAAGCAGTTGGCGACCCGGCGGCGGCAAGTGAAGCCTGGAGAAAACTATGTATGCAGTTATCCGGACTGGCGGTCGTCAGTTTCGCGCAGAAGTTGGCAAGACGCTCGACGTCGAGCGCCTCCCCTACGAAGTCAACGACAGTTTTGATATTACCGATGTCCTGCTGGTCGAGGATGGCGAGAACACCGTCATCGGTCAGCCCCTAATCGAAGGCGCCAAAGTGCGTGTTTCGGTGCAGGAACAGGGCCGCGGCAAGAAAATTATCGTGTTCAAGTATCGGCAGCGGACAAACTATCGCCGCAAACGCGGACATCGACAGTACTACACGCGTTTGCTGGTAGAAGATATTTCCCTGTAGCCTGAAGCGGGAAGGAGCCGGAAATGGCGCACAAAAAGGGCGGCGGATCAACCAGCAACGGCCGCGACAGCAACTCCAAGCGCCTGGGCGTGAAGCGCTATGGCGGTGAGCAGGTCAACCCCGGCAACATCATCGTTCGCCAGCGGGGCACAAAGTTTCACCCGGGCAGCGGCGTGGGCATCGGCCGTGACCACACTATCTTCGCCATCACAACCGGCTTCGTCACCTTCGAGCGCATTCGTGGCAAGCGTGGCCGCAAGCAAATTAGCGTTCTTCCCGAACGGCCACAGGAGGGAGTGCGCACATGAAAGAGGCACTCCATCCGGAATGGTTTGCCGAGGCCAAGGTCACCTGCGCCTGCGGCAACAGCTGGACAACGGGCGCGACTGTCCCGGAGATTCGTACAGATATTTGCTCGCGCTGCCACCCCTTCTACACCGGCGAGCAGCGCATTGTTGACACGGAAGGCCAGGTCGACCGCTTCATGAAGCGCCTGCAGGTTCGCGAGAACATTTTGCAGGAGGAGGAGGCGCGTCAGGCCGAACGCATTTCGCCGCAGCGTCTGCTTACAGATCTTGGCATTGCCAAACGTCATCTGAACATTTTCAACGAACAGGGCATCGTGGTCGTGGGTCAGATTATGGAGCGCCTCGAACAGGGGGACAGCGCCGTTCTCGAAATTCCCGGTATTGGCCGTAAGGTGCTGGCGGATGTTAAACGGGAACTGCGTACCCTGGGCTACGAACTTCCCGAAGGCGCCTGACTCAGGCTCCTGGCACTGAATCAGTCAATGGAGGGCAGGCACGCGCCGGACGCGTGCCTGCCCTTTGCTTGTGAAGAAAGGCAGGAACAACTTGCGTCCCCATAGCGGGCGAGTGGAAGTCATCTGCGGCAGCATGTTCTCTGGCAAGACCGAGGAGCTGATCCGCCGTGTGCGGCGTGCAGTGATCGCCAGGCGCCAGGTTCAGGTCTTCAAACACAGCCTGGACGATCGCTTCGGCAATCCTGGTCTTGTCAACAGCCACAGTGGCCAACAGCTGGATGCCCTGCAGATCGCCTCCGCCGGGAAGCTACCTGCCTTGCTGCATCCTGCAACGGCGGTCATCGCCATTGACGAAGCCCAGTTTTTTGATGCGGGGCTGCTTCATCTGGTCGAGCACCTTGCCAACGATGGCCGGCGCGTTATCGTCGCTGGACTGGATACGGACTTTCGCGGCCAGCCCTTTGGCATGCTTCCCGCACTGATGGCAATTGCTGAAGAAGTGACGAAATTGAGGGCCATTTGCACCGTTTGCGGCGAATCCGCCAGCCGGACCCAGCGACTGGTCAACGGACATCCCGCGCACAAAGATGATCCGGTCATCCTCGTCGGGGCCGAGGAAAGTTACGAGGCTCGTTGCCGCGAGCATCACGAGCTGCGCAACTCCTGATAACCAGATGCGCCATTCCACATAATACTTTGCAACACGAACTATATTTGCTATACTGATCTCTGAAAGTTAGTGGAGGCAGCCATGGCCGTTACGGTTCGCAAGCTACCTTTGGTCCCGCGCCCTGCTGCGCGAAGTGAACCCAGCCTTTGGCTAAAAGATCGCCGCTGGGACATGACCTACATAATCCTAAGCGTGCTGCTCGTTCCGATCCCATATCTGCTTTACCTCCTCGGGGTCAACCATCTTGGACTGGATGCAGACATTAGCCGCAACACCATCAACGCCTTTGTAGCCGTATGCGTTGGCGGCCCCCACATGATGTCCACTTTTTTGCGTACCGGGCTCGACAAGGATTTCGGCAAGCGATATCCGATGCTGCTGCGTTCGTCGATTATCATTCCGCTGATCGTCGTCTCGCTGGCGTTTCTCAATCTTAACCTGCTGCTGACCATCTTTTTCTTCTGGGCCATGCTGCATGTACTTCATCAGGTGACCTACGTCACCGAGCTCTACAATCACAGGGAGCACAAGGTCCTGCGGCGCCCGGCTATCACCATGACCGCCCGCCTCATCGATTACGCGCTAATTCTTACCTGCCTTTTCCCCATGGCAGCCCTGAAAATCAGCGAAGGGACATTCAAGGTAGGCACCAACGATCTAATTGCTGTAATTCCACACCTGTTTCAGGATGCGTGGTTCTTCCAGCTGGCTACGGGAATATTCCTGGTAGCGCTCTTCGCCTACGTCATCAAGTCCGTGATGGAGTATCGTGCGGGCGCCATAAACTGGCCGAAAACCTTATTCATAAGCCTGACCGTGGTTATTTTCTTCCCGCTGGCCGGCTTCGAAAACCTGGACACCGCCTTTCAGGGCGCCAATACCTGGCACTCATTCCAGTATCTGCCGCTGACCTTTTACATCATCAAGCTGAAGCAGCGCAGTCGCCCGCAGTTCGAACGGCAGGCGCCACTGGTGGCGCGCTTCAGCCGAAGCGAAAACACGCGCGGCCTGTATGTGCTCAGCACGCTGATGCTTGGCGGCTCGCTGGGAATTTTCCTGCTGGTCTTCGCCCTTGCCGGCACCATCATCCCCGACATCGAACCGAACCGGCATTTTGACATCGCCTACTACACGGCGATCCTTTCATTCCTGTGGATTCACTACTATCATGACCACTTCCTGTTCACGGACTTCGAGGCGCTGGACGAGGCCCGATATTTCTGAGCGGCGACCGAGTCCTGCAGCCGGGTAAAGTCGGAGCGCAGCCATTGCAGCGGTTCGACAGCTATCCCGTTGACCCATAGCTGCCAGTGCAAATGCGCCCCGGTGGATCGGCCGGAATTGCCCACTGCAGCGATGTCGGCACCGGCGCGCACAAAGTCGCCAACTTTTACGTGCATTTCCGACAGGTGCCAGTAGCCCGTGTACACGCCCATCCCGTGGTCGAGGACTATGGAGCGGCCACGCACGTTCAGCTCGTTTGCCAGCACCACCAACCCATCCGCCACCGCCTGTACCGGCGTTCCTGTGGCAGCGGCAAAGTCCACGCCGTTGTGAATCCTGTCGTAGGGACCCTGATTGTAGCTCCTTAACGTTCCAAAGCTCGAGGTTACTCGTCCGGTTGAGGGACGAAGCAGCAGGCCGTCGAACCAGCGCCCAGGTCTGTTGCCGAAAACAGTGTGTTGCAATAGGGCGATTTCGGCATTCTCGGTATCCCTGTCCAAAGTGTCCAGAACCTCTGGCGGCAGCGTCACAGCCTGACGGCCAAATACGCCGGCCTTTACCTCAAGTGGCCACTGAAACGCAGTTTGCACGGTGCCAGCTTCTACGGTGACCCCAAGGTCATGGAAACCGGGTACCGTATACAGCGGGATGCCGGTGAGCGCCACATGGTTGTGTTGGCTTTCGTCGGCCACGAAATGTAAATCACTTCCCAGGAAACCCCCGCGCACCTGAGCCGGCAGCGTGGTTTGCACCACGAAGCGGACGCTCTGCCCTTGCAGCAACTCTCCTGGCCCAAGCTGCAGCATACTGACCGGTTCCGGCCAGGGCGCATCAATCACCTGGGGCTCAAGCCCAGGTATGTAAATCTGCTGCCCGACATGCAGCAGAGATGCGTCCGTAATCTGATTCTTGCCTACCAAAGCATTCAACGCGAGTCCGTATTCGGCGGCGATTTCGGAGAGCGTGTCTCCCTGAGCCACGTTGTACACCAGGGAAGGCCCTGCGCCGGGAGGAAGCGTGGGGGTTATGAATTCCGGCAGGACAGGAGGCAGCGCCAGCGATTCATCTACCGGGATGCGAAGTTGCTGACCGACGAAAATGAGCGCCGGATTGTTGATATTGTTTAGCTCGGTGAAGGCCTCAACCGTACTGTTGTGCTCAAACGCAATCTTAAACAGCGTGTCGCCACTCTGTACGATGTAGATCGGGCCGGCAGGGGTCGCATGCTGACCCAGAACTGGTGGGGCCAGAGCAACATAAAGCAGCGTCAGCAGGAGTGCCGCGTCAATGAAACGCTTCACGGAGCGGGACTCACGGTATTTCCAGTGTTTGACCCACTTCCAGGAGGCTATTGACAGAAATGTTGTTGGCACTTGCGAGTTCTTCCACGGAAACGTTGAATCTCAACGCGATATCGAGCAGCGTTTCGCCTCGCCTGACCGTGTAGCTGCGGCTGGAAGGCGGAAGCACCGGCACAGCCGGGACAGCCAATTCCTGCCCTACGTCCAGCAGATTAATGCTGACTCCGCGGTTCATCTGTGCCAGCTCCCCCACGTCAATGCCGTAGCTCGAGGCAATGCCATAAAATGTATCTCCTGCCCGAACCACGTAGAGGGCAACGCTGCCATCAGCATCGGGCACTGCTGCTGCAGTGAGTGGCTGCGCTCCCCCGGGAATGAGCAACTGGTTGCCGGTATGTACCAGGTGGGCGCCGCTCAGGTTGTTGGCAGTAAGAATTGATTCTGCGCTGGTTCCGTAATGAGCCGCAATGTCATCCAGAGTTTCGCCCGCCTGCACGACATGGTAAACGGGCACCCTTGTCGGGAGCGGAGGCGGCCCGACACCCTGGGCCAGGGAACTCACAACATCTTCGTCAAATGCATCCAGGTAAAGCTGTGCATCATCCAGCCAGACAAAGTTATTTCGGACTGGCTGCCCAACCAGCACGCGGATGAACACCGTGATTGTTTCGGCAGTGGCCTGGGTCACTACGACAAAGTCGCGCCAACCATCGTAAAGTTCGTAGGTGATCTCCGACCAGACGATGTCCTCACTCTCGCCGTCGGTGCCGCCATCAGGGTCGATACCCACCTGGACAAAAACATCCCCGTCCGCTTCACTTTGCAGTGGATCATCCAGTTTTGATGACCAGACCCAGGCGGAGGCACTGAATCGCAACCAGGAATTGACGTCGACCCCTTCATATTCCTGAAGCAGGCCGGCGTCAAAGGTCGCGTAGAAGGAACGCAGCAGTTGCGAGTACTCTCCTTCACGAATGTGGGAGGACTCATCCGTGTCGGACGCTGACTGATACTCAGGTCGTATCAGCTCCCAGGTAAATGCATTCTCTCCCTCAGCCTCCCTGTGCCAGGGGTTCCAGCCTTCAGCAACCCGCACGAACTGGTCGTCATCCCGGACAGTAAAGCTTTCCTCGAAACCGGGGTTCGACAACACATTCACGGCCTGTGCGTTGGCACCAGCGGCAAACTGCATGAGCACAATCAACATCAGAAACTTGAGCATAGCTGCGCGAGTCATGATCTTACCCAACTCACCCTCTCAGGCAACAAGGTCGTCAGGCCAAGCCTGAACCGCGACAAGTATAACAGGCTCACCATGGGAATGCGCCTGTTTCATCAGGATACCCGATTGAGTCACTCAACCTCAATACGCTATACTGTGTCCCGTCCGGCAGAGACACAAAGCGAGGCATCTTGAATCTGCACGAATATCAATCAAAAAATCGTTTCACCGATTTCGGTATCCCGGTTCCCGTTGGTGACATCGCTCACACGCCGGAAGAGGTGTATTCGCTCGCCCGGGACGCAGAGGGCGCAGTTGTTGTCAAGGCGCAGGTGCTGGCAGGTGGACGTGGCAAGGCCGGCGGCATCAAACTGGCCAGGACGCCTGAAGAAGCGCAGGAATGCGCGCGAGAAATCCTTGGAATGTCGATCAAGGATCATGTGGTGCACACGGTGCTGGTTGACCCTGCCGCCAACATCGAGCAGGAAATCTATCTCGGCATCGCAAACGATCGTGCCGCTGCCAAAGCCGTGCTGATGGCTTCTGCGGAAGGTGGCGTCGAAATCGAGGAGATTAACCGGCTGCGACCGGAAGCAATTGTGCGTGAGCACGTGGATCCGGTCGCCGGGCTTTTTGACTACCAGGCGGTCAAGCTCGCCAGCGGCATCGATCTGCCGCGGCCATATTGGCGCGCCTTCGGAATGATCGTCTCTGCGCTGGTGAGTTGCTTCGAGGAAAGTGACGCAGAGCTGGCAGAGATAAACCCGCTGGTCATCACCAGGGAAGGTACGCTGCTGGCGCTGGATGGCAAGATGGTCATCGACGACAACGCCCTGCCGCGTCAACCGGAGCTGGCCGCCCTGCGAGATCCGAATTCCGGCACAGAGGCCGAAAATCTGGCGCGCGAGGCCGGCATTAGCTACGTTCGGCTCGACGGCCAGATTGGCTGTATGGTCAATGGCGCCGGTCTCGCCATGACCACGATGGACATGACCAAGCTCTACGGCGAGGAAAAGGGCGTGGGGCCCGCCAATTTTCTGGATATCGGCGGCGGCGCAAGGGCAGATACCGTCGCGACGGCCCTGCGCATCATCCTCTCAGACGCCAATGTCAAGGTCGTGCTCTGCAACATCTTCGGCGGCATCACAAGGGGCGACGAGGTCGCCCGCGGCATCCTCAGCGCCTTTGCCGAGGTGCAACCGGAAGTGCCCATGATTATTCGGCTGCAGGGAACCAACGCAGAGGAAGGCAGCGCCATCGTCAACGAGGCCAATATCCCGGGTATCCAGGCCGCAAACACCCTTACCGAGGCCGCCCGCATGGCGGTAGAAGCGGTTGGGGAGACGGTGCAGGCATGAGCATTCTGGTAAATGACGACAGCATCATCCTCGTCCAGGGCATCACCGGCCGCGAAGGCGGCTTTCACACCCGCAAGATGATTGAGTACGGAACGCGCGTGGCCGGGGGCGTGACGCCCGGCAAGGGCGGCGAATGGTTCGAGGGCAAACCGGTATTCGATACCGTCGAGCAGGCGGTAAAGGTCACGGGCGCAGACGTCAGCCTGGTCGCCGTGCCTGCGCCTTTCGCTCCTGACGCAATTTGCGAAGCCGCCCATGCCGGCATTGGATTAATCGTCTGCCTGACCGAGTTCATTCCGGTGCGCGAGATGATGAAGGTCATGCAGCAGATTCGGCAAGTCGGCTGTCGCCTGGTCGGGCCCAACTGCCCAGGGCTGCTCAACCCTGGAGTGGCCAAAATTGGCATCATGCCCGGTTTTATCGCGTCGCCCGGCAACGTTGGCGTGGTCTCACGCAGCGGGACTCTGACCTACGAGGTTGTCTTTGCGCTCTCGCAGGCCGGGATGGGCCAAACGACCTGCATAGGCATTGGCGGCGATCCGATCATCGGCACCAGTTTCGTTGACGTGCTGAAACTCTTCGAAGAGGACCCTCAGACTGAAAAGATCGCCATTCTGGGCGAAATCGGCGGGCGCGCCGAAATTGATGCTGCTGAATATATCAGTGAGTACATGACCAAGCCGGTCGCTGCCTTCATCGCCGGCGCCAGCGCTCCCGCGGGGACGCGTATGGGGCACGCCGGCGCAATTATTGAAGGTGTCGAAGGAACAGCTGCCAGCAAGATTGCAGCCCTGCGCGAAGCCGGCGCCCGTGTGGCAGAGAATCCGGAGCAGATTCCAGAATTGCTGCGCTGACTGCAGGCTAACGTCCCAGAAAACTGCAAAAATTAATCGCCTCCGGCGTACCGCAGGACGTCAGGCCCTGCACCATCAGAAACGCCAGGATCCCGCCGCCGAAGATCAGTGCCAGCAGCGCCAGACAACCGCACCAGGCCACCGGCCCGCCGGAAAGCAACTCCATCAACATGCCCGCCAGCGAAGTGATGATTTCGAGCACTCCGCTGAGGGCCTGCATTCCTAGCGTCAACACCAGCCCCGCCACACATAGCAACGCGCAGGCGCCTGCGAGGATGAGGGGGTTGTTCGGGTCCAGCGACTGAAGCAAATCAGTCATCGCTTCCCTCTACGCCTTGCTCGCAGCTGCCAGTTCCAAACTGCGGCTCGCTAAACGCGCTGTCTGCGAGCGCATAGCAGCTGCAGAAGCTGGTCGCCGTGTTTCCGTCAAGCTCCTGGCCGCGCCAGAGCAAAAAGCGCACGTCAGTCTGAAAGCAGCGCTGGCTGTCCGACAAACGTTCGCTGACGTGGGACAGCGCCAGGCCGGCGCGGCGCGCTTCCTGAACCAGCCAGAGGCGAGTCTCCTGCTCCGGGGCAGCACCGGTACGGATGCGCAGCTCGCCCCGTGCTGCTAACACAAGTCCCAGGCAAGGTGACAGCAACAGTGTGAGCCAAAACAGAATAAAGATTACGCGCAGGAGCCGTTTAAGCGATTTACGTGCTCGCGGAGGCCTGTTCACTGTGAGCTGGCGGAGGGAGCGCCTTCGGGGGCGATGCGCAAACGTAGCCTGCCGTCGGGATCGTAGCCGACATGCACGAAGAGCGGCGGCGCATCCGGCGCCATATCCAGCAATCGCGGAAGCATCTGCGGCAGATCCTCGACCAGCGGCAGCGACGCAAGCTCGTGGCGAGGCACCCAGCGCAGCGTACCTTCCGGCGTCGCCGGGCACAGCTCGCGACTGGCACTCTGGCAGGTGAAAACGAACAGCAGTACCCCTTGATGACCTCCAGAGTCAATGTTGTAGAGTGCGCGCAAGAAAAGCTGCGTCACCTGCAGGCCAGTCTCTTCAAGGATTTCACGACGCATGCCACTGAGCGGATCCTCTTTCCGCTCCAGGTGTCCGCCAACGCCATTGTATTGACCTGGATAGATGCGGCTGTTGTCACTGCGCCGGAGCATCAGGACGTCATCTCCGTTGCGCACAAAGGCCACCATGCGCGGAATCGTCACCCAGCGACCGGCGCTTTCATCTATGCCCTGCCCCGTCGCGCCCACGCCCCCTCCTTTGCATATTCCTGCGGGCCTGTGCTACGCTCGCAGTCGAGCGTAGCCGGAGTTTACCGCTGTGTCAGCAAGTTTCAGGGCCCCTGTTCCGAATCTTCGGATTGTGCCGGGCGAAAGCCTGCATGCGCATGAAACGCATGACTCGCAGCGCTCCCGTCCATTGATAGATCGCTTTCGCAGCGACAAGTATATCATCAACCCGCCGGTCGTCGCGCCGATGGACGCCCGGAGCTATGTAATCCTGGACGGTGCAAATCGCTGTCATGCTCTGAGCGCCCTGGGCTACCCGCATATTCCCGTGCAGGTCGTCAACTGGGAAAGCGGCCAGGTCACGTTGGATACCTGGAACCACGTGGTCAGCGACTGGAATGTACCTGCGCTGTTGGCCGGGCTGGATGCCTTGCCCGGCCTGGAGCTTCAGATCGGGCCGCAGTCTCGACCCGTCGCCGACCTGCACCTGGCTGATGGCAGGCATCTGTCGCTGGTGACCGCAGCGCAAGACTCCCATTCACGTAACGCCCTGCTCTGTCAAATCGTCGCTGTCTACCAGAGGAACGCGACGCTCTACCGCAGCATCATTGAAGAGTCAGTGCAGGTTCGAGAGTATTTCCCGGACATGGTAGCGCTGCTGCGATTTCCTCGCCTGAAACCCGCGGATATCGTCGCAGCTGCGCGCGAAAAAGCATGGATACCGCCGGGGATTAGCCGCCACATTATCCGCGGGAGGGCCTTGCAGATTCACTATCCCATGCTGCAGCTTGAGGCTGATGGTCGCAGCCTGGAACAGAAAAACGCCGAACTGCACGCCTGGTTGCAACAGAAACTTGCACAACGGCAGGTTCGGTTTTACGCTGAATCGACCTATCTCTTCGACGAATAGGAGCAAGCATGGCGCAGACGGCCGACCAGGCGCTCGCCGCCGCGACCTTCGAAAGTGACGGACAGGATTACTGCCTGCTGCGAATGCCAGCCAGAGCCATCACAGCTGCAGCGGGAGTCGTCGCGCAAATCGCCGAGCCCTTCTGCGCGCTGGTCATTGACCGGCATGAAGTTTCCCTCATCCTGCCCCGGGATGCGCTGGCTGAATTTCAGGCGCGCTTGCCTGATGTGGAAGTTGCTTCTGAAGTGTGCCGGCTGATCACGGTGGACGCCGTCATTGAGCCGGAACTGACCGGGCTGGTGGCCCGCATCAGCGAAGCTCTGGCCGCAGCCGGCGTCCCTGTATTGCCCTTCGCCTCCTTCAGCCGCGATCACTTTCTCGTGCCGGCCGTGCAGCTGGACGACGCCCTCAACGCCCTGCGCCAACTGCAGTGTCAGCCCTGACCCGGAGAGTTGCCTGATGGACATACCAATTCTGCCGCAGGATGCGGTGCCACTGCCGCGAGACGATGTGCGCATCACGGAAATCTCGGCTACGCCCTGGCCGGACCGTGGACGGGTGCGCGTAAAAGTGCGCCTGACACCCTTTCTGGAACGGCCCAATCTCATTCTGGTGGCGCACAACGAAGCGGACAGCATCGTTAGCGAGCTGGATGTGATTGAGACCATGAGCAATGACATGGAATTCACCCTGCATCTGCGCACAATTGACGATCCGGCCGGGCTGTACACGCTGACCGTCAGCCTGTTCTACGAATCTCGCAATCCACCCCAGCATGAACGCATCGAAACCTTTCTGGTGCCCGCGGCAGAGGACGCCCCCTGATGCAGCTGTGGCTGAGCCGGCCGCAGGTCACGCAACTGCTTCAGCATGTGCGCGCGCATGCGCCGCGTGAAGCCTGCGGCCTGCTCGGTAGCCTGGACGGCCGTGTTGCGCGCGTCGTCCCGATTAAAAACGTCGCCGCCAGGCCCGAGCGACGCTTTGAGCTGGATGCGCAGCAGATGGTGCAGACTTTCTTTGAATTCGAGCGTGACGGTCTCGAACTATGCGCGATCTGGCACTCACACCCTAAGGGCGAACCCTTGCCGTCGCCGGCAGACATTCGTGAAGCTTCATGGCCCGAGGCATGTCAGCTGATAATTGGCACCGGCTCCGGCCAGCTACAACTGGCTGCCTGGCGCATTGCAGAAGGCGAGGTCGATCGCGTTCCGCTGCACGTCGGCAACACTTTGCCCGAAGTTGATTATCCTGAAGAAACTCCCACGCAGCGCAGCGCAATCTGGATAAGTGCAATTGCGGCCGTTGTCCTGCTGCTCTGGCTGGCACTGACCCTGTTGCCGCCCGCGCCACCCTTGCCCTGAACCTAACAATGCTCGTCTGCTTGCTCGCGGGTCTGTTCACAGGAGCCGTTGTCACCCGGTTGTCAGAAATCCTGCCGTCTTCCCGACCAGGCAATGCTTTGAATAGCGCGCCTGGCCGCGGCGGTCGCGTCATTCGCTACGTTCTGGTAGCAGCTGCGAATGTGGTGTTGCTGTGTTTGATGACAGAGATTCCGGGTCAGAGTGAAGCGCTGTCACGACCGGTTCGATTTGTCTGGATGCCGGTCTTCGTGCTCCTCGCCGTTATTGACATTGAACACAGGCGCGTGCTGCCGGCCCTGTTGCTGCCCGCTGCACTGCTCGCAATTCTGGAATCGTTAACCGCAAACCAGTTTCTGTCCGCGCTGTTTGGCGGCATCGTGGGTACGCTACTCAGTGGCTTTATGTATCTGGGCGGTCAACTTTACAGGCGCGCCCTGCAAAGGTGGCGTGACATTCAGCTACGGGAAGTGCCCTTCGGCGGCGGGGACGTGATGCTGGCCGGGCTGTGCGGCCTGGTCGTTGGTTGGCCTTTAATCCTGCCCACGCTACTGCTGGCTGTGTTTTGCGCCGGCATCGCTGCGTTGCTGCTGCTCGCCACCGGGCGGGTCAAGTTCCGTTCTGCCCTGCCCTATGCACCATTCCTGCTTAGCGGCACTGTGCTGGTGATGCGCTTCCAGGAAGTATTCGCGCAATTGTTGCACTTACCCCGCTGAGGTGATTACGCCGCCGCCGAGACACTCCTCGCCCTGGTAGAAGACGGCGGCCTGACCGGGCGCAACGCCGTTCTGCTGCCTGTCGAAGTGAACAGCCACTTCGGTGGGAGCGAGTATAGAGATCGTCGCTGGCTTCGGATTCGCCCCGTAGCGGACGCTCACTGCTGCTGCGAAAGGCTGCTGCGGGACGCATCCGCTCACCCAGTTGACGCGGCCGGCGCGCAACTCAGTCACGCCCTGCTCGTCGTGTTCGGCCACCACCAGCGCATTGCGCTGCGCCTGCTTGCCGACCACGTACATCGGCCTGGGCGTGTTGAGACCAAGGCCCCGGCGCTGGCCAATGGTGTAGTTAACCAGACCCTTGTGTTCTCCGATCTGAGTACCATCACGGCGCAGAACGGGCCCGGTCTGCATCAACTCCGGCGCATGGTCGCGCAGAAACCTGCGGTAATCGCCATCACCAAGGAAGCACAGGTCCTGACTGTCCTGCTTTTCGGCAGTGGGCAGGCCGAATTCGCCCGCCATTTCACGCACCTGCGTCTTGCTGTATTCACCCACTGGAAATAGCGCATGAGACAACTGCTTCTGGCCCATCACGCTCAAGACGTAGCTTTGGTCCTTGTACCTGTCCATTGCCCTTAACAGTTGAAAGGAGCCGTCCGCTTCGCGGCGCACGCGCGCATGGTGGCCCGTCGCCAGGTAGTCCGCATCCAGTGCCAGCGCGTGCCGCTGAAGCCAGTCGAAGCGAATGTGTCGGTTGCATTCAAGGCAAGGATTGGGCGTGGTGCCACGCCGGTGCCCCTCAATGAAGAAGTTCACGATTTCGCGGTGAAACACTTCACGCGTGTCAAGCACATAAAAGGGGATGTCCAGCAGATCGGCGATACGGCGCGCATCCGCCATCTGACCGGGCGTGCAGCAGCGATTGTGCGCCTGACCCTGCGCGGACGGTTCCGCCCAGAGACGCATCATCATGCCGATGACTTCATACCCCTGCCGTTTCAGCAGGGCTGCCGCCACCGAGCTGTCAACGCCGCCGCTCATGGCGACGACCACTCGCTCGCTCACAACACTGTGCTCAGCTTGCGCAGTTTGTCGACCGAATTGGCGAGTACCTTGACGGCGTGTTGGATGTCCTGCTCCGTTGTGCTGCGCCCCACGGTCATGCGCAGACCACCAATGGCTTCCTGTTCACTGAAGCCCATGGCCAGCAGCACCGTCGAAGGTTCCGGGCTTCCCGTCTTGCAGGCCGAGCCGCCGCTGGCGGCCACGCCGTTGACGTCCAGGTGTATCAGCAACATGCTGCTGTCGATGCCATCCAGCACGAAACTGGCATGTCCCGGCAGGCGCTCCTGTGGATGTCCGCTGAGTACCACGCCGGGCACAGCATGCAGCACCCTCTCGATTAGCAGATCGCGCATCTGCCGGAAGTGAGCGACATGTTGATCCCGTTCGGAGTGTGCCATCTCCAGTGCCATCGCCAGGCCCACAATCAGCGGTGTGTTATGCGTACCGGCCCGGCGCCCGTCTTCGTGGCCGCCGCCGGTCTGGTTGGGAAGCAGCTGCAAGCCAGAGCGAATATAGAGCGCGCCAACGCCCTTGGGTCCGTAAAACTTGTGCGCGGAGATATTGAGCATGTCGACGCCGAGCGCCTTCACATCCAATGGTAGCTGCCCCGCCGCCTGAACTGCATCCGTGTGGAAGAGCAGACCACGCGCCCGCGCCGCCCTCGCCAGCGCCGGGACGGGATGAATGCTGCCAATCTCGTTATTGGCCAGCATGATGCTGGCGAGCACGGAGTCCGGCTGACGGGCGAACTCGAACTCTGGCAGGGAGCAGCGACCGTAGCAATCAACTGGCAGCATGGTGTGCGTGAACCCCTGCACTTCCGCCAACTGCTGCACAGTCTGCCCGACTGCGCTGTGCTCGGTAGGGCTGCTTATGAGATGCGCGCCGTGTCCGGCCTGGCGCATCTTCCAGGCGGCGCCGCGAATGGCATGGTTGTCGCCTTCGGTGCCGCCGCTGTTGAAGACTATTTCCTGCGGCTGACAGTCAAGAACCCTTGCTACGGTCTCGCGCGCATCTTCGATGGCACGCTCGGCCTGACGGCCGGGGCCATGTGATGAGGAAGCGTTGCCATAGCCCTGGGCAAACCAGGGTTGCATGGCCGCCAGCACCCGTTCATCCACCGGAGTGGACGCGGAGTGGTCAAGATAGACGTAACGATCCGCAATCACGCGTTCTCCACCCTGCGCCTGACAACTTCAATCTGGCATAAATGCGATACATACCCGTCACAATATCACATTTGGGCGGATGCGCAATTTGCAGCAGAGGGTATACTTGGCGCCGGTTACGCCCCAGGCGAAACGGAGGAGCCGAATGCAGGTCGACAGGGTTCATGCGCGTGAGGTGCTTGATTCGCGAGGCAACCCGACCGTCGAGGTTGAGGTCGGGCTGATCGACGGGTCCAGCGGGCGCGCCATCGTCCCGAGCGGCGCCTCGACCGGGGAACACGAGGCCATTGAATTGCGCGATGGCGACCGGTCGCGCTATGACGGCAAGGGAGTGCTCAAGGCCGTGGCTGCGGTGAACGGTCCTCTGGCGGACCTGGTTTGTGGCATGGACGCGCGTGAGCAACTGGCGGTGGACGAAGCCATGCTGGCGCTGGACGGCACTGGCGACAAGTCGCGCCTTGGCGCGAACGCCATTCTGGGCGTGTCGCTGGCGCTGGCCCACGCAGCGGCAGCTTACTGCGATCTGCCACTCTTCGCCTACCTGGGCGGAGTTCACGCGCATATGCTGCCGGTGCCGATGATGAACATCATGAATGGCGGCAAACATGCCAGCAACAGCACCGACTTTCAGGAATTCATGGTCATGCCGGTGGGCGCTGAAAGCTTCAGCGAGGGCTTGCGCTGGGGCGTGGAGATCTACGCCTGCCTGGGGCGCATCCTGCACGACATGGGGCACAGCACCAGCGTAGGCGACGAAGGTGGTTATGCGCCCTCACTGGGTTCCAACCAGGCTGCTCTTGACGTCATCATGCAAGCAATTGAAGCGGCCGGCTACCGGCCCGGCGAGCAGATTTACATCGCGCTTGACCCTGCCGCGAGTGAACTGTACCGAGACGGAGCGTATCACCTTGAGATTGAGGGGCGGACGTTGAGCGGCGCGGAAATGGTTGATTTTTGGGAAGACTGGACGCGACGCTATCCCATCATCTCCCTTGAGGACGGCCTGGACGAGAACGACTGGGAGCATTGGTCTCAGCTGGTCGCTCGCATCGGTGATCGGGTTCAGATCGTCGGCGACGACCTGCTCGTCACCAACGTAGACCGCGTCCGTCGCGCAATCAGGGAGCGCGCGGCCAACTCCCTGCTGTGCAAGGTTAACCAGATTGGCAGCCTGAGTGAAGCCATGGCCGCCAGTCAATTGAGCCAACGCCACGGCTGGACGGTCGTCACCAGTCATCGCAGTGGGGAAACCGAAGACAGCACCATTGCCGACCTGGCCGTGGCCATGAATTCCGGCCAGATAAAGACTGGCGCGCCGGCACGTTCGGATCGCGTAGCCAAGTACAACCAGTTGCTGCGTATCGAGGAAAAACTCGGCCCGGCCGCGCTGTATCCAGGCCACGCGGCCTTCAGCAACCTCACACGATTTAGCAGTTAACTCTGGAGGTAGTCATTGTCCGGCACCCGATTAGACAGCAAGCGCACCAAAATCGTTGCGACAATTGGCCCTGCTTCCAGTGATGAGAATACCCTGCGCGCCATTATAAGCGGCGGCATGAACGTCGCCCGCATCAACTTTTCGCACGGCGATCATGCCATTCATGGCGCCACCATCGACCGCATCCGTCGCGTTGCTGCAGAAGAAGATGCGGTGGTGGCAATTATGTGCGACCTGCAAGGGCCAAAAATCCGCATTGGCATGATCCCGCATGAGCCACTGTTGCTCCAGAAGGACGATGTCGTTCGCCTGACGCTCGACGCGACTCTCGCCAACAGCGACGGACGCACGATTCTGCTGCCGCATCCGGAGTTCACGCGCGACGTGCATGAAGGCATGCCGCTGCTGCTGGACGATGGCAATCTGGAGTTCCTCGTCATCGACCAGGATTCAACGACCCTGACCTGCCAGGTCGTCGCGCCCGGCGCGCTCTTTTCGCGCAAGGGCGTTACGGCACCAACCGCCAATTTGACGCTCTCTGCGATCACGGACAAGGACCGTCGTGACCTGATCTTTGCGCTTGAAAAGGAAACAGATTTTATAGCCATGTCCTTCGTGCGTGGCGGTAACGACCTGATTGAATTGAGAGCGCTCATCCAGCGAGAGAAGCGGGAGAGCAACCCCTGGCTCATTGCAAAGATCGAGAAACTGGAAGCCTTGCAAAACATTGAAAGCATCATTGCCGAATCGGACGGAATCATGGTTGCCCGCGGCGACCTGGGCGTCGAAACGCCCGCGGAAGAGGTTCCCGGCCAGCAGAAGCGCATCATTCGCCTTTGCAACCTGGCGGGCAAACCCGTCATCACGGCCACGCAAATGCTCAATTCCATGGTGGACAGCCCGCGTCCCACCCGCGCCGAAGCCAGCGACGTTTACAACGCCATCATGGACGGCAGTGACGCAGTCATGCTCAGCAATGAAACAGCAGTCGGCACATACCCGGTCATTGCCGTAGAGACCATGGCCAGCATCGCCGTCATCGCCGAGAAGGCCTTGCTCTCCGGCTGGTCACCTGGTCAGGTCGTGCAGCATCCGGAACACAAGACGCGCGAACGCGTTTCAGATGCGCTCAGCGAGGCGACCAGCCAGATTGCCGCAGTGCTGGATTGCAAGGCCATCGTGACTTCGACGCACACCGGCTACACCGCGCAACAAATCGCCCGTGAACGCTCGCGCACGCCGATTCTTTGCGTTACACCCAGCGAACACACCTTTCGGCGCATGGCGTTGGTCTGGGGCGTCATCCCCATGCTGGTACCGCACTTCAACACAACCGACGAAATGATCGGGACTGTGGTGCGGGCTGCAAATCGCTCCGGCATGGTGGATCGGGGCGACAGTCTGGTAATTATCGCCGGCGTGCCTTTCGGCATTGGCGGCCAGACGAACTTCCTCAAGGTGCATGTGGTTGGCGAGGCAGACGAGCTTTAGCCGGTCAGGCTCACTACTCGTCGCCCTCCCGCCCCGGCAAGGCCTCAGTCGGCTCTTCGGAAACTCCTGACCGGAAGCGTCGGGGAGAGAGCGACCATTCATCGCTTTCGGTGCCGGCCTGACGAGCAGTGCAGAGCGGGCAGCGCTCCCATTCAAGATGCAGCGCACTGCCACAACGGATGCAGGGTCTACGCAGACGCGCGTTGCACGCGGGGCAGAGCTGCCAATCTGGCTGTGTCTGGGCCTTGCAGGACGGGCAGGCCGATTTTTCTTCAATGCCCCGCAGCAGAACTTCTTCCTCGAGAGAACGCTCGTAGGCTTCTGCCAGAGTTTCGCGAGGGCGCAACATCAAATAAATGAGTAGCCCCGGCACGATCAGGAGCGCGACAACCACAGCCGCCAGAAAGCGATACGATGTGTTGCGTGAGCGCCCGGCCATGTCGTTCCAGGTCCACAACACCAGTGCGGCCCAGACCGCCAGCAGTGCAAGGACGACGTACAGGGCCAGGCTGGTAGTGACGTTGTCAGAAGTCATCCAGCCCACAGCAACCCTCGCGGATTAGCATTGCAGCTACACGTCTCTTCAGACACTGCGCGAATGTAGCAGTAGCTTACAGCCGGCGCAATGGCGTTAGCCATCAGAGGTCTTCCGTCAGCTGGGGAACGGCCAGCAGCGCCACATCCCGAATGCGGACGTCGTACTCGTGCCCGGAGGCGTAGACCCAGATGGAAACTATTGTTTCGGGAGACGGTTCAGGTGCGAACAGGGTAAGGAGATTCGGGCTCTCATAGACATACCAGCTTTTCTCGTTGATGAGTTCATGATCCTGCAGGCAACTGCTACAACGTTCGGGCCAGTCCTCCCTGACTTTAATGTAGAAGCCGTGAAACCAGCTGATAGCATCTCCGCCCGGTGGCACGACGCGGACCACTCCGTCGTCAACTTGCTGACCTGCCGTGGAATCCAGATACGTCTGGTCAAGATAATCCATTCTCAGCATGAGCGGGCATTCGCTGCCTTCAGTACCGCAATTGCCCAGGGAAGCGTGATCCACGGAGAAAGTGACGCGCAAGGCCAGGTACTCATAATTCTGCGCTTTCAAATTCAGGCCGTTCTGGCCAATATTCTGGGCACAGAAGTTCCTGCCGTGCGTGGTGACCCCGCCATCGCGCAGAAATCTTAGCGGCTGCAACCCAAATTCAGAAACAATCTCATGTGTGCCCGGTGGATTGTCGCCAGGATCATGGTCACAGGCCCAAACACGTCCTTCAGCAGCGCCAGATCCGTTGCCCAGACTGCTGAAACTCTCATCAAGCAACAAATTCCGGTATCCTGGACGCAATTCAACACGCGGCTCTTCGTAAAGCACAGCCCCCTGTCCTCCGACAGGGACGTTGCCACTCTGCCGTCCGTCCGCCGACTCAAGCCGAACAAGGCCGCTGTGATTGAAAAGGCGCAATTCTTCGGAGGCTCCCTCAATCGTATAAGTGCCGGGGCCCATCATTTGCAGCCTCGCTCTGCCCGGTGTAATGCCATGAATACGCATCTGCGGCCCCGCGTGTTCTGTAACTGTGACATTAATTTCACCAATGACGTCCTGCAGGGTAATCTCATAGCCGCGGCGACTCCAGGCAAAACGCGGGCGTTCGGTGTTGATCAACGTGACGCGCGAATTCCTTTGCAGGGTCAGTGAGGCAAGCAGACGCTCGTTTTCCTCCTCACCATCCATGAAAAGAATCGTCCCCTGGGACTGGGGGTCCGAACGAATGATGACGCCACCCGTAATCACAGAGCCATTGACACCGACCTGTTCGCCCGGATTCGCCAGGTAAGACAGGCCGACGGTGCCCCGACCCACATTTAGAATGACATTCATCGGCAGCGCCGACTGGAATATGAAGTAGTTGGCAGAGAGCAGAATACTGAGTAGCAACAGACAAAACAGGGCAAAGCAAGCGAGCAGGATCCCCCAGGCCAGATGGTGGGGATTTGCACGCCGTCCTGCTGACTTTGCCCCCCACTCCACCGCCGACATTGACTGCTCTTTTACTCCCGGGGGTCAAATTGTGGTCGTCCGATTGAGCGCTGATTATAGCACAGCGCGTCTCGACACTGCCGCGCGCATCGGCTACAATCTGCGCGTGCCGTCGCGCGGAGGCAGGGCATGTCTGGTCACAGCAAGTGGTCCACTATCAAACGCAAAAAAGGTGCGGAAGACGCCCGGCGGGGTAAGATTTTCACGCGCCTGGCCCGCGAAATCGCCGTGGCTGCGCGCGAAGGTGGCGCAGATGAAAACAGCAATCCGCGTCTGAAACTAGCCGTCGCCAAGGCAAAGACCGGTAACATGCCGCGGGAGAACATTGAACGCGCGGTTTTGCGGGGTTCAGGAAATCTCGAAGGCGAGGACCTGGTTGAAATAACCTACGAAGGTTATGGCCCGGACGGCGTTGCCTACCTCATCGATACCCTGACTGACAACAAGAATCGAACGCTTGCTGATATCAAGCACGCGCTAAACAAGTCCGGTGGTAGCCTGGCATCAGCAGGCTCGGTATCCTGGCAATTCTCGCGTAAGGGTTACGTAGCACTGGATGGCGACGTCGACTTTGAGGAAGTCTTTCTGGTCGCGGCGGAGGCCGGCGCGGACGATGTGCTGGAAGAAGAGGGAGCCGTTGCAGTCTGGACACCCTACGAGTTGCTCGCAAGCGTCGAGCATGTTCTTGCCGGGGCTGGCTATTCTGTCGCGGAGTCAGAACTGCGCTGGGAAGCGAATAACGAGACCGATCTGCCGCCCGAGAAGGCCATGCAGCACCTGCGCCTGCACGAGCGCCTGGAAGAGCTGGATGACGTGCAGTCGGTGTTCTTTAACCTGCAAATCACCGATGAACTTGCTTCCGCCTTCGAAAGCAGCTGATGCTATCGTTGGGAATTGATCCAGGCACGGCCAGAGTCGGTTGGGGCCTGGTGCGGGAACTGGATGATGGCGCGCTGCAAGCCGTGGACTATGGCGTGATTACCACAGCAGCGGACCAGAGTATGCACGCCAGATTACAGCGTATTCACGCCGAGTTGGGGGAAGTCATAGCCAAATGGCGGCCGCTGCGCGCTGGTGTGGAAGAACTCTTTTTCGCGCGTAACGTGACCACTGCCATCACCGTCGCCCAGGGGCGGGGCGTCATTCTCCTGACCCTGGCCAACGCCGGCGTGCCGATAACTGAATACAAGCCAAATGTGGTCAAGCAAGCCATAGCCGGCTACGGCGGCGCGCGTAAGCCACAGATGCAGGAGATGGTTCGAATCTTGCTCGGCCTGGACGTGCGGCCGCGTCCCGATGACGCTGCCGATGCGCTGGCGGTGGCCATCACCGATTTGCATAGCGCGCGCTACCTCAGTATGCAGGATCAACAGGTGTGATTGTCAGTCTTCGTGGCACGGTCATCGCCTGCGGCCGCGACCATGTTGTGATTGAGGTCAACGGAATTGGCTACCAGGTCTTCACGCCCGACCCACACCTGGTGCCCCTGAACAGCCAGGCGTTCTTGCATACAGTATTGATCGTGCGCGATGACGGCCTGTCGCTCTACGGTTTCCCCGACAGCATCGGCAGCGAACTGTTTCGGAACCTCCTGCGCGTGGGCGGCATCGGCCCGCGGCTCGCGCTGGCCATCCTGGCCACGATGAGGACGGACAGTCTGCGCCGGGCGATCCAGAGCGAACGCGCTGACCTGATCACACGTGTGCCGGGCGTGGGACGAAAGACCGCGGAAAAGATTGTGCTGGAGCTCAGGGACAAGCTTGGAGACAGAACGGGTATACTGCCTGGCGCCGCCCTGTCCGAGAGCGATAGCGAAGTTATGGACGCGCTGACGGCCCTGGGCTACAGTCTCGTCGAGGCGCAGACAGCGCTGCAGTCCCTGCCGGTGGACGCCCCCGAGGCAATCGAGGAGCGTGTGCGCCTCGCCTTACAGTCATTCACCTGAGCCCCCATCAGGAGCCGCAATGACAGCAGCCTCCCTCATCGGGAAGCGGGTTGAAGTGCTGGACAAGGGTTACATCGAGCTGGTGGACCTGATGCCGCACCCGCTGACTGAAGTCAGCGGCGACCTGGCTATCGTCAATGCAGCCAGAGTCTCCTACCTCAGCGACAGCAGGGGTGAGGAGCGCGACAAGCGCCTGCTCTTTTACCTGATGCGCCACCGCCACACCTCACCCTTCGAGATGGTCGAATTCAAGTTTCGCTGTCGCGCGCCGCTGCTGACCTGGTGGCAGTGGGTGCGGCATCGTACCTGGAACGCCAACGCGCAATCTGGACGCTATACGCCTTTTGCCGAAGATGATTACTACGTGCCCGAGGAATGGCGCAAGCAGGCGCGCAGCAATCGCCAGGCCAGCGAAGGCGCCCTGGATAAGGACACCGGTGCAGAACTTACAGCAGACCTGCTCGCACACTACGAGCGCGGCTTCGCGCTTTACCAGAAGGCCCTGACTGCAGGCGTTTCAAGGGAGCTGGCGCGGGTCTTCCTGCCAGGCTTCAGCGTCTACTACACCTGGGTGATGAAAGTGGATGCGCACAACCTGATGCACTTTCTGCGGCTGCGCATGGCAGAGGACGCCCAGTACGAGATCAGGGTTTACGCCAGGGCGATCTTCGAGCACTTCTTTTGCCCGGCCCTGCCGTGGACTGCCGAGGCCTTCGAGAATTTCGTGCTGAAGGCGGACAGTTAGGTTTGCTGGCCGGGCTCCTCTACATCCAGAGACTCTGTATTAATCAGCATCGCTGAGGCGCTCTCGAAGTAAGTGCGCATGTTTCCGCGCATGGGCTCGTCGATGCCAATTTCGTCAATGGCCGCCAGCATATGCAGTAGCCAGCGTTCGCGCGCTGCTGCATCTATCGCGAAAGGGCTGTGGCGCAAGCGTAATCGGGGATGGCCGCGTATTTCATTGTAGCGCTTCGGGCCACCGAAGAACTGGATGAGAAAAAGGTACTGGCGTTCCTTGCCGGGTTTCAGGTCATCAGGGAACAAATTGCGCAGGTGTTTATCAACTTCGATTCGCGCATAGAACGAATCGACGAGGCGTCGAAAAGTTGCGTCTCCACCCACCAGGTTGTAAAGGGAAAATTCGTCGTTCACAGCCACCTCCTCCGGCAGGCTACATCATCACTGCCGGAAGTGCGACTGTAAAAAAGCCTGCCGTGCCAGTACAATCCATCGGCGACCTGCCTGTATCACTGGAGTTTCAGGATGACCCTGTCCCCGCGACGCTGTGCCCTGTCCCTGATGTTGTTCGGCATCTTGTTGGCCGGCCCTGCCTTGCTCGCCCAGGAACCTGCCATGCGTATCACGGGATCGGCGATCGTCGAACCGCTACTGCAGGCCATGATTGATGCGGCTGGCGTGGGACAGGCATTGCACAGCGAGACCACCGGTTCCAGGACCGGCCTCACGCTGCTCTGTAATGGCGACTCCACGCTTAGCAGTTCGACGCAATCCATCAGCGAAGAGCAGATTAAAGCCTGCGCCGACAACGACATCGCGCTGGCGGAGTTTACCCTGGGGCATCATATTCTGGCTGTCGTCACACATCCTGCCAACGCTGAATTCATAAACTGTCTCAATGAAGCCCAAATGGCAGACATCTTTGCGCCCAGCGCTGCCGGCAACAATACTCGCTGGGATCAGGTCGTTGCCGCGGCGCCGGAAGGCCTGGCGTTGACTGTGTCTGTGCCGGAAGCGTTGACTGCCGAATACAGTCTGCTGGACACGCTGGTCAGCGGCGACGGGTTGCGCGATGATGCACTCGTCACTCGGGACGCAGTCGCTACAATTGCCGGGCAGCAGGGCGCCATCGGCGTTGCAACGCTGGAAGATGTGCAGGGCCAGCACATCCTTGCCTTGAACACCGCGGACAGCGATGGTTGCCGCGCACCCTCGGCAGCGAACGTCGAAAACGGTCTGTATCCCGCTGCCGGGCAGCTGCTGCTCTACGCCAATGTCGCATTCGTCAACGAGCCCGGCGTCAACGAGCTACTCAGCCTGATTGCCAGTGAGGATGCCGCGGAGGTCGTCACGACCGCCGGCTTTACATCAGTCACAGAAGCCGTCGCCACCGAAAATCAGGAGCGCTTGCGAGCCGCTTTGCAGGGGGAGTCAGCCCTGCCGGCCACTGGCGATTATTTCATTCCTGAAGGCCTTGGTGGCGCATTGCGCATTGGTGGTAGCGGAGTCGAATACGAATTTGTGAACGCCACCAATGCCAGTCTGCAGGCAATGTCTCCTGGCCTCACGGTCACGATTACGCAGAAGGGAGCGCCTGCTGCCTTCCGCGAGCTGTGCGGCGGCGCGCTCGATCTCGTTTTCTCCGGGCGGACTATAAGTGCAGAAGAACTGGCTGCCTGCGCAGATAGTAATATCGAAAGTTACACCATGGCGCTGGGCTCACGCGCGCTGGTGCTGCTGGCCAACGAGAACAGCGCTGCGCCCGCCTGTCTGACTGCTGCGCAGCTTGGCGATATCTGGCGCGCGGAGTCGACGGGAGCAATCATGCGCTGGAGCGATGTCGACCCGAACTTCGCGGACGAGGCGCTGACGCTCTTCGCGCCGGAGCCGGGCAGCCTTCAGACGGACATGTTGCTGGCTGCTTCCGCTGCCGGTCTCACAGGTCGCCTCGACATCGAACTGGATGATGATCCGCTCTACCGCGCTGCAGCCACCGCCAACGTGCCTGGCGCGCTGACCTTTATGTCCTGGGAAGAGTACGGGCGAGTGCAGGAAAATGGACAGGAACATATCAGGCTGCTGCCGCTCGATGCCGGCGCGGGCTGCGTGTCGCCCTCGTTCGCCAGCATCCGCGACGGCAGCTGGCCGCTGACTCAGACGACCCGGCTCACAGCGAACCGCTCCCGTCTGACCCTGCCTGCCGTGCAGTCATTCCTGTGGCACATGTCAAGTGAAGAGAATCTCCCCGCCTGGGAGAGTGCCGGCCTTGTCGGTGTGCGCCTGAGCAGCCTCAACTCGTTGCAGGCTTCTCTGGTAAGCGTATTCGACGAAGCCGCCATCGCGGCCCTGGAGCGAATGGGTGATGAGGCGGATGACAGCGAAGACGCTGAGGAAGCAGCGTCTGGCTAGTCGAACCACCCGGCTGGTAGAACGTCCCGCTCCGCCAGCAGCAGCTCGCCCAGAATCGCGTCCGCGTCAGCCATCGACGTCACTAGCGGGTCGCTCAGCATGGCGCGCCGCAGCAAGCTGTGGTCACAGCGGATAATTGCCTCTGCCGTCAGCTCGTGCGTGTCCAGCACGACTTCCTGCATCCCGCGCAACCCACGCGGCATCTGCCCAACCGGGCGCGGCACCGGGCCATCCATGTCCACGTCGCAAAGCAACTCCAGAAATGCATCGTCACTCATGTTGCTCACTGCGCCACGATTGGGTGTGTTGATGTAAAAGGGCTTGCCCAACCCGCCGGCCATGTTTTCGATAATGTCGGTCGCGTGGTCGGGGCCAAAGCTCGGCATAAACTCGCTGATGGGCGTCTCGCCATTGACGAAACCATCAACCTGCTGCCACATGGCCGCGTGCAACTCGTAGCGATCCTCGGTTTCCCAGATAGTCAGGGGCGGGATCTCGTCCGGCAACTCACCGCGTCCCTGCCAAAAGCGCACGTACTCCTTGGTATGTCCCACGCACACCGGAATACGCCCGAAGGCGTCATAGAGCGCGCAGCCGATGCCGCTGTTGTACCTGCGTTTGGCGCCTGCTGTGTCGCTCTCGTTTTGCGCCAGCTGTCGCAGGGAGTCCGCAATGCGAGGCATCACGTCGCAGCCGTCATACTCGGCCTTCAGCATCCAGGTGAAATGATTCACGCCAGCGATGCGCAGGTCAAAGGCTTGCTCCTGCCCTGCGCTGAGCGTCTCCTCCTCACCAATGATGCCTGCGTAGCGCGCATGGCGATTCTTGATGTGCGGCATGTGCAGGCTGTCGCACAGCGCGAAGCTGCGCAACTGCGGCGCGTAGCGCGTCAGGGCCATGCCATTCACGGTCGAAGGATTGATGTAGTTGATTACCCAGGCGTCCGGGCAGAGACGCTCGATGTCGCGCACACAGTCCATGATCACAGGCAGCTCGCGCATGGCGCGGAAGATCCCTCCGGGGCCAATCGTATCGCCCGAACACATGCGGATGCCATATTTCTCGGAGATAGTACAGTCGATGCCACGGAAGTACACGGTGCGCTCGGCGAAACTGAGCACAACAAAATCTGCGCCCGGCAGCACATCCCTCCAGTCGCTGGCCGACTCCAGTTGCAACGGCACGTCAGTTTCTTCGACGACCATTTCAGCCAGCCGTGCCATCCGCTCCAGCCGCCCGGGATTGGTGTCGACCAACGCCAGCGTCCCCTGATTCAGGTGGGGCGAGTGCACCATCTGCCAAATTGACTTTCGTCCGAAGAACAGGCTGCCGGCGCCGATTACGACAACCTTGGGGTGCTGAACTTCACTCATCGTCATTCTCCCGCTGCTGGCAATTCTGGCGGCACTCGCGGATAATCCCGGATATGCTGCCGAATTGCAAACATTGCTGCGCGCAGCAGTGAGGAATTGAGAGTTGCCATGCACATCAGGCTGGCCTACGGCAAATCAGGACTGCCCCTCAAGTTGCCTGACGATGCCTGCGTTGAAGTAATCGAGAACCGCTTCGTAGCTGCGCTGGCAGACCCGGTCGCTGCGCTGCGCGACGCCCTGCGCGCGCCGTTGCAGGCGCGTCCCCTGCGCGAACTTGCCGGGCCGCAGGACAGCGTCGCCATCGTCTTCAGCGACATCACGCGCCCCACGCCCAACCACATCCTGCTGCCAGCAGTGCTGCAGCAGCTGGCCCATGTCCCTGCGCAAAACATTCTGCTCTGCAACGCGCTTGGCACGCACCGCCCCAACACACGCAGCGAACTGGCACAAATGCTGGGCGCAGATCTGGTCGAGCGCTACCGCATCGTCCAAAATGACTCGGTCAACGAGAGCACGCAGCAGTGTATCGGGCGCTCCTCCTTCGGGCACGATCTGTGGATAAACCGTGAATATTTGCAGGCCGACGTCAAAATCCTGACCGGCTTCATCGAGCCACACTTTTTCGCCGGCTTTTCCGGCGGCGGCAAGGCAGTCATGCCTGGCATGGCGGGTCAGCTCACGGTCTTCGGCAACCATGACGCCGGCATGATTGCTGACGAACGCGCCAGCTGGGGCATCACACAGGGCAACCCGATTTGGGAAGAGGCACGCGAGGCCGCCCTGCTCACCAGGCCGGACTTGCTGCTCAACGTCACACTAAACAGTGCGAAACAGATCACGGGCGTTTTCGCAGGAGCGCTGGCAGCCGCGCACGACAAGGGCATCGAGTTCGTGCGCCAGTCTTCGATGGTCGCGGTTGAACAGCCCTTCGACATCGTCATCACCACCAATTCCGGCTGGCCGCTGGACATGAACCTCTACCAGGCCGTGAAAGGCATGAGCGCCGCCGAGCAGATCGTACGGCAAGGCGGCAGTATCATCGTGGCCGCCGAGTGTGCCGAAGGGATTCCCGAGCACGGACTCTACGGCCAGCTGCTGCACGAAGCCGCCAGTCCGGCCGATCTGGCGAACAACATCACGCACGCGCAGGAAACCCGCCAGGATCAGTGGCAGGCGCAAATCCAGGCGCGCATTCAGGCTCGCGCCAACGTTTACGTCTATTCCGACCATTTGAGCAACGCACAGATCGAGGACGCGCTGCTGTTGCCCTGCGTTGACATCGCTGACCTCGTCGCCCGTCTTCGCCATCAGTACGGTGCGGACGCACGCATCGGTATCCTGCCCGAGGGGCCACAGACCATCCCCTGGTTGCAGACCAGGGCAGAACCGGAGCCGCAGCAAGTATGAGCAAACCAAACGTCGTCTTCGTCTTCGCTGACCAGTGGCGCGCGCAGGCAACCGGCTACGCCGGCAACGGCCAGGTCGCGACGCCACGTATTGACAGACTGGCGCGGGAAAGTGTCAACTTCACGCACGCCGTCTCCGGCTGGCCCGTGTGTTCCCCCTGGCGCGGCAGCCTGCTGACCGGACAGCATCCCCTGACGCACGGCATCTTCGTCAACGACGTGCCACTGGCGGACAGTGGCACGCGCCTCGGGGAAGCCTTCGCACAGGCCGGCTACGATACTGCCTGGATCGGCAAATGGCATATCGATGGGCATGGCCGCTCGGTCTACATTCCGCCCGAGCGACGCCACGGCTTCGACTACTGGAAGACGCTGGAGTGCACGCACGACTACAACAACTCACCCTATTACTCCGGTGACAGTGAAGAGAAGCTCTACTGGGAAGGCTATGACGCCATCGCCCAGACGCGCGATGCGCAGCGCTACCTGCGTGAACGGGACGGCAGCGTGCCGTTCCTGCTCGTGCTCTCCTGGGGGCCGCCGCACAATCCCTACGAGACCGCGCCAGGTGAGTATCGCCAACGTTATCGGGCAGAGGACATCGTGCTGCGCCCCAACGTCCCGCCAGATTGCGCCGCAGAGGCGCGCGCCTGGCTGGCTGGCTACTACGCGCATTGCACGGCGCTGGATGATTGTGTCGGGGCGCTGCTGGATACCCTGGAGGAGACCGGCCTGGCGCAAAACACCATCTTTGTCTTCACCTCGGACCATGGCGATATGCTGGGTTCGCAGGGCACGGAGCGCAAGCAGAAACCCTGGGAGGAATCCATCCGCGTGCCATTTCTGCTGCGTTGCACCGGCGTTGCTGCGCGTGCAACGGACGCCTTAATCAACAGCCCGGACCTCATGCCCACCCTGCTGGGCCTCTGCGACATTCCGGTGCCCGCATCAGTCGAAGGGCTCGACTTTAGCAATCACATCCGCATGAGTGCGCCCGACCCCGCTGACGGGGCGGCCTTGCTGGCCTGCTACCATCCCTTCGGCGAATGGTCGCGTCAACGTGGTGGGCGCGAGTTCCGCGGCCTGCGCACGCGGCGCCACACTTACACGCGCACACTGGAAGGACCATGGCAGCTCTTTGACAACCAGGAAGATCCCTGGCAGCAACGCAATCTGGTCGACGACCCGGCCAGCCGCGCCTTACGCAACCAGCTTGATGAGCGTCTGGACACCATGCTGGAGCAGCGCGGTGACGAATTTCTGCATGGCGATGAGTACATTCGCCAATGGGACTACACCGTCGACGAGAGTGGCACCGTCCCTTACAGCCTTTAAACGAACTGGCGCAGAGGCAGTTTCGCGAGTAGAGTGGCTGCCGCCTGGCTCGCACATACCGGAGACCGCTGAAGTATGAAACTGGCAGCCTATCCCAAGGCCTTTGAACAAGAGATCGCTGGAACACGCACGCTTTCATTGTTCCAGTGGATCGAGATGGCACGATCGCTGAACGCTGACGGCCTCGAACTCTACGATGGGTTTCTCGAGAGTTACGAGGCCGGCTATCTGGACAGCGTCGGCGAGGCACTGCAACATGCAGGCTTCGCCATGCCCATGATGTGCTGCTCGCCCAATTTCACCAACCCGGACCCGGACGAGCGCCGACGCGCCGTCGACCGGCACATCGAAATTATGCAGGTCACCCGGCGGCTGGGCGGTCCGGGCGCAGTCTGCCGCGTGCTCAGCGGCCAGCGTTACCCGGACGTTGATCTGAGCCAGGGAGTCGCCTGGGTCTCGGAGTGCATCCTCGCGCTATTGCCTGTCGCGCAGGAGCTGGACATCGTGCTCGGCCTTGAGAACCACTACAAGGACGGCTTTTGGCAGTATCCTGAATTCGCGCAGAAGATGGACGTGTTCCTTGAGTTGCTGGCCGCCATCCCGCACAGCCCGCACTTCGGCGTGCAATACGATCCCTCCAACGCCATCGTCGCCGGCGACGATCCGCTGGAGCTCTTGCGCAACGTAGCGCCGCGCGTCGTCAGCATGCACGCCAGCGACCGCTCGCTGGACGAAGGCACCACGCTCGCCGAGTTGCGCCAGAGTGACGGCACTCTGGGCTACTCGCCCAACCTGCGTCACGGCGTCACCGGCCAGGGGATGAATGACTATCCGGCAATCCTCCAGATCCTGGCGGATCACGACTATTGTGGCTGGATCAGCATCGAAGACGGCGTGAACGGCCTGGATGAAATGCAGCAATCGCTGCTGTTTCTGCGAGATATGTGCGCCCGCTATTTTGGAGATAACTGAATGATGCAGGCCCTTGTCAAATTCGACAGTCGCCCGGACGCGGTCGAACTGCGCGACATCCCCGAACCGCCCGCGCCCGGCCCGAACGAGGTCGTGCTGGAAGTACGCGCGGCCGGCGTCTGTGGCAGCGACCTGCACATGTGGCAGGAGAATCACAGCTGGGAAATCAGCCTGCCGCTGGTGCTGGGGCACGAATTCTGCGGCGTGGTGGCTGATGTTGGCGCGAATGTGACCAGCGTCCGCAGTGGCGACCGCGTCGCCTGCGAGACCGCCGCGCAGATTTGCCACCAATGCAGCTACTGCCTGAGCGGAGCCTACAACCTCTGCCCGAACCGTCTTGGCTACGGCGCCCTGGCGGATGGCGCCTTCACGCACTATGTGACGGCCCGCGCAGAGATTTTGCACCCCATCCCGCAGGGCGTCCCTTTCGCGCATGCCGCGCTAACCGAGCCGGTCTGTGTGGCCTACAACGCCCTGGTGGAGAAGACCGCAGCCATGAAGCCTGGAGACACGGTCGTCATTCAGGGCGCGGGCACCATCGGCATCATGGCGTTGCTGGTCACGCGGCTGCGCGGCGCCAGCGACATCATCGTGCTGGGCACCAATGTCGATGATCACCGCCTGGGCGTCGCGGCCGAGCTGGGCGCCAGCCGCGTGATAAACATTGAGCAGGAAGATCCCGTCGAGCATGTGATGTCGCTGGGTGACGGCTACGGCGCGGACCTGGTTGTGGATTGCAGCGGCGTGAGCGCGGCGCTGGAGCAGGCGCTGGCGCTGGTGCGGCCCAACGGGCTCATTACCAAGATCGGCTGGGGACCGCAGCCGCTGGGCTTCAACCTCGACCCCCTGGTGGCCAAGGCCGTTACGCTGCAGGGCAGCTTCAGCCATACCTACAACACCTGGGAGCGCGTGCTGGCCCTGATGGGCTCTGGCCAACTCAACCTCGACCCGGTCATCGGCGGCCAGTATCCCCTGGCGGACTGGCGAAGTGCATTCGAACACATGGAAGCCGGCGAAAACGTCAAGTCTGTTCTGGTTCTCTGAAAGGCGCACAAGTATGGATGCAACAATCCAGATTTCGCTGGACGTAACGACCATCGACGAGGCGTTGGCGTTGGCAGAGGCCGCAGTGAACGCCGGCGTAGACTGGCTGGAAGCCGGCACGCCGCTCATCCTTGCGGAGGGGCTGCATGGCGTGCGTGCGCTCCACACTGCCTATCCTGACGTGCCGCTTGTGGTTGACCTGAAGACCATGGATGGCGCGGGTCTGGAAGCGGAGATGATGTTCCAGGCGGGCGGCGACATGGTCGTGGTCATGGGCCAGGCGCATGACGCGAGCATCATCGAGCAGGTGAAAATGGCGCAGCGCTACGATTGCACGGTCATGTGCGATGTCATGCTCTGTACGGACAAGCCGGCCCGCGCCCGCCAGGCGCAGGAACTTGGTGTCGATTACATCATCGTCCACACCGGTTTTGACGAGCGCAACATGATTCCGGGACTCAGTCCGCTTGATGACTTGCCAGCCGTGCTGACAGCGGTCGACATCCCTGTGCAGGCCGTTGGCGGGCTCAGCGTAGAGCAGGCAATCGAGACGCTGTCACTGGGCGCAGAAATCATAGTGTTTGGGGCGCCGCTGGTCATCAGCGGCACGGAGTTCAAGGCCGCCGACCCGGATTTCGAGCGTCAGTTGCGCGACATTGTGCAGCAGGTGCGTCGAGCCGGCTAGACCACAGGCAGCGCGGTTGCGGTCACCACCTCACCCAGCTGTACGCGCCACAGCGTGGCATACAGGCCCTCGTGCGTCACCAGTTCCTCATGCGTGCCGGCTTTAGTCACCCTGCCCTCCTCCAGCACATAAATCCTGTCCGCGTTGCGCACTGTCGACAGGCGATGGGCGATGATGATGGTGGTGCGTCCCACTGTAATGCGACTCATCGAACGTTGAATGGCCGCCTCGGTCTCGTTGTCTGCAGAAGAGGTCGCTTCGTCCAGCACGAGCACCGGCGGATCCTTCAGCACGGCGCGCGCTATAGAGACGCGCTGGCGTTGGCCGCCAGACAGCTTCTGGCCGCGCTCGCCGACAATCGTCTCGTAGCCATCCGGCAGCGCCTGGATGAATTCGTGCGCCTCGGCGATTTTCGCCGCCGCGACGATCGAATCCGTATCTGCGCCGAAGCTACCGTAGGCGATGTTCTCGCGCACGGTCCCGTGGAAGAGGAAGACGTCCTGGCTCACCAGGCCGATTCCACGGCGCAGATCCTCCGCTCGCAGTTCACGCAAATCATGCCCGTCCATTGTGATGGTGCCGCGCGTCACATCGTGGAAACGCAGCAGCAGCTTGATGACCGTGCTCTTGCCGGCTCCTGTCGCGCCCACGATGGCGACGGTTACCCGGCCGGAACCTGCAGCGTCAGGCCCCTGAGCACAGGCAGGCCATTATCGTAGGCGAAGCCCACCTGCTCAAACTTCACGTCGCCGCGGATGGTTGCCAGCGTCAGGCTGCGCTCGCCATCCAGGATTCGCACTGGCGTATCGAGCAGGTCGAGGATGCGTTCAATCGAGGCCATGGCCCGCTGATAAAGGTCGAAGGTCTCCCCCAGGCGCGTCAGAGGCCACAGCAGGCGCTGGGTCATGAAAACCAGCACGCTGTAGAGAGCGATGTTCAGTCCCTCATTCAGCACCAGCAGACCGCCAAAGTACATGATGGCGATGAAGCCGGACACAATGGCCATGCGAATCAGGGGGACGAAAGCTGCGCTGAGCTGGATGGCGCGACGGTTGTACTCACGGTACAGGTTGCTTTCGCCGCGCACACGCGCGACCTCGTGTTGCTCGGCAGTGAAGCCCTTGATGGTTGCGATGCCGCCCAGGTTGTTGGCAAGCAGACTGTTTAGCGCGCCCACCTGGCGCCGCACCGCCGCGTAGCGGGGCGCCAGCCTGCGCTGGAACCAGAGGGAGCCCCCAGGCGACCACCGGCATCGGCAGAAACGCCAGCCAGGCAACCTGCGGCGCCACGGAGACGAAGAGGCCGCCGATGAGGAGCACCGTCGCCAGGACCTGAATCAAATAGTTGGCGCCGACGTCCAGAAAACGTTCCAGTTGATTGATGTCGTCATTCAGAATTGAAAGCAGGCGACCGGTACTGCGGTCCTCGAACCAGGCCATCTCCATTCGCTGCACATGATCATAGGCTTCCAGGCGCAGGTCGTGCTCGATGGTCTGGGACAGGTTTCGCCAGTAAATGTGCTGGACGTAATCGAAGAGCGACTCCATTACCCAGACAAACAGTGTCAGCGCGCAGAGCGCCAGCAGCTGCACTTGCATTTCCACCAGGCCCAGATTGGCAAGAAAAGATTCTTCGCGGCGTACGACGACGTCCACTGCCGCGCCGATCAGCATCGGTGGCATGACGTCGAACAGCTTGTTCAGGATGGAGAAGCTGGTCGCCAGAATGAGGCGGCCACGATAGCGGCGGGAGTTGGCAAGCAAACGCAACAGAGGGTGCTGGCGGGCTTTCATGGGCAGGCAATCAATGTGAGGCAGACTGGCGCAGCAGTATAGCACAGTTGCATTGTGACCATAGAACCTATCTGCGCCGATCAGTTTCCCAGGGCACGTTGTCCGTCGTTTCCACCATGAAATGCAGGGTGCGCTGTTGCAGCTCCTGACGCACTTCAGCAAGCGACGGGTCGTCGATGCGATTGTTCACTTCGCCCGGGTCAGCGCACAGATCATAGAGTTCGTCGCGCTCGTAGAGCCGGTAGACGTATTTGTGGGTCTGCGTGCGGCACATGACGGCCTTGCTGTGCTCCGGCCCCTCACTGCGCTGCAGGCTGTTGCGCGGCCAGTAGAGCGACTTCGTGGAGGTGTCGCTGTCAAGCTCCATCGCCTGACGCTCGCCGTGGATTCGACCGCCCTCACAGAAGACCGCGTCGCGATGCGAAGACTCCTCGCCCGCCAGCAACGGGAGCAGGGATCGACCGAAATGCGTGTGCTGCACATCGATGTCGGTGATGGCCTCGACCGTCGCCGGGAAGTCGACCAGTTCCACCAGGGCGTCGCGCACGCCGGGCTGCACCGGGAATGAGGCCGGTGGCTTGATGAGGAACGGGACATTCGTGAGGCAGTCTTCAAAGGTGTTTTGTGTTTTCTCGACCAGGCCGTAGTCTCCGGTGAAGTCGCCGTGATCCGAAAACAGGAAGAAGGCCGTTTCATCGTACATGCCGGCCTCTTGCAGCGCCTCACGGATCATGCCGAACTGTGCGTCCACCCGCGCACACATGCCGTAGTAGGTCGCCCGCAACTCGGTCCAGCGCGCCTCGTCCCAGCCGCCCATGTTCTGTCGCTGGCGGATGCCGGTAAGCAGCGACGGCTCGTCAGCTGGCGCGGCAGGTGTCGGGATGCGCGGCGGCAGCCCGTCACGCTCAATGGCGCTGAACCAGGGGTCCTCGACCGCGTACGGCGGATGCGGATAGGTCAAGGGCAGGTAAATGCATAGCGGCTTGTCCGTCGGCGGATTGCGAATCAGCTCAAGCGCACCCTCCACGAAGGCCCAGTCGCTGTCATAGATGTGCTGCTCTTCCGGGTCCTTTTCCTGCCGCCCAACGAAGAAGGAGTAGTAGTTATCGCTGCCCGGCCCTCCGCGCCAGCTGTCCGCAGCGTGCGTGTTCGGGCGCAGCGGGCGTGCTGGCGTATTTGGTGGCTCGTATTTCACATCGCAATAGTCGGCATAGCCGTGCTGGGCGGGCACGACGTCATTCTTGCCGCCCCACCAGACGAACCAGCCCTGGTCTTTCAGCGACTTAAGCAACATGGGCTCATCAGGTTTGAGCATGTGATACATGGTGCGGTGGCCGCGCGTGTGCGGATACCAGCCCGTCATAAAGGAACATCGGCTGGGCGTGCACACCGGATTCTGGCAGAAGGCGTTGCGAAAGGAAACCGTGTCCTCACGCACTGCCTGGTCCAGGTTGGGCGTCACGGCAGCAGCATTGCCCATGTGCCCCAGCACGTCGCCGCGCCACTGGTCCGGATTCATGATGACGATGTGTGGTTTGTCAGGCATCAGTCAACCTCAAAGGTAGTTCCGATAGCACGCGGTGGATCCGAGCGCAGCACAGCGCGCATGCGTCGCTGGAATCTGCTCGGCAGAATCAGCAAGAGTCGTTCGATGGCGCCGCTGCTCACCAGTAAAAGGGTGACGATCAACATTACCCAGGGCAAGCCATTCAACAACACGAAGTTGAATTCCAAAGTCTGGCCGAGCAACGACAGACCATTCTTCTGGATGTCGGAGGAGACGGCCCGCAGGCCAGCAAACAGCCAGGCGCCCAGAACCACCCGAAAGGGATGCCAGCCGCCGAATATCACGATGGCCAGCGCGATCCAGCCGTCGCCCTGCATGGCCGGTGGGTTGGAAAGGCCCGGCTTGAAGTGCAGGGAATAGGCCGCGCCGGCCAGCCCCACCAGCGCTCCTCCCAGCATGACGTAGACATAGCGCATTCGATTGACGTTCGTGCCGCGGGCGTAGGCCGCTTCAGGGCGCTCGCCGATGGCCCGATGCGCCATGCCTGGCCGCGTACGGAACAGCCAGAACCACACGAAAATCACGAGGGCGTAACTGAAATAGACCAGCACATTTTGCTGGAAGAACACCTGCCCCAGCAGCGGCACATCCTGCAGCAGCGGGATGGACCATTTGGGTACAACCGGGCCGGGGATACGCGTGTATTCCTGCCCCAGAAACTGGGCCAGGTCGGCAGCCAGCAGCGTGAGGATGAAGCCGACCGTCACCTGGTCAAGCCGCAACTCGATACTGGACAGCGCGATGATGAGCGCGATTAACGCGCCGACCAGCATGGCGGCCAGCAATCCGGCCACGAGGCTGTTCGTTATCCAGGCGACCACGAAACCAGCCATCGCAGTGGCGATCAGGCTGCCGTTCAGCGACAGGTTGATGACGCCGGCGCGCTCGGTGATGGTCTCGCCAACACTGGCGATGACCAGCGGAGTCGCATTGGCCACGACGCTTCCAAGTGTGTTCAGAAGTTCTTCGTTCATCAGCCCAACAATCCGCTCGGCCCTGAGCCGGGCATTTTCGCGGAATCGGCCGCTGCGCTACTGTTACGCGTTTCCAGACGCTGCCTCAATCCCTGAAACAGGATAAAGACGAGCACCAGCGTCCCCTGCAACACCCCTGCAAGCGAAGAGTCCAGTTGCAAGGAGACGCGCAGGCGCGTGCTGCCAGCCAGAATCGCCGAGAAAACGAAGGTGATGAAGGGAATCCAGAAGGGGCGCATGGTCGAAAGCAGCACGACGAGCAGCCCCAGAAAGCCGATACCGCCGGCAGCCAGCGGGCGGAAGCTGCCGTAGGTGAACATGACGCGGTAAGAACCCGCCACGCCCGCCAGCGCGCCACAGGCCAGGAAAGCGCTCATGGCCACCATGCCAGTGGGCACCCCCAGCAACAGGGCGGAGCGAGGATTGTTGCCAGTTGCCTTCAGTTGCAGGCCCCAGCGCGTGCGCGCCATCAGGTAGGGCACCAGCACCATGGCAATCACGGTCAGCGCGATCGCCAGCAAGCCCAGCGGCCACTCGCGCGAGGCGGCAGGATACAGCGCCTGGTCAAGGAAAGGCCGGGACTGCTGTGCGCTGCCGCCTTCCGGGTACCATGGCCCGCTGATCAGGTAGATGCCCCACACGCCCGCCAGGGCGTTTAGCGCCATGCCGCCGAAGATTTCATTGACTCCCAGCCATATCTTGAGTACGCCGGTGATGCCGCCCCACAACATGCCGCCGACCATCGCCAGCAGGATTTGCAGCAGCAATTGCAACGGCGCCTGCTCTTCGGGCAACTGAATGTTAAGCGCGCCCCAACTGGAGAAAATCGCGCCCGCCAGAATTTGCCCCTCAATGCCGATGTTCCAAAGGCCTGCGCGAAAGGTCACGAACAGCCCGACGCTGGCCAGTGTCAGGGGCACCCAGAAGTTCAGAACTCCGGCAAAGGAGCGCGTGTTGCGGAACGCGCCCTGCATTATTTTCTGCAGCACCTCGAGCGGGTCGCGGCCCACTGACAGGACCAGCAAGGCGGCAAGTAACAGGGACAGGACGACCGGAAGCAGGACGAACGCCAGCCTGGCAGGCCTGGATGAGAGCTTGAACACCGCTTATACCTGACTGAACTCGCCGCCGATGAGGTACCCCAGTTCGTCAATCGTCGTTGCCGCGACATCCGCGACCTCATGCACGCTGCCAGTGTAGAATACCAGGATTCGGTCGCTGTAGGCGACCAGTTCATCCAGCTCCGCCGAACTGAAAATAATTGCGGTGCCGCTCTCGCGCCGTTCCAGCAGCAGCTGCCAAATCCAGCGCGCAGATTCGACGTCCAGACCGCGCGTGGGTTGCTCAAGGATCAGCAGACGAGGGTTGGCCGGCAACAAGGCCATCAGGACACGTTGCTGGTTACCGCCGGAAAGCTGCTCAATCAGGTCTTCTGCCTGGCCACGCACATCGTAATGCTCCAGACTCTCGCGCGTGTGCTGCGCGAGCGCCGGCCAGTCCAGAAACCTGTGTTTGCCGCGCACCAGCGCCATGTGCTCGGTCAGCGTCAGGCCTGCGATGAGGCCCTCTTCCAGGCGGCCGGCTGCGCCGAAAACGACGCCGTTGCGCAAAAAGTGTCGGTAACTGCGATTGGTCATATCTTCGTTTTCCACCAGCACACGTCCGCCCGTGACCGGCTCGAGGCCGCAGATGGCGCGCATGGTGAGGCTCTGGCCACTATTGTCCAGGCCGGCAAGCCCGACCACCTCGCCGCGGCGCAGCGACAGATTCAGGCCCTCAATTTGCAGGCGCCGGTCGCGCAGCTGCAGGTGTTCCAGCTGCAGGACAACCTTGTCCAGCGGCACTACGTTGCGAACATGCGGCCCCAGCTCCTGGCCAAACATGAGCCGCACCAGCTGTGACTTGACCTCACTGACCTGTTCCGCCGTTGCTTCCTCGCCCAGGGGCATCGCCTCTTCGCCGATCAGACGGCCAGCACGCAGCACGACGACTTTGTCACAGAGGGAGATAACGTCCTCCAGCTTGTGCGACACCAGCAGAACGATAACGCCATCCTCAAGGGCCAGCCGTTGCAAGGCCTCAAACAGGGTTTTCTTCTGCTCGGATGAAATTCCGGTCGTCGGTTCGTCCAGGATCAGGGCGCGCACTCCCAGCGCCAGCAGGCGCACGATCTCCAGCTGCTGCCGCAGGGCGATGCTCAGCCGCTCCACCGGCGCTTCCGTCTCCAGCTCGAAGCCAAGTCGTCCGGCAGCCTGGATTAATTCGGCGCGGGCTGCAGCCCAGTCCGGCAGTACGCCGCCGTCACGCCCATACACAAAGTTCTCCAGTGTGGTGAAGGCCCCTATATCCAGCGGGTCCTGCTGCAACATGCCGATGCCTTCAAGAATGGCATCTGCGGGACTGTCGAAGCGGACAGTTTCGCCGTCGAGCAAAATGTCGCCGCTGTCCGCAGGCTGAAAGCCGGAGAGAATCTTCATCAGCGTGGATTTGCCGGCGCCGTTCTCTCCCAGGATACCGGTGATGCAGCCCTCGGGGAAAGTGACGTTGATGTCGTTGTTGGCGTGCACAGCGCCAAAGCGCTTGTGGATGTTGCGCAGCTGAATTTCCATGTTCAGGCGGTTCCGTAGCGCAGGCCAAGATCATTCAACCAGCGACGGTAGGCGATGGCCGTGCGATCCGAGCGCAAGTGCAGCTCGGCCTGCAGGTCGAGCGGCAGCAGCTCCGGCCGCTGCGATTCGACGATGGGCAAGTCCTGCAAGGCGATTTCGTCCTGAAAGGCGCGTAACTCCGCTTCGGGAGCGTCGTAAGAGTGGTTCATCACCATCCACATCCACATGATGCTGCGCAGGGGCTCTTGCGGCGTCACCATCAGCAAAATGGCGAAGCGCGGTCCGAGGGCTTCCTTACGAAAATATGCCACCAGTGGACGATACACCTGGTAGGTGTAGTTGACTACTTTCGCTTCCCCTGTTCCATCCGGATTTGGCTGGAAGACCCGAATGTTGCTGGCCGTCACACCCTGCTCATCGGTGACAACCTCATAGTCTTCGATCTCTGTGCGCTCCCGCACGCCCAGGATGTTCTCATGCACGAAGGGGAAATGGGCCACGTCCAGAAAGTTTTCGACCATGCGCGGCCCGGCCGCCCGGAAGTGGTAAGGCCCGCACAGGACGCGTCGAAAGCTGTCGTCGCCCCATTCGGGAAAGGGTGGCAAGGGATTCAGTGGCTCGCCCAGGCATACCCACACGAAGTCGAAGTGGATGCAGGCGTGGTAGCGGCGAACCACTGCGCGCGGTGAGGGTTTCTGTCCAGGGTGCGCCGGCATGTGCACGCAACGCCCCTCGGCATCGTAAGTCCAGCCGTGATAGGGGCACATCAGCTGCGCGCCCTCCTGAACTTCCCCCAGCGACAGCCGTGTACCCCGGTGCAGACAGAGATCCTGCCAGGCAAGAATCTGCTCGCCCGCGCGCCAGATTACAATGTCCTCACCCAGCAATCGCGCGCCGGCGATGCCGCTTTCGTCCAGCTCGCGCAGCGGCATGACTGCATGCCAGTCATTCAGCAATACCGGGTCATCAATCATGGTTTCTCTCCGGCCACAGCACATCCGGCTTCGCACCTGTCACCTGCTTGCCCTCGACGTGACGCCATCCATCATGGTCGGAATGTAACACAGACCAGCTCAGCATATAAAAAAGCGGGGTGTCATCGCTGACACCCCGCAAGCAGTTGAAATCGCGACGATTACTCGCTGGCTCCGATCATGCCCTCGAGCAGTTGCGGCACGAACCAGATGTCCAGCAGTGGCACGGCGTCGCCTTCCGCAGCCAGCTCTGTGCCATCCTGCAGGTTCAGCGGACCCTGCCACAGGTAGATTGAGTCGACCATCTCCTGGGCGCTCATATACTCGGCAAGCCCGGCCTGGAACTCGTCCAGGTTGGCGACGATGTCTTCAGGCATCCCGTCGCCACGGCCGTAGCCGCTGGTAGAGGTGTCCGGATTGTTGATGTCCATCCAGTCCAGCGCCAGCCAATCCCAGGATTGCTCCCAGCTGCCATCAGCTACGCTGTTGATGACGTCCAGATAGGCCGGACCCCAGTTGTAGTAGGCCACGCCGAGGCAGGCATCTGGCGCCTCATCACAGCCGCCTGCGTTGCCATAGGGGATAGCGAAGGTGCGTTCGCCATCAATGGCGCGCCGGCCGGCAACCTGAATGGCCTCGGTCGTGTCGATGCCGGAGATGACGACGTCGGCGCCGCTGTCAAAGAACTCGTTGGCGACCTCGGTAGGATCCAGCGTAAAGCCGGGGATGTGGAACCAGAATCCAATCCAGGTCACGGTGAATTCCAGATCCATGCCACTGTCTGCGCGGTAGGTGTTCCAGCAATGCCGTGCGCCCAGGTAAGCCGAAGCGGCCAGTCGACGCGTCTCCGGGTCAATCAGGGCGCCCAGATAGCCGATCTTGCCAGTCTCGGAAGCCAGCGCGGCTGAGCAACCTGCCAGCAGCCGTGGCACTTCCATCAAAGTGTTGAAATTGCCCACATTTGCCGGAGCGTCCCCGTGAAGAACGTTGCTTCCAGTGATGTTGATGAACGGAATCTCCGGAAAGGCCTCAGCGACGGAGTTGGTGTCCTGTTCGAAAGAGGCCGAGGTAGTAAAGATGACCTCTGCGCCGCTGTCGACCATCTCGGTCACCACGTCCATAAGTGTTGCTTCAGGCGTATCGGCCTCGTTCAGGCTCTCGAAAAACAGCATGGTCGCGTTTTCGTTATTCGCCTGAACGTATTCGCCCGCCTCAAAGTGAGACTGGCTCCAGCCGCGATCGTTCTTCGGGCCAACGAGCACGACGCCGAAAACGATATCGTCCTGTGCGACCACTGGCAGCGCCAGCAGAACGAACAGGGTGCAAATCATGAACACGATGGTAGCTCTGCGGAACATGGATACTCCCTCATTAGCCTGACCACGCGGGTAGTGTAGCACGCGGTCAGGATTCAACAAGCAATTCTGTACAAATGAGGCAATGGTGAATTGTACATTTCTTGCGTCAGCTGACCAGAAAACCACCGTCTACTGGCAAGGTCACGCCATGCACCATGCCGGCCTGGTCGCTAAGCAACCAGGCGACTGCCTCAGCCACGTCCAGCGGGCGTGCGAAGCGATTGAGCGGAATACGCGCCAGCATCGGCGCGCTTTTTGCGGGGTCGCCCCATGCCATCTCGCCCATCGGCGTCAGCGTGACTGTGGGGTTGACCGCGTTCACACGGATGTTGTGCGGCCCCAGTTCCAGCGCCATCATGCGCGTCAACTGGTCCAGCGCGCCCTTGGAGGCGCAGTAGGCAGTGTGCTGCGCCAGCGCCCTTGAAGAAGCCTGGCTGGAGATGTTGACAATGGCGCCGCCACGACCCCCCGCGATCATACCGCGTGCCACAATCTGCGACACAATCAGCGCGCCGCGCACATTAACGGCCATCACCTCGTCAAAGGCTGCAATGCTCACATCCAGAAAGGGTTCGAGAATCGAGACGCCGGCGTTATTCACCAGCAGTTCAAAAGGTCCGGCATGGTTCAACGCTGAATGCGTGGCAGCAACATCTGCGAGATCGACTGCGATCGTCTCGCAATCAATTTCTTCACCCAGCGTGACCAGGTCCGCTTCAGTACGACTGAGCGCAACCACCTTCGCGTTGCAGGCGGCAAGATGCAGGGCGATCTCGCGGCCGATGCCCTTGCCCGCACCGGTTACGAGCGCGCGTTTGTCGCCGAAATCCGGATTCATTGTACAATCTCCGCAGCAACCAGTTTAAATTGCATTGTACCCACCGGCGCAGACGCCACCACAGGAGGGCCCATGCTTCTCAATCGTAGCCACGTCGCTGACTATCAGCGTGACGGGTATGTCTTGCTTGAGAATGTGTTCACACCTGCCGAAGTGGCCGCCATGCTGCGCGCGGTGGAGAGCGGCGGGCGCGTTGCCGGCCATACGCATTTGCGCGGGGATGCCGGTGGGCGCAAGGCCGGCCTGGCCATCTGGCACGAACTTGGCGACGACATCTGGGCGGCTGCCTCAACCTGCCCGCAAATCGTGAACAACGTGAGGATTCTGATGGGCGAAGAAGTCACCTTCTTTCATGGCAAGGTTATGCTGAAGGAAGCGCTGACCGGCGGCAAGTGGGAGTGGCATCAGGATTATGGCTACTGGTACGATCAGGGCTTCGTGTTCCCGCATATGATGAGCGCCTTCGTAGCCTTGGACCCGGCGACCCGGCACAACGGCTGCCTGCAGGTACTCCGTGGCTCTCACATGCTGGGGAGGTTGTCACATGGTCAGGTCGGCGAACAGACCGGCGCCGATGAAGACCGTATGTCGCTGATCGAATCCAGCTTTGAACGCGTTTATTGCGAGATGCCGCCGGGCGCTGTTCTGTTCTTCCACTGTAACCTGCTGCACGCCTCCGGCCTCAACGACTCTGACCGGCACCGGCGCGCCTTTATCATTTGCTACAACGCACTCGCCAACTCGCAATTGGGCAATCCTGGTCGCACTGAACTGCCGCCCTGCCCGGTCGGCGCTGTCGACGCCATCCTGCGGGGCGGCGCCAATGGATATGCAGACTAGTCCACGACGCCTTCCAGAGTCTCTGCCATTAGCTGATCCACCACCTCAATGAGGGCTTCGCGATCGTCGGCGCCCTCACTAATGGCCCGGCGCCAGGTCGCCAGTTGCCGGTCGGCGCTGGTGCCATTGCGCAGCAACGTTTGCAGGTACTCAACGTCCTGGCGCGTTCCCAGCTCATCAACCACAGGATCGACAATGCCCATGAGCTCGTTCGTCAGGAAGCGCATCGGTATTTCTTCCTCTTTGCCGAAGTCGACAAGTTTGCCGTCGATGCCATATCGTCCGGCGCGCCACTTGTTTTCGAGGATGAGCAACGAGTGATATTCGCGCCAGCTGCAGTTCTGCTCACGCAGCCTCACCAGCATGGCCACTATAGACTGTACCAGTGCCACCACGCACAGGGCCTCGTCGAGGCGCGTACAGATGTCACAGACGCGCACTTCCAGAGTGCCCAGTCCGACCTGGGGCCGCACATCCCACCAGATGCGTGTGGCATCAACCTCATCGGAATGCTTGTCACTGCCCTTGCCCAGGGAGCCGACCTTGCCGAACAGGTTGACCATTTCGCGGAATTCACTAAAAGAGCCAAAAGCTGGCGGCATCCCGGTTCGCGGCAAACCCTTGATGATGATGCTGCGATAACTCTTCAAACCGGTGTCCTGCCCGGACCAGAACGGAGAACTCGTTGTAATCGCCAACAAATGTGGCAGGAAGTAGCGCAGCTGGTTCATCACATCAATGAGCAACTCAAGCGCTGCGGGTGATTTTCCGAAGCCAACGTGCACGTGCATGCCGAAGACCAACTGGTTCCGCGCCACTGACTGCATATTCATCTGCAGCTCCTGATAGCGCTCGCCACTGCTTACTTCCTGGTCCTCCCAGCGCGAGAAGGGATGTGTGGAAGCAGCCAATATGCTGCGACCATGTTCACGTGCCACGTTGTACACTGCAGCGCGCAGGCGCATCAGTTCCTGACGCACTTCTGCGACGTCCCGGCAAATCTCCGTTCCCACCTCAACCTGCGACTGCAACAGTTCTGCCTTGAGCTGTTCCCCCAACAGGGAACTGCCGGAGGCCTGCATCGCTTCAAAGCCGGGTGTGAGCTCGCGGGTCTGCGGATCGATGATTTGATACTCTTCTTCCACACCAAGTGTTAGCGGCACCTTGATCATGGCGGTTGCTCCTTCTGCAGCATTTCTCGCCTTGAGACTCGTGCAGTCATAATATTGCTGCACGAAAAGCTGGTTACAACTCCTGGTAGGCCGGGTTCGTCAGGAAGGGGATCATGCTTTCGGCACGAATCATCCCGTCAAACAGCTCGCGCGCCCGCCCGAACAATCCGTTCACGAAGCGTTCCGCGCCAACTTCTGCGCGAATCACATCCATTTCTTCATCGAGTAGCCTGGCATAGAGCGGCTCATTGAGGACGCGGCCGTCTTCCAGACGCGATTCGTGATGCAGCCACTGCCAGACCTGGGCCCGGCTGATTTCGGCGGTGGCGGCGTCTTCCATCAGCGAATAAAGCGGCACACAGCCATTGCCGCCCAGCCAGGCCTCCAGATATTGAATGCCGACGCGCAGATTCAGACGCACACCCCGTTCGCTGATGCTGCCTTCGCAGGCGGTCAACAGGTCAGCTGCCGCAACGTCAACATCCTCGCGCGGCCGGTTGATCTGATTCTGCTCCGGCATCAATTCGTCAAAAACTTCCTGCGCGATCGGTATCAGGCCCGGGTGCGCGACCCACGTGCCGTCATGGCCATCGCGCGCCTCACGCAGCTTGTCCTGACGCACCTTCTCCAGTGCCTGTTCGTTGGCGACCGGATTGTTGCGGATCGGGATTTGCGCAGCCATACCGCCCATCGCGTGAATGCCACGCCGGTGACACACCTTGATGACATTCAGCGTGTAATTGCGCATGAACGGCACAGTCATTGTCACCTGGGCGCGGTCCGGCAAGACGGAATCCCGGCGTCTGCTGAAGGTCTTGATGTAACTGAAGATGTAATCCCAGCGGCCGCAGTTCAGGCCGCCGGAATGCTCACGCAGCTCGTATAGTATTTCTTCCGTCTCGAAGGTTGCCTGAATAGTCTCGATAAGCACGGTGGCGCGCACGCTGCCCCTCGGCAGGCCCAGCTGGTCCTGAGCGAAATTGAAGACGTCGTTCCACAGGCGCGCCTCCAGGTGGCTCTCCAGCTTGGGCAAATAGAAATAAGGCCCGCTGCCCCGCTCCAGCAATTCACGCGCATTGTGGAAAAAGTAAAGGCCAAAATCAAAGAGGCCACCCTGCACAGGTAATCCGTCAACCAGCAGGTGTTTCTCGTCCAGATGCCAGCCACGCGGCCGTACCAGCAGCGTCGCGGTCGATTCCTTCAACTGATAGAAGCGACCGTCGGGATTATTGAAGGTGATGGTCCGGCGAACCGCATCGAAGAGGTTGCGCTGCCCCTCCAGCATGTTGGACCAGGTCGGCGAATTGGCATCTTCGAAATCCGCCATGAAAACCTGTGCGCCGCTGTTAAGTGCATTTATCACCATCTTGCGCTCGGTCGGGCCGGTAATTTCCGTGCGACGGTCGCGCAAGTCAGGCGGGATGTCCGCGACCTGCCACTCCCCTTCACGGATGTGACGGGTTTCCGGTAGAAAGTCCAGGCTGCCGCCCTTGTCTATTTCCGCCTGACGCGCGACGCGGGCCTGCAACAACTCATCACGACGAGCCTGGAAATTTCGCGCCAGGGATGCGACGAAAGCGACTGCTTCCGGCGCCAGGATTGCTGCGCAACCCGCAGGACATTCGGCAGTGATAAATACTCCCGGTGTGGCCACTGTCATTCTCTCCCGTAAATTGCGTCGCGCGTCACAGCGGCGGTAGCCGGCCTGCGCGCCATTCCGGCATTTTCGGCTCTCCGGCCCACAGCAGGTCCGGCGCTTCGCTCAACTCCTCCAGCAAACTGGCAGACACCTGCACAGTTTCCAGGTCAAGCGTGTTGTCTATACGCACGACGCGCGCCTGCTCGCGGTCTGCCGGACAGCTGCGAAACACATGCCGGAGCGCCATGTCGATGGTTTGCTCATCGTCCTCGTAGACGAGCGGCAGACGGCCGCGCAGCAGGCCGCCACTGGTGAACACGTTCAGCGTGGTCAGCGGCAAGTCAATCTTTTCGTAAAGGCGCCTGCTCATAAAGTCCGCCAGACCGATGCCAGTGGCATTGCCGTGGGAAGCGGGCGTAAGATCAAGTACAACAATCGCTTTCACTCGGGGGGCGACCGGCTCAGCTTCACCTTCCATGAGTAGTCGGCCGATGATGTTGGTATCCATGCCGGCGCCACTGATGTCCTTGCCCATGCGATCGATGATGAGCAGGTCAATGTCATCGACGGGCAAACGCGGCATCAACTCGCGCGAGCGCTGCAGCAGGCGCTGCTCGCCCGCGACAAGCTCACAGGCGCTGAAAACCTCAAGCTCGACCGGCCGGTGATAACCGTCCTCAACGGTCGCAATCCCGGCAACCAGCGGCACGCGTTGCAGCAGGCCTGCGCCGATCTGCGGCATTTTGTCGCGCAGCCCGGGGATGCCATGGCTGTGAATCCAGGAAGCGCCTCGCTCCTTGCCCAGCCCGATAGCCAGCATCTTGAGCAGGCCGCTTTCATGTGGGCCGTGGAAATCGGTGTGCACCTTGACGCGATTGGCGATGATCAGCGCATCGGCCTCTGCCACGTTGCGGTCTAGGTACAGCGGGTAGCCCTGCTCCGTCGTGCCGAGCAACTCTACTTCCATTGTCGCGCGTAGCGGACAGCCCATGCTCTCCTGGGTGACTCCCAGCCCGGCCAGCACTTCCAGCTGCCCCGCCGCAGTTGCGCCGCCGTGGCTGCCCATGGCCGGCACGATGAAGGGACTGCCGCCGGAGGTCTGCACCAGTCGCGCCAGGCTGCGCGCGATTTCCACGATGCCCGCAACACCGCGGCTGCCGATGCCGATGGCGACCTGCTTGCCACTTACCTGCGCTGCCAGCCCCTTGCGCTCCCAGGCCGCAGCCAGGGCGACTTCAGGGACGACGGGCTCGCCGGCGGGCAACTGACGTTTGACTGTACACAGTGGTGGTAAAATTGAAGTGCGCTCTGCAATCATGTTGCGGAGTATACCCCCCTCGCACAAGTTTTCAATTAATCTCACACCTGCCCTGCCAGCGCAAACCCTCGCCGCCTGTCGCATCCTTCGCTACAGTTTGCCCAGATTGTTCTGGTGCCACGCGCTGCGGCAGCGCTGGACGAATTGTGAGGAGTAATCAATGGAATTGCAACTGAAGGACAAGGTCGCCGTGATCACGGGCGGCAGCATCGGCATCGGTCTTGGCATTGCCAGGGGCCTGGCGGCTGAGGGCGTGCACCTGGCGCTATGCGCGCGCGACGGGGAACGTCTGGCCCCTGAGGCGCGCGCCATCGCCGCAGACCATGGCGTGCGCGTGCTGGACGCTGCCGTCGATGTGACGAACACGGCGGATCTGGACCGGTTCGTTGCGGCGATTAATGCGGAATTCGGCGGCGCCGACATCCTGATCAACAACGCCGGAACCGGCAGTGAAGAAAAGATCATGGACGCTGATGACGCGCGCTGGCAATACTACTGGGAGCTGCACGTAATGGCCGCCGTTCGTCTGGCCCGGGCGCTGGCGCCGGGCATGATGGCACGCGGCGGTGGCGTCGTGCTCAACAATGCCTCCATTTGCGCGACCCAGCCGCTCTTCTATGAGCCAATTTACAACGTGACCAAGGCCGCGCTGGTCATGTTCTCGAAGTGCCTGGCCAACGAGCTCATCCCCTTCAACATTCGCGTCAACGCCGTCAACCCCGGCCTGGTGCGTACGCCGGACTGGAACAAGACCGCCTCCCTCGTGACGCAGGACATGGAGCAGACGGCCGACGAGTGGCTGCAAGACATAGCAGACCAGTACGCGCCTATCAAGCGCTTCGCCACGGCGGAGGAAATCGCCGACTTCTTCGTCTTCCTCTGCTCGCCGCGGGCCAGTTACAGCGTGGGCTCCACCTATTACGTCGATGGCGGCTGGCTGAACGTCATCACCTGACCCGCGCAAACTCAGTCGCGCGCATCGCGTTTGTGCCAGTCCTCAGCGAAGAGGTTGAAGTGCAATTTCTGCCGGGGATTGGCCGCGATTACGTCTTCGTCCAGAGTGACGCCCAGTCCCGGTCCCTGCGGCAAGCTGAAATACCCGTCCACCACCTTTGGCAGACCGGGCGCAGCCGCAAGTACATAGTCTTCGCCGAAATCGTTGAAATGCTCCTGAATCTTGAAATTCGTGGTGCAGGCTGCCAGATGTAACGCCGCGGCCGTGGAGACCGGCCCGCCGACGTTGTGTGGCGCGATGAGTACGTAGTAGGCTTCCGCCCAGGCGGCCAGCTTCTTCGTGTTCAGGATGCCGCCAAAGTGTGAGATATCCGGCTGGATGATGTCGGCCGCCTGCATCTCGAACAGCTCGCGAAATTCGTACATGGTGTGCATGCGTTCGCCAGTAGCGACCGGTACGCCCAGGGCAGCGATGGCTTCGCTGGTCTTGCGCAGCGCGGCGATGTTTTCCGGCGGCACCGGCTCCTCCACCCATGCCGGAATGAAACGCGCCAACTCGCGCGTGAGCTCGATGGCCGTCACCGGATTGAAGCGGCCATGCATCTCGATCATGATCTCGACGTCCGGCCCCACCGCGTCGCGCACCGCCTCCACCAGCTCAATGACGCGTAGCTTTTCGGCACGTTCCAGTTCGTAGAAGCCCGCGCCGAAGGGGTCGAACTTGAGGGCGCGGTATCCCTTATCGAGCACCGCCTTTGCGGCTTCGTGAAATTCGCCCGGCGTGCGCTCCACGTTGTACCAGCCGTTGGCATAGGCCTTGATTTGTTCGCGCACCTCGCCGCCCAGCAGGCGATAGACCGGCTGTCCCAGCGCCTTGCCGATGATGTCCCAGCAGGCCATTTCCACCAGCGCTGTGGCCGTCATGATGACTTCGCCGGCGCGCCCGAAGTCTTCGCGAAACATACGCTGCACCAGGCGCTCAATCTGGAAGGGATCGCTGCCCAGCACGTAGCGCGGAATCGCCTCCGAGAGATAGCCGAGCACGGCGTCAGTGCGGTTGAGCACGCGCGCCTCGCCCACTCCGGCAAGGCCTTCATCAGTCTCGACCTTAAGAAAGGTCAGATTACGCCAGGGCGTACCCAGTACCAGCGGCGTCACTTTTGATATTCGCATGAGACTTCCCTGTCAAATCAACAACAACATTCGAGCGATTGTAGCGCTATCGGCCTCAAAGCGGTCGTGGCCAGGGTCAGGCCGTCAGTGTAGACTACCGGCAAGATGCGCATCCAGCCTTCCCGCCTGCAAGCGTTCCGCAATACCTTCATCGCCGACCTGCTGGCCGGGGCCAGTGGTGCAGCCGCGGGCGCCCCGCTGTCGATGGGCTTTGCCATCATCGCCGGCGTAAGCCCGATCTACGGTCTTTACACCACCATTGTCGCAACCATCGTCGGCGCCCTCGCCACCAGCTCTGTATTCCTGACGGTCAGCCCAACCAATGCGCTGGTGCTGGTGGTTGGCAGTACGCTGTCCGCCTACGCAGACGATGACCCCCTGGGCCATCTCTTCACCCTGACAGTGATGGTCGGGGTCGTTCAGCTGCTGCTCGGCCTGTTACGCGCCGGGAACCTTTTTCGCTTCGTTTCAAACGCGGTAATGACCGGCTTTGTCACCGGGGCCGGTCTGTTGATCATCATTGGCCAGTTACACGCCCTCGTCGGACTGGGCAGCAGGGGCTCTGGCAGCGCGTTGTTGCGCATCAGCGACTGGCTGCAGCGCCTGCCGCAGGTGCAGTCACAGACGCTCTTCATCGGCCTGCTCTCCATCGCGCTCATTGTGGTGCTCAAACGGACTCGCCTGAAGTACCTGGCCATGTTGTCCTCTCTGATCATCTGCAGCGCGCTGGTACATTTCGCCGATTGGCAGGACGTGTTGCTGACCGGCGATTTGATGCCCGTCCCGGCCGGGATGCCGCAGCTGGTGCTACCGGTGCCGGCCTATGTTCCCGAGCTGGCCTTCGCCGCGCTGGCCATCGCGCTGCTCGCCTCCCTGCAAAGCGCTGGCCTGACGCGCATGGTGCCACAGCCCGACGGTTCGATGGCCGGTGTCCAACGCGATATGACGGGCCAGGGCCTGGCCAATATTGCCGGCGGTCTGTTTCAGGGGCTGCCGTCAGGCGGTTCCCTTTCGCGCACCGCAATCAACATCAGCGCGGGCGCCCGCAGCCGTATGGCCAACATTTTCTCGGGCTTGTTCATCGCAGCCATCCTGCTCATATTCGGCCCCATGATCGAGCGCATCCCGCTGGCGGCGCTGGCCGGTCAGCTGGTCGTCGCCGCGACCAGCCTCATTCGCCTGGATGCCCTGACCCTTGCCTGGCGCGTCAACTTCGCCGCGCGCATTGCCCTGCTCGTCACCCTGGGAGCAACGCTTGTTCTCCCGCTGGAATACAGCGTCTACATTGGCGTCGCCATCTCCCTGCTGTTTTACGCCTGGTCATCCGCGCGCAACCTGCAGGTGCGGCGCCTGGTGCAGACTGAGGACGGTGCCTTCCGCGAGGTAGCGCTGCCACAGCACTTGTCCGGGCGTAAGCCGTTGGTCGTCTCCGTAGCGGGAAACCTGTATTTCGCGGCGGTGCCGCTGCTGGAAGAACTCTTGCCGCAACCGGCTGAGGGCAGCGAGCGGCCGGTCGTCGTGTTGCGCCTGCGCGACAACCTCTATCTGGGCAGCACCGGCATCCGCTTCCTGAAGAACTACGCGCGCAAACTCGAGGCAGCGGGAGGGCGCCTGCTGTTGGCCGGCGTCAGCCAGGACGTTCACCGGCAACTGCAGCGCACCGGCGAAACGACCTGGCTGGAGCCAATCTTTCTCGCGGAAGAAGTGATCTTTGCCTCGACGCGGCGAGCCCTGGCCTGGGCGGAGGACTGGCTTCAGCAGCAGGCCCAGGAGACACCCGCAGATTCATCAGCGATCTGACAGCAGGAAACTTCCCGCTATGTTTCAGGAGGATACAAAAATGCCCAAACAGCCGTTTCGCAGCAACAAGGCCCCGCCGCCCGGCGGCGCCTATTCGCAGGCCCTTCGCGCCGGCGACTTGGTCTTTGTCTCCGGCATCGGCCCCGCGCATCCCGAAACTGGAGCGCTGGCCGACACGATCGAGGAACAGACGGCCCAGGTGCTCGAAAGCATCAGCAACATCCTGGCGGAAGCCGGCGCCGGCATGGAGGACGTGGTCAAGTCGACTGTGCACCTGAGCGACCTGTCGCTGTTTCCGCGCTTCAATGAGGAATACGCGAAGTGGTTCCCGGAGCCACGGCCGGTGCGCACCACGGTCGGCAGCCAGCTGCCCGGCATCATGGTCGAGATCGACGTCGTTGCCTGGACTGGCGAGTAACACGAGCCTGCCCTGCCACAAACAAAAAGCCCCGGCATTGCTGCCGGGGCTTGTGCTGACCCTCGGGCCAGACTAGAAGTCGAAATCTTCCACGTTGTCGATGTTGAAGACGAACGGAGCGCCCAGCAGTACCTCGCTGCCGTTCACGACCTGCAGATCACCCAGACGGCCAGCGGAAACGCTCGCATCGCCTGGCATCAGTTCGCCGTCGACTACGGCACGCATCACGTAGACTGAGGCGTAACCCAGGTCAACAGGGTTCCAGAGAACGACGGACTTGACACATTCCGACTCCACGTAGGGACGCATGGCGTTGGGCGTGGCCAGACCGACCACAGCCACTTCACCACAGAGCCCGGCCTGGGTAACAGCTTCGGCCGAGTTCGGCGTGGCGACGCTGGTCATGCCGAAGAGCGCATCCAGGTCGTCACCATACTTGTTGATCAGAGTCGAGGCCTGGTTGAAGGAGAGGATGGCGTCTTCCTGTGCTTCCACCGTCTCCAGCCAGGTCATTTCGGGGTAGCACTCGCTGGCGTAGGCCCACATCTCGGCAATCCAGCGCGCCTGGTTCGGCGTGGTAAAGGTACTGGTGACGATACCGAATGAGGCATCCTCACCCTTCTCTTCCGCCAGCGCGTCGATCAGACCCTTGCCGATGCCGTTGAATTCAGCCTGGTTGACAAACCACTCACGGGCGCCAGCCTCGGAGTTGGCATCGTAGCCAACCACGTGGATGCCACCTTCCAGCGCACGCGTCAGCACTGGCGCAATGGCAACCGGGTCATTGGCGGCAAACAGGATGCCGTCAACACCACGGGTGATGTAGTTCTCGATGAAGGTGATCTGGTCATCGATGTTGGCTTCGGTGGGTGCATCAGTCGTTACGCTGACGTTGCCGAGCTCCTCGGCAGCTTGCTGCTGGCCCTTGGTGGTGGCCGCAAAATAGCCGATGCCGATCAGTTTGGGAATGTCAACCAGTGTGATCTCGGCACCCATCAGGTCCGGCGCATCAGTGGGCTGGCCACCATCATACTCCGGCATTTCCATCATCTCGCCGTCGTCTTCCATCATTTCCGCGCCGGGGCAGGCCAGCGGATTGACGTCGAGGTCGTCCGCGCCGTCCCAGCGCATCATCATGTCGTCCTGGGCCAGCAGCGGGGCCGCCAGTGTGGTCACCAGCAACGCCACTACCATCAATACGTTCTTCATTGCTCTTGTCCTTCTCATAAATTGTTTCGAACAGATAGACTGCTGGCGCGTAGTATAAAGTTGCTTCGCCAAAATAACAATCATGCATCAGTGAGGATACTGCTTCAGGCAGCGCTGACCGCGCCCTCGCCGGAACGGCGTTTCTGGATGTAGTTGTTGACGAGGATCGCGAGTATGAGCACGATGCCTATCACTACGATGGTGGCATCACCGGTCACTCCGGTCAGGGCCAGGCCGTTCTTCAACAGCTGAATCAGCACCACGCCAATCACGGTCCCCGCTATGCTGCCTGTGCCACCGTAGATGCTGGTCCCGCCCAGCACGACCGCCGCAATGACGTCCAGCTCGTGGCCGGTGCCCATGTCCGAACGGGTCGTGGTCACGCGCGAGACAAATATGTAGCCGCCGAGGCCGGCCATCAGACCGGAGAAGGTGTAAACCAGCAGCTTGTTGCGTCCAACCGGAATGCCTGAAAAGCGTGCACCCAGCTCGTTGTTGCCGATCGCATATAGTGAGCGACCAAAGACAGTGCGCGCAAGGATGAAGCCCGAGATGAGCGCAGCGATGATCAGGATCCACAACTGGGTAGGGACTCCCAGCACCTCGCCCGCGCTCAACTCCAGGAACCAGTCCGGATAGCCGCGTGCGGAACGCCCCTGGCTAATCCCCAGCGCCATGCCGCGGTACAGGGCCAGGGTTGCCAGAGTCATGATCAGCGGTGGCACACCCACGCGCACGATAAACAAGCCGTTTATGAAGCCGGATACAAGGCCGGTCAGCAGGGCAACGACGACAGCAACCTCCAGCGGCAGGCCCCAGTTTTGCCAACTGTAGCCCAGCATAATGGCGCTGAGGCCGAAGATAGAGCCTACAGACAAATCAATACCGCCAGTGATGATGATGTAGGTCATGGGCAGCGCCAGCAAGCCGATCTCGGTAAGCAGGCGGCCCTGGTTTAGCAGGTTATCCACCGTGAGAAATACATCGGTTTGCGTGGAAAGCAAGAGCACGGAGAGCACCAGAATGAAGAGCAATACGCCTTCCTGGCTGAGCAGCGCGCTGCGCAACATCTCGCTGGCGCGGCCCTGACGAGTCGTTTCAATCATGGTTACCCGTCTCTCACATCAATTGCCGGCGCCGGCGCAGGATGTCGACCAGCACGGTCACCAGGATCAGGATGCCCTGCACCGCCTGCAGCCAGAAAGGCGAAACATTGATGAATACCATCGCCGAGCGGATGGTGTTGAGCAGGATGGCGGCCAGCGTGGAGCCAATAACAGTACCAGTGCCGCCGAGGATGCTCACGCCACCGACCACCGAGGCCGTGATGATGACCAGCTCCAGGTTGGGCGGCACCGTGGCCTGAATAACCTGCAGCTGGGTGGCGAACATCACGCCGGCGATGCCGACGAAAACGCCGTTGATGATGAATACGGTCATGATGGTGCGGCGCTCGGAGATGCCGGAGAGGCGCGCCGCCTCGGCGTTGCCGCCCACGGCATAAATGGCGCGCCCGGTGGCGCTGTTGCGCAGCCACCAGGCCGCCAGCAGCGTCAACACCAGCATGATGAAAATGCCCATCGGAATACCCAGCGGCCGCTGCTGCGAAAGTGCGTATTCAGGCGGCATGCCGGTGATCCATTCAGCATTGGTGAAGATTAACAGACCACCCTTGAGGATGCTGAGCATGCCAAGCGTCACGATAATGGAGGGGATGCGCAGCCAGGCGACCAGAAAGCCAATTAGTGAACCGACCAGGGCACCCAGCAAGAGCGGCGCAAGCCAGGAAAGCCAGACCGGATAACCCGCCACCACCATCGCGCCGCTGATGATGCCCAGCACGCCAATCAGGGAGCCGATGGAAATATCGATGTTGCCCGACATGATGACCATCGAAACGCCAATGGCCGCCACGGCAATGTAGGAGTTGCCCTGCAGAATCTCCGAGATGTTTCGGTCGGCCACGTAACGCGGATTAAGCACGCCCACCACGATGATCAGCGTGAGGATGCCCAGCGCCAGCACACTTTCCTGGTTACCAAGCACCTTGCTGATTTCATAGCCGGGAGAAACCTTGCGCGGCAGCGCAATCTGGGCCAAAAGCAGCAACCCCGCCATCAGGGTCAGCCAGAAGCCGCTGCCCATCTGTGGCAGCAACTCTGCGCTTCTCTCCCCCACCGCGAGGAAGAAAGTGAGGTGGTAGACGAGGCCCAGCAGGCCGGCAATCAGCGTGACCAACGCGAGCGCGCGTGAGTGTTGCGGCGAAAACATGCCCCACAAGGCCAGTCCCATCGTGACAAGGGCAGCTATTGGCGGCAGCGACAGACCCTGGCGCTGAATGTCAAATTCATTGGCTGAACGCTCGGCGGAGATGATGCGGGCCAGGGTCGGGCCGCGCTCCGGCTGATGGATCCAGGGCAGCAGTACCCAGGCGAGCAACATCAGCAGGCCCACCAGCAGCAAGGCAATGCCGGTTTTTGAAACGTGTGGTTTGGCGGCGTCTGCGTTGAGTCCTTCGTTCACGCCGGCACTTCAGTCGCGGCTTCGCTCATCATGGCTGTGGCCACGTTTTCCTGGGTCGCCTCGTCGCGCGAGAATTCGGCGACGATGTTCCCCTGGCGCATCACAAGAATACGGTCGCTCATGCCCAGCACTTCCGGCAGTTCGCTCGAAATCATCAGGATTGCCAGCCCCTGCTGCGCAAGCTCGCTCATCAGTCGATGAATCTCGGCCTTCGCACCCACATCAATGCCGCGCGTCGGTTCGTCCATGATCAGCACACGCGGTTTGCTGGCCAGCCACTTGCTGACGACGACCTTTTGCTGATTGCCGCCGGAGAGCTTGTTGACAACCTGTTCTGTGCTGTAGGCGCGAATGTTTAGCTGGCGGATGCTGCGCCGTGCCAGGTCGCGCTCCGCGCTGCGATTGACGATGCTGCCATTCGAGAGAGTTTTGAGCACGGCCAGCGAAACATTTTCGCGCACGGTCATTTGGCGGATTAGCCCTTGCGTGCCGCGATCTTCCGGTACATAGGCGATGCCGAGATTCATGGCGTGACCGGGATGGCGGATTTGTACGGATTTGCCGTCCAGCAGGATTTCACCGGAGTCCGCCGGCGTGAAGCCGAACACGGCCTGCGCCAGTTCGCTGCGTCCCGATCCAACGAGTCCGGCCAGGCCGACGATCTCGCCGGCGTGCAACTTCAGGCTGATGTCGTTCGTCAGGGGCCTTCGCGAAAGGCCACGCAACTCCAGCACTGCAGCGCCGATCTGCGTTTCGAATTTCGGGAAAAGGTCGTCGATGGTGCGCCCCACCATCATGCTGATGAGATCGTCCTCACTGGTGTCTTCAATCAAGCGCGTGCCGACATACTGACCGTCGCGCAGTACAGTAACCCGGTCAGCCAGCATGAAGACTTCGTCCAGCCGGTGACTGATGTAGATGATGGCCACGCCGCGCTCGCGCAGCAGGCGCACCAGCGCGAAGAGGCGCTGCACATCCGCCTCGGTGAGCGCAGCAGTGGGTTCGTCCATGATGAGCAGACGCGCGTTCTGTGAAAGCGCCTTGGCGATTTCCACGCGCTGGCGATTGCCCACGCTGAGGGTGCCGACGTTGCGCGTCACGTCGATGTCGTGGATGTCCAGCGATGACAGGATTTCGGCGGCCTGCCGCCGCATCTTCGGCCAGTCGATCATGCCGAAGCGGGCGCGCGGGGCGTGGCCCATGTAGATGTTTTCGGCCACGCTTAGTTCGGGATAAAGCAGCAGCTCCTGGTAAATCGTGGCGATGCCATGCGCCTGGGCATCGCGCGGGTTGCCAAACTCGACGTCTGCCCCGTCCACCTGGATTGCGCCGGCTTCTGCCTGATACACGCCTGAAATGATCTTGATGAGCGTGGACTTGCCGGCGCCATTCTCGCCCAGCAGCGCATGCACTTCGCCCGGGCGCACGTCAAACTGCACGTCGACGAGCGCCAGCACGCCGGGAAAGGACTTGTCAATGTGTGCCAGCCGAAGCAGAGGTTCCATCAAAAGGGATGTGCAATGTGCGGACAAATGGGCGGGACAACGGCGAGGTTTATAGTCATTCCCGCCAGGACTGTCAACATCCCCGGCGCATGCGCCAGCATTATGGGCGCACCGGCGTGCCGTCGGGCAGCCGCGTTTGTGTCCAGAATTCGACCACATCTTGACCGGGATAACGCGCTGCGAGGGCCTCGTCGATGTCGATGCCAAGGCCGGGCATGGCGTTCGGATATAGATAGCCGTCCCGTACCTGCGGCAGGCCGGGGAATATCTCATAATCCAGCTCTGAAGGCTCGTACCATTCCTGGATGCCGAAGTTGGGCTCCCAGAGATCCAGCTGCAGGTTGGCGGCATGGCCGATTGGCGAGGTATCGCCCGGGCCGTGCCAGGCTGTGCGCAAGCCATACATGTTGGCAAAGAGGGCAACATCCCGCGCGGGCGTGAGACCGCCCATCTGGCTAATGTGCATGCGCAGGAAATCGATGAGGCGCTCCTCAATCAAGGGCTGCCACTCCAGCGGATTATTGAAGAGCTCCCCCATCGCCAGCGGTACAGCGCTCTGCGCGCGCAACTGCCGGAACCAGGCGATATCCTCCGGCGCAAGCGCGTCCTCGAGGAAGAACAGCCGAAATTGCTCCACGTCTTTCGCGAACTGAATGGCGTGTACCGGATGCAGGCGCTCGTGGATGTCGTGCATCAGCTCCACTTCGTCGCCGACCACCTTGCGCACATGTTCGATCATATTCAGCATGTCGCGGCAGTAAGCACGCGGGTCGTAGTAGCTGCCGTCGGGCGCGCCTTCAGGCTTGACCATCGCCCCGCCCTTGCCGCCATAGCCACCCATCTGCACACGGATGTGACGGTGCCCCTGTTCCATGTAGCGCTGGACGTTGTTGACCACCTCCTGCGGCGAAGCACCATCCGCGTGCACGTAGACGTTGGCCGCCTCACGAAGTTTGCCGCCCAGCAACTCGTAAACCGGCATGCCGGCCAGCTTGCCACGAATGTCCCACAGCGCCTGGTCAACGCCGGAGATGGCGTTGTTGAGCACCGGCCCGTTGCGCCAGTAGCTGTGCGCCATGGCCATGCGGAAGAATTCCTCACCACGCATGACGTCGCGTCCGAGCGCGAAGGGACGCAGATGTTGCTCGACAGCGGTGACCACTGCGTGCCAGCGTTGCGTGAAGGTCGCACAACCGAGGCCGTAAAGCCCCGGCTCGGAGGTCAGCACCTTGACAATTACCAGGTTCGAATTGCCGGGTTTGGTGGTGATGACCTGTACGTCGCGAATGGTTACCGGCATGGCAGTGACTCCCTTGACAGCTCAAATGCAGAACGAGACTTTCGACTGTGGGGTTGCGCAAGCGAGGCCAGCAGTTTATCCCATGCGCCTGAGTGTTTTGTACGAGGCAATGATCAGCAGGACGAGCAAGACAAGCCGCGGTAACACGACAGGCCAGAACAGTTCATGATGCAATGAGTAGACAGAATCGATGGTGCGGCGTTCCACCAGGGAATCGTCCACCATAAAGTTGAACCCTTCCAGTATCACCTGGTTGTAGACCTGAAGCACGGGCAGCAACAACCAGATAGCTGCGACCCAGGCGGCGGCCCGCAGCAGCAGTCTGGTCAGTCTCATTCTGTATTCGCGACGGGCGCAGCGACCAGCGCGTTGCGCAACACTTCGGCCGGATGCAGGGCCTGGCGACCGCTGCCGTGGAGGATCTGGTGGCGGCAGCTGGTGCCGGCGGCGACGATGAGCGTGTCGGCATCCGCCTCGCGCACCGCCGGTAGCAGGCGGCGTTCGGCCATTTTGAGCGAGAGCTCATAATGTTCGCGTTCATAGCCGAAGGAACCGGCCATGCCGCAGCAGCCGGAATCAACTTCCTCAACTTCGTAATTCTCAGGTAGACCAAGCGCGCGCATGGAAGGCCCCGTCCCCACCAGGGCACGCTGATGGCAATGGCCGTGCAGCAGCAGTTTGCGCGCGGCCTTTTCAAACGCCAGCTCCAGCTCACCCCTGTCGGCCAGTTGCGCGATGAACTCCTCGAAGAGCATCGCCTTTTGAGCGACGTGTTCCACCCGCTCATCATCCGGCAGCAGATAGCGATACTCGTCACGCAACATCAGCAGGCAGCTCGGCTCCAGACCAACTACCGGGATGCCGGCAGCCACATGGGCGGCAAGGCGCGACACCACATTGAGCGCCGCCTGGCGCGCATCTTCCACCAACCCTTCTGACATCATCGGCCGGCCGCAACAGCGATGTCCTGGCAGGAGCACCTCGTAGCCCAGCGCCTCCAGCACTTCGGTGGCGGCGATGGCGATATGCGGTTCATTCCAGGTGTTGAAACTGTCGTTGAAGAGCACGACCTGTTTGGCAGTGCCCTGCGGGGCGCCGCGTTTGCGGAACCAACTGGTGAAGGGCTCAGGCGCGAAGGCGGGCAGCGTTCGTTCACGGCTGACGCCGAGCGTGCGTTCCATAATGGCGCGCGCCAGCGGATGGCGCATGGTGGCATTGGCCAGCGGCGCCAGCGGCCCGCTGCCCATGCGACTCAAGGCTGCAATATGACCGAAGAGGCGCGCCCGCAGGGGCGTCCCGTTCGCGCGATAGTACTGCGCCAGGAATTCGACCTTGATCTTGCCCATGTCCACCGACGAAGGACATTCGGCGGCGCAGGCCTTGCAGCCGATGCACAGGTCCATCACGCCGTACATGCGCTCGCTGGTCAGCTCACTGGTTGGCAGCAGGCCGGACATGGCCGCCCGCAACGCATTGGCGCGGCCGCGCGTACTGTGCTCTTCCTCACGCGTGACCATAAAGCTGGGGCACATCGTGCCGGTCGTTTTCTTGCGGCAGACCCCTGCGCCGTTGCACATCTCGACGGCTCGGTGAAAGCCCTGCTCATCCGTGAAGTCCAGCGCCGCTTGCAAGGGAATGACCTTGTAGGCCTCGCCGTAGCGCAGGCTTTCGGCCATCGGCGGCGCATTGACGATGTTGCCGGGATTGAGGATGTTGTCGGGATCAAAGCTGCGCTTGACCTGTTGATACAGCCGGTACAATTCCGGGCCGAAGAAGCGCTCGTTCATCCAGCTGCGCGCCCGGCCATCGCCATGCTCACTGCTGAGCGAGCCTCCGTAGCCATGCAGCAACTCGACCGAGAACTCCATGATCTGCGACAGTTTGGCGACTTCCTGCGCCTTTTTCGTGTTAATGAGCGGGCGGATGTGGACGCAGCCGGCGCTGGCATGCGCGTAGTAGGCCACGTCGGTGCCGAGGCCGTTGCAAAACTCTTCCAGTCGGGTCACGTACTCCGCCAGATGGTCGGTCGGCACGGCAGCATCTTCAATGAAGGGGATCGGCTTGTGGTCGCCGCGGATGCTCATCATCAGGCCGAGGCCGACCTTGCGCACAGTCCAGACGTCCTCCTGCTGTGCAGACCCATGCACCGGCACGATGACGCCGGCGGGAACGCCCTGGCTGCGCAGGTGACGTTGCAGTCCGTCGATTTTTGCGCGCAGCTCTGCTTCGCTGTCTCCGTAGAACTCGGTGATGAGGATGCAGTTCGGCCGGCCTTCTACGAATGTCTGCAACAGCCGTGCGTATTCAGGCACGTCGCGGCAGAGCGTGAGCCCGAGATTGTCCAGCAATTCAATGGCTGAAGGCCGGGTCTCGAGCATGGCGGGCACCGCCGTCAGCGCCGCAAAGAGTTCGTCAAAGTGCACGATGGCCAGCGCCGTGCGGCGCGGCAGTGGCACAAGGTTGAGCTTCAGCTCAGTGAGCACTCCCAGCGTGCCTTCGGCCCCGCAGAGCAGTTTCGCCAAGTTGAACTGCTCGTCCTGCGGCCAGTTGAAATTGACGCCGCCTTCGACGAAGCGGTCCAGGTTGTAACCGCCGCAGCGGCGCCAGTGGCGCGGTGTACCGGCGCGTATAGCATCTGCATTCTGGAGGGCGAGCCTGTTCACCTCACGATAAATGCTGCCTTCCAGGCCAGAGCGCGCCTGATGTTGGCGCAGGGCCGCATTGTTTAGCGGGCCAATGTGGGTACGTGTGCCGTCGGCCAGAATAACCTCGGCCTCCAGCACGTGATCGGCCGTCATGCCGTAGAGTATCGAATGGCTGCCGGTGGAATTGTTGGAGACGATGCCGCCCATCGCCGCACGGTTGCTGCTGGCCGGGTCTGGCCCGAATTGCAGTCCATGGGACTTCAGCGCCTGGTTCAACTCATCCAGTACGTGTCCCGGCCCCACCCGCACCCAGCGCTCCTCACGGTTAACTTCGTGAATCCCGTCCAGCCAGCGCGTGGAGTCGATGACCAGCGCTTCGTTGACCGCCTGTCCCGCCAGGCTGCTGCCCGAGGCGCGAGGCAGCACCGGCACCCGGTGGCGCGCAGCCAGCTCAACGGCGGCCTGCACGTCGTCCACCGTGCGCGGGATGAGCACGGCCAGCGGCATTTTCTGATAGATACTGGCGTCCGTGCTGTAGAGCATGCGGCTGTACTGGTCGGCCCGCAGCTCGCCGCGCACCCTTGGCCGCAACTCGTGCAGAAACTCCTGGACGGCCTGTATGTCCGCCATGTCAGCTCCCCGTAGCCGCGGCGGTCACAGGCTTGCGCGGCACTCTGGCCAGAGTCTCGGGAACGAGGAAGGCAAATATTCCTGCGGCCATCAGGCCGGCACCTGACATGGCGACGGCAGCCGACTGCAGCGCCAGTTGCTGGGCGATGAGCCCAACGAGGAGTGGCGCGAACATTCCGCCTGAATCTCCAATCAGTCGCCAAACCCCCAGGAATTCACCTCGCGTCTTAACCGGCGCCAGGTCCGAGCCGATGGTCATCATTGCGCCACTGCTCATCCCGTTACCAATCCCGATGACCGCTGCTGCCAGAAGCAGTCCCTCGAAACTCTGGGTCAGGGGAATGAGCGCAATGCCAATCGCCTGAATGAAGAAGCTGGGCACGATGGCGTACTTGCGCCCGAATTTGTCCATAATCCAGCCGGCAGGGATAAACAGCAACATATCCACTGCCCAGGAGGCGCTGACGATAATGCCGATGGCCTCCGGACCGAGTCCCAGCACATCGGCAGCGTACAAGGGCACGATAATACTGCGTCCGGCGCGGATCGCCTGGGCGAAAAGTACGCCGGTGCCGGCCTTCACCAACATGGGCGTATTGTCTCGCAGGGTTTCGACGACCGCCAGCCCCTCTTCCTTCTTTCTTGACTTGCCGTTGCGCTGCGAGCCTTGCAGAAAGAGCGCGACGAGGATGATGCCGAAAACGGCGCATGCACTGACCAGCAGAAATGGCGCGCGCAGGCCCAACCTTGCAGCGATGAATCCGCCGGCGATCGGGCCGATGGCAAAGCCCAGACGCATCATGCCGCCGAACACGGCGATGGCGCGGCCGCGTTTGGCCTGCGTCACGTGTTCAGACAAAAACATGTGGCGGGACACGTTAAACAGCGCACGCCCGGTGCCAAAAAAGAACAGAAAAATGATCGCCATCCATACGCCCGGCGCCAGATAGAGCATCAGCATGCCAAGCGTGACCAGCCCGAGGCCGGCGAGCATCATCTGTTTTTCGGAAAAACGCCGCAAGAGCACGCCCGCCGGCACGTCGGCCAGCATCGCGCCCAACCTCTCGGCGCCCACGACCAGGCCAATCAGCACATAACTGATGTTGAAATCTGCCGCGTAGAGGGGGAGGATGGGCTTCACCATGCCCATGGCAATGCCAAAAAGCAGTGTGGGCAGATAAATCGGAATGACGATTGGATTACGCAGCGCGCGAATGGCCCGGGCCGGGAGTGTCGTCACCAAATTCTCTTCCTTTCGGGTACGAGAGTGTAGCGCGCGCGACCCACTGCTGCCAGGCCACTTCCTGATTGGACTGCAGAAAACTTGCAGGAACGGGTCAGTAAATCCAGGTGCGGGGCAAAGGCCGCTCCATTGCCAACAGCCGCTGCAGCAGAACATGCCGATGTTCGGCAAGCACAGCGCTGTATTGCTCGTCGCCGGCCACATCCCTGTATTCACGAGGGTCTTGTTCCAGGTCCCACAGACTTTCGCGGCCGTCAGCATGCACCAGATAGCGATGCCCGGCTGTGCGCAGGGTCTTCCAGCCATTCGCCTCCATGACAGCCGAAGCGGAGCTGTCGGCAGGCGCTCCGCGTGACAGGGGCAGAAGCGAGGTTCCCTGCAGATGCGGCGGGATCTGGATACCAGCAGCCTCCAGCAGGGTGGGCAGCACATCCACGGCTTCCACAATTTCGCTCACGCGTCGTCTGCTCACGAGACCGCCGGCCGGCCAACGCAGCAGCAAAGGCACCCGACTCACGGCATCAGCCCCCGGCCAGCCTTTGCCGAAACGCAGATGTTCGCCCAGCCATTCGCCGTGATCCGAAGTGAAGACCACGATGGTGTTTTCGGCCAGTCCCTGTTCATCCAATGCCGCCAGGATGCGCCCCACGTGATGGTCGACTTCACTGACCATGGCGTAGTAGCCATGGCGCGCGGTGCGCAGGACCTCGTTGGTGAAACCGGCTTCGTCACGGGAAGCCTCAATCTCCGGAGGATACTGTGGCAGGCCCAGCGACTGCCGGTCGTAGCAATCCAGCCAGCGCTGCGGCACGACCCAGGGCGCATGCGGGGAGTAGAATCCGGCAATGCACAGGAAGGGGCCGCGCTGCTGCCGCAGGAAGGCGATGGTCTGCTCCGCCACGAACGCAGTGTGCGTGACCTCGTCCGGGGCGGGAAAGGGAATGGCGTCGCGGAAGTCCTGGCGCGGGCCCGCCAAAGGATGCTGCACTTCGTCCTGGATGCCCATCGTACGTTTCCAGACATCGGCCCCCGGCGGCAGGCCAACGCTGATGTGGTCGATCTGCTCCGGCGTGACAGAGCGCACCCAGGCTTGATAAGCGTCTTCGTACACGCCGGGTTCATCCGATATTTCGAGATGGTCGAAGCCATATGCGGGATGCGGTACGCGGTGATCGCGGTTTGCATGTGGCAGAAAGTGCAATTTACCGATGTTGGATGAACGATAGCCGTATGGCCGCAGCAGATGCGGCAGCGTTACGATGTCCTCAGGCAGGGGCACGCCCATATGCGTGATGCCCAGCTGTGAGGGGTAGCAGCCGCTGAGGAAGCTGGCGCGGCTGGGCATGCAGACCGGATTCTGCACAAAATGATGATCGAAATTGACGCCCTCTATGGCGAAGCGATCCAGATTGGATGTCAGAATTTCACGGTTGCCATTCGCCCCCAAGGCATCGTGGCGCTGCTGATCCGTGTAGAGAATCAGGATGTTCGGGCGTTTCATGTCACCCCTGCCCTGCCAGAGTTAACAGGGCATTGGCCAGCACGGCAATGCCGCTGGCAATGTCTTCGGGAGTGACGTACTCCTCGGGGGTGTGACTGCGTCCGTCACGACAGGGCACGAACAGCATGCCGGCATCCGTGACCAGGGACATGTTCATGGCGTCGTGCGCGGCCCAGCTGACCAGCGGCATACTTGCCACGCCTGCCGCGGCTGCGCCCTGTTCGACAGCCTCTCGTATGTGCGTCCTCGTCTCGACCGGGGGCGCATGATGCAGTTGCTGCCAAGTGCAATCCACACGCTGGGCGGCGGCCTGCTGCGCCAGAATCTCTTCGATGCGACCCTGCATCTCAGCGCGCGTAACCTCGTCCGCGGCGCGGAAATCGATGTTGAAAGTGGTTTCGCCGGCGATCACATTGGTCACATTGGGCTGCACGGTCAGCGCGCCCACGGTCACGTGTCCGCGACCCTGAAACTCACGCATGCCCATCTCACGCAAGGCCACGATGACATTGGCAGCCGCCAGCAGGGAATCACGCCGGTCCGCCCATTCGGTCGCGCCGGCGTGATCCGCCTGCCCCTCAAAACGCGCCTGCAGGAATGTCGGCCCGGCAATGCTGGTTACGACTCCGGCGGGGACGCCGGCAGCTTCCAGGCGCTTGCCCTGCTCGATGTGCAGCTCCAGACAGGCGTGCAGGCCGCGTCGCCAGTCCACTTCATGCTGCGGCAGGGCGAAGTCACAGGAGTCCAGTTCATCAAGGTAACGCCGACCCTGTGAATCAGCGATTTCAGCGATTTCCAGGTCTGACAGATGTCCGACTGCCAGTGCGCTGCCCAGCAGGCCGTGAAAACGGGCGCCTTCCTCCTCAATGAAGGAGACAAGTCCCAGCGGTCGGCGCGGCTGCAGACCATGCTCCTGAATAAGGGTCAGGGCCTCCAGTGGCGCCAGCACGCCCAGCACGCCGTCATAGTTGCCGCCGTTGGGCACGCTGTCCAGATGCGAGCCGGAGAGCACCATGTCGGCTATCTGGTCGGTGCCAGACAGCCTGCCCAGCAGATTGCCGTGTTGGTCGAAGCAGGGCTCCAGGCCGATTCCCGCCATCCACCCGGCAACTTCATGCGTGGCCTGCATGTGCTCCGGGGAGAAGGTATAGCGCGTCACACCACCAGCCGGCGTCGCACCGATCTGCGCCAGGCGATCAAGCTGCGCAGAGACCCGGGCCATGTTTACATCACTGGCAGAAAACCTCATGCCACGCCCCCTTCGCTGCGTTCAGCGCAGCGGCGTCACACGCTTGGCCAGTTGCAGCGTCAGTCCCCAGGGGTCGCGCAGGAAGAGCAGCAGATCGCCGGTCGGCATGCTGAGGACGTCGCCATCCAGGGTAGCACCGGCTGCGAGCAAGCGTTGCTTCTCGCTTTCGATGTCGTCCACCGCGAAGGCGACATGCAACTGCTGTGGATGCAGGTCGTGAAAGTCCGTGCGCGGGGAATCGGGGTGATGAAAGATCTCCAGCGCGACCCTGTCTGCCTCGTCAATGAGGAAATGAATCTGCGCCTCGCCGCCGACCTTGCGCAGAATGCGCAGGCCCAGATGCTTCCCGTACCAGGCGACCACGGCCTCGGGGTCGTCCACATTAAGCGCAATGTGCTCGATATTCACCGGCTTCTCCTCCTCGCGATTCTGGCCCGCGCCAGCATATCAGGCTGCCGGGGTGCCTGCCAGTGCAGTTGCAGACGCAGCGCGACTATACTGAGCGTCCAGCGAACACGAGGAACAATGGAATTCGAGACCGCCATTCTCATCGCAGCCATATCAATCGGGCTGGTCAAGGGCGGCATCGGTGGGCCGCTGGCCGGCGCCATCATCCTGCCCCTGCTCACACAACGTATGACCGTCGCCGGCGCGGTGGGCATTGCCATGCCCCTGCTCATTGTCGGCGACATTTTCGCCATGCGCTTCTACTGGCGCGAATGGGACCCGCGTTTCATGCGTCTGTTGTTGCCTGGCGCGTTGCTTGGCATCATCGGTGGCACCTTCCTGCTGGTTAATCTCCCGGACCTGGTTCTCAGGCATATTCTGGGAGTCGCCACGCTGGTTATCGTGCTCTACAAGATCGCCAGCGACTCGTTGAGCAAGGTCGAATACCAACCACGTGACTGGCATGGCCGGCTTGCCGGAGCGGCCTCCGGCATGTCTTCCACGCTGGCCAACCTGGGCGGGCCACCAATCACCGCCTGGCTGTTGTTGCAGGGCTCCAGGCCGACGACGTTCGTCGGCACCATCACCTTCTTCTTCTTTACTGTGAATCTGGCCAAAATGCCTGGCTACTTCGCTACCGGCATCGTCGACGTGCCACGAATCCTCAGCATCGTGTGGGTGCTGCCAATCATCCCGCCCTTCGTCTGGCTGGGGCGGCGCACCATCGGACGCATCAACCGCCGCCTCTTTGAGCGCGCCATGCTGGTAATGCTGACCTGGGCAGGATTATCACTGCTGTTCAGCGCGCCTGCTGCCTAAACACTTTAGTCACGCCAGGCTCTGCGTAGCAAATCGACCCAGTTGCCATGCAGCACGGCAGCTATAGCGGCGTCGCCGTAGCCGCGCGCAGCGAGGATGTCTGCCAGCTTCTGCAGGTCGGCAATCGTGTCGAGATCGCAAGGGGATTGCTCACGGCCGAAGCCGCCATCAAGGTCCGTGCCGAGCGCTGCGTGACGGCTGTCGCCGGCCAGCTGGCACACGTGATCGATGTTGTCAGCAACCTGTGACAGCGCAGCCGACCTGCTGCTGCTAACGCCTTTCACCCAGCCGGGGACGAGCATCCAGGCGTCCAGCGCGGCGCCGATGACGCCATCCCGTGCGATGATGGCTTGCAGCTGTTCATCGCTGAACTGGCGCTGATGGGGCACCAGGGCGCGGCAGTTGTTGTGGCTGGCCAGCACCGGGCCTTCGTACATTTCCAGCGCCTGCCAGAAGGCCGCGTCCGACAAGTGCGTCAGGTCGAGCAGCACGCCATGGCGCGCCATCTCCACGAGCAGACGGCGGCCACGCGCAGTCATGCCGTCCTCCACGCCTGTACCGCCGGCGTAGCGACCGCTGCCGTAATGCGCCGGCCCTATCAGGCGGACGCCAAGCTCACGCCAGTAGGGCAAGTCCTGTGGCTCAAGGATGGGGTCGGCGCTTTCCATTCCCAGAATGACGCCGATGGGCGGCGGCGCAATAGTTGCGTTGGATTCCTCCCAGGCGAGCCAGGCCTGTACATGTGACTCCAGTTGCGCGCTGGAGGAAATGAGCGTGAGTTCGCCCAACTGCTCCATGGCGCGATACCAGGCCAGTTGGCCATGTGCGCTGGCAAAGGCCTGCGCCGGTGAATGAAAGTCCACATGCGCCACCTGCACTGGAGTCGAGCGCGCCAACAGAGTCGCGAAGCACAAGAACACGCGCCCGCTCTGCAGCTCCGGCAGGGCAACGGTGTTCTGGCCGCGGCCCTTGCCAGCAAGCGCAGATTCCAGCGTGCGCAGCGTGTAAACCGACTGCTGCAAATCACGATTCCACTGCAGGGCGTTCCAGGCCAGATCCAGATGCCCATCAAAAATCAACATGTCAAGTCTCCTGCCGCGTTCAGAAAGCCCAGAACTGCGCGCTGAAAGTGTTGCGGTTGTTCCAGATGAATGCAGTGTCCGGCATCTACAATTTGCTGCAACCGAAAACCGGGATTTGCTGCTGCCATTCGCGCAGCGACGGCGCAGAACTTCGTGTCGAGGGCGCCCGTCAACAGTAATGTTGGAATACGAAGTTGTGGCAACTGTGACCAGTAGCTGGGCTGGGCGCCCGCGCCTGCCCCTCGCAGACTGCCGGCAAGTCCGCGTGCGCAGTTCTTAAGTCGTTGTTCCCGCACCATCCTTCGCAATTCTGCGGGCAATTGTCGTTGACTTGCAAACATGGGTAGTTGCTCCCAGTATGCAACGAAGTTTCGCACCCCTTCCAGCTCAATGTGGCGGGCAAGTGACTCATCCAGCAGGCGTCGGGCGGCGCGTTCCCCGGCATCTGCTATTCCAGGGGAAGCGCTCTCCAGCACCAGCGCACACAGTCGTTGAGGTTGTGCCAGCGCCAGTGCAAGCGCCATGCGGCCGCCCATTGAATAACCGAGCAAATGGAATCTGTGTAAGCCCAGATGCGACATTAATGAGGCAAGATCGGTGGTGACCTGTTTATGCCCATGGCGGGCGGGATCAGTCGGCGCCTGGATCTGACCATGTCCGGGCAGGTCAACGGAAATTGTTGTGAAGTGACGTGTGAAGCCTGGTATGTGAGGCGCCCAGTTGACGAGCGAGCCCGCGAAGCCATGCAAGAGAAGCAGCGCCGGGCCACTGCCCGCCTGCTGGTAGTGATAGTTAAGCCCGTTGACCTCAAGGAAAGGCACGGTTAGTCACCGAAGAGCTGCGCCAGCTCTGAGCGGCGGACCTTGCCGGACGCTGTGCGCGGCAGCATCGAAACAAAGTGGATTTCTCGCGGAAGTTTGTAACCGGACAGGCGTGTTCGACAGTAGGCTTGCAGCGCTTCGCGGGATGTATTCTCTCCCGACTGCAACTGCACCACTGCTGCCACCCGCTGACCCCACTCCGCATCAGCAATGCCCAGGACTGCAGCGTCCTGCACAGCGACGTGGCAGCAAAGGACGCGCTCGATTTCCGCCGGATAGACATTTTCGCCGCCGCTGATGATCAGGTCACTGCATCGCTGCACAATGAAGAGGTCTCCATCTTCATCCAGATAGCCCAGGTCGCCCGTATGGAGTTCGCCTCCATGCAAGGCGTGCGCCGTCTCCTGTTCGTCGCACCAATAGCCGTGCATGACCGTCGGCCCACTTACGAGGAGGTCGCCCATTTGGTTAGACTGGACTGCTTCATTTGATTCATTGACCACACGAAGATGATTGAAGATCAAGGGCCTGCCTACGCTCCCCGGCTTGTCCTGCGCAGCAGTCGGCAACATCGTCGCCACCTGCGAAGTCGTCTCCGTCAGGCCCCAGGTGGGCACAACCGGCAGGTTGATTTCAGCGCTTCTTCGCTGCAAATCGGGCGAGGCCGCCGCACCGCCAAGCAGGATCAGGCGCAGTCTGCCTGGCCAGTTGCCGGGTTTACGCTCTAGCAACCTGTGTAACATGGTCGGAACCAGGGAGACAAGCGAGATAGCCTCATGTTCCAGCGCATGTAGAACTGCATCAGGGTCAAATTCTGGCTGCAGCACGACTGGCGCGCCCTGCAGCAGGGCACGGGTCAGCAGGGCCAGCCCGCCCACGTGCCACAGCGGCATCACACAGAGCCAGCGATCCTGCGGCAAGTGACCCAGGCGCATGGTCGCGCCCAGCGCACTGTAGAAAAAATTGTTGACGCTGAGGATGGCTCCCTTCGGCTGTCCGGTTGTGCCGGAAGTGTGCACGATCGCCAGGGTCGCGTCCGGCTGAAACTGTCCGTCCCGCTGCTGCGCAAGCTGGCCAGGAGAAAATTCGACTGACGGCTCAATTGCGTTGCGCTGTCCGTCCGGAGCCAAATGCCAAAATGGTTCATCGTCCGTCTCCGGCAGCAGCCAGTCACAGGCCGCCTTCTCAAGCTGTGTTCCGCTTTCCTCGGCAGTCAAACGGGCGCCCAGCGGAACCAGAACAGTCCCGTAGCGCAAAGACGCCAAGAGCCGTACCACCGTCGCTTGCCGGCTGTGCATGACGAGCGCGACGCGCTGACCCCGCCTGATGCCTGCTGCATGCCAACGGGCGCATTCGCGCGCAACCAACTCGTTCAGCTGAGCGAAGGTCAGGCGCTCGTCGCCGCAAACAAGAGCTTCATGCCGCGGCGTTGCAGCCGTACGGGCGGCCAACCAGTCGCGCATCAGGCCCGACGAGGAAAGCGGCTGAAGTCCGGCTCACGCTTTTCGAGGAAGGCGTTCTTGCCCTCACTACCTTCCTCGGTCATGTAGAACAACATGGTCGCGTCGCCCGCCAGCACCTGTACGCCAGTTTGTCCGTCAAGCTCGGCGTTGAGGCCGGCCTTGATGAAGCGCAGCGCCAGCGGCGACTTCTTCAAGATCTCCCGCGACCAGGCCAGCGCCTCCCGTTCCAGCTCGTGCAGCGGCACAACGCAGTTCACCATGCCCATTGCTGCTGCCTCGGCCGCGCTGTACTGCCGGCACAGAAACCAGATCTCGCGCGCCTTTTTCTGGCCTACCTGAGCCGCCAGATAAGAGGAACCGAAGCCGGCATCGAAGCTGCCGACAATCGGGCCGGTCTGGCCAAAGCGCGCGTTGTCGCTGGCTATGGTCAGGTCACAACAGACATGCAGCACGTGCCCTCCACCGATGGCGAAGCCGGGCACGACTGCAACGACGGGTTTGGGAATGTTGCGGATGTAGCGTTGCAGCTGCAGCACGTTCAGGCGCGCCACACCGTCATCGCCGACATAGCCTGCCTTGCCCCGCACCTTCTGGTCGCCGCCGGCACAGAAGGACCAGACACCATCCTTTGGACTGGGACCGTTGGCCGTGAGCCACACCACGCCGATGGCGCTGTCGTGCCAGGCATCCAGCACTGCTGCAGTCATCTCGTCAATGGTCTTCGGCCGAAAGGCATTGCGGATTTCTGGCCGGTTAAAGGCGATACGCGCGATTCCCTCCGCTTTGTGATACGTGATGTCTCCGGGCGGAAGTACCTGTTGCCAATCTGCCAGGATCATCAGCTCGTCGTTGCTGACGCCCGCCTGGTTTTCCCCTTCCGTCACACTCGCCTCCCTTTCAGGCCGGTTTCCCGGCCATTCCGTCCAGCTGCAATCCAACATCTTCCAGAATTTCCGCGCGCCGCTTCAGGTCAGCGCGCGCATTCGTGCTTACCTCGATGATCTGCGCCCTCCCTGACTCGATGCAACAGGAAAATGCGGCACGGAATGCAGCGCGGTCATTCACGCGAACATGCTCCAGGTTATAGAGCCGGGCTGCATGGCTGAAGTCCAGGTCATGCGGCGTCAGGAAATATTGTGTGAACTCAGGTTCATGTTCGTGAATTGGCAGGCGCTGGAAGATGCCGCCGCCATTGTTATTGAGCAGCACTATCGTCGGCGTCAGGCCGAGTCGGCGCAGCGCCAGCAGGCCGTTCATATCGTGATAAAAGGTGATGTCGCCGATTAATGCGACCAGCGGCTCCTCTGCCCGAGCCATCCCGATGCCAAAAGCAGTCGACAGATTGCCATCGATGCCACTGGCGCCGCGGTTGGCGAAAACCCGCAGACCTCGCCCCTGCGGCAGCCCAAACTGGTCCAGCAGGCGCACGGGCAAGCTATTGCCGGCGAACAGGGTGGCCTCATCTGGCAGCAGACCCAGCAGTTCGCCCACGACAGCACCATCAAACCAGGCGCCGCTGGCGAGCGAAGTGTTCAGCGATGCTCGCGTGAGGGCCTCTGCGTGCGCCCACCATTGCCTTCCCAGAGTGCAATCTGTCTGCACCAGAATTGCCCTGCAAATTGCGTCAAGCGCATCTGCGCCAGCTTGCAGAAAGTGCGTCGTCCGGTGACTGTCGTCCGCCCACACGCCGGCTGGACTTAGCTGAATCTGTACCTGCGGTCGCTGCGCATCAAGCCAGGCGTTTACTGCAAGGGATGTGGGTATAGCCCCCAGGCGCAAGACGATGTCGGGTCGCGGCGCAGCAGCGGGCCGCGCTGCAAGGATGGTGTCCGCACAAGCCACAAATGACGTGCCCTGGTAGCGCAGCCCGGACAGTGGGTCGCAGAGCAGTGGCCAGCCCAGGTGGTGCGCAAAGGCCAGGACAGACTTCGCCGGGAAATCTCGCGTGCAGCCCGGCCCGCAGACGATAAGCCCCTCCCTGTACTGACCGAAGCACGCCAAGAGCTCGGACAGAGCTTCGTTCTGCAAGTCTGGCGAAGGTGCTGCCCCTGTCCAAGTGTTGGATACTTCTTGCGATTCTTTGTCTGCAAAATCGTCGTCAGCGTCCGGTTCTAGTGGCTTGCGAAAGGGCATATTGACATGCACAACGCCCTTGCGCACTCCATTGGCCACAGCCAGGGCGCGCGCCGCGAGCGTGCGCAAGTTGCGCAGAGCCAGCGCCGAGGGGTACGCCTCGGGCAAGGCGCAATCGACCGCCCACAGCACGTGGTTGCCGTAGAGCTTGACCTGGTCGATGGTCTGGTTGGCACCACTGTGACGCAGCTCCGGCGGACGGTCGGCAGTGAGCACCAGCAAAGGGACGCGGGCCATGGTGGCCTCGATGATGGCAGGGAAGAAGTTGGCGGCTGCCGTGCCGGAGCTGCACAGCAGCCCTACTGGCTCGTCCTGCGCCAGTGCCATGCCCAGCGCAAAGAACGCCGCGCTGCGCTCGTCCAGGTGAGAGTAGACCGCTATGCCCTCCTGACGCGCGAAGGCCAGAACCAGTGGCGTGGAACGCGACCCCGGCGCGACGCAGACCGCGCGCAGGCCGGCGCGCGCCAGCGCAGCGACAAAAGTGCGCGCCCACAAGGTGGCCGGATTAGCCATGAGCGTTTTCCAGCAAGCCCAGTGCCGTCAGCGCGGGTTGAAACTTCAGTTCTGATTCTTCCCATTCGCGTTGCGCAACGCTGTCCTTCACTACGCCCACACCGGCATAGAGCCACAAGCGCCGCTCCTGGCTGACTGCCGAACGAATTGCCACCACGAAGGTACCGTCGAGGCGCATGTCCAGGAATCCCAGGGGCGCAGCGAACCAACCCCGCGGCACCGGCTCAAGTTCGCTGATGTGCTTAAGGGCGAGCTCTCGCGGCGCCCCGCCCAGCGCCGGCGTCGGGTGCAACAGTTCGACCAGAGGTAGCAACCCCCCGGCCCTGTGCAGGGTGCAGGTCAGTGGCGTAAGCAAGTGCTGAATATTGGCCAGCTTTAGCACCTGTGGTCCGGCGGGAGCCTGCAATTTGCCGAAGTCAGCCAGGCGCGCGCGCATTGCATCCACGACCAACGCGTGCTCGTGACGCTCTTTTCGGTCGCCGAGCAGCTGCTGTGCAAGCGCCTCATCAGCGGCAGACGAATTGCCGCGGGGCGCTGAACCGGCCAGCGCCATGCTGCGCAGCTGACGTCCCTGCAGCTCCGCCAGCAGCTCGGGAGTGGCGCCAAAAAAAGCGTGGCCGGAACGCGGCTCGAACAGGAAGCGCCAGCAGTCCGGAAAACTTTCACGAAGCGTATCCAGCGCCTGATTGACGTCCGGCGCGTCGCTGAAACGCATTTCAGCGACGCGAGAAAGCACTACCTTTTCCAGCGCTGTGTCACGAATTCGCTGTGTCGCAGTTGTGATGATGCGCTCCCAGGTGCTGCGAGTCATGGGATACTCCAGCGAAAGCAACCTGGGTGAAGTCGTGTCTTCTTGTACAAGTCCGTGATCCTGCAGGTCCTCGCAACGCGCGCGCAGCGCTGCTCGCAGCGCTGCCAGCGTTTCTGAAGGATCCTCGTCCGAGGGAATCTGCACGTTGAGCGTCAACCAGGCACCATCATCTGACTGCGAAAACTGGTAGTGCGGCAACACAAACCAGGCTGGTGACCAGATGGTCCAGGTGTTGTCCGGCACAAAATCATTCTGGAAAGCAAAGCCGCCGAAGAGCCTGGGTTCGCGCTGTTGTGGCCCGTCTCCATCAATCACTGCACCGGCAAAGAGCGCGCGCGCCTGACTTTCGATGGCCTGAAAGCGGTCGCTCCAGGCGACCAGCTCCGCAGTGATGCCGGCGCCGGCGAAAGCAAGGCCGCTGCGTTGTAGCTCAAACGCGAAGCGGGGCCCGCCGCGCGCCAGGCGCAGAAAGTCGCGCAATTTCAGGCCGGGACAAGGTTGGCTGACGCTGAGCAACCGGCCGGCTGGATGGAGCGCTGGCGGGAATTCAGGCATCCGACTGCGCTTCATAACCCACACTTTTGAGCAGCACCGGCAGCAGGGCCGAGAGTATGCGCTGGGAGTCCGGTTCGCCGGTGTAGACCCAGCGAATGACAACGGCGTAGATCGCCCCCATCCACGCGCAGGCAACTACCTCGGTATCGACCGGCGCGATGTCCCCCACTGCGACGGCCTCATCCAGCCAGCCCTGAATGAGCCCGGTGAAACGGTCGTTGACCTCCATTCGTTTCTGTTCAAAGCTGCTGCCCAGGCCGACGGCCTGCACCAGCAAGAGCTTGGCCGGGCGCCGATACTTGCCGAAGGTGTCAAGGCAGGCGTGAAGCCCGGCCTGCACACGTCGCATACCGACTTCCTCGGGCTCGATGGCGGCCCGTACGCGCCGCTCCAGCAGGTCCGCAAACTGGTCGACGAGCGCCAGGAAGAGGCGCTCCTTGTTGGGGAAGTGAAAGTAGATTGCGCCCTTGGACGTGCCGGAGCCCGCGACAATCTCATCGATGCGGGTGTCGTGATAGCCCTGGCTGGCGAATTTCTCAAGGGCGGCATCAAGAATGCGCCCCTTCGTCCCGTCCGGATCGCGTGGCGAGAATCCGGTTTTCATCCTGCCTCGCAACTGTGAACCGACCGGTCAGTCTGTAGTATAATCCAACTTTCTTCCCAGGTAAACAATTCCATTGCTGCAGGCATGTCCTGGCCTGGCTGCCGTCCCCTCCGCTGCAATCCCTGTAATCAGCGCCGGCCTGAATTGACAGGCGCGTTAGTCGTCTGACCAGGCGCTTTCGATCAAGACGCGCGTTTCAGCGACACCTGCCCGCCAGACTCGCAGCATTGCTTCATCCGGCTTCTGATACACGCCGCCCATATTGCCATCACCGAGCAGGGTCCGGATCTCTTTTGGCGCAAGGTCATTGACGAGCGCTGCATCGGCCATCGGCTTTTGGGCATCCGGCTGGGTCACGTCTGCGAGCCTCGTCCAGGGGAAGTTCTCCATCCAGGAGGCGTGAGATCCCAGGCTGTCGACTTCCTGCACGGCCGCCCAGGTTGCCGGCGCCTTCCACCAGTCGTGCCAGATGATCTGTAGTCCTGCGCGGGAGCTGGCCCACGCCAGCACATTTTCAGTAACCTGGGAGTTGCCCCCGTGCCCGTTCACAATCAGGATGCGTCGGAATCCTGTGTCCGCCAGGCTGCCGAGGATGTCGCAGAGCAATGCGACATAGGTCTCCGTTTGCAGCGTGACAGTGCCTGGGTAGGCCATGAAGTAGGGAGTCAGACCATAGTTCACGGGCGGGAAGACCGGCACGCCCGTCGGCTCTGCGGCGTCTACCGCCACCCGTTCGGCGAGGATGTTGTCAACGCAGAGGCTTAGGCCGGCATGCTGTTCTGTGCTGCCCGTGGGCAGCACACAGCGATCATCCCGCTTCAACCAGTCCTCCACCTGCTTCCAGTGCATTTCAGCAATACGCATGACGCTCTCCTGACCCGTTTACTCCAGCCAGTGCGGGCTGGTCCATGCCTCGCGCCCCGCCGTGTCGCGCACCACGACGCGGAAGTATGGGCTTTCTCCCATGGCGCTCAGGCTGAGCTCAGCTTCACGCAGCCCCTTTCCGGACTGATTTTGTCCAGTGTCACGAGCGCCGGCGATGATAATTTGCACGGCGTCGCTGCAGCGGATACGCACCTTGTTGCCAGCCAGCAACTGCACATCGTGAATCTGTGGGCCGGTGCTGGCGTAGTACGATCCTTGCCTGAGCGCTTCCAGCAGAGATGCCGGCTGCAGCCCGCGACTCTTTACATGTACCCAGCCCATACCGAAGTCCGGGCGGCCTGGCATAAAGTGCGTGTCATCGTTGGCGCAGACCGAATAACGCTGACCATGCGCGAACAGCAGGTCGGCAATGTACCAGCTGTCACCACGGCCATTGTGATTGTTAGCACGGCCGTTGTAAACCTCAATGGCGTGAATCACGCCCAGTGACAGGATGTCCGCCTCACTAAGACAGTACCAGGCCGGATGCGCTGCGGCCACCCAGGCGCCGGTGGCCAGGGCGCGCTGCGCAAGCTGCGGGCCGCTCTCATCCCTTGCCGGTGGCGCGAAATCCAGTGGCAGGCCCAGTGCGAGCAGATGCCAGAGATTACCCAGCTCGGTTCGCCCGCTGTGCAGTTCCGCACCAATCAGGGTGGTGAAGTTCGCCGCGCGCATCGCATGCGTGTCCGTAACGCGCCAGCCAAATTTCTCCAAGTGGTGGTCGGTCAACGCGAGGAAATCATAGCCCGCCTCGCGATAGCGCCGACAAACCGCTTCAGGAGGCATGCGCCCGTCAGAATTGGTGGAGTGGGCATGCAGGTTTCCCTTGTAGAACTCACCTGGCTGGTTAAATGGACTGGTTTTCATGGCTCAACTCCACCGTTTATTGGGCGCCGCAGCACCTTGCTTCCCTGCGAAAACACGCGGCTTCCTGGTGGATTGTACCAGAGTCAGAAGTTGCACTTGTCAGCATCCGGCCCGGGATGCTGGCACCGGTCGAAAGTGAATACAGAAGTCACGGCTTGCAGGGCATGCCCGTTACGGATTTGCACTGCGCCATCGCTTCGTAGACATTTGAACTGCGGTAGTGCATACTTCTTGCGACAGTTCGTTGCGTGCTGACATGTTTCGGTTCGCACAGTGATATACGCAAAGCGGTAAGTTACGGAGACCGGGCAATGGCGCGCGTCGTTACCGCCGGCCTAAGCAGATTCTACGGGGATGTCTGCGCCCTCGACGAGGTTTCGCTGGCCCTGCGGGACGGCGAGTTGCTCGTGCTGGTGGGACCTTCCGGCTGCGGCAAGACCACCTTGCTGCGCCTGATCGCCGGCCTGGATGCGCCCGACGCTGGCTGGGTACAAATCGGGGACGAAGGTGTTAACAACGTGGCGCCGGACAAGCGCGGCGTTGCGATGGTGTTCCAGAGTTACGCCCTGTACCCGCACATGAACGTGCGTAACAACATCGCCTTTCCGCTGCAAAACGAACGCTTGCCTCGCGATGAGATTCGCACCCGGGTTGAGCAGGCCGCGCGCCAACTGGACATCCACAACCGCCTGGAACGCTACCCTACGCAGCTCTCGGGAGGCGAACGACAGCGCGTGGCGCTCGCGCGCGCCATCGTGCGCCGGCCGCGAGTGTTTCTCTTCGACGAACCGCTCTCCAGCCTCGATGCCAGTTTGCGACGCGTGGCCCGCGCCGAACTCAGGCGTTATCAACGCAGACTCGGCGTAACTACTCTGCTGGTTACCCACGACCAGCAGGATGCGCTGAGTCTTGGCGATCGCATCGCCGTGATGTCCGATGGGCGTATCCGTCAAGTTGGAACGGCGCAGGAGCTTTACCGCCGCCCGGCCGACACTTTCGTCGCCACTTTCCTGGGTACGCCGCCCATGAACCTTGTCGAAAAGGACAACTGCATCATCGGCTTCCGCCCGGAGGACTTTGCCCCCGCGATGGAAAAAGATCAGGGCCTGTCAGATTCGCTCGTCTTTCCCCTGCGCATTCGACGAATGGAATACCTCGGCGATCATCGCCGGATTTATGGCAGGGTGGCGGACCTACGTGGCGAGGTTGACGTAGCAGCAACCCTGCATGCGGGCGACGGCCTGCATCTGGCAGAGAACGATCTTGTCGATTTCAGCGTACCTCTTTCGGCCCTCAGCTGGTTCAACCGCCACACCAGATTGCGCATGGAAGCTACCGCCTTCACCCACGATGGCGAGCAGATCGGGTGAAATAACAGGTATGTTTCGAGTTCTAATGAATTCATGTTAGAATTTCATCGTGCAGTAGTGGTCAATGGACCTGCGCATGGATGAAGAACGACTGGTTCAGGAGGCACGAGAACGGGCCCTTGCTGTGGTCGGCCGCTGTGTGACCAGCCAGGGATTCCGGGCATCCGGCGCCGCTGCCGGCTACCCTCAGATCTGGGCCCGTGACAGTATCATCACTTCGCTTGGTGCGCTGGCCAGCGGCGATGCGCAACTCCATGCGGCCGCCCGCGCCAGCCTCGATGTCCTTGGCCAGTTTCAGTCACACCTGGGTCTGATCCCACTCAACGTCAACCCGGACAATGGTTACATCAGCACCGAGAACGCCGGGGCGCTGGATGCCAACCTGTGGTTCATTCTGGGTCACTGGCTGCACTATCTCATTACTAAAGATTCTGCCTTCCTGATGGAGCACTGGCAGGAAATAGACCGCGCTCTACTCTGGCTTGAATATCAGGACATGAACGAATGCGGTCTGCTGGAGGTCCCCGAAGCCGGCAACTGGATGGATCTCATCTCCATCCGCTACAACACACTTTACGACAATGTGCTCTACTATGCCGCCATGCTGGCCTGGGAACAGATGCGCGCCATTGTCGGCGCGGAGGGACATCGACCGTTCGTGGGCTCGGCGGACATACACGAGCGCCTCAACCTTCTGCTGTGGGTGGATCGCTGCTGGGTGGCCGGGCATTTCGCCGAACATCTGGAACGCCTCAAAAGTATCCGCCTTGAGTGGTTCATGCTCTACCACAACATCGGCACTATCTCCAGCAGACCCTATTACCTGCCCTGGGTCGCCTTCCGCGAGTACGGCATGTGGTGCGACAGCCTCGGCAACTGCATGGCTATCCTGACAGGCATCGCCGATGGACACCGCAGCGAACATATCCTGCGATTTATGTATCAGGTCGGCCTGGCCGAGCCCTACCCGACCAAGGCGATTTATCCTCCTGTCTACCCTGGCGAAAAGGACTGGCGCGAATACTATCGCAGCCGAAATCTGAACCTGCCGCACCAGTATCACAATGGCGGCATCTGGCCCATGATTGGTGGCTTTCACGTCGCTGCGCTCGTCAGCCATGGCTGGCACGATGAAGCCGTGCGATTGCTGCATGCTCTGGCTAAATCACTGTATCAGAGTGCCGACAGGGGCAATTGGGGCTTCAACGAGTGGCTACACGGGGAAAGTGGCCACCCGATGGGCTTCGATGACCAGGCCTGGTCCGCGGCCATGTTCCTGTATGCGGATCATTGTGTGCAGACTGGCGCAACGCCGCTCTTCAGTGAGCTGCGGCGCGTCAAGCCTGCAGCTGCCATTGCCGCGGAAAACAACGACTTTGACCTGCGGCCGGGCGGTGGGCCAGTTGAGTCTGTATACTAAAGGAGGCGTTTGCAAAAAAGGGAATGCTTGTTACCATTTCATGGTCGTTGAACTTGTCCGAAAAATCAGGAGGAAGACAGTGCAACATAAACTGGTTCGTGTGTTGATTGTTGTCGTGCTGCTCGCACTTTTCAGCAGCCTCGCAGTGGCCCAGGATATGGCTACCGTCACCTGGGGTTTCTGGGGCAGCCCGGAAGAAGCCGCCACTCACATCTCGGTCGCCGACGCCTTTATGGAGGCCAACCCCGACATCCACATCGAAATCTGGCACCAGCCCTGGGGTGACTACTTTACTACGCTGGATACGTTGTGGGCTGCCGGTGACGGCGCGCTCATCCCTGATGTGCTCTTCCTCTCGCCGCCCATCCGTTACGCAGCCCGGGGCGTACTTGAAGAGCTTACGCCCTATATCGAGGCCAACAACTACGATATCTCCGACTTCTGGCCCGGCCTGCTGGAGTATGGCACGACTTACGACGAGGACGGCACCCGCAGAATTTGGGGTTTCCCGCGTGACATCGGCCTCGAGGTGCTTTACTACAACAAGGACATCTTCGATGAGGTCGGGGTTGCATACCCTACCGATGACTGGACCTGGGACGACTTGACTGCCGCTGCCGAGCAGCTGACAGTCGTTGAGAGCACCGGCCGCGTTGCACGTTACGCGTTGGGCATGGAAGGCGGCAAGTACTCGCTCTTCGTGCTGCAAAACTTCGGTGCCTTTCTGGATGACGTGCGCAACCCGACGGAGTGCCGTCTGGATACGCCCGAATCCATCGAGGCGGTTGAGTTCTTCGCCGGCCTGATGGACAACAACTATGCCATGCGCAGTGCCAACCTGGGACAGGCCGGTGGTGACGCCGCCGTCTTCCAGAGTGGCCAGGTCGCCATGATTATCCAGAACGCCAGCCGTGTCTCGGCCTTCAACGCCGCCGAAATGAACTACGACGTGGCCCCGGTGCCCATCCCTGCGGATGGTCAGCGCGCGGCCGCCGCCGGTGGCGCCGCCTGGACCATGAGCGCCCTGAGCGACGACAAGGAATCCGCCTGGACCTTCCTGAGCTGGCTGCAGAGCACTGACGGCGGCCAGGGCATCTACACCGCCTCGGGCGAGATCCTGCCTGCGCTCGAGTCCACCGCCTTGTCTGAAGCCTTCCTCGGCTCCGAGGAGAACCCGGCAGATCCGCCCGCCAACCGCATGGCCTTCATCATCGAAGGCCGTGGCGCCAAGATCGGGCGCATAGTCTACATTCCGGAGTGGGGCGAGATCAACGGCAATTTCATTCGCCCGGTTATGGACCAAATCTGGGCCGGCGAGGCTGCGCCGGCAGAGGTGCTGCCTGGCGTCTGCGATGATGTGAACGCCTTCCTCGCCGAGATGGGCTAGAGCCCACACAGCAAAACTGAACATCAGGTCAGGGTGCACATCGCCCTGACCTGACATCGGAGAGGCCGCAGCGATGGACACGAACGTCAGATCTGCTTCCCTTGAAGCATTGCGTCAGCGGGCCGGGATCGGTCGCTGGAATCCACAGCAGCAGAGCGAGGCCTGGATTTTCCTGCTGCCCGGTCTCGCGGGCTTCATCATCTTCGTCCTCATTCCCATCGTCATGTCCATGGGCATCAGCTTCACCAGATGGGATCTGCTCAGTCCACCCCAGTTCAACGGCATTTCAAATTACATCGAACTGTTCACTCGCGACCGTATTTTCGGCCGTGTGTTGGGCAACACCCTCTTTTACATGGTGGCCCTCGTACCGCTGCAGCTGACCATCGGGCTGACACTGGCTGTTGCGCTTAATCAGCGTATACGCGGCATGCAGTTTTATCGCCTGATTTATTTCATGCCGGTCGTGACCAACATCGTCGCTGCAGCGCTCGTCTTCCAGTGGCTACTCAACCGTGATTTCGGCCTCATTAGTTCTGTGATCTGGGATATTGCCGAGCGCTACCAACTGCCGATCCAGCCACCGGACTGGTTGAACAGCCCTATATGGGCCAAGCCGGCCGTCGTCCTGCTGACCCTGTGGAAAAACGTCGGCTTCACAATGGTCATCTACCTCGCCAGCCTGCAGGGAGTCCCCGAGGCGCTTTATGACGCAGCCCGCGTCGATGGCGCCAGCAACTGGCAACGCTTTCGCTATGTAACCATTCCCATGGTCAGTGCGACGACCTTCTTCCTGCTCGTCATTCAGATGATTGGTGCCTTTCAACTCTTCGCCGAACCTTTCGTACTTGGTGGCGGTGAACCGCCCCAATCAACCCTTACTATCGTTTACTACATCTGGCAAAACGCCTTCGAATTCTTGCGCATGGGCAAGGCCACTGCCATTGCCTGGGTTCTGTTCGCCATCATCTTTGTGTTCACCGTCGTTCAGTTGCGCCTGCAGCGCCGCTGGGTTCACTATGAAGTTTGACAGGGGAGCCTGACATGGCCACGACGACCGGGCGGACTACAGCCGGTGCCGACCTCCCGCGCGCAGTTCGGGCTCCAGTCAACTGGTCCCATGTTGTCTTGCACGTCTTGCTCATTGCCGGCAGCACTGTCATGTTGTTGCCCTTCTTCTGGATGGTCAGCACTTCGCTGAAATACCCGCCGGAAATCTTTACCTATCCACCCACCTGGATCCCGCAGATTTTCGCCTGGGACAATTACCCCAACGCTCTGACGGCAGTGCCCTTCGACCGCTACTATTTAAACAGCTTCATGATTGCCATCAGCGTCGTGCTGCTGCAACTGACCACATCCTCGCTCTCAGCCTTCGCTTTCGCGCGTCTGCGCTTTCGTGGCCGCGACAAACTTTTCATGATCTGGCTGGCCACGTTGATGATCCCCTTCCCGGTGTTGCTCATCCCCAACTTCATTATCGTCCGCATACTGGGCTGGTATGACAGTTACCAGGCGTTGATCATTCCACCGGCCTTTTCGGCCTTCAGCACTTTTTTGCTGCGCCAGCACTACCGCGGCATCCCGCTGGAGATGGACGACGCCGCCCGCATTGATGGCGCGTCCTCCTTCCGCATCTGGTGGCAAATCATCCTGCCCATGAGCAAGACCACGCTGGCCGCCGTGGCCATCTTCGTATTTCTGGGCACGTGGAACGAGTTTCTCTGGCCACTGGTCATCACCTACAGCGATGAGATGCGCACCATCCCGGTCGGACTGTCCAAATTCCAGGGGCAATTCAACACTCGCTGGGAGTTGCTGATGGCAGGCGCCGTAACGGCCATGTTACCTATCCTGGTCGTTTACATGATGGCACAAAAATGGTTCATCCGCGGGATCACCATCACCGGCATGGGCGGACGCTAGGCAGAGCCTGACACATCACCTTCATTAATCCGGTTCACTGTTTGCTGCTGGCGCTTTCCGGGTACGCGTGGCATGCCCCGGGGAATATGGTATCTTCCCGACTGCGTCCCTTGGTTGATTCAGCGTGAAAGACAGGTGTGACATGAGAGTCCTTTTGATTTCACTCCTCCTCCTGCTGCCGGTAGTTGTGCCGGTCATGGCGGTTGAGACGACGGTCACGAGCACCCCGTTTGCTCTCCCCTCTGACTGTGAGGACCGTTTCGTCACCCATATCCTGCCTCACACGACCACCGTGCCGGGCGGCGCTGAAGTGCGCATGTTCGAGGCCAACGGCAGCGGCGCAGGCATCAACGATCTCGACAATGACGGCCTGCTGGACATCGTGCTGGCCAATCACGCCGGCGCCAACACTATCCTGTGGAATAGTGGGGGGCTGGAGTTTGAGCAGGCGACGTTCGGAGATGGCAACACGCGCGCCGTTACTATTATCGACCTCGATGCAGATGGCTGGCAGGACATCGTTTTCTCCCGCGTGGCCAGCGCACCCAACCTCTGGCGTAACCTGGGCGGCCGCCAGTTTGAACAGGTGCTGCTGCCCGGCATCTCTCAGCCGCTCTACTCAATCAACTGGGCGGACACGGACCAGGATGGCGATCTGGACCTGGTTGGCGGTACCTACGACGCCGAGCTGCTCACGCTGCTGGGCGCCGAATTCCTTGATAGCCATATAGCCGGCGTTTATGCCTACGAGAATGCCAACGCTACGTTTACCGCTGAACGTCTGGCGGACGAAGCCCAGGCACTGGCTCTGCTGTTAAGCGATATCGACGGCGATGGCTCGCCGGAAATCCTGGTCGGCAATGACTTTGCCGTGCCGGATTATTCCTGGACACGAAATGAAGCCGGCTGGCAGGCGCTGTGGCCCTTCAGCAACATGAGCCACAGTACGATGAGCTTTGACAGCGCCGACCTGAACAATGACAGTAAAGTCGAGCTCTTCTCCACTGACATGAAGCCTTATGCAGCCGACGAGCTCACCATGGCTGCCTGGGAGCCGGTGATGAGCTCCATGATGGACATGCCACATGCCGAGGGCGATCTCCAGGTCATGGCCAATGTGCTGCAGGGCATCGACTCTGACATTGCGGAACAGGCCGGCATTGATGCCACCGGCTGGAGCTGGTCCGGCAAGTTCGGCGACCTGGATCAGGACGGCTATCTCGACCTGTACGTGGTTAATGGCATGATCGAAAGCACGATATTCGGCCACTTGCCGGCCGGGGAGCTGGTGGAAGAGAACCAGGCCTTCCGCAACGACGGCAGCGGCGCATTCGTCAACATGCCTGACTGGGCTCTGACAGCCAGCGCAAGCGGCCGCGGCCTGAGCATTGCCGACCTCGACAACGACGGCGACCTTGACATGGTCGTCAACAACCTGCGCGCCCCTGCCCTGCTGTTCGAGAATCGCCTCTGCGGTGGAGACAGCCTGCAAGTGGCGTTGCAGCATGACGGCAGCCTGAACCGCAACGGCATCGGCGCGCGTCTGGTGTTGCACAGCTCGGTCGGACAGCTGTCCCGCGAGATCAAGGCAGCCAGCGGTTACCTCTCCGGCGACCCCTCTCGCGCGCATTTCGGCTTCCCGTCAGGAACCACACTTGAGCGTCTGGAGATCCGCTGGCCGGACGGCGAGACCAGCGAAATAGCAGGGCCTGCAGCCAATGTACTGCTAACCGTGCACCGTTAGTTCCTTGTTACCTGCAATGCGCTGTGGGCTGATAAATGCGTCAACATCACAGTGGGTATCGCTCGTTGCTGTCATTTGCTGTTGTTTCCGTCCTCGCGCAGACGCCAACAAGCCTTGATCGACTAAGGACACAACCCGCTTCAGATGGATTTACGGGAGAGAAAGGTGGCGACATGGCGATCTTGCGTATGAGCATGTTGCCGGTCTTGCTTATTCTTGCCGCGGGCCTTCAGGCTCAGGGGCCGGAGTGCGAGGACGACATAGGCTGTGTCGTCATCGGCCAGGACGAGCCAGTTTCCATCGGCTACATGCTCGTCACTTCAGGCGCAGTCGCCTTTCTTGGCGAGGACTCGCTCGGCGGCATCGAGCTGGCGTTGCTTGCCCGTGACAACCGACTGCTCGGTCGCGATATTGAACTGCTCGGGGAAGACAGTCTCTGCACCCCGGAAGGTGGCCAGACTGCCGCAGAAAATCTCGTTTCCGACGGACAAGTTCTGGCCATAATCGGGACAAGTTGTTCCAGCGCGGCCGTCGCCGCCCTGCCGATTATCAGCAGGGCCGGTTACGTCATGCTCTCGCCTTCAAACACCACGCCCGGGCTGACGGAGGCAGACAGGGAAGTCGGCGGTGTGTGGCAACCCGGCTACTTCCGCACTTCGCAAAACGACCTGCTGCTGGGAGACGTCACGGCCAGGTTTGCCTACGGCGAGCTGGGAGCGCGCAGCCTGGCAACCATCCATGACGGCAGTGTGTACGCCGAGAGTCTGCAGCGTGTGATGGCCAGGGTCTTTGTGGAACAGGGAGGCGATCTGCTCTACGAAGGGTCGATCAACGTGGGCGACAGCGACATGACCGCAATTCTCACCGAAGTCGCCGCAGCGGGGCCGGACGTGCTTTTCTTTCCCATATTCGAGCCGGAAGGCAACTTTATTGCTGCACAGGTTGCCACGATGGCCGGTCTGGAGGACCTTATGCTCGTGAGCGCCGGCGGTTTGATGGTAGCCAGCTTTCCGGTGAATTCAGGTGAGGGAGCTATCGGGATGCTATTGTCCGGCCCTGCCGTCGCCGGCCCTGAATATGCGGAATTCCTCGAATTGTGGCAGGAAGCATTCGGGAATTCCCCGCCCGGCTCTTACCATGCTCACGCCTTTGACGCCACCAACATTCTGCTTGACGCGATTGAGTCAGTCGCTCGAGTAACTGAAGACGGAGAGATCTTCGTCGGGCGGGAGGCGTTACGCAGCGCCATCGCCGCCACCACAGATTTCAACGGCCTCACTGGTACGCTGACTTGTTCTCCTACCGGCGACTGCGCGACGGGTGAAGCGATCGGAATCTTCAAAATCGGCGAGGCGGAAGTTTTCGAAGCGAACTGGCCTCCCAAACTCATCTGGACGCCCGGCACCGGCGTCCTTGCTGCCGGCCCATAGACAGATTTTGGCAGGTCTGCCATTGGCGCGTAGAATCGAGAATGGATTGAGAATCAGGTTAAGCTACGCCGGGAGTTATGATGACCGGCCCTGCAGTAGCCGGTGAATCCTGTGACGAGTTGCTGGAGTTGTGGCAGGAGCGTTATGGTGCCCCTCCGTTTGGCGGCCACCACTCACACGCTTTTTATGCCATCAACTTTAGTTTGATACTTTCTGGTACGTCTCCGGGGTGAGCGCGGGAGGCACATTGCTGCAAGACCATGCAGGTTGCCATTTCTCGCCAGTCTTGCAATTGCCCCGTTTCCGGAATTGCTTGATGCTCACGAAACGGGGGCTCCGTGCTGGCGGCGCCGTCACGTGGAACGACTATTAGCCAGTCAGTCATAGTAAAGGAGTATTAAATGTCACGTTTGACTTCCTTGATTCTGATACTGTTTCTTTTCCTGTCAGCCATTTCGATACCGGCCCTCGCCCAGGAGCTCGTCTGCGAGGATGCAATTGGCTGCGTCACGATCGGCCCCGATGACCCGGTAACCATCGCCTGGATGGCGACCGTTTCGGGCCCCAATTCCTTCTTTGGATTTGACGGACTTGGCGGCATCGAAATCGCCATCGAACAACGTGACGGCATGGTCCTTGGCCATGAAATCTACTTGATTGGCGAAGACAGCCAGTGCAATTCCGAGGGCGGGCAGACGGCAGCGCAACGGATCGTCTCCGACCCGCAGGTTGTGGCGATCATCGGCCCCAACTGTTCCAGCGCCGCCGTTCCGGCCATACCGATCGTCAGCAACGCCGGTTTTCTGTTGCTCTCGCCCACCACAACCTCGTCTGCCCTGACAAATTCGGACCGTGAGACCGGTGGAGTCTGGATGCCTGGCTTTTTTCGCACGGTGTACAACAACTTGCTGGAAGGGGCCGTCGCCGCACGTTTTGTCTATCAGGAACTGGGTGCGCTGACCATGGCAACCATCCACGATGGCAGCAACTATTCCAGTGATCTGGTGGATGCCACAATCGAGAACTTCGAGGGCTTCGGTGGCGAAGTCACCTATAGCGGTGCCGTCAACGTCGGCGACACCGATATGTCGGCCATCCTGACGGAGATTGCCTCCAACCCGCCTGACGTGTTGTTTTTTCCCCTCTTCCAGCCCGAGGGCGACTTTCTGGTGGCTCAGGCCAAATTCATCCCCGGTCTTGAAGACACCGCAATGATGACCGCGGATGCCTTGCTGGTGGAAGGATTTCCGATTGATTCGGGCGAAGCAGCGCTCGGGGTGATGTTAACGGGCCCGGCAGTCACCGGCGATGACTATGACGCCTTTCTGGAACTTTGGGACGAGCGCTTCGGCACCGTGCCGCCAAGCGGCTTCCACGCCTACGCCTTCGATGCCACCAACATGCTGCTGGACATACTGGAAGACATCGCTGTGCATGGCGAGGATGGCAGCGTCCAGATTGGCCGCCAGGCGTTGCGCGACGCATTTGCGGCGGTAGAAGACTATGAAGGATTGACAGGTTCGCTCACTTGCAGCCCGACCGGCGACTGTGGCGCAGTCGAGTCAATGGTCGTCTTCGAGATCACCGAAGCTGAAGTCTTTGATGGCAAGTGGCCACCAACCATCCTCTGGTCGCCCCGGATGAGCGAAGATGACAGCAATTAACATGACGGTAAGGCAAAGTTGACGAATTGGCGCACTCTCTGTTACGCCGCTAGTATTTGTTCAGCACCCGTTCACGGTCCAGTTTGGAGGAAAGCAAGGAGTCCAGGATGCGAAGCAAACTGATAATTATCGTTGTGTTCCTGATGATGTTTGCCGTCGGCGTTCAGGCGGACAGCCACTGCAGCGACGAAATCGGCTGCGTAGTGCTGGCCCCGGACGACCCCGTGACTATCGGTGTCATGTCAGCGCTTTCGGGACCAGTCGCCTTTCTCGGCGAGGACTCGGTTGGCGGCGTTGAAATTGCGCTCAACCGGCGTGGCAGGATGGTTCTGGATCGCGAAATTGAGCTGGTAACTGAAGACAGCATATGCAGCGCTGAAGGTGGCCAGACAGCAGCCCAAAAGATCGCCTCGGACGAGCAGATTCTGGGTGTTGTAGGTACCAGTTGTTCAGGCGCAGCTGCCTCGGCCCTGCCCGTCATCAGCGCGGCCGGCATGTTGATGATTTCGCCATCCAACACGTCACCGGCTCTCACCAATCCGGATGTGGAAGCGGGTGGTCTGTGGCAACCTGGCTACTACCGCACAGCCCACAATGACGAATTCCAGGGCGCCATGGCAGCGGAATACGCGCTGAACGAGTTGGGCGCCAACACGGCAGCAACCATCCACGACGGCGACCCCTACACGGATGGCCTGCAGGCCGTCATGGCCAGAACCTTTGCCGAGCTTGGTGGCACGGTGGTGTTCCAGGGCGCCGTCAACAAGGGCGATACCGACATGACCGCCATCCTTACCGAAATTGCCACCAACCCGCCGGACGTGCTCTACTTCCCCATCTTCGAGCCCGAAGGCAACTTTGTTGTCGCCCAGTCGCAGAACATCCCGGGTCTTGAGGACACCATTCTCATGGGCGCGGACGGTCTGCTGGTCGCCAGCTTCCCTGAAGCCTCCGGAGACGCGGCCATCGGCATGTATCTCTCCGGGCCCTACCTCTCCAGCGATGACTACGCAGATTTTCTTGCGGAGTGGGATGCAGAATTCGGTGGCAGCCCGCCCAGCGGCTTCCATGCCCATGCCCATGACGCCGCCAACATCCTGCTGGATGCCATCGAGGCGGTCGCCGTCGAGATGGAAGACGGCTCGGTAGTCATAGGCCGCCAGGCACTGCGCGATGCAGTTTCGGCGACCGTGGACTACGAGGGCCTGACGGGTGTGTTGACCTGCAACGAAACCGGCGACTGCGCCACAGGTGAAGCGCTGGGGATGTATCTAATCACCGAGGCAGAGGTCAATGAGGGTAATTGGCCGCCGGCTATCATCTGGTCCAAGGCGGACGCAGAGGACGACATGTAAGGTCTGCGCCAGCAGGTGTTTGCACGAACAAACACAACAGGCCGGCAATCGATCTGGTTGCCGGCCTGAATTCTACAATCGGAAATCAATGTGACTGAAGTACGATCTGGTAACGGCAAGGATTCGACAGGGTCTGGCTGGGGTGAAGGATTTTCCGGCGTTGATCTGGTCATCAGCGTTCTTCGACTCGTTATTTTGTCCCTGATCGTGATCGGAGCTTTGGGCACACTCGCCTCCGGTCGCTTCTCGTTTGCACAGTGGGTAGCGCTTTTTATCGCCGGGCTGGCGCAGGGCAGCATCTATGCGCTCATCGCCCTTGGCTACACTCTGGTCTACGGCATTCTGCGCATGATTAATTTTGCGCACGGGGATGTCTTCATGGCCGGCGCCTTCACAACCGTCTTTCTGGCCAATGCCTTCCGCCAGTCCGGATTTCTTGACAGCCAGCCGCTGCTGGCCATCCTTGTGTTGATGGGCTTCGCGGCAATGGTCTCGATGCTGGTTGCGGTGCTGCTGGAGCGTATCGCCTATCGCCCCCTGCGCAACGCGCCGCGGCTCGTTCCATTGATCACCGCTATTGGCGCTTCCTTTTTCATCCAATATACGTTTCGCGGCCTGTTTGGTTCCGGCTTCAAGTCCTATCCCGCAGTTGGCATCCTGCGCGGCACATTCGCGCTGGGTTCACTCAATATACCTGTCGTGCAGGTCTTCGTTTTTGCGTCCGCAGTTCTCCTGATGGTCTGTCTTTACTGGCTGGTCGAGAAAACCCGTATCGGCAAGGCCATGCGGTCGGTCTCTGAAGACAAGGAGGTCGCGACCCTGATGGGCGTCAACGTCGACCTCATCATCGTCTTCACCTTTGCGATCGGCGGCGCGCTGGCCGGCGCGGCGGGAGTTATCAACGGCCTGTTTCGGCCGCAGGGCGTGAATTTCTTCATGGGCTTTTTCCCCGGCATCAAGGCATTCACGGCGGCTGTGCTCGGCGGCATCGGCAATATCCCCGGCGCCATGCTGGGCGGCCTGTTCCTGGGCGTGATCGAGGCCATCGGCCCCAATCTGGTGCTTACCGGCCTGGGAATTCCCAGCGCCAACCAGCTCAAGAACGTCATCGCCTTCACCATGCTGGTGCTCGTCCTCATCTTCCGGCCGCAGGGCATCCTGGGCGAACGTCTTTCCACGGAGAAGGCCTGAGATGAGCACGCAGTCCCTTAACTGGCGGCCACTCATCCGCATCGGACTCATCGCCGGCGGCGTCGCGCTCTATACAGCGCTGATCGGCATGCTGGTGGCCTTCGACGAACGCGAAGTCGTCCGCAACTCCTTCACTCTCGGGCTACTGTTGCTGGTCGCTCCGGCAGCGCTTGCCGGTTGGCTTAACGGCCGCCAGACAGACAGGGGCGCCCCCCTGCGCCTGCTGCTCCGTGGACTTGTGACCGGCCTGGTGACCAGCCTGCCGCTGCTGGCGCTCCTGTGGCTTAACACCTTGCTTAACTTCAGGTCGGTGCTGATCAATGTCAACCGCGACCTGATCCGCCTGTTAAGTTTCGACAGCGACACCTTGCTTGCCGGATCGCTCATGCTGTTGGCTACTCTGGGCGTAGCGGGCGCACTGGGCGCCGGAATTCTGCTCATCCCGGCACGTCTGCGACATGCGCTCCTTACTGCCCTGGCATGGATGCTGGGCGCTGGAATTTTGGGAGAACTCGTGCGTCAGTTGCTTTCCCAGTTTCTGGATCGGGATGCGCTCTCCTGGTTCCTGCGCAGGGACACGCTCAAACCGGAACCTGCCGCGGCCATCTTTCTCATCGCCTTTCTGTCAGACCTGTTCTGGTCCTGGTACAAGGCCAACAAGAGCAAACGAGTTGTGGAGCGACGTCGGGCGCTGCAGTACACCAGGGTTGGCGCGCTGGGCATCCTGTTGTTGCTGCTCCCTGTGCTGGTGGGGTCGGCCATAAGCGACGTACTGACCAACATTGGCCTGTATATTCTCATGGGTCTGGGGCTGAATGTAGCTGTTGGGCTCGCCGGCCTGTTTGACCTGGGCTATGTGACCAACTTCGCAGTTGGCGCGTACATAATGGGCGTGTTGACCACCACTGGCGCGCTCGGCATTGAAAGCAAGCTGGGCGTCTCGGTCTTCAATTTCTGGCTGGTGCTGCCCGTAAGCCTGCTGGTCGCCATGTTTACCGGCTTCATCCTTGCGCTGCCAGTGCTGCGCATGCGCGGCGACTATCTGGCCATTGCCACGCTGGGCTTTGGTGAGATTATCCGCCTGCTGGCACTCTCTGACTGGCTCAAACCGATCATTGGTGGCGCACAGGGGGTACTTTTCATCCCTCCACCGAACTTCCTCGGCGTCGATTTGATCGGCCCGCAACGACTCTACTACATCATTCTGGGCGCCTGCCTGCTGGCGGTGTTTGTGTCGTCGCGGCTGAACAACTCCCGCATCGGGCGCCAGTGGATGGCGATCCGCGAAGATGAAGATGTCGCTTCTGCCATGGGAATCAATACCGCCCGCTCCAAGCTACTGGCCTTCACCATCAGTGCGGCAACGGGTGGGCTGGCCGGCGCAATCTTCGCGGCCAAACTGGGGACAATCTTCCCGTCCAGCTTCAATCTGCTGGTCTCGGTTAACGTGCTGAGCCTCATCATAATCGGCGGGCTCGGCAGCCTGCCCGGGATCATCGTTGGCGCCCTCTTCCTCGTCGGAATGCCGGAGCTACTGCGCGAGTTTGACGAATTCCGCCTTTTGCTCTACGGCACGCTGATGGTCACCATGATGCTCGCGCGGCCGGAGGGTTTGTGGCCCTCGGCTGTATACCGCCGTGAGGTGGGGCGCGACGATGATTCAGCCAGTCAGCCTGTCGGAGAACTGGCGCAATGAGCGAAATTATTCTTGGCGCACAGGGCATGAGCAAGCATTTTGGCGGCCTTGTCGCCGTTGACAACCTGGATTTCGAAATCAGGCGCGGCTCCATTGCCAGCATCATTGGCCCCAACGGCGCCGGCAAGACGACTTTTTTCAATTGCGTGACCGGCTTCTACCCCATTGACGAAGGCGAGCTCCGCTTTAACGGCCAACGCCTCAATGGCATGAGCACTGACCAGATCACTCGCTCCGGCATCGCCCGCACCTTTCAGAACATCCGCCTTTTCAACAACATGACGGTAATCGAGAACATCATGGTCGGCCAGGAGGCCCATCTGCGTTCGACCTGGATGGGCGCCATACTGGGCACAGCGGGCACGAAGCGTGAAAACCGGGACTCCGAGGAAGAAGGTCGGCGCATGCTGAATTTCGTCGGACTTCAGGGCAAGGGCGACCTTGTTGCAAAGAACTTGCCCTATGGCGACCAGCGCCGACTGGAAATCGCGCGGGCGCTGGCCAGTCGCCCGCAGCTCCTGCTGCTGGATGAACCGACTGCGGGCATGAATCCGCGTGAGACCGCCGAGACGACGGACTTCATTCGCCAGTTACGCGATGACCTGGATATCACACTCATGCTGATCGAACATGACATGCGGGTCGTGATGGGGATTTCGGAGCACATCACGGTGCTCGATCATGGCAGAAAAATCGCAGAAGGTTCCCCGCAGCAAATCCAGAACAATCCAGATGTGATCGAGGCCTATCTGGGCCGGGGAGCAGCGGGAAACGTAGCGTAATGGACGAACAAACAACGGATAACGCCCTGCTGCTGCTCGACGAGGTTCACGCCAGCTACGGCAACATCCACGCGCTGAAGGGCATTTCGCTGCATGTTGACGAAGGCGAAATCGTGACGCTCATCGGCAGCAATGGCGCCGGCAAAAGCACGACCCTGCGCACAATCTGCGGCCTGATGCGCGCCCGCGCCGGCAAGATTCTCTTTCGCGGCCAGGACTTGCAGTCCCTCCCGACGCATGAGCTCGTCGGCAGGGGCGTCGCCATGGTGCCAGAGGGGAGGCGGGTCTTCGCCAGGTTAAGCGTAACGGAAAACCTGGAGATGGGCGCCTGGCACCGCAGTGACCGTCAGGAGATCAGCGCGGACATTGAATACGTCTTCACATTGTTTCCGCGCCTGGGCGAGCGCAGCAAACAGCTGGCCGGCACCATGAGTGGCGGCGAGCAGCAAATGCTGGCTACGGCGCGCGCCCTCATGTCGCGCCCCTCCCTGCTGCTGATGGATGAGCCTTCCATGGGGTTGGCGCCGGTGCTGGTCGAAACTATTTTCGAGACGATAGAGCGCATAAACAAAGAGGGGACGACAATCCTGCTGGTTGAACAGAACGCGACGATGGCGCTGGGTGTCGCCAGCCGCGGCTACGTGCTGCAATCGGGAAGTATCGTGCTGAGTGACGATGCCGCCAGGCTGAGGCAGAACCCGGTGGTGCAAAAGGCCTATCTGGGCATGGATTAAGGCTTGACTGCCGGGCCGGCAAGACTATACTGGCCGTCGGGCTGTCAGCAAGAGGAACGGCAAATGGCCAGCAGGCGCAGTATTTCCACGGTCAAGCCACAGTTTGGCAACAATCGCAGCCACTCGCTCAAGGCTACTCGCCGCCAATTCAAGCCCAACTACCAGAACAAGCGCCTGTGGGTGCCCGAGCTCGAACGCTTCGTTCGCGTGCGGGTGACCGCCAAAGAACTGCGCACCATCGACAAGATTGGTCTGCACAAATTCATGGCCAGGCAGGGCCGCAGCATTAAGGAATTAATCTAAAATCCAGGACCAGACAGCCTGCTGCTGACCATCCCGAGTACCATCCTGAGCACCATCAGACCCTTCACCCGCTTCACAATGCGCTATACTCCCGAGTGACGGGGGTGTTACATGGCCGCTGCGCCACCTGAATTTGACGAGTTTTCGCCAGCGAGCCATGCGGACTGGCAGGCGGCCGCCCGCGCCCTGTTACCTAATTCTGTATCCCTGGAATCGCTGGCGACTGACACGCTTGAGGGGCTGCGTCTACAGCCGCTCTACAGCGCCGAGCACAGCATCCACATTCAACATCAGCATGCACTGCCAGGAGGGGCGCCGGGCCTGGGTGGTGGCTCGACCCAGGCGCGTCCCTGGCTGATCGTCCAGGCCAGCAGGCAAGCCAACCCCCGGGTTGCCAATCAGGAATTGCGCGCCGACATCGCCAATGGCGGCACGGCCATCGCCTTGCTGCCCGACGATGCGACGCTGCTCTGTCTTGATCCGGATAAAGCGGCGGCCGGGCTTGTCGGCCAGGGCGGCAATTCCCTGGCAGACGCCGGGGACCTGGCGGCAGTGCTCGATGACATTGCGCTCGACAGCGTGCCGCTGCTGATGCAGTGCGGCGCGCGCAGTCTGCCGCTGCCTGCGCTGTTGACGGCGGCGCTGCGGCGCCGCAGTGAGGACCTGGTCGCGTTGCGCGGCACGGTCGGGGCAGACCCGCTGGCCTGGCTCGCGACGAATGGCAGGCTACCTTTTGCGCTTGAGTCACTGTATGACGAGCAGGCGGCCTGGACGCGCTGGTGCCTGCACCATGCGCCTGGCCTGGACACAATTTTCCTGGACGGTACTGTCTGGCATGAGGCCGGCGCCAATGCGGTGCAGGAGCTGGCCTGCTCGCTGGCGAACGGCGCGGCCAGTGTGCGCGAGATCTGCGCACGGGGCCTGAGCATCGACGCGGTCGCGTCCCGCATGTCGCTCGGGCTGGCGCTCGGCAGCGACTTCCTGATGGAACTGGCGAAGCTGCGGGCCGCGCGCCTGCTCTGGTCACAAATGATTGAAGCCTTCGGTGGTTCGGCTGCCTCACAGCATCTCACGTTGCACGCGCGCACGTCTCGCCGCAACAAGTCTGCGCTTGACCCCTGGAGCAATATGCTGCGCAGCAGCCAGGAAGCGCTGGTCGGCATCATTGGTGGTTGCGACAGTTTGCTGATCGAGCCCTTCGATGCGCCGTTGCGCCCTGCGAGCGAGTTTTCCCGGCGCCATGCGCGCAACCAGCAGCTCATCCTGCAGCATGAGGTTGGCCTGGCCAGGCTGCAGGAGCCAGCCGGGGGCTCGTGGACGATTGAGGTGCTGACAGACTGGCTGGCGCGCGAGGCCTGGGCGGCCTTCCAGCGCATCGAGGCCTGCGGCGGCCTGCTCTTTTCATTGCGCTCTGGCAGCATCCAGCGCGAAATCGTCGCGGTGGCGCAACAGCGTGCGCAGCGCAACGCGCGCCGCAAGGATGTGCAGGTTGGCAGCAACCAGTTCGCGGACACAGTCGATTTCACTTCTGACGCGCAAGCCGCGACCCCGGACGGGTTTAGTAGCAGGCGCGCTGCCCAATTCGCCAGCCGTGCCCGTAGCGATCTCCCTGCCCTGGCTGCAGTGGACGCTTCAACTCAAACGTTCGCCGCCTTGCTGGAGGCTGCGGAGCACGGGGCTACACTCGCGCAACTCGCCGACGCGCTGGCGCAAGACGACGGAGAAATGGGCAGCGTCTTGCCGCTGCACAGTCAACGCCACGCCGCTCCCTGGGAAGTCCTGCGCGGCAGCGCAGCAGCTCACAGGCAACAGGGCGGCACTTTGGCGCGCGTTTATCTCGCCAGACTGGGCGAAGCAGCAGCACTGCACGCCCGCGCCAGTTTCGTCAGCGACTTTTTTGCAGTTGGCGGCTTTGCGTGTGTGGATGACGGCGCCTTGACGCATGCCAAGGGCGCCGCGGAAGCCGCCATTGCCTCTGGCGCGCCCGCAGTGGTGATATGCGCGCAAGATGCAAAGTACCCGGAAGTGGTCCCGCCCTTCTGTAAACGGATACGAGAGCGCTGTCCGGAGATGATTGTGTACCTGGCCGGTCGGCCGCGAGAAGCGCAGCAGCAAGAACTGCGCGCTGCCGGCATCGACGACTTCGTGCACCTGGGGGCGGACTGTTTGAAGTTGAACCAGACCCTGCAGCAGCGCACAGGGATTGCCCCATGAGCGCGAACCCGGATTTCGCGAATATTCCGTATCGCGCTGATTATGAGCCGGCGCCAGCCCCGGCCACTGCCGCAGACTCTGTCTGGCAAACGCCCGAGGGCATCGCGCTGCCGCCACTGTGTAGCGCCGCCGACCTCGCGGATGCGACGCATCTTGCCTTCACAGCGGGCATCCCGCCCTATTTGCGCGGCCCTTATCCGACGATGTATGCGCAGCGCCCCTGGACAATCCGCCAGTACGCCGGTTTCTCCACTGCCGAAGAGAGCAATGCCTTCTACCGGCGAAACCTGGCCGCCGGCCAGCGCGGCCTCTCCATCGCCTTCGATCTGGCGACGCACCGTGGCTACGACTCCGACCATCCGCGCGTAACCGGAGACGTTGGCAAAGCGGGGGTTGCCATCAGCTCCCTGCACGACATGCAGCGGCTGCTCGACGGCATTCCGCTGGAGCGCTGCTCGGTCTCAATGACCATGAACGGCGCCGTATTGCCGGTGCTGGCCTTTTTCATCGCTACAGCAATGGAACAGGGCATCCCGCCAAAGGCGTTGACCGGGACGATCCAGAATGACATCCTGAAGGAATACATGGTCCGCAACACCTACATCTATCCGCCGGCGCCCTCCATGCGCATCATCGCGGACATTTTCGCCTGGTGCGCGCAACACATGCCACGCTTCAACAGCATCAGCATCTCTGGCTATCACATGCAGGAGGCTGGCGCGCCCGCAGACCTTGAGCTGGCCTACACTCTTGCCGATGGTCTGGAGTATGTACGCACCGGGCTGAGAGCGGGATTACACATTGACGACTTTGCTCCGCGCTTGTCTTTTTTCTGGGGCATCGGGCTAAACTTCTTCATGGAGATTGCCAAGCTCCGCGCCGCGCGTTTGCTCTGGGCAAAGCTGATACAACGATTCGAGCCCTCGAATCCCAAGTCGCTGGCCCTGCGCGCCCATTGCCAGACCTCCGGCTGGAGCCTCACCGAGCAGGACCCCTACAACAATGTGACGCGCACCTGCATCGAGGCCATGGCAGCCGTATTTGGCGGCACTCAATCGCTGCACAGCAACGCGCTGGACGAGGCCATCGCGCTGCCAACGGACTTCTCCGCACGCATCGCGCGCAACACCCAGCTCGTCCTGCAGCATGAAAGCGGCCTCGCCCGCGTCGTCGATCCCTGGGCCGGCTCCTACACTGTGGAAAAGCTGACCAAGGACCTGCTGCAGCGCGCCTGGGCGCATATCGAAGAGATCGAGGCGCTGGGCGGCATGGCAGCCGCTATCGGCGAAGGCCTGCCGCGCATGCGCATTGAGGAAGCTGCCGCCCGCCGTCAGGCCCGTATCGACTCCGGCCAGGAAATCATTGTTGGTGTCAATCGCTGGCGGCCACAACAGGACGAGGGACTGGACATTCTCGACGTGGACAACAGCGCTGTCCGCGCCGGCCAGATCGGGCGCCTGCAGCAACTGCGCGCGCAGCGTGATGAGCCACAGGTCGAGGCGGCGTTGAACGCGCTCACGAACGCCGCAGAATGTGGCACGGGCAATCTGCTGGAACTTTCGGTGCAGGCGGCGCGAGCGCGCGCCACGCTGGGTGAGATTTCGATGGCCCTGGAGAAGGTATGGGGGCGGCATGAAGCGTCGGTGCAAACCATTTCCGGCGTCTACAGCGTCGCCTGGGGCGAGGGCGATGACATCCAGAAAACGCGGCAGGGCTGCGCTGAATTCGAACGCGTGGAGGGTCGCCGACCGCGCATCCTGGTAGCAAAAGTCGGCCAGGATGGCCATGACCGCGGTGCCAGGGTGATCGCGACGGCCTTCGCCGATCTGGGCTTCGACGTCGACATTGGGCCCCTGTTTCAAATGCCGCAGGAAGTTGCACGTCAGGCGGTCGAAAACGACGTGCACGTCGTCGGCATCAGCTCGCTGGCCGGCGGCCACAAGACGTTGCTGCCGCAACTGACCGCAGAGCTGGCTGCCATGGGCCGCGCGGACGTCATGGTCATCCTCGGCGGAGTCATTCCGCAGCAGGATTACCAATTCCTGCGCGAGCAAGGCGCCGCGGCCATCTTCGGGCCGGGCACAGTCATCCCGCACGCAGCGCAGGAAATCCTGGCGCAGCTGAGCGAGCGGCTGTCGCAAAATGGTGGCTGAAGCAGCCAATGTCCACTCCCCCGCTGTCGTTGCGCTGGCCGCTGGCCTGCTCGCCGGGGAGCGGAAATCGCTGGCGCGCGCGATCACGCTCGTCGAGAGCAGCGCCCCTGACCATCGTCAGGAGGCAAGGCAATTGCTGCGCGCGCTCCTGCCGCACAGCGGCGGCTCGCTGCGCATCGGCATCACCGGTGGGCCCGGCGCCGGCAAGAGCACGCTTATCGAGGCGCTCGGCATGCTGCTGGTCAGCAAGGGCATGCGCGTGGCCGTGCTCGCTATTGACCCCAGCAGCACGCGCAGCGGCGGCAGCATCCTGGGCGACAAAACGCGCATGTCAGCGCTGGCAAACAGCCCTTTGGCCTTCATCCGACCCTCCCCTGCGGCAGGCACGCCCGGCGGCGTCGCGCGCAAGACACGCGAGAGCATCCTGCTCTGCGAGGCCGCCGGTCATGATTTCGTGTTGCTGGAGACGGTGGGCACCGGCCAGAGCGAAGTGACTGCGCGTACCATGGTCGATTTCTTCCTGCTGCTGCTTGTCACGGGCGCCGGGGACGGGTTGCAGGGCATCAAGAAGGGCGTGATGGAGCTGGCGGACGCGATCGCCATCAACAAGGCCGACGGCAACAACCAGGTCGCAGCGCATGCAGCGCGCGCCGAAACCAGCCGCGCCCTGCGTTTTCTGGCGCCGGTGGACGGCGGCTGGCGTCAGGAGGTCGTCACCTGTTCTGCGCTGGAAGGGACGGGCATCGAGGAACTCTGGACGCTGATTCAGGATTTTCAAACCAGTGAGACCGCTTCGGGCGCCTGGCAGGCGCGCCGGCGCGAGCAGCGACGCGAATGGTTGCATACCTTGCTGGCGGAAGGCGCGCGCGACTCCTTCTTCAACCTGCCACAGGTGCAGGCGAGTTTGCCCCGTCTGGAACAGAGCGTGATGGCAGGCGAAAAGGACGTGAGCGATGTGGCGCAGCAGATGCTCGCATGGCTGGACAGAGACTCAGATTCTACCGGGGAGGCGCGATGAAGCTCTGTATCATTGGCGGCGGCAGCGTGCGCACACCGCGGCTGATTCCTTCGCTGGTGCAGCGCGCGGCGCGCCTCGGCCTCAATGAACTGTGGCTGATGGACAACGATGCGGAGCGACTGGCGCTGATCGGCGGACTGTGCCAGCGCCAGGCGGAGCAACTGGGCGCACAGTTTCGGGTTGTGACCAGCGGCGATGCGCGCGCGGCGATTACAGATGCCAGCCACGTCATCACGGCGATTCGACCAGGACTGGAAGCTGGCCGCGCTGCCGATGAACGCATCGCCTTCGAACTTGGTGTGCTGGGCCAGGAGACCACCGGTGCGGCGGGCTTCGCGATGGCAATGCGCAGCGCCCCCGCCATCCTCGGCTACGCGCGCCTGGTCGAGGAACTGGCGCAACGCGGCGCCTGGCTCTTCAACTTCACCAATCCCGCCGGCCTGGTGGCCCAGGTGCTGCACGATGCCGGCGTGGAGCGCATCGTCGGGATTTGTGACAGCGCCAACAAGGCGCGCAACGAAGTCAGTCGCTTCCTGCGCATCCCCCAGGCGCGGCTGCGCCACGAAGTCTACGGCCTTAATCATCTCTCCTGGACGCGCAGCGTGCGCATCGACGACGAACCGGGAGAGCCAGGCGAGGAAGTGTTGCCCACCCTGCTCGCTGACGAGCGCTTCGTGCAAGCCACGCATTTGAAGATGTTTGCGCCTGGGCTGCGGGCTGCCGAGGGCAGTTTCCTCAATGAGTATCTGCATTATTACTATCATCGTGACGAGGCGCTGGGCAGTTTGCTGCAGGAGGGGGAGACGCGGGGTGAGCAGGTGCTGCGCCTGACAGGGGAATTGCTGACCCGGTTGAATGCCAGTACAGATGCGGAGGAACAGCTGGGCATCTGGCGCGAGATGATGGCCGGCCGCAGTCAAAGTTACATGGCGCATGCGCGCGCCGGCGCCGGACGTGTACAGCAGAAGCCCGTAGCTGAAGATGAGGAAGGCTATGCAGCGGTGGCACTGGGCTGCGTGGCGGCGATTGCGCGCGACGAAGCCTTGCTGAGCGGCCTCAACGTCCCCAACCGCGGCGCCATTGCGGGCATGGACGCGGATGACATCGTTGAGGTGAGTTGCCGCATCGATGGCGGGGGACCGCGCGCCCTGCCAATCGGCAGTATTCCCGAGCAGCAGCTGGCCCTGATGCGCAGCGTCAAGGTTTACGAGCGCCTGGCCTCGCAGGCAATTCTGCAGCGCTCCCGCACGCTGGCCCTGCAGGCGCTCTGCGCGCATCCGCTGGTTGGGTCCTGGCCGCTCGCGGAACGGCTCTTTGACGCCTTCTACAGCGCCCATCGGGAGCTCGTCGGCACGTGGCACTGAACGCCTATGATGTGCTGGTGCCGGGCCATTACTTTTGTGATGTCGTCTTCACCGGCCTGCCGGCCTTCCCCGCACCAGGCACGGAGATCTATTGCGACGATGTCAACGTCGTGCCTGGCGGCGTGCTCAACACGGTCGTCGCCTTCAAACGCCTGGGGGTGAAGGTCGGCTGGCCCGGCGCGCTGGGCGAGGACTTTTTCAGCCGCTTCATCCGGGAATGGGCTGAGCTGGAAGGCCTCGACCTTTCGCTGGTAACCCGTCAGGCGCAGCCCCTGCGGCGCCTGACCGTCTCTCTGTCGCTCAGCAATGACCGTGCCTTCGTGACCTACGCTGATACGCCGCCGGGCGTCATTGAGCTCACGCGTCAGCGCCTGGACGACACCCACTTTCGACATTTGCACTTCAGCGGCCTGGTCGTTGACGAGCGCATGCCGGCCCTGCTGCGCGAGTGTCGCGCCCGCAGCATCGAGGTTTCGATGGATTGCCAGCACCGCGAGCAGACGCTGGCGCAGCCGCTGGTGCGCGAGATCATCAGCCAGCTGGACATGTTCCTGCCCAACGCCGTGGAAGCGCAACGTCTCACCGGCAAGGACTCACTCGATGAAGCAGCCACACTGCTGGCGGAGCTCGTCCCGATGCTGGTCATCAAGGACGGCGCCCAGGGCGCCCGCTGCTGGTGGCAGGGCCGCTGTTGCCACGCCCCGGCCCTGCCCGGCGACCCGGTCGACACCACCGGCGCGGGCGATGTGTTCAACGCCGCCTTCATCGCCGCCCACCTCGACGGCGCTGCACCGGAAGTGTGCCTGCGCCAGGGCACGGTGGCGGGCAGTTTGTCCACCCAGGGATATGGTGGCTGCAGCAGCGCGCCCGATCGCGATGCCTTGCAGGCCGCGCTGGCCCGCCATGCTGCCCTCTTTTCCTGATTTTATGTTGCCATGAGCAATTTGAGATTGGCCCCACGAATTTGTTGACAGACTACCGGGCGCGCGCTAGGATGCGAACCATGAGTGCGATCACCATTGTTTTTGACCTGCAGCAGCCCATGTGTTGTTGTTCCTGTTGCCAAAGCGCCGGGGGTGTTGCCGTCTAACAGGTCAGACTGATAGAGACAGGCAGCAGCAGGGATGACCCCGGACCAGGCGTTCGGGGATTTGTTTTGCAGGAGTTGCAGAATAGTGCGGTGGCCGGGAGAAGTGGAGCAGGAAGCGAAATGAGCCACAACGACCACAAAATGTGTTGTCGCTGTTGTCCGAATAGCCACACGAAGCGTTATCCGGCGTAACACACACGCATACCCGAACTGGATGCGAGAGCCCCGGATAACACCGGGGTTTTCTGTGCATAGCCAAGGATATGGAGCGCAGATGCAACTGTTGCAGGAACACATTCATGACGAGCTGGACGCGCTGCAGGGCGAGTTCGCCACGGCATCACCGCAGGAGATCCTGCGTTTCGCCGCCGACCGCTTCGACGAAGGGCTGGCCGTCGTCACCAGCTTTCAGCCCACGGGGATCGTCACACTGCACATGCTGCAGGAAATTGCCCCGCGCACGACCGTCATCACGCTCGACACTGGTTTCCTCTTCCCGCAAACGCTGCAGCTGATCGACGAGTTGGAAGCCCGCTTCGACCTGAATCTGCGGCGCGTGCATCCGCAGTTGAACGCTGCGCAGCAGGCCCTCGCCCACGGCCCGGCGCTCTGGGAGCGCAATCCGGATCTTTGTTGTCATCTGCGCAAGGTGTTGCCACTGAAGCAGGCCTTGCGTGGCCATAGCGCCTGGATCGCCGGATTACGCCGCGACCAGTCCGCGCAGCGCGCGGACACGCCGGCCATCGAGTGGGACGACAGCCACCAGCTCGTCAAGCTCTGCCCCTTCGTCAACTGGAGCTCGGCCCAGGTCTGGGCCTGGCTGCGAGAGCATGAGCTGCCATACAACACACTTCACGACCAGGGCTATCCGACCATCGGCTGCACCCATTGCACGCATCCGGTGCTGGCCGGGGCGTCGGCGCGCAGCGGTCGCTGGCAGGACTCTAACAAGAATGAATGCGGCATCCACAACCTGCATCTGCCAACCAGTGGGAGCAGCGACAGATCATGAGCTATCCCGTTTCCCTCAGGTTGCGCGGCAAAACCTGCGTCGTCGTGGGCGGTGGGGCGGTGGCGGCGCGCAAGGTCACCGGCCTGCTGCAGGCTGGCGCGAGCGTTGTGGTCATCAGCCCCACACTGGATGCATCGCTGCGCGAGTCAGTCGACGCGGAAGAATTTCGCTGGCTGCGGGTACACTGGCAAGCGGAAATCCTGCAGCGATTTAGTCCGACGCTCGTCTTCGCCGCGACGAACGAGGAAGCGACCAATCAGGCTGTTGCGGCCGAGGCCCGCAGTCTGGGCGCCCTGGTCAACGTCGTGGATGATGCCGCGGCAGGCGACTTCAACAACATGGCCGAGTTGCATCGGCCGCCCTTGTTGATCGCCCTGGACAGTGGCGGTTCTTCGCCTGCGCTCGTGCGCTGGCTTCGGGACCGGATAGCCGAATGTGTGCGCGAGGAACACGCCATAATGGCGCGCTGGCTGGGGGAGCTTCGATCACAAATCCGCCAGGAAATCCCGGAACAGGAGCAACGGCGTTGCTTCTACAACAGCGTCCTTGAATCGGATGTGCTGGCCTTGCTGGGGTCGGACCAGGTCGATGAGGCACGCAGCCTGCTGCACAGCCTGGTGCGCAAGAACGGATGAACGCCCTGTTGCTCGCCGGCCATGGCTCCCACATCAGCCCGCACACGGCTGGTCTGGTCTGGTCATACGTCGACCGGCTGCGTGCGCTTGGCATTGCCGATGAGGTTGGCGCCTGTTTCTGGAAGGAAGCGCCGGCTTTCAGTCAGGTGCTGGACAGTTTTTGCTCGGATACTGTCATCGTTGTGCCTGCGCTGGCAGCCGATGGCTACTTTGCGCGCACAGTCATTCCCGCAGAAATGGGGCTCAGCGGCCCACTCACCTGCCGCGGCACGCAATGCATCCACTACACGCAGCCGCTCGGCCTGCACCCGCGTCTGGGAGACGTGTTGCACAATTGCGTCAGCGACCTGATGATCGAGCAGGGGCTGGACACCTGCGACGTCGCTGTCGCCGTCATCGGACACGGCACGCGACGCGATGCGCGCAGCCAGGGCGCGGCGCGCTTACAGGCGCAGTCGCTTGAGCGCAGCTGGCCTGGCCTGACTGTGTTGGAAGCTTACCTGGACGACGAGCCGTCGATTGCCTCGATTTACGAGCGCACAGGCGCGCCGGTGATCCTGGCAGCGCCCTGGTTCCTTGCGCCAGGGTCTCACGTCAGCGTCGATGTTCCGCGTGAACTTGGCCTGCCGACCGGCGCCAGCAGTGGACGCGCAGGCGGGCGTTCTGTATATTACCTGGGCGCAGCGGGCACTGCTGAGGTCGTCTGTGAAGTAATCCTGGAGCTTGCGCGCGCCTGTGAGCCGGACCTCGAGGTGGGCAGGCCCGCTTCGGTCTGGAGCGGATTTCCGCGCAGGGGCGCGCAAGCGCTGTGGAACGAGGTCTGTGAACAGGGCCGACTGCAATTTGGTGAGTTGCTGCTCACTCCGGCAGAGGTTCGTCCTGTCGCCGAAAATGCAGAAGTGCGCTGCGTGTGTTCGCCTGCTGAATTGCGCAGCATTGTCCGCGAGCAGCCCTTCCGGCCCTTGCCGGAAGCGACTGGTCTGCCAACGGGATGGCGCGTAGCGCTTCGTCAGCCTCATGAACTGGCGGCTGTAGTTGAGACAATTTATCCGGGCACAGTGGCGGATTGGGCCGCCTGGCGCAAGGGCGCGTTTCAGCCAGAATCGCTGGCTGCGGTAGCAGCGCGGCAGACAGGGAATTACCGTGCAGTCGACGAACTTCCGGCAGCGATAGTGGCTCAGGTCAGCGCAACCTTGTGCGACAACTGTATTCGCCAGCCGACATGGAACGGCGTCGGCACGGCAGCTGATGAATTACCCTGCCGCTCGCCCTGCAATCTGTGGCTGAGTGAGGCAACAATGGAGATCGCATGATTGGAAAAGTCTGGCTGGTGGGCGCCGGCCCAGGCGATCCTGACCTGATAACCCGCAAGGGCCTGCGTCTGATTCGCAGCGCGGACGTTATCGTTTTTGATCGTCTCATCCCGCTCGAGCTGCTTGCTGAAGCGTGCCTGGATGCGACGCTCATCAACGTCGGCAAGGCGCCCGCGCGACAGCGCCTGAATCAGGCCCGCATAAACGAGACCATCGTCGCGCACGCCCTGCTGGGCGAGCAGGTGCTGCGGCTGAAGGGTGGCGACCCGCTGCTCTTCGGTCGCGGCGGCGAGGAAGCACTGGCCTGTCACGCGGCTGGCGTTCCCTTCGAGATTGTGCCCGGCATTTCCAGCGCGTATGCCGCACCTGCCTATGCAGGAATTCCGTTGACGCAGCGCCAGGTCAGCAGCAGCGTCACTATTCTTACCGGGCATGATTTGCTTGAAGAAGGACCTGCCCGCCTCAACTACGACGCGCTGGCCAACACGGGTGGCACGCTGGTCATCCTGATGGGCGTCAACGCCCTGCCGCGCCTGTTGCAACGCCTGCTGGATGGCGGCCTTGACCCTGGGACGCCCGCCGCCGCCGTCGAATGGGGCAGCGTCGCCGGGCAGCGCGTCATTGAGGCGCCGGCCGCAGGCCTGGCCGCGGCCGCAGCCACTGCCGATCTCTGTGCCCCGGCGACGATCATCATCGGCGAAGTGGTGCGCCTGCGTGGCCAGGGCCTGCGCTGGTTCGATTTGCCGCAAGGACAGGACGACATGGAACTGGAATATGAGGCACTGAGCCCAATTCTGGAGGAGTTATGAGTAAGAGCTGGAAGGCTGTTTTGCAGGACAAAATGCCGCCGGATTTGTCGCACGAAATCGACATCTTCGAGGGCCAGATGGAACTGCGCCGCCAGGATCGCCTGGATGAAAAGGTGTTCGCCGAGACGCGCCTGCGCCGCGGCGTTTACGGTCAGCGCTACGACAACGGTCAGCGTCACGACGGCATTGAGACGCGGCCACTCGACTTCCCCTCCGGCACCCTGACCAAGGGCCCGGACACCATGTGGGACGCGCCGGGCATGCAGCGCATCAAGGTGCCCTACGGCGGCCTGAGCATCCCGCAGATGGAAGCGCTGGCAGATCTGGCCGACGAGTACGCGGACAGCATCCTGCACGTTACGACGCGCCAGGACTTTCAGCTGCACTACGTACACATCGACGACACGCCCGACATGATGAGACGCCTGGCCGCGGTTGGCCTGACCACGCGTGAGGCCTGTGGCAATTCCGTGCGCAATGTGACGGCCTGCCCGCTGGCGGGCGTGTGTCACGACCAGACCTTCGATGTCACGCCCTATTCGGCCGCGCTGGCCAACTTCCTGCTGGGTCATGATGACGTGCAGGATTTCGGGCGCAAGTTCAAGGTCGCCTTCTCCGGCTGCGAGCACCACGCCTGCGGCCTGGTCAACATGCACGACCTGGGATTTCTGGCGCGCACCCGCAGGGTGGACGGCGAACTGCAGCGCGGCTTCACCGTCTACGTCGGCGGCGGCCTCGGCACCGTGCCGCATCAGGCGCAGGTGCTTGAGGAGTTCGCCCCGGTGGATGAAATCCTACCGCTCTCCCAGGCCATCTCGCGCGTGTTTGCGCGGCTTGGCGAAAAGCGCAACCGCAACCGCGCGCGCATCAAGTTCCTGGTCGCCAGCGTCGGCATTGAGGAGTTCCGCCGCCTGGTGCGTGAAGAGCGCGCCGTCCTGCCGAAGGACGAGGCCTGGACCGACTGGATCGACGAAGTTCCTGCCTACTCGGAAGCTCCGCTGCGAGCCGGCATGGCGCTTAATGGCGCGGAAAGGCCCGCCGGTTTCGACGACTGGTACGTGACCAACGTCTATCGCCAACGCCAGGCTGGCTACAGCGTCGTCACGGTTAATCTGCCGCTGGGCGACATCACCACCTGGCAGATGCGCCAGCTGGCCGACATCGCGCGGGAATTCGTCAGCGACAACGTACGCACCACCGTCGAGCAGAACATCGTGCTGCGCTGGGTGCCGGAAGCGGATTTGCCGGCGCTGTACCGCGCCCTGCAGGCGGTCGGCCTGGGCGATGCCGGCGCCGGCACCATCGTTGACATCACCACCTGCCCGGGCACAGACACCTGCAAGCTGGGCATCGCCTCCTCGCGCGGCCTGGCCGGAGAGCTGCGCCAGCGCCTGGCCGTGCGCAACGCCACCATGCCCGATGCCGTCAAGGACCTGAAAATCAAGATCAGCGGCTGCTTCAATTCCTGCGGCCAACATCACGTCGCCGACATCGGCTTCTTCGGCAACAGCCGCCGTTCCGGCAATCACAAGGTGCCCCACTTCCAGGTGGTGCTGGGCGGCCAGTGGGACGAAAACGCCGGCAGCTTTGGCCTGGCCATGGTTGCCGTGCCCGCCAGGGCCGTGCCCGACGTGCTGGACGCGCTCACCGAGCGCTACGTCGCAGATCGCGAGCGAGGCGAGAAATTCCAGAGCTGGGTGCGCCGGATGGGACGCAAGGAAATCCGTGCCTTGATCCAGCCCTGGACGAAATTGCCCGCCTACGAGGAGAACCCGGAGCTATTCCGCGATTGGGGCGATTCGCGCAGCTACACCATTGGCGACATTGGAGTCGGAGAATGCGCCGGCGAAGTCGTCTCCCTGTTTTCCATCGAAATCTCGAAGGCTGAGTCTGAGCACTTCGATGCGCTGGTCGCGCTCGACGAAGGCGACTTCATCCAGGCAGAAGGACGCAGCTATCAGGCCATGCTCATGGCGGCACGGGCGTTGGTGCGCACGCAGTTTCTGGACGTCAGCACGGACGCCGACGACGTTGTACGCGAATTCCGTACCCGCTTTTACGACACCGGGCTATTCTTCGACCGCTTCGCCAAGGGCAAGTTCGCGCGCTACATGTTTAACCGTCACGAGAGGCCGCCCGTCGCTGCGGATGAGCAGGAGGCACACCGCCGCATCGAGGAGGCGCAGCTCTTTATCGAGGCCACCCATGCGGCAGAAGCCCGCGTCAATGGCGTCATCGTGGACCCGGCGTGACCATGACCCTGCAACGTATCGGCACCAAACTTTTCCTGGAGGAAGACTGCGAAGTTGACGCGGCAGCCTTCGTCCCGGTATTCCAGCGCTGGATTCAACGCAAGCAGTTGCCGGGGCTGTTGATCGACGTGGCGGATTACAGCCACGCGCATCACGGCCCCGGCATCATGCTCATCGGCAACGAAGGCGACCTGAGCCTTGATTTCGGCGACGGCCGTCCGGGGCTGCTCTATTTGCGCAAGCGCGAGCACGCCCCCAGGCTGTCGGAGGGACTGGCCATCTGTGCGCATCTGTGTCTGCTGGCGGCTGATATGCTACAGCGCGAACAAGACCTACACGGATTGCGTTTTGCACTGGACGAAACGCAGGTAGTGCTCGTTGACCGCCTGCGCGCGCCCAACACGGAGGAGGCTTTTGCTTCCCTGCGCGGGGAACTCGCGATTTTCGGCTACCAGCTGTATGGGGATGCCAACCTGACGCAGGTCAGCCAGGACCCGCGCGCGAATCTATGCGTGTCAGTTTCTGCAAGTGACGCGCAAAGCCTGGCAGAACTGCTGGCCCGGACCGCAATGCTTCCGCTTCGCTGATCCGGCAGCCGGGAGCGACCGTGGCCGATCGTCCCAACATCATCCTGATCATCACAGACCAGCAGCGCTACGACAGCATTAACGCGCTCGGCTTTCCCTGGGTGGATACGCCAAATCTGGACCGCCTGGTGCAGGATGGCACCTCCTTCGACAACTGTTTCATCACCGCGCCCTCCTGCGCGCCGGCCCGGGCCAGCCTGTTCACCGGTTACTGGCCGCACGTAACCGGCGTGCTGCAGAACGCCGACCTCTGGCGTCACTCCTGGGTCGAGCGGATGGCAGATGCCGGTTACCACTGCGTCAACATCGGCAAGATGCACAGTTTCCCCTACGAAACGCCGCTCGGCTTTCACGAGCGCTACGTGGTGGAAAACAAAGACCGCTACCTCGAAGGGCGCTACTACTTCGACGAATGGGACAAGGCCCTGCGCGTGCGTGGTGAAGTCAAGCAGCAGCGCGAGCTCTACCGCCAGTGGCCCGGCTATCGCGAGAGTCTGGGCGCCTTCGACTGGAAGCTGCCGGCGGATCTGCACCCCGATTTCTTCGTCGGTGACATGGCGCGCTGGTGGCTGGAGAGTTATCCACAGACACAACCGCTCTTTCTGCAGGTGGGCTTCCCCGGGCCGCACCCACCCTACGATCCACTGCCCGAATACGCCCAGCCCTATCTGGAGCGGGAGCTGCCGCTGCAGGAAGTGCGTCAGGACGACCTGGACGGCCAGCCTTCGCCACTAAAACAGTTGCGCGAACACAACTTCGCCACCGACCACGATGCCGTCGTCCATCTGCCTGAGCCGACGCAGGCGCAACGCCACAGACAGCGGGCCTACTATCTCGCCAACGTCACCATGATTGACGAGAAAATAGGCCAACTCATGCAGACGCTGGATGCGCAGGGCTATCTGGAGAACTCGATCGTGATTTTCACTTCTGACCACGGCGACTGCCTGACGGATCACGGCCACAGCCAGAAGTGGACGATGTACGACACGATCATGCGCGTGCCGCTCATCGTGTGGGCGCCTGGCCGCGTTGACGCCGGCCTGCGCATCCCGGGAATGTGCCAGTTGATGGATGTCGGGCGCACAGTGCTGGAACTGGCAGGCGTGGCACCGCCGACAGACATGCAGGCGGAATCGCTGGTAACCGCCCTGTGCGCCGAGACCTTGCCGGACTGGAGTCCGCGCGAACTGGTTTTCGCCGAACATCCTGCGGACGGGATTTACGAAGGCCCCTACATGACCATGGTGCGCAGCCGCCACTGGAAACTGGTGCACTTCCTCGATTCAGATGAAGGCCAACTCTTCGACCTGCAAAATGACCCGGATGAATTCCACAATTTGTGGGATGAGCCGGCGGTCGCTGCACGTAAACGTGAACTGCTGAACGCCATGCTCGACTGGCGCATACGTAGCGGGCATCAGACGCGCCATCGTCTGCAGCAGTGGCGCTGAGCGACGCGGACGGCTACACAGCCCACTTGAGGCAAACGACCGTTGGCAGCGACAGCTCATGGCCGGTCGGCTCCAGGGCGCCCGTCTCCCCGTCGACGCGGAAGCTGGTTATGTTGGCGGAATCCATGTGCGCGGCCAGCAGCCACATGCCGTCGGGCGTGAGCGTGAAGTCGCGCGGCGTGCGTCCACCACTTTTGTGAACTGAACGCAACTGCAGGGATTCCGCCGCCGCGTCAAATTCAAACACGGCAATGCTGTCATGGCCGCGATTGGAAGCATAAACGAAGCGGCCGTTGGGATGCACATGAATCGCCGCACAGGTGTTAAATCCCGAGAAATTCATGGGCAGGGTGGATTGCGTCAGCAGCCGCGTGAGCGCACCGGCGTCCGCATCGTAGCGGAAAACAGTCACGCTGCAGGACAGCTCGTTGACGACGAAAGCGTGCTGCCCCGCCGGATGGAAAACCAGGTGGCGCGGCCCTGATCCGGGCGTCATACTGGCCTGGCCATGTACCAGTAGCGTCCCTTCAACCAGGCGATAGATGACCACTTCGTCGCGCCCCAGGTCCGCGACAAAGATGAAGCGACCTGCCGGGTCAGTCAGGATGCAGTGCGCGTGCGGCCCGTCCTGGCGCATATGATTGACCCGCGAGCCCTCGCCATGCTGCACCACGCTGCTGACCGGCAGCAGGCTGCCATCTTCTGCTAACGGGAGGGCGGAGATGCTGCCGCCGGCATAGCAAGCGGCAAGCGCATTTGTGCCCGTTGTCCAGACGTAGCAGGCGCCCTTGCCGCGCGCGGGCTGGCAATTCATTAAGGTCAGCGTCCCGTCCTCCGGTTCCAGCGCCAGGGCGCACAGGGCTGAATCGTTCCCGTCGGAATTGTCTGCCTGTCTGCTGATGGCATACACCCGCCTGTTTGCGACATCGACCGCCAAATAGGCCGGGTCAACAATACCTCGAAATACGTTGGCGAGCCGCAGCTCGCCGCTAGCAGTGTTGAACCAGCAGGAATAAATGCCCTCGCCGCGCCCCTGCGCATCCGGCATGGGCCGGGTGTAGCTGCCGGCCAGCAGCAAGAGTTCCGCTTCCTCTGTGGCACTCATGGATTTCTCTCCTTCACATGGCAACCAGTATCGGGGTGACTGTACCAACCCGCAGAGATTTCACAACCGGGACAGGGAGCCTGCCATCCCGTCTGGGTTCGTCTATACTGGGCGCTGTCCCCGGCACGAGGAAGCGCGTCAATGGACTCGATTTCTGAAGCAATGCGCCGCAGCATGAGATTGTGGTCCTGCGGCGTTACTGTCGTCACCACCGCTATCGGTGAGCGGCGCGCCGGCATGACGGCCAGCTCCTTCACTTCCATCTCGCTCGAGCCGCCGCTGATTCTCGTCTGTTTGCACAAGGAAGCCGGCACCAGCCTGCTGCTGCAGGAAAGTGGCCATTTTGGCGTCTCCATTCTGGGGGAGGCACAGGAGGCACAATCAGCGCTTTTCGCCGGCTACACGGACATTCCGCCCGGCGTCGAGCGCATCGACACCGTGCCCACGTTCGTAGCCGAGAGCGGAGTGCCGCTGCTGCAGGAGGCCATCGCCTGGATGGACTGCCGTATCTACGGTATGCATGACGGCGCCACCCACCACGTGATCATCGGTGAGGTGCTGGCAACCGGCCGCATGGATGATCCGGTCTGGCCGCTCGTCTACCACAACCGCGCCTATCGCCACTTTCAGCGTGAGCCAGAATAAACGCCCGCATATTGACGCTGTCGGCTCGCTCCACTAGAATGCAAATGGCTCCAGGCCACATTTCAGAAGGGAAGCTGCGCCGCAAGTATGTTTGAAAGCCTCAGCAAACGGCTTCAGGCAACAGTAGATCGCCTCGGCAGGTCAGGTCATTTGACCGAGCGCGATGTCAGCGAAGTCATGCGCGAAGTGCGCATGGCCCTGCTGGAGGCCGACGTCTCGCTACCCATCGTAAAGTCCTTCGTCAAACGCGTGCGCGAGCGCGCCGTTGGCGCCGAGCTTCTGCGCAGCCTCAAGCCGGGGCAGATGGTGCTGCAAATCGTCCATGAGGAGCTGATCACCACGCTGGGCGAGCCGGGCCGTCTCGACTTTCGTGGCAGCACGCGCCCGCACGCCATCATGCTGGTCGGGCTACAGGGCACTGGCAAGACGACGACGGCGGCCAAGCTGGCGGTACAACTGCGGCGAGACGGTCGCTCGCCGATGCTGGTCGCCTGTGACACGGTGCGACCCGCCGCCGTAGACCAGCTGGTCACGTTGGCGAAACAGGTCGATGTGCCTTACTACGACGAGGGCGTCAGCTCGAGCCCGGCGAGCATTGCCGCTCGCAGCCTGAAAGCCGCCGAAGAATCCGGCGCCGACGTGGTCATTCTTGATACCGCTGGACGCCTGCAGATCAACGACAGCCTGATGGCCGAACTGCAGCAGATCAAGCAGCGGACGGCGCCGGCGGAAATCCTGCTGGTCGCGGACGCCATGACCGGCCAGGAAGCCGTGAACATCGCCCAGGGCTTTAACGACAGCGTCGGCATCACCGGCATCATCCTGACCAAGGTCGATGGCGATGCGCGCGGTGGCGCAGCCATCTCCATGCGTGCGGTCACCGGCGTGCCGGTCAAATTCCTCTCGACTGGCGAGAAAGTCGACGGCTTCGAGGTCTTCCACCCCGATCGCCTTGCCTCGCGAATTCTGGGCATGGGCGACGTTCTGACGCTAATCGAGCGCGCGCAGGAGGAATTCGACGAGGCCGAGGCCGAAAGCCTGCAGCAGAAAATGCTGAAGGACGAGTTCACCCTGCAGGAGTTTCTGGATAATCTGCGACGGGTGCGCAAGATGGGGCCGCTGGGTCAATTGCTCAACATGGTGCCGGGAATGGGCCGTCTACAGGAGCAGATTGACCAGGAAGAGATGGAGCACAGCCTGCGTAAGGTAGAGGCCCTCATCCTCTCCATGACACCGGCGGAACGCGCACGTCCCAAATTGCTGAATGCCAGCCGTCGCAAGCGCATCGCGCGGGGCAGTGGCCTGCAGGTCAGCGATGTAAATCAGCTCGTCAAGCAATTCCGTGACATGCGAAAGCTGATGAAGCAGATGCGGCGCGGGCGGCTGAAGCTGCCCGGCGGTCTGCCTCAGGCAATGGGCCAGGGCTGACTCCCCTTCCCCGACTGTCACCATGTCACGTTTCGTTCATTGACAGTGGCTCCCCGCCAGAGCGGCGCATGGGAGCGCACACACAAGGAGAGAGTCTCATGGTACGCATTCGACTGCGCCGGGTTGGTTTGCGCAAACAGCCCAGCTACCGCATCGTCGTCGCCGACCAGCGGAGCCCACGCAACGGTCGCTTCATCGAAACAATCGGCCACTACAACCCACGCACCCGTCCCAACACCAATGTGGTCGATGAGGAACGCGCACTCTACTGGCTGGGCAACGGCGCCCAGCCCAGTGACCGCGTGCGCAAGATTTTCACCATCACCGGCACACTCGGGCGCTTCGAGCGTCTGCGCCTGGGTGAAGAGCTTGAGGCCCTGCTGGCAGAAGCTGCAAGCGAACTGGAAGCTGCCGAACCGGTCAGCCCGAAGACCAGCTTCCCGATCGGCGAGTCCACCAGCCAGGACGGGTAGACCATGAAATCTGGCAGAAACTGGCAACAGCAGCAGCAGAGTCCGAGCCCGCCAACCAACCTGGAAGAGCTGGTCGGATACATCGCAAAGAGCCTGGTAAACGATCCATCCCAGGTAAAGGTACGTCAGCGCAACTCGAATTCGGCGACCGTCATCGAACTGCGCGTGGCCCCGGAGGATATGGGCCGCGTGATCGGGCGCGAGGGACGCGTCGCCAACGCCATCCGCGCCCTGCTGCGCGTTGCAGACCGGCACCAGCAGGGAGAAGGCAGCCGCAAGCACATCATCCTCGAGATCATGTAAGTGATGGCTCAGCATGCATCAACCGGCCCGGACGTCGAGTCCGGGCCACGCTTCCTCCTGCTGGGCGAGGTGCTGCGGCCGCACGGGCTACGCGGTGAACTGCGCACGCGCCTGCTGACGGACTATCCGGAGCGCATCGAGGAACTCGGTCAGGTACACCTGGCGACCGACGTTTCTGCCAGGGATGCCCGCGTCTACACTGTGCAACACATGCGCATGCACCAGCGCTATGGCCTGCTGAAACTGGTTGGTGTGGACGACCGCGAGGCAGCAGATTTGCTTAGAGAACTCAAGGTGCTGGTCGCCATCGAGGACGCTGTGCCCCTTGAAGACGAGGAATTCTATCTCTTCCAACTCATCGGCCTGCGCGTGCTCAGCGAAGATAGTGGCGAACTGGGCATGGTTCGTGACATCATCGAAACGGGAGCCAACGACGTATACATTGTGGACAGCCCCGAACATGGCGAAGTGCTGATCCCGGCGACGGCCGAAACCATACTCGAGACAAACATTGTCGGAGGCTTTCTGCGCGTCCAACTGCCGGACGGTCTGCTCCCCGCCTGACACAAATTCGACCCTCACGCGATTGCGACCAATGAACCCTGAGTCGAAGCATAGTCCGCCCGTCCCGCAACTGGCTTGTCTCGGTTTCAGCCTGGTGCCAGGTATCGGCCCCCGGCGCCTGGCCCGTTTGTTGCAACATTTCGACGACCCCGGCGCTGCCTGGCTGGCCAGCGATGGCCAGTTGGCAGAGGCCGGCCTTGAGCGGCCACTGAGGCAAAGGCTGCTGGAGTTACGCCGTGAACTCAACATGGAACGCGAACTGGAACGGATACTTGCGGCTGGCGCCACCCTGCGCACGCTGCTGGATGACAACTACCCCGAGCAGTTGCGAAATTTGACTGACCCGCCGCTGGCGCTCTACATTAAGGGAGACCTGCTGCCAATTGACCGCAACGCCCTGGCCATGGTCGGCACACGCAAGGCCACTACCTACGGCCGCGACGTGGCCGGCAGGCTGGCGCAGGACCTTGCCAGGCAGGAGGTCAGTGTCGTGAGCGGGCTGGCCTACGGCGTCGACGCTGCCGCGCATCGGGGCGCGCTGAAGGCCGGCGGTCGCACCCTGGCAGTGCTCGGTTGCGGGGTGGACGTGGTCTACCCGGCAGATCACCGCAAGCTGGCGCAGGAAATCAGCCAGCAGGGCGCGCTCATCAGCGAGTATCCGATGGGAACCTTGCCCGAGGGCCGCAATTTCCCCCGCCGCAATCGCATTATCAGCGGCCTGTCGCTGGGAGTCCTGGTCGTACAGGCGCCGCTGGCCAGTGGCGCCATCATCACGGCGAACATTGCTGCCGAGCAGGGCCGCGAGGTCTTCGCCGTTCCGGGGAACATCCTTGATCCGGTCAGCGCCGGCTGCCACCGGCTCATCCAGGACGGCGCCAAACTGGTGACATCCGCCGGTGACATTCTGGACGAGCTGAATCTCGCCTGGACGCGGGTCGAGGCAGCCAGCGTCACGGAACGAGTGGTGCCCGCCAACGCGACCGAGGCCAGCCTGCTCGCCCGCCTGGGCGTCGATCCGACCCACGTGGACGATCTGGTGCGCGAGTGTCAGTTGCCGGTCGCCAACGTCAGCAGCACGCTGACCATCCTCGAACTGCGCGGGCTTGCGCGAAAGGTCGGGCCCATGCAATATTGCCGCACGCAATCAGGCTGAGACAGGGACATTTGCATGACAGCGAACTTCTACGCGATGATCCTGGCCGGCGGCGGTGGCACGCGGCTGTGGCCCATGAGCCGCCAGGACCGTCCCAAACAGCTACTGCCACTGACCGAAGCCGAGCGCTCGATGTTTCGCATCAGTGTGGAGCGCCTGGCGCCGTTGTTCCCGCCGGAAGGCATTTATGTCGTCACCAGCCGCGCCTGCTTTGACGAGATGCACAACGAAGTCCCTGACATTCCGCCTGGCAACTACATCGTCGAGCCTTATGGGCGCAACACTGCTCCCGCCGCCGGCCTTGGCCTGACCGTCATCCACCGGCGCGACCCGCAGGCCGCGGTGGCCATCCTCACGGCTGATCATCACATTCAGCATGTCACGCGCTTTCAGCAAGTGCTGCTGGCCGCGCAGGAAGTTGCGCGCCAGGGCCAGATCGTCACCCTGGGGCTGGCGCCCACACACCCGACCACAGGCTTCGGTTACATTCAGCAGGGTGAACAGAGCGGCCAGGTCGGCGATTTCGCCGTATATCATTCACTGGGTTTCATCGAGAAGCCGGACGCGGCCACTGCGGCCGCCTTCCTGCGCGCGGGCGGCTACAGCTGGAATTCCGGCATGTTCATCTGGACCACGAAAACGGCACTGGCGGAGTATGAGCGCCAGCAGCCGGAAATGTTTTCGCGCCTGCAGGCCATCGGCGCAACAGTGGATAGCCCGACCTGGGTCGACACGCTGGAGGCAAACTGGGACAACATCCAGAGCATCTCGATCGATTTTGCCGTCATGGAGAACGCGCGCAACATGGCCGTGATTCCGGTTGACATTGGCTGGAATGATGTCGGCAGCTGGGGCTCGCTGTTTGAGGTGCTGTCGCTGGACCGCGCCGGCAACCATTTTCGTGGCAACCCGGCGGCAAACGTAGTGCTGGACACGAAAAACACTCTCGTCTACAGTGACAAGCTCACGGTCACCATCGGCATTGACGACCTGATTGTGGTGGATACGCCCGACGCACTGCTGCTCTGCCACAAGGATCGCAGTCAGGATGTGCGCGAAGTCGTCAACAAGCTCCTGACGACGAAGAACTACAAATTTCTCTAACCCACAGGCGACAGGCAACATGGACGAAGCGCTGCAAGCGTACTGTTTCGGATGCAAAGCAAAACGCGTGATGGCCGGCGCCGTGGCGCAATACACCTCCGGCGGCGCCCCCGGCACGCGTGGCAAGTGTGAGGTTTGCGGCACTGGCATGTTCAAAATGGGAGCGACAGAAGCCCATGCGGACCTGGCAAAGCCGAAGGTCATCACCAGGCCAAAATCGCGCAGCAACAAGAAACCCGCTGCCAGGGCAAAAAAATCTGCTGGCCGGCGCCGCAAGATCGGCAAGCTGGTCATCGTCGAGTCGCCGACCAAGGCTCGAACCGTGCGCAACTTCCTCGGCACCGGCTACACAGTCGAATCCTCTGTGGGCCACATACGTGACCTGAAGCGCGGGCGCAACGCCGTCGATGTTGATAACGGCTTCGAGCCTTCGTGGAGTGTGCCCAAAAAGAAGCGGGATGTCGTCAAGAAGCTGAGCAACTACGCAGAGCTTGCCGAAGAGATTTATCTGGCAACTGACCCGGACCGTGAAGGGGAAGCCATCGCCTGGCACCTCACGGAAGTCGCCAAAATGGACCTGGACAGGACGCACCGCGTCGTATTCCACGAAATCACTGATCACGCAGTGCGCGAGGCCTTCGCGAATCCGCGCAGTATTGACCAGGAGCGCGTCAACGCCTACCTGGCGCGGCGCATTCTCGACCGGCTCGTCGGCTATGACGTAGGCTCAGTGCTCAAGAAGAAGGTTAGCAACCAGCTCACTGCCGGTCGCGTGCAAAGCGTGGCCGTGCGGCTGGTTGTCGAACGCGAGCGGGAGATTGAGGCCTTCGTCCCGCGGGAATACTGGACGATAGACGCCGACCTGGGCCAAGCCGTACAAAACGGGCACGGCACTGGCAAACGCTTTCGCGCCCGGCTCGTGCAAATTGGCCACGAAACCATAAAGCCGGAACCTGGGTCAAGTCCCGCGTCCGAAGCGGAAGTGTTGCCTCTGGTCGAGCAGCTGGAGCGCAGCCGCTATCTCGTACAGTCCGTCCGGCGCGGCACTTCACGCAGTCGGCCTGCCGCGCCCTTTACGACCAGTACGTTGCAGCAGTCGGCGTCGAGCCGGCTGGGCCTGAACCCGGCCAACACCATGCGCATCGCCCAGCAGCTCTACCAGGGTATTGAGCTGGGCGCGAAAGGCACCACCGGCCTCATCACCTACATGCGAACGGACAGCGTCACAGTGTCGCGCCAGGCGCAAGTAGATGCGCGCAGCTACATTGAAGGCAAGTACGGCAAGCCCTACCTGCCAGAAAAGGCGCCAGTGTATCGGACGCGGGCACGCGCAGCCCAGGAAGCGCACGAGGCAATCCGCCCGACAATTGTTAGCCTGCATCCCGATGAATTAAAGAAAAGTCTCGCTGCAGATCAGCTGCGGCTGTACCGTCTGATCTGGGAGCGCTTCGTCGCCAGCCAAATGAGCAGCGCGGTTTACGACACCCTGGGTGTCGAAATCGAAGCCAGGGCGAAAGCTGCCGAGGCGCCCTGTCTTTTCCGCGCCTCCAGCCGGACGCTGCGTTTTCCCGGGCATCTGGCTGTCAGCCGGGCCGCGAATTCTGCGGAAGAGGAGCGGCAAGTCCCGGCAGATCTTGCCAGGGACGAGTTGCTCGCGTTGCAGCAGTTGCTACCCGAGCAACACTTTACGCAGCCGCCGCCGCACTATTCCGAGGCCAGCCTTGTGCGCGCTTTGGAAGAGCGCGGTATTGGCCGCCCCAGCACCTACGCCAATATCATCACCAAGATCAAGCAGCGACACTATGTGACGCGTGAAGGCCGCCATCTCGTCCCGACATCCGTTGGCTGCACCGTCGTGGACCTGCTGCTGGAATACTTCCCGGATGTCATGGACTTTGAGTTCACGGCGCAGATGGAGGACAAGCTGGACGCTATCGCCGCCGACCGACTTTCCTGGCGTCCGATGCTCGGCGAGTTTTATCAGCCCTTTCTACTTCAGCTGGAATACGCGCGCGAACACATGCCTGATACGCCCGTGGAACAGCCGATCGGTCGTGACTGTCCCAAGTGCGGTGCCGAGCAATCCCTGGTCAAACGCCTGGGACGCTTCGGTATGTTCATCGCCTGCAACCGTTTCCCCGAATGCGACCATCGCGAATCGCTCGGCATGGGGATTGCCTGTCCGCAGTGTGGCACAGAGCACGGCGGAGAACTTTCGGAACGTCGCACGAAAACCGGCCGCACCTTTTATGGCTGTGTGCGATATCCGGCTTGCGACTACAGCAGCTGGAAGCGACCACTGCGGCAACCCTGCCCAGCCTGTGGCAAGCTGCTGCTGGAACACAACCGCGGCACTGTCCGTTGCAGTGACTGCGGCCTCGTTTTTGAGGAGGACGCGTTGAAGCAAGCAGAGCCAGCGAGCGTCTGAACATTCACAGAGTGCCGGGTTTTCGCAAGTGGCGTTGATTCGTTACAATAGAATTGCTTTTGCTCGGCTGTTCATTGGGGGCGGAGCTGATGCGTAGCGTACGGAGCATTGTATCCGGTCCATTCCGGAGTCTTAGTAACTCAAAGGTTGGTCAGGCCCTGCCCCAGCGCAGGTCGCTCCTGTTGATGGTACTGCCCTTCCTGCTTGGATTGGGCTGGGCCTACAGCGTCTCTCCGACGGTTTATCACGATGGCACCCCGGCGCAGCTGGCCCAGGGGTGGCAAAACATCTGGACACAGCTACTGGTCGAACGCTATCGACTGGCGGTCAACACTGCCGTCACAAGCCCGGAATTCAACGATAATCTGGTGCGACTGTTGAGCGCGGTGGATGACCCGGTGGGTATTGTGCGTTCGCTGGGGATCAGCGATGCGGGCTTCCAGCCGCTGGTTGAGCAGGCCCAGCTCACCAGTATGGCAGCGCCGCCGACCCCAACTGCGCAGGGCTCGGTTGAACCCTTCGTGCTGGGGCCAGTTGCCGTGATTTTGGGAGCGATCGCGCTGACGTTGGTCAACCGACTCGTCCTGCAGCCGACTGTCGTGGCGGGTGCCAAAGCTCTGTGGCACAGTCGTCCAGACAAGGTGAATATGCCGACCGTGCCATCACACATTCGTAAACCGGAAAGCTCTCCCGTTCAGCCGGGTGAAGTGGAAATGAGCCAGCCGGTGTTACGCAGGCTTTCTGTCTACCAGACAAGCGCCGGAGAATATGACGATTCCTGGGAAATTCAGGCTGAAAGAGATGTCTTCCTCGGGGAGTGCGGCGTGACCGCTGCCGACACCGGCATGGAAGGCGCAGCCTATCGAGTTTCCGCGCTGGAAGCCTGGCTCTTCGACAAGGACGACCCGGTGCGCTCGATGACGACGATCTTCGCCACCAGCTTCATCGTCAACGACCCGACCGCGCGCGCACAAATGGAGACCCGCGGCAACATCGTGCCACTGGAGCCTGGGGCCACTGCCTACCTTGAGACCAATGCGCTGCGCTTGCGCGTGCGCGTTATTGACGTGGTATGGGGCACGACCGATTCTGCTCCTTCGAACAGCTTCCTGGAGAGTGCGACGACCGAGATCACCGTTTGGCACAAGGCCATCGCTCCCGGTCATACCCTTTCAGACGCCCCTACGCTCCCTGCGATGAACCCGGCGCAGCAAACCCGGCCGCTCGTGCAGCGAACACAGCCGACCCAGCAAACCCGGCCTTCCCGACCGCCAGCGGATGTCACCCGACCCTCTGCAGCGCCTGAAGACGACCCTTATGGCGGCCCCGGGGACTTCCGGCCAGTGGGTTAAGCGAAAACCCGCCGGAAGCGGGCTCATGGTTTTCGGCGCTTGCGGGCCGCAGTCTACTCTATGTTTCGAATTCTGACCGTCATCTCGCCCCCGGGCGTACGGACGTTGACCTTGCTGCCCTTGCGGCAACCAAGCAGCGCCCTGCCGATCGGGCTCTCGTGGGAAATCTTGCCTTCGCGGGGATTGGCCTCAGCAGCGCCAACAATGCGGTAGGTCTCGTCCTCCTGCTCACCAACCTCGCGGATGGTCACCACCGAGCCAACCCGCACCTTGCCACTGTTCTTGTCTTCGGTGATGATCCGGGCGCTGCGCAGCACATTTTCGAGGTACTGGATGCGACCTTCGGCGAAGGCCTTTTGTTCGCGCGCGTCTTGGTAGTCGGCGTTCTCCTTGAGGTCGCCCTGCGAAACCGCTTCCTTGAGTTTGCGCGCCAGTTCGGGGCGTTTGACATCGCGGAACTGATCCAGCTCGCGCTGCAATTCTTCTGCACCTTCTGCTGTCAGCCAGCTGGGCTCAGCCATGCGCCTCGTGTTGCTCTCCAAACCAGGTTCGCCTGTACACCAAGGCGAGTATAGTCAGGCGGAACGCCGGCTGTCAACGGGCAGAGCAGGCATCAGACCAAATGCCAGGCAAAAATTGACGGCTTTGCCCGAACGTGTTACGATGTCGTTGCTGCCTGTTGCAGGAGGGAACACGATGATTGATGCGATCCAGATCGACGCCCCTGTTCTGAACGTTACCCTGAGTGCCGTTACTGTCATCCGCAACCTGTTGACAGAGCGTGAGATTCCGAATCATGCCCTGCGCGTTTTCGTCAGCGGCGGTGGCTGTTCGGGAATGCAGTACGGCATGGCCTTTGAAGAAAGCGCGCGCGACTACGACCGTGTCGTCGAGGTGGATGGCGTGCGGCTGCTGGTGGATCCCACCAGCCTGATGTATTTGCAGGGCGCCACGATTGACTATATCGACAGTCTGATGGGTGGCGGCTTCCGCATCGACAACCCGAACGCCGTCTCCAGCTGCGGTTGCGGACATTCTTTCCGCTCCGACGAAGGTGAAGGTGAAGCCGGTTGTGGCAGTGGCAGTTGCAGTCACTGAGCCTGGCGTCGACGAAGCGAATTAAGTAGTAACCCCAGTAAACCGCCGGCCGCCAGCAGAGCGATTGGCACTGCGGGCGGGATTCCGCTGGAGCTTGCAGGCTGGACGCCAGTTGTCGCCGGCGTGTTTATGTTCATTGTGCCTCCCTGGTCAAGTGTAGGCGCCAGAAGGTCCGGCGGGTAGGTGTAAGTAGGCAACAGGCTGCTCGTCTCCCCAAACGAGGCTTCAGCGCCCGGAAGCGCTGTTTCCTGTCCCGGCACAGGGAGTATGCGGGAGCGCGCGGTCAACGTTAACACGGCGCCCGGCGTTCTGGTGAACGCAGCCTGGGTCAGCGTCGCATCAGCCTGTGCCTGGCTCAGCACTACCGGCGTGACCAGCTGCAGGTTCGGAATCGATCCTTCGTCACCAAAAAGAGTGACCAGCTCCTCGAACACCCAGGCACGACCCTGCGGCGCTGAGGGAAACTGGATTTGCAGCCAGCGGTAACTGCGTCCCAGCACCGGGTAATACTCTCCCGCCTGGATCGTCCCCAACCGGTCCGCTTCGATGCTTGCTTCTGCCCGCACATTGATTGGCCCGGCCTCGGCCTTCGCTTCCAGCACGACGACGGAAGGCGTCGGCGTGCGCGTGGCTGTAGGAGAGGCAACCACCAACAGAGCCGGAACGGAATCGGTCGGAATGCTGATACGCACCGGTGTTGAAGTCGCCACCTCCTGCGCGTGCAGCGGAGATCGCAGAAGCAGGCAAAGAAACGCGTAGGTCAGCGCAGAGATTACATTCGTGGCGCGCGAATTCACGGCGTGCCAAAGTCCCAAACGCCCATCCAGCCAGGCGCCAACGTGCGCGGCCCCTCAGTCATCCTGTCAGCATCCAGCAGCCTGACCAGCGGACCACTGTCGCGAATCTCCCCGTAGATGAGGAAGCGACTGTCTGACGACCACAGTCGATGGCTCTGGGCAAATTGATCAAAGTAAGTCATGTAGTAAAGCATTTCTGGCGTCGGATAGAATGTCGTGCTGTCCTGTGTCGTCCCGTCGGCAAGCTCCATGATGGTCCAGCGCAAACCGGGCAAGGCGGCCTGTGACTGCGCCAGCAAGTGATTACCCGCCGCCGCGCTGACAGTCCCGGCCGCCGGGATGAATTCAAGCCAGGCGATACGCTGCCCGTCCGGCGCCCAGACGAATGCCAGTACGCCCGCGGCAGGGCTGCTCAGCAACAATTCTCCCGTCGCTGCATCGGCTATTTGCAAGGGACCAAAGCCGCTGTTAGTCTGCTCACGCCAGCCGACATGCCTGCCATCTGGCGACCAGTTGAAGGCGACCGCTCCTGCCAGGCCGCTGGCCAGTTCCAGACTGCTATCCCCCTCCACCAGCACCAACGCGGTCCTGCCATCGGGCTCGCGCACGCCCAGCAACAGTCGGTCATCGGTTGGCGACCAGTGTGGCGCCTGGATCAAGCCCGGCGTTTGATCCAGGGTGGCGAGCAGGCGGTCCTCGTTGGCGTCATAAATGTCGAAGCGTCGGCTGTTACGTTGCCATAACATGCGGCCGCCATCAAAACTCCAGCTAAAGTAGAAGGGCGGCCCGCCGCGTAGCGTCACGCTTTCCTGCGCCGTGTCCACCCCGTCCGTCAACAGTTTCACAAACATGCCCTGCGCCTGACTGCTGAGCAGTATGGCGAGCTGCCGGCAGGACGGGCCCGCGGCACAGTTTCCGGGTGACCAGAAAGCGTAGTTGAAGGCTTCTGCGCCGCTGTAGCCAGGCGTCACAGCTGCACCGGGCCCGGACTGTATCCAGGCGCTGGTCGTCAGTGCGCCTTCATCAAGGGTATGGCTGAACCAGGCAAGGCGTCCGTCGGTAGCCCAGGTTGGCCACAGATAGCGACGCGTGTCACTACTATCATTGGTCAGACGGGTATGACTCTCCAGCTGCGCATCATAGCGCCAGACATTGTAAGCCTCGTCAAGGTAGGCGATCTGGCCGGAGGGTGTTTCCTGCGCGTACGCGCTGCCGGACAGCGCAACCAGCAGGGCCAGAACGAAGGACATTCCCACCAGTCTCATCATGTCAACTCCATTCTGTCTCACTGGCTGTACTCCAGTGTATACCATTCGTCACATCGGTGATATATTTGCCGCCCGCGCGAAGGAGCAGGAGCGAGTGTATGGCGAGCAAGCAGGAAATAGCGCAAATCTTCAGCGACATTGCCGCCAACCTGGATCCGGCGATGGCGGATGACCTGAATGCCACCATCCAATTCGATCTGGACGGCGAAAATGGCGGACTTTACTGGGTGCAGATGGGCGACGGTCAGGTGCTCAGCGGCAGCGGGCAAGCCGATAACCCGGAGATGACGCTAAAGGCCCTGGCAGATGACTGGGCTGCGCTGGTGGCAGGCGAACTGAACCCGATGCAGGCCTTTATGAGTGGCCGACTTAAAATCCAGGGAAACATGAATTTGGCGATGAAGCTTCAGACCTTGCTCGGTTCAGCCTGAGGCAAACGACTTAATCAGTCGGGTCGAACTGAAGGTCAAGACTGCCCAGGCTGGCGTTGCCCAGCGCATCCTCGATTACTTCCTGCAGCGATTCATCTTCGGCTTCCTGCATTTCTTCCGCCAGTTCCTCCAGGAATTGCTGCGCCAGCTTCCCGCCAATTTCGCCCAGTGCCTGAATCGCAGCCTCTGATATTTCGCGATCGTCATCGCGCAGCAGCTGAGCCAGCGCGGGCACTGCCACCTCGATCTCGAGCTGGCCGCACGAGCGCACAGCCTCAAAGCGTAACGACGGATCCTCTTCCAGCAGCGCCTCCAGGACGGTCTCTTCCCAGCGCGAGTCGTAGCTGCGCCCCATGGCATAGGCAGCACTGGCTCTCAGTCCATCGTCGTCACTGTGCCACGCTTCGACGATGGCCTCGGGAACAATTGCATGACTGCAGTTTGCGATGGACTCGAGCGCACGTCGCCGCACAGCATCGTCTTCGTCCCGGTTGTGCCAAATGTCTATCAGGATCTGCTGCAAGGGCTCAAATTCCTCGCTCGCCAGGTTGCCCAGCTCCCCTGCCAGCACGAAACGTCCCAGCGCGCTGGCCGCTGCCGCACGAACGCTGAAGGCCATGTCCGCCTGCGCCATATCGAGCAGCCGCCGCAACAACGTTCCAGAGTCATCTTCCCACAGCAGGTCGATTGCCGTGCGACGCACATCAGCAACGTCATCCTCAAGCGCCAGCATTCCCGCAGCGCGGTAATCCAGATCAATGTTGGTTTCACTGGCCTCGGTCAAATATTGCAACAGGCTTGCGCGAAGCCGCGCCGGCAATTCACGCCAGAGTGCTGCATAGCGCAGCAGCTGTGTTTCATCCAGATCAGTAAGGCCGTAGAAAATCTTCGACCCTGGCGCAGTTCCACTCCAGGCCTTCAGCGCCTCCAGGGTTTCACTGAACTCAGCGCCGACCGGCGCTGTGAACTGCCCGTCGACAGGATTGTCGCTGGTCATATGAGTCTGCCTCCCTCAGGGGATGAGCAAGGTAACCGGGTCCATCATGTCGTTGACCAGAGTGATCACCATCAACGAGAGCAGCAGCGCCATGCCGAAGAGATGCACCATACCCTCACGTTCCGGCGCCACAGGGCGCCCGCGAATAATCTCGAAAAGCACGAAGAGGATGCGCCCGCCATCCAGCGCCGGCAAGGGCAACAAATTGGTAATGCCCAGCGCAATGCTGATAAGCGCAATGAAGCTCAGGATGACGTAGGGATGATCCTCTTCGATGCTGTCCTGCAGGAAGCGCCCGCCCACCTGGCTGATGGCAAGCGGGCTCATCAGGCGCGTCTCTTCCGGCCGCAAGCTGCCGGCGATAATCTGGCCGGGCAGGTTCACCAGCGTCCTCACGAACAGTGCCAGCTGATCCAGGCTGAAACGCAGCGCTTCGGGCAGGGATAGTTGCTGCATCCCTTCCTGCCAGCCAGCTTCGACGAGCACCAACCCCCCAGTGCGCCAGGCGGGCACAATGCCGATGCCGATGGCACCTTCGCCTTCAGGCGGGTTGAGTCTTGGCACGAGCGACAGCTCCAGCTGGTCGCCGGCGCGCAGCACCGTCAGAGAAATGGCTTCGCCACGATTGGCCAGGGTCAATGACTGCAAATCAGTGAAAACTTCAAAGGGCTGGCTGTTGAAGGCCACGATTAAATCGCCGGGTGCAATGCCCGCTGCGGCCGCCGGTGAACCTGTCGCTACCTGCGCTACATACACCTGGTTGTTGATCACCAGTTCAGGGAGCCACAACACAAGCTCCTGGCTGGCGCCGTTGCGCTGCAGTTCAAGCGTGACCTGTTCGCCGGCGCGCATTTTCAACAGCGCCAGCAGCCCGGGCACGTTGTCAAAGTGCTCTCCGTCCAGCCGCGTGATACGGTCATCCGCGCGCAGCCCTGGCAGCATGTCAGCAGCCTCGACGTCCGCTGCAACGATTCCCGCACTGCCGCCCAAAATCGACGGCAGACCCGTCAGGCCGACCAGCGCGAACAGCAAGAGGGCCGTCATCAGGTTGGCGGCCGAACCGGCGGCCATGAAGATGATGCGCGCCCTGGGGCGGGCCTCGTTCACGGACATCGGCTTGCGCCCCGCGCTGCCGGATGCTGCGCCTTCCCGCTGCAGCCGGGCGCGCTCCTCGTCAAGCTCGCTTTCACTGTTCGGGCGCACGAAATTCTCGCCCAACGGGCGCACAAAGCCACCAAACAGCAGCCAGTTGAGGGTGTATTCGGTCTCCCCGCGGCGAAACAACGTCAGGGCCTTTGGCGGAAAGCCGATACCAAACTCAAGGATGGTGATGCCGACTGCCTTCGCCGCCAGGAAGTGTCCGGCCTCGTGAATGATGATGGCCGGGATCAGCACCAGACCGAAGGCCACGATGGTCGACAGCGCGTCATTTTCGAGCAGAAATTCCAGCATTACTGCGTGTCCTGCAGCTATTTCCCGCATTATACTGGCATTCGCAGCTGTGGACAGACCCCGTCGCCGCGGGCTAGGCGCCTGCCAGGACACGTTATCACCGCGCTATACTTGCTGCTTACAAAGGGCGACACCAGGAGATTGGATGAAGACAGCCGGCGCACTTTGGCGGGGAATGCGCCCTGCTCAGTGGAGCAAAAACGTCCTCATCTTCGCCGGACTGGTGTTCGACGGTCAGCTGTTGGATGGGAATGCTCTGCTACGCGTGTGCGCAGGCCTTGTGCTGATGTGCATGATTGCCAGCAGCATTTACCTCATCAACGACCTTGCTGACCTGGACTCGGACCGCCGGCATCCTGTCAAGCGCAAGCGCCCCCTGGCCGCGGGAGAGATCACGCAGACACAGGCGCTTGTGGCCGCCTTGCTGCTGGCGCTGCTGGCGCTGGCTGCATCGTTCCAGCTACAGCCGCAGCTGACGGTGGTGCTGGGCTGCTACTTCGGCCTGCACCTGCTCTACATTCGCTGGTTGCGCAACCTGGTCCTCATCGACATCCTCGCCATCACGGCCGGCTTTGTGCTGCGCGTGGTCGCCGGTGCGGTACTGGTTCAGGTCAGCAACTTCTCTCCCTGGTTGTATATCTGCAGCGCGTTGCTCGCGCTCTTCCTCGCCATTGCCAAGAGGCGCCAGGAGCTGCTGCTGCTGGCCGACCAGGCCGGCGAGCTACGCGTCACCTTTCGCCATTACAACCTCGTTCTGCTGGACGACATGCTACGCCTGGTCACCACCAGCACCTTTATGGCCTACCTGCTGTACACCGTGGAAGCGGACACCATCCGCGTGGCCGAGACAAACACCGCGCTGGTCACAATCCCCTTCGTGCTCTATGGCCTGCTTCGCTATCTCTGGCTCATCCATGTGCGTCAATCGCACAGCACCCCCGACGAGCTCCTGCTGAGGGACCGGCCGCTGCAACTCGCCATTCTGCTCTGGGGCGCCAGTTTCGTCCTGATCCTGTACTTGCCTGGTCAGCTTGTGCAGTGATTGAGACCAGCGCAGCGGCCAAGATCATCCTGTTTGGCGAACACGCAGTCGTACACGGACAGCCAGCCATCGCAATCCCCTTCTCCACCCTGCGCACCAGGGTCAGCATGGCAAAACGCGCACCTGCCTTTGAGCTCCGTTCGGCAGCCGGAGATCTGCTCGTCAGCCTGGAATCACCGCAAGACAGCGACCCGCAACTGCTCGCCTTGATGCATGTTATTTTGCAGCAGCTGGGAATAGAAGCGCCAGCCGTGATGCTCAGCCTCAGTTCTGACATCCCTCCCGCCAGCGGCCTTGGTAGCGGCGCGGCCATCTCGGCTGCGCTGGCGCGCGCACTGGCCAGAGTTACCAGTGTGTCGCTGGAGAACGAGCGTCTGAATGAAATTGTTTATGCTACGGAAAAACTATTTCATGGCACGCCCAGCGGAATCGACAACACAGTCGTCGTTCACGAAAAGGCGATTTGCTTCACACGCGGCCGGGCCCCCTTGCCCATCCAGGTGGCCTGCCCGCTGAGGTTGCTGGTTGCAGACAGTGGACAGCGCTGCGCTACCCACATTCCGGTCAGCGCCGTGCGCGATCTACTGCTGCAGGAGCCTGGGCCGACCGGCGAACGTCTTGCAAAAATCGGCCAGATCGTCCGGCATGCGCTCGTTGCTCTGGCCAGTAGTGCGCCTGATGCGATCGGGCCATTGATGAACCGCAATCATGCGTTGTTGCGTGAACTCGACGTTTCCTCGCTGCTGCTCGACAGGCTGGTTGATGCGGCCATGGAAGCTGGCGCCAGCGGCGCAAAACTTTCCGGAGCTGGCCGTGGTGGAAACATGATTGCGCTGGTCAACGAGGCGACGGAAGCGTCAGTTTCCCGGGCCTTGTCGGCGGCAGGCGCAGTGCGCGTGCTGGCGACTACGGTTCCGACAACGGGCTGACCCACGCCAGATCGTGCAGCAACGGGATGAGACCCGAGGCATCCCAGGCAAGCCCATCCAGCCCATCAGCGACAGCGACGATATTCACCTGCTCCCGCAGCGGCAGAATCAGGGCATGGTCCATGATAATTTGCTGCGCCCGCGCGTAGAGGCTGAAGCGGATTTGTTCCTCAGTATGGACGAGGGCATCGTTCAACACCCCGTCAAGTTCTGTGTCGGAGTAGCCGGTCCAGTTCAATGACCCGTCAGTTGAAAAGTAGTCGACGAGCCAGGCCGGATCCAGCCCTTGCGTGCTGAGCGCCACAAGATTGTATTCACCCTCGCGAACTGCTTCCTGCAGGGCGGCGTCAGTGGGAAGCGGGATGAGTTTGCTGCGGATGCCGAGCGTGCGCCACTGCTCGCTCAACAGCTCCGCTACCTGAGGCAGGGAGTCCCGGGGCGGGACCAGTACATCCAGCTGCAGCGGGACATCTCCAAGCTCCAGCCAGCCGTCGCTGTCAACGTCCTGATAGCCCGCGTCAGCCAGCAGCATCTCAGCCTGCGCCCGGTCCTGAGCGTACAGCCTGCGCAAGGCACTGTAGGCAAACATGGTGCTCTCCGCCAGCGGCCCCCACGCTACCGGCGCAATGCGCTGGCCGGTCTCACTGGCGATCGCGTTGCGGTTCGTGCTGAAAATCAGCGCCTGGCGCAGGCCTCGCACATTGGTTGGGAAGCGTCTGGTGTTCATCAGGAACTGCAGGGGCTGACCCGGCACTTCAACCAATACCGGCCGCAGGTCGCCGGCGTTCTCAAGCGCGCGCAATTCCCGGGGCTGCAGGCCGCTCATCAACTGCACTTCGCCTTCTTGCAGTGCCTGCGCGCGCGCTGCATCATCCATGAAAAAGCGGAATTCGATGACTTCTATCGCGCCCTTGCCAGGATGCACGTAGAATTCCGGCCCCCAGGCGTAATCCGCGTTACGCCGCAACACAATGCGCTCCCCCGGTACATATTCCTCGAAGAGAAAGGGGCCGCTGCCCACCTGATGATACTGGTAACGCGTCGCTGACCAGGCGTTCAGCGCAACCGGGCTGGCGATGGCGAAGCCTGGTTGGCTCAGCGCATCGAGCAGCGGACTCCAGGGTTCCCGGAGAACGATGCGGATGCGGTAATCATCGATCACTTCGCTGTGACTGAAACGCTGGCGCATTGCATCATCGGCGCGAGTCACGTTCTCCGGCGCGAAGATGCGCGCCAGGTTGATTGCAACCGCCACAGCGTTGAATGTGCTGCCGTCATGGAACCTGACATCCTCGCGCAGCTGCAGGGTGAGGCTCAGTCCGTCTGGTGACAGAGACCACTCCCGCGCCAGGCCGGCAACCAGCTCCCTGCTGACCGGATGACGATACAGCAAGGTGTCGTAGACCTGGCGCAAGGGAATGCCGGTGATGATGCTCTGGTGCAGGTGCGGATCGAAACCGGCCGGCTGCTGCGTCAGACCGTAGACGATGCGCGTCGGCAACTCCGGCCCGGATTCTGCCGCGCCCGCAACACAGCCTGTACCCGCCAGCGCAAGGAACAGGCAGGCTGCAACCATTGAGCGTATTTCGGGTAAACTGACCGGGAGATGCATCCGTTCACTATAGTGAGCTATTGACCCCGCGCAAATGGCGCTCCCTGACCCACAATTGCCCGCAGGGATTGGAACCCGGTCGCAGCAGCGAATATGGGAAGCCGCGCTGCTGGAGTGCGGTGTTCTGTTCGGCCTGGCCTTTGTCTTGCAGAACTTCTCGCCTTCGCTGTCTGACGCGCTGCGCACGCTGTTAAACCTGCTACTGGCCCTGGTGCCGGCCCTGCTGTGGCTGGGCAACAGCTGGTGGCGCGGTGGATACCGGTTGCCGATTCGCAGCGCGGCCTTCGGTTGCTTGCTTGTAACTGGCCTGGTCTGCAACGCGCTGTGCCTGCCGCTTATTGAGCACGTCTACGAGGTGCATCGCTGGCTGCCACTGGAGAGCGCAATTAATCGCATCATCGGCTACAGCTTCAGCGTTGGTCTGGCCCAGGCGCTGGCCCTGTGGCTGGTCGTGCGCTACGCAGTGCCACGTCGTGATCTGGAAGTGCGCCTGGATTTGCTGGTCTGTTGCCGCGCGGCAGCCGTCGGCTACGCAGTGGTTGCGGGACTTGATAACGCTCTGGATGTTCAGCCCACCCTGAGCGCCCAGGCCTTCACCGTCTTTAACACGACGGTCGCGCTCAATTGTGTGGCCATCATTCTTGCCTATGCCCTTGCGGAATTGTACTTCAGGCGTAACCTCCATCTGCTGCTGCCCCTGTCAATTACGGCGTTTGCGGCATTCGTCTCCGGCAGCGCCATCCCGCTTGTAGCCGGCCTCAGCAACGCCGAAATCAACTCGCTGCAGCCGGTGGCGCGAACAAGCCCGCTCCTGGGCAGCCTCTATTCTCTTGGCATGTTGCTGGCGACCTGGTTCGTCTTCCGGTTCCTGTTCGCCAACGCCGGCTCCGGGACGAGCGTAGTAGTGCGAGACAATGGCTTTTCCTGACGACTTTCCGGTAGTCCGACCTCCCGGACCGCGTCAGCGCTGGGCCAATGTTCTGGTCCTGTTATTCGGGCTCGGCGGCATTTTCTTCAGCCTGCTGCTGCGCGAGCAAGTGCTGGGCACTACGGTCCGCTACAGCAACCTGCAGGCCGGCATCAACGCCGCCTATCCACCAGGCTGGTTACTGGAAGAGGGAGGCAGCGACCACGTTTTCCGGATTCGAGACCTCACGGCGCCGGGGTTCGCCACGACTCTGCAGGTCGCCGTCCAGCCCGTCGCCAGGGAAAGTGCCGCGCGCAACATCTTCGACGCACTCACCCTGCAGCGGGCCCAGACCCTGGCGGCCTATACGGTCACATCCGAGGAACCCTACATGCTGCCGAACGGCCGCGCGACGAACGCCATGGCCTACAGCTTCGTCAGCACAGGCGACAATCCATTCCTGAGCAGCGTGCCCGTCATCGTGGATGGCCTTGACGTCCTGATCATTGAACGCGACCAGGCGCTGGTGATCACCTTCCGCGCCAACACTCAAGTCTTCACCCGCGAACTGCCGCATCTACAACGTTTCCTGCAAAGCCTGGATTTCTGAGATGCACGTCACGAGGTTCCTGTCGGTACTGTTGCTCCTGTATCTGACAAGTCCCCTGGCGCGGGCACAACCTGAGTCCGATCTGGAACGCATTCGCCAGGCGACTGTGTACATCATGCAACTGCGGCTTGACGGCGCTGCGCCCGTCATCACCTGTACCGGCTCCGGTACTGTGATCGGGCGCGACGGGCTCATTCTCACCAACGCCCATTTCACCCAGGCCAACGCGACCTGCCCGGGGGACGCGCTGATCGTCGCCTTCACCCTGCAGGGGGGTCAGGCGCCTGTTCCGCGCTTCCGCGCAGAAGTTGTCCAGGTGGACGCAGGACTGGATCTGGCCCTGTTGCGCATTACGCGACAGCTGGATGGTCGCCTGCTCGAGCCCGGCTCGCTTGCCCTGCCATTCGTCGAGCCTGGCGATTCCGATGTGCTCGCGCTGGATGACACCATAAGCATAGTGGGATTCCCGGATATCGCCGATGACCCGGTAGACCTGCGCCGTGGCAGCATCATCAGCTTCACGCAGGAACCTGGCGCCAGCTCCCCTTACTGGATCCATCTGCTCGCGGATATCCCGGGAACGATGACCGGTGGCGGCGCCTACAATCAGGCAGGCCAACTGGTCGGCATCCCCACCACAGCGCCCCTGCGTGCCGGTAACGTAAGCGGCAACTGCGCTGCGCTGCAGGACAGCAACCGTGACGGCCTGCTCAACCGGGACGACAGCTGCATACCGCGCGGCAGCGCCATCAATTCGTTGCGCCCGGTTTCCTTCGCGCTGCCCCTGTTGCGCGCAGCGTCGCTCGGGCTCAGCGTCGAACTGCCCAAACAGGCAGCGTCAATGCTACGGGCAGAGGATGCACCAGTGCTCGAACGCCTGTTTTTTGCCCCCGCGGTCAACGAAGCCGGCATGCCCAACACGGTCGTCGGTCGCTTGGCCGCCGGCAGCAACGGCCTGTACCTGTTCTTTGACTACCGTAACATGACGCCCGAGACGATCCTCGAGTTGAGGGTCACCACAGACGGAATCCCGAACCCTGGCTTCAGCCTGGCGCCCGTGCGCTGGCGCGGCGGCGAACGCGGCCTGTGGTACATCGGCAGCCGCAACCAGCCCTGGCCCAATGGCGTGTATGACTTCGCCCTCTTCACCGACGGGCGGGCGGCTGGAAGCGCACGCCTGGTGATTGGCGGGGGCGCGGATCCCGTCCCAACCTTCAGCGATCTGGTCTTCGGGATCGTTGACAGTCGTGGCACACCTCTCGGCAATGGCTTCGTGCTGCCCGCCGGGAGCATCGCCAATGCGCGTTTCATCTACCGCAACATGCGCGCCGGGACGACCTGGACGGTGGTCTGGTACTACAACGGGCACGAAATCGCGCGTACCGAGGACCAGTGGGCAGCGCAGGACGGGGAAAGCGGGGCGAAGACCATCCAGATTGAGGATCCGGCCGGTTTGCCACCCGGCATCTGGCGCCTGGAGCTATACATCGACGGCAAGCTGTCCTCAACCTCCGACTTTGTAATTGCCGGCGCACAGCAGGGCGTGTTCCCGCAGATCTTTGACAACGCACGCTTTTCGACTGGCGACAGCAGTGGAGTCTCGGGCAGCCTGACGTCCCGCGGACAGTCCGGCGCAGAAGCCGGGATGCTCAACGGAAGCTTTGACTGGCAACAGATTGCGCCGGGGACGCCCTGGCGACTGCGCCTGCTGGTTGATGACGAGCCCTTCTTCGATCGCAGCCTCCCATGGACCAATCTGGACTCAGGCAGGGACTACAACGCGCAGATTCGCAGTGCCGGAGCCATTCCTGACGGCACCTGGGGCATGCAGTTGCTCATCAACAATGTGCTGCTGGCCTCCACCGAAACCCAGGTTGGCATCGGCCGGCTCTTCATCGACCGCTTCGCCAGCGCGGAAGGCCTGCGCCTGCGCGGCCGCATCATCGACGGACAAAACGGGGCCGGATTGCCCGGTGTCAACTTCGTACTCATCACGGAGGATTACTCCATCGCAGATTTCGAATGGCGTCAGGACCAAATCTTCGCGACCGCGCAGACGGACCGCAACGGAAACTTTGAAGTCGAACGTCTGCTGCAACGCAACACGCCCTACAGCGTAATCATAAACGCGGAGGGTTGGCTGCCTTTGGCCGCGGACGCCTACACTTTCGATGACGGGGCTCCCAATCCGGTGGAACTGATCATTCCCCTCACGCGGGACCGCTGATGGCCGCCCGTGAGCGACTGGACATTCTGCTGCACCAGCGCGGACTGGCGCCCAGCCGCGCGCGCGCGCGCGCGCTGATCATGGCAGGTGAAGTGCTGGTCGACGGCGTTCGCGTTGACAAGCCGGGTGTGCGACCGGCGTCTGGCGCTGTGCTCACGCTGAAAGAGCGGCCACGCTTTGTCAGCCGCGGCGGCGAAAAGCTGGCGGCTGCGCTGGAAGTCTTCGCTTTGCACGTGGCAGGTCTGACTTGCGCAGATGTTGGCGCCAGCACTGGCGGCTTTACGGACTGCCTGTTACAGCAGGGGGCCGCGCGCGTTTATGCCATTGACGTCGGCTATGGCCAATTGGCCTGGACGCTGCGCAATGACGAGCGCGTCATCGTCATGGAACGCCAAAATGCGCGTCACATCCAGGGCCTGCCAGAGCCGGTGAGCTTCGTCGTCATCGATGCCTCCTTCATCTCGCTGCGATTGTTACTGCCCGTCATTCACGCCTGGCTGGCGGAACAGGCAGAGATCGTGGCGCTCATCAAGCCGCAGTTTGAAGCCGGCAAGAAAGATGTTGGCAAGGGCGGCGTTGTGCGAAACGCGTCGGTGCATCGCCGCGTGCTGGACGAAGTGCTCAGCTTCGCCGGCGCGCACGGCTATCTGGTGCGTGGCCTGCTGCGCTCGCCCCTGCAGGGGCCGGCCGGCAATGTGGAGTTTCTGTGCTGGATGAGTGCCAACCAGACTGCTCCCCTTCCAGAGGTGCCGGACATCAATGCACTGATTGCCGACGTGTTGTAGTCGCCATACCCAGGGCGCACGCGGGCGCGTATACTGGCGGCAGCGCAAGCGGTCAGGTCTCCAGTGAACCCAGAACTCATTCGCAATTTTTCCATCATCGCCCATGTCGACCACGGTAAAAGCACGCTTGCAGACCGCCTGTTGCAGTTGACCCACACCGTCGCCGAGCGCGACATGCAGGAACAGTTGCTGGACAACATGGATCTCGAACGTGAGCGCGGGGTCACCATCAAGGCCTCGGCGGTGCGTATGCGCTACCAGGCCAGTGATGGCCGGGACTACCTCATCAACCTGATTGACACGCCGGGCCATGTCGACTTCAGCTACGAAGTCAGCCGCGCCTTGCAGGCCTGTGAGGGCGCCGTACTGGTCGTGGATGCCAGCCAGGGAATTGAGGCACAAACACTCACCAACGTCTACCTGGCGCTGGAGCAGGACCTTGCGATTCTGACGGTGATCAACAAGGTCGACCTGCCCGCCGCCCGCCCGAACGATGTCGCTAGGGAGTTGCAGGAGCTGCTGGGCACGCCGGCGGAAGAGATGTTGCGCATCTCCGCCAAGAGCGGGGCCGGCGTTCAGGATGTACTGGAGAAAGTGATCGCGGACGTCCCGCCGCCGCCCGGGCTGCAGGATGCGCCACTGCGCGCGCTGGTGTTCGACTCGCACTACGACTCCTACAAAGGCGTGATTGCCTACGTGCGCATCGTGGACGGACGCCTTGGTCAGCGCGAGCAACTGCAGTTGATGGCCACCGGTTCCCGCTTCGAGCCTGTCGAGACCGGCGTGTTCAACCCTGCGATGCAGGTGATGGAAGGACTCGCCGCTGGCGAAGTTGGCTATATCGCCACCGGCTTGAAAACCCTGCAGGAATGTCGCGTGGGCGACACAGTCACCACCGCCCTGCACGGCGCGCAGGAGGCCCTGCCTGGCTACAAGCAGGCCAAACCCATGGTGTTCGCGGGCATTTACCCCGTCAACAACGAAGACTATGGCGTCCTGCGCGACGCGCTGGAGAAACTCCAGCTCAATGACGCGGCATTAAGCTACGAGCCTGAAACCTCGCAGGCACTCAACTTCGGCTTTCGCGCCGGTTTCCTCGGCCTGTTCCATATGGAAATCGTGCAGGAACGGCTTGAGCGTGAGTATGACCTTGACATTCTGGCGACGGCGCCAGGCGTGGAGTATCAGGTGCTGCTGCACAGCGGTGAAATGCAGACCGTTGACAGCCCGGCGCGCCTGCCGGATGAAAGCACCATCGAGGAAATCCGCGAACCCTGGATGAAAATCCAGATCTACACGCCGGACGAATACATTGGCGCCATCATGGAACTGTGTATCCGCAAGCACGCGGAGTACGAGACGACCGAATATCTCGACAGCAGCCGCATCATCATGCACTTTCGCATCCCGCTCAACGAGATCATCATTGACTTTTACGACCGGCTCAAGAGCGTGACGCGCGGCTATGCCAGCCTTGACTATCAGTTTGACGAGTATCGCGCGGGAGACCTGGTGCGCCTGGAGGTGCTGGTCAACGGGGAGCCGGTGGACGCCCTCGCGTTGATCGTCCATCGCGTGGATGCCTATCACAAGGGGCAGCAGCTGGTTAGCAAACTCAAACGCCTCATCCCGCGCCAGCTCTTCACAGTGCCCATTCAGGCGGCCAGCGGCAAGCGCATCATCTCGCGAGCCAATGTCAAGGCGCTACGCAAAGACGTGCTGGCCAAGTGCTATGGTGGCGACGTCTCGCGCAAGCGCAAGCTGCTGGAACGGCAGAAAAAGGGCAAGAAGCGCATGAAGATGGTTGGTCAGGTGGAGGTGCCGCAGGAAGCATTCATGGCGCTGCTGCGCCTTGACGACGACTGAGCAGCCAACGCCGCACCTTCGCTCCGTGGCCCGCCGGCAACGTTCCTTCATCAACCAGCTGAGTAATCACCTGCGGCAGACTAAACAGGGATGTTAGCGGCAAGGGGCCCAGGCTGTCACGTCCGTCACCCAGCAGCAGCACGGCGGCCTTCACCTCCAGGCCGACAGTTTGCGCCCGCCTTGACAGCGCGAGCAGCCCGGATTCAGCGTTCAGATCGCAGGCCAGCAACAAGGTAGGATGGCCGATGTCGTAGGCGCCGACCAGGTCATACACGGAAGCCTGTTCCCTGCCTCGGCTGTAGACAAGCGGCAAGCCCGTTTCCAGCGCCACTGCAGTGGCCCAGGCCAGGGCGCCTGGCGCGGCCAGCAGCCGGTCGACTCCGGTCACATGTGTTGCGGCCAGCAAGGCCAGCTTCTGCAGCAGATCCGGAAATGACGGCAACAGCTCATGGTTAAAGCACAGGGGTTCCTCAGCGAACATTCCGAACTGCAACAGACCGCATTCGAGCAGGGCATCCGGGTCCAGGCTCATCCGTTGGCTTCACCGAGCATGCGCCACGCCTGCGCCATGCCCCAGGTGCCAGTCCACAGCCGCGCCTCGCGCGACCGTGCGCCGAAGCCATACACGCGCGAGCCGACCTTGCCGTCCACACTGACCGCCACCGCCGTGCCCACATCCCGGTCCGCCTGGTCATCCAGCTGTTCAGGGTCACTGACCACGACAATCGCGACTTCTGCCTCGCGCTCCCGCGCGAGCGCAAGCGCATAACTGCTGGCCTGTTCCCGCAGACCATCATGCGCGCCGGGGAGCGCGGTGGGGGTGTCATGCGCCTCGGCATGACCCAACACCTGACGATACCCTGGCACTGTCCCGAGGCGGTCGACGAGCGCATGACCGATGCCCGTTTCGCTGAGCGCCAGTCTGCGCCCCGATGCCGCAAGACGCGCGACCAGCGCCGCCTCGATGGTGTCTTCACCCGTGCCAAAGATCCACGGGCCGACGCGTTGTTTCAGCGTTTCCGCCACCCCGGCGATGAGGGCATCCGCTTGCGCGACATCTTCAGCCCGGGCGGTGACGCGCATGTCCACGACGCCGCTGTGCGCCGCAAGACCAACGGTCGGGTTGCCCGCTTCCAGCAGGTCGGTACCAATCAGGTTGTCCAGTGCGCTTTCGCCGATACCGGCGGCGCGCAGCACATGCGCGCGAATGACGCCCAGTTGATAGCGCTCCTGCAGCCAGGGGAGAACGCGTTGCGCCAGCACGAAGCGCATTTCGCGCGGCACGCCTGGCAGGCTGATGACGACGCTGCCTTCATGTTCAACGATGAAGCAGGGGGCGGTGCCCACCTGGTTTTCCAGCAGCGTGGCATCCTGCGGCAAGAATGCCTGGCGCCGGTTATTATCTGTCATGTTGGCGCGGAAACCGGCGAACCGTGAGGCAATGTCATCCAGAAGCGACTGATGGAACACCAGCTCGCGTCCCGTGGCTGCTGCCACGCCCTGGCGCGTCATGTCATCAACTGTGGGGCCCAACCCTCCCGTGGTGATCACCACGTCGGCGCGAGCCAGCGCCTGGCGGACGGCTTCGGTGATACGCATTTCGTTGTCGCCCAGCGAGGTCATCAGATACACACTGATGCCAATATCGCGTAGCGCGCGTGCGATATGCACGGAGTTGGTGTCCGTGATTTCACCGAGCAGGATCTCGGTTCCGATACTGAGGATTTCCGCGTTGATGTGTTGCACCATGCCCGCCCCGGTTTACGCCGAATATCAGCGCATTCTAGCGCGCGATGCGAAAGCAAACCTGGCAGGCAAGGGAATCTGGAGAGATAAGGCCAAAAGTTGCAATCCTGAAAGCGACTGTCTATACTCTGCACGAATGGGACAGGAATTTGCATTCGGCAACATTTTTGGGCAGATTCCACAAGTGGTGCTTTGCAAGTATTTCGATAGCAATGTGATGGAGGACCTTCAGTGGCCAGCGTAACTTACCGCAACGTACACAAATCGTTCGGAAATACCGTCGTCATCACGGACATGACTCTCGAGATTGTGGACCGGGAGTTCCTCGTCTTTGTCGGCCCCTCGGGTTGCGGCAAGTCCACCAGCCTGCGCATGCTGGCCGGTCTCGAGGAAGTGACCGCAGGAGAGATTCTGATTGGCGACCGCGTGGTCAACAACGTCGCGCCCAAGGACCGCGATGTTGCCATGGTCTTCCAGAGCTACGCGCTTTACCCGCACATGACGGTTTACGACAACATGGCCTTTGGCCTGCGCCTGCGCAAGACTCCCAAGCAGGAAATCGACCGTCGCGTCAACGAAGCGGCCCGCAGCCTCGGCCTGATCGAGGAAGACAAGGGCATCAACCTGCTGGATCGCCGTCCGCGCCAGCTTTCTGGTGGCCAGCGCCAGCGCGTGGCCGTGGGTCGCGCCATTGTGCGTGAGCCAGCGGTCTTCCTGCTCGACGAGCCCCTCTCCAATCTGGATGCCAAGCTGCGCGTGCAGTCGCGCGCCGAAATTGCCAAGCTGCACCAGCGCCTGCAGACCACCTTCATCTACGTAACCCACGACCAGGTCGAGGCCATGACGATGGGTACGCGCATTTGTGTGCTCAACGAGGGCATTATTCAGCAGGTCAACACGCCGCAGGCGCTCTACAGCAACCCGGCCAACATCTTTGTCGCCGGCTTCATCGGCAGCCCGGCAATGAACTTCTTTGACGGAGTCCTGATGGCCGACGGCGAGGCGCTTTCGGTAGACACCGGAGCCTTCACGCTTAAAATCGATCCGGCGCACGCCGAGCCTTACCGCTCTCATGTCGGCAGGGAAATCATCCTCGGCATTCGCCCCGAAGACATCCACGACTCACGTTACCAGCCGTCAGGCATCACGCCCTCCGAGCTCGAAGCAACCGTCGACGTCGTCGAGCAGATGGGCAATGAAGTCGTTGTTTATCTCAACGAAAAGGGCGAGACTTTCATCTCTCGTATGGACCCGCGCTGCGACGCCCAGGTTGGCGACCGACTCAAGATTGCAGTGGCAATTGACAACCTGCACATCTTTGACACCGACACACGCCTCTCACTGGCCTATGACTACAAGCTGGACAAGATGAAGATGAGCATGTAGCACCGCTCTGCGGAGAAAAAGCCGCCCGTAGCCCGGGCGGCTTTTTTTGTGCATAATTCAAGAACAGTTTTGATCATGCCCAGGAGATCCGGCAACCCGTGAAGCTTGAAATGCACAGCTCGGCGGAAATCTTCGCGCAACTGGAGCCGGAGTGGAATGCGCTCGTGCGTCGCAGCGCTTCCGACCGCATCTTCAGCACGCTGGAGTGGCAAGCCGCCTGGTGGGAGGCCTTTGACCCAGGCCCGCTGCAATTGCTGACCTTTCGCGACGAGTCGCAGCGCCTGCTGGCCATCGCCCCTCTATTCATCGACCTGGAAGCGAACGGCGACCACGTCCTCTCGCTGGTAGGCTGCAAGGAAGTCACCGACTATCTGGACATCATCATCGACCGCGAGCACATCCAGAACGTGCTGACGCGCATTGCCGACTGGCTGGCTGCGGAAAGCGTCCGCTTTGATCGCATCGAGTTCTGCAACATCCCGGCTGCTTCGCCCGGGCTGGCCGCCCTGCCCGACCTGCTGCGCGCGCGCGGTTTCGAGGTCGAGGTGCGGCAGGAAGACGTCTGTCCTGTGCTGCGCTTGCCCGCCAGCTGGAGCGACTACGTCGCCTCTCTGGAAAAGAAGCAGCGCCATGAACTGCGACGCAAGCTGCGTCGCGCCCAGGGCAATGCCCAGAAATTTGATTGGTACCACGTTGGCCCGGAACATGATCTCGACGAGGAAATGTCACACTTCCTCGCCCTGATGGCTGCCAGCGACCCGGGCAAGCAACGTTTCCTCGCGGATCCCGGCAATCTGTCCTTCTTTCGCAACATTGCCGCCGTGATGCTGGAACGTGGCTGGCTGCGCCTGAACTTCCTCACTATTGCCGGTGAGCGCGCGGCCGCCTATCTGAACTTCAGTTACAACAATGATGTGCTGGTCTATAACTCCGGCCTGCTGCCGGACGCCTACGGCCACCTCAGCCCGGGCATCGTGCTCATTGCATGGAACATCCGCCACGCGATCGAGAGCGGCATGCGCGTATTCGACTTCTTGCAGGGGGATGAAACTTACAAGCACCAGATGGGCGGGCGCGACGAGGCCGTGTTCAACCTCTACGCCAGGAAAGCCTGAGGCGCCAGGCGATCAGCCGCCGTAAGCATTGGGGATGTCAGCGACTGTTACTGTGACCCAGGGCGCGCTTTCCTGGATCTCCAGGGCTTCATCATCGCTCAGGCAGTTTTGCCCCTTGTGGTACAGCACATCATTGAAAGCATCAAATTTGTAGCGTCGGTTGACCCAACCATAGAGGTGGTGCTGGAAGACCACGTTGAACTGCACCGAGTCATCTTCCGGAACCATGCGCTGATCAACGAGCCAGACCGGAGCGTACTGTTCTATGTGCGGGATGACCTTGGCGTCCCGCCTCTCCAGAATATGCATCTCGTCCACCATCGCGCATCCCCTGCCTGCCCAACGTGCCGGCATTGTACCTGAAGGCATACACCCTGCAAACGCCTGTTAGGCAGCAGGCCAGGACTGCCATAGCGGCTGGTTCATGGCTATACTGCACGGCTGTCCTGAAACCAGGAGGAATCCAGTGTCTCGCACCTTGCTTAGCGTCTACGACAAGAGTGGTCTGGTCGAACTCGCGCAGCTGCTTGCCAACGCTGGCCACGAGCTGGTCGCCAGCGGCGGCACGGCTCATGCCCTGGCAGAGGCGGGACTGCCGGTCACGTCGGTCGCCACCCTGACGGGACAAGAAGAGATGCTGGGCGGACGCGTCAAGACGCTACATCCGGCCATCCACGCCGGTATTCTGGCGCGGGACACTGATGCTGACCGGGCGCAGCTGGCGCATGCCGGCTTCGCCATGATTGACATGGTCGTCTGCAACCTGTATCCCTTTCAACTAGTGAGCGCGCAACCCGGCACCTCACTTGAAGCAGCGATTGAGCAGATCGACATCGGTGGCGTGGCGCTGCTGCGGGCAGCGGCCAAAAATCACGCGCGGGTGATCACCCTGTGCAATCCGGCTGATTACAAGATGGTCGCAGAACTGCTGCGCGCGGGACCGGAAGTCGACCTGACGACACGGCGAACTCTGGCGGCGAAAGTCTTTGCACTCACCCAGGTTTACGATGACGCCATCCACGCCCGCCTGTTGCGAGAAGACCCCGCCACTGCGCAGGATGGCGAAACGCCCGCCCGTATCAAGCAGACGCTTTACCGGTCGGGATCCCTGCGCTACGGCGAGAACCCGCACCAGGCCGCCGCCTGGTTCAGTCTAACGCCCGGCGCAGGCCCGCTGGGCGGCGAGTTGCTGGGCGGGCAGAGACAACTCTCCTACAACAACTACCTGGATCTTGACGCCGCCTGGCGCGCAGTCAACAGCTTTTCTGCGCCAACTGTGGTTGTCGTCAAGCATCTTTCGCCGATCGGCCTCGCCAGCGCCGATGAATTGCGCGATGCCTGTACCGAGGCGCTGGCCGCCGATCCGCTCTCCTCCTTCGGCAGCGTGATCGCGGCAAACAGAAACGTGGACGAAGCCTTCGTGCGCGCGCTCGGGAAAGTATTCGTCGAGGCCATTGTCGCACCCGGCTTCGAAGCGGATGCGCTCACATTGCTTGGCGCGAAACGCAGGAACTGCCGTCTGTTGCGCATGTCCTGTCAGACGGCCAGCATTGGCTGGGAGCAGCGCAGTGTGACGGGAGGATTGTTGCTGCAGCGCGCCGACCAGGGTGATCCCCCTGAAACGCAATGGCGCACAGTGACCGCGCGTCAACCAGACGAAAACGAACTTGAAGCGCTGGACTATGCCTGGCGCGCGGCACAGCATGTGCCATCCAACGCCATCGTCATCGCGCGGCCTGGGGCCGTCGTCGGCGTGGGCGGCGGCTTGCCCAGCCGCGTGGACGCCGTAGAGCTGGCCGTGCGCAAGGCAGGCGCGCGCGCCCAGGGCGCTGCACTGGCCTCCGACGCCTTTTTCCCCTTCGCGGATGGCATCGAGGCCGCCATCGCTGCCGGGGTCAGCGCGGTCATTCAGCCTGGTGGATCGGTGCGCGATGCCGAAGTGATCGCCGCCGCTGATGCGGGCGGCATAGCCATGGTATTCAGCGGCACGCGTCATTTCCGCCACTGACGCTTGCCCACAATCCCCCATTTCGCTATACTTTTGGCGACGCCACCCTGGCTCAATGGCAGAGCACGCGCTTCGTAAGCGTGAGGTTGAGGGTTCGAATCCCTCGGGTGGCTCAGGTGCCCACCCTTCGTGGGCATTTCTGTTATCTGGAGGTGTCCATGGGCAACAGGCGGCCGGTCATCATAGGAATTGCCGGGGGCACTGGCTCGGGCAAGACCACGCTTGCCAACGCGATACTTGAACGCGTCGGCGCTGAGCGAGTCGTCTGGCTCGCGCATGACACCTACTACCGCGACATCAACCACATCCCCCTGCACGAGCGCCGCATTCGCAACTTCGATCACCCCGACTCCCTCGATACACATTTGCTGGTCGACAACCTGAAAGACCTGCGCGCCGGCCTGCCTACGGAAATCCCGCAATATGACTTTCGCGAGCACCACCGTCTGCCCTACACGAAGACGGTTGCGCCGCGGCCAGTCATTCTGGTGGAAGGCATCCTCATCTTTGCCGAAGCCGAACTGCTCGAGTTGCTGGACGTGCGCATCTTCGTCGAAAACGAACCGGACGTTCGCTTCATCCGTCGCCTGCGGCGTGACATCGCCGAGCGCGGCCGAACAATGGAGTCGGTGATAGAACAGTATTTGAAAACCGTGCGCCCCATGCATCTGCGTTTCGTGGAGCCCTTCAGGCATCACGCCGACATCATCGTGCCCGTAGGGGGCTTCAACAAGGTTGCAATCAACATCCTGTCCGACCACATTGAGGCACTCCTTACGCGCAGCCAGGAGAGTTGACGCAAGGTTCCCGCCCATGCTACACTTTGCCCAGCAATGTTGACCGGGAGGGTCTGGCGTGGATTTCGCGCCAGAGAAGGCGGACCAGAGGCTGCGAGTCCGCCAGAGAGATTGCCAGACTGTCGCCCGCGAGTTGCTCTGGTGAAACTGTGAAGGGTCGCAGCATAGCCAGAGCCGGCAACGCCCGTTATCGCGTTTGAGCGCCCTGCCCTGGCGGGGAAGCAAGGTGGTACCGCGGAAGGTGAAGTCCTTTCGTCCTTGTATGGACGAGAGGACTTTTGTTTAAGGAGCCCAACATGACCATGCCGAAAAATTTCGACTTTGCTGAAGCCGAGGGACGTCTCTACGACTGGTGGGAACGCGAGGGCTGGTTCCGGCCGGAAGTAGCGCCGGCGGATGCAGAACCCTTCGTCATCAGCATCCCGCCGCCCAACGTAACGGGCGCGCTGCACATCGGCCACGCGCTCTTCGTCAGCCTTGAAGATCTGATGATTCGCCATGCACGCATGAAGGGCAAGGCCGCGCTCTGGGTGCCTGGTTCGGATCACGCTGGAATCGCGACCCAGCTGCAGGTCGAGAAGCTGCTGGCGCAAGAGGGGCGCACGCGCGAGGAGGTTGGCCGCGAAGCGTTCCTCGAGCGCATCTGGGCCTACAAGGAACGCTACGGCGGCGAAATCCTGAATCAGTTGCGTCGCATGGGCGCCAGCTGTGACTGGGAACGGGAGCGCTTCACGCTCGATGACGGGCTCTCGACTGCGGTGCGCGACGTCTTCATCGAACTTCACGAACAGGGCCTGATCTATCGCGGGCCGCGCCTGGTGAACTGGAGCCCGGGGCTGCAGACCGCCGTATCGGACCTTGAGGTGGAGCATGCGGAAGAGCCAGGCAAGATGTATCACTTTCGCTATCCGCTGCAGGGCGGCGGCCACATCCCGGTGGCGACCACGCGGCCGGAGACCATCCTGGGGGATACAGCCGTCGCAGTGCACCCGGAGGACGAGCGCTACCGGCATCTGATCGGGCGTACGGCACTGGTGCCCATGCTGGAGCGCAAGATTCCGGTTATTGCCGACGAGCAGGTGGAGCGCGACAAGGGCAGCGGCGCGCTGAAAGTCACGCCCGGCCACGACCCCAACGACTTCCTAATTGGCGAGCGTCACGGCCTGCCGATCATCAACATCATGAATCGCGACGCCAGTCTGAACGAAAATGCCGGCCCCTACGCCGGACTCGACCGCTTCGACTGCCGAAAACAACTCTGGGAGGATATGGCAGCGGCCGGATTGACGCTGCAGGTCGAGTCAATTCAGCACAGCGTGCCCCGCAGCCAGCGCGGCGGCGAAATCATCGAGCCGCTGATGAGCGCACAGTGGTTCCTGAACATGAAGCCGTTGGCGCAGAAGGCCATCGAGGCCGTGCGCGACGGCCGCATCTGCATCGTGCCGGAGCGATTCACGAAGGTCTACTATCACTGGCTCGAGAACATCGAGGACTGGTGCATCAGTCGGCAGCTCTGGTGGGGGCATCGCATCCCGGCCTGGTATGGCCCGGACGGGGAGCTTTACGTGGGTCGCGAAGCGCCCGTCGGCGATGGCTGGGCACCGGAAGAGGATGTGCTCGACACATGGTTTAGCAGCGGCCTGTGGCCCTTCAGCACCCTCGGCTGGCCGCAGGACACGGCCGATCTGCAGCGCTTCTACCCAACCTCGGTGATGGAGACCGGCTACGACATCCTCTTTTTCTGGGTGGCACGCATGATCATGCTCGGTCTCTGGTTCACTGACGAGGTGCCCTTCCACACCGTCTATTTGCACGGCATGGTGCGCGACGGCAAGGGGCGCAAGATCAGCAAGACGCTGGACAACTCCATCGACCCGCTTGAATTCATGGACCGCTATGGCGCCGACCCCCTGCGCTTTACCCTGGTGACCAGTGGCACGCCCGGCAACGACGTCAATGTCGACGAAAAGCGCATCGAGGGCAACTGGCGTTTCGTCAACAAGCTGTGGCAGATGGCCAACTTCATCCAGCTCAACCTCGGCGAGGATCTCTCTTCCTGGTCGCCCGACGGCAGCCCGCACGACCTCTATTCGCGATGGATTCTGTCACGCCTGGGGTCGCTGCTGCGGAACACGAATCGTCAGTTCGACAGTTATTTGTACGGCGAGGCCGGCCGGCAGATCCACGACTTCCTCTGGCGCGAATTCGCGGACTGGTATATCGAGATCAGCAAGATCGCGCTATACAGTGATGATCAGGTCGCGCGTCGGCGCACTTTGCAGACCCTGGTGCACGTACTCGAAACAAGCTTACGCCTGCTGCACCCCTTCATGCCCTTCGTGACCGAGGAAATCTGGCAACATCTGCCACATGAGGGCGAGACGATCATGCTGGCGCCGTGGCCGGATGCCGCTGGCAGCCTGCATGACCCTGAGGCCGAAGCTGCAATGGACACGCTGGTGGAGCTTGTGCGCGGGATTCGCAATGTGCGCGCGGAGTACAACGTGCCCAATGGACGTGCCATTCATGCCCTGTTGCGGCCCGGCGCACTCGGCAGTTCGCTGGACGAACTGCGCGTCCTCTTCGCACGTCTTTGCCGCGTTGAAGACCTCTCCCTGCTCGCTGCCGACGCGCCCGACCCGGCCAGATGCGCGACGGTCGTAGTCAATGACACCTCGGTTTACCTGCCACTGGCGGGACTGATTGACATCGCAGCAGAGCGTCAGCGTCTGGGCAAGGAACGCGACCAACTGCAGCTGCGCTTGCAGCGCTCGCAACACATGTTGGCCAACGAGCAGTTCATGGCGCGCGCGCCGGCTGCAGTCGTAGAGCGCGAGCGCACCGGCAACGCGGAGTTGCAGGCGAGCCTGGCGCTGGTGGAGGCGCGCCTGCGCAGCCTCGGCTGACTGGCGCATGATATACTTGCTGCGGCGGAAGGCATTGTGAATACATATGGCCATTCATGTGCTGCAGGACGAGGTAATCGCCCTCATTGCCGCGGGCGAGGTTGTCGAGCGTCCGGCCGCGGCCCTGCGCGAGCTGGTCGAGAACGCCCTTGACGCGGGCGCCAGCCACATCGAGGTCAGCGTGGACGGTGGCGGCCGCAGTAGCATTCAGGTCAGCGACAACGGCCACGGCATTCGCGCTGCCGAGCTTGAGCTGGCCTTTCAGCGCCACGCTACCAGCAAACTGGGAAACGCCGACGACCTCAACCAAATCCGCACGCTGGGTTTTCGCGGCGAGGCGTTGGCAAGCATCGCCGCGGTCAGCCGCCTGCGCGTTCGGACGCGTTCCACAGAAGAAAAGGTCGGCAGCGCCCTGCTGCTGGAAGGCGGAGATGTCGTTGAACGCGAAGCCGTGGGCGCGCCTGCCGGGACTCTGATCGGGGTCGAGAACCTGTTTTACAACGTTCCCGCGCGCCTGAAGTTTCTTAAATCGCCGCTGACCGAGAAGCGCCACATCGCCCAGGTGATCAGTCGCTACGCGCTCGCCTGGCCGGGGGTGCGCTTCACGCTGGAAATGGATGGTCGCGAGAGTTTTCGCAGCAGCGGCAATGGCGAACTGGCGGACGTGCTGGTCGCCACGCTGGGCCGCGAGGCAGCCCGCGACATGATCGCGGTCGGCCCCCCTGCCACTCATAGTGAGGGCGTCCAGGTGAGCGGTTACACCTCCGCCCCTGGGCTAAATCGAGGCGACCGTTCGCGCATAACGCTCTTCGTCAACGGCCGCCACGTGCAGGATTCGAGCCTGATCTACGCCGTCATTCAGGCCTATCATACTCTGTTGATGAAAGGACGTTTCCCGCTTGCGGTGCTCATGATCACCCTGCCGCCCGATCAGGTTGACGTCAATGTACATCCAGCCAAGTCCGAAGTGCGCTTTCAAAGGCCTGGCGAGATCTTCAGCGCAGTACAGCGCGCAGTGCGCAACGCCGTCCTCGGCGCAAACAGTCCTGCCGGCAGGACAGACCCAGACAAGTTGTCCCGGGCGCCGGAGTATGAATCGCCCTCCCTTGCAGCAGATAGCGTGTGGCCGGGTCGTTCGCGGGCGACTCTTCACGTGGAAGACGATGCTGCGCTCACGGACATTCCGGCCGGCCCCGAAGGACCGCGACGCCCGCGCACGCTGCCGCTGTTGCGCGTCATTGGCCAGATCGGGGCCAGTTTCATCGTCGCCGAAGGGCCGGCCGGCATGTACCTCATCGACCAGCACGCGGCGCACGAGCGCATCCTCTATGAGCAGTTCATGGAGCGGCAGTCGCGCGAGGTATCGATGTCCCAGCTCACGCTGGCCGCGCAAACGCTCGAACTGCCGGCTGCAGAGGCGAATCTGGTAGAGGCGAGCCAGGATGAGCTGCGCGTCATTGGCTTCGAGCTGGAGCCCTTTGGCATGAACACCTTCCTCATCCGCAGCATCCCGGCCCTGCTGGCAGACGTGGAACCGCGGGAAGCTGTGCGCGGTGCCCTGGAGGAACTTGAGCAGGGCCACTCCCCCGGCGCGGCACCCGTCGAGCAACGCCTCATCCGCCGCGTCTGCAAACAGGCCGCCGTCAAGGCCGGCACCGTGCTCAGCCGCGAGGAGATGCAGGGCCTCGTGAGTCAGCTGGAGCGAACGCAATCGCCGATGACCTGCCCGCACGGACGGCCCACCCTGCTGCACATGTCGGCCGAGCAACTGGCGCGGGAGTTTGGTCGTCGCTAATTCACCGGAAGGACTCAGGACGAACGGCTGTTCCAAAGAAAGCGGCGCGGCTGCGGATAGCCGCCGATGATCTGATAGACGCCCTCTGCGTTAGCGCGCGCAACGCTCACCGTCCAGCTCATCTCACGGTCAACCCCGTCCGTCGGCACCAGAGCTTCAGGCAACATCAGGGAGGTCTCGAGCGTCACCGCGTTGTGCACCACCCCGCTCTCATCTGAAAGCTGCACCAGATACATCTCGCCGGGAGCCAGGACACCCACGCTCAACCACTGCAACCGGAAGGTCGTGGCCGGAAGGATCGCATTTTGCGGCGGGGAGATTACGCGGGGCGGCATCCAGGTGGGCGTGGGCGTGGCGGTTTCCGCGCCGGAAAAGGTGGGAGAGAGCGTGGGCGTAGGCGTTGGCGCAGGGACGCGCACGGTCTGGCCGACCGACAAGAACGGGTTACAGTTCGGGCCGCCACTTGCCACACCAAAATCACAACCGGCGAAGGTAATTTCAGGGTTGAGGATCGAAACAATTTCAAGCGTTGTGTTGTGCTGCACGACAATGTCCACCACGGACTGGCCAGCAACCACCACATGATCGTCAATGGCTGTTGTGTAGTTGAGACCGGTTGCCGGCGATGTTGGCGCGATGCCTTCAACCAGGGCAGGAGGCACTGGCAAGGGGGTGAAATCCGCCGGTACAGGCGTGGCGCTGGGACGTGGAATTAGAATGACGCTGCCTTCGCCTGGCAAGAGATTCGCGCTGGCTATGTTCTCGTTCAGACGGACGATCTCTTCGATCACGTCGAAACTGCGGTAGCCATATTGCTGAATAATGTAGCCCAGCGTCTCCCCGTCCCGAATCACGTGCTGCCACGGGGCTCGCGTCGGTGACGGCGCCGCAGTCGGCCTGGTCGGAAGCGGCGTCACTGTTGCCACGGCCAGTTCGATGGCGGGCGAGGAAGTGAGAGTCGCTGCGGGGAGGGAAGTCGCGTCGGGGAGCTGCGTACTCATGGCCGGCGCGGGCAGGGCTGTGCTCTCCAGGCGAGCGAAGTTGCAGCCAGCCAGTAACAGTAGCGCGCAGCTGTAGCTCCGCACAATCTTCACGCCCTGGTCTCCCACAGAAAGGTGCGCACCTCTGTTTCTACGGGCACGCCACTCTCCCTTACCAGCTGAACGCGCCAGCGGTAGCCATGCCAGCCTGTTGCCGTCTCCTTCCACGCGGCCGGGACAAGCAGGCTTAGACTGGTCGTCGATTCCGCATTAACCTGCCCACTCGAGAGACTCTCCACAATGACGCGCCAGGTCTCCCCAGCCGCAAGCGTGCCCGATGCGACCCAGCGCAGGGTGACCAGCTCGTCACTGGAAAAGTTTTGGTTGTCCGGCGGACTGTAGGAGGCGGGCGCATTGACGACGGAGGTGGGGGTCGCTGTCGCGATGCCGGAGGACGTTGGCGACAGGGTCGAAGTCGGCGTTGGCGCCGGAACCCGCAGATTCTGAAACTCAAAAACCGTCACCACGCAGCCGGGCCCGCCGGAAGCCTGGCCGAAGTCGCACTGCGAAAAAGTGATCTCGGGGTTCAGCTCCGAAAGCACCTTGAGGTCGGTGCCGTAGCGAAAGGCAATGCCAACGATGGTCTCGCCAGCAGCGACCCTGTGCCACTGTACGCCTGCCTGCAAGGTGGGCGTGGTTCGGGCCGGAGCTCCGCTGAAGCGGGATCCGGCACCGGCGTTCTCCTGGTCGGCAGCGGGCCCGGCTCCCCCGGGATTTGCGGACGGGATGACCGTAGCAGCAAGCGGGTCGGCGGTCGAAGTCGGCCAGGGAATTGCCAACTGCTGGCCCACCTGGATCAGCTCCGCGGAGGCCAGGTCATTACGCTCGAGCACCAGCTCGATCACTTCAAGATCCCGGTGACCGCAGCGCGATACGAGCGCAATCAAACTGTCGCCGCTTTTTACCTGCTGCAAACATGGCGGCCGGGTGGGTGTGTAGGTCGAGGTCGGTGACGGCCGCGGCGTTATCGTTACCGTGGGAAGATAAAGCGTCGGCAGCAATGTGTTGGTCGCTGCCACCGTGGGGGACGAAACTGCCTGGCCGGTGGGGGCTGGAGCTGCAGCGCTGTAGGTGCCCAGCCAGGAGACCAGCTGTAGCCCAATTCCTGCGCAGATCAAGGCAGCCAGCGCCAGGACAAGAAAGGTTGCACAGGTGCCGCAGCGCCAGCGCAGTCGACTTTCCGCCAGATCGGTCAGGCCCGTCTGTTCCGGGGCAAAGGACTCCGGGCCTTCCTGCCAGGATGAAACGCGCGCCAGAACGGCGCCGCAGTTGGGACATTGCGCGCTTGCTGCGGCGCATTGCGCGTTGCAAATCGGGCAGATCTTGATGGCCAATCAGCACGCCCCTGCCTCGCCACGGGGGATCATGACGCGCTATTGCTTGTGTCCTGACGTGAGAAATCCAGGAGAATCTTGAGCGTGCCCGGGCGAGCGGCGCGTTCCATGGCCAGCAACCCTTCCAGCAGCGGGAAGCGCTCCTCAATCATGGACTGCACATCCACCAGACCCTGCTCAAGTAATTTCAGTGCCGGCGCGAAGGGGCCGCAGCGGCTGCCGACGATGCGAATCTCGCGCACAGCGACCTGCGTCATGTCCACCTGCGGATTGCCATGGTAAGTGCTCTTCAGCACGATGGTGCCGCGCGAGCGCACCAGGCGCAGCGCATCGGCAAGGCCACTGGCTGCGCCGCTCACCTCGACCACCACAGGCGCAGACTGTGCCGGGATGTCCTCCGCGCGTAGCGCGACAATGCCCCAGCGCTGCAACAAGCTTATCTGTTTGCAATGACGAACAATCACTGCGACATCTGCCCCTGCCAGATTTAGTACCTGGGCGATAAGCAGGCCAAGCTTGCCGGCGCCAAGCACCAGCACATGTGTACCTGGCGCAATGTGCAGGGCCTGGTTGACCTGCAAGGCTGCTGCCAGCGGCTCGGTGAACACCGCCTGCTCGTCGCTCACTGCGTCCGGCACGAGGTGCAGGTTGGCCAGTGGCAGTCGCAGGTATTCTGCGAAGGCGCCTGGATAATCGTGGATGCCGAGCGTGTACCGCGCCAGGCACTGACTGGTTATACCCGTCCGGCAGAACTCGCACTGCCCACAATAAATCGTGATTTCGCCCGCCACGCGCTTGCCACGCCAGGCCTCCGGCCCCGCGACAACTTCGCCGCAAAACTCGTGGCCGGGCACGCCACGAAAGCCGTACATGCCGCGCACCAGCTCGAGATCTGTGTTGCAGATGCCAGCGCATCTCGTGCGGATCAACGCTTCATGCGCTTCCGGCCTGGGCAGCGGCAGATCCTGCTCCAGCCGCAGCGCGTCGCCATACACGAGGGCGCGCATTTCAGGCCGGGGCCCCCTGCGCCCTCCGTCCGGGCAAGGCCAGTTCTCCCTTTTCCCAGGCGACCAGCAGCGGGACTGCAGTGAAGATTGAGGAATAGGTGCCTGACAGGAGGCCGACGAAGAGGATGAATATGAAATGACGAATCGTCTCGCCGCCAAAGAGAAGGATGGCGGCCATGATGAAAAAGGCGTTCAACTGCGTGCCCAGGGAGCGATGAATGGACTCCAGAATGCTGCGGTTGACGATAGTCTCCCAGGGCTCGCCCAGGTACTTCGGGACGTTTTCACGGATGCGGTCGAAGAGGACGATGGTGTCCTGGATTGAAAAGCCGACGATGGTCAGCAGCGCCGTCAGAAACAGCGCGTCCGCTTCCCAGCCGAACAGCAACCCGGTAAGCGACATCACGCTGGCGACGACGAGCACATCATGAAACATGGCGGCTACCGCGCATACGCCGTAACGGAAGGCGCGCGGGACCTGGCGAAAGGCCAGCACGATGAACGTGATGACTACCAGCGTGGCCACCAGCACCGCCACCAGCGCCGCCTGGGTGACCTCCCGGCCAATCGTCGCCGAGACGCTCTCCGTACGCATCAGGGTCATGTCAAGCGGCGCCAGGCTGTCCAGCGCCGCGATGATGCGATCTGAAGTCGCTGCCTGCTGAATCGTGGAACGCACGGACCAGCGTCGTTCCTGAGCAACGCCCAGTTGCTGCACGATGATGTGTTCGTCGCCGAAGTCGGCGAAGACCGCGCGCAGGTCAGCTTCGCTCACACCTTCTTCCGTGAAGGCCAGCTCGTAGATACTGCCGCCGACGAAGTCGATGCTCAGGCGGAAGGGCGCGCCCGTCGTCAGGGTTGACCAGAGCATCACAAGGATGCCGGCGCCCAGCACTGCTGTCGAGAGCAGGAAGAAGAAGCGTCGCTTCTGTATCAGGGAATACATCGCCTACACCCCCGGCAGCCAGCGGCGTTGATGCTGCGAGCCGCGCAGCAAGGACACGAAGAGCTGCAGGAAGGTGCGCGTGACCAGCACCGCCGTGAAGAGGTTGAGCACCAGGCCCAGGCCCAGGGTCACGGCAAAGCCGCTGACGATGCTGGCGCCTGGCGTTTGCCCAAAGAGAAACAGAATCACGCAAATGATGATCGTCGAGACGTTGGAATCTCGAATGGAAGTCCAGGCGCGATCAAAGCCGACGCCAAGCGCCTCTTCAACCGGCTTGCCACTGCGCAACTCTTCCTTGATACGTTCGAAGATGAGGATGTTTCCGTCGACTGCTGTGCCAATGCCAATCAGAAAGCCAGTGATGGCCGGCAGGGTCAGGGTGACGGGCACCAGGCGGAAGAGCGCCAGGTTGATGACGATGAAGACCAGCAGCGCCAGATCGGCGGCCAGACCCGGCAGCCGATAGTAGACCAGCATGAAGACCAGCACGGTGATCACGCCGATTATGCCTGCGCGGATGCTCAGCTCCACTGACTCCCGCCCCAGGGTGGCGCCGACCTGTGCCGTGCTTTCCACGCTCAGCGGAATCGGTAGCGCGCCCGAGCGCAGCTGCAGCGCCAGCGTGCGCGCCTCCTCCTCCGTGAAATCGCCTGTGATGACGCCACCGGTACTCAACTCTGCCTGGATTACGGGAGCCGACAAGACCACGCCATCCAGTACGATGGCCATGGGTTGACCGATGCTATTGGCGGTGAAGGGGCCGAAGACAGCGCCACCATCCTCATTGAGCTCGAACTGAATGAGCCAGCTGCCCGCGCTCATCTGGTCGAAGCCGGCAACGGCTGCCTGCAGACCGGCGCCGGTCATTACAGTGATGAAGGGCTGCCGCGTCAGCGGATTTACGTGCGCGATCGCTTCTGCCTGGGCGCCGTCACCTTCTTCGGCTGCTGGCTGTGACAGGGCGCGCCGCTGCTGAATCTCGAGCTGTGCCGTCGTGACAATGCGCTGTCCGTCAAAGTCCTGCGCCTGGCCGCCCAGGCCGTGGAAGTCGACAAATTCGAGCAGGGCTGTTTGCTGAATGGTCGCTACTGCCTGCTCGGGGTCACTGACCCCTGGCAATTCCACGAGAATGCGGCCGCTGCCGGGAAGCACCTGGATCGTCGCCTCGCTCACGCCCAGCGCGTCGATGCGGCGCGACACATTGTTGGCCGTCTGACCGAGGTCTTCAGCGCTGTATTGGCCTGGCGGCAAATCCGCCTTGAGCAGGACGCGCAGGCCACCCACCAGATCCAGCCCGAGGCTTTGTTGCACGGAGAGGAAAAACTCCGGCTCACCGTCCCCGTTGCTGTCTATGACCAGGTCCTCGCTCCCTGGCAGGCTCACGCGCAGGGCGAAGGCCGTCAGCAGGACGATGAGCACCAGCCAGCGGATGTTTGCCCTCATGCGCGTCCTTCTGCTTCCTGCTTGCGACCCCGGCTGGACTGGCGCGCCAGTTCCTCCGCGTCGAATGGCGAGAGCAGGGAGGAAGCGACCATGCGCACCTCCAGCCCTTCCGCCAACTCCACCCGGGCAACGCCTTCATGCAGGGCAGTCACGCGACCGATGAGCCCGCCGGCGGTGATGACCTCGTCACCCTGCGCCAGACTGCGCACAAAGCGCTGGCGCTTCTGAAAGTCACGTTGGCGCGGGAAGAGCACCATAGACCACCAGGCGCCCAGCCCCAGCAGCAAAATGACAGCCACAAACAGGACTTCCTGCATTCAGACCCCTTTGGATTCCAGACCGGTTTAGTATACCCCTGCGCACAGGGCGCACACAGGGGCGCTTGACAGTCCCTCGCTTCCATTTCAGAATAGGCGCTGCCTGGCACGTGAATGAGCCTGGCGCCAAAGCAGCTCCATCACAAGAGGCCATGGCATGCGTATCGAAACCAACCATCGTCTGGTGCAGCGCAACCGCCGCATCGCCCAGTACCTGTTTTTCTTCAGCCTCGCCGTACTCATCGGCGCCTTCCTCTTCGTGAATTCGCAGGCCCTGAGTGGTGACTTGCCACGGCCCGGCACGCCGGAAGCCACCCTCTCGCTCTTGCTGCCGGCCCTGGTGCTGCCCTTCGGCGTCATCACTTCCATGATTTCCGTGCGCATGACCAACAACTGGATCCGCCAGCCGCGTCCGGAACAGGCGCTGCAGGAGGGACTGAAGGGGCTGAGCAACAGGAGCGTGCTCTATAACTACCTGCACATGCCACTGCGCCACCTGCTGATCTGCCCCCAGGGCGTATTCGCCATCACGACACGTTTTCAGAATGGCAGCTTTAGCGTTGATGGTGAGCGCTGGACGACGCATGAAGGCTTCTTCAGCAAACTCACGCGCTTTTTCCGGCGCGATGGCATCGGTCGCCCCGCCGCCGAGGCGCGGGACCACGCTGCCCGCATCCAGCCCCACATGCCTGAAGGCATTGAGGTGTATCCGCTCATCGTCTTCGTCGACCCTGTCGCCACATTTGACGTTCAAAACAGCGACGTGCCCGTGCTCTTTGCGGACAGCAAGGTACAGCCAAACCTCAAGGACTATTTACGCGCGATACCCCAGGAGGAGCGCCAGGCGCTCACTGTGGCGCAGATCGAGGAATTCGAAGCGGCGACGCTCGCCGGTTGAACATGACGCGCGCGCAGGCACTCGCGCTGGTGGTCGCGCTGATACTGGCGGGTCTTGCGCTGCGCCTCTTTCGCCTGGACGCCTTTTCCTTCCGCGGCGACGAAGCGTTCACCGTACTCAACTGGGTCAGCCAGCCGCTGCAAGAAACTTTGCAGAGCGAGATTCCTCTGAAAGACCCGCAACCGCCGCTGGCCTTTGCGCTCTTCCGTGGCTGGGCGCTGCTCTTCGGCACAGGAGAATTCACGCTGCGGCTGCTGCCAGTGCTTGTCAGCCTGGTCGGCATCGCCGGCATGTACGCGCTGGCGCATCATGTTGGCGGACGCAGTTCCGGGCTGTTGGCGGCGGCGCTGTGGACGCTCCAGCCAGCGCTAATCTGGCACGCGCAGGACGCCAAGCCCTATGCCATCTGGGTCACAGTCAGCACCTGTGCCGCCTGGCTGGCACTGCGGGCGCTCAAGCGGGGCCGCCGGTTAGACTGGCTGCTCTATATTCTGGCTGCGACGCTGGGCGCCTACCTTTACTATCTCGAGCTTTTCCTGCTGGTCGCGCTGAACCTTCACGTCATTCTCAGTTATCGGGGCAATGGCGCATTGCTGCGACGCTGGCTGGCTGCGCAGCTGTTCATCGGGCTATTGCTGGCACCCTGGTACCTGCAGCAAAGGTTGCTCCTTGGCAGCGGCTATGGCGGCACTGCGGGCGGCCTGGAACCTCTGCGCCTGTTCACCTGGTTGCTGCCTTCTCTGCAATTCGGCAGCAGTCTGCCCGATGCCCTGCTGGAGCGCAGCGCGCTGTTGGTGGGCTGTGCGCTGCTGGCGGGACTCTGGCTCATGGCCCGTCGGCAGCGTCAGCTGGCGCTATTCGTTGGACTCAGCGCTCTCCTGCCGCCCCTGCTGCTGAGTCTGACCTCACTGCGCCTTAACGTCTTTGTGCCGCGCTATGTGCTTGCCAGCATTCCAGCCTGCATCCTGCTGCTCGTCGAGCTCGGCCTGGGACTGTGGCGCCGTGCCTGGCCGGCCCGCGTGTTGGCAATTGCGATTTATGGCACATGGCTGACCCTGACGCTGTTCAGCCTGGGCAACGCCTGGTTCACGCCTGCCTTTGCGAAGGCTCCGGATTGGCGCGGCCTGACGCGCTATCTGGGCAAGCAGACTTCGGCCAACGACCTGGTCATTCAGGCCGCCGCCGACGAGGCCTTCACGCTGTACCATGCCGACACAACAGACTTTTTGCGCCTGCCAGCCAACCCTCTGCAGGAGGTTGCCGAAATGCATGGCGCGCTGGAGTCGGCCGCCACAACCTACGACAGCATCTGGCTGGTCGCAAGTCCACCGCCTGGATGGCCCAACCGCCACGTCGCCGCGGACTGGCTGGCCGGACATTTGCAGCTCATCATTGAAACGCAGATCGGCACGCTGCCGGTCAGGCAATATCGCACCTGGGAGGTGCAGGAGCGCGAGCTTGCCGCAGCGACGCTGGCGGCCTTCGACGATATTGTCTTCCTGGACGGCATCAACCAGGCTCGCACGCCTGACTCCCTTGTGATCGAGCTCATCTGGCGCGTGCGCGGCCCTGCAGCAGCGACGCTTAAGGGATTCGTTCACCTCTATGGCCCGGCCCGGCCCGAAAATGGTTCGCCCCTTTGGACCCAGGATGACCAGTTCATTCAGGATGGCCGCGTGGACACGAGGGACTGGACGCGCGGCATGCTGCTGCGCGACGTGTATACGCTGGCGCTGGACGGGGTGCCGCCTGGCAACTACGAGCTTCGCGTCGGCCTGTACGACCCGGAGAGCGGCGCGCGTGTGCTACTCCCTGACGGTGCTGATACAGTCCACGCGGGGACCGTCGAACTGCTCCCCTGACAGGGCAACTGTCAATATACGTTCCAGGCCTGAAGCACGATGATGTACAGCGGAATCAGCCCGGCGACGGCGATGAGCGCCACGAAGGCCAGCGCGATGGTCACCAGGTCTACCCCGCCGAAAAGCTCACCGGGGCCTTGTTCCTGTGCCTGCATTGGGCTTTCCGCAACCTGGCGCGGTACCACTGCTGCCCGCTGACGGGATGCGCGCGGCGCCGGGATCGCTGCGGCGGCCTTCTCTCCTGACGTGGCAACTGGTGCCGATCCTACGTTTCGCCTGGGACTGCTGGCAGGCGCTGCTGCCGATGTGTAGGCCCGGCTGTGATCCCGGCAACTGCCGAGGACCTTGCCCAGCTGGTCCGCCGTGCGGAAGCGAGCCGTCGGCTCCTTCTGCATCACCCGATGGACGATTTTGGAAATGTTTTCTGGCACAGCCGGATTGACATCAATAACGTGCGGCACGCGCTTGTTCACGTGTGCCTGGGCCAGCTCCTGCGGATTGTCGCCGGTGAATGGCAATTCTCCGGTCAACATCTCGAAGAGTACGATGCCGATTGAGTAAACGTCCGCCGCCGGCGTTGGCCGCAGGCCCCTGGCCTGTTCGGGCGAGTAATAGTGGGGACTGCCCCAGACAATTTGCTGCTCCCGCGCGGGCAGGGTATCGCTCAACGCCTGCGCGATGCCGAAGTCAGCCACCTTTACGCGTTGCTCTCTGGTCATAAGGATATTCTGCGATTTGACGTCCGCGTGCACATAGCCGGAACGGTGCGCGAAGCCGATGCCGGCACAGATCTGAATAGCGAAATCGAGCGCCTGGTCAACTGGCAGAGGTCGCTGGCTGCGGATGACTTTCTTAAGATCCTGACCCTCGATGAATTCCATCACCATGAAATGCGTGTTCTGATCGCTGCCCACGTCATGCACAGTGACGATGTTGGGATGCGCGAGACGCGCGACGGATCGGGCCTCGTTGCGAAAACGCTTCACAAAGTCCGGATCGCTGGTCAGGCTGGGCCGCAGCACTTTGATGGCAACGGTGCGGGCCAGCATCTGGTCGAGGGCCTTGTAAATGACGGCCATGCCACCCGAACCAAGCTGGCCAACGAGACGGTAACGCTGGTTGAGGATCGTTTCACCTGCCGCCATGTCCGTATCCGTAGTTTCGCCAGACTACTCTGCCAGAACCCGGGCCGCCTGCAGTGCACTACGGTCCGTCAAACTGGCAATGAAATCTACCACTACGCGGCTGCGCTCGCCATGAGCCAGCCTGTCGCGAAACGGCATCGGCAGCGTCTCCGGCCGTGCCATAAAGCCATGGAAAATGACCTCGAGACAGCGTTCTGCCCGTTCGGCCATCCGCGCAATGCGCTCGTGCCGATACAGATGTTCATGCAGGAAGTCCGCCAGTTCCTCGTTTCTGCCCTGCAGGCGCAGGCTGTGGCCGACCACGTCCTCGCCATGAGTCTGTAACGCCTGGGCATTTGCCGGATTCAGCGACCGCAGACACTGCGCCGTGTGCTCCAGCACATCTCCAACCTGTAGCCCGATCAGTTCACGGATGAGATGGTGCCGGGCGATGTCATCAGGCAATCCACCCTGCCAGGCGCTGCGGTCGCAAAGCTCGCGCCAGATTTCCAGCTTGGCCAGATCTTCTGCGCGCAGCAACCCTGCCTGCAGACCATCATCCAAATCGTGGGCGTTGTAAGCCAGCGCGTCACTGATATTGGCAAGTTGCGCCTCAAGGCTGCCCCGCAAGCCTGCGTCAAAGCCTGCCAGCGCCGCCAGATCACGACCCGTCTCGTGACGCAGGATCCCTTCCAGAGTCTCCCAGGTCAGGTTCAGGCCCGGCCAGTCGCGATAACGTTGCTCCAGACGGGTAACGATGCGCCATCCCTGCAGATTGTGATCGAAGCCCCCCACGTCGGCTGCAAGCCGGTCCAGCACGTTTTCTCCCACATGGCCGAAAGGGGGATGTCCCAGGTCGTGTGCCAGGCAAATGGCCTCGACAAGGTCCTCGTTGGCCGCCAACGCCCGCGCCAACGCCCGTCCGATCTGAGCCATCTCCAGTGTGTGGGTCAGGCGCGTGCGATAGTAGTCGCCCGCATCGTTGACAAACACCTGGGTCTTGTATTCCAGCCTGCGAAATGCCGCTGAATGGAGGATGCGGTCGCGATCCCGCTGAAAAGCCGTACGCCAGGCAGGCTCGGACTCCGGGTACTGCCGGCCCCGGCTGCGTCCGCTAAGCAACGCGTATGACCCGAGAACCACGGCCTCGTTGTGCTCCAGCTGTTCCCTGCATCGGTACATTCCGCGTCCCCGCCTGCCTTGTCAGCATTGTAGACGCGGCTGCTCGCAATGCAACGCCGGCCAGCATTGCCGCAATATGCTATACTCCCGGTAGTGGTCAAGCGCGCCTGCGCCAGTCAGCGAGGCATTGCCATGGACATCAATCAGACTGCACGCATGATTGAATGGCTGGACGAGGAGCGCCGCCGCGACAAGGCCAGCATTGCCCTGCTTGAGGAGCGCCTCGCCCGCCAGCAAGACGGGCTGGATGCCCTGCAGACGCGCCTCAACGGCGTGGAAAGCGAACACTCCACCCTGCGCAACAGTCACCCAGGCGCGAACAGGGAAGGAGAAATCGTCGAAGGCCTGCGAGCAGAACTGCTGCAGCGGCTGGAAGCAAGCGAAACACGCCACAAGCGAGAAGAAGCGGATGTCGGGCATCGTGCTGATCTGCTGCGCGAGCAGCTGGAGCGGCCACTGAGGGAGTTGGGAGGCAAGGTAGCGGAGCTAGAGCGCAAGCAGACCGGGCTACCCTCCATTCAAATCGAAAGCGACCGGGTCTCAGGCACCATCCACGAGCTCGGCCAGCGCGTTGACGACCTCTATCGCAGACTCGAGGACCCGGATCGGCGCCTCGCCATGCTCGAGGAGCAGCGGCGTCAGGACAGCCGCAGCTTTGCCGTCACAATCGCAGAACTACCAGAGTTGCAGAAACAGATTGACAATGGCCGCAGCAAACTGGAGCTGCTTGAGAATCTGATACTGCGCACCGAGGGACAGTTGCGAGGAATCGAGACTTCCGAGCTGGAACGCCGCGAACTGATCCAGGCCTTCATCGACTCCCAGGGCCTGAATGCCCAGCAACGCGAGCAACAAATCGAAGCCTACAGCGCCCGCTTCACCGACTACGACAGCACCATGGAACGTTTCACCAGGCGCTTCGAGACCTGGGCCGAAGTATTCCGCGAAATGAAGGCGCTTGTGGAGCGCTTTGAGCGGAGCCAGGACCGACTTGAACTGCGCTTTAACGAGCTGGTAGAGGTTCAGCGCATTTCCGAAGAACGTTTGCGCCAGGACTGGGAACGTCTTAGCAACGAAGACCAGCGCCGCCGCAAGCAGTTCACTTTGGCCAACGATGAAGTCTGGCGAAGCCATGACCGCGAGTTTGAGCGTTTCGTCAAGACAATTGATGAGCTGCATGAGCGCTTTCCGCCGATTGAGGATGCGCTGGAACGCATCTGGAATCTCGAACGCGAGCGCGTGCGCCGCTACCACGAACATGATCTCTTGCTGTTGCAGGAATACGACCGGGACCAGGACCACGACTTCCTGAGTTCAGGAGACGATGAACTCCCCGGCACCAATGGCGCTGCCAGCGAAAACACTTGACGATGCGGGTTATCGGCACTGCCGGCCATGTCGATCATGGCAAGTCGACGCTCGTAAAGCGTCTGACAGGCATTGATCCCGACCGGCTCGCCGAAGAGAAGGCGCGCGCCCTCACCATCGACCTGGGCTTCGCGTGGCTGACGCTGCCGGATGGCGAGACCCTGGGCATCGTCGACGTCCCAGGACATCGTGACTTCATCGAGAATATGCTGGCAGGTGTCGGCGGCATCGACGCAGTTATGCTGGTTGTGGCGGCGGACGAGGGTGTCATGCCGCAGACCCGAGAACATCTCGCCATCCTCGATCTGCTGGGAATCGATGCCGGCCTGGTCGCGCTTACGCGTGCGGACCTTGTTGAAGATCCGGAATGGCTGGAACTGGTAAAGGAAGAAGTGCTCGAGCTGCTCGAGGGCACCAGCCTGGCAGATGCGCCCATGCTGCCGGTATCTGCCACCGAAAACGTCGGCATCGACGAATTGCTTGAAAGCCTAAGTGAGATTCTGGCACGGCGTCCCGAACGACTGGATGGTGATCAACCACGACTGCCTGTGGATCGCGTCTTTAGCATGAGCGGCTTCGGCACAGTGGTAACCGGCACGTTGACCGGCGGCTCGCTGCGCACAGGCGACGAGATCGAGCTACAGCCGGGCAATCTGCACGGCCGCATACGCGGCCTGCAAAGCTATCAGCAAAAGGTGCAACAGGCGTTTCCCGGCACGCGAGTTGCCGTCAACATCAGTGGCCTGGCGAAGTCAAGCGTCGCGCGCGGACATGTGCTGGGCAGACCCGGCCAGCTGCAAAGCACGATGCTGGCAGACGTAAAGTTCCGCTATCTTTCCACTGTGCTGCAGCCCCTGCGGCACAATGCGGAAGTCAAGCTCTTCACGGGTACGGCCGAGACGAGCGCGCGCGTGCGCCTGCTGGTGGGCGACGAGCTGGTGCCGGGCGCCAGCGGCTGGCTGCAGCTGCGTCTCGCCCGGCCATTGCCACTTGCTCACTACGATCGCTTCATATTGCGGCGGCCCTCCCCTGCCGAAACAATCGGCGGCGGAGTAGTTATCGATCCGCAGCCTGGCCGGAACTGGAAACGCAACCAGCCAAAGGTGCTACGCAGGCTGCAAGTCCTCACTGATGGCAGCCCGGCAGAGCGACTGGCACTGGCGGCAGGTGGCCGCAACCCACTCACACGCAGGGAATTACAGCGTGAGAGCGGCATAGGAAGCGAGGCACTGGAGTCCACGTTGGCGGCTGCGCTGCAGCAAAATCTGCTGGTCACGTTGGAAGGGCCGCGCTGGCTGGCGCAATCGGCCTGGAGCACGTTGAAACGTCAGCTGCATGCCATCCTGGACGGGTTCCACAAGCAGTATCCCTTGCGGCGCGGGATGCCACGTGAAGCCCTTCGCAGTCAACTGCGGATTGAGCAGGCCGCGCTCTCCGCCCTGATCGAGCGAGATGACGAAGTGGCCGGCTCGGGCGACATAGTGCATCTGCGCAAGCATGTGGTCAGCTTCTCGCCAGAGCAGAGAATCCTCGTTGACCGACTGACGGATATGCTGCGGGAAAAGCCCTTCATGCCGCCTTCCTGGTCGGAGGCCGTCGCCGTCACCGGTGAGGAGTTGCTCGGCGCCTTGCTGGAAAACGGCGACCTGGTGCGTGTAGCGCCAGACATATTATTCGCTGAAGATTCCTGGCGGGAATTGGTTGGGGCGGTGCTGGAAATCATCGAGATAGACGGCTCTGTAAGCGCCAGCCAGCTCCGCGACCGCTTTGAAACCTCGCGCAAATATGCCATTGGCCTGCTCGAATCGCTTGATGATGCGCGAATCACGCGCCGCGAGGGCGATGTGCGCGTGCGCGGCGCGGCTCCTGCACCGCCTGAACTCAGGCGCGAGGAATCGGAGACGTCACACGAGCATCTTCATTCACGCGAGTGATGCGCGCGCCCAGCGCGTTGAGCGTTTCGTCAACTCTCTCGTAACCCCGGTCAATCTGCTGAATGTTGGCGATGCGCGTGACGCCCCTGGCTGCCAGCGCCGCCAGCAGCATGGCCATCCCGGCGCGAATATCAGGGCTGGAGATGTAGTTCACCGCACGAAACGCCGTCGGGCCCTGTACCAGCACGCGATGGGGGTCGAGCAAGGTGATGCGCGCGCCCATGCGCGTCAGATTGTCGGTGAAGAAGAAGCGGCTCTCGTACATCCAGTCATGGAACAACACGGCTCCGGCGCTGCGAGTGGCTACCAGCAGCGCAATGCTCATCAGGTCCGGCGGAAATCCGGGCCAGGGCTGCGCCTTGATAACCGGGATGCGCCCGCCCAAGTCAGGCACGACGGTCAGCGACTGCTTGCCTGGTACGAAAATGTCCGTGCCCTGCACATCCCAGCGCACGCCGAGCCGCCCGAACACCATGGCGATCATGTCCAGATAGCCGGGATCGGCATCGCGAATGAGCAACTCGCCGCCGGTGACGACCGCGGCGCCGATGAAACTGCCCACCTCCATGAAGTCTGCACCGACCCTCGCCTCGCCGCCACTCAGTTGCTCAACACCGGTTATAGTGATGCGATTAGAGCCGGCGCCAAGAATCTTTGCGCCAAGGCTGTTCAACATGCGGCACAAATCCTGTATGTGGGGCTCGCCAGCGGCGTTATTGATGACCGTCGTTCCGCGCGCCAGCACCGCTGCGCAAATCAGGTTTTCGGTCGCCGTGACGCTGGCCTCGGCCAGCAAGATTTCTGCGCCACGCATGTCGTTGGCGCTCAAATGCAGCGCGCGGCCGTCAAAATGGACCTTCACGCCCAGTTGGCGAAACGCGGCAATGTGCGTATCCAGGCGCCGCTCGCCGATCGAGTCACCGCCAGGCAGCGGCAAGACGGCCCTGCCCATTCGTCCCAGCAGCGCACCGGCGAACACCACACTGGCACGAATGCGCGTCGCCAGCGCCGCGTCCAGTTCCGTCTCACTGACTTTCCTGGCATGCACCCGAAGTGTCGCGGGCCCCGTCCAGGCCACCTCTGCGCCCAGGCGCTGCAACAACTCAATTACGACGCGCACGTCGCCAATGTCCGGCACGTTGTGTAACAGCACCGGTTTGTCCGTGAGCAGGCAGGCGGGCAGCATCTTTGTCGCGGCGTTCTTGTTGCCGCGCGCGCGCATCGTGCCGCTGACGGGTTGTCCGCCTTCAATTACGAATTGCTGCATGGCCAGGTCACCTCAATCCGGTCGCCCACCAGCATGCCGAAGCTGTTAGCCGCGTTTCCCTGGTTGACCGCCACTTCCAGGAAGCCGCTGCTGCCGATGTAAGCCACAGCTTCTCCAGGCGCCACCGCGCTGTAGGTTCTGCGCACACCCTTGAAAGCGTGGCTGCCGGAGCGGATGCACAGGCTATCGGCTGGCAAAACGCATTGTGGTGCAACGCCAAAGCGCGGTTCCAGTCCAAGTTTGTCTGCACCAGTCCAGTGAAGATTCCCCAGGCTGGTCACCAGGTTTCCGAAGTGATCGATTTGCAGCACTTCGGCGGTCAGGGCGCCGGGCTGACCCTGGAGAACTGGATCGGGTAGACACTGCAGTTCAGTGATGGTGGGGCCCAGGTCATCCAGAGTGCGGCCGCAAGCCAGATGCGCGGCCAGCGGCGCAAAGACATCGCGTCCATGGAAAGTGTGACTGGCCGCGTCCAGATGCCAGGCGGCATTCTCGGCCGCAACGGCGTGTTCCTGCTGCAGCTCCGCCAGTGTCCAGGACAGAACGCCATTGTCCGGCGCTACGAAAAGCATCCCGCCTGCCGCAACTGCGAGCGGACGCCTTTCACTGCCCACACCTGGATCGACAACGACGAGGAAGACCGTGCCAGGCGGAAACCAGCGCCAACCGGTCAGCAGGGTGAACGCTGCCTGGCGCAGATTCTGTGCGGCAATCTCGTGCGAAAGATCAATGAACTCCGCTGCCGGGCAGATAGTCCGCATGACTCCCTTCATCACGCCGACCGAGGGGTCGCGCGCGCCGAAGTCGGTCAGGATGGCAATCGTCGGCTTCATGTGTTTTCCAGCAACCATGCGCGCATTGTAACAGCGAACCCGCCCGGCACCCGACACTTGACAGGCTGGCACGCGGTGGCTACCCTGTCAGCATGACTCTGGGAAGAAGTGTCGTGGTAGAGAAGCAGGGCGCGCATCATCATGCGGGTGACGCTTGTTGAGTGGCGCCGGGGCCACCCTGTCCTGATCCCCAAAGTTGACAGGATTGCCAGTCCCGTGCCACGGGACTTTTTTATTGTAGAGACGCAGAAGGAATTGACATGCTGGCGGTGATCGACTACGGAGCTGGCAATCTTCGCAGCGTCCTGCACGCGCTACGAAGCCTGGGCGTGAGGGACATGCACATCGTGCAGCAGGGTGACGAGCTATGTGGCGCGACGCGCATCATTTTGCCTGGCGTGGGCGCTTTCGGCGCCGGAATGCAGCAGCTTCAGGCAAAGGGGTTTGTAGAGCCGATGACGGCGGCGGTGCACAATGACATACCTTTCCTAGGCATCTGCCTTGGCATGCAATTTCTCTTCGAGCGCAGCGATGAGATGGGCGAGCACCCAGGCCTGGGGTTGCTGCCTGGTCACGTCACCCGCTTTGCGCCCCATGCGCAGCGCAAGGTACCCCACATGGGCTGGAACCGGCTGATTCAGCAGCGCCCTTCTCCCCTGCTGACTGGCATCGATGCCGACAGTCAGGTCTATTTCGTGCACAGCTATTGCTGCATGCCGGACTGTCAGGAGGACGTCATTGCCAGCACGGACTATGGCGAAGAGTTCGCCTCAGCCGTGCAACGCGGAGCACTGTTCGGGGTGCAGTTTCATCCGGAAAAAAGCCAGCGGGTCGGCCTGCAGATGCTGCGCAATTTTCTGGAGCTGGCCCAATGATCATATATCCGGCGCTGGACCTGCGCGGTGGCGTGGTGGTGCGCCTGCGTGAGGGTGACCCACGGCAGCAAGTTACCTTCAACCGCGATCCACTCGACGCCGCCCGCGCCTGGGTAGCCCAGGGTGCCAGCTGGTTGCACGTGGTCAATCTTGACGGTGCCTTTTCGGAAGCGAACGATAATATCTCCATCCTGGAGCAGATCAGCCTGCTGGGCGTGCCAGTGCAGTTTGGCGGGGGCCTGCGTACGTTCGACCAGATGCAGCGTGCCATCAGCTGCGGCGCCAGCCGAATCATTCTGGGTACAGTCGCCGTCAATGAGCCTCAGCTGGTCGTCGAGGCAGTAAAGCGCTTCGGAGCGGACGCTGTCTGCGTGGCTCTGGATGCCCGTGATGGACACATCACAACGCATGGCTGGCAGCAGGCGACCGACACAACGCCAGCGCAGCTCGGCCAGGCCATGGCGCAGGTCGGTCTGCGCCACGCCCTTTTCACCGACGTCAGCCGCGATGGCCGCCTGAGCGGCGTCAATATTGAGGCCACGGTACAACTGGCGCGGGACACCGGACTGCAGGTGATCGCCTCCGGTGGCGTGAGCACGCTTGAGGAAATCGAGGCGCTACGCGATAGCAAGATCGTCGCCGGCGCCGTCATCGGCATGGCGCTCTATCGCGGCCAGATTTCGCTGCGTGATGCGCTAATCGCTGCGCGAGGAGCGCAAAATGCTTAGCAAACGCATCATCCCCTGCCTGGACGTGCTGGAAGGGCGCGTCGTCAAGGGCGTCAACTTCGTTGACCTGCGCGACGCCGGCGACCCGGTCGAGCAGGCCATGATCTACGACCGCGAAGGCGCCGATGAGCTGGTGTTTCTGGACATCACCGCCTCGCACGAAGAGCGCAACACTACGCTCGACATGGTGCGGCGCGTCGCCGACAGCGTCTTCATCCCCTTCTGCGTGGGCGGCGGCATCCGCAACATTGAGGACATTCGTGCTACATTGCTGGCTGGCGCCGACAAGGTCTCAATTAACAGCGCGGCGATTCGTACGCCCGGGCTGATTGACGCCGGCGCCTGGGCCTTTGGCAGCCAGTGCATCGTCGTTGCCATTGACCCGCGGCGCGGCGCGGATGGCAGCGACGAAGTGTTCATTAACGGCGGCCGCTTGCCGACCGGGCGCAAGGCGGTCGAGTGGGCGCGTGAGGTCGAGGCGCGCGGCGCCGGCGAAATCCTGCTGACCAGCATGGACGCTGACGGCACGCTCGATGGCTATAATATCGAGTTGACCCGGGCAGTGGCCGATGCCGTCTCCATCCCCGTCATCGCTTCCGGCGGCGCCGGGACGATGGCGCACTTCCACGAGGCGCTTACGTTGGGCCGCGCCGACGCGGCCCTGGCCGCCAGCGTTTTTCACTTCAACCAGCTGCGCATTGGCGAGCTGAAATGCTGGCTCCATGAACGCGGCGTGCCGACACGCACAGGCGGGTGGGACTATGATCAACTTCAACGAAATTAACTGGGATGCTCAGGGTCGCGTTCCTGCTATCATTCAGGACGAGCGTACGCAGCAGGTGTTGATGGTCGCCTGGATGAACGCGGAGTCGCTGCACCAGACGCTGGCGCTGGGCGAGACCGTATTCTGGAGCCGCAGCCGCAACGAGCTATGGCACAAGGGCGCGACCTCCGGCAACATTCAGAGCGTCCGAAGTATCATGGTGGATTGCGACGCGGACACTTTGCTCATCCAGGTGGAACCTGCAGGTCCCGCCTGTCACACCGGCGAAACCTCCTGTTTTTTCCGCGCACTGAATGACGAGACGGCTATCCCGGGAGCGCCTGCATGACGGATATGCTCAAGCAACTGGAAGCGCTCATCCATGAACGCAAAACCAATCCACCTCCTGAAAGTTACACCGCCGAACTCTTTGCCGCCGGGCCCAACAAGGTTGCGCAGAAAGTTGGTGAGGAAGCGGTAGAAGTCATCGTCGCTGCGCTGGGCCAGGGGCGTGAAGCGCAAATCAACGAACTTGGCGACCTGTTTTATCACACGCTGGTGCTGATGGCGCAGCTGGGCATATCGCTCGACGACGTCTGCGCCGAGCTGGCGCGCCGCCACCGCCCATGATGAACACAGGCCCGCCACCCGGACTCTTCGTCGCCGAGAGCGAGGTCGAAGTGCGTTACGCCGAGACGGACGCGATGGGCGTGGTGCATCACGGCAGCTACGTCATTTACCTTGAGCTGGGTCGCACGGGCTACATGCGCCAGCGCGGCCATGACTACGTCAGCTTCGAACGCAGTGGCCATAGCATGGCCGTTGTCGAGCTCAATGTTCGCTACCACAAGCCGGCGCGTTACGGGCAACGCCTGCGTGTGCGCAGCTGGCTGGCGGCCATGAGCAGCCGCTCGCTCACGTTCGAATACGAAATCCTTGACCAGGAAGACGGCGCCTGTCATGTAACCGGCAGCAGCCGGCATGTCTGCATCACGCAGATCGGCCTGGTGGCCAGGATCCCCGAGCCCTGGAGCTCGTGGCGCAACAGCTGAAGGCTACGCCCCCGGAGAGAATCGAACTCCCGGCCCACTGTTTAGAAGACAGTTGCTCTATCCACTGAGCTACGGGGGCTGCAAGGCATTGTAGGCCCCGCTGACGAGACCTGTCAAGCAGCCTTGCCATTGCTTTCAGGCAGACAATGTGATAAAATGCACATAGAATTGGTGAATGTAAAAATCTGAAATCTTCGTTCGCAACCAGCACGGATGCAGCCCGACCTTACCGGTTCGGGACGGGTTCGCAGCTGTTGGCAGCATGGAGTTGCAATGTTCGATCAGGAAAAAGCTCTGGCCTACACTGAAGACAACATCCAGAAGCTGGATCCGATCGAGCACATCCGTCTGCGGCCCGGCATGTACGTCGGCGGCGTGGACAGCAGCGCCCTCCACCATCTAATCTACGAAGTGGTCGACAACTCCATCGACGAGGCGCTCGCAGGCCGTTGTGATCGCATCGAGGTCACGCTGCACGAAGGCAACCGCGTCACGGTCGAGGATAACGGCGTGGGCATCCCCGTCGGCATCCACAAGACTGAAGGTGTTTCGACGCTGGAACTGGTGATGACCCAGGTCGGCGCCGGCGGCAAGTTTGACGACCGGGCCTACAAGGTCAGTGGCGGTTTGCATGGCGTCGGGCTCTCTGCGGTAAACGCTCTTTCCGCCGAGTTCGTGGCGGAAGTGCGCCGTGATGGCTGGCTCTGGCGTCAGCGTTACGAGACCGGCAAGCCGGTCAGCAAGGTAGAGAAAGTGCGCCGGCTGCGCGCAGGTGAAAGCAGTGGCACCCGGCAAACCTTCACGCCGGATTTCAGCATCATGGATCGTAACCCTTTCGACTACCAAACGCTCGTCCGGCGCTTCCGCGAAATGGCCTTCGTCACGCGTAGCGTGCACATCACGCTTCGCAACGAGAGCAATAGTGACCTGCCGCAAGAGATCAGTTTCTATTTTGAAGGTGGCCTGCATTCCTTTGTGCGCTATCTGAACTGGCGCCGTAACACATTGCACGCGCCGGTCCACGCGGAACGCGACGTCGAAATCACGCCGGAGGGGAAATCCCCTTTCAACATCGGCGTCGAGCTGGCTTTCCAGTACACCGATACTGCCAACATCACCGAGCTGGCCTTCGCAAACACCATTGGCACGCCGGACGGCGGCTCGCATATCAACGGTATGCGTACGGCCCTCACGCGCGTCATAAACCGCTTCGCGCGCAAGAGCGGTTTGCTGCGCGAGAAGGACGCCAACTTCAGCGGCAGTGACACGCTTGAAGGACTGACGGCAGTCATCAGCATCAAGCACCCCGATCCCCAGTTCGAAAGCCAGACCAAGGTCAAGCTGCTCAACCCGGAAGTGCAGGGGGCGGTCTCACAGGTGCTCGCAGAGGCGTTTCAGGAGTTCCTCGAAGTAAACCCGCGTGAGGCGCGGCGCATCGTCGACAAGTGCATGACCAGCAAGCGGGCCCGTGAAGCGGCGCGTAAGGCCCGCGACCTCGTTCGCAGTGGCCCCAGCCTGCTGGAGAGCAGCACTCTGCCAGGCAAACTGGCCGACTGTTCCTCGCACGGCCCGGAATCAGAAATCTACATCGTCGAGGGCGACAGCGCCGGTGGCAGCGCCAAGCAGGGTCGCGACCGGCACTTCCAGGCCATTTTGCCCCTGCGCGGCAAGATTCTGAACACCGAGCGCGCACGCATGGACAAGGTGCTGGACAACAACGAAATCAAGTCCATGATTTCGGCGCTGGGCATTGGCATCAGCGACGACCTCGACGTTGGGCGTCTACGCTACGGTCGCGTCATCATCATGACTGACGCGGACGTAGACGGCAGCCACATTCGCACGTTGTTGCTGACCTTCTTCTTCCGCCACATGCAGTCGCTCATCACCACGGGCCATCTCTACATCGCCCAGCCGCCCATATACCGACTTGCTCAAGGCAAGAAGATTGAGTACATCTATCCATCTGCCGGCAAGGACGAGGCCGAGTTGCTCGCCGATGCGCTGAAGCGCCACAAGAATCCGGACACGGTGCGCATCAATCGCTACAAGGGTCTGGGGGAGATGAACCCGGATCAGCTCTGGGAGACGACGATGGACCCGGCTGCGCGCACCCTGCTGCAGGTCACCATCGAGGATGCCAGCGAAGCCGATCGCGTCTTCGACATGCTGATGGGCAGCAGCGTGCCGCCGCGCAAACGCTTCATTCAGACCTACGCCCGGAGCGTGCGCAACCTGGATGTTTGAGCCTGCTGCAAGAAGATTGACCAGTCCGACATTGGGCCGGGCCAGCGACACCCCCGACAGGACTCGAACCTGTGCCTTTGCCTCCGGAGGGCAACGCTCTATCCACTGAGCTACGGGGGTCCGTCCCGGATGCTAACACAGCGCAGCGCCCGATTCAAGCACCTGGCAAAATGAGGCATGGCCTGCTCTTCCTTGTCCTGGCCCTGTGCGCCTGCCAGGCTCTGGCGCCGCCCAATTCAAGTGCGACCCTGCGGGCGAGGGAGCGGGACATTCTTGATGAGGCAACAGCCATCGCCCGCGCCGCCGCTGCGGACCTGCAGCGGGCCGAAGCAACTGTTGTGCAAAAGGCTACTGAAATCGCCTCCATGCAGCATGAGAACGCGGCCCTGCTGGTAACTGTGCGCGCCGGGGATGCGTCGCCGGCGCGGCGCCAGGGTACCGGCATAATTCAACGCCCGCCGCTGACGCCCGGCAGTCGCTGGTTTGAAAAGACAGGAGTCTCCCGCTTCATCAATCCTGCAGATGGCTGTGTCGTCTCACCACAGATCAACTTCACCAACGACATAGCCCTGCTGTATGTGACAGTGCGTGCCTGGAATGTCGCCGCAGGCCTGCGCCTGAGCGTCCAGTGGTGGCACGAGGGAGATCCTGTACACAACGAGGGCTTTACGCTGGCGCGCGCCTGGAATGAACGCTGCTTCCGGTTTTGGCTCCCGCCAGACATGGTGCCATTTGCGCCAGGTAGCTGGAGTGTGCAACTCTACGCAGATGGCGCGCCACTGGAAACACCGCAGGCCTTCACCCTGCGCGAAGCCGAATTGATAATGGACGGTTGAACGAATGAGGCCGCGCGCATTCGCTCTGCTCCTGAGCTTGCTGCTGGCCGGGGTGTTGCTGGCAGCCTGCCGAAGCGGCACCCCGTCACTCGCCTATGTCGTGCCGCGCGACTCAGCGCCGACGGCGACTCGCGTTCGCAACACCATGATGCCGACTGCCGATCTGGCGACCTGGACGCCAACCGCCACAGCCACGGCCACTGCGACGGCCACGCCCACCCAAACGCCCAGCGTCACTCCGACGGACATCGGCACGCCCCTGGCCAGGGAGACCAGCGTGACAACCTGGACGCCGCCGGCGCAACCACCAGCAGCACTCAACGACCACTACTTGCTAAACCGCCCCATCGCGAGCGGTGCTACCAACTGGGTAGACCGCAGCTATCCTTATGGCAGCACGAGCGGCAGACGTTTGCCGCTGCACCATGGCGTCGAATTCGTCAATGCGCGCAATACACCGATCCTGGCGGCGGCGGCCGGCACGGTCCACTTTGCCGGCAACGACGAAGCAGCCCGGTTCGGCCCCGCACTCAACTACTACGGCAACCTTGTTGTCCTGCAGCACGACTCAAGCACGCCCCAGGGTCAGGCGCTGTATTCGCTCTACGGCCATCTGGAGGCAGTCAGCGTCGTCAACGGACAGCGCGTGGCGACTGGAGATCAACTAGGGCTAGTCGGCGACAGTGGCATCGCGGACGGGCCTCACCTGCATATGGAAGTCCGCGTCGGTAACCCGGCCAGCTACGGCGCCACGCGCAACCCGGAGTTGTGGCTGATACCCTTCCGCAAGTTTGGCACCCTGGCCGGGCGCGTTCGCGACTCATCCGGCAATCTGCTGCGCGAGGTAACTATCAGAGTGCGCTCGACCGATCTCTTCCGCTACGCCTGGTCTTACGCCGCCGACGGGGTCAACCCTGACGACGATTTTGGCGAAAACTTCGTGCTGGGCGACCTGCCGGCCAACTATTACGAGGTCACTGTCGGCGATGGTGGACGGGTGCGATTCCGTCAGATCCTGTACCTTTGGCCAGGCCGCAGCAACTGGCTGGAGATCAAGTTGCGCGACTGAGCGTCACAGGACAACCAGGCAGGTAAAAGTCAGCGTGCTTCTGCGTCTTTCCCTGCCGAACGCTATTATTCGGCGCAGTGTCTCACACGTGTGAAGGTAGAGAACATGCGCGTATAATCTCCAGCAAGGCTTCTGTTCCTCTTGCTGGCCCTGTTGCTCACGATGGCCGCCCCGCTGGGCGCCCAGGGCGAAGATATTCTGCTCTACGGCGGAAACCAGGACATCGACAACATCGACCCCACCTCGGGCGAGAATTACTCAATCAACGCCGCTTTGCGCAGTATGTACGATGCGCTCTTCATCAATCGTGGCAGTGACGTTATTCCTCACCTGGTCAGCGACTGGGAAGTCAGTGATGACGCCTCGGTCTGGACCTTCCAGCTGCACGACAATGCGGTTTTCCACGACGGCAGTCCGGTCAATGCCGAGGCAGTGGCCTACAGCTTCAACCGTATCCTTGAAGTCAATGGGCCGCCCAACTTCCGCTGGGGCAACATCGCGGACAAAAACACCGTGGAAGCAGTCGACGAGTACACGGTTCGCTTCACCCTGACCGAGCCCTTCGCGCCCTTCATTGGTACGCTGACGCAGCTCTTTGTCGTAAGCCCGGCGCTGGTCGAGGCCAACCGGGTCAACTCCGCCGGTGTTGACGACTTCGGTCAGGAGTGGCTGCGTGGGAACGAGGCCGGCTCCGGCCCCTTCACCCAGGGGCGTTGGGAAATCGGCAACATCTACGAGTTCGTCGCAGTGCAGGATTACTGGGCCGGCTGGACCGGTGAAGACCACCTGGACGGTTTCTTCTGGATCATCCAGCGTGAAGGCAGCACACAGCTCAACTCGCTGCTGGCCGGTGAAACCCAGATCGCCGATACCATTCTCGCCAGTGACAAGGAGAAGGCGGACGAGGCGGAAGGGTTCTTTATTACTGAGGATCCTGGGCTGTTCACCAACACCCTCAAGATCAATACCCAGGGCGAATACACCAGCGACATCAACGTACGCAAGGCCATCGCCCACGTGATGAACTATCCCGCCCTGCCGCAAGTGCAGGACGTGAAGGTGACGTTGCTGCCTGGACCCACGCCGGCCAACTTCCCCGGCTTCGTCCCGGACCTCGACATTCCGGATTACAACATCGAAACTGCACGAGAATATCTGGCGCAGTCACCATGGCCGGATGGCGGCTTTGAGCTGGACTACGTGTATGTAACCGACTTTGTTCGGGAGGAAATCCCGGGGTTACTGCTGCTGGAAGGCCTGCGTGAACTGAACATCACGCTCAACATGGTGCCCACGCTGTGGCCGGACATGGTCGCTTCCTGCAACGATCCTGCCACCGGGCCTGACCTCATCAACATCTATACACTGCCGCCATTCTCGGATCCGCACGCCCATCTTTACAACCAGTACAACTCCAGCCAGTGGACGAGTGGCGCAGGTAGCTTCCAGTCCTGCAGCTTCTACCAGAACGAGCGTGTGGATGAATTGCTCAACCAGGCTCGCTCACTGGGCGACCAGGATCAGCGCATGGAACTTTACGCCGAGGCCCAGACCCTGATCGCTGCTGACCAGCCGGCCATCTGGATGTACACAGAAGACAGCCTCATGGCCTTCAACGACTGTGTCAAGGGCTACGTGTTCTCGCCCTTCTATCCCATCACCGTCCTTTTCCAGGACCTGTGGATGGACAATTGTGGCTAATGCTGCGCAAGAGTGAAATCGGGTTTTCGGGGCGTTCCCGTTCAAAACGCCCCTGCTGGACTCTTGCATGACGCTGCGTCTGTATCTTGCGCGGCGCGCCCTTATGGTCATCCCGCTGCTGCTGGGGCTCAGCATCTTGACCTTCACCATCTCGCGGCTGGTGCCCGGCGACCCGGTCGGGTTGGCGGCAGGGCCACGGGCGACCGTTGAGATCCGCGAGGCGTTGCGCAAACAGTTTGGCCTTGACCAGCCTTTGCCCGTGCAATACGCGACCTACATTTCCGGCATCTTGCGCGGCGACTGGGGCCAGTCGCTCTATACCCGTCGCGGCGTTATAGATTCGTTACGGGTCTACTTTCCGGCAACGCTGGAACTGACGCTGGCCGCCGTCATCCTTGCGACTGGCGTGGGCGTGCCGGCCGGGGTCATCTCGGCGATGTATCGCAATCGCCTCCCGGACCACATCGCCCGCGTAATTTCGCTCTTCTTCGTCAGTTTCCCGGCCTTCTGGCTGGCCATGATTATGCAGACCGTGCTTGGGCGCTATGCAGGGCTGGTGCCCATCGGACGCCGTTTTCCGGTCCTCATGGCACCGCCGCCAACTGTGACCGGCCTCTATCTCGTGGACAGCCTGCTCGCGCTGGACCTGGCGGCCTTTAGCGTCGCGCTCAATCACATTGTGGTGCCGGCGCTCGTACTTTCCTTCGGCGCGCTGGCCAGCATCACGCGCATCACACGCGCCAGCATGATCGAAATCCTCGAACGCGATTTCGTGCGCTCCGCCCGCGCCATTGGCATTCCCGAGCGCGTCGTCATCGGCAAGTACGTGCTGCGCAACGCCTTCATCGCCACCCTGACCGTCATCTCGCTCAATTTCGGCTGGCTGATGGCTGGCGCCATTCTCATCGAGACAATCTTTGACTGGCCAGGCATCGGCCTCTACGCCGTGGACGCCTCGCTCAGCCTCGATTTCCAGCCCATTATGGGCATCACCATCGTCTATGGCGTCCTGTTCAGCCTCGTCAACATCCTGACTGATGTGGCTTACGGCATCCTGGACCCAAGGATCCGTTATGGCTGAGTCGACCGGGCAATCTCTGCGCGAACTGCAGGCGGCGGCGCGCTCCGCGCGCCAGGAAAATCTGCGCCGCAGCCTCTATCGCTTCCGCTCCAACGCCCTCTCCATGATCGGCCTCGGCATCCTGCTATTCATTCTCTTTATCGCCATCGCAGCGCCCTTGCTGGTGCCCTTCCCGGAAGACTCGAGCGGCGCGACTCACTTTATGGATCGTCTGCTGCCGCCAGGCCCCGAGCACCCCTTCGGCACGGACAAGGTCGGGCGCGATATTTTCAGTCGCGTACTGATGGGCACCGGGCTGGCGCTGCAGGTCGGCGTGGTCATCATTGTGCTCGCGACCACCATCGGCGTCACTGTCGGCGGGGTAGCCGCATACTTCGGTGGTTCCGTCGATGACCTGCTTATGCGCATTACCGACATATTTCTTACTGTGCCGGCGCTCGTGCTGGCCATCGCTTTCTCCGCCGCGCTGGGCAAGGGCATCATCAACGCCATGATTGGCATCTCGCTGGTCTGGTGGCCGGGCTTTGCGCGCCTGACGCGCAGCCTGGTGCTCTCCCTGCGCGAGGAAGCCTTTGTGGAGGCCGCCTACGGCATTGGCGCCAGCCACGGGCGCATTCTGTTTCGTCACATCCTCCCCAACGCCGTCTCGCCCATCATTATCAAGATGACCACGGACTTTGGTTTCGCGGTGCTGACTGCCGCCGCGCTCGGCTTTATCGGCATCGGCGCGCAGCCGCCCACCCCGGAATGGGGCGCGATGATCGAGGACGGGCGTCATTACTTCCCGGACGAATGGTGGGTCGCGACCTTCCCCGGCATGGCCATCTGGTTGCTGGTCTTCAGCTGGAATCTGCTGGGCGACGGCCTGCGCGACGTCCTTGATCCGCGTGCGCGTCGCTAGGCGGGCGGGAGGAGAGCATGAGCGAAGCGCTGCTGGACATTCAGGACCTGCACCTCGAATTCGACACCTTTGACGGCGTCGCCAAGGTGCTGGCCGGCGTCAACCTGACCATGCAGCGCGGCGACGTGCTGGGTCTCGTGGGCGAGACCGGTTGCGGCAAGTCCATGACCGCGCTGGCAATTCCGCGCCTGATCCGTATGCCTCCGGGCCGCATCACGCAGGGCCGCATCATGTTTAATGGCGAAGACCTGCTGGAGCGCCCGACCAGCGCCATGCAGAGCTTTCGAGCGCACCACCTTGGCATGATCTTCCAGGACCCGGCCACCAATCTAAACCCGCTCTTCACAATCCGTGAACAGCTAATGGACGCAGTACTCTACCAGCAGGCCGATGTTCAGAATGTGCCCGGTCGCTGGCTCGGCTTTCTGCCGTCGGCGCGCCAGCTGCGGCAAGATGCCCACGCGCGCGCCCTCGAACTGATGCGTCTGGTCGGCATCCCGGACGGGGAACAACGTATCAGCGACTACCCGCACCAGTTCAGCGGCGGCATGCGCCAGCGCGTGCTAATCGCCATGGCCCTGGCCGGTGAGCCCGACCTGCTCATCGCCGACGAGCCAACCACCGCGCTCGACGTCACCATTCAGGCGCAAATCCTGCGCCTCATCCGCTCGCTGGTGCGCCAGCTAGGACTCACCGTGCTCCTGATCACGCACAATCTGGGCGTGGTCGCCAATACCTGCGACAAGGTCGCCGTGATGTACTCTGGCCGCGTCATCGAACAAGCGCCAGTGCGCGAGCTTTTCAGTAAACCAGGCCACCCCTACACCCAGGGACTAATTCGCGCGGTGCCCTCCAGCAACACCCGGCGCGGTGGATTGCAGGGTATCCCCGGCCTGATCCCCAATCTGATCTCACCGCCACAGGGCTGTCGCTTTCACCCCCGCTGCGAACATGTGCTGGGGCATTGCGATAGCCAGGTGCCCGGTCCGGGCCGCATCGGCACCGAACATCTCGCTTTTTGCCACCTCTATCCGGAAGGCGTATGAGCGAGACCCTGCTTGAGCTGCGCAACCTGCGTATGGACTTTCCGCAGCGGGGCGGCCTTTTCGGTCGTCAGAAAAAGGTGCTGCGCGCCGTCGATGACGTCAGTCTGAGCGTGCCACGAGGCAAGACCCTCGGCCTGGTCGGCGAGTCGGGATCCGGCAAGACGACCATCGGCAAGTGCATTCTGCGTCTGCTTGAACCCACGGCAGGCGAAATCCTGTATGACGGCGAGGACCTGCGCGCGCTTGATGCGCGTCGACTGCGGGCGCGGCGTGCTGACATGCAGATGATCTACCAGTCGCCGGCGGACTCACTGAACGGCCGCATGACCGTCGGCCAGATAATTGGTGAGCCGCTGTGGATCCACGAGAGCATTGGCGCCAGCGCGGCGCGCGACCGTGTGCTGGAGCTGATGCACGTCGTCGGCCTCAAGGAAGAACACTACTTCCGCTATCCGCACGAGTTCAGCGGCGGCCAACAGCAGCGCATCGGCATCGCCCGCGCTCTGGCAGTCCGTCCCCGGTTGGTCATCCTCGACGAGCCTACTTCCGCGCTCGACGTTTCTGTGCAGGCGCAGATTCTGAATCTGCTGCAGCAGCTGCAGGATCAATTCGCCCTGACCTACCTCTTCATCTCCCACGACCTGAGCGTGGTGCGCTACATGTGCGACGAGGTCGCCCTGCTCTATCTCGGAAAGATTGTTGAGCAGGCGCCTGTCGAAACGATCTTTGAAGACTCGCGCCACCCCTATACGCAGGCTCTCATTTCCGCCATCCCGGAGCCGGAACCGGACGCGCAGCGCGAGCAGATCGTGCTGAGGGGCGACCTTAGCGCCGGGCGTCCCGACCAGGGTTGCCCCTTTGCGCCGCGCTGTCATGCGGATACGCTGGCACGCTGCGAGACGGTCGAGCCGCCGCTGGTTGTGGTGGACAATGCCCACCAGGTCGCCTGCCATTTGCATCCAGGAGCAGCCTGATGCTGACTCAAGTAACAGTTGATGACATTGAGCCCATCGCGATTGGCGCCGGCATCCTGGGCACGGGCGGCGGCGGCAACCCCTACCAGGGGGGACTGCACCTGCGCGCCGTTCTGTGTGAGTACGGGCCGCAGCCCGTCGTCAATCCCTGTGAGTTGCCCGATGATGCTCGCCTGGTCGTGGTCGGCAGCATTGGCGCGCCAACCGTCAGCATAGAGAAATTGCCCCAGGGCCAGGAAATGTCGCGGGCCATCCGCCATCTGGAGCGCCATGTTGGCCATGCCTTCGACGCGGTGGCCATTGCGGAAATCGGCGGCGCCAACTCCATGCAACCGCTCATCGCGGGCAGACAGTTGGGTATCCCCACTGCTGATGGCGACGGCATGGGCCGCGCCTTCCCCGAGATGCAGATGTCCTCTTACCTCTATGAGAGTGATGTGAGCGTCGCGCCCTACGCGATGGTGGATGTCGGCCATCGTCGCATCCTTGTGCCACACACCATCAGCGAAAAGTGGGGCGAACGCGTGGCGCGCAACATCGCTGTCAGTATGGGCGCGCGCGCAGCCCTGGCCGGTTATGTCATGAGCGGCGCCGAGTTGCGCGCTACTGCCGTGAAGCATACGCTGAGCCTTGCCCACAGTCTCGGCAACGCCGTGCTGGCCTCCCAGGGCAACGATGTGCCCGCTGTCGTGGCCGAAATGCTGCAGGGCGAAATCATATTCCGCGGCAAAATCAGCGATGTCAACCGCCGCATTGTGCGCGGCTTCGCCCGCGGCAACGTGGTCTTCGAGAGCTTCGACGGAGCCGATGAATTGAAAATCGCGTTCCAGAACGAGTATCTCATTGCCTGGCGTAACGGCGAGGTTTGCGCCACAGTGCCTGACCTGATCTGCATTGTCACTGCCGAGACAGGTGAACCGGTTTCAACCGAGATGCTGCGCTATGGAACGCGCGTGGTGGTTATCGCGGTGCCGGCGCCCGCCGAACTGCGCACGGCCGCCGCGCTGGAGGTTGTCGGTCCCCTTGCCTTTGGCTATGACGTCCCCTGGCGCCCGCTCCCTGGCGGACGCATCGGGCTGCCCGTTTCTTAAGGCCTTGCCATGCCATTACCGATGAAACCTGGATGCGAAAGGAGCAAGTGTGCGCATAGGAATTGACGTCGGGGGCACCAACACAGACGCAGTGCTGATGGACGGCCAGACCGTCATCGGCTCGGCCAAGACCCCGACTACAGCCAACGTGACCAACGGCATCACCAGCGCCCTCAGGACCCTGCTGCAGCAAAGTGCGCTGGAGGTCGACCAGATCGACGGCGTCATGATCGGCACGACACATTTTACCAACGCCGTTGTCGAACAGCGCCACCTCACCCACACGGCGTGTATCCGCCTCGGCCTGCCAGCCACCGCCTGCCTGCCACCCATGGTCGACTGGCCGGAAGGGCTGCGTGAGGTCATCGGCGGCCATGTGTATATGGCGCACGGCGGACACGAATTCGACGGTCGCGAAATCTCTGCCTTCAAGCCGGAGGAAGTGCGCGGCATCGCAGCGCAAATCCGTGATAATAGCATAAACGTCGTCGCCATCTCTTCGGTCTTCTCGCCGGTCAATTCCAGTTTTGAGGAAGACGCCGCTGCCATCGTGCGCGAAGTCATCCCCGACGTGACTATCACGCTCTCCAGTTCCATCGGGCGCATTGGGCTGCTGGAGCGCGAGAACGCGGCCATCATGAACGGCTGTCTGCGAAACCTGGCGCAACAGACCATCAATGGCTTCCGCGCAGCGCTGGCCGACATGAACATCAAGGCGCCTTTCTACCTCAGCCAGAATGATGGCACTTTAATGGCGGCGGACTTTGCGGCGGACTTTCCGGTGCTCACCTTCGCCTCCGGCCCGACCAACAGCATGCGCGGCGCGGCCTTCCTTAGCGGCCTGCGCGACGCCATCGTCGTCGACGTGGGTGGCACAACGACCGACATCGGCGTGCTGCGTCACGGCTTCCCGCGCGTGGCGGCGCTGGCCGTCGAGATCGGCGGCGTGCGCACCAACTTCCGCATGCCCGACACCATCTCCTTCGGCCTTGGCGGCGGCAGCCTGATTCAGGCGGAGCCGCTGCAGGTTGGCCCGCGCAGCGTGGGCTACGAGCTCACGACGCGCGCTCGCGTCTTCGGCGGCGATGAACTGACCGCTACCGACATCGTGGTCGCGGCTGGCCACGAAGATATCGGCGATGCCAGCCGGGTTGCCGGGCTGGACAGCGCATTTGTCACGGCGGTCGAGGATCGCATCGAAGAGATGGTCAACGTCTCGGTGGACCGCATGAAAACCAGCGCGACCGAAGTGCCGGTCATCGTGGTTGGCGGCGGCAGCATCCTCATCCAGCGCAAAATCGCGGGGGCCTCGGAACTGGTGCGTCCCGAACACTTCCCGGTGGCGAATGCCATCGGCGCAGCTATCGCCCAGGTGGGAGGCGAATGCGACCAGATTTTCTCGCTTGCCGAGATGAGCCGCGATCAGGCGCTTGACCAGGCCAGGCAAGTGGCTACCGGACGCGCAGTCGCGGCTGGCGCTGACGCTGCGAGCGTGGAAATCGTGGAAGTCGAGGAAGTGCCACTGGCCTATCTACCAGGCAACGCGACGCGCATCATGGTCAAGGCCGTCGGCGACCTGGTTGAGGCTGAGTGATGCGCATCATTGACGAGGCTGTGCTGGAGGACATCGCGCTGGGCGCAGCGGTGCTGGGCACCGGCGGCGGCGGCGATCCCTACATTGGCAAGCTGATGGCGCGCGAATCGATTCGGCGTTACGGGACAGTCGAGCTTTACACCCTGGACGAGCTGGACGCGGAGGACCTGGTCGTGCCCACGGCCATGATGGGCGCGCCAACCGTGATGGTTGAGAAGATGCCCAACGGCGACGACATCGTCAACGCCTTTCACTCCGTGGGCAAGTACATCGGCAAGCCCATTCGCGCCACGATGAGCATTGAGGCCGGAGGCCTGAATTCGGTCGTGCCCATTTACACGGCGGCGCGGCTGCGTCTGCCAATGGTTGATTGCGACGGCATGGGTCGCGCCTTCCCCGAAATCCAGATGGTGACGCACACCCTGCACGGCATCTCGGCCACGCCCTTCGCCATGTCGGACGAACGGGGCAACACGGTCATCATGGAGACCATCGACAATCACTGGACGGAGACCTTCGCCCGCAGCGTGACGGTAAACATGGGCGCGATGGCCATGATTGCACTGTACGCCGCCACGGTCGCCGAGCTGCGTGAAGCAGCCGTGCATGGCACCATCAGCCTGGCGCAGCGCATCGGCGAGACCATCCGCAACGCCCGCCTGCATGAGGAAGACCCGGTGCACACGGTGCGCGAGGCGGTTGGCGGCTTCACTGTCTTTCGCGGCAAAATCAGCGATGTGCAGCGCCGCACCGAGGCCGGCTTTGCCAAGGGTGAAGCCTGTATGGCCGGCATCGGGGAATACGACGGACAAGAGCTGCGCCTCGCCTTCCAGAACGAGCACCTGGCCGCCCTCATCGACGGCGAGGTATGCGTCACGGTGCCGGACCTCATCGCGGTGCTGGACATCGAAACGGGCGAGCCCATCACCACCGAGGGCCTGCGTTACGGCTTTCGCGTGGAGGTCATCGCCTTTCCCTGTACGCCCCGCTGGCGCAGCCCTGATGGCCTGCAGCTGGTCGGCCCGCGCGTTTTCGGCTATGACGTCGACTATGTTCCGGTCGAGGAGCGTTACGGCCAGTGATTCGCAGTATCGGACTTGAAGACACGGAAGCCCTGGCGCTGGGCGCCGGCATCCTCGGCACAGGCGGCGGCGGCAACACCTATATTGGCCGGTTGCGTCTCGATCAGCAGCTGCGTTTGAGCGGAGTGCCCAGCCAGATTGTGGGCGCTGAGGATCTGCACAATGACGCTCTCGTCGTCGGCGTGGGGACCATGGGCGCGCCCACCGTCGGAATAGAGAAAATCGAGTCAGGCACTGAAGTCGCCCGCACCGTGCGCGAGCTCGCAGCTCACCTGAAGCGCGACTTTGATGCGCTGGTCATCAACGAGATTGGCGGCTCGAATGCGCTTGAACCGCTGATCTGCGGACTGCAACTGGGTCTGCCGGTGGTGGACGGCGACGGCATGGGGCGCGCCTTTCCGGAGTTGCAAATGGACACCTTTTCCATCGGCGGCGTAGCGGCCAGTCCGATGGCTCTTGGCGACTGCCACGGTAACATTGCCATCTTTGAGCGCCTGGACAGCCCGCTGCAGGCCGAAGAGTGGGCTCGCAACCTGACCATCGAAATGGGCGGGAGCGCGGCGCTGGTGATGTCGGTTATGTCAGGCGCGCAGCTCAAGGCGACGCTGGTGCGCGACACGCTAACACTGGCCCTGAGCATGGGTCGTGCCGTGTTACGCTCGCGCGAGCTCAAGGACGAGGCGCCCGCCTCAGTCATCGCCGGGCTGGGCAATGGCCACGTGCTCTTCGAAGGCAAGATTGTGGATGTGGAACGCCTCACCGTGCAGGGCTTCGCGCGTGGCCGGGTTCGTCTGCAGGCCTTTGACGATCCGCAGAACATGCTGGAGATCGTCTTTCAGAATGAAAACCTCGTTGCCTGGCGCGGAGACGAAGTACTCTGCAGCGTGCCGGATCTGATCACCATTGTGACGTTTGAGGATGGCACGCCGCTGGGCACCGAGATGTTGCGCTATGGCCTGCGCGTGGGCGTGATCGCCATGCCGGCGGTGCGTGAGCTCAAAACGCCGGCCGCGCTCGCTGTCGTGGGACCGGCTGCCTTCGGCTACGAAGAGGTGTCTTTCCGGCCGCTGCCGGGAGACCTGTTGCCGGCAACTTCCTGAGCTCGCGAGCGACCCAGCCAGAGCAACACGCCCAGGCCGCAAAAGATAACCAGGGATAGCAAGACCAGCGAGACCAGCTTGAACGTCCGGCTCTCGAGAACGAGCGTTAGCGTGCCAAAGCCGGTGCAGAAGAGATAGTAGCCCAGCACGATTTGACGTTGACTGTAGCCCAGGTCCAGCAATCGGTGATGTGCGTGACCCCGGTCGCCGCGGAAGGGGCTGCGCCCGGCCAGCGCGCGATTGATCATCTGCCAGACGGCATCCAGGATGGGCAAGGCCATGACCATCAGCACCGTCGCCATCTTCGCACCACCAATGATGCTCAGGCAGGCGATCAGAAAGCCCAGCAGATAGGCGCCACTGCCGGCGAAGATGCGCGCAGGATAGAAATTGTGGACGAGAAAGCCCAGCGTGGCGCCCATCAGCGCCAGGGGCAGCAGACTCACACTAAGCTGCGGTGGCTCAAGGATCACGGCGCTGTTGAGGAACAGGACGCCGGCCGCGATAAACACCACGCCGTGAGACAGGCCATCCAGGCCATCCAGAAAATTAACCGTGTTGGTCATACCCACGATCCACAGCAGAGTCAGCGCTGCAGTCACCGCGAAGGGCCAGGCGGGCGTCTGCGTGCCGGTCAAGGGATTGTTAAAGCTCTCGATGAAGATACTGTGATGGATGGCGATGCCGGCCGCCAGAAACTGGGCCAGAAACCACCAGTGCGGCTTCAGTTCGAGCCAGTCATCCAGCAAGCCCGTTATGAAAATTACTGTAGCGCCGAGCAACAACCCGGTTAGACGCAGCGGCTCTTCCGGATCGAAGCGCGGCACGGCCAGCAACTGCGCCAGAATTACGCTGAGCGTGAAGCTGAGGAAGAGCACGCCACCGCCCAGCCGCGATAGCTGGCGTTGGTCGCCCTCGTGCCGGCGTCGCGCTGACATCTTCGTGACGATGCCGAAACGCTTCCCCAACCAGATCATCGGCGGGCTGGCAACAATGGCGAGCGCCAGCGCCAGGAAAAATGTGATGACGAAGGCGGCGGCTACAGTCAAGGGAGTTCACCAGTCCGCGGGTGAGGTGCTCACGCCTTGTAGGAGCCGGCAGTCACATCGCCGCCGGTGCCTGTCCAGTTCGTGTGAAAATGCTCGCCACGAGGCCGGTCTACCCGCTCATAAGTATGCGCGCCAAAGTAGTCGCGCTGGGCCTGCAAGAGGTTTGCCGGCAAACGCTCGTGCCTGAACCCGTCGTAGAAGGACAGGGCGCTCGCCATGGCTGGCACCGGAATCCCCGCCAGCGACGCCCAGGCTACCACGCGTCGCCAGCCAGTCTGGGCATTCTCAATCTGCTCCCGGAAATAGTCATCCAGCAACAGATTGCCCAACTGCGGATTGTTATGCCAGGCGGCGGTGATGTGATCCAGAAAGCCCGAGCGGATAATGCAGCCTTCGCGCCACATTTGCGCGATACTGCCGTGGTTCAGTGCCCAGCCCAGTGCCTCGTCCACGGCATGAAGCAGCATGTAGCCCTGGGTATAGGAGATAATCTTGGAGGCGTAGAGGGCCTGCTCCACATCTTCCAGCAGCAGGCTGGCCGTGCCAGGAGTCTCGTTTGGCCCGGATAGCACGGCGCTGGCCCGCAGACGCTCATCCTTGAGCGCGGACAGGAAGCGCGCGAAGACTGCCTCACTGATGAGCGTGAGCGGCGTGCCGTGTTCCAGCGATGCGTCCGCGACCCACCTGCCCGTTCCTTTCTGGCCAGCGGTATCCAGGATTTTTTCAACCAGGGGGTCGCCATCTTCATCGCGAAATGCCAGGATGTCACCGGTGATTTCGATCAAGTAAGAATCGAGCGGGCCGTCGTTCCAGCGGCGGAAGGCTGCACTCATCTGCTCATGATCCATGCCGAGGCCGGATTGCAGCAAGTGAAAGGCTTCGCTGATGAGCTGCATGTCGCCGTATTCGATGCCGTTGTGCACCATCTTGACGAAGTGTCCGGCGCCATCGCGGCCAAGCCAGTCGCAACAGGGCGTGCCATCCGACACTTTTGCCGCAATAGACTGGAAAATGGGTTTGAGGTGTGGCCAGGCTGCCGGCGACCCGCCGGGCATGATTGAGGGACCGAAGCGAGCGCCCTCCTCGCCGCCAGAAACGCCGACTCCGGCATAAAGGAAGCCCTGCGCCTCCAGTTCCTGCGCCCGCCGGCGCGAATCCTCGTAGTTAGAATTGCCGCCGTCGATGACGATGTCACCCGGCTCCAGGTGCGGTAGAAGCTGCTCAATCACGACATCCACAGCTCGGCCCGCCTGCACCATCAGCATCACCCTGCGCGGCCGCTTCAGGGCGGCGCAAAGATCTGCCAGCGTATATGTGCCGATAATGTCACGGCCCTTCGCTTCACCCTCGACGAAACGTGTGACTTTTTCTGTCGTGCGGTTGTAGACCGCGACAGTGAAGCCGTGGTCGTTCATGTTCAGGATCAGGTTCTGGCCCATCACCGCCAGCCCGATAAGACCAATGTCCGCCTTTGCAGTCATTCCCTCTCCATTTACGGCTCAACAGGACCGGCGAAAGCATAACGCAGCAGGCAGGGATTCAACAGCGCCGGTTTTCGCTCCTGAGCGCTGCGGCCACCAGTTCCACCGGGTGCCACACTTCGATGCCTGCCTCGTGAATCTGCGTGCGGCAGGAGCTGCCCGGCGCAGCAACCAGCGCTGCCGGCTGTGCGCGCAGCGCCGGCAACAGGCGCTGTTCGCCAATCTTGAGCGACAAGTCGTAGTGCTCGTAGCCGAAACTGCCGGCGACGCCGCAGCAGCCGGAGTCAATTTCGCGCACCGTCGCACCAGGGATGCAGCGCAGTAAGGCAAGTGTGTCCGCCGTGCCCCACAGCGCTTTCTGGTGGCAATGCCCGTGCAGCAAAATCTCCCGCTCTTGCGCATCCCAGGCCAGGGCACGTTTGGCCAACTGTTGCGTCAGCCAGGTTTCCGCGCTGATACACTGCTGCGCCAGGGAATTGGCACGAACCTGCAACGCTGGCGCCACCAGACCGGGGATGTCGTCCACGAAAGCGGATTGGCAACTCGGCTCAAGGAAGATATAGGGGCCCTGGGCAGAATCCAGCTGACGGACGTTTTCTGTCGCCAGCGACTTTGCAAGATCAAGCATGCCGTTGGAAATGGCCGGGCGACCGCAGCAACCCTGCCCTGGCAGGCGTTGCAGGCGCAGGCGCAGGCCCAGCATTTCGGCAATCTCCAGCAGCGCCAGACCCGGAGCCGGATGGTTGAATTCGGTGAAGGTGTCCACGATGAGCGTGGCGTCGACCGCGCCGTCAACGCCTTTTGCCATTCGCGTCAGACGTTGCGGACTGATGGCTGGCAGCGGACGCGATACCGGCAAGCCCAGCCGCTGCGCGAGCGTCTGGCCGACCTTGCTGCGCAGCGCCAGATTCGCAAGGCCCGGCCACAGGCTGCCGAGGGCGTTTAGCCGGTGAATGTTTGCGAAGAGGCGCGTCTTCAGCGGGACGCCGCGCAGGTCGTGGCGCAAGGCCAGATATTCGGACTTTATGCGCGCCATGTCCACAGCAGAGGGACACTCTGCCTTGCAGGCCTTGCAGGAGAGACATAGTTCAAAGACTTCGTGCAGGGCGTCGCTGCCCAGCCCTTCTGGCTGCAAATGCCCGGACATGGCCAGGCGCAGGGCGTTGGCGCGGCCGCGGGTCGCGTGATCCTCGTCGCGCGTTGCCATGTAAGAGGGACACATCGTACCCACGTCTTCCTTGCGGCAGACCCCCGCTCCGTTGCACATCTCGACTGCACCGACCAGGCCGCCGTCAGCGCTCCAGTCAAAGCGTGTGCGCGGCTCCTGCGCGACGATGGTTGGCGACAAACGCAGAATCGACTCGTCATCCATTGCGCTGAAATCCACGATCTTGCCCGGATTCATCAGGTTCTGCGGGTCGAAGGCCCGTTTGACCTCGCGAAAGGCCGCCATTAGCGAATCGCCGAAGAGCTTGCGGTTGAATTCGGCGCGCACCAGGCCGGTGCCGTGCTCGCCGCTGATCGTGCCGGCGTACTTCACCGCCGCGTCCGAGGACGCCTCGGCAATGTAGCGATACTGTTTGCGCCCCTCGTCAGACTTCAGGTTGACCAGCGGACGCACATGCAGACAGCCCGCGCTGGCGTGTGCATAGATGGCACAAGTCGTGCCCGCTTCGCGCATGATGGCCTCGACGTCGCTGATGTACTCTGGCAGGCGCTCGACCGGCACTGCCGCGTCTTCGACGAAAGCGATGGCCTTTTCGGGACGCCGTTCACTCATCAGCAATCCGAGGCTGGCCTTGCGCACCGACCACACCTGCTGCTGCTGCGCCGGCGTGTGTGCCAGGGTCAATGCGCCACGATGCCCGTTGGCTCGCAGCATCGCCCGCAACCGCGCGATGTGGCTGTCCAACTCGCTTTCGCTTTCTCCGTAAAACTCGACTACCTGCACTGCGGCCGGGTCGCCCTCAATGAATTCCGCCAGTTTAGGCGCGAACTCGGCGCTGGCGCGCGTGCGCTCCATCAACATGCGGTCCATCATCTCGATCGCGGAAGGCTTCAGCGCGAGCAGAGCCGGCACTGCCTCCAGCGCGGCGCGCAGTTCGTCGAAATGCACCAGTGCAAGTCGGCGCATGGCTGGCACCGGCACCAGGTTCAGCTCGGCAGCAACGATCGTGCCCAACGTCCCTTCGGAGCCCGCGAAAAGCCAACGCAGGTCAACGTCAGCGGGATCAATCCGGTTGAGGGCATAGCCTGCCACCGTGCGGAAGGTCTGCGGCCAGCGCAAGCGCATCTCCGCTTCCTGCTCACGCGCCAGCGCGGCGACGCGCGTGCGGATAGCCCGCAGACTGGCGCTGTCCGCATCCAGCCAGGTGCGCTCGCCGCTGGCCAGCACGACTTCCAGGCGTTTCACATGGTCGGCCGTCATGCCATAGAGGATACTGTGCGCGCCCGTCGCGTTGTTGCCGATGCAGCCGCCAAGTGTTGCGCGTTCGGCGCTGGCCGGGTCAGGGCCAAACATCAACCCAAGACCTGCAAGCTGTTGATTCAACTGTCCCAGCACGAGCCCCGGCTCGGCCACCACGCTCGACTCTTCCGCGTTGATGGCGCGCACGCGCCGCAACCACTTGCTGAAGTCCATCACAATGGCGCGACCCACCGTCTGTCCTGCCAGGCTGCTGCCTCCGCCGCGCGGCAAAAGGGGGGTTCCATAACGGCGCGCCAGCTCGTGGATTGCAACGACCTCGTCCGCGTCGCGCGGCACCGTCACGCCAATCGGCATGATCTGGTAGTTGCTGGCGTCGGTACTGTAAAGCAGGCGTGACATGTGGTCGAAGCGGACCTGCTCCGCGCCAAGGGCACGTTCCAGCTCATGGACCAGATCCCGGGTCGCTTCCCGCTGTTCGGCAAAGGCAACGGTCATAACCATTCCTGTATCGATTCAAGGCACAAGTGAAATGTTATATGTCTACATTGGCGAATTACTTTGCCTTACTAAACAAATCGTGTTACGCTCTGCTTGCAGCATCCCGTATAGAATTTATGGAATGAGGGGGAATAGAAATGGATATGAACAAACTGCACAGGGGAGGGATACTAGGCATCATAGCCAGCTTCCTGTATCTCGCCTATATGGGATCAGGAGAAATCTCCATGATCGCCGGCATTCTGGGAGCGGGAAGCGCAGCGATTATTGGCTTCATTCTGTTTTTGATCGGTAGCGCCATTTTCGGTGCCATCTATGCCGGTTGGGTTGAGAGCATGGCCACCGGTGGCTGGCAAACCATGGCTGTCGGCCTGATCTACGGAATAATCTGGTGGATCATCAGTGCCAACATCATTGTTCCGGCGGTAGCAGGTGGCGATGTGCTCGCGCTTGACCTGGGAGGCGCACATTTTTACGCTCATATCATTTCCGGTGTTTCGCTGGCGTGGATTTCCGGAGCCACGGGCGGAGCGAAAGCGGACGCCTGAGCCGCGGAGTAACACCATAAAGAAACAGGAACGGCGCGCGCCTGGCGGGCGTCGTTTTTGTTTACACCTACTTTAGTAGGTGGCGCGCCCGCCGGACAAATCGAAGATGCAGGCAGTGTTGAAGCTGGCCTCGCGCGAGACGATCCAGCAGGCCAGTGCCGCCACTTCATCAATTGTGCCCAGACGCCCCATCGGGATTTTGCTCTCCATGTAGGCCACCGTTTCCGGCGCAATGTCCGCAATCATCGGCGTGCGAATGACCGCCGGCGCCAGGCCATTGACCGTGATACCGCTGGTCGCGTACTCCTTGCCCACCCCCTTGATCAGCCCTGTCATGCCGGCCTTGGACGTCGAGTAGCCGACCATGCCTGGATTGCCTTCCTTGCCACCAATCGAGACGAGATGCAGTATGCGCCCGAAGTTCTGTGGCAACATCGCTGCAATGGCCGCCTTCGTGGTCAGGAAGGCGCCGCGCAAATTCACGGCCAGCACCCTGTCGAAATCCTCCGCGCTGTAGTCCGCAAGATTCACGCTGGTCGGCCCCGGGATGCCCGCGCAGTTGACCAGAATGTCCAGGCGTTCATACCTTTCGAGCACGGACACCACGCCGTGTTGCACCGACTCCTCGTCACGAACGTCCAGCAACAGCGATTCCGCGATGTCTGGCAAGGCAGCAGCGTTCACATCACCGACAATGACACAGCCACCTTCGCGGGCGATACGCCGCGCGATGCCCGCCCCAATGCCGCTTGCTCCGCCCGTGACCAGCGCGACCTGGCCGCTGAAGCGCTGTTCAGCCATGCTGGCTCACGTCAAACAGTGGCGGGCGTTGCCGGTGGAAGTCTGTCGCGTCCTGAAAGGCCTGCGCCACGCCAAGTAGCTCCGCCTCGCGATTCAGGCCGCCGATGAAGCTGATGCTGGTTGGGGTACCCGCAGCGCTGAAGCCATTGGGCAGCGCCAGCGCCGGATGCCCGGTCAGATTGGTGAGCGGCAAGACGTTTCCGGCGAAACAGGGTGTCACCAGCACGTCGATTTCTCGCATCAGCGCGTCCATCTGCTGCATCAGCAGCATACGGTAGCGGTTGGCCTGAATGTATTCGACCGCCGGAATCAGGCGTGCTGCGCGCAGTTGATTGGGCCAGGCTTCTTCATCCTGGCGGCGCAGTTGATCGTCAACATTCATGCGCGTCATCTCATCAAAGGCTGCTGCGGCCTCGGCGAGGTAAACGACCGACAACGCCTCCAGATCGTCCGGCGGCAGCGACACCGGCTGCAAGTGCGCACCCAGCGCGCGCAGCGTCGCAAGCACATTGATGTTGTTCTCGCGCGCAGCATCGTCATCGTCCTGAGCGGCCGCTTCAGGAGCAAAGGCGGCCGGAACATAGCCAATGCGCAGGCATTCAAGGCCGCTTTGTGGCTGCCATGTGAAGGGCGTATCCGTCACGGTGGGGTCGCGACCATCCGGGCCGTAGATCGCAGTGAGCACCAGCGCACAGTCCTCGACCTTACGGCAAATCGGCCCGAGCTTGTCCATCGACCAGCTGAGCGTCATCGCGCCATGGCGGCTGACGCGACCAAAAGTTGGCCGTAAGCCGGTCGCTCCACAGCGCGCCGAAGGCGAAACAATTGAACCCAGGGTTTCGCTGCCCAGGGAAAAGCCTACCAGTCCGGCCACGGTCGCGGAGGCCGAGCCCGCCGAAGAACCGCTGGAGCCTTCGTCCAGATTCCAGGGGTTGCGCGTCATGCCGCCGAACCATACGTCGCCGTTGGCCAGTGCGCCCAGGGTCAACTTGGCGACCAGCACCGCGCCGGCCTCTTCAAGACGCTGCACAACGGTGGCGTCCACGTCCAGCATTTGCTCGCACCAGGGAGTCGCGCCCCAGGTCGTGGCGTAGCCCTTCGTCGCCAGCAAATCCTTGGCGCCCCAGGGGATGCCATGCAGCGGGCCGCGCCAGATGCCGCGTGCGAGCTCTGCGTCGGCGCGCCGCGCCTGCTTCAGCGCCAGTTCCTCCGTTAACGTCACTACACATTCCAGTTGCGGGCCAAATCGCTGCAAGCGCGCCAGATACATCTTTGTGAGTTCGAACGAGCTGAGCTGTCTGCTGTGCAGCAGGCGCGCCAGCTGACTGATTGGCCAGAATGCCAGCGATTCAAGGTCAGCTGGTCTTTCCGGCGCGGGTGCGTCGTCGAAATTGTAATTACGCTCTACGGAAGCAGGCGCTGTGTTGCCCGGCAGATGCGGATCGAAGTACAGCGGCGGCGCGTCATGGTTGGCCAGGAGGGCGAAGGGGCCTTCGCGCAGTTCAGCAAAATGGCGGGCGCGTTCGCCGACCCTGGCCGACATGGCTTCGCACTCAGTATCCGTGAAGTCCAGCCCGATAAGTCGAGCGGCTGTCGCGATCTGTTCGGTGGTCGGCAGCTGTTGCGCGTCCTCGCTCATGGTCAGGTTCCGGCGCTGGCTTCAGGCAAAAGCAGCTGCGGCTCGTCCGAGCAGATGCCGTAGATGCCGAATTGATGCAGGTCGCGAATAACCTCCGTGCGCTCCTCGTGCCAGATCATGACGCCAAGCCCCGCTTCACGCGCAGCCGCCAGCCATTCGGGCGTAAGCAGGTCCTGTGGTCTGTCGAAGCGCTCCCAACAAGGATGCACAAAGTCGGCGCGCAGCGAGCGGGCCAGCAGCACCGGATCCAGATGTTGTGACCCGAAGAGAATTGAGGTCATCGCTTGCGGGCAAAGTTCCTTGAGCGCGGCCATCCAGTCGGCGCGGAAGGAGCCGAAGACCGTCGCCTGCAGCATGCCGTATTTTTCGAAGAGCGCAATGACATCCAGGGCAGCCGCTTCGTCGTCGGCAGCTTTCACATCCAGGTAGATGCCAAGCTGCAAGTCGCGACAGGCCTCGATGACCTGCTCCAGCGTGAGCAGGGGCTCGCGGTCTGGTGGAGTCAATTCCTGTAGCTGGTCCCATGTGTGGTCGGCGATATTGCCGGGCACGCCAAAGACGCGCTGGAGATCGGAATCGTGTGAGGCAATCGGCACATTGTCCGCCGTCAAACGCAAGTCCACCTCGACCATGTCCGCGCCCAGTTCGGCCGCAATGCGACAGGCGGTCAGTGAATTTTCCTGCGCGCGAGTCGAGGCGCCCCGATGGGCGATGCGCAATACCCTGCGTTCGGCCGGCGGAATGCTTGTCTCCAGCTCCGCCAGCAAGTGCTTCACGCGTCCCGGGATCCAGGCATCCAGCACATCCCAGGGCGCAGCGATGCGCTCGCGCAAGTCGACCAGCTTCGAAAAGTCCCAGGACGGCGTAAAGCGTTGGCGCTCCAGCCAGGTCCACACCAGCTGGTTGTTGAGCACCGTGCGCTCATGGATGCGGCCCGCGTACAGCGGCGTAAGGTGCACGCCGCCCGTGCCGGCGCGCTTGTTACAGGAATTGGCCGTGCGCGCCTTGCGTTCGAGCAAGCGTTCCGACGACGGGGCAAAGGCATGCTTGCCTGGCTCGGAATGCAGTACGACGCGCCCATCCTGCAGCGGCGGCGCGCCTGCTGCCGTGCGCATCGGATTCCACTCGCCATGCCAGCTGGCCTCGGCGACGATTACCTGACCGTCAGCGGCGAGATAGACCCAGACGTGCTCCAGCTCGTAGAGATGCCCGATGTCCCAGTCCCACCAGATTGCGTATTCAATCGCGCAGGCAGCGCCGGGCGGCAGCGTGATGCGACGCGGGAAGGATGGCGAGTCGCCATCCCTGCTGATTACTGTGTAGCCGAATGCCGACGGCAGGAAAGGCTCGCGCAGATCCATGCGCAACAGGGGCGCATGGCGCAGGGCGAGCGCATGCTCCTCTGTCGAACGCGGCTCGCCCTCAAGCAATGCCAGATGTCGGTCGCTCATGTCAAGCGCCTGTCTGACAGGCGATCAGCCGCCATTCTGCGAGCGCAACGCCTGCAACACACGCGGCGGCGTCATCGGGATGTTGGTCAGCCGCAGCCCGGTGCAATGGGCGATGGCGTTGGCGACAGCGGCCGGTGTCGGCACGACCGGCGGCTCGCCCACGCCGCGCGCGCCAAAAGGCCCATGCTCGGACGGCACCTCGACGATGATGGTTTCGACATCCGGCGCGGTCTGCATGGAATCCGGCAGGGTGTAATCCAGCCACGAGCCGGACAATAACTGGCCATCCTCGTCATAGGCCATCTCTTCGTAGAGCGCCCAGCCAAGCCCCTGGGCAGCGCCACCGACCATCTGGCCCTCAACTGCCAGCGGGTTGATGGCACGTCCGGCATCCTGGGCGATCACGTGCTTCAGCACCTTGACCTCGCCGGTCTCCTCGTCGACCTCGACCTCGACCAGCTGAGCGCTGAAGGCCGGAGACTGGTCGGTCACGGCGGCGCGACCATGCGCCAGAATCGGGGCGTGGCGTGAGCCAAAGCCCATGCCCCTGGCTGCGACCTCTCCCAGCGGGATGGAACGGGTGGGCGTACCTTTCACGCGAACTTCGCCATCGACAATTTCGAGGTCTTCGGCATCCGCCTCGAACTCGTCGGCGGCGATCGCCAGCACCTGCCGGCGCGCCTCTTCGGCCGCATTCTTGACTGCGACACCACTGGTATAGAGCGTCTTGCTACCGCCTGAGCCGGTGGAAAAGGGCGAGGTGTCCGTATCCGCATTGATGACCATCACCTTGTCCGGCGAGACTCCAAAAGCCTCGGCTGCGATCAGGTTGAAGCTGGTCGCCACGCCACTGATGTCCATCGAGCCGGAGTTGATCTGCACCATGCCGTCCTTGTTGACGTTGCAAATGGCGGCCGCGGCCGACGTACCGCCCATCCAGCCGCCGAGGGCGACGCCCACTCCGCGACCCTCAGCCTGGATGCGATCGCGCTCCTGCCAAAGCGGATGGGATTGCACCGCTGCCAGCGTTTCACGGATGCCGTGATCGGGCCAGGGACTGCCATCCGCCTGCATATCGCCTTCCTGCGCGGCATTCTGGAGGCGCATGTCAATCGAATCCAGGCCCAGGATCCCGGCAATTTCGTCGATGGCCGTGTCAATGACGAAGAAAGCGGTGGGGGCGCCTGGCGCGCGATAGGCGCCGGAAGAGGGCTTGAAGGTCAGGGCCTCGTGCACCGTGATTTCGAGATTGGGGACCGGATAGTAGTTGCCTACCTGGTAGCCGACAAAGCCGGCGAGATTCATGGGATAGCAACCAGAATCCATAGTGACATCGGCCTGCAACGCGGTCAGGGTGCCATCCTTGCGAGCACCCAGGCGCAACTTCACGCACAGGGGCGGCGCCGGCGTGGTCGCAGCAATTTCCTCACTGCGCGTCAGAGACAGCTTAACGGGCCGCTTTACGGCGAGAGCTGCCAGCACGACAAGCGGTTCGTAGACCGTGAACTTGGCGCCGAAGCCGCCGCCGACGACCGTGCCCTTCACCCTGACCAGCGACTCGTCAATTCCCATGATGTCGGCGATGGTGCTGCGGCCGCCGTAGGGATCCTGGGTACTGGTCCAAACATTCATGCCACCCGTCAGCGGATCCGGCTGCGCGAGTGCGCCGTGAGTCTCGATCGAGGACTGGTGCACCATGGGCGAGGTGTAGGTGTGCTCCACGATGACGTCAGCCTCGGCGAAGCCGGCTTCCATGTCACCGCGCGCGGTCGTGCTCTCGGAAGCCAGGTTGGACGGCGTGTCATCTTCTTCTTCAGAGTCACCACCACCCGCGCCGGCACCGTGTTCGCCGGCATCCTCGGCGCCCCTGGGGATTCCTTCCGGCCAGACGAGGGGCGCATTTTCAGCCACCGCTTCATCGAAGCTCATTACGGCCGGCAGCGGCTCGTAGTCAATGATCACCAGGTCAGCGCCGTCGGCAGCGGCCGTCTCGCTGTCCGCCAGCACCAGGGCCACCGGCTGTCCGACAAAAATGACGCGGTCCCGCGCCAGCAGCAGCCGATTGCGGGAAGATGGCGCGATGTCCGGCAGGTCTTTATGGGTCAGCACAGCGGCAACGCCCGGCACAGCCAGGGCAGCGCTGGCATCAATGCTGCTGATGTTGGCGTGGGCGTAAGTCGAAGGCACAAAGCGCGCGTGCAGCAGACCCGGCATGTCCAGGTCCGGCAGATATTGCGCCATGCCCAGGACCTTGGCCTTGCCGTCAATAATTCGCTTCGGGTGCCCAATCGCAGCAAACTCACTCATCTTTTGCTCTCCAGATCGCATTGAGGAATGCACATTGCCGGGAAGTATACCCCGGGCGCGACCTGCTGTCATCTAACCACAAGGGTGGCAGTTTGCTTTTCTTTGCAGCAGGCCAGAAAGCAGTTTATACTTCCGCGCAGTTGCTGGACAGTCACAGGCGCAGGCGCATGAAGTTGGGCGGAATTTATCGCTTCAGTGAACCCCGGGCGCAGGTTTGGGCCACATTGATGGATCCCGACGCCATCGCCACGGCCATTCCCGGTGTTGAAGAGTTCCTGCCGGTGGAGGGCGAAGAGTACGCCTGGCTGGCGGTCGCGAAGGTCAGCATGGCCGCCGTGAGCGGGCACTTTGAGGGGAACGTCCGCATGAGCGAAATCGAGGCGCCCGACAGCTTCAGGCTGACGGTCAGTGGCGAGGGTCAGGGCAGCATCATCAGCGGCAGCGTACTCATGAAGCTGGAAGACGCCGACGGTGGCGCAGCCACAACCCTGCACTGGGACGCCGACGCCAACATTTCCGGCAAACTGGCGCGGGTTGGCCAGCGCCTGATCAAGGCCGCGGCCAACATGATGAGCAAGCGCTTTTTCTCTGGTCTTGCCCGTCAGATTCAGACTGCAGCGTGAACCTGCATGGCACGAGAGGAGCCCTGCCTGTGACGCAACGTCTCATCCCTGGTTGGTAATTACTGTAGTTCGGAGGAGCCATGAAGATCAACGTTAACGTGAACGGCTGTACCCGCGAAGGCGACGTGGAACCCCGCACCCTGCTCGTCCATTATTTGCGGGACGAGCTGGGCCTGACGGGCACCAAGATCGGCTGTGATACCAGCCAGTGTGGGGCCTGCACCGTCCACATGGGCGGTAAGTCGCTCAAGGCCTGCACCTGCCTCGCAGTCCAGGCCGATGGTTGTGAGGTCACTACCATTGAGGGACTCGCCCAGAACGGGGAACTGCACCCCATGCAGCAGAGCTTCTGGGACAACCATGGATTGCAGTGCGGCTTCTGCACACCCGGCATGATCATGGCGACCACTGCCCTGCTGGCCGACAATCCGCACCCCGACGAGTCCGAGATTCGTCACGGGCTGGAAGGCAACCTCTGTCGCTGCACCGGCTATCACAATATCGTGAAAGCCGTCGCTGCGGCAGCGCAGGCAGGAGGTGACTAGATGGCTGTGGTGGGCAAGTCCGTAAAACGCAAGGAAGATCCACGTCTCATCACCGGTGAGGCCCACTATATTGAGGACATCAAGCTGCCGGGCATGACCCACGCAGCAGTTCTGCGCAGCCCGCACGCCCATGCCAATATCGTCAGCATCAACACCGAGCGCGCAGCTGCCGTTGCCGGAGTCGTCGGCGTCTACACAGGTCAGGACTTCATGGACGTGAACCCCCTGCCCTGCCCCTGGCCGGCCGGCGGCGTGGACAACAATCTGAACACGCCGCGCGCGCTGGAAGTCGGCAAGGTGACTCATCTTGGCGCGGGCGTCGCGGTCGTCGTCGCCGAGGACCGGGCCATCGCCCAGGACGCGGTCGAAATGATCGACGTTGAATGGGAAGTGCTGCCCGCGGTCATTGACGCGGAGGAAGCCACATTCGAGGGCGCGCCGCAATTGCACGAAAACGCGCCCAACAACATCTGCATGGAGTGGGATTGCGGCAATCAGGACGGCACGGACCAGGCGCTCGCTTCGGCCGACGTCGTGGTACGGCAGCGGCTGCGCAACCAGCGCCTCATCCCCACGCCGATGGAGACCCGCGGCTGCATCGCGCAGCATCAACCAGCCACCGGCGAATACACGGTCTGGTTGACTTCACAGGCGCCGCACGTGCATCGTCTGCTCTTCACCGCCTTCATCTTCGGCATCCCGGAGAACAAGGTACGCGTCATTTCGCCGCAGATTGGCGGCGGCTTTGGCGCCAAGATTTTCATGTATCCCGAATATGTGCTCGTCACCGCCCTTTCGAAGAAGGTGGGGCGCCCCGTACGCTGGATTGAGACGCGCTCCGAAAACTACATCGCAACCACGCATGGCCGCGACCACGTCACCGATGTTGAGGTCGGCGCCAACAGGGACGGCAGCATCACTGCGCTAAAGGTCAAGACCTACGCCAACCTCGGTGGCATGATCTCCACTGTTGCGCCGGGCATCCCCACCACGCTCTACGGCCGCATGCTCTCCGGCGCCTACAGTTTCCCGAACATCTACTGCCATGTGACCGGCGTCTACACCAACACCGGCATGGTCGATGCCTACCGCGGCGCAGGCCGGCCGGAGGCGACCTACGTTGTCGAGCGCGCCGTTGACCTGGTGGCCAGCGAGCTGGGCATGGACCCGGTCGAGGTGCGGCGCAAGAACTTTGTGGCGCCTGATGCCTTCCCCTACGAACCGTCTGACAACCTGCTCAATGGCCTCAGCTACGACAGCGGCAACTACGACAAGGCGCTGGACATGGCGCTGGAAATGGCAGGCTACGAGGACTTCCGCGCCGAACAGGCCGCCGCCCGCTCCAGGGGACGCTTGCTCGGCATCGGCTTTTCAACCTACATCGAGATCTGTGGCATCGCGCCATCGTCGTGGATGTTTGGCGAAGGCTGGGGCGCCGGGCTGTGGGAGAGCGCCAACGTGCGCATGCACATCACCGGCGACGTCGTGGTCACCACTGGCTCGCAATCTCACGGCCAGGGCCACGAAACCAGCGTAGCCCAGCTGGTGGCTGATGAACTGGGCGTCTCAATGGACCAGGTCCACGTCCAGCATAGTGACACGCTCGGCACGCCCTTCGGCTACGGCACCTACGGCAGCCGCAGTACCGCTGTCGGCGGCGTCGCCGTCTGGAAGAGCTTGCAAAAAATCAAGGACAAGGCGCGCGCCCTCGCTGCGCACCAGTTCGAGGCCGCCGTCGAGGACGTGGTCTACGACACGAGCGATGGTACGGGTAAGGTATACGTCAAGGGTTCACCCGAGGATTCGAAGGTGGTCGGGGAATTCATGGGCGTTGCCACCTTTGCCGCCGGCGGCTGGGACCTGCCGGAAGGCATGGAACCCTTCCTCGATGAAACTTCCTACTACGATCCGCCGGACTGCACCTACCCCTTCGGCACCCACATCTGCATCGTGGAAGTGGACCCCGAGACCGGCAACGTGGAAATCAAGCGCTACATCGCGGTCGATGACGTGGGCAAGGTCATCAATCCCATGATCGTCGATGGCCAGGTGCACGGTGGCATCGCCCAGGGCGTGGCCCAGGCGCTGTGGGAAAGCGCGCAGTATGACGAGAATGGCCAGCTGATCAGCGGCTCGATGATGGACTACGCCATCCCGCGCGCAGACCTGCTGCCTTCTTTCGAACTTGACCGCACCGAGACTCCCTCGCCGAACAACCCGCTGGGCGTCAAGGGCGCCGGCGAAACCGGCACCATCGCCGCCACTCCGGCAGTCGTCAACGCCGTGGTGGACGCACTCGCGCACCTGAACGTGCGCCACATCGACATGCCGCTGACGCCCAGTCGCGTCTGGCAAACCATCAGGATGCACAGCAACGGAGGAGATAGCTAATGTGGCCAGGCGAATTTGACTATGCCCGTCCGGCGACGGTGGCGGAGGCGCTGCAGTTGCTGGCGGACAATGAGGATGCGAAGCTGCTGGCCGGTGGCCACAGCCTGCTACCCGCCATGAAGCTGCGCCTGAACGAGGCGCCGCTGCTCATCGACATCAGCCGCATTGACGGGCTGAGCGGGATCAGCAACAACGGCTCGCTTTCCATCGGCGCGCTGTGTACGCATGCCGAGATCGCGGCTTCGGCCGAGGTGCAGGCCAGCTGCATGGCGCTGGCCACGGCCACTGGCATGGTGGGTGACCAGCAAGTACGCAACTGGGGCACGCTGGGCGGCAATGTGGCACACGCCGATCCGGCTTCTGATCCGCCAACCGTGCTCGTCGCCTTCAACGCGAAGATCAACATCGCCGGCGCCGCGGGTAGCCGGAGCGTCGCCGCAACGGACTTCTTCATGGATCTCTTCACGGTCGATCTGGAGCCGGGCGAGATCATCACCAGCATCGAGATTCCGGCGCACCCCCATGACGGTTGTTCCTACGTCAAGATGTCGCATCCCGCGTCACGCTACGCGGTTGTCGGCATCTGCGCAGTTCTGCATATGGACGGCAGATAACTGCAGCGCTGCGCATGTCGCCGTGGGTGGCGCGACCGTGCGCCCCATGCGCTCGCCTGGCGCGGAAGCCGCGCTGGGCGGTTCCTCGCTGGACGCTGCTGCGCTGGATGCAGCAGCGGCTGCGCTAAAGGCGGACATCGCCGACGAACTGATCGGCGACATGAGCTTCCCGGAAGACTACCGCCAGGAGATGGCCGGGGTCTACCTCAAACGCGCGGTGAAGGCTGCCTGCGGCTAAACACAGCATTCCCGTAGCCAGCACTTCGCGTTACCATACCAGGCAATTCAGGGCGAGGGTAACCTCGCCCTCCTGGTTCATGTCGGGGAGACTGCATGTTCGATTCCGTCAACGCGGTACAGCAAACCCTGCAGCAGCAGGACTACATCGCCGAGCGCGGCCTGGCGACCGCCATTTTTCTGGCGCTGCGCCTGGGTCGCCCACTCTTCCTCGAAGGCGAAGCCGGCGTCGGCAAGACGGAAATCGCGCGGGTGCTCTCCGCCGCGCTGGACAGCGAGTTGATCCGCCTGCAGTGCTACGAAGGCCTGGACGCCAGCAACGCGCTGTACGAATGGAACTACGCCGCACAGATGTTGCATCTGCGATTGCTGGAGGCCAGCGGCGCCAACCGGGAAGAAATGCAGGCCGGCATCTTCTCGCGGCAGTTTCTTCAATCACGGCCTTTGTTGCAGGCCCTCGAAGGCGGCACAGATGGCAGGCCGTCCGTGCTGCTCATCGACGAGATCGACCGAGCCGACGAGGAGTTCGAAGCCTTTCTGCTTGAGCTGCTCTCTGATTTTCAGGTAACGATTCCCGAGCTGGGCACGATTCACGCAGAGACGACGCCGGTGGTCGTGGTCACCTCCAACCGCACGCGCGAGGTGCATGACGCGCTCAAACGCCGCTGTCTTTATTACTGGATTGATTACCCCTCCTTCGAGAAGGAACTGCGTATCGTGCGCACCAAGGCGCCCGACGTTGAGCCGCTGCTGGCGCGCCAGGTGACGGCCTTCATACAGGAGATGCGCGAGCTGGAGCTCTTCAAGTCGCCGGGCGTGGCCGAAACGCTGGACTGGACGGCGGCGCTGGTCGCACTGGACCAACGCGCACTCTCGTTGCAGACAGTCAGCGAAACCCTGGGCGTGATTCTGAAGTACCAGGATGACATTGAGCTGCTGGGCGACAATGCCCTGCAGGCGCTGCATGAACGCGCGCTGGTGCAGGCACAGACCGCTGCTGCCTTGGTGCCATGAACGGCGCGCCCGTGCTGCCGGACGGAAGTCTGCATCAGGGCGGCCAATTGCTGCACAACCTGCTGCTCTTCGGGCGCATGTGCCGCGCGCTGGGCATGGCCGCCACCCCCAACCGCATGATCGAAGTGGCTCACGCTCTGGGGCACATCGACCTTGGTCAGCGCCTGGATGTATACCACGCCATGCGCGCGCTCATCGTTTCACGCCAGCGCGACCTCGAGCTCTTCGACAGGGCCTTCGATCTCTTCTGGCGGCGTCCCTTCGACGACTGGACTCAGATGGACATGCCGCCGCTCGTCGAGGACGACCCCAAGCGCATGAAGTTTTTGCTGCCGGCTGGCGCGAGCGCCGTTGACTCACAGGATACGAACAGCATAACGCCAGACCTGAAGATGACGGCCATCGTGCCCACCTGGAGCGCGCGGGAGCAACTGCGCTACAAGGACTTCTCGGAGATGAACTCCGAAGAGCTCGCGCTGGCAAAGCGCGTGTTGGAGCGGCTGCCGCGTTCACTTGACTACCGTCGCACGCGCCGGCTGCGACCAGGCCGGGGCAGCCGCATCGACCTGCGCCGGACGCTGCGCCACAACCTGCGCCATGGCGGCGAACTCTTCACGCTGCCCACGCGCACGCCAGGGCTCAAGCCGCGGCCGCTGGTGCTCATCTGCGACATCAGCGGCAGCATGGAGCGTTACACACGCATCTTCCTGCACTTCATGCACACTTTTGCGACAGGTATGCAGCAGGTGGAGTCCTTTGTCTTCAGCGTGCGCCTGACGCGCATCACGCAGCAAATCCGGCACAAGTCCGTCGATCAGGCGTTGAAGGACGTAGGCAGCAGCGTCAGCGACTGGGGCGGCGGCACGCGCACCGGCGAGGCCTTGCGCGACTTCAACTATCGCTGGTCGCGCCGTGTGCTGGGCCGCGGCGCCATGGTGCTCATCATCACCGACGGCTGGGATCGCGGCGACCCCGTCTCCCTGCGCCAGGAGATGGAACGGCTGCAACGCAGCTGCAACCGCCTGATCTGGCTCAATCCCCTGCTCGACCTGCCGCAATACGAGCCCCTGACGCGTGGCGCCAGGGCCATGCTGCCCCACACCGACGACTTTCTGCCGCTGCGCAATCTGGATAATCTTGAGATGGTGGTCCAGGAACTGCAGAAACTGGCCAGGCGGCACTGAAAGGACGGGTGCAATGCTCGACATACTGGATACAGTGAACCGCTGGTTGCAAGAGGGCCAAAAGGTGGCGCTGGCGACCGTGGTGCAAACCTGGGGCTCGGCGCCGCGCGGAGTTGGCTCGAAGATGGCGGTGACACAGGACATGGCGCTGGTTGGCTCAGTGAGCGGCGGCTGTGTCGAGGGGGCTGTCGTCGAGAACGCGCTGGAAGGCCTTGAGGACGGGCGGCCGCGCATGTTGACCTTCGGCGTCAGCGACGACGAGGCCTGGGATGTCGGCCTGACCTGCGGCGGCAAAATCAGCGTATTTGTCGAAGCGCTGGACGAGGACTGGTGGGCACAGCTGGCGCCGCACGTGCAGCAACATCGCCCGGCCACCACCATCACCCTGCTTGATGGCGAGGCTGCCGGTAGCAAGGTGCTCATCGGCCCGGATGACAGCCTTGAATATCAGTCAGTACAGCTCGCGCCCGCAGCCGTGCAGGCGTTGACGCAGGCGGCTGGCGCCCGCAGCGGGCACATGGAACACAGTGGTCAGGCCATCCTGGTCGACCGGCATCAACCTGGACCGCGTCTGATCCTTGTCGGGGGCGTACACGTGGCCATGCCCTTGCAGGCCTTCGCTCGCGAGCTGGGATTCCGCGTCGCGCTGATCGACCCGCGCAAGGTCTTCGCCACACGCGAACGCTTCCCGGACGTCGAGCAAATCCTGCACAGCTACCCGGACAAGGCGCTGCAGCAGTTGGGGCTGGACAGCGACAGCTACCTGGCTGTGTTGACCCACGACCCCAAGATTGACGACCCGGCCCTGCTGACTGCCTTGCCCAGCCCGGCGCCTTACGTCGGCGTGCTCAGCAGCCCGCGCACGCACAAACAGCGTCTGAGCCGCCTGCACAATGCCGGTTTGACCAAAGAGCAGACCGACCGCATTCGTACGCCGATCGGCCTTGAAATCGGGTCGCGCGCGCCAGCGGAAATCGCACTGAGCATCATGGCCGAGATCGTGTCCGTGCGCAGCGGAGCCATCGCGTGAAATTCGGCCCGGTGCCGCTGGCCGAGGCAGTGGGCAAACTGCTGGCGCACAACCTGGTCGACGCCCGCGGCCACAGGCTGTTGGGCAAGGGACGCCTGTTGAGCGCGGCAGACATCGAGAAGATCCGCGCGCTGGGGATGCAGCGCGTCGTCGTCGCTGCGCCGGGCCCGAACGACCTGGACGAAAACGAGGCCGCGCGCCGCGTCGGCGCTGCTGTCGCCGGAACCGGGATTCGGCTCGTCACGCCGGGGGTAGGCCGCGCCAATCTCGTCGCCAGGCATCACGGCCCGGTCTCCCTTAACGTGCCGGCGCTGACCGTGCTAAACAACATTGACCCCGGCATCACGCTGGCCACGCTGCGCAACCACACGCTTGCACAAAGGGACGAGCTGGTAACGCTGGTCAAGATCGTGCCTTTCGGCATTTCCGAGGCGCGCGTCGTCGACGTCGAGACCACTGCACAGCGACTGGCGCCAGTCGTTGCGCAGCGGCCAATGCGCGAGCTGGATGTCGGCCTCATCATCTCGGGCCCGGCGCGCGCCCAGGAACGCCTGCAACGGGCTTTCGAGCCGCCCACGCGCGCACGTCTCCAGCAGCTTGGCAGCAGGCTAGCCAGGCTCACGCTTGCCGCCCACGAAGCGGAGGGCATTGCTGCGGCCATTCGGGAGCAGCTGGCCGACAATATGCAGCTTCTGCTGATTGGCAGCGTTTCGGCCATAATGGACCGGGACGACGTCGTCCCCAGCGGTCTGCGACTTGCCGGGGGCACGGTCACTCACTTCGGCATGCCGGTCGATCCAGGCAGCCTGCTGCTACTGGGCTACGTCGGCGCGGTGCCAGTGATTGGCGCGCCGGGCTGTATCCGTTCGCCGCGCACAAACGTCATCGACCTGTTGCTGCCGCGTCTGCTGGCCGGCGAACGTTTAACGCGCGCCGATCTGGTGGCCCTGGGTCACGGCGGACTGCTGGAGGACATCAGCGAAAGACCCATGCCGCGCTCGCAAACCACAGGACAGGATACCCATGCAAGCGACTGAAGCTGCGTTGCCGAGCGCGCTTTCGCACCTGGAGTGTGGCTGGTGCGAAGCAACCTGGCCGGCAGACCAGCTCATGAATCTCTGCCCGGATTGCGAGCGGCCGCTGCTGGCGCGCTACGACATGGCACAGGCGGGCAAAACGCTCACGCCCGCCGCGCTGCACAGCAGACAAGCCAACCTGTGGCGCTATGCGGAAGTGTTGCCGGTGCGCCAACCTGCCATGCGCAAGACGCTTGGCGAAGGCTACACACCGCTGATTCCCCTGCCGCGCCTCGGCGCGGCGCTGGGCCTGTCACGCCTCTACGCCAAGGACGAGGCCGCCAACCCGACCAACTCCTTCAAGGCACGCGGTCTGGTGGTGGCCGTCAATCGCGCGGCGGAACTGGGCGCGCGGGCCATTGCGATCCCCACCGCCGGCAATGCGGGCAGCGCCATGGCGGCGGCGGCGGCACGTCATGGACTTCCTGCGTACATTTTCATGCCGCGCGACGTACGCGCGCCCTTCCTTGCCGAAATGCATGCGCTGGGCGCAGAAATCACGCTGGTGGATGGCCTGATCACCGACTGTGGTGCGCTTGTGCGCGCCGGCGCGCTGGAAGGCCGCTGGTTTGATGTTTCGACTCTGAAGGAACCCTGCCGCATCGAAGGCAAAAAGACGATGGGCTTCGAGCTCTATGAGCACTTCGACGGCGCGCTGCCGGAGGTCGTCATTTATCCCACCGGAGGCGGCACCGGCCTGATTGGGATGTGGAAGGCTTTCGCAGAAATGGAACAGCTTGGCTGGCCGGGAGTGCAGCAGCGTCCCCGAATGGTCAGTGTACAGAGCAGCGGTTGCGCACCCATCGTGCGCGCCTGGGAGCAGGGTGCCGAAACTGCGCCCCTCTGGGAGGGGGCGGCGACCATTGCGGACGGCCTGCGCGTGCCGGCGGCAGTCGGTGATTTCCTGATTCTGCGCGCGATCCGGGAGAGTGGCGGCCAGGCGGTCGCCGTCGCCGACGAAGACATCCGCGCGGCGATGCTGGAGTTGGGCCGGCTGGAAGGAATGTTCGTTGCGCCGGAAGCGGCGGCCACGCTGGTTGCACTGCGCGCGATGCTGGCGCAGGGGGCAATTCAGCCAGACGAGCGCGTCGTGCTCTTCATCACAGGTGGCGGCCTGAAGTACTACAGTCTGAGCGCACCGCCGTTCTAAGTTCAATCAAATGGCGGGAATTGCGACTCCGTATTCGCTGGCCAGCACGCAGAGATCATCCCACACACCCTGCGGCAGCGGGACGCCAGCCATACTTCGTTCGGCACTGGAACACTGCTCTTTCTCGCCAGGCAAGAGCACCTCGTCGAATCCCGGAGCCGGCTCAACGGCCTTGATTCGCGCCAGAAATTCTCGCGTCAGTTGCTCGAAGCTCTCCAGGTCGGTGAAGGCTTCGATGTCCAGCGCAAGGATCATCGTGGGATTACCGGAGCGGAATTCCGTCGAAGATACGGGGCTGAAGCCGCACAAGATCCCCGGGATGAGCTCCATCATCAGCGACAGACCATAACCCTTGTAGCTGCCAAAGGGCAGCAACATGCCCCCGTCCTGGAAGGTAGCGGGGTCAGTCGTGGGGTTGCCTTCGCGGTCCAGCAACATTCCCTCCGGGAAGGCCTCGCCTTTGCTGAGCGCAACCTGCACCTTGCCATTGGCCACGACCGAGGTCGCGAAGTCCAACACGAAGGGCGTGGCGCCGGCTTTGGTTGGTATGGCCCAGGCCATTGGATTGGTGGACAGCAGCGGTTCGCGCCCGCCCCACGGGGCAACGGACACGCGCACCACAGTTCCGCTGGTAAACACGATACCGATCAGGCCCTGGCGCGCCAGCATTTCCGCGTACTCGCCGAGGCGGCCGACATGATTGACCGCTTCCAGCGTCACACAACCGATTCCGTGTTTCTGCGCCAGTTCAGCCGCCAACGCCGTGCCGAATTGCGCGCCAACCTGCCCGAAGCCGCGGCCGCAATCCACGCTGGCAATAGCGCCGGTCCGCTGCCTGAGATGTGGCCGCGCGTCCGGGACGAGATCGCCCTTGCGCAGCATGTCCACGTAGAGCCTGACGCGCATGATGCCGTGCGAATCGTGTCCGGTCATGCTGGTGCGAAGCAGTGATTCGGCTACCATGTGAGCGATGTCAGCCGGCGTCCCGGCAGCCGAGAAGATCGCCGCGCCCAAATCACCAAGGGTTTGCGCTGTAATCAGGGGCATTATGGCTCCGGCCAATCGAACCCGATGAGCATTCCGGGATTACTGTGCAACACCCGCCATCATCAAGCCCAGACTTTCAACCGTGGCGTCTTCACGCAGGACCTCACCAACCACACGCCCCTCGTAAAACACGGCGATGCGGTCCGACAGCGCCATGATCTCGTCGAGGTCTTCGGAGATGAGCAAGATGGCGACGCCATTGTTTCGCTGTAGCATCAGCATTTCGCGGATGTACTCCGAGGCGCCGACGTCAACGCCACGCGTCGGCTGGGAAGCCAGGACAAGCAACGGCTGTCGCGAAAGCTCGCGCGCGAGAATGAGCTTTTGAACGTTACCGCCTGAAAGATTTTTGACCGGTGTGTCCTGGCGCGGCGTGCGAATGTCGAAGCGTTTGATCAGGTCCGCCGTAAACTCGCGGATGGCGTCAAAGTCAAGGAAAGGACCGTTCAGGAACTCCGGCGCGCCGTGCCGCTGCAGGATTGCATTTTCGGCGACAGAGAAGCTGCCGATCGTGCCGTGTCGATTGCGCTCTTCAGGGATGTATGACAGCCCGGCGCTCAGCCGATCCTGTACTGACAGCTGCAGCAAGGATTGCCCGCCGAGCAAAACCTCCCCGTCCGTGGCTTCACGCAGCCCGGCCATACACTCCGCCAGCTCACGTTGTCCGTTGCCGGAAACACCGGCAATGCCCAGGATTTCACCCGCGCGCACCGATAAATTGATGCCCTGCAACGCAGGCAAGTCGCGGTCATTCTGCGCACACAGATCGCGGATTTGCAACTGTTCGGCCCCCGCGTTAATCAACATTCGGTCTGGCTGAAACTGCACGTCACGACCAACCATCATGCGCGCCAGCACGCCTTGTTCAACCCCGTCATTCGGGATGGTGTCTACCACCCGGCCGTCGCGCATCACGGTTATGCGGTCGCTGAGTTCCTGCACTTCGTAGAGTTTGTGTGTGATGAAGATCAGCGCGTGGCCCTGGTCGCGCATTTTCTTCAGCGTCCTAAAAAGCTCATCGACTTCCTGCGGCGTCAGCACAGCTGTAGGCTCATCGAGAATGATGAGCGCTCCACCGTGAAAAAGGGCCTTGACGATTTCAACCCGTTGTTGCTCACCCACCGAAAGCTGCCAGACCTGGGCGTCCGGATCGACCATGAGGCCATAGGCCTCCGAGAGCTCCAGCAGACGTTGCCGCGCGCGCCCAAGATCGAGAAGCGGCCTGCTTTTCAGACCGAGGGCAATATTTTCAGTAACTGTCAAGGTGGGCACGAGCATGAAGTGCTGGTGAATCATGCCGATACCCTGCGCCAGCGCATCCGAGGGAGAACGGATTTCGACACGCTGGCCATTCAGGCGGATTTCGCCTTCATCCGGCTTGTAGAGGCCGTAGAGCTGGCGCATCAAGGTGCTTTTGCCGGCACCGTTTTCGCCCAGCAGGGCATGGATTTCCCCGGCACGCACATCGAAATCCACCCGGTCGTTGGCCAACACGCCCGGAAATCTCTTTGTGATGCCGACCAGCCTTGCATGGTCGATACGACGGTGGCCGGATGGAAGAGCGCCGGGATCTTTCATGCTGCTACATTCCACTTCATCATCGCAGGAAGTCGCCCCTCCCCCTTGCGGAAGAGGGACGAATCCATAGCGAAACGAGAGATTCGGTCTTACGCAGGCTCGCGCGCAACCATGATGTCGCCGGAGAGAATGTCTGCTGCTGCGAGACCTGCTGCAGCCAGGATATCTGCCGTGATGCTGACAGAGCCAAACACAAAGGACTGGCCACCATTCGCCAGGGTGAGCTTATAGGCCACACCACCCATCTGGCCATCCTGATGGCGCTGGATCATGTCCTGTAGTATGGGGCCCCAGTTGTAAACCTGCGAGGCCACAACCGCATCCGGCCACTGCGGACTCTGGTCACTCTGAGTCGCGAACCAGTAACCGCCCGCATTCTCCACGGCTTCGATCGCCCCGACCACCATCTGGGAAGTGCCGGTCAGCACATCGGCGCCGGCGGCGAGATGCGTGTTGCCCACCTCGGTACCGGCCGCGACATCACTGAAGGAACCAACGTAGGCAAGCAGCACCTCAGCATCCGGGTTGGTGTCGTTGACGCCCTGAGTAAAGCCGACAATGTAGAGCAGCGCATCACCGGCCGGGATCGGCCCGACGATGCCTATGACATTGGACTCAGTCAGGTGAGCAGCCATCACGCCATTGACATAACCGCCTTCTTCAGCAGCTGCCTCATAGGCGAAAATGTTGCTCAGGCCTTCTTCCTCGCCGGTATCACTGGCAGTACCCCACGCAAAGGAGGTCTCCGGGAAGTCCGGGGCCAGATCAAAGAGCGAGGTGCCGTACTGGGTTCCATGTGCGATGACCAGATCATAGCCGTCCTCGGCATAGCCACGCAGAGTTTCGGCTGCAGCTGAAACATCGAACATGCCTTCAGTGTAGGCAATCTCCATGGCGTCCTCGCCGCCCAACTCATTCTGCACCTCCACCAGACCATTGTAGATGGCCTGGCTCCAGGACAGATCTGTAATACTGCTGGGCATAACAATCGCCACCCGGACCTGGTCTTGCGCTGTCACCGCGCTGGCAGCCAGCAACGAAACCAGTACAACTATCAGAAGCAACTTGCGCATATCATTCCTCCTGTACTTGACACGAATGCAATCGCCGGCCAATGCCGACGGATCCACCAACTCAGTTTTCACCACGTTCAAAGGGCTTCGTCAACGCTTTCGGTTCATTTCGCTGTCGATCGCGGGCGAAGATCAGTACGATGATGGTAAGTACGTAGGGCATCATTATCAGCAGATTGGGCGGGATGATCTCACCCTGCACGCGCACGTCCAGCACCTGCACCCAGATTTGCAGGTTATTGGCCGCACTGAACAACAGGGCGCCCAGCATCACCTTCCATGGAGACCAGCCGCCGAAATAGACCAACGCCACAGCGATGAATCCGCGCCCGGCGGTCATGTTCTCCTGAAACACGCCCGTCAATGCCAGCGACATTGAGGCGCCCGCCAGGCCAGCCATCACACCGCCAAGGATTACGGTCGAGTAACGCACGCGAGCGACGTTGACCGCCATCGAATCGGCCGCGACCGGATTTTGGCCCACGGCACGGATCTGTAGCCCCCAGGTCGTTCGATTCAGCACCCAGACCGAAAGGGGGACAAGCAGAAAGGCGAGATAGACCATCGCGTTCTGGTTAAACAGCACCTCTCCCAGCACCGGCAGGTCGCTTAGCAGCGGGATGCGCAGCCTCGGCACCGATTCGGACACAATCACGCCGTCCGCCAGTACCCGAAACAGGAGCGTTGACATACCCAAACCGAAGAGCGTCAGTCCGATACCACTGATTCCCTGCTCCGCCTGCAAGGTCACGCTCATAAAGGCCATCAACAGACCCAGCAGGCCGCCAACCAGCATGCCGGTCAGCACACCGAAGGGCAGCCCTGCATTCAGCCCCTTCTCCGAGACGACATAGATCGATGCGAAAGCACCCATCAACATGATGCCCTCGACACCCAGGTTCAATACGCCCGAGCGTTGCGCAAACACTTCGCCGAGAGCAGCCAAGAGGAAGGGCGTTGCCGCTGCCAGCGTCAGCCCGGAGGCAGCGACCAGGATTTCAAGCAGCGTGCGTTCGGCGCCCATCGTCACCCTGCTCCAGACGGTCGGATGCCTGCGACTTTCGGCCGGATTTCAGGGTCAGGGGTCTCACTGACCAACCTGGCCACTCGATGCGCGGCTCGTCGGCGCACCCACAGATCGCTGCTGACGACAAAGAGGACGACAATCCCCTGTATCGCAATAATGGTCGCGGAAGGCACCTGAATGGTGCGTTGCATGCGTTCGGCGCCGGTCAACATCGCCCCAAAAAAGAAGGCGGAAGGGATTGCGCCGAGTGGATGCAAACGTCCGAAGAGCGCAACCACAATCCCGGCGAATCCGTAGCCGACCGCGAAACCCTCGACCATACGATGTGGCACACCAATCAGCTCCACAGCACCCGCCAGCCCGGCCAGCGCGCCACTCAGGGTCAACGCCAGCGTTAGATAGAGGGGCACCGATATGCCAGCATAGCGCGAGGCATCACGGCTCTGGCCAACGGCGCGAAGGCGGTATCCCAGCGGCGTGCGCCACAACAGAAGCCAGACCAGCACTGCAGTGATCAGGGCGATGAACAGGCCCGCATGCAGGCGCGTGGGAGGAAATAGCCGCCCCAGCCAGACGGCCGTGGGCAATTTGGCCGACTGCGGGATGCGCGTCCCCAGTTCAACCTCGCGCGGATCAATCAGCGGGCCACTGAGAAGGAATAACACGAACTGGATGGCGATCTGGTTCATCATGACCGTACTGAGAATTTCATTAACCGCGAAGCGCGCTTTCAGATAGCCGGGCACAGCACCCCAAATTGCACCCGCGCCGGAACCAACCAGGAGCGCCAACGGCACGAATATCAGTGGCGGCAACCTGTCACCCACGCCCACCGAGAAGGCCGTAACCGAGATTGCGCCAATGAGCAGCTGACCTTCCGCACCGATGTTGATGACGCCGCCACGAAAGGCAATGCAGATCCCTACCGCAACCAGTAATAACGGGATCGAACGCGTGATCGTGTTAATCAGTCGTGTAGGGTTCTCGAAGGGGTTCCCGAACGCTCCCTCCCACATCGAGAGGTAGGCCTCCACAGGATTGCTCCCGAGCGCCAGCAATATAAGACCACCCAGGAGCAGCGCCAGAACGACGGCCACAACCGGCGCCAACACGGCCAGGGGATCGGTATCGGTCAGGAATCGGCGTCGCTTCATGCAGCCGCACTGTCCTACGTTCCTGATTAAGGATTGCTCCTGAGTACGGGATATTATCATACACAGTCCCGGTTGCCGAAAACTCGGGGGTATTTCACAAATTCTGTCGCATCTCGTCCGTCATCCCGTCCATGCAAACAGTGAGTGAGGCGAAGGAATTTGCAAATTATTTTGCTCCCTGCTACAATGGATCCAGTCGTGTGCAGTCGGACATCCAGTTCAATTGATGGTCGGCGCGGGCTCACTACTCCCGCGAAAAGTGCTGCCTGGTGTGACGCCCAATCATCCGGGGGAGCGTCATCGTGCCGCTCTGGGAACGCTATCACACGCCCCATACTGTTGCTGAAACCCTGGCATCGCTAGCCTGCCACGCTGGCAAGGCCAGAATCATTGCCGGCGGCACTGACCTGCTCATCGATATGCAGCACGTCAAAAAGGACGAAGGTCCGCTTGCGGCACTGGTCGATATCACCTCGGTGCCGGAGATGACGCGAGTGGCTGTGTCAGAAGACTGGCTCTACATAGGTGCGGGCGTTACGCATAACACAATCGTCAACTCGCCGCTGGTTGAACGAGAAGCGACCTGCCTCGTCGAGAGTTGCGGCGTGATCGGCGGCTTACAGGTGAGAAATGTCGCAACCCTTGGCGGGAATGTCGCCCATGCCCTGCCAGCCGGTGATGGCACAACCTCGTTGGTGGCACTGGGTGCCGAGGCCGATGTAGCGTGGCACGATGGCCACCGTGAGTGGCTACCCGTCACACAGATCTTTCGTGGCCCGGGAGTTTCTGCGCTGGATTCCACGCGTGACGTGCTGGTTGGATTTCGCTTTCAGATCGGCTCCACCAGTGCGGGAAGCGCCTTCAAGCGAATCATGCGTCCGCAAGGCGTGGCCCTGCCTGTGCTGGGCTGCGCTGCGTGGGTGCAGCTGGACGAGGAACGGGACCGGTTTACTGATCTGAGAATTTGTGTCAGTCCGGTCGACCGGGTGCCGGTGCGCGCGCTTGCTGTGGAAGCGGATCTGCGCGGTCAACTCATCTCTTCCGAATCATTGCGTCGAGTGGCTGCAAGCGCCCGCGAAAAGCTGCATCCGCGCGCCAGCAAGTATCGAGCCAGTGCGGAGTACCGTTCGCACATGATCGAAACCCTTCTCAATCAGGTTCTGCCTTTGGCCATCGAACGTGCGCGCAGCGAGATTGCGCGTGCAGAAGGCGTAGGACTTGGCTAGCTTAGGCATGGAGAGCAGACGATGACCCGACTGATGCTGACTGTAAACGGCATCGAACGTGACCTGGATGTGCCGGAATCGCGCACGCTGGCCGAAGTGCTGCGCAACGATCTTGGTCTGACCGGGACCAAGATCGGCTGCGACGAAGCCGAATGCGGGATTTGCACGGTGCACGTGGATGGCGCGCCGGTGGATTCCTGCATCTACCCTGCCTTCAAGGCGCAAGGCAAGTCGATCCGCACGGTCGAGGGACTGGCCTGCAACAACGCCTGTGGCGAAGAGGTGCTGCACCCGCTGCAGCAGGAGTTCATCAACCACTGTGCCGTACAGTGCGGCTTCTGCACGCCCGGTCTGATGATGACTTCTGCCGCCCTGCTCGCAGAGAATCCCGAGCCAGACGACCACGACATCAAGGTCGCGCTCAAGGACACTTATTGCCGTTGCACCGGCTACAGCAGCGTGATGCGGGCCATCCATTCTGCAGGAAAGGTCCTGCGTGGCGAGGAGTCGCTACCCGCCAACGAGCCTGCCATCGATGAACCACTGAACAGCATCGGCCGCAGTGAACTGGTGCCCGACATCGTCGATCGCGTCACCGGGCGGGCGAAGTACACGGATGATTACGATTTCCCGGACATGATCTACGGCCGCACCTTGCGCTCGGCGCACCCGCACGCTGTAGTACGACGCATCGACACCGCCCGCGCCCGCGCCCTGCCGGGCGTGCACGCGGTGCTCACCCGGGCGGACATCGCGGGAGAAAATGCCCATGGCATCGTCACGTTTGACTGGCCGGTATTGATTGGTGAGAACGAGACCGCGCGTTATATGGGTGATGCGATCGCACTCATCGCTGCGGACAACGCCGATATAGCGGAGCAGGCATTGCACTTGATCGAAGTGGACTATGAGCCGCTGCCGGTCGTGGCGGATCCGGTCTACGCGCGTACGCCGGAGGCGCCCCACGTTCACGCCGGCCGCGAAGATGGCAACCTGCTCAAGCACATCAAGGTGCGCCACGGCGACCTGCAGCGCGGCTTCGACGAGGCTGACGTCATCGTGGAGCGCACGTACCGGACGCCCATCATCGAACACGCTTTCCTGGAGCCAGAGTGCGCCATCGGCATCCCGGCCGGCTTCGACGAGGAACACCGCAAGCTCACAATTTACGTCGGATCGCAGATCCCCTACCAGGATCGCAACCAGATCGCGCGTGCAATGGACTTGCCAGACGAGGAAGTGCGAGTGCGCGGCACGCTCATTGGTGGTGGCTTCGGCGGCAAGGAGGACATCGCCGGGCAGATTCATGTCGCCATGCTGGCTGAAGAGGCACAGCGGCCGGTCAAGTTACTCTACACCCGCCAGGAATCGTTGCTCTTCCACCCCAAGCGCCACGCGACCGTCATCCGCTTGCGCACCGGAGCACGCCGCGACGGCCGCATCACCGCAGTGGAAGCCGAGCTCTACGGTGATGCCGGCGCCTACGCCAGCCTGAGCGACAAGGTAATGACGCGGGCGACCACGCACGCGACCGGGCCTTACGATGTCCCCAACGCACGTATTGACTGCTACGCCATGTACACCAACAATCCGCCTGCAGGCGCATTCCGCGGCTTTGGCGTGACGCAAAGCGCCTTCGCGGTCGAGCAAAACATGGATCTGATTGCTGAGGAACTCGGCATTGACGCTCTTGAGCTGCGCCGGATTAACGCGCAGAAGGTCGGCGTGGTCACCGCTACCGGGCAGTTGCTGCGCGAGAGCGTCGGCCTGCTGCAGACGATCAGCAAGTGCGATGAAGACATGCGCGGGCAGGCCAACGGCAACTTCCGCTGGGGCTGGCGCGAGGGCGACACCGCATGGGGCTGGGGCGTGGCCTGCGCCTACAAGAACACCGGCCTCGGTGGAGGCGCGCCGGACAAGTCCGCCGCTGAAGTAGAGGCTTACGACGATGGTACCATTGAGGTACGCACTTCCTCCGCGGATATGGGCCAGGGCCTGGTCGCCGTGCTGGCCCAATTCGCCGCCGAGGAACTGGGCTTGCCCTATAACCAGGTGCGTGTGTTGCTTTCTGATACGGACCTGACGCCGGACGGCGGGCCAACAACCGCCAGCCGCCAGACCTTCATGAGCGGTAACGCTGTGCGCCATGCTGCCATCGGCTTGCGTGATTCTCTGAGCAGCGTCCTCTCCGAAGAGTTTGACTATCCGCCTGAACAATTGCGCTTTGAAGAAGGGCTTGTGCACGTAAACGGCACGAGCGTCAAGTTTGGCGAAGCAGTGCAAATGGCGCGCAGCCTGGGCATCCCAACCCGCATCCAACACGAATACTGGGGACCAAAAACGCAACCTCTGGGTACTGGTGGCGACATGCACTTCGCCTTTTCCTACGCCACCCAGATCGCACTGGTCAGCGTGAATTTGAATACCGGCAATGTCCACTGCGAGAAAATCATCTCCGCCACTGATGTGGGCCGCGCGATCAATCCGCTGCTGTTGCAAGGGCAGATCGAAGGCGGCATCGTAATGGCCATGGGCAATTGCCTGACCGAAAGCTACATCGTTGAGGATGGCGTCCCCTGGTCTACCCTGCTGGCGCGCTACAAAATGCCCAGTATCAAGCACACGCCAGAGATCATCAGCCATCTGGTTGAAGACCGTGCCTCGGCAGGGCCTTTCGGCGCCAAGGGCGTCGGTGAGATTCCGTCGATCAACACCATGCCGGCCATCACCAACGCCATTTACAATGCTGTCGGAGTGCGAATTTTCAGCGTGCCGGTCGACCAGGATGCGCTCTTGCTCGCCTTGCGCAAGGGCGAGACCGAAGTGCACACGGCCTGGCATGATGTGCGCGAGCAAAAGCAGCACGCCTGAGCCTGCTTTGCCGCAGAGCCGGGCGGGACGGCAGCAGCAGCGTTTTGACGTCCGGTGAGCAAGTCCATTCATCACTTGGTGACCTTGGCGCGGCACTGGCCTGTCGCGCTGCGCCTGGTGCTGGCCACCCTGTTATTCAACGCCCTGCAGCCGGCCGAGCCGCGCGCCACTCCCCAGGTGCAGCAGACCGTAGTGACCACCTTGCCACAGCTTTGCGTGCACACCCGTCTCATCGACGAGGTATGGGAGTGGAAGATCCAGCGCAGTCTGCAACTGGTGCGTGAAATGGGCGCGAACACCATCGTTGAGTTCTTCCCCTGGGCCTACATGGAAACGACGCCGGGACGCTTCGACTGGCACCTGGCGGATCGCATCATGCGCCATGCCCGCAACCAGGGCCTGCAAGTCATCGCCCGTATGGGATTCGTGCCCGCCTGGGCCCGCCCGGATGCGGATGAATCGCAGCCTGGCACGCTCAACAGCCTGCCGCGCGCGGCCTGGGGCGACTTCGCGCATTTCGTGGCGGAATTTGCGCGCCGCTACCGCGACGACCTGCAGCATGTGGTTATCTGGAACGAGCCCAACCTCGCCTTTGAGTGGGGCTTCGAAACTGTAACGCCTGGCGATTACGTGGCTCTGTTGCAGGTCGTTCATGAGGCAGTGCGCGCAGCCAGCCCCGGGACCATCATCCTCGCAGCGGGCCCCGCGCCAACGCTGGAACCACCCGGCAGTCCAAACGGCATGAACGACCTGCACTGGCTGGAGGCCATGTACGCAGCCGGCGCGGCGGACTGGAGCGACGGGCTGGCGTTGCACAGCTACGGCTTTAGGGACGCTCCGGCGACGGCGCCGTCAGCCACGCGCCTTAACTTCCGGCGCGTCGAGCTTCAACGCGAGATCATGTTGCGCCATGACGACCCGGTGCGGCCAGTAATCCTCACCGAGACCGGCTGGAATGATGACCCGCGCCATGAGCAGGCCGTCAGCCCGGCATGGCGCATTCGTTATACGCTTGACGCCCTCGAATATGCTGCGCAACACTGGCCCTGGCTGGACAAACTCTGCCTGTGGGCCTTGCGCTATCCCGCTCCCGCCTGGAGCTGGCGCGACGGTTTCACACTGGTCACGCCGGAATTCCTGACGAAGCCCGTCTACCACGCCATCCGCAACCTGGCCCTCGGTCGCGCGCAAGGTAATGAACTGTGGCTCGCCCCTCCCACCGCGCCAGCCTGATTGCGCTCACGCTCGCCGCCCTGGTGCTGGCAGTCGCTCTGCTGCCACGGCCGGCGGCCACGCCTTCAGTTGCGACTCTGTTTCCACAAGGGGAACTGCGCATCGGCGTGGAAGCCGCCCTGCCTCCCTTTGTGACCGCGCCGGATGGCGAGCTCGCGGGCCTGGCCATCGACCTGGGCCAGGCGCTGGGCGAGGAGCTCGGCCTACCGGTTCGCTTCGTCACCCTGGGGCTGGACAGTCGCTTCGATGCGCTGCGCACCGGGAAAATCGACCTGCTCGCCGTAGCCGATGCGCGCGCGACCTGGCGCGAGCCGAAAGTGCTGGCGACGCGCCCCTGGTTCGATGCGGGCCTGGTGCTGGTCAGCCGGGCGTCGCAACCCGTCGAGGCGATGTCAGAACTCGCAGGGCGTTCGCTCGCCCTTGCCCTGGGGTCCGCCGCCGACATTGAGGCGCGCCGCTGGCAGCGTCGCATCGCCCCGTTTCAGACGCAGGCCTACGAACTGCCGGCGCATGCGCTGGATGCCCTGCGATTCGAGCTGGCGGACACAGCCCTGGTTGGCGCGATCGACGCGCGTTTGCACTTACGCCAGCTCGCCTGGAAGGGACAGCTGCGCCAGGTCAGCGAACGACAGATTGCGCTGGCTCTGCTCGCAGAGCCGTCGGAACGCTGGCACATCGTCGACCGCGCGCTCGAGACGCTCATGGAAAACGGTGTAGTGGTTGCGCTGCTGGATACCTGGCTGTAAGCGCCGCATGGAATCCCCTGCCCTCCGCGGCTATACTGCCTCCCATGCTTCGTTTCGGCCTTGATGCGCGTCTGCCCGCCTACCACCAGGGGGGGATTTCTACCTGGATACGTGAAGTGACGAATGCCCTGCAAACGCTGGAGTTCCAACAGCAACTCACAGTCTTTGAAAGCCACAAGATGTCTTCGTCGATCGCCGGGCGCTTCGCACAAGCCAGGCTCCGCACTCCCTGCCATCACCGCCTGGAAGCGCTGACGCTCAGCGCCGAGCTCCTTCCGTACCGGCTTGACCTCTTGCACAGCCCGGATTTCATCCCGCCCCTGCGCGGCGCACGGCGGCATGTCATCACCATCTACGATCTCAATTTTCTGCACTATCCACAGTTTTTGACGCGCGCCAGCCGCCGCTATTATAACGGCCAGATTCGTCGCGCCGTGCGCCAGGCGGATCACATCATGACCATTTCTGAGTCATCGCGGCGCGACATCGTCGAACTGCTCCATGTGCCTCCCGAACGCATCACGACCCAATACCCGGGAGTTGATGCCAGCTTCAGGCCCTTGCCTGCAGACTTCTTGCAGGAGCAGCGCCGGCAGCTGGACTTACCCGAGAACTTTCTGCTCTTCGTCGGCACCTTCGAACCGCGCAAGAACATCGCCGGTCTGCTGGAGGCGTGGCGCCGCCTAAGATTGCAGTTGCCTGATGCGCCGCCGATTGTGCTGGCCGGACGCCGCGGCTGGCTCTTCGACGGGACCATGCAACGCATCCGCGACATGAAGCTTGACGAGCACATTCTCTGGCGTGAAAACGTGCCACAACGCCTGCTGCCGGCACTATATCAAATGGCAACAGCGCTGGTGCTGCCTTCACATTACGAAGGCTTTGGATTTCCCGCACTAGAAGCCATGGCCTGTGGCACCGTGCCCATCGTCAGCAATGTATCTTCGCTGCCTGAAGTCGTCGGTGACGTCGGAATTCAGGTCGACCCCAACGATCCGGACGCGCTGGCCGCAGCCATGCTGCGCGCGCTGTGCGATTCTGACTGGCGGGCTGCACAAGAAGCGGCCGGCTTGCAGCGCGCCGCCGACTTCACCTGGGACAAGAGCGCCCGCGCCGTGCTCGCAGCCTGGGAACGGGTGCTTTGAACCCATGCGCATCCTGATGCTGACGCCCGCCCTGCCCTGGCCAACACATCAGGGCGGCGCCATGCGCAGTTTCGGCCTGCTACACGGCCTGTATCAGGTCGGTCATGACGTAACCGTGCTCAGCTTCGGCGAATGGCCGGAGTCGGAATCGCCGTTGTTCAGGCTCTGTTCACAGGTCATCACCGTGCCGCTGCCGCAGCGCAGTACTTTTTCTCGCCTGCGCGATGTAATTGGAACGGGCACGCCTGATCTGGCGCGTCGACTGGACAGCGCCCGCATGCGCTCGCGTCTGGATGAACTGCTGCAGCAACAGCGCTTCGATCTGGTTCAGTTTGAGGGCCTGGAAATGTGCGGTCTGCTGCCTCTGGTGCGCAGCCAGCAACCTGGAGTGCCCTGCTGCTACGATGCGACCAACGCCGAATACAAGCTGCAGCAAAATATTTTCGCGGTCGATCGGCAACAGCCAGCGCGCTGGCCGGCTGCGGCCTGGTCCTGGCTGCAGGCGCGGCGCATCGCCCGTTTCGAGCGCAGCGTCTGTGAGCAGGTGTCTGGCACGCTGGCCGTGTCGGCAGAAGACGCAACGGCGCTGCGGGCGCTGGCGCCACAGCGAAAGGTGCGAGTGGTTCCCAATGGCATATTCATATCTGATTACGATGCAGTGCCACAACAGCCTGTGAATACCGTGCCGACGCTGGCGTTCACGGGCAAGATGGACTACCGGCCCAATGTAGACGCCATGTTGTGGTTCTGCGCGAAGGTATTGCCGCTCGTGCAGCAGCACAGTCCCAACTGCCGGCTGAACATCGTCGGCCAGTCGCCACACAACAGCCTGCAGCAGCTGGGCGCCAGCAGACACATCACCGTCACCGGCCGCGTAGAGCGTATTCAACCCTGGTTGCATGGCTGCGATGTGTACGTCGCGCCTTTGCGTATGGGCAGCGGCACGCGCCTCAAGATTCTGGAGGCCATGGCCAGCGGCTGCGCCATCGTGGCCAGCTCACTGGCGGCGGCCGGCCTGCCCGCTGCCCTGAAAGAAACGTTGCTCGTCGCTGACAGCGAGTCGGCCATGGCCGCAGGCATCATCAGGCTGCTCGAAGACCCGTCGCGACGAAAGGACATGGGCAGCGCTGCGCGCGCAGCAGTGCGTGAGACCAGCGACTGGTCCGCCATTCTGCCGCATATGCTGTCCGCCTGGGAAAGTTTCGGCATATGAAGCGCGAGGAAATCGTCGCGCGCAATCTGCGTCTCAGCGCCGCCCGGCACTCGGTCACGCCGCGACAAAAGGCCCGCCAGGCAATGCTGCATTCCCTGGCCAGGATGCCTGTCGCACCGACCCCAGCAGACGTGCAGCAGCGCATCCTCCTCATTCGTCCCGACCATATGGGCGACGCCCTGTTGACCCTGCCGGCCATTACGGCCCTGCGCGAGGCATTCCCGGAAGCAGAGTTGCTGGCCCTTGCCAGTCCCCAGGCAGCATCGGTGTTTGCGAGTCTGCCGGAACTGGATGCTGTGCAGACCATGGATTTCCCAGGCATCAGCCGCAGCCGGCAGCAGCAGCGACTGGCACCCTGGCTGCTGGCGCTGCGTACAGCCAGGCAGCTGCGCGATCTCCGTTGTTCGGCAGCCCTGATCCTGCGCCCGGATCATTGGTGGGGCGCGCTGGTTACCTGGCTGGCCGGCATCCCGCAGCGCATTGGCTTCGAGCTGACGGAAACCACGCCCTTTCTGACGCAAGCCGTCCCGCTGCGCCACGAGCACGCCCTGCTGCGCAACCTGCGTCTGGTGACTGCGCCTGGCGGGCAAGCGGTGAATGCGTGCGTGGAGTTGTGCTTTCCACTCACGGCAGCAGATCGTGACGCTGCAGCCGTCATATTGCGTGACAATGGGCTTCCCTCAAACGCGCCGTTCCTGTTTATCCACCCAGGCACGGGCGCCACGCTCAAGCATTGGGAAGAAGCGCGTTGGGCCAGAGTAGCCGATGAGCTGAGCATCGCGCCCGGCGCGCAGGTGCTCTTCAGTGGCAGCACGGCGGAGCGGTCGCTCGTGAAGCGCATCACTGCGCAAATGCAGCAACCCGCGACGAGCCTGGCGGGAAAGACCAGTATCGCAGAGCTGGCGGCCTGCTACGAGAACGCGCTGCTGGTGCTGGGACCCGACAGCGGGCCGCTGCATCTGGCCGCGGCCGTGGGGGCGCCCACGGTATCGCTCTATGGGCCGGCCGACCCCGCGGAATTCGGCCCCTGGGGGCCCGCTGAGCGCCACATTACGCTCGCCTCAAACATTGGCTGCAGGCCCTGCCGCGTACTGGACTGGGGCGCGGATGAAGTGGCCTGGCATCCCTGTTTGCACGACATCAGCGTCAGCCAGGTTGTGGCGGCGGCGCAAGCCCTCTGTGCCGCTGCGCCTCAGCCCTCGCTGCCGGTGAAGTAGGAGCCGGAGCCTGTGCTCAGCGCCTCGTTCATGGGACGCATTCCCACCAGAAAGACGCGCGTCTGCGGCGGTTGCAGCAGCGCATAGAGCACGGCCTCGGCCACGCCTTCCGGCTCCTGCATGCCGTCCAGCACCGGGTCGCCGGGAGTCCGCGTCCCGTTGTAGAAGCCGTAGTTCGTGTTGGTGCCGCCCGGAGCGATCACGCTGACCTTGACATTTCTGGGCCAGGCTTCGTAATCGATGGACTGGGCGAATCCCATCTGCGCAAATTTGGTCGCGCAATAGATTGGCTCGTTGGGCAGCCCGTTCAGTCCGGCCACAGAACTGACGAAGACCACCGCGCCATCCCTGCGCTCCAGCATGGGCGGAAAGAAAGCTTTCGTGCACAGCCAGGTCGAGCGCATGTTGGTGTTCATGATCCAGTCGTAGTCTGCCGTGCTGAGCGAGTCGACGGTGCCGTTCTTGCCGACGCCGGCGTTGTTAACCAGGATGTCGATCTGGCCAAAGGCGGCGAATGACGCTGTTGCCAGGCGCGCCACTGCCGCCTCGTCGCTGACATCGGTGGGCACGGCCAGCGCTTGTGCGTCGCCGGGCAGCGAGTCAATTTCATCAGCCAGCGCTTCCAGATCTGCTGCAGTGCGCGCAGCAAGCACCACATGCGCGCCTGCGCGCGCAAGCGCCAGCGCTGTCGCCCTGCCGATGCCCTTGCCCGCACCGGTGACCACTGCTGCCTTGCCGGCCAGCCTGCCCTGCGCCATGCACCGCTCCTCTCACCTCGTTCCGCCCGCGGGAGTATAGCGCGTGGCGCAGCCACCTGACTGACGCCTGGGCGCTGCTGTGTTAGACTGGCTGGTTAAACAGCCGGAGGCACATCATGTCGGAATCAATCGGAATTCTGACCGCAGGGGGCGACAGCCCGGGGTTGAACGCTGCCATCCGCGCGCTGGGCAAGACCGCCATCAGCAAGTATGACATGCGCGTCATCGGTTTCCGCCAGGGCTTCCGTGGCCTCATGCAAAATCGCACCATCGACCTGCATGCCGGCGCGCTCTCTGGCATCCTGACCGTGGGCGGCACTATCCTCGGCACCAGCCGCGACAAGCCCCACAAAATGCCCGTCGGTGACAAGGTCATGGACATGACCGACGCCATGCTTGATACCTACCAGCAGCATCACCTTGATGCCCTTGTTTGCCTGGGCGGCGGCGGCACCATGCGCAATGCCTGGCGCCTGGCCGGGAAGGGACTGAACATCGTCACCTTGCCCAAGACCATCGACAACGACGTCTACGGAACGGACGTCACACTCGGCTTTGATACAGCACTCTCAATCGCCACAGAAGCCATCGACAGGCTGCACAGCACAGCACACAGCCATCACCGCATCATCATCGTCGAGGTCATGGGCCACAATACCGGTTGGCTGGCGCTTGGCTCAGGCCTTGCCGGCGGCGCCGACGTCATCCTCATACCGGAAATTCCCTACGACATCGAAGTGGTGGCGGACTCCATCATGCGCCGCAGCCAGGGAGGCAAACATTTCAGCATCGTCGCGCTCTCCGAAGGCGCATTCTCTGCTGAACTGGGAATTCAACTCACGCAGCTCAATGAAGAGATTCAACATGCCTCTGACAAGTCAACGCGCAAACGACTGAAAAAGAAACTGGGGGCGCTTCGTGCCGAACACGCGGACATCACGCACGAACTCACCCGACAGCTGGAGGAAATGACGCGCCTGGAAACGCGCGTGACCACGCTCGGGCACGTGCAACGTGGTGGCGCACCCACAGCGGCTGACCGCCTGCTCGCTACCCAACTGGGCACTGCCTGCGCAGACTATATCCACGCAGGGGCGTCCGGCGTGATGATCGCAGCGCGCAACGGTGGCACAAAAGCGATCCCGCTTGAGGACGTCGTAGGCAAACGCAAGACGGTCCCGCTTGATCATCGCTGGCTGGAAACGGCGCGCGCGCTTGAGATTTGCCTGGGCGATCAGTGACGCGCAACTGAGTCAGGAGAACGCGGGCGAACGCTGAGCGTGTGTTCGTTGCGATAGCTGACCATTCCCTGGCCAGCGCCGCGGATGCGCCGCACATGATGCCGCTGCGTCACATCAACCGTTACTCTCACTTCGTCGCGCTGCGGGCTGAACCAGGCTGCCAGCGCCGCTGCCTGTTCAATGACGCTTTCCGGAATGGGGCGGCCGTCTTCCCTGACGATCACATGAGCGCCAGGCACGCCGCGGGCATGCAGCCACAGGTCTGCGCCAGTGCCGCGTTCGAAGGTAACCTGTTCATTCTGGCGGCTGTTGCGCCCGACCCAAATCACAAAGCCATCCGGCGTTACCAGGCGCAGCACTGCGCTGCGCTGGCCACCCGGTCGAACAGCGCGCCCGCCACGCGAGAGGCCCTGTGTCTGCAGCTCCGACTGAACCTCACTAATGTCCGGCCAACTGCTCGCCAGTTCAAGGTCGCAATCCAGTTGCGCCAGCATCTGCAGCTGTCTGGTCGTCTGCCGCAGCAGACGTGGTACATCCTTCAGCGCGCGTTTGGTCTTCTCATAACGGGCGAAGTAGCGCTGCGCATTTTCCAGCGGCGTCAACCCTGTGTCGAGCGGGATCACCAGCTCTGGCCCGTCCGGGTCGTATTGCGCGCGCAACTCCGTCTGGCCGTGCGCCAACGTGTACTGGTAGGCAAGCAGTAGTTCGCCGCTCTGGCGCAGACGTTCACGCTCCCGCTCGTCGGTGAGCGAGCGTTGCAGCGCAGCCTGGCGTGCTTCCAGCCGGGCACGCGCAGCCCGTAGGGCCTCCGCAACCGGCAGTTTCGCCGCCTGATAGGCGTCCTTGCCCGTGACTGCACCATACCACGCGACCAGGACCTCGTTGACAGAAGCCGTCGGGCACCAGTCCGGCATGCTCTGCAAGGGATAGACGCTGAAGGCTGTGGGCTGCTCCACATCCCCTGCCAGGCCCGGCTGCCAGTCGCGGGCAGCCAGAGGCTCGAGGATGGTGCGCAACGCCGGCCATAAAGCCTCGGCCTGCGCATCCTGCGCGCGCTGGTTCACCGCCGCACCACTGCGATACACTGCCTCCTTCGCCAGCAAGGGGCTCACGCCCAGCAACCCGCCACTCAGAATCTGATGGGTGCGCCGCTTCGGATTCTCGTTCTGCACAAGCATGCCGTGCAACTCGTCCATGCTCAGCTTCAGTGGATCGTGGTGACCTCGTTGTGGCGGTGGCGGCATATAGTCGTGAGATGGCAGGCTGGTGCGCATGCGATTCTCGTCCGCATGCACGCGCCGTACGCATTCCAGAATCACGCCGTCCTGCAGCAGCAGCACGTTGCTGCGCCGTTCCATCGGCTCCACGACAATCTGGACTGCGCCTTCGGGGCCCGCAATATCAAACTGGACCACGCGCTCCCAGGGCGGCTGGGATATTTGTGTCAGACGGCCGCCTTCCACGTAGCGACGCAGCAGCAAGCCGACAGGCAGAGGTTTGTTCAGGCCACGCCGCAAGCGAACCGGCAGCAGATGCAGACGCGGGACACGATTGTCGGCGCTCAGGTATAGCCAGTGGCGTTGACGTTGCGCGTAAATCTCCAGGCCAAGACCCGTTTCATCGACATCAAGCACATCCTGGATGCGCCCGCCGACCAGTTGCGCCTGAAGTTCCTCTACCAGGGCGGCGAGGGTGAAGAAGTCGAGATACATGCGTCATCAGGGGCGAGACGCCGGGTCAGTTGCCTGAAGGATTCCCGCTGGCAGCGGCGCGTTTCACGCCACGGTGCAAGAGCCAAAGCACGATGCCGATCGTGAGGCCCATGCCCACCAGGTTAACAAGGAGGAAGCCGACCATCAACATCAATTGCTCGGTCTGCCATGGAGCAGCCGTGAGCACGGAAGAATCCGGCGCAGTGGTTTGCACGATGAAAAAGCTGTCCAGACCACCACTTTGCAGCAAACTTGTCAGGCCACCGCCGGCGAGCAGAATAATCACCAGAACGGCCAACAGTGCCAGTCGTTTCACCCCGCTGCCCCCTGAACATTCCGCTCAACAATCCGGCGCGAGTGTAACGCAGGGGCCAGCGACTGGCAAGCCCGTCACAGCGCGTCGTCCAGCTGAATCTGCTGTTCGCGCTCCGGCCCTACGCCCACTGTACGCACTGGCGTGTCGCAAAGCTCGCCGATGCGACGGGCGTAGCGGCGGGCTGCCGCCGGCAGTTCATGTTGGCAACGCATGGATGAAAGGTCAGCATCCCAGCCGGGCAGGGTCTCGTAAACTGGCGTGGCACGCGCCATGTCCGCCTGGGTGACGGGCGGCAAACAATGCTGCACTCCATCCAGCTCCCAGGCAACGGCGATCTTCAGCTCCTCGAAGCCGCCAAGCACATCCAGTTTCGTCAGGAACAGCTCGGTGAAGCCACTTACCTGGGCGGCGTGGCGCAATATCACTGTGTCCATCCAGCCGCAGCGTCGGCTGCGCCCGGTGGTGGTGCCAAATTCGTCCCAGAAGTTTGCGCCCGTGCCGCGCAGTCGGTCGGCCAGCGCGCCACCCAGCTCGGTCGGCATCGGCCCCGCGCCCACCCGCGTCGAGAAACACTTGGTCACGCCCACGACCTTGTCCACGTGCAGCGGCCCGAAGCCCAGCCCGACCAGCGCGCCGCCGGCCACCGGCGAGGAGCTCGTCACGAATGGATAGTCTCCGTGATCCACATCCAGCATGGTGCCCTGGGCACCTTCGCAGACCACGCGCGCGCCTTCCTGCAAGCGGCGGTTGATGTACTGCGAGGTGTCCTGAATATAGGGCTTCAGCCGCCGCGCCGCACCGATCCACTCCAGCGCAGTGGCCTCTGGGTCAAGCGGGCTGGCACCCACCATGGCTAGCGCTTCATTCGCACGCACGATCGCGTCATGCACCGCGTCGGCAAAGTCCTCTTCGCTGTGCATCAGGCCGGCGTGAATACCGCGACGTCCCGTTTTGTCAAGGTAGGCCGGGCCAATGCCGCGCAAAGTGGTGCCGATGGCCTGCGCGCCCAGAGCCTTCTCGCTGGCGCGATCCAGCGCAACGTGAGCCGGCGTGATGATGTGCGCGCGCGTGCTGATGAGGAATCGCTCCGGCGAGATGTGCACGCCACGCGCGCAGAGGCCGTCTATCTCGGCCAGGAGATTGACGGGATTAATGACCATGCCGTTGCCCAGCACGCAACTCACACCCGCGTGCAACACGCCGGATGGTACCAGATGCAGTTTGAAAACCTCGCCGTCCACTGCAATCGTGTGGCCGGCGTTATCGCCGCCGGCGTAACGCGCGACCACGTCGGCCTGGGCGCCCAGCACATCGGCAACGCGCCCTTTGCCTTCATCGCCCCACTGCGCTCCGATGATGATCGTCACCGGCATCCTGGTTTCTCCAGTCTGTTAAATTGCATGCCAGGCAGTTCCCAACGCTATGCTGACCTGTTGTTCACCCCAGATTTCCAGTTCTCCGTCAGGCCCCAACGCCAGGGCGGCTTGCGGCCCTATGCCCAGCGCGACTGCCGCGGGCGCTTCGGCCAGCAGGGTGCTCACCGCAATACTGGAACCGACATCCGTCACGCCTGGCAGAATCACTGCGTCTGGCAGCCAGCCCAACCCGTTTTGGCAGCCATCATCTTCCTGCAGGGTCCAGCTGCCCGCGCTCATCGCAGCCGGACCTTCCAGCAGGACGAGCGCTCCATGTTGCCAGGCCATGCGAATTCCTTCGCTGATCGCACCGGAAAGGGCGTCTTGCACGAGGCTTGCATCCGATTCGGCGCCCACGACCACGATGCCGGCCTCGGCCAGACTCGAGCGCAGCGTTTGATCATCCTCAACGAAGGCGTCCACGACGTAGCCGGACTGCGCACCCAGGTCTTCAAACTCGTTAAGCAGTTGCTCTACAGCCTCGTTTTGGCCGGCGCAGGCCAGGATGGCGACCCCGCCATCCGCGGCGGCGACCGCCAGCGCCCGTGCCCGCACAGCTTCGCTGCTGCGCACGCTTCCAGCAAGCACCAGCCAGCCGCGCGCCTCCAGCCAGCTTATCGCGGCCCGCGCCGGCATCTACACGCGCAGGGTGACGACGAAGAAGGATTCGATGTTTCGAGGCGCATCCTGCGGCGCGCGCGGATCAAGCGAACGAGAGCGAATTCGTTCGGCCAGACCGTCCATGTCGCGAATCTGACTCTTGTGCTCGCGCAGAGAGCGAATCTGCGTATCAACGTGATCAGTTACGTCAACGATTGTGTTGGGATTGACTGCGCCGGCGATGTAAACCTGGCGCGTTTTGTGCGCGGACAGGCCTTCGTCGCGCTCCATCTCGATAAAGTTCAGTCGGTCACGCGAGGTGGGGAAGACCGCCGCCAGCGTAGCCTCCCCGATGGCACGGTGGTCCGGATGATTGATGCGGTTCTCACCGTACCAGTTGAGCGGGTCACAGGTAACCACGACATCCGGCCTGAAGCGACGAATCCCGCGCACGATTTCGCGGCGCAGATCCAGCGAATGCTCCAGCTCGCCATCGCCGAAGCGCAAGAATACAACCTCCCGCACGCCCAGCGCCGCCGCCGCATGTCGCTCCTCTTCCTCACGAATCTCTACCAGACGTTCATGCGTCATGTCCGGCTCTGAACTACCCTTGTCACCACTGGTGGCCATCAGAAAGGTGATTTCCGCCCCTGCTGCCGCCCAGCGGGCGAAGGTCGCACCGGCGAAAAACTCCGGGTCATCGGGGTGGGCAAAAACGCCCAATACACGCCGGATGCTGCCCTGCTCTACATCGCTCATGTGGAATTGCCTGCTCTCTGATCACTTTGACGTTCACCTGGTTTCTTGCCACATTCACATGGCTCGTCGCCATGTTTGCTACAGGGCTCTTTCGCCTTCTGCTGCAAGGCCCGCAGCTCGGCCAGCGGCACAAGTTCCTCGCGCTGCACCAGCTTGCGTCCCTCGGGAGTTATGACCGTAACCGCGTCCTGCAATGGATGCACATCGATTATCTTGCGTTCCCCCCAGGGCGTGCCCATCATTTTGCCGCGCCGCGGCAAATGCTTGCGCGCCTCTGCATATTGCTCGTATTCGTAGACAAGGCAACAGCGCAAGCGGCCACACATGCCGGTGATTTCGGAGGGACTGAGAGAAATACCCTGGGCCTTGGCCATCTTGATAGAAATCGGACTGAAATCCGTGAGGAAGGTGCTGCAACACCTCAACTCGCCACAAGCACCGTAGCCCCCCAGCAGCCGGGCCACATCGCGCGGGCCTATTTGGCGCATCTCCACTGTCGCGCTGAATTCCCGCTGCAAGGCGCTCCCTAACTTGTCCGGATTGACATTCTCCTCGGCTGCGTAGAGGAAGGTCAGCAGACTGCCATCGTAGTTGTACTGCGCCGCGACAAACTTGACATTGCGCAAGTTGCCGAATCCGGCCGCCTGTTCGCGGCAGATGCGCAGCGCATCGTCCTGCTGCGCTTCCCAGTGTTGCCGCAGCGCCATGTCACGGGAGGTAGCAAGGCGCAAGATGGGCGCGTGACGACGGCTGCGGGAACCTTCCGCTTCCGTGAAGCCCATTACCTGGCCCATCTGGCGGCCACGTACAGTTTCCACGATGACGTAGTCGCCGGCGCGCAACTCCGAAAAGGCGCCGTGGTCAAAGTGGTACAGCTTACCCACCTTCGTAAAGCGAATTCCTGCGACGGTCGCCGCCGCTTCTGTTGTGGCTTGCATGCGGTCATCCTGTTCCTGTATGCCACGCTCATGGTACCGCACAAGCTGCCAGCGCTCAAGCACCTGTGAAAGCTGACGAAGCTTCAGGCGGTTCAGAAGTCCGGAGTGACAATGCGATGCGCGGAAAATGCGGTCAGAAAGCAGGCACACACGCATTGATCGCTCGCTGCAGGCAAGGACGACGGGCGCGCTGAGCTGGAATTTCGGGGCAGGAGAACGGCCTTAGATGAAAGTGTTGGCCCTAGTAGCGATGGAAATAACGCTCCATCTCCCAGTCCGTCACCTGACGGTTGAAGTCCTCAACTTCCTGACGCCGTGAGACGAGGAAACTGTTGCTGATGTAGGGCCCTAACGCCGAGAGAATCGTCTCGTCCGACTCCAGAGCAATGAGCGCTTCATCGAGGGTGGCGGGCAGCACCTTCATGCGTCGCAGGCGCGCGCGATCCTGGCCCAGCAAGTCTTCCTCAAGCGGCTCGGGCAAAGGCATTTTCTGGCGGATGCCATCAAGACCGGCAACGAGCATGACGGCCGCAGCAAGGTAGGGGTTGCTGGAGGGATCCGGGCAGCGCAATTCCAGGCGTGTGTGCGTGCCACCGCCCGGCATCAGACCAGGAACGCGAATGAGCGCAGCGCGGTTGATGTGTGCCCAGGTCACGTAAACCGGCGCTTCGATGCTCGTGCCCAGGCGTTTGTAGGAATTCACCAGTGGCGCCAGCACGGCGACCATGGCGCGCGCGTGGTGCAACTGTCCGGCCAGGAACCAGCGACCAAGTTCTGACAGGCCGTATTCGTGTCCAGGGTCGCTAAAGAGGTTTTCACCGCTATCGATTGTATGCAGGCTCTGATGTGTATGCATACCGGAGCCGGGCAGATCACGGCGCGGGCGCGGCATGAAGGTGCAATGCAGGTTGTTGTGCTGGGCGACGGACTTCAGCGCCACGCGCGCAGTCAAGACCTGGTCGGCCGTTGTGAGCGCGTCGTCATAACCGAAGTCGATCTCGTGCTGGCCGGAACCAATTTCGTGGTGCGAGGAGATGACGGAAATCCCCAGTCCGGTCAGGGTGGCCACCATCTTGCGCCGGATGGATTGGCGAAAGTTGGTGGAAAGATCGAAATAGCTGACCGAGTCATGTGGCCAGGCTGGCTGCGCCCCGCCTTGCTCGTCGAGTTTAAAGAGAAAGAACTCCAGCTCGACGCCTGTCCTGAAGCAGAACCCCATGTTGCGCGCCTGCTGTAATGCCGCCTGCAGCGCCCAGCGTGGATCGCCAGGGAAAGGGTCTCCCTGGGGGGTATGTACCTGGCAGATCAGTCGCCCGACGCGCTCTTCCGAACTATCCCAGGGGAGCGTGGCAAAGGTGTTGCTGTCAGGGATCAGGCGCAATTCGCTCTCGACCGAGCGCGCGCCACCCTCGAGCGAGGAGCCGTCAAACAGCACTCCCTGCTCGAGCACTTCCTCGATGCGCTCCGCCGGGATGATGATGCTCTTGACGCCGCCCGAGATATCGACGAACCACAGATTTATATAGTGCAGGCGTTCCTGCCTGAAGATCTCGATGATCTGGCTGCTGTCAGGCATGTTCCCCCGTTCAGGTTCCACTCCGGCAACCACCCAGTCTAGACGACCGGCGCGGCAGCGTCCTTCGCGCAATCACCAAATCTGTGTGCGTATCCCTGGTAAAGGGATACAAGGTTATTCATCCAGCAAACCCAGATGTCCCAGCAAGGCGTCGATACCCAGCAGGTAGCTGCGCCAGCCAAAGCCGCTTACCAGACCCACGCAGACGCCGACCAGCATTGAGTGATGGCGGAAAGTCTCGCGGGCGTGAACGTTGGAAAGGTGCACTTCGACAACCGGCAGCCCGACCGACGTGATGGCGTCTCGCAGCGCCAGTGAACTGTGGGTATAGGCGCCGGCATTGAGGACGATGCCGTCCACCTCATCGCGCGCCGCATGCAGACAGTCAACCAACGTTCCTTCATGGTTCGATTGCTTTGCCTGCAGGCTCACGCCGCGCGCCTCCGCGTGACGCTGCGCCAGCTCGTTAATCCGCGCGAGGGTCATGTCCCCGTAAACTTCCGGCTGGCGCATGCCGAGAAGGTTCAGGTTGGGGCCATGTAACAAGAGAATCCGGCGCTTCAGCATGTCAGTTCCTCCCGACCGGAATTGCCCTGCAAGCCGTTCAACACTTCGATGACGGTCGTCATTGGCACGTCATCGACCAGGGTCACGTCATGGAGCGCCCGCAGCAGCACAAAGCGTACACGACCCGAGCGACGTTTCTTGTCGGTCAGCATGGCGGCACAGATCGCCTCCGCGTCCACATTACCAAGACGCACTGGCAAGCCAGCATTGGCGACGACTCGCTCAACCTCATCGACCAGGACGAGAGCGCACATTCCCAGCGCATACGACAGGCGCGCAGCGGCCACCAGGCCGAAGCCGACGGCCTCGCCGTGCGCCCAGCGAAACCCGGTGACCAGCTCAATCGCATGGGCGAAGGTGTGGCCAAGGTTGAGATGGGCACGCACGCCGCGTTCCAATGGATCCTGCTGCACGAAGTCTACCTTTACCTGCACTGCGCGTCGTACCAGCTCGGCAGCGCGCTCGCGGCAATGCAACGCGGGATCAAGCAGCTGCGCGTCCGCCAGCAGACCGTGTTTGAGCACCTCGGCCATGCCATTGCGCCATTCACGCGGCGGCAAGGTTGCCAGCAGTTCAGTGTCGACGAAAACCGCCGCGGGCCGCGCGAAGACCCCTACCAGGTTTTTGCCTTCGGCAATGTCGACGCCTGTCTTGCCGCCCACGCTTGCATCCACCATGGCCAGCAGGCTGGTGGGCGCCATAACCAGGCGCAAACCGCGCAAAAACGTTGACGCGGCGAATCCGAATACGTCGCCCGCTACGCCTCCGCCCAGCGCCAGTACCGTGCTTTGACGGTCAAGCCCGGCAGCGACCAGGTCACCGTATATCTTTGCCACAGTCGCCAGCGATTTGTGCACTTCACCGTCGGGCATGGTGACGAGTGCCGCGTCCGGCAAACGCCTGGCCAGCGCTGCTCCGTGCAACGCGGCGATGCTGTCCGTCGTGCCCACGGCCACGCGACCGCCCAGGCCACACTCCGTAACCAGACGCCCGCCCTGCTGCAGCAGCCCTGGCTCAATGAGGATGTCGTAGCCGTTGCCCGGCCCGCTTACCTGAATGCGTGCCACAGACTCACCACTTCCTGCGCCACTTGCTGCGCTGCCTTGCCATCCGTCGGCAGCTGATGAGGGATGGCCTGGTAGATTGCCAGCCGCTGTTGATAAAGCGACTCCCATGCTCCATTGAAGAGGGGGCGTCCACTTTCATGCGCCAGGCGCGTGCGGATGCTCTCGGGCGATGCCAACAGACAGATCAGGAGCCCGCTCTTTCCCAGGGCGCTGCGGCTATCCGCATCCAGCAAAGCGCCGCCGCCGGTCGCGATGACAAGACCGTCCTGCGCCGCCAAGTTATAACAGACGCTGCGCTCAAGCGAACGGAAGCGATCCTCCCCTACTTCGGCAAAGAGTTGCGCGATCGACTTGCCAGCCCGCTCTACGATGAGGTCGTCGCTGTCGACGAAGGGACGTTGCAATTGCTGCGCGACCAGGCGGCCCACTGTTGATTTGCCCGTGCCCATAAAGCCGGTGAGTACAATGTTAGCCTTCATAGCCGAAGCGCCACGCCACGTTGTCCATATCCAGGTCGCTCAGGCGCGCCCGCCGCAGCGATTCGAAACGGGGTCGCATCTCCTCGATACTGTCTCCGCCCAGTTTTTCCAGCAGCGCTTCCGCAATCACGATGGCCAATACGGCCTCGCCCACCGGGACACCCCGCGGCAGGGCGCAAAAGTCGCTGCGTTCGTAGGTCGTGGCTTCCGCCTCACCGCTCGCCAGATTGACTGAACCCAGCGCGCTTAGCACGGTCGAAATGGGTTTCATGGCGACGCGCGCCACAACTGGTTCGCCGGTGGAGATACCGCCTTCAATTCCGCCGGCGCGGTTAGTGCGCCGCGTAAGCGCATCGCCGTCATCGCCGAGCACGATTTCATCATGCACGTGTGTGCCGCGCTTCGCTGCATTGATGAAGGCCGGGCCGATTTCGGCGCCCTTCATGGCCTGGATACTGACCATCGCGCCCACGATGCGCGCGTCCAGGCGCCGGTCATGCTGGACGTAGCTGCCGAGTCCGGGAGGCACGTTCAGCGCCACCAGTTCCATAATGCCGCCCAGCGTGTCCTTGTCGACGATGGCCTGGCGGATTTCCGCGTGCATGCGCTGCGCCACGTCCTGGTCGGGGCTGCGCACGTCGTTTTCGCTGGCTGCGCGGAAGCGGGCCACGTAGTCCGCCGGCTCGTCATCCGGAAGCTGAACCGCCACGCTGCCAATGCGCGTGACGTAGCCGCCGATGACGATGCCAAACTCCGCCAGCAGGCGGCGACAGATGGCGCCCACCGCCACACGCATGGTCGTCTCGCGCGCGCTGGCGCGCTCCAGCGAGAGGCGCAGGTCGCGGTAGCCGTACTTGACCGCACCGGTCAGATCGGCGTGGCCGGGACGCGGCGTGGTCAACGGCGCGATGTCCCGTTCGCGCCAGTTGCGCCAGTCGCGATTGGCGACGGTGAGCGCGATGGGGCCGCCGGTAGTGCGCCCGTTCATCCAACCCGCGCTCAACTGCACCTGGTCTTTCTCGATGCTCATGCGCCCGCCGGCGCCATAGCCCTGCTGCCGCCGGAACAGCTCGCGATTTATGTCTTCCAGCGTCAACTCGAGGCCGGCCGGCAGCCCGTCCACGATTGCGCTGATTTGTGGGCCGTGACTTTCGCCTGCCGTGAGGAATCGAATCATGGCATCTCTCCCAGGTGTCAGACGCTCACTCTGTGGCGTCCAGGGCTGCTTCAGCGGCGGCAGTCATTGCGGCAATGTCGGCCGGCTGACCCGTCCAGATTTCAAAGGAAGCCGCACCTTGCCGCACCAGCATCCCAAGGCCGCCGATGGCGCGTCCGCCATGTGCTTCGACCAGCGCCATGAAGCGCGTCCGTCGCGGGCGGTACACAAGGTCATAGGCCGTTGCATCCGGCGGGAACGCAATCTCTTCTGGCCAGGGACAGGATTCTGTGTTCGGCCACATGCCAAGCGAGGTGCAGTTCACCACCAGCGCAGGCTGTTCGCGAGCCGCCTGCTCCAAGGTGAGCAGGCTGATATTCGTGATGCCAGCCGCATGTTTCAGGTCTGACAGCATGTTTTCCGCCCGCGACCTGGTGCGATTGACCACGCTCACTGCGGCACCAGCCCGCCACAGACCATATACTGCCGCCCGCGCCGAGCCGCCGGCACCCAGCACCAGCGCCCGCGTACCAGCCAGCGGCACTTTATGTGCCTGCAGATCAGCAATCAGGCCGATGTGATCTGTATTGGTGGCGCAGTTTTCTCGGAAATCGATGGTGTTGGCGGCGCCGAGCGCCAGCACGACTTCATCCGGACGCACATGGGGCAACACGGCCTGCTTGTGCGGCACAGTTACGTTCAGCCCAAGAAAGCCGCCCTCGTCGCGCAGCGTGCGCAGGCTGTGGCCCACAATATCCGGCGGGATGGCGATGCGTTCGTAGCTCCAGTCCGTCAGACCGGCAGCCAGCAAGGCGGCAGTATGCATCTGAGGACTGATGCTGTGCTCAACCGGCCATCCGATTACCCCTACCCGGTGCTGCAAGACCTTTGCCTCCAATGCATCCTGATATTAACGGGCCGGCAAACCACGTATAGTCAGGACGGCGTCTCAACACGCAGCATGGCGCCCAGTTGCTGCAGCGTTTCAGAAAAACCGGGGAAGGAGTCGCCGACGCAGGCTGCGTCATGGACTGTCGTAGTGTCCTGCGCCAGCATCCCGGCCAGGGTCAGACTCATGGCGATGCGGTGATCGTCATGCCCCTCAACGTCTGCGCCCTGCAAGGTCTGCGGACCCTCGATCACGAATCCGTCCTCGAATTCCTCAATTTGTGCGCCGAGGCGACACAGCTCCGCTGTCATTACTGCCAGGCGGTCGGTCTCCTTCAGTCGCAGCTCATGAGCATCGCGCACCGTCGTGCGCCCTTCCGCGCACAGGGCCGCAACCATCAACGCCGGAAACTCGTCGATCATGCGCACGACCAGTTCGCCGCCAATGTCGACGCCGCACAGCGCGCTGTGGCGCACAGTCAGGGTGCCGGCCGGCTCACCGGCTTCCTGGCCCGCCTCGCTGACCGTGATGTCCGCGCCCATCATCTGCAGCGCATCCAGCAGGCCGCTGCGCGTGGGATTGAGGTTGATGCCCGTCAGGCGCACTTCACTACCCGGCACAGTAGTTCCGGCGACCAGAAGAAAGGCTGCCGATGAGAAATCCCCTGGCACACGGAAGGACTGTGGTTGCAGCGTAGCGCAAGGCTGCAGCGTGATTGCCCTGCCTTCGTTATGGACTTTGACGCCCGCCGCGCGCAACATGCATTCGCTGTGGTCGCGCGTCGGCGCCGGTTCAATTACGACCGTCTCACCCCGGGCAAACAAACCGGCCAGCAGCACAGCGCTTTTTACCTGGGCGCTGGCAACCGGCATTTCGTAGCGGATGCCCTGCAGCGCTGACGGCTCGATTCGCAATGGCGCGCGACCCTCTTCGCCACTAATGTCCGCGCCCATCTGCCGCAGCGGCGTGATTATGCGATTCATCGGTCGGCGGCGCAACTGGGTGCTGCCATCCAGCACACTGGCAAAGGGCTGACCCGCCATAACGCCGGCCATCAGGCGCATGCCGGTGCCGGCGTTGGCGAAGTCAAGCGGCGCCTTTGGGGCGCGCAGGGCGCCAGTGCCTTTTATGTAGAGCTCGTCAGCAGCGGGGCGTTCAATTTGTACGCCGAGCGCCTGCACACTGCGCAGGGTCGCTTCGGTGTCGCCCGCTGCCAGCCAGCCGCGCACCTGTGACCTGCCCTGGGCCAGCGCGCCCAGCATCACTGCGCGGTGCGAAATGGACTTGTCGCCCGGCACGGTCGTTGTCCCACGCAAGCCCTGCGTGGTTTGCACAATGAGGCGGGATTCGTCAGGGCTTTGCATGTCTCGCTCCGTTCGCAGCCGTCCATTTCCAGCGCGACTCACTGATGGGTTGCAGCGTGGCGGCCAGGCGCTGGTCGTCGCGCGAGATGAGCATTGCCTCGATCTGCGCCAGCTGCATGCGGAACATCGCCAGCAAGGTCGCCACGGCCTGGGTATTCGTGCTGAGTATGTCGCCCATCATGCGTACATCGCTGCCCGCCAGGCGCGACATGTCACGAAAGCCGCCGGCTGCCAGCTCCCAGACAGCCTCATCGTTTTCGCCTTCGTTGGCCACCGTGGCCACCAGCGCCGTACTCAAGAGGTAAGGCAGATGGCTGATGGCCGCCACGACACGATCGTGGCGCTCGGCTTCCATTTCTATGGGAATGGCGCCCAGTGCCATCACCAGCGAACGCGCACGAATCAGCGCCGAAGGTGTGGTGCGCCGATTGGGACAAAGCACAAAGGGGCGCTCCCGGAACATCGTGGCGTCACTGGCGCCAACGCCGCTCTGCTCGCGCCCGGTCATCGGGTGCCCACCCACTGCCAGGATGCCGATAGGCAGCTCCTGCATCGCGCGCCCGATGCCTTGCTTGGTGCTGCCCAGGTCAAGCAACAGGGTGTTGGAGCGCATATAGGTGCCCAGGCGCTGCTCCAGCATCTCGATGATGCTGCGCACCGGCGTCGCCAGCACGACCACATCGGCATCAGCCACGCCCTCGCGCAGGTCTTCCGTCGCCCTGGCGACGATGCCACGTTCCAGCGCCAGCTCGCGCGCCATGGCGCTGGACTCCACGCCCGTGACCAGGTCCGCATGGTGCTGCAGGGCCAGGGCCAGCGACCCGCCCATCAGACCGAGGCCCACTACCGTCAACTGACGGCAGTGAAAGCCAGTGGCAACCGCGCTCTCCGCGTCCGGCATCGTCAGCATCTCGTTCAAGATTGCCCCTTGTCGACCAAATCCGGCCGCAGCACATGCGCCCCGCGCATAAAACGATGCTCGAGTTCGTCAAGTCCCTTGTCAGTGTTCCAGTGCAGCAGCACACGAATACAACTCGCCAGGCTCTGGTGCACCGGAACTTCCTGCGTGCCCATCAGAGCCACTCCATACCAGCCCAGCTCGCGCGCGGCGCGCGCGGGGAAGGCCGCTGTCAGGTCAACGGTGCTGGTAAACAGCACGCTGGCCACCTCATGTTCCTTGATTCCGTTCGCCTCGATCAGGGCAACGAGCAGGTCACGCGTGGCGCCCAGGATGGCAGCCTCACTGTTTTCGTCCACTGTAATTGCGCCACGCACTCCCCGCAGCATCATCGGCGCCCTCCTGTCTGCCCCTTGTGCATTTTGACCTCTGCTTACAAATAAAAAAGACGCGGAGCCTGTGCCCTGCGCCTTGACGTTCCCCTGAGTTACGGCCCGTCTCACCGGCTGCTGGCGTACAGCGCTCCACTGGCTTCGCGGCAGGGGTAATAAAACTGGATTTCAGCGCAGCGCATGCCTGCCATGTGGCACCCGGCCTGTTCACATAACAAACGCATGTTAGCAATAGATGTGGCAGCTGTCAACCAGCTGCGCCGGGCAGCTCAGTCATCGTCCAGCGCCAGGCGCAAGGAGGCCGCCAGTTCGCCGACAGCAACAGGCCCGTTGGCACCGGCGCGGACGAGCGCGCTGCCCACCACAAAGCCGTCCACCAGCCCGTTCATGCTGCGCGCCTGCGGCGGCGTGCTGATGCCGAAACCCAGCACCAGACGCTGCTGCGTTTCCTTTCGCACGCGCGCAATGAAGTCGCGCAGGTCAGGTGGCAACTCGCTACGCGCGCCGGTGACGCCTGTCAACGAGACACAATAGATGAAACCGCGCGAGCGTTCTGCCACCAGTCGGATGCGCTGTCCGTTACTCGTTGGCGCCAGGAAGAAGATCAGGGCCATGCCGGCGCGCTCGCAGATTGCGCTGAAGGCCTCCGCTTCTTCGGGCGGCAAATCCGGCACCAGCAGGCCATCCGCGCCAGCTGCGCGAATGTCGGCGACGAAACGCTCGGGGCCATAGGCCAGCAAGGGGTTGAGATAGCCCATCAGGAGCAGAGGCTGCGTCACGCCACGATCGCGCAACTGCTGTACCGCTTGCACGCAGTCCCGCACGGTTGTCCCTTGCTCAAGCGCGCGCTGCGTCGCTGCCTGTATGGTGGGCCCGTCCGCCAGCGGGTCGCTGAAAGGGATGCCGATTTCGAAGCCGTCCACGCCAGCCTGCGCCATGGCTACCAGCGCGTCAAGCGAGCGGGCCATGTTCGGATAGCCGACCGGGTAATAGGGCAAGAAGGCTGCGCGCCCCTCGGCTTCCGTCGCCGCAAACATGGCCTCCAGCGCCTGCAGTCCCATCAGCGCCTCTCCTCGATTTCGCGGATCACAATATCGAGGTCCTTGTCGCCGCGCCCGGAGAGATTGACCAAAAGGATTGAGTCTTGCGGCATGGTCGGCGCCCGTTTGATAGCCTCGGCGACCGCGTGCGCGCTCTCCAGCGCCGGGATGATGCCCTCCAGCCGACTGAGTAGCTGAAAGGCCGCAAGCGCTTCTTCATCCGTCGCCAGCGTGTAATGCGCCCGCTCCTCGGCGCGCAACCAGGCATGCTCCGGCCCCACCGACGCGTAGTCGAGGCCGGCGGAGATGCTGTGGGTGTTCATGATCTGGCCATCCGCGTTCTGCAGGACGAATGAGCGCGTGCCGTGCAGCACGCCCGGCCGGCCCAGCGCGGGATCTGCAAAGCGGGCGGCGTGAGCGCCGCTGGCGATGCCATGTCCGCCGGCCTCCACCCCGATGAGATCCACGGCGCTATCTTCGCGGAAGGCGTGAAACAGGCCGATGGAGTTGCTGCCGCCGCCAACGCAGGCTACACAGACATCCGGCAGACGTCCCGTCGCCGCCAGCATCTGCGCACGCGCCTCAAGCCCGATCACGCTCTGGAATTCGCGCACCATCATTGGATAAGGGTGCGGCCCCAGCGCCGAACCCAGCAGGTAAAAGGTGTCGCGGACGTTGGTTACCCAGTCACGAATCGCCTCGTTGATGGCGTCCTTGAGGGTGCGGCTGCCGCTCTCGACGGGGATGACTTCCGCGCCCAGCAGCTGCATGCGGAAGACATTTGGCTGCTGGCGGGCGATGTCGACGCTGCCCATGTAGACGTGGCAGGTCTGCCCGAGCAGCGCTGCGACAGTCGCGCTGGCCACGCCATGCTGACCCGCGCCGGTCTCCGCCACGATGCGCTGCTTGCCCATGCGCTGCGCCAGCAAGGCCTGGCCCAGGGCGTTGTTGATCTTGTGCGCGCCGGTGTGCGCCAGGTCTTCGCGTTTAAGCCAGATACGCGCGCCGCCCAAATGCTCGCTCAGGCGCTCCGCGAAGCTGACTGGTGTGGGCCGGCCGGTGTAGCTGGCCTGCAAATGTTTCAGGCGTGACAGAAAACGCTCGTCGGCCATGGCCTCCGAGAAAGCCGCTTCCAGTTCGTCAAGCGCCGGAATGAGCGTCTCGGGCACGAAGCGGCCGCCGAATTCGCCAAAGTAGCCGCGCTCGTCCGGCAGCGCTGTCCCTGCGATTACGCTGTTCGTCATCCTCGAATCTCCTGTTTCAGCGCCAGGTCGCGCTCCCCGTTCAGCACTCGCCTGGCCAGCAGGAAGGCTTCCGTGTACATCTCCTCATGCTGCGGCACAAAATCTGCCAGAGTGATTGTGCAGGTTCCTGCAACAGTTTGCGCGCTCACCTCAGCGATCTCGCCGGCGAAGAGTGTCAAGCCATCTTCAACCTTCAGCGCCACCAGCTCTGCAACTTCAGGCGCCATCACGGGATACTCCGTGAGTGGACGCTCGCTGACATACACGAAGGTATCGGCGAACTCGCGGTCGATGAGTTCCTGCCAGCGCGCCACCAGGCTGCGTCTGCCGCAGGGAATGAGCGCGGCGAAAGGCAAGTCAACGCCCAGCTCCTCGCGGACTTCGCGCAGGCCGTTTTCCACAGATTCGCCGGCCTGATAGTGGCCACCGACCGTAACGGCCAGATGCAGCGGGAAGGTCAGTTTGTGCGCGCCGCGCCGTTGCAACAACAGCCAGTCATTGCCCTGCGCGTCGCGCCACACGACCCAGCAGTGGAACACACGATGCCAGTCGCCGTCGCGATGGACTGAAGCGCGCTCCTTGACGCCAAGATAGCGATTAAGCTCGTCGTAGATGTCGAGCAGTTCGCTCATCACAGTCCCTTCGCTGCCGCAATGAAGTTACGCGTTTTGTCGGCATCCTTCACGCCGGGCGCGCTTTCCACGCCGCTGGCCACGTCCACGCCCCAGGGACGCAGCGTCCGCACCCGTTCGCCGACATTTTCTGCGTTTAGACCGCCGGCAAGCATAATACGCGGCAGCTTTTTCAGCAGCGCTCGAGCTACCGCTTCGCTGGCCTGGGCGCCGCTGCCACCGTAGAGTTGGGGGTGCCAGGCGTCCAGCAGCAGCGCCGGCAAACGCTCATCGACCGCTGCGTGTGTGGCAAAGCGTTGGGCATCAGCCTGCGCCTCGGCGACCGAGCGCGGCCGCAGCGACTTGAAGGCGTGTGTCCCGCGCATCTCTGGCGCATGCATAATGTTTGGCTCTTCGTCACCGCTAAGCTGGGCGCAGTCGAGGCCAGCCCGGGCGCAGATTTCTGCAATCTGAGCCGGAGTCTCGTTGACGAACACGCCCACCAGCACGGGACATTCGGCGCCCAACGCCCTGCGCAATTGGGTGCAGATTTCCTGCGCCTGCGGCAGTGTCAGGCAACGCGGACTCGCGGCATAAAAATTCAGGCCGAGCAGATCTGCGCCGGCGTGCGCCGCCATGAACGCATCCGCAGCCGTGGTCACACCACAAATCTTGACGCGCGCGAGGTAGTTCACAATGCTGGATTCTGCCCATCAAGAAGACCATCCTGAGTCTCATAACGCCCATCCGGTGCATTACCACCGGCGAAACGCGCCAGCAACTCGAGCAGATCCTGTTGCGCGCGCGCGACCGCTGCGGCGCCGTCTTCGTGCTGCGCTTCACAGGTAATCAGGGCGTCTGTCGTGTCCGCCTGTGCGGCGCTTTCCGCACTCTGACGCCAGCACCAGCGGCGCGCAACCACCAGATTGGTGGTATCGGCAAAGATGACCTCGCCCGGCGCAGGATGCTGCGCCTCCTGCTCGCCCAGGCCGGTGAAGCGTTCATCACCCGCAGCAAAGCGCACCGTAACCGGCAGCTGCAGCGCGCGCGTGTCAAAGACGGCGATTGGAAGTTCATGACGGATGCTGACCAGATTGCCGATGTCGACGAGGCGATTGATGGAGGGGATGTCGCCCTGTTTCGTAAGGCGGCGCAGCAGGGCTTCGACGGCGCTACGATACTGCGTCGGGCGCAGGCCGAAGCCGCTGAAGCAGCGTCGCCAGGCCGCAATTGTGGGCAACGCGCTCAGCGGTTGCTCACCGATGCGCGCCAGCGTGGCCGCCTGCTCCTGCGCATACAATTCCTTCAGTTCCGCGCTGCTCGCCCCGCCCTGCAGCCCGCGGGCGTGGATGATGGCGCCTCGAGTCTGCGGGAAGCGCTCCAGCAGTGCAGCGTCATAACGAAAGTCCGTCATACCTCAAACTCCCTCTGCACAGTGCTCAACAGGCGCACACTCGTTGCCAGGTCTCCAGCTTTCATCAGCGTCTCCCCCACCAGCACCGCAGCGGCCCCAAGACGTCCCATGTTACGCACATCGTCAGCATCCGCGATGCCGCTCTCGGCCACCAGCAGCGTTTCCGCGGGCATTTGTGGCGCCAGCCGGGCCGTCGTATTCAGATCGACGGCGAAAGTCTTCAGGTCACGATTGTTTACGCCGACGAGCTGTGGTTCCAGAGCCAGCGCGCGTTCCAGTTCTTCTTCATTATGCACTTCTACCAGCGCAGTCATGCCCAGCGCCTGGATTTGCGCCTGCAGGTCCGCCAGTTGCCCGTCGGTGAGGGCCGCCACAATCAGCAGCACGGCATCGGCGCCGCTGGCACGCGCCGCCTGCACCTGCCAGGCGTCGAGCACGAATTCCTTGCAGAGCAGCGGCACGTCGACCGCCGCGCGCACCGCGGCCAGATCCTGCAGGCTGCCCTGAAAGAAGTGGGCATCCGTCAGCACGGAAATGGCAGCCGCGCCGTTGGCCGCGTAGGTCGAGGCCAGGCGCACAGGGTCATAGTCTGCACTGAGCCGCCCCTTGCTGGGCGAGGCCTGCTTGCACTCGGCGATGAGCGCGACCGTTTCCCGCCGCAGCGCTCCGCAAAAATCGCGCGGAAGCTGCTGCGCGGCGCATTCGTCACGCAGCTGCGCCAGGGGACGTGCGCGCCGGGCCAGGGCGACCTCCTCCTGCTTGTGCGCCAGGATACGGTCGAGCACGCTGCCGGTGCGGACGAAAGTCGCGCTCATTGCGCAATGGCCTGGGTGATTTCAACCAGCGCCTCCAGCTTTGCCAGCGCCGCGCCGCTGTCGATGGTCGCGCGCGCCAGCTCAATGCCCTGCCCCACGTCCGCGACGACGCCGGCGGCCAGCAGAGCAGCGCCGGCATTCAACAACACGATGTCACGCTTCGGCCCCTGCTCGCTGCCATCCAGTACGCCGCGCAAGATAGCCGCATTGAGCGCTGCATCGCCGCCCTTGAGCTGGGCCAGCTGCGCCCGCGGCAGGCCGAAGTCGGCGGAATCCAGCGTATAGCCGCGCAGAGCACCATCCTGCCAGTGACTGACCACGCTGGGCCCGGTCGTTGTCAGCTCGTCGAGGCCGCCGTGTCCGCTGACCACAAGCGCTGACTTTGCGCCCAGCGCGCCCAGCACTTCCGCCAGCGTTTCGGTCAGTTCCGGTGCATAAACGCCCATCAACTGACGCCGCGCGCCGGCAGGATTGGTCAGCGGGCCGAGGATATTGAAGATGGTGCGCAGCTTCAGCTCACGCCGAGGCCCGATGGCGTGTCTCATGGCCGGGTGCAGCTGGATAGCGAAGAGGAAGCCGATACCGACTTCAGCGACGCAGTTGCCAACCTGCTGCGGCGTGAGGTCGAGATTGACGCCCAGCTCGGCCAGCACATCGGCGCTGCCACACTGACTGCTGGCGGCTCGATTGCCGTGCTTGGCGACTTTTACGCCCGCGCCGGCCGCGACGAAAGCGACCGTCGTGCTGATGTTGAAAGTGCCCGAGTCATCGCCGCCGGTGCCGCATGTATCCAGTAAATCAGATCCGTCGATGCCGGTAGGGACGTGTGTGGCGTTCTCGCGCATGGCGCTCGCGCTGCCCACAATCTCGTCGCGCGTTTCCCCCTTGATACGCAGGGCGGTGAGATACGCGCCGATTTGCGCGTCAGTCGCCGCGCCGCGCATGATCTGGTTCATCACCGACTGCGCGTCAGCCGCCGTCAGGTCCTCGCCCCGGACGAGCTGCTCAAGCGCCTGTTGAACGTCCATGCTTTCCTCCTGCCACTGTCCCGTTGCGGCCCGCTATGCCCGCATATCGAGGAAGTTTTGCAATATTTGTGGCCCGTCAGCGGTAAGGATACTTTCGGGATGGAACTGCAGGCCAACCAGCGGCTGTTCTCGGTGGCGCAGGCCCATGATTTCACCCCTGTCCGTCCAGGCAATGATATCCAGCGCCTCCGGCAGCGTTTCCTGCTCGACGATGAGACTATGGTAACGCGTTGCCACAAAGGGGTTGTCAATCCCGGCAAAAATGGGGTCGCCCCTGTGGTGGATCATGCTGGTTTTGCCGTGCATCAGGCGCCCGGCACGCTTGACCACACCGCCACAGGCCTGGCCGATGCACTGGTTTCCCAGGCATACGCCGAGAATCGGCGTGGTCGGCCCCAGCTCACGGATGACCTGCAAGGAAATGCCGCCATCATCGGGCGTACCAGGCCCGGGCGAAACGACAATCTGCTGCGGAGCCAGCGCGCGAATCTCGTCCAGCGAGATTTTATCGTTGCGCACGACCTCGATCTCCGCGCCCAGCTCGCCCAGGAACTGCACGAGGTTGTAGGTGAAGCTGTCGTAGTTGTCGATCACCAGAATCATTGTCGTCCTCCCGCCAGCAGTTCACAGCCGTTCATCCCGTCAGTCCCTCCTCGGCCTGGCGCACGGCGACTGCCACGGCGCGCGCCTTGTTAACCGTCTCCTGATACTCGGTCGCCGGGTCGCTGTCGGCCACGATGCCGGCGCCAGCCTGCAGGTAGAGCTGATCCTTGAGCATCAGCAGGGAACGAATGGTGATGCAAGAATCCATGGAGCCATCAAAACTGAAGTAGCCGATGGCGCCGCCGTAAGGGCCACGACGCGAGCCTTCAAGTTCCTCGATAATCTCCATTGCCCGCACCTTGGGCGCGCCGCTGAGGGTCCCCGCCGGGAAGGTGGCCGCCAGCAGATCGAAGGCGTCCATGCCGGCGCGCAGTTGCCCGGTGACCTCGCTGACGATGTGCATCACGTGCGAATAGCGTTCGATATACATCATGTCCGGCACACGCACCGTGCCATAGTCACTGACGCGCCCGATGTCGTTGCGCCCCAGGTCGACCAGCATGACGTGCTCGGCACGTTCCTTGGGGTCCTGCAGCAACTCCTCCGCCAGCGCGTCGTCTTCGGCATCCGTGTTGCCACGCGGCCTGGTGCCGGCAATTGGGCGCAAGTAGGCCACGCCATCCTCGAGCCGCACCATCATCTCGGGCGAGGCGCCCATGAGGGTCAGGTCATCGCCGAAGTGCAGAAAGAACATGTAGGGCGAGGGGTTGATGGCGCGCAGGGCGCGGTAGATGGTGAAAGGCTGCGCGCTGCTGCGGCGCATGAAGCGTTGCGACAGCACAATCTGGAAGGCGTCGCCGGCCGCGATGTATTCGCGCGCCGCGCGCACGTTGCCCTCGAATTTCTCGCGGCTCACGTTGGAGATGAATTCTTCTTCCAGCGGTTCTACCGGCAGGTCTCCCACAGGCAGGGGCTGCGCCAGAATCGCGGCCAGCTCGTCGAGACGGCGGTTGGCATCATCCCAGGCCGCAGCGGGATCGCCCTGATTGTGCGCGTTGGCCAAGAGGATGAGCCGATGTCTGACGTGGTCGAAAATGACCAGGGTGTCGGGCAGCATGAACGCGGCATCCGGCACGTCCAGTTCCTGCCCGGCCGTATCCGGCAGTTCCTCGAACCAGCGCACCACGTCGTAGCCGATGAAGCCGACGGCGCCGCCAACGAAGCGCGGCAAGCCCTCCAGCCGGACCGGGCGCACTCGTCCGAATTCTTCCTTGACGGCCAGCAGGGGATTTTCACCCGGTGCCAGTTCACGAATCGTGCGCTGGCCATTCAGCTCGCGAGTGACCTGGTTGCCGCGAACGGTGATGAGGCCTTTAGGGTTGACGCCGAGGAAGGAGTAGCGGCCGACCTGCTCGCCGCCCTCCACACTTTCCAGCATGAAGGAGGTTTTGCCGGCCTGCGCCAACTTGATATAAACCGAGACGGGCGTCTCCAGGTCGGCGAGGACGATACGATAAACCGGAACCAGATCGCCCTGGGCAAAGAACTGCCGGATGTCAGCGCGCGACGGCAGGGTCTGCGCGCTCCTGACAGCCGGTGTCACAGGTGCTGGCATTGTTTCCATGGTCGCCTCCGCACAAAAAAAGAATCCCCTCGTCAGTCAGGGACGAGACGGGACTCCCGCGGTGCCACCCTTATTCCTGCCAGACCGGCAGGCACTCCTGAGCACAGGCCAAAATGGCCGATACCCTGCGCCCTGATAACGGTGCGCTCTCCGTCCCCGACTACCAGACTGACCCTTCGTCGAGGCGACTCCCCGGCCCATTCAACGCCTGCGCTGCTGCCGCCTTCACAGCCCCTGGCGGCTCTCTGAAACCCGCTTCGGCGCCTACTCTTCCGGATCGCAGTCTTTACACGATCTATTCAGTTGGGATGATGGTAATGCAGGACGCAAAAGCTGTCAAGCAAAGTGGGCAATTCAGGTATACTGATTGCGAAATCGTCCACGCAAGACAGCAACCATGGCACTGACCAATCACGAAATCGCCGATACCTTCGAAAACGTCGCCGACATGCTGCAGCTGCGCGGCGACGTCATCCACCGGGTGCTGTCCTACCGGCGCGCTGCCGACACCATCCGCGAGCTGCCGCGCGATCTGCGCGCTGTGTCCGCCGAGAAGGGCCTGACGGACTTGCCAGGCATAGGCAAGACGCTGGCGGACAAGATCAACGAAATGCTGCAGACTGGCGAGCTTGAGTTTTACACGCGGCTGGCCGGCGAAATCCCGCCCGGGCTGGTGCGCATCATGCACGTCAACGGCGTGGGCCCGAAGAAGGCGCGGCTGTTTTGGGACGCGCTGGGCATCACCACGCTGGAAGCCCTGCAGGCCGCAGCGGAGAGCGGGCAGCTGAGCGCGTTGAAGGGCATGGGCGCCAAAAGCGAGAAAAGCATTCTCGAGGGCATTGCGGCCCTGGCGCGCAACACCGGACGCATGCCGCTGGGCAAGGCCCTGCCCGCCGCGCAGGAGATTCTGGACATGCTGCTCGCCCTGCCCCAGGCGGAGTCCGGCAGCGTCGCCGGCAGCATTCGGCGCGGCCGTCCCACCATCGGCGACGTCGACCTGCTGGTCGCAAGCGACGACGCAGCCCCGATCATGGACGTCTTCGTGAGCATGCCGCAGGTCGCGCGCGTGCTCGGCCATGGCCCGACGAAGTCTTCCGTCGAGCTGCACAGCGGCCTGCAGGTCGATCTGCGCGTACTGGCAGCGGCGCGCATGGGGACGGCGCTGGCCTACTTCACCGGCAGCCAGGCGCACAACGTCCGCCTGCGCGAGCGCGCGCTGCGCCTGGGCTTCAGCCTCAACGAGCACGCGCTGCGTCCGGTTGATGCCGAAGGCGTGCTGATTGCTGACGAAGGGGGTCACATCCTCTGCGCAGACGAGGCCGAACTCTTCGAGCGACTCGAACTGCCTTACATAGCGCCGGAGCTGCGAGAGGACAGTGGCGAATTCGATGCCGCGCAGGCGGGCAGTCTACCAGCGCTCATCCGCCTGGAAGACCTGCGCGCCGACCTGCACATGCACAGTACCTGGAGCGACGGGCGCCTGAGCGTGCGCGAGATGGTCGCTGCGGCGCGGGCACGAGGGCGCGAAACTGTAGTCATCACCGACCATTCGCAATACTCCGCTATCGCCAACGGCCTGGATGCCGAGCGGCTGCTGCGGCAGCAGGCGGAAGTGCGCGCCATCGACGCCGAGATGGGCGCTGACATGCGCGTGCTGCACGGCGTGGAGATGGACATCCGCGCAGATGGCACGATGGATTACCCGGATGAAATTCTCGCGCAGCTGGACTTCGTCATCGCCTCGCTGCACTACAGTCTGCGCCAGGAACGCAATGTCATCACGCGGCGACTGCTCAACGCCATCGAGAATCCGCACGTCGACCTCATTGGGCATCCGCGCGCGCAGCTGATTGAGCAGCGGCCGCCGGCAGACCTGGACATGGACGCAGTCTTCGCGGCAGCTGCGCGCACAGGCACGGCGCTGGAGATCAACGCCAACCCGCATCGTCTCGACCTCGAGGCGCAGTACGCCCGCCGCTCCGTCGAGCTGGGGATTCCGCTGGCCATCAACAGCGACGCGCACGATGAAGCGCAAATGGATTTGCTGCCCTACGGCATCCTGACTGCGCGCCGCGGCTGGGTGCAGGCGGAAGACGTGATCAACACCTGGCCGCAGGAGCGGCTGCTGGCCTGGCTGGAGCGTCGCGGCTGATGGCGGCAGAGGCGCGCGCAGCCGAATTGCGCGAGGAATTGCAGCGTCACAACTACCAGTATCACGTGCGCCACGAGCCGCTCATCAGCGACGGGGAGTATGACCTGCTGTTGCGCGAGTTGCGCGCTCTGGAAGAGGCGCAGCCCGAGCTGGTCACGCCAGATTCGCCCACGCAGCGCGCCGGCAGCGACCTGGCGGAGGAATTCGACAAGGTGCCCCATAGCGCGCCCGTGCTCAGCCTGGCCAACGCTTTTAACGAAGAGGACCTGCACGCCTGGGAGCAGCGCAATCTGCGGCTGCTGCCGGAGGGGATATCGTTGGCCTACACGCTCGAGCCCAAGCTGGACGGCCTCAGCATCGTCCTGACTTATGAAGACGGACTGCTGACCCAGGCGGCCACGCGCGGCGACGGTGAGACCGGTGACGAGGTCACGGCCAACGTGCGCACCATCCGCAGCCTGCCATTGCGCATCCCGATTGACCCTGAGGGCCCTGCCGCGCCGGAGCTGCTGGTGGTGCGTGGCGAAGTATTTTTCCACAAGACAGACTTTGAGGCACTCAACCGGCAGCAGGAGGCGCAGGAGCTGCCGCGCTACGTGAACGCGCGCAACACGGCCTCCGGCACGCTCAAGCAGAAGGACTCGCGCAACACTGCCGCGCGCCCCCTGAGCGCCTGCGTCTACGACGTGCTGGCCGCTGAGGGCCTGGAGCTGGCAAGCCAGCATCAGCTGCTGCAGACCCTGGCGTCATTCGGCTTTCCAGTGCCGCCAGAGGTGCAACACTGCGCGGACATGGATGCGCTAGTCGCGCTGCTACCCGCCTGGGAATTACGGCGCAACGAGCTACCGTTTCAGATTGACGGCCTGGTGGTCAAGCTGGACGACCTGCAGCTTTCGCGAGAGCTGGGCGTGGTCGGCAAGGACCCGCGCGGCGCGATTGCCTGGAAGTTCCCCGCCGAAGAGGCCTCTACGACACTGCTGGACGTCACGGTCAACGTGGGCCGCAGCGGCAAGCTGACGCCCGCCGCCGTGCTCGAGCCGATCTTCGTCGGCGGCGTGACCGTCTCCAGCGCCAGCCTGCACAACTACGACCAGATCGCCAGGCTGGACATTCGCCACGGCGACACTGTCATCGTCAAGCGCTCGGGCGATGTCATCCCCTACGTCGTCGGGCCGCTGACAGCGGCGCGCGAGGGCAGCGAGCAGGCCATCCTGGCGCCGGAGGCCTGTCCCTTTTGCGACCATGCTGTGCAACAGCCGGATGATGCGGTGGACTGGTTCTGCGTCAACCCAACCTGCCCTGAGCGCGTCTTTCGCCAGGTCGAGTTCTTCGTCTCGCGTTCCGCGATGGACATTGAGGGCATGGGCCCCGAGACCATCCGCACTCTGATCGACGAGGCGCTCATCCATGATGTGGCCGATGTTTTCACGCTCGCGGAGAAGCGCGAGCAGCTGATCGAACTGGAACGCTTCGCGGAGACAAAGGTCGACAATCTGCTGGCCTCTATCGAGGAGGCGAAGTCGCGCCCGCTGGAGCGCATCCTGGTCGCACAGGGCATCGATGGCGTGGGCGGCACGGTGGCCGGTCTGCTGGCCGATGAGCTGCGCAACTTCAACGCTTCCCAGGCGGCGGCTTGTGATGTGTTCGCGCCAATGATGCAGATGGCGAATGAAGTGCAGGCAGCCAACGTAACCTTTGCCCAGGCCGCAGCCGGATTGCGGGCAGAGTTTACAGTTGCTGAAGAGGAAGCGACACAGGTGCAGCAGCGCGCCTTGCGTCAGCTGGGCAATCCGCTCGTCGAGCTGGCGCCACGTTTCGTTGATGCAGACCCGGATTCTGTTTCGCCCCGTCTGCTGCGAGCGTTGAAACCGCTGTTGCCGGAAGGCGAACACGACATTACTGGACTGGTCGGACCACTGGCGCAGATGACCATGGCGGCTGCGCCGTTGCTGCGCATCGAAGGCCTGGGCCCGGTGCTGACGAAAAATGTCGTCGACTGGTTTGCCGACGAACACAACCAGGAACTGCTAAACAAGATGGCAGCGGCCGGCGTCAACCTGCAGGTGGAGCCACAGTCCGCGGCGACTGAAAACGCTCTGACGGGCCAGACCTTCGTGCTCACCGGGACGCTGCCCACGCTGTCCCGCTCCGAGGCGAAGGCGCTCATCGAGGCGCAGGGCGGCACGGTAACCGGCAGCGTCAGCCGCAAGACGGATTACGTGGTGGTCGGCGAGTCGCCAGGCAGCAAGGCGACGAAGGCCGAGCAGCTGGGCATTGCCCTGCTTGACGAGGACGGACTTCAGTCGCTGCTGGCGGGCGACTGAGCGAGCGCAGGCGCTGCTGCTGACTGCATGGATGCCAACTGTTTCAGTTTGGCGCTGGTTTGCAGCCAGCTGCTTTCGCTGAGGCCGAGCTTGTCGCGGATGGCTTCCGGCGCCATGCCAGCTTGCCAGTCATGCAGTGCGCAGGTCCAGCGCAGCGTCTCGAAGGAGAGTCGCTGCAGACCGGCATCCTCTGCGAGTTTGGCCAGCACATATTCCAGATTGCGCGCGCTGCAGTTGAACACCCGGGCTTCCTTTGGGTCGCACTGCGCGAGCCAGGCATCCAGCAGCGGTAACAGGTCAGACGGCAAGGCGATGCGGCGCTCACGCCAGGGGTTACGCGCCTGCTGTTCCGGGTCTCGCGCTGTTCCTGCGCGCGTCTGGTAGCGCAGAGTCAGCATGGGCGGATCACTGTCGCGCCTGAAGTCTTCCCGGCGCAAGCGGGCAGTCTCCCCCTTCTTGATGCCGGTCTCCAGCAGCAGACGCAGCAACAGCTCGGGCCGGGCATCCGCGCGCTCCCCCACGCCGGCGCGTTGGGCTACCGCTAACGCGCGTGAGCGCTCGGCCGGCGTCAACACAGAAGCCAGAGGGGCAGGCCCGGAACGTTGGGCAATGGCCGCCGCCGGGTCATGGTCGATGGCGTCCAGTGAGCGCAGCCAGGCGAAGTAAACCTTGAGCGTCGTGACGCGTCGCGCCCAGGATTTACGGCTGCAGGGCACGCCGCGGCCGTACTCCAGCCAGGCGAGGAACTCGTGCAGACGTTCCGTCGTAAAGTCGCCCAGCGGCAGATCGGCGCGCGCATGTTGCGCCAGCAGCCCCAGGTCGGAGGTGAAGGCGCGCAAGGTGTAGCCAGACTTGCCGGAAAGTTGCAGGTGTTGCTGGAAGAGCGGCAGGGTTGCGGACAGCGGCGTGTGGCGGTTGATCTCCGCTTCCTGCTGCGGCAGAAAGAGCGGAAGCTGACGTGGTTGGCTCATGCGGGCTTGACCTCCCACCAGTCCATCCGGGTACGCTCAGCGTCGGCAAACCCAGGCAGGATTACCATAGCGGCTGCGCTCCAGCTCCGTTGCCCGCGCCAGTTCCTGGTCTGTAAACTGCGACTCGAGGAAGCTGACGTCGCAGATCGAGCGAAATGCGTCCGAAATGGCCGCGGCGACCTGTGTCCCTCCGATTTCCCTGCCGTCAGACGCTTCCGTCAGGGTGACAGCCCGAGTGCGCAGACGGGTCATGGCAAGCTCGCGCGCGGATTCCTGGGGATAGTGCAACAGATCGCATATGGCTGCGACGTCGCCAGAAAGCGGGAGCGAGCCATGCTGCAGCAGACCGTAGCGGCGCTGCACCCGGGCGCTGCCGAGCAGCTTGCGTCCGCCCACAGCAAGCTCGTGCTGTGCCGGAGTCTCGAAGCATGCCGGACCTGACGGGTTTGGAGTTACTTCCTGCGTCAGGCCAACCTCTATGCCCAGCGACTGCAAGGCAGCATAAAGCACTTCGCCAATGCGTCTATAGCCAGCGCTCAGCGAACCCGCTGCCAGCGGGTGCCCGGCGGGCAGCACCAGGCTCCAGGTCAATTCTGCCGCATGCAGGATGGCGCCACCGCCGCTGGGTCTGCGCACCAGCGTGTAACCGCGCGCGCGCAAGCGTTGCATCTCCACCAGGCGACAACGTTGGCCGTAACCCAGCGACAGGCAAGAGGGCCGCCAGCTGTAGAAGCGCAGCACCGGCTGGGCAGCGACTTCCAGCAACAGGGCCTCGTCGAGCGCCATGTTGCGCGCGCCACTGGCCGGGCCGCTGTGGATCAGGCGCCATTGACGCATATCAGCGACCGGCTTATACTCACGCGCCCCGGGCGAGAGTTATGGTACGCAAGGTCATGAGCGACCACGGCACCCTGCGCGAACCTCGCGCCATACGCGTTCCGCAGCAGGCCCGCAGCTCCGGCGCGCGTGAACGCGCGCGCAGACGTCGCGTGCGCTCGCGGCGCAGTTTCGAGTGGGCCTGGGTGGTCGTCGCGGTCGCCCTGCTGGGCATAGTGATCGTGGTCAGCCTGATGGCCTCGCTGCTGTTGCGCGTGAGGCGCACACAGCAGGAGGTACTGCCAACCGCGGTCGCCGTGTTGCAATCCCCCTCCGATTCGCGCAGCGGCTTTGCGAGTGCCGGGTCGGAAAGCGACGAATCGATCCTCCTCAGCGACGGAACCAGTTTCGAGCCCACACCCTGGAACGGCGTTTCGCGCTTCACGGTGCTGGTCATGGGCCTCGACCGGCGTCCGGGCGAGACCGGCCTGGCCTACCGCACCGACACGCTCATGCTCGCCAGCATCGACCCGCAGAGCAACGGAATCGGCATCCTCAGCATTCCGCGTGATCTCTACGTAGAAGTGCCAGGCATTCAGTATCTGCAGCGCGTCAACACCCCCATGGTGCTGGGAGAGCTGCAGCAGCCCGGTTACGGCCCGCGCCTCGCCATGCAGACCGTGGAATACAACCTGGGCATGCGCGTCCACGATTACCTCGCCGTCGACTTTAACAGTTTTGTGCGCCTGATTAACGCGATCGGCGGTCTCGAGATCGACGTCCCCGAAAGCATTCGCGACCCATTTTATCCAGACATGAACTTCGGCTACAGCCCGTTCTATATATCTGCCGGTCTGCAGGTGCTCGACGGACAGACCGCGCTCAAGTACGCGCGCACGCGCCACGGCGACAACGACTTCCAGCGGGCCGAACGACAGCAGGCGGTGATGTACGCCATTCGTGACAAGCTGCTCGACCCTGCGCATCTGCCGGAGCTTGTCATCCAGTCACCCGGTCTGTGGGCAGCTTTGCAGAACGGCATCTATACAGACCTGACGCTTGAGCAATCGCTTCAGCTGGCGCTTTATCTCAAGGACATTCCTGGTGGCAACGTCCGCACCGGCGTGATTGACGATCGCTACGCCATCGACTACACCACGCCCGAGGGCGCACAGGTGCTGGTGCCGGATCGCGAGCGCCTGTCCGAGCTGCTGATTCACGTCTTCGGAGCCAACTACGGCGCGTAAGCAGCCATCAGGCGAAACTGGCTGGAATCCATTCATGCAACGGGCCCGCCCGGCCGTGTGAGCGCACTGTCTTGAACCTGCATTCGCAGGGCGGGCGTCCCGGCCAGGACTCAACCCCGACATGAGCCAGGGTCTCACCATGGACATCCGACGCCCGGTCATTCTGGTGTTGGCTCAAAACTTCATGGCACCATCACGCACAGGGCAGGCCCACCTACTGTATACCACGCCTTCCCATGCCATGCAATCACGCCCGATTCGCTTGACACGAAGGGTGCAGGTGCCATAATTTGGCGTCAGAATTCATCATGACAGGGGGGTTAGATGACTGACAATATGACGCGCGCCAGCCTGGCGGAACTGATTGGCACCTTCGTACTCGTTTTCATCGGGTCGGGCGCGGTGGTAGTTGCGCCCCTCTTCGGCGTGGTCGTGCCGGCGCTGGCACACGGACTCGTGCTAACAGCCCTGATCTACACTTACGGTCATATCTCGGGCGGTCAGTTCAACTCCGCAGTGAGCGTTTCATTGTTCGTGGGTGGCAAGCAGAGCGGCGGGCAGACCATCCGTTTCATCATCATGCATTTCATTGGCGCGATTCTGGCTGCGTGGGTGCTCTCCATGATCATCCCGCACAATGACCCCGTTTTCATGGCCAGTTTCCTCGGTGAGGCCGGTTACAACTTTGGCCAGACCACCGGCGCGCTAACTGCTGACTACCCTGTCCCGGCGCTGGTGCTTGAGGGCATCCTGACCTTCCTGCTGGTCAGCGCAGTCTATCAGGCGGCGGTGTATGGCAAGGCAGGGAACATGGCGGGCCTGGCCATCGGGCTGACGCTGGGCGTGTCGATATTAGCCGGTGGCGCGCTGACCGGCGCCTCACTCAACCCTGGGCGCACCTTCGGCCCGGCCCTGATCGCCGGCGACCTGAGCTACGTTCCCGCCTACCTCGTTGGCATCTTCGGCGGCGGAATCCTGGGCGGCCTGTTCCACTCGCGCGTGCTGGGCGACGCCGGGGAGTAGCCTAGGTATCGTCCGGCTCGGGCAAATCGAGCCGGATGTGCAACTCGGCCAGCTGGGCGTCGGTCGCCGCCGAGGGCGTCTGCGACATGACGTCCATGCCGGTCTGAGACTTGGGGAAGGCGATCACTTCGCGGATATTGGGTTCACCGGCCAGCAGGGCCACCACGCGGTCGATGCCCCAGGCAATGCCTCCGTGCGGCGGCACACCATATTCGAAGGCCTCGAGCATGTGACCGAACTTTTCCAGCGCCTCGCCCATGTCCATGCCGATGAGCGGGAAGATTTTCTCCTGCAGCGCGCGCTCGTGGATGCGGATGCTGCCGCCGGCCACTTCAAAACCGTTGCAGATCATGTCATATTGAGAGCCGCGAGCAGCGCCCGGGTCGCTGTCCAGTAGCGGGACGTCCTCTGGCATGGGCATGGTGAACAAATGTTGGGAGGGATCCCAGCGCTGCCCGTCCTCGTCCCACAGGAACTGCGGGAAATCGATCACCCAGCAGAAGGCCAGCACCTCAGGATCCAGCAGGCCCAGCTCTGCCGCAAGGTGACGCCGCAAGACATCCGTTTCTGCCCACACGATTTCGCGCCGGTCAGACATAAAGAGCAGCAGGTCGCCCGGCTGCGCCGCCACACAATCGAAGAGCGCTACTTGTTGCTCGACCGTGAAGAACTTGCCAATGGGGCCTTTCACCTGGCCCTGCGGGTCGCTGTCCAACGCCATGTAGGCCAGCCCCTTGCCGCCGGCCGTCCGCGCCAGATCTTCCAGGCTGCGGGCCAGCGTGCGCAGGCGCGTCCCACTCAGCTCAGCGGCCATGCCCGGCACGCGCATCACCTTGACCGGTTTGCCGGCGGCCACGTTGTCGACGAAGACCTGGAAGGCGCTCGTGGCGGCGACGTGACTCACGTCCACAGCGCTCAGGTCATAGCGCAGGTCCGGCTTGTCGCTGCCGTAGCGTTCCATCACGTCCACGTAGTTGAGACGCGGGAAGGGAGTCTGCTGTAGCTTTCGTTGTGGCGCCACAGTCTGCGCCAGCGCGGTCATCAGGGATTCGTTGAGCGCCATGACGTCCTCGCGCTCCACGAAGCTCATTTCGAGGTCCAGCTGCGTGAACTCCGGCTGGCGCTGGCCGCGCAGATCCTCGTCACGGAAGCAGCGGGCGATCTGAAAATAGCGCTCATAGCCGGCCACCATAAGCATTTGCTTGAGCTGCTGCGGACTTTGCGGCAGGGCGTAGAAGCGACCTGGTTGCAGGCGGCTGGGGACGAGGAAGTCGCGTGCGCCTTCCGGCGTGGTCTTGAAAAGGATGGGCGTTTCGATCTCGACGAAGTCGCGCTCGTCAAGCCAGTCGCGAATGAACTTTACTGCCCTGTAGCGCAACATCATGTTTCCCTGCATCTTCGGGCGGCGCAGGTCAAGATAGCGGTGCTTCATGCGCAAAGTTTCGTCGATGCTGTCCTCGCGATTGATGTAGAAGGGAGGCGTTTTGGCCGGGTTCAGCACCTGCAATTCGCTGGCGAGTACTTCCATGTCACCAGTGTCCAGCTCGGGGTTGGCGGTGCCAGCGGGACGGATGCGCACCAGGCCGCTGACCTGCAGCACATATTCGTTGCGCGCCTGGCTGGCGGAGGCATGCGCCATGGGGGCATTCTCAAGCTCGGCCACCACCTGGCAAATGCCAGAGCGGTCGCGCAGGTCGATGAAGATCACGCCGCCCTGGTCGCGCCAGCGATTGACCCAGCCCGCCATGGTCACTTGCTTTCCGTCATGCTCCGGGCTCAACTCACCGCAGTTCAAACTCTTGAGCATGGAATTCCTGCCTCTCCGGGGGCTGCTTTGCGGCGAACAGGATAGCACGGCACAGCCTGAAAATACACAGCGCATCCGCTCCAGGATACCTGCGGGAAGGAAGTCTGCGCAGGTGCTATACTGCGGCGCATGTGGACCCGACCGCTCCGCAAGCGCCACCTGGGGCTACTGCTGCTTGCCGCTGGCGTGGCGGGCATAGTGGCTGTGCTCGCCATCGACGTGCTTGACGCAGGTCGCGAAGGCGGAATTGGCCCGACGCAGCGCCTCGCGCTGGGCGGGATGATCGTGGTCGCGCTCGTCGGCCTGACGCTGCTGCCATTTGGCGACCGCCCGGCCTGAAATGTCCATTCGCAACCATGTGCACGACAAGGTCTGGCTACTGCAACGGACCCTGCTGGTTGTCGCCCTGCTGCTGCTGACCGGCTATCTGGTCGTCTTTCTGGCCTACGCCGCCAATCTGATTCAGTTCCCTTTTGATTACGACCAGGGCGAAGGCTTTGAGCTGGTCGATACGCTGTATTTCAGCCAGGGGCGCTGGCCGTATCAGGACATCGAGGTCTACCCCTTCTACGCCAGCAACTATCCGCCCCTGTTCCATCTGCTGGCTGTGCCTTTCGCCTGGGTCTTCGGGCCGGGCTACGCCTACGGCCGGCTGCTGGGCACTCTGGCCACGCTCATCGCTGCCGCGGCCATCGCGTACGCGGTCTGGCGCGACGGCGGCCGCAGCATACTTGCGCCCTTGTCCGGCCTGGCCTTCATCGCCTCCAACACCATCTATCACATTGGTCCGCTCTACCGCCAGCACATGAGCATGGTGATGTTTGAAACGCTGGCCGTGGTTACGCTGGCCAGGGTCGACGGGATTGCCTCCGCGAGTCAGCGTCGGCGCAGGCTGGTGCTCGGCCTGGTGCTGATTCTGGCGGCAGGCTACACCAAGCAGCTCGCGCTGGCGACGGCCCTGGCCGCACTGGTTTACTCTTCATCCGCCAGCCGCGACGTGGTCTGCTGGCTACTGGCGCGCTGGCGCTTGGTGGCGGTGCGCTCTTCCTCTTGCTCACGCTCGCCACGGATGGCCAGTGGTGGTTGCACACCATCAGCGCCAACGTGAATCGCTTTGAACCGGAGCAGGCCCTCGGCCTGTTCAGGCAGTGGTTCGGGCTGCACGGATTTCTCATCGTACCTGCGTTGTTGCTCGTGCTCTACGAGCTGTATGTCGAGCGCCTCTCGATTTACAGCATTTGGCTCGGGGCGGCGCTGGTCACCGGCATGCTGGCCGGCAAATGGGGCGCCGGCGACAGCTACTTCAGCACTGCTATTGCCGCGACCTGCATACTCGCCGGAATCAGCGCCACGCGCCTGCAGGCAAGGCTAAGCGGGAAGCGGGTCGCCTGGCAGGCGCCGCGCTGCTGCTCATCCCCCTGCTCTACCTTGGGTACGGGCGGGCCGTGTTGCATCTGCCGACGACGACGGCCCCGTTCAGCGAGATCGCCCGGCTGCTCAACATTCGCCCCAACGCCCGCCACGGATTGTACGACTCCGCACGCACAGAGGACGGGGACTTTCCGCCCGGCTATGCCGACATCGGCCACATGACCAGCGCGGCGGACATCGCAGCGGGCGAGGAACTGGTGGCACTGGCGCGAACGGCGGAGGGCCCGGTGCTAAGCGAGGACGCTTCCTTCAGCTTGCTGGCAGGCAAGGACGTGGTGACCAACCCGACCCAGCTGCTCAACCTGGCAAACAACGGCCTGTATCGGGGCGACGCGTTGGCAGCCATGATCCGCGAAGAGGGCTTCGGGCTCATCATCCTGCGCGCATCCTTTTTCCCGGGCGTCGTGCTCGACGCCATTGGCGCAGCCTATGAGCCGACGCGAAGCATCCAGATGAATGGCTTCGAATACATCCTCTATCGTCCGCGCAATGCAGCGGCAGGGACATGAGCAGCGCCTACCTCACTCACCCCCGTTTCACGGAACATGAGCTGCCGCATCATCCGGAGTCGCCCGCGCGCATGAGGGCCATCTGGCAGGAGCTTGAGCGCAGCGGGCTGGCGGAGCGCATGTTGCAGCTGACGCCTGCCCCGGTCAGCGACGAGTCCATCCTTGCAGCGCACAGCCCGGCTTACCTGTCGGCCCTGAAGCGCATCGCCAGGCAGTTCGCGCAGCAAACGGTCATGCTGGACCAGGACACCTGGCTGGCGCCCGGCTCGCTGGAAGTCGCGCGGCTGGCGGCCGGCGCAGCCCTGCAGGCAGTGGATGTTGTGCTGGGTGGCAGGGCCGACAACGCGCTGGTGGTCGCGCGTCCGCCCGGGCATCACGCTGTACGCGGGAATGCGATGGGGTTTTGCCTGCTGGGCAACGTCGCCATGGCAGCGCTGCACGCCTGCGAAGACCTGGGGCTGGAGCGCGTCATGGTCGTGGATATTGACGTGCATCACGGCAATGGCAGCCAGGACATCCTTTACGAGGATGACAGGGTGCGCTTCCTGTCGATCCACCAGTCGCCGCTTTACCCTGGCACGGGCGCAGCGGAAGAGACCGGCGCCGGCCCGGGCGCGGGTTACACGGTCAACGTTCCGCTACGCGCCGGCCACGGGGATGCCAGCTATGAGGCCCTTTGCGAGGCGCTAATCTGGCCGCTGGCCAGGCGCTGGCAGCCGCAGTTGATGCTGGTTTCGGCCGGCTTCGACGCGCATCATGCCGATCCCCTGGCCAACATGCGTTTGACGCTGGGCGGCTACGCGCGGCTCTGCCGCGAATTGCTGGGCATGGCGCGAGAAATCTGTGAAGGACGCATCGTCTTCGTGCTGGAAGGCGGCTACCAGCTGGATGTGCTGGCGCACGGGGTGCGCAATCTTGCGCATCTGTTGTTGGGGGATGAAGAGATTAGCGATCCCTTCGACAAGCGCGACCCGAAAACGCGGCATGACGTCGGCATCGTGATAGACAGGATTCGCGGCATTCACAATTTGTAGCGACGTTCAGCCCTGCTCCAGCGTCGCGCGCAAGCGGGCGATGGCATCGAGATGTCCCTGAAGCACATCGCTGCGATCGAGGTCGCGGTTACCGAGCACATCCAGGCGACTGTAGACCGGGACGAGTACCTGCTGGCCGTACTGCGTCAGGCGGTTGCGCTCCTGCTGCGTCATCTCCTGCATGGCGTCCTGCAAACTGACCTGCATGTGTCTGATCTGCGCGTCGAATTCCTCACGCGTTGCCCGCGCCAGACGCCGGTAGCGGCGCGTGGCCAGGAAACCGCCGATTGCCGCCAGCGGAGCGCCGATGACGACTGCCGGCAGCGCCAGGGCAGCGGCGCCGACGCCCAGCACCGGGCCTGGGGCAGCGACGCCCAGCACGGCCATCAGCAGGCCGCCAATCGCAGTGACGGAGCTTGTCGCGACGCCGTTGAATCTGGCCAGGCTGGTGCTGCGCAGCTCTTCCAGAGCTTCGGCGCTCACGCCCGCCTGCAGTTCGCGCCTGGCGATTTGCAGGGCTTCCTGCAGGCCTTCGCGCTGGCTGGTGTAGACAGTTGCGTCCAGGCCACCTGGCTCCTGCCCGAGCAGGTCCGTCAGTTGCTGCAGACGTTCGACGACGCCATGCCAGTAAAGGCGGCTCTGGTCGAGCATTGCGCTGATGAAGGCGGAACTGACCTGATCCAGTTCCTGCAGCGCGCGTCCGACTACTTCTTCCTGAAAGGCCGCCTGCAGGGCTTCGCGGCGGCGCGCACGACCGAGCCGGCGTAATGAGAGGTTCTCGTCCAGAAAGCGATGTCCGCGCTGGCGCAAGGCGCCGAAAACCTGGTCACATTGCACCTGCGTGTCCTGAAGGCGTGCCTCCAGGCCCAGCGATTGCTGCTCGAGCTCGGCCTGCACCTCGCCCACTCTGGCCCTGTCTACTTGCACGGCGTCCAGGCGCGTCTGCATCTGCGCCAGCCAGTCCCGCGTGACGCGCTCGGCAAGCGACAACTGTGCCAGCAACTTCTGCTGCGCGGGCGGCGACTGGCGCATGAGTCCCAGCAAATGGGCCCGCACCGCGTCCACGCCGTCCGCGTCCCCGCGCGCGCCCTGGGCCTGTGCCAGGCTCTGGCGCGCCGAGACCATGAAGATCAACGGTTGCAGATTCAGCAGCTCACGCGCCTGGCGCTCGACGAAGCGACGTACTTCGGCCTGTTCCGAGGGCTCCAGTTGGTCAATCTGGTTGATGATTATGATGATTTTCTTGCCATACTGCTGCGCCAGCTCGAGGTAGACGCGGCCGGTCTCGGCCAGGGCGCGCCGGGCCGGGATGACGAAGAGCACGAGGTCGCTGCGGTGCAGGAACTCCAGGGCGATGCGCTCGTGGGTGCGAAACACCGAACCGGTGCCGGGCGTATCGACCAGCGCCACACCGGGCGCGCCGGTGCCTGGGTGCGCCCATTCGCGCAAGCCATCCTCACGCAGCAGCGGCTTGCGCCGCGGCTGCTCCGCATACCGAATGAGCTCGATGGTTTCGGTGGTGGGCGTGATGCCCGTGGGCAGCAGCGCCTCGCCCAGCAGCGCGTTGATGAAGGTCGACTTGCCGGCGTTGAATTCGCCGACCACGGCGACCAGGAAGAAGGTATCGCGCAGGTCACGCGCCACCTCCTGTAGCCGCTTCTTGTCCGCCTGCGCTGGCTCGCCGATTTCTGCCAGAGTCTCCACAATCGTCTGCAAGAGCGCGATGCCTTGCAGGCGCAAGACATCCAGCGCGCCGGCCGAACGGTGCTCAGCTACCTGCATCGTCGCCCCCCGCAATCTGACGCGCGCGCTGCAGCAGGCCAGTGGCGCCCAAAGTCGGCAATTCGGCCTCGATTGCATCCAGTTCGCGCGCGGCGTCCTGCAGGCGCGTCCGCTGCGCCCGGTGGAGTTGGGTCTGGGCGGTGACCAGGCGCGTCAGCGGCGCGACTGCATCGCGTCGCAGTTGCATGCCGCGCTCCACCTGCTGCAGCCCGGCCTCGCGCAGCGCCGCGCAATAGCTTTCACGCAAGGTCACCAATTGCCTGTCCTGCTCCGCGGCCAGCGCCCGGCCGCGCAGTGGCAGCAACACCAGACCCGCGACGGCCAGCAGGGGCAAGGCCAGCAGCAGGTAGAGCAAATCCGACATGGTTGAGAGCACCTGGCTGAGGAAAAAGCCGATCACGAGCAGCATGATTTCGTAGACTACCAGGTAGAGGCCGGTGTTGCGCAGATAGCGGTCGAACGCTTCCGAATTCGGCCAGCGCGATGACGTGATGGTGGTTTCCAGCTGCGCCGGCAACGCATCCAGGGCACGGCGGTCATAGGTCTGTGGCAAACGCAACTCGCCAATCATTTTGGCCTGAATCGACTGTGGCAGCGACTCCTGTTCGTTGCGCGCATACGCCACCAGATCGTCCAGATCCTGCATGTCCTGCCCTTCCAGGCGCGGCCCCGTGCGGGCGCTGATTGCAGGCAAGTCAACAAGCGGAGCGCGCACCTGTGACGTGGCAAAAACGCGCTCGACGTAGCTGCGGCCGCCATCGCGCCGCGTCAGGCCGCCCAGGCCGATTAGTTCCAGCAGGCCGCGGCCGAAGAGATTCGGCGCCCGGCCAACGCTGAAGAGATCCCTCAGCGCCGCGCGCACAGTCGCGCCAGCCTCGTCCAGGCAGGCATCGACCTCGGCGATGATGCGCTCCAGCGCCAGCTCCTGGTCGCGCCGCTGCGCCAGCAATTGTTCCTCGATGTTGGCCGAGATGTTTTCGCAACGCGCCGTGGCTGCCTGATTCGCTTGCAAGGTTTCTTCTGCGACGCGCAGGACATTGCGCGTGATCTGCATGGGCGTGCGCAGCTTTTGCCGCAGACGCGCCACATCGCCCAGCTGCATGTCCACATAGTTGACGATGCGCTGCATACCGCTCGCGCGCCACGCGGCCACGTCAAGTGTGCCGGCGCGCCAGGCTTCTTGCCCGACCCGCGCGGAGAGCGGCCACACTTCTGCCTCGCTTTCCAGCTGGGCGCGGCTTTCCTCGCGCACAAAATCGAGCACGCTGCGCGCCTCATCCTCACTGAGCAGGTCGATCTGGTTCACGAGCACGATGACACGCGTGCCAAAGTGTTTCAGCTGCTGCAGATTCGCCAGGTTCTGCGCCGACATTGCCTGGGTGGCCAGCATGACGAGAAAGACGATGTCGGCGCGATGCAGGAAGCGGAGCGTGATTTCCTCGTGACCGCGGAAGACCGATTCCAGGCCAGGCGTATCGACGAAACTCACCTTGCGCAACAACGGCGAAGGGTAAAAGACGGAGGTTACACCAGCATCAGATTCCAGCGATTCCTGCTGCTCACCATAGCGCAGGATGCTGATGTGGTCGGTCGTCGGGGTGACGCCCACCGGCATCAGGTCGCCGCGACCCATCAGCGCGTTGATGATGCTGGATTTGCCGGCGCTGAAAGGGCCGAGGAAAACGATCAGGAAGGGGTGATCCGCGTGCAGCAGGGCGTCGCGCAACTGATCACTCGTTCCGGGCGGGAGTTCATCCAGCCTGGGCAGAAGCTCCAGCAGCGCTGCGATCACTGCGCTCTGACGGCGGCGCATCGTATCGTATGCCGCAATCAGTCCGTTCGCGTCCTCCGCCACACGGTTGCCTCCGCTCACCGGGAACACTTCAATCATAATGCGGACGGCCTGAAGCGACAATGCTGAGCAACTGCCCTGCTTGACAGCCCTGCGCCTGCCGATAAGATGCAGGCGACCAGCAGGCACAGACTCTTGCTCAACGACTCGCTGCGCTACCATGACAATCAACTCTACTGCGATGCGCTGCCCGTTGCCGACATCGCTGCTCATACCGGCACGCCGGTTTACCTCTACAGTCTGCCGCGCGCCCTGGCCAACCTGCGGCGTATCAGGGCGGCCTTTGACTGGGCGGACGCGCGCATTCATTACAGCGCCAAGGCCAACGCCAGCCTCACCCTGTTGCGCGCGCTGATACAGAACGGCGCCGGCATCGATGCGGTGAGCCAGGGCGAGATGCAGCGGGCACTACACGCAGGCGCGTCCCCCGACGACATCGTGTTTGCCGGCGTGGGCAAGACGCGCAATGAGCTGGACTGGGCGCTGCGCCATAAGGTGGGCTGGATTAACGTGGAAAATGTGGGCGAGCTGGAACTGTTGAACCAGCTCGCAGGATCCGCCAGCACGCGCATTGCGTTGCGTCTCAACCCGCAAGTGAAAGCCAGCACCCATCAGCACATCGCGACCGGGCACGGCGGCGCGAAGTTCGGCCTGACCGCAGAGGTAATCCGGGACATTCTGGCGCGCCAGGCCTCGTTCCCGGCGCTGGACATCAATGGGCTGCATTTGCACATCGGCAGTCAGCTGGGCGATCTGCAGGCCACGCAGGCGGCCGTCCGGCTGGCGCTGGAACTTATGGCACCCTACCCTGCCCTGCAGACCCTGAACATCGGCGGCGGCCTGCCCGTCGCCTACGGGCCGCAGGACGAGGTGCTGGGGGTCAACAACTTCGCACAGGCCCTGCGCCCGCTGCTAGAGGGGCGGCCGCTGCTGCTGGAACCCGGCCGCGCCATCGTCGCCGACGCCGGGATACTGGTGACCAGCGTACTCTACTGCAAGCAGCAGGCCGGGCATCGCTTTATCATCACGGACGCCAGCATGAGCGAGTTGATTCGGCCAGCGCTGTATCAGGCGCAGCATGCCATCGTTCCGTTACAACCCGACAGCGCTGCCCCGCTTGAGCCGGCGCAGGTGGTCGGCCCGGTGTGCGAGAGCGCGGACCAGTTGGGCCACGACGTGCCCTTGCCACCCTTGCAGGCCGGCGACCGCCTGGCAATCCTGGATGCCGGCGCCTACGGCATGGTGATGGCCAGCAATTACAACCAGCGGCCGCGGCCGCCGGAAGTGGTTGTCATGGCGGACGGACACAGTTGGCAGGTCACACGGGAACGCGAAACGCAGGAGGACCTGCTGCGCGGCGAGCATATGTTTTGAGTGGCTGGAGACTGACGATCCGGGACCAAAATGGTGATAGGTAGACTCGAACTACCGACCTCGAGATTATGAGTCCCGCGCTCTAACCGGCTGAGCTATATCACCATGCCGAGCGATAGCGGGGGCAGGATTCGAACCTGCGACCTCCGGGTTATGAGCCCGACGAGCTACCTCTGCTCTACCCCGCAATGTGGCGCGTAGCATGACAGGGACGGGCAGCCTTGTCAAGTCCCTGTTTGCCGGCCAGCGGCGGCCAGGCACTGACAATGCAATGCAATTCTGCTATACTTTGAACCCGAACAGATGTGCAGAAGGGCAGCCATGCCAGCCTTTCAGATTGAGTCGCCATTTCACCCAACCGGAGATCAGCCCGAAGCGATCGTGCAACTGACGGAGGGGCTGAACGCGGGCCACGACGACCAGACCCTGCTGGGCGCCACCGGCACCGGCAAGACCTTCACCATTGCCAACGTGATCGAGCGCACGCAGCGCCCGGCCCTCGTGATGGCGCATAACAAGACGCTCGCCGCGCAGCTCTACGCTGAGTTCAGGGAGCTATTTCCGCGGAACGCCGTCGAATACTTCGTCAGCTATTACGATTACTATCAGCCGGAAGCCTACGTCCCGCGCCACGACCTCTACATCGAGAAATCGACCAAGGTCAACGATCACATCGAGCGCCTGCGGCTGGCGGCCTGCGCCGCGCTGAACTATCGCCGTGACGTGATTGTGGTCGCCTCCGTGTCCTGCATCTACGGCTTCGGCGACCCAAGCGCCTGGCAGAAGCTGGTTGTTGAGCTGAAGACCGGCGATACGCTGCGGCGCGACACGCTACTGCGAAAACTTGTCACCATCCAGTACAGCCGCAACGACTTCGATCTGCGGCGCGGCACCTTCCGCGCGCGGGGCGATACGCTGGAGATCTACCCGGCCTACGCCGAGACCGCCTTCCGCATCACGCTCTTCGGCGACGAGATTGAGCGCATCGTCGAGTTTGACGCGCTCACCGGTGAGCTGCTTACCAGACATGACAGCGTGCTGATCTACCCGGCAAGGGAGTACATAACCGACGCTGACAAACTGAAACAGGCGGTGACCGACATCGAGATCGAGCTGAGGGAGCACCTGGCCCTGCTAAAGTCGCAGGACAAGCTGGTGGAGGCCCAGCGGCTCGAGCAGCGCGTCAACTATGACATCGAGATGCTGCGCGAGGTCGGCTTCACCAGCGGCATCGAGAATTACTCGCGCCACCTTGAGCAGCGGCCGCCGGGCAGTGCGCCCTTCACGCTCATCGACTACTTCCCGAAAGACTTCCTGCTGGTCATTGACGAGAGTCACATGTCCGTGCCGCAGATCCGCGCCATGTTCAACGGTGATCGCAGCCGCAAGACCGTGCTGGTGGACTACGGCTTCCGCCTGCCCAGCGCGCTGGACAATCGCCCGCTCATGTTCGATGAGTTTCGCCAGCGCACGGGACAGACGATCTACACCTCGGCGACGCCCGGTCCCTGGGAGAAGGAGGTCAGCGACGCCACCGTGCAGCAGGTCATCCGCCCCACCGGCGTCCTCGACCCTGTAGTGGAAGTGCGCTCCCCGGAAGGGCAGATCGACGATTTGCTGCAGGAAGTGGCGCAACGCATCAGCGTGGGTCAACGCACGCTCATTACCACCCTCACCCAGCGAATGGCCGAAGACCTCGCCGACTACCTGGTCGAGGCCGGCATCCGCGCCCAGTATCTGCATGCTGAAGTGGACACCTTCGAGCGCGTCGAGATTCTGCGCGATCTGCGCCAGGGCGTCTACGACGCAGTCGTCGGCATCAACCTGCTGCGCGAGGGCATCGACCTGCCCGAAGTGTCGCTGGTGGCAATCCTCGACGCGGACAAGGAAGGCTTTCTGCGTTCCGAAAGCGCGCTCATCCAGAACATTGGCCGCGCCGCGCGCCACATCGAGGGCAAGGTCATCCTATACGCCAGCCGTGTGACGCCTTCTATGGCGCGCGCGCTCGACGAGACGCGGCGCAGGCGCGAGTTGCAGCACGCGCACAACCTGGCACATGGCATCGAGCCCGCGACCATCGTCAAGCAGGTGCGCGACCTGACCGACCGCGTGCGCGCCATGGTGGCAGAGGACAGAAAGATCGAAGCCGGGCTGGGAGAGGTGGCGCTCGGCGATCTGCCGGCGGACGAGAAGCTGCGGCTGATCAAGGAACTGGAGCGGGAGATGAAGACTGCGGCGCAGATGCTGGAGTTCGAGAAGGCCGCCATCCTGCGCGACCAGATCGTCGAGCTACGTTCGGCGCTCGTGCTGCAGCGGGCCGGCGGCAATGCGCTGGAAGCCGAACTTGCGATGCAGGCGCTCGACCTGGACGCTCAGGGCGCGTTGTAGCGCCAGATTCCGCCGACCATGGTGGCCAGCACCTGCGCATCTGGCAGCTCGTCCGGGTCACAGCGCAGCAGATCACGATCCAGAAGCACCAGGTCCGCCAGATAGCCTGGCGCCAGCCGGCCCAGGCGGTCATCCATGCCCGCCGCCCAGGCCGACCCCAGGGTGTAGCCCTGCAAGGTCTCGGCGGCGGTAATGCGTAAGTCCGGCAGCCAGCCCTGAGGGCCGGGCGAGCCGTCGGGCCGACGGCGGGTGATGGCGGCGTAGAAGCTCTTGAGCGGCTCAAAGGGTTCTACCGGCGAATCCGTGCCCAGCGCGATACGAGCGCCGGCATCCAGCTGGGCGCGCACGTTATAGCTCCAGCGAACGCGCTCGCCCCAGGCACTGTCGGCGGCAGGGTAATCCGAGGTCGCGTGAATCGGTTGCATGGAGGCGACCACGTTCAGCGCTGCCAGGCGCGACACATCCGCCGGGTGGATAAGTTGCACGTGCTCAATGCGGTGGCGCAGGGTCCCCGGCGCCTGTCCACGCGCGGCTTCTTCCTTACGTGCAAGCTCGAAAACGTCGAGGACATCGTGCACGGCGCGGTCGCCGATGGCATGAATGGAAGTTGCCACGCCGGCCAGGCTGGCACGACTGACCAGGGCCTGCATTTCCTCGCGCTCGACGATGGCGACGCCCAGGTTGCCCGGCTCGCCTTCATAGGGAGCGAGCATCAGCGCAGTGCGCGGACCGAGCGCACCGTCGGCGAAAATCTTTTGCGCGCCGATGCGCAGCCAGTCATCGCCAAAGCCGCTGCGCAAACCGCTGTCCAGCGCAGCCTCAATCCATTCGTGTTTAATCTGCTTGGTCACGCGCAGCGCCAGTTCGCCACGCTCGCGCAGTATCTGCAACGCCTGAAGACAGTCCGGGCCGTCAAAATCGTGCAGGCCAGTCAGGCCGGCGGCGAGCGCCTGTTGCTGGACCGTGGCCATCAATGTGGCCAGCTGAGCTGGCGTCGGCTGCGGCAGGTGGGCGCTCACAAGATCCATTGCCGTCTCCAGCAGAATGCCTGTGGGTTGGCCCTGGGCATCGCGCTCAATTCGTCCGCCTGGCGGATCGGAGGTGTCGGCGTGCAGCCCGCAGCGACGAAGCGCCGCGCTATTCACCCAGGCGGCATGGCCGCTTTTTGCGCTCAGGTAGACCGGATTCGCCGGCGCGACAGTGTCCAGATCCGCCGCCGTCGGGAAAAGTGGCTGCGGCCAGTAATCCTGTGACCAGCCCAAGCCGCCAATCCATGCGCCGGGCGCGGTCTCCTGCACGCGCTGCCGCACGCGCTGAAGCGCTTCCTCTTTCGAGGGTAGCTCGAAGACATCCACCTCCTGCAAAGCAAGCGCCGTTCCGGCCCAGTGGATGTGCGCGTCGATCAGGCCGGGGATGACGTGTTGACCGCCCAGATCATCGCGCGCGCTGCCGGGCCCGGCCAGCGCCAGCATCTCCTCGTCAGTGCCCGCAGCGACAATGCGCTCGCCGACCAGCGCCAGCGCGCTGACCAGCTGCCTGGCAGGATCCTGCGTGCGAATCTGACCATTGAACAGCACACGTTCGACGACGCTCATGGTTGCTCCAGAAGGTTCAGGGCTTGTCTGGCTGCTTGCAGCGTGGGTGCGCCTTCCAGCCAGGGGCGGGTGATGGTGGTGGCGCCCAGTTGCGCGGCCACCTGGCATACGCGAGGCATGTCTCGTTCAAGACGGTGAGCGCAGGCCAGCGCGGCCGCCGCAAAGACATCGCCGGCACCGGTGGTGTTCACTACCGGCAGCTGCGGCGTTAAGTAGTCGAATGGAACGCCATGGTGATAGCAGGTGCCGCCGCGCTCGGCCCGCGTCACAAAGAGCCAGGGCACGCTGGCCGCGAAGGCCGCCTCCAGGTCGGGCGCTGCGGCAATGTCCTCTTCGCTGAAAACGACGATGTCGACGTGGCGCAGCACGTCTGCATCGAACCAGTGGCGGAAGTGCATCAGGCCATGCTTATCGCGCTCGCGCAGCCAGCCCTGGGGCGTGAGCAGCACTGTAGCGTTTGGGAAGTGGGCCGCCAGCGCCGGGTCGACCTCCCCGGTCAACGGCGCCAGATGCACCAGCGGCGTATCACACCAGGCGCAAGGGACATCCGACGGGCCCAGCGGCGCAGCAATTTCGCGCAGAATCTGCGTGCGCCGGCCGGCAGAGTCGTAAAGATTTTCGAAGGTGCTGGTGGCCGCGCCGGGAACGACGTGCAATTCATCGAGAAAGGGACGCAGGTCGTCCAGCAGCGGTTCCTGTGACGAGACGCTGGTGAGCAACCGGACCCGCAGACCCAGTGCGTGCGCCGTTCGTGTTGCATGGGAAGCGGTGGCGCCCTGGCGGCGTGTGCCTTGTGGCGTCAGGTCCGCGGTCATGTGACCAATGACCAGACAGGTTGCCTGCGGCATTAGTCCTGAGCGGGAATGATGTTGACCTTGCGCGCCTCACCTTCCCCGCTGCTCTCGGTGGTGACATCCTCGCGTTCGCGCAACGCGAGATGCACAATGCGCCGTTCGTAGGGCGGCATTGGCTCCAGGGCCACCGGACGCCCCATACTGGTTGCCTGGTCCGCCATGCGGCGCGCCAAAGCAAAGAGGCGGATCATACGCCGCGCCTTGTAGCCGCCCACATCCACGACGATGTTGGCGCGGCGCTGCAGTTCGCGGCTGGTGACCAGGCGCGTGATGTATTGCAACGACGCCAGGGTCTCGCCCTTGCGTCCGATGAGGACGCTGAGGTCACTTTCGCCGGTGATGTCCAGCATCCAGGGCGGTTCTTCCTCGTCCGTCGGCTCGTCGCGGCGTACCTGCACCTCGGCCCTGATTTCCATGTTCTCCAGCAGTTCGGCAAGCACGACCTTGCCTACCTCGGCGTCTTCTTCCAGGTCGCCCTCGTAAAGTTCCGCCGCAGCCGGCATCTCATCCATGCTGTCGGGTTCAGGCTCTTCATAATCATCCTGACTTTCGTCTTCCACGACTTCCAGCTCTTGCGCCGCGGACACTTCTTCAGCGACGATCATACTTGCTTCCGGAGCGGGTGGAGGCGTGGTCAGCAACTGCAGCCGAACGCGCGCCGGACGAGCACCCAGACCGAACATGCCGCGGGCCGGCTCTTCGAGCACTTCCACCATGACATCATCAGGCCCAACGCCAAGTTGCTCCAGCCCGCTGGCAACGGCCTGCTCAACGTCCTCGCCGGTAACCTCGATCGAACGATCCTCATTCATTCTGCAAGTCCTCAATTCTGGCCAGCGGCCTGGCCGCACCGCGCCAACTCAGCGGTTGCGAGACTTCACCTTGCGCCGACCCTTGTCGTCGTCATCCCGTCTGCGCCGCTTTTCGGCACGGGGGGCAGCTTTCGCCGGGAGCGCTGCTGCAGCCTCGCCATCGTCCAGTTCAGGAGCGCCACGTCGCAGAAGCTTGCGTAAATCCAGTTTCGACTGCCCCATAAGGCTGTACTGGATGATACCGATGACGTTGGAGATGACGAAATAAATCGACAGGCCCACGGAGAATGACAGGGAGAAGAACCCGAACATCAGGGGCATGATGGTGGTCATGGACTGGGTCATGGCCTGCGCCTGGCTGGGTCGTCCATCCGAGCTGGATTTCGGCGGCGTGGGCGTAACGGTCAGTTTTGACTGCGCCCAGGTCGTCACCAGCACCAGCACTGGCAGGGCCAGCGCCCATTGCGGGTTGTTGGTAGGCGGCTGGCTGAGGTCCATGCCCAGCCACAGGTTCTCCAGCGGCACCATTTGATCCAGGCCCGGCAGCAGGAAGCGGCCGGAGAGGTCGAGTAACTGAAAAGGCGTGGCCGCCAGCGTGAAAATAATCGCCTGGTAGAGGCCAATCAGAATGGGGAACTGGATGAGCAGCGGGAGACAGCCGCCAAAGGGATTGACGCCATGCTCCTTGTAGAGCGCCATCTGCTCCTGCGCCAGCTTTTCGCGATCGTTCTTGTGTTTCTCCTGCAGCTGTTTGAGTTCCGGCTGCAGCTGTTGCATGCGCTTTGAGGAGCGCTGCTGCTGCGCCGTCAGCGGCAGGATGGCCAGGCGAACCAGCACGGTGAAGACGACGATCGACAGCACAATATTCTGACCCAGAATAGAGTAGAGCAGGGTCAGCAGGGTGATGAAGGGATTAAGAATCAGATCCCACATGTGGTCACGTCTTCCCCTCTGCTACGCCAGTTACGCTAGCGACTGTAGGTCCAGCGGCGTTCACCGTTTTGTACACCATAAGCGACCAGCGCGTCCTCGTTGGCGAGCGTGCTGACCGCCAGCAAAGGCTCAGAATCCGCGCCCTGATCCAGCAGCAGCATGTCCGAAACTATCTCGCCAGCCAGTTCGCGCGTGAAATAGGTGCGGCCATCATCACGGTCGAGCCAGTAGAGTTTCTGGTCTCTGCCAGCGACGATGACGTACTCGCCACTCGCTACCGGGGTCGCGCGGATGGCACGTTCGCTGACCTCGGACTGCCACAGCAGGCGGAAGCTTTCCTCGCGGATTTCCAGGGCGTAGACATTGCCGCCCAGATCAGCCGCGTAGAGCACCCCGTCAATGATGGCGGGCGCGCCCCAGACCCAGTCCTCTGTCGAGAACTCGGCCAGGATTCTACCCTGCCGCGAAATTTTGTATATCTTGCGCGAGAAACTGCCCGTGTACAACTGACTCTCATACACCACGGGCGCCACTGGCGCCGCGCCGCCAAGGTCAAGACGCCAGATTTCGGCACCGTCCTGGGGGTCGAGGGCGTAGAGATTGTGATCCAGCGAAGTGAAGAGCAGCATGCCGTCCAGCAGCAGGGGCTGTGACCAGATACTCTGGCCGGTCTCGAAACTCCAGCGTTGCTGATAACTGTCGCGCTCAAGCGCAAACAGCGTACGCTCCGCCCCGACGTACACCAGTTCCTCGCCCAGCAGCGGCGAAGCCAGCACGCGCCCAGGCAGCACCTTGCCTTCCTCGAGCAGCGCGTCTGCCCGCGCCAGGTTCACTTCGAAGAGTCGTTCCGTGTTGCTCAATACCAGCAAGTTGTCTTCGTCCAGCTGCAGAGGTTTGGAGAAGAACTGGTTGGGCGCGGCCTCCGGCCCGCTGAACTCCCAGATGCGCGCCTTGCCTTCCTCGTCCACGCGAATTTCGCCGTCCGCGTTGCGCAGGCGCACGGGCTGCCCGCTGCCGGAATCGATCCTGGTGATCTTGTTGTTATAGGTCAGCAGGATGCTGTCACCGTCGCCGAGCTTGCTCAGCACCGGCCAGCCGGCCTCCTGGCGAATGGGGACGCAGGCAGCGACCCAAAGGAGGAGGAGCAGGAGCAGCGCATGACGCAAGCGCCGTGGGATAACGCTAGTCAAGGTCCGGCACCGGATCATAACCGCCTTCGTTAAGGGGGTGACAGCGGGCGATGCGCTTCACACCCATCCATCCACCGCGCAACAAACCATAGCGTTCAATTGCCTCATAGGTGAAGACAGAACAGGACGGATGAAAGCGGCAACTGGAGGGCAACACGCGGGACACATAGCGCTGGTAGCCACCTATCAACGCCAGCGCAGCCCGCTTCATTCCCCATCGCCCCCGCTCTCCAGCAGCCCCGCCCGTTGCAACTGCTGCGTCAATGCAATGCGCACGGCCGCAAGAGATTCTCCGGCAAACGCTGGCTGCGCTACAACAACCAGATCATGGCCCGGCTGCAATTGCGCATGCAGGTCGCGCAGGGCCTCGCGCAACAATCGCCGCACACGATTTCGCGTCACGGCTCCGCCCACGTTCTTGCCGGTGACGACGCCATAGCGGTTGTGAGAACACAAGCCGCGCGCCACGTCAAGCCGCAGCATGCGATTTGCGTAACTGTGCCCGCGCTTGCGCACGCGACGAAAGTCGGCGCCATCGCGCAGGCGGAGACGCCGCTCCATGCCCGCGCTCAGGCCTTCCAGTTGACTTTCTTGACGTGATTGGGCGTGACGGTCAACACATGCCGGCCATTGCGCCGCCGTGCCTGTAATACGCGCCGACCGCCCTTCGTGTGCATCCTCTGACGAAAGCCGTGAACCCGCTTGCGTCGGCGAATCTTGGGCTGCCATGTGCGCTTGGTCGACATTTTTGCGATCCCTGTCCTGGTTGCCCGGATGCTACAGCCACAGCAAGTCACCGTCGCTGACAGCGGCGCAGTATACCTGAGGGCCAGGCGAGGGTCAAGCCGACGCTTGTATGTGCACAGTACGTCCAGTATACTGCCATCCGTTCCGAGGCAGGCTGTCGAATGTAGTCTGCGTCCCCCCGGCCGGAGGCATAATGTCAGCTCCGCCAACGTCCAGCAGCCTGCTGCCGTTCAGAATCGAGCCTGAAGATGTTGACTACATCAGCAACCTGCTGCTGGAGCAGGAGCGACCACTTGCCACACTGACCCTGGCGCGCAAGGTGGTCCAGGAAAGGCTGGCTGCGGAGCGCCGCAATCTGCAAGAACGCTTCCGCAACGCCCGCTTCTACAACCCTGCCGAGGCCTGCAGCACAGGAGAACGACTCATCTTCCCGGCGCTGGACTACGCCGCCGGCGAGGTCGTGGGTCAGCGGGCCGGCAACCATCCCGGGCTCGAACCTTTCACAGTGATCGCGGTTAACTTTGAGGAAAACGGGCGCACACGCGAGTTCGCGACGCAGCTAGATGCGCCACACACGCTCAGCCGGGCAGAGGACGACAATTCAATTGACCACCTAGGGCCGGCACTCAGTGTTGATGACATTATGGAGCAGTCCGGCGAGGAGATTCTTGAGGACTTGCAGGAAAAGCTCTTCGACGCCGGCAATCTAATTCGCCTCAAGGACGAATGGTTTGTGCGCGAGCTTTTGCTCGATGTAGAGGAAGCGCATTTGAACCTGGCGGAGGCCGTGCTAGACATCCATGGCGGCGGCCCCTTCGCCACGACGGAGATACTGGAGCAGATCGGCGGTCTTTCCGGCTCGCCGGCGCTGCACGAGTTCTCGATGAACAACAGCCTGCTGCACGATGAGCGCTTCGACGAGGTTGGCCCAACCGGCGCTGTGCTCTGGTTTCTGAAGCGCATGGAGCCTGAAGAAGTGCAGACGCCGCCGCCGCCACTTCGCTATTCCCGCATCGAACACGACCGCAGCCTGCTTGATGATGACATGCTCGATCTTGAGGCCGACATCGACGATGAGCTCTCGCCGCTGCGCTATGCCGGCGACGAGATTTCAAGCGCCGTCGTGACCCTGATCTACCCTCATCGACGCCTGGGCACCCTGCCGCTCAACGCGCGTTTGCGCACTTTCTTCCCCACCGCGCGGCAGAGCGAGCGGGTGTACGTCACCCTCGTCGACGCGCGTGACGGCGAGGAGTTCACTGGCTGGATCGTGCGTCGGGAACGCTATGTCTGCGGACTGGGAAATTACTATCGCAAGTACGCACTGCCTGTGGGAGCCTACGTTGAAGTGAGCCGCGACGAAAAGGCGGGAAGCATCCTGCTGGATCTGGGTCAGTACCGGCCGCGCAAGGAACTGGTACGCCTCATCACGCCGCGTGACAACCAGCTGGCGTTCAGGGAAGCCAGAGGGACTATCGGCGCCAGGTACGACGATCAGATGGTGCTGGGCGCGGAAGAGCCGCGCAGTATCGATGCCCTCTTCGAGGAGAACCTGAAGCAAAGACGACCGCTGTTGCACAACATCAACAGCGCCCTGCGCGCGCTGGCTCCGCTTTCGCCCCAGGGCGCGGTACACCTCAAGACACTTTACAGCGCCGTCAACGTCATTCGGCGTTGTCCGCCTGGCCCGCTTATGGCTGCCCTGGTCGCCAATCCGGAATTCGAATATGTCGGCGATCATTACTGGCGCGGGGCTCGCCAGGGACAGGCCATATGACCACCCGGATTGCCCGCTCCGGATTTCTTATCAAGCCCACGCTCAAAACACGCTTTTTCATTGACTATGATTGGTGGCAGCGCAGCCGTGAAGATTTGCGCATCTATCTCCTCAGCCATATCCAGCCAGGGCAGCGCGAACAGCTGCTGGGAAGCACAGAAGGACTTCTAATCGATTACATCGAACCTGATACGGGGGAAGTGTTCCGGATGGATGAACTCGCCCTGGCCATCCGTCATGCCGCTGCCGCTCCAGATTTCATCAATCGGCAAACCTCGCTGGTAGACAGCGTGTTTCGCGTTTTCCTCGGCAACAATAATCAGCCCCGCACGCCGCTGCAGCTGGCCGAGGCGACCGGGCGCAACGCGACGACCATCCTTAAAACCTTTGGCAGCACGCGCATCTACAAGGGCATCCGGCCCTGGACCCCGGAAGAGGACGCAGCCGCTACATGAGCCGCGTCATCAACGTGGACAGCACCGGCAAGCGCCGCAACCAGGTGCGCCGCACCATTGCTGAACTACTGCGCCGCCTCAGCCAGAAATCCAGCCTCGATGAAGAGGCACGCGACATGCTGGCGTTGATGGTATTTTGCCTGCACGAGATTGATGAAGGCATCGAGCAGAGCGCGCTCGTCTGGGAAAAACGCAATTATTGGGTCAAGTCCGAGGATTTGCGCCAACGCTGGCGCTGGGCGCGCAAGAGCGCGACAGACCTGCAAAAGATCCTGCGTAACGACGAGCCGGGACAGGTGCCGCTGGTGATTGCAGATCTGTTGCCGCACTTCCGCGACATTCGCATCAACCGTTACATGCGCAAGCCGGAACTGTGGCGCGACTGCTACCGACGTTTGTTGCAGGAAGACGCTCCTGCCGCAAGCACGCGCAGCTAGCCGAACACAATTCCCAGGTCGCGTGCCATCTGAACCATCTCGCCCTGCGGGTCGACCCGTTTCATTTGCAGGGCATCGCCCAGCGGGATAGTAACGATCTCTGTGCCCTGCAGCGCCACCATGTAGCCCCAGCGCTCTTGCGCCACCAGATGCGTCGCCGCCGAGCCGAAGCGAGTCGCCAGCCAGCGATCCCGTGGCGAAGGTTGACCGCCACGTTGCAGATGGCCCAGCACGGTTACGCGCACCTCGGCGTCCACGCTGTCGGCCAGCAGGCTACCCACGTTGTGACCCATGCCACCCAGGCGACCTTCGGAGCCGTTCTTGCCTTCAATATAGTAGAGTTGGCTGCCGCCCACCGGCGCCGCGCCCTCCGCCACAACGATTAGACTGAAGCGTCGCCCGGATGCCTGCAGCTGGCGGATCTTCTCGCAGACAACCTCGATATCAAACGGGATTTCGGGAATGAGGATGGCGTCAGCTCCACCCGCAACGCCCGCCTTGAGCGCGATCCAGCCAGCATGACGGCCCATCAACTCGAGCACCATCACTCGGTGATGACTTTCGGCCGTGGTGCGTAACTTGTCCAGCGCTTCGGTCGCGGTGTTGATGGCCGTATTGAAGCCGAAGGTGACGTCTGTCTCGCTGATGTCGTTGTCGATCGTTTTGGGAACGCCCACAACCGGCGCGCCCAGGCCGGCCAGGCGGTGTGCGATGGCCATCGTGCCGTCGCCGCCGGCGACGATGAGCGCATCGAGGCCACGCTCGGCCATTCGGATTACGGCTTCCTGCGAGACATCTTCAACTGTCACCGTGCCGTCAGGCCGCATTACGCGCAATGCAAAGGGGTTGCCACGGTTGGCGGCGCCCAGAATCGTCCCGCCACGCGCCAGCAGGCCGCGCACGCCCTCCTCATCCAGCAAGATGCCCGGCGTGCCGGCATAAAGGCCGTCAAAGCCATTGCGGATCCCCATCACTTCCCAGCCGTAACAGCGGATCGCAGTCAGCACGACCGCGCGGATGACCGCGTTTAGTCCCGGGGCATCGCCGCCGCCCGTGAGGATGCCAATGCGTTTCGTCATGCGTTCGCCAATCTGTCGAGTCCTGAGCCCTCACCTGTTGCCGGCGGACTCACGACTGTCAATCATACCATTGGCTGCAAGGAGTCAGCACCGGGCGGAAGCGCCTGCCAGGCAGGGCAACACCTTGTGCACTATGCTGGAGAACGAGTATAATTCTTGTAGGGAACATGGCTATCAATCCCTGAAAGTTGTGCAGTTTATCTGGCGGAGCAATGACTGTGTTCATTGAGCGGATCACAGTGGAGGACGTGCGCAAGCAGGCGCTGCCGCTTGGCACGCATGTCGTGGCCGGCAAGAGCTTGCTGGGCCGCCCGGTCTCCTGGGCCAGTGTCGTCTACCCGGAGTACTCTGCACCAGCCAGACTCCCCCAGGAGGGAGAACTTATCCTGTTGGCCAGCCAGCCAAGGAACAGCGCGCCTGTCACCACCGAGATAGACGTGGTGCGCCATGCATCTGACACGCAGGCAGCCGCGGTCGTGCTCAGCGATACACCTTCGCCGGCGACGGTCGCAGAAGCCAACACTTACAACATCCCACTGCTGGTATTGCCCGGCAATTCGCGCATTCGCATGGTGGAGCAGGCGGTCATCAGCCTGCTGGTGGACCGCAAGGGACAGCTGGAGCAACGCGGCGCGCAGATCTACCGCCAACTGGCCCGCATTACTTCCAACAACGGTGGTATGCCCGAACTCATCAACGCCATATCGCGCCTGACGGAGAAGACGGTCGTCATCCAGGACAAGCGCCTGCGCGTGCTCTACAGCTCGGTGCAGCCACACCTTGTCGACTCCTGGGGAGAAGTCGAGCACTTTCTGACACGTCACGACAACCTGCCCACTGATTTCCAGGACCGGTTCCGCGTTACCGAAATTGACAGCGCTGTGCTGATGCAGGCCATTCCCACGCCTGGTCTGGCGCGCCTGGTTGCGCCGGTCGTGGCCGGCGACGTCGGCCGCGGTTATCTCTCTGTTGTCGGGATGGATACAGATCTGGACGATGTCGACACCCTCGTCACCGAGCACGGCGCCGCCGCCTGCGCACTTGAAATGGCCAAGGCCAAGGCCGTAAGTGACACCGAGAAGCGCCTGCGCGGCGCTTTCCTTGACCGTCTGCTCATCGGTGACGTCAGCCAGCAGGAGGCGGTCAGCCAGGGCGAGCGTCTGGACCACAACATGAGCGTCACCCATACTGCTATCGTGCTCGCCTGGCAGGGAGAACGGGCCCCTTCAGTCCGGCGCCTGGAGACCCTGGTCAAGGGAGTGGTCACCCGCAAGCGGGCCAAGGCGCTTGTATGGCAACGCGAGCGAGAGCAAGAGGTGCTGGTGTTCTTCGCGCCCGACGAGGCCAACCCTGTCGATTCCGGGCTTGTGCTGGCGCAGGAATTCTGTACCCAGGCGTGTCACCAGTTCAGTGGCGCGCGCGTCGCCGTCGGCCTTGGACAGACGGCGCGCGAAGTCAGCTCCTGGCGCAACAGCTATCGCGACGCCCGCCAGGCGCTTGATCTGGCTCAACGGCTGCAGACCGACATTCCGCTTTATATCGGTGACCTGGGCGTATTTCAGCTCATCCTCAATCTTTCCGACCGGGACCGGCTCGTCGAGTTTTGCGACCGCAACCTGGGGCCCCTGCAGGAGTACGACCACCGGCAGCACGCAGACCTCGTCAAAACGCTGGAAGCATATTTCCATTGCAATGGCAACCTGAGCCGAACCGCCGAGACCCTGATTGTGCATCGTAACACCCTGCTCTATCGCATGAATCGCATTGAGGAAATCGCCGGTATCGACATGAAACGGCCAGAAACCCGGCTGGCCCTGCACCTGGCGTTAACCATTCGCCGCCTGCTGTCGATCGCCTGAGAGAGCCGCCATTTGCCGTCAGCCCCGTCGCGTGCTAAAAAGGTAAATGTCACCCGCGCCCGTCGCGCTCTGTGCACGCTGCCCAGGGCGTGGTACATTATGTTCTGGCAGATTTTTAGTTGCGCTCCGGCCATGCTTTGGTCAGCGGATTTATTCTGGTTTGCATCGCCCACCAAAATGGAGTTAGGTGACGCCAGCCATGAAGAGTGAACGGTACGCTCCACAAGTCTCCGGACCTAATCTGCACCCGCTGGACCGCAATGAGCGCGATGCGTGTGCGTTGATTTGTGCGGTGCGGAAGGGTGCTGAAGCGACTCATGGCAATGTAAAGCGCACAATTGAAGCTTTGGCGCGCATGGGCCACCGCACCGGTTACATCGACGGTGAGGGGGACGGCGTCGGCATTCTGACCGACATTCCGCGTCAACTCTGGACTCGCAAGCTGGCCAAGGTCGGGCTGCGTTCCTCGCTGGCATCGAGCTCCCGTTTCTGGGTAGCTCATGTGTTTATCCCGGCCACCACGCCAAGTCAGGCGGAACAGATCGTCGAGAAGATAATTCTCGAGATCACGGCTTCCGGTCTGGAGGCCCTGCTCGACATGCCGGGGCTGGTCGACCCGAATGTCCTTGGGCGCAATGCCGAAAGAAGCGCGCCCATTTTCTGGCAGATCGCCGGCATCAGCGGCAGCGTGCCAAAGGCCGATCTCGAAGGCACGCTCTATACGCTGATGACGCGGCTGGAGCGCGAGCTGAACGTACACTTCCCCTCATTCTCTTCCCACAGCGTCGTCTACAAGATGCAGGGGACGGTGGAAATCCTGCGCCGCTACTATCCCGAACTGCGTGACCCCGACTATGCATCTACGATCACCCTTGGGCATGCGCGCTACAGCACCAACACCAACCCCATTTTCGAGCGCGCCCAGCCCTTTGACGTGCTGGGGCACAACGGCGAGTTCAACACAATCTCCCGCTTCCGCATGGAAGCCGCCATGCTTGGCATCGAGCTTGACAGCGCCAATTCTGATTCGCAGGACGTCGACCGCGCGATCTCGGCGCTGTGCCACGACTTTGGCCTCGACCTCATTGAGGCCATGGAGCTCGTTTTCCCGCCCTTCGAGCACGACCTGATCCGCAATTCACCTGAAATCCGCACGATGTACGAGCAGATGAGATACAGCTTCGGCCCCTTTGCCCAGGGCCCTTCCGCGGTCGTCGCGCGCATGGGCGACCTGGCCATCTTCAGTGTGGATGCCCTGGGGCTGCGGCCCTTGTGGTTTGGCGATACCGAGAAGGAATACTTCGCCAGTTCCGAACGCGGGGTCTACCCGCTGGACATGATGTCCTCCGATCCCCGGCCGCTGGCGCCGGGCGAGAAGGTCGCGCTGCGGATTGAACAGGGCCGGCGCATCGAAGTGCTGGATTACCCGGCCATACAGCGGCACGTTTTGCAGCGTTTCCGCGCGCGTGGCATCCACTTTTCCTGGATGTCGGGCGGCATCCCCGCCCTCATCGGGCAGAATGGCAAAGGTCATAACGGCCGCTCCGTAAACGGCGTCAACACTCACGCCAATGCGGGCAGCCTGCCCGTGCCACGTGAAGAACGCTTCGCCCCTGCCGTGGACGCAGATCCTGCAGGCAACTTTCCAGGTGGCGGCCAGGGCGGTGGCGCGCAGTTGCAAACGCTGGAGCGCAGTGCCACGAGCACGAAGGTATTGCCCTGGACGGAAAAGGCGGCGCCAATTAACCTGAAGTTGATGGCCGCCATGGGCTGGGAGCGTTACCACGCCAGCCTGATAGACAGCATGGTCGATAACGAAAAGGAGCAGATCGGCTCGCTGGGCTGGGATGGCCCGCTGGCCGCCATGGCCCGCACTCGTTCCAATCTGACGGACTACTTCAAGGAAACGGTGGCCGTCGTCACCAATCCTTCCATTGATCGGGAACGGGAGCGCTCGCAGTTCTCCACGCGCGTGTTGCTGGGCACACGGCCCGAGATCGGCCAGGTCGCCAACGAGGAAAACCGGCTGCTGCAACTGGAGACGCCGTTGCTTACCGGCGGACACCCGGATCTTGCGTCGGTAGAAATCATGCGCAAGGTTGCCAGCCTGCACGGCAGCCACACGCTGGAAGACGTTTGCGACTATTTTGGCGAGGAGTTGACGCGCCTGGCGCTGGTCACCGAGCCGGAAGAAACGGTCGAACAGGCCTTGCAGCGGCTGCAGGCGGCTGCCATTGAGACAGTGCTGGGCGGAGCGCGCTGCCTGCTGCTGGATGACGAAGAATCGCTATCGGGAGACGGGCTGTGGCTGGATCCCGCGCTGGCGACCATCGCCATTGACAAGGCCTTGCGCGAGGCGCCGCAGTCGCCCAACCTGCGCCGGAGCACCGGCATCATCTTGCGCTCGGGCGCCCTGCGTACCCTGCACGATCTGGCGCTGTGTATCAGTCTTGGCGCCAATGCCGTCTTGCCCTATGCGATCTACGCCGTGTCGCTCAAGCAGGCGCCGCGTCCCTCGCGCAAACCACTGAGCGATGAGGATGCGCTGCGGGCGCTCGATTCCAGCGTCAAAATCCTGACAGCCGGCCTGCAAAAGGTCACCTCAACCATCGGCTGCCACGAGCTACGCGGCTACGGTCATTCCTTCAGTTCGGTCGGCCTGACGGACAGCGTGGCCGCACTCTTCGGGACGCCCAACTATTTCGGTTCCGCCGAACGCGGGCTGACCTGGGATGCCATTCAGGCGGACGCCGAGTCTCGTGCCAGTGACCTGCGTGGCGACACCCGCGCCAGGCTGGCCAACGCAGACCGCTTCTATCCCAAGATGTGGAAGAAGGCCGAGTCCGTCGCCCACGGGGAGCTCTCTCTCGAGGAATACACCGACGTCTTGCTCAATCTTGAGGATCAAATCCCTATCGCCATCCGGCACACGCTGGGGCTACGGGAGAGCGAGCAGCCACTGAAGCCCGAAGACATCGACACCTCGGTGGCCGGCAAAGGCCGCCGTCACACCATGCCGATTCTCATCACCGCCATGTCATTCGGTTCGCAGGGAGAGCTGGCCTACAAGGCCTATGCCGAAGCCGCCAAACGACTGGACATCCTTTGCGTCAACGGTGAGGGTGGCGAGTTGCCGGAGCTGATGGGCCTGTACCCGCACAATCGTGGCCAGCAGGTGGCATCCGCCCGTTTCGGCGTCAACGCGGCCTTCCTCAACTCGACCGGACTAATTGAAATCAAGATTGGCCAGGGCGCCAAGCCCGGCGAGGGCGGCCATCTGCCTGGCTTCAAGGTGACCGAACAGGTCGCTGCAGCACGTCAGACCGTCCCCGGCGTCGGCCTGATTTCACCGAGCAACAACCATGATCTCTACTCCATCGAGGACCTGGCGCAGCTGATCGATGAGCTGAAGACTGCCAACACCAGCGCCCGCATCTCCGTGAAAATTCCGGTCGTGCCTGGCGTCGGCATCATTGCCGTGGGTGTGGCCAAGGCTGGCGCCGACATCATTGCGCTAACCGGCTACGAGGGCGGAACGGGCGCGGCGCGCGCGCACGCCCTGCGCTACGTCGGCCTGCCAGTGGAAATCGGTCTGTGGCTGACGCATCGTGCGCTCATCGAAAGCGGGCTGCGCGACCGCGTTGAGTTGTGGTGTGACGGTGGCATGAAAAGCGGGCGCGACGTGGTCAAAATGATGTGCCTTGGCTCGGATCGCGTCGGATTCGCAACCATGGCCATGGTCGCTATCGGCTGCACTATTTGTCGCAAGTGTCAAGAAGGCACCTGTCACGTTGGCATTACCACTCACATCAAAACGAAAGAGGAGGCGAAAGCCAAAGGCCTGCCTTCCTTCGAGCCGCGCGACTTCGAGCCCGCGGTTGCCGGAATCTGTAATGTGTTCCAGATGCTTGGCGAAGACATTCGCAAGTGGACGGCGCGCCTTGGGGTCAGGCGGACGCAGGACCTCGTCGGTCGCGTCGATCTGCTCACGCAGGCGTCGCTGCACGATCGCCTGGACCTTGATGTACTCATGCAACCTGTCCCGCCTGTGCAGAAGACCCGCATACAAAAGGGCGTCGGCCGCCTCGTGACCCGCCCGCGCAACACGCTCAGCAAGCAAATCACGCAGGAGTTGGCCGAGTACGCTGCCCAGGGCTTCACCGAAATGACCTATGATGACGAGACTGTGATGGCAAGCGATCGCGCGCTGGGCACGCATCTTTGCGGCGCGCTCAAACGCGGCTTCCCGAATGCCCACAAGATGGAAAACATCCATCTCAGTTTCAGCAACTCCGCCATCGCTGGCAACGGCCTCGGCGCCTTTACCGATGCGCCGGTGAACATAATCGTGGAAGGCGGCGCTCAGGATGGCGTTGCCAAGTGCGCGCGTGGCGGCAAGGTTACGGTTCTGAAGGGACTCAACCACAACGGCAAACGCCTTGATGGCTCCGTCGGCAAGAGCTTCGCCTACGGTGCCCAGGGCGGCTTCTTCATTGTGCAGGGATGCGCCGACACACGCGCCTGTATTCGTTTCAGCGGCGCGGACGTCGTCTTCGGCGGCGAGCTCACGGAACCGCTGCGGGATGATTTGGGCGGAATCGGGGCGCGCGCGCATTTGAAGGGCTACGCCTTCGAATACATGACCTCGGGTCGCGCGCTGGTGTTGGGCGACCCAGGCCCGTGGATTTGCGCCGGAATGACCGGCGGCGTCATCTTCCAGCGCATACAGCCGGACATGAACCTGACGGTCGATGCCATCCGCAGCCGCATTGCGCCTGGCGCCTCGGTGGACATCTATGCACTGGATGAACGTGATGTCGGGGACGTGCAGGAATTGATGGGTACCTACATCAACACGCTCGAAGAAAACCGGCAGGCAGACTCCGTGCAGCATCTCTACAACCTGAAATCGCGCCCGCAGGACTATTTCATTCGCATCTCGCCGCTGCGCCACGAACCGGAACAATAACCTCCCACCCCGCAGTCCAGCACCGGATTTACGACGACATGTCACATTCGTCGTAATATGGTGTAGACAGCTCCAGGGGGAGGGCCGGGCGCCATGGAACGCAAGTTGTATCGTTCGTGCGGAGAGCGCCAGCTGGCCGGAGTTTGCGGCGGGCTGGCCCAGTATCTGAAGCTGGACGTCACGATTGTACGGTTGGTCTTCGTGTTTATGGCACTGGCCGGCGGGCCCGGCCTGCTGATTTACCTCGTCATGGCTATCGTCGTGCCGGAAGAAACGCGGAAGATCAAAATCGGGCAGGACGCATAGATTTCCTGACGCGCTCAGGCGACTGCATTGTGAACGCCCGTCACGGTGGCCAGAACGCGCTGGATCTTCAGCGCCAGGTGCAGAATCAGGCGGTTCTCGGCGTCATCGAGGTCAAGGTTGGTCAGGTTGTTGATACGTTCAAGGCGGTAGACGAGCGTGTTGCGGTGCACGTCCAGCTCCTTGGCGGCCCTGGCCAGATTGCCGTTGGCCTGGAAAAAACCATTCAGCGTGCGTATGTATTCTCCCTGGCGGCGTTCATCATGTTCCAGCAGCGTCGACAGCGTCGCTTCGTGAAAGCGCTCCAGATCCTCCAGGTTGTGCTCCTTCAGAGCCAGCAGCAACTGATACAGCTTGAGGTCGCCGTAGTAGGTTGCCTGGTCACTTTCACCAAGCTCGGTGGCGATGCCCAGGGCGTCGCGCGCCTCACGCCACGCCTCGCGCATGGCTGCAAGCCCGCAACAGGGCCGGCTGATGCCCACGCCGATGCAGCCGTTGCTCACCCGGTCGGCCAGCAGGACGCGCTGATCGTTGATGATGTCGCGGATGCGTGTGGGCCGCGTCCCGTTGTTCAGGGGGTAGAGCGCGACGATCATGTCGACATACTGCCCCACAGCCCCGTCGAGCTGGCGCCGCTGCATGTCGTCACGCACGAATCCCGCCAGGGTCTCCAGCGGCTCGCTGAACATTTCGCCGCCGGCCCGAAATACGGAAACCATGTTGGTGCCGGCCGGTTCGAAGCCAGCCTGGCGCGCACGCGCGGCCATCATGTCATCATCCGCCTGGGCGCCGCTTAACCACATCTGCACCCAGTCGCCGCGCGTTTGTTCCACAGCGAGGGCGATGGCGCGGTTTCGCGCAAGTTCGATGGCGCAGACATCCGCGCCATAGCCCAGCACCAGCCGAAGGAACTCATCCAGGACACCGTCGCGCGTCACCAGGGAGAGCCAGCCCGCGGCCCGTTTCTCTACCAGCAATACCGTCGTGTGGCCCAGCGGGCTGGCCACTATATTGCCTTCGCCCGCAGGTGCCTCCCGTTCCAGCCACTTGCGGAAGGCCTCCATGGAATAGTCGGATATCTGTTCCCGACTACCCTGGCGCCGGGCAAGGTTGGGCCATACGCGCGCCAAGAGCGCGCCGGTCTCGTCATGCAGCACGACGGGACAGGCGGTGGCGCGGGCGACAATCTGCAGCAGGCTGGACAGGTCATGGTTTTCAGCGGCCCGACGCGTGAGCTGGCGCTGGATTTCAAGCCCGCGCTGAATAAGTTGCGCCGCCTGGTTCACGATGAGGGTGTTGATAGCCCGCTCGACGCTGGGCAGGTTGCAGTCGGGCGGCAAGGCCAGCAGGCTCACATCGCGGCTGTTTGCGCTGGCGCGCGCCGCGTCCGGGATTCTGTCGCGCACGGCGATCACTTGCACACCTGCGTTTGCCAGGCTTTCGATCACTTCTGCCAGGGTGATGCGACTGTTGTAGGCGCGCAGCATACCCATCGAGAGCAACACCAGTTCCCCGCTGGCAACATCGGGCAAGGCAGGCGGCTGGGCACGGATGGTTACGGACCAGCTGATTTTGGTCGCGGCAGTCCCGGTGACAAGGGTCGTGCCCAGGGGCAGCGCAAACTGCATCAAGGCCTGGACTGTGACGGAGTGATTCGTCGACATGTACAGTTCCTTTGGACAATTCCAGAGTGTTCACTCAAGCAAGCTACATTCTATCGTCAATAACACTAAGTTCAAGTGTTGATGATGGCATTAATGTCAATTTAGCTGTCATTTGTTTCAGAGCAAACCAGGGCAGGCCGCTCCAGCAGCCTGCCTTGATTGCCTTTTGGTCGCTTCACACAGGCTACTTCCTGGGAGCGAGCTGTTTTACACCAAGGCTGAGGCGGGCGCTACCGATGAGGTACTCGGCGCACTGCCAGCCATTTTCAGCCTCGCCCTGCTCCAGGCTATCGCAGAGCGTCTCGCTACAGATGCTGGCTGCAAACTGCTCGATTGCCGCGGCCAGGTTGTCGTCCGCCAGGTAACGGATGGCAATTCTGTCGTTAAGTTGGAAATCAGCCTCGCGGCGCATGGTCTGAACCCGGCGCACCACTTCCCGCGCCAGACCCTCGTCGATCAGGGCGGGCGTGAGCCGGGTGTCCAGCACTGCTATGCAGCCGGCCTCGGCGGCCATGACATGGCCGGCGGGCACTACACGCGTGATCTGTACCTCAACCTCTTCAGGCGTGACCTCAAAGTCACGGCCGTCCAGCTGCAGGGTGATCGCCGCGCCATCCTGCAGTTGCTGCGCATAGCCGCGCAACAGCTCCTGCTGCCCTTCCCGCAGCGAAGACTGAACGCGACGGAAGTCGCTGCCGAACTTCCTGCCCAGAAACTGCGGCAGCGGGTTTAACTGAACCTCTTCCTGGACCAGCGTTTCAACTTCTTCGGCCCGGATGAAAACTGACTGTTTCACGTTCAACTCGCTGCGGATCAGTTCGATGTGGCGTTCCAGCGTCGCGGGGTCATCGTCGGGACGCAGCACAAAATGAGCGCTGGCGAGAGGCTGGCGCACCTTGATGCCGGCCTCGTTACGCGCGGCCAGGCCGAGGCTGACCAACTGCCGAACCAGCTGCATCTCTTCCAGCAGGCTGCGCTGAACGATTCTGTCGTCAGCCTGCGGCCAGCGCGACAGATGTACACTGTCCGGTGCTGATGCGTCCGCTCCTGACACCAGATTGCGATAGAGCGCATCGCTCAGGAAAGGCATGGCCGGGGCAATCAGCTGGCTGACCGTGACCAGGCATTCGTAGAGCGTGGCGTAGGCGCCGGCCTTGTCGGCATCCTGCTCATTCTTCCAGAAGCGGCGTCGGCCGAGGCGCACATACCAGTTGCTCAAGGCCTCAACGAAGGCCTGCACCGGGCGGGTCGCATTGGGCGCGTCGTAGGCTTCGTAGGCTTCCGTCACGGTCGCCACCATCTGGTGCAGTTCGGCCAGCACCCACTGGTCGAGCAGGTCGCGGTCCTCAACTGCCGGACGGGGGCTATAGGGCGTCCAGCCGTCCAGATTGGCGTAGGTGACGAAAAAGCTGTAGGTGTTCCACAGCGTAGACCAGAACTTGCGCACGACATCGGCGACCATCTCGGTGGAGAAGCGCTTGTTGTCGCCTGGCGGGCCGGCGGTATAGAAATACCAGCGCATGGCGTCGGCGCCCTGGCTGTTGATGACCTCCCAGGGGTCAACGACGATGCCACGGCTCTTGGACATCTTCTTGCCTTCGTGGTTGAGGATGAAACCAAGGCAGATGACGTTGCGAAAAGACACTTCCTCGAAGAGCATGGCGCTAATGGCGTGAAGCGCGAAGAACCAACCGCGTGTCTGATCCACCGCCTCGCAGATGTAGTCCGCCGGGAACTGCCCTTCGAACTCTACGCGCCCCTTGTGGGGGTAGCCCCATTGGGCAAGGGGCATGGCACCACTGTCGAACCAAACATCGATCACCTCGGGCGTGCGGCGCATCGTGCCGCCACCATTCGGATTGGGGAACGTGATGTCGTCAATCCAGGGGCGATGCAAATCCAGCTCCGGGAATTCGCGCCCGGCCAACTGCTCCAGTTCGGCCACGCTGCCCACACACAACATGTCGTCATTACTGTCGTCCACCCAGATGGGCAGCGGCGTGCCCCAGTAGCGCTCACGCCCCAGCGACCAGTCCTTGAGGTCGTCCAGCCAGTTGCCGAAACGACCGTCACGGATGTGCTGTGGCACCCAGTTGATGGTTTTGTTCAGGTCAACCAACGCCTGGCGGCAGGCAGTCGAGCGGATGAACCAGGTTTCGCGCGCGTAGTACATCAGTGGCTGGTCATCGCGCCAGTTGTGAGGATAGCTGTGCTCGTAGCTGCCGACGCTGTACATCAGTCCGCGCCCGCTCAGTTCGCGGATGATCTCCTTGTCGGCGTCCTTGAACCACATGCCGGCAAATGGTTCGGCCTGCTCGATGAAGCGGCCATCCTCGACGACAGTGCGGAAGAGAGGCAGATCATGCTGCTCGCCCAACGCCATGTCATCAATGCCGTAGGCGGGCGCCGCGTGCACGATGCCGGTGCCATCGTCGATTCTGACGTAGTCCGCAGTGACGACGTAGGCGTATCTCTTCTCCGTGGGCAGGAAGCTGTAGAGCGGCAGGTAGCGCAGACCTGCCAGGTCGCTGCCTTTCAGACGGCGCAAGACCTGATAGCGTTCCGGCTCCTTTAGCACCTGTGCCATGAGCTTTTCCGCCAGGATGAGCTGCTCTGGTTCGCCGTCTTCCCCCGGGCCCTCCACCCGGACATAGTCGATGTCCGCGCCCACCGCCAGCGCCGCATTGCCCGGCAGAGTCCAGGGCGTCGTCGTCCACGCCAGAAAGGAGACGCCTGGCTGGTCACGTAACGGGAAGCGCACGACAACAGAGGGGTCGGTCACCATCTTGTAGCCCAGCGACACTTCGTGACTGCTGAGCGGCGTGCCCGAACTGGGGCTGTAGGGAACGACCTTGTGGCCACGGTACAGTAGCCCCTTGTCCCAGAGTTGCCGCAGAATCCACCACACACTTTCGATGTAGTCGTTGGTAAAAGTGACGTAGGGCTTGTCGAGGTCGGCCCAGAACGCGATGCGCTCAGTCAGTTCTTCCCAGTCCGAAATGTAGCGCAGCACACTGGCGCGGCACTTGTCGTTGAAGGCCGCCACGCCATAGTCCTCAATGTCCTGCTTGCTCGTCAGACCGAGTTCCTTCTGCACCTCGATCTCGACCGGCAGACCATGCGTGTCCCAGCCGCTGCGGCGCAGACAGTAGAAGCCCTGCATCGTTTTGTAACGCGGGAACATGTCCTTGAAGGCTCGCGACAGCACATGGTGGCTGCCGGGTTTGCCGTTGGCGGTAGGCGGCCCTTCGTAGAAGACAAAGCCTGGCCCGCCCTCGCGCTCGTCCATCGTGCGCTGAAAGATGCGCTGTTCGCGCCAGAACGCGAGCTGCTCCTGTTCGAGATTCTGAATGTCGACCCGGGAGTCAACAGCCTTGAACATGGTTCATTCCTTTCCGTTGCATGACTACATACAGGATCGGGATGGCTGGTTGTTGCGCTCAGCCCGGAATGAACCGCGGCGCGAGCGATACCCTCGCTGCCACGCAAGCACCTCCTGCCTGTTTCCTGATTCGTCGATAATAATCCCGTATGCTCCCTGAATTCAACCGGGTTTATCAGCTGTCTTGCCATCCAGCGCCTTCAGCATGGCTGCCAGCGCAATCCCGTAGTCCGTGTGCCCGAAGCGCGCGGCCTGCGCCTCAAGCCAGGGTCTGCCATCGCAAAGGAGTTGTGCGTCTGGTGGCTCCACGGCATTAAGCTGGTACAAGATGTATTGTCCGACCAGTTGACGTCCGGGTTCATCGATAGCCGCCAGGCCAGTCTGCAAGGGCTCTTGCGCAGCCTGAAGCTGACCGGCATGAAACAGCGCCTCGCCCAGGTCCAGGGCGACAATGGCCGGAGCGCCAGCCTCCAGCGCATCGTCCAGCGCAGCGACGGCGGCACTGTAGCGCCCCTGGGCCAGCAGCGTGCGCCCCAGACCGGTCAGGGGGAAGGCATGTCCCGGCCGCTGCGCCACGGCCTCATGCAGCACCGTTTCGCTCTGCTCCAGCAAACCGCGCTGACGCAAGGCATTGCCCAACAGGGTCAGGCTGCGCATGTCGGCGCGGCCGATTGACCTTCTGGCCTGCAGCAAGTCACAGGCCGCTTCAAATTCTCCATCGAGGTAGAGCCGCTGCGCCCGAGTCCAGTCGCTGAGCATGCCGCGCCACGCCCAGAGGAATACCACCTGCAGGCCCATCCCCAGACCACAGAGACCGGCCAGCCCGGCTGGTCGCAAATTCGGCGGGCCAGCCAGCCACAGCAACAGCAGGGGAAACATTGCCAGCAGGCCCAGCACCAGCGCCAGGCGGGCCGGTCTTTCCCAGCTGCGCAGACCGCGCCAGAACTCGCGGAGAATGTGAATCATGGACTGCCGGGAACAGGCACAATTCGGTTCATGGCGCCAGAATCGCCAGTGACGCGTCCTCATCCATGAGTGCCTGCGCCAGCTGGATGTCCTCCGCCAGCACCTTGCGCAGCGACGCTGCCTGTTCATGCGCCAGCAAGCGCTGCCACTCTTGCAGACCGTTGCCCTCGCCGCGCAATTGCTGCAGCGTTTCTTGCGCCCCTGCCCTGTCGTCCAGTCGTACTTGCGCGCGCATTAGATAGAGCCGCAGTAGCAACCGGTGGCGCGCGTCTGGCACCCGGCGGGACAGCGCCTCGCGCAGATGGGCGGCCGCCTCAAACGGCAAGCGCAGACGATCCTCAACCATGCCCAGATTGTAGTAGGCGACCCAGTCGTCGGGCGCCAGCGCCAGGGCGCGCAAGCCGGCGTCACGGGCCTGCTCATACTGGCCGGCCTGCAGCAGCACTTCGGCCAGACCGTTCCAGGCACTCGCGTCCTGCGACGTCAACCGGATCATATGCCGGTAATCGTCGCCAGCTCGCGCCAGGTCACCCGCCAGACGCAGAATCTCGGCGCGCAGGCGATAGTGGGCCGCAACATCGGGCTCGGCCAGCAGGAGCGTGTCCATCGCTCCCAGGGCTGCTTCGTATTGACCGCGCCGCAAGGCCTTGATGGCCTGCTGCGCCAGTTGCGGTTGACGCGGGCGGAAGAGAAAGATGCCAGCCAGCGCCCAACCCAGGGCCACGCCGACCAGCGGCAGCAGCAGCCGCGGCTCGCCAGTCAGACCCAGCAGCAGCGCGCCAAGAACCGGCAGCAAAATGACGAGCCAGCGCACACGCGCGGCCGGCTCCAGGCTCGAGACCAAAATGGCCAGGGCGCCAACCGGCACGGTCAGCGCCAGCAGAGTCTGGGCAGAGGTAACCCAGGGCATGGCCTCCGCGTCGAAGGCATTGAGCACGAGGCTGGCCAGACCGGTCAAGGCCAGCAGCAGCAGCAGCGCGCGCAGGCGGGCTGTCCCCAACAGGAGACGCAGTTGTTCAGTCATGGCGCCGGGAATAATGCGTCAGGCGGAATGACTGCCCCGCTGCCTCAAGGCGCAGGGCAACGCCATGCGCATCGAGCCAGCAGGTTTGCGGCGAGTCGTTCCAGCTGCAGCGCCGCGCCGTCAGCGCGCGTTCGCCAGCTTGTATTACGCCGCTTTGTTCACAGCAGGCCACAGCAGAAGACCGCCCCCAGGCGAAACGATCGGCATCCAGCGTCATCCGCAACAAGGCCACGGGCTGTTGCAGGCACTGGGCTCGCGCCAGCGCCATGCCGGCCAGCAATATTCCAGGCGGGATGAGGACATAGTCGGGGCCCATGTCTATTTGTTCATCGGGCGCGCAGTCCACGTTATCGAGGGAAAGTTCGACATGGCCAGCGAAACGTGTACAGCGCAGACGCGCGCCGGGACGCCCGCCCGCGTCGTAGTGCTGCTGGTCGATGCGTTCAAAATTGCCATCGGCATTGCGCAGCGCCTCCTGCAGCAGGCTGGGCCCACCGGCTGCACGCCCGTCGCGGTCGACGCGCAGGAAGAGCGCGCCGGCGCCGACCTCGTGCGCGCTCCAGTGCTCCAGCAGCCCGTCCGGCTGCGCGTAGACGCCGCTGGCCACAAAGCGTTCGCGCAACCCGGTGGCGTGAAGGCGTCGCATGCGGCGTATCGAACTATAACTGGAGCGTGATGCGTTTGTTGATGCGGCCCTTGCTGCGGTATTCCGCGATGCGCAGCGGCCCGACCTCGCGCGTGTTGGCCACGTGCGTCCCGCCGTCCGCCTGCAGGTCGAGGCCCTGAATCTCGACGGTACGCACTTGCTCAATGCCCGCGGGCAGAAGGTTAATCTTCGTGCGGATTAGACCTGGGATGAGGAAGGCTTCCGCGCGCGGCAGAATCTTGACGCAAATGTCGCGCTCCGCGGCGACTTCCACGTTGATGGCGGCCTCGATTTCGGCGACCAGCTGCTTCTCCATGCGCTCGAACTCGAAGTCCAGGCGTCCGCGCAGCGGCTGCATGTTGCCGCCGGTGACGCTGGCGCCGTAATCGCGCCAGACCACGCCACAGAGGATGTGCAGCGCGCTGTGCGTGCGCATCAGTTGATAGCGTTGTTCCCAGTCCAGCTCGCCGCGCACCAGGGCGCCGACCGGGGGCAGCTCGCCATCAAGCAGATGAAGGAAGCCGCGTTGCACACGCGTCACGGGGATCACACGATCCTCGTGGATCAGCGTCCCGGTGTCACAGGGCTGGCCACCTCCTCCCGGGTAGAAGGCGCTCTGGTCGAGGATGACGGCCTGTTGCGTTTCGTCGACCGCAGTGACGCGCGCCTCGAAGCTGCGGAGGTAACTGTCGAGCTGGTAAAGCGGTTGCGTCATTACTCTGGCTCCACCAGTCCTGCGCGCATGCGGATCTGCCAGGGGACACCGCCCATGCTGCACCAGAAGGCCAGCGCAGCCGGGTTGCTGGCCGGTACATGCCACTCGTAGTATGTCAGCCCTCGCTGCCGGAACCAGTCGGTCAAGGCAGTCACCAGCGCACGGCCGAAACCCTGACGGCGCCAGCCCGCCTCGACGTAGATGTCTGCGAGGAAGCCGCCCGCCTGCTGCTCGAACATTTCCGGCAGCAGATCAACAACTACTCCCAGCACGTAACCCACCACGCGCCCCTCTGTCTCGGCGACAAAGACCTGGGTATGGCTGTCCTCAAGACGATCGCTCAGGCTGCGGCCGTAAAGGTGGGCACCATCAATCGTAGCGCGCGGCATGGCCGCATCCAGCGCATGATGGTGCGCCACCAACTGCGCCCAGTGCTTGCCGATGGCGACGGCGTCGCTTGCCACTGCTGCCCGAATCATGACTTCATCCAGAACATGCCGGTCATTTCGATTGCGCCCATGCTGCGCCAGAAAGCCTGCTCCACCGGCTGGCGCAAGGGCACCTGCACGATGATCTCCTCCAGGCCGCGCTGCCGGAACCAGTTTTGCAACGGCGGCCACAGCCTTCCGCCCAATCCGTTCATGTCAGTGTGCAGGCCCACCGTCAACTCCAGCATATGTCCCTGGCGTTCAGGCAACATTCCCGCCGGCCCTGGGCGCTCGCAGCCGACAATGTATCCCGCTATTTGCCTGCCCGCCAGCGCAACAAGGACACAAAAACTTAGCTCCTGCAACCAGCCTTGCAGCGCGCGAACGCGGCGTTCGGCACCGTCCTGCGCGAGCCGCACGCGCCGGTCACCGAGCTGCTGCAGGGCCATGTTCTCCAGCCAGAGGGAGGCCATCGACTGCAAATCCTCCGGCCCGGCCCTGCGAATCTCGACGTCCATGTGCACAGGGTACCATAGCAGTGGGCAAGGTAACACTCAAGCAGGGCGCGGCCAGCGCATTTGCCCTGCGCACGGACGCGAACTACAATTGCTTACGGGCGCTTCGCAGACCGCGGGAGGGTGAAATGGCAAGCAGCAACGTCGACGACCAGGTACGCCGCGCATGGCAGCAACAGCGCGCAGGGGACAGCAGGGCTGCAGTGGACGCCTTCGCACAAATCGTGAAGAGTCACCCGGATGATATTGACGCCAGATACGGGCTCGGCCTCTCACTTAAGTCTGCCGGCAGCCCGGATGAGGCAATAAGCAGCTTCCGCAGCGCCCTGCAGCTCGTAGAAGAGGGGCAACGGGTTGAGGGGGAGAAACAAACGTCTGGCGAGGAAGATCGCCTGCGTTCTCCCGAGGACGATCGCCTGATAATGCTTTCGCTCATGCTCACCCAGCGAATCGGCGAAATAGAAGGCGGCGGGTGAACAAACGGGAACGGCTCGTCAAGACCATTGCGGGAGAGCCGACAGATCGAACGCCAGTCGCGTTCTGGCGACATTGGCCGGGAGATGATCAGCGAGCTGCAGATTTCGCTCGCGCCCTGCTGGACTTCCAGCGCAGCCATGATCTCGATTTTCTGCGCGTGATGCCCGCGCAGACCTGGGCAGTCTCTGATCACGGTCTGCAGGATGACTGGCGCGGCGCACTCGACGGGACGCGCCACATCACGCGCCACGTCGTACAGCGCTCGCTTGACTGGAGCAGCCTGCGGCCCTTGATGCCTCTGCGCGGAGTTGTGGGCCGGCAGTTGCAGGCGCTGCGCCTCGTCTCCGCGGGGCTCAATGCGGATACACCTGTCCTCATGTCCCTGCCCTCGCCGCTCACCCAGGCCGAGCAGCTGGCGGGGCGTACCCGTTTGCTCAGGCACATGCGTATGCAGCCGGAGCACTTGCGGGCGGGCCTTGAAATGTTGACGACCTGTACGCTGCGCATCATCGACGAACTGCGTCAACTGCCGCTGGCAGGCATCTGCTACGAGCTGTCGCTCGCCAGCCACGACATCCTTTCCCGGGAGGAATATCAGGCCTTTGGATGGACTTTAGACAAGGAAATCCTTGGTAACCTGCCGAAAGCCTGGTGGTTCAACATGGCCTGCTTGCCGGAAACCGCGCCGATCTTCAGCCTTGCCGGGGAGTTGAAGCTGGCGGCTGTCAACTGGGAGGACCAGCAAGGTGAGCCAGATCTGGTCACCGGCCGCTCACAACTGATCGGCGCGGCCTGTTGCGGCCTCTCCGCCCACGCGCAACTGCACGACGGCACGCCGGCTACAGTGCTGAATCGCGCACGAACGGCGTTGCAGCTCTGCGGCGGACGGCGCTTCATTCTCGCACCCGGCTCCCCCCTGCTCGTCACCACAGCGCTTTCGAATCTGCGCGCAATGCGCCAGGCAGTCGAACCTGTTGGGTACGTCGCCTGATGGCCATTCGTGTTATCGCCGGTTCAGCCAGGGGCCGCCGGCTGAAAATGGTGCCCGGCGAAAGCTCACGCCCGGTGATGGATCGTGTGAAGGAGGCCTGTTTCAGCAAACTCGGCCGCCGCGTCTCGCAAGCCAGGTTTCTGGACCTGTTTGCCGGCACAGGCAGCGTCGCAATTGAGGCGCTCAGCCGTGGCGCTGCCGAGGCCGTACTAGTGGAGCGCGACGCGCGCGCGCTGCGCGTCATCCGCGAGAATCTGCTGCTCGCCCAGGTGCACGAGCGCGCCCGCGTGCAGCGCGCGGACGTCCTCGCCTGGTTACGCTCCGGGCGGCAACAACGCTTCGACATCATCTACATCGCGCCGCCGCAGTATAAGGGGCTGTGGCTGCAGACCCTGCAGCTGATTGACGAAAACCCAGGGTGGACTCACAGCGACACCCTCGTCGTGGTGCAGATCGATCCCGCAGAAAGGCAGGCCCTGACGCTGGGGCGCCTGGCCCCCTTTGACGAACGCCGCTACGGCAACACCCTGCTGTGGTATTACCACGTCGTCGGGGATGGTATGGCCATCAGCGACAATTCTCACTGAGCGCCGTCTGACTCCAGCCAGTCTCGCGCGGCTGCGAGCGCTTCGGTGACCGTGTTAACCTTACCACTGACCTGAGCCTCGCGGATGTGTTCCAGCAAGACGCCAACCCTGGGCCCAGGCGGCAGTTTCAGCGCGCGCATCAGCGACTTGCCGTCCAGCAACGGCTCAGTCGTAGCCATCCCTTCGAAGCGGACCTGCAGCAGGCGCGCAATGTGCTCGACGAAAGCCAGCCAGTCATCCTGATTTAGCCGGCTGCCGGCCTCGCCCAGATAGCGCGCCGCAGCCAGCAAACACGCATCCACGCCGGCAACGCCGGTCTTGCGCCAGAAGCGATAGAGATTTAGATCCGACAGCTCAGTCAGCAGCAGGGGCTCGCGCTGCCAGCGCAGCACGGCATTCAGCCGTTCACATTCGACATTTGCCAGACACATTGCACGCGCGCGCTTCACCGCCAGTTCGGCAGCGATGGACGCCTCGCCCGCTGCGCAGAGCATGGCCGCCAGCATGAGCAGGGCGCTGTGCGGACGGCCGTTGGGCCAGCTGTGCTGCAGGTGTTGCTGCAGTTGTGGCCGCCAGCGATCCAGTTGCATCACCAGCATGCCGACGCCGAACGTGGCCCCGTGCTGATCGCTGCGCTGCGGCCCGAAAGCCGCCACTATCTGCCTCAGGCTGGTGAGGGTGGCCAAAGTTTCCTGCCAGGCATCGCTGTACGCATCGTTCCTCGCAGGCCGCGCAGAAAGGTCGTCAGTCTCGGGCACGATCTGATCCAGCAGTCCCGTCGCGCTGGCTACGCGCAGCGCGGCGCCGACCCGTGGCAGGGCCAGCAGACGCCAGAACTCGTCCCGCACGCGCTCCGCCGAACTGTCGTAAAGCCGGTCGCTGACCGCGTGTATGGAAAGCCGCGTCGCCGGTTCAATCCTGAGCGCGAATTGTGCGGCAAGACGCAGGGCGCGCAGGGCGCGCAGAGGGTCGTTGTGCAGGGAGTCCGGGCCGCACTGGCGCAGCACTTTAGCGCGCGCGTCCGCCTCACCGCCCAGCGGATCGATGATCTGCGTGCAGTCCGTGCCGAGCTCGACGGCCATGGCGTTAATGGTGAAATCGCGGTCGGCCAGGTCAGCCAGCAGACTGGCTCCACGAAAACCGGCCACATCAATGAGTATTTTGCCGTCTTTGGTATCGAGCAAGGCGCGCGCCACATCGCGCTCGCGGTCCAGCACAAAGAAGCCGCCATCCAGTCCGTTGGCAATGCGTCGCGCCAGGCGGATGCCCCCCTGCGCGACCGCCAGGTCGACATCGTGGACCGGGCGCCCGGCGAGAGCATCTCGCACTGCGCCACCGACGATGTATACCGGGTGGCTGACTTCGGCGGCGAAGGGCCGCAGCCTGTGGATCAGTTCCGGCCACAGCAGGGGGCGGTAGGGGTCGCGCGGCTCCGGCTCAGGCATCGCCCAGGACGTCAAGGTCCACGACACCGACGAAGGGCAGATTGCGAAACTTCTCGTCGAGGTCGAGCCCGTAGCCGAAGACGAAGCGATCCTCGATTTCAAAGCCGGTGTAGTTCACGGAAATGTCAACGCTGCGGCGCGAGGACTTGTTCAGCAAGGCGCAGAGCTTCAGGCTGGCGGGACGACGCGCCAGCAGCATGTCCATCACATAGCGCAGCGTGTGGCCACTGTCGATGATGTCTTCAACGATGAGTACGTGCTGGCCGGCAACCTGCGAACCCAGATCCATATCTATGCGAACCTCGCCGCGGGATTCGCGTGCGCCACCGCCGTAGCTGGAGACGGCGAGAAACTCGATGGCGTGCGGCACCTTGATGTGGCGCATCAGGTCTGCGAGAAACATGACACCACCCTTAAGCACGCAAACCAGCAGCAGGTTGGGGCAGCCCTGATAATCTGACGAGATTGCTTTTCCCAGCTCGGCGATACGCGTTTTCAGCGCATCTTCGGTGATCAATACTTCCTGGAGGTAGCGTTCATGGTCCCCGGTCACCGGTTCTCCGTTCACCAGAATGCGCCAGTATGTACGGGCAGTGTAACACAGGGAAAGACGCGTCTTCCAGACCTGTGCGTTGCGGGAAGGGAAGAAAGACCAGACCGCTGCTACTTCAATCTGTCGGCCTGCATCCTGTGGTGGACCTGCAGGCTGCGCACCTGCAAGGGCTTCTGCTTCAGGGCACGGATGCCTCTTGCCGCTGCTGCCGCCTGGTTGAGGGTGGTGATGATGGGCACGCCAAATTGCCAGGCGGAACTGCGCATCAGCGAGCCGTCGCTGTGATTCTGACGGTCAGTGGGCGTGGTAATCACCAGCGCAATCCCCCCTGAACGCAGCAAGTCAACAATGGTCGGGCTATCCTCTTCTACTTTTCGGATTGTGCGCACCGGAATTCCGACCAGCTCCAGCATCTGCGCCGTGCCCGCCGTTGCTGCCAGCTCGAAACCCATACGCAAGAAGTCGCGCGCGATAGTGGCGACCTCGCCTTTGTCCTCGTCGCTCACGCTGAAGGCAACGACGCCCTCCGTCGGCAGGCTGACGCCGGTGGCGATCTGCGCCTTAATGAAGGCGTGGCCGAAGCTGGAGGCGTGACCCATCACCTCGCCGGTTGAGCGCATCTCGGGCGAGAGGCGCGCATCCGCGCCGGGGAACTTGCGGAAGGGCAATACGGCTTCCTTGACGAAAAAGCCGTCCACCCGCGGCTCTTGCAGAAAATCGAGCTCGGCCAGAGTTTTGCCGGCTGAAATTTGCGCGGCGAGACGTGCCAGCGGGACGCCAGTCGCCTTGCTGACGAAAGGCACCGTGCGGCTGGCGCGGGGATTCGCCTCCAGCACATAGACTTCATCGTCCTGGATGGCGAACTGGATGTTGAACAGGCCGCGTACGCCAAGCGCGAGACCAATGCGTTGCGTATTGCTGCGGATCGTCTCCAGATCGTTCATGCCTATCTGCCAGGCCGGTAACACACAGGCGGAATCGCCACTGTGCACGCCTGCATTTTCAATGTGCTGCATGATGCCGCCGATGGTGACGCGCTCCCCGTCACAGAGCGCGTCCACATCCACTTCCATAGCACTATCGAGAAACTTGTCGATCAGCAGCGGCAAACCCACCAGATCGAGATTCTCTTCGAGCCAGGCATCCAGGCCGGCCTGGTCATAGATGATGGCCATGCCACGCCCGCCCAGCACGTAGCTGGGCCGCACCAGCACCGGAAAGCCGATCTTGCCAGCCAGCGCCAGCACTTCTTCACGCGAGTTGGCAGTTGCGCCGGCTGGCTGCCTGATTCCCAACGTGTCCATCAGCGCGCCAAAGCGTTCACGGTCCTCGGCCAGGTCGATGGCCTCGAAGGGGGTGCCGATGATGGGCGCGCCGGCATCGTGCAGGGCGCCGGCGATGTTCAATGGCGTCTGGCCACCGAACTGCACCAGCACACCTTCCGGCTGCTCCGCTTCGATGATGTTGAGTACATCGCCCACGGTCAGCGGCTCAAAGTAGAGCCGATCGGCGGTATCGTAATCCGTGCTGACCGTCTCGGGATTGCAATTGACCATGATGGTCTCGTAACCCAGATCGCGCAGCGCGAAGCAGGCGTGAACACAACAGTAGTCAAACTCGATACCCTGGCCGATGCAATTGGGGCCACCACCCAGCACGATCACCTTGCGCCTGTCCGTCGGCCCGGTTTCGTCGTCCTCTTCCCAGGTCGAGTAGAGATAGGGCGTCTTTGCCTCGAACTCGGCAGCACAGGTATCGACCCGGTAGAAGGTCGGGCGCAGGCCAAGATCCCGCTGCCTGCGCCGCAGCGACCCTTCATCCGTCCCCAGCAGCTGCGCCAGCCAGGCATCGCTGAAGCCCTGGCGCCGCAAGTTAAGTAAGGTCTCACGGTCCACCTGCTCCAAAGTCACAGAGTGGTCCGTGATGGATTGCTGCGCCCTGATCATGTCAATCATTTGCTGGATGTACCAGGGGTCGAAGCCCGTCGCATGCGCAATGTCTGGCAGGGCCTCATTGCGACTCAGCGCATTTGCCACCAGGAAAAGACGCTGGGCCGTGGGAACGCCCAGGGCCTCGCCAACGTTATTCTTGCTGCTGCCGAAGCCAGCTTCGCCGATGTCCAGCGAACGCACTCCCTTTTGCAGGGCCTCGGGAAAGGTGCGGCCAATCGCCATTACTTCGCCGACGGCCTTCATTTGCGGCCCGAGTATGTGTCTGACGCCGGTGAATTTCTCAAAGTTCCAGCGCGGTATTTTGACCACGACGTAGTCCAGCGAAGGCTCGAAGCTGGCCGGCGTTTCACGGGTGATGTCGTTGGGGATTTCGTCGAGGCGGTAACCTACCGCGAGCAACGCCGCGATTTTGGCGATCGGGAAGCCGGTGGCCTTACTCGCCAGCGCCGAGGAGCGCGAGACGCGCGGGTTCATCTCGATCACGTACACTTCGCCATCCGCCGGGCTGACTGCGAACTGCACGTTGGCGCCGCCGGTGGCCAGACCTACTTTCCCCAACACAGCCCGGGCCATGTCACGCAGGCGCTGGATTTCCTTGTCCGTCAGCGTTTGCGCCGGCGCCACCGTGATGCTGTCGCCGGTATGTACGCCCATCGGGTCCAGGTTCTCGATTGAACAGACGACAACGAAGTTGCCGCTGTAATCACGCATAACCTCCAGCTCGTATTCCTTCCAGCCGAGCAGGCTCATGTCGACGAGCACTTCGCCCGCCGGACTCTCTTTCAGGCCGCGCTCCGCCACCTCGCGGAGCTCCGCCGGCGAGTTTGCTACGCCGCCGCCGGAACCTCCGAGGGTGAAGGATGGACGCACCAGCACCGGATAACCAAGGGTTTCAGCCGCTGCCAGCGCATCCTCGACATTGTCCACGACCACACTTTGGGGGGAGCGGAGGCCAATTTCATCCATGGCGTTGCGAAACAGCAGGCGATCCTCGGCGAGTTCGATGCTGTCGGTTGAAGCGCCGATCAGCTCGATATTGTGTCTGTCCAGGATTCCCTGGTCGCGCAGTTCCAGCACGAGGTTTAGCGCCGTCTGGCCACCGACGGTTGGCAGGATAACGTCCGGCCGCTCGATCTCGATGATGCGCTCGCACATTTCAGGGGTCAGCGGCTCGACGTAGGTTGCATCGGCAAATTCGGGGTCCGTCATAATAGTGGCGGGGTTGGAGTTAACCAGGACGATGCGGTAACCCTCGGCGCGCAAGGCCTTGCAAGCCTGCACCCCGCTGTAATCAAACTCGCAGCCCTGCCCGATTACGATCGGCCCGGAGCCGATAACCATTATGCTTTGGATGTCCCGGCGTGCTGGCATGGCCTCCCCGTTTTTCCGGCCAGGGAGCGCAGGAATTTACTCCTGGGCGGCCGTGATCACTCGCGTCACGAACTCGTCGAACAGATAGAGGGAATCGTGCGGCCCGGGAGCCGCCTCCGGATGATACTGGACACTGTACACAGCGCGTGCCGCGTCGCGAATGCCCTCGATGCTGTTGTCATTCAGGTTGATGTGCGTCACTTCCGCGCCGGAGAGCTGACTGTCCTCGCTCACCGCGAAGCCGTGATTGTGCGAACTGATTTCAACAACCCCGGTCAACAGGTTGCGCACCGGTTGATTCCCGCCACGATGTCCGAAGTGCATTTTTTCGGTCTTGCCGCCCAGCGCCAGCGCCAAAATCTGGTGACCCAGACAGATGCCAAATAGAGGCACCTTGCCAATCAGATCGCGCACATTGAGGATGGCATAGTCCACTGCCGCCGGGTCGCCCGGGCCGTTGCTGAGGAACACGCCGTCCGGCTTCAGCGCCAGCACATCCGCAGCGCTGGTGAAGGCCGGCACCACGGTGACCCGCAGCCCACGGTCCGCCATCATCCGCATGATGTTGCGCTTGATGCCGAAGTCCCAGGCCACAACTAGCGGGCCGCTCGCTTCCTGTTGATCGCCACAATACCACTGTGGATCACTGTGGCCGACCCAGTTGTAGGGTTCCTGCGTGGTCACCGCATCAACCAGGTTGGCACCGGACATGTCCTCTGCGTTGCGCGCCAGTTCGACCAGGGCCTCCGTATCCAGCGAGGCCGGCCCGACAGCGATGGCTGCGCGCATGACGCCCTGCGCCCGGATGTGGCGCACCAGCGCGCGGGTCGCCACATCGGAGATTCCGATCACGCCCTGTTCGTGCATCCAGTCGGTCAGCGCGCCCTGCTCACGCCAGCTGCTGACAACCGGGCTGAGCGCGCGCACCACAAAGCCGGACAGCCAGATTCGTTCGGACTCGACGTCATCGGGATTGACCCCGGTGTTCCCAACGTGCGGGACGGTCATGGTCACGATTTGCCGGCAATAGGAGGGGTCGGTCAGAATCTCCTGGTAACCGGTCATGGAAGTGTTGAAGACCAGTTCGCCAGTCGTCACGCCCTCCACTCCGAAGCCTGTGCCCGGGAAGAGGCGGCCATCCTCAAGGGCCAGGCAAGCGCCCATCAGGTCCGGTATTCCGCGTTGATTGTCACATATTCATGGCCAAGGTCGCAGGTCCAGACGTGGGCGCTGCCAGGTCCCTGTCCCACCGAAAGCCTCAATGTGAACGAAGCCTGACTCACAATCGCGGTTGCCGCGGTCTCAGAATAGTTTACAGGCTCGCCAGCCTGCATTAACTGCAGCGGCCGTGACAGAGACTCTCCCTCGCCCAGCCAGAGCGCCAACGCTTCCGGCGCGAAGTCGACGCCCGCACGTCCGGCCGCTGCGGCAAAGCGACCCCAGTTGGCGTCACTGCCATAAAAGGCGGTTTTGGACAGAGCGGAGGTGGCGATGGTGTTGGCGATGCGCCGGGCAGCTCCGTCGTCCGGCGCGCCCTCGATTTCGATTGTAACGAATCGAGTCGCGCCCTCGCCATCTCGTACGATCGCTTGCGCCAGCTGCGTGCAGACATCCTGCAATGCGTGACGGAAGGCCGCGCGTTCCGACTCGTCGGCCGGCGCCACGCCAGAGGCCCCGTTCGCGAGCAGCAACACCGTGTCATTGGTACTGGTATCACCATCGACCACGATGCAATTGAAACTTACACGGTTCACTTCTTCCAGCAGCGCCTGGGTCTCCTGTGGCGTCAGCAGGGCATCTGTGGCAATAACGGCCAGCATGGTCGCCATGTCCGGTGCAATCATGCCGGCGCCCTTGCTGATGCCCGCGATTTGCAGCGTTCGTCCCTCTGACAGATGGACCTCGGCCGCAGCCAGCTTGGGGAACTTGTCGGTCGTCTTGATGGCTTCGGCGGCGGCCCGCCAGCCAGCGGCATCCGCCGTCGGCACAATCTGTGTCGCGCCCTGGAGAATGTTTTCCATCGGCAATTGCACGCCAATGACACCGGTGGACATCACCAGCACAGCCTGCTCGTCGCAGCCGAGTCTCGCCGCGGTCAGCTGGCCCATTGTGTGCGCATTTTCCATGCCACGGGTACCGGTGCAGGCGTTGGCACAGCCGCTGTTGATGGCCACCGCGCGCATGCAGGCGGCGTTCGCGCGCAGCAACTCCTGATCCAGTAGCACGGGAGCAGCCCTGACGAGGTTGCGCGTAAACACGCCCCCGGCAGCGCAGTCCCGGTCGCTGACGACGAGCGCGAAGTCTGCCACGCCGTCAGCCTTGATGCCACAGGCAAGGCCGCCGGCGCGAAAACCTGTAACGCCGTCTATGGTGTCACGCAGTTCATGCATCGCCCACTGCTTCCAGCATGCTCGTCAGGGAGTCGATCATGGTGTCGATGTCTGTACGTTGCGCTACCAGCGGCGGCACAAAGCGCAACACCTGCTCGCCAGCGTTCAGTAGCAGCAAACCATGCTCGTAGCCCGCGGCTACCAGCGCCGCGGAGGAGCACTCCAGGTCGATGCCAGCGATTAAGCCACGCCCGCGCACCTCTCTGACAAGCGGACTATTGAGCTCTTCCAGACGCTCCATCAGGTACTCCCCGACATCGCGCACGTGATCCAGGAAGGCCGGCTGGCTGACGCGCCGCAGCACTTCAATTGCAGCCGCCGTGACGACCGGGCCACCGGCAAAGGTCGAACCATGATCGCCGGGTTTTACGGCGCTGGCTACCGCTTCCGTAACCAGGATGGCGCCGATGGGCAGGCCGCCGGCCAATGGTTTGGCCACTGTCATGATGTCCGGCGTGATGCCGCTCTCCTCGTAAGCCCACAAGGCGCCGGTGCGCCCCATGCCGCACTGAATCTCGTCACAGACCAGCAAGGCGTCCTGTTCGTCGCAAAGCGCGCGCAAGCCCTGCAGGAACTCCGGCGTGGCGACGATAATGCCACCTTCACCCTGCACGGGCTCGACGAACACGGCGGCGGTATCCGCATTGATGGCTGCGCGCGCGCTGTCCAGGTCATTGAAAGTCGCAATCGTGACGTCCGGCATCAACGGACGAAACGGCTTCTGATACTTTTCACGCGGAGTCAGCGCGAGTGCGCCGATGGTACGGCCGTGGAAGGCGTTTTCGAATGCCACGATGCCGGTCTTGTCCGGCTTGCCCGCTTCATAGGAGACCTTGCGCGCGAACTTGATGGCACCCTCAACTGCCTCGGCACCACTGTTGCAATAGTGGACGCGGTCTGCGAAGGAAGTTTCGCAGAGCAGCTCGGCCAGCTCGGCATGAGCAGCCGTGTGATAGAGATTGCTGGTGTGGATGACGCCACTTGCCAGGGCCTTTGTGATGGCCGCGTTCAGTCCGGCGTCGTTGTATCCCAGGGCATTGACCGCGATGCCAGCCACGAAATCGAGATAGGCACGGCCCTCGCTGTCATAAACGGTCATCCCTTCGCCGCGCGTGATGACGAATGGCGGGCGGCCGTATATCTGCACAACATTTGCGCCTTCAAGTGCGACGACCCGCTCAAGTTCGCTGGTCATTGTTTTCCCCCACCTTGTCATACATCAGTCCTGAAACCTTCTCTGCCGCGACCTGGCCTGTGCGAAAGAGGGTACCACCACCCTCCTTAAGTCCTGCCAGGTTGGTGATGAGCGCTTCCGGCACGCCGGTCGCGAGCGCCTGCAAGGCCGTTTCCACCTTCGGGATCATACCGCCGAAAATTGAACCCTGTTCGATCATGTCGCGCGCGCGCAATGCATCAAGCTTGGGCAAGCGCTTCCCGTCCAGCAGGACGCCGTCTACATTGGTCAAAAAGACGATGCGACTGGCGTTGGTCGCCACGGCCAGCGCGCCGGCGACATGATCCGCGTTGACATTGTAGGCGCTGTCCGTCCCCAGACATACTGGCGCGATCACCGGCGTGATGCCGCGGGCCAGCAGATCATGGATGACTTCCGCGTGCACTGCGCAGACCTCGCCGGTAAACGCCATGTCGATCTCGTCGTGCGGCATCTTGCGCGCGCGCACAAGGCCGCAGTCCACTCCACTCATTCCCAGCGCGTCCACGCCAGCCTGAACCAGAAAGCGCACGAGGCGCTTGTTCACCAGGCCACAGAGCACCATCTCGACCAACGCCAGCGACTCGCTGTCGGTGACGCGCAGACCCTGCACATAGGTTGGCTGGATGCCCAGGCGCTGCTGCAGTTCGGCGATCTCCACGCCGCCGCCATGCACGAGCACCAGGGGCAGCCGCAGCTCGCGCACGCATTCTGCCAACTCATACAGGAATGACGTGTCACGCAGGTCATGCCCGCCGATCTTGAGAACTACCGGTTGCATGCTACGCACCCGTATCCAGTCCGGTCGTTTCTGCCAGACCAAACATGAGGTTGAAGTTCTGGATCGCCTGGCTGGCAGCACCCTTACGCAGGTTGTCCGTAACACTGGTGATCTGCAGCCAACACCCGAGCACCGGCAGCACACTGACGACGCAGCCGTCGCGGCGGGCGACCTGGGCAATCGTGGCCTGCTCGCCAGCCGGCAAAACCTGCACCAGCGGCTCGTTTTCATAGGCCTCTTCATAGAGCGCCTGCGCCTCGGCGGCATCGAAGTCCGGCGCCAGCGTTACAGTGATGCTCGCCAGCAGGCCGCGGTCGATAGGCAACAAATGCGGAGAAAAGAGGATCGGCCCTGCTGACTCATCGAGCTTGTGCAGCTCCTGCTCCATCTCGCCCACATGCCGATGCGCCCGCCCCGTCTTGTAGGGCACGAGGTTGCCGTAGAGTTCCGGGAAATGCGTGACGGCGGAAGGCGTGCGTCCCGCGCCGGAAGCGCCGGACTTGGCATCGACGATGACTGGCATGCCGGGAGCCAGGGCATGCGCCTGCAAGAGCGGCAACACGCCCAGCAGTACTGTGGTCGGATAGCAGCCAGGGACCGCTACGAGGTCAATGCCGCGCAGTTGCGCCCGGTTGATTTCCGGCAGGCCATAGGGAACCGGTAGCAATTCCGGCTGTGGGTGCGGCGCTGCGTACCATTCCGACCAGGCTTCGGCGCTGTCCATGCGAAAGTCCGCCGACAGATCGATGACGCTGGTACCCGCTCCCAGCGCCTTTACGGCCACGTTGGCCGAGGCACCGTGGGGTAGCGCCAGGAAAACCGCGTCTACTTCATCCGGCCTGGCATCCTCCGGCGCGATGTAACACAGCTCGCTACCGGGCATCGCCTTGCCACGCCGGCTGCCCGAGGTTGCAAAGCTTAGCTGAGCCTGGGGATGTGCGGCAAGCAGCGAAACCAGTTCACTGCCGGCATAGCCGGAGGCCCCATAAATTCCCACGCTGTACATTTCCGTCATGATTCTCCTGCCTGATAAAAAACGACCAGCGCTCCTGGTGGCGCGGGCAAGGTTACGACATGGTTTCAGGTCAATTTGCCCTGGCAAACCACCGGCGACCATCCGGGCATGGACACTTGAGTTTGCTGCGTCGTCGATTGTGACCCGATACACTCCTACGGGAAATCTACCCGCAGTGTAGGCAGGCCGGCATATTCGGTCAACCGCCGTGTGCAAATCCTTGTGCAGGCTGAGGCATTAATTGTGCGCAATGTACGAAGGGCAGCAGCGTCACTGTTTCGCGTCCACTACACATTGCTTGACAGGTGTCACGATGTGCAGTACGCTTTTGTTCAGGAGGGTGACTGGTTTAAGTTTGCAATCTGGCAACATTGTGTTATGTTGTTCCGTCCTGTCAGATTCCTCAGTAACTTTCTCTTCCCGGGTTAGAAACCTTTTACCAGGACAAATTGCGCACTTGCCTTGCGCGTGATTGCGCACGGAAGCGTATGTGTGTGTTGCCAGCCGGCCGAGATGAAGGTGACAATGATCGCAACGAAAGAAAGTGGCAGCGAAGAAATCTACACGAGCATAATGCGACTGGCACGTCGCCAGGGCGCCATCAGCAGCGAGGATATCCTTGCCAGCATCCCCTTTCCCGAGCGGGATGTCCCGCTCCTCGAGGAAGTCATGGAGGGACTGCTGGAGGCTGGCGTCGAGGTTGATGACCCGCGCCAGTTGCAGCCGGACAACATTAAGCCAGGCTCAGCGCCGTCGTTCTCCAGCGCAGACCTGCAGCGCGTGCGGGAAGCTGCCAGACCCTGGCTGCAGGATGAGACTGACATTGTCGAGGATCTCGGCTACCAGCAGGCACTGGAATCGGACGACGTGGTTGGGCTCTACCTCAAGGAGGCTGGCCGGGTCAGCCTTCTAACCGCCGAGGAAGAGGTCGAGTTGGCGCGACGTATGGAGGCCGGCGACTTTGCGAGCGAGCAACTCGAACGCGAGGGCCAGTCGCTGCCGCTTGATGACGTCTACACGTTGCAGGAGATCGTGGAGGACGGCGAAGCGGCCCAGGAGCATCTGGTGCGCGCCAACGTGCGCCTCGTCATCAGCGTCGCCAAGAAGTACATCGGACGCGGCGTTCCCTTCCTCGACCTCATTCAGGAAGGCAACATCGGGCTTATCCGCGCCACCAACAAGTTTGAGTATCAGCGCGGCCACAAGTTCAGCACCTACGCCACCTGGTGGATCCGTCAGGCCGTCAGCCGCGCTGTCGCGGACCAGGGGCGCACCATTCGCGTCCCGGTGCACATGGGCGACCAGCTCAATCGCATGCGCCGCTTCCAGTTGCAGCTGACCCAGGAACTTGGTCGCGACCCTTCCATTGCAGAGCTGGCCATCGGGATGGAAACCACGCCCGACAAGGTCGAGGATTTGATGGAAATCTCACGTCGGCCGGTCAGTCTGGAAGCGCCCATCGACGAAGATGGCGACTCCACCTTCGGCGACTTCGTCGAGGATGTCAACAGCCCGGCGCCGGCGGACGAGGTGGCCTCGCTGCTGTTGCACGAGCAACTGGATGAGGCGCTTGACCGTCTGCCCCCGCGCGAAGCGCAAATTCTGCGCCTGCGCTACGGGCTGGAGGACGGCCGCGTCTACACTCTGGAAGAGGTCGGGCAGACGATCGGCGTGACGCGCGAACGCGTGCGGCAGCTGGAGGCTCAGGCCCTCAATCGTCTGCGTCAGTCTTCCGCCCGGGTCAAGCTGCGGGACTATCTCTACGGGGAGTGAGTGCTGGTGTCTGCCCGGCATGCAGACCTGTCTGCGGGCCAGCGGCCCCGGGCGCAGCGAATGTGCTTCAGCGACTCAACTATGCGTGGCAACTCCTGGCCCTTGTGGCGCCCCGGGTCGCAACGCTGCCTGACCGGCAGCAATGAATCTTCCCTTGGCATCAAGTCCCCTTGCCCGGAGTCAGCGCCCGCCAGAACCCCTGTGTTGCGTCAAATCTGCTTCTGCATGGCGAGCGCGGGTCGAAAACATGATTGACCGGGTTGGCTTTCTCATTCGTGACGGGTATGAGCGGGACATCGAGTATTGCCTGCTGCTTGACCACAGCTACCGCACCCAGACCGCCTGGCAGATGCGCTTTCACAGCGACGGCGACCAGTTCGAAATTCGCTTTCATCCAGAGCGTCTGCCACGCGACCTGGAGACGGTCTGGACCCCAGGCGAACAGCGCCTGCTCGCCTCACTGCCAACGGAGCACTGTCTGCTGATTGCAGCCAACAGCAATACAGGCGAACTACTCGGCTATCTTGCGCTGCACGCCGACCCGGTACATGACATCGCCCGCCTGCACGACCTGGTCGTCACGCGGCCCTGGCGGCGCCACGGCATCGGTACGCGCCTGTTGCAGGTGGCGCGCCAGTGGGCGCGCGAGCGCCAGCTGATGCGCCTGCTTGCCGAGGTGCAAACGCGTAACTTTCCTGCGATCCGTTTCTTCCAGCGCGCTGGTCTGACCTTCTCTGGCTACAGCGATCACTACTTCCCGCAACACGAGATTGCCGTCTTTTTCGGCGAAATCCTGCGATAGACCATGTCCGACCTGCAGACCCTGTTTCGTCTGTTTCTGGAGCTGGCCAACGAAACGCTTACGGCGGTCATCGTCATCGTTTCTGCCTCCCTGCTGCTTTATAACCTCAGCAACAATCTATATGTGCGCGTGACGCGCGTCTCCAGCGTTTTGCTTGCCTGCGTCACCTTCGCCTACGTCGCGGACGTCTTTGTTTCGCTGCAGCCAGAGCAGTTCATACACGATCTGGCCTTGCGGCTGCAGTGGACGGGCATCGCCTTCGTACCGACCGCGCTTTACCATCTTTCGGACGCCTTGTTGGCCACCACCGGCCTGCCTTCGCGCGGGCGGCGGCGGCGCGTTATTCGCGCGCTCTATGCCCTGGGGTTCGTCTTTCTCCTCATCGCACTGTTCGCCAACTCACTCACCTGGCCAGATGCGACAGGCTCGCAGACGCGCCTGCAGGCCGGCCCGCTCTTCCCGCTGTACATCCTCTATTTCACAGCCGTCACTGCCGCGGCCCTGCTTAACGTCCTGCGCGCGCGCCGGCGCTGCCTCACACGCGAAACGCGTCGACGCATGGAGTTTCTGCTGCTGGCCATGCCGACGCCGGCGCTGGGGCTCTTTCCCTGGTCGGTGTTGCTGACGCCAGAGGCGGACCCGGGGCTGGTGCAGCTCACCCTCATCAACCTCTCAAACGTTATCGTTGTGCTTATGCTGCTTTTCCTGGCCTGGCCGCTGACCTTTTTCGGTTCGAGGCGGCCGGAGAGTCAGATTAAGGTCGGGCTGTTGCGCGCCTACCTGCGCGGACCGGCCTCGGCAATTCTCGCGCTGGTCATCATCCTCAACATGGGCCCGGCCACTGAGGTGCTCGGCCTGCCCGGGCAGGAATTCATGCCCTTCGCAGTGGTCGCGGCGCTGCTACTGTGGCAATGGTTCATTCATCTCTTCCTGCCAAGGGTCGAACAGTGGCTTATCTACTCCGACGAGGATGAGGATCAACTTGGCAGGTTGCGCAACCTCGATGAGCAGATGCTCACTCGCAATGACCTCGAATCCCTGCTCGAGGCGACGCTGGCCACCATCTGTGACAACTTGCGCGTTGGCAGTTCCTTCGTGGTTTCGCTTTGGGCTGCGCATCCAGAGCTGGTCGCCAGCATTGGCGCGCAGCAGCACGAACTGGATCAGCCGGAGGACATCTTGTCCGGCCTGCGTGAGACTTTCCTGAATGACATGGAGCAATCGACCGGCTTCCACAGAAGGGAAGGCTACTGGTACATCCCGCTCTACAGCGCACGGTCGCGCAGCAAATCCGGCACACCCGTCGGCGTACTCGGTTTGCAGGTGCGTGGCGGGCATGCGGAACTTTCGATCGAAGAGCAGCAGGTGCTCGACGCGCTCACAAAGCGCATCGCCCAGGCACTGGATGATATGGCCCTGCAGGCGGAGATCACGGCCGCGCTCGAAGGGCTGTTGCCACAATTGAGCGTGGCGCGGCAGGCTGGTGAGGTTGGCTTCCCATTCAATCTTCTACCCGCGCCAGTCAATGGCGAAACTGTGGATCACAGCCGCTTCGTCGAGTTGGTACGAGCGGCGCTGCGTCACTACTGGGGTGGCCCCGGCCTCACCCGCAGCAACTTGCTGGAGTTGAATGTGGTACGTGCAGCCATGAGCGACGAGCATGGGCCGGCCAATGCCCTGCGCGCCGTGCTGCGCCAGGCGATTGACCAGCAGCGTCCGGAGGGCACGCGCAGGCTGACCAGCCCTGAATGGACGCTATACAACATTCTTGAACTGCGTTTCATAGAACGGCGACGCGTGCGCGATGTGGCAACGCGACTTGCGCTCAGCGAAGCGGACCTGTATCGCAAGCAAAGGGTCGCCATTGAGGCAGTCACCACTGCCCTGCTCGCAATGGAGCAGCAAGCCCGCATCAATTGACAGCCCTGGATCCCAAATCTATACTTGAGCCAGGCTGTGCGCGTTGCCTGCACCCGGCTCCAGGCGCTGCGGCCCGTCCCGACAGGTGTTCCGTCCGCAACGGAGAGTTGCCTGTGAGCCGGCCACAACGTGGCAATGAAACTTCCCCACTGGAGACCCCGGAGTACGACTTGCAGACTGCCGACGAGGATTTCATCGAGTCAGATCTGCTGGGTCGCTTTCTCGACAGTCTTCCGCCCTGGGGCAGCGAGATTGCGGCCGTAGTGCTCGTCGTCTTCGGCATCGTTTCCTTTCTTTCCCTCTTCGACGTTTCTTCAGACGCGACGGTCTCGCGCGCCTGGTCCAACGCACTTGCTGGCGCGTTCGGACGCGGCAGCCTGCTGATTGCCATTGGCATCACCTGCCTTGGCGTGCTGATTCTCCTGCCGCGGCTGGGCATGACCCCCCGGTTGCCGGCCCGTCGCGTGCTCGCGCTGCAATTTGCCTTTCTGGCCCTGCTGGCCATCCTGCATCTTGGCGCCAGTGATGACGAGTTGCGCGCTGTTGTTCGCGCCGGCCACGGCGGTGGAATCGTCGGTTGGGGCCTGAGCGTAGTTATCGCCGGTCTGTTCAGTTCGGCCTTCGCATTGCTCTTCTATTCAGTCATTTTCTTCATTTGTGTTGCGGCGCTGTTTGGGCTGGAAAGCAGCCACGCCATTCGTCTCTTGCAGCAGGCCAGCAAACACGTGCGCAGCCGCGGGCAAAGCTATGCTTTCGATCCGTCGGAACAAACTGTCACGCAGCCGCCAACACAACCGGTCAGGGCCAGTGCCAGGGTTTCACGGGAGCAGCGCAAACTCAACATTGTTCGCATCCGTCCCAATCCGGCCAACCTGCCGCCGTCGCGTCGCGCCCCCGTGTCGGCCCACACGCCTGCTCCGGCCACTCCTGCGCCAGTGCGTCCCGTAACCGTCGTCAGCGACCGACCGCAACCCTCTGTTATGCCACTGCCCAGGAACGAGTCTCCGGCACCGTCCAGGCGGAGGCGCAGCGAAGTGCGTCTGGTGGAGCGACCGGATGGCCGTGTGCGTCGCTATTTCACTTTCGACCACAATGCGGAAGAACGCCTGGTCAGGGAGCGCAGCCAACAACTGCCGCCACTGGAGTTGCTCTCCGATGTGGCCCTGTTGCCACCCGACGCAGAAGAGATCAACCGCAACATCGTCCTGCTCGAGAACACTCTGCTCGAATTCGACATCGACATAGAAGTCGTGGACGTGCAGGTTGGCCCAACTATCACGCGCTACGCCATCCAGCCCTTTCGCGAAAATCTGGAAGAGAAAGGCGGCGCGGTGTTCAGCCGCACGCGCGTCAGGCGCATCGTCGCGCTGACCAATGACCTTGCGCTTGCGCTGGCCGCGCGCCGCCTGCGCATGGAAACGCCAGTACCCGGCAAGACCTACCTGGGCATCGAGGTTCCCAACCACAGGCCCGCCGTGGTGGCGCTACGCCCGGTCATCGAGAGCGAGTACTTCCATCGCCAGCAACTGCGCAGCAGGTCTCCCCTGCTCATCCCGCTCGGGCGGGATGTCGCCGGCCAGGCGGTGGCCGCGGACATCGGCCAGATGCCGCATTTGCTCATCGCCGGTGCGACCGGCACGGGCAAGTCCGTCGCCATCGGCGCCATCGCCACGTCCCTGTTGCTCAACAACACGCCGGCGACGCTGCGCCTGGTCATGCTGGATCCAAAGATGGTTGAGCTAAGCCGCTTCAACGGCATCCCTCATCTGATCGGGCCGGTAGAGACCGGGCTGGAACGCATCATTGAAGTGCTGCGCTGGTGCACACGTGAGATGGACCGCCGCTACAAGCTGCTGGAAGCTTCCGGCGCGCGCAACATCGATGCCTTCAACGCGCGTCCGGCGCGCCGCCAGGATGGCTCCTACCTTCCCTGGATTGTCATCCTGATCGACGAAATCGGCGACCTGATGCAGGCGCATCCTGAGGAAACCGAACGCTCGCTAACGCGCCTGGCGCAAATGGCGCGCGCCGTCGGGATGCATCTCATAATCGCCACCCAGCGACCGAGCGTGGATGTGCTGACCGGGCTCATCAAGGCCAATTTCCCGACGCGCATGGCCTTCGCCGTGGCCTCCGGCGTTGACTCGCGCGTCATTCTGGACACGGTTGGCGCGGAGACTCTGCTCGGCAAGGGCGACATGCTCTACCTGGCCAGTGATGCCGCCGGGCCGCAGCGCATTCAGGGCTGCCTGGTGCTTGAGGAAGAAGTGCGCGCAGTCGTCGACTTTTGGCGCCAAAGGGATTTGCAAGCGACGCGCACGGGAGCGGCGCAGGAAGAAGCGCCCTGGGAACAGGGGATGCGCCGGCGTCAACTGCTGTCCGAGACCGACCCCATGCTGGAACAGGCGGTCAATGTCGTCGTCGAGGAAGGGGAAGCTTCCGCCTCACTGTTGCAGCGACGGATGGGCCTGGGCTATCCGCGCGCCGCGCGCATCATCGACCTGTTACACGAACTGCATATCATTGGCCCGCCGGAAGCCGGTGGCCGCGGCCGGCGCGTACTATACCAGCCAGGCGAAGACCCCATCGGCGACGAGCTTAAGCGTCGCTCTACGTAAGGTCGCCAGCCCGGAAACCTGCCTGCTCCTCCAGCGGCTCGATTGTTTCAGGGCTGTCATTCCCGGGGCGATTGACAAAGGTAGACACTGGCCATGCCTGCATGATGTCCGGCGCACAGGGCTGCAGCAAGCGCTGGTGGGCCTCCCTGTCCGCCGGTTGCAACCAGGCGTCATAGTCCTCCGGCGCCAGAATGACCGGCATGCGCTGGTGAATTTGCGCAACAAATTCATTCGCTTCAGTCGTGAGGATGGTGGCACTGTTCAACGTGTCGCCACCGGGCCCTATCCATTGTTCCCACAATCCTGCGAAAGCAAAGAGCGGCTGCTCACGCAGGCTGATGTACACAGGCTGCTTGCGAGCGCCCGTATGTAGCCACTCGAAGAAGCCGCTGGCGGGAATTAGACAACGTCTGCGGCGAAAGGCTGAGCGAAAGGATGGCTTTTCGGCCGCCGTTTCGGAGCGTGCATTGATCAACCGGTTGCCAATCCTGGCATCCTTCGCCCACCCAGGTATCAGCCCCCATTTGTGCCAGGCCAGTTCGCGCGGGCGTTCATTGGTGACGATGGCGATTTGCTGCGAAGGGGCAATGTTGAAGCGCTGCGACAACGTATCCGGAGTGTTCCGCAGGTCAAACACCAGACTCAATACTTCTGCCTGCGCAACCAGCACAAAGCGTCCGCACATGTTGCACCTTTCACGTCTGCTGCATGCATTTTCTGGTAACAAGTATAGCCATAAGTGGCTCTGTAACAGGATGCACGACTGTGCCATACTGCCCGCATGTCGACCAATCCAACGATGCAACGCCTGCGCATCACCTTCGGCAAGTTCGCCGCGCTGAAGTACACCAGTAATCTGGATGTCGCCAAAATCTGGGAGCGCGTGTTGCGCCGGGCGGCGCTGCCTTTGCTCTACACCCAGGGATTCAACACACGGCCGCGCCTGCAGCTGGCCACGGCCCTGCCGCTGGGCATCACCAGCGAATGCGAGTTGCTGGATGTTTCCCTGCGCCAGCGGATTGCGCTGGAGGGTCTGGCGCAGCAGCTGCGTGAAGTTAGCCCGGAGGGCCTGCGAATCTATAACATTGAGGAAGTCGACGTCGCTGAAGCGGCCCTGCAGACGCGCGTGAGAAGCTCATGCTATCTGGTGAACTTCGAACAGCCCGTGCCAGAGCTTGGGCAGTTGGCCGCGGAATTACTGGCGCGCAGCAGCATCCCGCGCACTATTCAGCGCAAGCGACGGACAGTCGAGAAGGATCTGCGCCCGCTACTTTATGAGCTGGTCGTCGATGACCCGCAAACCCTGCGCATGCGCGTCGCTGTGGGCGACCGCGGCAACCTGCGCCCTCAGGACATTCTTGAAGAGCTTGCCCTGCACGAACTCTGGCACAGGATTCATCGCCAGCAATTGCTGCTGGACGAAACGGAGGAATTGCCATGCAATTGACGCTCGCGCGCCCTGTCGCTGCCGCGCTGCGGACCGGACTGCCGGTCGTTGCGCTGGAATCGACCGCCATCACCCATGGCTTGCCGGCGCCCGGCAATGTGGAGACGGCGCTGGCGATGGAAGCCGCCATTAGCGCCGTCGGGGCGCAGCCGGCCACCATCGCCGTCCTGGGTGGTCGCGTCATCGTCGGCCTCGATAATGAGCAGATCAAGACATTGGGGGCCAACCCGGCCAAAGACGTGCGCAAGTGCAGCCGCCGCGACCTGCCCATCGTGCTCGGCCTGGGTGAGAACGCATCCACGACGGTCGCCGGCACCATGATCATCGCGGAGCAGGCCGGCATTCGAGTCTTTGCCACTGGCGGCATCGGCGGCGTGCATCGCGGCCAACCCTTCGACATCTCAGCAGACCTGATCGAGCTGGGGCGCACGCCGGTGGCGGTGGTCTGCTCCGGCCCCAAATCCATCCTCGACCTGGAACTCACGCGCGAAGTGCTGGAGACCCAGGGAGTGCCCGTCGTCGGTTACGGCACGGACAGGATGCCAGCCTTCTTCTCGCGCAGCAGCGGCCTGCCAGTAGACGTGCGCGTTGATTCTGCGGATGACGCCGCCCGCATCATCCGCGCCCAGCTGAGCCTGAAACGACCGGGCGGCGTGCTCATTTGCGTGCCGGTGCCGGCCAACGTTGCGCTGGCCCAGGATCGGGCCGAGGCGGCCATCGAGAAGGCGAACGAGGAAGCCATGCGGCGAAAGTTGAAAGGGTCTGCAATAACGCCCTATCTGCTCATGCGGGTCGCCGAACTGACCAGGGGTAGTTCGCTGACGGCCAACATTGCGCTGCTGATCAACAACGCGCGCGTCGCCGCAGAAATCGCCGCGGCGCTCTGAGCGCCCGATGCCTGGATTCGCCTCAAAATTGCGCTATACTGCTGGTAACCTCAGGTGAGTCGAGCGCTCTGCGGGAGTTTTGCGATGCGACCCGACCAAATTGAGCAGATTCTGGACCGCGTCCTGTTGCAGGTGGAACGGCCGGGACGCTACGTAGGCGGCGAATACAACAGCGTCGTCAAGGACTGGGACGCGGCGTCAGTGCGTGTGGCGCTGGCCTTCCCGGATCTCTACGACCTGGGTATGTCCAACCTGGGCATCATGATCCTGTACGAGCAGCTGAACCGGCAGCCGGACCTGCTCGCCGAACGCGTCTTCAGCCCCTGGGTGGATATGGAAGCGGTGATGCGCGCCGAGGGCTTGCCGCTCTATTCGCTTGAGACGAAACACCCCGTGCGTGAATTCGATCTGCTGGGCATCAGCCTGCCCTACGAGCAGCTCTACACCAACGCGCTCAACCTGCTCGACCTGGCGGACATGCCGGTACGCAGCGAGGAGCGCGATTCTTCCTACCCGCTCGTAGTCGCCGGCGGTCACGCTTGCTTCAATCCCGAGCCGGTGGCCGACTTCATCGACGCCTTCGTCATCGGCGAGGGTGAGGAAATTATCGTCGAGCTGGCGCGCTGCGTGCAGCGCATGCGCGGCAGTTCGCGTGAAGACCTGCTGCGCGCCGTGGCCGGCATCCAGGGCATGTACGTGCCGCGCTTCTACGACGTCGATTATCACGCTGACGGCACTGTCGCCGCCATCACGTCCAACCAGCCGGAGGCGCCGGGACGCGTACTCAAGCGCATTGTGCCGGTGTTGCCGGAACCCTTCACCAACTTCCTGGTGCCCAACATCGACACCGTGCACAACCGCGCGCCCATCGAAATCATGCGCGGCTGCACGCGCGGCTGTCGCTTCTGTCACGCCGGCATGGTCACCCGCCCGGTGCGCGAACGCCCGGTGCAGGAAGTGCTGGATGCTATCGGCCGCATCACGGCCAGCACCGGCTTCGAGGAAATCAGCCTGCTGAGCCTGTCCTCCTCGGATTACAGCAAGGTGCACGAACTGGTCAGCGCCATTCACGACGAATATGGCGGCGCCGGTCTCAGCCTGAGTCTGCCCAGCCTGCGCATCGAAACTGCCAGCGCAGAGCTGCTGGCGAAGCTTGGCGACACGCGTCGCAGCGGCTTCACCTTTGCGCCCGAGGCCGCCACCGAGCGCATGCGCAACCTTATCAACAAGTATGTGCCCACGGAGCAGGTGCTGCAGACCGCGCGCGATGTCTACGCCGGCGGCTGGCGCACCATCAAGTTCTACTTCATGATTGGCCATCCCGACGAGACGCTTGATGACGTCTGGGCCATCATCGATCTCTGCAAGGCCGTTCTGCGCGAGGGGCGCAAGGTGCTGGGCAACAAGGCCAACGTCAACGTTGGCGTGAGCACCTTCATTCCCAAGCCACACACGCCCTTCCAGTGGGTTCGCCAGGATGACCCGGCTCAGGTGCTTGAGAAGCAACGTTTGCTCAAGCGCGAGTTGCGCGGCCATGGCCTGCATCTGCGCTGGAACGACATCGAAGCCAGCGAATTCGAGGGCTTTCTCAGCCGCGGCGACCGGCGTCTGGGCCAGGTTGTGCAGCGCGCCTGGGAGCTTGGATGCACATTCGATGCCTGGCAGGATCGCCATCAGCATGAGCGCTGGTTGCAGGCCTTCGCCGAGGCCGGACTCGAGCCGGACTTTTACAACCAGCGCACACGCGGTGACGACGAAGTCTTCCCCTGGGAGCACATTGACGTGGCCGTGCACCGCAAGTTCCTGCTGCAGGATTACCACATGAGCCTGAAGGGCACTACGCGGGTCGATTGCCGTGACAAGTGCTTCGCCTGCGGCATCCTGCCCAAATTCACAGAGACGCGCAGCCAGACACCGGCTGAAGCCTGGGAGTGCCCGCCTGTGAAGCCGATCGCCGAGCGCAAGCGCAATGCCAACGTGACGCTCATGCCTTGAGCCAGACGAGCCCGCCCTCCATGCGCATTCAGGTTGAAGGTCGGCACGCGCTCAACGGCAGCTGGCAACCCTCCGGTAACCCCAACGCTGCCCTGGCCCTGCTGGCCGCGTCGCTGCTGGGGGAGCAACCCGTCACCCTGCACAACATGCCACGCACGGCCAGCACCTCGCGCCTCATCGAACTGACGGAATGGCTGGGCGCGGAGGTCAAGTTCGTCTCAGGCAGCATCCTGCAGGTGCGCGCCGCGCAACTCTCGCGCCGCACGCTCATGCAGGAGCAACTGGACAGCGCTGGCGCAATCCTGTTGCTCGCACCCCTGCTGGCACGATGCGGCCACGTTCGCCTCGAAAGCGATGAACCGCGCAGCCGCATCCTCACGCATCTGGACGCCCTCCGCGACCTGGGACAGGACGTGCTGCTACTTCACGGCGCAGTCGAAGTCCGCGCATTTGCCTGGGACAAGCGCGAGATCCTGCTGGGCAGCGCCAGTGTGACGGCGACTGGCATGGTGCTGATGCTGGCCGCGACGCTTGGCCAGGAGACTATCATCCACAACGCCGCCAGCGAGCCACACGTGCAGGAGTTGTGCCGCCTGTTGCAGGCCATGGGCGCGCAAATCTCGGGGTTGGGCTCCAACCTGCTGGTCGTCAGGGGCTGCTCATCTCTGGGCAGCGCGAATGTGGACATCGGCCCCAATCACATAGAAGCCGCCGGCATCGCCGCCATCGCCGCCCTCTGTGGCGGCCGCGTCACCTTGCGCGGCACCCGCCGAGATGACCTGCGCATGATTGCGCGCGTTTATCACCAGCTTGGCATTCAGCTTGACCTGGATGCGGAGGCCGTGTTCGTGCCTCGTCATGAACAACTGACGCTGAGCGAGCGCGCCGGCGACGTGGACACGCGCGTCGAGAGCGCAATCTGGCCCGGCTTCCCCTCTGATCTCATCGCCGTCGCTACCGTCGTTGCCACCCAGTCGCGCGGCACCACGCTCATCCACGAGAAGCTCTTCCACAACCGTCTGCTCTTCGTCGACCGGCTGAAGGCGATGGGGGCGCAAATCGTGCTCTGTGACCCGCACCGCGCGATCGTGGTTGGCCCGTCCCCGCTCTACGGGATTTACATGGCCTCGCCGGACATTCGGGCCGGGCTGGGGATGCTGGCGGCGGCGCTGGTGGCACAAGGCCAGTCGACCATCGACAACGCCCACGTGATCGAACATCACTTCGGCGCGGTGATCAGCAAGTTGCAGGCGCTAGGCGCACAGATCAGCATCGAATGAGCCAACCCACATTGCAATACTCGACAATTGCCGGACTGCGCTGCGCCTGGATCGTGGCGGGGACGGGGCCCGCTTTGCTGCTGCTGCACGGCTGGGGCGCCAGCCTTGAACTCATGTGGCCGCTGGCGGAACAAATGGCAATTGCCGGGTTTCGTGTTTACGCACCAGACCTGCCAGGATTCGGCGCCAGTGAAGCGCCTCCTTCCGCGTGGTCGGTGCGTGACTATGCAAACTTTGTCCTCGAGTTTCTTGACGAGCATGACTTGCAACAGATCGACCTCGGCGGGCATTCCTTCGGCGGCCGCATCAGCCTGATGCTGGGCGCGGACGAAGCGCAGCGCATTCGCAAAATGCTGCTCTTCAATGCAGCCGGACTGCGCCGTCCACAGCCGCTGCTGGCCCGCTCACGTCTGAAGCTATACCAGATTGCGCGCTCTACGCTGCACGGGCTGCAGCTGAAATCAATGAGCGACGGGTTGGGCGAGTGGTATCACAGGCGCTATGCCTCGTCTGACTACCGTGCAGCGCAGGGTGTCATGCGCCCGACTTTCGTGCGCATCGTCAACGAGGACATGCGCCCCTTCGCTCTGCGCGTGCGCCCTCCCACCCTGCTGTTCTGGGGCGACCAGGATGCCGAGACACCGCTGTGGATGGGCAAGGCGCTGGAAGTGATCATTCCTGACGCCGGCCTGATCGTCTGGGAAGGCGCCGGCCACTACAGTTACCTCGACCGACTCGCGGACACGGCCCGCGTCGTCACGCATTTTCTGCGCGAAGAGGGTTGATTATGCTGCTCGCCCTCAGCGCCTTGCTCTGGCTGGCCGGCACCTTCATCCGCATCTTGCGACAGGCGCTCTTCTTGCAACTCGAGGAGTATCAGGGTGGGCGTTACTTTCGCTGGCTATTGGCGCGGCGTTCACGATGGCTGCCACAACGCCCTCTCCTCGTCTGGCTGGTTGGCTCGGCGCTGATTCTGCTGCTCGCCGAAGCGCCAGACGGGACGCTGCCCCAGGTGCTGACCCTGCCGGTGGCGCTGCTCGTCAGCTGGCCGCAGACTGGCGGCGAAGTCAAGAAAGGCTTTCGCGTCACCTGGCGCGCGCGGCGCCTGCTGATCACGGCCAATCTGCTGGCGGCGTTGAACGCAGCGCTGCTGCTGATGCCAGCCGGCAATTTCGGAGTTGATGCGTTGCGCCCTGCCCTGCTGACGGCAGCGGGCCTGCTGCTGCTGCTGCTCGCGCCGTTGTATCTCATCTGCGCCAACCTGCTGCTGCGTCCGGTCGAAGCATTCCTGCGCAGCCGCTTCATCGCGCGCGCGCGCCAAACGCTGGAGGAAGCGCGCCCGACCGTGATCGGCATCACCGGCAGCTTTGGCAAGACCAGCACGAAGGTAATTCTGCAGCACATTCTAAATGGCCGCTTCCGCGCCGGCGCCACTCCCAAAAGCTACAACACACTGATGGGCGTATGCCTCGCCATAAACCAGGACCTTGTCGAAGACCGCAGCCTCGATTATTACATTGTGGAGATGGGCGCCTACGGTCCTGGTGAAATCGCGGAGATTTGCGAGCTGGCAGGGCCGCAGATCAGCCTGGTAACGGCGCTTGGGCCACAGCATCTGGAGCGCTTCGGCAGCATCGAGAACATCGTCGCCGCCAAGTACGAAATCATCAGCGCGCTGCCGAAGGATGGTCTCGGCGTTTTCGTGCGCGACAACCCCCACTTGCGAGGAATGGCGGCTCGCGGTCACCCGGACACGGTGCTCACAGTCAGTTGCGAAGCGGCGCCAGTCGATGCGTTGCCGGATGATCCACGCCTGGTCGCCACCGAGATAAGTGAGGGTTTGGAGGGCCTGCGCTTCAGGGTGCTGGACCGTCGCAGCGGGGAGCGTGAAGACTTTACAACCGGGCTGCTGGGCCGGCACAACGTGAGCAACATCCTGCTGGCCGCGGCGGTAGCCTTGCACGAGGGCATGAGCCTGCGTGAAATCGCCTGGCGCGTACGCAGCCTTGAGCCGGCCAGGGCGCGCCTGGAACGCGAGCAGACAAACACCGGCATCACAATCATCAATGATGGCTACAGCGCCAACCCTGCTGGCGCGCGCCACGCCTTGCGCGTGCTGGGCATGCACGAGGGCCGGCGCTTGCTCATCACGCCGGGCATGATCGAGCTGGGTGAGTTGATGGAGGCCGAAAACCAGGCGCTGGGCGAGGAGGCGGCCCGGCACGCCAGCGACGTCATTCTCATCGGCGCGCAAAACACGCAGCCAATGCGCGCCGGTTTGCTGGCCGCCGGCTTCCCGCAGGAGCGACTGCACCTGATGGCGACCCTGACCGAGGCCATCGCCTGGTATGAAACGCAACTCAGGGCTGGCGACGCCGTGCTCTTCCTAAACGATTTGCCCGAAAACTGGAGCTGAGCCGCTACCCGTAAGCGCGCATTTGTGTCAGAATGTCAGGCGTTATGGACAAACTGGAGACGCATCATGACCTATCATCCTGACCGTCTTGAGCACGCGCGCTCGCTGGCGGAGCAAATCGTAGCCTGGCGGCGCGACTTTCACATGCATCCCGAGTTGGGTTTTCGCGAGTTTCGCACCGCGAGCAAGGTCGCGGAAACACTGAACGATCTGGGATTCGAGGCTGAAACCGGCGTCGGCAAGACCGGCGTAGTCGCGCGCATTGGCGAAGGCAAGCCCGTGATCGGGATCCGCGCCGACATGGACGCCCTGCCCATCAACGAGGAAAATGACGTCGAGTATCGCTCGCAGACGCCCAACGTCATGCACGCCTGCGGCCACGACGCCCACACCGCTATCCTGCTGGGCGTTGCGCAAATGATCAGCGAAATCCCGGAGGACGAACGACCCGCCGGCGAAATCCGCCTGCTGTTTCAGCCCTCCGAAGAGATGCAGGATGACGAGGGCAAGAGCGGTGCCATGCGCATGATTTCTGATCGCGCGCTGCAAGACGTTGACAAGGTGTTGGCGTTGCACATGGCCAGCGGACTGGAGAGCGGCAAGATCGAAATTTGCAGCGGCTATGCAATGGCCAACCACGACGCCTTTCACGCCACCATCACCGGCGATGGTGGTCACGGCGCTGCGCCGCACCACGGCACGGACCCGGTCTTCATGCTGGCACAGATAATCAATGCCATTTTTGGCATCCGCGCCCGCCGTATCGATCCCATCCAGCCAGCAATCATTTCCATTGGCACCATCCACTGTGGCATAGCCTCCAACGTTATCCCGGCTTCCATCGAAATCAGCGGCACCATCCGCAGCTTCGACAGCGAGATTCGCGCGCAACTGATCGAGGAGCTGGAGCGCGCGCTGGGCATCGCCCGTGCCATGGGCGGGGACTACAGCCTGGTGGTAAAGGATGGCTACGACGCGACCTACAATGACCCGGAAGTCTCCGACCTCATCCATGACCTTGCGACACAAATGGCAGGCCCCGAGGCGATAAATCCGCCACAGGCCATGCTGGGCGCGGAAGACTTCGGCTTCATGACGCAGCTGGCGCCCGGCGCCATGTTCCAGTTGGGCGCAAAGTATGACGAGCAGGAACGCGGCCATCACACGCCAGTCTTCAACATCGACGAATCTTCCTTTCCGCTGGGCGCGGCGTTACTACTGGAATCCGCCTTCCACCTGCTACGCAAGTCTGCATGAGCGCGCGCCGACCAGCTACAGTCGCCGTGGTTTTCGGCGGGCGCAGCGTCGAGCATGATGTATCGATCGTCACCGCCAGCCAGATCATGCGCGCGCTGGACAGCAGTAGGCACGAGATTGTGCCGGTCTACATCAGCCGCAACGGCCGCTGGTTCGGCGGCGAGCCACTGCTGGAGTTGGCCAACTTCGATGGCGACGTCACAGCTCAGTCGAGGGTGTACCCTGTGCTGCTCTCACCGGGCACGCAGCATCACGGTCTTTTGCTCCAGCCGCTGGCTGGCCGTCTGCGCAGGAGCAGTCTACAGCGCATCGACGTCGTCTTCCCGGCCCTGCACGGGACCCATGGTGAGGACGGCACACTGCAGGGCCTGCTGGAGCTGGCGGACATCCCTTACGTTGGCTGCCTGACGCTGGGTTCGGCGCTGGCCAACGACAAGATCAGCGCACGCGCCCTGCTGCAGCAGCATGACATCCCGCTGGTGCCCGCGCTTGAAGTGCAGCGCAGCGAATGGCTGGAGGCGCCGGACAAGGTACTGGCGCGCATCACCAGGGCGCTGGAGTGGCCGCTCTTCATCAAGCCAGCCACTACCGGCTCCAGCATCGGCATCGGCCGAGCCGACAATGAGGCGCTGCTGCGCGCCTCCATCGACGTCGCCGCCCATTTCGACCGCCGCATCCTGGTCGAGCAGGGCATCACCGGTCATGTAGAAATCAACTGTTCCGTGCTCGGTAACAGCCCCGACCTGCGCGCCTCGGCGCTGGAGCAGCCCATCTCCTGGGACGAATTCCTGACCTATGAGGAGAAGTATTTGCACGGCCCGGAAGGCATGAAAAACGCCGGGCGCATCATACCCGCCCCGCTGGACGCGGCGCTGACGCAGCGAATTCAGAAGCTGGCCCTGCGCGCCTTTCGCGCCATTGATGGTCACGGCATCGCCCGCATCGATTTCTTCGTCAAGCCTGAAGAGGAAGCCATCTGGCTGGGCGAGATCAACACCATGCCCGGTTCACTCGCCGCCTGGCTGTGGCGGGAAGGCGGCTTGTCTTTCAGCGCGCTGGTGGAGGAGCTAATCGCGCTGGCGCGCGCGGCACACGCCGAAAAGCGACGCAACAGCTATGACTATCGCAGCGAGCTCATCAGCCTGACGCGCCAACGTGGCCAGAAGGGCGTGAAGGGGAGGAAGTCCGCCGCTTCTGGCTGAAGCGGTTGCATGGAAGCCGTCTGACGCCTGTGCTATCCTGAGTCTGCAGCCCATTCGCAAAGCCAGAGGCCCCACCTTGCCCTATCAATCCAGTGGCGGTCGTCGCAACAGCGTGCAGCTCGGCGTAGGGCGCGGCACGCAGCCCGGCGCAGTGCCGTCGCCGCTGCCCCAGCGCGCGCTGGATGGCATCCCGGGCTGTCTGGCCTGGCTGGCGCTGCTGGCCTCACTCGCGCTTGCGGTCGTCGCGCCCTACAGCATTCTGGTGCTGGCCTCCTTGCTGGGCATCTACTCCGCCCTGCGCTTCCTCTTCGCCGGCATCGCCAACTTTATGGGCCTGCGTTACATCCGCGCATGGGGGCAGACCGACTGGCACGAGCGCTGGCAGCAGCAGGCCGGACCGGATTCGCTGGCACTCGACGAAGTGCACCATCTGGTACTCATTCCCAACTATAAGGAGACTACCGCCACCCTGCGCGCGACACTTGAAAACCTCGCCCGCTATCCTGAAGCCCGGCAGCAGATGACTGTCGTGCTGGCCATGGAAGCCGCCGAGGAGGGCGCAGTCGCAAAGGGCGAGCGACTGCGTCAGGAATTCCTGGCACACTTCGCGAATGTCAGCTGCAGCGTGCATCCACGCGGCCTGCCCGGCGAGATGCAGTGCAAGTCCGCCAACCTGGCCTGGGCCGCGCGCTGGGCCCGACAGAACTTCATGGTCGCCGGGGAACTGAAGCTCGACGCTTTGGTCGTGACCAGTATGGACGCCGACACCTTGTGGGACCCGCGCTACTTCAGCGCGCTCACCTGCCTCTTCGCCCTGCACCCGCAGCGCCACCTGCGCTTCTGGCAGGCGCCGATTCGTTATCACGCCAACATCTGGGACATCAGCCCGCCCATGCGCCTGGTTAACGCCTATTCGACCGCCTTCGAGCTGGCCTATCTGGCGGCGCCCTGGTGGCTGCCCTTGCCAATGTCCTCCTACTCGCTCAGCATGCACCTGCTGGAGCACAGCGGCTACTGGGATAGCGACGTCATCGCGGACGAATGGCACATGTTCATAAAATCCTGGTTCTCGCGCAGCGGCCAGGTGCGTCTCGAGCGCATCTTCCTGCCCTTCTCCGCCCACGCGACCACCGGTAACAACCTGCGCGAAGTAATCGTCAACCGCTACCAGCAGACGCTGCGCCACGCCTGGGGCAGCAAGGAAGTCGGTTACATCATCGCGCGTATGCTGGAGCGCCCCGATGTCGAATTTGGCGTGGCCTTCCAGCTACTCTTCCGCGTCGCGCACGACATCCTGCTGGCTGGCGCCGGCTGGGTGCTGTTGACTGTGGGCTCGCAGGTAACCTTCCTCTTTCACCCGGAAATTCTGCAGGAACTGGTCCGGTTGAACGTTCGCAGCCCGGTATTCATGGCGCTGCAGCTCAGCTTCCTGCTGGTTTCCGTACTATGCGTTGTTCTGTGGGCGCAGGATGTCAGTATGCGCCCGCCGCGGCCGCCTGAACGTCCGCAGACCCTGCGCGAGCGCCTGTTGACGCTGGCCAGTTTCCCGCTCATGCTGGTGCTCGCGCTGGTGTTCGTGGCCCTGCCCACCCTGCAGGCCCAGACTCGTCTTATGCTGGGAATTCCGCTACAGTTCCGCGTGACGCGCAAAAACTGAATGCCTGCACACAAGGAGTCGTCGATGGCGAAAGTCGGATATATCGGGCTGGGCATCATGGGCGCGGCCATGGCCCGCAACCTGATGAAGGCCGGGCATGAACTGGTTGTCCACAATCGCAGCCGCGCAATCGTGGCTGCGCTCGTCAGTGAAGGCGCGACGGCCGCCAACTCCCCCGCCGAAGTAGCCGCCCAGGTGGAATTCGTCTGCACAAACCTGCCGGATTCGCCGGACGTGGAACAGGTCGTAATCGGCAAAGAAGGTATCCTCGAAGGCGCGCAGGCGGGATTGATTTATATCGACAACAGCACTATCAAGCCGGAAACGGCCCGCACGCTGGCAGAAAAGCTGGCGGAGAAGGACGTTGCCGCGCTCGACGCGCCAGTCAGCGGTGGCGACGTCGGCGCGCGCGACGGCACCCTGACCATCATGGTGGGCGGCCCACAGGACGCCTTCGATCGCGCAGTCCCGCTCTTTGAGGCAACCGGCAAGGCCTGGGTGCTGGTGGGCGACAGCGGCGCCGGCCAGATCGCCAAGGTCTGCAACCAGATCATCGTGGGCGCGCAGATGGCGTCGCTGGCCGAGGCGCTCATCACTGCTCAGAAATCAGGCGTCGACCCTCAACGCGTGGTCGAGGCCATCAAGGGCGGCGCGGCCCAGATGTGGACGCTCGATGTTAAACCGCCGCGCCTCTTCGCCGGTAACCGCGAACCAGGCTTCAAGGCCTACATGCAACACAAGGACCTCGGCATCGTGCTCGACACGGCCCGCACTTATGGCATCCCGATACCGGTCACCTCGGTCATCCAGCAGCTTTTCACTGCCATGCTGGAACAGGGCAACCGCGAGCAGGACAACAGCGCCATCGTCAGCGTCTATGAATCACTGGCGCACATTCGCCTCGACGAGCCAGACAGTTAAGCCCGCCCGACCTGTGTGTATAGCGCCGGCTCCTGGAATGGCTGCCGGCAGGAGCGTTTTGTGAAGGATCGTCTGCAGAAACTGATGGCGCAGTCTGGCCTGGGCTCACGTCGCGCCTGCGAAGAGCTCATTCGCCAGAGGCGCGTGCGCGTCAACGGGGCCGTTGCCGAACTGGGCACGAAGGCCGACCCGGCCAGCGACCAGATTGTGGTTGATGACGAGCCCTTGCGACCGCGCGACAGTGAACTGGTCTACATCGCGCTCAACAAACCGATCAACGTGCTATCCAGCAGCGCGCGCCACAAGAAGGATGAGCGCAGAACAGTTCGTGAGCTCGTTCGACGTCCCGGGCATCTGTTCATGGTCGGGCGCCTGGATGCCGACAGCCAGGGCCTGATGGTGCTCACAGATGACGGCGACCTGACGCATCGGCTGACGCATCCGCGCTTTCAGCACACGCGCACCTATCGCGCCACGCTCTACGGCCTGCCAGACTCCGCCGCCATCCAAAAGTGGGAGCGTGGCGTCTGGCTGCCCGAGGAGGAGAGCAAGACGGCTCCCTGCATCGTGCGCGTCGTTCGCAACAGCCAGGGCCTGGCCGTGATTGAAATCGTCATGGCGGAGGGCCGCAAACGACAGATCCGCCGCGTCGCAAAGGCGCTGGGTCACCCGGTGCGCCACCTCACGCGCACCCACATCGGCCGCCTCGGCCTCGGCGAGCTGCGTCCCGGGGAGTGGCGTGAGCTGGACGCGCAGGAGCTGGCCTTGCTGAAATCCCCGGACACTTCTCTCAAGCGCAGTCTTGCGCCACAACCTGCACTGGCTCGTCCCAGGCCACAGCGCAAACGCCAGCGCCGCGACTTTCGTAGCCCACTGAGCCGTAAGTCAGCCCCACAGAGCCGGAAGAAGCCACGACGTTGAGCGCCAGCGCGGAAGTACAAGCCTACCTGCTGCGCCAGGACAGCAGCTGGCTGCGCTGGCGACGTGGCGTTTTCCGCACAGCGATTCGCTTCATTTCCTTCGGCTTTAACCGCCTGACCGTCAGCGACTTACAACACATCCCGTCCACCGGCCCGCTGATCATGATGATCAATCACACCAGCGGCCTCGACCCCGGCCTCATCATGGCCGTCACCACCAATCGCTTCGTCATCCCCATGACAAAGATCGAAAACACGCAATTCCTCTTCGGTCGCCTGGCCGTCTGGTGGTGGGATTGCTATACGGTACGACGCGGCGAGCTCGACCGCCGGGCGCTGTCGACGTCCATCGAGCTGCTGCGTGACGGACAATGCATTCTCATTGCGCCCGAAGGTACGCGTCAGCGTCAGGGTGGTCTGGCACGGCCACGAGAAGGTCTGGCCTGGATCGCCACGAAAGCGGAAGCCATCATCCTGCCCTGTGCGATTTCCGGCGCGCGCGGCTGGAGAAGCAAGTGGCTGCGCCTGCAGCGGCCCGAGATTCACCTGCGCTTCGGGCGGCCCTTCCGCTTTCGCATGGATGGCGCGCGCCGCGTATCGCGCGAGCGCTTGCAGGAGATGACGGATGAGGCCATGTACCAGCTGTCGGCCGCGCTGGTTGACCCGGGACTGCGCGGCGCCTACAGTGACCTCGACCAGGCGACAAGCAACACTCTGGAGTTTGTCGGGACTTCCTGAAACTGCCCCTGCCCTACTTCAGTCCGCTCAGCGCCAGGCCGCGGATGAAGTATTGCTGCAGGAACATGTAGATCACCACAATGGGCAGAATCGAAAGGAACGTGGCGGCCAGCAGGGCGCCCGTTTCGTGTCGGACCCAGCCCGCCAGGTTGGCAAGAACCGACAGACCCAGAGGCAGGGTCTGCATCGATACGTGTTGCGAGATGACCAGCGGCCAGACCAGACTGTTCCAGCTGCCCATCAGGGTCATCAGACCGACGGTCAGCAGGGCCGGCTTGGCCATGGGCAGGATGATGCGCGCGTAGATTTGCAGACGACTGGCGCCATCGACGAAGGCCGCGTCTTCGATGTCGCGCGGAATGGTGCGGAAGAACTGACGCAACAGAAAGATGCCCATAATGTTAAGCATGCCGGGCACGGCCAGACCCTGATAGGTGTTCAACCACCCCAGCTGACGAATCACCAGGTAGGCTGGAATGAGCGTGACCCAGCCAGGAATCATGATCGTCGCCAGGATGACCATGAACATGATGTCGCGCCCGACAAAGCGGATGCGCGCGAAGGCATAGGCCGCCATGGAACAAATCAGAAGTGCGCCGCAGGTCGTCAGCACCCCCACGATGATGCTGTTGAGGTAGAAACGCGCAAAGGGCATGATTTCAAAGACCTTCGCGTAATTCTGCGGAACCCACTCAGCCGGCAACCAGTGCATCGGGATGCGGCCGATGTCGGCGTTGGTCTTGAAGGAGCTGAGCACCATCCACACGAAGGGCAGCGCCGTTCCGATGCCACCTGCGACAACCAGGGCGTACTTCAGTACCGGGAACAGTTGACGCCTGGCGTCAGCCAGGGTTGGCGCTACGGAGCGCGCGGTTGCCAGTCGTTCAGCGATCATAGTTCACCCAACGCCGTGACAGGCTAAAGTGCAGGGCGGTAATGACGAAAATGATGATGGCCATCACCCAGGCCATGGCCGAGGCGTAGCCCATCTTCAACTGTTCCCAGGCCTCGTTGTACAGGTGCAGCGCCGGCATAAGCGTGGCGTTGGCCGGGCCGCCGCCCGTCATCACGTAGGGGATTTCAAACTGTACCCAGACCGTGATGAGGGCATTGGTAATGTAATAGAAAATGGTCGGCGACATGAGTGGCAGGGTGATGCGCCAGAGGCTTTGCCAGCCCGTGGCGCCATCCACTTTCGCGGCGTCGTAGTACTCCGGCGGAATATCCAGCAGACCGGCCAGAAACACAATCATCCAGAAACCGGTGCCGGCCCAGACCACCACCAGCGAGATGGAGAGCAGCGCCCATTGCGTGTGTCCCAGCCAGTTCGGCCCTTCCACGTTGACGTAGCGCAGCAGGCTGTTGATCATGCCGTAGTCCTGCTGGTAGGCAAAGCTCCAGACGATGGCGATGGCCACGCTGGACGTTACGGTGGGCAAAAAATACAGCGCGCGAAAGAAGGCGCGTCCACGGATGTGCTGGACGGCCAGGGCCACCGACATTCCCCAGACCAGACCGAGCGGGATGGTGATTGCGGCGTAGACCAGGGCGTTACCATAGGCCTTTAGAAAGACCCTGTCCTCCATCAACTCGGTGTAATTGGCCAGGCCGACATATTTGTCAGTGAAAAGAGGGTCCCAATCACGAAAGCTGAGATAGAGGGAAGAGACCAGCGGGTAGGCGGTAAATACCAGTACCCAAAGCAGGATTGGCGCAATGAAGAGCCAGCCCGCGATATTGTCACGGCGGTTGGTTACGGGTAACCGGGACCTTACTCTGGCTACCAGCCCTCCGCCGCTCTCCGCGGCAGTGCTTGCCATACAGTCCTCCGCGAGCCAGCCGGTCCCCGTGTCCGCCTTGCTGGACGGACACGGGAGTATTTGCAGTTAAACAGATTCAGCCACCAAGCGCTGCGGTCAACTCGGCAGCGACTTCAGGCAGTACATCTGCTGCATTGCCTTCGTTCGAGTAAATCAGGGCGATCCTGGCCAGCGCGGCGTTGACCTCACTGCTGAAGAGATGGCCGATTTCCTGGCGGGAAAAGCCGTTGTCCAGCAACGCACCCATAAACTCCCGCGTCATGCCCTGTGGCTGGTTGTCTGGCCACTGGTCGAAGCCGGCCTGTTCGAGCGCACTGTTCCGCACCGGCGGGGACGAGAGCGAAACAAACATGACGTCCGTGGCGAATTCGGGAGAGGCATAGGCTTTCATAACCTCCCAGGTGGCGTCTCTGTCCGGCGCCGTCTTGGGAATCACCCAGCCGCCAGTGAAGTTGGGGATGTAGTAGTTCTCCGCGCCGGCCATGCCTGGCGGCAAGCCAACGTCCCAGGTGAAGTTGATCTCGTCGCTCTTGTAGCGGAAATAGCCGGCCTGCCAGGTGCCATCCAGCAGGATGCCCAGTTGCCCGGCCAAAAACAGGTCGTTGGCGCCCGTTTGCAACGAGCCCGGCGCTACCGTCGAGCCGTCCTCATGAATCATCTTCTGGTAGTGGTCCAACGTGGCAATGGTGGCGTCATTGTCCAGCAGCGATACGGTCACGTCTTCGTTAAAGGCCTTCTGGCCGGCAAGGCCGGGCCAAACATCATAGGCCCAGTCCGAATTGGAGGCGAACCCGTATTGCACAACCTGATCACCGTCGGTCTTGGTCAGCGCCTTCGCCCACTCGCGCAGGTCATCAAAAGTCCACATGTCCGTGGAGGCGGGCGGCGTGATGCCTGCTTCCTCAAAGAGGTCGACGTTGAAGTAGCAGTGGAAAGCGCCCCTGTCGTTGGTCAGGCCGTAGATCTTCCCGTCGTAGTTCCATTCAGCAAGCGCCGCGGGGTCAAAGTCGCTCAGGTCAAAACCGTCGCGTTCGATCAGGTCGTCGATGGGGTCAATGACGTTGCGATCCAGCATTAGCGGCGCATGGTAGGAGTTGAAGGTGACGACGTCGTAAGGGTCGTCACCGACCAGGCTGGTGAAGACCTTGCCAAAGAAGTTCCCGCCGATGTATTCGTACTGCACGGTTATGCCACCGCCGTCGGGCGGGAATCTGGCATCCATGAATGCCTGCGCGCCCTCGATTTCGTGCGGACCCCACCAGGTTGGAATGGTCACCACCTCCGTGCTTTGGGCAGCGACCGATCCAACGCTCAGGCCGCCCAGCGCCAGTCCTGTTCCTGCCAGACCCGTGCTCTTCAGAAAGTCCCTGCGTGAAAGTTTGCTGTTCATGTTTCTCTCCTGATGTAATTCCCGATTACGTTTGTCTTACTGTCATTCTCCGGCAGAGCGCCAGCCTGCCCGTACGCAGCACAACAGACTCAACTCAATTCGCCCAGGCGACGTTCTCCTTTCATGTCCCACAGAACATACAATCAGTTCCCCGTCTGAAAGCAGAGATACCAGAAATAATCAGACATAAAAATCATATCGCGGTTTTTTTCGTCTGCAACTTTTTTCACAGAATCAATTGCGGAATACAAAACTGGCGCTGTCACAAGGACCCCGGGTGCCACACGCCTGAAGTTGCTCCTGCCCCACTTGACAGCAGCGCCGGCCAGCCCCTATACTGCCTTCGCCTGGCGCGTCCAGGTATTAGATGGGCCGTTCAGGGAGAAATGTCGTGGGGCCGCTTCCCAAACGCAAGATATCGCGCACCCGGCGTAACAAGCGCCGTTCGCATCACGCGCTCACGCTCAACCACCTGGTCGCATGCGAGAGCTGCGGTGAGTACCACATCTCGCATCACGTCTGCCCCGCCTGCGGCAGCTACAAGGGCGAGGAAGTCATTGAGGTGGATGCGGACTAGCGGCACACAGTTCGCTTTCCGTTCGTGACCAGCAATACTTGCAGCGCCTTCGTCTTTCCGGGCCAGGGCTCGCAGTTGGTGGGCATGGGCCGGGACGTCGCTGCGGCCTTTCCCGTTGCGCAGGAAACCTTCGCCGAGGCCGACGAGCTCGCCGGGCAGCGTTTGAGCCAGATCTGTTTCGAAGGCCCGGCCGAGACACTCAACCAGACACGCAACACACAGCCAGCGATCTACGTCACCAGCATCGCCATCCTGCGCGCCCTGCAGCGCGCCCTGCCCGGCGCAGGGCCGCTGATGGTTGCCGGCCACAGTTTTGGTCAGATCACGGCGCTGGTCGCCGCGGAAGCGCTGAGTTTCGCCGACGGTCTGGCACTTGCCCGCGAACGCGGACGCCTGATGGACGAGGCGGACAGCCGCGCGCCCGGCGGTATGGCCGCCCTGCTGGGCCCAGATATCGACGCCGTGCAGCAACTGGTTGAACGCGCGCGTGAGCAGACCGGCGGCGTGCTGGTCGTCGCCAACGACAACTGCCCTGGACAGATCGTGATTTCCGGCGACGAGGTCACGCTGAACGCTGCGCTGGCGCTGGCCCCTGAAATCCGGGCGCGCAAGAGCGTACGCCTGCCGATCAGCATCGCCGCACATTCCCCGCTGATGGCGCCGGTCAACGACGAATTTGCCGCGCGCGTGCGGGCCACTGAAATGCGCGCGCCTGCCATGCCCGTCTACGGCAACCTCGGCGCAGCGTCACTGACGACGGTGGCAGCCAACCGTGCCGAGCTTGAAGGTCAGCTGACCGGTGCGGTGCGCTGGCGCGAGTCCGTGCAAAATATGATCGCAGCCGGCGCAACCCAATTCGTCGAGATTGGGCCCGGCAACGTACTGACGGGTCTGCTGCGGCGTATCGACCGCAAGACGCCAGGCATCGCGCTCAACAGCGCAGATTCTCTGCAAGAGTTGATCGCCAAAGGTCTCTGAGCCACGTCCTTCAGCTGCGCAAGGCGGGAATGACCTGCTCACCGATGATGCGGATGCCGCGACCCGGCTTCAGACCGTGGGGCGTGCCAAATTCCACGCGTGTCGCCCCGGCATCGTAGAGCGCTTCCGCCTGGCGGATGAGGTCGTTCGCGTCGCCGGAGAAGGCGAATTTGTCCAGCAGCTCGTCCGAAATCAGCCGCGCCGCGCCTTCGGCATCCTGCTGTCGCGACAGGCTTTGCAGCCGCTCGATGAACTCAGGCTCGACGTTCACCGTCGGGTCCAGGGCCGCCACGATGGGCAAGTAGAGGGAGACGCTGCGCCGCGCGGCCGCCCGCGCGCGTTCGCGCTCCTCATCGGCCACGCAGACGGCACCAACCGAGAGTGCCACGCTGCCGGGTTCACGGCCTGCGCGCTGCTCTCCTTGTGCCAGCCAGCGCTGAGCCAGCGGCACAATCGCCGCGCTGGCGCTGCCGCCAACCTTGAGCTCGTCCGCGATTTCGCCGGCCAGGGCGCAGAGGCGCGGCCCCCAGCTGCCAATCATCACCGGCACTTGCGTCCCGGACGGCAACGCCCAGGGCGCATGCGCATGCTCCGCCAGGGGGTACACTTCGCCATCGAGGCCGCCGGTCGCGCCGGTCAACATGTAGCGGATGACTGCCACGCCCTCGCGGATGGCCCGCAAGGGGCGCTCGGGTTCGCGCATGCCATATTCTTCCAGCCAGGCGCCGCGCACCAGGCCCACGCTCACGCCGCCGCATGCCAGTTGTGCCAGCAACGCCGTATCGGCGGCGATGTCCACCGGCGTCATACGCGCCAGCGTGACGCCGGCCGGCCCCAGACGCGCACGCCGGAGATGCGGCGCCATCAGCGCCAACGGCAGGTATGAAGGCGTGTAGGGCAAATCGCAGTAGAGATGCACCACGTCGACGTCGTACTGGTCAATCAATTGCGCGAGGGCGATGTATTCCGCCGGTGCCTTGTCCGTCTGAACGCCCAGGCCGATTTGTCTCATGTCAGCTCGTTGCTGTCCAGCAGTCGGCGTTGCCGTCGCTCAATTTGCAGCACCAGGCGCTCCTCCGGGTCGGGACAAGTGATAAGCGAGTCGCGCGCCAGCCAGTCGTTGGCTTCCAGTTCGCGCTGCCTGGCCGCCAGAAATGGCAGCACAGAAGCCAGCGCGTAAACACAGAAGTGTTGTCCTGGCGGCAACCTCAGCCGGCTGCTCTCCGTCAATTCGAAATAGTCGCCCACCTGCATTCCACAAACTGAATCGCCTTCGATGGACACGACGGTGACGCGCAGGTCATACAAGCATGAACTCGCGGCTCATTGCGTACTCTCCCTGAACCAGGGCAGCACTTCGCGACCGATCAACTGCGAGCGCGGCCAGCGGATCCGGCCCCAGCGGCGGGCCGAAGCTGAGGTGGCGCGCGCCCATGTTCACCAGATCTTCCAGACGCCGGATGAGCTCGCGCGGCGTACCGACTACGCCGATGCGCAGCATGGCTTCGTTCACCAGAGCGCTGCCCCGCGCAAGGTCTTGCTGCCCTACTACAGCGTGCTCAACTTCGTCAAAGTCGGCGCGCACAAGACCCAAACGCGCCAGAATGGTCGGGCTTAGTGCGGGGCCATAGTGCGCGATCTTGGCGCGCAGGGCCTGCTCTGCAGCCGCGTGGTCCGCAGCGACCGAGCACCAGATGCAAGCGGCCACGTCGATTTCCGCCAGGTCACGGCCGGCCACGGCGGCGCCCTGACTGATCTGCGACATGACCCAGGCGTAGTGTTCCGGCGGGAAGAGCAGCGGCAGACCGCCGTCCGCGTGCGCGCCGATGGCCTGCAACATGCGCGGGCTCATGGCTCCGAGGTAAATGGGCAAGTCCTTGCGTGGCGGCGTGAAGCGCAGCCAGGCCGAGTCCGTCCAGCGCAGGAAGTGGCCATCAAAAGGCGCACGCTCCCCTGCCAGCAGCTGTCGCAGGACCTGGATGGTCTCGACCACAGCAGTGAGCGGCCGTTCCTGCTCTATGCCCACCCAATTCAGGAACTCGCCCGCGCCCGCAGCCAGTCCCAGACAAAAGCGTCCGCCGGACAACTCGTCGAGAGTCGCCGCATTCATGGCGATTTGCGCCGGGTTGAGCGTGTAGGGGTTGAAGATGCCGCTGCCGATATGGATGTGTTCAGTGTCGCGCGCGATCGCGGCAAGCATCACTGTCGCGCTGCGCAGAAAGAGATCGTCGCTCAGCCAAAACTGGTCGAAGCCGGCGCGCTCTGCAGCCTGCGCCAGCGCAACGGTCTGCCTGACCGGCAGGTCGTTGTTCAGGCGGACGCTGAAGCGCAAGTCAATCTGCCTCGCGCGCGCCGGCACCGATGATGGCGTCCGCCTCGATTTCAACCAGATAGTCGCTGCCAGTCAGCTGGATGCCTCCGATGAGCGTATTGGCCGGCAGAATCGCGCCGAAAATCTCCTTGTGCGCCCGCGCCGGACCTTCCCAAAGCGCCACTTCCGTCACATACACACGCGTGCGCACCACATCCTCCAGGCTGGCGCCGGCTTGCTGCAGGGCGCGCTCAATCTTGCGTAAGATATAGAGGCTCTGCTCATAAGCGTCCGCGCCTTGCACGCGCCCCTTTTCATCCGAGGCGGTCGTGCCTGAGACGCAGACCACGTCCCCGTAGCGCACCGCGCGCGAGTAGCCGCCGCGCCGCTCCCAGATGCTTCCGGAAGAGATGTTTTGCCGCCCGCTCATGGCGCCTCCTGCGCAATGTTGGCCGTGTTCAGTCGATGGCCTCCTGATAGCCATTGTGAGCTTTTCACCGCCGCCTGGTCGCGCCACCACGACATCTTCGACACGCGAGGAGATGTTTTGCCGCCCGCTCATGTCCTGCGCAATGATCGATGACGATCAACTCCTGATAGCCATTGGTGAGCTTTTCACCGCCGCCTGGTCGCGCCACCACGACATCTTCGACACGCGCGGAATATGTCTCGAACTGCATGATGCTGGGCTCAATGGTGAAGAGCATGCCTTCCTGCACCAGGGTCTTGTCGCTCTCTGTGAGGAAGGGTGGCTCGTGCACATCGAGACCAATGGCGTGGCCCAGCCGGTGACGGAATTCCTCGCCATAGCCGCCATCCTCGATCACCTGGCGCGCGGCAGCATCCACCTGCGCGGTCGTGTGCACGCCGGCCTGCAGGGCAGCGACGCCCGCCGCCTGTGAGGCCATTATCAGCGCATGAATGCGCCTGAAGGAGTCATCAGGCTGGCCGAAGCTGATGGTGCGACCGTAGTCGTAACAGTAGTCTTCATGGATGGAACCGAAGTCGAAAAGGATCGAGACCGGCGGATTCAGCGTGCGTTTCATCTTCACAGCGCGCTGCCCCATGATGAGCGGATGGCCGGGGCCGGAGTTGTAGAGCGAGGTCGTGAAGGATTCGCCGAGTGAGCCATTACGGCGCAGCTGGAAGTTGACCTCGCTGATGACTTCCAGCTCGGTCATGCCGTGTTTGAAATTGCCGATGGCATCCGTGAAAGCCGCCTCGGTGATGGCGCCCGCCGCGCGCATGACCGTAACTTCTTCCTCGCTCTTGATGACGCGCTGGCGCCGCAGTACCTCGGTCGCGGAGAGGAAGCGCGCGTCCGGGCGTAATGCCTGTAGCCCGATAAGGGTCTCGGCGTGGCTGCGGTCGCCGGTCGCGATGCGCGGCCGGGCGGGCAGTTGAAAACCGTCCAGCAGTTCGGCGACGAGCGCTGCCGGGTCATCATGGTCACCGAGCACACGGACATTCAGGCTCTCTGTAGCGCTGACACCGCCGAATTCAGCCGTCATGCGCGGCAGGGTCAACACCGCTCCGCGGCCCGGGCACAGCCACAAGCCCTCCAGCCAGGCGCCGGGATGCATGGTCCAGCCGAAGGTCGGCAGATCGCGCGGGACGCCGGTGAGATACCGCAGGTCGGCAGAAATTGGCAGAAAGGCCAGATCGGCCAGCGGAGCCAGGTCTTGCTCAAACTGTGCCAGACGTTCGCTGTAATTCATCAAGTCCTCCTCAAAGAGACTGACTATAGCACAGGCGCTGCGCTGCGCCCGTTTGACGCGATTCAGCGCGACGGCTATACTGTCAAATGGGAATATCGTTGGACAAGTGCACAGGAGAATGATTCATGCGTAAACCGATTTTGTTCGTTCTGGTACTGGCTATTGTGCTGCTCGCGGGTGCCGGACTCGCCGCCCAGGATGAGCGAGTGCTGGTCATCGGTCATGCCGAGCAGACCGATTTTTACGACCCGGCCAACGGGTTCACCGGTACCACCAGTATGGTGCGTCGCGCGACCTACAACACGCTGTCTCCTTCCCCAACGAAGACGCAAGCGCCATTCTGCCCGCGCTGGCGTCCTCCTGGGAGATTTCCGGGGATGGCAGAACCTACACCTTCACCCTCGATGATGTCCCGCGCTTCAACAATGGCGATGGCGTAACTGCGGATGACGTCGTCTTCTCCATCCAGCGCCTGCAGAACGTGAACGGCAACCCCTCCTTCCTCGCGGACGGCATCGAAAGCGTGGCCGCCAACGAGGACGGCACCGTCTCCATCACCCTGCCAAAGATTCGTCCTTCCTTCCTCACCGAGCTGGCCAACACGGCATTCTCCATCACCAATGCGGACGTCGTGCGGGCAAACGGTGGAACTGACGGTGCCGATGCAGCCGAGACGGATATGGCCGCTGACTACCTGAATCAGAATTCGGCTGGCACAGGCGCCTACCAGCTGGAAAGCTGGGCGCCACAGGACGAGACCGCGCTGGTGCGCAACCCGCACTACGCCGGCGAGGCTCCCTACTTCGACCGCGTCCTCATCATCCACATGCCCGAGGCGGCAACCCAGAAGGCGGCGCTCGAGTCCGGACAGATCGACATCGCCACCGACCTTTCGCCCGACCAGATCGCCGATCTGGAAGGCAACCCGGACATCGGTATCTGGCGCGGTCCGGGACAGTGGACGCACTTCATCATCATGAACGCCGACGCGGAGGTTGGCGGCCCGGTCTCGGATCCTCGCGTCTGGCTGGCCGTCCGTCTCGCGCTCGACTATGAAGGCTATCTTGAGCTCTGGCCAGGCAGCTTCACGCCCGGCAGTAACATGGCCTACTTCCTTGCCGGCGCCTTCCAGCAGGACCGCGCCATGAGCCGCGATCTGGACCGCTCGCGTGCACTGCTGGCCGAGGCCGGCTATCCTGACGGCTTTGATGTCACGCTCAAGTATCCGGACTTCACCATCGCCGGCGTAGACTTCAACATCAACGCCCAGAAGCTGCAGACGGACCTGGCCGAGGTCGGCATCAATGTCACGCTCGAGCCGGGCGAAATCGGCATCGCGCTCGAGGAATACCGTAATGGTCTGGCCGGCTTTGGCTACTGGATCTGGGGCCCGGACATCAACGATCCGGTAGATGTGCTCGCCTTCGTACCCGGTGGCAAGGTCGCAACTGAGCGCCTGCGTTTCACCGAAGACCTCGCCGACGAGAACATCCTGATGATGCGCGATGCAGTCAAGGCCGAAACTGACTCCATGAAGCGCGCCGAACTCTTCGACCAGATCCAGGTCTGGCTGCAGGAGAGCGGCAACTTCGCGCCCTTCAACGTGCCGGCAACGCAGACCGCGTTCCTGGCCACGCTGCAGGGCTACAACTGGCATCCGCAGTGGGTCATGAACTTCGCCCAGCTAAGCCGCGCTGAGTAGACAAAGCGCTCTCAACAGATGGCGGGGCCGCGCGCTCCGCCATCTCCTTCAGCAGGAACATTTCCATGCCGCTCCAGCTTTTTATCCTGCGCCGCTTTCTGTTGACCATTCCGCTCCTGATTGGTATCACACTTTTCTCCTTCATCATCGCCAACGCCGTCCCCTCCGACCCCATCAATGCCAACCTGCCCCAGAATGCCCTCAACAATGAGCAGATGATCGCCGCCTTTCGCAAGAAATGGGGCCTCGACAAACCACCGCACGAGCAGTATCTGACCTATCTGGGCAACTTGCTACGCGGTGATCTCGGCGTCTCTATCAAGACACGCAACCCCGTACTGCAGGACATCCGGCAGTTTCTGCCGGCCACTTTCGAGCTGGGAACCTTCTCCATTGTTGTGGGTCTCGTGCTGGGCGTCAGCACGGGCATCATCTCTGCTGTCTGGCGCAACAGCCTGATCGACTATGTGTTGCGCACCTACGTGGTGATTGGGGTCAGCTTTCCGGTATTTGTACTTGCGCTGCTCGGCCTGACGGTGTTGCACGTGCAGTTAGGACTGGTGGCAGGGCCTGGCCGCCTCGATTTCATTCTGCGTGATCCACCCGCAGTCACCGGCTTGTTCACAGTGGACGCCGCCCTCGCCGGTGAGTGGGGCAAGTTCACCAACGCCTTGTCTCATCTCGTCCTGCCGGCTTTCATCCTTGGTAGTTTCGTCGCGGGCATCATCGCCCGTATCACACGCTCGTCCATGCTGGAGGTGCTGGGCATGGACTACATTCGCACCGCGCGCGCGAAGGGCGTACAGGAACGTCTGGTGGTGCTGCGCCATGGCCTGTCCAACGCCATGATCCCGGTCGTCACCGTAATCGGGCTTTCGCTTGGCAACCTGCTGACCGGAACAGTGCTGGTGGAGTCAATTTTCGCCTGGCCTGGCATCGGCCGTTACGCCTTTCGCGCCGCCACATCCACAGATTTCCCGGCTATCATGGGCGTCAGCATCCTCATCGCGACCATTTATGTATTGGTGAATTTCCTTGTCGACATCCTCTACTACTTCCTCGATCCGCGCATCCGCGTCGCCTGAGCGGCTCAGTTGGCTGCGCTGGCATTTGCGCCGGCACCCACTGGTGCTGGTGGGCGCTATCGTGGTGTTATTCTGGATAATAGTCGCTCTGGTGGCGCCTTCACTGGCCAGCCATAACCCGCTTCAGCAAGATGTTTCGCAGCGCCTGAGTGAGCCTGGGGAGAATGCCCACACCTTGGGGCGCGGACTGCTCTGGGGCAGCGATATTCAGACCCGCGTGCTTTATGGGGCGCGCAAATCACTATTCCGGCCAGCCTGGCGGTCGTCCTCATCGGAAGTTTCATTGGCGTACTGGTGGGTTCGGTCGCAGGCTGGCTGGGCGGCCTGTGGGACGAGATTCTGATGCGCGTGACCGAACTGTTCATGGCCTTCCCCACCATCATACTCGCCATGGCCATCACCGCCGCGCTGGGGCGCGACATCCGCAACGCCATTATTGCGCTGGTCATTGTCTGGTGGCCCAGTTACGCCCGTCTGCTGCGCGGCATCGTGCTCGAGATCAAGCACAACGAATACGTCGACGCGGCCCACTGCGCGGGGCCAGCGGTGTCTGGATCCTGTTCCGCACCATTCTGCCCAATTCGATCGCGCCCGCCATAGTGCTGATGACGCTCGACATCGGCAATGCCATCCTCACCTTTGCCGGCCTGAGTTTCTCGGCCTTGGCCCGCCGCCCACCTCGCCTGAATGGGGCAGCATGGTCAATGCCGGCCTCGACAACTTCAGCCAGTGGTGGATGTGGCTCTTCCCCGGCCTTGCAATCGCCAGCCTCGTCATGGCCTTCAACTTCATCGGCGACGGCATCCGCGACATCTATGACCCGCGCCTGCGCAGAGACTGAGCGCATGCCGCAAGCGCAGCCAAAAGAGATCCGCGCCCGCCTGACAAGCATCCCTGGCATGCAGCCGCAGGCCATACAGCCTCTCACTGGCGGCATGATTGCCGCGGTCTACAACGTCACGCTGCAAGATGGCGGCGCTGTGGTCGTCAAGGCAGGCGCGGAAGATAGCCGCCTCGACCTTGAGGGCGACATGTTACGGCACCTGGCCGACGTCAGTGAGCTGCCTCTACCGCCCCTGCTCTACAGCGCGCCCGATTTGCTGATTCTCGGCTACGTCGCAGGCAGCAGCGAGCTCGATGACCCGGCCCAGGAACACGCAGCGGAGCTGCTGGCCGCCCTGCACGGCATCACATGGACGCACTTCGGCCATGCGCAGGACACGCTCATCGGCCCGCTGCACCAGCCCAATCCGCCGACCACGTGCTGGATTGACTTTTTTCGCGAGCAGCGCCTGCTGTACTTTGCGCAAGTGGCCCTTGAGGCTGACTCGATATCCGCGTCGCTGTATGGCCGCCTGGAGTCCCTCGCCGGCAAACTTGAACGATGGTTGCACGAGCCCGCGCAACCCACGCTCATCCATGGCGACGTCTGGGCGACCAACCTGCTGGCCCGGAACGGGCGCATAACCGCATTTCTCGATCCCGCAATCTATTACGCGCACGAGGAAATCGAGCTGGCCTACACGACCCTGTTCGGCTCGCGCGGCCGCACATTTGGCGACTGCTTCTATCGCCGCTATCAGGAGCTGCGGCCGATCGCAGCCGGCTTCTTCGAGCAACGTCGACATCTCTACAACCTGTATCCCCTGCTGGTGCACGCCAGGATATTTGGAGGCCACTATGCTGCGGAAGTCGGGCGCACACTGCAACAATTCGGAGTTTAGACATATTGCATATTAACGTTTATGCAGATAGTCTATGGCAACTGCAAACTATAGCGATTATTATGTGCCCCATCGTGTGGAGCACGAGCGAGTCGGTTGACATGACGTTTTACAGCGACGCCAAGGTGAAGAAGCCCCTGACCTGACCCTGTTTCGGGAGTTTCACTGTGGCTCGCAGAGGAAGCGAACCTGCCCGAAACAGCGGAGCAGGTTTTTTTGTTGCCAGTTTGTCAACTCTCGTGCGCCCGTAATTAAGGAGATTCAACATGAGCAGCAACGCCTGTCCTGAATGTGACGCCAGCCTCGGTATTCCCGCCGACGCCATGCAGAACGAGCTCATCGCCTGCGTTGATTGCGGGGCCGAGCTCGAGATCGTCAACCTGGATCCGGTGCAGCTGGAGCTGGCGCCCGAGATCGAAGAGGACTGGGGCGAGTAGCATGCGCATTGGGGTGCTTATCACCCATATCCGCGCTGAAGAGAAGCTGCTGCTTGCAGCGCTACGCGCGCAGGGCGCCGAGCCGGACGTGCTGCTCGACCGCGATCTGCTCTTCGATCTCTCTGCTGGCCCTGAGCAGGCCGCGCCCTCCGGCCGTCCCTGGTGCGACTTTGACCTGGTGCTGGAGCGCTGCGTCAGCACTTCACGCGGACTCTACGCGCTGGCCGTACTGGAGAGCTGGGGCATCCCCACACTCAACAGCTACCACACGGCTGCGCTATGCGCGGACAAGCTGCGTACCAGCCTGGCATTCAGCATGGCAGGTTTGCCCCAGCCGCGCACACTGCTCAGCTTCGAGCCACGCACGACCCTGCGGGCCTTCGATTGCCTGGGCTACCCGGCAGTGCTCAAACCCGTAACCGGCTCCTGGGGCCGGCTACTGGCGCGCGTCAATGACATTGACGCCGCCGAGGCGCTGATCGAGCATCGCCAGACCCTTGGCGATTACAACCACCACGTCTATTACAGCCAGGCACTGGTGGACAAACCGGGTCGCGACATCCGCGCCTTCTATATCGGCACGCGCACCGTCTGCGCCATCTATCGCACGTCGCCCCACTGGATCACCAATACCGCGCGCGGCGGCGCAGCCAGCAACTGCCCCGTGACGCCGGAACTGGACGCGCTCTGTCAGCGCGCCGCGACTGCAGTGGGTGGCGGCTTGCTGGCCATCGACCTGCTGGAGGCACCGGACGGCCAACTGCTGCTCAACGAAGTCAACCACACCATGGAGTTTCGCAACAGCAGCGCCCCCACCGGCGTTGACATCCCGGCTGAAGTGGCTGCCTACGCCCTGTCGCAGGACCAGGTGCCCGCGTGATTCGCGTCGGCATTGTCGGCGGCAGCGGCTACGCGGGCGGCGAGTTGCTGCGCCTGCTGCTCTTCCACCCGGACGTGGAAGTGATCCAGGTCAGCAGCCGCAGTCAGGCGCGGCGCCCGCTGCATCACGTGCACCCCACCCTGCGCGGCGTTTCCGAGTTGCAATTCATCCAGCCAGACAAGCTGCAGCCCTGCGACCTGCTCATCCTGACCCTGCCCCATGGCAGCGCCGCCCGCGACATTGAGCGCTATGCCACTCTTGCGCCCGCCATCATCGACCTTTCCGCGGACTTCCGCCTGGAAGACGTCGCGGCCTGGGAGCGTTGGTATGGCACAGTGCATCCCGCGCCGGAATGGCTGCCGCGCTTTGTCTATGGCCTGCCGGAAGGAAGGCGCGAGCAATTGCGCGACGCACAATATGTTAGCGGCGTCGGCTGTAACGCCACGGCCATCAACCTGGCGCTGCGGCCGCTGGTCGCGGCGGGCTGGCTGCAGCGGGCCGCCATCGAGCTCAAGGTCGGTTCATCCGAAGGCGGCGCGCGCGCCACGGCAAGCTCGCATCATCCACTGCGAAGCGGCGCGGTGCGCACCTACAGCACCGGTGGTCATCGGCACATGGCCGAAGTCGAAATGATTCTCGGCAGTAAGCTACCGTTACATTTCTCGGTGACGGCCATCGAGATGGTTCGCGGCGTGCATCTGCTGGCGCACTGCGACATGAATGCAGCGCAGGACGAAAAAGCCCTCTGGCGCCTGTATCGCGCTGCCTGCGCCGACGAACCTTTCCTGCGCCTCGTGCGTAGCCGCAGCGGCCTGCACCGCTTCCCGGAACCGCGCGTGGTGGCCGGAACCAACTACTGCGACATCGGCTTTGAGCTGGCCGCGGACGGGCAGCATCTTGTCGTCATCGCCGCGCTCGACAACCTTGGCAAGGGCGCCGCAGGCACGGCCGTGCAATGCCTCAACCTGATGTTCGGGCTGGAGGAAACGACCGGCCTGAGCTTCCCAGGCATCTATCCCTGAAGGAGCATCATGATTCCTGACCTGCTCGTGGTCAAACTCGGTGGTGCAGAGGGCGTGGACCATATAGCCGGCTGCAACGACCTGGTCGCGTTCTTCCAACGCTCGCATCGCCCGGTCATTCTCGTGCACGGAGTCAGCGCCGAGGCCGATCGTCTGTGCGCGGAGGCCGGTCATCCCGCGCGTACCTTGACCTCCCCTTCCGGCCACAGTTCACGATACACCGACCGGCGCACCCGCGACCTCTTCGTGCAGGCGGCCGGGACAGTCAACACGCAAATACTGGCCTGCCTGCGCAGGGGCGGCATCGATGCGGTCGGCCTGACTGGCGACGACACGGCCGTGCGGGCGCGGCGCAAGCATGCCCTGCGCGCGCAGGTGGACGGGCGGGTACGCATCGTGCGCGATGACTACAGCGGCACGGTCACAGGTGTCGACGGCCCATGCCTGCAGGAACATTTGAATGTTGGCCGGCTGCCAGTGCTGCCGCCGATGGCCAGCAGCCCTGACGGCTTGCTAAACATCGACGGCGACCGCGCCGCCGCCGCGGTGGCCGCCGCGCTCGGCGCCGCCGAGCTGGTCATTCTCAGCAATGTCCGTGGCCTGTACCGCGACTTTCCGCGCCCTGAAAGCTTCGTGGCCGAAGTGTCGGCGCAGCAACGGGAGCAGGCGCTGGACTGGGCGCAGGGGCGCATGAAACGCAAGGTGCTGGCGGCAGGTGAAGCGCTGGACGGCGGTGTAGCGCGAGTCATCATCAGCGACGGGCGCGCGCAAGAGCCCGTACAACAGGCGCTGGCCGGCGCCGGCACGGTCTTCCGGTCATGAGCGTACAGATCAATCACGCCGACTCGCGCGAGCGCGAGGAAGCGCACGGTTCCGGCGCCTACTTCAAGCGGCCACTGACGCTGGTACGTGGCTCGGGCAGCACAGTATGGGACGACAGCGGCCGCCGCTACCTTGACGTCACCAGTGGCCAGGGCGTCGCCCTGACCGGCCACGCGCATCCGGCTGTCACGGCTGCCATCGCGCAGCAGGCGGGCGAGCTGGTCACCTGCCCGGAGATCTTTTTCAACGAGCGGCGCGCGCAACTTTACGCCCGGCTGGCAGCGCTGACGCCCGGCGACATCGGCCGCTTCTTCCTATGCAACAGCGGCGCGGAAGCCATGGAAGGCGCGCTGAAAGTCGCCATGCTGCTCAGTGGACGCAGCAAGGTGCTGGCCACGCGCAACGCCTTTCACGGCCGTACGCTAGGCGCGCTGGCGCTGACCTGGAACCCGAAGTATCGCCAGCCTTTCGCCGACTGGAACGCCGACAAGGTGCAGCATCTGGCCTTCAATGACCTGGAAGCGGCGCGCGCGGCGATCGACGAAGAGACGGCCGCCGTCGTGATCGAGGTCGTGCAGGGTGAAGGCGGCGTGCATCCGGCGGATCACGCCTGGCTGCGCGGACTGCGGCAGCTCTGTGACGAGCGTGGCGCGCTGCTGATCATCGATGAAATCCAGACGGGCCTCGGTCGTTGCGGCAGCTGGTTCGCTTGCGAGCAGGCCGGCATCACGCCGGACATTCTCACGCTGGGCAAAGGCCTGGCGGGCGGCGTGCCAATCGGGGCAGTCTGCTGGCGCTCGTCGCTGGGGACTCTTCCCCCCGGCAGCCACGGCAGCACCTTCGGTGGCAATCCCCTGGCCTGTGCTGCCGCCCTGGCGACCCTGTCCGTACTTCAAGACGAGCAACTACCGGAAAGAGCGGCCCAAATGGGCGCCTGGCTGATGGACGAATTGCGGGGCCTGCAACACGCGTCCGTGCGCGAAGTGCGCGGTCGCGGCCTGCTGGTCGGCTTGCAGTTGCGCGGCCGCGTCACGCCCGTGTTGAAGCGTCTGCAGGAACGCGGCGTGCTGGCCTTGCCAGCCGGCTTCAACGTGCTGCGCCTGTTGCCGCCACTGATCATCACGGAGGCGGAACTGCAACAGATCATAGACGCCATTCGCGAGTCGCTGGATGACTGAAGCACCCTGCCCCGAAAGTTTTTCCGCCGAGACACTGCTGCAGGAGCTGGTCACCATTCCGAGCATTACCGGCGCGGAAGCGACGGCTGTGAGACACCTGGTCGACTGGATGGCTGGTCACGGCTATGACGAGTCCTTCGTCGACGAAGTGGGAAACGCGGTCGGCATTCGCGGTCAGGGCGCGCATGACGTGATGCTACTCGGCCACATCGACACCTTTCCGGGCGAATTGCCAACACGGCGCGAAGGACGGCTGCTCTTCGGACGCGGCACAGTCGATGCGAAGGGGCCGCTGTGCGCTTTCGCCGTCGCCGGCGCGCGGATCGAACTGCCGCCAGACCTGCGTCTTGTGGTGGTCGGCGCGATTGAGGAAGAAGGCAGCAGCCGTGGCGCGCGGCATTTGCTGGAGCGCTACCAACCCTGGGCCTGCGTCATCGGCGAACCTTCGCGCGCGGACCGCATCACTTTGGGTTACAAGGGACGACTGCTGCTCGATTGGGAATGGCGCGGCCCACTGGCACACAGCGCCGGGCCGGCGCAAAGCCCGGGCGAGAACGCTGTAGCCTGGTGGCAGCAGCTTCTGACTTTTGTCGAGCGGAAGAATGAGGAGCGCAGCGGGCTGTTCGAGCAGCTGGACGTGACATTGCAGGCCATCAACACGCAGGAAGCAGGCGCCTGGGGCAGCGCCAGCTTAACCGCCGGCTTTCGCTTACCGCTGCGCATCACCCCGCAGCAGCTTGAGAATGACTTGCCACCAGCCGGCGAAAACGCCACGGTACGTACGCGCGGTCACGAGCGCGCCTGGCTCAGCCCGCGCGACACTGTGCTCAGCCGCGCCTTCCGCCGCGCCATCCGCGCGCTGGGACATCAGACACGCTTCGTCACCAAGACCGGCACCTCGGACATGAACCTGGTCGCGCCGGTCTGGAATTGCCCGATCGTCGCCTACGGGCCAGGCGATTCGGCGCTTGACCATACGCCTGACGAGCACATCGATCTCGATGAATATCTGCGCGCGATTGACGTACTGGTCAATATGACAGAGACACTGGCTCCCGACTGAGCTCGAAGCCTAATCGTGTGCGGGGCCGCCAAAGGGCACGGCCGTGCCCAGTCCCTGGCGCTGCGCCTCACGCCAGATCAGCTGCGCCGCCGCCAGGTCTTCCACCGCCAGCCCCAGTGAATTGAAGAGCGTGATTTCATCAGTGTTGCTGCGCCCCTGCGCCTGCCCCAGCAGAATCTCGCCCAGCTCGGCGCGAATGTGATTGTCGTCAATCGCCCCTTCCTGCAACGGGATCAGATAATCGCCGGACTCGCCAAGCGCAGATTCGCGGCGGTCGACAAAGTGGCTGACCATGGCCATGGCCGCGGAGTCAAGCTCACGCGTGGTCGCAGTGGAGGCGCCCACTGCGTTGATGTGCGAGCCCGGCGCCAGCCAGTCTCCAAGGAGCACGGGCTCTGCGGTTGCAGTCGTGGTGCAGATGAGGTCCGCGCCCGTCACGGCGGCTTGCGCGCTGTCGACCGCCTCAACTTCCACATCCAGGTCAGCATCGGCCCAGCGTACAAAGGCATCGCGGTTAGCCGCGCTGCGGCTCCACACGCGCACGCGCCGCAGGGCGCGCGCCTCCAGCATGGCCTGCAGATGCGAGCGTGCCTGTACGCCCGTCCCCAGCAGCGCCAGATCGCCGGCATCCTCGCGCGCCAGCAACTGTGTCGCCAGACCGCTGACCGCGGCAGTGCGGATGGCTGTGATCTCGGTGGCGTCCATCAGCGCCAACGGACGGCCGTATTGCGAATCGAACAGGATGACAGCGCCCATGTGCGAATCATAAGGCGTGCCGTGGTTGCCCGGCATGACCGTGATGACCTTGATGGCCATCGCCTCCTCTGTCAACGCCGGCATGGCAAGCAGGATGCCGCGTTGCTGCGGCAGCCAGTTGGCGCTGCGCAGCGGGTTTTGCGCCTCGCCGCGCCCCAGCGCCATCAGCGCGGAGGCCATCGCTTCCATGCAGGCCGCCATCGGCAGCAGTTTGCGCACCTCGGCCGCATTAATGACCAGCAAGTCCATGCTTCCCTCCCTCACATGACGTTGGCCGAAAACTGTCCGCTCTGCCGATACTGTAACGCCTCGGCGATGTGATCAACCGCGATGACATCGCTGGCGGCCAGATCGGCGATCGTGCGCCCGAGCTTTAACACGCGGTGATAGGCGCGGGCCCCCAGGCGCATCTGCCGTACCGAGGCCTCCAGAATCTGGCGTGCGTCGTCGCCTAGCGAGCAAAGTTCCTGCACTTCACCGGGGCCCATGTCCGCATTGGCGAACAGCCCGGAATGTTCGACGAAGCGTTGAGTCTGCCGCTCACGCGCCGCCAACACCCGCTCGCGGATTTGTGCTGAAGGCTCACCCGGTTCCATCGCCAGCAGCTTGTCAAAGTCCACGCGCGGCACATCCACGTGCATGTCGATGCGATCCAGCATGGGGCCGGAAATGCGATTCTGGTAGCGCTGGATGTGAGTTGGCGAACAGCTGCAGCTGCGCGCCATATCGCCGAAGTAACCACAGGGACAGGGGTTCATGGCGGCCAGCAGCTGAAAGTTGGCCGGGAAAGTGAGCGAGCCGCTGGCCCGGCTGATGGTGACCTGGCGTTCCTCAATCGGTTGGCGCAGCACCTCAAGCATACGCTGTCCGTACTCCGGCAGCTCGTCCAGAAACAGCACGCCGCGATGCGCCAGAGAAATCTCGCCAGGGCGCGGCACCGGGCCGCCACCTACCAGACCCGCCTGCGAGATGGTGTGATGCGGCGCGCGGAAGGGACGAAAGCGCAACAGCGGCTCCTCGCTCTGCAGCATGTCCGCGATCGAGTAAACCCGCGTAGCCTCCAGCGCTTCCGCCAGCGAGAGCGGCGGCAGGATGCCGGGCATGGCGCGCGCGCAGAGCGATTTGCCCGCTCCCGGCGGCCCCTTCATCAGCAGGTTGTGGTTGCCGGCCGCGGCCACTTCCAGCGCCCGTTTGACGTGTTCCTGGCCCTTGACGTCGGCGAAGTCCATCTGCCCGTCCGCCAGTGGCGAAGCGCCCGGCTCATGCGCTGGCCGTTCGTGCGGCGGAATCTCCTTCAGACCATAAACGTGTTCGACCAGCTGCCCCAGCGACTCGACCGGAATAATGTCCAGGTTTTCCACGAGCCCCGCTTCCGGCGCGTCGCAGGCGGGAACGTACACCGTCTTGTAGCCCTCGTCGCGGGCAGTGTGCGCCATGGGCATCACACCTTTCACATGCCGCACACTGCCATCCAGCGACAGCTCACCCAGAAAGATGGCCGAGCCCAGCGCGCCCTCCGGCACCTGGTCCGTCGCCGCCAGCACGCCGACAGCAATCGCCAGGTCGTAGGCCGGCCCATGCTTGGGCAGGTCCGCTGGCGAAAGGTTGACGACGTAGCTCTTGTTCGGGAACTGCAGTCCCGAATTGCGGATGGCGGCGCGTACGCGCTCCCGACTTTCGCGCACGGCCGAGCCCGGCAGGCCGACCAGAGAAAAGGAAGGGATTCCGGCGCGGGGGTTGAAATCAGTTTCGACCTCGATGATACAACCGTCCAGACCGACGACGGCACAGGCACGTACGATAGACAACATGGCAGATCCTTGTCGGGTACAGTGTGTCAGCCACCCGACAGTATACCCGCCCCTCAAAGCAGGCGCCCGACCTCCACTTCCCAGGTGCCGCTGATGCGCTCACCGTACTCCCGCTCGCCGCCGCTGGCCATAGGCCCGGAGAGCCATGGGAGCTCACTCAGCATTTTGTCGTGCCAGGGGATGTCCTTCATCGAGCCGTTGACGAAGTGATGGGCAATACCGGCGCGCTCGCGGTCGGTCGAGTTGGCGCCCGTGCTATGTGCCACGCCATAGGCGAAGAAGGCTGCGCCACCCGCAGGCAGCTCGATGGCAACGGCTTCCTCCTCCGGCGGGTAGCAGCGGATATGGTGGTCGCTGAAGGGATCGCGCGAATGTTCGTAGACCTCGTGAAAGCTGCCAGGGATGACGCGGATGGTGCCGTTGGCGAGATTGGCGTCGTGCACCGCCGTCCACATGGCCGTGCCCTGCAGCGGATCCGGGATGCGGAAATAGGCGTTGTCCTGGTGCCAGTTCGTGCCGGCGCCATGTCCGGCAGGCTTGAGAAACACCTGGTCCAGATGCAGAATCACCGGATCGCCGATGAGTTGACCGACCGCCTGAGCCACCTTTTCCGCGAAGGGCATGGCGCGGAAAAATTTGCTGTGCGGATACATTGGGCACAGCTGCAGGTTGGCCGCTGTCTGCGAGCGCGTCTGGCCGTCGCCATCTACGCTCACGTTGCGCAGCAGACCTTCCTCCTTGAAGCGTTCCAGTTCCACGCGCATGGCTGCGATTTCCCGCTCCGTCCAGAATTGCGGCACGCCCAGCCAACCTTCCTCACGAAACTGCTCCACCTGCTTAGTCGTAAATTTCATTGCCGCTCACTTTCAGGTTAACATCCTCGCACAAAAGTATAACGCGCAGGAGGAACACAATATGGCGTTCAACGGACTCAACGCGGGCATGGGCGACCTCGCGCGTCTCTCTGCCGCGCGCACGCGTTCCATCAGCGCGGAGAACCCGGACGGGGCCGTGGGTCGCGGTGATCTGGCAACTGAAGGCACCGGAGCGCAGGCCGCGCGCGACCTCGGCCCGGGCTGGAAGGTTTCGCCCAGCATTCACATCGAAGCCGGCGAGCTCGTCACCCTGGCGGATATTGCAGGCCCGGGCGCAATCCAGCACATCTGGTTCGCCGTCTCGCACGAAAGCTGGCGCAATCTTGTGCTGCGATTCTACTGGGATGAAGAGCAGACGCCATCAATAGAAGTCCCCTTTGGCGATTTCTTCTGCAATGGCTGGAATGTGCATTGCACGATCAGCTCGCTGGCGATCGCGGTCAATCCCGTTGCCGGCTTCAACTCTTACTGGCAGATGCCCTTCCGTCAGCACGCCCGCGTCACCCTGGAAAACATCGGTGCGGAGCGAGTCACCTGCTACTACCAGATCACCTGGGCCGAGACCGACATCCCGGCTGACGCAGGTTACCTGCACGCACAGTGGCGCCGCAGCAATCCACTGCCCGCTGGTGAGGTTTTCACCATGCTGGATGGCGTACGCGGTCAGGGTCACTATGTGGGCACCTACATGGCCTGGGGCTCGAATAGCAGCGGCTGGTGGGGCGAGGGCGAGATCAAGTTTTATATGGACGGTGACGAGGCACATCCGACTATCTGTGGCACCGGCACCGAGGACTACTTTGGCGGCGCCTGGGGCTTCGAGCTGCCCAGGGGGTCCTACAGCGAATTCTGTTCGCCATACTCCGGTATGCCACAGGTGCTGCGCCCGGACGGCTACTTTCAGAGCCAGGCGCGCTTCGGCCTCTATCGCTGGCACATCCTGGACCCGATCCGCTTTCAGCAGGACCTGCGCGTCACCATGCAGGCGCTCGGCTGGCGCAGTGGCAGGCGCTACCTGTTGCTGCAGGACGACATCGCCTCGACCGTCTTCTGGTATCAGTCCGAGCCACACGCCCCTTTCCCGGCCCTGCCGGATGTGGACGGGCTGGAGGTTGTGTAGGCGAAGTCAACGACTCAGGGGCCGGGCGCGCGCAGGAAACGCTGACGTATACTTCGCGTCGCATCCAGCTCCGAATCGTCCAGCAATGACCACAGGTCCGCGGCAGTGACGATCCTGCCGGCGCCTTTTTCGGCATGGCGGCGCATCCAGGCGAAAAATGACTCGTCACCCAGGGCTTGCCGCAGCGCATGCAGCAGTCGCGCTCCCTGCAGATAGACGGCGTTGATATAGGGACGCCTGGCCTCAAACTCGTAGACCTCGCTGTCAACGTAGCCGGTTGGCGCAAATCGATCGATGCGCCAGTCCCACCACCAGTCTGTCAGCTGAGGGAAGTCCGACTCGAGCAGCAGCAATTCGCTGTAGGTCGCCAGCGCCTCGTCCAGCCAGGGGGCCTGCGCCTGGTCATTCGCTACGGACGCGTACCACCATTGATGCGCAACCTCGTGTGCGGTGATAATCGTCAGAAAGCTCGCCGGATCGCCCGTCCAGCTTTCAAACCATTCCCGGCTGACGAAGACCAGGCCGCTGAACTCCATGCCGTCCGGGAAGTCCCCTTCCACGACGGCAAGGCGCTGCAACGGTAGCGGACCAAGAAGCTCGATATTGCGAATCATGCTGCGCCGGGTTACATCCAGCGCAAACGCGGCCCCGGCCCGCGCCTGGGTCGTCGACGCATCCAGCCTGTAGACCTCAATGCTGGTACCGTCCGCGAGCGTCGCATCCGTGAGTTGATAGTCCGCCCCGATACTCAGCGTAAAATCGCGCGCTGCCGGCGCACTGAAATGCCAGCGCTGCTTATCTTCCTGCCTTTGCACACCAGGCCCGACCACTACCAGACCTTCAGGCACATCGTCAACGAACAGGTTGACCTCCCAGTCCGCCAGCTCCTGGACATTTTGCTCGCCCACGGCAGCTAAATCCGGTGCCAGCCAGGCGCCGTCTCGCAAAGGCGCGACGACCGGCAACCAGTTGCCCAGATTGAGTTGCAGCGGGCTGTAGCCCAGCCAACCCAGGTAGCCGTCTGGCTCATCCTCGATCGCGGGCACAATGAGGCGAAATGCCAGCGTAACATCCAGCGTGTCGCCCGGCTGCAAGGCCTGCGGCAGCTCGAGATTCAGCCTGCGTCCCGCCAGCGTGAAGGCCAGCTGCGTCGGCCCTGTCACCGCGCGTTCGATGACGACGCTGTCGGCGTGACGGTTGGCCTCGACCAGCAGCAGCAGCTCCGTCAGAGGAACTGCGCTGTAGTTTGTGTAGAGGATGTCCTGCTGCACCTGCAGCTCATGCTGCGCCAGATTCAGACTTGCGCTGACGATATGCCGTGCTGGCACCTGCGGCCCGGGCTCGGGCGTAATGGCCGCAGTCGGCATGGCAACCGCCGTGGACCTGAGCGTGTCAGTAGGTGGCGGAGCTGCCCCCATTGCCGTTGGCCGTGGCGCAGCCGTCACGGAACAGGCGCTCGCCAAAAGCGCGATAAGGAACAAGGCAATGTGGCGCATCATGCAACGCAGGATACACAGGCGCAGGAACAGCTGCCATAGTGCAGCGGCGACGCTTGAAGTTCAGGACGGTTTGTGGCAATATTCAACGCTGTAGACGCCCGACACACCCGCCTGCTAGGAGACGCACGGTGCCCTTCCTTTCCCTGAAACGCAGCCTGCTCGGACTTTTGCGTCTGACGCGCTGGCGGGAGTTTGTCTCCTTCGTCGTTCCGCTGACAGTGCTGGGTTCGCTACTGGCGGCCCGCGCCAACTCGATCCTGCTGGACTGGCGGTTGCCGGCCATCATTGTCGCCAACATCATGGCCGTCGGCTACGCCTTCATGATCAACGATATTGAGGATGCGCCGGACGATGCCCGCGACCCGGCGCGCGCAGCCCGCAACCCGGTCGCCAACGGTGAAATCGGCGCAGAACTTGGCTATGCCGCCTGCCGCACGCTGGCCCTGTTCACGCTCGTGCTCTACGCAACGGGTGGTCTTTTTGTCTTCCTCATTGGCCTCCTGACCCTCCTGCTGTCACACTTCTACTCTTGGCGACCGGTGCGGCTCAAGGCCTGGCCGGTAACCGACGTGGTCTCGCACTCGCTAATGCTCAGCGGCCTGTTACTGCTGGCCGGCTACTTTCTCTACGACGCGCAACCCGGCGTCGTCTGGCTGGTGGCCGCCGCCGCGACCTTGTTCTCGGTCTATGGTCAACTCTACAACCAATTGCGAGACATCAAGATGGATCGTTTGGCCGGCCTGCACAACACCGCCATCTTGCTGGGCGCCGTCAACGCGCGCCGGGCGATGTACCTCGCTGTTGGCCTGGCTGCATTCTGTCTGCTGGCAGCGATTGCGCGCCAGGTATTCCCGCTGTGGCTGGGTCTGGCTTTGCTGGTCAGCATTGCGGTCAGCATGTTGTTCCGGCCTGCCTCCGACATGCGCGGCGGCCAGGCACTTGACGTCAGCGGCGCAGCCCAGGTGCAGTCGCTGATCACGGTCAACCTCACCATCGGCATGTGGCTCGGCCAGGTGCTCTTCGTCCAGTTCTTCTTCTCCTGAAGCAGGTACCTGCAATCGACCCATGTCCCCGGGAGAACTGCACGCGGTCCTCTTCAACATGTACATCCTTTACATGCTCGCCCTGGGGGTCTGGGCGGGCAGCATGTCGACGCGCGACGCATCGATCAGCGGCGGTTTCTGGGGTGCGGTCGCTATCAGTGCCGGCCTGGCAGGCATTACCTTGCTCATCGGCGTTGTACTTACACTGCAGGGTCTGCGGCCGCAACGTTTCCTGCTCTACTATCTCTACATGCTCTTCCTGCTCATCATCATGCCCGGCCTCTTCACCCTGCTGCGCGGCCGTGATGACCGCAGCGCAGCGCTGGCCTTCTCGCTGCTGGCATTCTTCAACGCCTCGACCGCCTTCAGCATGGCCCAGCGCGGCCTGACCGGACCCTGGCTGGCGCCTGCCGCCTGAGTCCCGCCTGCGCTATACTCCAGAACTCTGGGCTACATTGCGGAGGAACGAACCCTGAGTCCGGCCTGCATCCCTGTCCCCCGGCCACGTACATGAGCGTGCGCGTCGAGCAGCTGATGTCACCTGGCAGGGTGCAAACACTGTCCGCCACGGCACGCCTCGACGAGGTCGCAGGGCGCCTGCGCCGCATCGGCCACATTTGCTGGCCCGTGCTGGCCGACGGTCAGGTCGTTGGACTGCTGCATCAACGCGACCTGGAACGCGCGCTGGAGCATGAGCTCAACGGGCTGTGCGTGCGCGACATTATGCAAACTGGCATGATTTGCGTACATGAGGACGATGGACTGCCGGCGTTGGAAGCGGCGCTGGCGCCTCACGGGCGCAGCTGCGTCGCGGTTGTAGACGAGGCTGGTCAGTTGCTCGGAGTGGTCTCCCGTGGCGATCTGCTGCGCCATTGGGCAACAGCGCACAGCAAGGCGCGCGAGCTGCCACTGAGCGATTTGCCCCAGGCCGACCTGATCCTGCGCATCGCCGCCGAAGCTCGACGCGCCAATCTCTCACTCTGGCTGGTGGGCGGCCCGGTGCGTGACTTGCTGTTGGGGCGTCCCTGCGACGACATCGACTTCCTCGTCGAGGACACTCCCCGGCGCTTTGCCAGACAGTTGCGTAATCAGCTGGGCGGACGACTCAATCCACCGACGCCCTTCGGCACGCTGCGCTGGGTGCTGGACGAGCAGGTCGCCAGGGAACTTTCCATCCCGCCCGAATTGCTCCCGCCACATGTCGATTTCGCCGCTGCGCGCGCGGAGACTTACGCCCGGCCAGCGGCGTTACCCGATGTCTACCGCAGCACCTTGCGTCAGGACCTGGGCCGGCGCGACTTCAGCATCAATTCGCTTGCCGTCCAGGTCGCTCCTGAGCCAGGCCCGGTGATCGACCAGCACGGCGGACTCGCGGACCTCGATGCCGGACTCATTCGCGTGCTGCACAGCCTCAGCTTTCAGGACGACCCGCTACGAATCGTGCGCGCCTGGCGCTTCAGCGTACGCTTCGGCTTCACGATTGAGACGCGCACTACCGAACTGATGCAGGTGGCGCGGCCCGCCCTCGGCCACATCACCGGGGCGCGCTTGCGCAGCGAACTGGAACTCCTGCTGCAAGAGGAAGACCCTGGCAGCGCCCTGCTCGCCATGCAGGAAGCCGGCCTGCTGCAGGCGATGCATCCGGCGTTTCGAGTCCCGGGAAACATCTCCGAGCGACTGCGGCGCGTGCTGGATTCACAGGGGCCGCCTGCCCCGCCCCCGCGTCTGGCGCGCCAGTGGCATGTGCTTGCCACAGCCATCGCACACGAAGCGCTGGCATCGTTTTGTGAGCGCATGCTTTTCCCGCCGAAAATGACGCGCTCCCTCCTTGGCGCTTCCACCCTGCTATGCGAAGTGGATACACTGACGGAGCCTGGTGCGAGCACACTGCAGATCGTGGAGCGTTTAAGCAAGGTCCCGGCCGACGCCGCCTGGTGCGTCTGGCGGCTCACAGACGACCCGCTCGTGCGCGAGCGAATAGCGGACTACCTGACGCGTTGGCCCAGGACTCGCGCCCTGAGCAGCGGCCATGATCTGCGCGCGGCAGGATTGTCGCCAGGGCCTGCTTATCGCCGCATCCTGATGCAGTTGCGCGTCGCCTGGTATGACGGAGAAATCCGCAGTGAAGAAGAGGAATGCACTCTCTTGCGGCAACTTGTGGCTGCAGAAGTGCAGGTCGATGAGGAAGAAGATGCTGACAGTTCAGGCTAAACACTGCCCTCTGTCGCATAGTACAGGCGACATGTCGCGAAAGATTCATACACTTCTCACGAAAGACCGGGCTGCCAGATGCCGTCCTGACGCTATACCGAATACTGGTTGCATTCCCTGCATTAAGTAAGGGAGGGACGTAACATGGAATCGCAAGTAACGCTCTGGCTGGCCTTCATTGCCGGGTTGGTCTCCTTCATTTCTCCCTGCGTTCTGCCTCTGGTGCCGGCCTACGTCGGCTACATGGGCGGCCGCATGACCAGTTCTGTCAGTAACGTTGCGCTGGCAGGTGGAGGCGGACAGGTCGCAGTCATTGGCGCTGGCCAACGCCTGCTAACGCTAATTCACAGCATGTTCTTCGTCGCCGGATTCAGCCTGGTGTTTGTGGGCATCGGCCTGTTTTCGACAGCCTTCATAAACGTCATCGGCGGCCAGAACATTGGCACCCTGACCGACCTGATCGGCCGCATCGGCGGAGTCATCATCATATTCTTCGGCCTTCACTTTTCCGGCCTGCTCGCCGGCTGGCTGGCGCGTTTGCGCAGCAGTGAGGCGCTGATCGCCAGCCCACTGACCAGCCTGGTCGTCGCGTTGGCCGGTGGCGCTCTCCTCCTGTGGGGCTTTTCCGGCACCGTGCTTATCCAGGATTCGGAGCTATGGCAGTGGGCGCCCTGGGCACCATCTCTCGGCTTGCTTGGGTTTGGCATTTTGCTGGCCTGGCTGCTGCTGGGCGGCGCCTTCACGGATGGCGCCCGCTTCTGGCGCGCCCGCATCGACCAACTCACTAACATGCTCTACGCCGATACACGCCGCGAATTCCGTGGCGGCGCGGGGGGAAACGGTTTCGGCGGCTCGGCGTTGATGGGCGTAGTCTTTTCCGCCGGCTGGACTCCATGCATCGGCCCGGTCTATGGCGCAGTGCTGACCCTGGCGGCCAATGGTGGCGACGTCGGCCAGGCCGGGACGCTGCTGGCCTCCTACTCCCTGGGCCTGGGCGTACCCTTTATGCTGACGGCCCTGTTGCTCGACGGTGCGCAGGGACTGTTGCGACGCCTGCAACGTTATCTGCGCAGTATCCAACTGTTCAGCGGCGCCTTCCTCATCCTGATTGGCCTGCTCGTTGCTTCCGGAACGCTGCAAAGCCTCAGCGCCACCTTCTCAACCGGCGCCTACGCCGAAGCGGCCATCTCCCTCGAAGAACAGGTCCTCGACAGTCTGCTCGGCGAACATGAGGAATCCGGAACCGACGCCCTGGAAGAGAAGCCCGTCGCAGAAGCGCCTGGCAGCATCAGCTCGCTGGCGGCCAGCGCGCCCTCCACAGGCAGCGCGCCTGGCCAGCTCGCGCCGGACATAGAAACGGTCGGTGACGATGGCCAGCTGCTGCGCCTGAGTGACTTTCGCGGTCAGGTCGTGTTGCTCAACTTCTGGGCAACCTGGTGCGGGCCCTGCCGTATCGAAATGCCTGAATTCGAGGAAGTTTACACAGAGCATGCAGACGAAGGATTCGCCGTGATCGCGGTGAACAACGCTGAATCGGCGGCAACTGTGCAGGCCTTTCGGGAAGAGCTGGGCCTCAGTTTTCCGCTGGCCATGGATGAAGACGGTAGCATCCAGACTCGCTACGGCATCTTCAACTACCCCAGCACCTTCCTCCTGGACCGTGAGGGCAAGGTGCTCTCGCAGCACTTCGGCGCGCTGACAGTGGCGCAGATTAACGAGCTGGTCAACGGAGCGCTCACATCTTGAGCAAGGTTGGCCCGGACGGCTGGTTACAAAGTCAGTCCATTTGAGCGCGCCGCGGCCGTTCATGCGGCGCGCTGCACTTCGCCGCGACCGGTTGCTGCTGGCCATTTGTCGCCGCTGGCTCGGCATTGTCACGATGCTCCTCGTGCTCTACGTCGCGCTGCCCTTTGCTGCGCCCCTGTTGCTGAACCTTGGGCTACAGGGACCCGGCAGAATCATTTACACGCTATACAGCCCCTTCTGTCATCAGTTCGCCTTTCGCTCCTTTTTCATTGGTGGCCAGCAAACCACGTGGCCGCGCGAACTGGCCGGGCTGGAGGGCAGGGCATTCGAGGACGCAGCGCTGGCTTCGCCGACCTTTCGTGAAATCTTCGCACGTTACGCCGGGCTGGACGCCGCAGCCATCACCCGCGCTGACCTGTTGACCTACACGCCCGCGCTGCAATTCGCCGCGCGCGCCTTTCAGGGCGACGAGCTTTTCGGCTACAAATTGACACTGTGCGAGCGGGACATCGTGATTTATCTGGCGATGCTCTTCGGTGCGCTGCTGTATCGTCGCTGGCGCGCCAGGTTGCGTCCTGCGCCCATCCTGCTCTATGTGCTGCTGGGGCTGGCGCCCATCGGCATCGACGGCTTCAGCCAATTGCTGGGATATCCGCCATTCAGCCTTTGGCCAGCTCGTGAGACAACGCCCGCCTTTCGTGTCGTGACCGGCCTGCTCTTCGGTCTGATGAATGTCTGGCTGGGCTTTCCCTGGCTGGAGCTCAGCTTCAGCGAAATACGTGAGCCGCTTGAAGCCCGCCTGGCGCAATCACAGCACAGGTTAAACTAGCCGGCGCGTTCGCGCGCTGCGCGCCGCTTGAAGAGTAGCCGGTAGAAATCGCCGCCCTGCAGTTCCTCGGAGAGAAGTTCCCAGCCCTGCGCGCCCAGCTCGTTCAGCTTGCGCGTATAGAAGTGCTCAACCGTCGTGAATGTCTGGCCGGCCAGCACGATGCCGGCATCGGCCTGTTGCCGCTCGCTGGCCTTGACGAATACTTCCAGATACTCCCAGCCACCCACAGGCGCCTCCGGGCTCTCCGGCTCTTCTGCGGACATTTCGTTGAGTTTCGCCAGCCAGCCCTGTGCGGTTTCATTGGCCGGCATGGTCTCCAGCACCCGGCGCGCCGCAGCCGTCTGCTCCTCCGCAATCAACTGGCGCGCGGCTCTGAGCTTGATATCGGACACTCGCTCGCTCCCGGTTCACATGGCGCTGGCTGAACTATAGCGCTAACGAGTCTAATTCTGAGGTATCTGCTTGCGATAGCTGCGTGAATCCAGCACCCGGCCCAGCGTGCGCAGCAGAATTTCGAGATCCAGCAGAAATGAACAATGGCGCACGTAGTACAAATCATACTGAAGTTTGACCTGGGTTTCGGCCACGCCGGCGGCGTAATCCTGATGCACCTGGGCCCAGCCGGTGGCGCCAGGCAACAGCAGCTGGCGGATGCGATAAAATGGTAGTTCCTGCGCCAGGCGCTCCACATGTTCCGGGCGCTCCGGGCGCGGCCCGACAAAGCTCATCTCGCCCCGCAGGATGTTGATCATTTGCGGCAATTCATCGATGTGCGTGCGGCGCAGAAAGCGACCCGTCCGGGTGACGCGCGGGTCATTCTGTTCCGCGTAAACCGCGCCGGTATCTTTTTCAGCGTCGACGCGCATGGAACGAAACTTAAGTATTCGAAAAAGACGCCCGTTACGCCCCACACGCTGCTGGGCATAGAAAATACTGCCGCGCGAATCGATGCGAATAGCCAGCGCAATGAAGGGCAACAACAGCCCCAGTATCAGGACGCCCAGACCGGCCAGAAGAAAATCGAGCACGCTTTTCATGACGGGCCAGGGACGCACGCCCGTTTCGTCCAGCGGTAGCACGACCGTCCAGTTCTCGCCGACCACGCCGACCGGCACGCGTCCGGTGATACGCTCGTAGAGCACGGGCATTGGCAACACATTGAGCCCGGCCACGGTCGCATCCATGACCCCTCTCAGGGCCGCACCATCCAGCGCCTGCGTTGCGGTCACGATGATCTCGCTCACCCGCCTCGCCCGCGCCATCGCTGGCAAATCGCTCTCAGCGCCCAGGTCGCCCTGACCGAGCACATCGACGACGGTGTAGGAATCCGAGGCCTGCTGCTCTATCGCCTCGCAGATGAGTTGCACGCCCTGGCCGTCGCCCACTACCAGCAAGCGCCGTGGCTCGCTGGCCCAGCCACTTAGCGTGGGCCAGAGCAGCCGCCAGAGCGCAATCAGGAGCGTGGAGACCAAGCCAAAATAGAGCATGAACAGGCGCGGCAGTTCATTGCGCTCGGCGAGGAAAAAGACAAAGGTATAGAGCAACAGGATTTGCAGTGTGACGCGCGTCAGCCGCAGCAATATCCGGGTCGGGCGCCAGTCTGTTTGCAGAAGATACAGGTCATTGGCGTTGGCCAGCACCAGCCACACGCCGGCAAAGAACAGGAACCAGAAGCCCTGCCTGGCCACGTAAACGAATGTGAAATCGCGGCGGCTGCTCAGCGCCTGCAGAGCCAGCGCAAGATACACCGAGAGCAGCACAGCGAGCACGTCGCCGCCCATAATGAGGCGACGCCGCTGTTTCAGTCGCAACTGGGGACGCCAGTTCATCCTGGCTCAACTTACCTCTGCATCCAGTAAGGTTTATCCGGGCCTTTCTCGCTGAATATATCGGGGTTTCTCCGCCTGGCGCGAATCCCTTGTACTAGTATACTCGCCCATCGGTTGGCTAGCGGGCGGAACATTTGTGAACCCGGCGCTACAACTGTATCAGCTGCAAGAGCTTGAGCTCGAGGCCCGCAGCGCCGGTCGCCGGCTGCAGGCTATCGCCGCGGCGCTGGCCGACGACGCCGAGATGCAGGCCGCACAGGACCGTTGCCAGGCTGCCCGGGATGCGTTGAAACCGCTGCGCGCGCGCCTGCGCGACCTTGAGCTGGAGACTGCGGGCAACGAGGAAAAGATTCGCAACACCGGGCAGCAACTCTACAGCGGCACTGTCAAGAGCCCGCGCGAGATGCAGGACATGCAGCTGGAAGTTGCCGCCCTGACGCGCCGCAATGGCGATCTGGAAACCTGGACGCTGGAAACCATGTTGTCCGTTGAGGAAGCGGAGGGACAACTGGCTGAGGCCGAGAGCGCCCTGGCCGAGGTCATCGACCGGCGCGGCGACGAACATAGCAGGCTACTGCAGGAACAGGAAACGCTGAAGTCCAGCCTGCCGCGGCTGGAAGCGCGCCGTCAGGAAGCATTTTCGCAGATCGCGCCGGAATTGCAAAAGCAATACGTCGCGCTCAAGCCACGCAAGGGAGGGCAGCCGGTCGCCCGGATGGAAGGCAACAGCTGTGCGCTTTGTGGCGTGTCACAGACCCTCACGGCCGAGCGCGAAGTGCGTTTGGGGCGCAATCTGGTGGTCTGCGCCAACTGCGGTCGCATCCTCGTGTCTACCACGGGTACATAGACCGAATCCTTCATCCTGTACCTGCAACGCTGCCATCACAGGTCAGAACCCGGCAATGCTCCTGGCTAGCCCAGGAAACTCCGGATTAACATCGACAGGATCGAGATGCCGAAGAACACGATCAGCGGGCTGAGGTCGAAGGTGGAGCCACGCGGCAACCGCCGACGCACCGGCTCCAGCACGGGTTCTGTCACGTCGTAGAGGAACCGGATAATCGGGTTGCTGCGATCGATATTCGGGAACCAGCTCAACAGTACGCGCGCCAGCAAGACGAGTTGGTAGATCTGCAGTAACTGGGCGAGCAGGTCGCCAATCGAGCCCATGTCATTTCACTCCCGGCGCGGACCAAAGATGGCCCGGCCTATGCGAACAATTGTTGCGCCCTCTTCCACTGCGACAGGATAGTCGTCCGTCATACCCATGCTCAGCTCCGGCAGCGAGACGCGGAAATCCGTCGCTAACCTGTCCCGCAATGAGGCCAGCTGCGCAAAGACCGGGCGCGTCTCTTCCGCATCCCCGACAAGCGGCGCCATCGTCATCAGGCCGCGAACCCGCAAGCCGGGCAGTCCCCAAATGGCCTCGCAATCGCGCCAGAGTTTGGCGCGCAGCGTAGCATCTCCCTGCCAGCCCGCGGCAGCCAGGCCGCTCTTGCTGGCCTCGCCGCTCACGTTGACCTCGAGCAACACATCCAGCGACTCTCCGCGAGAGCTCACCAGAGAGGACAGGCGACGGGCCAGTTTGACGCGATCGACGGCATGCACCATCTGAAACAAACCAGGAATCTGCCGCGCCTTGCGGCTCTGGATATGCCCCACCATGTGCCAGGTCAGCGGCTCGGCGACACATTGCTTCACCTGAGGAATCTTGCTTACAGCTTCTTCTACGCGATTCTCGCCGAAATGTTGCAAACCGGCCACAGCTGCCTCCTGTACAGCCTCCGGCGGCTGCATTTTGCTGACCGCCAGCAAGGTCACTTCCGCCGGATCGCGGCCGGCTTTTTGACAGGCCACGTCAATCCGCTGCCTAACGCGTGCAATGTTGGCCTCGATGCTCACAGGGTTATCACCGCGCCGAAGCGGCCGGTGCGCCCCCCTTCCCCACGATGCGAGAAGAACTCGTCAAGGCGAGAGGCGCTGCACATGGCGGAGACCTCGATTTGGCGCAGACCCGCGCGTTCCAGCAACAGTCGGTTGCAGGCCCACAGGTCCAGCCAGGCCGTCCCGTCAGTCGGGTCACGCCATACCAAAGTCTCCAGCGTGCCGCAACAGCCCTGCACGGCCTCAACGACCTCTTCACCCACCTGGTAGCGTTGCTGCCCGATGGAAGGCCCAATGCCCGCCTGAATGTCTTCCGGCCGGCAGCCCCAGGCATCCACCATGGCCTGAACCATACGCCCGGCGATGTCCTGCACTGTACCGCGCCAGCCGGCGTGCGCCATGCCGATCACCTGGCGCTGCGGGTCATGAAACAGCAGGGGCACACAGTCCGCAAAGCGCATTGCCAGTGGCGTGTCCGCTGTGGCGGTGATCATGCCGTCCGCCCGTGCCAGCCAGCGTCGACTGCGCACAGGGCCCTGCACCAGGACGATGTCGGCGCTGTGCACCTGCCAAACCGTGCAGACGCGACGCCCGGACACACCCAGCGCCCGGTACATAAGTTCATGGTTGCTGCGCACAGCGCGCGGGTCATCGCCGATGTTGCCGCCCAGGTTGAGCGAATCCCAGGGAGCGCAGCTGCAGCCGCCCTGACGGGTAAAGACGCCGTGCTGCAGCATCGGCCACATGTCAAAGCGATACCAAGCCAGCCCTGCACCCTCTACCCTGAGCATTGAGTTTCTGCCCTTTCGTGGCCCGGTTGCCAGCAGCAGCAACACGCGACTATACTGCCTATTATGAACCAGCCGGGCGCGATTTACGACTCTTCGCGGCACGATGCACCGGCCTCTCCCGGGCACCTGTGTCGCGCGTCCATCAGGCAGCTGGCTCGCAACTGGCTGGACGCGGGCCTGGAGCTGCTCTTCCCGCCCCGCTGCGCTGGCTGCCAGCGCGTCGATACCTTCTGGTGTGCCTGCTGTCAGACGCTGCTGGACGAGCTCCCCTTCCCGCCACAAGAGACTTTAGCGACAAACCGCTTTACTGCGCTCGCAGCCAGCGGGGCGCATGACGGCTTGCTGCGCCAGGCCCTGCTGGCGTTGAAATATGAACACGCGCCACAGTTGGCTGAGCCGCTGGGGGCGCGTCTGGCGGAGCGTTTCCTCCGGCTGAAGTGGGAGGCGGAGCTGGTTGTGCCGGTGCCGCTGCATGCCTCGCGGGAGCGCGAACGCGGTTACAATCAGTCCCAGTTGGTCGGTGCTGTGCTGGCGCAGCGACTTGGCATCCCGCTGCAGCCTGCGGCGTTGCGCCGGGTGGTGGCCACCCGCGCCCAGGTCGGGCTCGACCTGCAGGAGCGACGGCAAAACGTGCAAAACGCCTTCGTCGCAGAAAGCCAATTGGTGAGCGGGCGCGACGTGCTGCTCGTCGATGATGTATACACGTCCGGCGCCACTCTGGGCGCCTGCGCCCAGGCGCTGCAGAACGCAGGCGTTCGAACTGTCTATGGCCTGACCTTGACCAGGGCCGGGTCACCGGATGAACATATGGGAGGTATGAAACGATGGATGTGACGATTGAAGGTAGTAATCTTCGGGTCAGTGACGAACTGGAGCAATACACTCTGAAAAAGCTCGGCCGACTTGACCGCTACCTGCCGCGCATTCGTCTCGTCGAGGTGGATCTAACGCATGAGCATACCCGGCGCGGCGGCGACCTGGTCAGCGCACAGATCACCCTGCACCACGAACGCGGCGCGATTCTTCGCGCCGAGGAAAAGGTCGAGAACGAGGTTCGTTATGCCATCGATGGCGCGGTCGGCAAGCTGTACCGCCAAATACAACGCTTCAAGGGCAAGCGCATCCGCCGCGGCCGAGATCGCTTCGTAGCCAGCATCGAAGAACTTTCCCTCGCCGAGGACATTCCCGATGTGGGTGACTTCCAGGATGAATTTGCCGATGCAGATGAAGCGCAGGCGGGCTTGCCTATTGCACGCCGCAAGGATGTCGAGCTGAACCCCATGAGCGAGCTGGAGGCCATTGAGCAAATGGAGCTTCTAGGCCACGACTTCTTCATGTTCTTCAACGCGGACACGCTCATCATCAACCTTGTTTACCGGCGCAGGGGTGGCGACTATGGCCTGCTCATACCGTTGACGCCCTGAACTGTGTCAATTTTGGCGGGCGAGCTCGCGCAGACGCAGCAGTATATGAAGCTCGTACCAGGCCATCAGAGCACAGAGACGCAGGCCATGCCAACCTTCGCGATAGCCGCCCAGCGTGAAAAAGCGCCAGCGGAAGTGACGCAGCGGTTGCAACAGCAGGGCGTGAATTGAAGGCCGCTCGTCCTGCGCGAAGCGCATCTGCGCGGCCCGCTCGCTGTAGTCCCGCTGCTTGCGCCGAAACTGTTGCGGTGAATCGTAATTGTAGTGCAGCAATGGCTGTTTCAGCGTTCCTTGCTCGCCATCCAGCAGCACCAGTTCATGCACCGGACGCTCCGGGTCATAGCGGGCCGAGTCCGGCCGCAGCAGGCGCGTCTGATAGTCCGGGTACCAGCCCGCACCACGCGTCAGCCGTCCAAAGATGATATTGTGGCGCGGAATGCGCCAGCCCGCGACCTCCGCATGACGCGTTATTGCTGTACGGATCTCGGCCCCCAGCTCATAGCTGACCCGTTCGTCGGCGTCCACGAAGAGCACATGATCCACCTCATTGCGCAACAACTTGAGCGCGAAATTGCGCTGATCAGCATAGTCCACAAAGCGCCGCTGCTTTACGCGCGCGCCGGCCACTCGAGCAAGAGTGGGCGTTTTGTCGTCACTGAAGGAATCCAGCACCAGCACCAGGTCAGCGAAGCGCAGACTATCGAGACAGTCGCGAATATGGCGCTCTTCGTTGAAGGTCAGCACCACCGCCGCCAACTTGAAGCGGCGCATCAGTCTGAGTTTTCCGTGCGCCGCAGTTCCTCGAGAACCGTTTCGTAGGCATCGGCCAGCGTTGCATTCTGAGTTGCCTGGCGCGCTTGCCGGAGGCGACGCCGCAGCCCACGTATGATGAGCTGGCGCGCCAGCCACAGGCGCCATCGCGGGTGATGCGCGCGATACAGGCGCAAGCGGCTGCGCCAGAGTCTGATTACGCTCTCCGGGCGCGCCTGGCTGCTACTGCGCCCTTCCAGATGCGTCACCCGCGCAGCCGGCACACATAGGGCCCGCCAGCCGGCCTTGCGGATGCGCCAGGCCCAGTCGATCTCCTCGCAGTAGAGCGCATAGCCCTCGTCGAACATGCCGGTGGTTTCGATCACCTCGCGCCGCAGCATCATGGTCGCGCCCAGCGGAAAGTCGATGGCGAAGGGCTGCCCGGCGACATACAACTCGCGCGGATAGCGTCCGTTGAAATGTCCTTCGATCAACCGTCCTGGCAATGGATAAAACTCCGCCCATAGCTGTCGCAACCCGGGGAACTGAAAGGCCGAATGCTGAAAGCTGCCGTCTTCATAACAGAGTTGCGCGCCGACCAGGCCGACGTCCGGCACTGCAAAGAGCGCATCATGCATGGCGCGAGTGGCGCCGGGCTGCGTGAGCGTGTCAGGGTTGAGCAGATACACTGCCCGCGGCAGATGCCCGGCTGGCTGACCGCCGAAGCCCATGGCGCGCAGCGCCAGGTTGTTGCCGGCGCCGAACCCCAGGTTGTTCTCACTGGCGATCAAATGCACCTGCGGGAAACGTTGGGCAACGGCCTGCGCCGTGCCGTCCGCCGACGCATTGTCAACCAGCCAGACCTGGCTGTCCGGCGGGCCCTGCGCGGTCAGGTCTTCGAACAGGCTCACAAGCGCAGCCAGGGCCAGTACACGCACGTTCCAGGTCACCAGCACCACGGCCAGCGCGGGCGCAGGGACTTGCTCGCCGGCTTGCGGGGCGTTCACTCCACCAGCTCGATCTCACGGCTGCCGACGTTGCGGTTTCGGATGCTAACTTCGACATCCTCGTGAATCAGCCCGGCCCAGCAGTTCTGTGGGTTACGCGCCTCAATTTTCGTGAAGCGGATGCCGCCCCACACCACAACCTGCGCGCCTGGTGGCAGGTAGCTATAGGTGTTGCCGCTGACCGCGTCGAACTCCTCGTAGAGGTCCGCTTCTATGCCCAATGCCCAGCGCCAGGGATAATCCGTTTCCGCCGTCGTGCAATCGATACCGACGCGCCAGGCGCCTGATTCGTCGAAGGCCTTCAGCGTTGCCGCGCGCTGCTCTTGCAGATAGACCGTGCCGGGCGCCGGCCCGGTCGTGCGCAGCGGCACCTCGCTGTAGTTCTCGACGGTTAAGCGAAAGACCAGCATCTCCTCACCAACCTGCAGCGTCATCACGGTGAGGCGGTTGTCCTGCACGTTGTCCGGAATGGCGATGCGTTCGCCACTGGCGGCAGACGAATTCAGGTAGCGCGCATCCCAGGGCTGCACGGCAAAGGCCACGTCCACGCCCACCGACTGCGGCACAATTTCCGCCAGCGGCTTGCCACCATTGCGGATGGTCAATTCTGCACGCTGCTCCACTATCTGGCCTTCATCGTCGACCGCGCGTGCCACGACTTCATAGACTCCGTCCGACGGCGGGTCCGCGCCCAGGTCTACGCCGCCCTCATAGTCGAAAATGTGGCGGCCTGGCTCGCCGGGTTTGCGCCCTTCCTTACGCGGCGCGACGTAGATACGCTGACCATCCTTGCCAACCAGCCAGACCTGCAACCGCGCGCCCTTGTCGAGAAAGGCGTTGATTTCAGTGCGGTCGCTGATGCCATCCTGGTTGGGCGTGAATACATCCGGCCACACGCTGAAGGTGCTGAGCTGCGGCAAGGGTGAGTCCGCATCGTGCACTGTGAACGTGCCGCTGCGCTCATCTCCGGCCCCGCTTGCCACATCCAGGGCCAACAGACGCCAGGTGAAGTCACCATCTGGCAGCAACCGGCGCATCACTTCGCCCGCGACTTGTTCCTGCGGCCGCGTCCAGCCGTCTACCACCCCGCCAAAGGCGACCGAATACTCGCCGCCGACGCGCGCTTCGTCCTCGCGGAAAACGTAGCGCCCGCCATCCGCGTCTTCAAACTGCAGTGTAATGCGAGCGTTACGTGAGAGTTCGTAGTGAAAAATGGCGACATCTGTCTCGCCATCCGCATTGGGGCTGATGCGCTGCGGCGTGAATCCGGCGTCCGTTATGAGCGGCAGGTCTGGTTGCAGCAGCGCCTGACCGGCCAGCAGCACAAGCACTGCCCCGAGCAACGTTGCCAGCAACAGTACTCCGGCCGGGATGCGCATCCTGTAAAACCTCCTAGACGGTCCCAGTCTTGCCTGGCAGGCGCGCCTCTGTCAAGTAGTTTACCAGCGACAGGCGCCAGGGTAGAATTGCGGGCAACTATCCCCCTGGAGGTCCGCTCGCCGCGATGCCTGGTGAAACGGGTGATTTCTACAGTGTGCGTGACGCGCAGCCGGACGCCGGGGGCCTGATTACCTGTCCCGTGCTGCCGCTATCCGGCAGCGCCGTCTTTCCTGAAATTGTGACGACCCTCTTCCTCGATTCGCGGCAGGCCTTGCTGGCCGCCGAAGCCTCCCGCGGCCAGCTGCAAACCGTCATCGGACTCGCGCGCAAGGACGCCGGCGTCGATGAGCCTGGCGCGGACGACCTCTATCGGATGGGCACCGAGCTCGCGCCAGGGCGTATTTTGCGTATGCCTGACGAGACCCGCAGCATCCTCGCCCAGGGACGCCGCCGCGTTCAGATCGTCGAGTTCCTGCGCAGCGAGTCCTACCTTAGCGCACGCGCGCGTATCGTTGACGAACCGGCGACGGCGGGCGGCGGGGAACAGATGTTGATGAAAGCCGTGGTTAACATGTTTCGCAAGCTGGTGGAGCTGAACACCGGCATCCCCGAGGACATGCTGCTCTACGCGCTCAACGCCGATGATCCCGGCTGGCTGGCCGATCTGGTCGCCTCTTCGCTGACGCTATCAACGGCAATCAGCCAGCAGGTGCTTGAAACGCTCGATCCACAAGAACGTATCGCGCAGGTAGCGGACCTGCTGCAGCAAGAACTGGGCGCGCTGGAAATCGAGGATGACCTAAACAGCCGCGTACATGATGAGCTCGAAAGGGGCCAGCGCGAGATCTGGCTGCGGGAGCAGTTGCGAGTCATCCAGGGGGAACTGGGCGAAGGCGACCTTTATCTGCAGGAACAGGGCGAACTGCGCCAGCTGATCGACCAGGCGCAGTTGCCGCCGGAACCACGGGAGCGGGCGCTCAAGGAGCTCGCCCGCCTGGGCAGCATGCAACCTGCCACGCCTGAGGCCGGCATCCTGCGCACCTGGATCGACTGGCTCATTTCAATGCCCTGGTCACAGTCCAGCGAGGATAACCTCGACGTCACCCATGCGCGCAAGGTGCTCGACGCAGAGCATTATGGCCTGCCGCGCGTCAAGGAGCGCATCCTGGAAGCCATCGCCGTGCGCAAGCTGGCCGGCGAGCGCATGGAAAGCCCGGTGCTTTGTTTCGTGGGGCCGCCCGGCGTCGGCAAGACCTCACTGGGCGAAAGCATCGCGCGCGCGCTGGGCCGCAAATTCGTGCGCGTCAGCCTCGGCGGCGTGCGCGACGAGGCCGAAATCCGCGGGCACCGCCGCACCTACATCGGCGCGCTGCCGGGCCGCGTATTGCAAACCATGAAGCGCGCCGGCACCATCAACCCGGTTTTCATGCTGGACGAGATCGACAAGATCGGCATGGATTTCCGGGGCGATCCGGCCGATTCCCTGCTGGAGGTGCTGGACCCGGAGCAGAACAGCAAGTTCTCGGATCACTATCTGGAAGTGCCCTACGACCTCTCGCAGGTGCTCTTCATCACCACCGCCAACGAGCTGGACGGACTGCCACCGGCGCTGCTGGATCGCCTTGAGGTCATCGAGTTTCCGGGCTACCTTGAGGAAGAGAAGATCGACATCGCGCGCCAGTTCCTCATCCCCAAACAGTTCGCCCGCCACGGTCTCGAAGAGCGTGGCATCCGCCTTGAGTACGCTGCCCTGCAGACCATCATCCGCGATTACACCTGGGAAGCCGGCGTCCGCAACCTGAATCGCGAGATCGCAAACATCAACCGCAAGCTGGCGCGGCTGGTGGCGGAAGGACGACCGCATCCGGCGCGGGTCACTGCGCGCATGGTGTCACGCTGGCTTGGGCCGCCGCATTACCTGGGCACGCGCGCCCTTGACGGGCCAGCCATTGGCATGGCCACCGGCCTCGTCTGGACCTGGGGTGGTGGCGACATTGCCATCTTCGAAGTCTCGCTGTTGCCCGGCAAGGGCAGCCTGACCATGACCGGCAACCTGGGCGATGTGATGCAGGAGTCAGCCCAGACCGCGCTCAGTCACGTGCGCTCCCTGGCGGATATGTTCGTCTTTCCCGCAGATGAACTGGAACAGACGGACATTCACGTGCACGTGCCAGAAGGCGCCGTCCCCAAGGAAGGACCTTCCGCCGGCATCACGCTGGCGACTGCGCTGATCTCTGCCATGACCGAGCGCGAGGTGCGCCCCGACTTCGGCATGACCGGCGAGATTACGCTGCGCGGCAAGGTGCTGCCGGTTGGCGGCGTGCGCGACAAACTGATGGCCGCCCGGCGCGCCGGCCTCCATCACGTCATTCTGCCCTCCGCCAACCGCAAGGACCTCGTCGAAGTGCCTAAAAAGCTGCGGCGCAGCCTCGAGATCCATTTCGTCGACACAATGCAGCAGGTGATAGAGCTGGTACTCATGCCCCCGGCCAACGGCTCCGTCCGGCCCGAATCCCACAACGAAGAGGAAAGCCCTGCGCAGGAAACCCTGGCGCTGAAGGACGGCGCATGACCACGAGGAGCTTCGACCTGGTCACGCTAGGCGAAAGCATGTGGCGCCTGTCTGCGCCAGGTCAGGAACGGTTGGCCACTGCACGCAGCCTTGATTTGCATATCGGCGGCGCGGAAAGCAACCTGGCCATCGCCCTGGCGCGCCTCGGCAAACGGGTTGCATGGTGGTCGCGCCTGCCGAAACACGCGCTCGGGGAACACATCATGCAGACGCTGGCTGGTCATGGCGTCGACATCTCCGGCGTCTGCCGGGACACGAGTGAAACTGCGCGCCTGGGCACCTATTTCATCGAATTCGGCAGTTCACCGCGCCCGACCCGGGTAATTTATGATCGGGCCGACTCGGCCGCCAGCCATATGCAACCCGATGACTTCGACTGGGCATCGCTGCAGCGTACGCGCCGCCTGCATTTGAGCGGCATCACGCCCGCGCTTAGCTCTTCCTGCCTGGCCACCGCCCGACGCTCCATACAGGAAGCCCGCGCGGCCGGGGCTCACATCACCTTCGATCTGAATTATCGTGAAAAACTCTGGTCATGGGATGCCTGCCGGCCGGTCTTCGATGAGCTGGCCGCGGCCAGCGATCTGGTCATCAGCGCCGCGCGGGATGCCCGCAGCCTGCTGCAATCCCATGCGGATGCCACAGCGCTGGTGCAAGATTTGTACGACCGCTGGCAAGGGCCGACAGTCGTCCTTACCCAGGGCGCGGCTGACACCCACGCCTTTGATGGCCAGACGCCATCCAGGGCGCCGGCCTTCCGCAATGTGAAAATTGTTGACCGCATCGGCGCCGGCGACGCCTTCGCGGCGGGGCTGCACTGTGCCCTGCTCGATGGTCTGCCAATGCCACAGGCCCTGCGCTACGGCAACGCCGTGGCCGCGCTCAAGCTGACCATGCCCGGCGACATCGCGCTGGTCAGCCGCTCCGAGGTGGACGAGTTGCTGACCGCGAGTTCCGGGGAGATTCAGCGATGAACAGGATTGCGCGCACGCTGCTGGTCTTCCTCATGTTGGCCCTGATGCTGGTCGCCTGCAGCCAGGCCGCGCCGGAGCCGACGCCTGGCCCCACGCTGTTTCCTGAAGTTGCCGCGACGTCAACGCCGACCCCCAGCCCCACCTTGACCAGCACAGCTCTCCCCACGATCGTGCTACCGATCACCAGTACGCTGCCACCGGTGACCCTGCCGCTGCCAGCTACCATTGCGCCGACCGTCTGTGCACCGCGCGCGGAGTGGATGGGCAGCTATATAATCCAGTCCGGCGACTCGCTTTTCATAATTTCGCAAAGTTATGGTCTCAGCATCCTGGAGTTGCAGCTGGCGAACTGCATCGACAATGCCAACTTCATACAAGCTGGCCAGGTCCTGCGCGTGCCGGGATCAGGCGAAACGCCGACCCCGACTGCGACTGAGGCCAACGTTCCTGTTGGTACCTCCACGCCGCTCATCTTCAGCGCGGACAACAACGTGCTGGTCGCCGGCGAATGCACCCTGCTGCGCTGGGAGATTGACAATATCAATGCTGTCTTCTTCGACGGGACGTCCGTCAGCGGTCGTGGATTCCGTGAGGTCTGCCCTGAACAGACGACCCGTTACACGCTGCTGGTGCTTTATACGAACGGCGAGCAGGTGCCACACATTGTCGTAGTTGAAGTCAGGCCGGCCTGAGACGTGACAAAAAGGTGGGTTGCATACCGGCTCTTGCCTGCGCGATGAAGGACATGCGCTTTCGCATCCTGACGCCCTTGCTCGTGCTGTTTGTCAGCGCCTGTCAGGCTCTGGCGGCGCCCACCGCCACGGCAACGCCAACAGCAACATCAACGGCAACACCGACCCCGACTTCAACAGCAACAGTCACCGCAACGCCCACGCCCAGCGCCACCGCCAGCACTACGCCTACGCCATCCGCTACGTCCACCATCACGCCTTCTGCAACGCCTTCTCATACGCCGACGATCACCCTGACGCCCTCTGTCACGCCGATGCCGGCGCCACGCTTCGTCTACGACAACTGGCAGGTCGTCGAACTTGCACCCGGACTGCGCGACGGACTCGATTCGCCCATGGTCGCTTTCCTCAACCAGAACGACCGCAGGGACGATTACGACGTACGCACGCCCCGTCCCGCCACCAACAGCCAGACGCTCTATTTTGCGGCACCATTCGTCGGTGGGGTACGCCTGCCCGTGCTGCAAACGAGCGCCGCAGCGGTCTCCGGGATTTCTGTCGCCCCTCCCGGCAACGGAATCGCCTGGTTCGTCAGCGAGCCCGCTGCCAGCGCGGGGCTTTACCTGCTCGATCTCGAAGTAGGCATCAGCGGCCGCGTGCTGGCGCTCGACTCGCTGCAACAGCGCAACTTTTTGGGCGAGCCACAGTGGGCGCATGACGGCTCGCGACTGATACTGGCGGTGACCACTGCCTGGGCCAGCGACGTCTTCAGCATCGCGCGCAGTTCCGGCGCTTTCATCAACCTGACCAGCAGCCACAGCCGCGATGTCTGGCCTTCCCTGTCGCCTGACGGGCGCTACCTGCTCTTCGTCTCGGACCGCGCCCGCTGTCCGGGCGGCTGGATACCAGGGGCAAAGGACGGCTGCGACTTTCTGCACGACGAAGTCCATGAGGGCGGCAACCCCTGGCTGCTCGAAATCGGAAGCGGTGAACTGCGCCAACTTTCGGAGCGCTGGCTCTTCGAGGCACCATATTGGGTGAACGACCGCCTGGTCGTCCTGGCTGACGGCGATTTGCAGCGCCGTTTTTCGCTGCTGGACATCTTCAGCGGCGAGGAGCGCAGAGTTCATCCGCAGGAGAGTGCAGCCGGACAAGGCGGCCTGATGGAGGTATGGTCATCTGACGGCAGTCGGGTCGTCCTGCAGGACACGTCGACCACCTCCAGCGTGACCACCTTGCTGGACGGGCAGGGGCAGCGTATCTCGGCACTATCCAGGCTAACCTTTCCGCGCTACGGCATGGCAGCGGCCTGGTCACCAAACGGACAACGCGTGGCTCTGGGCGGCATCGGCGGAAACTGCCCTTACGGCGTGCGCGTGCTGGATGCCCGCTTCAACGTCGTCGCCAGCGGCAGTACCCCGCCTGGCATGTGCGACCCGTCCTACGCCAGTGACGGACAGCTCGCATTCACCGGCGTGAGCACGCGCGTGGATGGCCGCATCGACGTGTACGTCGCGAACATTAACGGCTTTGGCGTGCGCAACCTGACCGCCGACCTTCGCGGCCAGATCCAGTTGCTCGGCTGGGTGGGCGGCTAATTCGCGGGCCGACCCGTTGAACACCGTGGCAACAGCGAGTATCTTCCAGTGAACAAAGGGAAGGGAGCGTTGGACAGGCCTATGGACCAGCTTGCAGAGCGTGTCGCAATCGTAACCGGGGCCAGCCGTGGCATTGGCCGCGGCATCGCGCTCGAGCTGGCGCAACGCGGCGCGGCAATAGTCGTCAACTACGTCAGGGATGCGGCGGCGGCTGACGCAGTCGTCGCAATGATCGGGGCAAGCGGTGGCCGTGCCTGCGCCGTCCAGGCCGACGTCAGCGAGGAAGCTGGCGCCACCGCGCTCGTCAAGGCGGCGACGTCGGAATACGGGCGCCTCGACATCCTCGTCAACAACGCGGGTATCACCCGCGACAACGTCATCATGTTGATGAAGCCGAAAGACTTCGACGACGTGCTACAGACCAACCTGCGCAGCGCCTGGCTCTGCTCGCGCATGGCGGTGCGCAGCATGATGCGCAAACGCTACGGCCGCATCGTCAACGTGAGCAGCATCAGCGGCCTGCTCGGCCAGGGCGGCCAGACCAATTACAGCGCCAGCAAGGCCGGCCTCATCGGACTGACCAAAGCACTCGCCAAGGAAGTAGGGCCGCGCAAGATTACGGTCAACGCGGTGGCGCCTGGCTTCATCCTCACCGACCTGACGCGTGAACTGGAAGATCTCACCGGGATGGCCCGCGAATACGCTGCCCTGCGTCAACTCGCCACGGTTGAGGATGTTGCGCGCGCGGTCGCTTTCCTTGTCTCGGACGACGCCGCGCTGATTACCGGCCAGGTGCTGGCCGTTGATGGCGGCACCGCGATCTAGCTGAGAGGCTGAGTCTAGATGAGCACTATATTTGCGAAAATCATTGCGCGCGAAATCCCGTCAGACATGGTCTTTCAGGATGAACAGGTCACGGCCTTCCGCGACATCAACCCGCAGGCGCCCACGCACATCCTCATCGTGCCCAATCGTGAGATCCCGACCGCCAACGACGTTTCAGCCGCTGACGAACAACTGCTAGGGCATATGTTGGTCGTCGCAAGACAACTGGCGGCTGCAGAAGGCATTGATGCGGACGGTTATCGGCTCATCATCAACTGCAACGAGCACGGTGGCCAGGAGGTCTTCCACCTCCACCTGCATCTGCTCGGCGGCAGACCCCTGGGCCCCATGTTGACTCGAAGCTCGTAGCACTCCCGGTTAGCCGGAAGTCAGCGCCGCGACAATGGCGGCCTCAACCAGTTCCAGGGTCGCTTCCACACGCTGTCCATTGACCAGAACGGTCGGCGTGCCACGGAAGCCTTCAGTGCGGCTGGCCTGGGTATTCGCTTCCAGCAGTATGGCATCCGGTCGGTCGCTGCTCATGCACGCATCCCATGCGCCACTGTCAATGTCCAGGTTGTCGATGCCGCTGCGCAGGCGATTGCTGGCGTAGGCCTGGTTGCCGAAGGATTGCTGCCAGTCGAAGAGCGCGCTGTGATACATCCAGAAGGCGTCCTGCTCGCCGGCGCAGAGGGCAGCGCGGGCCGCTCCCTGTCCGTTGGGGATGCCGCCGGTGCCAAAGAGCGGAATGTAGGTGAAGGCCACCTCGCCTGCACGCGCCCGCGACACAAGCATCGGCGTGACGGTCTGGTAGAAGGTGCCGCAATGCGGGCAGTCAAAACTGGAGATCTCGCTGACTTGCACAGAGGCGTCCGCGTTGCCCAGCAGCGGGAAGCCATCTTCCGTAACCGACTGCGGAATGTCAGCATAGATGGCGACGGTCTCTTCGCTAACGGGCGCCTGGGCGGGTTGGCTGGTGAGTACCAGCAGCACTACAGCGATGACCGCAACAGCCACCCCTGCGCCCATCAGCAGCATCTGTCGATTGCGTCGTGACTGACGTTCCCTTGCCTTGCGCCGGTCGCGCGTCCTTGAACGGTCACTGCTCATGCGTCTCTCCCGCCACCCCGATCCGTCGGGCCGCAGTGTAGCCGATTTTGGCGGCAGCTGGAACACCCTTTTGCCCTCCCCGTTACGGCAGGCCATGGCCTTCCTGGCGCATTTTCTGCTACACTGCAGGCAGACCAGACTGGCAGCGCGGCAAGGACAGCGGGGGTACGATGAACACAGCACTGGACAACTTTGGGGCCCGCAGCAGCTTCGATACCGGCAGTGGCGAGGCCGTGATCTACCGCCTCGACGCCCTGACGCGGCGCGGCATCGGTCAGGTCGAGCGCCTGCCATTCAGTATTCGCGTACTGCTGGAAAACGCGCTGCGCAACCTTGACAACTTTCAGGTGGACGAGCAAGCCGTCGTAAACCTGGCCTCCTGGGACGCAGCGGCTTACAACCCGGTCGAGATTCCCTTCAAGCCCGCCCGCGTCATCCTGCAGGATTTCACCGGCGTGCCTTCAGTCGTTGACCTGGCGGCCCTGCGCAGCGCCCTGCAACGTATGGGCGGCGATCCCGCGAAAATCAACCCGGTCGTCCCGGTCGACCTGGTCATCGACCATTCGGTGCAAGTGGACGTCTTCGCCCGGCCGGATGCCCTGTCACGCAACGCCGAGATGGAGTTCCTGCGCAACCGCGAACGCTACGAGTTCCTGCACTGGGGCCAGAAAGCCTTCGACAACTTCCGCGTGGTGCCGCCGGCTACCGGCATCGTGCACCAGGTCAATCTCGAATATCTGGCCCGCGTGGTGCAACTCTACCAGGGGCCGCAGGGCGAACTGGTCGCCCTGCCGGACACCCTGGTCGGTACCGACAGCCACACGACCATGATCAACGGCCTGGGCGTTGTCGGCTGGGGCGTTGGCGGCATTGAGGCCGAGGCCGCCATGCTGGGCCAGCCGGTCTATATGCTCATGCCCGAGGTGGTCGGCTTCCGCCTGACCGGCAGCCTGCCTGAAGGAGCCACTGCAACCGACCTCGTGCTCGTTGTGACGCAGATGCTGCGCGCAAGAGGCGTAGTTAGCAAATTCGTCGAATTCTTCGGCAGCGGCCTCGACAGCATGACGCTGCCCGACCGCGCGACCATCGCCAACATGGCGCCCGAATACGGCGCGACTATCGGCTTCTTCCCGGTCGATCACGAGACGCTCAGCTATATGCGCCGCACTGGCCGTGACGAGGCGCAGGTCGAACTGGTAGAGCGCTACTGCAAGCTGCAGGGCCTGTTCCGCAGCGCGGACACGCCGGATCCACAGTACAACGACACGCTCGAGCTGGACCTGGGCAGCGTGGAGCCCAGCCTGGCGGGCCCGCTGCGTCCCCAGGATCGCATCCTGCTGCACGACATGCAGCCGGCCTTTCAGCGCGCCCTGCGCGCGCCGGTCGGCCCCCAGGGTTTCGAGCTCTCCGAAACACAGTTGGCGAGCAGCGCCCGCTTTGCGCAGAACGGCCACAGCGAAGAAATGCAGCATGGCGCCGTCGTTATCGCCGCCATCACCAGTTGCACCAATACCAGCAATCCCTCGGTCATGGTCGCGGCCGGCCTGCTGGCCAAAAATGCCGTGTCCAAAGGCCTGCTGCGCAAGCCCTGGGTGAAGACCAGCCTGGCGCCAGGCTCTCGCGTCGTCACTGCCTATCTCGACGCGGCCGGCCTGACTCCCTTCCTGGAGGAACTGGGCTTTCACACCGTGGGCTACGGCTGCACTACCTGCATCGGCAACAGTGGCCCGCTGCCGCAGGAGGTATCCGAAGCTGTGCGCGAGGCGGACCTGGTCGCCGCGGCGGTGTTGAGCGGTAACCGGAATTTCGGCGGCCGCATCAGCCCGGACGTGCGCGCCAACTACCTCGCATCGCCGCCGCTGGTTGTGGCCTACGCCCTGGCGGGTACGGTTGACATTGATTTGCAGCGCGAGCCTTTGGGTCAGACGCAGGACGGCAGTGACATCCTCCTGAAGGACATCTGGCCGACGCATGAGCAGATCCTCGACACCATTCAGAACAGCCTGTCCCCCGCCCTTTACCAGCAGCAATATGGCAACGTCTACGACGGCAACGCCATGTGGAACGAAATCCCCAGCCAGGATGCAGCCGTCTATGGCTGGGATGCCGCGAGCACCTATATCCAGGAGCCTCCCTTCTTCATCGACCTGGCGCTGCAGCCGCAGTCACTGCAGTCCATCTCGGGAGCGCGCGTGCTGGTCATGGCCGGCGATTCGATGACGACTGACCACATATCACCGGCTGGCGCCATCGCCGTCAACGGGCCTGCCGGAGCCTGGTTGCAGGAGCGCGACGTGGGGCCGCAGTACTTCAACAGCTTTGGCTCCCGCCGCGGCAACCATGAGGTCATGATGCGCGGCACCTTCGCCAATGTGCGGTTGCGTAACCTGCTGCTGCCCGGAACGGAAGGCGGCGTTACCAGGCATTTCCCGAGCGACGAGACCCTGCCGATTTACGATGCGGCCATGCGTTACATCGCGGATGGAACGCCGCTGGTCGTGCTGGCCGGCAAGGACTACGGCATGGGCTCCAGCCGCGACTGGGCCGCCAAGGGCACACAGCTGCTGGGGGCGCGCGCCGTTATTGCCGAGAGCATCGAGCGCATCCATCGCAGCAATCTGGTGATGATGGGCGTGCTGCCGCTGACTTATGTGCCGGGTGAAAGCGCGCAATCACTCGGGCTGAGTGGCGCGGAGCACTTCGACATCCCGGTGCCGCAGGACATCAGGGCCGGCCAACGCCTGATGGTGACTGCGACCAATGACGCGGGGCAAGTGACACAGTTCGAAGTCGACGTGCGCCTCGATACGCCGGTCGAGGTGGAGTACTACCGCAACGGCGGCATCCTTCAGACAGTGCTGCGCAACTTCCTGCAGAACTGACCTTATTCTTCGTCGATCAGGGTCAGTATCTGCGGACTGCCATTGGAGCGCGAAAGCGTGCCGCGCGCAATCAGGTCCAGCTTGACCGTCTCGGCATACCAGGTGACCGAGCCGCTGAATTCAGTCAGGCGTTCGGCGATAGCCGCCATCAGTTCTGTGTGAGTCATTGCGCCACCAGCCGCACGCAGCGACGCCAGCATGGCGGCGCGCACCGGATCGTACTTCGAGCGCTGAATGTTGACGCCCTTTTTCCCTTCCGGGTGCAGGGTTAGGATGCGTTCATCTTTCATTCGCGCATGGTCAGCGTATCGGCCGTGATAAGCAGAGTGTTGCCTTCGGAATCCTGGATGGACATCCAGTTGCCCCAGGGTTCCGCTACGGGCTCCTGCAGGATGGTGACCCCCTTGCTGCGCAGCTCTTCCGCAAGGTTTTCCAATTCGCTCGCCTGTATGGTGATCGCCTGCGACTTGCCAATGGTCCCTGCGTAATGGCCCCAGTTTTCGTCCGCGGCATCTGTCTTGTAGAGGTTGATAACGGTTTCTGCACCTGCCGGCGCCACCTCGATCCACTTAAGATCTGATCCGGGAAACAGCGGTGCCTCAAGGCGCAGCTCCATGCCCAGTTTTTCGGTGTAAAAGGCTTTCGCCCGTTGCTGGTCAGAGACGAATACCGACACCGTGCCCACTCGTTTGATCATGCTTTCCTCCCTGCCATGTGGGGCGCACAGTGTACCCATCCAGTCTGCCCTTGTGTAGACTGTTTGCCTGTGGGAAGGAACAAATGGATATGCGATGACCAGGCCACAAGTCACCATTTACACCGATGGCGGTGCCAAACCCAATCCCGGCGGGCCCGGTGGCTGGGCGGCGCTGCTCATCAGCGGCGAACACCAGCGCGAACTCAGCGGCGCCGAACCCGGTACGACCAACAACCGCATGGAGTTGACCGCAGCCATCATGGCGCTGGAAGCGTTGCGCGAGCCCTGCCTGGTCACGCTCTACACCGATAGTCAATACCTTAAAAACGGCATCACCCTGTGGCTGCCCGGCTGGTTGCGCAAGGGCTGGAAGACCTCTGCGCGCAAGCCTGTGAAAAACCAGGATCTGTGGCAACGCCTGCACGCAGCCTGCCAGAATCACGAAGTCCACTGGCGCTGGGTGCGCGGGCACGCCGGCAACCAGGAAAATCAACGTGTCGACCGCCTCGCCAGCACCGCCCGTGAAGCGCTGACATAGCGGGCGCCGCCTGCTATACTCCTGCCGCCTGAGGCCATGTTGACGGAGCAGCCATGCCTACCTACGCCAATCGTGTTGCCGGTTTCGGCACAACCATCTTCGCAGAGATAAACAACATGGCGCTCAAGTACGGAGCGGTCAATCTGGGCCAGGGCAGGCCGGATTTTGACGGGCCACAGGAAGTTGTCGAGGCGGCGGTGCGGGCCCTGCAATCCGGCAGCTGCAATCAATACGCACCGGGACGGGGCATTCCCGAACTGACGGAAGGTATTGCCAGTCATGCTGCCGCCTTCTACAACATTGAGGTGAATCCCGAAACCGATGTACTGGTAACGCCTGGCGCGACCGAGGCGATATTTTGCTCCATCATGGGGTTGATCGACCCTGGCGACGAGGTCATCGTCATCGAGCCCTTCTACGACAGCTACGTACCCGGCATTCAAATGGCCGGAGCCACGCCTGTCTACGTGTCATTGCATCCACCGGACTGGACCTTTGACCTCGACGAGTTGCGCGCCGCTTTCAACGACCGCACCCGAGCCATCATGATCAACACGCCCAATAATCCCACTGGCCGCGTCTTCACGCGCGAGGAACTGGAACTCATCGCCGGGCTCTGCCGCAAGCATGACGTGATCGTCATCTCCGACGAGGTCTACGAGCACCTGCTCTTCGACGACGCACGGCACATTCCAATTGCTTCATTGCCCGGCATGTTCGAGCGTACGGTGACCGTCGGCAGCGCGGGCAAGACCTTCGGCATGACCGGCTGGAAAATTGGCTGGGTTTACGGGCCGCCCGACCTGATTACTGGCGCCTGGCGCGTCAGCCAGTTCACTTCCTTCGCCACAAATCACCCTGCCCAGGTCGCGGTTGCGCACGCCTTCACGCTGGGCAGCAGTTACTACGAGGAATACCAGGCGCTGTATCACGGCAAACGCGAGTTGATGATGCAGGTGCTGGCGGGGGCCGGCCTGAAGTCCATCCTGCCGCAAGGCACCTACTTCGTGATGGCTGATTTCTCAGACCTGTTCGATGGCGACGACGTGGCCTTTACACAGCACATGGTCACTGAAATCGGGGTGACCTGCATCCCTCCCTCAGCGTTCTTCACGCCGGATCACCGCCATATAACAGCCGATCACGTGCGCTTCACCTTCTGCAAGAACGACGACACCCTGCTCAAGGCCGCCGAGCGCATGACCAAACTGCGGGGTTAGCGTCATTCAGGCTTCGGGGATGTGGTCGCTCCACAACATGAGACATTGCTCCACAAAATAATACTGAAGCAGTCAAGTCTTCAGCGTTTACAGGTTTCACTCTCCGGTTGACAGGCATGGGAGTACCTGAACATTGGCACCAGTGAACAAAACTGCTCCCCTCGTCACTCTCGCTGAAATCGAGGCCGCGCGCCCGCTGCTGGATGCGCAGCTGCGGCGCACGCCTCTGGTCACGTCGCAGCAACTGGGCGAGCGCTGCGGCGTGCGGCTGCGCTTCAAGGCCGAGCTGCTGCAGAAGACCGGCTCCTTCAAGCCGCGCGGCATGCTGAATTGCCTGCAGCACCTGGGCGCAGAGGAGAAATCGCGCGGCGTCGTCACCATGTCCGCCGGCAACGCCGCGCAGGCGCTGGCCTTCGCCGCCGCCCGGCTCGGCATCGCGGCCACCGTCGTCATGCCGCAGCAGGCCTCACGCAGCAAGGCCGCCGCTACCGAAGGCTACGGCGCGCGCGTCCTGCTGCACGGCGGCATGCACGATCTGCTGCCGAAAGTGCAGCAGTTGCAGCGTGAAGAAGGCCTGACCTTCGTGCATCCCTTTGACGATCTGCGCGTCATCGCCGGCCACGGCACGCTCGGACTGGAGCTGCTTGAGGACGGCCCGGCGCCGGATGTCGTTATCATCCCGGTTGGCGGCGGCGGGCTGCTTTCGGGCGTGGCTGCCGCGATTAAGCAGAAGCGTCCGGCGACGCGAATCGTCGGCGTCGAACCCGAAGGCGCGGCGGCCTTGTTGCGCAGTCTGGAGTCCGGCAGTCCCGAGCGTATTGAACAGGTGCAGACCATCGCCGACGGTCTGGCAGCTCCTTTCGCCGGCGCTCACTGCCTGCGTCACGCCCAGGCCTACGTCGACGAGATTGTGCTGGTCAGCGACGAGGAGATTGCCTCAGCCCTGCGCCTGATTCTGGAGCGTTGCAAGCTGCTGGCCGAACCGGCGGCGGCGGCCAGCTTCGCGGCCCTGCTGCACCACAAGGTTAAGGTCGCGCCGGACACGGAGGTGATTTGCGTGCTCTCCGGCGGCAACGTCGACCGGTCGCTGCTACGGTCCCTGTTGTGAACAACTACATCTACTTTGGCGATAACCTTGATGTGCTACCCACCCTTCCGGCTCGGCACTATCGGCTCATCTACATCGACCCGCCCTTCAACACCGGCTACCAGCAGAAGAGGAAGCGCCTCCGTACCGTTCGCGATGATGATGGTGACCGAATTGGTTTCCAGGGCAAACGCTTTCGAAGCGAATTACTTGGTGAAAGCGTCTTTGACGACAGCTTCGATGATTACCTGGCCTTTCTTCGACCACGCCTGGAGCAGGCGAATAGGGTGCTCACGGAGGACGGTAGCCTCTTTTTTCATATCGACTATCGTGAAGTGCATTACTGCAAACTGTTACTGGATAGTATTTTCGGGCGTGAATGTTTCATGAATGAAATCATCTGGGCCTACGACTATGGCGGGCGCAGCAAGTCACGCTGGCCGGCCAAGCACGACAATATCCTGTGGTACGTAAAGGATCCCAACAACTTCGTCTTCAACTACGACGCAATCGACCGCATCCCCTACATGGCGCCCGGCCTGGTGACGCCGGAAAAGGCCGCGCGCGGCAAGACGCCGACCGACGTCTGGTGGCTGACCATCGTCAGTCCCACCGGCAAGGAGAAGACCGGCTACCCGACGCAAAAGCCGCTTCAGGCTGCTCGAGCGAATCATCGCAGTGCATTCTGAGGAAGGTGATCAGGTGCTGGATTTCTTCGCAGGTACTGGCACTACAGGCATGGCGGCTGCGCAACTCGGCCGTGACTACACGCTCATCGACAACAACCCGGAGGCCATCCACGTCATGCAGCAGCGCCTGGTTTGCCCGGCACCTCAAATGATCCGGGCTTCATTGGCTTCTGCACGGAATTAGCGCAGTACGGACGAATTGGTCTGGCATCCACAACGATTTCATGTTAGTGTTACGTACAGGGTTAATCAGATTATTCCTATTAATCGAAGGTACGCATGACCTGGATGGGACGGACGGCAACGAACATGGCAGGACTTGAGTTGGACTCAGAATTGCTGGAATTCCTCGCAAGCGGTCGCTTTGAACCAGGGGACCGCCTGCCGACCATCAGCGAGCTGCAAAGCGATGACCTGCTGGGCATCAGCGCCGGCAAGGTCCGCGAGCAGTTGGAGGTCGCGCGCAGCCTGGGTCTCGTCGATGTGCGTTCCGGCACCGGCATGCGCCTGCGCGCCTGGCACTTCACGCCGGCAGTGCGCCTCAGTTTGTTCTGCGCTCTGGCGTTGGACGGGGGCAACTTTGAGCTGTTCAGCGAGCTGCGCAAACATCTCGAGCTGGCCTTCTGGGACGAGGCCTGCGCCCTGCTTAATGATGACGACCTGGACGCGCTGGAAGATTGCATGGAGCGTGCCCGCGCCAAGCTCGACGACGACCAGTGGATCCAGATTCCCAACCAGGAACACCGCGACTTTCACCTCGGTATATTCCGGCACTTGCAGAACCCCTTTGTGCAGGGGCTGCTGGAAGCCTACTGGGACGCCTACGACGCCGTTGAAATCAACCGCTATGCCGACTATGACTATCTGCAGACGGTGTGGGACTATCATGGCCGCATACTGCAGGCCATTCGCGACGGCGACTTTGAGGCCGCGCGCGACCACTTTCAGCAACACAGCGAGCTGCTGCGTTATCCGTCCCGCAGGCAGCGCACGCCCAGTTCCGCTACGAAGGTCCTGACAAGAGCCGCCGGGTAAGGGACGGACGAAACCCGGTGTCCCAGGGAGAAAAGGAGCCAGGCGCGAACAGCGCACAAATGCCATGAGTATTGCAGAGATTCAACAGCATCCGGAGGCGCTGGCTGAGGAGCGCGCCAGCCAGGTCAACGACTTCGCATTTATGGTGGCGACGAAGAACGGCTCAGGCAGCCAGACCTCGAACAACGTGCTGGTGCGCGCCCTCTTCCACATGGGCATCCCGGTCAACGGCAAGAACCTTTTCCCTTCCAACATCAAGGGCCTGCCCACCTGGTACACCATCCGCGTCAGCGGCGAGGGTTATATCGCGCGGCGTGACACGACCGAAATCGTCATCGCCATGAACGAACTGACTGCTGCGGAAGACATCGCCAGCCTGCCTGCGGGCGGCGTGGTCATCCTGCCCCAGGAATGGAAGTGGGGCAACAGCCGCGAGGATATCACCTGCTACGAAATCCCGGTACGCGCGACCATCCGGCAGTTCAAGATCCCCTCCGCGCGCCGTGAACAGGTTGGCAACATGGTCTATGTCGGCGTCGTCGCCTGGCTCTTCGAAATCCCGCTGGAGCTGGTGCACCAGGCGCTCTCGGAACAGTTCAGGAGCAAGGCCGCGCCCATCAACATGAACTACGAAATCATCGAAACCGCCTGGGAGTGGGCCAGAAGCAACCTGATCAAGCAGGACCCCTATCGCTTCGCCCCGCTGAGCTTGACCAAAGGAAAAATCCTCATAACCGGCAATGAAGCTGCCGCGCTGGGTGCCATCTTCGGCGGCGTGACCTTTGCCTCCTGGTATCCCATCACGCCCTCCACCAGCCTGATTGACTCGGTGCTGGCCTTCCGCCACCTGCGCAAGGACCCCGAAAGCGGCAAGGATACCGTCGCCGTCATCCAGGCCGAGGACGAAATCGCCGCCATCGGCATGGTCGTCGGCGCCGGCTGGGCTGGCGCGCGCGCCATGACGGCCACCAGCGGCCCGGGTATCAGCCTGATGGCCGAATTTGCCGGCCTCGCCTACCTGGCCGAAATCCCGGCGGTTATCTGGGACGTCACGCGCATGGGCCCCAGTACCGGTCTGCCCACCCGCACCAGCCAGGGAGACATTCTCTTCACCAGCTTCCTCGGCCACGGAGACAGCCAGCAGATGATCCTGCTGCCGCGTGATCCGGCTGAATGCTTTGAGTTTGGCTGGAAGTCCTTCGACCTTGCCGAGGCCCTGCAAACGCCGGTCTTCGTGCTCAGCGACCTCGACATCGGCATGAACAACTGGATGTCCGACCCCTTCGAGTATCCTGACATTTCCATGAACAGGGGCAAGACCCTGGACAAGATCGGGCTTGAAGACTTCTTCGCCGCGAAAGGTGAGTGGTACCGCTATCGCGATTATGACGGGGACGGCATCCCCTGGCGCACAGTGCCCGGCACCGACCATCCTCGCGCAGCCTACTTCACCCGCGGCACCGGCCATAACGACCAGGCGCTCTACAGCGAACGCAGTGAGGACTGGGTGCATAACATGCAGCGGCTGCGGCGCAAATTCGAGACGGCGCGTACGCTCATGCCTGCCCCGGAGATCGAAACCAGCCCAGGATTGCGTGTCGGCATCGTCAGCTACGGCTCCAACGACCCGGCGGTGCAGGAAGGGCGCGACCGCTTGCGCGCCGACGGTATCGAGACTAGTTACCTGCGCATCCGCGCCCTGCCGCTCAAGCCGGAGGTACTGACCTTCATCGAACAGCACGAGCGCATTTACGTGGTCGAAAACAACTTCGACGGCCAGATGACCAGCCTCATTCGCATCGACATGCCGCAGGACAACAGCCACGTTCACTCGCTGGCTCTGGGCGACGGCCTGCCCATGACGCCTCGTTTTGTCCACGAAAACATTCTCAGCCAGGAGCGTAACCAGCATGGCCAGAAACGTACGTACTAACGCGCTCGGCCTCGGCCGAAACGACTACACGGGCGGCAAGAGCACCCTCTGCCCAGGCTGCGGCCACGACTCGATCAGCAACCAGATCATTCGCATCGCCTTTGAACTGGGTCTGGAACAACATAATGTCATCAAGATGAGCGGCATAGGTTGCTCCAGCAAGACGCCGGCCTATTTCCTCGGCAAATCGCACGCCTTCAACACCATCCACGGGCGCATGCCTTCAGTCGTCACCGGCGCCACCACCGTCAACAACGAGCTGATTACCATAGCCGTCAGCGGCGACGGCGACACCGGCAGCATCGGCCTCGGCCAGTACAAGCATTTGCTACGACGCAACGTGCCCATGATCTACATCATCGAGAACAACGGGGTCTACGGCCTGACCAAGGGCCAGTTTTCGGCCACGGCGGACGAGGGCCAGTTCCTCAAGTACTACGGCGACAACGACTTGCCGCCCATCGACCTGGCGCTTGAAGCCATCATCAGCAATTGCACCTTCGTTGCGCGCAGCTTCTCCGGCGATCCTTCCCAGGTGCAGGCCTTGCTCAAGGCCGGCATCATGCACAAGGGCAGCGCTGTGCTCGACATCGTCAGCCCTTGCGTCACCTTCAACAATGCGCCGGATTCGACCAAGAGCTATCCCTACGGCCGTGAGCATGAGACGCCGCTACACGAGATTGACCTGTTTATGCCTGACTTCGTCGAGGCGCGCGAGGAGATCCTCATCGACGACTACGAGGCTGGCGAGGTCATCGAAGTACCCATGCACGATGGCTCGCTCATCCGACTCAAGAAGATCGACCGCGATTTCGACCCGCGTCAGCGCGTACAGGCCATTAACCTCCTCGAAGAAGCCCGCATGGACAATCTGTTGCTCACCGGTCTGCTCTACTACGAAGAGCCGCGCATGACCCTCGCCGAGAGCGAGAGGCTCTGTGATCGGCCTCTGACGCAATTGCCGGAAGAACTGCTGCGTCCGCCGCGCGCAGCGCTCGAAAAGCTGATGCAAGGCATGATGTAGCTACCCCCGCAGCGCCCCGGGTCACCAGGGTGGTTCCCCGGCATTCCCGCGAATGTTGTCGTTTTGGCGCGCCTGAAAGGTTCCCTGCATGACTGATTTCGCCAGACTGGATGTACAACAGTCGCTCACAGAGCTGGCGGTCGATGCATCCGCCGGGCTTGCGGAGGAAGAAGTTACACGTCGCCGCGCGCAGCACGGTCGTAACGCCCTGCCCGCCGACAAGGGAATCAACTGGCTCCAGCTTGTCCTCGGCCAGTTTCGTGACCTGATGGTCATCATCCTGCTGGTCGCCGCGGGCATCTCATGGTTCCTGGGCGATGTTAAGGACGTGGTGGTGATCCTGGCCATCGTGCTGCTCAACGCCGCGCTCGGCATCAGCCAGGAGTATCGCGCAGAACAGGCGCTGGCCGCCCTCGGCGCGCTGCAAGTGCCGCAGGTACGCGTCCGCCGCCAGGGCGCAGTGCATCAGATCGGCGCCGAAGAGCTGGTGCCAGGCGACATCGTGCTGCTGCAGGAAGGCGACCGCGTTCCCGCCGATGGCCGCCTCATCGAGTCCGTCAATCTGCAGCTGGAGGAGGCCGCCTTAACCGGCGAATCCCTGCCGGTAGAAAAACAGACGGAGGCGCTCGCAGGCGAGGCAGACATCCCGCTTGGCGATCGCGCCAACATGGCCTGGATGGGCACTTCGGTCAACTATGGCCGGGGCGTCATGGCCGTGACGCAGACCGGCCTGGCCACCGAGCTGGGCAACATCGCCGCCATGCTGCTGCAGGTGGAGCGCGGCATCACGCCGCTACAGCGCCGCATCAACCGACTGGGCAAGACCCTGGCCATCGGCGCCGGCATCGTGGTCGTGCTGGTCTTCATCGCCGGTCTGCTGCGCGGCATCGCCTGGCAGGAGATGTTCCTAACCTCCATCAGCCTGGCAGTGGCCGCCGTACCGGAGGGCCTGCCCGCACTCATCACCATCAGCCTCTCCCTCGGCGCCGGTCGTATGGTGCGTAACAATGCCCTGATCCGGCGCCTGCCCGCCGTCGAGACGCTCGGCTCGGTCACCGTCATCTGCTCGGACAAGACCGGCACGCTAACGCGCAACGAGATGACCGCGACCGTCATCGCCCTGCCTCATCACGCCGACCTCGTTATCAGCGGCATCGGCTACAACGTCAAGGGCGACATCCGCCTGCGCGAAGGTGGCCCCCTGCCCGCAGATTCCCTGCGCCCGGAAGGCCCGCGCCCGGACCGCGCCGTCATCCGCGTCATTCAGGCCATCGCCCTGTCCACCAACGCCTACCTTGAAGAGAGCGGCGCTGACGACGCGCTCAATGTAGTTGGCGACACGACCGAAGGCGCCCTGCTGGTGGCCGCGCGCAAGGCCGGCATTACGCGCGAGGCGCTGGAGCGGGAGCTGCCGCGCGTGGCCGAGCTGCCCTTCAGTAGCGAGCGCAAGGCCATGACCACTTTGCACGAGGTACGTGGCGAGCACGAGGCCGACATCTTCCCGGAAGCGCGCTACATCGCCATCACCAAGGGCGCGCCGGACCAGCTGCTGGAGTGGGCCACGCAGGAGAGCTCACAGCAAGGCACGCAGACGCTGACTGCAGAGCGGCGTACGCAGTGGCGCAAGAACATCGACAACATGGCGCAGCAAGGCCTGCGCGTGATTGGCGTCGCGTGGCGGCCGTTGGCCGCGCTGCCCGAGACGCTCACGCCGGAGATTGAACGCGAGCTTTCGCTGCTGGCACTGGTCGGTATCGTCGACCCCGCGCGGCCCGAAGCGCGCGCCGCCGTGCATACGGCGCGCGGCGCTGGCCTGCGCACCATCATGATCACTGGCGACCACGCCCTCACCGCCGAGGCCATCGCTCGCGACCTGGGTATCCTGGGGCCGGACGGGCAGGCGCTGACCGGGACGCAGCTCGACGCGCTCGATGACGACCAGCTGCGCGAGCGGCTGCAGCACACGTCAACTTTCGCGCGCGTCTCGCCGCTGCACAAGCTGCGCCTCGTGCAAATGCTGCAGGAACAGGGCGAGACGGTCGCCATGACCGGCGATGGCGTCAACGATGCGCCCGCGCTCAAACAGGCGGACATCGGCGTCGCCATGGGCATCACCGGCACCGACGTCAGCAAGGGCGCCGCCGAGATGATACTCACCGATGACAACTTCGCCTCCATCGTACGCGCGGTCGAGGAAGGCCGCGTCATCTACGAAAACATCCGCAAGTTCGTCAAGTACCTGCTCAGCTGCAACGTGGGCGAGATTCTGGTGATGTTCGTGGCGCTGCTCATCGGCCTGAAAATCCCGCTGCTGGCCATCCAGATCCTGTGGGTCAACCTGGTCACCGACGGCCTGCCGGCTATCGCCCTGGGCTTCGAGCCAGGCGAGGCCGACGTGATGCGCCGCAAACCGCGCGCCCGCGACGAAAGCATCCTCGCCGGCGGCATTGGCAAGTACATCCTGCGTGTCGGCGTGCTGATCGCCATCCTCACGCTCGTCAGCTACGCCTGGGGCTACAGTTCGCTCGGTATGCAGCCCTTCAGCGAGACCCTCGGCCTTGAGCACTTGCTGGCCTCCGACCTGCGTCAAATCGTCGACGAGGCCTTCATCCCCATGGACTGGGATGCGGTGTCGCCCGAACAGCGCGTCAGCACCTGGCTGAGCAGCGCGGAGCCCGCGGCGGAAGGCGGCGGCGAGGGCCTGCTGGCGGAGGCGCAGCGCATCCCGCGCAGCATCGCCTTCACCGTGCTGGCGTTGACGCAGATGTTCGCCGTGATGGCCGTCCACGCTGGCGAGCGCGCCTCCCTGTTCCGCGTCGGCTTCCACAATAACCCGCTGCTGCCGGCCGCCATCATCCTGACCGCCCTGCTGCAGCTGCTGGTGATCTACCTGCCGGCGCTGCAGCCGATATTCGAGACGGCCGCCATCCCGCCCGGTCACCTGCTGGTTTCGGTCGCCATGGCCTCGCTGGTGCTGGTCGCCGTAGAATTGCAGAAACGCTTCTTCCCGCTGCCGGAACTGGAGGCCGCCTGATGACGCTCTTCGAGTTACTTAATTTGCTGCGGCGCAAGCTCGCCGCCAAGCCATCCACCCACGGCGCTAAAATGAGCAAGGTGACGCTACCCGAGTGAAGCTACCAAATGCGGAGCAGGCCGTCGTCGACGAGGCGAAACTCACGCGTTACCTGTTGGACCTCACACATCCGAGTGGCGGCCCGAAGGCGATCTTCTTTCTGGCACATGGCTTCTCGCTGTCGGATTGGCCGGAATTGCGTACACAGTTGCTACGCCATGGGCTAGAAGGCGAGGTAACCGGTAGCAAAGAAAATGCATACGGATTATCCTATGTTGTAGAAGGTGAGATGCAAACTCCAGACGGACGCTCGCCGATAATGCGCACTGTATGGGAAATCCGCTGGAGCGAAACCGTTCCGAGACTGGTATCTGCATATCCACGAGGTCGCAGGAGGCGAAGGTGATTCCGCTATTCGGATCATGTGAGCTCGTCGTTGACGTCCCGAAGCAGGACTTGCTCCTGGATCGGGATTTGCACGTTGGCGACCGGGGCGCAGTGGTTGAGATCTACGATGATGGCACAACCTACGCCGTCGAGTTTTTCGATGACGATGGTAACACTATCGGCGTTGCCTGGCTCGACGCAGACCAGGTCCGCCCTGTTACGCAACCCCGGCGCGCCGCGTCCTGACGCCCAGCGCTAGAGCACCCTGCCCTGCATGCCCGGAGGACGCGGGACGCCCAGGCGTTTGAGCACCGTCGGCGCCACGTCCATCAGTTGACGGCGGCGCAGTTCGCCACGGCCACGTCGACCCGCCTCGCGCAGCACGAATAGCCCTTCCATCGCGTGATTGGCGCCGTCTGGACCGTTGTCATTATCCAGCGACCAGTCGTGCCCATGCCCCAGGGTGCCCAGCGCGCGCCAGTGCAGATCGCCGAAATAAACCAGTAGATCCGGCGCCAGGCCCGTCACCTCGCGGTAAATATCGCCTGGCCGGAAGACCTGTGTCGGCAGCGACAGCCCTTCCGGGCCGCGGATGTCGCGTAGTCCGGCGGCCAGTTCGTCCAGCAGCAATGGCGCCTGCTCCGGCGTTACGCAGCCCTGCGGCTCGCGCCCGGCCAGGTTCAGCCAGACGCGGCCACAATAGCCGCCCTCGGCCCAGGCGCGCGTCCGCGACCAGTCCACCTCCAGTTGCTCCAGCGAAGAGAGCTGGCCGGCTGGCGGGTCGCGCTTCAGCCGCAGCCAGCCTGCGCGCCACAGCCAGTCGTTGACGCAGATGCCGCCGTCCATGCGTTGCGCGCCGTGGTCACTGACGAGCAGCAGGTCGCAGTCGTCGCCCACCAGCGCGATGACTTCGCCGGCCATGCGGTCGAGCATGCGATAGAAATCGCGCAGCGCGTGCTGCCAGCGTCCGCCGGGCACATGCGCGTGGTGCTGCGCATCATGATCGCTCCAGAAGACGTGCTGAACGCGATCAAGGCCCATGTGGACGTGGAGCGCGAAATCCCAGGGCTTGGTGCGCAGGCAGTGGCACAGCAACCGGTGTTGCGTCTCTGCCATGTCATTGAGCGTCTGCAGCAAACGGGCCTTGTCCCAGGTGCGAAAGTCCGGCACGTCGAAGCGGTAGTCGGGCGCAAGCTGCAGCGCTTCCTGGCGGAAGATGGCTGGCCAGCTGCAGGCGCTGCCGCGACCCGGCGTCAGCGGCCCGCCTAGCAGATGGCCGCGCATGGGCTGCACCGGCCAGGTCTGCGGCAGGCCCATGACCAGGCAGTCGCGTCCGGCCGCGCCCAGCAGGTCGTGGACGCGCGGCTGGCAGACAGCGCGGCTGTCCGCCAGGCGCTGCTGCAGATATTTGCCCTGTTCGCGTTGACGAAAGCCGTAGACGCCCAGCTCGCCGGGGTCGCGCCCGCTCAACATGCTGGCCCAGGCTGGCACGGTGATGCAGGGGATGCAGGAGCGCAGTTCGCCCCAGGTGCCCTCCCGGCGCAGCCCACTCAACACGGGCATGTCGTCCGCGAACTGCTCGAAGGCCAACTGCGGGCTGGCGCTGTCCCAGCCCAGCAGGAGCAGGCGTCGGCGCCGACGCAGCAAGTGCATGAAGGTCAGACCGGTTGCGGGTCCGCTTGCGGCATCTGGATCAGGCCGCGCTCGCGCAGCAGGTCGAGCACGAGGGCGGCGTTCTCCTCGGCATCGCGTTCGACCGTCTGCAGCGTGAGGTCGGGATTCAATGGCGGCTCGTAGGGGTCGTCGATGCCGGTGAAGCCCTTGATTTCGCCGGCGCGGGCGCGGGCGTAAAGGCCCTTGCTGTCACGCTCTTCGCAGACGGCCAGCGGCGTGTCCATGTAGACCTCGATGAAGTCCGGGCCAATCATGTTGCGCACGTCGTTGCGCGTGGCGCGCCAGGGACTGATGGCCGCGCAGATGACGATGCCGCCGTGGCGCACGATCTCCGACGCGACAAAGCCGATGCGGCGGATGTTAATGTCGCGGTCCTCCTGGCTGAAGCCCAGGCCTTTGGAGAGGTGGGTGCGCACGATGTCGCCGTCCAGCACCGTCACCTGGCGGCCATGCTCCATCAGCATTACCGTCAACAGGTCGGCAGTGGTGGTCTTGCCGGCGCCGCTCAACCCGGTAAGCCAGATGCAGGCGCCCTGGCGGTGACGTGGCGGGCGGGCGTCGCGCAGGATTTCTGCCACTTCAGGCCGCGTGAACCATTCCGGCAGCGCGCGTCCGCGCCCGAGGTACTGCTCGCGCACCTGCGTGCCGGAGATGTTGGCGACTGGCGTGCTCGCATCGACCTTCGAAATCTCCTCGAAGCGCTGCTCGGTTGGAAGGTAAACCAGCATGCGGAACGGGATCACACCCACGCCCAGCTCCTGCTCGTGCGCCTGCACAAGCTCCTGCGCTTCATAAGGACCGTAGAACGGCCGACCCTGCGAATCATCGCCCGGGCCGGCGTGGTCGCGCCCGATGATGATGTGGTTGGCGCCATAATTGCGGCGGATAATGGCGTGCCACAGGGCCTCGCGCGGGCCGCCCATGCGCATCGCCAGCGGCAGCAGCGAGAGCAGCACCCGTTCGCGTTCGTAATAGTGGTCGACCAGGGCACGGTAGGTACGCACGCGGGTGTAATGATCGATGTCGCCTGGCCGCGTCATGCCGACTACCGGATGCAGCAGCAGCACGCCGTCTACCCCTTCAATGGCGCGTTTGGTCAGTTCCTCATGCGCACGGTGCAGCGGATTGCGCGTCTGAAAGGCGACGACGTCGCGATGGCCGTATTCCTCCAGCAAGGCGCGCGTTTCGGTCGGCGTGCGCCGCAGAAAGCGGAAATCCTGATGCGGCGGCACCTGCAGCACCCGCAGTCTTCCTGCCAGGTTCTGTGGCCCCCAGCGATGCATCTCGGCAACCAGCGGGTGACGCGCGTCGAGGCTGCCGAAGACTTTCAGTGAGGCCACTTCACGATCCCAGGCGTAGATTTCCTCAACCATCATGAGCGCCAGCAGATTGTTTTTGCGGTCGCGCAGAGCGATCTCCTGGTCGAGCCTGACGTCGCTATCCGCGCTGGCCGGCAGCGTGACCGGGATTGGGAAGAGCGTACCATCGGCCAGGCGCATTTCCTCCAGCACCCGTTCGTAATCCGCCTGGCGCATGAAGCCATCAAGCGGCGAAAAGCCCCCGGTGGCCAGCAACTCGAGGTCGCAAATTGCGCGCTCGCTAAGCTGAATCGATGGCAGGGTCGCCGACCTGGCACGAGCCTGCTCCAGTTCATCCGGCGGCACCAGCAGGTTCACCAGTTTGCCACCCCAGGGAGAAATCAGCCTGGAAGCCTTGTCGTTCATTCCTGCTCCATTGTCGTCGTTGTTATACATTTGCCGGACGCAAAATTCGTTCGCCAAGCAGACTGGCTGCCACATCGACAGCGAAGTTGGCGGTTTTGTTGCCCACATCCAGAATGGGATTCACTTCAACCAGGTCAAGCGCGCAGACCCGTCCATCATCGCCAAGGATCTCCGCCAGCAGCAGCGCCTCCCGGTGAGTCAGGCCGCCAGGGACAGGCGTGCCGACTCCCGGCGCGACGTCGGGATCCAGCGCATCAAGATCGAAGCTGACGTGCAGGGAATCGACATCTCCCAGCTTGTCCAGGGTTTCATGGACGACGTCAGAAATGCCGCGCTCCTCAACTTTCCGTATGGTTGCTACCGCAATCCCGCTGGCGTCCAGCCTGATGGCTTCCATGGGGTCCAGGTCACGGATGGCAATCATGCAGACCTGATCTGCCTGCAGATTCGTTGCGCCCACTCCCGGCCGCAGGATGCCATCCCCCATCAACCAGGCGACGACCATGCCATGCACGTTGCCGGAAGGCGACGTCGCCGGCGTGTTGAAGTCACCGTGCGCGTCAATCCAGAGCAAGCCAGTCTTGCCAGGTCGCTGCAGCGAACTCGCCACACTGCCCAGTGATGCGCTGTGATCGCCTCCCAGCATGATCAGCTTGTCCTGCGGCCTGACATGCTCCTCCACATGCTGATGCAAGCTACGCGCAATGTTGATAATGGCGCCCGCGTGGTAGGCCGGGTACCCGCCAAAAGAAACATTGCGCATCATTTGTCCTGATGCAGCAACGGAAACGTCGCCCCAGTCAATCACGTCCCATCCCTGACGCTCCAGGCGCCCGGCCAGGCCGGCATAGCGAATCGCGGTCGGCCCGAGGTCGACGCCACGTTTTTCCTGGCCGAGGTCCATCGGCGCACCAATGACGTGTACTTGACCAGGATTGTACATCTGTGCCATGACAGATTCCCTCCTGTGGCTCGGCACATTCAGATGGTGGGCACAGCAAATTTCACTATGTATCTATTTTCGCAATGCGCCTCGCTATATATACAAGCACAACGCTCAGCAAAAACAGGGCCAGCAGTGGCGCCATGACCAGCAGCATGTTGACAGGGTCAATCGTGGGCGTGATGACCGCCGCCGCGACTGCCGCGCCGATGATCGCCAGGCGCCAGTTATGAATTAGGGCCATTGTGCTGACCAGGCCCAGCAGCCCCAGCACAAAGAATACCAGCGGCGTCTGGAAGGCCACGCCCATCCAGAATATCAGTGACGTAACGAAGCTCAGATAGAGATCAGCCGTCCACTCCGAGCGGAAGAGGTTCTGCTGGAAGCCTTCCAGAAACCCCAGTGCCGGCGGCATCAATACGAACCAGGAGAAGACGACGCCAACGACGAAGAGCAGCGAAATGGCCGGCAGCGACATCACGACGATGCGCCTTTCCTTGCGCGTCAGGCCGGGGAAGATGAACATCAGCAGCTGGTAAGTGATGAGCGGAATGGCGAAGCCGGCGCCCATCATCAACGAGACGCGAAAATAGGCAACCACGCTACCTGTCGGCCCCAAATTCACATACCGGCAATCAATGTCACTGTTTTGCAGGTCGCTGATGTCAATCTTTTCGCCGCGCGCGGCTGCTTCGTTGAGGGCCACAACCGTGCAATAGGGCGTACGCAAATAGTCCAGTGCGGTGGCCGCCAGCGCCACGCCAAATGCCGTGCCGATCACCAGCGCCAGCGCCGCCCGGAACAGGCGCATACGCAACTCGTCCAGATGCTCGAAGATGCCCATGCGGGCACCATGGCCATCTTCCAGGTCCAGCGGCTCATCGAACGGGTCTGGCGACTGTGCCGGAGGGAGCTCGGGTTTTTTGCGCCGCCGCAGCCTGGGCAGTTTCAACGAGGGCACTCGCTCAGGCCTCGTCTTCCATCTTCGCGGGTGACTCGTCCCGGGCCCAGGCGCCAACCTGCGCCCTTTCATGGCTGGACCACGCGCCATAATCGTCCGAGGCGCGCTGCGCTGCCTTGCGCGGCGTCAACGTTGTCGACGTAACTGGAGCAGCAGCGCTCGACTTCAGGGCTGCAGCGGCTTTGGTTGCGGTTGGCTGCTGGAGCACAGGTTTGGCCGACTTGTCGACCTTGAGCACGCTCTGGCCACCATTGCTGCCCCGCACCACGCTGTTGGCAGATTTGGCCGTCTCTTTCGTGTTTGTCTTGATGTTGCCCAGCTCGGCGTTGACTTCATCCAGGGTTTCCTGCACGGGCGCAGTGACCCCGCCAAGTAACTTGCCGGCCTGCTTGTTCAGCGACCCACGGGTCGGCACATTTTTTGGCAGCTGAATACCCACGCCGGCCTCGTCGAATTCCTGCTGCACGATGTCGACCGTCTCGGACCACATGCGCCGGAATTTCGCAAGGTGTTGGCCCAAAACATAGGACCAGTGAATCATGCGCTTCGGGCCGGCGATGACAAGCATGATGAGCAGGACAATGAGCAGCTCGGTGCCGCCGACGCCAAGAACGTTCATGCGACAGGTATCCCTTCGATGACCGGGACAACCTGCAGGTCTGCGCGGATCGAATCCAGCTCCGCCTGCCGTTCAAGGGAATCGCGGTAACTGCGCAAAGACCGCACGCGCGCCGGCGAGGCAGCGCCTTCCGCCGGGAATTCCGCGGCGTCTTCGGCTGCGATGGCGCCGAGCACGCCGTTGATAAAGTCGAAGGATTCTTCACCACTGAACAGGCGCGCCAACTCGATAGCCTCGTTGATGACCACGGCCACTGGCGCGCCCTTCGTAATGGCGAATTCGAGGATGGCCATGCGCAGGATGTTGCGATCCACAATAGCAAGCTGTTCCGGCGGCCAGTCTATGGTGTAGTTTCGCAGGGTGTCATCGAGAAAGATCATATGCTTGCGTACCAGGGTCACCAGCAATCGAACGTAACGCGCCTGCTTGCCCGGCGCCTCCTGTGCCGCGATGCGGGCGACAATTACCTTTTTGTCCACATGAGTTGTGCAATCCAGTTCGAAAAGCACCTGCAGCGCAATGCGGCGGGCGATGCTGCGCTCCGTCGCCGGCGGCATATGCGCAATCTCGCGAACGCCGACCAGCGCCAGCAAGGACAGCTCGTGTTCGATATCCTTTGTCAAACTGTCAGGCAGAGTCTCCAACGGGTGCCAGGCGACGCCCAGCACACGCCAGTCCTGCTGCGCCATGTCGTTGACAGTATCTCGCCAGAAGGCGCGTCGTCGCCTGTTCAGGGGCTGCGTACCCTCTGCCAGCTGCTCATGCGTGACCCGTTCGAGCAAGGGGTCGGCGGCGCCTCTGGATATGACCAGGTATTCTGCGCCGGGGAACATTTCCGCCTCGCGCTCGCCGCGCAGTTCGTGCACAGTGGTCAGGACGCTACCTGCGCCGTCGAAGGGCAGGCTGCCTACATGCCGCGGCAAATCCGTGCCGGGCGAGTCGTGGAGATCGGTCGTCCCGTCGAGCAGCGCACTGCTTGAGAGCGCAATGGTCTGGACGATGCGTGAGACGGCGCGCTCGCTTACCCCGCTCCCGGGCCTCGTCCCTTCCTGAGTGGGCAGGCTTCCCTTCACGTCAGGCACGTTTCCCGCTTCGAGTGATGGCACAATCATCATTCTCCCGCAATACGCGCCATTGTAGTTCAGAATCTGCGCACAGGCCAGACAGGAGCTGGCCGTCCACCTCAATCAGGTGCGGGCTTCTGCGCTCGTTACCGTCAACTGGGCCTGTTGCCGCAATTGCGGAGGAGGCAGGATTTCCGGCACTGCTTCGCCCGCCTGCGCCATGCGACGAGCCAAGCGTTCGCGCATCACCGCGCGCACTTCCTCGTGCGACTCCATTTCCACCAGGTTGTGCAATTCGTCGGGATCCGCAAGCAGGTCGTAGAGCCAGGTCTCCTCATAGCGTTCCGCGCCGCTGTCACGCCACCCGTCCCCAGCGCGCGCCAGCACACCATACTTCCAGCGTTGCGTGCGAATCGCCCGCGCCACACAGGATTCGCTGACCTGGACGAAGAGGTCGTCAGGCCACTCCTGCGAGCGCTTCTGCGCCAGAGGCAGGATGGAGCGGCCCTGCATTTCGTCCGGCACCGGCAGACCAGCGGCGTCCAGCAGCGTGGGCGGCAGGTCGATTAGACTGACCAGCTGCGGCAGGCAGCCCCCGCCATCGAAGCCCGGCCCCTGCAAGACGGTCGGAACGCGGATGGAGGCCTCGTGCACCGAGCGTTTGTACTCCGCATTGCGTGTGCGGAAGTGGTTACCGTGGTCGGAGGTGAAGAGCAGGATAGTGTTTTCAAGCTGGCCCAGACTCCGCAGCGCGTCAATCAAACGGCCCAGGGCCTCGTCCAGCCGCTTGATCATGCCACAATAGCCGGCAAGATGACGCTGGGCCGAGCCACCGAGGGCGGCAAGGTCCGGTGGCGTCCAGCGCGCGCGATAGCGCTCCGCGTAGCCGGTGGGCGCCGGGTAGTCATCACGGTGATTTTGATGATGTGGCTCGATGTAGGAGAGGAAGAGGAAGTAAGGCTGCTGGCGTGGCTGGTCGATATAGCGAATTGCCGCGTCCGTCAACGCGTCGACGCGATAACCAGGCAATTTGACCTGCTGATTCTCCTCGTCATACACCACGGTGTCATAGGCGTCCGATGTGAATTCCAACGCGTTGGAAGCCAGCCAGTATTCGTAACCGCCACGTTGCGCCTCCGGTACCGGCCCGCGCGTGTCCTCCGCCAGGTGCCACTTGCCGATGTAGCCGGTCGCGTAGCCGCCGTCGCGAAAGTGATGCGCCAGCGTGCGCGCATCCTGCGGCAGCCCGATGCCATTGCGGAAACAACCAGTGCGCGTCGGATACAGACCGGTCTGCAGAATCGAGCGCGCCGGCCCGCAGACCGGTTGACAGGTGAAAGACTGTGAGACGTGGGTTCCCTCATGCGCCATGCGGTCGAAATTGGGAGTCAGATCAAGTGGATTGCCGTGCGCGCCGGTGGTGTCCCAACGCTGCTGGTCGGTGAAGAAAACGATCACATTCGGCGCGGTCATTGCCCCGTCCCTGTTTGCCTGGCCCGCTTCAGGCCGCTAGTATAGCGTAACCGCATAGCCGGCGTCTTCGAACCCATGCGCCTCGTTTACCTCGCGTTCGGCTGGGTCAGCGGCATTGTCCTGGCAGCCAGTAACCCCGATCTCTCATCCCGGCTCGCACTGGCCTGGCTGGCCTTGTGCGGGCTGGCGCTGTTGAGCGCCTGGCTGTTGCGCGACTGGCAGCGCTGGCCAACGCTTGCGTTGCTCGCCCTCACCCTGGGCGGACTGCGCATGGCGCTCGTGCCGGGCGGCAGCGAGCTGGCGCGTTACAACAACCTGGGCGGCGTCAGCATCGAGGGCATCGTCAGTGCTGCGCCCGAGCTGCGCGACAGCGGCGCTCAGTTGCGCGTCAGCGCCAATACGCTCATCCAGGATGGCGCGCGCCTCCCGGTCAGCGGCATGGTTCTCGTTCAGTCCGTGCAAGGCAGATCCGTCCGCCATGGTGACCGCGTCCGCGCCACCGGCCTGCTACTGCGGCCCTGGACCTTTGACAGTTTCTCGTGGAGCGACCAACTGGCGCGCAGCGGCGTGTTCAGTATTATGCGCGAGGCATCGCTCCAGGTGCTGGCTTCCGATCAGAGCGCTCCCCTGCCCGCCGCCCTGACCCGCCTGAGCGAGCGCGCCGGGCAGCACGTCACGCACTACTTGCCGGATCCCCAGGCCGCCCTGCTGAAGGGCATACTGCTGGGCAACGAAAGCGGCCTCTCCCCGGCCATTCGCCAGGCATTCAATGACACGGGCGCCACGCACGTCATCGCCATCAGCGGCTTCAACATGATCATCCTCAGCGGCGCCGTCATGGCCCTGCTGCGGCGCACGCAGCTCCCGCCTTCGCTGGCTGCCTTCATCGGCACTCTGGCGATTCTGCTCTACGCCATGTTCGTGGGAGCAAACGCCCCGGTATTGCGCGCTGCCCTGATGAGCAGCCTGCTCGTCATCGCCAGCGCCATTCGGCGCCGCGTCTTTGCGCCGACTTCGCTGGCCGCCGCCATTATGCTGATGTCACTGGAGAGCCCGACGGTGCTGTGGGATGTAGGCTTTCAGCTGAGCGTCTTCGCCACGCTCGGGATCATGCTCTTCGTCGCGCCGTTCGGCGCCGGCCTGCAGCGCGCGCTTAATTTCATGCTTTCGCCTGGTGCCGGACGCCGCGTTGGTGACTTGTTGGCCGAGCCGCTGGTCGTTTCGCTGGCCGCACAAATCGCAACCCTGCCGCTCATCCTGCGTTACTTCGAACGCCTTTCGCTGGTGTCGCTGCCGGTCAACCTGCTCATCATTCCGGCCCAGGCGCCCCTGCTGATCCTGGGTTTTCTGGCGACGGCCACAGCCTTCGTCGCACCTTTGCCCGCGCAGCTGCTCTTCTGGCTCGATCTGCTGCCGCTCACCTGGACGACTGAAATCGTGCAGGCCGCAGCGAGTCTGCCCTTCGCTGCGGGCGAGTTGCCCGTAGACTCACGCCTGGTCGCCGGCTTTTATGCCGCGCTGGTGGCGGCATCCATCCTGCAGGCCGGGCGATTCTCCTGGGCAACGCGTCTGGCACAAGCATTTGTCCGGCACACCACAGGCAGCCTGGCCCTGCTGCTCACCCTGGGCCTGGCATTGCTGTTGGGCGCGGCCAGGCTCAGCCAGGCGGATGGCATGCTACACCTTTGGCTGCTGGACGTGGGTCACAGCAATGCCGTGTTGCTGCAGGGCCCGGGCGGCGAGCACATTCTGATCGACGGCGGACGTGCGTCCTCGCGCCTGTTAACCACCCTCGGTGAAAGGCTGCCCTTCCACGACCAACGCATCGAGGTGCTGGCGCTCAGCACAATTGATCCGGAAGCGAACGACGCCCTCGATGCCCTGTTGCAGCGCTACAAAATCGGACTGCTGGTACACAATGGACAGCGTGAACTGCCGCCGCAGTTGGTTGAAGCAGCCGACGAATCCCTGATCCTGGGCGCGGGCCACACGCTGGAGTTTGGTGACGGCTTGCTAATTGAGGTGCTGCATCCACAAGCGCGACCGGCTAGGGATCAGCGTCTGTTGAACACATCAGCGCTGGTGCTGCGCATCCGTTACGACAGGGTTTCGTTCCTGCTCCCCGCGAATCTGGATCGCGCAGGTCAGCAGGCCATGCTCACTGCCGGCGTCTCGCCACAGGCAACTGTGCTGCAGCTGCCGCAGCACGGGGCTGCCCGTTCTCTTGATGGCGATTTTCTGCAGGCGGTGGCGCCGCAACTGATCATGGTACACACGGACCCTGACGACCCGCGCAACCAACGCAGTGACCCGAACCCGGACATTGTCGCCATGCTGGATGAAATTCCGCTGGTGCGCAGTGACGCCGTTGGCGCCCTGCATCTCTGGAGCGACGGGGAACGTCTCTGGCGGGACGTATTGCCGAAGGAACGTGTTGCAGGCTAGACGGCGGGAGCCGGGCCGGCAGTCTTCGGCGGCGCGAACTGCAACTCGCTGCGCGAAAGCGCCCTCGCCGGCGTAATGACAGGCAGCTGTTCTGCTTCCAGCTCCTGAACGCGTGCCGGCACAGGCTCGTCTTCTTCCAACTCGGGGCGCACCTGCAACTGGGGCCGGTTGCTGGATACTTCCTGGATGCCGTTGCGCACCACAGTCAACAACCTGGCGACCTCGCGCTCCATGCGCGCCATTTCCTGCAGGATGTACTTGTCGGCCTCGTCGGCAATCAACTCGGCTTCCTGACGCGCCGCCTCAATGATGTTGGCCGCGCGATTCTGCGCCGCCTGCACCGTGGCACCTTCGTCCAGCAAAAGCTCCGTATCGCGGCGGGCCTGTTGCACGATACGGGCGGCATCTTCCTCCGCCTGCGCAAGGATGCGATCGCGGTTGGCGAGAATGCGCGCAGATTTCTCTATTTCTTCCGGCACAGATATCCGCATCTGATCAATGATTTCGAGCGCCCGTTCCTCGTCCATCATCGTGTACCTGCTGAACGGGATATGCTGCCCTTCGTCGACCAAATCTTCCAGCCGATCCACCAGATGCTGGATGTCCATGTCACTCTCCCTGCAAACTACGGAGACTTTGTTCCGTTTCCCTACTACGCACGCGCCCCGCCGAAGCGTTGCTGCAGCGCCTGCGCCACGTGTGGCGGCACCATGGTGCTTACGTCGCCCCCCAGTTCCGCCACTTCACGAACGATACTGGAACTGATGTGAATATAACGCCCGTCGGCAATCACCGCGACCGTCTCGATAGATCCGTCCAACTGCCGGTTCGCCAACGCCGTGCGAAACTCCAGATCAAAATCTGAAACGATGCGCAGCCCGCGTACAATTGCAGCCGCTCCCAATTCGGCTGCGAAGTGTACCGTTAAGCCACTGTATTGTGCAACTTTTATTTCATTTTCACCAACAAAGGCTGCGCGCGCCAATTCCAGGCGTTCGTTCGCGCTGAACAGCAGCTGTTTATGTGGCGAATCGTACACACCTACGACGACTTCATCGAAGATGCGCGCGGCCCGCCGTACCACGTCGATGTGTCCATTGTGCAAAGGATCCAGCGACGCAGGAAACAGGGCCAGTCGTTTTGCTGTCATCACACTCCTGCTCAGCTGATGTCGCTACGCACGTCGCGCAGCCGGGACACGCGTCGGGCCAGCAGTTCGTGCTGTGGCAACGCCAGGGCAGGATCTTCCGCGTTGATGGTGCGAGCCTCGCGCTGCGCCAGCGCCACCAGCTGCGTCGAAATATATTCTGCCAGCTGCATCAGGCTGCCGCCGCTTTGGCGCGTACCTACGAGATCGCCGGGGCCACGCTGTTCCCAATCCAGTTCCGCCAGGCGGAAGCCATCGCTGATATTCACCAGCGCCTCCAGCCGCTCGTTCGCCGTCTCTTCGTCCCTGTCCGGGATGAGTAGACAGGTGGAGGCATGTTCCCCGCGGCCGACGCGCCCGCGGAACTGGTGCAGCTGCGCCAGGCCAAAGCGGTTGGCGCCCTCGATCACCATCACGCTGGCGTTGGGCACGTCCACCCCCACCTCCGCCACCGAGGTCGTCACCAACACATCATGGTCGCCCCGCGCAAAGGACGCCAGTATTTCGTCCTTTTCTGTTGCAGACAGGCGCCCGTGCAGTAGCGCCACACGATAGCGGAAGAACACCTGCACCAGCTCTTCGTAGGCCTGCGTCGCCGCGCGCGTATCAATCCGTTGCGATTCCTCCACCAGCGGATGCACGATGAATGCCTGGCGCCCGCGCGCCAGCTCGGCAGCGACGAAACTGAATACTCGCTCGCGGGCCACCGGCTCGATAATCGTGGTTTGCACCGGCTTGCGGCCAGGCGGCAGCTCGTCAATTACCGTCAGGTCGAGATCGGCGTGGATGGTCAGGGCCAGCGAGCGGGGAATGGGAGTCGCCGTCATCATCAGCAGATGCGGGTTGCGCCCCTTGCCGCGCAGGGCCTTGCGCTGCTGCACGCCGAAGCGATGTTGCTCGTCAATAATCGCCAGGCCCAGGTCGTGAAAGTTCACGCCTTCCTGAATCAGCGCGTGCGTGCCAATTACGACATCCAGCGCGCCGGAGGCCAGCTCTTCGAGTTTGGTCGCACGTTCTGCCGCAGGAGTTGCACCAGTCAGCAGCGCCACTCTGGGCCTGCGCTCACCTGGCATCCGCGCCAGCGTCGCTGAAAGAGTCCGATAGTGCTGCTCGGCCAATACGCTGAGCGGGACAATCAGGGCTCCCTGCTTGCCGGCAAGCACCGTCAGCGCCAGGGCCAGCGCGGCCACGGCTGTCTTGCCAGAGCCGACATCGCCCTGCAGCAGTCGATTCATCGGCACGGGCGCCGCCATGTCCACGCGGATGTCGGCGACAGCGCGCAGCTGGGACGCGGTCAGGTTAAAGGAGAAAAGTACGGATTGCAGCGCCTTGAGCTGGTCGTCGCTAATCGACAGCGCGTCCGCGGGACTGGCCTGCCATTCGCGTCGGCTCTCCAGTACTGCCAGCTGCAGCTGAAGCAGTTCATCAAAAACCAGACGGTCCCGCGCATGACGCAAATGATCAGGCCCGTCCGGGAAGTGCGCCTGTTGCAGCGCCCAACCCAGGTCAGCCAGTTCCGTGCGCTCCCGCGTTGCCTCTGGCACATAATCGGGCAAGCGTCCGGTCAAATCGTCGACAAAATCGCGCATCATCCGGCGCAGACTGCGCTGCTGCAGGCCTTCAGTCAGCGCATACACCGGCACCAGACCGACCGTGTGCAGATTCTCCGTTTCGAGCGGCTCCCATTCCGGCCCGCTCATCCGCAGGCGCGAGCCCCATTCGGCGGTATGTCCGCTGAGCACGATCTGGTCGCCGGGTTTAATCTGGCTGCCCAGCCAGCGCTGGCCGAAAAAGACCGCGTCCAGCTGGCCGCTTTCGTCCTGCAGCGTGAGATGGAAATCGCGCCGGCCGCCTGCCACGAGGCGCACACCTGTCTTTTCCACCTCGCCGATAACCGTGGCCTGCATGCCGGGTTCCAGCTTGCCGATATAGCAAACCTGACGGTAATCGTCATGGCGGCGCGGCAGAAAGTAGAGCAGGTCGCCCAGGCTGCGCAGACCCAGGCGGGCAAAGGCCTCTGCCCTACGCTCGCCGACGCCTTTCAGCGCGGTCACCGGCTGTTTCAACTCACCCAGTGTCTTGTCTACAGCCTCGGCATCCTGCGGGACACGCGGCCGGCGCGGCGGCCGCTGCAGCGTCTTGCGCTGCTCAAGATCGGGCATGGTGGCGCGCACGGTTCGGCGTGATTGGCCCTGCGGGCGCTCACCACGGTCACGTCCCTGACGTCGTTCGCGCCGGGGATTGCCCCGCTGGGATGTTTTCCGGGATGTCGTGCCGCCAGCGCGCTGCGAGCGTGATGGCACCCGGGACAGGATGCGATCCAGCATGTACTGCACCTGGCCAGCGCGTTCCTGCTGTTGTTCCGTGCTGCTGTAGCGTTGCATCAGCGCCCGCAACTCATCAACCAGTTGCTGCTGTTCACCGTTGCGCGCCTGGCGTCGGGCGTCAGGCTCCCACACTCTGCTGTAGGCGCCGAGTCCACCTTCCACCGCAGTGTCACTGCAGCGCTGCTCCCGCTCGAGGCGGAGGATTTTGACGAGGGTTTCCAACGCTGTGGGCAAATCAGTCTCTCCAGCCAGCCTTGAGGCTGGCAAAGCCTACCATGCCGACGCCGAGGTGGGTACCGAAGACCGGGCTCACATTAATGGACGGGACATCTCCTGGCGCAATATCGGCAACCTCATCTGCCAGCCATTGTGCGCTGTCAGGATTGTTGACATGCAGGACCGCCAGCCGTTCCAGAGGCGCTTCCGCGCGCAACAGACGCAGCAATTCCAAACGCGCCTTGCGAAAGGTGCGCACACGTGCCAGCGTCGTCGCTTCGCCATCCGTCATCGATAAAATCGGCTTGATTTGCAACAGGGTTGCCAGCCCGGCAGTGGCCAGGTTCACGCGACCGCTGCGCCTGAGATTTTCCATCGTGTCGAGAGCGGCACACATCAATGAGTTGGCGCGCACACGTTTCACCACATCCAGCACCTCTGCCAGGTCGCCGCTCTCAGCCGCGACCTCGGCCGCGATCTGCACCTGGTAGCCCTGATCCATTGAAATGGTGCCGCTCTCAAGCAGGGTCACGCTGCCCTCTGGCAGATGTGCCGAGCCCAGCCGAAAGGCTTCATAGTAGGCGCTGAGGTTACGCGGCAGGGTGATGAGCAGCAAATGGTCGGCATCTTCAAACACTTCGTCCAAAATCTCTTGCACCACCCCAGGCGAAGGCGCGGCCGTCGTGGGCAGCGAGTCCTCATGCTTCAAGCTGTCATAATATTCAACCCGGTCGAGGTTGTGACCATCATAGAGCGTGCTTTCCCCGCCCCGGTTGATGTAGCCCGGGACAAGACGGATTTGCAGTTCCTGCTGAATCTCTTCACTAACTTCGCAGGTGATGTCCGACACAACCTGTATCCGTTGCGTTTCTATGGTTCACCTCCCCGGTTTCCAGGCTGATAGCAATTCAACTTACTCCACACTGATGAGAAAGGGATACAAGGACTGATCGCCGCGTATCAATTCGAGCTCCACTTGCTCCAGCTGTTCCTCAAGCGACGCTGCCAATGCTCCCGCTCCATGTTCATCCAGCCCGGCACCATAATACAGCGAGACCAACTCGCCTTCATCGGCCAGCGCAGCGACGACCAGCTTGCCCAGCGCATCCTCAAGTTTGTCTTCAGCGACGCACAAATGCCCTTCCACCAGGCCGATGTACTGTCCGGCCGTGATCTGCAGGCCATCGATCTCCGCATCCCTGGTCGCCGTGGTCAGCGCGGCGCTGACCACTTCGCCCAGCGCAGCCTGCATCGTGGCTACCGCGCTGTCGAGCTGCTCCAGCCGGGCCGGGCGATGGAGCATGGCCTCAATGCCTTGCGGTATGCTTTTGCTGGCGACGACGCGCACATCGCGCTCCCCGGCCAGCGTGGCTGCCTGCTGCGCAGCCAGGATGATGTTGCTGTTGTTCGGCAGCAGGATGAAGGCCTGCTGCGGCAGCTTCTCCATCGCAGCCAGGAAATCCTGGGCGCTGGGGTTCATCGTCTGGCCGCCATCAATGACGTGGGCTGCGCCCAGTTCCTCACGGAAAATGTGTGTCAGGCCGGCGCCACCGGCCACCGCGATCACCGCTACCTCGCCCTGTGCCGCTATCTGCTCATCAGATTCCTGCTCAAGGCGCTCTTCAACGTACTGCTCGTACTGCTCCTGCATGTTCTCGACTACCACGTCGTTTAGCCATGCGCCCTGATCAATGGCCCAGGAGATGGGCTCGCCAGGATCATGGACATGCACGTGCACCTTGATGAGCTTTTCGTCGCCCACCACCAGGGTGGACCAGCCCAGCGCGTCGATGCCGGCGTGAATGGCGCTGACGTCCATTCCTTCGCCGTGCATCAGGAATTGCACGTCGTAGCCGTAGCCTTCATCCTCCTCCGGCTCTAGAGCGCTCTGCCAGCGCTGTGTGGCCGCCTCAGCCGCCGCGCCCGCCTTCAACACCGGCTGGCCCTGCACGAGGCGCAACATCCCCTCAAGGATGTAGACCAGGCCTTGTCCGCCTGAATCGACCACGCCGGCCTTCTTCAACACCGGCAGCAGCTCCGGTGTGTGCAACAAAGACGCTTGTGACGCCGCCACCATCGTTTCGAGCAGCACTGCAAGGTCGTCCTCGCCCCGCTCTTTCACGCCCTGCGCCAGCGCCATTCCGGTCTCCCGTGCCACCGTGAGGATGGTGCCTTCCACTGGATCTGTGACCGCCTTGTAGGCCTTGGTCACCGCCGCCTGCCAGGCCGTCAGCAGCAGTGCCGCGTCGAACTGCTGCTGGTCCTTGATGCCCTCGGCAAAGCCGGCCAGCAACTGGGACAGGATGACGCCGGAATTGCCGCGCGCGCCCATGAGCGCGCCGTGCGCCACTGTCGCCCCAACTACATGCGCCTCACGAGAAGCTTCCGCCTGCAGCCGCTCGCTGGCGCTGCGCATGGTCAACACCATATTCTTGCCGGTATCGCCATCGGGGACGGGGAAGACGTTCAGCGCATCGACCACGCCCTGATTGCGTTCCAGCCAGGCCAGGCCGGCAGCAAACAGCCAGCGAAGCCGGCGCCCATCACATGCGCGCCTGTCCGGCCCTTCAGTCATGCATCCCCACCAGTTTCCTCCAGTATCGCAGCGCGTAATGCGTCCATTCCTGCCGCGACCGCCTGGCCGGGGCGAAACACGCTGCTGCCGGCAACCACAAAGCTGGCGCCGGCCGCCACGGCCTGGGGCGCAGTTTCGGCGTTCATGCCCCCGTCCACGCCAAGGGCGATTTCACGGCCACTGGCCGCAATGCGCTCGCGCAACTCTCTAATCCTGGGCAGGGTCTCCGGCATGAATGCCTGGCCGCCAAAGCCGGGATTGACCGCCATCACCAGGATGTAATCCAGTTCCGACAGCACTGCATGCAGCGCCAGGGCGGGCGTCTGCGGGTTGAGCGCCAGGCCGCATTGACAGCCGGTCGCGCGCAAGGCCTGCAAGGCATCAGGAAGGCTGGCAACTGCCTCTGCATGCAAGCTGATGCGGGTAGCCCCCGCCCGCGCAAAGCTCTCTATATGGCGCAATGGCTCAACGATCATCAGGTGCACATCCAGCGGCAGCCGGGTGGCCCGCCGCGCCGCGGCCACCATGTCCTGGCCGAAACTGATATTGGGCACGAAGCAGCCATCCATCACATCGACGTGAAGCCAGTCCGCCCCGGCGGCCTCGGCCTCCGCGATCTGCTCTCCCATTCGGGTCCAGTCCGCCGCCAGGATGGACGGCGCCAGTTCGACAGTCAACGCCCCGTCCAGTGCTGTGTGTGCGGTGAATGTGCAGCGCGCGTGTAGCTTGCAGGCGACGTGCCGGATGCTACCTGTTGCGGGCGGGAATTGCAAACCGGGCAGCGTTCACAGCACCCTCCAGCCCAGTTGCTCAAGACGCCAAAGTGTGCGCAGCAGTCCCTCTTCCGTGCGCGCCTGGAACAGCGTCGGCGGCTTCGTGAAAAAGGACAGCGTCCACCAGCGCGCACCCTGATGGTCGACGATGATCTGGCGACGTGCCACACAATCCGGCGCGGGCGCGCGTCTGCCGCAGTCTTCCAGACTGATCAGCCGCAGATCCTCGTATTCATCGACGAAGGCAAGGTCCAGCTCACCAACATTCAGGATGGCGTCGCAGTCATAGCGCATTGGCGCCTGCCTCCGCAGCCAGAACGTTGGCCTTGAGTTGACCGCAGCCAGCGTCGATATCGATGCCGCGCCGCACGCGGATGGTCGCGTTGACGCCGTATTCCGCCAGAATTGAGACGAAACGCGCCACTTCGTCGGCTTCCGAAGGCGAACCGGCAAAGTCTGCCGTCGGGTTCAGCGGGATGGCGTTCACGTGGCAGAGCAACCCCTGCAAGAGCTTGCCCAGGGCGTGCGCCTGTTCCATGGTGTCCGTTTCTCCGCGGATCAAGGCCCACTCGAAGCTGATGCGCCGCCCGGTCTTGCCGACATAGTCGCGGCAGGCGGCCATCAGTTCCCGCAGTGGCCAGCGTTTGTTGACCGGCAGCAGCGCACTGCGTTCGGCATCGGTGGCCGCGTGCAGACTGATGGCGAGGCGTACCTGCAAGCCTTCCTCCGCGAAGCGGCGAATCTGCGGCACCAGACCCACCGTGCTAACGGTGATGTGGCGCGCGCCGATGCCCAGGTCGCTCATCAGCCGTCGCACGGCCATTAGTGATTCGTCGTAGTTGTGGAAGGGCTCGCCCATTCCCATCAGTACCACATTGCTCAGCCGCTCGCCACGCTGTGCCAACTCCTGCGCCAGCAGCAGCGCCTGCTCCAGGATTTCGGCCGCGGACAAATGGCGCGCGAAGCCCATTTGACCGGTGGCGCAGAAAACGCAGCCCAGCGCGCAACCTGCCTGGGTAGAGATGCAGGCGGTGCGCCGCTTGCCCTCATAGCCCATCAGCACGGCCTCGATGAGCTGCAAGTCCGCCAGGCGATACACGCGCTTGAGCGTGCCGTCGCGGCTGCGCTGTTCGCGCTCCAATGTCAGTGTGCCCACGCACAATTCTGACTCGAGGCGCGCGCGCAGCGTCTGCGGCAGGTTCGTCATTGCGGCGAAGTCGGTTACATGGTGTTCATATACCCATGCCAGGATCTGGGCAGCACGAAACTTTGGCTGGCCCCATTCCGCAAGGAGAGCGACCAGATCAGGCTGGTTCAGTTCAAGCAGGTTTCGCATGCGCTCACATGGCTCTTTAGACAGGTTACGTTACGCGCCGTACAGCCGGGCTGACAAGATTAGCGTAAAGTTGTAACAGAAGTGGGCACAGATGGCCGCAAGCGTACCGTGCCGCAATCGCAGCCAGGCGAAGGCCAGCGACACGCCGAAAATCGGTAGCAACACTACTTCAGCCCCCGGCCTGAAATGCAGCAGGGCGAAGCAGATGCTGGTCAAGACGCCGCCAAAAAGCGGCTGCAGGACGCCGCGAAACATGGTCTCTTCGCCGATTGCCGTCATGGCAGCGGACAAGAGCGCCGTAATTAAACCCGGATGGAACTGGACAGAATCGCCCTCGGCAAATTGCGGCCAGGTCACCAGCACCCATAACAGCCACAGCAAGGACATGAGCGCCACGAGCGATATGCCCATCCCTGCCGCCAGTAGCAACCCCCGTCGCTCGGGCAGCCACAGCCCGAGGCGAGTGCTGACCTGAGGCCAGTTCCTGCGTAGCGGAAAGCCGACGCCGAGGATGCAAAACATGAGATACAGGGACATCATCGTGAACAGCGCCGGCAAATCATAGGGGTCGCTCAACTCGTCCGTCACGGCAGCATGGACGAGCGAACAGACGACAACGGCCAGCAACAGCATCAGAGCTGTGCCATGCCGCGCTGAATCCGCTCGAAATGTAGCGCCGCCGGCCTGCAGGCGGGCCGCCAGCCACGTACGCCAGTCACGCGAGAAAACGGTCAGGGCGGCGGGCATACAGAGCAAAAAGGATAGCAAAACGCCTGGTTGCCAGGCTGCAGATGCGCTGCCCGAAGTGTGGCGGATACCCGCGTCGACACAGCCCAACATCACAGCCAGCGCGAGCACCTGCAGCACCCGTAGAAGGAGCGGGCCATGTCGCCAGGCCACGGGCAATAGCGCCAGGGTCAGCATTGAACCCCCCAGCAACAATATGCTGCCATTCGTCACCTGTCGCCTGCCTCTCACGCTTGACCCTGACGTTGCGGCAGTATAGCAGCATTGACAGGCGCAGCGGTCTGTGCCATGATTCCCTCGCTGTCAGGGAGCGATGGCCGAGCGGTTTAAGGCGGTGGTCTTGAAAACCACTGTGGCGGCAACGCCACCGGGGGTTCGAATCCCTCTCGCTCCGTTGCTGACAGACCCGGGGAGGTGCCAGAGTGGTTGATTGGGGCCGCCTGCTAAGTGGTTGTCCGGGTTAGACCGGACCGCAGGTTCGAATCCTGTCCTCCCCGCCACCGGTAGAATCGTAAAGGCGTGAGCACAGCATCAGACCGCCAGGCCGGTCTGGACAGCGCGCGCGCTGCTGTGTACACTGGCGCCACGTTGACAGGGAATTGACAGGAGTTGCGGCGAGCGCCGCAGAAATCGCCGATGGCCAACCTGAAATCCGCGATGAAACGTAACCGGCAGAATGAGAAGCGTCGTTTTCGCAACCGTTCCCGGCGTAACCGCGCCCGCACCCTCGTCAAGCAGGCGCGCTCCCAGATCGCATCCGGTGAATTTGCCAGCGCCGAGCAGGCCACCTACGCTGCCATGCGCGACCTGGACAAGGCCGCTACCAAAGGCGTCATCCACCGGCGCAACGCCGCGCGCCGCAAGTCCCGTCTCATGAAACAGCTTAACGCCCTGCGCGCCCAGGCCTGAAAGTCTCAGCCGACAGCCAGCACCTCTTCCAGGGTCTCGCCCAGACGCTGAATTTCTGCGGGCGTGTTGTAGTGTGCCAGCCCGACGCGCACCATTCCATCGGCGCCCTGACCCAGGCCCTCCATCAGCTCCTGCGCGTAATAGTCACCTGACCAGACGAAAATACCCCGCTCCCCCAGCGCGGCGGCGATGTCTGCGGGAACTCGGCCCGCCACGCTGAAGATCACCGTCGGCACGCGATGCTCCAGGCGCGTCGGGTCGGTGACGCCCATGACCTGCAGGCCCGGCAGCGTCTGCAATACGTCGAGCAGTTGCTGACACATGCTGCGCTCGTGATCAGCCAGCGCGGCCATGGCAGTCTTGAGTAGCTGACGCCGGTCCTCCATTTGCGCATAGTTAGCGGCCCAGGGAGCGCCGTAAGCGCGGCCTATGTCCGCCAGGTAGTCGAGCGTCGCGCCCAGACCGGCGATAGTCTCAAAGCTGGCGGTGCCCGTCTCCCAACGCCATGGCGGCAGGTCCTTGGCCGGGCGCACCTTGTCCACCGGCAATTCTGCCAGCAAATCATGCCGGCCCCACAGCACTCCCAGGTGCGGCCCGTAAAACTTGTAGGCGGAACAGAGCAAGAAGTCGCAGCCGATGTCCTGCACGTCCAGCGGCACATGCGGCGCGCTCTGCACCGCGTCGACCACGTGCAGCGCATTCGCGGCATGTGCCATTGCCGCAATCTGACGCACGGGGTTGAGGCTACCGGCGGCGTTGGAGGCGTGCGTGGTGGCCACAATGCGCGTGCGCTCCGTCAGCGCCGCCTCCAGACTGTCCAGATCGAGCAGGCACTCGGGCCGGGTGAAATCGACCATGCGCACGACCAGCCCGTGTCTGGCCGCGACGCACAGCCAGGGCGCGACGTTGGCGTCGTGGTCCATGCGCGTCAGCACGATCTCGTCGCCAGGCTGCAGCGTCTGCGCCAGCGCGCGGCTGAGCGCGAAAGTCAGCGTTGTCATGTTCGGGCCGAAGACGATCTCTTCAGCAACGGACGCGTTGAGGAAGTCAGCGGCCGCAGCGCGCACGCCGGCGACCATGGCGTCGCTGCGGCGGCTGGTCTCAAAGGAACCGCCGGAGTTGGCATTCATGCTGCGGTAGTAATCGCCGACCGCTTCAATGACCGTCTGCGGCACCTGGGTTCCGGCCGGGTTGTCGAAGAACACGAAGGGGCGTCCGTCATCCCCGCGTTGCTGCAGCGCAGGAAATAGCGCGCGCAGACCCTCTACATCAATGCTCATGGTCACTCCCTTGTTAGCCCAGGTTCAGCGCCTGTGACCCAGCGCGTCGCGCAGCTGACGCAGCAGGGACAGGTACACTTCTGTGTAACTGTGTTCAAGGCGGCGCGGGCGTGGCAAGGGCACTGCCAAATCGGCGACCAGACGCCCGGGGCGCGGGCTGAGCACCAGCACGCGGTCGGCCAGCAACACCGCTTCGTTGATGTCGTGCGTTACCATTAGCACCGTGGGCTGGTCCCGCGCCCACATGCGCAACAGGTCCAGTCCGAGCTGCTCGCGGGTCAGTGAGTCCAGCGCGCCGAATGGCTCGTCCAGCAATAGCAACTCCGGCCCTTGCAGGAGCACACGCCCGATTGCGACGCGCTGCGCCATTCCGCCGGAGAGCTCGCCAGGCCAGGCCAGTTCGAAGCCCTCCAGCCCCAGCGTCGGCAACAGCTCCCGCACTGCAGCATGCCTTGCCGGACGAGGCACGCCGGCCAGTTCGAGCGCCAGCGCCATGTTATCGCGCACGCGCCGCCAGGGCATCAGGTTGGCATCCTGGAAGAGGATGCCCGTGCGCGCGCCGTCCGGAGCGGCACCATCCAGCCGCACCTTGCCGCGCGTCGGCGACTGCAGCCCCGCCAGCACGCGCACCAGCGTGCTCTTGCCACAGCCGCTGGGGCCCAGCAGCGCCACGAAGCTGCCCGCTTCCATGGAGCAGCTGAGGGGGCCCAGCGCATCCAGTTGCCCACCTGCGGGCGCCGGAAACTGCACGAGCAACCCGTCAATGCAGACCTTCACCCGGACCCCTCAACATGGCAGCGACCTGGTTCACTCGCAGGCGTCCTCGTGAGCGCAGCCCGGCACGAAGCGGTTGGTGAAGGCCAGCTCTACCTCCGGCGCCGCTTCCAGCATGCCCGCTGCCTGCAAGACCTCGGCCGTCGTGACCCAGGCCTCGCGCTCGCTGAAGCCGGTAATTTCCGCCTGCCACATGGGGATGGTCGCCAACAACACCTCATACTGTGTCAGGTCAGCTTGACCCGTTGGCTTATCCAGCGTCATTCGCTCCGTCCAGTTTGCCGCCTGCACATCTGCATCCGCATCTTCTGCCAGCAACTCGGCCCTGGCAGCAGACCATACCTGCAAATAGGGAAGGGATTCCGGCGACACCAGGCCCTCCACATACTCAGCGCTAATCAACATGGCCGCGGCCGGGTTGTCAATGACCTCGAGCACTCCGCGGTCGAAGGCCGTCACGAAGGCCTCGACCAGCTGCGGATGCTGCTCAATCGTCATTTCGTTGCTCACCACGCTGTTGGACACGAGGTCAGCAACCGCCGTGACCGGGAAGACCCAAATCCAGTTCACGTCGCCGCAGTCGGCAGCCATCATTCGGTTTTGGAGTTGCAGGGGTTCGTTGTTGAGATAGGCCACGGCAGCATCGATATGGCCCAGGCAGAGGAGCTCCGGCACATTGAACCCGACCGTCTCCAGCACGAAATCCTGTTCCGTCAGGCCGGCTGCGCTAATCAGGGCCAAAAAGGCGCTCCAGGTCACTCCACTGCGTCCGTGGATGCCCACCCTTTTCCCGGCAAGATCGGCAAGACTCTCGATTGCCGGGAAGGGTCCCGCTGCCACCACTCCCGCCGGAAAACTCTGGAACCACTCATAGACAGATACGACCGGGCGCCCCTGCGCCCTGGCCAGCAGCACCTGCTCCCCGCCGAAAATGCCCAGTTGTAATTTGTTTGCCGCCACCAGGTCAACGCCATCGTGTTCCGCGCCGTGCCGGATGCTCACATCAAGGCCGGCGTCGGCGAAGTAGCCGTTCGCCAGCGCGACATACACTGGCGCGAACTGCACGTTGGGAATGTAGGTCAGAAAGAGCTCGACCTCCATCAGATCCTGCGCGTCGGCCAGGCCCGCGGGCGCGGTCAACAGCAGCATGGCAAGCAGTAACAGCAAGATTCGCATTGGTCCTTCTCCTGATCTGTTCCTCACGAGAAACTTCGCGTACCACGTCCATGGCGCTGCCAGGCCAGCAAGTGACGCTCCAGCAGGGCCACGGCGCCATACAGCAGGCGCGCCATGGCTGCCAGGGCGAAGACTGCCACCAGCACCAGCGGCGTGTCATAGCGACTGCGCGCCAGCGTGATGACGAAGCCCAGGCCCGCGTCCGCGCTGACGAACTCGCCCACGACCGCGCCGATAACAGCCAGAGTCGCGCTGATCTTCAGGCCGCCGAAGAGGACGGGCAGCGCGGCGGGGATCTCCAGCACAGTCAGGGTCTGCCAACGCGTCGCGCGTTGGGCGCGCAGCAGGTCATGCAACGAGGATGGCACGTTGCGCAGGCCGACTACTGTATTCACCAGCGTCGGGAAGAAGACAATGAGCGCGCTGGTGATCGCCTTGCTGGTCAGTCCGCTGCCAAACCAGATGACCAGCAGCGGCGCCCAGGCGACGATCGGCGTCGATTGCAGGCCAATGATGAGCGGCGCCAGCGAGTCCTCCAGCAGCGAACTGTGCGCGATGAGATAGCCCAGCACAATGCCGACCGACACGCCCACAGCCAGGCCGGCCAGCACTGCCTGCAAGGTGATCAGGCTGTGGCGCAGCAAGCTGCCGTCCATCGCCACTGCCGCGAATTTGGCGAGTACGGCGCCGGGTGACGGGATGATGAAGACTGGATAGAACTGCAGGACTGTGACCAGTTGCCACAGCAACAGCAAGATGACGAGCAGCGCGAATGGCGCGAGCCTGCGACGCAGCGTGTTGCGCGAAGGGCTGGCGGGAAAAGGGAGACTGGACGAACGCTGCGCCGGGTTACGCATGACCGCACCTGCTGTTTGGCAGGCTACACCCGGGGCACAGCGACAGAAAGGCAAAGAACAGTCGGCGCGGCGAAAGAGCCAGCGACAACGCTGCACACGCCACATTCACGCAGTGGCGCGCCTCTCAGCGACCTTCTCCCATCCAGACTTTCACTGTCGGCTCTGGCTTCTCACCAGATCCACCGGCATGACCGCAGTCATGACGCGTCAGCCAGAATTACGACTAACGACACGGGTCGCGGGCTCGGCATCACTGCCACACCGCCGGCCGGGAATTCCACCCTGCCCCGAAGGTTGCCTGTTAGCTTGTCATGCGAATATAGCAGATTACCGGCAAGTCGGGAACCGGGCCAATCAGGGACTGACGCCGACGGGAATCGTGAAGTAGAAGCGACCACCATTCATGGTCGCGTTGCTCTCCGCGCGAATGTGCCCGCCGTGCGCCTCAATGATGTGACGGCATATGGCCAGACCAATGCCCGTGCCTTCGCTGTCGCTGCGCGAAGGATCGACCTGGTAGAAGCGCTCGAAGATGCGGCCGGTATGCTCCTCGGGCACGCCCGCACCGCGGTCGAAGACGCCGAACTGGACTTCGTCGCCATCAAGCTTTGCCACGACGCGGATTCTCTTCCCCTGCGGCGACCATTTCAGCGCGTTATGCAGCAGATTCATCAGCACGCGCTGTAGCTTGTCCGGGTCGCAGAGAATGTAGAGATCGTCAGGGACCTTCTGCACGACCGGGACTTCCTTCGCCTCACTGAAATTCGCCATGCGCTCAATGGCCTCCGAAACCACTTCGCGTGCCGGCGTGTCAACCATTTTCATCAGCGCCTGGCCGGACTCGATCATCGACAGATCAAGCAGCTCCTCGGACATCCACTGCAACGCATCAGTCTCACGCGCAATCGCTTGCAGCGAGCGGATGCTGTGCTTGCGCCGCGGTTTTTCGTTGTCCAGGAACAGGCCATCGATGATGAGGCGAATGTTGGCGATGGGCGTACGCAACTCGTGCGAAATGTTGGCCACCATGTCGCGACGGGCCCGGTTGAGGCGCACCAGCTGGCTCACATCTTCAAGCGCCAGGCAGATAAGCGTCCCCTGAGCCGTTCCCCGGTTGATCTGCACCCGCACGCGCCACCAGCGGTCGTTCAGTCGCAGCTGCTCCTCCAGCAGACTTTCCTCGTTGCGAAGTGCCTCGCTCACCATGGTCTCCAACTCGGCCGAGCCAGTGAGTGCGAGCAGCGATCCGTCAAAAGCATCACCTGCGTCAAACGCTGTGCGCGCTGCCTCGTTCATGGCCAGCACATGGCAGCTGCTATCCAGCACGACGAGCACATTCCACGAGCTGTCGACCAGCGCACGCAGTACTTCGCGCCCGGCAAGTGCCTTGGAAACCGGGCTGTCGGCTTCAGGCAACGATTGGTTCATGGCGTTCCCTCTCTCCACTGGACACCGGCAACGAAAGCCACAGCAGGCCGGCGCCCAGGGCCAGCATTCCGGCCAGATTGCGTCCGCCGAAGCGTTCCCCCAGCAGAAAAACTCCCAGCATTCCGGCTACAAGCGGTTCCGCAAGGGTGAGCGTCACTGCGGCCGCCGTGCTGATCTGCCGCAAACCGCGCGCAAACAGCAGGTACGCAACAGCCGTGGTGACCAGACCCAGGTGGAGGATGATCAGCATGCCGCGCGGCTGCAAGACCCAGGTGAGCTCCGTAAGTGGCAACAGCGGCAGCAGGAACAGGGCTCCGGGCAGAAATATGGCCGCCACTGCCGCGTTCGGCGACATATGCTGCAGCAGTTCCTTGCTCACCAGCGCGTACCCGGCATAGGCCAGTCCTGCGCCCAGCGAAAGTAACAGACCAACTGCTTCTACTGCGGGAGACAGCCCGTCAACCGGCAACAGCAGCAAGCCGCAGCCGCCCAGCGCCAGGCTCGTCGCAACGAGCCAGCGTCTCCCCGGCTTGACGCCGCGCAAGCGCCACTCCAACAGGCCGGCCAGCATCGGCGCGCTGCCGATAGCGACCAGCGTGCCCAGCGCTACCCCGTTGCGCGCCACGCCGTTGAAAAAGCAAATCTGATAGGCTGCGATCATCAGCCCGGCGCCTGCCAGTTTGCGCAGGGGCAGCGACCCCGCTCGCCGGAAATCACCTTTCAGGAAAGCAAGCGCAGCCAGCGCAATGCCTCCGAGTAGCAGACGCAAGGCACCCACGCCAAGCGGTTCCGCGCCCGCCGGCGCCAGAGCCATGGTGGTGCCTGTCGTTCCCCACAGCGCCGCTGCCAGCAGCACCTGACCCGCTCCGGCAAACTTCATCAGCCCTCAAAGCGGTAGCCGACGCCACGCACCGTCACGATACGACTGGGCCGGGAAGGGTCGCTTTCAATCTTTTCCCGCAGCCAGCGCACATGGACATCGACCGTTCGCTTTTCGACAAAGTTGTCTTCGCCCCACACCTTCGTCAGCAGCAGATCGCGAGTCAACACAGCGCCGCTGTTGCGCATCAGTTCAGCCAACAGCCTGAATTCGCGGTTACTCAGGTGAACCTGTTCCTCTCCCCGAAACAGTTTGTGTCCCTTCAGATCGAGGCGAAGGTCATCGGCAACCAGCGTTTCCTGTGGTAACTGATGCCCAGGCGCGCGCCGCAACACTGCCCGCACACGCGCCAGGAATTCTCCCAGGCTGAAAGGCTTGACGATGTAATCGTCGGCGCCGCTCTCGAGGCCAACGATGCGGTCCACCTCGGTGCCGCGCGCAGTGAGCATGATGATCGGCAAATGTGCCAGCGCGCTGTCCTTACGCAAGATGCGACACACGCTAAGGCCGTCCAGGCGCGGCAGCATAATGTCGAGCACCACCAGGTCCGGCGGCGCAGCACGGATGCGCGCCATGGCCTCTTCGCCATCGGCGGCAGTGAATACCTGATAGCCGTCATCGCGCAACCTGGCTTCCAGGTTGCGAAGCAAAGTTTCTTCATCCTCGACGATCAGCACACTCGGCATCAGTCCGCCTTTTCACTTCCTGCCAACGTCTCACCTCGCGCAGCACTTGTCACAGATTGCGCGCACGCCACCGAGAGACGTCGCCGTGCGAACAGCGCGGCGTATGGCCATGGCGACCGCTTCGGCGGCGAAGGCGCCCACTACACTGGGGTCGGCTTCCTGCGTTCCGGTTGCCAGGGCGAACATTGTGTCGCCGTCATGGGCAGTATGCGCCGGCCGAATCGTGCGCGCCACGCCGCAGCTGGCCATCTGAGCTACCCTGGTGACGGCAGCCTTTGAGAAGCGCGCATTGGTTGCCACCACACCAATGACTGTGTTGCTGCGCGCCTGTCGTTGATCAAGCAGCGTGCGCAATACATCCAGCACCGGGATGAAATCGTTCTTTCCTGGCCGGGAACGTAATCCGGCCAGGATCTCGCCTCGCTCGTCAAGCACCTCCCCCAATGCGTTCACGGCAACCAGCGCTGCGACCAGCAAACCTTCGTCAATTTCCATGCAGGCTGAGCCAATGCCGCCCTTGGTTGCTCGGGCGTTGCCCGTCAGCGAGCACACCCGGCACCCGGTACCGGCGCCAACACTGCCCTCAGCGAGAGGTTCCGCGCTGGCCTGTTCGCATGCCTGATAGCCCATGTCCGGGCCTGGCCGTGCCGTAACGGATCCAATCCCCAAATCGTAAAGGATGGCCGCCGGCACGATCGGTACGACAGCGCCATCTCCGGTCCGATACCCGACATCGCGCTCCTCCAGCCAGCGCATCACTCCGTCGGCCGCCGCCAGACCATAGGCGCTGCCTCCGGACAGCAGGATCGCGCTTACGTTGTCCACATGCTGCGACGGGCGCAGCAGATCCGTCTCGCGCGTGCCGGGGCCACCCCCACGCTGGTCGACTCCTCCAACGGTTCCGGGTGGACACAGCACGACCGTACAGCCGGTGCCCCCGGCCCGGTTGGTGGCATGGCCAGCACGAATGCCGGATATGGCAGTGAGCGTCCTATTCAGTTGTATCATCGCTGTCGAAGATGATTCGCGAATTGTCCTGCGGCAAGTGCTTTGTGGAATCTGGCGTCAGGATCGCGAGCGCGGTTTCGTAATCTCGCGGTTGTACCAGCACGCTTACTTCGCCCAGCTGCCCGATGTGGATACCCATCGCGCTGGCACCGGCCTGCTGATGCACCAGCGCCTGGATGCCTTCACTATGCAACCTGCCCGCGACGATCTGCGCCTCGTGCAGTGCATAAGTTACCCACGCGACCATCCAGTCATGTCGCTTGTCCATAAGCCTGCTGCCCATACAACAAGTGTAACATGGCCCTGGCGGAAACAAAACGTGCCGTCGGGCGGCACGTCCTGTGCTGCGCTATGCACTTGTCAGCTTGCGCCACTGTCGCGCGCGCGCTTCGGGGTTGGCAGCGGCGTACTCTCCCACCCCGTCGCCAGGGCAGTACCATCCGCGCTCACAGGCTTAACTGCCGGGTTCGATATGGTTCCGGGTGGACCCCCGTGGCTCCAGCCACCAACACCCCCTGCGCGCCGCGTTCCCGCGGCTCACGCTTCTCGCTCTATCTCATGCATGGCGTCGTCACCAGAGCATCCGCTTCTCCGTACCCCGTCACAGGCTCTCGACCCTTAGTACCGGTCCGCTCCATACATCGCTGCACTTCCACGTCCGGCCTATCCAGCTGGTAGTCTCCCAGCGGTCTCCCTCTCTTTCGAGATCGGGAGTCTCATCTCGGGGCGGGCTTCCCGCTTAGATGCTTTCAGCGGTTATCCCCTCCGCAGCTCGCTACCCGGCACTGCCGCTGGCGCGACAACCGGTACACGAGCGCTGCGTCCATTCCGGTCCTCTCGTACTGGGAACAGCTCCCCTCAAACTCCCTGCGCCCGCAGCGGATAGAGACCGACCTGTCTCACGACGGTCTGAACCCAGCTCGCGTACCGCTTTAATGGGCGAACAGCCCAACCCTTGGGACTTGATCCAGCCCCAGGATGCGATGAGCCGACATCGAGGTGCCGAGCCTTGTCGTCGATGTGAACTCTTGGACAAGACCAGCCTGTTATCCCCGGGGTAGCTTTTATCCGTTAAGCCACGGCCCTTCCACTCAGTACCGTGGGATCACTAAGCCCGACTTTCGTCTCTGCTCGACCCGTTCGTCTCGCAGTCAGGCCGGCTTCTGCCTTTACACTCTGCGGCTGGTTTCCATTCAGCCTGAGCCGACCTTTGGGCGCCTCCGTTACTCTTTCGGAGGCGACCGCCCCAGTCAAACTGCCCGCCTGCCACTGTCCCGCCCGTCGCTCCCGACGGCACGGTTAGGACCAAAATGCATCCAGGCTGGTATTTCAACAGCGACTCCACAAAGTCTGACGACCTTGCTTCACAGTCTCCCAGCTATCCTGCACAACATGCGCCCTGACGCCATGACAGGCTGCAGTAAAGCTCCACGGGGTCTTTTTGTCCTGCTGCGGGTAACGCGCATCTTTACACGTACTTCAATTTCGCCGGGTCCCCCGTTGAGACAGTGCTCCGCTCGTTACACCTTTCGTGCGGGTCGGAACTTACCCGACAAGGAACTTCGCTACCTTAGGACCGTTATAGTTACGGCCGCCGTTCACCGGGGCTTCATTTCAGAGCTTCGCACACTTCCGCGCGCTAACCCCTCCACTTAACCTTCCGGCACCGGGCAGGTGTCAGCCCCTATACGTCACCTTTCGGTTTCGCAGAGACCTGTGTTTTTGCTAAACAGTCGGCAGAGCCTCTTCACTGCGACCACCCCTTCCAGAGTGGCGTCCCTTCTCCCGAAGTTACGGGACATTTTTGCCTAGTTCCTTAACGAGGGTTCTCCCGTTCGCCTGCGTATCCTCAACTCGCCTACCTGTGTCGGTTTGTGGTACGGGCGGATGCCTTCTTCGCTTACGCGCCTTTTCTCGCCCCGGAGTCCCGTCTGCTTCTTCCCTTGCGGGACGACATCACGGGTGTGACCCGCTTGTCACCGCAATCCACTCAGCGGCCAGACTTTCCCCAAAGTTTCGCGTTCGCTCCACCATCCGGTACCGGAATATTAACCGGTTGTCCATCGCCTGCGCCTTTCGGCCTCGGCTTAGGCCCGACTAACCCGACGCGGACTGACCTTCCGTCGGAAACCTCGAGCTTTCGGCGAACATGGTTCTCACATGTTTCTCGCTACTCATGCCAGCATTCTCACTTCCACGCGCTCCAGCCAGCCTCACGGCTGACCTTCTCCGCCCGTGGAACGCTCCCCTACCAGCTGCCGCTTGCGCAGCAACTCCCGAGCTTCGGTGGGTGACTTAAGCCCCGTTCCATTTTCCGCGCCACCGCGTTCGACCAGTGAGCTGTTACGCACTCTTTCAAGGATGGCTGCTTCTGGGCCAACCTCCTGGCTGTCTCGACACGACGACCTCGTTTCCCACTTAGCCACCTCTTCAGGACCTCAGCTGCGGGTCCGGGCTCTTTCCCTCTTGACCATGAAACTCATCTCCCATGGTCCGACTGCCATCCATCCGCTAACGGTATTCGGAGTTTGCCAGGGTTCGGTAAGCGTTGCGCCCCCTTGCCCATACAGTGCTCTACCCCCGTTACCTTCCAAATGACGCCAGCCCTAAAGCTGTTTCGGGGAGAACAAGCTATCTCCAGGTTCGTTTGGCATTTCACCCCTACACACAGATCATCCCCGACTTTTGCAACAGTCGTGGGTTCGGCCCTCCATTGCGTGTTACCGCACTTTCAGCCTGTCCATGCGTAGCTCACCTGGTTTCGTGTCCAATCCCTGCCACTCGACGCCCTCTTCAGACTCGCTTTCGCTCCGCCTCCAGGTGTTACTCCCTTAGGCTCGCCACAGAAATTGACTCGCTGGCTCATTCTCCAAAAGGCACGCCATCACAGCATGGCTCGCGCCATCCCGCTCTGACCGTTTGCAGGCATCCGGTTTCAGATTCTGTTTCACTCCCCTCGCCGGGGTTCTTTTCACCTTTCCCTCACGGTACTATCCGCTATCGGTCGTCAAGTGTATTTAGCCTTGGAGCGTGGTCGCCCCGGCTTCATGCAGGATTTCTCGTGTCCCGCACTACTCAGGATCCCGTCCACGTTGCTCGCCTTGCGCCTACGGGACTCTCACCCCCTGCGGCGGGCCTTCCCAGACCCTTCGGCTTCAGCTCGCAACCCTCCTGACGGTCCTTCTACCCCGCTGCTGTCTCCAGCTTCGGTTTGGGCTCCTCCGCTTTCGCTCGCCACTACTCGCGGAATCCTCTCTCTTCCTCGGGCTACTCAGATGTTTCACTTCGCCCGGTTCCCCCTGCAGCTTCCGCCGCAGTGACACCCCTCTACGGGTGCCGGGTTTCCCCATTCGGATACCCCCGGCTCTTACGGCTGCACACGCCTCGCCGGAGCTTTTCGCAGTGTACCACGTCCTTCGTCGGCACTTGACGCCAAGGCATCCACCGAATGCCCTTCCCTTGCCTGTTCATGTGATACGGAGAAATTGATGCTCTCGCGTTACTTCGCCATGCACTTGTCAAGCTGCGCCCCTGCACTCTCCGCAGGGCCCGCGCGCCCTTACTCCCGCGCGGCCCTGCATCCTGCCACACCTCCACCGCTCCTGTCAAGCCCCCGCCCGCCTTCCACGTCCATGTCCAGTCCCCCCAACACGTCCGCCAACAGAAACGCCCCGGGGAAACCCGGGGCGCTGCCATCTCTCTTCTGATGCGCGTCCGCCACCCTCCGGCAGCCGGCCCGCAAGGCCTTCCCTGTCTCTCAACTGTCCCGGTTATCGCAACGGATCGCTTCCAGCCCCTGCGCCGGGCCCCGCTCCGGCCGCATTGCCAATCCCCGCCGGCGTGGTCAGGTCAGTGCTGTCGTCGTCCGGGTCCAAAAAGGACGCCATCGGCGTCCACCCTCCGCTGACAACAAAAAAAGGACGCCATGCCCCTGCTGTCCCGCCCCTGGTGGAGATGAGGGGACTCGAACCCCTGACCTGTGCCTTGCAAAGGCACCGCTCTCCCGGCTGAGCTACATCCCCCGCTCCCCCCGCGCTTGTGGGCCCGGGAAGACTCGAACTTCCGACCTCACGCTTATCAGGCGTGCGCTCTGACCAGCTGAGCTACGGGCCCCTCGCCCGACAACACGACAGTGAGAAACAAGCTCCCATCCAGTGCCCCCAACCTGCGCTTGCTTGTCCTGTGGCTGCCACGCCCTGTTCCTCACGCTTGCGCGCTGGCCAGGGGTGTGGCTTCCCCAGAAAGGAGGTGATCCAGCCGCAGCTTCCGCTACAGCTACCTTGTTACGACTTCGTCCCGGTCACCAGCCCCGCCCTCGGCGGTAGCGCCCCTTAGGTTCGCTTCCCGACTTCAGGCATGACCAGCTTCCATGACGTGACGGGCGGTGTGTACAAGGCCCGGGAACGTATTCACCGCCGTGTGCTGACCGGCGGTTACTAGCAACTCCGACTTCATGCAGGCGGGTTGCAGCCTGCAATCCGAACTGGGAACGGCTTTTCAGGATTGGCTCCAGGTCGCCCCTTCGCTACCCGTTGTACCGCCCATTGTAGCGTGTGTGTAGCCCCGAATATACAGACCATGCTGACTTGACGTCGTCCCCACCTTCCTCCCGTTTGTCACGGGCAGTCGCGCCAGACACTTGTAACTGGCACCAGGGGTTGCGCTCGTTTTCGGACTTAACCGAACACCTCACGGCACGAGCTGACGACAGCCATGCAGTACCTGTCACGGCTCCCGAAGGTCAGTCCCCTTTCAGGTCCCTACCACCGTGATGTCAAACCCGGGTAAGGTTCTTCGCGTAGCCTCGAATTAAACCACACGCTCCGCTGCTTGTGCGGGCCCCCGTCAATTCCTTTGAGTTTTAGCCTTGCGACCGTACTCCCCAGGCGGTGCACTTACCGCGTTCGCTGGGACACCCGGGCTGCCGTAGCATCCCGGACATCGAGTGCACATCGTTTACGGCATGGACTACCGGGGTTTCTAATCCCGTTCGCTACCCATGCTTTCGCGCCTCAGCGTCAGTTGTGAGCCAGGGTGCCGCCTTCGCCTCTGGTGTTCCTCCGCATCTCTACGCATTTCACCACTACACGCGGAATTCCACACCCCTCTCTCACCCTCAAGCACTACAGTCACCGACAGCCTCCCGGAGTTGAGCCCCGGGCTTTCATGTCCGTCTTGTAGCGCCGCCTGCGCGCCCTTTACGCCCAGTAATTCCGGATAACGTTCGTGTCCTACGTGTTACCGCGGCTGCTGGCACGTAGTTAGCCGACACTTATTCCTGTGTTACCGTCAGCTTCGTCACACAGAAAAGGGCTTTACGATCCGAAAACCTTCATCACCCACGCGGCGTCGCTGCGTCAGGCTTTCGCCCATTGCGCAATATCCCTCACTGCTGCCTCCCGCAGGAGTCCGGGCCGTGTCTCAGTCCCGGTGTGGAGGATCACCCTCTCAGATCCCCTACCCGTCATCGCCATGGTGAGCCGTTACCCCGCCATCCAGCTGATGGGCCGCAGCCCCCTCCCAAAGCGCCAAACCTTCCGGTCCAGCCTTTCGCCAGTCCGGGTCCCCCCGGACCCGCCCTATCCCGTATTAGCCGCCGTTTCCAGCGGTTGTCCCGGTCTTCGGGGCAGGTTAGCTACGTGTTACGCACCCGTGCGCCACTTTCCGTCCCTCCGTAAAGGAACTTCCCGTTCGACTTGCATGTGTTAGGCACGCCGCCAACGTTCATCCTGAGCCAGGATCAAACTCGCCGTTTGTCCCTCGTGCTCATTTGTACCAGTATTCTCTCGGCCCCGGTACCAGGCCACTAGCCGGTCGCACCGGCTGTTCGTTTGCTTCCCACTCTCCTGTTGTCAAGCTGCGCCCAGAGCCCAATCCGCCTGCCCTGCCTCCCTCCCAAAACGCTCGCGCGCCCCCGAAGGTCACATACTCTACCCCCTCACCCATCCCCCTGTCAAGCCCTGCCTTTTCGCCCGCCGGGCCCTGATGTGTCCTCTACCCCTCGACAGCCACCTCTTCACGACGAGCCCGGTACACCGAGACAGCCACGAGTAGCGCCGCCAGTACCAGCGCCGCGGCCAGAGTATTCATAACTGAAGTGAAGTCGTCCCGATTGAAACGCTCTTCCTCGCGCAGCTCCTGCTCGAACAGCCGGGCAAGATCCACCAACGGTTGCATCACACGCGCCTTGGCGTCGTGATACTCGGCGCCATGCAGCCGCTGCATGGCCGCCAGCGCCTCGCCCTCGAGCACGTACTCGCCGCCGGCCTCAACTTGCCGGGCCACAGCAGCCATCGCCTCGTTTTCCAGTTCTGCAAGGATATTGGACTGATCTTCGGCCTCTGTCAGCAGGGCCAATTCCGCGGCGCTGATTCCCACACTCTGCATAAGTGTCCGGATCGCCACAGTGTCACCGGCTTCGCCCAGCCGCTGATTGATGGCCAGTACGAAATCCCAGTAGGGAACCTGGAAATACAGCTCGGGACGCGGCGCCACACCATTGCGAATGTCCAGAATCTCCTGGGAATACTCCCTGTAGCGTTCCTCACCGGTCACCGCATACAGTCGCGCCATGCGCGTCAGGTCATCGGAAGTCTGACGCAGGCCGTCGGAGAGCAAAACCTTGCCCTGACCTCTTGCGGCATTGAGGCCACTGACGTCACTATTCGCCAGGATCTGCTGTGTGAGGAGCGCCGATCCGAGCAAGACCAGCAGCGCAAGTGCATACAGCCAGGGCCGTTGCGGCAGTTGCCGAACGACGATGAAAGCGACGAAAACGGCCGCCGCAACAATCAGGACCGTCAGGATGTCCAGTCGCTCTTGCAAGAAATTATGCACGTTGCCTTCTGCAACCATCATTCCCAGGCCGGAACTCGCGACCAGTTCCACAAGAGGCTGCATCACCAGAGCCTTGGCATCGTGATAATCCTGGCCATGCAGACGCTGCAACGCCTCGATCGCTGCATCCTCAAGCGCGTATTCCCCGTCCGCAACCAGAGCCGCAACGGAGTGCATGATCTCGACTTCAATCTCTGCCAGGATATTGGATTGTTCTTCCGCCTGTTCCAGAAGGACAACTTCCTCGTTTCTTAGTCCCGCCCGCTGCATGAGCGTCTGTATCGAAACGGGTGCGCCGAATGCGCCCGGCCGTTCTCCGGTCGCCAGCACGACGTCCCAGTAGGGGATATCAAAATACTGCGCGGGGCGCGGGGCCAGCCCGTTGCGGATGTCCAGAATCTCCTCGAAATGTTCACGGTAAACCGGATCGCCAGTCACCGCATAGAGGCGCACCATGCGCGTCAAATCGTCTGAACTCTGCCGAAGACCGTCAGCAAGCTGATTTAACTCGCTGCGTGCGTCGCCTGTTGTCTGGATATCATCAATGCCCTGCCAGGTCACCGGGACGAAGATCAGGGCGACAAGCAGGAGGAACAGCACAAACGCCTGGGTTTTGGGCAGCCTGAGTCGTTGGTGAAACACACCGTACAGGCCGAGCAAGGCTGTGAATGCGACAAGGACCGTGATGAGGATCAGCCACTGCTGCAGGTATGCCTGCACTGTGCCTGGCTCTCCCCATTGATTCTGGTCGCTGGAGCCAGCCATCTGCGCCAACTGGAAAATCGTCAGGGCCTCAATGTCGTAGAACCAGATAAGGCTGTGCATGCTGCTCATTGGCAACCCCTTTCAAATTCGGGAGACCATGAAGGCGTTTGGGCGGACAGTGTAACGATACTACTTCACAACGCAACCCCAAATGGGCGGCCCAGACAGCAGCGACGCTGTACGTCGGGCAGTCCCGTCGCACAACATTTCTGCTCCACATGCTCCATATATTGAGGGCTTGCGGGTTCAGGCTGTGTTACTCGTCGCCCGCCAATTGGCGCGCTGTCTGGTCAGGGTGGATGATTGCCACGCCATATGATCCTGGCGAGGAATCTGGTCAAGCGACTACGCTTCATTACTTGCAGCTCTAGCGATGATGCCGACGCAGCCAGACCCCCACACCACTGAACACGATTGCCAAACCCATCGCCACGACAACCAGATTAAAGGACTCGTCGGCGTACGCTTGCTGCTCAAGCAATTGTTGATCCATCGACGCATTGGCATACTGGTAGAGGTCCACCAGAGGCTGCATGATCTGCAATTTGGCCTGGGCATATTCCACGCTAAACAGACGCTGCGCTGCTGCCAGGGCATCACCTTCGAACGCATAGACACCACCGCTTGCTTCCAGCTGCGCTGTCACGACCCCCATGACCTCGCGTTCCAGTTGCGCCAATTCGTTGGACAGATCTTCAGATTGCCCCAGCAGGGCCAGCTCGTCCCCATTCTCAAGCAGCTCGGCAATCTGCTGCCTGAGCGCGGCCTGTTCACCAGGCACTCCCGGGTAGTCACCTGTAGCCAGCACGATGTCCCAGTAGGGAACATCAAAATAGATGTCGGGCCTTGGCGCATCCCCGTTGCGAATGGCCAGAATCTCGTCAAAGTAGCCCCCGTATAGCGTGTCACCGGTGACAGCGTATAGCTGCGCCATCCGGGTCAGGTCGTCGGAGCTTTGCCGCAGGGCGTCTGACAAGAGATAAGACTGGTAACGAGCTTCGGAATACGCTATTTCGTCCTCACGCGAATGGATGTACTCCAGGGCAACCTGGCCTCCCAGGAGCAGAAGTAACAGGGCAAGCAGTGAAGCAATCCGGGATGGAACCAGCCTGAACATGGCAACAGCCTCGCTTTCACAAACATTTCCGGTGAGCAAGCGCCAAACCCTGCGCCCGTTTACCAGAAATCATCCTCTGCCCAGGAGCAACTGCTCTTGGTCCGCCCATCCGAATAGTGCAGGAGAAATGCCCTGTTCCACACCCTAGTGATCATGCCGCCGCAGCCAGATCCCTGCAGCGCTCAACAGTATCCCCAATGCCAGCGACCCGACTATAGTGTTATAGGTGCGCGCATTGTGTTGCCGCAGCCAGACCACATACTCTGCCAGGGTGTCATCAACCTCTGCGGCAAGATCCACCAGCGGTTGCATGATTCGAAGTTTGGCCTGGGCATACTCATCGCCAAACAGACGCTGTGTCGCCTCAAGAGCCGCACCCTCCAGCCGGTAGTCTCCCCCACCTGCTTCAATCTGCGCTGCCACGACGTCCATTACTTCGTTTTCCAGCTGCGTCAGTTCATTGGAGCTGTCCTCAACCTGCTCCAGCAGGGCCAACTCTTCATCCGTAAAGTGCGCCAGGCGGATGAGGGTCCGGATTGGCCTGGCTCGACCAATTTCGCCCGGGTGCTCACCAGTTGCCAGCACGACGTCCCAGTAGGGGATGTTGAAGTAGTCCACCGGCCGGGGCGCATCACCATTGCGGATGGCCAGAATCTCGTTGAAGTAGTCCCTGTAGACCGGCTCCCCGGTCATGGCATACAGCCGCACCATGCGCGTCAGGTCATCTGAGGTCTGCCGCAGCGAATCGGCCAGCTGTTGCGCCGAGTAGCGACCGGGAGTTATCGAAAATGTATCAATGTAGGTCTGAATGAAATTAAGGGAAGTGTAGCCGCCGACAATCGCGCACAGCAGAGCCAGTATTGATATGATTCGGGATGGAACCAGCTTGAACATGGTGGCCTCCAGAATCAATACTGCGTTGAACCTCTATAAAATTACAGGGTTACCTGTCACAGTGCAAAGATGTTGACCCGCGGTCAGTTTCTCAGCCTGAAGCAGCCAGTGCTTCGCCATCCGGCGGAGGCGCGTCCGGCTCAAGACCATTGTCGCCGAGCGTGTCTTTCACGTAGACTTCCTGTACCAGCACCATCAGGATGGCAGTGAGTGGTACGGCGAGCAGGATCCCCAGGAAACCGAAGAAGACCGTCGCGACGATCTGGCCGAGCAGGACAATGATTGGCGGTACATTGATGCGGTCCGCGACCAGCAGCGGGCTGATAAGCTGGCTCTGCACCAGCGAGATTGCGTAGGTTACGATGATGATCCAGCCTACATTTTGCGGCTGCTGCAGTATGCCCACTACCGCCGCCAGCACCGCCGCAGTCAGCGTGCCGAAGGTTGGGACGAAGGCCAGCAAACCGGCGATGACGCCCAGCGCCAGCGCTTCATCAAGCCCCAGCAATGTGAGCCCGATCCAGGTCGCCAGCCACACAAAAACCATGGCCAAAAGGGTCGATTCCAGCCAGCCGCGCATGACCTTATCGAGGCGCGCCAGGATTTCGTGGCCGCGACTGCGATAGCCCGGAGGCAACAGGCGGAGCAGGCCAGCCTCATGGGTCTCTGGGTCCGTGAGCAGATAGATAGACATAAAAAAGATAATGAGCGTGTTCAGCAGGGCCGAGGCCACGCCGCCCACCACCGGGATCACCTGTACGCTGAACTGGCCAAAGGCGCTTGCCAGCTGGTTGGCCACCTGCGTAATCAGCTGGCTGTCGACCTGAAAGCTCGTGACCACCAGCGAAATCGAATCCAGTACCGGGTCGCGCACGGCCGGCGGGACGTAGGTAAACCCGTCAAACAGCGCCGGAGCTGCATTCAATGACTCCCAGAATTGCTGCAGCAGCGACAGACCGGCATTCACACGCAGCGAAAGGGTGCCCAACTGCGTGGCCAGCAGCGGCAACACTGTCAAGGTGAGGACGATGAAAAACAGGGGGAAGATCAGCAGGGAGATGAGCATCGCCGGAGTTCGTTTCAGGCGGGTGTGGCGCTGCAGAAAACGCATCGGAGTCGTGATCAGCACGACCAGAATGATCGAGCTGAGCAAGAGCAGCAGCACGCTGCGTACCTGCCAGAACGCAACCAGCACAATGATGACGAGCAGCGAGGCAAATACCCGGCTGGCCGTTCGGTTGGCAAGCGGTCTGTTGAGCATGAGGGCCTTCGCCTTTCCGCCGCAAAGTATAGCATGTCCCCCTGTGCAGCGCGCTATACTCTGTTCCCAGGATCGCGAAAGGAAACTAACATGAGCGACGCGCTCACCCACGCCCGCGCCAGCCACGAACTCGCCCTGCAGCAACTGATGGAACTAGCCGCCATACCCAGCGTCGGCACTGACCCTGCCCATGCGCAGGACACCTTGCGCGCCGCCCGCTGGCTGGCCGACGAAATGCATGCCATCGGCTTGCAGGAAGTGGCACTGCTGCCAACCGCTGGCAATCCAGTAGTCTATGGCGAGTGGCTGGGCGCCGGCGCTGAGGCGCCTACCGTGCTCCTTTATGCCCACTATGATGTGCAGCCAGCCAGTCGCGCGGATGGTTGGGACAGCGAGCCATTCGCGCCACAGTTGCGCGATGGCCGTCTCTATGGGCGGGGCGTCTCGGATGACAAGAGCCACTGCATAGTGACCCTGCGCGCCGTCGCTGCCCTGCTGGCCAGCGACGAGGGCTGCCCGGTGAATGTGCGCTTTCTGCTGGAAGGCGAGGAAGAGAGTGGCTCGCCAAGCCTGCTGCCCTTCCTGCGTCAGCAGCGGGAACGCTTGCAGGCGGACAGCGCAATCATCGCTGACGGCGGCTTCGAAGAGCCGGACGAGCCAATCATTGTGACTGCCTTGCGCGGCCTGTCGGCCCTGGAAGTCCGGGTCACCGGGCCACGCGTGGACCTGCACAGCGGCATGTACGGTGGCATCGTCCACAACCCGGCTCAGGTGATCGCCGAAATCGTCGCGCAGTTGCATCATCCGGACGGGCGCGTCGCAGTCCCAGGTTTCTACGATGACGTGCTGCCGCTTTCACCCGCAGAGCGCGAGTTACTCAACCAGGGCGAGCTGAGCGACGCGGACTGGGAGACTCTGGTTGGCGCCCCACAAGACTGGGGCGAGCCGGGCTTCTCGCGCGTCGAGCGCACTGGAGCGCGTCCGACGCTCGAGATCAATGGAATCTACGGCGGCTACAGCGGCGATGGCTTCAAGACGGTGATTCCGTCACAAGCACGAGCGAAGATCAGCTGTCGCCTTGTCGCCGGTCAACGCCCCGAACACATTTACCAGCTGGTCTGCGACTTCATCCGCTCGATCGCTCCACCCACGGTCGAGGTAACATTCGAGCAGCACGGACTGGGAGACCCTGTGCAGATCGATGTCGCGAACCCGGTAGTGCAGGCGCTGCAGCGGGCCTATGCCCTGCACTGGCCAGGCACAGTGCGCTACCGGCGCACTGGCGGCACCGTACCCATCATTGCCATGTTTAATGAGGTGTTGGGACTCGCCTGTGTGCCGCTTGGCTTCAGCACCAATGACAGTGGCATTCACGGGCCCAACGAAAACTACCGCGTCGACATGTTGTACAAGGGCATCGATACGACGGTACGCTTCCTGCAGGAAATTGCCAGCGGCTAACGGCCCTCGACCGCCAGCAACTGGAACTGTTCCCATTCGGCGGCATCCGTCTCCCATTCCGCGTAGATGGCGGCGCCCTGCACCCAGGCCGCAGATGGCCCTGCCGCCGCCAGACCTGCGCGCAGGCCGTTGAGTGCCGTGACCACATTCTCCACTTCCGGGTCATGGCCAGGCGGCTCTGCATCGTAGGTCGGGATGCCGATCAGCAACATGGTGCCTTCTCCCAGTTCACTGACCGCCTCCGCGAAGGTTTGCACCTGGTAGGCCATCCATTCTTCATAGTCTGACGCGGCCGTCAGCCCGCTGTTGTAGCCCATAATAGCCATCTGATCGCTGAGCAAGGCGACATTCTGCTTGTAGGCGCGCGACCACTCGGTGCCTGGCAGAATCAGCTCGGGCACGGGGATGTTCGCATTCAGCGGGCTCCAGTCCGGCGGTACGGCGACCGAAATGGGCACAGATTCGCCCAGACGCAGCCGCACTTTGCGCAGCAGCTCAACAAAATTCTCGTCGCCATCCCAGACCGGTTCAATGTTCAGAAAGACCCCGTCGAAGCCTAGTTCGCGTACGACGCTGCTGCAGAAGTCGACGACGCCCTGTTGCAGCACCGGGTCATCCAGACGGTAACCGTCCTCGTCCAGGTTGACGGGCAGGCTGACCCAGCCATGCAGCTCCAGCTCCGGAGATGCTTCCTTGAGCTGGGCAGCAAAGGCCTTGACCTTGTTGAAATTCTCTGCGCCGCGCCAGGTTGCGTCCCCCTGCAGCCAGCTCACCCAGGCGAACACGGTGCCGATTTCATTTTCGCGCAGTCTTTCGGCCAGCGCCCGGATGTCGCGCGCCTCATGCTCCTCGTAGGTCCATTCCGTGCCCAGCCACAGGGCGTTGGGGAGCGTCTCAGCCTCGGGCGGTTTCAGGCTGCGCAGGAAAATTATCACGCCCACCAACAGAATTACGCCCAGCACCAGACCAGCGACGAGGCGGAAAACCGGAATGCGAATCTGCGGCAACGTGATGCGCAGACCGCCGGCCGGCGAAAGATGGGAGCCCGCCGTCTCCCGTTTATGCTGACGCCGGGTCTGACGCAGTTGCTGACGCCTGCGGGCATGGCCGCGGCGCTCGCTCTCTCTGCTCCGTATCAGTCGTTCACGGGCCATTCAGTCGTCCTGGCGAGCCTCTTCCAAAATTGGGTCCTGCTCCAGCCCCGGTACCAGATTGGGGGAAAGCCCCAGCTGCTGCAACACCGTATCCTGTTGTAACCACATGGCCGCGCGTTCCTGCTCCGTCTCATGTGTATGGCCCAGGAGATGCAGGGTGCCGTGCACCATCAACAGCATCAGGTCGTCCAGCAAGTTATGGCCGGCCTGCTGTGCCTGCAGTGCCGACCAGGGCAATGCCACCACCAGATCTCCCAGTACCTGTTCTTCCGTTTCAATGCCGTGCGGCAGCGCCGGAAAGGAGAGGACATCTGTGACGCGATCCACGCCGCGGTATTCCCTGTTGAGTGCGCGCACCTGCTCGTCACCGGTGAACAGTATCGTCACCGTCCCCCGCATCTCCGCTGCCTGCATGCGCAGGGTGACGCGCACCGCCCGCTTCAGGGAAGTAATATCAATGATTTGGCCAGTCGCATTATGCAGATAAATGGCGTTCATGTCTGCGGCACTTTCCCGCTTGCGCTCCCGTTGCCCGCCTGCCTGCTGCCAGAATCCTGCGTATGCGGTAGCTCCGGCACTTCGGGGAGGGGCCCGGGGCTGGCGCTGACAGCGGGCACAGACTCGGCGCTCAAAGCAGCTAGCCGGGCCGGCTCCGTTTCTGTCTGACCTTGCGCCTGCAAGGCGACTGCAGGTTGCGCGATGGCCGGCGCAGCCTCTGTAACCTTCTGATAGTCGATGCGTGGATGATAGACCGCCTGCAACATCTCAACCAGGATGCGCTGGATGGCGCGAATGTCGTTCAGAGTCAGGTCAGATTCGTCCAGCTGACCGTCGTTCATCTTGCCTTCCACGATGCGCAGCACAATCTCCATTACCTGGCCGCGGCTGGTGGGGCCAATAGACCGCACGGCCGATTCACAGCTGTCCGCCAGCATCATGACTGCCGTTTCGCGGCTACGGGGCCGTGGGCCGGGATAGCGATAGTCAGCGCTGTCCACGGCGCTTTCGTCGCCGCCGGCAGCTTCTACCGCCTTGCGCCAGAAGACAAAGACTTCGGTCGTGCCGTGGTGTTCGCGGATGTAATCGCGCAGGCGTCCCGGCAGCCGATACTCGCGGGCCAGCAATTCGCCATCGCTCACATGGCTGATAATGATGTCCGCGCTGCGTTCAGGATCTCCGAGCACATCGTGTGCGTTACCCACGCCAAATTGCTGGTTTTCACTGAAGAAGACTGCGTTCCGCATTTTCCCAATGTCGTGGTACATGGCCGCCACCCGCACTTGTTCCGAGTCCGCCCCGATGGCCAGCGTGGCCTGTTCACTCAGGTTGGCGACCTGCAGCGAATGCTGGTAGGTGCCAGGCGCCTCCCGCATCAGGCGTCGCAGCAGGGGTTGCCCAGGCTGGCTGAGCTCGGCCAGCTTCAGGCTGGTGGGCAGGTTGAAGAAGAGCGTCAGCAGATACATGCCGGCGATAGCGATGGCAGCGGCCAGCACACCATTAATGAGGCTATAGGGCAACAAGACAGTCAACGAGCTGCCTGAAACGCCCAGGTTGAAGACCGCGGCCACCAGCATGTTGGCCAGACCGATAAACAGGCCCGAAAGGAAGAAATTGTTGAGGCGATCGGTGCTACGCAACGTCAGCAGGCCCATCAGGCCACCGCTTATGGTTAGCATTGCCAGTTCCAGGGATCCGGTCGATACCAGACCCAGCAGAAAGGACAGATTGATGGTGCCGATGAGGGCGATGCGCGGCGATGCGATGGCGACATATAGCAGCGCCAGCGCCGCAGTCGGATACAGATAAAGTTCGGACGGCATGCTGTTCAATTGCAGCAGCCGCGCGCCCGCCAGCACCAGCAGGAACAGGCCTGCCAGCAGCAAGGCAAAACTGGCCCTGCCCAACAGGTCGCGCTCAAAGCGCAGAATGTACAGGGAGGTCAGCGCAAGCACCAGCAGGCTGGCGAAGAAGGCCTTGCCCACTTCCTGCAGACCTCGGGTCTCGGTCTGCAACAGACCCAGCACGCCCATGGCTTCCATGTCAACGACTGTGATCTGCTCATTCTGGCGCACTACAACCTCATTAAAGGCGAAGGTGCGTTCCACCGGCCCGACCGCAGCGACCGCCGCCTCGCGCGCGGCCTCAGTCGCCGCTTCGTTAGGGAAGGTATTGGGACGCAGCAGGTCCTCGACAATCGCGACGATGATCTCGGATTCAGTAGAGGAGAAACGAATGCTCACCTGGGTCGGCAGCTGGGTGCGCACCACGTCCAGGTTGGTTGCGCGGATGGGCTCGCGCATGGTGCGTTCAAGTACATTGATGATTTCGCCGTCGACGCTCTCCCAGGCCTCCGCCGACATGTTGAGGATGCGGTCTATCTGTTCTGCGCTTAGCGTCAACGCCGTAATCTGCTGCAAATCATCCGCGCGCTGCGCCACCGAGCTGAAGCTGTCACTTCGTGCATTGCGAATGTAATCCAGTATCTGACGTGCCAGCAGACTCTGGGTACGGCTGACGTTTGGGTCCGGCGGGTCATAAACCAGCGCGACTGCCGCCGCAGCCTCGCTGCGATTAAGCTCGGTGAGCACCTCGCTCTCGAAGGTGATGCTGAAGGGGGAGAGGACGTTTTGCTCAGCTACCTGACCGACGCGCAGGTCACCGCTGCCCGTCCACCAGGGGAGCAACACGTCGCTGGCGACGATGACCGTCGTCAGCAGCACAAAGAGCATCGCCGCGATGAGAACCCCGGCCGCGTACAAGCGTCGCCCTGACGAGGCGCGGGTCGGATAGCCCCGGCGCCCGGCGTCCTCCCTAACACGCTCGCTCATCAGCTACTCCCTCGCGCCTGGTGACCTGAGCCTGGCCAACCCTGCCCACAGGTTCCCGGCTTCCCGTAACGACCTGATAAATCCCGCCGCTACAGAATCGGCGTGGCTCGCACCAATCCATCCTCGTAGCGCCCCAGACGCGCCGGCACAATCCGGTTTGCCAGGGCACGAGGATGCACAGCGCGCACCCGCATCCAGGTGTCAGTATACCCGACGTTGATGAAGCCTTCCGGCGTCGCACCGGCTACCTGCTCCCAAAGCACTGCCAGCGTCAGTCCCTCCAGTCCAGCGGCGTGACGCCGCTCCAGCGTCGCCCCCAGGCCGCGCAGGATTGCGCTACGACGCTTCTTCGTTTCCTCCGAAACTTGCTGGCGCATGCGGGCGGCAGGCGTGCCTGGCCGCCGGCTGTAGCGAAAGACGTGCAGACCCGCGAAGTCCTGTTCCTCAATGAACGCCTGGCTGGCGGCGAACTCGGCCTCACTTTCGCCCGGGAACCCGACCATGACATCCGTGGTGATGCTCATCTGTGGCACGCGCGCGCGGATTGCCGCGAGCAGCACCCGAAAGTCACGCCGGTTGCAGCGCCGCCGCATACGCCGCAGCGTGGCGTCGCATCCGCTTTGCAGCGGCAGATGCAGATGCCGGCAGAGTCGCGCATCCTGCCACAAATCGAAAAAGGCGGGCGTCAACTCCCAGGGCTCCAGCGAGGACAGACGCAAGCGTGGTATGTCCGTATCCGCCAGAACTGCGCGCAGCAGCGTATGCAGGCCCTGCTCCATGCCCAGATCGCGGCCGTAACTCCCCAGTTGCACGCCACTCAACACCGCTTCCTGATAGCCCTGCGCATGCAATTCGCGGATCTCCGTCAGCACCTGCGCCAGGCTTCGGCTGCGGCCGGGGCCACGCGCAAGGGTCGTCACGCAAAAGGTACAGGCGTGATCGCAGCCATCCTGGACCTTCACGAAGGCGCGCGTGCGCATCCCTGGCGCCGGCAAGGCCGGGGACGATCCGTCCGGCGCCGGCCCGTCCAGCAGGTTAACGATCTGCTCCTTTTCCAGGTTGCCCACAACGTGACGAACGTTGGGCAGAACGCTCAGCTCCTGAGGCGCAAGCTGCGCATGACAGCCCGTCACCGTGATTTCGGCAGCGGGCGCCTGGCGCGCCAGCTCACGCAGGAGACTGCGGCTGTCCGCGCCGGCGGCCTGCGTGACCGTGCAGGTGTTGACGACGATATGCGTGGCCTGCGCCGGGTCCTGCGTCAGCTCGTGACCGCGCGCCAGGAAGCCACGGCCAAGCGCGTCGATTTCTGCCTGGTTGAGCCGGCATCCCAGTGTACGCAGATGGACTTTCATGCGCTCGCTCCTGCCAGCTGCGGCATCCTCACCAGCAGATTATCGAAAGCCAGCACCACGCCGGCCTGCTGAAAGGACTGCGCCACCAGGGCGATGCGCCCGGCCACAGGCGAATCGTCCTGCAAAGTCAGGCGCATCTGACCATCGATACACTCGTCATTCGCCCACGTGCTGCGGGCCTGAGAATCATCCGGGATGCAGAGCGCTACCTCTTCGCCGTTGATATAAAACTGCAAGATGCTCTTCTGCGCGACGACACGCAGCCGGTTGCTGACCTCTAGCCCCTGCCGAATCAGCGGCGAAGGAATCCAGGCGCTCAGGATCTGCTGCTCACCAGCAAGGCTGTGCCGCAGTTGATAGTAACCATCGCTACTTATGAGGAAGAGATAGTAGCTGCGCAATGCATTGAATCCAGCCCGCTTCAAACCAGACGCCTCCAGGACTGGCGCAGATTGCGCTTCGCGCAGGCGAAAGAGCAGGCCGTAGCCATTGTCCAGTGGCCCGGCCAGCGGGCGCGCCTCAACCTCCAGGTCAAAATCATGAAAGTGCGGCCCGGTCGCCGCGTAGACCAGGCTTTCGGGATCGCCCGCGCTCAGCCGGAGCGTGCCTTCCACCAGTTGCGCCGACAGGCGGCCTTCAAAGAGGTCCTGATCCCGCGCAGCGCTGGTGAAATCTGCAGCATGGAGCAAGGCGCCCGGCCCGCCGCTGGCGACATGCGACAAATTGGCGGCCAGCCGCGACACTTCCGTCAGGGCGGCCAGCAACCCGGCCAGGGTGAACAGAATGAGCAGGCTGCGCAAGGAGCATGCCTCGTTTGGCTGCGGCAAGCGAGTCTGGCACAGCATCCTGACGGGTGCAAGCGTTGGACTTCGGGAGTATACTGGGCTGGGTAGCGGATGACGCTGAAAACAAGGCGGGCTGGTCAAGGAGCAAGCATTGACCGAACTGATGAATCCGGACAACATCCCGGTGGTGCCGGAAAACGGTGACGCAGGTTGGCGGCCGGACCCCGCCCATCCGCGACGGCGGCCGCCCTGGATCAAGGTCCGCGCGCCGTCCGGCGCAACTTACGAGCGTGTGCGCGAGTTGATGCGCTCGAAGACCTTGCACACGGTCTGTGAAGAAGCGCAGTGCCCCAACATCGGCGAATGCTGGGGCCAGGGTACGGCCACTTTCCTCATGATGGGCGATACCTGTACGCGTTCCTGCGGCTTCTGCGACATCCAGACCGGGCGTCCGGCACCGCTGGACTGGGCCGAGCCCAATCGCGTGGCCGAGGCCGTGCGCGCCATGGGGCTCGAACATGTCGTCATCACCAGCGTCAACCGTGACGAACGTCCGGATGGCGGCGCGCCCATCTTCGCCATGGTCATCCGCCGCATTCGCCAGCTGCAACCGGGCTGCAGCATTGAGGTGCTCATTCCCGACTTCAAGGGCGACGAAGCCGCGCTGCGCATCGTCACAGACGCCCGCCCCGAGATTCTCAATCACAACGTGGAGACCGTGCCGCGTCTCTTCCGGCGCGTGCAACCGCAGGATCGCTACGAATGGGCGCTGGCCACCCTGCGCAATGCCAGGACGCTTGACCCACAGGTGTTGACCAAGAGCGGCATAATGGTCGGTCTGGGCGAGACCATGGACGAGCTGCTGGCAACCATGCGCGATCTGCGCGCCTGTGACGTGGACATCCTGACCGTCGGCCAGTATCTGCAACCAGGCAAGAAGTACCTGCCCGTCGAACGCTTCTACCTGCCAGAAGAATTCGATGCTATTCGCGGGGCCGGGCTGGCCATGGGCTTCCGCTGGGTAGAAAGCGGGCCGCTGGTACGTAGCAGCTACCGCGCCGGCGAACAGGTGCGAGCCCTGTCACAACGGAACGAGTTTCGCCTGCGCGTCGCATCTGATCAGTAAGCTTGTTGCGGGCAATTTGAATCCTGCCCTCATCAAACATTCACATATAAACAACCTGTGCTATACTGCCTCCAATGCCTTTCATTCAGGAGTGGACGCCTTCGTGACAATAGCGAGGGGAGGCCACAACAATCGACAGGGGACCGGCGGCTACGTGCTACAGGAATTGCTGGTTCGCGCAGATCAGCGCGGTTTCATTACCCTGGATGACATTCTCGAACTATTTGATGAACATGTAAACACGTCTGCCCTTGATGCCCTCTACAGCGAACTGGACGAATTGGGCATAGAGTTGCGTCAGGACGGCGAGGGCAACCGCACGCTGCTCCACGTGGAACGGAATACCCGGGCTACGGATGAAAACAACACCGACATCGGCGACATCAATGCTGTCTCCGCCGACGATCCCGTCGGCCTTTATTTTCGCCAGATGGCCCAGGAACCGCTGCTCACAGCCCAGGACGAGATCGACCTCGCCCGCCGCATTGAGGCTGGCCGCAATGTGCGGGAGAGTATGGATGAGCCCGACGCCAGCTTGCACTACAATGACATTGAGTTGGCGCGCATGCTGCGTCAGGAAATGGATGGTCAGGCCGCCCGCGAGCACCTCGGCCGCGCCAACACGCGCCTGGTCGTCAGCATCGCCAAACGCTACATGAACCAGGGCCTGCCCTTCCCGGACCTCATTCAGGAAGGCAACGTCGGCCTGATGCGCGCCGTCGACAAGTATGACTACAAGCGCGGTAACCGCTTCAGTACCTACGCCACCTGGTGGATCCGCCAGGCCATCACGCGCGCGCTTGCCCAAAAGACCCGCACCATCCGCATCCCGCTGCACATGACCGAACGCATCCGCCAGATGTATCGCGCCGCCCAGTCGCTCGAGCAGAAACTGGGTCGCCGCCCCACCCCGGAAGAAATCGCCGTCGAAATGGATTTGCCGTCCGAAATTGTTTGCCGCATGATGGACGCCAGCCAACACGCCATCGCCCTCGAGCGCCCCGTCGGCGAGGACGGCGACAGCGAATTCGGCGACTTTATCGAGGACCAGGATTCCCCCAGCCCGGTCGAGGTCGCCACGAGCAATCTGCTGCAGGAGACCATTGAGGAAGTGTTGGCCGAACTGACGCCGCGCCAGAGCCACATCCTGCGCCTGCGCTTTGGCCTTGGCGACGGCGAACCCCACACCCTTGAGGAAATCGCCAGCAAGTTCGGCCTCAGCCGCGAGCGCATTCGCCAGCTGGAGAAAGAAGCCCTGCGCCGCTTGCGCCACCCGCGCCTGGCGCACAATCTGCGCGATTACCTCCCCTGACCCGCCCGTAACCTCGCACGCCAACGCTGTGGCACACTGGAAATGCACAACCTGCCGTGCTAGATTCCGCGTGTGGCCAGACCCACCTTCGAGCGCGCCACACAGAGCGCGGAGATTCTGACATGACCGAGTCCACCGTCCGCCACGCCTGGTTTCGCGGCGCAGTCGTCCCGCTGGAGGAAGCCAAAATCGGCGTCAACACGCAGGCCCTGCAATACGGCACAGCCGTATTTGCCGGCATGCGCGCCTACTGGAACGAAGCGCAAGAGCAGCTCTACCTCTTCCGCCCCTTCGATCACTTCGAGCGCCTGCTGCAATCCGCCGCCCTGTTGCGTATCAATCTCGATTACACGCCAGCGCAACTGCACGACAGCCTGCTTGCCCTGCTGCGCGCCGAACAACTGGACTGCAACTGCTACATTCGGCCGTTGGTCTACAGCAGCGAAGAAACGCTGGGCGTTCACCTGCTGGATGCGAAGCCGGAGCTGGCCATCACGCTCATGCCGCTGCGCGACGGCGGCTTTGTGAGCAAGGAAGGCGGCGCACACGTCTGCATCTCCGCCTGGCGCCGTGTGGACGACAACGCCATTCCGGCGCGCGGCAAGATCTCCGGCGCCTACGCCAATTCGCTCATGATCCGTTCTGACGCCATGGTTGCCGGCTACGACGACGCCATCGTGCTCAACAACGACGGTCACATCGCCGAGTGCAGCGTGGCCAATTTCTTCCTCGTGCGCAAGGGCGTGGCCATCACCCCGCCGATATCCGCCAACGTGCTTGAGGGCATCGTGCGCCGCTCCCTCATCCAGTTGCTGCGTGAGGAACTGGGCGTTGAGGTGCAGGAGCGCACCGTCGACCGCACTGAGGCCTATCTGGCCGACGAAATGTTCATGTGCGGCACCGGCGCCCAGGTCACACCCATCACGCGCATCGAGCATCGCCCGGTCGGTGACGGAGAAATCGGCCCGCTCACCGCGCGCCTGCGCGATCGCTTCATGGATGTGGTGCACGGGCGCGACGAGCGCTATCTCGATTGGCTGACGCCGGTCTACTCCCTACAGCCTGTGGCCGGCTGAATGATGGCTGCCATCTCAGCTCCCGTCACAGCACGTGCTGTCGTCCGCGTCCGCGAGCTCTCGCGCGAGTTGCGCCTGGGCAAGGTCAGTGTGCATGCCCTTCGTAATGTAAACATGGAAATTTACGCCGGCGAGATGGTGAGCATTGTCGGCCCCTCCGGCAGCGGCAAGAGCACCCTGCTGGGCCTGATCGGCGGCCTCGATTCGCCCAGCAGCGGCAGCGTGGAAATCGACGGTGTTGACATCACGCACATGAACGAGGACCAACTCACCACCATTCGCAATGAAAAAATCGGCTTTGTCTTTCAGTTTTTCAACCTCATCCCAACCCTCACCGCACTTGAGAACGTCGCCCTGCCCATTCAGTTCGCGCACAGGCCGCGTTACCAACCCTATCCACGCGCCCGCGAATTGCTGGACTTGCTGGGCCTCGGCGACCGCATGAACCACCGTCCCGCCGAGCTTTCCGGCGGGCAGCAACAACGCGTCGCCATTGCTCGCGCCCTGGCCAACAACCCGCCGCTACTGCTCGCCGACGAGCCCACCGGCAATCTGGATACAGCATCCGGCCACGTCGTCCTCAAGGCGCTGCGCGACGCGCAACGCGACGCCGGCGCAACGGTCGTCCTCGTCACCCACGATCCGGAGCTGGCGGACATTACCGACCGGCAACTGACCCTGGTGGACGGAGAGATCGTCGCCGGGCCGGAGGCAGCAACCCGTGAGCGCACCTGAGCGGCCCGCCACCTGGCCCATAACCATTGCGGGCGTCCAACGCGAACTGCGCCTCTTCGAAATCAGCCCCGGCGTACGTATTGCCATCCTCAACATCCTCGGCGACAGCGAGCTGGTCGCTGCCGCCAGCGTTGCCCTCGCCAGCCGCCTCCGGGAGTTCAATGCGGAGGTGCTGGTCTCGCCGGAGGCCAAGGCCATCCCGCTGGCCTATGCGCTATCAATGGAACTGCAGCTGCCCTATGTTGTGCTGCGCAAGTCGCACAAGCCCTACATGGGGGATGTGCTGGCCGCGGAGACCTTGAGCATCACCACCGGCCAACCGCAAATGCTTTTTCTGGACGAGCGCGACCGGGAGCTGGTGCGCGGCAGCCGCGTCATTCTGCTTGATGATGTGATATCCACCGGCAGCACGCTGCAAGGCCTGCGCCTCATTATGGGAAAGGCCTTCGCCGAGGTCGTGGCCGAGGCGGCAATCCTCACCGAGGGCGACCGCGCCAGCTGGAGCAACATTGTCGCGCTCGGCCATCTGCCAGTCTGGGTGGACGAGTAGCCGATACTCTGAGCCAGATTTCCTGCTTTCTTCGGGAGTTCATTTAGGGATTGGGTAGAAAACAATCAAGATAAATGAGTAAGCCAAATAAAGAACGCTCTCCTAATTTAGGCGGCTGTTACCGACATGTCACTGCAAAGCTTACAAGCACAGCTCGCAAGAAAGTGAAACTCGTGGACCATCAATTCGTGACTAAACTAATAGAAGGTCAGGTTTTTCTACAGGGTTTTCCAAAATCTACATCTCTCGCTCAGCATCCTTTAGGCCCGCCGAATGTACAGTGGCTTATCAAGGACAGCAGTTCCGTTTACTTCTAAGCTCACAGAATATTTGCCAGTTTGTTTGACATACCAACCTCCATATGATGCATGTATCCTCAGAGGCCAAGGTTCTGTTTCATTGATGTTCTTTGACAGAAGATTTATTGGCCAGCTCAACGTAGTCCCAGGCAATAGTTCGTTGTTTTGATTGTAAACCGAAATAGCAATGTCAAGGATAGCTACTGGTTCTTCTTTTGGCCTGGGGACATCAATGTGATATGCGACGTGAATTCGAGGTACCAGACCAGGGACTTCATCAAGTGCGACGCTTTTGATTTCTCTCTCAATGACGAGTTTGTCGTCATCATCGAAGTAGGCATTGTTGGCAAGTATCAAGAAACGTGGCTTCAGGTGTTCCATCCCCTGGCCCCCCTCATTTCAATTGAGTAGGACGGCATCCTACTAATTTTCGCTGCTTATCGGACAGGGTACATATAGTGGAGTAAATGTCTCTGGATTCGTAAGTTCTAATACACAAGTTCGGACAATGCAGTTTTTGCTCTTTGGTTCCCTGTTTTCCGAGGGAAATCTTGTTGTGCCTAGCTGAGCCTACAGTCTCAGCTGATTGCATTCAATAGTGAATTACGCCAGATGCAAGGTGATTTTTCTATGGGAAGCCGCCCTCACTGCCCGGGTAGCTTCTCCAGCACCAGCAGATGCGACAGGCCCCACAGATCCAGCGGGCCGCCCTCCATGCCCTGCAGCAGCGCGCGCAATACTTGCGCCGGCCGACCGAAACGCCCGACCAGGTTGTCGTAGCCGCCGTAGATGCGGCGTATCTCCACAACGCGCGCGGGGCAGCCTTGCGTCAGGCTCAGCAAACTGCGCCGCGTGTAGGCGCGCACGTGCGGTGCCAGGCGGTCACGCAGGGCGTCCGGCAGCCAGTTGATGAACGGCGTGTTGCCGAAGTGATAGCGGCCGCGCCAGTAGTGGCCGTGCGTCTCAAAGGGATACCAGCGGTTGGGGCAGAATATTACGGCGCGCCCACCGGGCTTCAGCACGCGCAGCATCTCCTGCAGGGCCAGCCGGTCATCCTGAACATGCTCCAGCACCTCGTTGGAGAGCACGGTGTCGAAGCGCTCGCTGGCATAGGGCAGCTGCTCGGCAGCGGCGACGATCGCCTGGGGCGTCGCCGACCGCGCCTGCAGCGCCCGCCCAGGCTCGATGTCGAAAAGCGCTACTGTCGCGGCGTAGCGCTGGCGCATTTGCGCGGCGTACATGCCGATGCCGCCACCGGCTTCCAGCACGAGCGCCTCATCCAGCCGGGCATGACGCGCAATCATCTGCAGGCGGCGCTCCTGACCGGCGCGCCACACATAGCTGGGCTCACCGCGCAGCGCGGCCTGTGATTGTTCGGGCATTTTCCAGAATTTTCTGTGGCGAAGCGCGATAAATTCCGCTAGGGTACGGTAGTCTACCGGGAAGTATGGAAGAGCGGCAAGCGTGGGGCCCTGCAGTGCCACACGATTCCGTGCTCCGAATTCGTCAGTTAGTCAAGGTTGATTTCGCCACCGGCGCCGCAGACTACGACGTTGCCTGGGACCACACCAGCTTCATGGCTCAGTACACGAATTTCCTCCTGCCCCTGAACGACTTCTTCAGCGCTGATGAACTGGCGGCCTTCAGCCCGGCCATCATCGATTCCGCCACGGTGGACGGCAACATCTACCTGATTCCGCGCCATGCAGACATCAGCCCGCTGCACTATCGCCTCGACATCTACGAGAACGAGGAGATCGCTGCGGAATACATGGCTGCCACCGGTGAAGCCCTGGAAGTTCCGGGCACCCTGGAGCAGGTTGACCGCCATGCGCGCTTCTTCGTCGAAAATGGCCACAGTACCTTCGGTTACACGCTGGCCGGCCGCGACGAGGCGCTCAACGGGCGCTTCTACGAGCTGCTCTTCGCCAGTGGCGGCGCCGTCTTTGATGAGAACTGGGAGCCCGTCTTCAACAGCGACATCGGCGTGGCCGTTGCCGAAATGCTGCATGGCTGGCACCGCGACAGCATCATACCGGCCGACACCACCTCGCTGGTCTGGGACGGCGTGGCTGCCTACTTCTGCAATGGCGACACCGCACTCAAGCTGGAATGGTACGGCTGGTATGCCTACTTCCAGAACCCGGCCAACTGCCCGGCCATCTCCAATAACTTTGGCCTGGCACGTGGCTTCACAGGCCTGAGTATTGGCGGTGATGCTGTGCGGCCCACCGGCTGGGCGGGCGCGCATGCCTTCTCCATCCCGGCCACGGCTCCCAACCCCGAGGCCGGCGCCCAGCTGATCAAGTTCCTCTCGTCCGAGCGCGTTTCCTATGAGGAAGCGCAGCTGGGCTACCTGCCGGTGCGCGACGACGTCTGGGATCGCATCATTGCTGATGCCGAAATGGCCGAGAATCCCCTTGACAAGGAACGCCTCGTGCTGGCCCAGCTGCAAATCTCTGAAGACTTCAGGACGCCGCCGCTCATCGCCGAGTGGATCCCCTTCTCCAACCTCCTGTACCCCAAGCTGCAAGCAATCATGCTTGGTGACATCAGTGCGCAGGAAGGCCTGGATCAGGGTGCAGCCGAGACCCGCGAACTCATGGCGGATGCCGGCTACTACGGCTAGTTTTCCTCAACGTGCGCTCTGGTCAGGCTCGCCCTGGCCAGAGCCACAGCTTCATTCCAGGACACAGTCCCGACATGAGTCTTCAGGCCAGCGCGCAGTCAGACAGCGCGGCACCCGGTCGGGATGCCGCCGATCGTCGCATCAGCGCGCGCTGGTTCCCGCTGTTCATGCTTCTGCCGGCCATCATCTTCATCCTCGTCATCATGCTGTTCCCACTGCTCTATTCGCTTTACGTCAGCTTCACGCCCTACGAGCTGCTGAAGCCCAACAGCCTGAAGTTCGAACTGGCTACCGCCCTGCGCAACTATCAAAAACTGTTTGCCGACGCCATTTTCTGGAAGGCCGTGGGCAACACTATCGTCTTCCTCGCAATCTCCATCAACCTCAGCTACCTGATTGCGCTGGGCCTTTCCCAATTGCTGGCGCGCGTCACCAGGGGGCAAGGGTTGATGCGTACGCTGCTGATGGTGCCGATGATGTTCGCGCCCATCCTGGTCGGCTTTCAATTTCGCTGGTTCTTCAACGCCAACGTGGGGCTCGTGAACAACCTCCTGTATTCACTGGGGCTGTTCCAGGAGCGTGGCCAGCTCGCCTGGCTGGTGGACGAGCCATTGGGGATGTTCAGCATCGTCGTGGCCTCAATCTGGATGAACCTGCCGGTGCTGACCATCATCCTGCTGGCCGGGACGCTATCTCTGCCGCGCGAGACCTTTGAGGCCGCCGACGTCGATGGTGCGAACAGCTGGCAACAGTTTCGCTTCATCACCTTTCCGCTGCTGGCACCTTTCAGCTACATCTCACTGACCATCCTCTCGCTCGATATTTCCCGCGCCTTCGATATCGTCCGCATTATGACCGACGGCGGGCCGGCGCACCGCACCGAGCTGATCTGGACCTACGTCACCCGGCTGGCGATTGAAAACACCAGGTTCGGCCTCGGCAGCGCCATGTCCTGGGTGACCGTACTGCTGGCAGTGGCCTTTACCCTCTATTTCTTCCGTCAACTCGTTCGTTCGCGGGTAGTCAAATGATCTCAAGCCGGGTCGGGCAGAATCGCCGTCGTAACCAGCGCATCATGAACCTGCTCGCCTGGGCCATCCTGATAATGCTGGCGTTGCCCGCCTTCTGGATCGTTCTGACCGCCTTCCGTCCCAACTCTGAAATCAACAGCTGGCCGCCAGTCTGGGTTCCCAGGGAGCTCACGCTGGATGCCTTCGCCACCATGTTCGGTTTGCACCCTGAAGAACGGATGCGCGTCCCGGTCGAGAGCTACATGCGCAATTCCCTGGTCGCCGCCGGCATCAGCACCCTGGCCGCGGTCAGTATTGGCACGCTGGCCGGCTACGCCTTTGCGCGCTTTCGCTTTCGCTTCCATACCGCCGCCTTCCTCGGCATCATGCTCTCGCGCGCCATTCCTGGCGTTGCGCTCAGCCTGCCGCTCTTCATCCTCTTCAACCAAATGCGCCTGGTGAACAACATCTTCGGCCTGGCCGCGGTCTACATCGCCATGAACATCCCTTTCAGCACCTGGCTGATGGACGGCTTTTTCCGGCAGATTCCGCATGACCTGACCGAGGCGGCCTATATCGATGGCTGTGGCTACTGGACTGCCTTCTGGCGCGTGGAGTTGCCGCTGGCCCTGCCCGGCCTGGCCACAGCGGCCATCTTCGCCTTCCTGGCCGCCTGGAACGAGTTTCAGATTGTCAGCGTGCTCGCGCGCAGCGCCGCCGCCCGTACCTTCCCGCCGGGCCTGTTTGACTTCACCGAGCAGTTCACCTTCGACTGGCGCGGCATGGCTGCCATGAGCGCCATCATGATGATCCCGGCCATCATCTTCGTGATACTGGTGCAGCGCAACCTGGTCAGCGGCCTGACCTTCGGCGCCACCAAGGGCTAGTCCCCGGAATACGCCAAATCAATCCGAGTGGAAGAGTTCGTCAATCGTCTTCCACCATTCGCCTTCCGCGCGCGACTCGAGCGGCTGCTGCATTGGCATGCAAATGTCCCACCAGCGCTGCGTGGCTTCGTCCGCGGCCATCTTCGCCATGTCGCCCTCGAAGTCGTCGCCGTGATATTCAAAGTAGGCGAACAGCAGGCCTTCATGGTGAAAAATCGAATAGTTGCGGAGGTTGCAGTCTGAAATCTTCTGCAGCACCTCCGGCCACACGTCCGCGTGTAACCTGCTGTACTCCTCCAGCTGCTCCGGCCGGATGCCGATAACCTGCCCGAAACGTTTCATGGCGAATCTCCCCCAGTTATTCGGCGCGCAATATCTCCGCTGCCTGTACCAGCACCCGCAGCTTTTCTCGCGCAACATGGCGGGCCGTCATGCTGTAGCCGCAGTCGCTGCTCAGCCACAGGCGCTGCGCGTCGTTATGCTTCAATAACTCGCGCGTACGCTCGACGATGATGTCCGGCGTCTCGACCGCGCGCGCCTTCACGTCCACCACCCCCGCGCTGAGAATCTGGTCGTCCCGGGCGTGGCGCGCAAAGAGGTCCGCCTGCCACATGCCGCGGTTGGCAAACTCCAGGTGCAGGATGTCCACGTGCATCTTGCTGAACCATGGCGCGATGTGCCCGTAGCTGCGATGCGCCACCGCCGGCCGCCCCAGAAAGTTGCCGAAGCAGATGTGCAGGCCGATGGTCGCGTCTACGCCCTCGACCATGGCGTTGAACATGTCCACGAACTCCGCCAGCGGCACGAAGTCGTCGATGGCCGAAGGTTCATCCACCTGGATGTGGGTTGCGCCGGCAGCGACCACGTCCTTCAGCTCCTGATTGAGCAGCGGCACCAGCGCCCAGGCTACCTCGCGCTTGTCGCGGTACGCCTGCCCCGGGTTGATGCGGAAGGCGAAGGTCACCGGCCCGCCCAGCGGTGTCACCAGCGGCTTCTGCGTGCGGCTACGCGCATACTTCAGCTCCTCCACCAGACCGAAGCCCGTCGGAGCTGTGATACGCTCCGTCACGCGAAAGGCGTCGATCATGTCCGGGCCGGGATAGCCAAGCTGCCGCTCCCAGGGGATCGCCTCCACGCCCTGCATGTAGTCGTAGAAGCCGACCAGAAAATTGAAGCGCCGCATCTCGCCGTCGGAGATGACGTCCAGGCCGGCCTCTTCCTGCTCCATGATTGCCAGCATGGTGGCGTCGTCGAAGGCCTCGCGTATATCGATGCTGCCCAGTTCGCCACGCTTCATGGCTTCGCGCACGACGAAGAGCCAGCCCGGCGTCCCGTAGCTGCCGATCACCTGGGTCGGAAAGGCTGGCAGATCCTTGTAATGATACATGGGCTACTCCAGCGGTTTGCGTTGTCCGGTGCGCGGATAATGTTCCTCACGGATGAGGCGATCTTCCTTGTAGATGTACCACGGACAAGGCGCCTGGTGGTCGAGCGTGTGATCCAGCGGGCGCAGCAGATAGCCGCGAGTGCGGCCCGGCAGCCACTCCATGGCGATGGCGCAGTGCGCGCAGTACCAGTGCACGTCGGTCTTTTGCCACACCCAGTCGTGTGCCACCTCGTTCACGCCATGCGGCGCCAGCACCCAGGGGTCACGTCCCGTTTCCGGGTCGCCACGACGCATCACGCCGCCGCTGCCACAGGGATCGAAGGCGACCATGAAGCGGTCGCCCTGGTCGGCGACGATGACGTCGCCGCGGCGGCGTGCGCCGCTGAAGTGGCCACCGCGCATGCCCTCCACCGTAAGACAGACCTTCTCCCAGGGCGTCATCTCGTCCCAGGCGGCGTAGCGGTCGCCCCAGATGTCCTGGTGAGTGTGCAACACAGTTTCCAGCACCCCCTCCTCATCGTATTCATTGGCGATGAAGGACAGCTGGTCCTGCATCCAGGCCACCTGCAGATCGTGCACGTTCAGATAGGCCAGATGCATGCGTTCCAGCCAGTAGACAGCCTCATCCTCGCGCTTGTCCGCCAGCGCCGTCAGCGCCTTTTCCTGCTCCGGCAGCCCGAAGGGATAAGCGCGGAAGGCGCGCATGACTCCGGCCGCGGCAGTGGTTGCACTCGCGTCCGTGCCACCGGCTTTCAGGATGATGTAGCGCATGGTGTCCTGGATCCAGACATGCATGATGCCGTTCATGATGTCCATTTCCTGACGGTAGTAACGCAGCAGGCTGGACGCCAGCCCGCGCTCACCAGCCGCGATGGCCTCCTCGGCCAGGGTCTGCGATGAAACGCCGATTGTCTCGATGCTGTCCAGACGCAGCTCGCGGCCAATGGTCGCCGAGTGCGCGATGCGGACCTGCGCCAGTCGGCTCATTTCAGTTCATCTCCATCCCGCCAGAGACGTTGATGGCCTGGCCGGTGATGTAGGCGCCATCGTCGGAGCAGAGGAAGGAGACTGCCGCGCCGATATCCTCGGTTGCGCGCGCCGCGCGCTGCAGCGGCACCATCTCCTCCACGCTCTTTTGCATCCAGCCGCCGCGCTCCAGGCCGAAGCGTTCGGACTGCACGCGGTCAATATCCTCCCACATTGGCGTCTCGACAATGCCGGGACAGATGGCGTTGACAGTGATGCCATGCGGCGCCAGCCACTCCGCCGCGCTTTGCGTGATACTGATGACCGCCCACTTGGCCGCCGAGTAGTGCGCCGCAAAGGGGCGCCCGCTGCGGCCGGCCACGGAGGACAGATTGACGATGGCAGCCGGGGGCTGTGCATCGCTGCCGCCTGTTGCCTGCTGCTTCAGCATCTGCACGGCAACGCGCTGCAGGCAGAAAAACAGGCCGCGTTGGTTCACCCTCTGTAGCCAGTCCCATTCCTCCGGCGTGATTTCATCAAAAGGCATCGTGTGCAACACACCGGCGTTGTTGACGAGGATGTCGATGTGACCATGCTCCGCGACCACATCATCAACCATCGCCTGGATCTGAGCCACGTCCCCGATGTCGATCTGCCAGGGCAGCGCAGCGCCCGCATACTGGTCGACTTCGGCGGCGGCGGCCTGCGCGCGCTGCGCGTCGTACTCCGCGATGATGACTGTCGCGCCCTCCTGCGCCAGGCGTGTGGCAATGCCCTTGCCGATTCCCTGGCCGGCGCCGGTCACGATGACGACCTTGCCCTTGTGTCGATTTGCTATCGCCGCCATGGGTTACTCCCCGATTTCGGATGGTTGCAGCGAGCGATGCTCCTCGGCCGAACGATAGGCCGCCTGCACCACGCGCAGGGTGTTGAGGTTGTCGATGCTTGCTGTAGCCGGCTCGCTGTCCGTTTCAATGGCGATCATCAGGCCCGCCATGGGCCCAACGAAGGCATCCGGGATCCACTTCTCGTCCAGCGTCAGTTCGACCCCTTCCGCGTCCTTGCCCCGATAGACCAGGGTGTCAGGTCGGCCGTCGGGATAGTCGTAGAGCAGGCCGATAGTGCCCTCGATAGCACCTTCCGTGCCCAGAAAACGGAAGGTCGCCTCCGGCTCGCCGTGCAAATTGTAATGATTGGTAGCCACCGTGGCCTGCAGCCCGTCCGCATAGTCGAGCACGGTGACCGTCTTGCTTTCGCCGACTACCGGAGCCTGCTCGGCGTAGCGGGCATGTCGACTGGTCACCCACTGCGGGTCGCCAAAGAGGAAGCGCAGAGAATCCAGATAGTGGATGCTGTGGTACATCACCTCCAGGCGCGGCGCTTGCGCCAGCCAGGGCCACATGTGCCAGGGCGTGGCGATGGACACCAGGAGCTGCGCGTCGGTCGGCTGGCCAATCGCCCCCATGCCAATGAGTTCCTTGCTGGCGGCGATGCCGGCATCCCAACGCATCTGCTGGTTGCTGGCCTGCTTGACGCCAGCCTGTTGCGCCAGCTCCACGATGCGCAGCGCCTCGCCGAAGTCCTCGGCCAGCGGCTTCTGACAGAGCATGTGCTTGCCCGCCGCAGCCACCTGCTCCACGATGGACAGCTGCTCCCAGGCCGGCACGGCGATGTCCACAATCTCGACCGCCGGGTCAGCCAGCAGTTCATCCAGCGATTCATACACACGAGCGATGTCGTTGGCCGCCGCCACCGATTCCGCCGCCTCGCGGTTGATGTCATAGACGCCGACCGAGCGAAATCCCGCCTTGCGGTAGGCCGGCATGTGCGCGTACTGCACGATGCCGCCGCAGCCCACACTGCCAATGCCCATGTCCATGCGCTGTGGCAGTAGCGGCCGCCAGTTCACATCCTGCGGATTCAAGTTCATGGATCCAGCCCAAGCCCGTAGAAACTGTTGCCCGTGCCGCCCCAGAGGGCCGCGCGCTCGGCCTCATCCAGGTCCGCAAGCGCCTTCGCGGTCTCGTCATGCACCTTTCTGTAAGTGCCCGCCAGGATGGCGACCGGCCAGTCGCTGCCAAACATCAGCCGGTCGGCGCCAAAGAGCTCCAGAGCCACGTCAATTGACGGCTTGATATCCTCCCAGGTCCAGTTCTCAAGGTCCGCCGTTGCGGTATTCAGGCCGGATACCTTGGCGTAGACCTTCGGATTCTCGGCGGCGGCGGCCATTTGCGCTTGCCATTCGCGCCGGGCATCCGCCTCCAGTGGCGGCTTGGCCAGGTGATCAATGACCATCTTCAGCTCGGGCACGCGCTCCGAAAGCGTCGGCACCAGCCTCAGGTGATTTGGAAACACCGCGACGACGTCATAGGTCAGGTTACGATCTGCCAGCAGTTGCAGGCCTTCGAAGACTATGTCCTGGATCACCCAATCCGGGTCTTCTTCCTCGTGGATGAGGTGGCGTATGCCGCGGAAATAAGGGTTGCTCCCATAATCCTCGTCCAGCTTGCGCGCCATTTCGGCCGGATCGAGCAGCGGCAACCAGCCGACCACCCCGGCGACCCAGTCGTTGGCGGCCGCGGTTGCCAGCATGTAGTCCGAATCTTCGTACGAGTCCGCCGCCTGCACGATGACAGTCTTGTTCATCCCGACAGCGGCCAGCTGCGGCTCCAGGTCGGGCGCCTCAAAGTTAGCGTAGATGGGGCCGTAGGCCGGCGCCAGCCAGGGATAGGCAACCTTCTGCAGGTGCCAGAAATGTTGATGGGTATCCAGTTTAAGCATGATCTCCTCCTTTATCCGCCGGTCTGGCAGGGCGCGAAACTTGCGCCCCTTCCTGCGCCGCCAGCACCTGGTCTACAAAGTGCGTCGCCAGACCAGTATAGCCGGTCGGGTCAAGTAACTCGGTTATGCGCGCCGGCGACAAATGCTGCGCGACCAGCGGGTCGGCGGCCAGCAGCTCGCCGAAGGAACGCTCCTGTTCGTATGCGGCCATGGCACAGGCGTGGACGACATCATGTGCTCGCTGCCGACCGACCTGCTGCGCCATCGCAAACATCACTCGCTCCGCCAGCAGCAGACCGCCGGTCAGATCCAGATTTTGCCGCATACGTCTTTCGTTAACCTGCAGGCCGTCCAGCACGCGCAGGGTCAGCTCCAGCGCACCCTGACACATCACACTGAGCTCAGGCACCCAGGCCCACTCCATCTGCACGGCCGACCAGTCGCGCTCGTGCTCGTTGAGCAGCAGCGTGTCCAGCGCGGTGGCCACCTGTGCTTTCATCAACCGTGCCAGCGTCAGTATCGATTCGCAGAGCATGGGGTTGCGCTTGTGCGGCATGGTGCTGCTGCCCACCTTGCCTGGCGTGTGCGCCTCCTCCAGCTCACCAATCTCGGTCTTCTGCAATTCGATGATCTCTTTTGCGATGCGCCCGCAGAGCGCGCCAAGCATGCCCATGACGACGGCGCACTCGACCACGCTGTCGCGCGACGTGTGCCAGGCGATGGGCGGGACACCCAGGCCCAGCTCACTCATCAGCGCGCGCTGTACGGCGATGGCGTCCACATCCCCTTCCGCCATGCCGGCCAGCGTACCCACAGCGCCGCCGAACTGGCCCACCAGGACGCGTTCACGGGCCTGCGACAGTCGCTGTTGACAGCGCCCCAGTTCCGCCAGCCAGACGGCCACCTTGAAGCCGAAAGTGATCGGTAAGGCCTGCTGACCGTGCGTGCGGCCGGCCATGGGCGTTGCGCGATGAATGCGCGCCAGTCTGGCCAGCATCTGCGCCAGCGTAGCAACCGTCTCGTCCACCAGCACCAGCGCATCGCGCAACTGCAGCACGCTGGCCGTGTCCATCACGTCCTGGGTGGTCGCGCCCCAGTGCACCCAACGCCCGGCATCACCCTCGCAGCGTTCGCTCAGCTGCCAGATGAGCGGCACCAGCGGGTGCACCGTGCGTTCGATGCCGGCGCGGATAACGTCGAGGTCAAAGCGTTCGGCGCGCGCCTGGCGCGTGATTTCTGCCGCCGCCGCCGCTGGCACGAGTCCCAGGCTCGCCTGTGCCCGCGCCAGCGCCGCCTCGTAATCCAGCCAGCGTTGCAGCAGGGCGCGTTCCTCGAAGAACGTGCGCATCCGCTCCGAGCCGAAGAGGCCGCTGAAAAGCGCGGAGTCGATTACATGTGCCGCCATCAACTCTCCTGCCGGCAGGGGCTTGCTGCGTCCCTTCGCCGCTGAATCACACCTGACTGTAAATCTTGCGCCTGTGCTGCCCGCGAAATCATAATTACTGTACTGGCGTCCCGCCACCCTCACGATGTTCAGGACAGGAGACCTCATGCTAAAGGCCTGCTGGCATTTCAGCTTCACGGTAAGCGACCTGGAACGTTCAATCGCTTTTTACTGCGACCTGCTGGGCATGCGTCTGATGCATCGCCAGGAGCAGGCCAACGAATACACCGCGCGCCTGGTCGGTTACAAGGATGCCAGCCTGAAGATCGCGCAGTTGACCATCGATGGCCTGCCAGCCACGCGCTCCGGCCATCTGCTGGAGCTGGTGGAGTATGTGCACCCGGACTGTGAGCCGACTGACACGGCCATCTGTCGCCCCGGCACAGCGCACATGGCCTTTGAGGTACGTGACATTCACGACGAGTACGACCGCCTGGCAGCCAGCGGCGTTCGCTTCAAGTCACCGCCCAACGCTATCACCAGCGGCATCAACCAGGGTGGCCATACCTGCTATTTTCTCGACCCCGACGACATCACGCTGGAGATGGTCGAGATGCCCGTGCGCAGTGGCTGAGGGGCAACGCAAAAGGCGCCCACATCTGTGAGCGCCTGCATGCCCCATAGGGGACTCGAACCCCTGTTTTGGCCTTGAGAGGGCCACGTCCTGGGCCGCTAGACGAATGGGGCGACATCAACTTCACAGTGTAGCGTTCTCCCTTGCGCTGTCAAGATGCAGCTGCGGCTTCAACGTCCTGTGGACCAGCGCTCAGCTCGCTTTCGTAGCGATTGCCAGGAATGGCGGATGAGGATTTTGCGCTATTTTGTTAAATGTATGTTATCATCTGTTTATGTGTCGACTTCCGGGCAGTGACGCGCCCGGCAGCGATTAGTACCGTGTCGTTCGCATTTCGCGAACTCAAAACTTTTCAGGAGGAAAGCTGATGATTCGTCGTGTGATGTTACTTGGTCTCGCGCTCATGCTGGTCACTGCTTTTGGTGCGGTACAGGCCCAGGATGCTGTCAGCATCACCATCCGCTGCATCGCCAGCCCGCCGGAAGAGCTCTGGCGCTGCAACAACTTCGCCGAGGTTGAGGAACAGGTCGAGATGGACCTCGGTATCGATCTCGAGCTTACCCTCATTCAGGACAACCCAGGCTGGGGCAATTACAAGCAGGAGTTCGTGCTCGCTTCCGAGGCAGGTGAAGCGCCGGACATCATCCTCAGTGGTCACGAGGATATCGGTGCCTGGGGATCCGCAGGCCTGATCATTCCGCTGGATGACAGGATCGGCATGCACGAGGAGTTTGCCGACATCGTGTCCAACCTCTGGGCATCGCAGAAGCTCGGCGATGTCACCTACGGCATTCCCCAGGACGCCGAGGCGCGCCCGGTCTTCTACAGCAAGCTGCTGCTGCGCGACCTTGGCTGGAGCGAGGAGGACATCGAGTCGCTGCCCGCCCAGGTGCTTGCCGGTGAGTTCACCTTCGCTGACATGATCGCGACCGCGCAGGCAGCCATCGACGAGGGCGTCGTGGACGAGGGCAACGGCTTCTGGCATCGCCCCAGCAACGGCCCCGACTTCCTCTACTACTACTACGGCAACGGCGGTGAGGTGCTAGGTGAAGACGGCGGTATGGTCGTCGACGGCGACGCCCTGCTGGCCACCTATGAACTGCTGGGCGGCCTGACCGAAGGCGGCGTCATGCGCTCTGACATCATCGGCGTCAACTGGAACGAGGTCTGGCACCCGACAGTTGCCCAGGCGGACACCGTGCTCTTCGCAGCCGGTGGCACCTGGAACTGGTCCAACTGGGCGATCAACTATCTGGCGGATCAGGGTGGCGACGAGTACCTCTTCGAGAACATCGGGCTCGCCCTCGTTCCGGCGATGAGCTCCGGCAACGCGCTCACGCTCACGCACCCGTTGTCCTACCTGATCAGCAGTGGCAGTGAAAACCCTGATGTGGCCATGGCGCTCATCGCGGCCATTACCACGCCCGAAGCCAACAACCGCCACGCGATCGACAGCTTCCATCTGGGAATTCTCAACGCGCAGGTCGAATCGGCTGTGTATCAGGAGAATCGCCTGTTGAGCAGCGCGCACTACATGCTGGACAGCACCACCGCGCTGCCCAATCATCCGGGCTGGAATGCCTGGTCCAGCGCCTACTTCATTGGCATTCAGGCCGTCGAGACCGGCGAGGCCACGCCGCAGGAAGCGGTCGACATCGCCATCGCACAGATGACCAACGAGATGGGTGACGGGATAACCGTTCGCTGACATGAGCCATTCAGCACATCCGGCGGGGGCTAACAATGTGGCCCCCGCCGCCTCACAGGTGGCGGCCCGCAGCCGCCGGCGTGCACTGCAGGCCAACCTGACGGCCTACAGTTTTATGGCGCCGGCCGGTCTGCTGGTGCTGCTCTTCTTTTTCCTGCCCGTCCTCATCGTGATTTACCTGAGTCTGACCAACCTGGCCAGCGTCAACTTCACTTCAAACCTGGCCGAAATGGAATTCATTGGGCTGCACAACTTCCGTACACTGTTCAATGACCAGTTCGCAAGGAAAATTTTCTTCAATACGGTTTTCTATGTCATGTTTACCCTGACGCTGTTCAATGTTTCCGCGGCCCTTGTCGTTTCCCTGCTCACCTCACACATTGATCGCCGGGCCGGCTTTGTTTTCCGCGCCCTGTGGATCCTGCCGCGCATTACGGCCTCAACGGTGTATATCCTCATCTGGCGCCGCATGATGGCCGAGGCGCCCTTTGGCATCATCAACCAGATCAACACCGCCCTCGGCTGGCCCACGTGGAACTATGGCGCGGTCAACCCCTGGGTCTTCGTGATGCTGGTCAACGGCTTCATCGGCATCTCCTTCGGCATGATCATCTTCACCTCGGCCATCGAGTCGATACCCAAAGACCTGATGAACGCTTCGCTGGTAGACGGATCCTCCTTCCTGCAACGCATCCGCTACGTCATCCTGCCGCTGCTGCGCTGGCCGTTGCTCTTCGTCGTCACCTACCAGAGCCTGTCGCTGCTGACCTCCTTTGAGCAGATTCTGCTGCTCACTGATGGCGGTCCCGGTCTTTTCCGAACCGAGGTCTGGGCGCTGACGGCCTTTCACCGCGCGCTGTCCAACTACTACGGCAACGCGCAATGGGGCTACGGTTCCGCCTTCGCAGTTGTGCTGGTCATCATCGGCGTGGTTTTGGCCGTTGTCTACATGCGCGTCTTCCGCTTTGATGAGCTGGTCTCCGAACCGAAAATCGAGGTGCTGTGATGGCGTCCCTTGCAGCACCTGACGCCAGCCTCTCCGGCAGCCTGCTGGTCAGCCGCTTCCTGGTGGCCCTGCGCAACGGCCTGCTGGCCGCGCTCGGCATGGCGCTGCTGGCCTTCGTCTTCCAGTCGCTGGTGGGGCCGCTGTTAGCCTCCGTCCAGGTGGACGAGACTGTCACAATCACGCTGTCGCGCATCTTCCTGATTTTGCTGCCCGTCGCTGGCTACCTGGCCGCCAGCACGGCCGCTCGCAACCTGCCGGACCGGCGCCATGCGCTCGTGCTGGCGCTGCTGGCCGTGTGCGCCCTCTACGTCGTGGTCGTCGGCGCGCAAGCCGCTCTGCGCGCCGGCCCCTTCGCAGCGCGTCCGTCGCTCCAGTTCAGCGCGAGGCAAACTGAGGATGGCATCCTCGTTGAGTCGCTCGTGCCTGGCGGCACCGCTGAGACAGCTGGCCTGCAGGTGGGCGACCTGGTCACCGCCATTCGCCGCGACCAGGTCACCCTGTCAGAATTCAACCAGCACCTAAGCCTGGCAGAAGACGACGATCCTTTCCGCTTACGTTTTACACGCAACGGTGAAGTGGAGCAGTTGACCGTACGCATCGTGCTTCAAAGAGACGTGGATAGCTCGGCAATCTTCACCGGCCTGATCATCGCGCTGGCCGTGGCAGCCCTGTCCATCTACTGGCCCGGGCGCTCGCTGCCCTACATTCTGCTGGCCCTCACACTCCTGCCGCTGGTAATTGGCTACCTTTGGCTCATCATCGCCACCTTTTCCTACCGTACACGCGGCATCCTGCCGCTCAACAGCGAGGGCAACATTGGCGGCTTTACGCTGAAGAACTGGGGCTTTCTGGTAGGCAGAGACATCGCCGGCCTTGAGTTCAACGTCTGGCAGGTTACCCTGAATTCCTTCCTGCTGGCTATCTTCATGACCATCATCGTGCTGTTGGTCTCCTCGATGGCCGGCTACGCGCTGTCACGGATGAGCTTCGCGGGCCGCAAGACCTTCCTCTCCTTCACGCTCATCCTGCACGGCTTTCCGGCCGTAACGCTGCTCATCCCGATCTTTTTCGTGCTGCTCAACCTTGGCAACCTTCCAATAATCGGTGATCTCATTGGCTTTAACACTCTGGGCGGCATCACGCTCGTCATGGTCGCTTTCGACCTGCCACTGGGGATCTGGCTGATGAAGGGCTTCTTCGATAACATCCCCTGGGACATGGAACGCTCCGCCCTCATCGACGGCGCCTCGCGCTGGCGCGTCTATGGTGAGATCGTTCTGCCGCAGATCCGACCCGGATTGCTGGCGCTGGGCATCTTCGCCTTCATCGGCGGCTGGAATGCCTTCCTCATCCCGCAGACCTACAGCATCGGCTCCGGCACCGTCAACCTGCCGGTATTCCTCAACGAACTGATCGACGAGACCACACCGGTGGACTGGAACCAGGTGGCGGCTGTCGGGCTATTCCAGCTCATCCCAATCTTCATCTTCTTCGTTTTTGCCCAGGAATATTTGTTGAATATTTACGCTGGTGGCACCAAGGGAAGCTCCTGAGAGGCAGCCGTATGGAAGTCGAAATCACGAATCTGTCCAAAAAGTTTGGCGATGTCGTCGGCGTAGAAATGCTGGACCTGGACATCAAGGACGGGGAATTCGTCGCCTTTCTGGGCCCCTCCGGCTGCGGCAAGACCACCACCCTGCTCATGCTGGCCGGCATCTACAAGCCGAGTACTGGCACCATTCGCTTCGGCGATCGCATCGTCAATCAGTTGCAGCCCAAAGACCGCAACATCGGCATGGTCTTCCAGAGCTACGCGCTTTACCCCCACATGACGGTTTTCGAAAACATCACCTATCCGCTCAAGTTGAAGAAGGTGCCGCGCCAGGAGCAGCAGCGCCGCGTCGAGGAAGCCGCCGACACCATGGGCATCGGTCACCTGCTGGACCGGCGCCCCGGTCAGCTCTCCGGCGGCCAGCAACAACGCGTCGCGCTCGGCCGCGCGCTGGTCAAGGAGCCAGACATCCTGCTCTTCGACGAGCCGCTCTCCAACCTGGATGCGCGCCTGCGCCTGACCATGCGTGGCGAGATTCGCTCGTTGCAACGTCGTCTCGGCATCACCTCCATCTATGTAACGCATGACCAGGTGGAAGCGCTGACCATGGCCGACCGCATCGCTGTCATGAACCACGGCCAGCTGCAGGCCTTCGCCACGCCCGACGACCTCTACGAACGACCAGACACGAAATTCATCGCCAGCTTCGTTGGCAACCCGCCCATGAATCTCCTCGATGTCGAGCTCGTTCAGGACAATGGCGATCTTCAGCTGCGCAGCGAGGCGCTGCAGCTAACGCTGCCACCCGAATATAGTGAAGGCGCGGCTCAACACCGGGGCGCCCTGACCTTCGGCATTCGGCCTGAGGACATCAGTTTCGAGGACGAAGCCGGGATCAGTGGTGAGGTCCTGGTGGTCGAGCCGCTGGGACGCGACGATCTGCTGGATGTCATCGTGGGCGTGCAGCATTTCCTGGTGCTGGCCGACCCCAAACTCAAGTTGCGCGCCGGTGACAGGGTGCATATGCGCCTTGACATGACGCGGGCACACTTCTTCGACCCGCAAAGCGAACGAGCGCTGCTCTGGCGGTGAGTCAGGCGCGAACGGAACCACTTGTCCACAATGTGACCGACGCGCTCCCCGCCGTTGCGGTTGGCCCTGCTCCGCAGCGTGTGGCCCTGCTGCTGGGCATCGGCACTTTTCTGGCACTCTTCAGTGACACGGCGATGTACATCGTACTGCCGGTCAACACAGCCAGCGCCGGCATCCTGCTGAGCCAGGTCGGCCTGATGCTCTCGGCCAACCGCATCGTGCGCATCTTTCTCAACGGGCCGGGCGGGCTGCTCATCGAGCGTCTGCCGCGCCGCAGAGTGCTACTCGCCGCCCAGGTCTTCGGCATCTGCGCTTCGCTGCTCTACCTGTTGACCGGCTTCTGGCCGGTGTTGGCCGGGCGTTTGTTGTGGGGCATCGCCTGGGTAGGCTTATGGATTGGCGGCAACGCCTGCCTGCTGGATGTGGCGCCACAGGAACAACGGGGCAGCCTCACCGGCCGCTTTCACATGTGGATTTTTGCCGGCTTTGCCGGCGGCGGCCTGGCCGGAGGCCTGCTCAACGACTGGCTGGGCTATTCAAGCTCCTTCATCATTTTCGCCGCGCTCGGCCTGCTGGCTCTGCTGTTTTGGTGGCTAAATCTGCCTGAAACGGGCATGCTGCCCCGTCCCGCGCAGGTCGCAGACAGCAATTTACCTGTAGATACTGGTCCGCGGCAGATTCGGCGACTACCGTTGATTACTGCCATGTTGCTCATGGCACTGAACCGGCTCATCTTCCTCGGCATGATCGGCGCCATCCTGACGCTGGTGTTTCAGGAAAAGATTGGCGAGGCCCTGCTGCTGGGTGCGCTCTTGCTGCCGCTGACCACCCTGAGCGGTCTCGCCTCCTTCGCCAATCACTTGCTCAGCATGTTCGCCTCCCCACTCTCGGGAATACTATCGGATCGACTGGGCGACCGCTGGCGACTGATCCTCTTCGCCCTGCTGCTGGGCAGCGCCTCCCTGGCCCTCGCCGCCCGGGCGGAAGGCCTGCTCGTCATCGCCGGTATCCTGCCCGGCGCCATCACGACCAGCATCCTGATGACACAGACCACGGCGCTCGTGGGCGACCTCGTGCCCCATGCGCGCCAGCCGCGCGTGCTGGGGCTGTTCTCCACGCTGGGCGACCTCGGCAGTGCCACCGGGCCCCTGCTCGCCTTCGCCCTGATCGCAGCGGGCTGGCCGTTGGCGCAGGTATTGCTGCTCGCGGCAATTCTGATGGCGTTAATGCTGCCCTGGATCGTATTCGTCGGGCTGCGCGAGCGCAGGGTTCCCGCCTTCCGCTGAACTGGCGCCACGTTTAACGCGCGTTATACTCTGCAAATATTATTTGCGAGGCGCTTGTGCCAGTCCCCAAACTTGATGCCTTTATTCATCCCCTGTTGCAACTCTGCGCTGATGGCGAGGTGCACGACCTGCGCGAAGCTGAAGAGCATGTGGCCGCGCACTTCGGGCTCACGCACCGCGACCGGAACGAGTTGACTCCCAGCGGCGCCCAGACGAGAGTTCGCAATCGCACGAACTGGGCCAACACCTATCTGAAGCGCGCCGGTTTGTTGCAAACAGCGGGGCGCGGCCAGTTTCGCCTCACGGATGAAGGTCGCCGCGTACTGGAGTCCGGCCCTGACTCTGTCGACAAGAAGTACCTGCTGCGCTACCCCTCCTTCGCCGCTTTCTCGACGCCTTCCCCGGAGTCCAGCCGCGTACGGGCCGGCCGCCGGCCGCTGCCCATTTGGGACGAAGAAGACGTGCAGATGCTACAGGCCCGGCAATCGCGCGGCCCTGCGCTTTCGCCCCGCCAGCAGTTGCAGCAGGCGCTGCAGGTCGTGCTGACGCGCCTGCGCAGCCAGCTCGACGATGACCTGTTGCTGCGCCTCTCGGATGCGCCGCCGCCAGTCTTTGAGCGAACGATAGTCGAGCTGCTGCTGGCGCTGGACTTCGGTCAGCTCGCTGGCAAGCGCGCACGCATCGTCGTTCAACAACGTGCAGAAAATGGCTTCGCCGGGGTTATCCGGGCGCAACAGCACGGCGACGACGAGCCAGGCTTCCTCGCGCTCTGTCTCGACCCGCTGCGCCTGCTTGACTTGCGCGCCATCCACAGCAGCGGCCTCGCGTTGCCGGGGCAGGATGGCTGCAAGGGCATCCTCCTCACCAGCGCCCGCTTCGCCGGCGATGTTCTCACCGCCAGCGGGCCCGGCGGCGGCAACGACCTGCTGCTGCTGGACGGCAAGCAGCTGGCTGCGCTGATGATTGAGCACGGCATCGGCGTGCGCGTAGACCAACAGCTCACCACGCACGCGCTCGTCGCTGACTACTTTGATTGATTTTCCTGGCGGAACGGCACTTCAGGCTGGGACTGTGGGCGCGAAGGGACTCGAACCCCTGACCTCACGGATGTGAACCGTGCGCTCTAACCAGCTGAGCTACGCGCCCCTGACTGACGGGATAAAGTTTACCATGAGGCAGGCAGGCGGGCAAGTTGCTGCCGCGCTGTGGCGCTGCCTTGTCTGCCTCCTGCTCATGACGCTGCTGTCTGCCTGTCAATTGCGCAGGCTCGTCCTGTCGGTCAGCCCCACGCCGCCGCCCGCACCCACTGCCGCTGCGCAAGGCTGGCGCGAGCTCGCGCCCGGCCTGCAGTTGCACAACGCCCTGTCAACCGGCGCGCTGCTGGGCCAGATGATCGCCCTGCGCATCGATCCACAGCGCTATCGTCTGCGCGCGCACTATGATCCGGGGCATGCCCGGACACTCGAAGGCTGGCTGGAGACGCTGCCGGGCGTCGTCGCTTTCATCAACGCCAACTTCTTCAGTAGCGGTCTGCAGGTCAACGGCCTGCTGGTTGCGGACAGCGTCGCGCACGGTCAACCCTGGCTGACGCGCGGCGGCACCCTGATCGTGCGCGACGGCCTGCCGCTCTTGCGTCCCAGCCATGAGCAGCCCTGGCAAATCGCTCCGCCGCAACAGGCGGTGCAGGGCTTCCCCATGCTGGTGCTGGACGGCGATCCGGCCTACCGGGGCCGTAGCCCCATTTCCCGGCGCAGCGTCGTCGCGCTGGACCGCAGCGGCCACGTGCTGCTGCTGGCCACACCGCTGTTGGGCATCTCGTTGGCAGATCTGGCCACCTGGCTGGCCGCTTCCGACCTGGACATCGTCAATGCGCTAAACCTCGACGGCGGCGGCTCCACCATGTTCTACGCAGGTCAGGCAACGCGAATCCCGTCGCTGGACGCGGTGCCAGCGTTACTGGCCGTCTGGCCCGCCTGACCGTTTCCGCCCGTCAACCCGTAGCAGACTCCAGCGCCAGCTCATGCAGGGCGACGACCGCGCGTTCGTGATGATCCTCGGCCACAACGAAGGAGATGCTGCATTCCGAGGCGCCCTGGGCGATGGCGACGACGTTGATGTCCTGCATCCCCATCGTGGTGAACACGCGCCCGGCGATGCCAGGCGTGCCGCGCATGCCAGAGCCAACCACGGTCAGAATGACCACGTCCTCCAGCAACTCCACGCGCTCAATCGACCGCCGCGCGATCTCCGGCTCGAATTCGCCATGCAGGGCATCCTGCACAGCCGTGGCGCGGTCGTCCAGGACGACGAAGCAGAAGCTCTGTTCTGAAGAAGCCTGCGAAATCATCAGGATGTTGGCGCCCACCCGCGCCGTGGCCAGGAAAGCGCGACCGGCGATGCCCGTCACGCCCATCATCCCGCTACCGGCGACGGTCAACAGGCCGACATGGGATACGCTGGTCACGGCCTTGATGACTGTTGCGCTGTTCGCACTCTGCGCGTCGATGCGCGTCCCCGGGTGCGCGGGGTTGAAGGTGTTGCGCACGCGCAGCGGGATGTTGCGTTCCTGCACGGGCTGCACCGTACGCGGGTGCAGCACCCTGGCGCCGTAGAAGGCCAGTTCGCCCACTTCCTGATAGGAGACCTGTGACAATACGCGGGCGCGCGCGTCGATGCGCGGGTCGGTCGTCATGACTCCGTCCACGTCCGTCCAGATGGTCAGTTCATCGCTGTGGCTGGCGGCCGCGATCAACGCCGCGCTGTAGTCGCTGCCACCCCGCCCCAGCGTGGTCGTCGCGCCTTCTGTAGTGCGGCCGATATAACCGGTTATGACGGGCAACTCGCCCTGTTCCAGCGCGGGCAGCAATACGCGATCGATGCAGACCTGGGTGCGACCATTCTCGACGCTGGCATTCAGATGGTTGTCGTCGGTTACGATGAGCTGCGTGGCATCAAATTGCCGCGCCGGCAGGCCAGCTGCGCGCAGCGCCGAGACGATCACCCTGCTGCTCAAACGCTCGCCAAATGCCAGTATCTGGTCATGGATGCGCGGCGTCAGCTCGCCGACGATGTCCAGCGCGCCGCAGACCTCTTCAAACTCTGACACCAGCGCGGCCATTTCAGCTTGCGCGGAGGCGCGCTGCGAACCGTCACCGACCAGCTGCTGCAGCACTTCGCCGTGGCGCCTACGCAGTTGCAGCGCCGTCTCTTGCCAGACAGCGCACTCCCCCCCCGCCGCCGCCGCCCGCGCCGCACTGGTCAGCGCGTCGGTCACGCCCGACATGGCCGAGACGACCGCAATCACCTGCGTGCCTGCATCGAAGGGCTCGCGCAGGATCGCCATCACCTGGCGGATAGCCTCGACCGAGCCGACCGATGTGCCCCCGAATTTCATTGTGACCCGTTGCATACGGCGCCTCTCAGTGATTTTCTGCAACAAAAAAGCGTGTGGGTGATTTCCACACGCTTGCGTCCGTTCCGCTGCTGGCAGCTTCAGGACAGGCAGAAATCCCCGCGCGCAGGTTCCGCGCCAGTAGTCATGCCCGTCATCATCGTTCCGTCAGCTACTGTCGTCATCACTTCGCATTCCTTCACGCCGCGCAGCATAGCCCCTGACACTTCCTCTGTCAAGCATCCAAATGGACTCGGCCTGCCCGCACAGGTATGCTCCGTTCATGTCTCCTGTCCTGCGCAAACGCCTGACTCCCGACGGCCTGGTCGCCCTGCCCTGCGACGCTGACACGCTGCAGCAGGCCGCGCAGAGCGAGCCGGATGGCGTCTACACCGTCAGCAACACGCAGCAGGGGCAGAGAGTTCTGCTGCTGGATGCGCATCTCGACCGACTCGAAGAGTCGGCTGCACGCGAAGGATTTGCGCTGCAGCTGCCGCGCGCGCGTCTGCGCCAGGCGCTGCGCAACATGATCAATGAGGCCGGCTTCGGCGAGGTACGCTTTCGCCTGAGCGTGCCGCGCGCCCTGCCGCAGGAGCTGCTCATAACGCTGGAGCCCTGGCAGCCGCCGCCGGAAGGACTGCGGCGCGCAGGTGTGCGCTGTGTCGTCGCGCCAGAACTCTCACGTAACAATCCCGCGGCCAAGGGCAGCGCCTGGCTGCAGCAACGGCGTCGCTTCTCGCTACCGCCTGGCTGTTACGAAGGATTGTTGACAGACCCCGCTGGCCAAATCCTCGAAGGCTTCAGCAGCAATTTCTATGCCGTACAAGCGGGAGAGCTGCGAACGGCCGCCGCGGGCGTGCTGGCCGGCATCACGCGCAGCATCGTGCTGCAGCTGGCGCCGGACATCCTGCCACTGCGGCTGTCGCCCATCCATCTTGATGATCTGCCGCAACTTGAGGAAGCATTCCTGTCCAGCAGCAGCCGCGGCCTGCTGCCCATCGTGCAGATTGACGGGCAGACTATCGGCGAAGGCAGGCCGGGACACTACACTCAGGTCATCAGCCGGGCCTGCCAGCGTTACGTAGATGCGCAGCTGCAGGAACTCTAGCTCAGGCCAGTGGCTCGCGGAAATCTAAAATGCCGTCGCGTATCGCCCAGCGCAGGCCGCAGTCTTCCGCGACCATGGTATCCCCTTCCTGCCGCAGTCGATCGCCACTGCGCGGGCAACGAAAGATGTCCCCGTCTTCTGCCCCTGGAGCAGACGTCCCGTCCCGCGTCGCGCGCAGGAAGACGCTGGGGCTCCACAGCGCACCGCTGCGTTGCAGCAGGCTGTCCACTCTGACGAGCAGGCCAGTCGGCAACCAGCGCTTGAGCAGGCCCAGGCGTAGCCAGGAAACTGGCAGTCGCGCGACCACGTTGAAGCCAACTTCCGTCAGAGTGCGCCGCATGTACTCCGGGTGAAAGTCGAAGTTGAGCGGGACGAATTCCAGCGGCTCCAGCGTGTAGGGGCTCCAGGCTTGCAGCCCGAAGGCGTGCCGCAATACGGACTTCACATGGCGTTTGCTGGCGTGTTCCAGCACCAGCGTTCCCTGAGCCTCCAGCACGCGCGCCATTTCGGCCAGGGCGCCCGGTACATCCGGCAGATGATGCAGCACGCGAATCGTGGTGGCGGCGTCGAAGGCGTCCGCGCAAAAGGGTTGCTGGCAGACGTCGGCGGCGACGTAGACGTATTGCGGCTCTCGTCCCAGTCGCTCCTGCGCATCCTGCAGATGCGTGAATGAGTAGTCCAGCAGGACGATCTGGTCAAAGCCGCGATACTCCGGCGTGAGGCGGCCGTAGCCCGCGCCGACTTCCAACAGCCGGTGGCCGCTGCCCGGCAGCAAGCGCCGCAATGCCCCGCGCTCCACGCGGTCCTCGTAGTCCCGGTTCGCGTCTTCCCAGAACTCGCTGCGGTAGCGCGAGCCTTCGTAGTCGATGATATCGGGGCGAGGAGCGTCGCCAGGCGTGCTCACTGTGCCGGACCCGGGGTCAGGCCGGCATCGCGGCGCAGCAGGGCGACCTTGTCACAGCGCTCCCAGGGGACGTTGAGGTCGTCGCGGCCGAAGTGACCGTATGCAGCGACCTGACGATACTGCGGCCGACGCAGGTTCAGGTCGCGAATGATAGCGGCTGGCCGCATGTCAAAGTGGCGCCGAATAAGCGCCACCAGCTGTTCATCCTCGATGCAACCTGTACCGAAGGTTTCGACGGCCAGCGAGGTCGGCTCTGCCTTGCCGATGGCGTAGGACACCTGCAGCTCGAAGCGGCTGGCCAGTCCGGCCGCGACCACATTCTTTGCGGCGTAGCGCGCCATGTAGGCCGCGCTGCGATCCACCTTGGTGCCGTCCTTGCCGGAGAAGGCGCCGCCGCCATGCCGCGCCACGCCGCCATAGGTGTCCACGATGATCTTGCGCCCGGTCAAGCCGGCGTCACCGTGTGGGCCGCCGGTCACAAAACGACCGGTGGGATTGATGTGAATCTTCGTGTGTTCGTCCAGGTATTCGCGTGGAATCGCGCGACGAATGACGATTTCCTCCAGCTGCCGCCGCACTTCTTCCTGCGCGATGCACTCGTCATGCTGCGCGGATAGCACGATGGCCTCGACGCGCTTCGGCCTGCCGCAAGCATATTCGACCGTGACCTGACTCTTGCCGTCCGGGCGCAGCCAGGCAAGTTCGCCGCTCTTGCGCGCCTGAGCCAGCCCGCGCGACAGTTTGTGCGCCAGAGAAATCGTAAGCGGCATCAGTTCCGGCGTTTCGTCGCAGGCGAAGCCGAACATCATCCCCTGGTCGCCGGCGCCCTCGCGGTCAACGCCGACGGCGATGTCCGCCGATTGCCCGTGCAGCGAGAGGAGCACGGCGCAGCTTTCGCTGTCGAGGCCGTAGGCCGCGTCCGTATAGCCGATGTCGCGGATGGTCTTGCGGACGATAGCCGTGATGGCATCATGACTGACCTGCGCCCGCGAGCTGATTTCGCCCATCACCAGCACCAGGCCGGTCGTAGTAGCCGTCTCGCAGGCGACGCGCGCTCGGGGGTCCTGCGCCAGCATCGCATCGAGGATGGCGTCAGAAACCTGGTCGCAGATTTTGTCCGGGTGGCCTTCCGTCACCGACTCCGATGTGTAAAGAAAGGACGGAGCATTCATGAAGGTCAGACCAGACAAGGAAGCGCCTCCCGTCCTGCGAACGGCGGCACTATAGCACAGGGGAACTGGCCGTGACAATTTAGACGGGTATCTTCAGCGATGATCAGACGACATGCTGGTCGATGAGCTGCTGCTGGCGTCCGGCCAGCAGGCGCTGCTGTTCCCTCGACTGCGCTGGTAGCGTCGTGTGCGTCAGGCCGGACCTGCGCCGCTCAGCTCGAGCTCATCCGCGAAGTGACAGGCGACGCCATGCCCGTCCCCTGTCGGGCGCAACTGCGGCACCTCATGGCGGCAGAGATCCTGCGCATAGAGGCAGCGTGTGTGAAAGGCGCAGCCAGATGGCGGGTTTGCCGGGTTCGGCACATCGCCAGGCAGGATGATGCGCTCGCGGTTACGCTCAATCTTCGTGGAGGGCGCAGCGGAGAGCAGCGCCTCCGTGTAAGGGTGCCGCGGCCGCCGGTAAAGCTCGCGCGAGGGCGCCAGCTCCACAATTTTGCCGAGGTACATCACCGCGACACGGTCACTGATGTGCTGCACAATGGACAGGTCGTGTGCAATGAACAGATAGGTCAGTCCCAGTTCTTGCTGCAAATCCTGCAGCAGGTTGACGACCTGGGCCTGCACCGAAACGTCCAGCGCCGATACTGGCTCATCGCAGACGATGAGCTGCGGGCGCAACGCCAGCGCGCGCGCAATGCCGATGCGCTGACGCTGGCCGCCACTAAAGGCGTTGGGGTAGCGATTCATGTACTCCGGCCGCAACCCTACACGCCGCAGCAGGCTGCCGACCTCGTCTTTCAACGCGCCCGGGCGCTTGCGGCGGTGGATGACCAGGGGCTCGCTGACGATGTCGAGCACGGTCATGCGCGGGTTGAGCGAGGAGAAGGGGTCCTGGAATATCATCTGCACTTCCTGGCGGTAGGCTCGCAACTCCTTCTGGCTCAACTCTGCGAAGTTTACCAGCGACGTCACGCTGTCATCGCTGCGGCGCAGGTTATGGAAGCGGATGTCGCCGGCTACCGGCTTCCAGGCGCGCACGATCGTGCGCCCCAAAGTGGTTTTGCCACAGCCGCTCTCGCCCACCAGGCCGAGCGTCTCGCCGCGGTGCACGCTGAAATCCACGCCATCCACCGCGCGCACATGACCCACCACGCGTTTCAACAGACCGCGGCGGATGGGGAAATGCATCTTGAGGCCGCGCACCTCCAGCAGGACCTCGCGCTCCTCCTTCATGAGGCCTCCGTATAGAGTGTGCAGCGCGCGAAGTGTCCCGGCTCGATTTCCACCAGCGGGACACCGGCCGGGTCCTCACAGGCAGCCTTTTTGTCCCGTACCGGGCAACGCGGGAAGAAAGCACAACCGCGCGGCACGTTGAAGGGGTCGGGGATGATGCCAGGGATGGGGTGCAGGCGGCGCGACGTCTGGCCTGGCTCCGGCACAGACTGAATCAGGCCGACGGTGTAGGGATGCGCCGGACGACTGAGCAGGGTCCGCCGGTCGGCGATTTCCACGATGCGTCCGAGGTACATCACCGCAATTCGGTCCGCCATCTCGTTAATGACGCCGAGGTTGTGCGTGATGAGTATGATGGCCGAGGCAAACTGCTGCTGCAGTTCGCGCATCAGGTCAAGGATTTGCGCCTGGATAGTGACGTCCAGCGCGGTTGTCGGCTCGTCGGCGATGAGCAGCGCCGGATTACAGCTGAGCGCCATGGCGATCATCGCGCGCTGACGCATGCCACCGGAATACTGGTGTGGGTAGGAGCGGATGAATTCCTGCGCGTTGCCGATACGCACAGCCGTCAACATCTCGATGGCGCGCTCGGTTGCCTCCTTGTGGTCCACCGTCTGGTGCAGCATGATGGCCTCGGTGATCTGGTCACCGATGGTGTGCATCGGCGAGAGTGAAGTCATCGGCTCCTGGAATATCATGGCGATCTCGTTGCCGCGAATATCCTGCATCAGCTCGCTGTTTGGATCCACCTTCGTCAGGTCGATCTCCGAGCCGTTCTTGCGGCGGAAGCGAATCTCGCCGCGCGCAATTTCGGCGATGCGCTTTGGCAGCAGGCGCATGATGCTGTGTGCGGTGACGCTTTTGCCACAGCCACTTTCGCCGACCACGCCCAGCGTCTCGCCATTTCGCAGGTTGAAGCCTACGCCGTCCACACCGCGAACGGTGCCCTCCAGTGTGCTGAAGTGGACTGCCAGGTCATGGATTTCCAGCAAATGATCGCTGTGCATGCCTACACCGTGTAGGGGTCAGCGGCATCGCGCAGGCCGTCGCCCATAAAACTGAAGGCCAGGATGAGGATGACGATGACGATTGCCGGTGAGAACACCCAGGGGTAGAGCGCCAGCGATTCCAGGTTCTGAACCTCCTGCAACAGCACGCCCCAGCTGGTTGTGGGCGGGCGCAGGCCGAGGCCGAGGAAGCTCAGTGACGTCTCCGCCAGAATCATGGAAGGCAGCGAAAGTGTGGCAACGACGATGATTTGTCCCAGAGTGGCCGGCACCAGGTGGCGGAAGATAATGCGCGCATCGCCCGCCCCGGCGAGGCGCGCCGCCAGCACGTAATCGCCCTCGCGAATTGACAGCGTTAGCCCGCGCAACTGACGCGCCAGCCAGGTCCAGCCAACCAGCGAGAGGATGACCGTGATGGCGAAATAGGTCTGCAGCTGCGACCAGTTGCGCGGCACAGCAGTCGACAGCGCCATCCACAACGGGATGTTGGGGAAGGCGCGCACAATCTCGATGATGCGCTGGATAACCTCGTCAACCAGGCCGCCGAAATAGCCGGAGGCGATGCCCAGCACCGTGCCGAAAATCAGGCTCAGCGTCACGCCCACCAGGCCGATTGTCAGCGAAATCTGGCTGCCGAGGACGATGCGCGAGAACATGTCGCGCCCCTGGCGGTCAGTTCCCAACAGGCTGACGATGCCGCCATCCGCCAGGAAGAGGTGCAGGTCCGTCTCGAAGAGGCCGAGCCAGCTCCAGGGCTCACCGCGCGCGAACAATTGCAGGTAAATCTTGTTCTCGCTCTGTCGGAAAACGCGGCGCAGGTTGGCGTCGAACTCGGTTCGCACCTCGTAGACGTAGGGGCGCAGCACGCCCTCGTCGAAGAAGTGGATCTGTTGTGGCGGCAGGTATATCTGCCCCATGAAGCGCGTCGTCAGCGTGTAGGGCGCGACGAAATCCGCGAAGAGCGCGACCAGGTAAAAGAGCAGTACGATGGCCGCGCCAAAGTTGGCCGCCCGGTTGCGACGAAAGCGACGCCAGATCATCGTCCCTTGAGAGGCGGCAAAGCGGGTCTCGCCCTCGGTCAGGCGACGCGTCTCTTCCGCCCGCGCTTCGGCGGCCGTCTGCCCGGCCAGCTCGCCGTAAAGCTCGCCCAGCGCCGCGGACTGGCGCTCAATGGCTTCGCGCGACTGCGTCATGAGTAGACAATCCTCGGGTCCAGCCACGCCAGCGCGACGTCTGCAAACAGGTTGGCAACCAGCAACATCACTGCCATCAACATGAGGAAGGTTCCCGCCACAAACATGTCCTGGCTCAGCAGCGCATGCAGGAACAGCGGGCCGGTCGTCGGCACAGACATCACGACGCCGATGAGGATCGACGAGGAAATGATTTTGGGGATTTCCAGCGCCACGACGCTGATCACCGGGTTGAGCGCCGAGCGCACCACATATTTGTTGATGACGCGTTGCTCGGCCAGGCCCTTGGCGCGCGCCGTTGTGACGTACTGCTGATTAAGTGTCTCGAGCATGCCATTGCGTACGATGCGCATCAGCTGCGCGGTGCTCGACAGACCAAGGATGATGGCCGGCGGCCATAAATGCAGGAAGAAGTCCCAGGCTTTGGCCGGGCCGGGAGCAGCGGTCAGGAACTCGGACGACTGGCTACCCAGCACATCAAGGCCCAACAGGATACCGCCGACATAGAGCCAGATCAACGCCAGCAGGAAGCCAGGCACCGAAAGCCCCAGAAAGGCAAGGGTTGAAAGCAGCACATCACTTGGCGAGTATTGGTGCGTCGCCGAGTAGATGCCGATAGGAATGGCCAGGATGAGCATGACCAGAATGGAGCAGGCGCCAAGCATTACCGTGTAGAGGATGCGGTCGTCGATCAGGTTCCAGACTCCGGTAGCCCACTCGAAGGACCAACCAAAGTCACCACGTGGAAATCCAGAAATCCATTTAAAGTATTGCCCCATGAAGGGCTCGTTGAGCCCGTAACGCGAGCGCAGTAAGTCGGCCGTTTCGTTGGACATACCGCCGCCGCTGGTGCCCTGAATTGCTTGCAGCGTGGTCAGGAAGTCGCCCGGCGGTAGCTGGATGATGACGAAGCAGATGAAGGAGATCACGATGAGCATGGGCACCATCGCCAACACGCGTCGCAACACATAGGTAAGCATGGCCGGCCCTCCTGGGCCACTGGTCGGGGCCGGGAGCAGACTGCGCCCCCGGCCCGGGTGTTACGGCAGTTAACCGCCGCCCGAAATGTAGAAGTGCGCTGGATCCTGGGTGCCAGGTGTCATGATGATCCAGTCCGAGGTGTGGTTCGGCGCAACGTTATGGAAGTTGTTGCGCACCACCACCGCGTTCGGAACCATGCCCACCATGCCGATGGTCCACAGATTGGTCGTCGACATGCGCACCAGCTCCTTGCCAAGCTCCAGCTGGCGCGCGGCGTCTGTCTCACCCTTGTATTCGTCGTAGAGGGCCATGGCCGCCTTGAATTCGTCCGTCGGCTCCAGGCCAGCTGCGCCGCCGCTCTTGTACCAGATGCCATAGGCCGGAGCCATCCACGAGCGCTCGTCGAAGGGGAACTGGTAGATGGGATCGACCATCGGCACCAGACCACGGTCCAGCCCCCAGGTCGCTACCATGACCTCATTGGCGCCGGCGCGCGGCCAGTAGACGTCACGCGTCAGGCTCTCGATCTCGGTGCGAACGCCGACCTCATTCCACCACTCGGCTGCCAGTTGAATGGCGTCGAAGCGACTGCCGGCACTGCCAACCGTTTCAACCACCAGCTGCAGGTCGGAACCATCGGCGAAGGTGTAGAAGCCGTCGTCGCCACGCAGCAGGCCAATCTCGTCCAGCAGCGCGGTAGCCAGCTCAGGGTCGTACTCGGCATTGGCCGTTTCGATATCCGCCTGGAAGTAGGGCGAGTCACGAACCACGGTTTCGGTACGCGCGACACCCTGGCCAAGGAAAGCGATCTGGTTGATAGTCTCGCGGTCGATGGCAACCGACATCGCGCGACGGAAACGCAGGTCCTGGAAGAGTTCGCGGTAGCTGTCCTCGGGATAGCTTTGATTGAAGAAGAAAGTTGGTGAGGATGCCGAGGCACTCGGCCACAGCAGCATGTGGAAGTCGTTGGCCTCTGCGTTCTCCTGGTAAACCGGGAATTGCGCGAGGTCAATGGCGCGCGCCTGCATATTGAGGTCACCGGCAAGGCCCATAATGTTCACGCCGGGTGAACCTTCCACCAGGTGGAAGTAGACCGAATCGATGTAAGGCAGCTGCTGCCCCTCGATGTCGACCTTCCAGTAGTAGGGGTTGCGGTGCGCGATCATCAGCGTGGTGCCCGGCTCGTATACGCTGATCTTCCAGGAGGTCATCGCCGGACGATCGACGTTGTAGTCGAAGGCCTTCTCCTCAAATTGCTCCCAGGAGCCGGTCTCGCTGTAGGCCGGATGGAATTGCGCAAGATAGTGCTCCGGCGCGAAGAAGCCGAAACGCTCAAAGCCCAGCGGCCACTGGTGGCCGTGGAAGGCCAGGCCGACGGTCTCCGCCAGGCCGTTCGGCGCGGCGAAATTGAGCCTGATGGTCGAGTCGTCGATCTTCTCCAGCGTCATCGGCTCGCCACCCACCTGCCACTCGCCATGGATAGCGGCGGTGATGTTGGTTTCGGTCTCGATTGCCTCCCACCAGAAGATGACATCGTCCACCGTCCAGGGCTCACCGTCAGACCAGCGCAAGCCTTCGCGGAAGTTCAGCGTCATCTGGGTGCCGTCCTCGTTCCACTCCCAGCTTTCGGCGAGGCCGGGCTGAACCGGGTCGGAGGGGGTGCGCGGCCAACGCAGCACCGGATCGTAGGTGACGCGGCCGAATACATGGAAGTCGTTGATGCCGCGCCAGGCGCGGTTCCAGATGCCGCCGTAGACGCCGACACTGTCAATGGGCTCAACGACCAGCGGGTTGGCAGGCAGACGCTCCTCCACCGGCGGCAACTCGCCGGCGGCGACCAGCGCCGCCAACGCGGGCGCCTCGGAGTACATCATGTCCTGCGCCAGTACCGGTGTCAGCGCAAGCAGCAACAGGGACACTGCCAGCAGAGTTAAGGTACGGGTAACTCGTATGGACTGCATTGTTTGATCCTCTTTCTCAAAGTCGGATTACGGAAACGGACATCGACCCTTGTTGTCGATAACGCTGATCCCGCATAATGAAGTATACAGGCAGGCTCGCTGCTGTCAATTAATGACGGAGAGCGGTCGGGAGCTTGTCATCAGCGCTGGCTTCCGTCGGGTTTTCTGCGCATTTCCGGCACAGACTGAAACCGTCCGTAACGTCCATTACGTTAAGGAATCGCAAAGAACCGGGACATGTTGACCGCCATGAGTTTCCTGAACCTTGACCTGACGGAGGTCTCCCCGGTGAACGACCCGCGCAAGATCGTCTCCACCTCGCCAATGGTACGAGTCACCTGCAGCTCGATGCGCCATGTCAGGGGATCCTGCGCCAGCATCGCATCGAGGATGGCGTTGGAAATCTGGTCACCAATGTTGTCCAGGTGGACTTCGGTAAAAGACTCCGGGGTGTAGAGAACTGACGGATCATTTATGAAGGTCAGACCAGACAAGGAGCGCCGTCCATCCTGCGAACGGCGACACTACAGCACAGGGAGGGCTGGCTGTGACAATTCAGCCTGGCAGCTTCAGCCGATGATGTGACTGCTTCCGGAGCGTCCCAGTAGCACCTGGAATTCGTTGCGCGCACCGGGATTCTCGCGAAAGGTACCGAGCATGCTGCTGGTCGTCATGCTGGCCTCATGCTTTTTTACGCCGCGCATCACAGCGCAGAGGTGCACGCCCTCCAGCACCACGGCCACGCCATGCGGCGCCAGCACGGAATCAATGAAGTCGGCAATCTGGCGCGTCATGCGTTCCTGCACCTGCAGCCGGCGCGCGTACATGTCCACAATGCGTGGAATCTTGGAAAGGCCGACGATCTTGCCGCGCGGAATGTAGGCCACGTGCGCGCGACCGGCAAAAGGCAGCAGATGATGTTCGCAGAGGCTGTAGAACTCGATGTCGCGCACGATGACCATGTCGTCGTGATCAACTTCGAAGATCGCATTGTTGATGAGCTTCACCGGGTCGATGTGGTAGCCAGCCGTCAGTTCCGCCCAGGCGCGGCCCACACGCTCCGGTGTGGCGATCAGGCCCTCGCGCCCGGCATCCTCACCAATGGCGTCCAGAATCTCGGCCGTGGCGGCCGCAATGCGCGCCTGATCCACCGGTGTCGACGCTGCAGGAGCGACACCATGACCATTCTCTCTCAGGCCGTGCTGCTTTGCTGAGGTAGCGGAATTGTGCTGCGGCTTCACGTGATTATCGCTGTTTCCGCTCATTTATCGTTTCCTGCCCTGCGATCTTTCGCTTCTTGATAATATGTTAACATAGCATCTTTGTGAGCGGAACGGCATGCTGGTTTGCTGTGAGAATAATAAGATATGGACATCATCGAGATTGACAATCTGCGCCTGCGCTGCATCATCGGCTTCAGCCAGCACGAGCGCAAGGACCGCCAGGATGTCGTGATCAGTCTCCGCCTTGGCTGCGACATGCGCGCCGCCGCCCGCAGCGATGACCCCAAAGATGCGCTCAATTACCGCAGCCTGATCAAGGACGTTATCACACTCGTGGAGGCCTCGCGCTGGCAATTACTGGAGACCCTGGCCACGGCCATCGCGCGCATCTGCGTGCTGGAACATGCGGCCGCCTGGGTGCAGGTGCGAGCGCACAAGCCTGGCGCGCTGCGATTCTCGGATTCCGTGGGCGTCTGCATTGAGCGCCGGGCTTCGGACTTTGATGCAGACTGAAACCAGCGTCTGGCTTTCGCTGGGCAGCAACATTCGCCCCTGTGACAACCTGCGCGCTGCCCTGCGCCTGCTGCGCGCGGCCTGTACACTGGAACGTTGTTCGCCGGTCTATCGCACAGCGCCCCGTGGCGACCCCCACCAGGCCGATTTTCTCAACATGGCGGTGCGCGTGAGCACTGCGCACACCCCCTCCGATTTTCATCACAAAGTCATTCAGCGCATTGAGACCTGTCTGGGCAGGGAGCGCGACCCGCAGAATCGAAACGCCGCGCGCACCATCGATATTGACATTGCCCTCTGGGGCGACAAGGCCTTTCAGTGCGGCAAGCCGCTGCGGCAGGTGCCAGACCCGGACATCCTGCGTTACGCGCACGTCGTCCTGCCTTTGGCCGCGCTGGCGCCAGACTTGCGCCACCCGCTGACCGGGCAGACAATGAGTATAATTGCCAGCCAGCTGGGGTCGGCGGGCATTCAACGACTGCCGCACAACCTGGACGACGGCGCCGACGCACACTCGCCATAGCACGCGCTTCGGGTACAATGACAGCAGTCGCGCCACAGCGAGGGACGGCATGAACCTGCTGGAATACGTCAATATTCTGTTGCGTCGCGGCTGGATTCTGCTGTTGCTGGCGCTGGTCGCAGCAGGCAGCGCATGGTGGCTGGGCACGCGCCAGACCCCTGTTTATCGCGCCACGCAGCGCGTGCTTATGCAACCCACGCGCGCCGACTTCGGCCTCACCGAAGCCAGCAAGACTCTGCTCGGCAACCACGTCGCCTACCTCGACAGCGAGTTCCGCGCCCGCGAGGTGATCGACAACTTGCGCCTCGACATGACGGCGCGCCAGCTCACCAGCGTGGTCACCATCGCCGCCGATCCGCTTAACCTGACCATTCAAATCGATGTCGATCTGGCCGATGGCGATCTGGCCAACGACGTCGCACGCGAATGGGGCAACCTGCTCATACAGTATCGCAACGAGGAAAACCAGCGCGCCCGTCGTGAAGACCATATCAATGCGCGTCTGCAGGACAACGCCCGCTATGAGCTGCTACGTCCACGGCCCACGCTCAACGCCGCCGCGGGCGCCATCCTCGGGCTCATTCTGGGGGGCGTTCTGGTGCTGGTGCTGGAATACCTGGAGAGCAGCATCGTCCGCAACGGCGAAGATATGGAGCGCGCCACCGGCATCAGCGTGCTCGCCAACATTCCCCAGGCGGAAGGATAAGCCATGGACCTCGTCACGCTCCGCAAGCCGCGCTCCGCCGCCGCCGAGGCCTTCCGTACCCTGCGCACCAACCTGATGTTCAGCAGCGTTGAGCACCCGGTCAGCACCCTGCTGGTCACTTCGCCGGCGCGTGGAGAAGACAAGAGCAGCGTGCTCGCCAACCTGGCCGTCACCTTCGCCCAGGGCGGCCACAGCACCATTCTGGTGGACAGCGACCTGCGCCGGCCGGCGCAGCACGATATCTGGGGCCTGGACAACGGCCGCGGCCTGACCACCATGATGCTTGAGGATACGGCCCTCGCCGAACCGCCACTGGTTGCCACAGAGATCGAGGGTCTGCATATCCTGCCCTCCGGCCCGCTGCCGCCCGCTCCTGCTGACCTGCTCGGCAGCCAGCGAATGGGCGAAATCATCGGCCTGCTGCGCGCCCGCGCCAGCTACGTACTCTTTGACAGCCCACCCGTGCTGGCGGTGACCGACGCTGCCCTGCTTGGCTCGCAGCTGGACGGCGTGCTGCTGGTTATAAAAGCCGGCCACACCCGTCGCGAACACGCCGCCCGCGCCCGAGAGGCGCTGGAGCGTGTCAACGTGCGCATCGTCGGCGCGGTGCTCGACAACGCGCCGCGCGAGAGCGCCGCCACGCGCTACGGCGACCCGACCTGAGCCAGGAGCCTGCCACGTGAAGGGACTGATCCTCAGCGGCGGCAGCGGTAAACGACTGCGCCCGCTGACTTACACTCGCGCAAAGCAACTCATCCCCGTCGCCAACAAGCCCATCCTGCTGCGCGTCGTCGAGTCCCTGCGTGAGGCAGGCGTCACCGACATTGGCATCGTCATCGGCGCCACAGGCCCGGACATCCAGCAAGCGCTGGGAGACGGCAGCCAGCTTGGCGTGCGCATCACCTGGATTCAGCAGGACAGCCCCGACGGACTGGCGCACGCCGTGCGCGTCTCGCGCGACTTTCTGGGCGAGGAGCGCTTCGTCATGTTTCTGGGGGACAACGTCATCCAGGGAGGCATCCGCAGGCTCATCGAGGACTTCGCCGCCAGTGACTGGCACAGCCAGATTGTGCTGAAAGAGGTCGCCGACCCACGCGCCTATGGTGTCGCCATTCTGCGCATGGACGGCAGCATCGAGCGGCTCATCGAGAAGCCGCAGCAGCCGCCCTCCAACATGGCGCTGGTGGGGATCTACATGTTCGACCGTCACATTCATCAGGCCGTCGCTGCCATTCGGCCATCTGCGCGCGGCGAGCTGGAGATTACGGACGCCATCCAGTGGCTGATCGACGCCGGTTACCAGGTCGCGCCGCACGTGCACGAGGGCTGGTGGATCGACACCGGCAAGGCCACCGACATGCTCGAGGCCAACAGTCACGTACTGGCCGAGCTCACGCCCGGTGTCGCAGCCGACAGCGTCATCGAGGACTCCGAGGTCGACTCGCGCGTCACTGTGCAAGCCGGCGCCCGCATCTTGCGCAGCGTCGTCCGCGGCCCCAGCATCATCGGCCGCAACACCGTCATCGAGAACAGCTTCATCGGTCCCTTCACCAGCATCTATCACGACGTCTGCATCCGTAACGCCGAAATCGAGCGCAGCATCATCCTCGAGCACAGCAGCGTCTGCGACATCGACGTGCGGCTGCAGGATACGCTCGTCGGCCGCAACGTCAGCGTGCAACGCGCCGACGGCAAGCCGCAGGCCCTCCGCATGAACCTTGGCGACCACAGCAGCGTCTGGATCCCCTAAATGACCCCAGCAATTAAACTCATCGCGCTTGACCTTGACGGCACGCTGTTCGACCCCCAACAGGGGATTTCGACCGCGAACCTGGCGGCCCTTGCCGCGGTGCGCGACGCCGGCATTCAGATCGTGCTGGCCACCGGCAGAACACGCGGCTCGGCGCTCAAGATCATTGACCAGCTGGGTCTGTCTTCGCCGGGCATCTATGTGCAGGGTCTGGTCACCCACAACGGAGATGGCAGTATCCGCCACCAGCAGTACCTTGAAGCGGAGACCGCCCGCGAGGTCGTCGAACTCGTCGGGGACGATATCGCCCTGGTCGCCTATTCGGGCACGGAGACCTGGGTCACTGCCTTCGATCACAACATCGAGTTGCTCGTCATGTATGGCGAGCCCCGGCCACAGTCCTGTGAGTCGCTTGCCGACCTGGCGCAGCGGGTGCCGATCAACAAGTTTGCCGCCCTGGACGTCACGAGTCCGGCCCGCATGAATGCGCTGCGCGCCCGCCTTGAGCAAGCTTTTGGCGAGCGCGTGCAGGTGTTGCAGCCCGGCATGGAAGTTATGGTCGAGGTGCTGCCCGGCGGCGCCAGCAAGGGAGGCGCCCTGGGCGTCCTGATAGAGGATATGGGGATTGCACCGGAGCATGTGCTGGCCTGCGGCGATGGCGAGAACGACATCGAGATGTTGCAGCTGGCGGGCATCGGCGTGGCCATGGGCAACTCGAACGAGGCCGTTCAGAAAGCCGCGGACTTCGTCTCCACCCGCTACGACGAAGACGGCGTCGCCCACGCGCTGGCGCATTTTCTGCCGCACATCGTGAAGCCCGTCGCTGCCCAGGATTCCCCGAAGTGAGAAACCTCCTCGTCACCGGCGGCGCGGGCTTCATCGGCAGCGCCTTCGTGCGTCACATGGTGGCGCGGCATCCCGAACTCAACATCATCGTCTTCGATCTGCTGACCTACGCCGGCAACCTGAACAATCTGCTGCCGGTCACGGATGAGCCGAACTATTGCTTCGTCCAGGGAGACATCGCCAGCCGCCAGGACAGCGCGCGCGCCCTCAAGCAGAATGAAATCGACACAGTCGTCAACTTTGCGGCGGAGAGCCACGTCGACCGCAGCATCATGGCGCCGGACGCCTTCATTCACTCCAACACCGTTGGGGTGCACATCCTGCTCGACGAGGCCTGCCGGGCTGGCGTCGGGCGCTTCCTGCAGGTCTCTACCGACGAGGTCTACGGCGACATCGCACCTGGCAGCTTCTCTGAGGAGGCGGATGCCTTCCTGCCCAACAGTCCCTACGCCGCCAGCAAAGCCGGCGCCGAGCTATTGGTTCGCGCCTGCCACATCACTCACGGCCTGGATACGGTCGTCACGCGCGGCAGCAACACTTTTGGCCCCTACCAATATCCCGAAAAGTTGATGCCCTTCTTCATCACCGAGGCAATCGACGGAAATTCGCTGCCGCTCTACGGCGACGGCCGGCAACAGCGCGACTGGCTCCACGTCGATGACCACGCACGCGGCATTGCCTGCGCCCTGTTCCACGGCGAGTCAGGACAAGCGTACAACATCGCCGGCGAACACCAGGAGCGCAATCTCGACGTCACCCACCGCATCCTGGAAGTGCTGGACAGGCCGGCGTCGCTCATTCGCCATGTGCCGGACCGCGAGGGCCACGACCTGCGCTATGCCATGCGCTGCGACCGGCTGAAGGCGCTCGGCTGGCAGCGCGAGCACAGTTACGCAGAAGCTGCCGCCGCGACCGTGCGCTGGTACCAGCAGAACGAGTGGTGGTGGCGCCCCATCAAGTCCGGCGACTGGGACGACTGGTATCGTCGCCAGTATGCCGCGCGTCTGGCTGCCGCCGAGCGCTGAGCAAGCCCTCACCACAGGTTTGCGCCCGTGCTACAATGCCCGCAGAAGCGACGGGAGAGCCATGCGAATCCTGGTGACGGGTGCGGCCGGCAACCTGGGCGGCAAGCTGCTCGAGGACCTGACACAAGCAGGGCACGACGTGCTGGGCGCGGATGTCATTGGCGACCATGTCGCGCGGCTCGACATCTGTGACTTTACTGCCACACGGGCTTTCCTGCGCGAGCAAAGGCCACAGCTTGTTATGCACGCTGCCGCCTGGACCGATGTGGATGGCTGTGCCCGTGATCCGCAACGCGCGCTGCTGGTGAATGGCTTCGGGACGCAACATGTCGCACTGGCCGCGGCGGCGGTGGAGGCGGCCATCGTGTACATCAGCAGCAACGAGGTCTTTTCCGGGCGCGACCGCGTCCCCCTGGACGAATACGCCATGCCTGCGCCGGCCAATCCTTATGGCTACAGCAAACGGGTTGGAGAATGTGTCGTCAGCGCCCACAACCCGCGGCACTATATCGTGCGCACGGCCTGGCTTTTCGCGCATGGTGGCCGCAACTTCATCCAGGCAATTCTCGGCGCTGCGCAGGCCGGCAAGGCGCTGCGGGTCGTCAGCAACGAGGTTGCCAATCCGACCTACACCAATGACCTCTCCGCCGCGCTCGTCCGACTCATCGCCAGCGAACGCTACGGCATCTACCATTTCGTCAACGAGGGCGCCTGCTCGCGTCTGCAGTTCGCGCGTCACATCCTCGACCGCAGCGGATTCGCAGACGCGCCGATTACCGCCATCAGCAGCCAGCAGTGGCCGCGCCCCTCTACCCCGCCGGAATACGCCGCGCTCGCGAACAACGCCGGGCAGCTACAGGGCATCACGCTGCGTCCCTGGCGCGAGGCGGTAGACGCCTTCCTGGCGCGCGAAGGCCTGCTGCGATGAATGCGCCGTCAGCGTCGGGGCCGCAGCTTTCAGTCGTCATTCCCAACTGGAATGGCGCGCATTTCCTGCCGGCCTGCCTCGATTCGCTGGCCAGGCAAAGCTGGAGTCCGCTCGAAGTCATCGTCGTTGACAACGCTTCCAGCGATGACTCCTGTGCACTTTTGCGGCGTGACTATCCGCAGGTGCGGCTGATAGAGCTGCCGCGCAACTGCGGCTTCACCGGCGCCTGCAATGCCGGACTGTGCGCTGCCACGGGCGAGCTGGCAGGCCTGCTCAACAATGACACCGAAGTCCACCAGGGCTGGGCGGCGGCAGTCGTAGACGCCTTTCACCGGCATCCACAAGCTGGCGCGGTCGCCAGCAAACTGCTGCTGCACGACCGCCCGGACCATCTGCACACAGCCGGCGACAGCTTTTCGCTGGATGGCCGCGCCAGCAATCGCGGTGTCTGGCAGCGGGACTGTGGTCAGTTCGAGGATGAAGAATATGTCTTCAGCGCCTGCGGCGGCGCCGCCGTGTATCGCCGCAAAATGCTTGACCAGATTGGCCTGCTGGACGACGACTTCTTCTTCTCCTGCGAGGACGTCGATCTGGGCTGGCGCGCCCAGCTGGCGGGCTGGCGCTGCCTGTATACACCGCGCGCCATCGTGTATCATCATCTGTCGGCGACCGGCGGCGGCGTGACGGCCAGTTATTATGACGGCCGCAACCTGATTTACCTGCTCTTCAAGAACTACCCGGCGGACCTGTGGCGTCGTCATGGCCGGCTGGTGCTGCGCGCGCAGTGGCGTCTCCTGCGCGAGGCGCTGGCTGCCTGGCGTGGCGCTGAGGCGCGGGCACGCTTGCGCGGGATGCTGGCCGGCCTTTGCGGGCTGCCGCGCATGTGGCGCAAACGCGCCCCGGTGCAGGCCAGCCGCCAGGTTTCGTTGTGTTATCTGGAAGAACTATTGCGCGAGCCGGTTTCATGAACGCAACCCAGGGCAGAGACGCGATTCGGCCATACCTCTCAATCATTATCCCGGCGTACAACGAGGCGCTGCGCCTGCCCGCCAGCCTGCAGAAAATCGACACCTTTCTGCAGCAACAGAAGTATTGCGCCGAGCTCATCGTGGTCGAAAATGGCAGCAGCGATAACACGGTCGCCGTCGCGCAGGCCTTCGCCGACGAGCATCCCTGGGCGCGCGTGATAGAGGCAGCCGTGCGCGGCAAGGGCCTGGCCGTCAAGGTGGGGATGCAGGCCGCACGCGGCGAGTTCCGCTTCATTTGCGACGCCGATCTCTCCATGCAAATCGAGGACATCACCTGCTTCCTGCCACCTCACAGCGACGGAAACGACGTTCTCCTGGCAACCCGCGAAGGTCGCGACTCCCGGCGCATCGGTGAGCCCTACTATCGGCACCTCATGGGTCGCGTGCTCAACCGCATCATCCAGTGGACGGCGCTGCCGGGCATGCAGGACACGCAATGCGGCTTCAAGATGTTCACGCGCGCGGCCGCCGAAGATCTGTTCAGCGTGCAGCAGATGGCAGGCATCGGCTTTGATGTCGAGCTGCTCTACATCGCGCGCAAACGCGGCTACCGCATCCGCGAAATCCCCATCACCTGGTACTTTGACCCTGACAGCCGCATGCGCCTGTTTCATGATTCGCTGCACATTCTGCTGGAAATCCAGGCGATCCGCCGCAACTGGCAGCGCGGTGTCTATGGCCAACCTCGCCCATGAGCGCCGGCTGCAGCGTCTCGGCTATCGCCACATTCTGGGGATGGACGAGGCCGGTCGTGGCGCCTGGGCAGGCCCGGTGAGTGTGGGCGCAGTCTGTTTGCCGCCCGCCCGCAAGGGGCTGCGCGCGGCGCTGATGGACGTGCGCGACAGCAAAATCATGAGTCCTGACCAGCGGGCAAGCGCCGCGCGGCGCATTCGTGAGCAGGCGCTAACCTGGGGCATCGGCCAGGCGAGCAACGTGGAGATCGATGCGCTGGGCATCGATCAGGCGACGCGACTGGCCATGGAGCGCGCGCTGGCGGACGCCTGCCAGCGTTGCAGGGGCTTTCAGCCCGACTGCCTCTTCCTTGATGCGCTCATCTGGCCAGAGATGTTGCCGCGCTACCCACAGGTAACCATGATTGATGGCGATGCGCGTTCGCTGACCATTGCTGCGGCCAGCGTGCTCGCAAAAACCTGGCGCGACGCGACCATGCGGAGGCTGGCTGTTGAACTCCCCGTCTATGGCTTTGAACGGCACAAGGGCTATGGCACTGCCGCGCACCGCGATGCCCTGCAGGCACACGGCCCAGGCACCGCCCATCGCCGCAGCTACCGGCCGCTGCGCGCCCTGACAGGCGGAGACGTCCCGTGAAGCTGGCGCTGGTGCACGACTGGCTCAACCAGGTTGGCGGCGCGGAAGATGTGCTGGAAGCGCTGCTGGAGCTCTGGCCGCACAGCCCGGTCTACACCAGCATTTATGCGCCAGAGCGCATGCCGCCAGCCCTGCGCGCGGCGGACATTCGCACGCTCTGGCTGAATCGTCTGCCCGGCATTCAGCGGCATCACCAGCCCTTCCTGCCGCTCTACCCTCTGGCCTGGTCCGGGCTGATGCTGCGCGACCAGGACGTGATCCTCAGCAACAAAAGCGGCTTTTGCACCGCGCTGCGCCACGATGAACGCGCGCTGCACATTTGCTACTGCCTGACGCCAACGCGCTATCTCTGGCAGCTGGAGGAGTACATCGAACGCGAACGGCTCGGCGCCCCACTGCTACAGGCGTTGCGTCCGTTGATCGCCCTGCTGCGCCGCCAGGACTACGCCGCGGCGCAGCGCGTTCACCATTTCATCGCCATCTCGAGCGCCGTGCGCCAGCGCATCCGCGACTGTTACGAGCGCGACTCGACGTTAATTTTCCCGCCCGTGGATACTCAGCGCTTCACACCCGTTGCGCAGCATGATGACTACCTGCTCGTCGTGGCGCGCCTCGTGCCCTACAAACGCATCGACCTTGCCGTGCGCGCCGCCAGCCAGCTGGGCCTGCCGCTCAAGGTCGGCGGCAGCGGCCGTGATATGCAGCGCTTGCAGGCCATGGCCGGGCCAACAGTCGAGTTTCTCGGTCGTGTGCCGGATGCGGACCTGCCGCAGCTAATGGCGCGCTGTCGAGCTTTCCTTTTTCCCGGACACGAGGACTTCGGCATCACGCCTGTGCAGGCCCAGGCCGCCGGGCGCCCGGTGATCGCCTTCGGCGCCGGCGGCGCACTGGACACCGTGCTGCCCGGGCGCAGCGGCGAACTCTTTCACGAGCAGAGCGTGGAGGCCCTGGCATCAACGCTGGCAGACCTGGATGTCAGTCGCTACGATAGCCGTGCCATTCGCGCCCACGCCCTGCGCTTCGATACGTGCGTCTTTATGCAGCAAATGCGCGCATTCGTTGAACAGGCCCTGGAAGCCTTCCGCAAACAGCAGCCAATGGTGTGGCGCGACCCCTGCCGATCATGAGAGATTCCATGGAACTGCGCGCGATGGCCCAACTTCTGCGACGCTGGTGGTGGTTGATCGTGATCCCCACGCTGATCGCCGGCCTCGCCGCCCTGCCCGCCCTGTCCGCAGCGACCGGTTCAGGCGGCGGCTACAGCACCGTGCTGCACTTCAGTGCCGCCCAAAGCTCTCTGGATCAGCTGCCGCCGGAAAGCGATATGCAGGACGTCTGGCTGGCCTCCGAGTTGACGGTGAACGCGCTCAGCGCCTGGGCGCGCACCGAAAGCTTCCGCCGGGAAATCAGCAGTGCTCCGGGAATAGTCAGCGGCGACAGTGACGCGCTCGGTATCGCGGCGGATCATCAGCGCAGCATTGGCCAGCTCTTCCTCAGCCACCCGGACGCACAGGCTCTGGCGCGTATCGCCAATGCGGCCATCCATGTCTTGCAGACGCAGAACCGCAAGTACTTTCCGCAGCTCGGCGACGAGACGGCCACAGTCACAGTGCTCGATACGCCGACCATTGTGCCTGTGCCAGTGTCCCTGAGCCTGCGCCTGGCCCCGCTGCTGCGCGTCGCGCTGGGCTTCTGTGCCGGTCTGGTGCTGGCCATGCTGGCCTACGCCTTCGACCCGGCGCTACGCCGTCGTGAGGATGTCGAAGCCCTGGGACTGGCTGTCCTCGCCGTGCTGCCGCGGGAGAAACTGCGCTAGCCCGGCAAGTCGCGCAGGATGGCGCGCACTGGCGAGGCACAGGCATTTTCCAGACGCAGCGGCAGGGCCACCAGTTCGTAGTCGCCGTCCGGCACGTCGCTCAGCCACAGACTTTCCAACGTGACAATGCCGTGCCGGCGTAAGGCATGATGACCGGGCAGTGCCGTGCTGTCCCCGTGATCCACCGAAGGTGAATCCAGACCCAGCAGACGCAGACCGCCGGCGGCCAGTTCCTCAATCAGCGCGGCGCCCGGCCAGGGCCAGGCCGTCGGCCACACATCCGCCGCCAGCTCGCTGACTGCGCTGCGCAGCAACAGTCGCTGCACTCCGGCCAGCGAGACATGCGCCAGGTCAGCAGGTTCCAGCGGGCCGTCATTGCGCGTTAGCGTGACAAGGCGCGCCGGGCCGATGCAGGGCGCCAGCGGCATCTGCGCGGCGGCTGCGCCATCGTCGGCGCTGTGGAACCAGGCATCCATGTGCGTGCCCAGATGCAGGGTCGCTTCCAGCGCCGTCAGATTCACGGATGCGCCTTCGCTGCGGCGCAACGTGTGCCGCAGCCGATAGGGCTGGTCGCCCGGCCAGACAGCAGTCTGCGCATTGACCGGCCGCGTGATGTCGCAAATCACGGTCTACACGTCCTCTTCAACCGCCCCCTGTGCGCCTGGCCCGGGATTCGTTCAGTCGTCATCTGCATCGATGTCCGAAGGGGTTGCTGGCGAGGATGATTCTGTGCTGACCATGGTGATCTTGCCATCAATGAAGGCGCCTTCCTCGGTAGATAGCGCGGTGGCGCGAATGTCGCCCCAGACGCGCCCGGTGCGTAGCAGCTGCACCTTGCGCCCGCTGACGTTGCCGCGGACGGCGCCCGCTATGGAGATGTTGCGCGCGCTGATGTCGGCATTGATGCGCGCCGTTTCGCCGACCAGCACGTTGCCATCAATCTCCAGTTGGCCGTCGAAGGTGCCGTCCAGGCGGACATTGGCTTCACTGCGCAACAGGCCTTCCAGCGCGCAGTTGGCGCCCAGCACGGTCTCAAAGCCCATCGGCGCCGGCAGTGTGGCACGTGGCAGGGGTCGCGCTGCTTCCTGACTTTCAGACACGGTTACGTCCCGTCGATCACGCAGAAAAGTCATTGTGCGTCCTTTCGCTTCCCCGGACCCGAATCCGCCGCGCGTCAGAACAGGCCGATTATTTCCCCGTTCTCGTCGATGTCGACCTGCTCGGCGGCAGGATGTGCCGAGAGACCAGGCATGGTGCGCATGTCGCCACACAAGGGATAGATAAAGCCTGCGCCCACGCTGGCGCGCACCTCACGCACAGGCAATTCAAACCCGGTGGGCGCGCCCTTCAGCTGCGGGTCGTGGCTGAGGCTGAGGTGCGTCTTGGCCATGCATATGGGCAGGTTGCCAAAGCCGTTCGCCTCGTAGTTGTCGATCTGGCGCCCGGCCTGCGGCTCGTAACTTACGCCAGCCGCGCCATAGATTTGTGTCGCTATCGTTTCAATCTTGTCTCTTATGGGCTGATTCACATCATACAGAAAGCGGAAAGTGGATGGGGTCTGCGCGGCGCTGACGACCATTTCGGCCAACTCCACAGCGCCAGCGCCGCCCTGTGCATGATGTCTGGCCTGGGCAGCTCCCAGGGCGCCCGCCTCCACCGCAATGCGCTGGATCGCCGCCAGCTCCTCCGGATGGTCACTCTCGAAGACATTGATGGCCACCACGGGCGTCACGCCGTGGCGTTTAACATTTTCAATCTGGCGAATCATATTGACTGCGCCCAGCTCGACTTCCGCGACATTGCACTCCAGCATGGCCGGGGGCAGCGCCTTGCCTGCGACGACGCGATGCCGGCCACTGTGCAATTTCAGGGCGCGCACTGTGACAACCAGCACGGCGGCGTCCGGCCGCAACCCGCTGGCACGGCACTTGAGGTTGAAAAACTTCTCCGCGCCGATGTCCGCGCCGAAACCTGACTCGGTGATCAGATAATCGCCGCACTTTATGCCGATCAGGTCGGCCAGAACGCTACTGTTTCCCTGGGCGATGTTGGCAAAGGGTCCGGCATGCACCAGCGCGGGCGTGTTTTCCAGGGTCTGCAGCAGATTGGGGCGAATCGCGTCCTTCATAAGCACCGTCATCGCGCCGGCCGCGCCGATCTGACCGGCAGTCACCGGCTCGCGCCTGCTGTTGAGGCCGATGACGATGCGCGCGAAACGCTCGCGCATGTCCTGCAAGGATGTCGTCACGGCGAGAATGGCCATCACCTCGCTGGCGACGGCGATGTCGAAGCCCGTCTCACGCAGCATTCCGTTCCACTTGCCGCCCATGCCCACCACAATGTTGCGCAGCGCGCGGTCGTTCATGTCCACCACCCGACGCCAGGTGATGCTGTCCGGGTCGATGTCAAGCGGGTTGCCGCGCAGCAGGCGGTTGTCGATCATCGCAGCCAGCAGGTTGTTGGCGGCAGCGACCGCGTGAATGTCGCCAGTCAAATGCAGGTTGAAGGTCTCCATCGGCACCAGCTGGGCATGGCCGCCACCGGCCGCGCCGCCCTTGATGCCAAAGGTCGGCCCCATTGAGGGCTGCCGCAACGCCACCACCGAGCGCTTGCCCAGGTGTTTCATCGCCTGACCAAGGCCCACCGTGGTTGTGGATTTGCCTTCGCCCAGGGGCGTGGGCGTGATGGCTGTGACGTCAATGTACTTCGCATCAGGCCGGTCGCGCAGCTTGTCCAGCACCTCCAGGCGCAACTTGGCCACATGCGGTGAGCCGTAAAGGTCGAGATCCTCTGGCTCAAGGCCCATTTGTGCGGCAATCTCGTGACAGTGTTTCAGGTCCGCCCATCTTGCGATTTCCAGGTCAGAACGCATGAGTCAGCCCTTCATCCCCTATGTCATCCCAACCTTACCACAGGCGCCCCGTTCAGGCGCTGCGCAGGGGGCTGGTGGCGCTCACGACAGGCGTCTGCGTGGGCGCGGTCGTAGTAATCGCGGCAGTCGGCTCGGGCGTGTCGGATGGTTTGGGCGTGATGGTGGAAAGCGGCGTGGGCGTGGCGACCGGAGTCGCGGTCGGGTTCACGGCGCGAATCAGCGAGCGGTGCATGTAAACGGACTCGATGCGCCGCGAACGGGGCTCTTCATCCACCAGCATCCAGTCCGGGTCGGAGGCTGCCGGCGCGATTACACACACTTCGTCGCCCTCAAACAGGGCGCGCTTGATACGCGCTTCGCGGGAGGGTTCTGTGCGGACTATTGCTTCCTTAACCACGACAACGAAAGGCTGGCATTCCGGAATCGGCGTGCGTGTGGGCGGTGGCGCGAAGATCACAGTACTGGTCAGAGCGCGGATGACAGTAGCGCTGGCTTGCTGTTCGGCTTGCTGGACGGCTTCCTGGACGCCCAGACCGCCGCTGCGCAGGTAAGTCTGCAGCCCCTGCCACAGGTACCAGCCAGCGAATACCAGCGCCGCCGCGATCAGCATGATGAGCCACGCCGGTTGTGATCCGCGCCGCATTGGCCCCTCGTTAAACTCTGACGTACCCCGAGTTTACAGTGATTCAGGAGCTCCTGCGGCAATTGTGGCGCAGGCGACAAACAAAAAAGGGCGCCGCAGCGCCCTTCCCTGCCGCAATGCCGTGGGCATCAGCCCATGTTGTCAATGATGGCCGTGGCGAAGGCGCTGGTGGCTACCTCGGTCGCGCCCTCCATCTGGCGCGCGAAATCGTAGGTCACGATCTTCTGCGCCAGGGTCTTTTCATAGGCTGTGGTGATCAGATCCGCCGCCGCGTTCCAGCCGATGTGCTCCAGCATCATCACGCCGCTAAAGAGCAGCGAGCCGGGGTTTACCTTGTCCAGGTTGGTGTACTTGGGCGCGGTCCCATGCGTCGCCTCGAAGAGCGCTATTTCGTCGCCAACGTTGGCTCCGGGCGCGATACCCACGCCGCCCACCTCGGCCGCCACCGCGTCACTGAGGTAGTCGCCGTTCAGGTTGGTGGTGGCGATGACTTCGTGCTCACGCGGACGCAGCAACATCTTCTGAAACATGATGTCGGCGATGGTGTCCTGCAGCAGGATGCGACCCTCCGGCACCTGTCCACCATGATCGCGGGCCACCTCTTCCCAGGAAATCGTCTCTTCCGCGAATTCCTCGCGTCCCACCTCGTAACCCCAGTTGACGAAGGCACCTTCAGTGAACTTCTGGATGTTGCCCTTGTGGACGAAGGTCACGCTCGATCGGCCGCGCTCCAGCGCATAACGGATGGCGGCCCGAACGAGGCGCTTGCTGCCAAAGGGGCTGATCGGCTTGATGCCCAGGCCGGCACCCTCGAAAAAGCCGGTGGCGCCTAGCTCTTCCCGCAGGAAGCGCGCGAGCTTTTCGTTCTCCGGCGTGCCGGATTCATACTCGATGCCGGCGTAGATGTCCTCGGTATTCTCGCGGAAGATCACCACGTCGACGTCCTGCGGCTGCCGCAGCGGACTGGGCACGCCTTCGAACCAGCGCACGGGACGGATGCAACTGTAGAGGTCGAGTACCTGGCGCAGCGTCACGTTCAGGCTGCGGAAGCCGCCGCCGACCGGCGTCGTCAGCGGCCCCTTGATGCCGACCAGGTATTCGCGCAGGGCGTCAAAGGTCTCTTCCGGCATGTAGTTGCCGTCATAAATGCCGGCTGCTTTCTCGCCTGCGTAGATCTCCATCCAGGAAATCTTGCGCCGGCCGTCAAAGGCCTTCTCGACCGCAGCATCCCAGATGCGCTTGCTGGCCGTCATGATATCGTAGCCGATGCCGTCCCCCTCGATGAACAGCAGCACGGGGTTGTCCGGCACCTGCAGCGCGCCATTGCTTGCGGTGATCTTCTGCCCTGTTTCGGGCACCCTGATCTTGTCGAAGGCCATCGTCCGCCAGTCTCCTCTTCCGGTCCTCAATAGCCGCGCAGTATAGCATAGAATGCGGCGCTGTCAGGGCGCCTCCGCGGCGCTCAGTCAGTCACGCCCCAGGGCGCGATAAGCACCTTGCCGCTCTGGCCAGTGAGTTGCAATTCCCAGGCCTGCTGGACGTCATCAATATCAAAGCGATGCGTCACCAGCTTGTCCAGTTGCGGCCCCACGTGGCGAATCTGCTGCATGATGCGCCGCCCCAGGCCGAGGTTGTAATGCCAGGTACCTGCCAGAGTAAGTCCCTTGCGAATCATGTCCCTGCTGATATAGACCGATGTGGGTTCACTGCACTCGCCCACGAAGACCACCGCGCCAAGGCGCCGCACAGCATCGATGCACAGACGATGCGCTGCCACCACGCCGGAGCAATCAACCGCCTTGTCCACGCCGCGACCATCGGTCAGATCCATGATCTGCTCCAGCGCCCCGTCCGGTTCGAGAACGACCTCGGCGCCAAGTTCCTGTGCCAGTCTGGCGCGATACGGGTTCATTTCGACGCCGATGACGCGCGCGCCACGATAACAGGCGTTGATCACGCCACCCAGCCCAACCGGCCCCAACCCTGTGATGAGCACGGTTTCGCCAGCCTGGAGGTTAATCCGTTCCATTCCGCCGTAGGTCGGCCCAAGGCCGCAGCAGGCCATGGCCCCGTGCTCCGTCGAGATGTCGTCCGGAATCGGCAGCAACAGCAAATCCTGCTTGAGCATTTGCTGCGCAAGGGTGGCGCTGCCCGCCGGCGAACTGAAGCCCGCTCCCGCCAGACAATGAATGTAATCGCCACTATTGCAATAGAAACAATCGCCACAGGTCGTTTGAGGCATCACGACCACGCGCTGGCCCGGCTGAACGCTGGCTGAGCCAACGGTTTCCAGCACTTCACCTGCCGCTTCATGACCCATATATTCGCCCACCTGGCCATTGGCGAAAGCCTTGTACTCGGTGCACAACGGCGCCACCGTCACCTTCACCAGCACACGCTGCGCATCGGCCTGTAAATCCGGGAACACCATGGCCTGCGCCTGCTTCACACCTGTAATTGCCGCCTGTTTCATGCGAGTCTCCCTTCAATCAATCTGAATCCAGTGCTGCCTTGCCAAGCGACTGGCCTTCACGTAGCAGACCCTGCACCGCGTCTGGCGACCTCGCCTCGGCGTATATTCGCAGCAGGGGTTCGGTGCCACTGGGCCGGATGAGCAGCCAACTGTCATCCGCCTGCCAGAACTTGACGCCGTCCGTAGTATCCACGCTCGTCACCGCTTCCCCGATCAGCCGGGCGGGCGCATTCTCTGCAATGCGCCGGAGCAATTCACCCTTCGGCAGCTGCTGACCCAGCTGCGCGTCGATGCGACCATAATGCGCCGGGCCGAACTGCACCTGCAGGTCGGCGACGATTTCGTGCAACGGGGCCTGCGCCTGCGCCATGATTTCCAGCAGCAGCAGGCCCATCAGGATGCCATCCCCTTCCGGGATGTGGCCCCGCACCGAGATGCCGCCGCTCTCTTCGCCGCCGATGAGTACATCCTGCTGCATCATCAGGTCCGCGATGTGGTTGAAGCCGACCGGCGTCTCGTGCAGCTGCAGGCCATAACGCCGGCAGAGCTTGTTGATCATGAAGGTCGTCGAGATCGTCTTGACCACCGCTCCGCGCAGGCCGCGCTGCTCCACCAGGTGGCGCAGCGTCAAGGCGAAAATCAGGTGCGGATCGACGAAGTTGCCCAGCGCATCGATCGCACCAATGCGGTCGGCATCACCGTCCGTCGCCAGACCCACGTCCGCCTGTACACGCTGCACCGCCGCCACCAGCTCGTTCAGATAGCGCAGAATCGGCTCCGGGTGGATTCCGCCGAAGCCGGGATTGAGCACATCGCGGATTTCGTTGACCTGGCAGCGGGAACGCGAAAGCATGGTCTTGATGGCGCCGCGCCCGGCGCCCCACATGGCGTCGACCATGATCGATAGCTCGCAGCGGGAGATCAGGTCGATATCGACCAGGCTGCTCAAATGCTGGTAGTACTCCCAGCCGGGATCGAAGCGGCGAATGAGCCCGTCTTCCAGGCCAGCCTCGTAGTCCAGCGTCACGGCGCCGCGGCTGGTCTGCTCCAGCGCGCGCAGTTCGACTTCCACCAGCGCGCACTGCTCCGGGGTTGCGCTGCCGCCATAGCTTGCCTTGAGTTTGAAGCCGTTATAGCGCGGCGGATTGTGACTGGCGGTGATGACGATGCCGGCTGCGGCACCTTTCAAACGCACATTCCAGGAAATGGCAGGCGTCGGCGCGTCCGTGCGCGTCAACCAGGCGATGATGCCGTTGCCGGCCAGCACACAGGCCGCCTCCCTGGCAAAATGGTCGGAGAGAAAGCGCGTGTCGTAGCCGACGACCACCTCGGGCGGCTCCGGGCCGACGTGTTGCCGGTGGACGGCCTGCGCCACCGCCTGGGTCACCAGACGCAGATTGGCGAAGGTGAAGCTGTCCGCGATGACCGCGCGCCAGCCGTCCGTGCCGAAGCTGATCAAGAGCCGGGTTCCTGATTGCCCACTGCCGAATACCCTCGCAGGCGGAAACGCGGCCATTGTACCACCGCTCCCTGCACTGTGGCGTACCTGCCACTGACATCTGTGCAAACTGTGTTATACTGGCGTGTCAATCGTGCTGATTTCTTTTTCCTTGTGATCCGACAATTGAACAGGAAAGGACAGCGCCCGGCCGGACGTCGGGTGCCCTTGTATTATGCAAACTCCCGAAATACGCATCATCCCACTCGGTGGACTTGGCGAAATCGGCAAGAACATGACCGTCATCGAGTGGGGCAATGACGCCATCCTCATCGACAGCGGCATCATGTTCCCCAACAACGACATGCTCGGCGTGGACTACATCATCCCGGACTTCAGCTGGCTGCGTGAGCGCGAGGACCTGACGCTCCACGGCATCCTTTACACCCACGGCCACGAGGACCACACCGGCGCGATCGCCCACGTCATCGAGGCCTTCCCTGGCATGCCCGTCTGGGCCACGCCACTCACCGCCGCCCTGCTGAATGCCAAGCTCAAGGACGCCCGCTTGCTGGATCAATGCGAGGTCAACATCTTCCAGCCCGGCGCCGACTTCCAGGTCGGCCCCTTCCCCATCGAGAGCTTCCACGTCTGTCACAGCATTCCCGACTGCGTCGGCTACGGCATCAACACGCCGCTGGGCCTCATCGTGCACACCGGCGACTACAAGTTCGACAACACTCCGCCCGATGGCAAGCGGCCCGATTACGCCAAACTGGCGGACTTCTCGCGCAGGGGCGTGCTGCTGCTGCTGGCCGACAGCACCAACGCCGACCAGCCAGGCTGGACGCCTTCCGAGAGCAAGGTGGTCGCCGCCTTCGACGACATCTTCGAGCAGGCGCAGGGGCGTATCATGATCGCCACCTTCGCCTCGCATTTGCAACGCATTCAACAGGTGGCCGCCTGTGCCAAACGTCATGGCCGGCGTCTGGCCATCGCAGGCTACAGCATGAACGCCAACGTGCGCATGGCGCGCAAGATGGGCATCCTGGAGCTGGAGGAAGATACCTTTGTCGAGCTGTCAGCGAGCAACAGCCTGCCGCCGGACAAGGTGGTGGTTATGGTGACCGGCACCCAGGGCGAGCCTTCAGCCGTGCTCAGCCGCCTCGCCCAGGGCCGCCACCATCAGCTGGAGATCCAGTCGGGCGACACCATCGTAGTCTCTGCGCACGCCATCCCGGGCAACGAGGAGATGGTTTACCGCACCATCAACCGGCTCTTCCAGCAAGGCGCCAACGTCCTTTACGACCCGGTCGCGCCGGTCCACGTCTCCGGGCACGCCTGCCAGGAAGAGATGAAGCTGATGCTCAGCCTGACGCGGCCAAAGTATTTCATCCCCGTACATGGTGAGTTGCGACATCTCATGGCTCACGCCCGCCTGGCGCTCGAGTCAGGCCTGCCCGAAGAAAACATCCGTGTCATCGAAAACGGTAGCGTGGTCAGCGTCAATGAGGATGGCCTGCACGTCGGCGAACGCGTGCCTGGCGGCTATGTCTTCGTTGATGGCAGCGGCGTCGGTGACGTCGGCCCGGCGGTGATGCGCGACCGCGAAACCCTGGGCAAGGACGGCTTCCTGGTGGTCGTGGCCAGCATCGACGCCGAAAGCGGGGAAATCCTCTCGGGACCGGAAGTCCTGACGCGCGGCTTCGTCTATCTGCGCGAGGCAGATGAGCTGCTCGAGACCGTGCGGCGCACGGCGGAAGAAGCGCTTGCAGAGGTCCGCACGAGCCGCAACGGCCGCCGACGCGAGCGGTTGCAGGAAAGGGTAAGCCGCGTGCTCTACAACGAGACCCGGCGCCGCCCGATGGTCTTCAGCATCATCGACGAACAGTAAGGTAGCCTCAGCGTCGCTGGCGCCAGGGAAGCAACTTGCGCCCCAGCCAGCGACGCAGAATACGATAGCGCGCCCGGCCCCAGGAGAGACCGGCCTGGCCACTATCCGCCCCGGGCTGGTCTGCCGGACCGTAGCGTTCGCGCATGTACATGTTGGTGATCGTCGTCACCGAGGCTTCGGCGACCGGCAGGTCCTGGACGATGCGGCGGCGACGTTCTGCCGGTGTGTGCGCGGGATCCAGCCGGATGCCGATCAGGCGCGTGTAACGTTCCAGGCGGGCCCAGGCGCGCGCGATCGGGTTGAAGCGGCGCAGGCCACGCCACTCCCACCACCACCACAGAAACAACAACAGCAACAGGAGCAACAGAAATAGCAACAACGCGGCCAGCAGGCCGCCCGGCAGAGGCGGCACGTTGGACGAGCGGTCCGGCGCTTCGGGAACAGGAGGATCCAGCGGCGACTCCTGCGGCGGATCTGCCGGGGGCGGCAAGGGGCCAGGCACTGTTGGGGAGGCCGTGGGCGTAAAGGTTGGCGTCGGGGTGGCTGTCGGCGTTGGCGTTGGCGAGGGCGTCGGCGACGGACGTTCTTCGTCAGAGCTGGCGTCGTCTTCCACAGTTGGCGTCGCTATGGCCTGCAGGGCTGTGGGCGTGGCGGTCGGCGTTGGCGACGGCTCTGTTTCATCCGGTGGAATGACCTGCCGCTCCAGGTCCCTGCGGTCCAGGGGCGCCTGGGCGGCGGTCGGCTCAAACTCTATCCAGCCGTAGCCAGGGAAGTAGACTTCTACCCAGGAGTGCGCGTCGCGCTCCAGCACCTCGAAATGATCCTGGACAGGGTCCCAGCGACCCTGCGCGAAGCCGGCTGCCAGGCGTGCCGGTACCCCCAGCGAGCGCAACATGACAATCATGGACGAAGCATAATAGTTGCAATATCCCTCCCCCAGGTCGAAGAGCATCCAGTCAACCGGGTCCTGGTTCGCTGGCGGCTGCGGGATGCGCTCGTTGTAGCGAATGTTTTGCCGCAACCAGCCTTCCAGCGCCTTCGCCTGATCGTAGGGCGTTGCCGCGCCGGCCTCGCTGACGATCTGGCGCGCCAGTTGCCTGGTGCGCTGTGTGACTGAGGGAGAGACATAGAGGTACAGGCTGTTCACCCAGTCCGGCCAGTTCCGCCCTGCCGCGCGCAGCTGATCGGCGCTGGCAATGCTCATCAGGCTGGTGGCCTGGTAACTGTCGCCGCTGTTGAGCACCCGCAAGGGGCGAATTACCGATACATTGATGGCCTGAATGTTCTGGTCGCGGGCTGGCGGCTCCAGAAAGCGCCCGTCGGGGCCGATGTAGCGCAGATCGCTGCGCGTAGGCAGGGCGACAGAAGAGACCTGGGGCGCGGCATAGACCAGGCGCGAGGCGCGCAAGACCATCGTGAAGGTCTGCACAACCGCTTCCCGCGAGCTCTGCGTTGCTGGTTCCTGCGGCAAATCCAGCGGCGCCTGCGGGTCCGTCAGGCGCGTGTCTGCGGCTGGTAACCAGCGTCCGGCTTCATAGATATCAAACACGCGCGAGCGCCAGTAGTAACGGTGACCCAGGGGTGCGGCGACCTGCATGACGACGTCATCGCCCAGTTGCACGGCGCCCCCCAGCTGCAGGGCATCGCCGCCGTAGAAGTCGGCCGTCGCCGGCCCTGGCATCTCGCCGGAGGTGAAGAGCCGGTCCAGCAGCTGGGTGATTTCAGTCAGTGGTTCGCCGGCCAGCAGCTCCTGAAACTGGTCGAGGCGCTGCTGGAAATCCGTCGGCGGCAGCAACCAGGCCAGCAGCAGCGTCAACAGGGCCAGCACGGCTCCCAGGCGATAGAACTGGCGCCGCAGTTGCGGTGGCACGCGCACCTTGTTGACATACCAGTACCACGCGCGCGTCTCAAGACTGGATCGTGCCACCAGCAACAGGGCGAGAAAGAGGTAGATGCCAAGAAAGGGATCGAGATCTGCGTTGCCCTTGTAAATGAAGGCGTTGGCCACCAGCACCAGACCGGTGGGCAGCACTGCGCGCCATACCCGGTCGATGCGAAAGACATGCCAGACTGCGCTGTATGCGAGAAACCACAACAGCGATGCCAGCAGCAGGTTGAGGATCATCACATCCTGGTTGAGGCTGCCGGCCAGGGCGTCGTTCACCCAGGTCGCCATGCGCCGCAGCACCTGGGAGATGCCCTGCAGCAGGTCGCCAGGCTCGTTGGTCGCCACCAGCAGGAACACGCAGCCGAAGCCGTAGACCCAACTGAGCAGCAGGGAGAAGAACTCGCCGTGCTGGCTGCGCGCCAGCCAGTAGCCAAACAGGACGGACAGCAACAGGGCGGGGACGGCCGTGTTTACGGCCAGGGGCCAGCCGGCTGCGCGCAGCGAAAACAGGGGCATCAGCAACATGAGCAGCAGCACGGCCAGGGTTCCGGGCTCGGCCGCCGCCAGCGTCCGGCGCACTCTGGCAGCACGTTTCTGCAGCCAGAGTGGCGGTGAGTTCGCCTGTCTTGTTCCCGCGCTCACGCGATTTGCCTTGCTCCGGGTGAAGGCATGCTATTGTAAAGGTCGGGAGTCGCAGCAACAAGCGACAGGAAAGCAGCGTTAATCTGGCGCCAGGCATGCGTTAAGGTTGCCGCAAGCAAGTTTTGTCAGACTGTCGCATAACATTCTTCCTTCAGGCAAAGGAGTGTTCCCGTGGTCAGATATGTGCTGTTAGCCGGCCTTTTGCTGGCAACATGTTTTCCGGTGGCGGCCCAGACAGACCTGGTGCCGGCCCCCATCTTCAACGATGAAGGGGGTACGCGCGCCGTTTATGGTGAAATGAGCTACACCAACCCCTACCTGACCGACGGTGTTGCCGAGCCACTCATCATCCTTGAAGATCAGGCGGGCTTCGTCGACCGCGACCGTGACTTCACCTTTTCCCCGGAATCGCAGGTTATGGGTCGCCTGACCAGCGATTTCTTCACGTCGCCCGTCAGCTATGTGCTGCAGTTGCCCTTTGAACCCCAGGGCAGCCTGCGCGACGTCGACAATGATGGCGAAGAAGACGGCGGCGTCCAGATCTTTGCGGTCGCCTTCTGGACCAACATCTGGGGCCCGCCCGAGCTGGAAGAACGCGATCTGGGCGGAGGCGGCTGGTCAACTGCCTATGCCTCTACGGACACCAGCAACCGCTCACAAACCCTGAACGAAGTCATCGGCGGCCAGCTACTGGTTTACGCCCCCGACGACGAACAAGGCTTTCCCTCCGGCTATGGCGAAGACGGCCTGCTCTTCACGGAGGACGACCCGGCACTGGGTTTGCCGGCCGGCTACACCCTGGTCAGCCTCGACAGCGACCCTTTCACCTTCGACCGTTCGGCAGAGCCCGTTGTTAACCTCATCGAGGGTGAAGCCGCCGAGGCGGACGACTTCTCCGAGATGGATTACACCGCCGCCTTCGACGCCATGCTGGACAAGTTCCGCCGCGAGTACGCCTTCACGGAGTACAAGGGCATCGACTGGGATGCAATGAGTGCGGAATTCCGCCCGCGCTTCGAACAGGCCCAGGCAGATGCAGACCCCGAGGACTACGAGTTCGCCCTGCGTGACTTCTCCTGGTCCATCCCCGACAGCCATGTCAGCGTCTCCTTCGGCCCGGCGGTTTACCGGGGATTCCGCGAGGCGATCGCCGGCGGCATCGGCATCGCCATCCGTGAACTCGATGACGGGCGCATCGTCGTCAATTTCCTGCTGGAGGACAGCCCGGCGGACGATGCCGGCATCGAGCTGCGCGCCGAAATCCTCGAGATCAACGGACAGCCCGCCGCTGGGTACGTTAGCGATACAGTCGCCTGGTCTGAACCCTTCAGCCTTGAGGAGCAAAAGCGACTGCAGCAACTGCGCTACGCGACGCGCTTCCCGGCCGACAGCGAAGTCGAGCTCAGCTGGCGCAACCCCGGCGCCGAAGAAATCTCCAACGCCGTGATGCCAACCAGCGAAGAACGGGACAGCTTTGACTTTTCATCGTTCTTCCAGGGACGCGACCGGCATCGGCTGCCACTGGAGTTCGAGGAAATAGAGGGCAGCGACTTCACCCTCGTGCAGATCCACTCATTCAGCGACAACGAACGCCTGACGATTGACCTCTGGGAACGGCTGATTGACGAACTCAATTACTACGCCGTGCCCGGCCTCGTCATCGACATGCGCAGCAACGGCGGTGGCAGTGGCTGGCTGGCCCAGCAGATGGCGGCCTACTTCTTCAATGAGCCGCATGTGCTGGGCAACTCCGGCTTCTATGACGAGGACACGGAAGACTTCTTCTTCGACCCCGACACGGAGGACGACTTCATCCTCCCGCCCGAGGACCTGCGTTACGATGGCGAGGTCGCCGTTCTGGTCTACTCCAGTTGCTACAGCGCCTGCGAGTTCTTCAGCTACTACATGACTGTCGAGGACAGGGCAGCTATCGTCGGCCACACCGCCACTGCCGGCGCCGGCGGCAGCGTGGAAACCTTCTACATGCCGGATGATATGGAAGTCACCTTCACAGTCGGGCGGGCAGTGGACGCAGATCACAATATTCACCTGGAGGGCATCGGCGTGGTGCCAACCTTGCGCGTACCGGTGACAGAGGAAACGCTTTTCAGTGAGGGGGATGCAGTGCTCGAGGCTGCCATCGCCTGGCTGAATGATGCCCTCGTGATTGTGCCCGACGATGCCGGCGAGATTGCGGTCGGCGACGTGATCATTGGTCAGATTTTGCGCAGCCAGCGTCTGCGTTACATCCTGACCCTGCCCGCCGGCAGCGTGACGGACATCCTGCTCGGCAGTGAAGATGGCGACCTGGATACCCTGCTCAACCTTTACGATGCCAGTGGCGAGACCCTGCTCGACAGCAACGATGACATCGATCTGCCGGGCTCGGGCTCGGCGCTCTACGGCGTGGCGGCCGGTGACGAAGAACTGACCGTGATCGTCGAGGTCACCACCTACAACGATGGTGACGAAGGCGAGTACATCCTCGAAATCGTGGACGCCATAAGTGAGGCAGAGGAAGCAGCAATAGAAGTCTGATGCACCAGGCGGGGAGCGGTCAACCTGACTGCTCCCCGCCCCAGGTTCAGTAGCTGCGCACGCTGAACGTCAGGATACGCCGCTCCCCGTTCGGGCCCAGGCCGGGCGCCGGCACCGCTTCAAGGTCCTCCCAATAGTAAAGTCTCAGATTCACTTCGTAACTGCCAGTGCCCGCCTGCGCCGGCAGCGTCAGTTCGCGCAGCTCGACGTAGCGGCTGCCGGGCTGCCAGCGGCTCGTCTCTCCGGTCGCTTCCGGCGGCCAGAACGGCTGGGGCGGCCCATTGATTTCATCCAGCAGCCGCCCCTCACGCGCCAGCCAGGTGTGCAGACTGTAATCTTGCGCAGGAGGCGTATCTACCGACCACCACAGTCGCAGTTGCAGCGTCTCCCCTTCGTGGAGCACCGGTTGACCAGCGATGAAGCGCGAATCCCGCATCAACTCTGCGCCGTGAAAGCGCATTCCGTTCGCATAGGGGATGCCTTCGGGGTCTGGCGCCGCCTCATAGAGGCGCAGCAGGCAACCCCATGGCCCCACAAAACGCCCGGGGATACGTTCCGCAGCCAGATGCGCGCGCAGCTCCGGCGCCTGCTGCTTCGGGTTCAACACCCAGATGCGTCGCTGATCCGCCGGCTCGTCAATAAACTGCAAGCCGTTGGGCAGCCAGGCGCGCTGATGATAGTCCCACTCCTCGGCCGCGCCGCAACGATGCTCCACATTCGTCAGCAGCACGTCGCCCCACTGCATCTGATCCCGCAGCCAGCGGAAGTTGTCCTCAAGTGGCGAGAGCACGTCGAAGATCTGGTATGGGCTGACGTCGGGCAGCGGCGCGAAGAGCGCTGCCACCAGCAGCAGCATGGCCATGCGGAAGCCCCTGCGCGGCAACCACGAAAGCCCACGTGCAAGCAGCAGCGCAATGCCCGGCAGGATCCACCAGATATAGCGCCCGTGAAAGAGGCCTAGTACCGGGTTGAGCAGGTAAATCAGGAAAGGCAGCGCCAGCGCCCAGACTGACAAGGCCAGCACTACAGCGCCCTGCCGGCGTTTACGCCGCAGCAGGAGCCATAGCGCGGCTGCGGCCAGCAACGCCCACAACGGCCAGAAACTGCCGCTGAAGTCGACGTAAAGTTGCGCGATGGCCTGTGGCAACGGCGGCAATACGATTGTACTGGTAGACGCGACGCGTCCCACCAGCAGAGAGGCCATATCGAACAGCTCCGGCAAAACAAGCAGGCCGGCGATCAGGCCCGGCAGCCACCAGCGCCAGATCCTGCGCCGGTAGATGATGAGGCTGCAGGCGACCAGCAACAGGATGACCATGCCGCCGGTGTAGGAGAGATAGAACATGGTAGCCATCGAAAGCGCCAGCGCCAGCGCGCGCCGCCAGCCAGGTCGCTCGAAATAGCGCAGGGTCAACCAGAGTGAGAGCATCGTCAGCGGCAGCAGCAGCGCATAGCCACGCACTTCCAGGCTGAGCCGGATGACCAGCCCGGGCGCTGACCAGGCCAGCAGCGCCAGCAGGCCTGCGCGCCAGCCGCCCCAGCGTTGCATTATCCGGAAGGCGCAGGCAGCGCCGGGCAGAAAGGCCAGCGCCGACAGCGTTCTCAGCGCCAGCGGCTGAATGCCGGCGACCTGGCTCCACGCAGCCAGGATCAGATAGTAGAGCGGCGGCCAGTCGTTGGGTGTCCAGCGCAAGATGTCATCCACGCTGCCGAAGGTCTGCCAGATCGACCAGACCTCGTCGGGGTTCATCGTGAGGTCGTCGAGGCGCAGCAGGCGACTGGCTGCGACCAACAGCAGCGCAAGGGTCAGCAGGGGCAGCGGAGCCCTGCGCGCCGTCATGCCAGGCTCCGTACGCAAACTGCCGTCTTTAATTTGGCCGTGGCGTCTCCGGTCATGTGGCCGCGCGATCCCCTGTGACGCAGGCAGTATAGCACTCTGCCCGCCACCACCACGACGGGTATACTAAAGGGGCCAGGTTGACCGGGCGGTCGCCGGTCCTGCGGGACTGGAGGAAAGTCCGCACTCCACAGGGCACGGTGCTGGCTAACGGCCAGGCGCGGCAACGCGACGGCAAGTGCAACAGAGAACTGATTGCCCCCGCGAGGGGGTGAGGGTGAAAAGGTGGTGCAAGAGACCACCGGCGTCGGCAGTGATGTCGGCGGCCAGGCAAACCCCACCGGGAGCAAGGCCAAGCAGGCGCAAGGGGGCGGCCCGTCCCGTAAAAAGCGCCGGGTGTGCTGCTCGATCCCGCGAGGCAACTTGCGGGACAGATAGATGATCGCCGCCCCGCAAGGGGAACAGAATGCGGCTTACAGGTCAGCCTGGCAAGGCCGGCCGCAACTGCTCCCCTCGGGTACCTTCCTCAGCGAACCGCTGCCAGACGCTCCATGTGCTGCTTGCGGAACTTGGCCACCTTCGGCGCGATGACCACGCGACAGTAACCCTGGTTCGGGTTGTTGGCCCAGTAATTCTGATGATAGTCCTCCGCCGGCCAGAAGCGCTCCAGCGGCGTCACCTCGGTGACGATCGGGTTGCGCCAGAGGCCGTCGGCGCTGATGGCGGCGATGACTTCTCGGGCTACCTCGGCCTGCTCGTCCGAATGCGTGTATATTTCCGAGCGGTACTGCGTGCCCACGTCCGCGCCCTGACGGTTCATCGTGGTTGGATCGTGGATCGTGAAGAAGACATCCAGCAAGTCGCGATAGCTGATGACTTCCGCGTCATAGCTGACCTGCACGACCTCGGCATGGCCGGTCGTGCCGTTGCATACCGTCCGATAGTCCGGCAGGGCCATGTGGCCGCCGGCATAGCCGGAGACAACCTGGCTCACCCCGTGAAGTTGCTGATAGACCGCCTCCAGGCACCAGAAGCACCCGCCGCCCAGCGTTGCCTGCTCAATCTTCGCCATCATGTTGTCCTTTCGCTCCGGTTCATGCCCACAGCGTACAGCGAATTCCTTGCGAAATCCCTAACCTCGTGCATCGTAAACCACGCGCCCGGCCACCATCGTCAGTCGCACCTGCGCCTCGTCGTCGAGCAAAATGAGGTCGGCATCGGTGCCAGGCTGCAGCGTCCCCTTGCGCCCGGCCAGGCCCAGCGCCGCCGCCGGCACCGCTGAAGCCATGGGCAGCGCCTGCGCCAGGCTCAGCCCGGCGTGACGCATCACGCGCCGCAGGATTTCGTCCAGCGTCACCGTGCTGCCGGCCAGCGCGCCGTCCAGCGTACGCGCCGCGCCGCCGCGCACGGTCACGGCCTGGCCGCCCAGCTCGAAATCGCCGTCGCCGAGGCCGGTGGCGCGCATTGCATCGCTGATGAGTATCACGCGCTCTGTGCCTTTGGCGCGCAGCAGCAGACGAATCATGGCCGGATGCACGTGCAGCCCGTCGCCGATGAGTTGCGCCAGGATGCGGTCGTCGTCCAGCACAGCGCCAAGGGTGCCTGGCGCGCGATGATGCAGGCCGGCCATGCCGTTGAAGGTGTGCGTCGCCTGGTGCAGGCCGCGTTCAGCAGCCGCCAACACCGTCTCGTAGTCTGCGCCGCTATGCCCGATGGCGAATTCGATGCCCTGACGCCGGCCTGCGTCGATCAGCCGGTCAGCGCACGGCAGTTCCGGCGCCAGCGTGATCAGCCGTACCACGCCGCTGTGCAACCATGTGCCGTACTCCTGCGGGTCGGGCAGGCGCAGCGCTGCCAGCGCCTGTGCGCCGCGCCATGCGCTGTTCAGATATGGCCCCTCGACGTGCACGCCCAGGTGTTGCGCCCCATCTGGCGGCTGGGGACAGGCCGCCACAGCGTCCAGCGCCGCGACGATCGCCTCGCGCGAGGCACTCATCGTCGTCGGCAGCCAGCTGGTGACGCCATGCTGCGCGAAGTAACGCGCCATGGTCGTCAGGGCCGCCGGCGTCGCGTCCATTACGTCGCAGCCCAACGCGCCATGCACGTGCAGGTCAATCAGCCCGGGCGCAAGCCACAATCCCTGCGCATCGAGAATCTCGCCGCCATCTTCACCCGGGCAGCGCAACGCAGCGATGCGGCCGTCCGCGACCACCAGTTCCTGCCCGCGCAGTTCGCCCGCTGGCGTGAGGATACGGCCGTTACGGATGCGCATCCCGGCTCCGCTGACTAGCGCGTGTCGCTTTGCAGATCGAGCCAGGCCAGCTCGGCGTGACTCAGTTCCAGCTCCAGCGCCTCGATGTTCTGCTGCAGCTCGGCGCCGCTGCGGCTGGCGATAAGGGCGTAAAGGTTGAGCGGCTGGTTGAAGATGAAGGCCACGGCGATCTGCGCCACTGTCACGCTCTTCTCCAGCGCGAGGATCTGCGCCCGCGCCAGGCGCTCGAAATTATCCTCGTAGCAATAGGCATCGATGACAAGCTGGTCCCAATACTCGCTGAAACTGTCCAGGTTGTCAGGGCGGAAGCGTCCGCTCAAGAAGCCGCCGGCCATGCTCGACCAGGTGAAGAGCGGCATCTGCGCCTCTGCGTACCAGGCGCGCTCGTCATGGTTGCCCGGCCCGCTGATGCTGATGCAACCTTCCCAGGGGACCTTCACCTGGTCGGCCAGACTGAAATTGGGGCTGCTGGCCAGGAAGGGTTGCGCGTTGTTGGCCGCTGCCCAGGCGTTGGCCTCTTGCATGCGCTCAATAGACCAGTTGGAGCCGCCGTAGATGCCGATCACGCCCATTTCATGGTATTCGTTCAGTTTGGCGACGATGGGCCCCACCGGCTTCGTCTCGTCGTCGCGGTGTAGCAGATAGATGTCCAGGAAGTCCGTGCCGCAGCGTGCCAGCGAGTCGTTTAGGTCGCTCTCGATGTCGTAGGGGGTCACGCGCTTGCGATCCTGTGAATGATGCCCGCCCTTGGTCAGCAACACGATCTCGTCGCGCACGCCGCGCGTTTTCAGCCAGTGGCCGAACACGCGCTCCACGTCGCCGCCGCCGTAGTTGTTCGCCATGTCAAAGGTCGTCAGGCCCAACTCGAAGACCTCGTCCAGCAGACGCAAACTCGCGTCCATGTCTGCCCGGCCGATGGCCGTTGTGCCCTGCACAATGCGCGAGACCGGTTTGCTCACGCCCTCGATCGTTCCATATTTCATTGCCCCTCCTCCATCGGATAGCGCAAGCCCCACTGCGCGCGAATCTCGTCCATCGTCTGCATCAGCGCCAGCGACTCATCGAGCGGCATTATTTCGCTTTCCAGCTGACCGGCATCAATACAACGCGCCACCTCGGCCGCCTCATGGTTGAAACCGTTGCCGTTCATCGGGATTTCCATAACGGTTGTTTCCACACCGTAGACCTCAAGCGTCAGGCGCTCCGGGAACCAGAAAGGTGGATGCAGCGTGATACGGCCCAGCGTGCCATTCAGCACAGCCTGCTGAGGTGTATTGGTGCGAATGGCCGCGCAGATTGTCGTCAGCGCCCCGCCTTCATAGCCCAGAATCATGGCGGAGTTCTCATCAACGCCCGTCTCGCCCAGATGCGCCATGCTGGCGATGCGTTGCGGCGGCCCGAAGATCATCGAGGCCAGCGACAGAGTGTAGACGCCGATGTCGAGCAGGGCGCCGCCGCCCAGGGCGGGCGCGAACAGCCTGCCCTCAGGGTTGAAGCCGGTGCGAAAGCCGAAGTCGATGTCCAGCACCTGGGGCTCGCCAATGACCCCTGCTGCCAGCAGTTCGCGCAGCCGAACAGTAGCCGGCATGAAGCGTGACCACATGCCTTCCATCAGAAACAGCTGCTTCGCACGCGCCAGCGCGACCACCTCTTCAAGCTCGGCTGAGTTTATGGTGAAAGGCTTCTCGCATAGCACCGCCTTGCCGGCCTTGAGGCAGGTCAGGCAATTCTCGCGGTGAAAGGGATGCGGCGTGGCGATGTAAATCGCGTCGAGATCGGGGTCGGCGGCCAGCGCCTCGTAGGAAGCATAGCGCCGTTCGATGCCGTGACGTTCGCCGAAGACGTCGGCCGATTCCTGCGTTCGCGAGCCCACAGCCAGTACCGTGGTGTCCGGCAGACTCTGCGCGCCCTGGACGAAGCGGTTGGCGATGGATCCCGTACTGATGATGCCCCAGCGAAACATCTCGTTCTCCCGGATAACGTCGCAGAATCTGGCGGGTAGTATAGCACGCAGTGACTTCCTGCCGGGCGAAACGAGTTCCCGCTCACCTGGGGGCCACCCTGCCGCGACAACGCTACAATCCTGGCAAAGATGGAGGTTGGCGCCATGCGAATTGCGCTCATGCCCGTACCGCCCGACGAAAGCGCCTTGCGTCTCGCCGCCCAGATTGGCGTGAGCGATATTGTCAGCGGGCGTCCGGCCGGAGACAGCGGCCCGGTCTGGGACTTTCTCGCCCTGCTGCGGCTGCGTCAGCGTATCGAGGCGGCGGGCTTGCGCCTCAGCGTCATCGAGAGCATCCTTGTCAGTGATAACATCAAACTGGGCCTGCCAGGCCGGGACGAGGACCTCAATCACTTTTGCGAATCGCTGGCCAACATGGGCGCCGCCGGTATTCCGGTGCTTTGCTACAACTTCATGTCGGCCTTCGGCTGGCTGCGCACCTCTCTGGCCGATCGCGGCCGTGGCGGCGCGCTGGTCAGCAGCTATCGCCACGCGCTAATGCAGCGCGCCCCGCTCACCGAACACGGCGAAGTGGGCGAGGAGCGCCTTTGGCAGAACTTCGAGTATTTCCTGAAGCGCGTGCTGCCCGTAGCCGAGCGGGCCGGTGTCAAACTGGCGCTGCACCCCGACGACCCGCCCATCTCCCCAATCCGCGGCATCGCGCGCATCATGCGCAGCGCCGCTGCCTTCCGCCGCGTCATCGAGCTGGCGCCCTCGCCCAACAACGGCCTGACTTTCTGTCAGGGCAACTTCGCCGCCATGCGCGACGTGCCTGATGTGCCGGCCGCCATTCGCGAATTCGGCGCGCGCGAAAAAATCTTCTTTGCGCATTTCCGTGATGTCAGCAGTAAGGTGCCTGATTTCGACGAGGTTTTCCATGACGAAGGGCCAACTGACATGCTGGCCTGCATGCGCGCCTACCGTGATATTGGCTTCCCGGGCCCCGTTCGCCCCGACCACGCACCCACGCTGGAGGGCGAAAGCAATGAGCATCCGGGCTACATGCTGCTCGGCAAGATCTACGCGGTTGGCTATATGCAGGGGTTAATTGAAGCCGCCGCGCAGGCGATGGACTGAGGGCGGCGCTACCTCCTCCCGCGCTTCAGGCTATGGCAGCGCCGCGTGTCCCGCGCTACACTGCCCGCGTTGATTCAAGGATATGCTGCGGGAGAGGATTCCATGGCACGACCAGTAACGCTTTTTACCGGGCAGTGGGCTGATCTGACGCTGGACACTTTGGCAGAAAAGGCAGCAGACTGGGGCTATGACGGCCTCGAACTGGCCTGCTGGGGCGATCACTTCGAGGTCAGTCGCGCGCTCAGTGAAGATGGCTATCTGCAGACGCGGCACGACATCCTGGCCAAACACGGTCTGCAGTGCTTCGCCATCGCCAACCACCTCGTTGGCCAGGCGGTCTGTGACCGCATCGACGCTCGCCACAAGGACATCGTGCCGCCCTACGTGTGGGGTGATGGCGATCCTCAGGGCGTCAATGGACGCGCCGCGGAGGAAATCCAGAACACAGCGCGCGCCGCGCAGGCCTTTGGCGTGGACATCGTCAACGGCTTCACCGGCAGCTCTGTCTGGCCCATGCTTTACCACTTTCCGCCTACCGCGCCGGAACTCATCGACGCCGGCTATCGTGACTTCGCCGAGCGCTGGAACCCCATTCTGGATGTCTTTGACGAGGTCGGCGTCCGCTTTGGCCTCGAGGTGCATCCGACCGAGATCGCCTACGACATCATTACTTCGGAGCTGACCCTGGCGGCCATCGACCGGCGGCCGGCCTTCGGCTTCAACTTCGATCCCAGCCACTTCGTGCACCAGATGTTCGATCCTGTCAACTTCATCAATGCCTTCAGCGACCGCATTTACCACGTGCACGTCAAGGACTCGCGCGTCAGCCTGAACGGCACAACCGGCATCCTCTGCTCACATTTGCAGTTTGGCGACCACCGGCGCGGCTGGGATTTCGTCTCGCCAGGCCGCGGCGACGTCGACTTCGAGGGCATCATCCGCGCCCTCAACCGCATCGGCTACGATGGCCCGCTCTCGGTCGAGTGGGAGGACAGCGGCATGGACCGCGAGCATGGCGCGGCCGAATCAGTCGAATTCGTGCGCGGCGTTGATTTCGCCAAATCCGAACGTGCATTTGACGCTTCCTTTGCAGAGTAAGGAGTAACGCCATGAGCGAAGCAGGTGGAATTTCCCGTATGGGAGCTGTGGCGGGCAGCGATGCCGAGGCGCCGGAACTGGGCATCGGTTTGCTGGGCACCGCCTTTATGTGCAACGCCCATACCAACGCCTTTCTGAGCATTCCGCACAATATGTACCCGCCGGTCGCCATTCCGCGACTGGTCGCGCTCTCAGGCCGCAATGAAGCCAATCTCAACGCCGCGGCCGATCGCTACGGCTACGAGCATCGCTACACGCGCTGGCAGGACATGTTGGAAAATGGCGCGGTTGACATTTTTGATAATGGCGGGCCCAACAACGTCCATGCAGAACCCTGCATTGCGGCAGCCCAGGCCGGCAAGCACGTCTTTTGCGAAAAGCCGCTGGCGCGTACGGCTGAAGAAGCAAAAGACATGCTGGACGCGGCCGAAAAGGCTGGCGTCAAGCATATGGTTGCCTACAATTATCGCTTCGTGCCCGCCATTATTCAGGCCCGCCGCCTCATCCAGAGCGGCGCCCTGGGGCGCATCTTCCATTTCCGCGCCGTTTACCTGCAGGACTGGATCGTCGACCCCGAGTTTCCGATGACCTGGCGCTTCAGCAAGGATGCCGCCGGCAGCGGCTCGCTGGGCGACCTCGCCTCCCACATTCTGGATATCGGGCGTTTCCTTGTCGGCGAGCCCACGCGCGTAATGGGCATGAAAAAGACTTTCATCAAGGAGCGTCCGGATGGCATGGGCGGTCGTGCAACGGTGGACGTCGATGACGCCGTCACCGCCTTGCTCGAGTTTGAGAACGGCGCCATGGGCTCTATCGAGGCAACCCGCTTCGCCCTCGGCCACCGCAACGGCAACATGTGGGAGGTCAATGGCGAGAACGGCAGCATCCGCTTCAATCTGGAGCGGCTCAACGAGCTGGATGTCTACTGGGGCGATGGCCGTCAGGAGACGCTTGGCTTCACCAACGTGCTCATCAGTGAGGGCTATCATCCCTATTGGGAAAACTGGTGGCCGCCCGGACACATGATCGGCTGGGAGCACACCTTCATCCACGAGTTCCACCACTTCTTCGATGCCATCGTGAATGACAAGGACGTTGCGCCCTGGGGCGCGACTTTCGTGGATGGCTACCGCAACAACGTCATCACCGACGCCATCGAGGAATCCGCGACGACCGGCCGCATGGTCGATATTCGCTACGAAGCCTGAAGGCAGTACGGGGGCGGGCCCGGCGCCTGCCCCCGCTTACTCCCCTGCCCGCGCCTGCAAGGAAGCAATCAGCCCGCCGGCTGCGACGATTCGCTGCACAGAAGGCGGCAGCGGCGCGAAGCGTAGCGTACGCCCCGCAATCTCCAGCGCGCCAGCCTCAAGGTCCAACGTTAATTCGGCGCCGGTCTGCGCCAGCGCGGCCGCACCGGGACAGGCCAGCGCCAGCAGGCCGTTGTTGATGGCGTTGCGGTAGTAGATGCGCGCGAAGGAGTCCGCGATTACGGCGCGCAGACCGCAGGCCAGCAGACAGGTGACCGCCTGCTCACGGCTGCTGCCATTACCCCAGTTGCGCCCGGCCACGATGACGTCACCGGGCCGCACATTCGCCGCGAAGGTCGGGTCCAGGTCTTCCAGCGCGTGACGCGCCAGCGCCGCCGGGTCATGCTGCACGCTGTAGGTGTACTTGCCAGGGAAAATCACGTCCGTGTTGACGTGATCACCATACTTCCAGATGCGGTGCGTCATCAGCGATGCCCTCAGGCCTGCAATGCCAGCAAGTCGGCGGGATGCACGATCTCGCCGGCCACTGCGCTGGCCGCGACCACGGCCGGATTCGCCAGGTAAATCTCCGCTTCGCGCTCGCCCATGCGGCCGCGGAAATTGCGGTTCGCGCTGCTGATGCAGACTTCGCCTGGCGCCAGCACGCCCGCGTGCACGCCCATGCAGGGGCCGCAGCCTGGCGTGCCGATGCTCGCGCCGGCGTCGATCAGGTCGGCCAGCCAGCCAGCCGCCAGCGCGTCGGCCAGCACCTGGGCCGAGGCCGGGATGACCAGCAGTCGGGCGCGCAGCTTGTGGCCGCGCACGATGCGCGCCGCCGCCGCCAGGTCTTCGAGGCGTCCGTTGGTGCAGGTGCCGATGAAAGCCATGTCCACGCGCGTTCCGGCCAGCGCCGAGACCGGCTGCGTGTTGTCGACGCGGTGCGGGCAGGACACCAGCGGCTCAACTGCATCCAGCGCCATATCAAGCCGCTGCGCGCAGTCCGCGTCCGCATCCGGCAGCAGCGCCTGCTCGCGGAAGTGGGCCAGGCGTTCGCGCCAGTCCGCCGGACGGCTGCGCTGCAGCTGCATTTCCAGCCACTCCCAGGTCAGCGCGTCGGGGGCGATGAAGGCGTTCTTGGCACCCATCTCGGCCATCATGTTGGTCAGGGCCGCGCGCATGTCCGCCGACAGGCTTGCCACGCCTGGCCCGTCAAACTCGACCGCCATGTAGTTTGCGCCGTCCGCGCCCAGCTGCCCGATAAGCTGCAACGCCAGGTCCTTGGACATCACGCCTGGCGCCAGACGCCCCGTCAACGTGATGCGCAGCGTCTGCGGCACGCGCAGCCAGAGCTGGCCCGTCGCCCACAGCGCGGCGATCTCCGTGCGGCCCACGCCGGCCCCGAAGGCGCCCAGCCAGCCGCAGTGCGGGCTATGGCTGTCCGCACCCAGCAGTATCATGCCGGGGCCGACCACGCCCTCTTCGCAGTGCACCTGGTGGCAGATGCCACGGCCCATTTCGAAGAAGTGAGGGATGCCCTGTTCCGCCACGAAAGCGCGGATTTCAGCATGATTTTGTGCGTGGCGCGGCGTCGGCGGCGGCACGGCGTGGTCGAGCGTGATCGCCAGGCGTTCCGGATGAAGCACATGTTGTTGCGGCAGCTGGCGGAAGATGCGGATGATGGCCGCGCTGTTGTCGTGGCTGAGGATGACGTCGGGCGTGATGTCGAGCACCTCGCCAGGCCGCACCTGCGCGCGCCCGGCATTGCGCGCCAGCACTTTCTCGCTGAAGGTCGCAGCCATCAGCCGGGCTCCGCGACCGAATCCTGCAACACCTGGTCGACGTCCGCGAGCGTGATGCGGCGCTCGTCCGCAAGGGCCTTGATACGCAGGGTGGCGGCGCGCAGCGCGGGCTCGTCCAGCGCCATGCCGAGCGTGGCCGCGCGGTCGCGCACCGCGTTCCAGCCCACCAGGCGATGCGCGATGTCGATGTTGCGCCCGATGCCAAATTCGTTCGGGTCAATGGCCTCGTAACTGGTGGGGTCTTGCAGCACGGCGTTGGTGTGCACACCGGCCTTGTGATGAAAAGCGGTGCGGCCGGTGATGGGCGCGTTGAAGGGCACCTCGATGCCAACCTTGCTCGCCACCATCTTCTCAATCTCGCGCAGCAGCGGCAAGTCGTACTTGCGCACCAGATCTGGATCGACGGTGTAGAGTCGCGCGATAAGGCCGCCGAGCGACGTGATGCCATTGCGCTCGCCGATGCCCAGCACGGTGGTGTCGATGTGCGTGGCGCCGGCCTGCAGGGCGCACCAGGCGTTGGCAACGGCGCAGCCGCTGTCATTGTGGCCGTGAAACTCGATGTCGCAGCTCACCGCCTGGCGCAAGTTGCTGATGAGGCTGTGCGTGCGCAGGGGGTCGGCGATGCCCACCGTGTCCGCCACGCCAACGCGATCCACGCCGGCGAGGTCCATCGCGCGGTAGACGGTGAAGACGTCCGCCAGGTTGCTGCGGAAGGTATCCTCCGTGCTGAAGCGCGTCTCGATGCCCTGCGCTTTCAGCCAGGCGACTATCTCCCTGCTGCTGTCGATAATCTCCTGCAGGCTGCGGCCATGACTGAACTCGCGCATATAGGCCGAGGTGCCGATGTAGATGTCCACGCCATCGACGCCGCAATCAACCGCCAGACGCGCCTCGTCCATACGCGCGCGGATGTGCGTCAACAGGCGAAAGCCGCGCTGCAGCTTCGCGACGGCGCGTAGCACCGCCTCGCTCTGCGGGCTGGCCAGCGGCGTGGTCAACTCCATGTATTCCACGCCGAAGGCATCCAGCGCTGCGGCGACCTCCAGCTTCTCGGGCAGCGTAAAGTGACCACCCTCGAACTGTTCCCCCTCGCGCAGGGTGGATTCGATGATGTTAAATTCCCTGAAAGCCAGTCCCTGCATGTCGTCCCGTCTTTGCTCTGAAAATCAATGCCGACAAATAAAAAGGCCTGCGCCGGTGTCCCGGGCAGGCCGTCAAGCGGGCAGCAGCCCCCGGATCACGCTCCAGACTTGCTCCGCTTAACCTGCTTGTGCGCTGCGTAGTTGCTCATTGACGTTTCCCCTGTAGCCCATGTTCCGGGCATAAAACGCATTCTGACACAATGGATTTCAAATTGCAAGTCCTGTCAGATATTCGACCGCAATGGCAGTCGGTATAGCGCAGGGACAGTGCGCAGTTTACAATTCGCTGCTGCTGTATTCATCCTGTCCTGCCATTCCCTTCAGGAGTCCACCATGCAAAGAACTGCCCTGGTCGGTTGCGCCCATGTCCACACGCCCGGATTTGTGCGCCGCCTCAATAGTCGCGCAGACATCGAAGTGCGCAGTGTGTGGGACCATGACCGCGCCCGCGCGGAAAAATGCGCCGCCGAGCTCAACGCCTCGCAGGTCACCGAAGTGAGCGAGATCTGGTCCGATCCCGACATCGACGCCGTCGTCATCTGCGCCGAGACCAATTTGCACGAAGCGCTGGTGCTGGCGGCCGCGGCAGCCGGCAAACACCTCTTCGTCGAAAAGCCGCTCGGTATGGGTCGCAGCGACGCCGAACGCATGGCGCGCGCCATCGAGGATGCCGGCGTCCTGTTTCAGACCGGCTACTTCATGCGCGGCATGCCGGCACATCAGTTCCTGCGCGACCAGGTGCGCGCCGGCAGCTTCGGCAGCATCACGCGCCTGCGCCACAGCAACTTTCACGCCGGCGCGCTGCGCGACATTTTCACGCCGAACTATCTGTGGATGACGCGCCTGGATGAAAGCGGCATCGGCGGCTTTGGCGACCTGGGCACCCATTCGCTCGACATCATGCTCTGGCTACTGGGCGACGTGGAGGCGGTTGCAGCGACCTTCGCCAGCCACACCGGCCACTACAACGGCCTCGACGAAACCGGCGAGGCCCTGCTGCGCTTCAGCAGCGGCGTCATTGGCAGTCTGGGCGCCGGCTGGCTGGACATTGAACACCCGGTCAGCGTCCTGCTGAGCGGCACCGAAGGCCACGCCCTCGTGCGCAATGGCGAGCTCTACTTTAACAGCGCCCACGTAGAGGGCGCCGACGGGAAAACGCCCTGGACGGCGCTGCCAGAGGCCTGGCCGCACGCCTTCGACCTCTTCTTAAACCGCCTCGCCGGCGACGAGAGCGCGCCGCTCGTTAGCCCGAGCGAGGCCGCGCTGCGCAGCACGGTGATGGAAGCGCTGTATCAGGCCGCCGACGCTCAGGCCTGGGTAGCAATCGACAAGTAGGTCCGGGGCTGGCACCTGATGTCGGCCCTGCACGAACACCTTGATTTTCAGGCAAACAGGAGCAGGACAACATGAGCTTGAAAGTGGGAGTCATCGGGGTTGGCGGCATAGCGCGCAGCCACATGCCCGGCTGGGAGGCCTCGGAAGACGCCGAGGTCGTCGCCGGCGGCGACATCAGCGAGGCCGCGCTGCAGGCCTGGGGCGCACAATTCGGCGTCGGCCGCCTGGAGACGGACGTGGCCGCGCTGATCAACGACCCCGACATCGACATCATCGACGTGTGCACGCCTAATAACTACCACGCCCCGCTCTCCATCGCCGCCCTCGAGGCCGGCAAGCACGTCATCTGCGAAAAGCCGCTGGCGCCCACGCCGGACGCCATCCGCAAGATGATTGACGCCCGTGATCGCTCGGGCAAGACGCTGATGACCGCGCAACACTTTCGCTTCCGCGGCGACTCCCGCGCCTGCAAGGCCGAAATCGCCAGGGGCTCGCTCGGCGATGTCTATCATGCGCGCAGCTGGATGTTGCGCCGCGCCGGTCTGCCCGCCCGCCCAGGCTTCGTGCTCAAGCAGCACAGCGGTGGCGGCGCCACCATAGATATTGGCGTGCACATCCTTGATCTCACCTTGTGGATGATGGGCAATCCGCAACCGGTTGCCGTCAGCGGTGTGGCCCGGTCTGATTTGGCCCACATTGAGGGAGCCTTCGGCCTTTGGGGTAACGTCCCGCCCGAAACCGACGTGGAAGAGTTCGCCGCCGCTTTCGTGCGCTTCGAAAATGGCGCCACGCTCGTGATCGAGATTAGCTGGTTGCTGCACCACGACATCCGTGGCGATGACATGCAGATGTGGCTCTACGGTGTGGATGGCGGCTGTCACTGGCCGAAGTGCGAGTTCTATGCCACCAACTATGAGACGCGTCAGCACTACAACACGACGCTCAAGATCACGAGAGACAGCATGGAACCGCACGCGCTGGAGTGCGTCGAGTTCGCGCGCGCTGTACGTAATGGCGCGCCCTCGCCAGTGCCCGCCGAGCAGTCACTGCAGGTATTGACCATCCTCGACGGTATCTATCGCAGTCAGACCAGCGGCGCCGAAGTGCGCCTCGACAGGTAGCCGAGGAGGCTGACATGACCTTAAAGGTTGGCGTTATCGGTGTGGGCGGCATCGCCCGCACGCATATGCCCGGCTGGGCCGCTTCGGAAGACGCAGAAGTGGTGGCCGGCAGCGACATCAGCGAGGCCGCCCTGCAAGTCTGGGGCGAAAAGAACGGCATTACACGCCTGGAATCGGACCCGGCTGCGCTCTTCAGCGATCCCGACATCGACATAATCGACGTCTGTACGCCCAACCGCTATCACGCGCCGCTCAGCATCGCGGCGCTGCAGGCGGGCAAACACGTCATCTGCGAGAAGCCGCTGGCGCCCACGCCGGGCGAAATCCGCGACATGATCGCGGCCCGCGATGCAGCCGGCAAGCTGCTGATGACCGCACAGCACTTCCGCTTTGGCGGCACGGCCCAGGCGCTCAAGGCCGAGATTGACCGCGGCGCGCTGGGCGACATCTATCACGCCCGCGGCTGGATGCTGCGTCGTGCCGGTCTCATCCCCACGCCAGGTTTTATCTTGAAGCAACATGCCGGCGGCGGCGCCACCATTGACATCGGCGTGCACATTCTCGATCTCACCCTGTGGATGATGGGTAACCCGCAGCCGGTAGCCGTCAGCGGCGTGGCGCGCAGCGATCTGGCCGACATTCCCGGGTCATTCAGCGTCTGGTCCGGCAATGAAATCCCTCCCGAGATGGATGTGGAGGAATTCGCCGCAGCCTTCGTGCGTTTCGATAATGGCGCCACGCTGGTGCTCGAAGTCAGCTGGCTGTTGCACCACGACATCATCGGCGAAGACATGCAGATGTGGCTCTACGGCACGCGCGGCGGCAGTCTCTGGCCGCGCTGCGAGATTTACTCAACCAACTACGAGACACAGCAGCATTACAACCAGACGCTTAAGATCACGCGTGACAGGATGGAGCCGCACGCTCTTGAGTGCGTGGAATTCGCCAGGGCCGTGGCCGAGGGTGCGCCTTCGCCCGTGCCGGCTGAACAGTCACTGCAGGTACTGTCGATTCTGGATGCGATCTACGAGAGTCAGCGGATCGGGCGCGAGGTTCGCCTCGACAGCTGAACGCGCTCAGACCAGCAGTTCGATCTGTACCTTTACCGAGGCGGGCGGCATGTGGCAGGCGTAGTCAAAGGCTGCCACGCCGTCCGCAAAGGCGAAGCGGTCCGTGATCAGCGGCTTGACGTCGATGGCGCCGCTGCTCATCAATCCCAGCGCGCGCGGGAAGACGTGCGCGTAGCGGAAGATTGTCAGGATACGCGCTTCTTTCACCTGTGCCGCCACAATCTCCAGGGACACCGGCTCCACCGGGCAGCCGATATAGACCACCGTCCCGCCGGGAGCCAGCGGTTCAAAGACCGCCGCTGCGGCCTGGAGGTTACCACTGGCCTCGAAGACAATGTCCGCGCCCGTGCCACCGGTCAGCCCCCTCACGGTTTGTGCCAGGTTTTGCTCACGTACGTTGACCGGAATTATCTGGCCCAGAGTAGCCGCCAGATCCAGCTTCTCCTGAATGACGTCCGTGATAAAGACGTGGCTGCAGCCGCCCGCCAGCGCCGACAACGCCGTGACCATCCCGATCGGCCCGGCGCCGGAAACCACGGCCACGTCGCCTGGACGGATGCCCGCCTTGCTGGCCGCATGCATGCCTACCGCCAGCGGCTCAACCATGGCGCCTTCAGCGAAGGAAACGTTGTCCGGCAGTTTAAAGGTGTAGGCCGCCGGGTGCACCACCGTCGGCCGCAGCACGCCATGGTCCGGCGGTGTGGCCCAGAAGCGCACATTCGGGTCCAGGTTGTACATGCCCAATCGAGATTCACGGCTGTTGGGGTCCGGAACGCCCGGTTCCATGCAGACCCTGTCGCCTGCAATCAGGTGTTCCACTTCCGCGCCGGTCTCGATGATGGTGCCAGCCGCCTCATGGCCGAGGACCATTGGTTTGCGTACGATAAAGGGGCCGATGCCGCCGTGGGTGTAGTAATGCACGTCGCTACCGCAGACTCCGACCGTATGGATGGCGATGCGCACGTCCAGCGGCCCCAGCGTCTCCTGCAGCGCGATATCGCGCAGGTTCAATTCATCCTTGCGTTCCAGCACCAGCGCTTCCATCGCGAATCTCCGTATGTCGCAGCCTTACTTGTCCGCGATTGTGGAACGCGCAGCAGCTCCTGTCAAGCCGGACGGAGCATCACTCCGTAGCTGGCAGGGGCGCGGGAGAGGCGCCGTTCCAGGGGTCCCAGGCGCGTTCAACCTGCTCGCGGAACTGTCTGGTGTAGAGCCGGTAGTAATGCCCGCGCTGCCGCAGCAGCTCGCGGTGCGTGCCCAGTTCTGCAATGCGGCCGTCCTGCAGCACCAGAATGCGATCGGCGCGGCGAATGGTGGAGAGGCGGTGCGCGATGACGAAGCTGGTTGCCTGCTTCATCAGCGCCTCCATGCCCTGCTGGATAAGCGATTCGGTCAGCGTGTCGACCGAACTGGTTGCCTCGTCCATGATGAAGATGTCGGGCTGCGCCAGCACCGCGCGCGCCAGGCTGATTAGCTGCTTTTGACCGGTGGAGAGCAGTACGCCACTCTCCCCCACGCCCGACTCATAGCCGGCCTTGAGGCGCTGGATGAAACCGTCGGCACCCGCCACGTGCGCCGCCGCGAACACTTCCTCGTCAGTCGCATCCAGGCGCCCGTAGCGGATATTCTCCAGGATCGTGCCGGAGAAGAGTTGCGGCGTCTGCAGCACCATGCCGATGCGCGACTGAATCGCGCTCATTTGGTAGCGGGTGTAGTCCACGCCGGCGATGCGGATCGTGCCAGCACTCGGCTCGTAGAAACGACACACCAGGTTGACGATGGAAGTTTTGCCGGCGCCGGTCGGCCCAACGATGGCGATGGTCTCGCCCTGGTGCACGGTAAGCGTGAAGTCCTGCAACACCGTCTTTTCCGCCTCGTAGCGAAAGTCGACGTGGTCGAATTCGATGTCGCCCGCCAGTGAGCCGGGGTCAAAGGCCTCGGCGCGATCAGTCAGCTCCGGCTGTGTATCGATCAGCGAAAAGGTGCGCTCGGCCGAGGCGACTGCCTGCTGCAAGCCGGCGTAAACCCGCGCCAGATCCTGGATGGGCCAGAGCATGATGATCAGATAGGAGATGAAGGCCTGGATGCCGCCGATGGTCAGCGCACCCTCCATGGCCAGCTGCCCGCCACGCAGGACGATCAACACGAGCGCCAGCGCGCTGATGATCTGCACCAGCGGCAGAAACAGCGCCGACAGCCAGGCCGCGCGGTAGGAAGCGTGGTACATCTCTTCTGTGCGGCCGCGGAACTCGCTCAGGTTGGCGCGCTCGCGCGTCAGGGCCTTGACCACGCGCACGCCGCTGATGTTTTCGTTGAGCGCGCCGGTGAGGATGGAGTTGATGCGACGCGCGCTACGAAACTGAAGCACGATTTTCTGCCGGAACCAGAGCGCCACCACGATTAGGACCGGCATCAGGGCCAGCACGACAAGCGCCAGCTGCCAGTTGATGTAAAGCATGAAGGCCGCGGCGGCCAGCAAGTTGGTAAAAGCCCAGGTCGTGTCCAGCAGGCCCCAGGTGACCAGCTCGGCGATGCGTTCCGTGTCCGAAGTCAATCGAGACATGATCCAGCCAACGGGCGTGCGGTCGTAGTAGCCGAGCGAAAGGGTCTGCAAATGCGTGAACAGACGCTGGCGCAGCTCGTACTGTACGCGCTGACCGAGGAGGCCTGTCAGGTAGATGAAGATGAATACGCCAGTGCCGAAGCCCAGAGCGATGATCAGGTAGTTGATCAGGATTCCCCCGAGCGCGCTGGTGTCCTGCGGGATGATGACCTCGTCGATTATGCGCTTGCCCTGATAGGTGAACCAGGACTCCAGCACAGAAATTATGGAGATCGCCAGCAGAAAGCCGGCAACGTGGCGCCAGTGTGGCCGCACCAGTCCCAGGATGCGGCGCAGCGTGCGCCCGTCCAGGGTATCGCCGAATTCTTCTTCCTCAAACCATGCCGGCTCAGGCATGGCTCACCTCCCGCTCCAGTTCCTCGTCAATGCGCTCCTGCACCTCGTGCACGCGCTGATAAATGCCTGGCTGATGCAGCAACTGCTCATGTGTGCCGCGCTGCACGATACGTCCCAGCTCCAGCACCAGTATGAGATCGGCCTGCATCAGGCTCTGGATGCGGTGCGCGATGATGAAGGTAGTGCGCCCGCGCATAAGCACGTTTAGCGCCGCGCGTATCTCCGCTTCGGTCTCGATGTCCACCGATGAGGTCGTATCGTCCAGCAACAGAATCTTCGGATCGCGCAACAAGGTGCGCGCCAGCGCCAGGCGTTGCTTCTGACCGCCGGACAGCGTGACGCCGCGTTCGCCGACCACCGTGTCGTAGCCCCTGGGGAAGGTGAGGATCACCTCGTGCACCGCCGCTGCGCGCGCCGCGGCGTGCACTTCCTCGTCAGTGACCTCGCGCGCCACGCCAATGGTGATGTTCTCGCGGATGCTGCGCGAGAACAGGAAGGGTTCCTGCTCGATGATGCCGATGCGCTCGCGCAGCCAGCCGCGCGCATGCTCGCGCAGTTCCAGACCATCCAACATGATGCTGCCCGAGGTGTAATCGTAGAAGCGCGGCAGCAGGTTGACCAGCGTAGTCTTGCCCGAACCGGTGGCGCCCAGTAGCGCGATGGTCTGCCCGGCCTCGCAGCGGAAGCTGATGTCCTGCAGCGCGGCTTCACCCTCGTCGTAACTCATGCCCACGTTGCGAAACTCAAGCTCACCGCGCAGTTCGCGCTGCGGTCGCAGGCCTTCATCCAACGCCTCGCGCTCCTCGCCGATGACCTCCAGCACGCGCTTGCTGGAGACGATGCCGGTGGAGAAATGGATGATCAGGCGGCCCAGCTCGCGGATCGGCCAGATGACCTGATGCAGCATGCCGGCATAGGCGATGTAGGCGCCCACGCTGATCCCGCCATCCAGCACCAGCAGCCCGCCGACGACCAGTCCGGTCACCTGTTGCAGGGCGCCCATCAGGTCCGAACTCGGCCAGTAGAGCGAGTACATGAGCAACATTCGTTTGCCAAGCGTGAGACGCTGCAGGTTCTCACGCCCGAACTTGTCAATTTCGTGTTCCTGGCGCGCGAAAGCCTTGACGACGCGCACCGCCGTCAGGCTCTCCTGCATCGTGGTCGAGAGCACGGCATCCTGTTCCTGATACGCGCGATAGACCTTTTCCAGGCGCTTGAAGAACAGGGCGGAAATGAGCACGGTGATCGGCACTGTCGCGACCGAGACCAGCGCCAGCGGCACGTGAATGACCAGGATCGCCGTCAGGTTGACGATGAAGAGCGCCAGAATGCGGCCGATCTCCAGCCCCTGGTCCGAGAAAAAGCGGCGGATGGCATCTACATCCGAAGTGGAACGCTGCAACAGGTCGCCCGTCTGCAGCCGGTCCAGCGTGCGGAAGGTCAGCCACTGGATGTGATCGAAGAGCGCGTTGCGCAGCCGCAGGGCCACGCCTTCGGCAGCGCGCGCGGCCAGGCGGCCGCTGTTGAAGCTGAAGCCCGCCTGAAGCAGCGCCAGACCCAGAAATACGCCGGCCAGCAGGAGGAGGTCGCGTTGCTGTACAGGAGGCGCGCCGGTAGCGCCCATGCTGGCCAGCAGGCTGTCCGCGAACCAGGCCAGCAGCAACCAGGTGGCAGTCTGCGCCATGGTGGCCAGCATCAGGCTGCCGATTGCGCCTACGTACAGCAGCTGGAAACCGTCCAGCAACCTGAACACAGCGCGAAACCGGCCGGCCGCCAGCGCTTCCTTCAGGTTTGTCTCGGGGATGTGAATCGTCATGACCTGTTTATTCCGCCAGCGCCGCCGGGTCAGGCAGCCAGTTCGTCGTGGGCATCATACGCCCGTCAGGCAGCGAGTGCACGGGCCAATTAGCAATTGGCCTGCTTCATTCAGGCAACAACATATCATAAGGGTTCACAAGGGTCAACAGGCAACATGATGTGGATGCCGCGCTTCAGTCCTGGGGATGGTCGCGCTCAATCTGCTGCAGGATTCGGCGCGCCCGCCTTGCCCAGGTGTAATTCGCCAGCACTTTCGCGCGCGCGTTGGCCGCCAGACCTTGCCGCAGCGCCGCATCCTCACGCAGCCGCAGCAGCGCCGCAGTCAGCGCCGGCACGTCACCGGGCGGCACTAGCAGGGCATCTTCTCCGTCCGTGATAACTTCCGCCACTGCCGGCAGGTCGGTGGCGACCAGCGGCCGACCGCTGGCCATGTACTCGAAGAGCTTGACGGGCGAGGCGTAGTAGGCGAAGTGTTGTGTCCATGGAAAGGGCATGGCGCAAACGTCGAAGGCAGCCAGGTACAGGGGCACCGCGTCCGGCGCCACCTGTCCTGCCTCCAGAAAGTTCGACTCCGCCTGGCCCAATGCGCGCCAGGCCAGGCGCAATTCCTGTGTCTTTTCCTGCGGGCCACCCACCAGGGCGATCGCTGCGCCATCCAGCGCTGCCAACGCTTGCAGTAGCGTCCCCACGCCCTTGTCCATCGACATGGTCTGCAGACGCCCGACATAGCCGACGACGAACAGCGCTTCGCTCCAGCCAAGTTGACGGCGAGCTTCTGCCCTGGTGGGCAGATCCTGAAAACGTTCCGCGCGAATGCCGTCGTGCACGACGCAAATGCGCTCAGGCGCAGCGCCGAGCTGCTCAATCTCGCGCGCCATGGCTTTCGTCACCGGCAAAAGCGACCCTGCCCGCCGCAGCGCCCAGCTCTGCAGCCGCCGTCCGACGCCGGTGCCGGAGATACGGTGCGGCTCGTAAGCCACCAGCCGCCCGCCGCGCAGCAGAATTAGCAGGATGGCGGCCGGCAAATTTCGGGTGTAGTACACATCCACACGCCGGCTGAAGAGCAGGGCCAGCGTCAGCGCCAGCAGCCAGCTGGCTACCTGAAGAAAAAATGCGCCTCGTCGCAGCGGCACAATGCGCTCGCCTACCAGCCATTGCAGGTCGAGGCAGGGCAAGCGGCGCAGGCGGAAGTTGCGTATCACGCCATAGTGCGCCCAGGGGTCGGCAACGCCCCGCAGTTCTGCGGTGTTGATGCGCCGCGCCGCCCACAACGTGACGTCTGCGCCGGCCTCTGCCAGGGCCTCGCAATTTTGCATGATTTGCAGACCATGCGCCTTTTCCGTCGGGATGCGCGCGTTGGCGACGTAGAGCAGCTTCACGGCAGCGGCTCCCCGCTGCGCAGCACGGCCAGCAACTGCGCGACCAGCCGCTCCATGCTGTGCTCGCGCCGCACCAGCGCCCACAGCGCAATACCCAATCCCGCGCGCTCATCATCGTTCAGCGTCATCAGCGACCTAATGCGCCGGGCCAGGGATTCCGGGTCGTCCGGCGGCGTCAGCAGCTGTTCGCGCCAGGGAGCCAGCAGATGAACGAAGGCCTCGTTGGCTGTGACCACCGGCAGGCCACAGGCCATCGCCTCCAGCACGGCCTTGTCAAGGCTGCCCGTCGCGCTCATGTTGACCATGACATGCGCCCGCTGCAGCTCGAAAGGAACCTGCTCACGCGCCACTGATCCGGGAAAAATAACGCGATCCTTCAGGTCATTGCGCTCGACCTGCTCGCGCAGCATTTGCGCGTATGCTCGGTCCTGCGGATAGGCCTCCCCCACCAGGCGCAAGCGAAAGTCCTGACCTTGCGCCTGTAGCAGCTGCGCAGCAGCGATGATGGTTTCGAGATGCTTGACCGGCGCGATTCGCCCGAGACTGAGGATAGTGAAGGGGCCGGACGGCGGTGGCGCGGGCGTGAAGCGCCGCGTGTCGATTCCATGGCCGATGACGCGCAGCTTGTCGCTGGGCAGGCGAAAGCTCTCGGGTGAGGCCGATACCACCCGGTTCGCTGCGCGCTCCGCCAGACGCAGGCGCAGCGTGACCGAGCGGTGCGTGTACCACAGCGTCAGGGGCGTCTTGTGGAGACGCAACAGTGGCGCGGCCATCACAGCGAAGAGCGGTTGCATGTGAGCGAAGCAGGCGTCGTGGTCTTGCCGGCGCAGCAGCGGCCACAGCAGACGGTAAAATCTCAGGGCGCGCCGGGATTCGCTGTGACCGTGCTCGGCGCCCAGCGAGTAGACCTGCACGTTGGGCGCCACGGCGATGCGGCCGGAGCGCATGGTGATCACGTCAATGCGTTCGCAGTGTGGCGCCAGCGCATTGACCCACTCTGTGGTGAAGCCCAGATTGGGCGCGTCGGCGTCCGTCACCAGATTGAACCACAGCAGCCGCAACGGCCGCTCGTTCACCGTTGCGCCTCATTCCAGGCCAGCGTGAAGAGGCGGCCGTAGTGCTCGACGTAGGCTTCCGGCGAGAAATAGTCGTTGGCAAAGGCCCGCGCCCGCGCACCCATGGCGTCGACGTCAGCATCCCGGAAGAGATACAGCAGGCGCTCGGCCAAGGCCACGACGTCGCCCGGCGGTACCAGGTAGCCAGTGACGCCTTCCTCGACGATTTCGGGGATGCCATCCACATTGCTGGCCAGCACCGGCGTGCCGCAGAGCATGGCCTCGATGATGACCTTGCCAAGACCCTCGGATTGCGAGGGCAATACCAGCACGCGCGCGGCGGCCATCCGCTGTGCCAGCTGCGTCTGGGGCACATGCGCCTCGAAGGTCACGCGCTCTGTCAGCCCAAGTGTTTGCACCTGACGCCGCAGCTGCGCCGCGTAATCGCGATTGGTGGAGTCACCCACCAGGCGCAGTCGCGCCTGCGGCAGGTCGGCCTGCACGCGGGCGAAGGCCTCCAGCAGAAAGTGCACGCCCTTGCGCGGAATCAGCACGCCGGCGAAGAGAATCTCATTGCGTTGCGACAGCGGGCGCTGCGCCACAACCGTCGCGAAGGCCTTGCTGTCCGTCCAGCTCATGAAGGACAGCAGGGGCTTGCCCTCATCGATGGCGCGCACCTGGCTGCGCGTCGCGGCCGAAATGGCGCGCAGCGCATCTGCCCGGTGCACGCTGTAGCGCGCCACACGGCGCATTACCTGGCGCCAAACGGCCTCGAAGCGCATGCGCCGTTGACCAAAGAGGCCCTTGTCCATTTCGCCGCGCGTCTCGACCACCAGCGCCACGCGTCGCCCGCAGAGCCGCGCCAGCCCCTTCGTCAGCGCCGCAGCGCCGCCGATGTAGGGGTCATGCGCCACCAGCACCTCGACCCCGTGCGCCAGGATGAGCCACAGCACCAGTGGCGGCACCACCAGCCAGGCCGTCAGCCAGCGCAGCGGCGCGAAGGGCAGCGCTGGCCACTGAGTAAAGTGCGCGTGCTGGCTGAAGCGCTGCGGGCACAAGCCCGGCGCGAAGCTGGTCACATGGATTTCCACGCCGAGATCTTCGCAGAGTCGCCGCCACTTTCGCGCCTGGCTCTGACCCAGTGGCCGCGTATAGCGCATCGTATCCACCCAGCAGACCTTCAGTCCACGCGCATCACTTCGCTGCGTCATGCCTTTGCAGTCAGACTCGAACGACCGCTACGTCGCTGCGGCCCTTCTGCGTCGTGTTGAAGGAGATCCAGCGCCCGTCTGGCGAGCACAGGGGGTGCGGATGGGTAGTCTGTCCGGGCAGGCTGTTCCACTGTGTGTTGTGGGCCGCAATCACCTCGACCCTTGGCAACTCGCCGTCGAAGTAGAGCCAGGTCAACAGGTTGTCGCTGACGTTGCCATCCAGCAGCAGGGCCGCGCGGCCCTGCATGGCGGAGACGTGGCCGTAATGGCGGGCGCCAGGCATGACGTACTCGTGCAGCACTTCGCCCGCAGGCGTACACACGCCCAACGTCCAGCCGCCGACATCGTTGCGGCCGTGATAGAGTACGCGCTCGCCATCAAAGCTCCAGGCACAATGAGTCTGGAAACAGCTGGCGTCACGCGGCGCAAGCTCGACAAGCTCGCTGCTGGAAAGTCGCAGCCTCCAGACGCGCGTGGTGCGACCGTCGCTGCCGCTCCAGTAGCGCGGCGGGAAGTCACGGTCCAGCAACAGCAGATCGTTATCTGTCGGCGAGAACGGCGCATGAAAGCTGCGGCAGCCTGCTTCCTGCCAGACGTCACAAATTTCACCGCCCGCCAGTGGCACGCTCACCAGGCGCAGCTGCATCTCCTGTCCGTCGGCAAAGTGTTCGCGGTAGGAGCGGGTCACGCGCTTGCCAGCCGCAACTTCAGGATGCAGGGGGGAAAGCGGCAGAATCACCTGCTGCTCGTCAGCCGCTATGGAGGGGTAACCCAGCTCCCAGGCGCCAGTTTCGGCGATGAGCGTGCGCTCCTCGAGCGTGTCCAGCTGCACCGCCTGCAGCGAGCGCGCTCCGGTGTACACCAGCCAGCGGCTCTCCGGCGCCAGACACATGCGCGGGTAGGGGCCGCCCTGGATATGAACGCAGAAGCCGTAGTCCGCCGCAGGCTCGGTCAGCTGGGTGATCTCGCCCGTGGCGACCTCAACCTTGCAGAAGGCGCCCTGATTTTCGCGCAGCGTCCAGAAAACCAGAAACTCGCTGTCCGCCGTGAAGCCAATGTTAGTGTGATAGTTGGGCGTCTGGTTGATCTCGCCCAGCGTGGTCAGGCGCCGGCAGGCGCGCAGCGTCCAGGCATCGCGCCAGGATTCGCTCTCGTTCCAGCTTTCGCCCTTTCTGGCCGGCACAAGGATTCTCCCCGCTCATGCAACTTGTTTACAGCGCCAGTTTACCCCCGCCGGTTGCCAATTCACACTGCCCGCGTGGCCCGGTTTATGTATAATGAGCGCCCGTTCCACCTGTGCTCATGTGCCTGCACAGCAGGCTGGAAGGGTCCCGATGCCACAAAACCTCTGGAACGCCAGCGAAGCCGCCCGTCTGCCGGACCTGGACGGACTCGTCTACCGCAGCAACCTGCTGGGCCGCGACCGCGCCGTGGTCAATATTTTCGGCGGCAATACCAGTGCCAAGCTGCGCATGATCGATCACGTTGGCCGCGAACAGGAAGTGCTGGCCGTCAAGGCCTCCGGTTCCGACGTGCTGACCATCACCGAGCCGCAGTTCGCGCTGCTGAAGATGGACGAGATCGAGCCGCTCTATCAGCGCGACGAGATGAGCGATGAGGAAATGGTCGCCTGGCTGGAGCGCACCTGGTTTGAGCCGGGCCGCCCGCGCCAGAGCATCGAGACCCTGCTGCACGCCTTTGTGCCGCACAAGCACGTAGACCACACCCATCCCGACGCGCTCATCAGCCTGATGTGCGTCACGGATGCCGAGGCGGAAGCACGTCGCGTCTACGGCGAGCGCGCGGCCTACGTGCCCTATATCCGCCCCGGCTTCACGCTCAGCAAGTGGATCGGCGGCATGGTGCGCGACAACCCACGCATCGAATGCGTGGTGATGGGCAAGCACGGTCTGGTCACCTGGGGGCCGGACAGCAAGACCTCCTACGACAGCAGCATCCGCATCATTCAGGAAACCGGGGACTATCTCGCCGACCGGCGGATAGGCAAGAAGGTCTTCGGCCAGCTGCAGGTGCCCGGCCTGGCCCGCAACGAACGCGACGCAATTCTCGCCGAGGTGCTGCCCGTCATCCGCGGCGCCGTGTCCACCCGCCGCTGCGCGATTTTGCAGACCGACAGCAGCGACAGCGTGCTGGAGATGGTGGGCAGCGCCAAAACAGCTGAAGTCAGCCAGATTGGCGCCGCCTGCCCCGATCACCTCGTACATGTCAAGCGCCAGCCGCTTTACGTCGACTGGGCGCCGCAGGAAGGCGCTGCGACGCTGGCGGAGAAGATCCGCAGCGGCATTGCTGACTATGAAGCGCGCTATGTGAGTTATTTTGAGGAGAACCGCAATCCTGGCGACGAGCTGCGCGACGCCGCCCCGCGCGTCATCCTCATCCCCGGCCTGGGCATGGTCAACACCGGCAAGGATATCAGCAACGCCGATGTCAGCCGGCAGCTTTACCACCGCGCCATCGCCGTCATTGGCGACGCAGAAGCGCTGGGCGGCTTCGTCAGCCTGACACCCAACGAGGCCTACAACATCGAATACTGGCCACTCGAGCTCTACAAGCTGAAGCTGGCCCCGCCCGACCGCGAATTCGCCGGCAAGGTCGCGCTCATCACCGGCGCCGCCAGCGGCATCGGCCGCGCCACGGCCCTGCGCCTCGCGCAGGACGGCGCGCACGTCGTCGTGGCCGACATCAACCGCGCAGGCGGCGCGGAGACAGTCGCCAACATTGAGGCGCAGTTTGGGGCAGGACGCGCGCTTTTCGTGTACACCGACGTCACCAGCGAGGCGGCAGTGCAGGAAGCGCTGCGTCAGACCGTGCTGAGCTACGGCGGCCTCGATTTACTGGTCAACAACGCCGGCATCGCCGGTGGCGCGCCCATCGAGGAGACTTCGCTGGACATGTTCCAGCGCAACATCGACATTCTGGTCACGGGCTACTTCCTGATGGCGCGCGAATCCTTCCGCGTGATGAAGGCCCAGGGCATCGGCGGCAGCATGATCTTCGTCGGCAGCAAGAACAGCGTGGCCGCCGGCAAGGGCGCAGCCGCCTACAGCGCGGCCAAGGCCGCCGAAGTGCATATGGCGCGTTGCCTCGCCGAGGAGGGCGGCGCTCACGGCATCCGCGTCAACTCGGTGCTGCCGGACGCCGTCATTCGCGGCAGCAGCATCTGGAACAGCGAGTGGAAGGAGGCCCGCGCCAGGCAGTACGGCGTGGAAATCGATGAGCTGAACGCCTTCTACGCCAACCGCAACGTGCTGGGTGCGGAAATCCTGCCCGAGGACATCGCCGAGGCGATCGCCTTCCTCGCCGGGCCGCGCGCGGCCAAGACCACCGGCACCATGCTGCCGGTCGACGGTGGCGTCACCAGCGGCTACGTACGTTGACCTGATGTCATTTACGCACGAGACTTATCTCGGTCCCTTCAGCTGGCGTTATGGCAGCGAGGCGATGCGTCGCATCTGGTCCGAGGCGCACAAACGCCGGCTCTGGCGCCGCATCTGGGTCGCGCTGGCGGATGCGCAGCAGCGCGCCGGCCTCGTGCGCGCGGGGCAGGTCGACGATTTGCGCGCTCATATGGAGGACGTCGACGTCGAACGGTCGCACATGCTGGAGGAAACGCTGCGCCACGACCTGATGGCTGAGGTGCATTGCTTTGCCGAACAGTGTTCTGTCGGAGGCGGCATCATCCATCTCGGCGCAACCAGCATGGACATTGAGGACAACGCCGATGTGCTGCGCATGCGCGAGGCGCTTGCCCTGCTGGGCGAGAGCCTGCGGGCGCTGCTGGTCACGCTGGCGCAGCGGGCCGCGGCCGAAGCCGATCACGTGTGCATCGCCTGGACACATCTGCAGCCGGCCGAGCCCACCACCGTCGGCTATCGCCTGGCCGGCTATGCGCAGGACTTGCTGGCTGACTACGAGGCCTTGTGCGAACTGCGCACCGGGCTGCGCGGCAAGGGCTTCAAGGGCGCGGTCGGCACCGCGGCTTCCTGGCAGCAGTTGCTGGAAGGCACAGAATTCACGCCGTTGCAGCTGGAAACTAACATCATGAGCGCGCTCGGCCTGGAGGCCTTCCCGGTGGCGACGCAAACCTGCAGCCGTCGTCAGGACTGGAGCTACGTGACCCTGCTGGCCGGCATCGGCATGACCTTGTACCGCCTCGCCTTTGACCTGCGCCTGCTGCAAAGCCCGCCCATTGGCGAATGGTCCGAGCCCTTTGCCGCGCAACAGGTGGGCTCCTCGGCCATGCCCTTCAAACGCAACCCGGTCAATGCGGAGAATATCGACAGCCTGGCGCGTTACCTGGCCGCCTTGCCGCGCGTGGCCTGGGACAACGGCGCCCACAACCTGCTGGAACGCACACTCGACGACTCCGCCAATCGTCGCATCATCCTGCCCCAGGCCAGCCTCTGCTGCGAGGAGTTGCTGCGGCGTTCGGGACGCATCCTCGCCGGGCTGCGCCTTGATGCGCGCGCGATCAACCACAACCTGGAGCGCTATGGCAGCTTCGCCGCCACCGAGCGCGTGCTGATGGCGGCCAGCCTGGCCGGCGGCGACCGCCAGCGCTTGCACGAGTGCATTCGCGGCCACAGCATGAACGCCTGGCAGGCGCTCGCCCGCGGCGAGGCCAACCCGCTGCTTGATGCGCTCTGCGGCGAAGCAGAGCTGCTGCGCTGGCTGCCGGCAGCGCGCATCCGCGTACTCATGCGCGCGCAGGAATACGTTGGTGACGCAGTGGAACGCGCGCGCAGTATGGCGGCGCAGGTGCTGGCCATCTGTGACGAACAGGTCTGAGGACAACGTGCCTGACATCGTCGTGCTCGCCGATCGCGTGGACAGCCGCCTCGAACTTTTGCTCGAGGCGCAGTTGCAACGCAACCTGAAGGATGGCGTGCTGCGTCTGCTCGTCTCGCCAGACAGTCAGGCCCGGGCACTGGCGGAAGGGCTCGGCATCGACACGCTCGCGCCTACGGCAGCAGCTTCGCTTGCTGCGCAAGTTTCAGAGCACTGCGACCCGGCCATCATCGTGCAGACTGCCTGGACGCAACCCATGGCGCGCGACTTTCATGAGCGCTTTGCGCACAAGGTCATCGCGCTGCACGCAGCACTGCCCGGGCAGTTCCCCGGCGAGGATCCGACGCGCCAGGCATGGCAGGCCAGTCAGCGCGGCGCCATTCGCTGGAGCGGCTGCCACGTATATCAGGTCGGGCCGGAGGGCGCGCCTGCCCAGGTCATTCGCCAGCTGGTCGTACCCATCAGCCCGGGGGACGACTTCGCGCGCTTCAGCAAGCGCATGGCCCTGGGCGAGCGCTGGGTCCTGCTGAAGAGCATCAAGCAGCTGCTCTACGAACTGCGCAACGCGCAACACCGGGTCCGGCGCAGCCGGGGCCAACCCCGCAGCAAATCACAAGCCACCCCTTGAGGTGGCATTTTTAATGGTCAGGAGGGCAGATGGACACAGCTTCCCCGCTGGCGGACACGCGGCGCGCCCGTAATTTCGCCAGTCTCTACGAGCCACCGCGCATCAATGGCAATTTCACCGGCAAACACATCCTCACTGTCAAACAATTCTCGCGCAAAGACCTGCAAATCCTCTTCGACGCCAGCACGTCGCTCAAGAAACGCTCGCGCAACCCGCCCCGGGTGATGCGCGCCTGCAGGCCGGTCTCGGCGGCGAAGGGCTGCACGAGTACGCCCATGCAGCCCAAACCCTGCTGCAGGAGGAACTCGAGCGGACGGCGGGCGCGGTCGACCTGGTTGCCTGCGGCGGTATACTGGATGGTGCCAGTTGGCGGGCCTGCGCAGCGCGGGCCGCCCAATACTGGTCGGCGCTGGTCTGGCGCAGGCCACTGGCCGCTGTGCTCATATTGCGCGAGGGGCAACATGGCCAATAGTACAGAGGCGGCGGTGGCCAATGCCCTGCTGGATATCGGCGCCTTCCGCCATGCGCCAGATTCCCCGGTCACCTTTCGCTCCGGCATCATGTCGCCGGTGTATGTGGACAACCGCCGCCTGATCAACCATCCACCGCAATGGCAAACCGTCATTGATGGCATGAGCTCCCTGATCCACGAGGCCGAACTGGGCTTCGACGTCATCGCCGGCATCGCCGTGGGCGGCGTGCCGCACAGCTCGGCGCTGGCCTTCACGCTCGGCTGCCCGGCAGTTTTCGTGCGCAAGGAAGCGAAGGGTCACGGCTTGCAGAGCCGCATCGATGGCGGAGAAGTGGCGGGCCGCCACGTGCTGCTGGTCGAGGACATGATTACCACTGGCGGCAGCAGTCTGTCCGGCGTGACGGCGCTGCGCGCGGCCGGCGCTGTAGTCACGGACTGCCTGTCCATCACCAGCTTCGACCTGGCGGAAGCGCAGCAGGCCTTTTTTAGTGAGCGCGTGCGCCTCTGGCCCCTGGCCGGATTCGCTTGTCTGCTGTCACTTGCCGCTGAGCGCGGCCTGATCGATGCGGCGACGCGCGCGCAGCTCGAGGCCTGGCAGCGTGAACCGCGGTCCTGGCAGCCGCAGCAGTCCCTGTGACCGCCCTTGCCAAATATCGCCGGCGCGTCGCCAGAGTCGATTCCCTGCTTTGCGTCGGGCTCGACAGTCGCCTGGAACGCATTCCGGAGCGTTTCCGGCAGGAAGAGCTGCCCCTCCTCGCCTTCAACCGCAGCATCATCAAGGCCACGCATCCCTGGGTCTGCGCCTTCAAGCCCAACATTGCTTTCTATGAGGCCCTGGGCGAAGCTGGCCTGGTGGCCCTGCGCCGCACGATATTGTGGCTGCGCGAGCGGCACCCTGACATTCTGACGATTTGCGATGCCAAGCGCGGCGACATCGGCAGCACCAGCGCGGCCTATGCCAGCGCAATCTTCGACGACCTCGGCTTCGACGCTGTGACGCTCAATCCCTGGCTGGGGCGCGACGCACTGGCGCCCTTTCTCGAGCGCAGCGACCGCATTTGCATCATCCTCTGCCGCACTTCAAACCCGGGCGCGGGCGAGTTTCAGGATTTGCCTGTTGGTAGTCGACCGCTGTGGCAAGAGGTGGCGCTGGCCGTTAGCGAGCGCTGGAACGAGCAAGGCAACTGCATGCTGGTGGTGGGCGCGACGCAGCCGCAGGAACTGGCGCAGGCGCGGCAGCTGGTGGGCGACATGCCCATGCTCGTGCCGGGCATTGGCGCTCAGGGCGGCGAGGTGGCTGCGACCCTGCGCGCGGGCCTTGATGCGCAGGGCGGCGGGCTGATCATCAACGCTGCGCGTAGCATCATCTACGCTGCCGACCCGGGAGCTGCAGCGCGCGCGCTGCGCGACGAAATTGATCAGGAACGCAAGCGCCTCGGCTTCCGCCAGGCACCTTATTCAATGAGGCCAGCAGCGCCCGACGGGAACTCCCAGGCGTAAAGCGCCATGTTTACGCAGCCCTGCTCGTCGAAGGGTACGCCCTCGGCCTCCAGCAAGGCCCGCTGCAGCGCGGCAGCCTGCCCTTCCAGACTGCTGCTGCCGCGACTGTTCAGGACGCGGTGCCAGGGGAGCCGGTCTGCCTCCGGTGGCGACTGACCCGCCATTTTGCGGCCCAGGTTGTGTAGCGCGACGCCGACCTTGCGGGGTGCAATGCGACGGTAGCCGTTCGGATCCATGCCTGGCGGCGGCGGGATGCAGGCGGCGATGCGACCGTAGCTGCTCACCCGGCCACCGGGAATTCGCCGGATGAGCTGCAGCGCCTGCCGCTCAAAGTCTTGCCAGCTTGCCATGAGTGCGGACCACTTTTCTTGTGCTTCAGGGCTACCATGAATCCGGGACGAGTCGCTCAGTCACGCACGCAGCCTTCCGCCCAGGTATGTCCGGCTTCCGCCAGCAGCGCTGCTGCCGCTGCCGGGCCCTGACCGCCCGCCTTGTATAGCAGCGGCGCGCGCCTTTCACTGTCGCGAATCACAGGATCTATCAGCTGCCAGGCGACCTCGATCCCGTCGCTACGGGCGAACATGGAGGCATCGCCCTGCATCGCATCATGCAACAGTCGTTCGTAGGCCTCCGGTATGGGTGTCGCGGCAAAGGCGTGGTCATAGCGAAAGCCCATGTGCACCCGGCGCGTTTCGCTGCTGGTGTCCGGCACCTTGGCGTCGATCGCCAGTTGCACACCTTCATCCGGCTGCAGGCAGATGGAGAGGGCATTGGGGATCGACTGCCGCTCGCCAGGCATGCGCTGGGGTGGCCGCCGAAAATTAATGATAATGTCCGTGCGTTTGCGGCTGAGCGCCTTGCCGGAACGCAGATAAAATGGAACTCCTCGCCAGCGCTCGTTGTCGACCCACAGACGTAGCGCGGCGTAGGTCACGGTGGGCACAGCCCCATCACTCCCGTCAGCAGGATTGTAGCCTTCATACTGTCCACTGACGATGTCTTCCGACACTATCGGCCGCACGGCGTTCAGCAGACGAACCTTCTCGTCGCGGATAAGATCGGCATCGAGGTGATCCGGCGGCTCGATGGCGGTCAGCATCATCATTTGCAGCATGTGATTCTGAAACATGTCGCGAAAGACGCCGAAGTCATCGTAGTAGCCGCCACGAGTGCCAACGTCCACCGCTTCCAGCGCGCTGATCTGCACGTTCTCGATGTGCTCGCGGTTCCACAGCGGCTCGAAGATGGCGTTGGCGAAACGCAGGAAAATGATGTTTTGAATGGTTTCCTTGCCCAGATAGTGATCGATCCGGTAGACCTGATTCTCGGCAAAGTAGCTGTGGATCTCGCGGTTCAGCGCGCGCGCGGAGTCGAGGTCGGTGCCGAAGGGCTTTTCGAATATGGCGCGGCGCCAGCCCTGTTCAGCCTGGTGCATACCCAGTGCGCCCAGATTGTGCACTATTGGCACGTACAAGGGCGGCGCTACCGAGAGGTAGTAGAGACGCCTGCTCGGCCCCTGCTCCCGTTCCACCAGGAAATTGTTCAGCCGCGTCATGTCTTCCCGTTCACCGGCGTTGCCCGGCACATACCAGATATGCCGCGCAAACTCGTCCCAGCGCGCCCGTTCCCAGGTCAGGGGCGAATGTTCCAGGACGCCGGCGCAGAGGCGCTCGCGCCATTCCGTGTGGCTGAAAGGGGTGCGCGAAATGCCGACGATGCTCAGCGGGCCAGACAGACGACCCTTCAGATGCAGGTTGTAGAGCGCGGGCAGCAACTTGCGCCGGGCCAGGTCGCCCGAGGCGCCAAAGATGACGATGCTGGTCGCTTCACTCATCCAGGCTATCCTTTTAATGTCTGGGCATCTGTGCGCGACGCCCGCAGATGCCGAATGCCGTCAACACCGGCCACGATAACATCGCTGGTCAGGCCGAGAAACAGGCCGTGCTCCACGATGCCAGTGCGCATTTTCAGCGCTTGCGCCAGCGCCCGGGCGTCTTCCAGCGGGCCGAAGGCGCAGTCGAGGATGAAATTGCCGCCGTCCGTGCGGAAGGGCTCGCCATCCTGCATACGCAGCCGCGGCTCGGCACCCAATGAACGCAACCAGGCTGCCTGCGCGCCGTGTCCGAAGGGGATAACTTCAACCGGAATGGCCCAGATGCTCCCCAGGCGCGGCACCAGCTTGCTCTCGTCCACAATGATCAGTTCGCGCCGGGTGGCCTGGGCGATGATCTTCTCGCGCAGCAACGCGCCGCCTCCGCCCTTGATGAGGTCCAGCTGGGGGTCCACTTCGTCGGCGCCGTCAATCGTAAGATCGATGCAGGGCTGCGCTTCCAGGCTGGTCAGCGGGATGCCGAGGCGACGCGCTTCCTGCGCCATTCTGCGCGAGGCCGGAATGCCGACAATGTCGTGCAACTCACCCGCCGCAAGCAACTCGCCGAGGCGGCGGATGGCCAGCAGCGAGGTGCTGCCTTCGCCCAGGCCCAGCACCATGCCCGACTTTACGAAGTCGAGCGCGCATTCGGCAGCCTGCTGCTTGAGCCGCTCAGCCGTCCTGCTGTCCGCCATCGACGGGCCGCTCAGGAGGAAGCCTGCAGCGCGCCTGCGATGGCGCGCAGACCAGCGGCCACATCCTGGCCCAGATGCAAACGCAACACGCGGCGGCCTCCGGCCAGCAGCGCCTCGCGGTCGCCAAGGGCCTGCGCCTGGCTGAGCACGTTGAAGCTCATGCCACCTTCGCGCGGGATGGTGAGTTCGGCCTGCGCGTCCGCCGTGAGCTGCAGGAACAGACCATTGCCGGCGTCACCCTTGTGCAGTTGACCGGTGGAATGCAGGAAGCGTGGCCCGTAGCCGAGCGTGGTGGCCAGGCCGCTGGCCGAGCGCAGCTTCGTCCGCAGCGACCCCAACGCAGCCGCATTCACTGCGTCCGGCATGAGCCAGGCCTGCAGCGCAATGTAGTCACCGGCCACCCCCTGGCGCAGAAAGTCCGCCAGCGCCCCCGCCAGACTGTCGGCGTCAATTGCGCCGTAGACGCTTACGCCAGCCTCACAGAGCTGCGGCTCGGGCTGTGGCAACGAGCCGGTCGCTTGCCAGGCTACGACCATCTGACGCGCCTGAACTTTGGCGCTTTCCACGTCGGGCTGGTCGAAGGGATGAATGCCCATACGCCAGCCGGCCACTGCAACTGCGAATTCCCACAGGAAGCACTGCGCGCCCAGATCATACCGGTCCTTGAGCGTCAGGCGCAGCACGGGATGACCGGCCTCTTCCAGCGCGTTCACGGCTGCGTCCTGGCTCTCGTCACCCTCCAGCTGCAGCTGCACGAACAGACGATCCGGGCCATACGCCTCAGGATCAGCAAGGGGCTGGCCCGCAACTGGCAGGATGCCAGTGCCATCCTTGCCCGTGCTCTCCGCGATGAGCTGTTCGACCCAGTCGCCAAAGCTGGCGAGCTGCGGCGAGCAGAGGAGCGTTAGCTTGTCCCGGCCGGCTCGCGCCAGACTGCCCAGCACTGCGCCCAGCCATGCGCCCGGGTTTTCCGCCGCTTCCAGCTGACAGCCGCTGGCCATCGCCTGCGCCCGTTCCAGCAACAGCGGCACATCCACACCCGCCAGCGCCGCGGGCACAAGGCCGAAGTACGAGAGCGCCGAGTAACGCCCACCTATGTCGGGATCGTTCAGGAAGATGGCGCGAAAGTCGTGTTGCTGCGCCAGATCGACCAGCGCGCTGCCCGGGTCGGTGATGGCGACGAAGTGCGCCCCGACCTCGGTGCCGCACAGGGCCAGGCTCGCCTGGGCATAACAATGCTGGAAGAGCGTGCGCGTCTCAACCGTGCCGCCGGACTTGGTGGAGACGACGTAGAGCGTACGCGCCGGATCCAGGTCCTGCGTTTTCGCCCTGATGGCATCGGCGTTCGTACTGTCCAGCACCGTCAGCGCCAGTCCGCCGGCCTGCTCACCCCAAAGCGTGCCGAAAAGCTCCGGCGCAAGGCTGGAGCCGCCCATACCAAGCAGCAGCACATGGGTGTAGCCATCGGCGCGCACATTGTCCACCAGGCCGCGGATGCTGCCGACGGTGCTCCAGGCACGACACAGATCCAGGTCAGCGCTGACCGCGTCCGCCACATCCGCTCCGTAGGTCGCCAGCATGTCCTGCGCGCAATCCAGCCAGCCGAGGCGATCGGCGATTTCCGTCGGGTCGGGCCGCCACACTGTGTGATCGCGACGCCAGATGCGCCCCACGATGTCGGCCGCGGTCATCTCGACCAGGGTTTCGTCCACAAGGCTCTGGTGACTGTGCAGACGCGCCGAAATGTGCTGCGTCTCCGCGCGGATGTGGTCGCGCCGCGCGGCGATGGTGCCCAGCAGGGCCTCGAAAGGGGCGATGAATTTGTCGACGCCTTCGGCCTGCAGTTCCTCGCCCGCCACGTTCAGGTCAATGCCCAGTTCTGCCAGACGCGCGACGCGCGCCCGGCTCCCCTCCATGTCATCTTCAACCGTCAGGGCAACCGTGCCGTGGTCGAGGAAGGCGTCGAGCGTCTCGGGCGGCAGCGTGTTGACCGTGTCGGCGCCGATGAGCGTATCCACGTAGAGCGTGTCCGGCAGCGCGGGGTCCTTGGTGCCGGTGCTGGCCCACAGCGGCCGCTGCACGCGCGCGCCCTGCGCCGCCAGCCGTTGCCAGCGTTCGCCGGAGAAGAGCTCGCGGAAGCGCTGATAGACCAGTTTGGAGTTGTCAATGGCGATAGTCGCCTGCAGCTCCGGCGCGCCGGCTTCGGCCAGCGGGGCGTCCAGCTTGACGTCGACGCGACTGACGAAGAAGGAGGCCACTGAGCCCACCTTGCGCAGGTCGCCGCCACTGGCCGCCAGACGCTCCAGCCCCTTGATGTAGGCGTTGGCCACCGCTTCGTAATGCGCCATCGAGAACATCAGCGTGATGTTGACGTTGATGCCCTCGGCGATGAGCTGCTCAACCGCCGAAACCCCTTCGGCCGTGGCCGGCACCTTGATCATCAGGTTGGGACTTTCCAGCTCCTGAAAATAACGCCGCGCTTCAGCCACTGTGCCTTCCGTGTCGAAGGCCAGGTTGGGGTTGACCTCGAGGCTGACGTAGCCGTCCTTGCCCGCGCTCTGCTCATAGACCGGCAGAAACAGGCCGGTCGCCATGCGGATGTCTTCCAGCGCCAGCGCTTCATAGACTTCGCCGACGCCTGCCCCGCCCACCACCATTTCCTGCAGCTGTTCATCGTAGTCGTCGCTGTGGGCGATGGCCTTCTCAAAGATGGCCGGATTGGAAGTTACGCCGCGCACGCCCTTGTCAATGAGGGCCTGCAGTTCCCCCGACGTGATAAAGGCGCGCCGGATGTAGTCCAGCCAGATTGACTGGCCCAGCTGCCCCAGTTCCTGAATTTTGTTCATGAATTCCTCCCGCCTGACGGGCCGATTATGCACATCCTGCCTGCATCGGCAAGCAAACGCCGCGTGCGGCGACGGATTGCTTGTAACAGTTCTGCTCGCGGTTACAATCGCGCGCGGTAACAGGCAGGCACAGCTCCCGGAGGAAATCATGGGGAGAATGGTACAAACCGCCGTCATTGGCACCGGCAATATGTCCCGGGGTCATATCCGCCGCATGTTGCAACAGCGGGACACAACCCGTATTCGCGTCGCCTGCGAGCCCTCGGCGGAAGCCTGGGCTGCTGCTTCTGCACTTTTTGAGCAGGCTGGCGAGGAGCCGCCGCCCAATGTGCCCGATCTTGAACACCTGCTTGACGAATACGGCGCAGCGCTCGACGCCGCCCTGATCGTTACGCCGCACAATCTGCATTACAGCCAGGCTTCGATGTGCCTTGAGGCCGGCGTGGACGTCATGCTCGAGAAGCCCATGGTGATGACCGGCGAAGAGGCAGTGCGCCTGATTGAAACGCGCGACCGCACCGGTCGTTTGCTGGTGGTGGCCTTCAACGGCAGCATGTCGCCCAACGTGCGCAGCGCCGTCGACATGCTGCGCAGTGGCCGCATCGGCACGCTGCAGTCCATCACCGCGACCGTGTGGCAGGACTGGGACCGCCTCACCGAGGGTACCTGGCGCAAGGTACCCGAGATCGCTGGCGGTGGCTTTCTCTTCGACACCGGCGCGCACATGCTCAACACCGTCGTCGATCTCGCCGGTGAAGAGTTCGTCGAGGTGGGCGCCTGGCTGGACAATCTGGGCAGCACAGTTGACCTGCTGGGCGTGGTGATGGGCCGTCTCGCCTCGGGCGCGCTGGTCACGCTGCACGGTTGCGGCCGCAGCGCGCCCGGCTTCATCGATTCAGATGTTCGCGTCTACGGCACGCAAGGCCTGATCCGCACCTGTGTCTGGGGCCGACGCCTCGAAATGGCCCTCGCCGGCGAAACTGAACTGTCGCCGGTTGAGGTGCCGGAGTCGCTGGGCACCTGGCAACAGTTCCTGGCCGTACAAGATGGCAGCCTGGCGAACCCCTGCCCGCCCGAGGTAGGCCTGCGCATGGCGCGCCTGTGGGACGCCATCACAAAATCTTCCGCCCAGGGCGGCGCCCTGGTGCAGCTCTGATCGCTCAAGGAGACCCTATGTCTGAGTCAATTCGCGTTACCGTCTGGAACGAATTTCGTCACGAGAAGGATTTGAGCCACGCCGCCAGCAAGATTTATCCCGACGGCATCCACGCGCCCATCGCCGCCGCGCTGGCGCAGCAGGGCCTGGAGGTCGGCACCGCCACGCTCGACGAGCCCGGGCACGGGCTGACGCAGGAGGTGCTGGATGCCACCGACGTGCTCATCTGGTGGGGCCACATGGCGCACGCCGAGGTCGCAGATGAAATCGTCGACCGCGTCCAGCTGCGCGTGCTGTCCGGCATGGGGCTGATCGTGCTGCATTCCGGCCACCATTCGAAGATCTTCAGAAGGTTGATGGGCACCACCGGCCACCTGAAATGGCGCGAGGCCGATGAAAGTGAGCGCCTGTGGGTCGTCGAGCCGGGCCACCCCATCGCTGCCGGCATCGGCCGCTACATCGAGCTTGACCAGGCTGAAATGTACGGCGAACGTTTCGACATTCCTGCGCCAGACACCCTGGTTTTTGTCAGCTGGTTTGAGGGCGGCAACGTGTTCCGCAGCGGCTGCTGCTGGAACCGTGGCCGGGGCCGAATCTTTTACTTTCGGCCCGGCCACGAAAGCTACCCGCACTTCCACAACGAGCAAATCTGCGCGTGATTTCCAACGCTGTGCGCTGGGCCGCGCCGGATAATCCGGGCTTTGACGACGTCGCCAACGAACGGGAGTCCCTGGAGCCCATCCGCGCGAAGGACTAGCCCGCAGCGCTTACCAGCGGTATTGCGCCGCGGCGAAGTCCATTGAGCGGCCGTTATAGTAGGAGACGATGGCCTCTTCCGGGGCGCACACGGCGTCAATCCGTGCATGGTCCTCTTCCGTGAAGTTCACGGCCAGGGCGCCCAGGTTGTCCTCAAAGTGCGCCATTGTGCGCGGGCCGACGATGGGGCTGGTCACGCCCGGCTGACGTATTACCCAGGCCATGGCGACCTGTGCCATCGTCACTTCCTTCTCAGCCGCCAGGGTCTCCAGCAGTGAGATCATCGCCGTTGCGCGTTCGCCGAAATGCTCGTTCCAGCGCTCGGCCAGGCGACCGGCAGCACCCTTGCGGTCCGAGGCGAAGCGCGAATCCGCCGGTACTTCCATGCCGCTGCGATACTTGCCGCTGAGGAAGCCGCGCGCAAGCGGCGACCAGGGCAGAATTGCGATGCCGTAGGTCTGTGCCATCGGGATCAGTTCACGCTCTATGCCGCGATCCAGCATGTGGTAGGGCGGCTGCTCGCTGATGTAGCGATTGGCGCCGAGCTCCTTCGCGATCCACAACGATTCGAGGACCTGCCAGGCGGCCCAACTGCTGGTGCCCACATAACGCACCTTGCCCGCGCGGATCAGGTCATCCAGCGCGCGCACGGTCTCGTCCGCCGCGATGTCTGACTGCGGCCGGTGAAGCTGGTACAGGTCAATCCAGTCAGTGTTCAGCCGCCGCAAGGATGCCTCGCACTGCTGGATGATGTGGCGCCGGTTGTTGCCCACGTCCAGCACGTCGTCGCTCATCTGGCCGCGCACCTTGGTGGCCAGCACAACCTTGTCACGGCGGCCACCCTGCAGCGCCTTGCCCACGACCGTTTCGCTTATGCCGATTGAATAGACGTTGGCCGTGTCCAGAAAGTTGACGCCCTGATCCATGGCGTAATGAATCATGTTGATCGATTCGTCTTCCGGCGTCGAGTTGCCGAAGTTCATGCAACCCAGGCACAGCGCGCTGACCGGCACGCCCGTGCGCCCCAACATGCGATATTCCATCTTCCCGCTCCTCTCATCAGTAAAGTCCGTGCATTGTAGCGTCAATTCAGGACTTTACGGGAACATAGTCAGTCGCTACTATGCACCCTTAACCGGGTACAAGCATTGTCCTTGCAGCTATTTTGAACAATGTGACTGTTTTGCAATGTTTCGTTCGCGGACAATTATTATTATTATGTTGAGACAATAAATTACGCTGCGCAACCAGTTGAGGAGCACAAAATGATTTCATTCAGTAACAAACAAAACGCCGCTATGGGGTTCCTGCTTCTTCTTTTTGTCTTCACAACCCCATTTCCGGCAGGCGCGCAATCCATTATAAACCTTGGGCTGAACACCAGTACAGGCATCGTTACCTGGAATCCAATTCGCAATGTTACCCGCCATGTTCTGTATTTCTATATGGGGTGCAGAGGCCCGGTTCGTGAAGTCGAGATCCCGGGCTCGGCATCCAGTTATCAGGTGCCTGATTATCAACCCGGGCTGGCAGTGTACCTGAAACTTACCTTTTACTACATATCCCCGATAAGTCATGAGGAAGTAATACGAAACCAAACCAGTGACCTCCAATCTGACGGTGATGTTTCCTGCTGGATTCCGCCAAGGCCCCAATCCCTGCCAAAGGTTGGATCCGGCAATCCATCAGGCGTACCTCAAATCGAAGTCCGCTTTACCGGCTCTGGTAAGGATACACGGGTGTTCTATCGGTTCGTTGCGAATGCATACATTTATGAACTTTCCTACAGCAAGTGTGGCGGGCCTTGGGCATCTTCAATTGGTACGACTCTTCACGGTGTAGGCAGGCATTCCCAGGCACATTTACCTGACTATGACGACAATGTGCGCTATGAAGTCATTGTCCGCGCTCTGAAAGAAGATGCCGGACATTACACCGGTGTTCCATACTCTGTAGTTGGAAGAGGAAGCGCCACGAACGGAGGGACTTGCGATCCCTCAAAGCCTCCTGAACCTGCTGGAGGTGTCACGCAATACGGAGCAGTATTCACGTCTACTGTGCCTGAAGCCGGAACAGACAGAGTTGCGTCTGTCGGAGGTACATCACCAGGGACGGGCTTGTCTCCTGACACCAATGTGTCCGGCACTCTGGGTTGGGTGGATGATGGCTCCATGCCACCGCCGATGACTCCTGTGGCTCTGCCAGCCCCGTCTGGTGGCACCATCACATTGTCACCAGATCTGGAGATTTCTGGCACACTTGAACAGGTGCCAGTCGAGATCAATGTGGTCAAGGAAAACAAGGTCGTCGCGCAACATGCAGGCAGCTCTCTCGTCGTATTCATCGATGAGGGCGGCAACATCAATGCCAGAGACGTCGACAAAGATCATTCCCTGTCCGCCATCGGGCGCTGCAAGCCTGACGATACCCTGGCGACAAGCGATCATTTTGTGATCTCATGCACTGTTGACGGTCAATTCAGGGTGCTGCAGGTACAACCCCAGCATCCACAGGACAAGCGACGTGACCTGGTCGTCTTCGACGCCAGTATCAACTCGTGTTACCGGGCCTATGAATATCTCGATACTGGCAGGATTGAAATCTACTGGAACAAGTGCTAAACGCTCTACAGTCCGACGCGCAGCGTTGTGAACCGGGCTGACAAACTCAGCGCAGTACCAGTTCGCCTGGAAGCGTGAAGTAATCCGCGCCGCCCGACCACTGCGCCAGACGTTCGCCGCTGCGCGCATCGTACATCCCGACGATGAGCCGCGCCGCGCCGGCTTGCGCCGTCGCGTTGAAGCGCAGCTGATGCTCGTCCACGATGTATTCGCCGCTGCGCCAGCCGCTCGTCGGTCGCGCGCCCGTCGCCGGCAGCGCGTCGCTCTGGGCAATCAGGCGTCCCTGCGCGTCCAGCAACTGCACGAAGACCGTGTAGCTCAGCTCCGTGCCGGCGGGGCCAGCCTGCCAGACCAGCGTCACATCCAGCGGCGCGTCACGGTCCGGAGCGTCATCCGCCAGCGTGAAACCCACCAGTGTGCCCGGTTCGCCCGGCGACTGCCCGACAGGGACCGCGAAGTCGGGCGCTTCATCAACTCTGGGAAATTCCTCAATGCGCCAGCGCGCCAGCGCCGTCCCGTCCGGCAGCAGCATCTGCACCTCACCGGCGCGCGCCGCCGACGGCACCGTCACTTCGCGCCAGTCCAGCGTGATTTCATCGCGCGCGCCTGGCTGTGGCGTCAGGGCGCGCGACCAGCTGCCATCGCTCGCTGCCAGGCTTAGCCAGGGCAACGCAGCGCGTCCCTCCCACAACATACTCACATCCAGCCGCTGCCCCGGGTGTAGCGTCTCGCCTGCCAGATTGTGCGCCAGCAGCCGCAGGTCGTCGCCAACTGCCAGCTCGCTGCGCTGCGACAAATCTGTCTCGCGCCCGGTCGTCCGCCAGTCTGCGCCCTTCAATATGCGCCACTGCCCGAGCAACAGGTCGCGCCCCAGGGGCGCGCCACTGGCAGTGCGTAACTCGTAGCCATCCGGCGCCTGAGTCTCGTCGAAGACCCGCAGCCAGACTTCGTAATCGCCCGGCGGAGCGCCGAAGGGCAGCCAAAGCAGCGGCCACGCGCTCAATATGTCGCCAGGGCGCGCCTGCAACCCGCTGCGCTGGTCATCCGTCGCGAAGATTGCGCTGCGCTTGCTGACGATCTGACCCAGTCTGTTGCGCAGCAGGATGGCAGCCTGAATTTCGCTCGCCAGGTGCGGCCCGGCCAACAGGGAAACTGGCAGGCACAGCGCCTGCTCAGCGCGCTGTGCTTGCAGCGCACCCCGGGCAAGCAGCGTGGCGCGCTCCGCGCTATCTACGTGGACCGTCATTTCAAGTGACTGAAACTCTGGCAGGCTCGTGGGTGGCGCGTCAAACAGCAGATTGCTCATACCGTAGACGGTGAAGGATTCGGGCGGGCGGGCCGCGCCATGCGTGAGCAGGCAGCTGGCCATCCCGCGGTAGTCAGCGCGCTGCGTGTACCACTGGTTCAGCGCGACCTTGCCCTGCCGCGGCAAGAGCGGCGCAATTCGCTGCAAACCGGCGTTTTCCGGCAAGGTGATGAGTTGCGCCGGCAGTTTCAGCTGGCGCCAGTAATAGCTGAGGTCGTAGCGCCCGGCGTAGGACCAGGCGAGCACGCTGTCCCCGGCCGTGAGCGCGTCAGCGTAGTAGAGCGCCATGCCGCGGGCGTCATCGTGCTGCAGCGCCGGGTCCGCCGCCAGCTGCAGGTTCAGCAGCAGTAGCGCGGCAGCCAGAATAGCCGGCACCAGGCGCAACGAAAGCCGCGGCAGTCGTGCCGCGGCTGCGCCCAGCAGGACACACAGCAGCGGCGCCAGCGGCACCAGATAGCGACCGTGCATGCCATTGCCGATGAGCCCCAGACCCAGCGTCAGCAGGCCTGCCAGCAACAGCAGATGGAGCAGCAGCCAGCGTATTGCCGTCTGCCGCCAGGGTGCGAGCAGCAGCAGCGCCAACGCCAGCAAGCCGACAATACCAGTCAGTGACGAACGAACCGTCAGTTCCCATGGAGCCAGCAAAAGGGCTCCCCACATGTGACTGAAGAGAGCGATCCCCGGCTGCGGCCCGTCCCGCAGGGCGCTGTTGGCAGCCGCCACGTTCAGAAAGTGGTTCAGCAACCAGGGCGCCCACAGCAGCCCGACCAGCGCCTGCCCCGCCAGCCAGGTGCGCCAGTCCGGCCGCCGCAAGCTGCGACGCACCAGCCAGTGCAGCACCATGGCCAGGTTGAGCCACAGCGCGAAGACCGGGCCAGTATTGTGCGTGTAGAGGATGAGCGTCTCGCAGGACAGCAGCAGCAGCCACGCGCGCCAGTCCGGCCGGCGCAGCAGGCGCTGCCAGGCGAGCAGCAGCGCCAGCGTCAGCAACGCCAGCAAGGCGTACATGCGCGCCTCCTGCGCGGCCCACCACAACGGCGCCGAACAGGTAGCCAGCCACATGGCCAGCCAGGCGGCCCTGCGGCCGCAGCAGCGCAGCGCCAGCTGCCAGGTCAGCACAATGAGCAGCAAGGTGATCAGCAGGGAAGGCAGGCGCAGACTGAATTCACTGTCGCCCAGAAAGCCTGTACTGAAGTTCAAAAGCAGGTAGTAGAGCGGCGGATTGGTCGCGTCGGCGAGCAGGGCCTGCGCCAGCGTGGGCTGGATGGCGGCCCAGGCCGACCAGCCTTCATCGAACCAGAGACTTTGGGCATCGATGCGCTGCAGGCGCAATGCACTGGCCAGCAACAGCAGGAGGGCCGCCAGCAGCAGGTTGCGCAGGGCAGCCGCGCGCGTCATGTGGCGCAGGGTTGACCTTTCGCGTCCTGCTGCGCCAGCCAGTCTCGTTCTTCCGGCTGCAACGTCGCGTCGGTCAGAAGATCAGGTCGGCGTTGCAGGGTGCGCAGCAGGGACTGGCGCCGACGCCAGGTCGCGATGCGCCCGTGATCGCCGCTCAGCAGCAGCTCGGGCACCTGCAGACCGCGAAACGCAACCGGACGCGTGTAGTGCGGACCTTCCAGCAGACCGTCGGCGTGACTGTCCTGCACTGCCGCATGCTCCGCGCCGAGCACGCCCGGCAACTGGCGCACCGTGGCATCGATGACGACCATGGCAGCCAGCTCACCGCCGGTTAGCACGTAGTCGCCAATGCTGATCTCGTCCGTGATGGCCAGCTGGCGTACGCGTTCGTCGACGCCTTCGTAGTGGCCACAGACCAGCAACATACGTTCCTGGGCCGCCAGTTCGCAGGCAATCTGCTGCGAAAAGACGCGTCCCTGCGGCGAAAGCAGGATGACCGGTTGCGGCGCAGCGGCCGTGATGTCCTCGATGGCACGCACCAGCACGTCGGCGCGCAGGATCATGCCGCCGCCGCCGCCACAAGGCGTATCATCCACCTGACGGCGCCGGCCCTCGCCCCGGTCGCGCAGATCATGCAGCTGCAAGTGCAGCAGCCCGAGTTCCTGCGCTTTCCACATCATGCTCAGGTCCATCGGTCCGGCAAACATCTGCGGGAAGAGGGTCAGCACATCGATTCGCACGTCAGCCTCCTTCCCTCGCCCGCCAGCGCATCCGCACAGGATAGCGGTTCCCCTGGCTGCGGGCAATCGCGGCGGCAGCCTTCGCGCCCCTGCCCTGCAACGCAGCGCGGCGCTGCGTGCCACGCAAGAGGCATTAGTTCGCGGGCCGGAACACGGCTCGCCAGGAGCGCAGCGTGCTTTCGCCTTCGTCCACGCAGTCGCCGGTCGCAAATACCGGCGAACTCTCTGCGTGCCCCGGCATGTCGACGCGATACTGCACGTCACCCTGCATGGCAAAGTCTGCGTAGGCCAGGCCGCGTTCCGGCTTCAGGCCGGTGAAGAAGCGATCCTCCCCGTTGTCCCATTGCACGCGCAATGCCATCCCCGGGATGCCGCGCCCGTTGCGCTCCTGTACATAAACCGTCAGCAGAGCCGGACGCTCCGCATCACAATACGCGCCCAGGCCGACCAGCACAAACTGACGCCTCGGTCCGGCAGTAAGCGTTGGGGCGGATGTGACTGTCGGAGTCCCGGCCGGAGTCGGAGACGGCGACGGCGCGGGCGTCTTGCTGGGTGGCGGGGCGAGCGTGGCGCTCGGCACGGGCGTCGGGCTGCCATCGGCAAGCATAAGCGAGTCCATTTCGAGGGCCGGCAGTAATCTGTCCGCACAGCCGCTGTATCCTTCTCCCAGGTAGAAGTCAATCATACTGCGCAGGGTCGCAAGTCCGCCGGGGCTGGTCACGAAATCTGTGGCTGCCAAACGACAGGCCATGTCCGCCATATGTTGTGCCGGGCTCACTCCCGGGCTGGACGCTGCAAGTCGTTCAACAGCTCGATCGTCATCCCCATCGACGGACCAGGCCTGCGCTACCAACGCAGCATAGAGCTCCGGTCCAATCCCGCGCAGCGCCGCTGCCGTGCCTGGCGTGGATGTCGGGACGCTGGCCCAGGTTAGAATTAATCCCAGACAAATGCCGCCGAGCGCGCCGACAAAAAACAGGAGATGTGCCGGGGACCGCAGTCCGCGCCGGCGCGCCCGGCTCATGGCCGGCTCTTGGCCGCCTGCCCTGCTCATGGCCGACTCATGGCCGACTCATGGCCGCGTGCCTGACGGCTCACTTTGTCGCCAGGGCTCCATCGCCGGTGTCAGGCGGCCCAGCCCTTCCGCCAAAGCGACCAGGCGGCGAATGTCCTGCACGTTGCGCGAGTTGGTGATGAAGCGCTCGGTAGTGGTCTGCAACCAGGCCACGCTGTCACCCGCCGCGACCTGCTGCAGGCGGCGCCACGCTGCCGGCAGGTTGCCATCGCCCGTGTAGGCCGTGGCGACCATCAGCACATAGTCGTCGCGCAGGCGCGCGCCCTGCCCGTCTGTAAACCCTGCGCTGAACAGCCCGCCACCCAGCAGCTGCCCCAGCAACAAGCCGGCCAGCAAACCGAGCAGAAGCCCACCAAACAGCAGCGGAGCGACGCTGCGTACGGAGCGCCTTGCCATCATAAACGGCAGTATACTACGGCTCGCAGATCAGTTGACTTTCAGCGGGTGCAGGGATAGCATCCGAACCTGTGCCGATGGTGGGAGTCGAACCCACATGCCCTCACGGGCGCACGATTTTGAGTCGTGTGCGTCTTCCAATTCCGCCACATCGGCCAATACCTGCATCATAGAAAGCCCGACTGGAACTGTCAATGTTTTCCAGCCCCCGGCCATGAGTCGCATAGCGCGCTATTGCCCGGCATGCGGCCAGCCGCTGGCATGGCAACACCGGGAAGGCGCCCTGCGGCCGACCTGCGCCGCCTGTGGTCACGTGATTTTCTTCGACCCCAAGGTAGCCGTCGCTGCCTGGATCCGTCAGGATGAGAGGCTGCTGCTGGTGCGTCGGCGCGGCGAGCCCATGGCCAGCTACTGGGCCATGCCGGCCGGTTTCATGGAATACAATGAAGATCCCGAGGATGCCGTCCGGCGCGAGGTGCTTGAGGAAACTGGCCTAAAGGTGCGTATCGAGCGGCTGCTGCAGCTTTTCCATACGCCCGCGGATGGTGGCCTTGCAAACCTGGTGCTGGTCTACGCTGCCACCATCAGCGATGGCGACTTGCGGGCCGGCGACGATGCCGACGCTGTCGCCTGGTTTCAGCCCGACGATCTGCCAAGGCTCGCCTTTCTGCCAACCCAGTCGCTGGTCAAACGCTGGCTGGCAGGAGCGTTGTGACGGAGGACGTTGCGCTGCCCTCGCGGCGCGGCATGGGCGCAAACCAGGCCAGTACCACCTGCACCAGGATCAGCCCGATGAAGAGCGCGAACATCAGTTTGTAATCGCCGAAGGTATCGAAGCACCAGCCGAACATCACCGGCCCAAGGGCCCCGCCGGCGGACATCAGAATGGCGATGAAACCCCGGATCTCCCCAAGATGCTCACGGCCGAACAGATTGGCCCAGACCGAGTTGTCGAAAACCCCGCCCAGGGCGATGTTTGTACCGAAGAGCAGCGCATAGAGAAACAGCATCCAGGGCTGGGTCATGGTGGCGGCCAGCGCCAACAGCAAAACAGAGGTGAAGAGTTGCAATACCATCAGGTGGCCAGGCCGCAGCCGGTCGGACAGAATGCCGGCGAAGATGGACATCCCCGCCGCAACCACTGAAAGCATCCCGAAGGTTTGCGCGGCGACCAGCGCGTCATACCCCATCAGATTGAAAATGGACACCTGGTGCAGAATGAGCGCCGAGCCTGCCGCCGGCGTCAACACGCGGCCCAGCACGAAGATGCGGAAGATCGGCGTACGGCGCGCCTCCGCGAGGGTCCAGCTTTCCTCTTCCTGGACCTCGATCTTCGTCTCGCCACTGTTCACCCGCCCGTCCGGCAGCAAGCCGTAGCTTTCTGGCTTGTTGCGCATGAGCAACCACACCAGCGGCACCACGACGATGCCGACCAGCAGGCCCAGCATCTGCCAGATCTGGCGCCAGCTCATGGTCGTCAGCAGCTCCTGTATGAAGGGCACATAGAAGCCCTGGAAGAGCCAGGTCACGATCACCGTGATGCTGAAGACCCGTCCGCGGCGGCTGCGGAACCACTGGGCCAACACCGTGCTGTTGGCGATCCACAGCGGCCCGAGCCCAACTGCGCGCATGACGATAAACATCAGCAGCAGCGCCAGCGGGTTGGTCGCGGTCGAGAGCGCGATGAGTGAGACGGCGAATACCGCGCCGGCGATGGCGCCGATCAGACGACTGCCATGGCGGTCCGTCAGCTTGCCCACCCAGGGCAAACTCAAGGCCGCCACGAACCCTCCCAGCCCGAAAAGGACGGAGAGTGTCGTGCGATCCAGACCGAAATCGAGGATGAAGTCATCGACAAAGAGGCCGATGGTCGTGTTGTGGCCAAAGAAGGGCAGGATGAGCCCCAGCGTTGCGGCCACCACAACAACCCAGCCATAGTAGACGGGACAACGTGAGACGACATGCAGACTACGGATATGGAGGATATTTTGCATTGGGACCTGTAGTGAGTGCGAGCGGGCGAGGGTGCCCACGACCGAACCGCGAGCAGTTTACTCCTGTCGCAAGAGCCTGGAATCGAACTGGACTGATTTGGACTTAGGTAGATTTGCGAGCAATAACAATCTGGTTCACGCCGAGCGCCAGCGGCATGCGCGTCGTGCGCGTCAGCACCTGAATCAAAGCCGGCAGCCCGAAAAGCGCGAACTGCAATTTCAGTGGCAGCAGCGGCACATAAGGCACGTCCCACAGGCCGTCGCCGAAGTGACGCAGGATGACAAAGCCGCTCTCCTCGCACCAGGCGCGCCAGGTCGCGGGAGGATGCACGTTGATATGCGTGGGGTCCTTGCCGGCCGCGTCGCGTGTCCGGTCCTTGCGCCATCGCAAGGCGTACTCCGGGTGAGGCGTGGCGAAGAGCCACAGGCCGCCTGGCCGCAAGATGCGATACACCTCACGGATCATCGCCTCCGGCTGCGGCAGATGCTCGACCAGATGCAGGGCCACGACCGCACTGAACTCGCCGTCAGCGAAAACCTCGGTCGCCGCCGCATCCCCCTGCACGGCCCGCGCCCGCGGCGCGTTCAGTCTTGTCTGCTCGACGGCGTGGTCGATCAGGTCGATGCCGGTGCAGTGGAAGTCGTCCTGCAGCAGACCCAGCATATGCCCGAGGCCACAGCCCAGCTCCAGCAGCGCGCCATTGCCGGCGGGGGCGTGGCGCCGCACCAGCGCCGCGTAATAACGCCGCGCAAACCAGTACATACTGAAGCGCCCCAGGCCGCGATCCGCGTAGTTCCACTTGAAGAAATACGAGCGATCGTAGTGCTGCAGCGGCGCAGCCGGAAACTCGTCACTCACATATTTCTCACAATCGCTCAGGAAACGCAGGACAAGGGTTGCAGCGAAGGACAGTCGACGTCGTAAATCTCAAAATCAAGCTGCGTCAAATGCAACACGCCGTAGGAATGCGAGGTGTCGCGCGAGCTGTGACTGGCGCGGAACAGGGAGCCCGGATTGACCACGCAACCCTGCTCCACCTGGACGCACATGGGCAGATGCGTGTGGCCAGTGACCAGCACGTCGGCGTTGAGCGAGCGTAGCATCATGTTCAGCAGGGTGTCGGAGAGGTGATCGCGATACAGCCCCCAGATGTTATTGCCCGGCTTGCCGTGACACATGTAAATCCGGCGCCCGCCGCGGGTGCCTTCCCAGTCCATAGGCAGGGCTTTCAGAAAGTGCGCGTCTTCCTGCGTCAGTTCACTATGGCAGTCATCGTGGTTGCCACGAACGGTGACGATGCGGCGCTCGCGCATCATGCGCACCACGCCCGCCGGGCCGGAATCGCCTCCCAGCAAATCGCCCGCGCACAACACCTGCTCGACCTGATGCACCTGCTCGAGGCGCTCAAGCGCCGTTTTCAGCGCTGTACGGTCGCCATGAATGTCTGAAATTATCCCCAACTTCATCGGAACACCTGAACAAGATTGCTCCCAGTATAACAAATCCTGCAGACCTGCGATTTTGCAGCGGATATGCTATCATCCCCGCTCCCGCACGACAGCGGACCTGACCATGACCCGCTTCCTGCTCATCCGCCACGCAGTCAACGACTACGTCAAAACCAATCGCCTGGCCGGCTGGACGGCGGGCGTCCACCTCAGCGAAGAAGGACGCGCGCAGGCAGCGGCCCTGGGCACGCGCCTGGCTCAGGAAACGCTCGACCAACTCTATGCCAGCCCGCTGGAGCGCACGATGGAGACGGCTGAAGCAATTCAGCAACATCACCCGCAGCTGCAGATCCGGCAGCATGCGGGCATTGGCGAAGTCCGTTATGGCGACTGGGAAGGCGCGAATATCAGCGAGCTGGCGCGGCGCAAGGCCTGGCGCGTGGTGCAGGAGTATCCCTCGCGCGCGCGCTTCCCCAACGGCGAAACGATGCGGGCGGTACAAATGCGCATCGTTGACGCATTGGAAGAGTTGACCCTGCGCTGGCCAGGCGCTACGGTGGCCGTCGTTTTCCATGCGGACCTGGCCAAAATGGCGCTGGCGCACTATCTGGGCATGCACCTCGACAACTTCCAGCGCATTGAAATCGCACCGGCCTCGATCAGCAGGCTGACCCTGGGCCACGGTCGCCCCTGGATCAGCGGCCTGAATGACGTGGCCCACCTGCAGGACTTGCAGTCCCGGCAACAAGATGAAGAACGCAACGGCAGGAAGTCGGCGCGGGGAGGAGGTCGGGCGCATGCCAGGCACTGAAATTGAATTAAGGCCGGTCGACTACGTGACGATCAGCACCGTTGGCCCCAAAGGCAAGCGCGTCTTTTACCTCCAGGCTGGCAAGGAAGACCGAATCGTCACCCTGATCATCGAGAAAGAACAAGCCCTGGCGCTCAGCGAAGCAGTGCGCGAGCTGCTGGACGACATTGACAAGCGCTTTCCGCCGCCGGGTGAAGAGGACGAGCCCGCGGTCGTCGGGGCCGACATGGACTTGCGCGAGCCGATCGAGCCACTGTTTCGCGTCGCGGAAATGGGGCTGGGCTACGATGACGAGTCGCGCATGGTGGTGCTGCTGGCCCAGGAGCTGGTGGTGCGCGAAGACGATGAAGACGAGGTAGAGCCTGGCGTCGTACGCCTGTGGTGCAGCCGTAGCCAGATGCGCGCACTCAGTTCGCGGGCTACTGACAGCGCACAATCCGGTCGGGCTGACCCACGCCAAAACGGTCGCGTCATCTATTACTGGTCGTGACGGGCGAACCCTCGCGCCAGCAGACGTCGCCGCTCAGCGTGGCGCGCATGCTGCAGGCATTGCGTGAAGGCGAGCTCGGCAGCGACATCGGCCTGATGCGCTGGAGTTCCAACTACACTTTCCTCACTTCCATCACGCACGAAGACCTGAACTTCATGGTCATCTACAAGCCGCGCAACGGCGAACGCCCGCTCTGGGACTTCCCGGATGGCACTCTCTGTCTGCGCGAAGTCGCCGCCTGGGAAACGGCGCAGGCCCTCGGCTGGAACATCGTGCCGCCAACCGTGATGCGCGAAGGCGCACATGGCCCTGGCTCAGTGCAGTTCTTTGTGGAGCATGACCCGGAACTCACTTACTTCACCCTTCCGCCGGAGGTTCAACCCCGGCTGCGCCGGCTCTCGCTCTTCGACCACATCGTCAACAACGCCGACCGCAAGGGCGGGCACTGCCTGCTGGATGGCCAGGGACGGATATGGGGCATAGACCACGGCCTCACCTTCAACGCCGATCATCGCCTGCGCACGGTCATCTGGGATTTTGCCGGCCAGCAGATCCCGCCTGCCCTGCTGAACGACATCTCTGGCCTGCGCGCCCGGCTCGATGACCACGAGAGCTCGTTCCGCTGCCGGTTGGCAGAGCTGCTGGACGACAACGAGATCGCAGCATTGCAACGGCGTGTGGCCCTGTTGCTGCAGCAGGAACGCTGGCCACAGCCGGGGCGCGGCCCCAATGTCCCCTGGCCGCCCGTCTAGCGCGTTCCGACGAAGTAATCGAACAATCAGGTCTGGTTATCAACGCTGTCTCCGGCGATAATCAGGGAGTAGTATGTTTATTATCCAGTTGGGCAGTTAATTCAGGGAGGAACCATGAAACGCAATGCGGCACTTATACTCGCCGTCGTGCTGAGCCTGGCGCTGATCGCGCCGCTCGGCGCCCAGGAAGACAGCTACGAGCTCACCATAATGCACACCAACGACGTGCATGCCGAACATGAGCCCGCTCGTAATGGCGATGGAGGCTCAGCCCGCCAGGCCACCGTCGTACGTCAAATCCGCGATGAGGTCGCAAACCATCTGCTGCTGGATGGTGGCGATCGGTTCACCGGCACGCTCTTCCACATTCAGTGGCTGGGCCAGGACAGCGCGCAGATCATGAACATGATCGGCTATGACGCGATGACCCTGGGCAACCACGAATTCGACAACGGCGACGAGGTGCTGGCTGCCTTCGTTGATGCGCTTGAGTTCCCGGTCGTCACTGCCAACGTGGACTTCAGCGACTCGCCGCTGCTGGCCGGCAAAATCGAGCCCATGGTGACGCTTGAGGTCGGGGACGGCAGCATCGGCATCATCGGCCTCGTGACGCCGGAAAGTGAAATTCTCTCTTCGCCCGGGCCGGAGCTGGTCTTCGAATACGACCTGGTGTCCGTGACCCAGAGTGCGGTTGATACGCTGACCGCCGCGGGTGTGAACAAGATCATCCTTGTCACGCACATCGGCTACCAGGCCGATGTCGAGGTCGCGCAGCAGGTCAGCGGCGTCGATGTCGTCGTCGGTGGCCACACCAACACTTTCCTCAGCAACACCTATAGCGGAGCCCAGGGCGAGTATCCCACCGTCCTCGAAAGCGCCAGTGGCGAGCCGGTGCTGGTCGTGCAGGCCAGTACGAAGACGCGCTATCTGGGTCGCCTCGACGTCGAATTTGACGGCGGCGGCGTGCTGTCGGACTGGGATGGCGATGCCATCCTGCTTTCACGCTACATCACACCGGCGCCGGACGTCTCCGACCTGGTCGCCGGCCTGGAGGAACCCATCACCGAACTGCGAAACCGCGTGGTTGGTGAATCTGCAGTCGTGCTGGAAGGCAATCGCAGTGTCTGCCGCATACAAGAATGCAACCTCGGTAACTTCATCGCGGACGCCGTCCGTGAGGAAACCGGCGCGCAGATCGCCTACATGAATGGCGGCGGCATCCGCAGTGGCATCGACGCCGGCGAGATCACCATGGGTGAAATCCTCACCGTGCAGCCCTTCGGCAACGTCACCAGCACCTTCGGCCTGAGCGGGGCGGACGTCATCGCCATGCTGGAGAACTCCGTCTCGCGCATCCAGTTGAACGAGCAGGGACAGGTGCAGCGCTCTGGCGGCAGCGGCCGCTTCCTGCAGATTTCCGGCGCGCGCTTCTCGGTCGACCCCACGCAGGAAGTCGGCAGTCGCATCGTCAGCGTCGAGGTGCTCAACGATGCTGGTGAATTTGAAGCGCTTGACCCCGGGGCCATCTACAGCATGGCCGGCAACAACTTCGTTCGCAATGGCGGTGACGGCTACTCTGTCCTCGAAGAGAACGCCATCGATCCCTATGACGGCGGCCGCGTGGACTTCAACGTCACGCTGGACTACATCGTGGCCAACAGCCCGGTGGCGCCTGTTACCGACGGCAGGATCACCTACATCAACGCCGAGGTCGAGCCGCTCGACGCGGGCTAGTCCTTGAGGCAACGAATCCACAGCCGGCGGCCCAAACGGGTCGCCGGCTTTTATTGCGCCTGGGCGCATCGTCGCGGCGGATTCCGCTCTGGCATCGACAATGTTCGCAAGCATAATTGACAACGGTAGAGCTTATGAACTGTTGGGCTGTCCTGATCAGGGAGGAACCATGCAACGCAATGTGGCACTAATGTGGGCCGTGGTTATGAGTCTGGTGTTCGCGTTACCACTGGGCGCCCAGGAGGACAGCTTCGCGCTCACCATCATGCACAACAACGACGTGAATGCCGAACATGAGCCCGACAGCAACGGAGATGGCGGCGCAGCGCGTCAGGCGTCGGTCGTGCGCCAAATCCGCGCTGAAGTCGCCAACAGTCTGCTGCTCGACGCCGGCAACCGCTTCATCGGCACCCTCTTCCACATCCAGTGGCTGGGTCAGGACAACGCGCAGATCATGAACCTGCTCGGCTATGACGCCATGGCGCTCGGTGGCCACGAGTTTGATGAAGGTGATGAAGTGCTGGCAGCCTTCGTCGACGCGCTGGAGTTCCCGGTCGTCACCGCCAACATCGACTTCAACTATTCTCCCGTGCTGGCCGGCAAGGTCGAGCCCTGGGTAATACTGGAAGTGGGCGGCGAGCAGGTCGGCATTATCGGGCTCGTCACGACGGTACAAGCCATGATCTCCGCGCCTGGGCCTGCGCCCCTTGTCGACCGGGACCTGGTTACCGTGACCCGCAAGGCAATCGATGCCCTGACCGCTGAAGGGGTCAACAAGATCATCCTGCTCACAAGCATCGGCTATGAGTCAGCCGTCGAGGTCGCTCGGCAGGTCAGCGGCGTGGATGTCATCGCGAGCGGCACGGGCAGTATTTTCACGAGTAATAGCTATGTCGGGGCCGCAGATTTCTATCCAGTCGTTCAGGAAAGTCCCACCGGCGAGCCGGTGCTTATCGTTCTGGCCGGCGAACATACACGTTTTCTGGGCCGGCTCGACGTTGAGTTCGACGATGCCGGCGTGCTGTCGGACTGGGGCGGAGACGTCATCCTGCTTTCGCGCTACATTGCGCCGGCGCCGGACGTTTCCGATCTGGTGGCCACCCTCGCTGAACCGGTTGCAACGCTGGGTGAACGCGTGATTGGTGAGACGACTGTCGCGCTAAGTGGTGACGGCCTCGTTTGCCGCGTAGAAGAATGCCCCCTCGGCAACCTCATTACGGACGCCCTGCGCGAACACAGCGGCGCGCAGATCGCCTACATCAATGGCAACGGCTTTTTCGGTGACATTGATGCCGGCGCGATTACCCTAAGCGACCTGCTCGTCGTGCACCGCTACAACGATCTCATCGAAACCTTCAGCCTGACCGGCGAAGATTTCGTCGCTGTGCTGGAACACGCCGTCTCGCTGCTCACGCTGAACGAACAGGGTCAGGTACAGCGCAGCGACATCAGCGGCGGCTTTCTGCAACTTTCTGGCGCGCGCTACAGCGCTGATCCCACGAAGTCGCCTGGCAGCCGAATTGTCAGCGTTGAGGTGCTCAACGATGCCGGGGAGTACGTGGCGCTCAACCCCGTAGCCATTTACCGCTTCGCAGGCAATGACTACATCCGCAAGGGTGGTGAAGGCCACTCGGTCCTGGCTGCAAAAGCCACAGATCCCGCAGTTTATGGCTACGAGGACTACCACATCACCATGGACTACATTGAGGTCCACAGCCCGGTGTCACCAGAGATTGAGGGGCGCATCACCTACATCAACGCCGCAGTTGAGCCGCTCGACATGGGCTAGTTGCGGCACAGTCACTTCTCGGCCAGCAGTCGTAAGTCGCAGGCTTTTTTGCGCCGTGTTATAGTCTGCTGCCCGGTGGGAAGGGCGATATGGCGACCATCAGTCTCAAGGCCTATATCAGCCGGGTAGACACGCTGCTGACCGTCGGCAACCTGGATGAAGTGGTCCACCATTGCCGACACATTCTCGTCAGCTACCCGCGCAACGCTGAGGCCAGCCATATGCTGGGCCAGGCGCTCGTCCAGATGGGCGGCAACGCCTCAGAGGCGCAGGCTGTCTTGTGCCGCGTCCTGGCCATTATGCCGGACGATGCCGCGACCCACGCCGCGCTCGGTGAGGTCAGCGAACACAACGGCCTGTTCCAGGAAGCGATCTGGCATCTTGAGCGCGCCAGCGAACACGCCACGGAAAACCGCAGCTATCGGGAACGCCTGCGCAGCCTTTATCGCCTCCACAGGGGAGCGGGCGCCGAGCTTCCTGAAGGTCTGCCGGGCGCCGTGGCGCGCCGCCAACTGCGCGAGAACCAGCGAGTCCAGGCCATCCGCACCTTACAAAATGCCCTGCAGGACGCGCCTGGCCGCCAGGATTTGCGGCTTCTGCTGGCGCGCACCCAGTGGGATGTGGAAAAGCGCGTCGATGCCGCGGATACGGCGCTCGATGTACTGGAGGCCTTGCCCTGGTGCCTGCACGCCAATCGCATCGTCGCCAATCTGTGGCTGGCCGAGTTACGCCCTACGGATGCGCAACAGTTTCTGGAACGCATCCACGACGTCGACCCTTATCTTGCGCTGCGCCTCGCCAGTAACAATCCGCCAGATGAGCATTCCTTCACCCTCACCGAGCTGGACTATCGCCAGTTTGGCAATATCAACCCGCCGGCGAACCATTCACCTGCCATTTCCGCCCCAGGCGGAAACAGAGGGCCACGGGGGCGACTAGGGGACGACTTTCAGAGTGACATCACCGACGGTTCCCTGCCCGACTGGTTACAGGAAAGCGTCACCTCCGAATCTGAACAGGATGAGCTCGCCTGGCTTGAGGGCGATGCGCCCGCCACTGCCGCAGCCAGTTCGGCAGACGGAGTCCTGCCATGGGAGAGCAATGTGCCGGTTTCGCCACGCTTTACTTCATCCCCCCAGTCACACGACGAAGGCGACGAGCTGGACTGGCTCAACAATCCGGCGGCCGGTGAGACGGACTGGATGGCAGAAAGCGCCGCAACGAATCCAGGCGCAGCAAGCACGGCGTGGTCAGAAAAGCCAGATGCGCATCGGCCGCCGGCGCCAGCGACTGCCAACGAACCCTTGCGTTCTGCGCTGCCACCAGTGGGCGTTGACCCTGACGGCGTGCATTCACGGCAGCAGCAATTCGTATTCTCACGTTTGCCCCTGTGGTTGCGCGTGCCGGCCGAGGGGCTGCCCGTCCTGAAGCGGGCCAGCAAGCCAGGCCGTGCCAGACGAAGGGGCCTGCGCCTGCGCCGTGGCTAGGCAGCTGCCGCGGCGGAACATTCATCTCACCCGAAGGAGAAAGCATTGGAACGCACCCTCATCATCATCAAGCCAGATGCCGTGCAGCGGGGCTTGTGCGGCGAAATTTTGCGCCGTTTCGAGTCACGTGGCCTGCGCATCATCGGCATGAAGTTTATGCAAATCTCGCGCGAACTGGCTGCCAGACATTACGCCGTGCATGAAGACAGGCCCTTCTACGCCGGCCTCATCGACTACATCACTTCATCGCCAGTGGCAGTGATCGCGTTTGCGGGCAGCGATGCCGTCGCCGCGGCACGCACGACCATAGGCGCCACCAAGCCTTCTGAAGCGGCGGCCGGAACTATCCGCGGCGATCTCGCGCTGGAGGTAGGCTTCAACCTCGTTCACGGGTCGGACAGCATAGCGAACGGCATTGCCGAAGTCGACAATTTCTTCGCTGCTGAAGAGTTGCTCGACTGGTCGCGCACGAGCGAGTGCTGGATTTTCGAGCAGGAGTGAAGCGGGGCAAGCTCAGGTTCAGACGATGTTGACCATCACGTTGGCCTCGCGCCACAGCCCTTCCAGGTCATAGTAGCGGCGCACGTCGGCCAGAAAGACGTGCACGACGACCGAGCCGTAGTCCAGTAGTTGCCAGCCGCTATCATGGGAACCCTCGATCGAGGCGGGCAACTGCTGCCGGCTGTCGCGTACAGAGCCACGCACATAGCCGACCAGCGCGCGGATCTGACGCTCGCTGGTGGCGGTGCAGATCACAAAGAAGTCCGCAATTATCGTATCCGGGCGCAGGTCCAGCAAGGTAATTTGCGTCGCCCGGTTTTCTTCCAGTACATCAACAATGTGGCGCGCGAGCTGCTCCTGCGGGTCCAGTACGGCCTCCCCTCTTCTGTCAGATGCCCAGTGTAGCATGGGCGCAGTCGACTGTCACGCAGCTACGACGTGACACCGGTGTATGCGCGGCCCGCAATGTCGTGTACAGTCGCGTCATGCCCACGCAGGAGCGACATCGCGACAGCATGCCCGGCCACACACCAGCATTCCAGGTAGCGCGACGGCCCGAACTGATCGCGGCATCGGTCTTCATCGCGCCGGGCGCAGTCGTCATCGGTGACGTCACGCTCGAAACAAGGGTGAGCGTCTGGTTCAATGCCGTGCTACGCGGCGACACGACCCCGCTGCAAGTCGGCGCCGGCAGCAATATCCAGGATGGCGCCGTCATGCATGCTGATCCGGGGTTTCCGGCGATCGTGGGTCCTGGCTGCACCATCGGCCACAACGCCATCGTGCATGGCGCGCAAGTAGGCAGCAACAGCCTGGTGGGCATGGGCGCGATTCTGCTCAACGGCGTTTCGGTGGGCGCAGACTCAATTGTCGGGGCCGGCGCGCTACTCACCCAGGGCAAGCACTTTCCGCCCGGTTCACTCATTCTGGGCAGCCCGGCGCGTTGCGTACGCGCGCTCAACGACGCGGAGATTGAGGCCAACAGCGCCAGAGCGCGCGCTTATGTTGCGAAAGCCGCCGCCTTTCGCCAGGCCCAGGGCGAGCGAGCATGACTCACGAGACCCTTGAAATGACTGCCGCTGCGCCCGGCCAGCGCCTCGACATGGCGATTCTGGAGCATATTGGCAATAGCCTTTCCCGCGCGCAGCTGCAGGCACTCATTGCCGGCGGCCAGGTCAGTGTGAACGGCCGCCAGCGCAAGGCCGGCGAGCGTCTGAAGGGCGGCGAGCACATCATCCTGCAATTGCCGCCGCCGGTTTTAGCGGAAGGCGTCCGACCCGAACGCATCGCGCTGGCTGTCCTGTACGAGGATGAGCACCTGGCTGTGATCGAGAAGCCCGCCGGCATGATCGTCCATCCCGGCGACCACGACGAACGTGGCACCCTGGTCGCTGCCGCGCTGACGCGCTGGCCGGAACTTGCGACCATGCCTGGTGAGCCGAAGCGCGCCGGTATCGTTCACCGCCTCGACAAGGACACCAGCGGTCTCGTTATCGTGGCGCTCAGGGATGTCGCCCGACGTGAATTGATGCGTCAGTTTCAAGAGCGACTTGTCAAAAAGCGCTATCTGGCGCTGCTCGAACGCTGCCCGTCGGCAGCCAGCGGTCGCATTGACGCGCCGGTGGGCCGCGACCCGAAGCAACGCAAGCGCATGGCTGTCGTCGCCCACGGCAAAGCGGCCATCAGCGACTACAATGTGCTGGATGAACGTCTGGCTGGCGGACGCGCGCTGGTCGAAGTGCGGCCATATTCCGGGCGCACGCACCAGATCCGCGTACACATGGCCCACCTCGGCTGCCCCATCGTCGGCGATCCCGTCTACGGCCTGCGCAAGCAACGCCTGTTCCTCGCGCGCCAGTTTCTGCACGCGGCTGGTCTGAATTTCATCCATCCGGCCAGCGGGGCAGAACTGGCCTTCGAGTCTGCGCTGCCGCCCGACCTGCAGTTCACGCTGGACGCGCTACATGGCCCGATTGGCTGAGCCGGAATTCGCGCCTGAAAAACGCAAAAGGTACACTGCGCGCCGGGAGGAACGATGCCCTATATCTACCAGGTAAGCGATGCGGAAGCGCAGGGCACGGTCAAACGCGAGCTCGATCGCGCGCGGCAGCGGGCCGGGCGCGTATGGAACATTGTGCGCATCATGACTCCCAATCCCCAGGCGCTGCGCACGAGCATGGACTTCTACAGCACCCTGATGTTTGGCCCGTCGCCGCTCAGCCGCGCGCAACGTGAAATGCTCGCGGTCGTCACCAGCAAGGTGAACGGCTGCCGCTACTGAACGTATAGCCATGCACATGACCTCCGTGCCGAGGTCGACTGGTTCGAGAGTGAGGCACAGGCCGACGCCTGGGTGCACGCAATTGCCAGCGATTGGCGCCAGGCGCAGCTGGACGCCACTGACCGTGCGCTCTGTGCCTACGCCGAGCAGTTGACGCGCGCGCCACGTGAGACGGGGCCGAAGGTCATCAAGGGACTGCGCAGCAGCGGCCTCGACGACCGCAGTATTCACGATGCAACCCAGATCATCGGCTTTTTCAACTACATCAACCGCGTGGCCGACGCGCTTGGCGTCGAGCCGGAAGTCTTTGTGAGGAACTGGGGAGACACAGACGGGCAAGCCTGACAACCCCGACCACATTGAAGCCCATGCCCGAAACACTCAATGGAAAACAGTCTCCCGGCGCCCTGCGCCTGCAACGAGTCCTCTTTGCGCTCGCCATGCTGGTGTTGATCTTCACCAGCACCGCGCTCCTCTGGCAGCAAACGCGACCGCAGCCGCTTGAGATTCGCGTCATCCCGCCGCCGCCCACTTTCACGCCGACTCCCAGACCCACGCCCGGCCCGCTCACTGTCTACGTCAGTGGCGCAGTAAATGCGCCACAGGTGCTGCGCCTGCCGCCAGACAGCCGCGTGCGCGATGCCATTGCAGCGGCGGGTGGCGCGCTGGCGGATGCCGACCTGGCGCTCGTGAATCTGGCGGCGCCGCTGCATGACGGGATGCAGGTTCATGTGGCTCAGCTGGCAAAACCCACGCCCCTGCTGGCCACAGGCAGCGCCCTGCTGCGCATCAATCATGCCGATGCAGAGGCCTTGCAGCGCCTGCCAGGCGTCGGCCCTGTACTGGCGCAGCGCATCATCGAGTGGCGCGAGGTGAACGGCCCCTACGCCAGTATGGTGGATCTGGACAAGGTGGATGGCGTCGGCCCGGCCCTGCTGCGCGACCTGGAAGCCCTGCTGCGCTTCGACTAACCAACGCGGTTGCCGCGCAGGGTATCAAAGTAGAGGATGCCCTCAGGGTCCGGCTCGCAGTGGATGGTGCTGCCCACCGTCACCTGTGTTTCCGGCGGCACGGTCATGCGCCAGCGCTCCCGTTCCAGTTGCAGTTCCAGCAGCTGGTAGCGCTCGGCGAAGAAGGGCGTCACGCGCTCCACGACGGCCGGGATGCCACTATCTGGCACCAGACGCATACGCTCCGGTCTCACCCCCAACGTGATGAGCGCGCCATCCTCCAGGTCCTTGCGAATGGGGAAACCGCCGAAGGAGCGCCCTTGCCAGCGTCCCTCCGAGGCCCGGCCACGGAACTCGTTCATCAGCGGCATGCCGATGAAGCCGCCGACGAAGAGGTTCACCGGGTTGTTGTAAAGCTCGCGGTAGGTGCCGATCTGTACGAAGCGACCGTCGCGCATGACGGCGATACGCCGCGCCAACGCGATCGCCTCGACCTGGTCATGTGTGACGTAGACCGAGGTCACCGGAAATGCGTTGAGCAGGCGCTTGAGCTCCACGCGCGCCTGGGCGCGGATCTTCGCATCCAGGTTGGCGAAGGGTTCGTCGAAAAGGAAGACCCGCGGGTCGCGCGCCAGGGCCCGGGCGATGCCCACGCGCTGCACTTCGCCGCCGGAAAGCTGCTTCGGCCGTTTTGCCAGCAGCCCCTCAATGCCGATGCCCGTGACCTTCGCCACTTCGCGTACGCGCTCCGGCAGCTCGCGCTCCCGCTGGCGCAGGCTGAGGAAGAGCCCCACGCTACGCCAGCCTTCCCAATGGGGCATCAGGGCGCCGGTCTGGAAGACCATGCCAATGCCGCGATCCTTGATGTCAATCTCTTGCAAGGGTTGGTTGTCAAAGTAAATTTCGCCGGCGTCCGGCGTCTCCAGCCCGGCGATCAAACGCAGGAAGGTCGATTTGCCACAGCCAGAAGGGCCCAGCACCCCCAGCAATTCGCCCTCCTCCAGCTTCAGCGAGACATCATCTACCGCGCGCACCGCGCGCTGCAGCCCGTCGCGGCGCTGGTTGAAAATCTTGCTCACGTGACGGAAGGTTACTGTGGCCATGTGTCTCGCTCCTCTGCTATGATTGTACCCGCCCGGCCTGCCACTACAATATGTATCAGGACAGCACATGGACACGATTGACCTGCGCAGCGACACCGTTTCCTGGCCCACCGACGAGATGCGCGCCGCCATGGCGCAGGCAGAGGTTGGTGACGATGTCTACGGCGAGGACCCCACACTCAATCGGCTTGAGGAAGAGGCGGCGTCAATGCTGGGCAAGGAAGCCGCGCTCTTCGTCACCAGTGGCACGATGGGCAACCTCACTGCCCTGCTCACCCATTGCGGGCGCGGCGAAGAGGTCATCCTCGGCAAGCAGGCGCACATCTTCCGCTCCGAGGCCGCCAACGCCGCGGCATTCGGCAGCATCCAGCTGAATACGCTGGAGGTCAACGAGGACGGCACGCTCGACCTCGACGAAATCCAGGCAGCGATTCGAGGCGACGACCAGCACATGCCGCGTACGCGCCTCGTCGCGCTGGAGAACACCCAGGGCACCCTGCGCGGGGTGCCGGTCAGCGCAGCTTACACAGATGCAGTCGGCGATCTGGCGCACGAACACGAGCTGAAGCTGCACATCGACGGCGCGCGCATCTTCAATGCGGCCGCAGCCCTTGGCACATCCGCCAGCGAGCTGGTCGCCGCGGCGGACAGCGTCTCCTTCTGTCTCTCCAAGGGACTCTGCGCGCCAGTGGGTTCACTGCTGCTCGGCGACGCGGAGTTCATCCAGGCCGCGCATCGCACACGCAAGGCGCTGGGCGGCGGGCTACGTCAGGCTGGCATTCTGGCAGCCGCCGGACTCATTGCCCTGCGCCGCATGCCGCAACGCCTGCACGAGGATCACATTAACGCCTGCGCTCTGGCAGAAGGCCTCACTGAGGTGCCCTGGATCAACGTCGACCCGGCGCAAGTCTACACCAATATGGTCTACATCAACCTGGCGCCGGACGCGCCGCTCACGGTAGACGAGCTGGCCAGGCGCATGCTCTGCGAACACAACGTGCGCATCGCCGCCAATCGCTACATGCCAGGCAGCATTCGCCTCGTAACTCATTACTGGGTGACGGGCGCTGTTGTCGACCAGGTCCTGCAAGGGTTCCGACAACTCCTCTCATGAAGCTGCCTGAAGATCCCGATGCCTTCGAGGACGAGGAACAATTCGAGCCCGACGCTAATGAAAGCGGCGACAGCGACCCGCATGACTCCAAAGCAGCTGTAGAGGCCGACCTGCCGGAAGCGTTACTCGATCCCCCTGACGCGGGCGGGCGCCGCGACGACTCGCTCTTCGCCTACCTGCTTGCGCTTGCGATCTCCATCGGCCTGATTTCCCTGCCCGCCGGGCAGCACGATTTGCGCTTCACGCTGCTCTGGATGGCGCTGGCAGGTTATGGCGTGATGGCCTGGCTGCTCACGGACCTGGATCGCATTGAGCGCGAAACGACGGAAAACCTGGCCTGGGGGCTGGCCTTCGCGCTGATCCTCGCGGGGCCGCTGCTGGCCTTCGGTGGCAACACCCTGGGCGTCATCAGCCTGCGCCTGTTTGGCGACATGCGCGCCGGCCCGGTGCTGGCCCTGCTGGTCTTCGCCATGCCGCTGGCGGAAACGCTATTCTTCCGCGGCGTGCTGCAGCAACGCTACGCCTTCTGGCTGACCGGCCTGATGGCCAGCCTGTGGTCCCTCCTGCTGTATCTGCCGCTGCTGGAAATTATGCGCTTCCCGGCCATCGCGCTGATCGTCGCGCTCGCCCTGCTGATGATGAACCTGCTCTACAGCTACGTCCGGCAGCGCAACGGCCTGGCCGCGGCCTGGTTTTGTCAAATCGGCGTCAACCTTGTGCTGCTCTTCCTGCCCTATCTCACCAACCAGGGCGCCTGAACACTCCCCGCACGTTCCGTCTCATTTCGCATCCAGCTCCAGCAACTCGCTCATCAGCACGCCGCCCTCGTTGCGCTGTGGCAGACGGCTGAGATAGCGTTCGGTCACGGCGACGTTGCCGTGTCGCAACAGCCGGTTTATGACGTCGACCGTGACGCCGGCTTCCTGCAGAGCGCCGGCCACCGAGCGCCGCAGATCGTGCGGCGCCACGTGGCCCAGGCCAGCCTGTGCCGAAACCCGGTCCACAATGCTCCAGATGCCTTCCGTTGACAGTCCGTCGCTGCTAATGCGGCCGCCCTTCCACAGCCGCCGCACCAACGGCGCCTGTGGATTCAGCGTCTCGACCTCTGCCAGCGCCTGGCGCCAGTCCGCCAGCGCGGCGAGCAAAGCATTCGGTACATCAAGCACAGCGACGCTGTTGCCCTTGCCCTGCACGCGCAGGACGGGGCGACCGTTCTGCATGCTGAAATCATCAAGCCGCGCGCGCGCCAGCTCGTCGCGACGCAGGGCCAGCGTGCACAGCATGGTCAGCACAACGCGGTTGCGCAAGCGCTGGTTGCGCGAATTGCCCGTCATGGAGCCCGCGGCAATGAGGCGATTAATCTCGTCGGTGGAGAGCCAGCGACCGGGCCGCCGGCCAGTGGCCGCCTTCGGCGCACGTACATTGGCCACCGTCGCGCCGATGTAGTCATCCAGCCAGCCGGCCTCGACCAGCAGCTGCGTCAGCGTGACGATGGCCGCGCGCGCCTGGTCGACTGCCGGGCGGCTCTGGCCGCGCTCGGCCTGCCAGCCCAGCCAGGCGCGCAGCCGCGCCGCGCTCAGCGTCTCACACAACTGCTGCAGCGGCAACGCGCGCATGCGGGCGATGCGCTGGTCGCCGCGGGTGCGCGGCAGGCCGGCGTTGTCGGCCAGCCAGACATCGACCCAGCGGAAGTAGGCGCGGTGCGTGTGCGGGCTGGAAACACGTCCAGGCAGCGCGTGCAGCAGGTCGAAACCAGGCGCCTGCGCGTAATGCGCCGGCACCGGAACTCTGGATGATGATTGTGCACCCATTAGGCGAGTATAGCGTGCAGCCCGCCTGAAAGGCGGGCCGGGGACTTTCGGTTACTGCGCCTCGCGCGTGGCGAGCGGCTCCCATTCGCGGTCCTGCGGGCCCACGTAGCTGGCTTTGGGCCGGATGAGGCGGTTGTTGCGTTTCTGCTCGAAGATGTGGGCCGACCAGCCGGCGATACGGCTCATGACGAAAAGCGGCGTGAACATGTCCACGTCGAGCTCGAAGGTGTAGAGCAGGATGGCGCTGTAGTAGTCCACGTTGGGGAAGAGGCGCCGCTCGATGAAGTAGTCATCGGCGCGGGCAGCCTGCTCCAGCTGCTCCGCGATGTCAAACCACTTGCCGTTGCCGGAGCTGGCGGCGAGCGCCCGCGAATGCTGCTTGAGTACACCTGCGCGCGGATCCGGGGACTTGTAAACGCGATGGCCGATGCCCATGATGCGACGGCGCTTGCCCTGCACTTCCTCGCGGAACCAGTCCGCGACACGACAGGGCTCGCCGATCTCAAGGAACATGCGCATGGCCGCCGAATTGGCACCGCCGTGGGCCGGGCCCTTCAGCGCGCCGATAGCCGCAACCACTGCGCTGTGCATGTCGGATTCCGTTGCAGTGACGACGCGCGCGGTGAAGGTGCTGGCGTTCATACCATGTTCGGCCAGAAGCACCAGGTACACATCCAGCGCTGCCGCGGCCGTCTCGTCCGGCAGTTCATCGCGCAACATGTAGAGGAAGTTCTTCGCGAGCGTAAGGTCCGTGCGCGGCGCGACCGGGGCAGCACCGGCGCGAATGCGGTTCCAGGCGGCGCAGAGCGTGGTGATCTGGCCGGTGAGACGAAGAGCCTTTCGCTGAGAGGCTTCCAGCGAGTTATCCGTCGCGTCCTCGTCATGGAAGGCCAGCACGGCCACGGCCGCCTCCAGCACTGACATGGGGTCTGCATCCTGCGGGAATGCGCACAGCAGCGCCAGCATGGGCTTTGGCACCGCCGCGTTCTGCGCGATCTCGAGACGCAGCGCTTCCAGCTCCGCGGCGGCCGGCAGGCGATTGTGCCAGAGCAGGAAGACGACTTCCTCGAAGGTAGCGTGGGCGGCCAGGTCTTCTATGCAGTAGCCGCCGTAAGACAACTTGCCTGCAATTCCGTCCACCAGGCTGGTGCGAGTCTCGCCGATGACCACGCCTTCCAGCCCTCTGCTTACCTGCTCCGCCATGGTCTGCTCCTCGGCAGTTAATCCGCTTCCGACAGTCCCTCTGGTCGCCCGCGTGCCGGTTTCTGGTTGTCCTGATGCTGCGCACAGCCAGTATAGCAACGGGGTCCGCCTGAATCAACGGCAGGAGTGCGGCGCTCTTCGCTTGCAGATCACAGCAGATGCTGCTACACTGCGGCCATGAATCATGTGAGCGTCCCCGGTGAGTTGCGCATGACCTGTCCCTGTCCGTACAGAGGATTCTGATTCCGGGACGCTGTTCAGTTCACAGCAGTGGCGACCATGCCAACCCTCCCGGTTGGCATTTTGTTTGGAATATGGAGACAGGCGCACATGTTCGTCCGCATCACAAAGGACTTGCAGATGCGTATCTTCCGTCATCTGGAGGCGACCTGGCCCAACGAGGGCGGTGGCTTCCTGCTGGGACAGGTTGACGCGGAGGGCGCGCGGATCAGCGAAAGCATCGCAGTGGAGAACGTTTTCGAGGCGGCCGAACAGCACCATCGCTACGCCATGGCGCCGCAGGACTGGATGCGGCTCGAAGACGAGGCCGACGCCCGCGGTCTGGTGCTACTTGGCTACTATCACAGTCATCCGGATTCGCCCGCCATCCCCTCGGACTATGACCGTGAGCACGCGCTGCCCAACTTCATCTATCTCATCACACGCGTGCAGGGCGGCGCGGCGCAAGAGATGTTCACCTGGCATTTGAGCGCGGACCGCAGCCGTTTTGACGAGGGGACGCTGGAGGCAGTTTGAGAGTTGCAGGCCTGGTGCGCGGGCCGGACGGTGAGGCATCGCACTGCAAATGCGACGTGAGCGGGTTCGACTCCCGCGCGCACCTTTTTGGGTATACTTGCAGGCATTCGCCTAAGGAGCAGCAACCGTATGGTCACTATCCGAATTCCCAGCCCCCTGCGCGCCTACACGGCTGAACAGGCCGTCGTCGAGGTTGGCGGCGACACCATCGGCGCCGCGCTGGACGACCTGACCACGCGCTATCCGGAACTGCGGCAGCACCTCTACGAAGGGCAGAAGCTGCGCAACTTCGTCAACATCTTTCTCGGCGAGGAAGACATTCGTTTTCTGGACGGGCTGGACACCGGCATTGACGCGGGCGACAGCCTGCGCATCATCCCCAGCATCGCCGGCGGCTGAGCGCAAGCGCAGAGATCCGCCAGCAACCCACAGCAGGAGTGAGGGAAGGCATCATGCAGGCACTGGCAAGCAACCCGGGCGCGTTGAGCAACGAGGAAATTCGGCGCTACAGTCGTCATATCATCATGCCGGAAGTTGGTGTCGATGGACAGCGCCTGCTGAAGGCTTCGAGCGTGCTGCTCATTGGCACCGGCGGTCTCGGCAGCCCGCTGGCACTCTATCTGGCAGCTGCAGGCATCGGCCGCCTCGGTCTGGTTGATTATGACGTCGTTGACGAGAGCAATCTTCAGCGGCAGATCATCCACGGGCAAAGCACCATCGGCACCAGCAAACTCGAAAGCGCAGTGGCGCGCATTCGCGACATCAACCCCTTCACGCAGATCGATACCTACAACGAGCCACTGACCTCCGCCAATGCGCTGCGCATTATGGAGCCTTACGACGTCATCATCGACGGCACGGACAACTTCCCGACGCGCTACCTGGTCAATGACGCTTGTGTCAAGCTGGGCAAGCCCAACGTCTACGGCAGCATTTTCCGTTTCGAGGGCCAACTGAGCGTCTTTTACGCGAAGGAAGGCCCTTGCTATCGCTGCATGTTTCCGGAACCACCGCCGCCCGGCCTCGTCCCCAGCTGCGCTGAAGGCGGCGTGCTCGGCATCCTGCCCGGCACTATCGGCACGTTGCAGGCCACCGAAGGCATCAAGCTACTACTGGGCATCGGCGACCCCATGATCGGGCGTATGTTGCTCTACGATGCGCTGGAGATGACCTTCACCACCATTCGGGTGCGCCGCGACACCGCCTGCCCTGTGTGCAGTATCCCGCCTGAGCAGGTCGAGCTGATCGACTACGAGCAGTTCTGCGGCATGCCGGCGCACGACCACAGCACCTTCACCGGCGCCAACGGCCATCAGGAAGCAGAAGTCGCCATACACGAGATCAGTGTCTCTGCGCTCAAGGAGCGCCTTGACGCCGGCGAGGACTTGTTCATCCTCGATGTGCGCAATCCCATCGAGTGGGAGATCTCCGCACTTGAAGACTCCCTGCGCGTCCCCAAGCCTCTAATCGAGGCTGCCATGAACGACGTGCTGGCCGGCAACAAGTCGCGCGAAGAGACGATTCTGGCCAGGATTCCGGCGGACCGCGAACTCGTCGTCCACTGCCGCACCGGCATTCGCAGCTCTGACTCGATCGGTTTCCTGCGCCTGCTCGGTTACGAGAACAAAATGCTCAACCTTAGCGGCGGCATCAACGCCTGGGCGCGCGAGATCGACCCCTCACTGCCGACTTACTGACGCAGGTGACGCCAGCTTTGCGGCACATCCTCGAAGTCCGGACGGTTGGGCGCAGCGTGCTCGCCGTCCGGCAGCAGCCAAGGCGGAATGGGGTCTTCGTCGACCTGGAACACCCTAAAACCACGTTTCAGATAGTTTGACATGGCATGGGGCCCGTCCATGTTGCAGGTATGCAGCCACACACGCTGTGCGCCACTGTCCCAGATGCGCTGCACGCCTACGCTGAGAAAATGCTTACCCAGGCCACGCCCGAAAAAGGATTCGCGCAAGCCAAAGTAAATTATCTCCGTTTCCCTGCCTTCACGGATCGATTCCATTAAGCCAACCGGCGCACCTGAAACATAGAACACATCCACTGACATTTCGGGACTCGCCAGTTCTTGCCGAAGCTCTTCCGTACAAGACTCGCGCAGTCGGTCTGTCCAGTTCCAGGGGCCTCCCACCGCTCCGTACAGAAAGCGATAGTAGTCGACATCTACATATTTATCCCGCACAGTCGGAAATCGTCTCGATTATGTCTGACCGGCCGCCGCCGCACATGTACGCCAGCGCTTGAAAGAAACGCTACCAGGGCATTAGCCGTCCAGGTACAGGTCTGGCATGGGCTCTTGCTCGACCAGGTACACCTCGAAGCCGCGCTTGCGATAGTTCACCATGGCAAATGGCCCGTCCATGTTGCAGGTGTGTACCCAAACCCGCTGTGCACCTTCGTCCCAGGCGCGCTGTACACCAAGGCTGAGCAAATGCTTGCCCAGGCCGCGCCCAAAGAACATTTCGCGCAGCCCAAAATAGACCAGCTCGGTGTCGCTTCCTTCCCGGCCCAGTTCGATGTAGCCCGCCGGCGCGCCCGCCACGTACAACACATCCACCGTCACACCAGGTCGTTCCAGTTGACCCTTTAACTCGGCAAGCGAAATGTCCAGCCGGTAACGCCAGCGCCAGGGCTCGCCCACCGCCCGATACAAGAAGCGATAGTAGTCCAGGTCAATACGCTCCAGCTGCAGCAGCCGGCAGTCCGCGCTGGCCGCAGCATCAAGGACGGCCGGGCGAAACTGTTGCCTGTCCTTCATCTCCAGGTAAGTTGTAACGAGCGTGTCCGGGACTGAGTTCATGTGGTGCTCCCTGCATAGGCGGCGATTTTAGCAGAATTGGCCGACTGGCCGCTGTTATACTACGAATGTACTGGCTGCCGAGAGGGGTGATATGGACTTCGAGCTTGGCGAGGAGCGTCTGCAGGCACAACGCATGGTGCATGACTTCGTGGAGCGGGAGGTAGTGCCGCATATCGCTGCCTGGGACCGCGAACAACGCATGGACCCGGCGCTGCTGCCGCGCATGGCGGAACTGGGCCTGCTCGGTATCTGCCTGCCGACGCGCTACGGCGGCCAGGGCTATGACTACCTCACCCTCGGCCTCGTCTGTGAAGAACTGGAGCGCGCGGATACTTCGCTGCGCGTCATCATGTCAGTTCACATGGGCCTGAACAGCCTGTCGCTGCTGCAATGGGGCAACGAAGAGCAGAAACGCCGTCTGCTGACGCCACAGGGACTCGGCGAACAGGTCGGCGCCTTTTGCCTCACCGAGCCTGGCGCCGGCAGCGACGTGGCCGCCATGCGCGCGACCGCCCGCCGCGATGGCGCCTGCTACCTGCTGAACGGCGAAAAGATGTGGATCAGCCTGGCGACGAAGGCGGACAACTTCCTCGTAGTCGCGCGCCACGACCTTGACGCACAGCCGGCGCACGCGGGCATGAGCGCCTTCATCGTCAGCCGCGACATGGCTGGCGTGAGTAGCGGCGACATTCACGGCAAGTTGGGCATTCGCGCCGGCTCCACCGGCTGGGTTGCCATGCAGGACGTCGCAGTGCCCGTTGAAAATCGCCTTGGTGAAGAGGGCGAAGGCTTCAAGATCGCGATGTCGGCGCTGGACAACGGCCGCTTCACCGTCGCCAGCGGCGCCACCGGCCTCATACGCGCCTGCCTTGAGGCCAGTTTGCGCTATGCGCAGGAGCGCCGCAGCTTTGGCCAGGCCATCGGCCAGCATCAGCTGGTCAAGCAGAAGCTGGCTCACATGCAGCAGTGGTACGACTGCGCGCGTTTGCTCTGGCTGCGCGCCGGCTGGCTCAAGAACCATGGCCAGCGCAACACGCGCGAGACCGGCCTGGCCAAATGGTACGCGACCGATCACAGCGTTCAGGCTGCGCTGGAGGCCGTACAACTGCACGGCGCCTACGGCTACAGCGACGAGTTTCCGGTGGAGCGTTACCTGCGCAACAGCAAGGGCGCGACCATTTACGAAGGCACCAGCGAAATCCATCAACTGATGCAGGCCGACTACGCCCTTGGCCTGCGCAGGGACCGGCCACTGCGCTGCGAGCTGCCCGCCTGGGATGAAGACTTCTGGCTGGGCGACGAAGAGATGCCCTAATGCAGGCTGCGTAATGAAAATCGTCTTTCTCGGCGACGAGCTGATTCAGGGCCTGCCCGGGGCCAGCATCGTTGACTGCGTCGCCGCCGGGCTGCGCGGCCACCATTTCGTCAACCAGGGCCGACACGGTGATACCAGCCTCAACCTTTACCGGCGCGCGCAGAGCGATGTGCTGGCGCTGCAGCCGCAGGCCGTATTCCTCATGGCTGGCCTGCATGACGCCCTCTCGCGCAGCGAGCCGGCATTGCGTCCCTGGTATCGCTGGCACAAGCGCATACGGGGCGGCCGGCTCTCACCCATCGCCTGCCGCGAAAACTTGCGCGCGCTGCTAGAGATGCTGCGGCGTAATGACATGCGCACTTTCGTCGCCCTGCCACCCGCAGAATATCGCCCGCAACTGGTGACAGCCCTGCGCGAGGTCAACAGCACCACGCAGCAACTCTGCGAGTCCTTGCAAGTGCCAGTGCTAAACCTGCAGCTCAGCCACACGCCCGCATCCCTGCCACAGCGACCTCCCCTGCAACTGTTACCCTGGCTGCTGCGCACCAGAGCCTGGCAGCTGCGCGCGCCAGATTTCGAGCGCCTGCGCGAACGCGGCGGCTTCAGTTACAGCTACGATGGCCTCCAGCCCACGCCCGCCGGGGCGCAGCAGATCGCGGAGGAAATTATTACTTTCCTGCGCCGCAACGGCCTGTCCGGATGAAACCCCTGCGCAATCTACTGGACCGCATCCCGCGCTCAAGGCGCGCCCTCATTGAGGACCTGCAGCGAGGCAACAACGCTGCCGCGCTGACGGCCCTGCGCCGTTTGCAGGCCGGTGGCGTGACGCAGGACGGCACGCTCTGTGGCCTGGATCTGACGGGCGCGCAATTGCAGCAGGCGCGCATGGCTCACGCCGTGCTGACCGGCGCTATTCTGCGTGAGGCCCGGCTCGACGGGGCCTATCTGAACGCAGCCGATTTGCGCCAGGCAGACCTGAGCTGCGCCTGTCTTGAGCACGCCAATATGGGCGACGCGTTGCTGACCGGCGCCCGCCTGCGCGCGGCAAACCTGCGCAACGCGCATCTGGCAGCCGCGGACCTGCGCGATTCCGACCTGCGCGAGGCGGATTTGCGCAATGCCAACCTGTGGCAGGCAGACCTGCGCAATGCCAATCTGACCGGCGCGCGGCTCGACAGCGCCAACTTGCGCGGCATTCGAAGCAATGAACGCACCTGCTTGCCAGCGGGCGTCGCGGCACAGGGACTACAGCAATCCTGACCTTCGCGTTACACTGGCGCCCGCCTGTGGATGAGGAGGTGTGGACTTGCATGTCGTTTGCTTTACGCGCAGCACACCGGACACCGCCGCGCGTCTGAGCGTTGACGCAGACGGCGCGGTCAGCCAGGGGGACGCCGCGATGGTGGTCAATCCCTGGGATGAATATGCGCTTGAGGAGAGCATCGCGCAGGCCGAGGACAGCGGCGGCAGCGCCACCATCATCGCCATCGGCCCGGCGCTGCACGAGGAAGCGTTGCGGCAGGCGCTGGCCATGGGCGCCAATGCAGCCCTGCGCATCGATGACCCTGCGCTGGATATGGTGGACAGCCTCGGCTGGGCAACAGTAGCAGCAGCGGCGGTGCGCCAGCTCGATTCAGTCGACCTGGTGATCTTCGGCAAGGAGGCCGTCGACGTTGGCAGCGACCAGCACCAGATCCAAACCGCGCGCCTGCTCGGCTGGCCGCTGCTGGGCGCCGTTTCGCGCATCCTCGAACTTGACGTCTCAGCCGGCAGCATTCGCGTGGAGCGCTCGCTGGAGCAGGGCCGCCAGACCCTGCGCAGCCGCCTGCCCGCCGTCATCAGCGTGCTGAAGGACATTAACGAGCCGCGCTACCCCTCTTTCATGGGCATCCGCCGCGCTGCCCGCGCCAAAATTCCTGTCTGGTCGCTGCAAGAACTCAACGTCGAGCTACCGGCGCCACAGGCGCAAACGCTTTCGCTGGCGCTTCCGCCGCAGCGCATGGCGGATGCCGAGCTGCTGCCAGGCACTCCCTCTGAACAGGCCGCTGCGCTGATTGAGCGCCTTGCTGAGGAGCAAGTGCTGTGAGCGCAGTCTTCGTCTGGGTCGAAACTTTCGCCGGCAAGGCCATCCCTCTTAGTCAAGAGGCATTGGGCGCGGGTAGCAGACTCGCCGCCGAGCTCAAGGTCCCGCTCGCCGCGCTGATCTTCGGCGAAAACGCAGCGTCCATCGCCGCAGACCTGGGCGCGCCGGGCGCCGATCAGGCGCTGGTCTGCGAGGACGCCACGCTGCACGGTCTGCGCCTTGAGCCCTGCGCCGCGCTGCTTGCCGGTCTGGTCGCGCAACATCAGCCGCATGCCGTGCTGGCGCCGGGCACCGTGCGCGGCCGCGAGCTGCTGGCTGCGGCCGCCGCGGACGGCGGCTGCAGCCTGCTGACCGAAGTCAGTAGCATTGCGCTGCAAGCAGACGGCGCGTTGCGGGTGAAACGACCGGTCTACGCCGGCAAGCTCATCATGACGGCCCAGGGATCGCCCGCGAAGACTCAATATCTTGCGCTGCGCGCCCGCGCCTTCGCGCCCGCTGCCCCGCGGCCAGCAGCACAAATCTCCGTCACGGAGGTCACGCCGGCCATGGCCGAAGACGACATCTCCACGAAGATCGAGGACATTGCGGCGCCGGAAGGCACGATCAGCCTGAGCGATGCGGCCATCATCGTCTCCGGCGGACGCGGCATGGCCGGTAACCCGGCGCAAGCGCCGCCGGACGCGGCCGACAGCGCCGTCTGGAAGGCGCAACAGGGCTTTGAGCACACGCTGGCGCCACTGGCTGCAGCGCTCGGCGCGGCCATTGGCGCCAGCCGCGCGGCGGTGGACGCCGGCTACATCGACTACGCCCATCAGGTGGGCCAGACCGGCAAGGTCGTCAGCCCCGACCTCTACATCGCCTGCGGCATTTCCGGCGCCATCCAGCATCAGGCGGGCATGCGCAGCAGTAAAATCATCGTCGCCATCAATCGCGACCCCGAAGCACCTATTTTCCGCCTCGCGCATTACGGCCTGGTTGGCGACCTCTACGAAATCGTGCCCGCGTTGACGGCGGCCTTGCGCGCCCACGCCGACGGGGGCTGAGGCGCCTGGCTGGACAGCGGGTCTGACACATGCTATTCTTCATCCATGGGGGTGTCATGGCTTCGACAGGGGAGGCTAATTCTGTGTTGCAGGCCGCAGCGCCCGGAACTGCGTTAAAACGGGCACGGCAATTAACTGCCAACGATTTCAACCCCTACGCGCTGCCCGTCGCCGCTTAGGCGATAAGCAGCGTTGTCAGCCTTGCGAGGCTGGCCGTCTGCCCCGTCCGTCTTCACCCGGAAGGTTCGGCGGGCGACACCAAAGGTGAGGTGCGTCCCTGTTGACGCCGATAAGGCGGGGACAAAGACATATCGGCTGGTCGGCGATGAACCGGGTTGGCCAGGGACATCGCTGACGAGACTTAAGCGCCAACTATGCCTGTAGACGCACCGGGTTGAATCTTCTGGACAGCGGTTCGATTCCGCTCACCTCCACAGTCAGGCCGCCCGCGCCCTTGTTCGGGCGGCCTTTTGGTTGCGGAGGTCGCGTGAGAACCCTCGCCTGGCGGCTTTGCACACTCTTCGCGCTGACCCTGCCGATCGCCTGCCAACGCCAGAACAGCGTCGAGTTGACCCTGGTCGCGCGCGGACTAAACCTTGAGACTCAAATCTCCGCCCTGCGTGAGACCGCCACCATCGGAGCTGAACGCCTGCAGGTCACGGTCGAATACATGGCCACACGCGCCGAAGTGGCCCAGCGCCAGCGTCAGGGCCTGGAAGCGACCCTCGTCGCCAGAGGCTCGCCCGCGCCCGGCAGCTCCACCGTCCCCACCGGCACACCCTTCCCGCTGCCAGGCACTACCCTGCCCACAGCGTTGGCAGCATCATCCGCCAGCCTCACGCCGCTTGCGCCAGGCCAGGCGGCCCTGACGAACGTGGTCATGGCTGCTTACGTCCGCAATGACGATTGCGCCAGCGAACCTGTTTACGAGTTCGAAACGAACTCCGACCGAATCTATATTGTCGCCACGGCGCACAACATCCGCGCGGGCACCCGGCTCGCGGCCCGCTTCGTCATCTCCGGCCGTGAAGTGCTGCATGAGTGGCGCCCAGGCGCCGCCATCGACGGCAACTGCATCTGGTTCTTCGTTGACCAGAGCGACCTGCCCTTCGCCGCCGGTACATGGAACGCCCGCCTCGAGCTCAATGAAGCGCCGGCAAGTGACGCCATCAGCTTCAGAATACGCGACGCTGACGGACAGGCGCCATAAAATCAGGAGCAGACCATGACCCGCACTTTTCTCATCGACACCGACACCGCCTCGGACGACGCCGTGGCGCTCATCATGGCGCTGCGCGCGCCGGACGTGAATGTGCGCGCGCTGACCGTCGTCTCCGGCAATGTGGATGTTCAGCAGGGCGTGCGCAACGCCCTCACCACGCTCGAGTTTTGTGGCCGCAGCGACGTCCCGGTCTACGCCGGCGCGGACAGGCCGCTGCTGCGAGCCGACGCGCGCGCAGAATGGTTCCATGGCAAGGACGGCATGGGTGACATGAACTATCCCGCGCCGCGGGCCAGCGCGACTGAAGGCCACGCTGTTGACGCCATCATCAACACCATCCGCGCCAACCCGGGCATCGTGCTGGTCACGCTGGGGCCGCTGACCAACGTCGCCATGGCGCTGGCCCGCGCGCCTGAGATCGCCAACCTGGTCAGTCGCTGTGTGGTCATGGGCGGCACCGCCTGGTCCGTCGGCAACGTCACGCCCGCCGCCGAGTTTAACATCTGGCAGGACCCCGAAGCCGCGCGCATGGTCTTTCTCTCCGGCCTGCCAGTGGAAATGGTCGGCTGGGAGCTGTGCCGCTTCGATGCTGGTCTGACGCCCGCAGACATTGCCCACGTGCGCAGCCTGGATACGGAGCTGGCACACTTCAGCATTGACTGCAATCGCAGCGCGATGGAGGCCATCCGCATCCAGTCCAGCGTGCACAACCTCGAGCTGCCGGATCCCGTTGCCATGGCTGTCGCGCTGGAGCCGGAGATCTGCACGCGCCGCCGCCGCCACGCCGTCGAGGTCGAGACGCAGAGCGAGCTGACGCGCGGCATGACCGTCATCGATCAGCTGGACAACGCCGGCGATGTGCGCAACCGGGACCTGTGGGCGCAGACTCTGACGGACGGAAAAGTGAGCGTCTGTTGGGAGATTGATGTGCCGCGCTGGAAGCAATTGCTCTATCGCTCGCTGGTCTGAGGCAACTCCTCCGCGCCAGACTTCGCAACGAGGCGCTGGCGCAGCGCCAGCGCGTTGCTGTGCTGTTCATTGAGCGCCAGCAGCTCGTCCAGCGCAGCCAGAGCTTCGGCGTTACGTCCCTGCTGCGCCAGCCATTCCGCCAGCAGCCACAGTCGCTGCGCCGCCTTGCGCGCATTGCCCTGCGCCAGCCACTGCGCCGCCAGCTCGCGCTGCGCGCCCACATGGCCGGGATGCAGCTTTAGGGCGCGTTCCTGCTGCGCCAGCGCCCGTGCGAGCTGGCCACCTTCCTGGTGCAGCGCCGCCGCGCGCAGCAGCCAGTCAGACGCTTCCTGTTCGCGACCCAGACGAAGCAGCGCGCGACTGATTTTGCTCGGGCGGGCCGGGGTCGCTGCCGTTGAGCTCTTGCGCGCGCAGCCAGCGTTGCAGCGCTTCCTCCGGCGTCTCCTGTGGCGCAGCAGTAGATGGTTTCGTCCCGTCCCCGTTATACCGCGTCATGGCCACCTCAATGCCGTCGCACAACCAGGTCTCAGCCGCGTCCGCGGCCCGGCCCACCATCTCGCGCGCCTGGATGGCCTCGTCGCCGCGGAAGGGACGCAGTACCCAGGCGCTCGGCTCCATCCGGCCCGGCGGCCGCCCGATGCCCAGGCGCAGGCGGCTAAACTCGCGCGTGCCCAGCTGCGCAATAATGTCCTGCAGTCCGCGTTGGCCGCCCGCGCCGCCCTCTGCGCGCAGGCGCAGCATCCCCGGCGGCTGATCCAGATCGTCCAGCACGACCAGTAACCGCTGCGTCTCAATGCGCCAGTAGCGCATGAGGCCGCGCACGGGCTGGCCGCTCCGATTCATGTAACCCTGTGGCCTGGCCAGCAATACAGCGCCCCCGGCAATGCGCCCCTCGGCCAGGCGTGCTCCCTGGGCATTGCGACTGAACTCCAGCCCGTGCCGTTGTGCCAGTTCATCCAGCACAAACCAGCCGATATTGTGGCGCGTCTGCGCATACCTGCGGCCAGGATTGCCGAGGCCGACGATCAGCCAGCGCTCGCTCACGCCTGCGCTTCCTTTGCCGCTTCGCTCTCCGGCCGGAACTGCGTCTCGTAGAGCTGCTGATACAGGCCGCCATGAGCCAGCAGTGTTTCATGCTTGCCGCGCTCAATGACGCGGCCGCGATCCAGCACCAGAATCAGGTCGGCGGCGAGAATGGTGCTGAGACGATGCGCGATCACGAGCGAGGTGCGCCCCTGCTGCACGGTCTTTAGCGCCTGCTGGATCAGGGCCTCGGACTTGCTGTCCAGATGGCTGGTGGCTTCGTCCAGCACCAGGATGCGCGGATCCTTGAGGATGACACGTGCGATGGCGATGCGCTGCTTCTCGCCGCCGCTGAGCCGATAGCCGCGCTCGCCCACCAGCGTGTCGTAGCCCTTGTCCAGGTCTGCGATGAAGTCGTGAATGTTGGCGGCGCGGCAGGCGGCCTCCATCTCCGCGTCGCTGGCATCCAGTTTGGCGTAGCGCAGATTGCTGCGGATGCTGTCGTGAAAGAGGTAGGTCTCCTGCGTCACCATGCCAATCTGGCGCACGAGCGACTCCAGCGTCACCGCGCGCAGGTCGATGTCGTCGATCAGGATACGGCCCGAGTCCGGGTCATAGAGGCGCGGGATGAGCCAGGTCATGGTGGACTTGCCGGCGCCACTGGGGCCCACCAGCGCCACCAGCTGCCCTGGTTCGATGCTGAAGCTGATTTCCTCAAGGGCCTGTACGCGCGCCTGACTCGTAGAGTCATTGGCCCTGTTGTTACTGCTGCGCCGGTCTTCAGCCTGCCGCGCTGTGCCGGAAATCACGGCGATGTCTTCAAGACGCCCGTGCCGCGTCACATCGCGCAGGAGATTGCTGCCCGATTCGCGGTAGGAAAAGCTGACATTGTCAAAGGTCAGTTCGCCGCGCGGATGATGCAACTCGATCGCGTCCTCGCGTTCTTCAATTTCCAGCGGCAGATCGAGTACCTCAAACACCCGCTCGAAGCTGACCATCGACTGGGCAAAGGCGACCGGAGCCGTCGTCAACGCCTGCAGCGGCCCGTAAAGCTGGGTGAGATAGGCGCCAAAGGCCACGATGGTGCCCACCGTGAACACCTGCTCGATGACCAGCATGCCGCCAACCCAATACACCAGCGCAGTCCCGGTCGCGCTCACCAGGCCGATGAGGATGAAGAACTTGCTGCCAGTCAGCGCCTGTTCCACGCCCGTGTCACGTAGGGCCGCAGCGCGCTCGCGAAAGCGCGCGACCTCGTTTGCCTGACGTCCGAAGAGCTTCACCAGCAACGCTCCGCTGATGTTCAACGTCTCGTTGATGGTCGCGTTCATGCGGGCATTCTGGTTCATCTGCCGCCGCGCAATCTCGCGCAGGCGCAAGCCGATGCGCCGCGCGGCCAGCGCAAAGACCGGCAGCACCGCAACGCCCAGCAAGGTCAGGCGCCACTCCAGCGTCAACATAACGCCAAGGGTCGCAATGGCCGTGACGGCGTTGCTGACGATGTCGACGATAGTGTTGCTGATGGCTGTCTGCGCGCCGATTACGTCGTTGTTGAGGCGGCTCATCAATTCGCCGGTCTGAGTGTGCGTGAAAAAGCGCAGTGACATGCGCTGCATGTGCTCGAACAGTTTCAGGCGCAGCTCGAAGATAAGGCTTTCAGCGATTAGCGCGCCAAGCTTACGCTGCCACAGGCGCAGGCCGCCTATGGCCAGCGGCAGGGTAATGAGCAGGACTGACAGAAAGTGCAGGCGTTGCGCATCGCCGGTCGGGAGCGTGCGGTCGATCAGGTCGCGGAAGATCAACGGCGTCAGCAGACCCAGCCCGGCCGAGACAAGGATGATCAGAAGCATGAGCGCAAGGCTCAGGCGCCAGGGCCAGGCGTAGACCAGTACGCGGCGTAACAGCGCCCAGGTCATGCTCGCCCTGTGCTCCTCCACATTGCGCATGTGCCGCCAGTAGCCGCCGCCGCCGCGAAAGCCCATGACCCCCTCAATTCTTCTTCATGTTCAGCATACATCAGGCGCGACCGGCCAGTCCAGCACATTGCCGCGTTCCGGCCGCTCGTGTATCATTCGCAACCTGTCACACGAGGGCCCGCATGTGCGCTGAACTCAAGGTTGTCCTGGTCGGCTGCGGCGCAATCAGCAACGCCTGGCGTCGCGCTGCAGCGGACCTGCCTGGCCTGAACATGGTCGCTTTCGTCGACCTCCGGCTCGACGCCGCCCACCGTAGCGCAGATGCCTGGCAGGCGCCGGACGCTCTGGTCAGCGATGACCTGGCGGGCACATTGCAACGCACTCAACCGGATGTCGTTTTCAATTGCACAGTGCCCGAGGCGCACACAGAAGTCACGCTGACAGCGCTGGCTCATGGCGCGCACGTGCTGGGCGAAAAGCCCCTGGCCGACAACATGGCGGACGCGCGTCGGATGATTGCTGCCGCGCAGGAAGCCGGCCTGCTCTTCGCCGTCATCCAGAACCGACGCTACGACGAAAACCTCCGGCGTCTGCGCGCCTTTCTCGAGAGTGGCGCCATCGGCCAGCTTACCACGGTCAACAGCGACTTCTACCTGAGCGTCCACTTCGGCGGCTTCCGCGACCACATGGCACACGTGCTACTTTCTGATATGGCCATTCACACTTTTGATGCCGCGCGCTACCTCAGTGGCGCCGAGCCCTGCTCGGTCTATTGCCACGAATGGAATCCCGTCGGCTCCTGGTACGATCGCGATGCCTCGGCCGTGGCCATCTTCGAAATGAGCGAAGGCCTTGTCTATACCTATCGCGGCAGTTGGTGCAGCGAAGGCCTCAACACCTCCTGGGAGAGCGACTGGCGTATCGTGGGCACGCGCGGCAGCGTGTTGTGGGACGGCGCGGAAGGCATTCGGGCTCAGGTGGTGGCCGCTGACGAGGGTTTCCGGCGGCCGCTAACCGACATCATGGCGGACGCCCCGGTGCCGCCGGAGCAGACCGGCAGCCACGGCGGCCTGATTCGCGACTTCCTGCGTGCAGTGCGCGAAGGCGGCAGCGTCGAGACTGTAGCCAGCGACAACATCCGCAGCCTGGCCATGGTACTCGCCGCCATAGAAAGCGCCGAACGCAACATGCCAGTTGCAGTCCGTGCATAATCTTCCACGTTACTGCTCACCCGTCCTGGCCCCTCGCCTGTGACCGAACTGACCGGCCTGCTGCCCCTGCTGTCCGCCAGCCCCGCCTGGCGCGCGCTGCAAGCGAGTCTCGCGCAGAACGCGCAGCCGCCGGACCTGCAGGTCATTACCGGGGCGCGGCCCATCGTGCTGGGCGCGCTTAGCCAGGAGTGGCAGGGCCCGCTCGTCTACATCACCGCGCGCGTGGACCGCGCCTGGAACGTCGCCGAACAGCTGCCGGTCTGGCTGCCACAGACGCCCGTGCAACGCTTCGCCGAGCCGGTGCCGCATTTCTACGAGCGCGCTCCCTGGGGCGACTCAGCCGTCCGCAGCCGAATCACGGCTCTGAGCGCATTAAGCGAAAGTGCGGCGGCCAACCCGGCGCCCGTCATCATTTGTTCGGCGCGCGCGCTGATGCAGCGCAGCATTCCGGCACAGCAATTCCAGGAGGAAACGCTGACGCTGCGCCCAGGCATGCGCCTGCCGCCTGACGAGTTGCTGGCTCGCTGCCTGCGTCTGGGCTACACGTCATCCTCAATGGCGGTCACGCCCGGAAGTTTCAGCCGTCGCGGCGGCCTGGTCGATATATTCCCCCAGTCGGCGCAGACTCCGCTGCGCGTGGACTACTTCGACGATGAAATCGAGCAGTTGCGCAGCTTTGACCCCGGGTCGCAACGCTCACTCGCCCACCTCGAAGTGGCGCGCATCACCCCGGCGCGCGAGCTTCTGCCGCAGAGCGCTCAGCCTCTGGCCGAACAGCTACGCGTCTGGTTCGACACCTTGTCCACGGACGATGCCGCCAGCCCGCGCAACGACCTCGGCCCGCTGGAGAACGCTGCCCTCTTCCCCTGTCTGGAGCAGTATCTGCCATGGCTTGACGAGCGCCCCGCCAGCCTGCTGGATCACGCTCCCGCCAACGCCCTGATTGTCGTTGAAGACTGGTCGGCGCTGCGGGATACCGTCGCCGGCCTTGAGGAACGCGCGCTGCAACAGCGTGAAGAAAGTATCGCCGCGCAGCAGATCGCGCCCGACATGCCCCTGCCCTACCTCACCTGGGATGCGCTGGTTGAAGCCCTGGAGGAGCGCCGACCGCTCCACATGGGACGGCCCGCAGATGGCAGTGAGTCGGCCGGACCTTCCCTGCGCGAACTCTTCGTGCCCGGCCCGCGCTTTGGCGGCCAGCTGCGCCTGATGCTGGACGCGCTGCGAAAATCGCGTCGTGAGGAGCGGGAGCGCATCGTCGTCGTAACCGCCCAGGCGCCGCGCCTGGCCGAACTCTGGCGCGAGCAGCAGAGCTTCATCCCCACGCTGAACACGCTGGACGAGCCGCCGCAACCAGGCTCGCTGTGCTTCGTCAACGGCGCACTTCAGGAAGGCTGGCGCTTACGCAGCGCGGATGGCGATCTGCTGCTGCTCAGCGACCAGGAGATCTTCGGCTGGAGCCGGCCCGAACCGCGCCGACGCCAGGCAGCGCCCCGTCAACGAGCGCCGGACAGCAGCTATTCCGACCTGCACGAAGGCGACATCGTGGTGCACATCGACTACGGAATCGGTCGCTTCGCCGGTATGCGGCGGCGCACTCTCGGCGGCAACGAACGCGAGTACCTGCTGGTGGAATACGAAGGTACGGACATGGTCTTCGTGCCCATCCACCAGGCCGACCGGCTGACCCGCTACATCGGCGCCGACGGCCGCACGCCCACGCTCAACCGCCTCGGCCGGCCCGACTGGGAACGCGTACGCAGCAAAACGCGCAAGTCCATTCAGGAGGAAGCCCACGAGCTGCTGGAGCTCTACGCGCGCCGCGCCCAGGCCCGGCGCGCCCCCTTCAACCCGGACAATTCCTGGCAGCACGAACTGGAGGCCGGCTTCCCCTTCATCGAAACCGAGGACCAGCTGCGCGCCGTGAGCGAGGTTAAGGCCGACATGGAGCGCGACTTCCCGATGGATCGCCTCATTTGCGGCGACGTTGGCTACGGCAAGACCGAGGTCGCGCTGCGGGCCGCCTTCAAGGCCGTGATGGATGGCAAGCAGGTTGCGGTGCTCGTGCCCACCACTGTACTGGCGCAACAGCATCTTGAAAGCTTTAGCCGACGCCTGGCACAGTTTCCGGTCAAGGTGGAGATGCTCTCGCGCTTTCGCACCCGCGAGGAACAGGCCGCGCTGCTGCCAAAACTCGCGAGCGGCGAAATCGACATCATCATCGGCACTCACCGCCTGCTGAGTTCAGATGTGGTCTTCCGTGACCTGGGCCTGATCGTCATTGACGAGGAGCAACGCTTCGGCGTCACGCACAAGGAGCACTTCAAGCGCCTGCGCACTCAGGTGGACATCCTCACGCTCACGGCAACGCCGATCCCGCGCACGCTTTACATGAGCCTGACTGGCGTGCGCGACATCAGCATGATTCAGACGCCACCCGAAGAGCGCCTGCCGGTCATCACGCACACCGGCCACTTCGACGAGCAGCTTCTGCGCCAGGCCCTGCTGCGCGAGCTCGAGCGTGGCGGTCAGATCTTTTACGTGCACAACCGCGTGCGTTCCATCGAAATGGTGCGCGGTCGGCTCGAACGCCTGGTGCCGGAAGCGCGCTGCATCGTCGGCCACGGCCAGATGCATGAGCGCACTCTGGAAAACGTAATGAGCGCCTTTTCGCACGGCGAATATGACGTGCTGGTCAGCACCTCCATCATCGAGAACGGTCTCGACATCCCGAACGTCAACACGCTCATCGTCGACCGCGCGGACTGGTTCGGCATGGCACAGCTCTACCAGATGCGCGGCCGCGTGGGCCGTAGCGCGCGCCAGGCCTGGGCCTACTTCTTCCACAGCGGCACACGCGCACCCGGTGAGGAGGCGCTCGCCAGGCTGGACACCCTGGCCGAGAACAGCGAGCTGGGAGCCGGGCTTCAGATCGCCATGCGCGATCTGGAGCTGCGCGGCGCCGGCGACATCCTCAGCAATCGCCAGACCGGCCAGGTTGCCGCCGTCGGCCTCCAGCTGTACACGCGCATGCTGTCCGACGCAGTGCGCGGTCTGAAGGATGAGAGCCAGGGCGCCAATGGCGTGGGCGAAGCCCGCCTCGCCATCGACCTGCCGCTGCCGGCCTATCTCCCTTCTGCCTGGATCCATGAGATGGAGCTGCGCCTGCAGATTTACCGGCGCATCGCCGGCCTCGGCAGCGCGCATGAAGTGACGCAAATCCGCGAGGAACTACGCGACCGCTTCGGGACTCTGCCGCCCGCGGTCGTCAACCTGCTGTATCAGATCGACGTCAAGCTGCAGGGTCAGGCAGCCGGCGCAACAGTCATCGCCCTGCGCAACGCCACCTTGACAATCCGCCTGCCCTGGCTGCCCACCGTCAACCGCGAGCGCCTGCAGCAGGCCCTGGGCATGGACCTGCGCGTGACGCGCATCGCCATCGAGCTCGACATTGATGAGGTACGGCCGGACTGGAAGCCGCTCCTGCAGCAACTGCTCGACATGCTGGCGCGGGCCCGCCCGGTTGAGAAGGCCTGAGCGTCAGGAACGCTGCTGCGCCCGCCGCCTGAAGCGTTCCGTCGGCTGGTAGCGCTCCACATCCGGGTAATCCGCGCTGACCAGGCTGAGCAGCACCCTGTGGTCCGCCTCCTGCAGGTAGTAGACCAGATAGTCCTGACCAGGTTGCAGCCGGGGTAGCGGTGCCAGCTTGCGTTGAAAACGCAGCGATGCGCCCTGCGCGTCCTGCATAACCAGGGACCGCCAGAAGAACAGGAAGGCGACAGGGCTGGCGCCGGCCGTCAGCTGCGCGAAGTGCAGGGGCGCCCGCGCGTAGCGCCGCGCCCGGAATATGGCCGGCACCAGCAGCAGGACAAAAACCAGCAAGGCGATCAGGCCGATGCCGCGCAGGGAGAAGACCAGCAGACGCGGCCCGAACACAATCACCAGCGGCGCCAACAGCACCAGCAGGGCCGTCAGCGGCTGCGTCACCACGGCCAGCCATTGCTCGCCGGCCAGGCGACCTTCGCGGTTCCGCTCCAGGCGGCTGCGCATGCCGGATGAAATACGCTGCGCCATCAGGCCCTCCCCGCGCTCAGACGCTCATCCCGGGAGCCGTCCGTGGCGGACGGGCCGAACTGCGCAACAATAGAATACTGGCCAGAATCAGCGCGCCGCCCGGCAGCTGCAGGGGCTGCATTACCTCGCCGAGCAACAGCAGGGCCAGCAGCGCAGTAAGCACCGGCTCGCTGGTGCTCAGGATTGCCGCGCGCGACGCCCCCAGTCGCTTGATGCCCGTCATGTACATGAAGATCGGCATCACCGTGCTGCAGAGCGCCAACGCGGTCAGCAGGACCCAGCTGAGCGCGTCGGGCGGGAAAGTCACCATGGCCAGCAGGCTGACGGGAAGGATGACCAGCAGCGCGCCGGTAATAGCCCAGGCGCCGGCGCGCTCCAGCGACTGATGACCGCGCATGACATGATTGTTGACGAGGAAGTAAAGCGCAATGAAAAAGGCGTTGAGGAGGGCGACGAGCACGCCCTCACCGCCAATGCTCGCGAAGCCGCCGCCGACTCCATACAAGGTTAGCACAATGCCGGAGCTCGTCATCAACAGCGCCAGCCAGCTACGCCGCGACATTCGCTCGCCGCGCAGAAAATTGATGAACGCCACCTGCGCCGGATAGCTGTAGATCAGTAAGGCGTAGGTGGGCACCGGCATGAGCTGCAGGCCGATAAAGGCAGTCAGCGCCGAGGACGCCAGAATCACGCCCAGCAGCAGCAGTCCCCGGTATGGCATGGGTTTCGCGGGCGTCGGGGTGTTCATCAAGGTCAGCAGCAGCCAGACCGCCGGCACGGCGATCAGGTAACGCCAAAAGGTCAGATCCAGCGGCGCCAGGCCACTCGGTTCCAGCCATCGCACCCACACTGGCAATAGCGCGTATCCAATTGACCCCACCAGGATGTAGGGGACGCCGCTGCGGGACATAACGCGCGCGCCTGCGCGCAAACGTCTGCGCCGGGTCAGCGTCAGCAACATGACACCAGTCAGCGCTCAGCCGCCGACCAGCGTTGTCGTAACCACCTGTGTCAGATCGGTCATCAGGAACGGAAAGATGCCAGGCAGCAGCGTGCCGGCGAAGGTGAGGTAGACCGCCCCGTTGAGCAGCCGCGTACTACCGACAGCCGGGTCGCCGTCGCCGTCGCGCAGGAACATGTGCACCACGATGCCCAGATAGTAGTAGGCGCTGACGACGCTGGTAAGCACGCCGACGATGGCGAGTGCAATCAGACCCGATTCAATGGTTGCCTGGAAGATGAGCCACTTGCCCATGAAGCCCGCGGTCAGCGGGATGCCGGTCAGGCTAAGCATGAAGACGGCCATCATCCCGGCCAGCAAGGGCTTGCTGCGCCCCAGGCCGACGAAATTCTTGAGATCAGTGCCGCTACCATCATCGCGTTCAATGGCGATGGCCACGGCGAAGGCGCCAAGGTTGGTGAACATGTAGGCCAGCAGGTAGACCAGGGCGGCGCGAGTGGCCTGTTCGCCATAGCCGGAGCTGCCGGCAGCCGCCAGCGCCATCATGATGTAACCCGCATGCGCAATGGAAGAATAGGCCAGCAGGCGCTTGACGTTTTGCTGGGAGATCGCGACCACGTTGCCCAGGATAAGCGTGGCGGCCGCGATCAGCGCCACGACCTGTTGCCAGGCACTGGCATCCACCGCACCCGTGCTCAACAACGGCAACGCGAAGACGAGGATGCGCAACAGGGCGGCAAATCCGCCCACCTTGGCGCCCACGCTCATGAAGGCGGTGACAGGCGTCGGCGCACCTTCATAGACATCCGGCGTCCACATGTGGAAGGGCACCACCGCTACCTTGAAGCCCAGGCCCACCAGCACCAGGCCCGAGCCGACCAGCAGCAGCAGCTCCGGCGCGCCACCCGACGCAAAGCCACGCGCAACCGCCTCGAAGATGGCGGGCAGGCTGGTGCTGCCGGTAGCGCCGTAGATCAGGGCAGCGCCAAATACGAAGAAGGCGCTGGCAAAAGCCCCCAGCACGAGATACTTCATGCCGCTTTCGCTGGACTTCGCGTCCGGATAGCGGAAGGCCGCCAGGATGTAGAGCGGAATGCTCAGCAGCTCCAGCGCCACGAAGACCACAACCAGGTCGTTGGCGTGGCCCATGAGCATGACGCCGGCTGTGGTGAAGAGGATGAGCGCATAATACTCGCCACGCTGCATACCGCTGCGCTGCATGTAATCCACGCTGAGCAGGATGCTTATGAATGCAGTCAGCAGGGCGATCAGGTTGAGGAAGGCGCTGAAGGGGTCGATGACGAACATGCCGAAGAAGGCGCTGTCGGTGACCGTGAAGGAAGCCAGGTTGAGGAGAAAGGCAACGACGAGAATGGCGAGCGCCAACCAGGCCGTGAGCTGTTTGCGCTCCCGCGGCACGAACAGGTCCGCGACCAGCAGCAGTGTCGCGCCCAGCGCCAGGCCGACGACCGGCCAGGTCCAGGCCAGGTTGAGATCAGCGAGAACCGGCATGGTCGTCATCAGGAGCCCTGTGTGTCCGCGCTCAGAGTCAAGGTGTTGAGCTGCGTTGAGGCGGCCAGCGACTCTTGCGTGCGCGGGATGAACTCGCCAACGCCCGCGACCAGCTCGTCGACCGTCGCCGTCATGGTGTCAAAAAATGGCGCGGGCTGCAGGCCGATGAGCAGGATGACGAAAAGGATGGGCAGCAGGACAGCAATCTCCTGCCAGTGCAACCGCGCCAGCGTGCGGTTCTCTTCCTTGTCCACCTCACCCATGTAAACCTTTTGGAACATGTAAAGCATGTAGACCGCGGCCAGGATGACACCCAGCGTGGCAAACATGGTGAAGAAGAAGCCCAGCACCTCGCTGCCCATCGAGCCCAGCAGAATGGTGAATTCGCCCACGAAGCCATTTAGTCCAGGCAACCCCATGCTGCTTAGCACCACAATCAGGCTGACGGCGCCAAAGAAAGGCATCACCTTCCACACGCCGCCGAAAGCGTCTATCGCCTTGGTGTGCCTCCGCTCATAGAGCATCCCCACGACAAGGAAGAGGCCGCCTGTGCTGATGCCATGATTGACCATTTGCAGCAGACCACCCTCGATGCCCTGGGCGTTGAGCGCAAAGATGCCCAGCACGACAAAACCAAGATGGCTGACTGAGGAGTAGGCGACCAGCTTCTTGACATCCTTCTGCGCGTAGCTGACCCAGGCGCCATAGATGATGCCGATGACCGCCAGCACGGCGATGGCGGGCGCCCAGGCCACGCTCGCCTCCGGGAAGAGCGGCAGGTTGAAGCGCACCAGGCCGTAAGTGCCCATCTTTAGCAACACGCCGGCCAAAATGACCGAACCGGCGGTAGGCGCCTGCACGTGCGCGTCCGGCAGCCAGCTGTGTAGTGGCCAGATCGGCACCTTGATGGCGAAAGCCACGAAGAAGCCGAGGAAGAGGAAGGACTGAACGCTGCCGCTACTCAACAGGCCCGTGAAAGGCAGCTCGAGCGCGCCGCTCTCTACCATGGCGATCAGCTCCGGCAGGGCGAAGGTACCCGCCCGGCTGCCGAGAAAAAGGATCGCCAGCAACATCAGGATGGAGCCGGCCATCGTATAGAGGAAGAATTTGACCGCTGCGTAGACACGCTGCTCCGCGCCCCAGATTCCGATCAGGAAGTACATCGGCACCAGCGTCACTTCCCAGAAGATGTAGAAGAGGAAGAGGTCCTGGGCGACGAAGACTCCGATCATCGCCCATTCCAGCAGCAGCATGAAGATGAAGTAGAGCCGCACGCGGCCTCGCTCCTCAAGCACGTGGCTGCGGAAGGAGCTGAGGATGGCGAGGGGCATGATGAAGCCCGTAAGTATCACCAGCAGCAGACTTAGCCCGTCAAGACCGACGTAGTAGCTGATGTTGTATTGCGGCAGCCAGTCCACGCGCTGTACCAGTTGCAGACCGGGCGCGCTGCTGTCGAAGGCCAGCCACAGCAGCAGCGTGCCGACGAAGGTCGCCAGGCTGAAGCCAAATGCCGTCCACTTGATCTGCTCCGTTCGCTCCTCACGCAGGAAGAGCAGCACGAACACACCAATCAAGGGCAGGAACAGCACAGAAGTGAGTAGCGAAAGTGCGCCAGATTCCATGAAAAAACGGTCCCCCGGGTCAGGTCTGCAGCAGCGGCAGCAAGAGAAGCAGGATAACGAGCACGACTCCCAGCAACAGGCTGATGGCGTACATGCGCACGTAGCCGGTCTGCACACGGCGCATGCGTCCGCTCAGCCAGACGGTCAGGCGCCCCACGCCGTTGACGGCGCCATCCACCACGCCCAGATCGACGGGCCGGCCGAGGAATTCACCGAGGCTGTTGAAGCCACGCAATACGACTCTGTCGTGGACGTAATCGTGCCAGAACTTCCAGTCCAGCTCATCGGCCAGAAAAGCGCCGATGCGATTGAAGGGATTCTCGAAGAAGCGGAAGTAGAGCTCGTCGAAATACAGGCGGGCATTAGCCAGACGCCAGATGGCCCCGGTTGAGGGTCTGGCGGCCAGCGGATCGCTACCCGCGGCGCTCAGCGCGCGGCCGTCACCGTAAATCATGCGCGCCACGCGAATGCCGGTGATGCCTAGCGCCAGCGCGATCAGCGCAATCACCGGGTTAAAAACACCTCCCTGCGGCAACCAGGGATGTACGTGGGCCAGCGACCATTCGAGGAAGTGCGTCAGCGACGATTCCCCGAGCACATTGCCCAGGCCGAGGAAGGCCTTCGGCGTATTGACAAAGCCGATGAACACGCTGAACAGCGCCAAAATCAGCAGCGGCACCGTCATCGAGGCTACGCTCTCGGGCGCATGCTCGGCGGCCTGGCTACGCGTCCGGCCATAGAAGACCAGTTCCATCTGACGCCACATGTAGAATGCCGTGAAGGTCGCCGCCAGCAACAGCATCGCCAGCGCGATATATCCACCGAACTGCTGGTAAAGGTCCTTGCCATGCAACCCGGCCAGCCAGGAATCCGCCAGGATCTCGTCCTTCGACCAGAAGCCGGCAAAAGGGATGATGCCCGCCAGCGCCAGCGTGCCAATCAGATAGGTGAACCAGGTGATGGGCATGCGCCGTCGCAAACCGCCCATGTGGCGCATGTCCTGCGGATCAAACTCGCCTTGCCCGTGCGCATGACCATGTTCATGGACGTGATGTTGCCCATGCTCCATGCCGTGGATCACCGAACCGCTGCCCAGGAAGAGTAGCGCCTTAAAGAAGGCATGCGTGACCATGTGGAACATGGCCGCGCTGTAGGCGCCCACACCTACCGCCGCCACCATGAAGCCAAGCTGGCTGATGGTGCTGTAGGCCAGCACACGCTTGATGTCCCACTGGCCCATGGCGATGTAGCCGGCCAGCAGCGCCGTTAGCGCGCCAACCAGCGTGACAATTAAGGAGGTCAGCGGTGCGTTGAAGAAGAAGACGTTGGCGCGCACCATCATGTAAACGCCGGCCGTGACCATGGTGGCCGCGTGGATCAGCGCACTGACAGGCGTTGGCCCGGCCATGGCGTCCGGCAGCCACACGAAGAGCGGTATCTGCGCCGATTTACCCGCCGCACCCAGCAGCAGAAAAAGCGTAATGATCACCAGCACGGTCTCGATCGGCAGCGAGAAGTTGCCGAAGTGCACTTCCGTGCCGGCCGCCAGCATGCGCTCCGCCTGACTGAAGACGCCCAACTCTGCGGTAGCGAAGTGCTCGTTGTCGAGATGTGCCGGAGGAAAGACAGCGCCACCCTCGCCTTCCGCTTCGGCGACGGCCAGTCCCGTCAGCAACAGGCTTCCATGCGTGCCTTCAGCGGGCGCTTCTTCAGCATGCCCCTCGTCGCCCGTTTCTGCTGCGGCAGCCTGTTCCAGCTCGTATTCGTGCACCGCCTCTTCGAGGAAATGCACGTTGGGAATTTCGCCAGGACGATAGTAATCGAGGGTGCCGAAAGTCCAGAACATCAGGAAGATGCCCATCAACATGCCAAAGTCGCCGATGCGATTGGCAATCATGGCCTTTTTGGCGGCGTTGGCATTGCGCCAGCCTTCACCGTTAGGCTTGTCAAACCAGAAGCCGATGAGCAGGAAGGAACAGACGCCCACGCCCTCCCAGCCGACGAACATCATCAAAAAGTTGTTACCCGTCACCAGCACGAACATGAAGGCCAGGAACATGTTGATGTAGGCGAAGAAGCGCGAGAAGCGCGGGTCACCATGCATGTAACCGACGGCGTAGATGTGGATCAGCGTGCCTACAAAGGACACGAAGAGCATCATCGTCACACTCAGCGTGTCGACGCGCATCTGCCATGGAATCTCGACACTGTCGCCGATGCGGATCCAACCGTTCAGCAGGGCCGGGTCCACCACCGAGGCCTGCCCGTGCGCGGCGTTCAGCCCGGCGTAGAGCAGCAGGGCGATGACGAAGGACAGCGCAGATGCCACAATCGCGACCCGGCTGGCCCAGGCCTCGCCGAGGCGTGCTCCCCAGAAGTAGTTCAGGCAGGCTCCCAGCGCAGGGATGAGGATAATCAGCGGTACCAGTTGGGCATAACTTGCCATGCGTTCGTTCCCGGTCCTTATCCCTGCAGCTGATTAAGTTCGTCGATGTTGATATTGCGTCGCGTGCGGAAGATGGCGACGATCAACGCCAGCCCCACCGCTACTTCGGCCGCGGCCACCGTAATGACGAAGAACACGAAGAGGTGGCCATCCGTGTTGCCCCACTGGCGCGCAAAGGCCACCAATGCAAGGTTGGCCGCGTTCAGCATCAGTTCTACTGACATGAACACGAGGATGGCGTTGCGGCGGAGCATGACGCCCATCGCGCCGAGCACGAAGAGCACCATGCTGAGCATTACGTAGGCTTCGGTCTGCAGCATGTCAGCGCTCCTGTGACCCGGCCTGAGGCAGGGCCGCCGTCTCGGCATCGGGGGCGCTGTCGGGCTGGCCCAGCTGCGAGGCGATCACGCTCGTCAGGGGGCGGCTGACGCGGCGCCTACCCAGGCGGGCGCGCTCCAGCTCCGGCGCGAGCTTCGGCCGGTGCGTCAGTACGATGGCGCCGACCATCGCCACCAGCAGCAGAATGGCGACGATTTGCATCGGCAGCAGGTACTTATTGAACAGCTTCAGACCCACGTCAGAAGGGCTGCCAAAACGCGCCATCCCCGGGGTCATCAGCAGGCTCATCGAGGCTTCCAGCGAGCCCTCGAAGCGCCGCACGGGCGAGACAACCAGCAGCGCGCTGTCGCCATCTGCGGGGCTGAAGGCGGACCCGGTGGTCATGCGGGCGAGCAACTCGCCATCCGCCGCCCTCACCAGCGCCCAGGTGCTGAAGTCCGCATCTGCGGCGACGGCCAGCGGCGGCGACAGCTGGCCCCCGGGGATATCCCCGGCCAGCACGAGCGTGTCCTCGTCGCTCAGCTCGGAGGCATAATCGACCAGGCTGACCGGCACATTCCAGGCGTTGAAGACTCTCAGGCTGCCAGGCTCGGCCACATCCGACACCAGACTGAGGGTCGGCGTCCCGGTGCCCTGGACGAGCGCCGTCATGCGTTGGCCGGCCTCCAGCACAAGGGTCTGGCGGAGCAGCAGGCCATTGGGCGACAGCAGCTCCAGCTCATATTCGCCCGGCGGCAGGGCTTCGTATTGCTGCAGCGCGCCGATGTCCAGGCCGCTGGCGATGGTGGCGCCATCGATACGCAACTCCAGCGGGCCCGCGTCCGGCGCAAAATGGGCCAGGCGCAACTGCGGATGCGCGGGGGGCGTCTGCAAGTCACTGATGCCGCCCTGTGAAAGGGCCACGCCCACCGTCACCAGGAAGATCAGAGCCAGCACGATAGCGCCTGGCGCCAGCCAGCCAAAAGGCGTTGTGCCGCCGAGTTTTTCGGTCCCCAGCAACATGATGACGAAGAGGAAGAGCACCATGATGGCGCCGGCGTAGACCGCGATCTGCACCATTGCCAGGAAGGGCGCGTCGAGCAGGAGGAAGAGGAAGGCGATGCAGCCCATATTTATAATGAGAAACAGGGCGCTGTGCACCGCGTTTTGGCTGAGCAGCAACATCACGGCCGCAACCACCGCGACCGCGCCTGTCAGGATGAAAAGCCAGACTTCCGTTCCCATGAAACCCCTGTCGTTCCCCGTAGCTGCAGCCGTAGCCGCGCTACTTCCCGTCTTCCATGTCCGGTATCGAGCGGTCGTAGCTACCCGGCTCAACCTGCTGCGGCGTATCCGGCTGACCTTCGGCCGGCGCCTCAATCAGCATGTCCCTGGTGTAAATCGCGTCGCGCCGGTCAGTGAAGCTCATGCGATGTTCGTGCGTCAGCACGATGGCCTCGGTCGGGCAGGCATCCTCGCAGTAGCCGCAAAAGATACAGCGCAACATGTTGATTTCGTAGGTCCGGGCGTAACGCTCGCCGGGACTGTAACGCTCTTCGTCGGTGTTCTCCGCCGCCTCGACCCAGATGGCATCCGCCGGGCAGGCTGCCGCACACAAGGAGCAGCCGATGCACTTCTCGAGCCCGTTGTCATAGCGTTTGAGCTCGTGGCGCCCCTTGAAACGCTGCTGAAAGGGCCGCATCTCTTCCGGATACTGGATCGTGACCGGTTCTTCCAGCACATGCCGGAAGGTCGTCTGAAAGCCGCGAATCAGGTTCATTCACATCCTCCCGCGTGTCAACTCTGGCTCTGGCCAGAGCTGGCGGTTTCGCTCGTCATTTCACCCGGTTCCGCAGGGGCGACGCCGGAAAGGTTGTCGAGCGTGGTCAAGGTGAAACGATAGAGCACGAAGGGCACGGCCAGCAGGCCGCCCACCACATTGAGCACGGTGTGGCCGAGGCCACGGCGCTCGCCAGTAATCATCGGATCCAGCGCTTCCTCGTCCTCTTCCCTGCGGCCGCGGCCCAGCAGCAGCCAGGCGCCGCCCACGATCAGCACGAAGAACAAGGCGCCTGCCATGCCGTAAATGATCGGGCTGTCGAACATGTCACCGAGCACGACCGCCAGCGCCGTCCACACCACTGCCACCAGGGCCAGCGGCAGCATGACCTTCCAGCCAAACTGCATCAGGCGGTCGTAGCGGATACGCGGCAGGGTGGCCCGCACCCAGATCATCAGGACCAGCAGCAGGAAGATCTTGCCGCCAATGACCAGCGGTCCCAGGATTGGCGCGGTGCGCACCAGGCCGAAGCCATCCTGCCAGCCGCCGAGGAAGGTAATCGTCACCAGGGCGCTGACCGCGATCATGCCCAGATACTCGGCCATCATGAACTGCGCGAACTTCATGCCGCTGTACTCGGTCTGATAGCCCTGGGTCAGTTCCTGCTCCGCCTCCGGCAAATCGAAGGGGGCGCGGCTGGTCTCCGCCAGAACGGCGATGAAGAGGATGGCGAAAGCCAGCGGGTTCTGGAAGATGTACCACTCCCAGATGAGCTCCTGGCCACGAATGATGTCGCCGATACCCATGCTGCCAGCCAGCATGATGGGCACAGCCAGCGTAAGGCCGAAACTCAACTCGTAGCTGACCATCTGCGCCGAGGCGCGCAAGCCGCCCAACATGGCGTACTTGTTGTTGCTGGCCCAGCCGGCCAGCACCACGCCGTAGGTGCCCAGGCTGGTGATGGCCAGCAGAAACAGCAGGCCCACGTTGGGGTCTGCCAGGCCGAGGGGCACGCGGAACCAGACATCGCCCAGCGTGGGCGCGAACCAGGGCAGGATAATGGGCGGGCCGATGGGGATCACGCCGAAGAGCAGCAGCACCGGCAGCACCTTCATGAGCGGCGCGAAGGTGTAGACCGCGCGCCAGGCGCCAGCGGGCAGCAAATCTTCCTTAAAGACCAGCTTGACGCCGTCGGCCGCCGGTTGCAGGAAGCCCAGCGGCCCCACCCGGTTGGGGCCGATGCGCTGCTGGAAGAAGGCGAGGAGACGCCGCTCCAGCAGGGTCGTATAGGCAAAGCTGGTCAGCACCACGAAGAAGAAAAGCGCGGCAAAGACGATCGGCCACAGGCCAGCGCAGCCGGCATCCTGGCCACACTCGATGATGTTCATCTGGCGCGAGGCAGGTTCGAAGACGAAACGCAGGGCGCCGTCGAGGAAGTCGAAGATGGCTGACCAGTTGACCACGACGAAGGCCAGCGGGTTCACCAGCAGCAACCAGATGATGCCGGCCACGCGCGAAACCAGCGCCAGCAGCAGCAGCCCGATTGCCAGTACCACGAACACGCCAATCTTCAGCGGAAGATCCGCCGCGGCCGCCAGCGTGCCCAGGGCAGTCAGCAGGGTCAGCAGCAGCGCAATGACGGCGCCGGCGCCGATGAGCAGGCGCCGTACCAGGCGCATGTCAATATCAAGCGTCATGTTCAGCCACCTTGCCGGCCGTCGGCACGGCCACACGCGCTATCTTGCCCGCAGCCAGCGTGAGCGGCATGGCGGTCGTGGTCAGATGACGCGGCAGACCCAGACTGCCGGCCGGCATGCCCGCGTCCAGTTTTGCCAGCACCTGTACAGCCGGGCCGTCGTCGATCTCTATTTCCACGGTATCGCCTGCAGCCAGCTTCAGCCTCTTCGCATCATTTGGATTGAGCAAAGCAAAGGGCAGTGGCACGCGCGGCGCAACGACGTCGCTGGGGCGGAAGGCACGCTCGCGGTTGTAGAGGCTGACGAGCGGGACGACCAGCAGCTTGCCACGTTTACTGCGCGGCGCCTCGGGCAGCATGGCGTCATCTACCGGCACCGGGCCCGTATCAGCCGTGGACGGTATCTGCACACCGAGGCCACCACGATTGAGCAAAGCTGTGCCGCCATACCACAAGTCTTCGCCAATGGGCGGGTCCTGCTTCTCCGTCCAGGCCAGCTCGCGATAGCGGCAGCCGGTGTAGGCAGGCACCCGTTGCGACAGTTCCAGCATGACGGCGGCGGCCGAAGCCTTCGCCCGCGCCTGCCCCAGGGCCTCGCCTATCTTCATCACGACCTGCCAGGCAGGCAGGGCCTCGCCAACAGGCCCCTGGGCCCGGTAGAAGCGCTGAACGCGGCGTTCGCCGCTGGTGAAGCTGCCGTCGCGTTCCGCGAAGCTCTGCAGGGGCAGGGTGATGGCAGCGCGATCGCCCAGCGAATCCTGGAAGAGGGACAGCTCAATGATGCTGTCGACCCCGCCCAGCCATTGCGGCGCCGAGGGGTCGTCCGCCAGCAGGTCCGCCTGGGCGACGAGCAGTGTTTTGGGCGGGCGGGCCATGATGTCCAGGGTGTTCTCCGGCGTGAAGCCAAGGTAACGCAGGCCCATGCCGTTGGGGCCAGGCAGCGGCGCCAGCAGGCCATTGTTGGGCCGGCCAACGTGACCGGTCTCAATCAGAATATTCGCGGCCGCCTGCATCAGCGCGCGGCTGCCGGCCAGATCAAGGCCTTCCGCGCCGGCGACGATAACCAGGTTGTCAGCGTCGCGCAGGCGCCCGTAAATATACTCGTCTTGCTCGCGCAGGTTGGCAAGGAAGTGGGCGGCGCCACCGGTCGGGTAGCGCAGCGATTGACAGGCGAAGTCATCCAGGCGCGTGTGGCGCGCATTGGCGACCACGAGCAGGATGCCACGGTCGCTGGCCTGTTTGATGCGCAGACGCCAGAGCGGCACCTCTTCCTCAAGATCGCTGGCAATGACCAGCACGACGTCGCCGCGGCCGAGCTGGCCGAGGTTGGTGCCCTGCCCCACGCCGACCTGAGCGACCAGGTCCGCGCCACCATGGGTGGGCGGCCAGGCGCCGAGGCGCGCACTGCCCAGTCCGCCGGCCAGTTGGCGCAAGGCGAAGAGGTCTTCGTTGCTCAGGCCGCTGCCGGCGACAATGCCGAGATCCGCGCCCGCCGCGCGCAGCGTATCCGCCGCCGCCTGCAGGGCCTCGGACCAGGTCGCGCGCGACTCGCCGGTCAGCGGGTTGGCCAGGCGGTCCGCGCTGCGGCTGAAATGATGGCCGAAGCGCGCCTTGTCGCTGATCCAGATTTCGTTGACGTACTCGTTCTGGCGCGGCAAAACGCGTTTGATGATGGCGCGCCCGCCAGCGTCGCGGTCGAGGCGCGTACTGAGGCTGATGTTCGAGCCGGCCGCGTCCCAGGGGTCGATGCTCGGCACTTCTGTCAGTTCCCAGGGGCGGGCGCCAAAGCGGAAGTCCGCCGTGGTCAGCGCGCCGACCGGACAGATGTCGGTGGTGTTGCCGGAGAAGTAGCTATCGAAGCCGGGGTCGCTGTTGGTGATGATCTGCAGCGAGCGGCCACGCTCGTAAAAGGCCAGCACGTCGTCGCCGACAACCTCGTCCTGGAAGCGAACGCAGCGGGCGCACTGAATGCAGCGTTCCTCGTCGAGGAAGATCAGGTCACCCAGCGGCACATGCTTGTCCAGTTTGAGCTTGTCCGTGAAGACCATGCGGGTCTGGCCGGGGCCGTGCTCCATGGTCAGGTTCTGCAGCGGACATTCCCCGCCCTTGTCGCAGATGGGACAATCCAGCGGGTGGCTGGTGAGCAGGAACTCGAGGACGTTTTCGCGCGCCTCGTCGACCTTTGCGGTGTCGGTGCGGATGACGAGGCCATCATAGACATTGGTGGTGCAGGCGGTCTGCAAGGTGGGGAACCAGCGCACCTGCGGCTGGCCCTCATCGTCGAGCATGACGTCGCCGCTGGCACGGTCGCGCTGGATGCTGCCCATCTCCACCAGGCACATGCGACACATGCCGACCGGGTCCATCTTGGGGTGATAGCAGAACACCGGGATATGGTCGCCGATGCTGCGCGCCGCATCGACCAGATTGGCGCCAGCCGGCACCTGAAACTCCTGGTCGTTGACGACGATGGTCACGGTCTCAGCCATGCATTCCTCCGCTGCTGCGCCCGTCCGGGCGCGGCTCAGGCACTTGCCCGCCGGCGACGGCCACGAGGCGCCGGACTGGCCGCAGGCTTTTCTTCTACTGCGGGCTTAGGCTGCACGTGGGCGTTGAAATCATCCGGGAACTGGCGGATGGTGTGAATGATGGGGTTGGCGGCGAAATCGCCGAGGGCGCAGAGCGTCGTCCCGGCCATGTTCTTCGCCACGTTGTCGATCAGCTGCACATCTTTCGGCTGACCTTCGCCCGCCAGGATGCGATCGAGCACCTTGTCCAGCCAGAAGGTGCCTTCACGGCAGGGGGTGCACTTGCCGCAACTCTCGTGCGTGAAGAATTTGGTCACCTTTGAGGCAACCCAGGTCATGTCCACCGAGTTGTCCATCACGATGACCGAGGCCGAGCCGAGAATGGTGCCCAGGCCCTGCATGGCCTCGTAGGAGAGCGGCGTATCCAGAACTTCGTCCGTGCCTGGCACGATGGGGCCCGAGCCACCCGAGGGCAAGATCGCCTTTATGTTGGCGGGATCGCAGCCGGCGCAGTCGACCAGCAGCTCGCGGAAGGGCGTGCCCAGCGGCAACTCGTAGTTGCCGGGCCGCGGCACGTGCCCGCTGACGCAGAAGACCTTGGTGCCCGAACTCTGTTCCGTGCCGATGGCGCGGAAGGCGTCGGCGCCGTTGTTCATGATCCAGGGGACGTTCGCCAGGGTCTCGACGTTGTTGACGACCGTGGCCTCGCGGTAGAGGCCGCCGCCTTTCTGCGCCGGGAATGGCGGGCGCACGCGCGGTTGACCCAGCACGCCTTCGAGGCTGCTGAGCATGGCGCTCTCTTCGCCGCAGATGTAGGCGCCCGCGCCGAGATGGGTATAGACCGGGCAGGACCAGCCGCTGTCGAGGATGTTGTCGCCTGCAAAGCCGGCCTTAACGGCATCATCGATGCAACTATCCAGCTGTTGCGCGACATCCCAGAATTCGCCGCGCAGATAGATGTAGACGGCAGTCGCCTGGATGGCCCAGGCGCAGATCAGCGCGCCCTCGATGAGCTGGTGGGGATTGGCCTCCATGATCTCGCGATCCTTGAAGGTACCGGTCTCGCTCTCGTCGGCATTGACCGCGACGTACTTGACCGGCTCGTGCTGCGGGATGAAGCTCCACTTCACGCCGGCCGGGAAGCCGGCGCCGCCGCGCCCGCGCAGATTGGAGGCCTTGACCTCGTCAATAACCTCGGTGGGCTGCATGGCAAGCGCCTTCTGCAGGGCCCCATAGCCACCGTTGGCCTGGTAGACCGCCAGCTTGTGCAGATCGGGGATTTCGCGCCCCCGCAACAAAATCAGCATGGGTTGTTCATCCCTGTGCCGCGGCCTCAAGTTCGGCGCGGCGCTCCTCAATCCAGGCCTTCATCTTCTGCATGTCCAGCGATTCCATGTAGTGGAAGTTGCACTGCAGCATGGGCGCCTTGTCGCAGGCGGCCAGGCACATGACGTGCTCGACCGTGAACAGGCCGTCAGCGGAAGTGCCGCCCTCCTCCACTCCAAGATAATCCTTAAGCTCGCGGTGGAAGACTTCGGCGCCGTTCAGCGCGCAGGGCAGATCGGTGCAGACCTGCAACCAGTAGCGGCCCTTTTCGCGCTCCGAATACATGGTGTAAAAGCCGGCGATGGACTTGACCTGGGTCGGGTCCATCTCGCAAAGCCCGGCCACTTCCTGGATACCCTGCGGGCTGACCCAGCCGTACTCTTCCTGGGCGATGTAGAGCAGCGGCATCACCGCCGAGCGCTTGTCCGGGTACTTGGCCAGGTGCTGCTCGATGCGCTGTTTGTACTTGCGGTCGTGAATCGACATTACATTCGTCCCTGGCGCCTAGCGGTCGCAATCGCCCAGCACAATATCCACGCTGCCGATAATCGCTACCAGGTCGGCGATGAAATGCCCCTGGCTGAGCAATGGCAGCGCACTGATGTGCATGAAGGACGGTGTCTTGAAATGGACGCGGCGCGGCATGTTGCCGCCCGTGCCGTGCAGGTAGCAGCCAATCTCGCCGCGCGGACTTTCGACGGCGGCGTAGACTTCCTCGTCCGGCGCATCGAAGCCAGACGTCCACAGCTTGAAGTGGTGAATGACCGCTTCCATGCTCTGGCCCAGCTCGCTGCGCGGCGGCGGCACAAACTTGCGATTGTCGGAGCGGAAGGGGCCGCTGTCTTCGAGGCGCTCCAGCGCCTGGTGCAGGATTTTCATCGTCTCCCAGAGCTCGAGGATACGACATATGAAGCGGTCGTAGACGTCGCCGTGCTCGCCGAGCGGCACGTTGAAGGTGAACTGGTCGTAGCCGCTGTAAGGGATGGACTTGCGCAAGTCCCAGTTGACGCCACTGCCGCGCAGGCTCGGGCCGGACATGCCCCAGGCCAGCGCCCTGTCCGGCTCGATGACGCCCACGCCCTGGGTGCGGTCGATCCAGATGGGGTTCTTCTCCAGCAGGCGCTGGTAATCTTCGACGGCGCGCGGGAACTCGCCGAGGAACTTGAGCAGCGTCGGCTTGAAGTCCGGCGTGATGTCGCGCCAGACGCCGCCGGGCCGGATATAGCTACCCATCATGCGCTGGCCTGAAAGCATCTCCAGCAGGTCGAGCACTTTTTCGCGCTCGCGAAAGGCGTAGAGCAGCACGCTCATGGCGCCCAGGTCGATGGCATGGGTGCCGAGCCAGACCAAATGGCTGGCGATGCGCTGCAGCTCGAGGCAGACGACGCGGATCAGCTGGGCGCGCAGCGGCACGTCGAGGTCGACCAGCTTCTCGACCGCCAGGCAGAAGGCCATGTTGTTCGAGAGCGGCGAGAGGTAGTCCATGCGGTCGGTCGCCGTGACGCCCTTCTCGTAAGTCTTGTTCTCTATGGTCTTCTCAATGCCGGTGTGCAGGAAGCCCACATCCGGCACAGAGTTGATGATCTGTTCGCCGTCCAGCTCCAGCAGCACACGCAGCACGCCATGCGTGCTGGGATGATGCGGCCCCATGTTGAGGAGCATGGTCTCGCCGGTGAAGGCGCGTTCGGAGACCAGGCCGCGCAGCTCCTCGATGTTGCCTTCCCAACGATTGACGTCAGGGGCATCCGTCGGCGTCTGAACGACTGCCATGTTCGTAGCCTGCCTACTCTTTCGCGAAGGGTTTGTGCTTCATGATCTCTTCGGCGTTGAAGGAGAACTGCACCTGCTCGTAGCCGAGCGGGTAGTCACGCCGCAAGGGATGCCCGTCCCAGTCCGCCGGCATCAACAGGCGGCGCAGGTCCGGGTGACCGGTGAAGCGAATGCCCATCAGGTCAAAAATCTCGCGCTCCAGCCAGTTGGCCGCCGGCCAGACTGAGGTCAGGCTGGGCAGCCCGGGCTCGTCTTCCGGCACGAAAACCTTCACGCGCAGACGCCGGCTGTAGAGCATCGAGAGTAAATGGTAGCAAATTCCAAAGCGCTCCGGCCGCTCCTGCTCCGGCCAGTAATCCACCGAGCTGATGTCGGAGAGGAAGTTGTAGACGAGGCCGGAGGTATTGCGCAGGAAGCGGCAGACCGCCACCACGTCTTGTGGCGCGACCACCAGGGTCGTCTCGTCGCGGAAGCCCTGGGTCGCCAGCAGAACGCCGGGCATGGCGGCCTGCAGCGCGACGGCGGGGTCTTGCGGCGGCGCGATATCAGACACGCGGCGCCTCCCCGGCCCAGTCCATGATGGTCTCGCCATGCACCTTCTGGTGCAGCGTGAGCACGCCGTGCATCAGCTGTTCCGGGCGCGGCGGGCAGCCGGCGATGTAGACATCGACCGGGATGATCTCGTCCACGCCCTGCACGATTGCGTAGTTGTTGTAGATGCCACCACAGGAGGCGCAGTCGCCCATCGAGATGACCCATTTGGGCGCGGCCATCTGGTCGTAGAGCTGCCGCACGACCGGCGCCATCTTGCGCGTAACGCGGCCGGACACGATGAGCAGGTCGGCCTGGCGCGGCGTGGCGCGGTTTAGTTCCATGCCGAAACGCGACATGTCGTAGCTGGAGGCCTGGGTGCTCATGTATTCGATGGCACAACAGGCCAGGCCGAAGAGCAGCGGCCACATTGCGCCGGTGCGGGCCCAGTTGATCGCCTGATCCAGCGTGGTTGTCACCACGCCGAGGTTGCCGAGTTTCGCGCTTACTCCCATTCCAGCGCTCCTGACTTCCACTCATAGACGAGGCCGATGGTCAGAATGATCGTGAAGACTCCCATGGTCACCAGGCCATACAGCGCCAGCTCACGGAAAATCACGGCCCAGGGCAGGAAGAAGATGACCTCGATATCGAAGAGGATGAAGAGCACAGCCACCAGGTAAAACTGAACCGGCAGGCGGCGGGTGCCCGGCCCGATCGGCTTGACGCCGCTTTCGTAGGGCGCTGACTTGCGCTCCGACGGACGCTGCGGACCGAAGATACGCGAGATGAACAGGATCAGCAGGGCGACCGCCAGCGAAATCACCAGCAGCGCGGTTATGGGTGCGAATTCCTGCAACGCCATAGCGCTTTCCCCGACCGTTTGTTAATTTTGGAGCAAACAGGCGCAGGTTAGCATAACTGGCGCGACACGTCAAATAGTTTGCCGCATTAATTCAGGGTACAGGTGGCGCCTGTTGACTGCCGAAAAAGGCCAATCCCCTGGCTGCAACGGCGCGCGCAGCCAGGGGAAGCGGGCATTACAGCGTCAGATAGTCGCGCAGTTGGCGGCTGCGCGAAGGGTGGCGCAACTTGCGCAGCGCCCTGGCCTCAATCTGCCGAATACGCTCGCGCGTCACGCGAAACTCGCGCCCCACTTCTTCAAGCGTGTGGGCCTTGCCATCGACGAGGCCGTAGCGCTGTTCCAGCACTTCGCGCTCGCGTGGGCTGAGGACGCCCAACGCCGCCTGTATCTGTTCCTTCAGCAGCTGACGGCTGGTGGCATCCACCGGGCCCGTCACTTCCTCGTCCGGGATGAAGTCGCCGAGGGTGCTGCTGTCTTCGTGACCAACCGGGCTGTCCAGGCTCATCGGCTCCTGACTGATACGCTGGATGCGGCGCACCTTCTGGCCAGCGCGGCGCAGCTTGCGCTGCAACTCGACAGGGAGCGGCTGATCGTTCTCCTGCAGCTCGCGGATGGCCTTCGTCTCTTCCGGCTCCAGAAACTCCATTTCCAGCGCGATCTGCTCCGCGTCCGGCTCGGTGCCCAGTTCCTGTGTGAGATGCATCTGCACCCGCGCGAGGCGGTTGATGGTCTCGATCATGTGCACCGGGATGCGGATGGTGCGCGCCTGGTCCGCGATGGCGCGGCTGATGGCCTGGCGAATCCACCAGGTCGCGTAGGTGCTGAACTTGTAGCCGCGCGCATGGTCGAACTTTTCGACTGCGCGCAGCAGGCCGATGTTGCCCTCCTGGATGAGGTCGAGGAAGTTGATGCCGCGCCCCGTGTAGCGCTTGGCAATGCTGACCACAAGGCGCAGGTTGGCGCGCGTCAGGGCCTCAATGGCCAGCAGGGCACGCTGCTCGACCAGTTCGAAATGCTCATCAAGTTCCTGCGCCAGCTCCGGCTCCGCCTGCAGCAGTTGGTGATACGCAGCCGCGTCGGGCAGCAATCCCTGCTCGCGCCAGTGTTGCGCCAGCCAGGCATTTACGGTCGGCGGCAGCAGGTAGAGCCCCTGCATGACGCGGAAGAGGGCGCGCGCCAGCCCGGTCCAGGCCTCGTCGCGGTCGTGGCCGCGCTGGTCCAGCCAGGCGCGAGCCCCGGAGTCGGCAGTTGTCTTGCGCTCCGCGCTGATGTCCTGCACTTCCTCAAGCAAGTCCTCCAGGTCGGGCGGCATCAACTCCTGCGCCGCTGCCTGCTCGCGCAACTGCAGCAGATCGCGCAGGACTTCCGTATAAACCAGCTCGCTGACAGCCCCGGCCGGCGCCTGGTTCACGAAGATCGAGTCTTCCTCCGAGGCAGCGTGCGCGTCCATCACCGTCTGCAGCTGCCGCTCGGCAGCAATCTGCATGCTCAGCCAGACCTCGTGGGTGGCGTCCAGCAGACGCACCTGTCCAATTTCGCGCAGGTACATGCGCACCGGGTCATCGGCCGGATCGCTGCGCTCTGCGAGAGTTTCTTCCTCGTCGTAGCTACCCAGTTCGTCCATGTCCCTGGCTTCCCAGGCTACTTCATCGAGCGTTGCGTTATCCCGTGCGGGCTGCGGCGGCGCCTCTGCCTGCCGGGTTCCATTCGAAACAAGGACCATGTCGGCTCCCTTCCAAATGTTGCGAAGTAAGGGTGAGAGCTATTTGGCAGTACCTGGATTCTCCAACTCCACGTCAATCAGATTACGCGCTATCACTGACAGTTTGATGCGCTCATGCAGCCCGTCCTTACCTTCGCCGACGTCGTTCATCAGGTAGTAAAGCTCCTGACGCTCGCGCTCGAGGCGCAGGCGTCGCAGGCGCAGGGCCATGCGCACCAGCTCGCGGCGCCAGTCGATGGTGTCGGCGCGCTTCATCACAATCACCAGATCTGCAGCGAAGCCTTCGCGCAGATGCGTGCGCGCGTGTTCCAGGTCGGTGGGTTGCATCTCGCGTTCCAGCTGCTGCAGGGTCTCGCGCTGCATGTCGTCGCCGTGCTCGTGGACCCAGGCCAGGGGCGCCAGTTCGTCCTGTTCCAGCGCACCCAGCAGGCCGTCCAGCAGGCCGATGCAATCCCTGCTGATGAAGTCCGCCGTCTCGAAATCTACCAGCGGGCCGCGCATCAGCGGCACAGCGCCATCCGCCAGCTCGCGAAACTTGCGGTTGATCTGAAAGAGCAGCTCTGGCTGGCGCAAAAGGTTGCCGAGGAAGTCACGTTCGCGGCGCTGATCATCGCGCAGGGGCTGTGGCGCGCGCTGCCCTGCTGGCGGCGCCTGTGTCGCGCCACCCCGACGCGGGCCCTGCGCGGGAGGCTGCCGCTGCGCCCACTGCAAGAGATCGGCCTCAGCGATACGCAGGCGCAGCGCCAGCTTCTGCAGATTGTCACGCGTGTAAAGGCGGTTCTCCGAAGCCAGCAGCAGCGGCAGCAGCCGACGCGCCACCGCCTCGCGTTCCTGCAGCGTGGGCGCGGCCGGCAGCGCGGCCATCTCGGCCTCGATCACGTAGTCCGCCACCGGCGTGGCGTCCGTCACCAGCTGCGGCCAGCGGGCCGCGTCGGCGCGGATGAGATCGTCCGGGTCCTTCGAGCCGGGCAACTGCAACACGCGAATGTCCAGCGCCAGGCGGCCGCTGTAATCCGCCTGCAGCGTCTGGCGCGCCACCTCGAGGCTGCGCATGGTGGCGTTCTGCCCGGCGCTGTCGGCATCCAGCGCCAGCACCACCTTCTGCGCCAGGCGCGGCGTCAGCAGGCGCAGCTGGGATTCAGTGAGCGAGGTGCCCATCTGCGCCACCACGTTCATGTGGCCGGCCTGATGCGCCTGAATGACGTCCATATAGCCTTCTACGATGACCGCGGCGCTTTCGTTGCGAATTGCGCGGCGCGCGCGATCCAGACCGTAAAGCAGGCGACTCTTGTCGAAGACGGTGGACTGCGGCGAGTTCAGATATTTCGGTTCAACCTCGTCGCCCAGTGCGCGCGCGCCGAAGCCGACTACGCGCCCGCGTTCATCGCGAATGGGGATGAGCAGACGGTTGCGGAAATAGTCGTAGATGCGGCCATTGTCATTGCGACGCGCCAGGCCGGCGTCGAGCAGATCTTCGTCGCTGTAGTCCAGCTGCCGCAAATGCTCGCGCAGATGCTGCCAGCCCTCCGGCGCATGACCCAGCGCGGTTATGCGCAGGGTCTCGTCCGCGAAGCCGCGCCGTTCGCGCGCGTAGTTCAGCACCTGTGGCGTATCCCAGAGCCGCGCCTGATACCAGTCCGCCGCCGCCTGCAGCAAGCCGCGCAGCACATCTGTGCGCGCAGCCTGCTGGCGCTGCTCGTCGCTCTGACGGCGCACTTCAACGCCCGCCTGGCGCCCGAGTTCCTCCAGCGCCTCGCGGAAGGACCAGCCATGATGCTTCTGGGCAAAGGTGAAGAGATCGCCGCCTTCGGCGCAGCTGCCGAAGCAACGCCAGCTCTGGGTGTCCGGATTGACGATGAAGGAGGGCGTTTTTTCGCCGTGGAAGGGGCAGTTGGCCTTGTAGTAGCGGCCGGCCTTCTTCAGCGGCACATGCTGCTGAATGTAGCTTACGATATCGATGCGGGACTTGATTTCGTCAGCTACGGACATCGTAATGTCCTCTGAATATCACTGCGAGTATACGGAGGCCCGACAGCGGCGGCAAGCGCAGCCAGTGCCGTGAGTCCGAAACGGAAGTGTAGCACATATGTTCGTATTCTGTCAACACTGGTGTTTGAAATGCGCTGTCGTGACTGCGTCTGCTGCGGAGCCGCTACCTAGAAACCGCTCAGACGGGAGAGATCCACGCAGCCTTCCTGCAAGGCGCCGATGGCCTGCAACAATGCCAGGCGATTGTGGCGCAGGGCCACGTCCTCAACGTTAACGAGAACCTCATCAAAGAAGGCGCTGACCGCCGGCACCAGCGGCGCGAAGGCCTCCAGAAAGTCGTCGACGTCGGCGCAGGGCAGCTGTGCGGGCTGCGCTTGCTGCAGCGCTGCGTAAAGCGCCTGCTCCTGCGGCTCGCGCAGCAGCTCCGGCTGCAGGCAATGACGCTGTGGTTCGCTGCGGGTGATGCGCACGCAACGCGCAAAGCTGTCCAGAATCGTTGGCCAGTCCGGCCGCGCACGCCAGGCCTCAAGTTGGCGCGCGGCGTTGAGGGCGCGCCAGGGGTTGCCGGCTTGCTGGGCCAGCACGGCTTCGAGAGCATCCGCGGCAAAGCCCTGCTGCTGCAGCCAGGCGTGCAGGCGGGCGCCGAGGAAGTCCAGCAGGGCCTGGCGCGTCTCGTCGCTCACCTTGAGGGGCTGCGCCGCAGCGACCGGCGTCAGCAGCTTGTCGAGGTTGATGTCCAGGTCGCTGTCGCAGAGGATGCGGATGAGGCCGAGCGCGGCCCGTCGCAAGCCGTAGGGATCGGCGTTGGCGCGCGGCAGCACATTGGCCGCGAAGAGACCAACCAGAGTGTCGAGGCGGTCGGTCAGCGCCAGCAGCGTGCCCGCCGCGCTGGCGGGCAAGGCATCCCCGGCGCTGCGCGGTTGCCAGAACTCGAAGATTGCGTCGGCGACCTCGGGCGCATGGCCACCCTGCAGCGCGTATTCGCGGCCCATCGTGCCCTGCAGCGAGGTCATTTCGACGACCATTTGCGTCGCCAGGTCGGCCCGCGCCAGTTGCGCCGCCTCCTGCGCGACCGCAATCGCGGCAGCGTCCAGTTTCAGCAAGCGGCCCATCGCCGGCACCAGTTTCGCGACGCGCTGGTGCTTTTCCAGCATCGAGCCGAGGCGCTCGTGGAAGGTCAGCGTTGCCAGGCGCGGCAGATGCTGCGCCAGCGGCTTGCGCAGGTCTTCTTCGAAAAAGAAGCGGGCGTCGCTGAAGCGGGCGCGCAAGACATGCTCATTGCCGGCGACCACGTTGGCGAGGCCGTGTTCGTCGCCGTTGCGCACCGCGATGAACCAGGGCAGCAACTGCCCCGCCCCGTCTTCCACGGGGAAATAGCGCTGGTGCTTGCGCATGACGGCCACCAGCACCTGGCGCGGCAGGCGCAGAAAGTCTTCGTCGAAAGCGCCGCGCAGCGCCGTCGGCACTTCCACCAGGTTGCATACTTCATCCAGCAGGCCAGGATCGTCCGGGATGCGCCCGCCGACTTCGGCCGCCAGGGCATCGACCTGGTCTAGGATGCGCTCGCGGCGGGTCGCGCGCTGCAGCAGGATGCCCTGCCCTGTCAGTTGCCGGAAGTAGTCCGCGACATCAGGGACCTCGCTTTGCTGCGAGCCGTACTGACGCGCCCCGCGGGTGATGCGGCCGCTGACCGCGTCAGCGTGGCGCAGCGGGATGATTGCCTCACCCAGCAGGGCCAGCAGCCAACGTACGGGGCGCGAAAAGGCGACGCCGCTGGCGTTCCAGCGCATGGTCTTGCCGAAGCGCAGACCGGCGATCAACCCGGGCAAGGCCTCCGCCAATATTTCAGCGGCCGGCAGACCCGATATGTGCGACCGCGCGACGACGTATTCGCCGCCGTCCATGGCGGCCACCTGTAATTCCTCGACTGCGACGCCGCGGCTGCGCGCAAAGCCGAGGGCGGCGCGCGTCGGCTGACCCTGCGCATCGAAGGCGCGGCTCGCCGGCGGGCCCTTGACCAGCTGCTCCTGCGCAGTTTGCTGCGCGGCGAGCTGGTGCACATGCAGCACGAGCCGGCGCGGCGTGGCGTCCACGGTCAGCCCCTGATGGCTGAGCCGCAGCTCCTCGAAAAAGCCGACAGTCGTGGCTTCCAGCTGCGCGCAGGCGTGATCAACGTCGGCCGCAGGCAGCTCCTCGACGCCGACTTCCAGCAGGAAGTCCGACGGATTGGTCGCTGCTACGGGGGGCGGCGGCAGCTGCGGCACGACCGGTGCGGCCCAGCGTTCGTTGCGCAGCGGATGCCCGAGCGCCTCGCGCTGGCTGACCCAGGCGTGGGCCACAGCGCGCGCCTTTTCACGCATACGCCGAAAGAAGGTAGCGCGCTCGGTGACGCCGATGGCGCCGCGCGTGTCCAGCACATTGAAGAGGTGACTTTGTTTCAGCAGGTAGTCATAGGCGGGCATGATGGCGCCGGCCGCCAGCGCGCGCGCGCCTTCGCGTTCCCAGGCGTTGAAGACCTGGTGCAGCTCCTGCACGTCGCCGATTTCGAAGTAGTAACGGCAATGCTCGATCTCGCTCTGCAGGAAGACATCGCCGTAGCTCAGGCCGCCCAGCCAGTTGATGTCCCACACGCTGTCCACATTTTGCAGCGCCAGCACGATGCGCTCGATGCCATAGGTGATTTCCACCGACACCGGCTCCAGCTCCAGGCCGCCGGCCTGCTGAAAATAGGTGAACTGGGTGATTTCCTGGCCGTTGAGCCAGACTTCCCAGCCCAGACCCCAGGCGCCCAGGGGCGGACTCTCCCAGTTGTCTTCCACAAAGCGGATGTCCTGCTCCTCCGCCTTCAGCCCCAACGCCCGCAAGGAGTCGAGATAGAGCTCCTGCGGGTTGCCGGGGTCCGGTTTCAGGATGACCTGATACTGGAAGAAGGTCTGCATGCGGTTGGGGTTTTGGCCGTAGCGCCCGTCATCGGGGCGGACGCTGGGCTCGACGTAGGCCACGCGCCAGGGCTCCGGCCCCAGCACGCGCAGCAAGGTGGCGGGGTTGTTGGTGCCCGCGCCGACCTGCACGTTGTAGGGATTCCACAGGACGCAGTCCTGCTCCGCCCAGAAGCGGTGCAGCCGGAGAATCACTTCCTGAAAATCTGGGGCCATGCTCATCCCTGAATTGTCATGGTCGCGTAGACATGCCCTTAAGACGCAGGCGGGCCGACCGCGCAGCAGGCCCTGCTGCCTGCGGTCGACCCTGTGGCTTGCCGTTCGGCGCTACTCAGTTGCGGCGCAGGTCGCCGGCCATGCTGAAGAGGCTGCTCATGCGCGGCTGGCGCGCCTTTTCGTCTTCCTTGCCAAAGTTGATGGGTTCGCCATGGACGTCGATCGCCTGCACGGAGAGACCCAGGCTCTGCAGTTCCTTGACGAGCACGCGGAAGCTGGTCGGAATACCCGGCTCCTCAATCGGCTCACCCTTCACGATCGCCTCATAGGTCTTGACGCGACCCTGGACATCGTCAGACTTGACGGTCAGCATTTCCTGCAGCGTGTAGGCCGCGCCGTAGGCTTCCAGCGCCCACACTTCCATTTCACCAAAGCGCTGGCCGCCAAACTGGGCCTTGCCGCCCAGTGGTTGCTGGGTCACCAGGCTGTAGGGCCCGGTCGAACGCGCGTGCACCTTGTCTTCGACGAGATGCGCCAGCTTGAGCATGTTCATCATGCCTATGGTCACCGCGCGGTCGAAGGGCTCGCCGGAGCGTCCGTCATAAAGCGTTTGTTTGCCATAGAGCGGCAGGGGCTGACCGCTGCGGAACATGACCTGGTCGGCCAGCTTCAGCAGCGCGGCGCTGTCCGCATCCTGCGGCAACTCGACGTCCGGCTCCGCCCATTCCATCCACAGACGCAACACCAACTCGAGCGCGTTAGAATCACGCCGCTCGCGCTCACGCGCGGTCAAGCCATCGGTACTGAACATGAGTACGTCGTCGGGGTTGACGTCGCGCTCGCGCAGCCACTCCTCCAGCACCACACGCCGCGCATAAAAGGGATCGGTCAGCAGCAGTTCCTGGTCCAGGTTGTCGTTAGCGCCCAGCCATTCGGCGATGTAGATACGCCGAATTTCGTCATCGTCTTCGAGATCTTCCGCCTCGAAGCGCGCCTTCACCCACACCAGCGCGCGTTCGGTGATGATCTGCCAGGCGTGGTCGATGAGCCAGGCGCGGCCCAGCTCCACCTGGATTTCCTCCTCGCGCGCGCCATCGAACACCGGCGTCAGCGCGCGGAAGCCGAGGCGTTCGGCCGCCCAGCCCAGGTGAATTTCCAACACCTGGCCGATGTTCATGCGGCCCGGCACGCCCAGCGGGTTCAGGATGATCTCGACAGGACGCCCGTCCTTCAGGTAAGGCATGTCCTCGATGGGCACGACCTTGGAGATGACGCCCTTGTTGCCGTGGCGCCCGGCCATTTTGTCACCCACGGTCAGCTTGCGCTTTTGCGCCACACTGACGCGCACCATTTTCTCCACGCCGGCCGGCAGGTCGCGGTGTTCCTCACGCGTGAAGGTCTTGATATCGACCACCTTGCCTGAAACGCCGTGCGGCAAGCGCAGCGAGGAATCTTTCACCTCGCGCGCCTTCTCGCCGAAAATTGCGCGCAGCAGTTTCTCCTCCGGGCTCAGCTCCTTCTCGCCCTTGGGCGTGATTTTGCCGACCAGGATGTCGTTGGGGCCGACATCGGCGCCGATGCGCACGATGCCCTCTTCGTCGAGGTCCTTAAGCGCGTCCTCGGCGACGTTGGGGATGTCGAAGGTGATCTCCTCCGCGCCCAGCTTGGTGTCGCGCGCTTCCAGTTCGTGCTTCTCGATATGAATGCTGGTGAACTTGTCGCGGCGCAGCAAATCCTCGCTGACCAGCAGCGCATCCTCGTAGTTGCCGCCATCCCAGGAAAGGAAGGCCGCCAGCACGTCATGCCCCAGCGCCAGGTTGCCGTGGTCGGTGGAGGAACTGTCTGCGATGATCATGCCGCTGGTGACGCGTTGCCCCTTGAACACCACCGGGCGCTGGTCGATACAGGTGGACTGATTGGAACGATTGTACTTGCGCAGCCGGTGCTCGCGCAGTTCGCCCTCGTCACTGCGAATGGTAATCAGGTCGCCCTGAACGCCAAGCACCTCGCCATCGTAATCGATGATCATCACCTGGCCGCTGTGGCTGACTGCCTCGCCTTCCATGCCGGTGCTCACGAGCGGGACATCCGGCTGCAAGAGGGGCACCGCCTGGCGCTGCATGTTTGAACCCATGAGGGCGCGGTTGGCGTCATCGTGCTCCAGGAAGGGAATCAGCGCGGCGCTAATACCCACGATCTGGCGCGGCGCCACGTCCATGTATTCCACCCGCCGGGCCGGGAAGACCGCGAACTGCTGGTTTTGGCGGCCGGTGATGCGCTGATTTACGAACTGGTAGCGGTCGTCGAGGGGCGCGTTGGCCTGGGCGATGACGTAGCGGTCTTCTTCATCCGCAGAGAGGTAGGCAATCTCGTCCGTGACGAAGGGGATGACCGGAACGTTCTCGATGCCGGCCTGTGCCAGCTTTGTGGCCAGGCCGCTGTCGATGAGCGCGTCTTCTTCGGCGAGCAGTATCCCCTGCATATCCTCGACATCCTCGCCGATACGGCGGCCAATGATGCCGGGGTTGTCCGGCGCCATGGTGGCGACGACCTTGCGGTAGGGTGTTTCGATGAAGCCGTACTGGTTGACTCTGCCGTAGCACGCCAGGCGACCGATGAGGCCGATATTGGGACCTTCGGGCGTCTCGATCGGGCAGATGCGACCGTAGTGGCTGTGGTGCACGTCGCGCACGTCGAAGCCGGCGCGCTCGCGCCGCAGGCCGCCCGGCCCCAGCGCTGACAGCGTGCGCTTGTGCGTCAGTTCTGCCAGGGGGTTGGTCTGTTCCATGAACTGCGAAAGCTGCGATGAGCCGAAGAACTCGCGGATGGAAGCCACCACCGGGCGAATGTTTACCAGCGCCACCGGCGTCAGGTTGTCGGAGTCGCGGATGGACATGCGCTCCTTAACCACGCGCTCGGTGCGGCGCAGGCCCACGCGCATCTTGTTCTGGATGAGCTCGCCAACCGTCTTGATGCGGCGGTTGCCCAGGTGGTCGATGTCGTCCGGGTTGGCCTGATTGTTGTTAATGGCAATCATGCGCGCAATCAGCTTGACAATGTCGACCTTGGTGATGGTGCGCACTTCCATTGGCACGAGGCCATCCAGCTGCAGGCGCTGGTTGAGTTTGTAGCGCCCCACGCGCTCGAGGTCGTAGCGGCGCTGGTCGAATAGTTGACCGTAGAGAAACTCACGAGCGTTGTCCAGCGTCGGCGGGTCGCCGGGTCGCATGCGCTTGTAGAACTCGATCAGGGCAGCCTCGGCGATCGTCTGCCCCTTCTTCAATTCCCACACCGGCTCTTCGTTGATGGAGTTCTGAATGAAGGGACGGTCCGGATCATTGTCGACATCACGGAAGAGCTTCAGCAACTCCTGGTCGCTGCCCTTCTTCACTGGCGACTTTTTCTTCGGCAGCGCATCATCGACGGCGGCCAGCGCGCGCAGCAGAAGCGTCACCGGCACAGTGCGTTTGCGGTTGAACTTAAGGGTGAGATAGTCTTTCTTGCGGGTTTCGAATTCCATCCAGGCGCCGCGGTCGGGGATCAGGCGCGCCGAAGAGAGCCTGAGCCCGGTGGTGCGGTCCTCTTGTGCGTCGGCATAGACGCCGGGCGAACGGATCAACTGGCTGACGACCACGCGCTCGGTGCCGTTGATGATGAAGGTGCCCTTCTCCGTCATCAGCGGGAAGTCGCCGAGGAAAATGTCCGAGAGCATGACCTCTTCGCCGGCCTCATGATTGACAAGGGCCACGCGCATGTAGAGCGCCGAGCCGTAGGACATGTCGCGCTCGAGGCAGAGGCTTTCGCTGTAGGAAGGCTTCTCGAACCAGTAGTCCAGGCCGAATTCCTTCGCCTCGTTGCTGTTGCCCGGCAAATACAGGCGCAGCTTGCCGTTGAAACTCTCGATCGGGCTGATTTCATCGAAGAGTTCGGCCAGCCCTTCATTCCTGAAACGCTCAAAGGAATCCAGCTGAACCTGAATGAGCGACGGCAAGGGCATCGAATTGTGTGTGCGGGCGTAATTCTTGGTACGGTCTCTCAGTTGCACTGGCCTTGCCCCCTGGGCATTCTCTGCCAATATGCGAGCACAAAAGCCGCAGCCTGGCGGCTCCGGTCAACGCGGATACGTCTGTATGGAAAGGTTGATTTCAAATTGGATTCAACAGAACCTGTGAGATCCGTTGTCAAGTGGCTGCAGGGTCAGTGTACACGACCTGCAGCAGTTGTGTCAAGGGATTGAAGGGGTCGCTGCAGCCTGCCACTCACGCTCAACCCCGGACGCGCGGCGGGCGTTGCACGGGCTTTTGCTCCTGCAGCAGCAGCTGTTCCATCAGCCCGATCTGCCACACGGCCTCGCGCAACGCGGCAAGCGCCTTGCTTGTTGGCTCGGCCACGGACATAAAGGCGAGGATGTACTGTCGCGGCCCGAAATCCAGCAACCCGGCATCATTGTACACGGTACCGGTGGGGATTTCATCGGTAAGGATTATTCCCTGCTTGCCAATGTAACCAGGCGCGAAGACACGTTCGATCGGGGAACGGAATCCCTTTTCCGGAATTCCGAGTATCCTGCGCGCCCGTCGCAAGGCTTCCGCGACGTTGGCGCCGGAGCTGTAGTGTTCCCCGCGCGCTATAAAATCGTAGCCCTGTGCCAGGTCACTTGCTGTAAAGACGTTGAAGATCCAGAACTCGCGCTCCCTGACATGAACCAGGCGCCCGGTCTTGTCCGAGGGTTGGTAGCGCAAGTCGTAGAGGCCATAGGTTGGGCCAGTATCCCAGGCAAATATCCCGTTCTGCATGCCGATGGAAAGCAGGAAATCGTTGAACTTCTCGAGGGTGTTGCCCTCGCCTGGCACCCGGCTGGCTACCTGATCCAGCACGACGGCGGTGAAATAGTTGCCGCTGTGCACCGCCATATCCCACATGGCGCTGTCCGGGTCATCCTGCTGGTCTTCCGGCGGGACATGGAGATAGTACCAGGGTACCACGAAGGCCTTGAAGCAGCTGGCTACCGGCAACAGTTTTTCTGCGTTGATCTGGACACGAAATAGTTCGTCGCGGCCTTCAGCGAGCGCACGCAAATCGAGCGCCATATTGCGCCCGGCCAGGGATTCTTCCAGCTGCTCCCGCATTTTCTCCAGTAAATGCGCCGGCACTCTTGCGTCCTGGCGCGCATCGCTGCGCGGCAGGGGCAGACCCGCAGCGAGGGCCAGCAGGTTGCGGCGGCTGAGCGTCATGATTCAGTCCGTCGCGAGCGCCTCAACCAGCGCTGGCAGGGATTTACAGACGAGATCGGGTTGCAAGGGGCTGGAGTCCAGTTCCTCCTGTGTGGCTATGCCGGTCATGACCAGCGCCGTGCGCATGCCCACGCGCGCGGCGCCGAGAATGTCCGTGTTCATGCGGTCGCCAATCATCAGGGTCTGCGCCGGCTGGCTGCCGAGCAGCTCCAGCGCCGCCTCAAACATGGGCGCGTGCGGCTTGCCGATGATGATCGGCTCTACGCCGCTGGCGGCCTGCAGGGCGGCCAGCAGGCTGCCGGCGCCGGGCGCGATGCCGTTGGCCGCAGGGAAAGTGGTGTCGGGATTGGTGCCGATGAAGCGGGCGCCACTGCGGATCAGGTGGCTGGCACGATGCAAATCATCGTAGGACAGATCCCGGTTCAGGCCCGCCACGACCACGGCCACATCTTCATCCGCCACACAGAAGCCCGCCGCGCGCAGCTCTTCGCGCAGGCCGGCGCCGCCGAAGACGTGCACGCGCGTGCCTGGCGCGTGATGTCGCTTCAACCAGGTGGCAGTCGCCGTGCCGGAAGTCACGATGCAGCTGGCGGGCACATCAGGCACACCCATGGCGGCGAGCTTGCGCACATAGTCATGGCGCGTCTTGCTGCTGTTGTTGGTCGCCAGCACCCAGGGCAGGTTTCTGCGTTGCAGCAGTTCGAAGAAGGCGTGAAGACCGGGCAAGGGATCGTCGCCGCGCCAGAGGACGCCGTCCATGTCCGAGACGAGCGCCCTGATGCTACTGATGTTCATGCCCACTCCAACATCCCAGGACGATAGTATACTCCTTCAGGCAAAATTAGTTCAAAAAGACTGCAAAGGGGCGGGCATGGGGGCTGCGAGAGCGCGGGCGGACAAGCGCCGCCGCGTGCCAGCCGTCGCCCTGCTGCTGTTGCTGGCGGGCGCCTGGTTACGCTGGCGCGCGCTCATGACGGGCCTGCGTCTCACGCCGGACGAAGCTTTCTTCAGCACTTTCGCGCGCGCGGCCGCCATCCAGGGAGACTGGTGGCTCGGCGGCGCGCTGGACAAGTCACCGCTGGCGCTGTATGCGAATGCGCTGGCGCAGGTCGCTGTGGGCCCAGTGGAGCAGGCGGCGCGCCTGCCTGGCGTCCTGGCGGGCATCCTGCTGCTGCCGCTGCTCTACGTCCTCACCCGCGACCTCTACCCGCACAGCTCCCCTGCCCTGCCTGCGCTCAGTCTGTTGCTGGCGGCCTGCTCACCGTTGCTGGCTGTCGCCAGCGCCAGCGCGCTTACGGACGGTCTCATGTTGACCTGCGTCACGGCGGCACTGTGGCTGGCTGTGCGCGGACGCCTGGGCTGGAGCGGCCTGCTCTTCGGCCTCGCCCTGGCCAGCAAGCAGCAGGCGCTCTTCGGCCTGCCGCTGGTTCTGTGGGCTGCCACGAGCCATGCGCCGCTGACTTCGCGTCGCCTGTTGCGCTTCGGCCTGGCGCTGGCGCTCTGTACTGGCCTGATACTGTGGTGGGACGTCGCACGTCCTGGCGCGAGCATCAACGTGCTGGCCCTCGCCAACAACACTCCGGAGGGACTCGCGGAGTCCGGCGCCCTGCCGGCCCGCCTGCGTATCTGGCTGGATCATGCGAATGCGCTTTTCTGGCCAGGCTGGCCGGGCGGCCTGCTGCTGCTCAACGGACTCCTCGCGCTCGTCTGGCGCGCGCGCAACAGAGCGTGGCAGCAACACAATCGCACGGACCTGGCGTTGGCCATATTCGTCGCTGGTTACTCCCTGCTGCTGCTGCTGCCGGCCTTTCCAATATATGCACGTTATCTGCTGCTGCTGCTGCCCGCGCTCCTGCCGCTCTGCGCTCGCGGACTTTGCTGCAGCGCGACGCTGATCGCCTCACGTCTGGCTCCGCTACAAATCAGGCCGCGTCCGGCCCTGCTGCTGACAGCGCTGCTGCTTGTTCTGCTGCAACCCGCGCCTGGCCCGGACCCGCATGCCGGCATCGACGAACTGGGCGCCTGGCTGGCCGGGCGTCCGGTCGCCACCGTCGTCTATGACCGCTGGCTGGGCTGGCAGCTGGGCTTCTATCTGGGCACCTGGCATGACAAGCGCGTGACCTGGTACCCCGACCCCGCCGCGCTGGCCGCGGATGCGCGCCGGCTCTGTGAATTCGGTCCGCGTTATTTGCCCGCCCCGCGCGACGTCGAGGTCGGCCCCTGGCTGGAGGCCATGCGCGCAGCCGGTTTTGCGGTCACAGTGGCGTGGGGAAACGAAGGCTACGAGGCCTGGCGATTTACACCTCCCTGGCGCGAGCAGGCCGACTGTCCCGCGTCACCCTGAGCGCAACCGCATTGCGCCGGCACCGGTGCAGGTGTACCTTTTATTGACGAAAGTGTGAGGAGGAAGGCGGATGCGGCCGGGGATCCTGCTGCGGGTGCTTGCGCTGCTGCTGATCGTCCCTGCTGCCGGTTGCTTTCAACAGGTCGGACAGGTGCCCCGGGATCTGGAGGTGGAACTGCTGCCCGCCCGCCGCAGCGAGCGCAGTGTCACCCTGCAAGCCACGTCCTCGCTGCCCATCACGGTGATCGCGCCCACGCCGCTGCAGGACGGGCCTGCCATTGCGCCCACTGTCGCGGTTGTGGCAGGCGGGCTTTTCATCACACCTCGCAGCCCGGACGTTCCTTCGATGGCGGAAGGCGAAAGCGGCGGGTTCACCACTTTTTCGCTGCCAACTCCCACCCTTACGCCGAGACCGCCGGGAGTCGACGAGGTCAGCGCAGAGTGCATCCACATCGTCAGCGGCGGGGACACGGTGTATGGCATCGCCCTGCAGTACGACAGCACTGTGGAGGACATGCGCGCGGCCAACCCCTCGCTCTCGGGCGACAACCCGATCATTTTCCCCGGGCAGCAACTGGTCATCGCCAGCTGCGCAGAGCTGCAGAGCGGGGACTTCGGGAGCCCGGCCAGCGCGGTCGTGACGCCGGCGCCAGCGCTCATCGTCATGACCAGCATGCCCTTCGGCTTCCGGGCGCACATTGTGCGCAGCGGCGAAACGCTGTTCAATATCGCGCTGAACTACGGCCTCACGACCGAGGACCTGATCGACGCCAACAACCTGCCCGATCCGGACCGTCTCGACGTCGGCCAGGAGATCGTGATCCCGCCAGGCGGCTAGCGGCTGCCGGTCACGGTCGCCGCGCGCAGGCGGATGTCATCGAAGCTGACGCTGGCCCGGCGCGTCGTGGCGCCCAACGCTACGGCCAGTTCGCCACTGTCAAACTCGTCGTCAAAGGCCTCGGCCACGAACACGTCATTGATGAAGAGGGCCAGGTAATTTTCCGCGCACACGATGCGCAGTTGGTTGGCGTGCATGCCCTGACGGATGACGCTGTGGTAGCGCCAGGGCACCAGCTCGAAGAGCTTTTCGCGCGCGGCGCTGGCCACCTGGATACTGAATTCGCCGCGGCTAGAGAGCAGGAACCAGTAGCCGTTGCCCGCCTTGTCCGCCCGGCACAGCAGGCCGAAGCCGTTGCCGAGCAGGCCCTCCGTCTGGCGCACAGTCGCGTTGATGAGGAGGTCACTGTGCGTCACGTTGTTGCCGACGGTCAGGTAGCCCAGTTCTGGCCCCACACTGAGCGCGAGGGCGTTGCGCTCCAGCCTGGCGCTGGCAATTTCTTCGCCGAGGTCGAAGAGGTCCCAGGTGGCGGGACGCTGAAAGGTGTAGTTTGCCAGCTCTGCGCCGGCGCGGACGCTGCGCGACGGTCCGCGCACGCCCATGACGGGCTCAATGGCTGGCGCGCAGGCCACCAGCGTCGGCAAGGCGCAGAGAAACACGAGCGCAGTACGGCGCAACCACCTGGCGTGGGCCCTGCGCCACTGTCCGGGGTTCAGGATTGGCCGAATCCTTTGCTGAATATCTGCATGGGTGTATAATCGCAGTGCATGCTGACGATCGCCAGGCGGGACGGGACCGGGACAATCACCCATGATTGAAGTCGTCATCGACAGCATCCGCGTCAGCCTGATGTCGCAGGAACGCCTTGTGGTGCTGCTGGACCCGGACAGCGACCGCTACCTGCCCGTCTGGATCGGCCCTTGCGAGGCGGACGCCATCACCCTTGAGCTGCAGGAAAAAGTTCGGCCGCGTCCACTGACGCATGATTTGCTGCGCAACGTGATTGGCAGCATGGACGGCAAGGTGCTGCACGTCATCATTCGCTCGCTGCGCAAGGACGTTTTCCACGCGCACATCGTCATCGAGGTCGGCGAGCGCAAGCTGGAAATTGACTCGCGCACCAGCGACGCGATCGCCCTGGCCGTGCGCACCCGCTCCCCGATTTACGTCGAGGACGAGGTCATGCGCGAAGCCGGCATCCGCCGCGAGGGCGACATTGAGGACGAGCTGGGAGTCGGCAACGAAGACAATGGGGACGAAGCTCCCCTCAGCGTCTTTGAAGACTTCCTCGATACCCTTGACCTTGATGACCTGGAAGACGACGACCAGACGCCCGCGTGAGTCCGCTTCAGCGCGAGGCCGTCATGAGCGATCCTCCACCTTCCGAACATCAGGAACGCAGCACGCCCTTCAGCCCCGAGGCTGAAGAGGCGGTGCTGGGCGCCATCCTCAGCAACCCGGGCGCGTGGTTCGGCATCGCCGCCTTCCTGCAACAGGACGATTTCTTCCTGCTGCGCCATCGCTGGATCTGGGAGGCGATGCAGCGCATTTCCGAACGCAACGAGAACCTCGACTTCCTCACGGTCGGCGAGGAGCTGGCGCAACTGGGGCACCTTGAGGAAACCGGCGGCACTGCCTGGCTCATCCGCCTCATAAACAACACGCCCACTTCGGTGCACGCCGAAGTCTACGGCCGCATCGTCCAGCGCGCGGCGCTGCGCCGCCGCCTGCTGGCAGCCGCCGAGTCGATCCGCGGCGTGGCCCTGGACGAACAACAGACTATCGAAAGCGTCATCGAGCAATCCGAGGCGCTGGTCTTCGAGGCCACCGAGAATCGCACGCGCCGTGACCTGCTGCCCATCAGCGTGGCCATCAGCGACTACTACGAACGCATTGAGTATCTCATCCGCCACAGCGATACGCCCCTCGGCCTGCCCACCGGCTTCCGCGCCGTCGAGCAGTTGATGGGCGGCATGCAGCGCTCGGACCTGCTGGTCTTTGCCGGCCGACCGGGCATGGGCAAGACCAGTTTCATGCTCTCGGTCGTGCTCAACGTCGCCCGCCTCGGCAGTCGCGTGGCGCTGTTCACGATGGAGATGGGCGTGGAACAGATCATCCAGCGCCTGGTCTCCATGGAAACCGGCATCAACATGCAGCAGCTGCGCCTCGGCCAGGTCAGCCCGCAGGAGCAGGGGCGTCTGCTGGAGGCCATGGGCCGGCTCAGCGATTTACAGATTTACATTGATGACACGCCGGCACTGAACCCGCTGGAGCTGCGCGCCAAATGCCGCCGCATGCACCTGGAGCACGGCATTGACCTCATCCTCGTCGATTACATGCAACTGATGAACGCTGGCGGCGCCTACGAGAACAACCGCGTGCAGGAGATCAGCTACATCAGCCGCAGCCTGAAGGAGTTGGCGCGCGAACTCAACGTGCCGCTGCTCTCCGCCGCCCAGCTTTCGCGCGCCGTCGAGCAGCGTCAGGACAAACGGCCGCAACTCCGCGACCTGCGCGAATCTGGCTCGATCGAACAGGACGCCGACATCGTGATGTTCCTCTATCGCGACGAGGTCTACAACGAGGCGACCGATATCCCCGGCCAGGCGGACATCATCGTCGCCAAGCATCGCAACGGCCCCACCGGCACCATCTCGCTCTTCTTCGACAAGACCATCACCCGCTTCCGCGACGTCAACGCCCAGCGGATCGACCTGGGGCGCAACTGATGCAGACCTTCGCCGGCTTCCGCGCCGGATTGAGCCGGCACACGCCCCTGCCCGCCAGCTTCTTCAGCGAACTGCTGCCGCTGATCGACGACCTGGCGGAGCTGCAGCTGACACTCTGCTGTTGCCGCGCGCTGGCGCAGAAGGATGCGCCCCTGCGTTACCTGCGCCTGGCGGAGTTGCAAGCAGATGAGCATTTGCTGGCCGCCCTGCAGCGCAGCGCGCCCGACCAGGCGCCAACGGTCACGTTGCAGCAGGCCCTGCAGCGCGCCCTGGCTCGACGCAGCCTGCTGGCTGTGAGCGTCGGCGCCGAAGAAGATGCGCAGGAGCTCTACTTCCTCAACAGCCAGGCCGGCCGCGACGCGGTCGCTCGCATTGAGGCCGGCGAGTGGCTGCCCGGCGACGCACAGCACCCGGTCGAGCTGATGCCGGAGCGGCCCGGTCTGTTCCGCCTCTACGAGGCCAACGTGGGTACAATCACGCCCATGCTCGCCGATGAGCTGAAAGACGCCGAGGCCAGCTTCCCCCATGCCTGGCTGGAGGAAGCGCTGCAGCTGGCCGTGCAGCACAACAAGCGCAACTGGCGCTACGTGCGTGCCATTCTGGAACGCTGGGATAAAGAGGGACGGGATCGTGGAATTGCCGGACGAGCTGCCGGAGAAGATGGACGACGCTTCGTCAGCGGTCGCTATGCCGAATTCATCGACAGCTGAAGCGGAGCGTTGCGAGCGTTGTGGCGAACTGCCGCTCTGCGACGGCCTGGGCGTGCTCAGCCACGACGTCCCCTACGACCATCCCGACTTCGGCAAGCTCTTTCGCTGCCCACACCTCGGCGCGGCCAGCGACGAGGAGCGCCAGGCCCGGCTGCGGCGACTCAGCAACCTGGAAGCCTTCGCCGACAAACGCTTCGACAACTTCGAGGTACCGCGCGCCCAGATCAGCGCCGGCGAAAACAAATCGCTCAAATTCGCTCGCGACAGCGCGCGCAACTTTGCCGAAGAGCCGACGGGCTGGCTCATCCTGAGCGGCACCTATGGCAGCGGCAAGACCCACCTCGCGGCGGCAGTCGGCAACGAACGTCTGGCACAGGGCGACGTCGTCCTGTTCATCACCGCGCCGGACCTGCTTGACCATCTGCGCAGCACCTACGGGCCCACCTCAGAAGTCGGCTACGACGAACAATTCGAGCGCATTCGCAGCGCGCAACTGCTCATCCTTGACGACCTCGGCGCCGAGAACCCCAGCCCCTGGGCCGGCGAGAAGCTATACCAGTTGCTCAATCACCGCCACAGCCGGCGCCTGCCCACCGTCATCACCACCAACGTCGACCTCGACAGCATTGAGGGCCGCATCCGCAGCCGCATGCTCGATGAAGAACTCTTCCGCCACGCCAGCATCTCCGCGCCGGACTATCGCACGGAGACCGGCCTGCGTCAGCAACAGCTCACCAACCCGAGCCACTACCGCGACATGAGCCTCGACAACTTCGACGTCAGCACCGGGGCCAGCGCTGACGAGCGCAAGAATCTTGAATATGTGCTCCGGGCCGCGCGCGAATATGCCGAAAACCCCGATGGCTGGCTGGCGCTGCTGGGGAATTACGGCAGCGGCAAGACTCATCTCGCCGCCGCCATTGCCAATCACCGGATCGACCGGGGCTCAAAGGTTATCTTTAGCTATGTGCCCGACATGATGGACTGGCTACGCGTGTCCTTCGGCAACGACTCGACGCTCAGCTTTCAGCAGCGCTTCCAGATTCTGCGGGACGCGCCCCTGCTGGTGCTGGACGATTTGACTGCCAGCCAGGGCACCCCCTGGGTACGCGAGAAACTGTTTCAACTGATCGAATATCGCTACACCGGCCAGCTGCCCACTGTGTTCACCAGCTTCAAAATGATCGAGCAACTGGACGAGCGAATCGCCACTCGCCTCTACGACCGGCGCCGCTGCCGCATCCTCGCCATCACCGCGCGCGCCTACGCGCTGCGCAACAAGGACAACGGGCCACGACGATGAACATCAGCGAGCGGGTCAGCAGCGCGCGACCGGTCGCCACGCGCGGCCGCATCGAAGAACTGCTCTTCAGCAGCGGGCGCGCTGCCAGCAGCATGCACTGGAGCGACACAGCGGACTGGCTGCGCGAGCATCCGCAGTGGACGCGCGCGCTGTGGCGCAACGGGCAGCTCGTCGGCCTGCTGGCCTGCACAGTTCCGCTCGCGGGCAACAGCTGGCTGCGCATCTGTGCGCTGCAGGATGGCGTGGACGCCCGCGCCAGCTTTCGCGAGTTGTGGCTGCAGCTGCGCGCGGCCCTGCAAGGGGAAGGCGTCATCCAGGTCAACCTGCTCTGCGGCCAACAGGACTGGCTGCGCGACTGCCTGCCGGACAGCGGTTTCCGCCGCAGTGAAGAGGTCATCAGCCTGAGCCGCGCCTTCACGCTGTCTGCTCCGCCTGGCAAGGACCTGGCACACATCCGTCCGGCATCTGACAGCGACCTTGAGGGCCTGCGCGAACTCGACGCAGCCGCCTTCGCGCCGCGCTGGCACATGTCCGACGGCGAGTTGCGCCGCAATCTGCGGCGGGCGGCCTGCTTCACGGTCGCTGTGGCGGACGGGCACATTCATGGTTTCCAGGTCACGACGCGGGGCGCATTCGATGTACATCTGGCCCGGCTCGCGGTGGCGCCGCAGCATCAGGGCGCGGGCCTCGGCAGGCAGCTGCTGGCCGATGTCATCCGACGCCTTGACAGCCGCAGGCTTGACTCACTGACGGTAAACACCCAGGCGGACAATTATCGGTCATTGCGCCTCTACCGGCGCTTCGGCTTCCTGCGCAACGGCGACGATTTTACGGTCTGGTCGCAGCCGCTTGGCCAGGCAGGCGAGCCATCATGAAGAAGATCTTCAGGGCAGAAGACGCCAACCTCGACGACCTTGCGGGACGCCGGACTGGCATCATCGGATACGGCAACCTGGGGCGACCCTTCGCGCTCAACCTGCGCGACAGCGGGCTGGACGTCATCCTCAGCGAGCGCGACAGCGAACGTCAGGCGCTGGCGCGGCGCGAGGGCTTTCGTCCCATCCCCCTGCCCGACCTGGTGCGCAGCGCCGACATCATCTTTCTGCTGCTGCCGGACGAATTGATGCAGACCATATTCCTGCGCGACATCTCGCCGTGGCTGGCGCGCGGCGACATGCTCATCTTCGCCAGCGCCAGCAACATCGCCTTCGGCTTCATCGAGCCGCCGCCCATGGTCGACGTGGCCCTGCTGGCGCCGCGCACCCTCGCGGTGGCGGTGCGCGAACGCTACCTCGCCGGCCGCGGCTTCTTCAGTTTTCTGGCCGTGCATCAGGATGCCAGTGGCCGCGCCTGGCGCAGTCTGCTGGCCCTCGCCCGGGCCATCGGCTCGCTGCAAGCCGAAGCCGGCGGCATCGAAATCAGCTTCGCGCGCGAGGCCGAGCTCGATCTCTTCATGCAGCAGGCCGTCATGCCGGTGTTGCAATACGCGCTGCAGACCGCTGGCCAGGTGCTTATTGATCATGGCTATCCGCCCGAGGCCGCCTTCATCGATCTGTATTTGTCCGGCGAGCTGGAAGACCTGCTGCACCGCGCCGGCCGTGAAGGGCTGTTCCCGGCGCTGCGCACGATGTCACTCACCAGCCAGTACGGCCTCTTCAGCCGACTTGAGCGCTTTCAGGACAATCGTCTGGCGACCCTGATGGGCCTGACGCTGGAAGACATCCGCAGCGGCGCATTTGCGCGCGACTGGGCCAGGGAGCAGCAGGACGGCTTTCCCCGCCTGCTGCGATTGTTGCGCAAACACGCCGGGATGGAACTGTGGGAGCTGGAACAGGAAGCGCTCGACCTGCTTTACCCGGACAGGGAGCGGGACGCCGGCGCTTTCGACGTGCGGCCACGCGGTTGAACCGGCAACTGGAGTCCAATGGACTCAACTGGACATACTGCCGGCCTGGCGCCACTCGTACGCTGGGCAGGAATGAAGGATGGGGGCAATGACATGAGCGGAAACGGCAACAGGCAATCCGGGAATGAAGCAGCCAGCTTTCGCCTGAAGGCCGGCCTGGCACAGATGCTCAAGGGCGGCGTGATCATGGATGTGGTCACTCCCGAACAGGCCATCATTGCCGAGGAAGCCGGCGCCTGCTCCGTAATGGCGCTCGAACGCGTCCCGGCGGACATCCGCTCCCAGGGCGGCGTGGCGCGCATGAGCGACCCCGGCATGATCAGCCGGATCATGGAGGCGGTCTCGATCCCGGTCATGGCCAAGGTGCGCATCGGCCATTTCGTCGAGGCGCAAATTCTTGAGTCGCTTGGCGTCGATTACATCGACGAGAGTGAAGTGCTGACGCCCGCCGACGAGGAACATCACATCAACAAGGACAAGTTCAAAGTGCCCTTCGTCTGCGGCTGCCGCAACCTCGGCGAGGCCCTGCGCCGCATAGGAGAGGGCGCCGCCATGATGCGCACCAAGGGCGAGGCCGGCACCGGCGACGTCGTTGAGGCGGTGCGGCATGCGCGCGCCGTGGGCGGCGAAATCCGCCGTCTGACCAGCATGGACGAAGACGAGCTCTTCAGCTACGCGAAGGAGATTCGCGCGCCGCTCAACCTGGTGCGGGAAACGGCGCAACTGGGCCGCCTGCCGGTCGTCAACTTCGCCGCCGGCGGCGTGGCTACACCGGCCGACGCCGCCCTGATGATGCAGCTGGGCGTGGACGGCGTATTCGTCGGCTCCGGCATCTTCAAGAGTGGCGACCCGGCCAAACGCGCACGCGCCATCGTCGAGGCTGTGACACACTATCAGGACGCCGACGTGCTGCTGCGCGTCAGCCGCGACCTGGGCGCGGCAATGTCGGGCATCGCCGTTGGCCCGGAAGAGGTCGTGCTCGGCAAGCGCGGCTGGTAAACACGCGGCAGTCTCGCAACTGCTGAATCCCCAGGTCGACCGGAGTTCCACAGGACTTCCGGTCGACTTTTTCTTGCCGCTCGCGATGCAGGACGGCAGCACGCGTGCGTAATCCCCTGCCACCAGCCAACAGTTATTCTCATACAGCGTTTCACAACACAATCACAATGCCCGACGTATGATAGACTCGCGCTCGCATCCGTAACGAGACAACAAGGAGACGATGGTGTTGATTCTGCGAAAGCTCATTCTGCTCATCCTGCTGCTGGCCGTCAGCGGCGCCGGCGTCCACGCCCAGGAGTCGTTCGATCTTGAGGCTTCACTGCCCCTGACGCCGGACGTGCGCCAGGGCGTCCTGGATAACGGGCTCACCTTCTACATCCAGCATCACGAGCAACCGGCCGAACGCGCCGAAATGCATCTCGTCCTGCGCGTTGGCGCCTTGCAGGAGACGGAGGACCAGCTGGGCCTCGCCCATTTCCTTGAACACATGATGTTCAATGGCACCGAGCGTTTTCCCGCCAACGAACTCGTCGACTACTTCGAAATCAACGGCATGCAATTCGGCCCCGACCTCAATGCCTTCACCAGCCACGGGGCGACCGCCTACCTGCTCAGCGTGAACTCCGCGGATGCCGAGCTTTACGACACGGCCTACGACGTGCTACTTGACTGGGCGGTCAACGCCACGCTGGACCCGGTCGAGGTCGAGAAGGAAGTCGGCGTCGTGGTTGAGGAATGGCGCCAGCGCGGGCAAAATGCCTCAGGCCGCATCAACGAGAAGGCCTGGCGGGTCATATTTGGCGAGGAGTCGCGCTTCGTCACGCGCGACGTCATCGGTGGCGACATGAGCGTCGTCAAGCGCGCCCCGGTCGCCGAGCTGCGCTCCTTCTATGAAACCTGGTATCGCCCGGAGCTGATGGCCGTCGTCATCGTCGGCGACATCGACGTGGACGACGCCGAAGCGCGCGTTCGCGAGCATTTTGGTTCCCTGAGCAACGCGCCGGATGCGCCCGCGTTGCAGGAATACGACGTCGAGCCCCATGGCGACACGCGCATCGGCATCATCACAGATCCGGAATTCCCGGCCACCGCCGTCCAGTTGCTGCGCAAGGTGGACAGTGACGGCCTGGTGACCATCGACCATTATCGCGATTACCTGGGCAACAGCCTGTTTTACTCCATGCTGAACGAGCGCCTGCAGGAACGCCAGCGCCAGGAAGATGCACCGTTTCTGTACGCTTCGGCCTTCGGCGGTGGCGGAACCCTGGGCAACGTGGAATTGCATGGTTTCAGCGCCGGCAGCAGCGAAGAGGGCGTGCTTGAGGCGATCTCCGCCGTGCTGGGCGAAGTCGAGCGCGTGCGGCGCGATGGCTTCAGCGAAGGCGAGCTGACCGACGTAAAGGCGGACCTGCAACAAGCCTATGACAACGCCTACGATGAACGCGAGTTCCGCAGCAATGAATCCATCGCCAGCGAATATCGCCGTCATTTCCTGGATGACGAAATCTCGCCTGGAATAGAGAAGGAGCTGGAGCTGCTGGCGGAATTCCTGCCGCAGTTGACGCTGGAATCGATAAACGGGCTGGCGGATGTCATGCTGCAGGATGAAGACCGCGTCCTGCTAGTGCTGGGGCCGGAGCGCGCCCTCGACGTATTGCCGGACGAGGAAGCGCTGCGCGCCGAACTGGCGGCGAGCCACGAGGTCGCAGCCTATGAGGAAGTGATTGCGGTCGATGCGCTGCTGGATACGCCGCCGGAGGCCGCCGCCATCGTCGCCGAGCGCAGCATCGATGAGGCTGAGTGGCCGCTGACCGAATGGACCTTCGCCAACGGCGTGCGCCTGTTGCTGATGCCGACGGACCTGGCCGAAAACGAAGTCGTGCTGGCCGGGCTTAGCCCCGGTGGCAGTTCCCTGCTGAGCGACGAGGAGTATCTGGGCGGCACCTTCGTCAACAGCGTCGTGCGCCAGAGCGGCATCGCCGAACTCAGCCAGGATCAGCTGGAGCGCTATCTGAGCGGCCGCTCGGTCGGCGCCGGCCTTGGCCTCAGCGGCACGCACGAGCGCGTCAGCGGCTTCGCCAACAACGATGAACTGGAGACGCTGTTCCAGCTGGTGTATCTCTACATCACGCAGCCACAGCTGGATACAGGCGCCTTTGAAGCCTCCCGCGCCCGGCAAATCGAGGCGCTCAAGAACCGGGATCTGAACCCCATCGTCGCCCTCAACGACGCCATCAGCGAACTGATCACCGGCGACAATGAGTCGCCACGTTACCGGCCCGCCACCATCGAGGAAGTGGAAGCGCTGGATGCCGACGCCGCCTTCGCCAGCTGGCACGCGCGCTGGCAGGAAACGGGTGACTTATCCTTCGCGCTGGTCGGCAGCTTCGCGCCGGACGATGTCCGTGAACTGGCGCAACGCTACCTCGGCAACCTGCCTGGCAGCGGGATTAGTGAAACGTGGGTCGACCGCGATCTGCCCTTCCCGGACGAAATCCGCGCGCGCGATGTTTACGCCGGCCTGGAGGAACAGGTCATCTTCCTGCTCGCCTATGGCGGAGACTATGAGGGAGACAAACAGGATGCCGCCGCCATGCGCGCCCTGGGCGACATCGTGAAAATGCGCGCCGTCGAGGACCTGCGCGAAGACCTGAGCGGCACCTATTCGCCCTATGCCAGCGCCTCGGCGTGGAGAGCGACTACGGCTACACCACGAATTCCGCGGCGCTCTGGGAAAACCTGAGTGCTAATCCCGCGGCGCAGCTTCATCTTGCAAAGCGTCTTCTACACCAACCCCGAGAAGTATGAAGAGTTGCGGGCGGCCACCTTCGCCATCCTGGCAGACCTGCGCGCAAACGGCCCGACCGAAGAGGAAGTCGAGAGCGTGCGCGCGCAACGATTGAACAACCTGCAGGAGGCGCGCGAGGAGAACAGCTACTGGCTCGGCAGCTTGCGCCGGGTGATGATCGGCGTGGAGGACGACTACGGCTACACCACGGATTCCGCGGCGCTCTGGGAAAACCTGAGTGCTACGGCCATCCAGGAGCAGGCGGAATTCGCCCTGGGCAGCGAGACCTACCTGCTCGCGACGCTCTTCCCCGAGGCGCTTGACCCGGAGGGCGAGAGCGGAGAATCGTCAGAGTAATTCACGCCGGGCGCGGGGTGGACGACGCGCTGCGCATCAGAAATCCAGGTAGATGAAATACAGTGACCCGGAGGCAGAACTCCGGGTCATTTGCTGTTCGCAGGCTGGAATCCGCCGGAGTTAGCTTCGGCGATGTCTTAAGGCGTCCAGCGCGACGGCCAGCAGGATGATGAGGCCCTGAAAGATGTCCTGGTAGAAGGGCGCGACGTTCGTCAGGTTGAAGCCGTTCTCAATCAGGCGCAGCAACATCACCCCCAGCACGGTGCGCCACACGGCGCCCTCGCCACCCATGATGCTGGTGCCGCCAATGACCACGGCGGCAATGGAGATCAGCTCCAGGCCCTGGCCGGCGTCGTTCTGCGCCTTGAGGAACTTGGAGGCCGAGAGCACGCCCGCGATGCCGGCCGCCATGCCGCTGATGCCGAAGGTGATGGTGCGCACCAGGTCGACGTTGATGCCGGAGAGCCGCGCCGCTTCCGGGTTGTCGCCGGCGGCGAAGATGTAACGTCCGAAGCGTGTGCGGAAGAGGATGAAGGACAGCGCCAGCGCGAAGCCGAGCCAGATAAAGACGGTGAAGCGCACGCCGAGTAAATCGCCGCGCGCCAGTTCGCGAAAGGCTCTGTCTACCACGCGCACCTGCTCCGCCTGCGTGATGAGCAGGGCAAAGCCGCGAAAGACAATGCCGGTGGACAGGGTGGCGACGAAGGTGTTGATGCGGAAGAAGGTCACCAGCACGCCGTTGAGCAGGCCCAGCATCGCACCAGCGGCGATGCCGGCCGCCCAGCCCATCCAGGGCGCCGCCGACGCCAGCGCTTCGTGCGTACCGAGGTCGCGCGCGACCATGGCGGCCACCACGCCGCTCATGGCGAAAATGGCGCCGGTCGAGAGGTCAAAACCGCCGGCGATGATCACAACCGTGGCGGCCACGGCGATCAGGCCAATCTGGTGAGCCTGGTCGAAGATGTTGAGCTGGTTGCGCAGGGAGAGGAAGGCATCAGTCTGCCAGGTGAGCAGAATATAGAGCAGGAAAATGGCGAAGATGATGCCGTAATTGAGCAGGAAGGCGCTGATCGTGCTGGCGGATCGTTCGCTGCCAGTGGTGGTTTTCTGCGTCACGTACGCTCTCCCCCGGTTTCGGCTGGCTGCAAGGTCTCCGCGCCGAAGGCGGCGCGCATGATGGCCTGCTCGTTCAGCGATCCGTCCTCGTCAGCCTCGACTTCCGCGACGATGTGGCCCAGGCGCATCACCAGCGCGCGCTGCGCCAGGCCGACAATCTCCTCGATTTCAGAAGAGATCATAAGAATGGCCACGCCCTGCGCGGCAAGCTCCGCCATCAGCTGATAGATCGCGCGTTTGGCGCCAATGTCGATGCCACGCGTGGGCTCGTCGACCAGAAAGACGGCCGGCTGCTCGAAGAGCCACTTGCCAAAGAGCACTTTCTGTTGATTGCCGCCCGACAGCCGGTTGACGATCAACTGCGGCACCGGCGGCACCACGTTCAGCATTTCAAGCAACTGCTGGATGCGGTCGTTCTCGCGCGACTGGTTGACGATGCCGCCCCGGCCCGCGATACGGCGCATGTGGGGCAGCGACAGGTTGTTGCGGATGCTTTGTTTCAGCAGCAGCCCCTGTTCCTTGCGGCTCTCCGGCAGCAGAAATACGCCGGCGCGGATCGCATCAGCCGTCGAACGAAACTGCACGGGCTCGCCGCGGACGAGGATTTCGCCCGCCTCCGCCTCAATGGCCCCGAACAGGGTACGCGCGAGGCGGCTGCGGCCGCTGCCGACAAGGCCGGCCAGGCCCGTGATTTCACCGGCGCGCAGCTGCAGGTCGATGCTGCCGAGGCCGGGAGCCTGCAGTCCGCGCACCTCAAAGACGACCGGGGCGTCCGGATTGCGCGGCAGCCGCGGCGGATACATCTCCAGCATGCTATGGCCCAGCATGGCCTCGACCAGCGAAGGGGTCGTCTCTTCGGCCGTGGGCGCCGTGCGCACGATGTAGCCATTGCGCATCACAGTGACCACGTCCGCCAGCGCCAGCACTTCCTCCAGGAAATGTGAAACGTAGACGATAGTGTGGCCGCTGCGTTGCAGACTGCGCACGATGTCGAGAAAGATGCGCGTCTCGTCATCGGCCAGCATGGCCGTGGGCTCGTCCATAATGATCAGACGGGAGTCGCGCGCGATAGCCTGCAGCACCTCGACCTTGCGCTGGTCGGCCATGTGCAGCCGCCCGACTTTCTCGTCCGGATCCAGCTCGAAGCCAGTCAACTCGACGAGGCGTTCGAATTCGGCCAGCATCTTGCGTCGCTGCATCACGCCGGCGCGGCAGATCTCCTGCCCCAGCAGCACGTTGTGCAGCACGCTCTGGTTATTGAGCAGCGAGATTTCCTGGGTGATGGTCGTGATGCCGTCACGCAAGGCATCCTGCGGATGTGTGTAGCTGCGGGACTGACCACGAATGAGAAGCTCGCCCTCGTCGGGGCGCTCGATGCCGCTGATGATTTTGCCCAGCGTCGACTTGCCGGCGCCGTTTTCACCAACCAGGGCGTGGATTTCGCCCTGGTTGATGGTTAGATTGATGTCCTGCAGCGCCTGAACCGCGACAAAACGCCGCGAAACGTTGCGCAGCTCAACGAACGGCGTCGTGGTCAAGGCGCTGCAGTCCTGTCTTTACCACTGAGGCGTAAAGTCTTCGTAGTTGTCCTGGGTGATAATGGGCCCGCTGGCCGGGAAGGGCGGCGCCTGATCATACATGTTGACCGAGCGGATGAGGAGGTCGCCGGAGATTGCCTGCAGCGCCATCTGGCCTGCGATCTGCCCGTTGGTGTAGGGGATGTTGGCCACCGTTGCGAAGAATCGACCTTCCTTCACGGCATTGTAGCCATCGATGCTGGCGCCATTGCCGACCAGCGCCACCTGGCCGGTCAACCCGGCGTCTTCCACTGCCAGTTCGGCACCGAGGGTCATCTGGTCGCCAACTGATGCGATGACGTCGATGTTCGGGTTGGCCTGCAGCATGTCGGTGGAAACCTCAAAGCCATGCTCATTGGTGTAGGAAGCCGCCTGCAAGGCAACGATCTCAATGTGGTCGTGCGTGTCAAGGATCGCTTCCACGGCCTGGAAGCGGTCCAGGTCCAGCGGGAAGCCCTCGAAGCCAATCATGAAAGCAACTTCGCAGGGATCGACCATCTCGCAGGCCATCACGATGGCCTGGCCGATGTGGCCGCCGTCGCCATCACCGGTACGCGCGATCTGACCGGCCACGTATTTGTAGGGGACCAGGGTCTTGCGGTCCGCGTTGATGGCCGCATCCAGAGCGATGACCGGCAGGCCGGCCTCCCAGGCCATGTCCACGCCCACGGTAATACCAACACCGTCAACGGTGTAGATGATGATGGCATCGAAATTGCCGGAGGTGATGGCGTCCTGAATCTGGTTGATCTGCTCTTCCAGATTGAAGCCGGCGTCAAATTCGGCCACGCTGCCATTGGCGCCCTCGACGATGCTGCGCACACCCTCTGCTGCGTTGCGGACATACTCATTGTTGCTCAGCGGCAGCAACAGGGCGATGGCGGGGCCATCCTGGGCGGCGACCGGCATCAGCGAGACCAGAAACAGGGCCAGCAAGACGGTCAGTGAAAACTTTCTGCGCATAACAAACGCTCCCATTCATCAGTGAAATCCGGCGCAAGTGTACTTCCTGGCCGCAGTCGTTGCAAAATCCATTGCAACGTGTCAGGCTGGACGGCGTTAACTATTCAGCCACAGGAGGCAGCCGTGATTCGGCTCACCGTGCTTTACAACCTTCCGCCTGGCAGCGACGAAGAAGAGTTTTTGCGCTGGCGTCTGGGCGAGCATCAGGAGTCCAATGCCTCAAGGCCGGGCGTGCTGCGCACTGACTTTGCGCAAGTCACGGAGTCGCCGCTGCCCGGCCAGGGGAAGGCGCCCAACGCCCTGCCCTGGCGCTTCATGACCGTGGCCGAGTGGGGTACGCGCGAGGAATTTGAGGCCAGTTTCTACAGTCCGGAAACGCAAGCCAACCTCAAGGTAGACGTGGAACGCATCTCCGACGCCGTTTTCCTCGTTACTGAAATACTGACCCAGACTGTCAACCGCGAGGAGTCTTCCTGACATGCCGTCCGCAAAACGACTGCAGCATTTGCAACAGATCCTCAGGGAGCAGGGCCTCGACGCCGCCGCGCTCATCCCGGGCCCCGGCTTTCAGTATCTGACCGGATCCGTGCACCACGTCATGGAACGGCCGATCGTGCTTTTCGTGCCGAGCGAAGGCCGACCCGCCATCGTCATTCCCTCGCTGGAGGCGGACTTCTTCGCCAGCAAGGGCTTTGATGCCATGCACTTCCGCTGGGCCGACGCCGAGGGCTTCGACGACGCTTTCGCCGGCGCCCTCGCCCGGCTGGAGCTGCTGGAAGGTCGCATCGCGGTGGAGGGGCAGTACATGCGCTTCTTCGAATCCGAGGCGATCCGCCAACAGGCGCCTGATGCGCAGCTGGTCGAGGCCCAGGAGCTCATCGCCGGCATCCGCCTGTGCAAGGAACCGGGCGAAATCGAGCTTCAGCGTCGGGCCATCCGCATTTCCGAAGCCGCCCTGCAGCACACCATTGAGACCCTGCGCGAAGGGATGTCGGAACGCGAGGTAGCGAACATCCTTATTCACCAGATGAGCGAACTGGGTGGCCACGGACTCTCCTTCGAACCGCTTGTGCTGGGCGGCGACAACAGCTCTCGTCCGCACGGCAAAATCCGCGATGACGTACCGCTGCAACGCGGCGACTCGCTGATCTTCGATTTCGGCACGAACATCGAGGGCTATCCGGCGGACATCACGCGCACCTTCTTCATCGGCGAAGCCAGTGAAGAGTCACGCGCCATTTACGCTGCAGTGCTGAATGCCAACAAGGTCGGCCGCGAGACGGCCCGGCCCGGCATGGCCTGTGGCGAGCTGGACGAAATCGTGTCGCAGGCGCTGCACGACTCCGGCTACGGCGAATACATCCTGCACCGCACCGGGCACGGGCTCGGCCTCGACATCCACGAGGCGCCGTGGATCACGCGCGGCAACGAGGCGCTGCTGGAGCCAGGCATGGTCTTCACCATTGAGCCGGGCCTTTACGTGCCAGACGTCCTGGGCGTGCGCGTGGAGGACAACGTGGTCGTGACAGAGGACGGCATCGAGTCGCTGACCACGTTCCCACGTGAGTTACGCGTGATCGACTAACCGGCTGCGTCGAAGCGTGACAATAGAAAGGGTTCGATAGCGAAGGTGCTGGTCCTGCCATCACAGATCTGCTCGGCAACCAGCTGGCCTCCGACCGGCGCGTTCATGATGCCCTCGCCGCCCCAGCCGCAGTTGTTGATGAAGCCGGGTACCTGAGCCACTGGCCCCAGGATCGGGCTGCCGTCGGGGGTCAAGGGCCGGATGCCGGACCAGCCACCAGTAATCTGCGCCTCCGCCAGAGCCGGCGCCTTGCGCAGGCACATCGCGCGCATTTCCGGCCAGTAGTCCATATCGGGCCGATCCTGCACGGGCACATTCTGACGGATTCCCATGCCTACCATCATCATCTCGCCTGTATTACGGAAGTACCACTGGGAGGCAGCATCGTAAACGAATACCTGCGTCTTCATGCCGGGTGGTGAATCGACCAGATATACGTTTCGCACCCGGTTGAGTAGCGGAATACGCAGACCGGCCCAGGCGCCCACCTCGTCCGCGTCCGCACCGGCCGCGTTGACCACGTGCCGGGTCGCGATGTTGCCGGCAGTCGTTTGCACCGCGGCGATGCGCCCGCCCTGAAGCTCCAGTCCGGTAGCGCGGCGCCCTTCATGGAGCTCCACACCCATGTCTTGCGCCGACGCGCGCCAGCCTTTCAGGATGTTGGGCGTATCCAGCGCTCCGTCCGCCGGTCCATAGACGCCAAAGGCCAGATGCTCCGTGGCCAGCACGGGCAGCCGGCGCGCCAGTTCGTCAGGTGTGAGCACCTGGGTATCCACTCCATATTTGCGGCGCAGCGCCACCAGTTCGCGCTGTTTCCCGGCCACTTCCGGCGTAACGAGCGTGTAGGTACCGGTACGGATAAAGCCGGGATCGTAACCAGTGTCGTCCCTGAAGGACGCGTAACGCTCAAAGGTGTAGCATGAGAAGCGCAGTTGCCACTCTTCCCACATCTGCAGCATTAACATCGACGTTGACCAACGCGACGAACCACTGCCTACCGTGGACTTTTCCACCAGGGCGACGTCGCGGATGCCGGCCCGCGCCAGATGCCAGGCGGCGCTGAGGCCCTGAATACCGGCCCCGATGACCACGACGTCGGCGGTCTCCGGCTTGCTGTTCACAGGCATTGGCGGCTCCTATGTGGCATACTCCCGCGCGCGAGCATAGCCCGCCAGGAGGCACTGATGCAATTCCAGCAACAAGCAGAGGCACTTTGTCAGGAGCTGTTCTTCATTGATTCCCATCACGACATATTGATGGACGTCCTTGCCCGTCATCACAGGGGCGAGCGCGGCGCGCTCTCCGGCTACTGGGCGCCCCTGATGCGCAAAGGCGGCATCGACGTGCAGGTGCTACCCGTCTACGTCGATGACCGCTTCCTGCCCGGCCTGGGCCTGCGCGAAATCCTGCGCGCGCTTCAGGCGGCGCTGGAAGATGTCGAAAGTGACGACAGCGCGCTGCAGCTGGCGCACAGCGTGAGCGATATTCGCTCGATTACGGCGAGCGGCAAGCTGGCCGGCGTGCTGGCCCTGGAGGGCTGCGACGGCCTCGGGGGCGACGCCCGGGTGCTGCGCGCGCTCTGTCGTCTTGGCGTACACATGGTCGCCTTCACCTGGGAGCGCCGCAACGCCTTCGCCGACGGCACCGGCGTGCGCAATCCTGGCGGCCTGACCGACGCGGGCCGCGAGGCGCTAAGTGGTCTCTGCAAGGACAAGGTTATTTTTGACGTCAGCCACCTGGCGCAGCCGGGTTTCTGGGACGCGATCGACATCGTCGACGGGCCACTGGTCGCCTCGCACAGCAACGCACGCGCAGTCTACGATCATCCGCGCAACCTGACCGACGACCAGATTCGCGCGATTGCGGATTGCGGCGGCGTCATCGGCCTCAACTTCTACGGCGGCTACATCGACGATCCGCCCAGCTGCGCGCGTATGGCCGACCACCTGCAGCACATGGTCGACCTGGTCGGCATCGAGCACTTCGGCATCGGCACAGACTTCCTCGAAGGCACGCTGCTTGAAGTGAGCAAACTCGCCCTGGTTGAATCATCAATCGGCCCGGACATGCTGGATAACTGGATTCCGGATTGCAAGAGCGCGGACCAGATGCCGGTTTTCGTGGCGGAACTGGTGAAACGTGGCATTTCGCGCGAGGACCTGACGGCCCTGCTGGGCGGCAACTGGCTGCGCGTGTTCGAGCAGGTCTGGGGCTGCTAGCCGGCGGTGATGCCGCCGTCCACCGGCAGCGCGACGCCCGTCACGAAGCTCCCGGCGGCGGAGGCCAGCCAGTAGATCGCCTCGGCCACCTCTTCCGGCTCGGCGATGCGTCCCAGGGGATGCTTCTCCGCCCAGGCTTCGGCTGCGCCGGGGCCATGCTGCTCCCAGGCTGCCGCGATCATGGGCGTACGCACGCTCCCCGGACAGACGCAGTTGACGCGAACGCCTTCGGCCGCGTGGTCCAGCGCCATGGCGCGCGTCAACTGCACCAGGGCGCCCTTGGCGGCGCAGTAGGCCGCCGAGCCGGCGAAGCCCACCAGGCCGGCATAGGATGCGACGTTGACGATGTTGCCGCGCGTGGCCAGCAAATGCGGCAGGGCCGCGCGGCTGAGATAGAATGCGCCGTTCAGATTGACGTCCATCATCTCGTGCCATTGGGCCGTGGTGAGTTGTGCCACGGTGCGTTTGCGTATGATGCTGCCGGCATTGTTGACCAGCACATCCAGGCGTCCGAAACGGGCGACCGTCTCCGTGACAGCCTGGTCGCATTGCGCGTCGTCGCGCACGTCACAGGCTAAGAAGTGACCTTGCGCGCCTGCGGCCTGTATCAAACCGAGAGTTTCCTGCGCCGTCTCCGCATTGCGCGCAGCAATCGTTACAAGCGCACCACTACGGGCAAAGCGCAAGGCGGTAGCCCGACCAATTCCAACATTGCCGCCTGAAATCAAGGTTACCAGCGGCTGCGGGCGGCTCTCGTCTGACGGCCCTGTCTCATCCATCATCAAACATCATCCCGTTTGGCGGAACGCCACAATTGAACGTAAAGCCCTGCACCGGCATGCACAATCTTTTCCTCACCAATGCCCGCGTCAGGCGAGTCCGCGCAGGACATTCAGCATGGTCGTATCATCGGGATGCTCGTGGAACTCGAAAAGATACGCACACATTAACATGCCTTGCAAGAAATATCATATCTCTTTGTTGAGGACTGTGCGTGCCTGCGTTAGAATTCCCACGGAGCATGCCGCATGAGGTGCGGGGAAATTGGCAGAAGAGAAAACTGCTTCACCCAAAATAGAGTTGGTTGCCGTCCGCAAAACGTTTGCCACACCGCAGGGTACTGTCGCCGCGCTGGATGAAACGAACCTGAAAATCGCCACCAACGAAATCGTTTGCATCGTCGGGCCATCGGGCTGCGGCAAATCGACCCTGCTGAATCTTGTGGCCGGTTTCCTCGCGCCGAGCGCTGGCAGTGTTCTTGTCGATGATGCCCCGGTGTCCGGGCCGGGGGCGGAGCGAGCGGTCGTCTTCCAGCAGGATTCCATTTTCCCCTGGCTGACGGTGGCGCAGAACCTGGCCTATGGCCCAAATGCGCGTGGTTTGTCCGCCAGTGAAGTTTCGCCCATCGTCGAGCGGCTGCTGGCCCTCGTCGGCCTGGCAGAATATCGCGATCTCTACCCGTTACAGCTCTCCGGTGGTATGAAGAAGCGCGTCGACCTGGCGCGCGCCTACGCCAACAAGCCAGCCATCATGCTGATGGATGAGCCCTTCGGCGCGCTGGACGTGCTGACCAAGGGAAAAATGCAAATTGAGTTGCTGCGGCTCTGGCAGGAAGAAGCGCTGACCATCCTCTTCGTGACGCATGACATCGAAGAGGCGCTCTTCATCGGCGATCGCGTGGTCGTGATGACGCCCCGCCCCGCGCGCGTGGCGGCGGATGTTGCAGTACCCTTTGAACGCGAGCTGGACCCGCGCCGCAAGACCAGCGCCAGTTTTCAGGCGCTCCGTAAAAAGTTGATGGACATACTCAGCCAGAACGAAGCGGAACCTGCCGCCTGATGCTGCCGGAAGAAGGCGTACGCCAGCGAATGCGACGCATGCGCATTATCAGCCTGGCGTCGATCGTGCTGGTCTTCCTCTGCTGGTACCTCGTTACCACGGAATGGCAACTGGTCTCATCGCTCAAATTGCCCAGTCCGGAGCGCGTACTGGATACGCTGGTGCAGGTACGCAGCACGATATTGCGCCAGGCTCTGGTTACCTTCTACCGTGTGAGTTTCAGTTTCCTCGCCGGTTCGGCGCTGGGAGTATTGGTCGGCCTGGTGATGAGCCGTTTTCGCGTGGTTTTCGCGTTGCTGGAGCCTGTCCTCGAATCGCTCCGTCCCATTCCGCCGATCGCTCTCATCCCTTTCTTCATCCTCTGGTTCGGTATCGACATGTTTGGGCAGGTCTTGCTGGCCGGTCTGGGTTGCTTCATGGTCATGGTAGTGAGTACCATCGAGGCAGTGCGCAACGTACCACGCATTTACATTCAGGCAGCGCGCGCGCTCGGCGCAGAGCAAGACCACATCTACCGCACAGTCATCCTGCCGGCCATCGCCGAGCATCTCATCGTGCCCTACGTGCAATACGACCAGCCCGCATCCATCATCCGCATGCTGGATGACTACGGCCTCGACCGTGGCGTGCTGCTGCCACCTGACCGCATCCTCAACCCGCCGCACGATACCGATTATCGGGAGGCAAATGAGGCCGTCTCGCGCGCCGTCGCCACATACCCTGTCCGGCTCGTCGGCGCGATCCGCCTGAATCCGCTCTTCGGAGAGGAATTCGTTTGGGAGACGGTGCGCCATTTTGTGGAAGAACGGGGCCTGGGGGGCATCAAGATGGTCGCGCGCGCCGATTTCTACAATCCAGCCAGCCTGCGCGTGATCGGCCCGGTTTTCGAGGCGGCGGCGCGATACGACATCCCCATCCTCTTCCATTCCGGGCATCCCAGCCGCGATTTGCCCTCGCTGCAGGGTTATGCGGCGCGCCAGTACCCGCAGGTGAAGGTCATCATCGCGCACATTGGTTTGCACGATTACCTGACGGAGACCATCCTGGTCTGTAAAGAGGCGCCCAACGTCTTCGCCGATATGAGCCAGGCCTGGCCCTACGATATCAAGGCCTTCGTGCGCGCTGTCGGCGCCGAACGTCTGCTATATGGCAGCGATGCGCCCTTCCAGTCACCGCTCGTGGAACGCGTCAAGGTAGAGGAATGTCGCTTCAGCGACGCGGAGCTGGAGCTGATCTTCCACCAAAACGCCGAGCGCATCTGGGGCTTCTCCGCCGAATCAACATGAGCGGACCCACACCCGGGTTTGACGTGGTCGCCATCGGCTCCTGGACAAATTTTGACCACCTGCTTGAGGTAACTGCTCTGCCCGCGCCGGGCGATACGGTGCAAATCAGCAGCCCTGTCGACGAAGTGGAGCGCGTGTATTTCGGCGGTTGTGCGCCCAATGTGGCGGTGGGCGCCGCGCGTTTGGGAGCGCGTGCAGCCCTGGTGAGCGTGGTCGGCGATGACTTCCGCACGCGTGGCTACTCTGCCTGGCTGGATGAGCGCGGCGTCGACCAGCGGGCAGTGCAACTCATCGCCGGCGAGCGCTGCGGGCATAGTTTCCTGTTCCGTGATGCCGGCGGGAATTCTGTCTGCATCTCGCAACTTGGCGTCGCCGCGCGCCAGGAAGAATACGCGCCGGATGCGGCCACCACCGCAGCGGGAAAAGTGGCCGTCATCACCTGTCGCTTCGACCGTTTCACCCTGCGCGCGGCGGAGTTGGCGCGGGCGGGTGGTGCACGCGTGATATTGAGCGGCACCCTGGCGACGGCGCCTGCGCTGGCCGCTGCTTTCATCACCACATCAGATATCCTGGTCTGCACCGAACATGAGCTGACGCAACTCATCTCGCTGCTGGTTTGTGATGAAGCGTATGCGCTACTGGAGATGGGGCTATCAGCAATAGTCCGCACGCGTGGCGCGGCAGGCGCGAGCTGGCAGACGGCAGGGGCCAGCGCGCCCAGCCCGGCCATCGCGCCACGCCGCGTCGTCGACCCCACCGGCGCCGGCGATGGCTTCGTTGCGGGTCTGGCGGTGGGAATTGCGCAGGGGCAAGCCTTGCCGGCCGCCATTCGCCTGGGGGCCAGCGTCGCCAGCTTTGTTGTGGAAGCCGTTGGCTGTCAGACGAACTTGCCGACTATGCCAGAGGCGATGGCGCGCCTGGCGACTCAATAAACAGAGGCTCTATCCGCCTCGTTTTCGAGATTGAACGGTTCACGCAATGCCGCAGGGATCAATTCATGGCGGCGGTTTTCGGCGAGCAACCGTCCATAACCCTTGATGAATCCCTGCCCCACGCTACGTCAAGGCATTCAAAGAGATTCGGCATATCCGAATCCACGCGCCGCGACACGTAGCCCTGCCGGTGCCCCGCATCAGCCTGGATGGTGCCGTCGCGCCCGATGACGGAACTGAACGCAAGCTTCCTGCAGCAGCGTGCACGATCTCTTGCCTGTCAACACCCGCGTCAGGCCAGCCCGCGCAGGACATTCATCGCGGTCGTGTAATCGGGATGCTCGTGGACCTCGGGAAGATATTGCACGTAACAAATGTAGCCCTCGTCATCGACGACGAAGAGGGCCCGGTGCAAAATGCGCAGTTCCTTAATCGAAGTGCCGTAGGACCGGCCAAAGGCACCGTCACGGTAGTCTGACAACACAACATTGCGCGAGACGCCGGCGTTGGCACACCAGCGGTCCTGCGCGAAGGGCAGATCCATGCTGACAGTGAGGAAGACAAAGTCATCGCCCATGGCGCCAATTTCCCCGCTCAGCCGGCGGGTCTGCTCATCGCAAATCGCCGTATCCAGGCTGGGCACCGAGCTGACAAGGCGGATCTTGCCAGGCGTATCTGCCAGCAGCCGAAATGGCGTGTGAAACTTGCTTTCGACGGTAACTTCCGGTGCCTCGTCGCCGGCACCAAGACTTGGCCCGTAGAGGTGCACAATCATGTCACCAAGATAAGTTACTGTTCGCTCACTCACTTTTTGCACCTTTCCCCGTTACACGCACCACCGCAGTTTAAATTCTGAACTTGACACCCTTGAGATACTCACGCACGAGCATGGCGACGGCAGCCCCCTCACCCGCTGCGGTAGCGACCTGTTTGGTGCTGCCTTCGCGCACGTCGCCGGCTGCAAAAATGCCGGGCACTGACGTCTCAAACATAAGGGGCTGACGCGAATCATAGTTGCTGACGCGGCCATTGTCCTGGGGCAAATTGTGTCCGGTGCATATAAACCCCCAGCGATCCAGCACAACGCCGGTATCTTCCAGAAATGATGTATTGGGTTCCAGCCCGATAAATACAAAGGCCCCGTTGGCATGCAGCTTGTCTTCCGCGCCGGTCTTGACATCACGAACATGCAGGCGGCGCAGTCGACTCCGCCCTTCAAACCCGATCGTCATGTTATTGAAGCGAACGCTGATGTTTTCCTGCTCGTTCAACTTGTCCTGATACAGGCTGTTGGCTGAGAGCGTTTCACCGCGTACCAGCAGTGAAACCCGGTCAGCGATCCCGGCCAGGTCCAGCGCTGCTTCAACCGCGCTGTTGCCGCCTCCAAGTACAGCTACATGCTGACCTCTGTAGAAGGGGCCGTCACAGGAGGCACAGTAGTGAACACCGTTTCCCAGGAACTTGTCCTCACCCGGGACATTCAGGCGACGGTAACGGCTGCCGGTGGCGATGATGATGGCGTTGCCGCTGTATTCCTCGCCGGTCGTCGTAACGACCGTGTGGTAATTGTCATGACTGCGTATCGTCGCGATGCTGGAGGACTGCAGAATCTCCACACCGAACAATTCCGCCTGCTCCCGCAGGCGCTCACTGAATTCGAACCCCGTAATCGGCTGCGGGAAACCGGGCACGTTGTCCAGATAGCCGGTGAAATTCGCATTGCCACCGACGGCCTCGCGTTCAATGACGAGGGTTTCTGTCGCATCACGCGACGTAAAAATGGAAGCGGTCAGGCCCGCCGGGCTGCGCCAATAATAATCAGCGGCCAGAAGGTACGATTCATGTGCAGGTTGAGGGACAGTTTTTTGGCCAGCTCAACGTTGGTCGGCCGCAACAGCACGTCGCCATCATCAAAGACGATCGTCGGGAGCACGCGCTTACCCCCGGTTTTGGCAAGTATTTCCGCGGTGAGATCGGGATTCTCGAGAATGTCCAGCCATTTGTAGGGCACGCCATGCTCGCCCATAAAAGTCTTGCAGCGCCGACAGTCCGGGCACCAGTGGGCACCGTAGATCGTTGCTCAAGGCTGTTCGCTCATTTTATCCTCTGCGACCCGCCAGCCTGATCAGGCGCTTGCGTCTGGCAGCAGCCGACCATCTCACCATTTGTATTTCTGCGGAACAGGAATTGCAAAAGGGGCCCGCCGTCGGCCTGTCAGGCCGGGAATCCACGCTCCCTGCCACCTGTACAGTAGTTTACCAGATGCTGCCGGTTTTAACGCTTCCGCTGTGGCTGCCAAGTCATTCACCTGCGAGACGGATACCAGTATGCTACATCAGTTCGGCAACCTGTGCCACTTGAACCAGCCGAGTTTTTGACAATTGCAGAAGAGCATGTTACCTTCCCATACGCATACAGAGCCGCCCCGAAGGCCGGAACTGGCATGGCGAAACGCAACACAACAGTCGGCGCAGGGTTCCTGCGGTGCCAGAGCTGGCATCTGTGGCCGGCTACCCGCCTTGCAATTCCACCACCGCAACCCCGCCCGCCCAGGCGGGTCCGGAGACCGGGCGCATCTCCCGACCCTGAAGACAGCCAGGCGCTCACCGTCCAGCAGCAACGAAATCCACGTGTGCCAACCCGTTTTCATGTGCCTGCCCGATTGCGACCGGAGGAGGTTATATTCGCGAGAACTGCCCGCCCCCCGAGTCCTGACACTAATCCCTTGTTGTTGATTCAGAACTGATTGGAGAGCTTCCTCATGAAACGTAACCTTGTATTGACCCTGGTCCTCTTGCTGATTTTTTCGGCAACGGTCCTGGCCCAGGAAGACGGCATCCGCCAACTGCGCGCCAATTTCGCCTGGCCAACGTTCATCGACCCCCACGTCGGTTCCGATTTCTCCAGTTCGATTTCAATTACCAACCTCTACGACACGCTCATCTTCCCGGATCCCGCCGGCGGCGTTACCCCCTGGGTCGCAGAGAGCTGGGACGTATCTGAAGACGGACTCAGCTACACTTTCCACCTGCACCAGGGCGCGCGCTTCCATGACGGAAGCGAGGTGCAGGCCAGCGACATCGCCTATAGCTACAATCGCATTCACGAAGTTGGCGAAGGATTCGTCTACCTCTTGCCCCCGGCTGAGGTAGAGGCGCTTGATGACTACAGCGTGCGTTTCACGCTGTCAAACGCCGATCCGCTCTTCACGCTACGCCTGGCACGCTTCTACTTCCTGAACGAGGAGGTGGTACGCGCCAACTACGGTGAGGGCATCTACGAGGGGCATGGCGACTACGGCAAAGAATGGTTGCTCACCCATGACGCCGGCTCCGGCCCCTATCAGGTAGAAGACGTCTCCCTCGCGGAATACATCAAAATGTCGCGCTTCAACGACTACTGGAACCAGGACGCCTTTGTGGACAACGCGGCCGACGAGGTCACCTTCATCGGCACGATCGAGTCCGTCACCATTCGTTCCCTCCTGGTCGATGGCGAACTGGAAATCAGCGACCCCTGGCAAGGCCTTGAGGCGCTGAAGTCCATGGGCAATCTCGAAGGCGTGCACATTGACACGACCTCCATGGGCAGCTCGCTCTACTACATGGCGAACAACACCCTGCCGCCCTTCGATGACGTAAACTGCCGCAAGGCGGCGGCCCTGGCCTACGATTACGACACCATCGTCAGCCTCGAGTGGCCCGGCACCCAGGCGATGGTCGGCATCCTCTCCCAGGCTACGCCGGGGCACAACCCGAACGTCTTCACGCCCCGCCGCGATCTGGACGCCGCCCGCGCCGCGTTGGCCGAATGTCAGTACGCCGACAACATCGCTGATTACCCCATTGATGTCGTGTGGGTGACGGAAGTGCCGGACGAGGAGCAGTTCGCCGTGCTCTTCCAGGCGAACCTGGCGGAAATCGGTATGGCGGCCAATGTGGTGGGCCTGCCCTGGCTGAGTGTCGTGAACAACACTGCCAGCAAGGAGCTGAGCCCGCACATCGTTACGCTCTACACCGGCGCCGATCTGCCGGAAGCGGGCCTGTTGCTCAAGCAACGTTATCATTCGGATACGGCCGCCACCTTCTTCCAGAACGAATGGCTGGAAGATGCAGAGCTTGACGCGGCCATCGACGACGCCCTGGCCACGGTGGACATTGACGAGCGTTTCGCCAAATACGAGGCGCTGCAGGAGCAGCTCGCCGCGGATGTCGTTTCCTTCTTCCTCTACGATCAACTTGAGAAGCGCGCCGTCGCTGACTATGTGGAGTGGGATTCGTCTGCCGGGGCCCGCATTCAGGGCTATCACTTCTATCTGCCGCAGATTGGTGTGAACAACCCGTCAGATGGATAACATGGTGACAGCCAACGCATCATTACCTTTGCCGACTTTATCGGCTTCGGCTTATCGTTTCGTATACTTGAGGAGAGAAGCACCATGAGAAAGTTGCTTGTTCTGACCCTGCTGTTGATGCTGGTCATCTCGGCAACGGCCATGGCCCAGGATAGTGAGAAACAACTGCGCATCACCTTCTCCTTTCCGACCATGATCGACCCGGCTGTTGGCGACGATTTCTCCAGTTCGCACGCGCTGGCCAGTATCTATGACACGCTGATCTTCCCGAACTCGGACGGTGGCGTAGGCCCCCATCTGGCAGATTCCTGGGCAGCTTCCGATGACGGCCTCGTCTACACCTTCAATCTGCGCCAGGGCGTGATGTTCCACGACGGTTCAGAGCTGCTGGCCAGCGATGTCGTTTACAGCATCAATCGTATCAACGACATTGGTGAAGGCTACGCCTACCTGGTGCCGGACGCTGCCGCGGCGGCGATGGATGACTACACAGTCCAGTTCACGCTGGACCAGCCCGACGGCCTCTTCATTCCCAAGCTGGTGCGTCTCTACATCGCCAACGAGGATCTCGTCCGTGCCAACTACGACATGGAATCGACCCTTTACGGCGATCACGGCGACTACGGCAAGCGCTATCTGCTCACCAATGATGCCGGTTCCGGCCCCTTCCTGGTGACCGACTATCCGCTGGTTGGCTATCTGGACATGGAGCGCTTTGACGGCTGGTGGAACGCAGAGAACTTCGCCGCGAACGCCCCGGAAACGCTCACCTATATCGACACGACCGAGGCAGCCACCGTCCGTTCCCTGATGCTTGATGGCGAACTGGAAATCTCGGACGCCTGGCAGAGCATCGAGGCACTGGACGCCCTCGCCGCCCGCGACAACATCGCCATCCAGGCCTTCCCGACGATGACCAGCTTCTACTACATGATGAACACACGGCTGGCGCCGCTGGATGACGTCCATTGCCGCATCGCCCTGTCCTACGCCTTCGACTACGACCAGGTCGTCGCCCTCGAATGGCCGGGCACGCAGGCGATGGTCGGCCCCGTCCCGCAGACTGTCGGCGGGCATAACCCGGATGTCACCGTCTACCGGCGCGACCTGGACCAGGCCAATGCACATCTGGCCCAGTGCAAGTACGCGGACAACATTGCTGACTACCCGATCGACGTCGTCTGGATCAGCGAAGTGCCCTTCGAGGAGCAGTTTGCCCTGCTCTTCCAGGCCAACATGGCTGATATCGGCGTGCCGGTAAACGTTCAGACCAGCCCCTGGCTGAGCGTGGTGGAGAACACCAGCAGCATGGAGACCAGTCCGCATATCGTCACCATCTACGTTTCGACGGACCTGCCGGAAGCCGGACTGATGCTGCAGCAGCGCTACACCTCGCCGACGGCCAATACCTGGCAGCAGAACGAATGGCTGCTGGACGAAGAGCTGGACGCGGCCATCGCCGACGCCCTGCTGACCGTTGATGAGGCCGATCGCTTCGCCAAGTACGCCGTGTTGCAGGCGCAGATCGCCTCAATGGCGCCTTCGCTCTTCCTCTACGATCAGCTGGAGAAGCACGCCGTTGTGGACTACGTCGAATGGGATCCCGAGGCCAACAGCTCGGTCATGGGCTACCAGATCTTCGCAGCGAACATCAACATCAACAACTAGGCGGTAACCATTACCGATTGCAACGGGAGGTGTGGCTGCGGCCACACCTCCCCCACTGCGAACAGGCACACAGGGCGGCGCGATGAATTTCTTCAACCGTGAAGAACTGCAACGGCTGTTTGTCTTCCTTGGAAGACGTATCTTCCAGTCACTCTTCGTGCTCTTCGGGCTCAGCATCCTGATTTTCCTGCTCAGCCGCGTGCTGCCGGGCGACCCGGCCCGCACGGCGCTGGGGGCGAGGGCACCGCAGGAAACTGTTCAACGTCTGCGCGACGAGCTGCGCCTGGACGAGCCCTTGCTGGTGCAATACCAGTACTGGTTCTTCAACGCCCTGCGCGGTGACCTGGGCGATTCGCTGGTTACGCGGCGCCCGGTCATCGACGATGTCGTCAATTTCCTGCCGGCGTCGATGGAGCTGGTGCTGCTGGCGGGCCTCATCTCGGCCATTGGCGGCATCACGCTTGGGCACCTTAAGCGCGCGCCACAAGGACACCTGGGTGGATAACCTGGTGCGCGTCGTTTCCTATCTGGGCGTGGTGACCCCTGCCTTCGTCTTTGCCATTATCTTTCTCACCTTCCTGACCACTTCAGAATTTGGTCTGGATATCTTTCCGTCGATCGGCCGTCTGAGCAGCAATGTCGATGCACCGCCACACGTTACCGGCCTGTTCACCGTGGATTCGCTGCTGGCCGGACAGTTCTCAACCTTTATCAATGCGTTGCACCACCTGATACTGCCCGCGGTGGCCCTGGCTCTCGGCTCGCTCGCTCAGGAGGCGCGCATCACCCGCTCGACCATGGCAGACAATCTGACGCGCGACTACATCGCCGCCGAGCGCGCGCTGGGCATCCCGGAGCGCATCGTTACCGGGCGCTTTCTGCTCAAGCCCTCGTTGATTCCGACCGTTTCGATCTTCGGCCTGGACTTCGCCGCCAACCTCTCCAACGCCTTCCTGGTGGAAGTGATCTTCAACTGGCCGGGTATTTCCCGCTACGCCACCCACGCGATGCTGCGCAAGGACCTTAATGCCATCGCGGCGGTCATCCTGATACTGGGCGTTACCTTCATTGTCGTAAATATTCTTGTGGACCTGGTCGTCGGTATTTTGGACCCGCGCATCCGTCTGCGCGGAGCAAGGAGCGACTGAGCATGGCTGAAATGACCGCGCAACCGGCTCCTGCACTGCTTGATGCCACCGAGCTGGCGCGCATACAGCGCCAGAACAGGCGCGACAACATCGGCCGCGCCTGGTACAAATTCTCGCGCAATCCACTCTCCATCGTCGGCCTGGCGATGGTCATCATCATCGTCCTGTTGGCCATTTTTGCGTCGTATGTGACGCCCTTCCCCGGTCATGTTGAACCATTTACCGATTTCGCCAACGCCAAAGCGCCGCCTGACGGCGTAAATCTGCTCGGCACAGATCAATTCGGGCGCGATATCTTCAGCCGCATCATCTTCGGCTTCCGCTTCTCCCTGCTGATGGGCGTGATGGTGCTGACACTGGTTGTGCCCGTCGGCGTGACCCTGGGCATGATTGCCGGCTACTTCCAGGGGACAATCATTGACACGGTGATTATGCGCATCACGGACATCTTCCTCTCCGTGCCGCCGCTGATCCTTGCGCTGGCCATCGCCTCCGTGCTGACGCCCAACCTCACCAACTCCATGATCGCCATCTCGCTGATGTGGTGGCCCTGGTATTCCCGTCTGGTCTATGGGCTCTCCAGCGCCCTGCGCACCGAGTACTTCGTCAGTTCAGCCGAAACCATCGGCGCCAGTACGCGCCACATCCTGTTCCGCGAGATCCTGCCCAACATGATCTCGCCCATCTTCACCAAGATGAGCCTGGACATGGGCTGGGTCATCATCATCGGTTCGATGCTGAGCTTCCTCGGCCTGGGCGTGCAGGAGCCCCAGCCGGGCCTGGGCACCATGGTCGCCAAGGGCGCGGACTACCTGCCGACGGGTCAATGGTGGATGGCCATCTTCCCGGCCCTCGCCATCGTCGTCGTCGTGCTCGGCTTCAACCTGCTGGGTGACGGCCTGCGCGATCTGTTCTCCGCGGAAGAGGTGTAATGGTGAATTCGGACGCTCCCCTGCTGGAGCTGCGCGACCTCTCCGTACATTACCGCGTCTACGGCGGAGTCCTCAGGGTACTGGATCACATTAACTTCCACGTCAAGCCGCGGGAGCGAGTCGGCCTGGTGGGCGAGACCGGCTGCGGCAAGACGACCACGATGAAGACCATCCTGCGCGTCCTGCCCACACCACCGGCCGAAATCCCGCAGGGCGAAATTCTCTTTCAGGAGCGCGACGTCCTGAAGATGAGCCAGCGCGAACTGGTGCAGATGCGCGGCCAGGGTATTTCCATGATCTTCCAGGACCCGACGGCCGCGCTCAACCCGGTCTTCACCATCGGCCAGCAGCTCACCACCGTGATTCGTTACGCCTCGGCCGAAAACCAGAACCTGAACCGCAAAGAACTGCGTGAGCGCGCGCTACAGGCCCTGCGCGAGGTCGCGCTGGCCGACCCCGAACGCCTGCTGGACAGCTACCCCGTCCAGCTCAGCGGCGGCATGCGCCAGCGCGTGTGCATCGGCATGGCGCTCAGCACACGCCCCGGCCTGCTGATCGCGGACGAGCCGGGCACGGCGCTGGACGTCACGATTCAGGATCAGGTGTTGCGTCTGCTGCAGGCCCTGGTGGAGCAGCAGGGCAACTCCTTCATCCTCATCTCCCACACGCTGGGTATCGTGCGCCAGATGACGGACCGCGTCTACGTGATGTACGCCGGGAACATGGTCGAGGTTGCGCCGACGCGCCGCCTCTTCGCCAACCCGCTGCATCCCTACACCCAGGGGCTGATGGAGGCCGTGCCGCGGCTCACCGGCGGCGGCATCAGCGAAGGTATTCCGGGTCGCATCCCGGACTACATGAACCCGCCCACCGGCTGCCGTTTTCACACGCGCTGCCCACATGCCATGCCGGTCTGCAGCCGCGAGAAGCCGCCGGTATTTCAGGTGGAAGAAGCCTATGAAAACTCGCACGAGGTGGCCTGCTTCCTCTACGACGAGCCGCAAAAGGTGACCATGTACAAGGCGGAGCCCGTGCCGGTATGAGCGAAGACGTCATTCTGCACATCGACAATCTTTACAAACACTTCATCGTGGGGCGCAAGGGCCTCATCAAACGCGAGCCAATCACGGTCAAGGCGGTCGACGGCGTTTCATTCGAAGTGCGCCGCGGCGAGACCTTCGGCATCGTCGGCGAATCCGGCTCCGGCAAGAGCACCATCGCCTACATCACCATGGGCATGTATTTGCCAACCAGCGGCACCATCACCTTCAATGGACGTGACCTCTTTGCCCAGGGCGACCGGCGGCCGCAGGACCTGCGCAAGGAAATCCAGATCGTCTTTCAGGACCCTGGCTCCTCGCTCAACCCGCGCCGCACCATCCGCCAGATCCTTGAACTGCCACTGAGCATCCATCGGCCGGAAAAGGATCGCTTCACCGAGGTCATGCGCCTGCTCGAGCTGGTCGATCTGCCGCATGAGTACATGCACAAGTACCCGCGCCAGTTGAGCGGCGGCGAACGACAGATCGTCGCCATAGCGCGCGCCCTGGCCACCGACCCCTCGCTCATCATCCTCGACGAGCCGACCTCCGCACTGGATGTTTCGGTGCAGGGCAAGGTCATTAATCTGCTCATACGTCTGCAGCGCGAGCTCAACCTGACCTACGTCTTCATCACGCACGATCTGAGCGTGATGCGCAACCTGGCCACTCGCGTCGCCATAATGTATCTCGGGCGCGTCGCCGAAGTAGCCGAAACGCTGCACTTTTTCGAATCGCCACAACACCCCTACACGCAGATGCTGCTCTCTTCGATTCCCGTGCTCACCGAGCAGGAAGAGGCGCTGCGTCCGGTGCAAATCCGCTCAAGCGGCGAGATTCCCAGCCCGGTCAATCTACCGTCCGGCTGCAGCTTTCACACGCGCTGCCCGCAGGTCATGGAGCATTGTCGCCGGATCGACCCGGTGACAGTGCCCATCACCGGAACCGGCAGCGATCACATCGTGCGCTGCCACCTTTTTGAGCAACCGAACGGTCAGGGTCAGCCCTGACATGCGCGTCGCAACCGACATCGGCGGTACCTTCACGGACCTCGTCTGGCAGGACGAGCGCAGCGGCACAATCGGCAGCACCAAGGTGCCAACCACGCCGCAGGACTTCGGCGCCGGCGTAGTTGAGGCTATTCGGGACAGCGGCCAGGATGCGCGGGGCACCGCCTTCCTCGTGCACGGCACCACCCTGGTCATCAACGCGCTGACCGAACGCAAGGGCGTGCGCACCGGGCTAATTACCACCCGGGGCTTCCGCGACGTGCTGGAAATCGGGCGCGCCAACCGCCCCGACATATACAACATGACCTACGTTAAGCCGACGCCCTTCGTGCCGCGCCGGCTGCGCCTGGAGGCGCGCGAACGCCTGAACTTCCGGGGCGAAGTGCTGCGGCCGCTGGAGCGCGCGGACGTTGAGGCGGCGGCACAACAGCTGCTGGCCGCGGGCGTGGAGGCCATCGCCGTCTGCTTCCTGCACAGTTACATCAACCCGCAGCACGAGCTGGAGTGCGGCGCGATTCTGGCCGAACTCGCGCCGCAGCTGCCGGTCACGCTCTCTCACCAGGTGACGCAGGAGTGGCGTGAGTTCGAGCGCAGCAACACGGCCGTGCTCAACAGCTACGTCCAGCCCATCGTGGCGCGCTACCTGAACAACCTCGAGCGCGACCTGGGCGACATGGGGGTGCCGCCGCATACGTTACACGTGATGCAGTCCAACGGCGGCAGCGCCAGCTTTGCCGCCGGTCGGCAGTTGCCGGTCAACCTGGTCGAATCCGGGCCGGTGGCAGGCGTCATCGGCGCCGCCCAAATTGGCCTACTGATCGGCGAGCCGAATGTCATTTCGCTGGACGTGGGCGGCACGACGGCCAAGTGTTCGCTGGTGCTGGATGGCGCGCCGCGCATCACCAGCGACTACAAGATCGAACACGACCGGCGCAGCGCCGGCTACCCCATCCTCGTGCCGACCGTTGACATTGTCGAAATTGGCGCGGGCGGTGGCTCCATCGCCCACGTGGACGAGACCGGCGCGCTGCGCGTGGGGCCTCAAAGCGCTGGCGCAGACCCCGGACCGGCCTGCCAGGGCGTGGGACAGGAACCCACACTCACCGACGCCAACCTCGCCGCCGGGCGTATCAACGCCGACTATTTTCTCGGCGGGCGCATCCGCCTAAGTCTGGCGCGCGCACAGGCCGCCCTGCAGCCGATTGCCGCGCATTTCGGCCTGTCCATCGCCGAGGCGGCGCTGGGCATCATCCGCATCGCTGACGCCAACATGATCAACGCGCTCAAACTGGTCTCCGTGCGCCGCGGTTATGACCCGCGCGACTTCGTCCTGCTGCCTTTCGGCGGCGGCGGCGCGCTGCACGGGGCCGCCCTGATGCGCGAACTGCAGACGCGCAAGGTCGTTATTCCCGACCGGCCCGGCGTTTTCTCCGCCTGGGGCATGTTGATGAGCGACCTGCGCCGCGACGTTATCCGCACGCGCATTACGCGCGTGAACGAGGCCGCCGCAGAGTCGCTGGACACTACATTCGCTGAAATGAGCGCCAGGGTGCAAGACGAACTGCGCGCTGAAGGCGTGGCCGAGGCCGACATCCGCAGCGAGCGCCACGCCGACATGCGTTACCTCGGCCAGGAGCACACGGTCAAGGTGGCGCTGCCGGAGGGCCGCATTAACGCTGCGGCCGTCACGGAGCTGCTGGAGCGCTTCCACCAGGTGCATGAACAGACTTATACCTTCCACCTGGAGTCGCCCGTCGAGCTGGTGAATTTCCACGTCACGGCCTTTGGCCATGTACCGACGCCCGAGATCGAGATGGTCACTGCGGCAGGGCTCACGCTGGCGGGCGCGAGCAAGGGTCAGCGCGAGGTGTTGTTCGACGAGCCGCAAGCGCTGTCAGCCAGCATTTATGAGCGCGAGCGCATGCCGGTCGATGAGCCGGTTGCCGGCCCCGCCGTCATTGAGGAACCGACCGCCACCATCCTCGTATTTCCGCAGCAGCGCGCCTGGCGCGATCGCTACGGCTTCATTCACATTGAGGGGGAGGAACAGGCATGAAACTGCTTTATATCGACCCCATCGGCGCCGACGCGCTCGACCCCGGCATCTACGACGCGCTGCTGGCCGCCAAAGGCCCGGACACGCAGATCGAACTGGTCGCGCTGCCGGAGGGCCGTCCGCACCACGTCGAATATCACGCCTACGAGGCGCAGGTCATCGCCGACATCGTGCGCATCACCTGGCACGAGGCACCGGCCTTCGACGCCATCATCATCGGCTGCTTCTATGACGTGGGCCTGCGCGAGGCGCGCGAGGTCTCGGGCAGCGCGCCAGTGGTGGCTCCCTGCCAGTCCAGCAGCGCCATCGCGGCTGTGCTGGGTCACCGCTTCTCCGTGCTGGTCGGGCGGCGCAAGTGGATCCCCAAAATGCGCGAGAATCTGCTGCTCTACGGACATGGTGAACGACTCGCCTCCTTCCGGCACATGGGCATGGGCGTGCGCGATTTCCAGGTTGACCACGCGCTGACCTGCGAGCGGATGCTTGAGGCCGGGCGCGCGGCCGTTGAAGAGGACGGCGCCGAGTTGCTCATCCTCGGCTGCACGGCGGAATACGGCTTCTACCGCAAGATGCAGGAGGAGCTGGGCGTGCCGGTGCTCGACCCGGTGCTGTCGGCGCTGAAGAGCGCGGAAATGATGGCCGAAGCAGCGCTGCGCTTCGACTGGCTGCCCTCGCGCGTTGGCGGCAGCGAGGCGCCGCCCTCTGAAGAAGTCGTGCGGCGCGGTTTCTTCGGCGACGTCGCGCCGGTTGGCGTGCGCCTGGCGGAGGTTGCGCAGCCTCAATGAGCACGGATCCTTTCACGCTGGAAATCATCGGCGACATGCTGCGCGCCAGCGCCGCCGAGATGTTCCTCACCTACGGCCGCAGCGCGCAAAGCCCCATAATCTATGAAGTGCTGGATATGGGCTGCGGCCTGATTTCGGCGCAGGGCGAGCTGATCGCGGAAGCCGAGGGCGTGCCTGGCTTCGTCGGCTGCCTGGGCTTTGCCGTGCGCGAAGTGCTGGACAAGTTCACGCGTGAAGCGCTGCAAGCTGGCGACATCTACGCCACCAACGACCCCTGGGGCGGCGGCGGCACGCACCTCAGCGACGTCGTGCTGGTGATGCCGCTGTTCCACGCTGGCGAGCTGGTCGCCTTCGCCGCCAACAAGGCGCACTGGACCGAGGTCGGTGGCATGGCGCCAGGCAGCTGGACGACCGACTCCACCGAGATTTACCAGGAAGGCCTGCAGCTGACCGCCCTGCGCCTCTATCATGCCGGGCAGCCACATCAGGGCCTGCTGGACATCATTGAGGCCAACGTGCGTCTGCCGGAAATGACGCTGGGAGACATGTATGCCGGGATTGCCGCGCTGCATGCCGGCGCCCGCGGCGTGGCCAGCATTTGTGAGAAGTACGGCGCCGACGCCCTGCGCGAGGCCATTGCGCTGCTGCTGAGCCGTGGCGAGACGGTCGCGCGCGAGCGCCTGGCCGCCCTGCCCGACGGCTGCTGGTCGGCCGAATTCTGGCTGGACGATGACGGCATCGGCGACGAGCCGCAGTTCGTCTGCGTCAAGGTGACCATAGAGGGCGAGCGCTTCGTGGCGGACTACACCGGCTGCGCGCCCCAGGCGGTTGGCCCCATCAACACCACGCACGTCGGGCTGCTGGTCGTCGTGCGCGAGATTTTCAAATGCCTGCTCGATCCGCACTTCCCCAACAACGACGGCTTCTTTCGCCCGATCGAGATCATCTGTCCGCCTGGCACGCTCTTCACCGCACAGCGTCCTGCGCCCACCTCCACCTACTGGGAGACCGCCTCCTACGCCAGCGAGCTCATCTGGCGCGCGCTCTATCCCATCGTTCGCGAGCGTCTGCCCGTGGGGCACCACCTGAGCATTTGTGGCACCATCGTCAGCGGCACGGATGAGGAAGGCAGACCCTGGGTGCTGGTTGAGCCGCAGGCCGGCGGCTGGGGCGCCACCCATCAGCGCGACGGCCAGAGCGGTCTGGTGCCTTCCGGCGACGGCGAGACCTACATCATGCCGGTCGAAGTCTGCGAGACGCGCTATCCGCTGCTGGTCGACCAGTTTGCCTTCAACACCGAGGCGGGCGGCGCCGGACGCTGGCGCGGCGGCTTCGGCCTCATCCGCGATTATCAAGTCACGGCAGCGCATGCCGACCTGACCGCCTCTTTTGGCCGCTTCAAGTTTCCGCCCTGGGGCGCAGCTGGTGGCAATGATGGTTCGGTCAACGCCATCGAGATTATTCCCGCCGGAGAGCAACAGGCCAGCCAGCGCGCGGGCCGCTTTGCGCGCAAGCGCCTGCAACGCGGCGACGTGGCGCGCCTGATCACGGCGGTCGGCGGCGGCTATGGCGACCCCCTGCAGCGCGAACCGGCGCGGGTGGCGGCAGACGTGCGCGAGGGCTTCCTCACGCCGGAGCTGGCGCGGCAGAGCTACGGCGTCGCGCTGTGCGAGGGCCATGTGGACGAAGCAGCCACGGCTGAGTTACGCGCCGGTATGGTGGAGGAGCGCGGCCGTGACGCATGACCCCTTCACCCTGACCATCATTCAGGAACAGCTGCAGGCTGCGGCGGACGAGAGCTTCCTGCGTCTTGGCCGCGCCAGCAAAAGCCCCATCATTTATGAGGTGCTGGATTACGCCTGCGCCCTGCTGACACCGGAGGCCGAGCTGATCGCCGAGGCCCAGGGCGTGCCGGGCTTCACCGGCGTCCTGCCTTTTGCCGTGAGCTCGATTCTGGACAAGTTTGGCGCCGCCAACATGCGCACTGGAGACGTCTTCGCCACCAATGACCCCTATGCCGGCGGCGGCACCCACCTCAGCGACGTCTGCCTGATCGGCCCGATCATCCATAGAGGCGAGTTGGTGGCCTTCGCGGCCAACAAGGGCCACTGGACCGAAGTCGGCGGCATGGCGCCCGGCAGCTGGACGACAGACGCCACCGAGATTTACCAGGAAGGCCTGCAGCTGCCCGCAGTGCGCGTCTACGAGGCCGGCCAGCCCCTGCCGGACATCATCGACCTCATCGCTGCCAACGTGCGCCTGCCTGATATGACGCTCAGCGATCTCTACGCCGGCGTGGCCGCCATCCGTGTCGGCGAAATGCGCATTCGCGCCATCTGTGAACGCTACGGCGCTGACGCGCTGGGCGCCAGCATCGAGAGCCTGCTCAGCCAGGGCGAGTTCGTCGCCCGCAACGCGCTGCAAGCGCTGCCCAAAGGCACCTGGGAAGCGCAGGACTTCATGGACGATGACGGCTTCACTGACGAGCCCATCCCCGTGCGCGTGCGCATCACCGTCACGGACGAGAGTTTCACGGCGGATTTCACAGGCTCTTCGCCGCAGGTGCCTGGCCCGGTCAACGGCACCTGGGCGCGGCTGCAATCTGCCGCGCGCGTGATGTTCAAGGCCATCACCGCGCCGGACTACCCCAACAATGGCGGCTGCTTCCGCCCCGTCAAGGTTATCTGCCCGCCAGGCACCATCTTCACAGCGCAGCGTCCCGCGCCCGTCTCCACCTACTGGGAGGCCGGCGCGTCGGCGATCGACCTGCTGTGGCAAGCGCTCTGGCCTATCGCCAGCGAGCGCCTCTCGGCGGGCCATTTCCTCAGCATTTGCGGCACCAACCTCAGCGGCACCTTCGAAGACGGCGAACTCTTCGTGCTGACCGAGCCACAGGCCGGCGGCTGGGGCGCGGCGCCCGCCCGGGACGGACAGAACGGCCTCGTCGCCCAGGGCAACGGCGAAACGCGCAATGTCCCGGTAGAGGTGTGCGAGGCGCGCTACCCCCTGCTGGTGGAGCGCTACGCGCTGGACATCACCGAGCGCGGCGCCGGCCGCTGGCGCGGCGGCCGTGGCCTGGTGCGGGAATACCGGCTAACAGGCCCCAGGGGCAACGTCACCACTACCTATGGTCGGCACCGTTTCCCGCCCTGGGGCGCGAACGGCGGCCAGCCAGGTTCCCCAAACAGCGCGGCCGTCGTGCGCGCCGGAGCACAGCAACCTGAGGTGCAACGCGGCAAACTCACGCGATACCCCCTGTGCAAAGGCGACCTGGTGCGTATTATCACTGGCAGTGGCGGTGGTCGTGGCGACCCGCTGTTGCGACCGGTGGCGGCCGTGCGCGCGGATTTACTGTCCGGCCTCGTCACCCCGCAGCAGGCAGCGGGACAATATGGCCTGCGCTTTAACCCGGATACGCTCGAACTGGTGCAGGTAATGCCGGTGCGCCAGAACGTGTCACAACAACTGGTTTCGGATTCCTGAGAGAGAGAGGCAGGCATGCGCGTTTCAGTCGATGTAGGCGGCACCTTTACCGATGTGATCGTCCTGGATGAAGAAAGTGGCAACATCAAGCTGGAAAAGGTGGCGACCACGCCCGTCAATCCGGCCGAAGGGGTGCTGCAAAGCTTTGAAAAGGTCGGCGCCCAGCCGGAGGAGATCGAATACTTCGTCCATGGCACGACCCTGGCCATCAACGCCATGTTGACCCGCAGCGGCGCGAAGGTGGCCTTCGTCACCACGCTCGGCTTCCGCGACATTTACGTCCTTGGCCGCACCGACCGCGAGCCGATGTACGACTTCAAGTTCAAGAAGCCGAAATCGCTGGTGCCACGTTCGCTGTGTTTCGAGGTGGAAGAGCGGCTGAACTATCGCGGCAATGTTCTGACTCCCTTCAACCCTGAGCAGGCGCGCGGGGTGGCGCGTCGCATCCAGGTGCAGGGCGCGGAATCGGTCGCGGTCTGCTTCCTGCACAGCTACGCCAACCCCGAGCACGAGGAGGCTTTCGAAGCCGTCATGCAGGAGGTCGCGCCGGAAATCTCGGTTACGCTTTCCAGCAACCTCAGCCGCGTCTACCGCGAATACGAGCGTTCCAGCACCACCGTCATCGACGCCTACATCAAGCCCATCACCCGCAGCTACCTCACCAACCTGAACAAGGATCTGGTTAGCGGCGGCTTCAGCGGCACCTTCCTGATGACGCGTTCCGGCGGCGGCGCCATGACGCTGGACACCGCGCGTGGAGAGCCGGCCCACCTGGTGCTCTCCGGCCCGGCCGGCGGCGTCATCGGTGGCGCCTATCTGGGCAAACTGATCGGCCTGCCCAACATGATCACCTTCGACATGGGCGGCACCAGTCTGGACGTCTCGCTCATCGCCGACGGCGAGCCCGCCATCGAGAACGAGCAAATCTTCCAGTCGCTGCCGATCTCCATTCCCACCATCGACATCCACACCATCGGCGCCGGTGGCGGCAGCATCGCCTGGGTGGATGAAGGCGGGCATCTGCAAGTCGGCCCGCAGAGCGCGGGCGCCGACCCCGGCCCCGCCTGCTACAACAAGGGCGGCCAGCAAGCCACCTTCACCGATGCGGCCCTGCTGATCGGCTACCTGGACCCGGCCAACTTCCTCGGCGGCGAGATTGAAATCAACACGGCGCAGGCTGAAGCCGCCGTGGGACGTCTTGGCGAGGGTCTCGGCATGTCAGTGCCGGACGTGGCCGCGGGCATCATCAGCATCAGCGAGGCGCGCATGGCCGGCGCGGTGCGCGTCATCTCTGTCGAGCGCGGCTATCACCCGCGCGACTTCGCGATCTGCACCTTCGGCGGCGGCGGCGCCTTCGTTGCGGCCAACATCGCGCGCGAGCTGGGCATCCCGAAAGCGGTCGTCCCGCCCGGACCGGGTAACTTCTCCGCCCTCGGCATGCTCATGGTTGACGTGGTGCACGACTACGCCCGCACCCACATCACCGGGCTGGAGGATATGGACCCGCAGCAGGTCGGCGGGCTTTACGCCATCATGGCGGACCAGGGTCGCACAGCGCTCACCAGCGACGGCTTCGAGGCGGACAAGCAACAGTTCATCCCCACTGCCGAGATGCGCTATCGCGGGCAGGAGCACACGGTCAACATCCCCTTGCCGGGGCTGGCGCCGGCAGCAGAGGACATCCCGAACATCACCGCGACCTTCAACGCGATGCACGAGCAGCAGTATGGCCACAGCATGGAGCTTGACCCGATCGAGATCGTGACGCTGCGTCTGCGCGCAGTGGGGCTGTTGCCACGACCGGACCTCGCCCGCATCGCTGCCGGCGACGGTAACATCGCCGCCGCGACCCGGGGCAGCCGCAAGGTCTACAACCGCGAGCTCAGGACTCACCTCGACTACAAGGTCATTGACCGCATGCGCCTCGGCGCCGGCGACAGTCTGGACGGCCCCGCCATCGTCGAAGAGCCCAGCTCGACGACCGTGTTGCACAGTGGCGACCGCCTCACTGTAGGCGACTATGGTGAACTGCTGATTGACATCGGCCAGGAAGGCAGCGGCGCCTGATGAATGCCCTTGACCCCATCACCGTAGAGGTCATCCACAACTATCTGCTCTCCGCCGCGCGTGAGATGGAGCGCAACCTGATGCGCACGTCCTACAGCACGGTGATCTACGAAATCCGCGATTTCGGCCTGGGCATCTACGACCGGGACTGCCGCCTGCTGGCGGAAGCGCCCGGCCTGGCCGTGTTCACCCGCGGCAACGACTACGGGCTGATGAAGACGGTCGAATTCGTCGGCGAAGAGAACATGGAGCCGGGCGACCTGCTGCTCACCAGCTACCCCTACTGGTCCTCGGCGCATCCGCTGGACGTACTTGCGATTGCGCCCATCTTCGCCTGTGGCGAGCTGGTCGGCTACACCGCCATCAAGCAGCACTGGCTCGATCTGGGTCAAAAGGACGCCGGCTACATCCTCGATTCAGTCGACGTCTTCCAGGAGGGCCTGCTCCTGCCTGGCCTGAAACTCTACAAGGCCGGCGTGCTCGATCAGGAGATTCACAACCTGCTGCGCTTCAACAGCCGCCTGCCAGACCGCATCATCGGCGACCTGAACGCACAAATCTCCGCCAGCCGCACCGGCGAGCGCCGGGTCACGGAGCTGGTGGAGCGTTTCGGTCTGGATCTGTTCCGCGAAGCCGTCGAGGCTATCCTCGATCACGGCGAGCGCATGTCGCGCGCGCGTCTGGCCGAACTGCCCAACGGCACCTGGACGGCCGAGGACTGGGCCGACGATGACGGAATCGACAGGGACACGATGCTCAAACTGAAGGTGACGGTCACCGTCACCGACGACGAGTTCATCGTCGACTGGAGCGGTTCCAACCCGGCCACGCGTGGCCCCATGAACATGCCCATCGGCCTGACCGAGGGCGTCAGCGGCCTGGCCTTCAAGGGCATCACCACGCCGGATACGCCCGCCAACGCCGGCAACTATCGTCCGTTGAAGGTCATCGCGCCGCCCGGGGAGATCATGCATGCCGTGCCGCCGGCGCCCACCTTCACCGTCTGGGCCGGCCTGCTGGCGCCTGAAGTGATTCTCAAGGCGCTGTCCCAGGGCATGCCGGATCGCATTCCGGCCTGCAGCGGTGGCGACGTCTTCGACATAATGGGCCTGGGTGTACATCCCGAAACGGGCGCGCCCTGGCTGGAGGCGACCAACGAAGCGGTCGGCTTTGGCGCCTACGCCGGAAGTGACGGCGAAGATGCCATCATGCACCTCAGCGAACCCGGCTGCCGCAACAACCCCGTCGAAGTGCTTGAGACCAAGGCACCCTGGATCATCGAGACCTACCACATGCGCAGGGACTCGGGCGGGGCGGGCAAGTACCGCGGCGGCGTGGGCGTTACCCGCTCATACCGTTTTCTGCATCCTTCCACCACTCTGGCGCTGGTCAAGAAGACGAAGTCCGCGCCCTGGGGCATGGCCGGCGGTCTCGATGCCGAAGTCGGCCACGTCGTGGTCTGGCCCGGCACGGACAGGGAGGAAGTCAACGGCGCTATTCACTACCAGATGGACGCCGAGGACGTCGTCCAGAACAATTCCGGCGGCGGCGGCGGCTGGGGCAATCCGCGTGAGCGCGAACCGCAGCGGGTGCTGGAGGACGTCGTCAACGATTACGTCTCGCTTGAGTCGGCGCGGCACGATTATGGCGTCGCCATCGACGCGGCTGCCATGTGCATCGACGAAGCGGCAACCGCAGCCCTGCGCGCGAAGTGAGGGCATTCAGAACGACGGGAGGTGCGTGATGAACAAAGGTACAGGGCTTGACCCCATCACTGTGGAGGTCATCCATAACTACCTGCTCTCCGCCGCACGCGAGATGGAGCGCAACCTGATGCGCACCTCCTACAACACAATCGTCTACGAAATCCGGGATTTCGGCCTGGGGATTTACGACCGCCAGTGTCGTTTGCTGGCGGAAGCGCCCGGCCTTGCCATCTTCACCCGCGGCAATGACTACGGCCTGATGAAGACGGTCGAATTCGTCGGCGAAGAGAACATGGAGCCGGGCGACCTGCTGCTTACCTCCTACCCCTACTGGTCCTCGGCGCATCCGCTGGACGTGCTGGCCATCTCGCCCATTTTCGCCTGTGGCGAACTGGTCGGCTACACGGCTATCAAGCTGCACTGGCTCGATCTGGGCCAGAAGGACGCCGGCTACATCCTTGATTCTGTCGACGTCTTCCAGGAGGGCCTGCTCATGCCCGGCCTGAAGATCTACAAGGCCGGCAAACGGGATGAGGAGATCTACAACCTGCTGCGCTTCAACAGCCGCCTGCCGGACCGCATCATCGGCGACATGAACGCGCAAATCTCCGCCTGCCGCACTGGCGAACGACGCGTCTCGGAACTGGTAGAGCGCTTCGGCACGGCACTGTTCCGTGAAGCCGTCGAGGCCATCCTTGACCATGGCGAGCGCCTGTCGCGCGCGCGGCTGGCAGAACTGCCGAAGGGAACCTGGTCGGCCGAGGACTGGGCCGACGATGACGGTATTGACCGGGATACGATGCTCAAACTGAAGGTTACGGTCACCGTGACCGACGAAGAGTTCATAGTCGACTGGAGCGGCTCGCATCCGGCCTGCCGCGGCCCCATGAACCTGCCGATCGGATTGACTGAGGGCGTCAGCGGCCTGGCCTTCAAGGGAGTCACGACGCCGGATTCACCCGCCAACGCTGGCAACTATCGCCCGCTGAAGGTCATCGCGCCGCCGGGGGAACTGATGAATGCGGTGCATCCCGCGCCGACCTTCTTCATCTGGTCCGGCATACTGGCCCCCGAAGTCGTCCTCAAGGCGCTGGCCAAAGGGATGCCGGAACGGGTGCCGGCCTGCAGCGGCGGCGACATTTTCTCCGTCATGGGTCTGGGTGTGCATCCCGAGACCGGGACGCCCTGGTTGGAGGCGACCAACGAGGCGGTCGGCTTTGGCGCCTTCGCTGGCAATGATGGCGAGGATGCCATCATGCATCTCAGTGAGCCTGGCTGCCGCAACAACCCGGTCGAGGTGCTGGAGTCCAAGGCGCCCTGGATCATCGAGACCTATCACATGCGCCGGGACTCCGGTGGGCCGGGCAAATTCCGCGGCGGCGTGGGCGTGCGGCGAACCTACCGCTTCCTGCACCCCTCCACCGTCCTGACGCTGGTCAAGAAGACGAAATCTGCCCCCTGGGGCATGGCGGGCGGCCATGAGGCCGAAGTCGGCCACGTAATCGTCTGGCCTAAATCGAACAGGGAAGAACGAACCGGCGCCATTTACTACCAGATGGACGCCGAGGAAGTGATTCAGAACAATTCCGGCGGCGGTGGTGGCTGGGGCAACCCGCTGGATCGCGACCCGCAGCTGGTGCTGGCGGACGTGGTCAACGAATTCGTCTCGCCGGGGTCGGCGCGCCGCGACTACGGTGTAGCAATCGACGAAGCTACGATGACGATTGATGAAGCCGCGACCGCTGCGTTGCGCGCGAATTGAGGGCAAGCAGAAAGACAGGAGCTGCGTGATGAACAATGGTTCAGGGCTTGATCCCATCACAGTAGAGGTCATCCACAACTACCTGCTCTCCGCCGCGCGCGAGATGGAACGCAACCTCATGCGCACCTCGTACAGCACGGTGATCTACGAACTGCGCGATTTCGGCCTCGGTATTTATGACCGGGAATGCCGTATGCTGGCGGAGGCGCCCGGCCTGGCCGTCTTCACGCGCGGCAACGACTACGGCCTGATGAAGACTGTCGAGTTCGTCGGCGAAGAGAACCTGGAGCCGGGCGACCTCATGCTCACCTCCTACCCCTACTGGTCTTCGGCGCATCCGCTGGACGTGCTGGCCGTCTCGCCCATCTTCGCCAGCGGCGAACTGGTGGGCTATACGGCCATCAAGCAGCACTGGCTCGATCTCGGGCAGAAGGACGCCGGCTACATCCTCGATTCGGTCGACGTCTTTCAGGAAGGCCTGCTCATGCCCGGCCTGAAGCTCTACAAGGCCGGCGTGCTCGACCAGGAAATCGAAAACCTGCTGCGTTTCAATACCCGCATGCCGGACCGCATTATTGGCGACCTGAACGCCCAGATTTCCGCCTGCCGCACCGGTGAGCGGCGCGTCAGCGAGCTGGTGGAACGCTTCGGTCTGGAACTATTCCACGAGGCTGTCGAGGCCATCCTGGACCATGGCGAGCGCCTGTCACGCGCGCGCCTGGCCGAACTGCCGAATGGCACCTGGACGGCCGAGGACTGGGCTGACGATGATGGCATCGACCACGACACCATGCTCAAACTCAAGGTCAAGGTTACCGTCAGCGACGACGAGTTCCTCGTCGACTGGAGCGGTTCACAACCCGCCACGCGCGGCCCCATGAACCTGCCCATCGGCCTGACCGAAGGGGTCAGCGCCCTGGCCTTCAAGGGCATCACCACGCCGGATACGCCCGCCAACGCCGGCAACTATCGCGCATTGCGCGTGATTGCGCCGCCAGGCGAGATGATGCACGCTATCCCGCCCGCGCCAACTTTCACCGTCTGGGCCGCCCTGCTGGCGCCGGAGGTCATCCTCAAGGCGCTCTCCCAGGGGATGCCGGACCGCATCCCGGCCTGCAGCGGTGGCGACGTGTTTTCGGTGATGGGCGTGGGCGTGCATCCCGAGACGGGCATGCCCTGGCTGGAGGCGACCAACGAGGGGGTTGGCTTCGGCGCCTACGCCGGCAGCGATGGCGAGGACGGCATCATGCATCTCAGCGAGCCTGGCTGCCGCAACGTACCGATCGAGATACTCGAAACCAGGGCGTCCTGGCTCATCGAGAATTACGGCATGCGCCGGGACTCCGGCGGGCCGGGCAAGTTTCGCGGCGGCGTGGGCGTAAGGCGTACCTACCGCTTCCTGCATCCCGCCACCGTCCTGACGCTGGTCAAGAAAACCAAATCCGCGCCCTGGGGCATGGCGGGCGGCCATGATGCTGAAGTTGGCAGAGTCGTCGTGTGGCCAGACACGGACAAACAGGAAGTCACCGGCGCCATTCACTACCGGATGGATGCCGAGGACGTGCTCCAGAACAATTCCGGCGGCGGTGGTGGCTGGGGCAACCCGCTGGAACGCGACCCGCAGCTGGTGCTGGCGGATGTCATCAACGAGTTTGTTTCGCCTGGTTCGGCGCGCCAGGACTATGGCGTGGTCATCGACGAGGCAACGATGACGGTCGATGAGGTCACGACGGCTGCGCTGCGCGCGAGCTGAGGGCAATCAGGAAGGCAGGACGCCAGCGATGAGCGCTACATCCGGGCTGGACCCCATCACCGTGGAGGTCATCCACAACTACCTGCTGTCTGCGGCGCGCGAAATGGAACGCAACCTCATGCGCACCTCCTACAGTACGGTGATCTATGAGGTCCGCGACTTCGGCCTGGGGATCTACGACCGGGATTGCCGCATGCTGGCCGAGGCGCCCGGCCTGGCCGTCTTCACGCGCGGCAACGACTACGGCCTGAAGAAGACGGTCGAGTTCGTCGGCGAAGAGAACATGGAGCCCGGCGACCTGCTGCTGACCAGCTATCCCTACTGGTCCTCGGCGCACCCGCTGGACGTGCTGGCCGTCTCGCCCATCTTCGTCTTCGGTGAGCTGGTTGGCTATACGGCCATCAAGCAGCACTGGCTCGACCTTGGTCAGAAGGACGCTGGCTACATCCTCGATTCCACGGATGTCTTCCAGGAAGGCCTGCTCCTGCCCGGCCTGAAGCTCTACAAGGCCGGCGTGCTAAATCAGGAAATCGTAAATCTGTTGCGATTCAACAGCCGCCTGCCGGACCGCATCATTGGGGACCTGAACGCGCAGGTTTCCGCCTGTCGCACCGGTGAGCGCCGCGTCATCGAGCTGGTGGAACGCTTCGGTCTGGAGCAATTCCGGGAGGCCGCCGAGGCCATCCTCGACCATGGCGAACGCCTGTCACGTTCGCGTCTGGCCGCGCTGCCCAACGGCACCTGGTGCGCCGAGGACTGGGCCGACGACGACGGCATCGACCATGACACCATGCTCAAACTTAAGGTCAAGGTCACCGTTACTGACGATGAATTCATCGTGGACTGGAGCGGCTCACAACCGGCCACGCGCGGCCCCATGAACCTGCCCATCGGCCTGACCGAAGGCGTCAGCGCTCTGGCCTTCAAGGGCATCACCACGCCGGACACGCCCGCCAACTCCGGCAATTACCGCCCGCTGCGGGTCATCGCACCGCCGGGCGAGATGATGCACGCCATCCCGCCGGCGCCCACCTTCACCGTCTGGGCCGCCCTGCTGGCGCCGGAGGTCATCCTCAAGGCGCTGTCGCAGGGGATGCCGGAGCGCATCCCCGCCTGCAGTGGCGGCGACGTTTTCAGCGTGGTGGGGCTGGGCGTTCACCCGGAGACGGGCATCATCTGGCTGGAAGGCAACAACGAAGCAGTCGGCTTCGGTGCCTACGCCGGCAGCGACGGCGAGGATGCCATCATGCACCTCAGCGAGCCCGGCTGCCGCAACAACCCGGTCGAGGTGCTGGAGACCAAGGCGCCATGGATCGTCGAGAGTTACGGCATGCGCCGGGACTCGGGCGGGGCGGGCAAGTTCCGCGGTGGCGTGGGCGTGACGCGCGCCTACCGCTTCCTGTATCCCTCCACCACACTAACGCTGGTCAAGAAGACCAAATCTGCGCCCTGGGGCATGGCCGGCGGCCACGATGCCGAGGCTGGCCACGTCGTCGTCTGGCCCGGCACGGACAAGCAGGAGGTCACCGGCGCAATTCACTATCAGATGGACGCCGAGGACGTGATTCAGAACAATTCCGGCGGTGGCGGCGGCTGGGGCAACCCGAAGGAACGTGATCCGCAGCTGGTGCTGGCGGATGTCATCAACGAGTTCGTCTCGCTCCAGTCGGCGCGCCGCGACTACGGCGTGGTCATTGACGAGGCAACGATGACGGTCGATGAGGCCGCGACGGCCGCGCAACGCAGTTGAGCCGACACGAAGAGGAGACATAACCATGGCTGCACTCGATCCAATCACCACCGAGGTCATCCACAACTACTTTCTTTCCGCCGCGCGCGAGATGGAACGCAATCTAATGCGGACCTCCTACACCACCATCGTCTACGAGATTCGTGACTTCGGCCTGGGCATCTACGATCGTGACTGCCGCATGCTGGCTGAATCGCCGGGACTGGCCATCTTCACCTGCGGCAACGATTACGGCCTGCAGAAGACCGTCGAATTCGTTGGTAAAGAGAATCTGCAGCCGGGCGACCTCATGCTAACGTCCTACCCCTACTGGTCTTCGGCACACCCCATGGATGTGCTGGCCACGTCGCCCATCTTTTACAGGGACGAGCTGATCGGCTTCACGGCCATTAAGCAACACTGGGTTGACCTGGGACAAAAGGAAGCCGGCTACATGCTGGATTCCACGGATGTCTTCCAGGAAGGACTCATCATGCCGGGCATGAAACTGTATCGCGGCGGCGTGCGCAATGAAGAAATCGTCAACCTGATCCGATTCAACAGCCGCATGCCGGATCGCGTCCTCGGTGACATGAACGCGCAGGTCTCCGCCTGCCGTACCGGGGAACGCCGCGTTGCCGAACTGGCCGACCGTTTTGGTCTGGACACAATGAACAAGGCAATCGAGGCCATCCTCGACCACGGCGAGCGCCTGTCACGCGCGCGCCTGGCCGAACTGCCGAAAGGCACCTGGACGGCCGAGGACTACGTTGACGATGATGGCATTAGCCGCGACGTCCTGCTCAAGCTGAAGGTGAAGGTCACGGTAAGCGATGACGAGTTCATCGTGGACTGGACCGGCTCGGAACCGACGACGGAAGGGCCGATGAACCTGCCCATAGGCCTCACAAGGGGCGTCAGTGGCCTGGCCTTCAAGGGCATCACCACGCCGGAGTACCCGGCAAATGCCGGTCATTACCGGCCATTGCGCGTCATTACGGAGGAAGGCAGCATGATGCACGCCGTTGCACCGGCGCCGACCTTCACCATCTGGGCCAGCCTGCTGGCGCCGGAAGTCATCCTCAAGGCGCTGTCCCAGGGCATGCCGGAGCTTATCCCGGCCTGCTCGGGCGGCGATATTGCTGACGTGATGGGCCTCGGCATTCATCCGGAAACGGGCCTGCCCTGGCTGGAAGCGACCAATGAAGCCATCGGCTTTGGCGCCTTTGCCGGCAATGACGGCGAGGACGGCATCATGCATCTCACCGAGCCAGGCTGCCGCAACAACCCGGTCGAGGTGCTGGAAACCAAGGGGCCCTGGCTCATCGAGAGTTACGGCCTGCGCCAGGACTCCGGCGGGGCGGGCGAATTTCGTGGCGGCGTCGGCGTGCAGCGTACCTATCATTTTCTGCACCCCTCCTCCGCCCTGGCGGTCGTCAAGAAGACGAAGACCGCGCCATGGGGCATGAATGGCGGCATGGATGGCGCTCCGGGTTCCATCACCATCTGGCCGGGCACGGAGCGGGAACGGGTCAATGGCGCCCTGCATGAGAAAGACTTGCAACCTGGTGATGTCATTATCAACAGCGCCGGCGGCGGCGGTGGCTGGGGCGACCCGAAAAAGCGCGACCCGCAGCGGGTGCTTGAGGATGTTGTCAACGACTTCGTTTCGCTCGAGTCGGCACGCCTCGATTACGGTGTCGCTATTGACGAGGACACCATGAGTATCGACGAAGGGGCGACGGCTGCGCTGCGCGGCTGAGCCGACACGAGGAGGAGACACAAGCATGGGCGCACTGGACCCCATCACCACCGAGGTCATTCACAACTACTACCTTTCCGCCGCGCGCGAGATGGAACGTAATCTCATGCGCACCTCCTACACCACCATCGTCTACGAGATTCGCGACTTCGGCCTCGGCATTTACGACAGGAATTTTCGCATGCTGGCTGAGTCGCCTGGCCTGGCTGTCTTCACCTGTGGCAACGACTATGGCCTGCAGAAGACCGTCGAATTCATCGGTGTGGAGAATCTTGAGCCGGGCGACCTCATGCTCACCTCCTACCCCTACTGGTCCTCGGCGCACCCGATGGACGTGCTGGCCACCTCGCCCATCTTTTACAGGGACGAGCTGATCGGCTTCACCGCCATCAAGCAACACTGGATCGACCTGGGACAGAAGGAAGCCGGCTACATGCTGGATTCCACCGACGTCTTCCAGGAAGGCCTCATCATGCCGGCCATGAAGCTCTACAGGGCTGGCGTACGTAACGAGGAAATCGTCAACCTCATTCGCTTCAACAGCCGCATCCCGGACCGCGTCATCGGCGACATGAACGCGCAGATTTCCGCCTGCCGCACCGGCGAACGTCGCGTCGCCGAACTGGCCGGGCGCTTTGGAGTAGCGACGCTGTTGCAGGCTGTCGAAGCCATCCTCGACCATGGCGAACGCATCTCGCGCGCGCGTCTGGCGGAGTTGCCCAAAGGCAGCTGGACGGCCGAGGATTACGCTGATGACGACGGCATCAACCGCGACGACCTGCTCAAATTGAAATGCAGGGTGACCGTCACCGATGACGAATTCATCGTCGACTGGACCGGCTCGGAACCGACGACGGAAGGGCCGATGAACCTGCCGATCGGCCTGACGCGGGGGGTCAGCGGCCTGGGGTTCAAGGGCATCACCACGCCGGATTACCCGGCCAACGCCGGCCACTACCGGCCGCTGCGCGTCATCACCGAGGAAGGCAGTATGACGCACGCCGTCGCGCCATCGCCGACCTTCACCCTCTGGGCCGGTCTGCTGATGCCGGAAGTAATTCTCAAGGCAATCTCCCAGGGCATGCCTGACAAGGTGCCGGCCTGCTCCGGTGGTGACATTTTCAGTGTCATGGGGCTGGGCATCCATCCGGAAACGAGCCTGCCCTGGCTGGAAGCGACCAACGAGGCGGTCGGCTTCGGCGCCTTCGCCGGCAACGACGGCGAGGACGGCATCATGCACCTGAGCGAGCCCGGCTGCCGCAACAACCCGGTCGAGGTTGTGGAAACCAAGGGGCCATGGCTCATCGAGAGTTACGGCATGCGCCAGGATTCCGGAGGGGCGGGCGAGTATCGTGGCGGCGTCGGCGTGCAACGTACCTATCACTTCAAACATGACGCCGCTGTGCTGGCAATCGTCAAGAAAACGAAATCCGCGCCCTGGGGCATGTATGGTGGCAAGGATGGTGAAGCGGGTTCCATCACCATCTGGCCGGACACGGAGCGGGAACGGGTCAATGGCTCCCTGCACGAAAAGGACTTGCAAGCGGGAGATATCCTCATCAACCGCTCGGGCGGCGGTGGTGGCTGGGGCGACGCGAAGAAGCGCGACCCGCAGCGGGTGCTGGAGGACGTCGTCAACGACTACGTCTCGCTCGAGTCGGCGCGGCGGGATTACGGCGTCGCCATTGACGCGGACACGCTTACCATCGACGAGGTAGCCACGGCTGCCCTGCGCGCGAACTAGGGAGCAGCAGGGCACAGGGGGCTGCCATGGGCGGACTGGATTCCATAACCACCGAGGTGATCCACAACTACCTACTCTCCGCCGCGCGCGAGATGGAACGCAACCTCATGCGCACCTCCTACAGCACAGTGATCTACGAAGTTCGGGATTTCGGACTCGGCATTTACGACAGACATTGCCGCATGCTGTCCGAGGCGCCTGGCCTGGCGGTCTTTACCCGTGGCAACGACTACGGGCTGAGAAAGACCGTGGATTTCGTCGGTGCCGATAGCATGGAGCCGGGCGACCTGCTGCTCACGTCCTATCCATACTGGTCCTCGGCGCACCCGATGGACGTGCTGGCCATTTCGCCCATATTCGCCTGCGGTGAACTGGTGGGTTACACGGCCATCAAACAGCACTGGCTCGACCTGGGCCAGAAAGACGCCGGATACGTTCTGGATTCCGTCGACGTCTTCCAGGAAGGCCTGCTGATGCCGGGCCTCAAGCTTTACAAGGCCGGCGTGCTCGACCAGGAAATAGAAAACCTGCTGCGCTTCAACACCCGTATGCCGGACCGCATCATCGGCGACCTGAACGCGCAGGTCTCCGCCTGTCGCACTGGCGAGCGGCGCGTAACCAGCCTCGTCGAGCGTTTCGGTCTGCAGACGTTCCACGAGGCCACCGAGGCCATTCTTGACCATGGCGAGCGGATTGCGCGTGCGCGCCTGGCGGAGTTGCCCAACGGCAGCTGGGAGGCCGAAGACTGGGCCGACGACGATGGCATCAACCATGACACCAGGCTCAAAATCAAGGTCACGGTCACCGTCACCGACGATGAATTCATCGTCGACTGGAGTGGCTCGCAGCCAGCCACACAGGGCCCCATGAATCTGCCCATCGGCCTGACCGAAGGCGTGAGCGCGTTGGCCTTCAAGGGCGTCACGACGCCGGACACGCCCGCCAACACCGGGAATTATCGCCCACTGCGCGTCATCGCGCCGCCGGGTGAAATGATGCACGCCGTCCCGCCAGCGCCGACCTTCACCGTCTGGGCCGCCCTGCTGGCGCCGGAGGTCATCCTGAAGGCCCTGGCCCAGGGCATGCCGGAGCGGGTACCGGCCTGCAGCGGCGGCGACGTCTTCAGCGTGATGGGCCTGGGCATTCACCCGGAGACAGGGGAAATCTGGATGGAAGGCAGCAACGAAGCGGTCGGCTTCGGCGCCTTCGCCGGAAGCGACGGTGAGGACGCCATCATGCACCTCAGCGAGCCCGGTTGCCGCAACAACCCGGTTGAGGTGGTGGAAACCAAGGGACCGTGGATCATCGAGAATTACACCATGCGCCAGGATTCCGGCGGCCCTGGCAAGTATCGCGGTGGCGTAGGCGTCCAGCGCACCTACCGTTTCCTGCAGCCCGCCACTACCCTGACCATGGTCAAGAAGACGAAGTCTGCGCCCTGGGGCATGGCCGGCGGGCATGACGCAGACGCGGGCCATGTGGTGGTCTGGCCCGGCACGGACAAGGAAGAGAGAACCGGCGCCATTCACTACCAGGTGGACGCCGAGGACGTGCTGCAGAACAATTCCGGCGGCGGTGGCGGCTGGGGTGACGCGAAGAAGCGCGACCCGCAGCGGGTGCTCGAGGACGTCGTCAACGACTACGTCTCGCTCGAGTCGGCGCGGCGGGATTACGGCGTTGTCATCGACGCGGCCAGCATGAGCATCAACGAAGCGGCTACGGCCGCACTGCGCGCCTGAGCGCGGCACCTGCCACAGCGAAAAGTCCCCGGTCCGTCACGCCAGATGATTGAAAGGTCTGGCTTTTTTTGTTTACTAAAACGTGTTACTATGTTTCGTGTTGTCGCTGTCAAAATTTCAGGACAGGCGTCAGCAGATAATACGTTCGCCTATCGTTTTCAAGATTTGAGGAGGCAAGGAATGTACAAGCGTCAATCTTCAACGTTCGCCGTGGTCCTGGTCCTGCTGTTCACCCTGGCAGCCATGCTGCCGGTGGGAGTTCTGGCCCAGGATGCGGAGCCGGAGCCAACGCCTGACGTCGCCACGCTCGGCGAAGGCGATCTTCGTATTTCCTACTGGAATGGTCTCACCGGTTCCGACGGCATTACCATGAACGAGATGCTGGCGGATTTCGTCGCGCAGAACCCGGATATCGGCGTCACGGGCGAAATTCTCCCCTGGAACACGCTTTATGCAAAGCTGCAGGCCTCTTTCGTGGCCGGCAACCCGCCCGACCTCATCCTTATGCACGCCTCCGAGGTGCCTCAGTACGCCAACTTCGGCGTGCTGCGCCCGATGGGCGACTGGTACACTTCAGGCGGCGGCTGGCTGGAAGATGAGGATCTCTCCTCCGCAACCTACGCCGGCATGCATTTCGACGGCGTTCTCTACGGCTTGCCGCTGGATAACCACGGTCGCGGTCTGTGGGTCAACGTCGACCATTTCGAGGCAGCCGGCCTGGACCCGAACGGCCCCATGCCAACCACCTACGAGGGCTGGGTCGAGCTTTTCCAGCAATTGACTCTCGACGCCAACGGCAATAACGCAGCCTCGCCAGACTTTGACGCCGAAAATGTCGTCCAGTGGGGTTACGCCGTCGGCGAGTGGCCGCGTGTGAACTTCCTTGGCCATCTGACGCAGCACGGCGGCAGCTTTGTCAGTGACGATGGCGAGACCGTCACCGTGAACTCTGAGGCAGGCATCGCAGCCCTGCAGAATTCCGTGGACCTTGTCTACAAATACAATGTCTCGCCACCCGCTGCCGGCTTCGACACCTGGCAAAGTTTCGCCGGCGGCATCCTGTCCGTGATTCCCACCGGCACCTGGTTCCGCAACTTTGCCGCGGACCAGACTGACGTCAACGGCATGGCAGTGGCCAACGTACAGTTTGGCCCCAACCCGGCTGCCTGGGTGGGCATCCATTCCTTCTTCGTGCCGGCCAGCCTTGAGGGCGAGAAGCTTGAGGCCGTCCAGACCCTGCTGCAGTGGATCATGGCAAACCAGGCACACTGGGCCACCTCCGGCCAGGTGCCGGCGCTGCTTTCCGTGCAGGCATCACTGGACGCCGAGAACTTCCCCTCAAACATCGTGTTGGGTGCCAGCTTCTCCGATTACGGCTTCCTTGACTTCACCAGCACCGTAACCCAGGAGATGTACCAGATCGGTCTGGATCCGGAACTTGACGCCGCCCTGAATAATCAGAAGACAGTAGAGGAAGCGCTCAACGACGCTGCCGAGCGTATGCAGACAATACTCGATCGCGCCTGATTGAGTATCCGGGTATCCCGGCCGGGGGTGGCAACCCTGCCCCCGGCCCCACAGGTGGTCTGCGAGCAATGCAATCTGTCGGCAATCTCGTGAGGATAGTTGTGCCATGACAAGTACTTCCACAAGTACTTCCGCCAATCCTGGCGCAGGCCTGCGCCGTCGACGCTCTCTGCTGCCGGATATAAACCTGAAGAGACAGGAAGAAGTGGCCGCCTGGATTTTTTTGGCTCCCTTTTTGTTTTTCTTCGTCATTTTTGTCGTGCGTGCGGTACTTGCTGCCGTGCAGATGAGTTTTTTTGACTGGCACGCACTGCGCCCGTCGCGCCCGTATGTTGGCTTTGAAAACTACGAGGAATTGCTCAGGGACGATGTCTGGTGGATCGCCCTGAAAAACACCATCGTCTTCACTGCCCTGACTGTCGTGGGTACGACTGTTGTTTCCCTTGCGGCAGCCCTTGCAGTCACGCAACCTGTCCGGCGGGCCAACTTGTTCCGCGTGCTGCTCTACATGCCATCACTGTTTTCGGTTGGCGCGGTGGGCCTCATCTGGGTCTGGTTGCTGAATTCCCAGTTTGGCGTCATCAACTATGGTCTCAGTTTCTTCGGCATTCGACCCATCAACTGGCTGGGCGACCCGGCTCTGGTGCTGCCGGCGCTGAGTCTGACAACCATCTGGTGGGGCTTCGGCTTTCCCATGCTGATTTTCATCGCCGGGCTTCAGGGCATCCCCGAGCACCTCTATGAGGCGGCGCGCATCGACGGCGCCAACGGCCGCCAGCTTTTCTTCAACATCACCTTGCCCCTGCTGAGGCCAACCCTCCTCTTCGTCACCGTCACCGGCGTCATCGCTCACTTTCAGGTCTATGGCCAACCCTTCATCATGACCAATGGCGGGCCGGGGCGCTCATCCTACAGCGTCATTTTCTACCTCTACCAGACCGCCTGGACTTCCTTCCGCATGGGCTATGGCGCTGCTGTAGCGGTGGCCCTGGCCATCATCATGGCCATCGTGACCGTCGTGCAATTTTTTGTCATCAGCCGGCGCGTAGAATATTAGTACCAGGGAGACCGGACCATGGCAACCATGCATCACAGGCGCGCGTGGCACAACAGGTTCTGGGCCTACCTGGTGTTGGTGGCGCTGTCCCTGTTCGTGTTGATGCCCATGCTGGTGGTCATCTCACAGTCCTTCATGACCAACCAGGAGGTCAATCGCTGGCCGCCGCAGATCATTCCGAGCAACCCGACGCTATTCAACATCCGTGACGTACTCACGCGCCAGGACCTGCGCCTCGACCTGTGGCTGCGTAACAGCCTCTTCGCCTCTACCGCCTATACCATCGGGGTGCTGCTCATTTGCTCGCCGGCGGCCTACGCCTTCGCGCGCCTGCGTTTCCGTGGCAGCAACGCCCTCTTCGCGTTCCTGCTGGTGACCATCATGATCCCTTCCCAGGTCACCCTCATCCCCAACTACCTGCTGATGCGCGACCTGAAGTGGCTGGATACCTTCAACGCCCTTATCTTCCCGGGCGTGGCCAATGTCTTTGGCGTTTTCCTGCTGCGCCAGTTCTTTATGCAAATTCCGCATGAACTGGAGGAAGCGGCCGTGCTGGATGGTGCCAGCTACTTGCGCCGCTTCACCCAGATCGTCCTGCCACTCTCCAGCAACGCGTTGACGGCTCTCGCCATCTTCGTCTTCCTCGGCCATTACAATGACCTGTTCTGGCCCTTCATTGTCACCAACAGCCTTGAGACCCGTACCCTGCCAGTTGGTCTCACCATTCTCAATTCGGCCTACGCCGGCCAGTTCCGCCCCATGGTACTCTCCGGCGCCATGCTCTCAACCATTCCCATTCTGATTGTCTACATCATCTTCCAGCGCCGCATCATCCAGGGCGTGACCCTGACCGGTGGCATGGGCGGCCGCTGAGCGCATTTTCCCAACACAGGCGCCTGCCGACCTTGCCCGGCAAAGGAGACCGCATGACCCGCAGCCAGGCCGCCCACGTCCATATCGATACCAATCGCGTCATCAGCCCGGTCTCGCCGTTGCTCTTCAGCGGCTTCGCCGAGCACATGGGCCGCTGTATCTATGGTGGCATCTACGAGCCCGGCTCGCCGCGGGCGGACGAGAATGGCCTGCGCCGCGACGTGCTGGCCGCGCTGCGCGAACTGAACTTTCGCTCCATTCGCTATCCGGGCGGCAACTTTCTGAGCGGATATCGCTGGGAGGATGGCGTCGGGCCGCGTGACCAGCGTCCCGCCAGGCGCGATCTGGCGTGGCAATCGATCGAGAGCAACCAGTTCGGCACTGATGAATTTATCGACTTCTGCCGGGTGCTGGGCAGCGAGCCGATGCTGGGCGTCAACATGGGCACCGGCAGCATCCAGGACGCCGCCAACCTGGTCGAATACTGCAACGCAGCGCCCGGCACGAAGTACGCCGACTTGCGCGTCGCCAATGGTCACTCCGAGCCACACGGGGTGCGCTACTGGTGCCTCGGCAACGAGATGGACGGTCCCTGGCAAATCGGCCATCTGGAAGCGGATGAGTACGGCCGCAAGGCGCTTGAGGCCGCCAAAATGATGCGCTGGCACGATGAGGACATCAAACTCGTGCTCTGCGGCTCTTCCAGTTCAATGATGCCAACCTACCCGGAATGGGACCGCGTCGCCCTGGAATACTGTTACGAGCACGTCGACTATCACTCGATGCACTACTACGCCGGCAACCGCAATGATGACAGCGCCTCGTATCTTGCCGAGGCAGTCGCCCTCGAGGAGTACGTCAAGGCACTGGAGGGCGTGCTGCGTTACGTCAGGGCGAAAACGCGTTCGAAACGCGATGTCTTCCTCTCCTGGGACGAATGGAACATCTGGTACAAGAACCAGCAGGTACGGGGAAACTGGAGCGAGGCGCCACGCCTGATCGAGGAAGTCTACAACCTCGAGGATGCGCTGGTGGCAGCCCAGTGGCTGAACGTCTTCCTGCGCCGCGCCGATGTGCTCAAAATCGCCTGCCTGGCCCAGATCGTCAACGTCATCGCCCCCATCCTCACGAAGACCGACGCGCTGCTGAAGCAGTCGATTTACTATCCTTTCCTGCTCTTCAGCCGGCTGGCAAACGGCAACTCGCTGGATGTGCTGCTGCAGGCGCCGCAGCACGAAACGAAGCAGTACGGCGCCGTGCCGCTGCTGGACGTCTCCGCCACCCACGACCCGGAGACCCACGTCGGCGCGCTCTTTCTCGTCAACCGCAGCCAGACCGATGCGGTTCCGCTCACCTTCCACTGGCAGAACGTCCGGCCCATCCACATTCGGGGCTGGCGCCTGGCTGGCAACGACCCGAAGGCCGCCAACAGCTTCGAACAGCCGAACAGGGTTGTGGCGCAGCCACTTGCTGTACAGTCGCTCGAAACCGGCAGCGAATTGCTGCTGCCACCTCTCTCCTTCACCGCATTCGAGATGATGCTGCGCTAGGTAAGGAAGCTACCAGTAGCGCATGGCCGCGCGGAACTGAATCTACTGAACTACCCTTCCAGTATCGTCATGGGGCAGAGCTTCACGGACTACGGCTTGCTGGATTTCAGGAGCACCGTCACCCAGGAACTCTACGCTGCGCTGGATCCGGAGCTGGATGCCGTCTTTAACGGCCTAAAATCAGTCGAGGATGCCCTGAACGACGGCGCCGCGCGCATGCAGGCAATCCTTGACCGCGCCGGATAACCGGTTTCGGCACGACTCGAGGTCTTTGGGGGAGGATACTCTTGCAAACCTTCCTGTATGTGCGGTACCATAGTGCAGGCTGGTCCAGGCATTAAATGTTGCCAGAGCCAGTCTGCACGTTTCGTATCGATTTATCAATATTGGTAGGAATGGAGAAAGTCATGTACAGAAACATTTTCAGGCTGGTCATTCTGGTGCTGCTGGCAGTTCTGGCGTTGCCCTTTGCTGCAGTAGCCCAGGACGCGGAACCCGTCGTCACTGACCTCGGCGCCAGCGACCTGAAGGTCTCTTACTGGCACGGCCTGAGCGGCTCCGACGGCGCCACCATGAACGAGATGTTGGCTGATTTCGTCGATCAGAATCCGAATATCGGCGTCTCGGCCGAACTTCTCCCCTGGGAAACGCTCTACGCGAAGCTGCAGGCCTCTTTCCTGGCTGGCACCCCGCCAGACCTCGTCCTCATGCACGCCTCCGAGTTGCCGCAATACGCCAGCTTTGGCGTGATGCGCCCAATGTCCGACTGGTACACCTCCGGCGGCGGCTGGCTGCCCGATGATGACCTCTCCCCTTCCACCTACGCCGGCATGCACTATGACGGCGTGCTCTATGGCATACCGCTGGACAACCACGGTATGGGCCAGTGGATCAATGTCGACCACTTCGAGGCGGCCGGCCTGGACCCGGACGGTCCCATGCCGGATTCCTACGAGGGTTGGGTCGAGTTGTTCCAGCAGCTGACCCTCGACGCCAACGGCAACAACGCTGCCTCTGAAGACTTTGACGCGGAGGACGTCGTCCAGTGGGGTTACTCTGTAAGGCGATATCCGCGCGTCAATTTCCTCGGCCACCTGGCGCAGCATGGCGGAGCCCTGATCAGCGAGGACGGCACGACCGTCACCGTCAACTCCGAGGCCGGAATGGCTGCCTTGCAGAAAAGCGTTGACCTGGTCTACAAATACCACGTCTCGCCAGTGCCTGCCGGATTCGATGCCTGGCAGGGCTATGCCAGTGGCGTCGTGTCGGTGATTCCCGCCGGCACCTGGTTCCTGAATTTCTCCAAAACGATCGACATTAACAGCAAGGCCATCGCCTTTAACCAGTTCGGCGCCGAACCGGCCGCCTGGTTTGGCATGCACTCCTTCTTCGTGCCGGCCAGCCTTGAAGGCGAGAAGCTTGAGGCCGTCGAGACCCTGTTGCAGTGGATGCTGGCAAACCAGGCACACTGGGCCCAATCCGGCCAGGTGCCGGCCCTGCTGTCCGTGCAGGCATCGCTGGACGCCGAGAACTTTCCCTCCAACATCGTGCTGGGCGCCAGCTTCGCCGACCACGGCGTTATCGATTACCCCAGCACCGCGACCGCGGAGCTGTCCCACTCGGGTCTGGGGCCGGAGTTGAACGCGGCGCTTAACGACCAGAAGACGGTCGAGCAAGCGCTTAACGACGCAGCCGAGCGCATGCAGCAAATTCTTGACCGCGCCGAATAACCGGCTTCGGCCCGACTCAAGGTCTCAAGGTCGTGTGGGGAGGTTTTTGTAATCCTCGCTGCATGTCTTGTACTATAGTGCAGGCTGGTCCAGGCAATAATTGTTGCCAGAGCCAGTCTGCACATGTCGTATCGTTTTATAAATATTTGGTAGAAATGGAGAAAGTCATGAACAGAAACGTTTTAAGGCTGGTAATTCTGGCGCTGCTGGCAGTTCTGGCCTTGCCCTTTGCTGCAGTGGCCCAGGACGCGGGACCCACGCCCGTTGTCTCTGACCTTGGCGCCAGCGACCTGAAGGTCTCTTACTGGCACGGCCTGGGCGGCTCCGACGGCATCACCATGAACGAGATGCTGGCTGATTTCGTCGATCAGAACCCGGATATCGGCGTCACTGCCGAACTTCTCCCCTGGGACACGCTCTTCGCGAAGCTGCAGGCCTCTTTCCTGGCTGGCAACCCGCCAGACCTCATCCTCATGGCCGCCTCCACGTTGCCGCAATACGCCAGCTTTGGCGTGATGCGCCCGCTGGGCGATCTCTACACCTCCGGCGGCGGCTGGCTGCCCGATGATGATCTCTCCGCCGCCACCTACGCCAGCATGCTCTACGACGGCGTGCTCTACGGCATACCGCTGGATAACCACGGTATGGGCCAGTGGATCAACATCGACCACTTCGAGGCGGCCGGCCTGGACCCGAACGGCCCCATGCCGACCACCTACGAGGGTTGGGTCGAGTTGTACCAGCAGCTGACCCTCGACGCCAACGGCAACAACGCTGCCTCCGATGACTTTGACGCCGAAAACGTCGTCCAGTGGGGTTACACTGTGACCCGGGGCCCGCGTGTAAAATTCCTCGCCCATCTGGCGCAGCATGGCGGCAGTCTGGTCAGCGAGGACGGCACGACCATCACCGTCAACTCCGAGGCCGGAATCGCTGCGTTGCAGAATTCCTATGACCTGGTCCACAAATACAAGGTCTCGCCAGTGCCTGGCGGATTCGATGACTGGCAGGGCTTTGCCAGCGGCGTCGTATCCGTGCTTCCCGTCGGTACCTGGTTCCGCAATTTCGCCGACTCGACCGACATCAACGGCAAGGCCGTGCCCTTTAACCAGTTCGGCGCCGCGCCGGCCACCTGGATTGGCGCACACACCTTCTTCGTGCCGGCAAGCCTTGAGGGCGAGAAGTTTGAGGCTGTCGTGACCCTGTTGAAGTGGTTCAGCGAAAACCAGGCGCACTGGGCCATGTCCGGACAGGTGCCGGCCCTGTTGTCCGTGCAGGCATCGCTGGACGCCGAGAACTTCCCCTCCAACGTCGTGCTGGGCGCCAGCTTCACCGAATACGCCATTCTCGATTTCAGCAGCACCGTGACCCAGGAGATGTACCGGATCAGCCTGGATCCGGAGCTGCGCTCAGCGCTCAGCGGCCAGAAGACGGTTGAGCAAGCGCTTAACGACGCAGCCGAGCGTATGCAGGCGATCCTTGATCGCGCCGAATAGCTCGTTCTGAGCAAGATGGCCGGGGGCGGTAGTCCCTCCCCCGGCCATGGTCGGCGCGAGCAACGCCATGAGATGAAGGTCACCGTTATGAGACAGGGTCTATCATGACGCGCGCATCCGCCAATCCCGGCGCAGGGCTCGACCGGCGGCCTTCCTGGTTGCCGGAGATCAACCTGAAGAGGCAGGAAGAAATAGCCGCCTGGCTTTTCCTGGCGCCGTTTTTGGTCTTTTTCGTCATCTTCGTCGGTCGCGCAATTCTTGCGGCCCTGCAGATGAGTTTTTATGACTGGCGCGCCTTGCGTCCCTCAAGGCCATTTATTGGCTTTGAAAATTACGAGGAATTGCTCAGGGACGATGTCTTCTGGATCGCCCTGAAAAACACCGTCATCTTCACCGCCATGACTGTCGTGGGTACGACTGCAGTTTCCCTTGCTGCAGCCCTTGCAGTCTCGCAACCTGTCCGGCGGGCCAACTTTTTCCGCGTGCTGCTCTACATGCCATCACTGTTTTCGGTTGGCGCGGTGGGCCTCATCTGGGTCTGGTTGCTGAATTCCCAGTTTGGCGTCATCAACTATGGTCTCAGTTTCTTCGGCATTCGACCCATCAACTGGCTGGGCGACGCGGCTCTGGTGATGCCGGCGCTGAGCCTGACAACCATATGGTGGGGCTTCGGCTTTCCCATGCTGATTTTCATCGCCGGGCTACAGGGCATCCCCGAACACCTCTATGAGGCGGCGCGCATCGACGGCGCCAACGGCCGCCAGCTTTTCTTCAACATCACCCTGCCCCTGTTGAGGCCAACCCTCCTCTTCGTCACCGTCACCGGCGTAATCGCTCATTTTCAGGTCTACGGCCAACCCTTCATCATGACCGATGGCGGGCCAGGGCGTTCCTCCTACACCGTCATTCTCTACCTCTTTCAGACCGCCTGGACTTCCTTCCGCATGGGCTATGGCGCTGCCGTAGCGGTGGCCCTGGCCATCATCATGGCCATCGTGACCGTCGTGCAATTTCTTGTCATCAGCCGGCGCGTGGAATATTAGTACCAGGGAGAGCGGGCCATGGCAACCAGGCATCAAAGACGCGCGTGGCACAACAGGTTCTGGGCCTACCTGGTGTTGGTGGCGCTGTCCCTCTTCGTGTTGATGCCCATGCTGGTGGTCTTCTCACAGTCCTTCATGACCAACCAGGAGGTCAATCGCTGGCCGCCGCAGATCATTCCGGTCAACCCGACGCTATTCAACTACAATGACGTGCTCACGCGCCAGGACCTGCGCCTCGACCTGTGGCTGCGTAACAGCCTCTTCGCCACTACCTGCTATACCATCGCGGTGCTGCTCATTTGCTCGCCGGCGGCCTACGCCTTCGCGCGCCTGCGTTTCCGTGGCAGCAACGCCCTCTTCGCGCTCCTGCTGGTGACCATCATGATCCCTTCCCAGGTCACCCTCATCCCCAACTACCTGCTGATGCGCGACCTGAAGTGGCTGGATACCTTCAACGCCCTTATCTTCCCGGGCGCGGCCAATGTCTTTGGCGTTTTCCTGCTGCGTCAGTTCTTTATGCAAATTCCGCTTGAACTGGAGGAAGCGGCCGTGCTGGATGGCGCCGGCTACCTGCGCCGCTTCACGCGAATCATCCTGCCGCTCTCGTCCAACGCGCTGACGGCGCTGGCCATCTTCGTCTTTCTGGGTCACTACAATGACCTCTTCTGGCCATTCATCGTCACCAACAGCCTGGAGACGCGCACCCTGCCAGTCGGCCTGACGATTCTTAACTCTGCCTACGGCCAACAGTTCCGGCCCATGGTACTTTCCGGCGCCGTGCTTTCAACCATTCCCATCCTGATCGTCTACATCATCTTCCAGCGCCGCATCATCCAGGGCGTGACCCTGACCGGTGGCATGGGCGGCCGCTGAAAAGCGATGGCATAAGGTCTGTCAGATTTCCACACGGAAGGAAAGCCTGTGTCCGACAACAAAACAGCTCACGTTCACATCGACACCAACCGTATCATCAGCCCGGTCTCGCCGTTGCTCTTCAGCGGCTTCGCCGAGCACATGGGCCGCTGTATCTATGGTGGCATCTACGAGCCCGGCTCGCCGCACGCTGACGAAAACGGCTTGCGGCGCGACGTGCTGGCGGCCCTGCGCGAACTAAATTTCCGCAGCATGCGCTACCCGGGCGGCAACTTTCTGAGTGGATACCGCTGGGAGGATGGCGTAGGCCCGCGTGAGCAGCGGCCAGCGCGGCGCGACCTCGCCTGGCAGTCCATCGAGAGCAACCTGTTCGGCACCGACGAATTCATCGACTTCTGCCGTCAAATCAACAGCGAAGCGATGCTCGGCGTCAACATGGGCACCGGCAGCATTCAGGACGCCGCCAACCTCGTCGAATATTGCAACGCGCCTGCCGGCACGCAGTACGCCGACATGCGCGTCGCCAACGGCCACGCCGAGCCCCATGGCGTGCAATACTGGTGCCTCGGCAACGAGATGGATGGCCGCCGCTGGCAGATCGGCCATCTGGAGGCGGGGGAATACGGGCGCAAGGCGCTGGAAGCCGCCAAAATGATGCGCTGGCACGACCCGGAGATCAAGCTGGTGCTCTGCGGCACCTCCACTTCAATGATGCCGACCTACCCCGAATGGGACCGGGTCGCGCTGGAACATTGCTACGAGCAGGTCGATTACCACTCCATGCACCATTACGCGGGCAACCGCAATAACGACACCGACAGCTTCCTCGCCACGACGATTGCCCTTGAGGAATTTGTCGACACGCTGGAAGGTGTGTTGCGTTACGTCAAGGCGAAGACGCGCAGCAAACGGGAGATCTACCTCTCCTGGGACGAGTGGAACATCTCGTACAATTACTCGCAGGCGACGGGTGAATGGAGACAGGCGCCGCGGCTCGCCGAGGATGTCTACAACCTTGAGGATGCACTGATGGCGGCCCAGTGGTTGAGCCTGTTACTGCGTCGCGCCGACGTGTTGAAGATCGCCTGTCTGGCGCAGATCGTTAACGTCATCGCGCCCATCCTGACGGAGACGGACGCGCTGCTGAAGCAGTCGATTTTCTACCCCTTCCTGCTCTTCAGCCGCCTGGCAAGCGGGAACTCACTCGACGTGCTGGTGCAGGCGCCGCAGCACGAAACGAGGCAGTTCGGCCCCGTGCCCCTGCTGGATGTCTCCGCCACACACGATCCCGAAACAGGTATCGGCGCACTCTTTCTGGTCAACCGCAGTCAAACCGACGCCGTGCCGCTGACCCTGAACTGGCAGGACCGCCGCCCGCACGGCAGCGTCCGGGCCTGGCAGCTCAGTGGCAACGACCCGAAGGCGACCAACAGCTTCGAACAACCCGACACGGTCGTTGCCCGCCCGCTGGCCGTGGAGTCGCTGGCGACCGGCAGCGAACTGCTGCTGCCTCCGCTCTCCTTCACCGCCTTCGAGGTGATGCTGCGCTAGCCACGGAAGTTACCAGTAACGCATGGCTGCATTAAACAGTGCGATCAGGTCGTCCCGGTCAGCCGGGCGCGGCGACAGTTTCGTGACGCGATGCTGCGGCAGCGTGCCTTCGGCCAGCGCTGGCGCGTCCGCCTCACTGTAGCCAATCGCCGCCAGGCCGTTGGGCATGCCGGTGGCCCGCATGATGTCAATCAGACCTTGCACCAGAATCTCGCCCGCATCCTGCGCTACGGCACCGTCTACCTCCAGACCGAGCAAGCGCGCCGCGAGCAGGTGCCGCTCCGGGTTGGCGCAGGCCGTGAAGCGAAAGACCGCCGGCGCGTTGAGGATAACTGCCATGCCGTGCGGCACGATGGCGTGGTCGACTTCGTAGCCCGGCGGGCGGAAGTCGCGCACCATGCCCGAGACGGGATAGGACATGCCGTGCGGCAGATGCACGCCGGCATTGCCAAAGCCGATGCCGGCCCAGGCGGACGCCAGCAGCATGTTGCCGCGCGCTTCGATGTCGTCGGGCTCGCGGATGGCGCGCAGCAGGTTGGCGCCCACCATGCGCAGGGCCTCGGCCGCCCACACGTCGCTGACCGGATTGGCGCCCTGATAGGCAGGGCGCTCGCGCGGATGGCCCGGCGCGGCCCGCTGCGAAAAGGGCAGCGCGGTGAGCGATTCGATGGCGTGGCTGAGCACGTCGAGGCCGCTGCAGGCCGCGACCATGGGCGGCAGCGTGGCCGTGTTGTGCGGATCGATGATGCCCAGCGTGGGGCGCAGGGCGCGCTGCGCGATACCGGTCTTGGCGTGCATGGCCTCGTAATCGAAGATGGCGACGCCGGTGGTCTCGCTGCCGGTGCCGGCCGTGGTGGGCACGGCGATCAGCGGCTTGAGCGGGCCGGGCACGGGCAGGCCACGACCAATGGGCGGGTTGACGTAGGCGAAGAAGTCATCCTGCGGCCAGCAGGCGTAGAGATTGGCGGCCTTGGCCGTGTCCATAACCGAGCCACCACCGACCGCCACGTAGCCGTCGAAGGCGCCGTCCTGGGCAAAGGCGATGGCCGCCTGGAAGGACGCGTCTGTCGGCTCCACGCGCACGTCGTCGAAGAGCGCGACGTCGATGCCCGCCGTGCGCAGCACCGCGAGCGCTACGGACACCGACTCGCCCTGCGCGAGGCGTGCGTCGGTCAGCAGCATCACGCGTTTCGCCCCCAGGGCGGCCATGTCCTCGCCCAGCTCGCGGGTCACGCCCGGGCCGAACTTGATGCTTGAGGTATCCATGGTAAAGGCAGTTTCGCGCTTGCTCATGGTCTGTCTCCCGGTGTCAACGCCCGGTAAAAATAGCGTATGCGCTTCATTGCCGCGACGCTGCCACGCGAATTAGTCTGGAAAGGACTGGCGCAGCCAGTAGCGGCGCCAGGCCGCCGTCTCGCGCATCTGCTGCCCCAGACGCTCGCCCAGACCTTTGTCCGGCGTGGCCGGGGCATCAGCCGGCGCGAGCGTCACGCGCCACTCGTCCTCGCTGAGGAGCGTGAAGCGCAGCCGGCTGCCTACGTTCAGCCAGTCGATGCAGGTCTGCACCGTCGCCAATGGCTGCGCGGTCAGGGCAGCCAGCTCGTCCCGCGTGAGCCGGCCCGCGCGCCCCTGCAGCGCGTATTTGGCCAGGCCCGCAACCTGCTCAATAAGGGCCTGCGGCGTGCGCCAGGGCGGCTCATAGGCGAAAAGCAAAACGCGCTGCGGCGCAACTGTGTTCAGCGCAGCCTTCCAGGTGTCCACGTCCGGCGGAACGGTCCAGACGACCAGGGTTTCTGCCGGACGCAAGCCCATGCGGTCGACGCCCTCGAGGTCGACTTGCCCCTCGCGCCAGACCAGTGCCGCGGGATCGTCGGCGAGGATGGCCGTCAGCTGATTGAGCGGCGCCGGGTGACGGCGATAGTCAAGCGCCTCCCAGGTCGGCCGGCGCAGGACGATCCCGTCCTCGTCCTCGATGGAACGCGCGCCCAGCCACTCCATGAGCGCCTCGCGCTGGCCACGATACACGTTCACGCGCAACGTGAAAGCCAGGTCGAAGCGGCCCTGCGGCAGCATTTCCGCATCGCCCGACCACCAGATGACGCGCCGCTCCGCGCCCGCGTCCGCCCTGCTGGCGACAGTCAGCTCAAGGTGGTCGCCGCGCCGGTCGAGCGTGCGCCGGCGCAGCAAGCGCAGATCGCGCGCGACGAGAGCAAGCGGCGGGTTGCCGTTGCCGAAGGGCGCAAGACGCGCCAGCTGCTGCGCCAACTCCAGCGTGACGTCACCGAGTTCCAGTTCGGCGTCGAGCTGCAGCTCCTGCGTCAGCGGCTCTTCGCCCGTCTGCTCACGCACGGCGCGCGACAGCCCGCGCCGGAATTCGGAGATGCGCGCTGCGTCAAGGCGCATGCCGGCAGCCATGCTGTGTCCGCCGTAGCCCTGCAGCAGGCCGGCCTGCGTATCCAGCGCCGCCACGATGTCGCAGCCTGGCAGCGAGCGCGCCGAGCCGCTGGCCAGCTCGCCCTGCTCGCCAAGCAGAATGGCCGGGCGCCCGTATTCTTCCACCAGGCGGCTGGCGACGATGCCGACCACGCCCGTATGCCAGCCCGGCTGGCACAGCACCAGCGCCGCGTAGTCCAGCAGCGAGGGGTCTTTGGCGATTTGTTGCTGCGCGGCCTCATGCACCTGGCGCGTGAGGAAGCGGCGCTTCTGGTTGAGGGCCTCCAGGTCGCGCACCAGGCCATCTATTTCCACGGCGTCGCGGCTCGTTAGCAGGTTGACCGCCACGTTGGCATCATCCAGACGGCCCAGCGCGTTCATTCGGGGCGCCAGCGCGAAGCCGATGTCGCTCTCCGTCAGTTCCGTCGGGTTGACGCCGGCAGCGGCCATCAGCGCGCGCAGGCCGGGACGTTCGGCGGCGCGCAGAACCTGCAGACCGCGCTGCAGCAGCCAGCGCGTGTCATCGACCTGGCGCATCACGTCGGCCACGATGCCCAGCGCCACCAGGTCCAGCAGATGCTCGCTGCTGCGCCCGTCGAAGAGCGCTTCAATCAGCTTGTAAGCCGTGCCTACGCCGGGCAGCTCGCGCAGCGCGTGGCCCTCCGCCAGGCGCTGCGGCGTGACGATCGCGCTGGCCGGCGGCAGGGTCGCGGGTAGCTTGTGATGGTCGGTGACGACGACCGCCACGCCCTGCGTTTGTGCCCAGGCGAGGGAGTCATGCGCGCCAATGCCGGTGTCGCAGGTCAGGAGCAGATCAGCGCCCCGCAATTCCCGCTGCAAGGTGGGCAGATGGACACCGTGGCCCTCGCGAAAGCGGTTGGGGATGTGCCAGCGCACGAAGGCGCCCAGCTCGCGCAACGCGGAGACCAGCAGCGCGGTCGCGGTCTGGCCATCGACGTCGAAATCACCCCAGACCAGGATTTCGCCTTTTTCGTGGATGACGCGCTGGACGCAGGCGACCGCCGCGTCGATGTCGGGGAGATCAGCGGCGGGCGCGGGCGTGTAGGCGGCGGGGTCGAGGAAGCTACGGGCGGCCGCGGGCGTGAGGATGCCGCGCCGGGCCAGGCTGGCCGCGACCAGCGGGTGGCCGCCGATGGCCTCTCGCAGCGCATCCGGGACGAGGATGGGTGGCGGGGCGCGCCAGGTGGGCGCTTTAGACATCTAACTGTGGATATGGCCAGATCTGTAAAGCCCGTTCATACAACCGATCAATTCTGACGGTCATTTCCTCTTCGCCCCAGCGATCCAATTGTCCGAGGCCTCTGTTCAACCACAACGGACTGCTAGCGAAACCACCTTCGATGTCTCGTTTCACGTCAAAAGGGTGATCGCTCATTTCAGAGTTGTAGCCTGTGAGTGTCAAGTTTCCAATGTTGTGTACCCTTGATTCCCAGACTTGACGCCAATCTTCGCCGAGCATTTCTTTCCACTCTTGGCGCAAATTTTCGTTCTGGGGAAGAATGTGTTCTATTGAAAACTCGCCAGTGTTTACAGGCTCTTTGCGCCCGTAGTTTTCAAGTCGTTCTAGAACGAACTTGAGCCGCCAACTGCTTAAACTCCAGTAAAGCGGTTTGCGTCTGAATGCCACACCAAACTCGTCTCCAGCCACAAGTGCTTGGGAATCCTCAACGTCAAATCCGGCAGGAAAGCGTCGACTTCTGTCCAATGATATAAGAATTCGTTTCACACTGTTCAGGTAGTCATGTTTGTCAACTTGGCGTAGCAATGTTGCAAACGTCTTGTTTAGAGTGTTCGTGGGTATTCCTATGATTGCCCGGCGAACGACATAGCTCTCAAGCAGTTTCAGGATTTCACGTACCGAATGAAGGTCAAGAACTTGGAGACGAGTGCAATCATCAAGGAGCTCAAGAATTACTGGGCGAACGACATTCACACGCAAGTAGTTGATGTTTGTCAGAAAGAGCCGAACTTCCTTATCTTCGCACTTGTTTGGAAATAAGCATTGCTCATAATATCGAGAAAATATCTCAAGTTCGTCTACAACATCATCAATAGTTCGCTCACCGGATTGCAGATAATTCTTGAATGCTGGATACACCGACCTGATATTTGGAATAGTTCCGGTCCTTACAGTTAGATAGTCTCTTAGAAACAAATCTATTTCGTTTTGTGCAATTGCTAGGTCAAATCGACGTTCCATTGGAAACCATGATCTGTTGTAAAGTCTTTCCTGCTCCTCAGGTCTAAGTTTCATCAAAACAAAGTTTCGAATCTTGTCTCCCTCAATCAGGTCAAGACCTGTTGTATTCATGCTCTCGAAAATTCGCTGAGGATCATCGTGGCCTCTTTTTAGTGAGACATCCACAATAAGAAGCTTGTTGATCCCGTGATAAAGCGTTTGCGCATCAACCGATGAAGAGGCTATTTGATCTCGAAACCAATTGTAATTGTCTACAATTCGGTGAGACATCTGGTTGATTGTGGCCGTACGTTCTATCAAACTGCAAAGAGCATTTCGGTCTCCACTCGCTAGCCAAAGTTTGTATCGTGAAACATCCCCTTCAGGTTGTTCTGCGTTCAGCAAATATCTGTCAAAGACCCTGTCCCGGAAACGATTGTCTACATGCCCATCATTTTCGGCGTTTGCCAGCGCAAGCAACAACAACGAAACTGTCGTCAACCTTTGCTGTCCATCGATCACCAACAGTCTTTGTATAGAAGAGGAATGATAAATGTCCTCAAGAATGTAAATCACTGAGCCAACGAAATGATGTTGTTCAGCAGTGTCATAAGAGACACGATTAATGTCATCCCAGAGTTGCCTGCACTCTTTGACCGTCCAACTATAATTTCTTTGGAAAATTGGGATGACAAACTGCTGATCTCTCTGATTCATAAATTTCAATAGTTGAGTTTCGCTAGCCTTCATTCTTTATTCTCTCCTGCGCCACGCGAATTCTCCAAAGCCAGATCAGCATTGTACACCTGAACCTTCTCTCAAAATGCGATCTCGTCCAGAGCGTCGATGTCGAGCGCAGTTGCGGGCAGGGCCATCTCCTCCTCGCCCTCCCACTCTTCCAATGCACCGGCTTTTTCGCCGCGGCCGCAGAGCGAGCGATAGACGCAGAAGCGGCAGCGGCGCTCGTCTGCGGTGAGCGGGAACTGCGCGCGGCCTTCTATCTCGCGCAGCAGGGCGAGCAGCTGTTTGCGGTCCGCCCGCATTTGTGCTGCGCTGTAGGGGAAGCGCTGCACTGCGCCGCCATGCTGCGCGTACCAGTAGCGCATCTCGATGCGCTCCGGCCTCAGCGGCTCGCCACCATTCAGGCGCGCGCCGGCCTGCGCCAGCACATAGCGATAGACCAGGGTCTGCATGCGCTGCGCCAGACGTTCCGGGCGCGGCAGGTGACGCCCGGTCTTCCAGTCCAGCAGCAGCGCCCGCCCGCCGGGCTCAATGGCCACCAGGTCCAGCTTCGCCAGCAGCAGACGCCCGCCCAGCGTTGCGGTCAGGGTCAGCTCGGGCCAGCGCTGCGGCGGGACTCCGGCCAGGCCGTTCGCCAGCCAGGTATCAAACCAGAGCGCGACCTCCTCATCGGCGATAAGTGACTGCAGCGTCTCGGGCGGAAGGCCCAGCAGACTCTGCTGCACCAGGCGGTGAAACTGCGCGCCCTGCTCAATATGACGCTCGAAGGCCACCATGTCATCCACTTCGGCCGCCGGCCAACGCTGCCGCTGCAGATACTTCAGGTCAAAGCGGCGCGGACAATCTACGTAGTCCTGCAGATTGCCCTGGGTGAAGACGAAGTCCGACGGCAGGGTCATTGCGCGCGCTCCCCGGCCAGCAATGCGCGCAGGTCGTTCAGCGGCAACGCCTCGCGCTGGTCACCATTTCGCCCCGTGTTCCACGTGATGACCAGCTCGCTGCGGGCGCGCGTGATGCCCACGTAGAGCAGGCGCAGCTTCTCCGCCGCCACCAGTTCGCGCGCCGCGCGCGTGGCCGCGCCTGCGGTATACGTCGTACCATCCGTAAGCACTTCCAGCTGGGCCAGGGCCTCGGCCTCCAGGTTGAGCCCGTCGCGCAGGAACCAGCGCTCGGAATAGAACTGGTCGCCCTCCATGGCCGAAGGGAAATCGTAGCTGTTGGCCGAGAGGAGGTAGACGCGGTCCCACTCCAGGCCCTTGGCCTTGTGCAGGGTGGTGACGACCACCTTTCCGCGATAGCGCTCGGGGTCGAAGCTGGCATCTTCCTCGCTCATGCCCTGAAAGCGGCGGCGACCAGCGGCGATCTGGCGCAGCTCACCGGTGAATTCCGGCAGCCGCGCTTCCGGGCGCAACTCTGCGAACTGCCGCAGATCCAGCGCCAGGCTCCAGACGGTGGCGATTTCGGCTTCGGCGCGGAACAGGTCGGCGCCGACGGTCAGCAGCAGTTGATCCACGGGCAGGTCGACCGCTTCTTGCCAGCGCCGCATGATGGTGCGGAAGGCAATCAGATGCTGCCGGAGGTCCTCGTCGGGGCCGGCCAGGTCATCCAGCCAATCGTCATCCAGCAGCGGCCACAGGTAGTCCTCCGGCTGGCGCAAGCCGCGCAGTTCACTGGCCACACGCCTGATGCTGCGCTCGGCATCCTCGTTACCGCGTTCATCGCGGCGCCACACGCGGTAGACCTGCGCCAGGTAGCCACTATGGCGCGGATTGGCCAGATACTCCAGCACGCGACAGAGGGAGCCGGCCACCGCGCGCGTGCCGTCCGTCGAGCTCAGGTTTTCCTTGTAGGGCAGACCGGCCGCGCGCAGTTCGCCCACCAGCTTGCTGCCGCTGGCGTTGGTCGGCAGCAGCACTGCGACCGTGCGCTCCGGGTTCTGCGGCAGCCAGCGTTGCAGGGAACTCACGACCAGCGCGCGTTCCTGGTCGGAGGTCAGCGCCTCGTGGTGCAGATGAGGATAACCCTCGACGTCGGGCGGGTTGGGTTGGGAGTCGTCGGGCGGCGCGGGCTCAATATACGGCGGCTCCAGCGGCTTTCTGGCGCGCACCTGCGGCTGCGGGTGCTGCAGCGACCAGTCGATGAGCCCGTTGGCGAGGCGGATGATGGCCGGGGCGCTGCGGCCACTGTCTGGCATGTCATGCGACGCGACATCAGGCTCGGCAAGAAAATCTTTCAAGAATTGCGGACTTGCCGTCGTGAAGGACTCGTTGATCGCCTGGTTGGGGTCGCCGACGCGCGCCCAGTTGCCCTGCGGGCCGGCCAGCAGGCGCAGGATGCGCTCCTGCAGCCAGCTGCTGTCCTGGGCCTCGTCCTCGAGGATCCAGGGCCAGCGCCGCTGCAGCCGCGCCAGGTAGTCCGCGTCGCTCTTCAGGACGCGCAGCGCCAGGCGGATGAGGTCCGTGAAGTCGATGCCGCCGCGATAGCGCAGGCCGTTCTCGTAACTTGCGTAAATCTGCTGGCAGATCTGCGCCAGGGGCAGGGCATCGCCCTGGCGCCGCAGCAATGCGCTCAGCTTGTCAACGTCGGTTTCCACGTCCTTCGCCTGGCGGATGTAGCGCCCGGCCACGTCGCGCAGCAAGGCTGGCCAGTGCCGCTGGCGCACGTCGCTGCGCTGCTGCAGGGCCTCGTCGACCCAGCCCTGTTCCGTGCCCGGGTTGCCGCGCAGCCAGCCATCCACCGCTTCCTGCAGGATGTCCTGCGTCTCGCGCTCGTCGATTACGCGGAAATCGTCCGCCAGACCCGCCAGGCCGGGCCGCTCCTTCACGATGTCGTTGGCCAGGCCATGCAGGGTGCGCACGCGATAGCCCACCAGCCCCGGCAGGAACGCGCTTTCGTGCTGCAATTCCCCCACCAGACGCGACGAGAAATTGTTCACGGCGGAGTTGACCAGCGTCACGATCAGCACTTCCTGATTGGCCGCCAGGCCGCCTGCGCGCACCAGACGCGCCGCCAGCGCAGCCAGCGTGGCGGTCTTGCCGCTGCCCGGCACGGCGGACACGCCCAGCTTCCCGCCGCGCCAGGCCAGCACCTGTGCCTGCGCCGGCCGCGGCCTAAACATCCGCATGCTCCGGCGGCAGGCTGCGATACATGTTGTGCAGGGCCAGCAGCAGCGGCCCGCGCTCTTCGTGGCCGCGCTCGCCAAACTCGCTGATGCCCAGATACACGCGCTTGCGGCAGCGTCGCAGCAGCCCCAGCGCCACGCTCGCCAGCGCCTCTGAGCCCGCCGCTTCCTCGTCAGCGTCCAGCCAGACGCGTCCCTGTTGCCAGCTGCGGCTGAGCACCCAGGGCTGCGTCAGAGGCTGATAGACGCGCCGGCCCCAGCCGCTGCTGCCCACGTTCAGCCAGAACTGGTAGTCGACCGGACGGTTGCCCATGAGGAAGGTGTGCGCGGGGGCGAGCAGCACGCCCTCGTCACGGTCCAGCGCCCAGTCGCGCAGGTACTGGTTGGCCAGCACGCCCTCCTCCACCATGCGCAGGTATTCGGCAGCAACGGCGGCCTGCGGGTCGATTTCGGCCAGCAGCTGGCGAAAGCCGCGCGCTGAGTCGACGAGATTGGCAACAGTGGCGCCGGCTGCGAGGCGATCGTGCAGGCCGAAGCCCGGCTGCGAAAGCAGCTCGCCGAAGAGCGCGCTGAAGAAGAGGTCGAGCGGCGTGTCCGGCGGAGCCGCTGCCAGCCAGTCGCAGAGCCGGTTGTACTTCTCGCCCAGGTGAAAGGTGATGCGCTGCTGCAGGCGCGCGTCCGTGATGCGTTCGAAGGGCAGCAGGCCGCCATCGCGGAACAGGGCGTCGGCCAGCAGGCGCGCGCGCACCAGATCCAGCCCGGCAATGGCGCCGGTGAGCGCGCTGGCCACGTCGAAGCGGCTGAGGCCCTGCCCCGCCGTCGGATGAGCGAGCCTGGCAAAGGTCAACAGGGCGCGTGCGGCGGGCTCATCGCGCAACGCGCGCGAGGGCCGGTGCGAGCGCTGCGGCACGTCGCGCTCTTCAAGGCGCACCTGCAAAGCGAAGCGCAGCGCATCCGGCAGGAAGGGCGCCAGCACGACGATCTCCTGCGGCGGCACGCCCTCCTCGTGCACCAGATTCGCGATGTGATCCACGGCCCAGTCGATCATCTGCGGATGCCAGCGCGCCTTGCCCGGCCAGCGCAGCGCAGCGCGCGCATCCCCGCGCCTGGGCGGCTGGCCTGTTTCCCTGTCCAGCACCGTCGCCAGCGCGTGATGCAGGGCCGCGACATCCTCCGACATGACGCGCCGCCGCTCCAGCGTGACTTCTACCTCGCACAGCGCTTTCAGCGACCGGGCCTGATCCGGGTCTGCGCCAAGAAAACGGCGCAGACCCGCCTGGCTGTCGTAAATCAGCAGGGCCGAGTCACAGTTGGGAAGCCAGTCGCGAAGCAGGTCATGGGCAGTCGGCGTGTCCTCCTCGAGGTTGTCGACGATCAGGTGCCGGTAGCGGCCGGTCAGATAGTGACGCGCCGGCTCCAGCGGCCAGAGCTGCTCGCGCAGGATGCCGATGAGCAGCGAGTAGTCGATCAGATTGTGTTGCAGACAGCCGGCGCGGAACAGGCTGGCGCAGGCCTGGGCGTCATCGTAGATGAAGGCCTGTTCCGGCTCGCCGCGCCAGGCATCCTTGAGGCGCGAGCCGATTTCTTCCGGCGGAAAGCCCACCAGGGCCGCCTTGTTGAGGTTATCGACGATCTGCGTGTAGAGCCGGTTGCGGCTGATGGTCACGCTGCGGAAGTAGTCGCGGCGCTCGATTTCCGCAGCGACGAAACGCCGCATGAGGTACTGCGACAGTTCGAGGCCGGGGAAGCGGGGCGGCGCCAGCGGCTGCGCGCAGCCCGTGTCTGCGGCGATGAGCGGCCAGAAGAGCTCCAGCAGTTCACGCGCCAGGCTGCCCAGGGTCGTGATGCGCACCTCGGCGCCGCCTGGCGCGCGCGACCGGCGCAGGGCCTCCTGCCAGGGCAGGCCGGTTACCTGCTGCGGCACCAGCACCAGGATGGCATTGGGCGGCACGCCCGCATGCAAGAGCTGTTTGACGCGCTCGATGCCGGCGGTGGTCTTGCCGGTGCCGGCGACGCCCTCAAGAAAGACGCGCCTGTCCAGATTGTCCCTGGCAACCTGCCGCTGTTTGACCAGAAAGTACATGCGACCCTTTCCTGCCCGTTAATCTCCAGTATAGCAAGCCGACACAGGCCCCCGACGCATAGCCAGTTCGCAAGCCCTCAAGTCTTCTGCTACAATCCCGTCATCGACTACTAAGGAAACGGGGTGTCAATGTGCGTACGATAAATTTCGCGATCCTGGTACTTATGCTCCTGATCGGCCCGGTCGCGCTGACCCAGGGTCAGCCCTCCGGCGAGTTGGTCATTGCGCTGCCCAATGACCCCACCGGAATCTACATCGCCAATGCCTCGGACGTGACCGCCATCAACGCGACGCGTCCGCTCTACGATGCGCTGGTCTGGTACGGGCCCGATGCCACGCTGCAGCCGGGCCTGGCCGAACGCTGGGAAATCAGCGAGGATGGCCGCAGCTACACCTTCCATCTGCGCGAAGGCGTGAAGTTCCACAACGGCGAGGACTTCAACGCCCACGCCGTCAGCACGATCTGGGAATATGGCATGACCCCCACCAACGAGTATTTGTCCTACTACGATTCGGTCGCATCTGCGGATGACATCGTGGTCATCGACGACTACACGGTCGAGATTACGACGCAAGAGCCGGATGCCTTCTTCCTGAGCGAAGTCGCAAACGGCTGGTTCGCCATCCCGCCTGCCTACCTGGCAGAGGTCGGCCTGGAGGCCTTCGAGGCGGCGCCGATCGGCACCGGCCCCTTCATGCTGGAGGAATGGGTGCCGGGTGATCGCATCGTCATGCGCGCCTTTCCCGACTACTGGAACCCGGAGCAGCCGAAGGTGGAAGGTGTGACCTTTCGCATCATCCCGGACGCAACCACGCGCCTGGCCGCCATCCAGACTGGTGAAGTCGACATCGTCACGCGCCTGAACGTCGATGACGTCCCCCTGCTGGAATACAACGCGAACGTCAGCATCGTCAGCTATCCCAACGACCGGGTTTACTACGTCGCCTTCAAGAACATCGGCAACGGCGCTGGCACCCCGCTGGAAAACAAACTGGTGCGCCAGGCGATGAACTACGCCGTCGACCGTCCCGGCCTCATCACCGCGCTTTTCAGCGACAACGGCCTGACCATCCCCGGCTTTACCATCCCCGGCAACCTTGGTTATGACCCGTCCATCAAGCCCTATCCCCATGACCCGCAGCGGGCCAGGGAGCTGCTGACCGAGGCCGGTTATGCGGACGGCTTCGCGATCGGCATGAGCTGCCCGGCCGACGCCTATACCAACATCAACGAGGTCTGCCTTTCTGTCCAGCGCGACCTGGGCGCCATCGGCGTCGAGGTCGACCTGGAATTCAAGACGACCAACGCCTACTGGTCCGAAGCCCACTATGCAACAAGCGGCCCCATGTACGTGGACAGTTGGTCCACACCCAACGGCGAGGCCTTCTGGCGGCTCGAAGGCTCCCTGACGCCCGGCTACTACTACAGCACCTGGACCGATCCAGCCATCGTCGAGTATCTGGGGCAAATAGCAACGGCGGTCGATCGCGCGGAGCGCGCTGCGCTCTACGGCGAACTCTCGCGCTACATGTACGACGATCCACCCTATATCTATCTCTACGTCCTCAATCTCTTTGAGGCGACTTCCAGCCTCGTCACCGGCTACAGCCCGCTGGCCAACGAGACCTTCTACCTCAACGACGTCGGTGTGGACGGCTAGTCACAAAAAGCGCAGCCCCGGGCTGGTCATACCGGGGCTGCGCCTGGGCTGCCCACCCAGACGATTTCGGCCATGCGTTATTCCTGGTCGGGTGGATACATCCCATCGCCAACTGGCGCCACAGATTCACGTTGTTCATTACGGGTATACCAGAAAAGCCATGCGCTCCATAATCTGCTTCCTGCTCGCACTTTTGCTGACCGGCCCGGCCATGCTGATTCAGGCTCAACCCTCCGGGGAACTGGTCATCGCGCTGCCCAACGACCCGACTTCACTGTACATTGCCAACGCCTCTGACGTGACCGCCATTAGCGCCACGCGCCAGCTGTATGACGGCCTGGTATGGCTGGACAGCGAAGGGACGCTCCGCCCTGGTCTGGCCGAAAGCCGGGAAGTCAACGAGGAAGCCACGCAGTACACATTCCACTTGCGCCAGGGCGTCACCTTCCACAATGGCGAGGCCTTCACTGCGGCAGCCATTGTTGCTGCGTGGGAATACGGTCTGTCACCCGGCAACGAGTACCCGCAGTACTATTCCTCGGCCGAAAGCGTGGAAGTGCTGGACGATTACACAGTGCGTGTGACGACGTCGGAACAAGACGCACTGTTCATCAGCGACGTGGTAGAAGGTTGGTTCGCACTGCCACCACGCTATCTGGAAGAGGTTGGCCTGGAGGGGTTTGAAGCAGCTCCGGTAGGTACCGGCCCCTTCATGCTGGAAGAGTGGGTGCCAGGTGACCGCATCATCATGCGCGCTTTCCCGGATTACTGGAATCCGGACGAGCCAAAGGTGGAACGCGTCATCATGCGGGTTATTCCTGATGACACCACACGCGTGGCTGCCATCCAGACGGGAGAAGTAGACATCGTCAATCGACTGGGTGTTGACGAAGCCTCGCTGCTCGAGCTCAACCCGAACGTCAAGCTCATCACCTACCCCAACGACCGGGTTTTCTACATCGCCTTCAAGAATCTGAACAGCGGAACTGGTACGCCAATCGAAAACCGGCTCGTACGTCAGGCGTTCAACCTTGCCATCGACAGACCAGGTATACTGCAGGCCCTGTTCAACGGCCACGGCCAACTGGTCTCCGGCTTCACCATCCCTGGCAACCTGGGCCATGATCCGGAGCTCGAGCCCTATCCCTACGACCCGCAGCGCGCCAGAGAGTTACTGGCGGAAGCCGGCTATGGCGATGGCTTTGCAATCCAGCTGAGCTGTCCCGCCGATGCCTACACCAGCATCAACGAGGTTTGCCTTTCCATCCAGCGCGACCTGGGCGCTGTCGGTGTGGACATCGAACTCGATTTCCTGACCACCAACAAGTTCTGGTCCGAAGCTGAATACGGCAGTACCGGCCCCATGTTCGTCGACGGCTGGTCCACTCCCGCCGGCGAGGCCTTGCCCCGGATTGAAGGCGCGCACTACCCCGGCCTGTATTTCAACAGCTGGGTCGATGATACAATCACGGCCTACGTCGATCGTTTGAACACCACCATCGATCGTGACGAGCGCGCGGCAGTGTATCGCAAGGTCTCGCGCTACCTTTTCGACAATCCGCCCTTCGTCTACCTGTACGCCCTCAATATCTTTGAGGCGACCACCAGCCGCGTCACCGGTTACAAGCCTCTCGCTACCGAGACCTGGTACCTGAACGAGGTCGGTGTGGACGGCTAATCATGGAACGCGCAGCCCCGGGCAGGTCAAGGCGGGGCTGTACAATCGGGCCAAACCCGGGAGCCACGACCGTGCTCAACACCATCCTGCGGCGCCTGCTGCAATCCTTCGCCCTCATCATCGGGGTGCTGGTGCTGGTGTTCTTCGCCGTCCGGCTGACCGGCGACCCCGTTGGCCTGATGGTTGCCCGCAACGCCACGCCAGAACAGCGCGAAGCCTTCCGCGTGGCTCATGGCTTTGACCGCCCGCTGGCAGAGCAGTTCCTGGACTATCTTGGCGACACGCTGCGCGGCGACCTGGGGAAATCGCTACGTCTGCATTTGTCCAATCGCGAGCTGATTTTGCAGCGCCTGCCCGCCACCATCGAACTGGCGCTGGCCGCGCTGCTCATCGCGCTGGTGGTCGCGCTGCCACTGGGAATCATCAGCGGCTTCTTTCCGGGCACTGTGCTGGATCTGCTCGCGCGCGGCATCGGCCTCGCCGGTCAGACAATTCCGTCTTTCTGGCTGGCGATGATTCTGATTCTTGTCTTCGCCGTCAACGCGCGTTTGCTACCCTCCTTCGGCCGCGACAGCCTGCAGCATTTGATTCTGCCCGCCGTCGCCCTGAGCGTGGCCAGCACTGGCCAGATGGTGCGCCTGTTGCGCTCCGCCGTGCTGGAAATCACCCGCGAGGATTACATCCGCACGGCCCGCTCCAAGGGGCTTGCAGAGACTGTCATCGCCCTGCGCCATATCGCGCCCAACGCCACCATCCCGCTGGTCAGCGTCATCGGCGTCAACTTCACCTACATGCTGGGCGGCTCGGTCTATATCGAGACAATTTTCGCCTGGCCGGGCCTGGGCACCCTGCTCAACGACGCCATAGGCGACAGCGATTTCCCGCTGGTGCAGGCCATCACCATCTTCATCGCCATCTTCGCCATCTCCATCAACCTGCTCACCGACATCGCCTACGACCTGCTTGACCCGCGGGCGCGGCGGGCCTGACATGACTGCCATCCTGAGTTCGCCGCGCCGGCAGCAGAGGCTGACCTTGCCCTACAGTCTGCGCCGCCTGCTGCAGGATCCTGGCGCGGCGCTGGGCATGGTACTGGTGCTGCTGGTCGTGCTTACGGCCCTGTTCGCGGAGCAACTGGCACCCTTTGGCCCGACTGAAGGCAGCCTGTCGGATTCCAAACGACCGGAAGCCTGGCAGGAGCGCGGCAGTCCCGAGCATCTGCTGGGCACGGACCAGCTCGGCCAGGACATCCTCAGCCGCATTGTCTATGGTTCGCGCATTTCACTGGCGGTCAGTTTCTTCGGCGTCCTGCTGGCCAGCAGCATCGGCGTGGCGCTGGGCATGACGGCCGGTTATCTGGGAGGCCGCGCGGACACGATCATCTCCGCAGCAGTGAACCTGCTGCTGTCCTTCCCCTACCTGGTGCTGGTCATCGTGGTCGCATCGATCTTCGGCCGCAACCTGCTCAACGTCATCATCATCTTTGGCATCACCGACGCGCCCATTTTCGCGCGCCTCGCCCGTGGCGAAGTACTGCGGCTGAAGAACATGGAATACATCGAGGCCGCGCGCAGCCTGGGCACGCCGACCGGTCGCATCCTGCTGCTTCATCTGTTGCCAAACCTGGTCGGCCCGCTGGTAACGCTGATGACCTTCGAGATGTCGGCCATGATCTTTTACGAATCCGGCCTCAGTTTTCTCGGCCTCAGCGTGCCGCCGGCAATTCCCAGCTGGGGCAACATGCTCGCCCTGGGGCGCAAGTTCCTGTATACCTTTCCCTGGATGTCGATCTACCCAGGTCTCGCCATCTCCATCACGGCCTTCGGCGTCAACCTGCTGGGCGACTGGCTGCGCGACATCTTCGACCCGCGCCTGCGCCGCAGCGATTGAGACCGAAAATCAGAGTGGAATGCCCAGGTCGGCGGCGCCCCGCTGCGAAGTTACCGCGTCCGGACAGTAGCGGCGGATGATATCCTGCGCGATGGCGGCGCGACGTACGCGCTCGCGGCCAAGGGCCACGGCGGTCGCCTGGACATGGTAGCCCGAAGGGTAGATGTTGGGCGCGTTGCGCAGCCCCAGCTTGACGTACATGGGTGCGGCGACCTGAATCATCTGCGGGATTTCGTAATGACGCACGAAGCCGCCGAAGTCGTCTGGCGCCTCCACGTAGATGTCCAGCGGAAGTTCGCAGGCCTGGCGGATGGCGGCCAGGTGAGGCAGCGAAAGATCGGTGGGCGTGTTGTAGGTACCGGCGCCCAGCTGCTGCATCCAGCGCACCGAGAGCGCGTTGGCCGCGCCCATCTGCACCGAGACCTTGAGCACCAGTTCCGCCGGCAGCTCGCCGGCGCGCTTCATCTCCGTGACCAGCCACAGCAGGCCCTCGTCCGCCACCAGCACCGAGCGGATGCCCAGGGCGCAGGCGCGACGGATGTCCTCGACGGCGAAAATCACCTGCTCCATGCCACGCAGGCGCGCGCCAAGGTTCTTGCCCGCGCTGGCCACCACCTGCGCACCGGTGTCCCAGGCGGCGCGCGGCCCGACGAAGAGGCTGACCTCGATGCCGGCCTCGCGCCCCAGCTGCGCCATTTCGCGGATTTCGGCGTCCGTCATCAGCATGATGCCGCTGCCCTGCGAGATTCGATGCAGGAGCACCTGCTGCGCTTCGGCCTCTGCCAGCACCGCGCGCAGGACTTCCGGCCCTTCGCAGCTGGGGATCTCGATGCGCCACTGTGCCCCATCCGGGAAGCGTTTCTCCGATTCCGGCAGTTCCCCCGGGTCGCCGGACGGCAGGCCGCGGCTACTCAGAAAGTCACGTGTGTCCTGCATCTCACCCTCCCCATACCGCTTCCGGCAGCCCGCTAACTCCCGGCCGCGCGCGGAACAAACTGCCGGCCTGCTCCTGCTCGCCACCATGTTGCGCCATGTCTGTGCGCGCCGTGGTGATGTACAGCTCGTCCAGATTCGACCCACCGAACATCACGCTGCTGACGCAGGAGGCCGGCACCGGCAGCTCGCTGATAGCGCGGCCCTGCGGATCGTGGCGCACAACTTTCCAGCCGCCCCAGCGCGCCGACCAGACGCAGCCCTCGCTGTCGACGGTCAGGCCGTCCGGCGCGCCACCGACCGGTTCCGCGCTGACGTAAGGCCGTTCATTGCTGAGCGCGCCGGTTTGCGCGTCGAAATCCCAGGCGCGGATGCTGCCAGTGCCGCTGTCGCAGTAGTACATGATGCTGTTGTCGGGGCTCCAGCCCAGGCCGTTGGAGACGTAAATGTCGGTGGCCATGATGTGCAGGCTGCGATCGGCATCAAGGCGATAGAGGGAGCCGACCGGCTCGCTGCCGTCGGCCATCGTGCCCGCCCAGATTCGTCCCTGACGGTCCACAGCTGCATCGTTGAAGCGGTTCGCCGGCTTGTCCGCCTCGGGGTCGATGATGAGCTGCGGCGAATCACCGGGTTGCCAGGTGTAGAGTCCGTCGCGCAGCGCCAGCACGAAGCCACCGCCCGCCCGCAGCAGAATGGCGCCCACCGGCTGGCCAACGTCGTGCTGCTCATGCGCGCCCGTGGCAGGGTCGAGCCGATGCACACTTTCGTCCAGGATGTCCACCCAGTACAGCGCCTGCTCGGCTACGCTCCACATCGGGCCCTCGCCCAGGGTGTTGCGGCAATCCAGCACCAGTTCCACCTGCGTCATACGCTCCCCTCCCCGCTGCCTCGCGCCGAGCCTACCCGCTTCGCCCGCGCGCGGCAACGCGGCTGGCGCGCCTGCATTGGCCCTAACGCCCACTTGACCATAACCAACCTGTGCATACCATTGCCCGCAGTGACAGTTTCCCGGGTCAAGTGATGACGAAGATTGGTGTGTTGGCGCTGCAGGGCGCATTCATTGAGCATGTCCACATGTTGCAGCGCGCAGGCGCAGAAGCTATCGAGGTGCGCCAGCCGGAACAGCTGGCCGGGCTCGACGGCCTCATTATTCCGGGCGGCGAAAGCACCACGATCGGCAAGCTGGCCATCAGCGCTGGCCTGGTAGCGCCGCTGCGCGACTTCGCCTGCCGGCGGCCGACCTGGGGCACCTGCGCCGGCATGATCTTCCTGGCGCGGGCGCTCGACAATCACGCGCAGCCCCTGCTTGGCCTGATGAACATCACGGTCGATCGCAACGCGTTCGGCCGCCAGTTGGACAGCTTCGAAACCGCGCTCGACGTGCCGGTGCTGGGCGAACTGCCGTGGCAGGCCGTCTTCATCCGCGCGCCAGTCGTCACCTGCGCGGGTGCGGACGTCGAGGTGCTGGCGCGCCTGGAGGACGGCCGCATCGTCGCCGTGCGCCAGGGACAGTTGCTGGCCACGGCCTTCCATCCTGAACTCACCGACGACCTGCGCTTCCACGCCTGGTTTCTGCAAATGACAGAGCAGTCTGGCTGACAGCCCCGCTCATTACCGGGCATCACCCGGCCCCGTCACCTCAGGGAGAACCCCATGCACAGCCTTGAACCGCCCCTGTTCGAAGCCGATGCGCCAATCCTCGAAGACGATGACGCGTTCCCGGAACCGGACGACCTCGATCCGGAAGCGGATGCCGGGGAGGATGAGTCGGAACCCGTGGACGATGAGGGCTTCGACATCAGCGAATTCGACGAAAAAGAAGAGGGTTCGCTTTATGATGACGATGATGAGCTCTACATCGCCGGTGACGAGGACCTGCCGGATGACCCCGATGAGGACGACGGGGATGATGATGATACCGACGGCGATGATGAGGAAGAAACCGGCTGGCTCTACGACCAGCTGCACTGAAGCACGTCCGGATTAATCCCATCGGGCAGTAACCCGGGATTGCAGGAGATGCCATGACCACGCCACGCGAACGGCTGACGCCCCAGGTGCACGAAGCCTGGGATGCAGGCGAGCTGGCGCGCCTGCGCCTGCTGCTGGCCGACCATCATCCGGCCGACCTGGCTGACTTGCTCGAGCGACTCGAAGCGGCGCAACTGTTCCAGATCTTCCAGCTGCTTGATGACGAGCTGGCGGCCAGCGTTCTCGATGAAATTGGCCGCGACGCCACGCGCACGTTGCTTGACAGGTTGCCGGTTGAAGAGGCCGCCGAGCTGCTGGGCCGGTTGCCGATGGACGACGCCGCCGAAATCCTCGTCGAGGACGTGCCGGAGCAGCAGGACGCGCTGCTGGCGGCCATGGACAAGCACGAGGCGGCCAGCGTGCTGCGCCTGCTGCGCTACCCAGCCGACAGCGCCGGTCAGCTGATGACCGAGCAGTTCGTCAGCCTGCAGCCGCAGATGAGCGCGACGGAGGCGCTGGCGCAGGTGCGCAGCATGGACGACGATGCCGAGACGGTCAGCGATCTCTACGTGCAGGACGATGAGGGACGTTTGCTGGGCGTGCTCTCGCTGCGCGAGCTGATTAACCTGCCGGCGCAGGCGCACGTCGCCGACCACATGACGACACGCGTCGTCAGCGTGTATCCCGAGGCCGACCAGGAGCACGTGGCGCGCGAGGTGGCGCAGTACAACTTTCTCGCGATTCCGGTGGTGGACAGCGAGCGCAAATTACTGGGCATCATCACCGTCGATGACGTAATCGACGTGCTCATCGAGGAGAACTCCGAGGACATCCTGCGCTTCGGCGCGGTGGAACGCGGCAGCGTCGACCAGCCCTACTTCACCGTGCCGCTGTTACGCGTGCTGCGCAATCGCTTCGGCTGGTTGCTGCTACTGATGGTCGCCGACACGCTCACAGGCGCCGTGCTGCGTCAGTTCAGCACCCGCCTGGCAGCCGTGGTGCAGCTCTCCTTCTACATCCCGCTGCTGATCGGCACCGGCGGCAACACCGGCGCGCAGACTGTCTCAACAATCATTCGCGGCCTGGCCGTGCGCGACATCCACTTTAGTGATCTGTGGCGCGTGTTGCGCCGTGAGCTGCTGGGCGGACTGCTGCTGGGCCTCGCGCTTAGTCTGGTGGCGGGGACGCGCGCCTGGCTCTGGGATGGCGACCTGCGTCTCTCGCTGGTAATCGGCATTTCAATCGTCACCATCTGCACCTGGGCCAACGTGATGGGCTCGCTGATCCCGATGCTGGCCAACCGCTTTGGCGTAGACGCGGCCGTGGTCTCCGCGCCGATGATCTCGACTCTGGTGGATGCCAGCGGCCTGTTCATCTACCTCAGCATCGCCGGGCTATTGCTGACCGGCAACCTGTAGCGCGAGTTTAGCGCCGCCCGCGCCCGAAGAGTCGCCGGCCTGAGGCTTTCCTGACGCTGGCATGCGTGAGCGTGAGCGGGCCACCGCCCCATTCATCGAAGACCGGGCGCAACTCGTCCAGCAACAGCTGCACATCGCGCGAGGGGCTGCGCGCCTGCGCCAGCTCCCACAGGCCCGCATGTCTGCGATAGAGCTCGCGCGCCTCTTCCTCACGCGGTGCGCCTGCGCCCTCCTGCGGCACCTCGTCGCCCTCACTGTCGCCGTCCCAGCGCCACTTTTCAGGATACCAGTAATAGTAAAGCAGGTAGGGCATGGGAGTTAGCGCGGACACGCCACGGTCATCGAACTGCCACAGCGGCTCGCCGGCCAGGGTGGCGGCTTCGGCGCAAAGGGCCAGCGCCTGGGCCGTGAGCAACATACGCCCGAGACTTTCGCCGCGCCTGCCCAGCGTCGCCGCGCGAATGTAGCCGTCGAAGTGCAGATCATGCTGCACGCAGTCGCGGAAGATGTCGCAGGCCATGGTGAACCGGCCCTCGTTCTCCAGTACGATTGCGCTCGCCAGGCGCAGCGCATTCAGCCACATGCGCTCCACATGCAGCAGCTCCGCATCTGCATTCAGCCGCGCGCGCACGCGCTCCGCATAGCCCTGCAGCCAGGCCGCGCGCGTTGTGAAAGCCGGATGATCGTAGAGCATCTCATGGCACTGCGCCTGGGTCAGCAGCGCTACGATCTGCGCCAGATGGCCGACGCCATTCGGCGTCTCCTGTTCCGCGGCCTGCAAGCTGCGCAGGGCGCGCGCGCCGGCTTCCTCATTGCCAGCCAGGCGATAGAGCAGTGCATCCTGCTGCGCCTGCAGCAATTGTGTCGTCGGGCGCCTCCGCCGCAGGGCATCCCAGGCACTGCGCAGCGGCTCTGTGTCGCGCTGTTCACGTGCGAACTGGCCCTGCGCCTCACTGAAAAACAGGCCGTAATGTCGGGGTTCGAACATGGCTGGTCACATGGGGGCGAACGGGAGGGCCAGTATAGCACAGCGGCTTGCGGCGGCAGCGCCCTGGCGTACAATCGGGCTACAGTCTGGAGGAGCGATGCGCCGCCGACTCGCCATAGTCTTGCTCTCGCTGATGTTGCTGCCAGTCGGGTCGGCCGCGGCCCTGGACGTGCTGGCCGGCAACCAGTGCCGCGTTCCGGCTGACGAAACCCTGCCAGGCACGCTGGTGGTGCTCTGCCGAAACTTCCTGCTCGAAGGCATTATCGAGGGCGACCTGCTGCTGGCGGCGGTCTCGGCAACCCTTGAGGGCAGCGTCGAGGGCAACGTTTATTTGCTGGCCGGTGAACTGGACCTGCGCGGCAGGGTCGGGCGTGATCTGGTCTTCGTCGGCCCGGTGCTGCGCGTTCAACCGACAGCGCGCTTTGACGATTTGCGCAGCAACCTCATCAGCGCCAGCCTGAGCACCTCGCTGGCCGAGGGCGTGACGCTCACCGGCAACCTCTACGGCCTCGGCTATCAGCTGCTGCTGGATGGCGCGGTTCAGCGCGACCTGGCCTGGGCGGGACAGTCGCTGCGTCTGGGCGGCGCGGTCGGCGGCAACATCGACGTGCAGGTCGGCGACAGCCGCGACCGGGTGCCGATGGAGCTGGGCACGCTGCTATCGCTATTCCGCTTCGGCATGCAGCTGGAGCCGCGCGGCCTGGCGGTCAGCGAGACTGCCAGCCTGGGCGGACGCCTGAGTTACAGCGCCCCGTTTCCCGCAGACATCCGAGTCTCGCCGCCACCGGACGTCGTCTTCACACAGCTCAACACCGCGCCGGAGTATGCGGCCGCGCGCCTCGTCGAGACGAGCCCCGCTCTGGATCTGGCGACCTGGCTGCTAACCGTCGCGCGGGAGCTCTTCACAATCCTGCTGGTCGGCTTCGTGCTGCTGCGCCTGCTACATCATCCGCTGCAGGCGCCCCTGCACCACCTGCGCTTCAGCCCGCTGCCCTGCCTTGGCGCCGGCGTCGTGGGCAGCCTGCTTGCGGCTGTGCTGTGGATTGTGCTCTTCCTGCTGCTGGCCGTGGTCAGCGCGCTGCTGGCGGCGGCGGGGCTGGGCCAGTTGAGCGGCATCGGCCTGCTGGCGATCGCGGTGTTCAGCATCGGCGGCGGCGGGGTCGTCGCCTTTCTGTTGCTACACGCAGCGCGCATCCTGGTCGCGCTGGCGCTGGGTCGCGCCCTGCTGTTCCTGTTGCTGCGCAGAAGCAGCCACGCGCGCACAATCCGTCAGGAACTGCTGACCGGCGCGCTGCCAGTCGCCCTGCTGGTGACCTTGCCGGCGCTGGGCGCGCTGGCCAATGTGCTGGTGCTGGTTACAGGGTTTGGCGCCATCAGCCTGGCGCTGTGGCACATGCGCAGCCCCGTCACCCGCATGCGTCAGCCGGCTGCCCTGCCCGCGCCCCTGCTGCGCCCCGTCGACCATGACGCGCTACCCGTCATTGACCTGGGACATGAAGCGCCGGGCATGCAAAACCTGCCTGAAGGATTTAACTGGTGGGATGATGAAGAGGATGAGGCTGCGCGCTAGAGGTCGTCCAGCTCACCCTTGCGCAGGCCGCTCTCGAAGGCGCGCCCGATCAGCAGGATCTGCTCCACCCACAGGATGACGTCTTCCTCGTCCAGCGCGCTTTCAAGCACCTCGACCACTTCTTCTGGCGTACTGTAGTATACTTCCGTAGCCAGGCAGGAAACCGCCTGTTGCACCGCATCGCGTGAGCTCGGTGGCTCGCCTTCCATCAGCCGCTCGAACCAGCGCGCCACAATCGGGTGCACCTGTTCGCAGGCCGAGCCGTCGCCCAGTTGTTCGTTCGCCAGGTCCTCGATCGGTCGCAGCCAGTCGGGGGAGTCCTCGTGGTCATGATGGTCGCTCATGGGGGTCCTCTTCTGCGGCAGCACACCCGCGCCCAGTGTACCACCATTGCGCCGACCTGGCTGATGACATTATGCCCAACCTGGAGCAGAATGCGGATATGACGACAGCGCTTGACGTGGGCATCATCGGCGCCGGCGCAACCGGGCTGAGCGCCGCCCGCGATCTCGCGCGCGCCGGGCACCGGGTACAGCTCATCGAGGGCGAGGCGCGCGTGGGCGGGCTGGCTGCCGGCTTTCGTGACGAGGGCTGGGACTGGCAACTTGAGAAATTCTATCACCACTGGTTCGAGGGCGACCGCCACATCCTTGGCCTCATCGAAGAAATGGGGCTCAGTGACAAGTTGCGCTTCCCGCGCCCCAAAACCAGTTACTGGATTGACGGCAAGATTTATCGCGCTGAAATTTCGCCCTCGGCGCTGCTGCTGCCGCTTTCCCCGCTGGCCAGTCTGCGCATGGGGTTGACCGGCCTCAGGCTAAAGCTAATGCGTGACTGGCAAGCGCTGGAAGGTATAACAGCCCATGAATGGCTGATGCGCAATATGGGCCGCGAAGCCTACGAGCGCCTGTGGCAGCCCCTGCTCATCGGCAAATTCAGCGAGCGCTACCGCGAGGTGAACATGGCCTGGCTGTGGGCCCGCGTCGTTTCGCGCAGCCTGCGCCTGGGAACTTTTGAGGGCGGCTTTCAGGCTTTCCTCGATGCCCTCGCCGACGACTGCCGCCGCCATGGCGTTGCCATCCACTTCAACGCGCGCGCAGAGCGCATCGCCCCGGACGCAGACGGCTTGACGCTGCAACTCGCCGACGGCAGTGCGCAGCGCTTCGACCGCATCCTGAGCACCACCTCGCCGCGCCTCATGCTGCGCCTCTGCGAGGGCCTGGCGGACAGTCCCTATGGCCGCCAGCTGGCCGCGCTGCGCAGCATCGGCGGGCTCTGCGTCGTGCTGGCGCTCAAACACTCGCTACTCAGAGACGGCACCTACTGGCTCAACCTGCCGGCATCCAGCCCGGACCGGGAGCGCAGCAGTTTTCCCTTTCTGGCGCTGGTGGAGCACACCAATATGATTGACCGGCGTCACTACGGCGGCGACGTGCTGGTCTATTGTGGCGATTACGTCGCGCCTGACCACGCCTGGTTTCAGCTGGAAGAAGCACAGTTGGTGCAGCGTTTCACATCTGTGTTCAATCAGTTCAACCCGGACTTCCGCGAGGACTGGGTGCGCAAGGCCTGGGTCTTCCGCGCACCTTACGCCCAGCCCGTCCCGGGCATCAATCACAGCGCCGCCATCCCGGAGCTGCAAACGCCCTGGCCTGGCCTCTTCCTGGCCAATATGAGCCAGGTGTACCCCTGGGATCGCGGCACCAACTACGCCGTCGAACTGGGCCGGCGCGTCGCGCGCATGATGCCAGAGCAGCCGGGCTGAGCGCCGCCCGTCTGTGATAGACTGGCGCGATAACCTGAGCTTGCCACCCTGGGGGAGCCTGTGAAACTCATCGTCGTTGGAGCCGGCTTCGTTGGCCTGACCCACGCCGCAGTCTGCTCGGAATACGGCCACGAAGCTTACGCCTATGACGTCGACAGCGACAGACTGGCGGCCTTTCGCAGCGCCCGCCGCGATGCCATCGAGGCCTACGTCAACGAGCCCGGCCTGGCCGACATCATCGCCGAAAACGCCGGCCGCTCGCTGCACTTTATCGATGACCTGCGGCCCGTCATCGAGGGCGCCGACGCGCTCTTCCTCTGTCTGCCAACGCCTTCCGGCGCTGATGGTTCCGCCGACCTCAGTTACTACTTCAAGGCATTAGGCACCATCGCCCCCCTGCTGGCCAGCCGCAGCGACCCGCGGCGCGTGGTCATTATTAACAAGAGCACCGTCCCGGTCGGCACGGCGCGCAGGCTCGAGGCCTTCCTGCGGCAGCACGGCGTTACGAATTTCGGCATCGCCTCCAATCCCGAGTTTCTGCCCGAAGGCGAGGCCGTCGCCCGCTCGCGCCACCCTGACCGCGTGGTCGTGGGCGCGGACACAATGGCAGATTTCGGGACCATCCGCCGCCTCTATTCCCAGTTTTACAACCACGTGCGCATCCAGTACATCGAGACCACGCCCGAAACTGCCGAAGCCATCAAGTACGTCAGCAATACCCTGCTGCTAACCTACATCTCTTTCTGGAATGGAGTCGGCGCGCGCCTGGCCGAGACCTTCGCCAACGTGCACATGGAAGACCTGAAACGCGGCGTCACCTCCGATCATCGCATCAGCACCTGGGGCTCATACGTCTCCAACGGCGCCGGCGGTTCCTGCTTCGGCAAGGACATTCAGTCGCTCATCCATCAGTTGGGGAGCGCCGGACAGCACACCGGCCTGCTGCAGGCCGTGCACGAGATCAACGAGTTTCAGAAGGTCTACCTCATCGAACGCGCCCGCCAGGAAGCCGGCTACGATTTCCACGGCAAAACCGTCGCCCTGCTGGGCCTGGCCTTCAAGAAGAAGACCAACGACGTGCGCGATTCCTCCTCGCTGGCCGTGGCGGAAGCGCTGCTGGCAAGTGGCGCCAGCGCGCTGCACGCCTACGACCCGCTGGCCATCCCGGAAGCCAGCCGCGCCCTCGATCCCGCCCGCAACCCGCTCTTCAGCCGTATTCAGTACCACGAAACTGCGGAGGAGGCCTTGCGCGGCAGCGACTGTCTCTTCATCTCGACGGACTGGGAGGAGTTTCGTGGTCTCACCCGCAGCATCGAACGCCACCTCGCGCCACCGGCGCTCATCGTGGACGGGCGCCGTATGATCCCTGACTATGAGCATTTGCTCAAAAAGGGCTACCGCTATCTGGCGGTCGGGTCGCCCTTCCTGCCGCCCGGTTCAGTGCAATCCGGCTTATGACCAGCCTGGACGATGCGGAACGGCGCAGGCAGCCCGCTGTATACTGTTGGAGTCCATCCAGTTGCGAGCCATGCTGATGCGCCACTTCATCGCACTCTTAATGCTGGCCCTGACGCTGCTGCCCGTCGCTGCCCAGGAACAGACGCCCACTACGCAGATGCCCACAGCGCAGACGCCCATAGCACAGACGCCCACTGCGCAGATGCCCACTGCGCAGACGCCCACTGCGCAGATGCCCACAGCGCAGACGCCCGTCGCTGTGCCAGCGATCATCGCGCCCGACCCCGCGCGTTATCGTCTGCACCCGCTGGCCGCAGGGTTGAACCGCCCTGTCTACCTCACCCACGCCGGCGACGGCAGCGGCCGCCTCTTCCTGCTGGAGCAGCCCGGGCTGATTCGCGTGTTCGTCGACGACGTGCTGCAGCCTGAGCCCTATCTCGACATAAGCGCCCACGTCAGTCGGGACTCTTTGCGGCAGTTTTCCGAACGTGGGCTGCTGGGGCTGGCCTTTGATCCCGACTTTGCAAGCAACGGTCGTTTCTTCGTGCACTACAGCGATCATGATGGCAATACCGTGCTGGCCCGCTACACGCTTCACCCGACTGACGCGGGCGTGGTGGACATCCCCTCGCGTCAGGTCATTCTCATGGTGAACCAGCCTTACAGCAACCACAACGGCGGCCAGATCGCCTTCGGCCCGGACGGCTACCTCTACCTCGGCCTCGGAGACGGCGGTTCTGCCGGCGATCCGCTGAACAGTGGCCAGAATCCCGCCACGCTGCTGGGCAGCATCCTGCGCCTGGATGTGGACGTAGAAGACGGCTACGACATCCCGCCGGACAATCCTGGCCTGGTGCGCAACCTGCTGCTCGCCCCACAAATCTGGGCCTGGGGCCTGCGCAATCCCTGGCGCTTCAGCTTCGACCGCGTAACCGGCGAGCTTTACATCGCCGACGTCGGTCAGGGGCGCCGCGAGGAAGTCAACGTCCAGCCCGCCGACAGCCAGGGCGGCATCAACTATGGCTGGCGCGTCATGGAAGGCAGCCTGCCTTACTCCGGCGGGCGCGTTACGCCGGACATGCAAGCTCCGGCCTTTGAATACAGCCACGACGTCAGTTGTTCAATCACCGGCGGCTATGTCTACCGCGGCGCGGCCCTGCCGGAGCTGCGGGGCATCTATTTCTACGGCGACTGGTGCAGCGGGAATCTCTGGGCCGCCTGGCGCAACCCGGATGGAGTCTGGCAAAACCTGCTCTTCTCCGCCACAGGTATGCAGATCAGTTCCTTCGGCGAGGACGAGGGCGGCGAACTCTACGTGCTCGACCTCCTGGGGGTGCTGTACCGGCTCGCCCGCGCCTGACAGGCAAGGGGAAGTTGCCCCGGCGCAGCTTGTTCAGTCCGCGTCATTCGGGTCCTGTGGCCCGCCCAGCGCGTAGAGCAGGACGCCAGCGGCGGCAACCATGAAACCGCCGATCAGGCCCGCCGCCTGCAGGGGGCCGAAAAAGATGTCTTCCTCGTACAACACACGCACGTTAGAGCCGAAGCCGAGGATGTCCGCCACGGCGGACATGCTGGCGAAGAGCAGCGCGGTCAGTGAGAGGCGCACCGCAATCTGCTGCGTGAAGTTTGCGGAAGCTTTGGGATAGAACGTGGACCTGACGTACAGCAGTGCGCCGAAAATCAGCAGGCTGAGCCCGACCAGCACGGTGACCAGCTGCACTGCGCCGATGCCTCGGGTCGTGGGTATTCCGGCGATGTCAGGAAACAGCCCCGTCACCGCCAGCACGATGCCCAGCACGCCCAGGAAAATCCCGACCTGACTGACCCGTTCCACGGTTTCAGCCTTCCGGCAGCGTCGCGCGCAGCTGGCGCAGCATGTTGCCGCTCAGGATCGCCGCGATGTCGTCCTGGCCGTAGCCGCGTGCGGCCAGCCCCACGCCAATCGCGTTCAGGTCGGCCACAGTCTCGATGCCTTGCGGCGCGCTCTCCGAGCCGAAGCCACCGTCGAGGTCACTGCCAATGCCGACGTGCGCGGCGCTGCCGGTCAACTGACACACGTGGTCGATGACCTGCAGCACCACGTCGAGCGGCAATCGCGGCGGCCCGCTCCAGGTATTGCTGAGGAAGCGGTTGAAGAGCACAACGCCCGCCACGCCGCCACGCTCCGCCAGTTGACGGAGCATGTCGTCATCAAGGTGGCGGTCAGTATCGCAGAAGCGACGGGGATTGCTGTGGCTGGCGAAGATCGGGCCTTCATAGCGGTCCAGCGCCTCGTGACAGGCCTCCTCCGCCATGTGCGAGAGGTCGAGCAGCGCGCCGTACTCCGCCATGATCTCCAGCAGCGCGCGGCCCTCGTCCGTCAGTGGCCCGGGCTGACCCGTGCCGCCACAATAGCGCGAGGCCGTCCACGCCGGCCCGACGATGCGCACGCCGCGCTCGTACCATTCCTCAAACTGCTCCGGCTCGATGATCGGGTCGGCGTTCTCCATCAGCAACACGAGCCCGACCTGGCGCTCCTGCTCCGGCACGCCTTCCTCCCAGGTCGCCAGCACCGCGTCCAGCTGCGGTAGATTGTGTACCAGGCTGATTTGCCCGTGTTCGTCGGCCAGGCGCTCGTAATAGTCCAGCTGGGACGACGCCAGGACATAGGCTTCCTGGGCATCACTGTAGCTGAGGTTGTCCCAGGGGCCGGAAGCGTGGCGGCTGCGCGGCGCGGTGAAGAGCGTGGCGCAAATTAGTCCGACCCGCCCGGCCAATGATTCCGGCAACCCGGTGCTGGCCAGGCCGGCGCGGCTCTTGTCCGCCCGGCCCGCTTCCGCTCGGCGAGTGGCCAGCGCACTGTGGCGCCAGTCCCGTCCGCCGGCCAGCCAGTTGAAGGCGATGTCCTCGTGCGCATCGACGATGATCACACATTGCTCCTTTATTGTTTAAACCAATTGTACGCCCCTGTTCCTTTCGCTGCCACGCGTAAGGGTTTCGCAAGATGGGCAGATAGAATGTGTTGTATACTTTGGTCAAACAGGATAGGGAATCGGTCATGACAGACGAGAAAAGCATTCAGGGCGCAGGGGCCGGACGGGCCCTCCGCCTGGGCGCGCTGGCGGGCCTGTTGCTGACTGTGCCGCTGGTGGCCTTATTCTATGCTGCCGATGCGTTTCTGGGCACGCCCTTCGTGCCCTTCGACGTGCTCGACTGGGCGGCGCGGAATCTGCCCGGCGGGCTCATCACCTTCGCCATCGACACCATGGTCTCGCTCATCATCACGTTGCAACTGGGCGAAACCTCGACTGCGGCCAAGGCAGCCGAACAGTTCATGGGCATCGCCGGCATGATCCTCACCGGCGTGGTGCTCGGCGCGCTTTTCTTCTACGCGCAGCGCCGCAACCCAGGCCGTTTGCAGCCCCGGGCCGGCTTCGTGCCCGGGCTCATCCTCGGCCTGCCGGTGGCTCTGCTGAGCAACGCCGTCAACTTCTCCGCCCTCACAACACCGGCCGTCAGCTTCCTCTGGATCCTGGTCGCCTTTGTCGGCTGGGGCCTCGCGCTGGCCGCGCTCTACAACGAGCTGCTCTTCAGCCATGCGGGCAGCCCGACACCAGCGGCGGAGGCTTCCGTCCAGGCGCTTGACCGCCGCAGCTTTCTGCTGCGCATGGGCGGGGCCGCGGCTACGGTTACGGTCGTCGGCGCCGGCGTCGGCGCCCTGCTGCGCGAGAGCGGCAGCACGGCCACGCCGGTGCGTCTGGCCAGCTCAGGCGGCGGTGGCGACCTGCCTAACGCAGATGCCGCATTGCAGCCCGTGCCCGGCACTCGCGCGGAATTGACGCCGGTCGAGAAGCACTACCGCATCGACATCAGCTCACGTCCGCCCGTGCTGGAGGAAGAAACCTGGACCCTGCCCGTCAGTGGCCTGGTCGACAACCCGCTGGAGATGACACTGGCCGACCTGCGCAGCGAATTCCAGCCGGTCGATCAGTATCTGACACTCGCCTGCATCTCCAACCGTGTCGGCGGCGACCTGATCGGCACGCAGAAGTGGACCGGTCTGCGGCTGCAGGATCTGCTCGGGCGAGCCAAACTGCAGGAGGATGCGCAGTATCTGCGGATCTTCGGCGGGGACGGCTTCCACGAGACGGTCGATATCGACCTCATCAACTCGGACGAGCGCATCATGCTGGCCTACGCCTGGGATGACCTGCCGCTGCCGGAACGCAACGGGTTCCCGCTGCGCATCTACATCCCCGACCGCTATGGCATGAAGCAGCCCAAGTGGATCACCGGCATTGAGGTGGTCGCGGACTACCAGCAGGGCTACTGGGTCACGCGCGGCTGGGACGAGGAAGCGTTAATGCAGACCACCTCGGTGGTGGATGTGGTGGCCACGGACGAGGCCTTCGTCAGCGACGGCGTGACCTACATCCCGGTGGGCGGCATCGCCCACGCCGGCGATCGCTCCATCTCGAAGGTCGAGGTGCGCATGGACAACGAGGAGTGGCAGGAGGCGCAGTTGCGCGATCCGCTCTCCGACAAGACCTGGGTGCTCTGGCGCTTCGACATGCCTTTCAGCGAAGGCCGCCACCGCATTGAGGTGCGCAGCGTCGATGGCGAGGGCGAACCGCAACTCGAAACAGTTCGCGGCACGCGCCCCAGCGGCGCGACCGGCATCCATGGCCGCAATGCCGAGTTCAGGATGGAGACGGAATCGGAAGCGTAGCAACAGTAACGCCAGCTTCAGAGAACGGGCGCCAGGTCGGGCATTTCCGCCGCCGGCGCCCGTTGCACGAACTGTTCCTCGATCTGCTGCGCAATGATGCGGGCCTCGACGACAAAGTTGTAAAAGGCGCCGCGCCCCTTGTAGAAGATTCCTGTGACGTAGAGCCCGGGCTGGCCACGCAGCTGGTAGCCCGTGTGCGGCAGGTAGTCCTCGTAGACCGGAAAGTCGCGCACTTCGCGTAAGGGCAATCCCTGTTCGTCAACCCCAAAGTCGAGATCCAGAAAACCAAGCGCTGGCCGGAAGCCCGTCGCAATGATTATTGTGTCAAGCGCGATGCGACGCCCGTCCGGCAGCAGGGCCGTTTCCCCCTGGAAGTCGACGGGCGTGTCCACGGCCTCGGCCCGGCCGCTGCGCACAGCCCGCAGCAACTCCGGCCCCCGCGTGCCGGCCGCGCCGGACATTTCGCCCGGCCCCGGCACCTTGATGCCGCTGGCCGCCACGCTACGATATTCCTGCGTCAGCGCGCGCCGCTCCAGCCAGCGCGTCAGCCGACCGGGCCACTTCTCCACCAGCAGCATCCAGGCGTGTTTGGGCAGGCCCCAGGGGTAGCGCGGCTTCAGCACGATGCCGGTGCGCTGTGCCAGGTACACCGGCGGCTGCGCAGTGGTCGCCAGCGCGACCACCAGATCCACGCCGCTGGGGCCGTTGCCGACCACCATCACTCGTTGACCGGCGAAGTCCGCCTCGTCGCGAAACGCGCTCGAATGCAGCACCTGGCCGCTGAAACGCTCAATGCCGGGAAGACGCGCGACATGCGGCTGGCAGAAACGCCCGCTCGCCAAAATCACCGCGGACCAGACCGCCGTGCCCGCGCTGCTCTCCACCAGCCAGCCGCCCGCCATCGGCGCGACGCGCTCTACCCTCACGCCCAGCCGGATGTTGAAGTCATGGCGCGCCACGTAGTCCAGCAAATAGTCATGGTATTGTCGCGCCGAGGCGTAGATGCCGTAGCGCAAGGGAAACTTCATGCCCGGCATATGCGAATAGAAGCGCGAGGTATTCAGCTTCAGCGAGGGGTAGAGGCTGTCCCAGGTGGAGCCAATGACATGGGCCTGGTCGATGACGCAACAGGCGATACCGGCCTCCTCCAGCGCTGCGGCACAGGCGATGCCGGCAGGGCCGGCACCGATGACCAGCACTTCGTCGCGCCTGAACATCCCGTTCAGCCGCCCGCCCGGGCAGTGGCCGTAGCGGCCAGCAACGGTTGCAGCGCGGTGGCAGCCCGTTCGACGGTGGCTGCGAAGACGACGGCGTCTTCCGTGCTGCGCGGCAAGGCAGCTTCGATGAAGGCGTTACGCGTCGCAACTACCTGCGTCACGGTCTGGTCGTATTCTTCCTGCGGTGCCTGAATACCCAGTACGCCGATGCCATAGAGCGCGGCGAGGAACATGATGACGACGAAGACCAGCACGACCTGCGCCGAGCGGCGGTTTGTGGAGCGCAGCGCGGGAGTGTGTACGCGCAGCGGCAGCGCGCCTTCGTCCGCCGCCAGGCGTTGGGCCAGGCCTGCCGCATCGTCCGGCGTGAGCGGCTCCAGGTGCTCGATCAACGCGGGCAGACTCACCCCTTCAGTCAGCAGCGGCAGGATGCGCCGCCCCTCATCGAGGGCGCGTTCCAGCTGCGCCAGCACCTGCGCGTCGCCCGCGGCCGCGGCGGTCAGCAGCACCAGCGTCGCCTGCGCCTCCGTCTGAGGCAGTTGCTGCCGCAGGCGCTGCGCATCGGCTGCGTCAGCGGAATGATGAATGATCTCGATCATGGATCCTCATGCCAGACTGCGAATGTAGTTGACGAGATGCCAGCGCGTCTCCGCTGCAAATTCGCCACGGCAGGGCGTCAGCGCACGCCAGCCATCCTGCGTGATGTGGAAGAGCTGTTCGTCGCGGATGCGCGGCAGGCGCGTACGTAATTCCTCCAGCGCGGCCAACTCCCAGGCGCAGTGCGCATCATACAACGAACGTCCGCGCTCCAGTGAGGCCGCGTCCGGCAGCGCCGTGTTGACCAGCGCCGGCGGCGGCCACAAGGCATCCTGATAGGCGGCCTCGTTGCGCGCGACCAGCGCCACGCCCAGCACGAGGAACAGCCCGAAAGCCAGCGTCGCGCCCAGGGCGGTCGCCACGCTCGCTGGCCCCCAGTCCAGCCAACGCAGGGCGCGCTGTAGCGGCGACCACAGCGCGAATATGCAGGCCAGCGCCAGGAGAATCAGCGCCAGCCAGTGTTGCGCAAAGGTCGGCAAGGTCGTGGGCACCGCCGCCTCGCGCTGAATGTCCCAGGCGAAAGCGGCCCGCTGCAGCTGACCGGCTTCGTCTGTAAAGTTCACCATAGTCTGCCAGGCGCCTTCATTGTCGATGACATCCGTGCCCAGCACGAAGAGCGCGTCATCTACCGCCGCGGCCTCCAGCCAGGTGCTGCGCCAGTCGCGCTGAGGCATGGCCAGCTGCAGCCGGACCTGCTGCGCCCCAGGAATGCGCAGGTCCAGGCTGTTGATGCCGGGCCCGCCGGGTGTGATGCTCAGCTCGACGAGCCGTCCGGCGACTTCCTGCACAGCAGTCGGCGCGGCTACCGGCGCCCCAAAGTCCGGCTGCGGCACGGCGGAGGCAGCCAGCAGGGCGAGCGGGATCAGCGTAACCGTGAGCAGCAGCGCCTCCAGCCGCAACCTGGTCAACGCGACGGCTCCCCTCCAACGCTCGTGGCGCAGCGCTCGTCGCTGCCCCAGCGCCAACAACAGAGTGACCGCCACAAGCGCCAGCTTGGCCAACAGCGCCAGGCCCCAGCCCGTATCGCCCAGGTCCGCTGGCCGCTGCAGCCAGTTGAGCGCGCTGAAGATCCCGCTCGCCGCGAGCACTGCCAGCGCCCGCAGTGCCAGCCAGGAAAAACGTCGCAGCACTGGCCGCAGCGCAGCGCCCCGCTCAGGGACTGTCAACGGCGCCAGCGCCAGTGGCAAGAGCAGCGCAAGCGCGACCAGCCCGCCACTCCAGGCGCCCGCGGCCAGGGTATGCAGCCAGTCCGCCAGCAGCGCCAGCCAGGGAAAGCGCAGCGACCCGGCGGCGTGGCTGTTCACGCTGAAGCTGCCCAGCAGCAGCGCCGTCGCCCAGAGATTGGCCGACCAGCAGGCCCCCACCTGTTCCGGGTGACGGCTGCGCCAACGGAGGGCCAGCACAGTCATCAGCGCGCAGAACGCCAGCAGCAGCAGGCGCAGAGTCCAGACGTCGCCGAAGCGCGAGCCAACGCGCACAACCTGCCACAGGCCCTGCTCCAGCACTCGAGCGGCATCCGCGGCGAAGAAGACCATCGTCTGTTGCAGCATGGCCAACAGGTTGGCGCCGAAAGCGACGGCCAGCGCGGCCAGCGCGATGTGACCGAGGCGCCTCATCAGCCGCGGCGGCAGCCCACCGGCGCGGTGCCGGCTCCTGCCCCAGGCAGGCAGCAGGACTGCACTGTAGAGCAAATGCGCACCGAAGAGCAGCAGGCAGGCGGCGTAGAGCAGCGTCCGCCACAGCACCTCCAGCGGCTCAAGCGCATAGCCACTGCTCCCGCTCACGGCAGCGTCCGCCGCCTGGCCCACGAAAAAGACGCGTGTCTCGGCCACCACATGACCGTCGCTGGCGAAAGCCGGCCGCAAATCAACCAGGTAGGCGCCATCGGCCAGGTCAGCCGGCACGGTCAGGCTCATGCGCAGTTGGTTGTCGGGGTCAACTTCACCAGTGGCCAGCAGTTGGCCGGCGCGGTCGCGCAGCGCGAGCGTGCTGAAGGCAGGTTCCAGACTTTCGCTGAACCAGTACTGCAAGCGCGCAGGTGCGCGTTCCAGGGCTGCGCGGTCTTCCGGCAGGGCGCGGACGATATAGCCGTGGGCATACGCCGGCGTCGCCAGCAGCAATGCTGCCAGCACACAGACCAGGGCCAGACTCGCTCGCATTCGGGGTTTCAGTCCGCCAGCCGAAAAGTGCCGTGCAACTTCGCAGGGCTTTTACAGTTATTCACGGTTTCTGCCACAACGCCGTGTCAGAAGTGCATCATCGCTTTCAGGCAACCGCTGGCCGGGTCCAGCCAGCCGGGCAGCTCGTGGATGAGTTCGGCGGGCGCAGCGCGATGCGTAATCCAGGGCGTGGTGTCGATCGCGCCCGACTCGACCAGGTTGATGACGTGGCGGAAGTCCTCGGCCGTGCCGTTGCGGCTGCTCATGATCGTCATCTCGCGGCGGTGAAACTCCGGATCGTGAAAGGAGATGTCATCGGTCACCAGGCCGACGAAGACCAGCGTCCCGCCCGACGCCAGCGTGTCGAAAGACGCGTTCATCGCGGCAGCGCTGCCGGAGGCATCGTAGACCTGGGTCGGCATGTCGCCGTTGGTGAGCGCATTCAACTGCTCCAGTGGCTTGTTCCGGGCATCGACTACGTGCGCGACGCCGGGCATCTCCTGGGCGAATTCGAGGCGCGCAGGGTTGACGTCCATGGCGATGATTTCGGCGCCGGTTGCGGCCGCGGCAGCGATGACGGTCAGGCCGATAGGCCCGACGCCAATTACCAGCAGTTGCTCGCCCGCCTGTGGCGCCCCGCGCCGGATGGCATGGGCGCCGATGACCAGCGTTTCTATCAGCGCCAGCTGGTCGAGCGAAAGTTTTTCCGAGCGATGCAGCTTGTTCACTGGCACGCGGATGGTCTCGCGCATGCCGCCGTCGGTGTGCACGCCCAGCACGCGCAGCTCGCTGCAGCAATTCGTGCGGCCGCGGCGACAGGCGATGCAGCGGCCGCAGTTGAGGTAAGGCTCCACCGCCGCCCGGTCGCCGACCTGCAGACCCAGGTCGTTGGCGCCGATGTCCAGGATCTCCACGCCCAGCTCGTGGCCGAGGATGCGCGGATAGCTCAGGAAGGGCATCTCGCCCTTGAAGGCCTTCAGGTCGCTGCCACAGATGCCCACGCGCTGCACGCGAACGAGCGCCTCGTCCGGCGCCAGCTGCCCCACCGGGGGCGCGGTGTCCGTCAGCGCCAGGCGGCCCGGCTGCTCCAGCACCACGGTCTGCATGCTCAGGATTCCAGGGTACGGCGCACGGCTGCGATGACGTCGTCCGGGCCAGGGATGAGGTAATCCTCCAGCGGCGCGCTGAAGGGGATGATGCCCGCGCCCAGCGTGACGCGCACGACCGGCCCTTCCAACGACCAGATGTTGTTCTCCGTGATCTGTGAGACCACTTCTGCGCCCCAGCCGCCGGCGCGCACGGCCTCTTCCACGGTGACGAGATGTCCGGTCTTCTGCACCGAGCGCGTGATGGTTTCCATGTCGAGCGGCACCAGCGTGCGCGGGTCGATCACCTCGCACTCGATGCCCTCGGCCGCCAGCGTTTCAGCTGCCTTGAGGGCCACGCCCACCATGCGCTGCACCGCCACGATGGTGACGTCGCCGCCTGCGCGGGCGATACGCGCCTCGCCCAGCGGCACCAGATGATCCGCATGGTCGGGCGCCGCGCCGCGATCGTTATATTGACCCTTGTGCTCGAGAAACACCACCGGGTTGTTGTCGCGGATAGCGCTCTTGAGCAGGCCCAGGATGTCGGCAGGATTGGATGGCACGCAGACCTTCAGACCGGGCGCGTGCATAAACCAGGCCTCGCAGCACTGCGAATGTTGCGAGCCGAAGCCGCCGGCACTGCCCTGGGCCATGCGGATGGTCAGCGGCACGCTGATCTGGCCGCCGGACATGTAGCGCAGTTTGGCCGCCTGGTTGACGATCTGGTCCAGCGTGACCGCCGCAAAGTCCGCGAACATCAGCTCGATCACCGGGCGCATGCCGGTAACCGCCGCGCCCACGCCCGCGCCTACAATTGCGTTCTCGGAGATGGGCGTGTCGCGCACGCGCCGGCCGCCGTACTTCTCGTAGAGCCCGGGCGTTACCTTGAACACGCCGCCGGCCTTGCCCACGTCCTCGCCAAAGAAAATGACGTCTTCGTCGCGCGCCATCTCCTCGTCCAGCGCGCGCACGACTGCGTCGCGACAGGTGATTTCAGCCATTACGCGCCCTCCTGCTGCGAGACGCCGTCGTCGGCAGGCGCCCAGATGTCCTCAAAAACGTCTTCCAGCGCAGGCCAGGGCTCGTTCAGCGCCCACTCGGTGACACGCTGCACCTCCGCCTTGCGTTCCTCACGCAGCGCAGCGAACTGCGCTGCGTCCAGCTGGCCGTCTGCCTGCATGCGCTGCGCCAGGATGTCGATCGGGTCGCGCGCCAGCCAGCGCTCCAGCTCGCCTTCCGGTCGATACGGGGCCGGGTCGCTGCGCGAATGCCCACGATAGCGATAGGTCTGTGCCTCAACCAGCGTGGGGCCCGCACCACTGCGGGCGCGTTCGGCCGCTTCCAGCAGCACCGCATGCAGCGCCTCGGCATCCTGGCCGTCCACAATGACGCCGGGGATGCCATAGGCGGCCGCACGGTCGGCCACATTTGGCACCGGCGCCGTGTCTTCGTAGGGCGTGTATTCACCATAGCGATTATTCTCGCAGAGGAAAATGACCGGCAGCTGCCAAACCGCCGCCAGGTTGACGGCCTCGTGCCAGGCGCCGATGTTGGGCGTGCCATCGCCAAAGATGGAGATGGAGAGCGCGCCGTTGCCGCGCATCTGGGCCGTCAGGGCCGCGCCGTTGGTCACCGGCAGTCCCGCGCCCACAATGGCGAAGGTACCCAGCAGGCCGACATCGAGGTCAGTCAGATGCATCGAGCCGCCCTTGCCCTTCGAGCAGCCGCTGCTCTTGCCCATCATCTCGGCCATCAGCGATTCCAGCGGCATGCCCAGCGCCAGGGCGTGACCGTGGCCGCGATAGGTACAGGTCACGGTGTCGCCGCGGGGCGCGTCGACGATTTCGGCCATGGCGACCGAGACCGCCTCCTGGCCAATGCAGAGATGCGTCGTACCGCGGATAACGTTCTCCAGAAACAGCTCCTGAATGCGCTCCTCAGCGTGGCGCACCAGCAGCATGTTGCCCAGCATCTTGTGGCGCGTTGCCGCGCCCAGACTCTTATTCATCCCTCGTCCTTTCTCACTGCGCGGCCCGCCCTTTCAGGCGCTAAAGGCCTGCAAATGCCGGTCAAAGGCCGCCAGCAGCTGCGCCGCAAGCATGCCGTCCACAATGCGATGATCGGCAGAAACGGTCAAGTGCGCCGTCTGCCGGATATGCAGTCCGTCATCAATCACTACGGGCCGCTCGCGCAGCGCGCCCACGGCCAGAATGCCGACCTGTGGCGGATTGATGATGGCCGTGAAGTCGTCTACCTGCTGCACGACGCCCAGGTTGCTGAGCGTGAAGCTGCCGCCCTGCATCTCTTCCGGCCGCAGGCGACCGGTACGCGCCCTCGTGACAAGCTCGCGCGAGCGTTGGGCCAGGCCCGCCAGCGACTCGCCCTCGGCCTTGCGCAGCACCGGCGTCAGCAGCCCGTCCGGCAGCGCGACCGCCTGCGCCAGGTCGATATGCGCGTGGCGCCAGAGCGTGCCCTGCTCGAAGGTGGCGTTGAACTGCGGCACGTCCTGCAGGGCCTTCACTGTCAGCCAGAGCAGCAGGGCGTTGACGCCCACCCCCTCCGGCAGCGCGTCCAAAGCGGCGCTGAAATCCAGTTCAGCGCGTACGAAGAAATGCGGCATCTCTTGCATGCCCTGCGCCAAACGGCGGGCGATGATCTGGCGCATTGTCGAAAGCGGCACGGCCTCGCGTTCAGCCGGGGCTGCGGGCGCAGCGGACTGCGCGGCAATCCTGGCTTCTATGGCCGCGCGCGTGATGCGACCGCCCGGAACACTGGCCGCCAACTCATCCAGCGCAATGCCGTGCTCCCGCGCAAGGCGGCGCAGGGCCGGCGCAACGCGCAGCCTGGGCGCAGGTGAGGGCGCGGCAACAGATTCTCGCCTGGGAGGCGGCGGAGGCGGCGCTGCAGCCTTTGCAGCAGGGGGAGCGGGAGCGGCGGGCGCGCTGCTCACGGCAGCCCTGGCGCCGCTGCGGATGCGCGCCAGCACAGTGCCGACCGGCACGGTAGTTTCCGCCGGCACCAGCTGCTGCTCAAGCACGCCGTCCGCCAGGGCTTCCAGCTCAACCGTCGTTTTGTCGCCCTCGACTTCAGCGAGGGGTTCGCCCTTGCGCACCGCGTCGCCGGGGGCCTTCAGCCAGGCGAGCAGCTGTCCTTCTTCCATTCCAAAGCCCAGATTAGGTAGAACGACATCTACCAGCACGATTAACTTCCTGCTTTCGTCCACAGGAGCGGCCACGTGTCAAACGCCAACAACGGTAACGGCGACACAGGCATTCGCTCAGTCCAGACCGAAATGTTCAGCCGCTCCGTGGGGCTCATCTTCAGGCTCATCTTCAGGCTCATCCGCCGCCAGGTTGCGGCTACGCAACCAGCTGAACACCATGATGAGCGCGAAGAGGACGGTGATGCCGAGAAAGATCAACTCGTCCCAGGCGCCCAGCTGTCCGTGCGCCAGAATGGCCATTATGCCGCGGGGCTCCTTCTACTGTACCCCTGACAGGACTCGAACCTGTGCACAAGGTTTAGGAAACCTCTGCTCTGTCCTCTGAGCTACAGGGGCTCCGGCGCCGCAGTATAGCAGAGGCGGGGGCGTCGCTCAATGCGCAGCCCGGCGCCAGAGGCGCAGCCAGTTGTCGCCGCCGCTGCTGGCCAGCCAGCGCCCGTCCGGGCTGAACGCCAGGCCGAGCACCGGTCGCTCGTGCGCCGCGATGTCGCCCAGGGGCGCAATGTCCGCCACGCGCCAGCCACGAAGCGCGCAGTCGCGACCGCCGGTGACCAGCAAGCTGCCGTCCGGCGTGAAAGCCGCGCAGTCCAGGCCGCCAGCGTGCGCGCGCAGCTGCAGTCGCGGCTCGCCGCCGCGACAGGGCCACAGGCGCAGCTCGCCGTCGCGGCTCGCCGAGAGCAACCAGGCGTCGTCCGCGGGCCAGGGCAGGAGCGCGCGCAGCCAGTCGTCGTGCTGCTCCCGGCGCAGCAGCGCACCACTGGCGGCATCGTGCACGCACACCTGGTTGTCGCGGCCGCCGCTCACCAGCAGGCGTCCGCCATCACAGAAGCAGAGCGCGCGCACTTCATCGTCGTGGCTGCGTAGTACGCGCAGTTCGCGCCCCGTTGCCAGCTCGTGCAGACGCAGGGTGCCGTCGGCGCCGGCGGAAGCCAGTTGCACGCCATCGGGAGCAAATGCTACACGCTCGACCGAGCCTTCATGTCCGGCCAGCACCCGTAGCGCGCCGCCCTGACGCAGATCGCGCAGATGGATCAGCCGGTCGGCACCGGCGGACGCCAGCAGCGCCCCGTCGGCGGACACGGCGACCCCCTTGACCGGGCCGTCGTGTCCCTCCAGCACATTGCGCAAAATCAGTTTACCTTGCCTGAAGGCGTAGAGCGCGACACCTGTCGCGGAAGCCAGCGCCAGCGCCTGGCCATTTGGCGCCCAGGCGAGCTCGCTGATCCAGCCACGGCGGGCCTCCGCCTGCATCGTCCAGTTCGCCAGCGATTCCTGCGTCTTGGTCACGGCAAGCCTGCCTCCTGCTCCCGACAGGACTATAATGGCTTGGTGGAGCGCTGTACACAGAGGCGACCGCAACCATGCCTCACATCGGCATCAACGCCCATTTGCTTTCCGGCCAGAGCGGCTATCGCAGCGCCGGCATCCACGGCTACCTCTATCACACCCTGGCGCAGCTGGCGGCGGTTGCGCCGCAGGACTGGCGCTTCACGGTTATGTGCGGCCGCAACAGCCAGGCCGACTTCCCGGGCCTGAAGTTGCGCCGCTCCCGCTTCGATACGCAGGCGCCACTGCGACGCATTCTGTGGGAGCAAGTGGCCCAGCCAACGCAGCCCGGCGATTTTGACCTGCTGCACGCCACGGCCTTCGTGGGGCCGCTATTGCTGAGCCGGCCGCTGATCGTGACGGTCTACGACCTCAGCTTCCTGCGCTATCCACAAGTGCTGGCGCCGGCGCGGCGGCGTTATCTGCAATTGCTGACGCGCATCAGCTGCCGGAGGGCGCGGCGCGTCATCGCCATTTCGCAGAGCACGGCGGCGGACGTCGCCGACCTGCTGGGCATCGCGCCGGAACGCATCGACATCGCTCCGCCCGGCCACGATGCGACCCGCTTTCGTCCGCTGCCGGCAGCAGATGTCGCGGCCTTTCGGCAGCGCAAGGGCCTGCCGGAGCGTTTCTGGCTCTTCGTCGGCACGCTGGAGCCGCGCAAGAACCTTGTGACGCTGTTGCAGGCCTATGCGCAATTGCCAGAACGTCTGCCATTGCTGCTGGCCGGTGGCAAGGGCTGGGATTACGAGCAGATCTTCGCGACTGTGGAGCGACTCGGACTGGGCGAGAGCGTACACTTTCCCGGCTACCTCGCGGCAGAAGAACTCGCGCTCTGGTATAATTGTGCGGAAGTGTTCGTCTACCCCTCGCTCTATGAGGGCTTCGGCATGCCCGTGCTTGAGGCGATGGCTTGCGGCACAGCGGTCATCGTCGCCGACGCATCGTCGCTGCCAGAAGCCGCCGGAGCGGACGGCACCAACCTGCCGCCCACAGACGTGGACGCCTGGGCCGCTGCCCTGCAGCACAGTCTGCGAAGCGATACATGGCGAGCACAGGAGCGCATTCGCGGCCTGCAACAGGCCCGGCGCTTTAGCTGGCGCGCCACCGCAGAGCGGACTATCGGGAGCTATGCATGCGCCCTGGATCAGGCGGAGCCCTGAAAACCCCTTCCCGGAGCAGAGCGGCAGGCGCTTCGGCCTCCATCGCGGACAGGCTGCCGCCGCCGCCGCCGCGCAAGATGCCCCTGCCCGCCTGGTCACTGCCCGCCGCCGACTTCCTGCTGGCGCTGCTGGCCTTCGTGCTGGGTTACATCGCCCGCTACCAGCTCACGACTTTCCGGCAGGTGATGGAAATCAACCAGGTGCCCTTCGAGCCCTACATCCCCTATGCCCTGATCTACGCCGTCATTCTCTACTTCGCGCACAACAGCAACGGCCTCTACCAGCAAGTACGGGGTCGCTCCTTCGTCGAGGATCTCAGCATCAGCATCAACGGCATCGGCACTGCGACTGTGGCCGAACTGGCGCTTTTCTACGTGACGCAATCCTACGCCAGCAGCCGTCTGATGCTGGTCTACAATGCGATGCTGACCCTTTTGTTGATGGCGTTCGTTCGTGTGCTACACCGCCTGCTGCTGGCCGCCCTGCGCGCACGCGGCATAGGGGTACAGCGCGTGCTGATCGTCGGCGCGGGCGAGAGCGGCGGCGCCGTGTTGCGCGTGATGCTGGCGCGCAAGGATTTCGGCTACGAGCCGATCGGTTTTGTGGACGACAATCCCGATCTGGTGCAGTTTAACCTCGGCCGCATCAAGAGCCTCGGAACGCTCGACAAGGTGGATGAGACCATCCAGCGGCACAAGATTGATCTGGTCATCATCACCCTGCCCTGGTCGCGCCACAACCGGATCCAGTCAATCACCCACACGGCGCGCCACGCCGGCGCCGACGTCATGGCGGTGCCGGACGTGTTCCAGCTGAACACGCGCCAGATGCAGGTCGAGAATCTGGACGGCATTCCCCTGCTGGGATTTGGCAGCCGGGAGCAGCGCTTCCGGGGCACGGACCGCGTCATCAAGCGCGCCATTGACGTTGGCTTGGTGGTGGTCAGCGCGCCGCTGTGGCTGCCGCTGGTCTCGCTGGCGGCGCTCGCCATTCGCATCGGGAGTCGCGGGCCGGTGATATACCCGCAGCGCCGCGTCGGTGAGGGCGGCCGCGAATTCAGCATGTACAAGTTTCGCAGCATGGTGCCGGACGCGGACAGTATGCGCGAGCAACTGGTACAGGACTCGGGTGAGGACCCGCGCCACCCCAAGATTCGTAACGACCCGCGCATCACGCGGGTGGGCGCTTTCATCCGCGCCGCCAGCATCGACGAGCTGCCGCAATTCATCAACGTGTTGCGCGGCGAGATGAGCCTGGTGGGGCCGCGCCCGCCCACGCCGGACGAGGTGGCGCTGTACGAGCCCTGGCACTTACAGCGCCTGCAGACCATCCCTGGCTGCACCGGCCTGTGGCAAATCAGCGGCCGCAGCAACGTACCTTTCGACGAGATGTGCCTGCTGGATATTTATTATATTGAGAACTGGTCGGTGCGGCTCGACCTGCAGATCATCACCATGACGCTGCCGCATCTGCTACTGCACCACGGCGCCTGGTGAGTCGGGGCCGCTGCTACTCGCGCTTCCAGGTGTCGCTTTCTTCGTCGAATGTCCAGCCGCGCGGCGGTTCGCGCAGGCAGGATTCCGGGAACTTCACTGCTGAATCTTCTCGAAACTCCATACGGATATTGTTGCTGCCGGTTAGAGCATGCACAAAACTTCCCAGAGCATTTCTGGATTCTTCTTGAGCAGTTTCGAGAATTCCTTCTTCCAAAGCTAAATCCCTGAATTCTTTCAGGGCGACGGATTCCACAAGCAACCGGATTTCATCCCAGTCCTTGGTGCACAAGGTGAATGAATGGTCTTGCTGGCGTATGTAATCAATACGACAACTCGTCAATTGTGCCGATGGTAATTTCAAGGTCCAGCCATCCACGTCTTTATCGTGGAAGATGTGCATCGCCTGAACCGATTTCAGATCAACTCCAGCTTCAATTGTCACTTCAACACTGTGTTCGACACCTACACCGCAAAGGTTTAGAGGCCCACTTGTAAGACTGGCTTTGATAGACGGATCTGCGAATTGACTGCTAATCGTTACTAGCTGACCCATGGGCTGGATAGCTGTTAGCATTAGCCGCTGCATTTCAACATCAACTCGGGTCTCGTCCTGAAATAGCTCTTCTAGTCTTGAAGCAAAATCTGTAACTACGCTGCGAATATTTACCAAAATACCAAAGAAAAAGATTACCACTACACCCGCCAAAATCAGATACCCTGAAATTTTCATATCATCAAAACCTCATGCATTTGTCGGGAACGAAACGCAAATGGGATCTTCTGGGGTCGCTGCCCGCCGTCATGCGCGGGGGCTGCCCAGGTCAAGGCGGTCTTCCATCACCGTTTTCAGGCGCTCCAGCGAGGCCGAGATCTGGCCGCGCAGGCCGCCCAGCACGAAGGGGCGGAACATGAAGAGGAACCAGGGGATGCGGATGTCCGTGCGGATAGTGACATCCGTGCCGCCACTGGCCAGGTTGAAGTCGTAGGTCGTGCGGAAGTTGTAGCCGCCCATCACACCAGTGTAGGCGAGGCGCTGGTTGGGCAGGTAATCCACTACGTCCGCGTTCACGAACTGCATACGGCCCAACATGCGCTGGTGGCCGACAATCATGTCGCCCATGCGCACCTTGCCCACGCGCTCCAGCTTAATGCCGGAGGGTTGCCAGCGCGGATTGTTGCCAAAATCGCTCATGAAGCGGAAGATATCCGTCACCGACCGATTGATGTTGACCCGGTGCTCAATAACTGGCATGGTCTGCTCAGCCTTTTATCCTCAGCGGCCATCTTACCACGGCGCCCCGGCCAACGCATATTTTACGGTGTGTCCATGATTATCACTGACGTTCTGTGCGAGACCTTTCGATACAGCAGCAACAAGAGCAGCGACAGCGATGGCCACGGTCATCCGGCCGACATGCATGAAGCGCGGCAGACCCTGCTCACCATCACCACAGATGCGGGTGTCAACGGCCACAGCTTCGGCATCGACAATCGCGTCGTGGACGCTCTGGTGCGGCCGTTGCTGACCGGCCTGGACCCCTTCTACCGCGAGCGCATCTGGCAGACGCTCTACGAACGCCAGCGCCTCACTGCCGCGTTGACGGACGGGACGCTGGCGGCGGTGGACCTGGCGCTCTGGGATCTGGCCGGGCGCGCCGTGGGCCAGCCGGTGTACAAGTTGCTGGGCGCATTCCGCGACAAGGTGCCGGCCTATGGCAGCACCATGTGCGGCGATGACCTGGCGGGCGGGCTCGATTCGCCGCAGGCCTACGGCGACTTCGCGCTGCAGCTGGTGGCGCGCGGCTACAAGGCCATCAAGCTGCACACCTGGCAGCCGCCCATGCCTGGCGCGCCGGACCCGAAGCGGGACGTCGCCGCCTGCGCCGCCGTGCGCGAGGCCGTCGGCCCGGACATCGTGCTCATGCTGGACCCCTACCATTTCTACACGCGCCAGCAGGCGCTCTTCCTGGGGCGCGAGCTGGAAAAGCTGGATTACTACTGGATGGAAGAGCCGATGGACGAGGCCAGCGTTTCGTCCTACGTGTGGCTGACGGAGCAGCTGCAGCTACAGATTTGCGGCCCGGAGACGGCCCGGGGCGGCCTGAAAACGCGCGGCGAGTGGATGCTGCGCGGCGCCGCGGATATCTCACGCGTAGGCACGCAGGATGTTGGCGGCCTCACGCCGATGATGAAGATCGTGCATCTGGCGGAGGCCTTCGGCATGCAGTGCGAATCGCATGGCAGCGGCGTCGGCAACCTGCATGCGCTCTGCGCCATGAGCGTCGCCGGCCAGTATCACGAACGGGGACTGTTGCATCCCTTCATCGATTACGAGACGCCGCCGCCCTGGCTGAACGCCCTGCCCGACCCCATGGATGACGAGGGCTACGTGCACGTGCCGCAGGGGCCGGGACTCGGGCTGGACATCAACTTCGACTACATCCGTGACAATCTGGTCAGTTCCTGAGCCGACTTTCGCGGGCAGCCAGCAGTTGCGCGTAGAGCGCCAGGGTCGCCGCGTTCACGCGCTCCAGCGAAAACTCACGCAGCACCAGCTCACGTCCCGCCGCGCCCATACGTTGCCGCAGCGCTGCATCTTGCAGCAGACGGCGCAGGGCCGCGGCCAGCGCTTCCGGCGCGCGCGCCGGCACCAGCAGGCCGTTAAGATCATGCTGCACGATTTCGCGGCAGCCGGGCACGTCGCTGGCCACCAGCGCGCGGCCGCAGGCGGCCGCCTCGATCAGCGCGCGCGGCACGCCTTCACGCCAGGATGGCAGACAGACGATTTGCGCATCGGCATAGATCTGCGGCATGTCGTCGCGCTGGCCGAGGTAGTCGATGATGCCTTCGCGCTGCCAGGCGGCCAGGGTCTCCGGCGGCACGCTGTCCGGGTTGCCGGCCTCGCCATAGCCGGCGATGGTGAAGCGCGCGTCCAGCCCCTCCGCCTGTAGCTGGCGCGCCGCTGCCACGAATTCGGCCAGGCCCTTCTGCCACAGCAGCCGTCCGACGAAGAGCACCCGGGGGGTGCCCGTCGGCTGCGGCTGCGGGCGAAAGCGCGTCATGTCCACGCCCGAGCCGCGGATGACGCAGGTCTGGCCGGCGGCGACCAGGCCGCGCTGCACGAAGTGATCGCGGTCATCGGGATTCTGGAAGATGGTGCAGGCGTTGGGGTGGCGCAGCAGCAGCCGGTAGCCGAGACTGACTGCGCCGCGCAATGAACGCGCGCGCAGGTCGTCCGTCGAGAACACATAACCCAGGCCGCTGACCGTGTTGACCAGGGCCGGCACATCGCTCAGGCGCGCGGCCAGGCCGCCGTAGAGCAAGGCCTTGACGGTGATGTGATGCGCCAGGTCGGGGCGCAGTTCGCGGTAAAGCGCGAGGATGCTGCGCAGGGCGCGCAGCTCGTTGAGCGGCGCAGTGCCATGTTGCTGCAGCGGCAGCGCGTGATGTGTGAGGCCGGTGGCGCGGATGCGGGCGACGTTGTCGCGATCGTATTGCGAGGTGGCGACGTGCACGTCGTAGCCCGCGTCGCGCGCCGCCAGCGCCAGTGGCAGGCGGTGCGTGAGGAAGAAGCGCGGGATATTGACCAGGTAAAGCAGGCGCGCTGTCATGGCCCGGGAAGCAGCTCGTGATAGAGGGCGAGGGTCTCGTCCAGCATGCGCTGCTCGCTGAAATGCGTTTCAAGTCGTTCCATGCCCATCAGCCCCATGTGACGCGCCAGCGGCGGATCCCGCAGCAGGGTCAGCAGCGCTTCCCGCAAGGCCGGCACGTCCCGCGGCGGCGCGAGCAGGCCGGTCTCCCCGGCGACCACTATCTCGGGGATAGCGCTGACGCGGGAGGCGACCACCGGCAGCCCCTGCGCCATGGCCTCCAGCAGCACCAGGCCAAAGCCTTCCCACAGGCTGGGCATGAGGAACAGGTCGCAGGCTGCCAGCAATTGTGGCACATCGTCGCGCCAGCCGAGGAAACGCACGCTGCCCGTGAGGCCAGCCTGCGTCGCTTCGCTCTCCAGCTGCGCGCGCAGGGGGCCGTCGCCCGCAATGAGCAGGCGCGCCTCGGGGAATTCGCTACGCGTGCCGGCGAAGGCCTGCAGCGCGTCGCTGACGCTCTTCTGCTCGATGAGGCGGCAGGCCATGCCCAGCAACGGCTGCGTTTGAGCGAAGCCCAGTTGCGTCCGCATGCTGCGGCGCAGGGCCTGACGTTCGGCGTTCGGCGACGGCTGCCACTGCAGACCGTAATGGATCACGCGCAGCTTGTCGCGCGGCGCATTCTCGACCTCGACGACGAAGTCCGCCACGGCCTGCGAGATGGCGATGCCGGCGTCGGCCATGCGCCACAGCCGGCGGTTCAGGCCGCGCCAGGGCTGACGGCGCCGGAAGGCGTTGTCGTTGTGGCGGCTGCTCACCAGGGCCGGCACCTGCGCCCACCGGGCCGCCAGCGCGCCATAGAGGTCAGCGTGGAACAAATGTGTGTGCACAAGCGACGGGCGCAGCTCCTGCATCAGCGCGCGCAGGCGCAGCAGCAATTGCGGCTCCAGGTGGCCGCGCATGGCGAAGGCGTGCAGCGGAATGCCGCGCTGCCGCAACAGTTCGCGGTAGTCGTGCAGCGGCTGGTCGCGCGTCGTGAGCAAGGCCAGCTGCGCGTCCAGGCCGCGCGCGCGCAAGCCGCCGAGCAACGCAAGCAAATGCGTTTCGGCGCCGGCCATGCCGGTGGCCCGGATGACGTGCAGGACGCGCATCAGGTGCCGTCCGGTTGCAGCCGCTCACCCTGTTCGACGGCGATGGCCAGTCGCTGGCGTCGCCGCAGCCGGGCCATCAGCGCGGCGAGCAGCAGCAGCGCCAGCAGGCCGGCGGCCACCAGTGGCGGCTGCTGCGCCTCCGGCGCTTCGCTGAGCAGCGTGGCGAGCAGGCCGAAGAGGGCACAGTAGCCGAAAATCAGGGCCAGCACCTGACGTTGGCCCAGACCCAGACCCATGAGGCGGTGCGAGCTGTGGTCCTTGCCGGCTTCCGTCGGCGAACGCCCCTCGAAGATGCGCGTCCAGGTCACCAGGTTGACATCGAAGACCGGCAGCGCCAGCACGAAGACCGGGATGAACCAGCGCAGCGAAAAAGCCTGGTCGAACTGCAGCTTGATGGCCAGCACCGCCAGGATGAAGCCCAGCGGCAGGGTGCCCATGTCGCCCATGAAGCTGCTGGAGGGATTGAAATTGTAGACGAGGAAGCCCAGCGCGCTGCCCAGCACGGCGGCAGCCAGCAGGCTCACCAGACTGAGGTCCTGCGTCCAGGCGATGAGGAGGAAGAAGAAAGCGGCGATGGCCGTAGAGCCGGCGGACTGGCCGTCCATGTTGTCGAGATAGTTGACCGCGTTGGTGATGACGAAAATCCAGATCACGGTCAACGGCACGTCGATCCAGTCGTTGCCGACCAGCGACACCTTCACGCCGCTGGCCACGATGCCCGCCGCCGCCAGGATCATCACCGGCGCCTTCCTGCCCCAGGATAAATCGTAGCGGTCGTCGAGCAGTCCCAGCAACGCCAGCAGGGCCGCGCCGGCCAGCACCGCCGCCAGCGCCGCGATGTGGCGCGCCGGACTGAAGAGCAACAACGCCAACGCCAGTGCGAGGTAGATCGCCAGGCCGCCCATCATGGGCTTGCTGTCGAGATGGAGTTTGCGCTGCGAGGGTTTATCGACCACGCCCAGGCGCAGGGCCAACTGGCGCGTCAGCGGCGTCAGGGCCAGCGAGGCGGCGAAGGCCACGAGGAGGATGGGGACGACCTGCATGATTTCCGGCATTTACGTCCCCGCGGGCAGAAGCGCGACTACTGGCAGTATAGCGTTGCCCAGGGTCGGGGTCTACGGACGCTCGCTGCCGTCGAGGTTCCAGCGCGCCTGCCAGCCCAGCAGACGCCGGGCCTTGCTGCAATCGACCGGGCTGACGGAACCGCGAATGTAGGGCGCTACCGGATAGTCGCCGGGGAAATGCCTGGCGAGCAAGGTCTCTATCGCTGTGGCCGGAAATATTTCGGGCGCTGCAATGTAACAGGCTTCGTGCCCAGGCTGGTTACGCTCCAGCGCCAGACGACAGGCGCTGGCGGCGTCACGCACGTCCACCCAGGTCCAGAAGGCGCCGCCGTTGGATTCCTCGCCCTGCTTGCGGGCGTTTCTGGCGACCTGCGCATTCTCCTCATCCAGCACCCAGGTGAAGCGCAGACTGGTCACGGCCAGCTCCGGCGTGCGCCGAACGTAGCCTTCTGCCAGTTCCTCGCCGAGCATCTTGGATAGCCCGTAGCAGTCCTGGGAAAGCAAGGGATGTGTTTCGTCAACGGGGATGCGCAGGGGGTTGAAATCGCGATGGCGATATGCCAGTCCCAGCGCGGAGATGCTGCTGGCCAGCACCAGGTTGCGGACGTTCAGGAGGGTCGCGGCCTCCAGCACATTGAAAGTGGACATGACGTTATTGCGAAAGACCACTTCGGAGGGATGATGGCCTGGGGCAGGAATGGCGGCCATGTGCACGACCGCGTCCTGTCCGTGCATGACGCCCAGCACGTGGCCCAGATCCTGCATGTCGACGAGCCTGGTGTCTCCCTGATGCTGCTGGCTGCGGTCGACCGGGGTGACCTGGTAGCCATGCGCGCGCAGTTCGCGCAGCACCGCGCTGCCAATGAGTCCTTCGCTGCCGGTGACCAGGACCTTGCCAGAGTTCATGTCAGCTCCTGCCTGTTCACCGGGCAAGCGAGTATAGTAGAGAGCCCCGTAAGGGAACAGAGGCCAGTTCAGAGGGGAGTGAGGTCATGAGCCAGCAGATGCGCGTCGCCATCGGGCAGTATCACACGGCCACGGACGAGTACCTGACCTACGCGCAGCAGCTGGGCGTCAGCGGCGTGCAGTTCAACATTCAGGGCCCCACGCGGGACCTGCCCGGTAGCGATGGCTACTGGACGCTGGCCAACTTACGGCGCCTGAAGCAGCGCGTCAACGAATTCGGCCTGGAGCTGGAGGCCATCGAAAACGTCCCGCGCAACTTCTACCTGAAGGCCATGCTGGGTCTGCCGGGCGAGGAGGCGCAGATCAGCAACTACCAGCGCACTGTGCAGAACATGGGCGCGGCGGGAATCCCGTTGCTGGGCCTCAACTGGATGCCTGGCGGCGTCTGGCGCACGCCCACGAAGCGCGGTCGCGGCGGCGTGACGGTTACGGCCTTCGATCTGGAGGCTGCCCTGGCGGGCCAGATCAGCAGCGGCGACAGGCAGCAGGAGTACAGCGAGAGCCAGCTGCTGGAGAGCTACCTGCGTTTCATGGAACAGGTGCTGCCGGTGGCGGAAGCGAGCGGCGTCAAGATCGCGCTGCATCCAGACGACCCGCCCCTGCCGGCGCTGGGCAGGCAGGAGCGACTCTTCTACAAGGCGGAAAACTTTCGCAAGGTGCTGGCGGCCCTGCCGAGCCCGGCCCACGGCCTCGACTTCTGCATGGGCTGCTTCTCGGAAATGCTCTACGCCGACTGCTCCGCTGGCGAGGGCGTGCTGGACGCCGTCCGCCACTTTGGCGCACAGGGCCGCATCTTCTACGTACACTTCCGCGACGTGCAGGGCAGCGTGCCGAGCTTCCAGGAATGCTTCCCGAACGAAGGCAATGTCGACCCGGTTGCGATCCTGCGCGCACTGCACGAAGTCGGATTCGACGGCTTCCTCATCGACGACCACGTACCTGCCATGCTGGACGACAGCGACTGGCATCATCGCGGACGCGCCTGGTGCACGGGTTATTTGAAGGGGCTGGTGCAGGCCGTGCAGGTCCTCTGCTGAGCGCGCTGGCTCTTGCCGGGCGCAACCAACCTGGCTACAGTGTTCGCGGAATCTGGCTCCGGGGGACTCCTTTGAGCGAGAAGATCGCGCAACGCAGCGTTGGTGCGGCCCCGCCACAATCCGGGTCACCTCAACAGCAGACCTTCTCCGTAGCTGAGGACGAGGGCGCCGCAGCAGCCCAGGTCGGGCCCGCGCCGAGGTCGCTGGCGCCGCTGCTTGGCGTCTCGCGCCAGCAGACACTCTCCATCGGCATCTTTCCGGGGCCGGATGACCAGTTTCTGCTGGCCAGAGCCTGGCAGGAGGCGGCGGACGCGCCCCGTCTCGAGTTCAAGCGGCTGCCGCGCAGCCTGTTGCAGTATGCCGCCGGCAACCTGTTGCCCTTCTTCGTCCAGGCGAATCAGGCGGATGCCCTGCCTGCTGCGCCTCCCTGGACGCAGGAATCGCGCCGGGCCAGCCTGCAGGCCCTGCTGCAGGAGCACGATGGCGAGCTGGCGCCACTGCTGCAATTGCTGGCGGCCGCGCTGGATGAGCGCAGGCTGCTGCTGGAGGGCCAGGCGCGCAACACGCGCAGCCGCATCGCAGCTGGTGCAGGGGCTGATGGCGCTGCTGCCGGCCAGTGCGCGTCCGCTGCTGGGCTTCGCCAGCAACGTCAATGAAGTCAGCGAAGACGCACCCGCCATCCTGTTCAGCGATGCGGACCTGGACAGCAGCCGCTGGCGCGCCGGCGACGAGATGGCCCTGCCCTCCCTGCCGGGCGGCCACTACGTCGCCTTGCTGGCCCAGTGGTGGGTTGGCGACGTACCAAAGCTGCTGGAGGCCATCGATGCCCTGGGCCCGCTGCCAGCGGGCAACGAGCTGGCCGCGGGGCTCGACCAACTGGCGCAGCAGCACCTCCTCGGCCAGCGCATTGAGAGCGGCCAGGCGATCCCCTCCGCAGAACTCAAGGCCTTCCTGGGCACCGGCCAGCCCGTCGCCCCGGCCCTGTTGCCGGTGGTGCTGCAACGCTTGCTGCGGGATGCGCTGGACAAGCGCGACAGCGAGGCCGCCCTGCTGGTGGCGCAGCAGATGGACGCCGACCCTGCGCTCGCCAGCCAACTGGGCGCAGACCTGGCCGCGAGCCTGCAGCATCGCCCCGATGCGGTCTACGTTTTCGCGCGCGCGCGCCTGGCCGCCGCCGGCGACAGACAGGACTCCTGGCGATTGCGCTTGCAGGCGGCGGCGCTCTGTTCATTGCAAATCGCCATCTGCGAGGCCGACGCTGCCACCGTCGTAAACTGGTTGCGCCTCATCGCCCTCGAGCCAGATCACTATTGCCTGGCAGAGATTCTGCAGGAAGGCCTGCTGGCCGTGCGCGAACGGGCTCACAGCGACGGCGAGCTTGGCTTGCAGCTGCTGGAGCTGGCCGTGCGTCACGCCCCCGACGCGCTGGACGACCTGCTGGCAGACGCCGATCTGCTGGCCGCGCTGCCGGACAACGTCGGTCTCGTGCTACGCGACTACACCGGCGATCCCCTTTTGACCCTGCAACGCCGCGGGCCGGAATTCTTCCTGGTTGCCATCGCGCGCGCCACCGAGGCCCGCGTGGCGGGGGCGATCAGCAGCGCCGTGCTGGAGCAGACATGGCTACTGTTTCGCGGCGAAAACAGCAGCGCCCTGCCCGCCCACTTTCAGCCGCAGGCCATCGTCAACGCCTGGCTGCAGGAAGGCGCGCAATGGCTGCCGCCCTCGGCACTCGGCAATATCGCTACCCTGCTGTTAACTGACCGGCGCGACGCGCTCTTCATCGACTTCGCCGTCAGGCTGGCTGCACAGGACCTGCTGGCCGGCGCGCTGCCGGACGCCGCGCATCGCAGCCAGCGCAGCAGCGCTGAGCTCGTGAATGTATTCGGGCAGTTGCCCGCTGATTTGTCGCGCGAGACCATCGCCGACAGCTGCCTCGCGCTGCTGCGGATGCGCGCCTGGCGCAGCGAGGCCTTGCCGGCCGCCGAGCTGCTCGCACGACTGTTGCAGCAGCACGAGGCGTTGCGCATCGGTGATGAGGCGCTCTGGCATTTGCTGGAGTTCGCCAGCGAAAGCCGTTCGGAAGTTGTTGCACGCGAGGCCGCCCGTCGCCTGTTCCACATGCGCTGCATGGCGGCAGAGAACGCGCAGCTGGCTGTGGATTTGCTGCGGCTGCAGGAGGCCCTTGCCTGGAGTTCGACCCTGCAACTGCGGCTGAGCACCTGGTGGCGCGCCTGGGCCCGCACGCAGGGCACGGCCGCGCTGTCGCGCGTGGATGACAGCCTGGCCACCAGCAGGCCGCTCGCCCACAAACGCGAGGTCGTGCAGACCATCCTCGCCTTCCGGCGGATGCTGGGCACGCGCAGCATGAGCGACTTTGCCAGCGCAATCGACGATGTCTTCGATTTGCTGCAGCACCTGTCAGCCGCCTTTGACCCGCGCAATCACCAGCCCATCGGCTTTGACGACGCGACGATTCGCGCCGAGCTGGACGCCCATAGCAGCGAACTGTCGCAGAACGCGCGGGTCGTGCTGGCGCACAACCTGCGCGAGCTGGCGCTGCTGATTGGCAACATGGGCGATCTGCGCAGCCGCAATACGCTGGTGCGGCAGAACATCGAGCGTCAGATCCTCACGGGCGAGCACGCGCCGGAGAGCGCGGTCGACGCCCTGAAGTGGGTGGCCGCCTGGCTGGAACATACGTCGGCCAACGAGCCGGAGGAAAACGGACAGGACAGGCCGGACAGCCAGCGCTGATCAGCGCGGCAGCCCCGTCGCTTCCAGTTCGGCCAGGGTCGGGTTATTGCGGTCGCGTTCCGAGAGTAGTGGCTGCGCCACACCCCAGGGAATCTTCAGTTGCGGGTCGTCCCAGGCGAGGCCGTGCTCGTCTGTGCTGTCGTAATAGTTGTTGACGACGTAGGTCAACGTCGCATCGCCGAGCGTGACGAAACCATGCGCCACGCCGACCGGGATGAATAGTCCCGGACCTGCGCCCTCTTCCAGCTCGACCAGCTCCACCGCGCGCCAGCTTGCTGAAGAGGGCCGCAGATCGACCAGCACCGCGCGAATGTGGCCACGCGTGACGACCCAGTAGTCGACCTGGTGTTTGTGCCAGTGCAGGCCGCGCAGGACATGGCGGCGGCTGTCGGAGCGGTTGAGCTGCAGCCGATCCCAGTTCACCCAGGGAAACCATTCGCGGCGGAAGGTCTCCGTAAAGCGCCCGCGTTCATCCGCAAAGGCGCGCAGCGGCAGCGTGTAAACGCCCGCGATGCAGTCGGACTCGCGGGCCGGCGTTGCGTGGTTCATTTACTCGCTCTCCTGTGCCCTGGGCGCGGCCGCCGGCCGCATTTGTCGCACGCGGCGCGCGAACTCCACGCCCTGCAGCCGGCGCTCCAGCACCCAGGTCATGTAACCGGTCAGGATACGCTCCACATCGTTGTGCAGGGCCTCCGGGATTTCGAGAGAGCGCACCTGCGCCCAGGGGCTGCGCTGCAAATGCCGCAGCAGCTTGAGCGTGGACAGCGGTAGCGGCAGATGGCCAAGGCCGCGCGCAGCACAGTCCGGGCACACGACGCCGCCAGACGCATGGCTGAAGAACTGATCCTGCGCGACGATTGCTTCGTCGCAGGTTACGCAGCGCTGCAACTCCGGTCGGAAGCCGGCCTCATCCAGCAACTGTAATTCAAAGTGGCGCGTTACAAGGCGCGCGTCGCTCTCTTCGCAGAGGCGCGTGAAGGTCGCATCCAGCAGCTCGAAGAGCGACTGCAGTTCGTCGTCGCCGGGGTTGGTGAAGCGTTCCAGAAGCTCGGCGATATGGCTGGCCCAGGCACCACGTTGCAGGTCTTCGTGCAGTGGCTCCCAAGCCTTGCGCAGCTCCGCCTGCAGCGCCAGACCCAGATCGCGGCCCCGGTGCACCAGCATTTCGCTGCGCGTGAAGAGTTCGACGTGGCCGGTTTTGGCGCTGGCGGGCTTGCGCGCGCCTTTGGCGATGAGGTCGAGTCGGCCGTATTGGGGCGTCAGCACGGTCAGCAAACGATCCGCCTCGCCAAAGTTGCGGCGACGCAGGATGATGGCGTCCGTGCGAAAGGCGCGTTGACGCCTTGAGGCCGGCGCGTCGTTCACTCGCCCAGCTTGTCTGGCCCGAAGCCGTGCGGAAGCAGCTCGTCCAGCGCAAGCTCGTAACAAATTTCGCCGTCCAACGTCGCCACCAGCACGCGCATGTCAGGCCCGAATTCGTAGAGCATCTGGCGACAGACGCCGCAGGGCGAGCCGCCGCTGCGCGTGACCACGGCGATGGCGCGGAAGCTGCGCGCGCCCTCGCTGACGGCCTTGACCAGCGCGGTGCGCTCGGCGCAAATTGTGGCCGGGTAGGCGGCGTTTTCGACGTTGCAGCCGCGGTAGACCTTGCCATCGGTAGTGAGCAGCGCGGCGCCCACCGGGAACTGTGAGTAGGGCACCCAGGCATGCTCTGCCCCGGCGATTGCCGCCTGCACCAGCTGCTGGCGATTCCAGTCTGCGCTCATGTCTGGTTCTCCCTGGTTCCGGCGGACGCCAGCACCTGTCCGGCGCGCGTGACCTGCACCTTGCGGATGCGGAGTCCGTCCATGGAATCTATGCGCAGGCTGAGGCCGTGGCTGGTCACGGGCAGCACCTCGCCCAGGCGCGGCACGCGCCCGAGGCGATCGTAGATGTAGCCGCCGAGCGTGTCGCTGCCTTTGGTAGGCAGATCGACCTGCAGCAACTCGTTGACGTCATGCAGGTCCATGCTGGCGTCGATGCTGTATTCGTCCTCGGCCTGCTGCACATAGTCGGCTTCCTCGCCGCCGTCGTATTCATCCTGGATGTCACCAACGATCTCCTCGACGAGATTCTCCACGGTCACGATGCCGGCCGTGCCGCCGTATTCGTCAATAACGATGGCGAGGTGGATCTTGCTGGTTTGCAGCTCATTCAACACGAGATCTGCGCGCCGGTCTTCGAACACAAAGTGCGCCGGCCGCATCAGCTCGCGGATGGCTGGCTCATGGACGGCGTCGCTGTGCCAGGCGGCCAGCAGGTCCTTGGCGTAGAGCAGCCCCTCGATGTGGTCGAGGTTGCCGCTGTGCACCGGCAGACGCGAATGGCCGCTGTTGACGAAGAGTCCCAGCGCCTCGCGCAGCGGGGTATCCAGCGAAACGCTGGCGATGTCGATGCGCGGCACCATCACCTCGCGCACCAGCGTGTCGGTGAACTGCAGCACGGAGAAGATCATGGCCTTCTCCTCATCCTCGATGGTGCCTTCCTTCTGGCCGGCATTCACCAGGGTCATGATCTCCTCTTCGGTGACGCTGACCCCCCGCTCCGACGTGCCTGTGATGCGCGCCAGCAAGCGGCTGGCCGGCAAGAGCAGCGCCAGCATGGGCCAGGCCAGCCACAGCAACAGGGTCGCGGCGCCGGAGAGCAGCGGGGCCAGACGGTCTGCCCCGGCCGCGCCCAGCGCGGCGGGCAAGAGGTTGCCAAGGGTGAGCAGCAGCAGACCCGTGGCGAGCAGCAGGATGACCTGCCGCAGCGCGTCCGCCGGCAGCAAGGCGCTGCGCAACAGCCAGGCGATGGTCAGCAGCAGCAGTAAAGAGCATGCCTGTCGGGTCAACTTGAGCCGCTGTGGCGCGGCATCCAGTGTCAGCGCGCGCCGGGCGCCGGCGTGACCCGCATCAGCCAGGCTGCGCAGGGGCGCCTTGCTCATGTTGGTCAGCACGGCAAACAGCAGGTTGAGCAGAGCGTAGAGCAGCAACAGCAAGAACAGCAGGCCGGCCTGCAGGGCATCAGGCGCCAGCATGAACGGACGCTTTCCGGCAAGCAGACGCGACAAGACAGGCCAGTGCAGGCAGGCGCTGACCTTCGCTGCCGCTATTCAGATTATACGAATCAGGTGGGTCGGTGTCTTCGGACACGGCCAATCGCAACCAGCATCTCGACTTGCTCGCTACACTCTAGCACAACCGCGCCATGCGCGCAACCTGGCCAGCGATCTGGCTGCAACCGAGGCACCCCGGAGGGTGAGACGACCATGAACCTGCAGCAGGCGCTTGAGCAGCTCTGCCAACCGGTACGGCGGCGCGACTATCCGCGTTCGCTGGCGACGATGCAGGCCCTGCTGCGCGCCCTGGGCGAGCCGCAGCGCTCGCTGACGGCCGTCACCATAACTGGCTCGAGCGGCAAGAGCAGCGTCTGTCATCAGCTGGCGACGCTGTTGCAGGCGCAGGGGTTGCGCTGCGGCTGTTACCTCAGCCCACACATGCACAGTTTCCGCGAACGTTTCCTGCTGGACGGCGCGATTATTGGCGTGGGAGACTTCTGCGCTGGCGCGACAATCGTTTCGGAAGCAGCGCATAGCCTGCCCGGCCCGGTCAGCAGCTTCGAGCGCAGTACTGCGCTGGCGCTGTGGTGGTTTCGTCAACAGGGCGCGCAGGTTGTCGTGCTCGAAACCGGCCTCGGCGGCCGCTACGACGCGGTCAACGCCTTGGGCAATTGTCTGGCGCTATTCACCGGCATCGAAGCCGAACATACGGCCCTGCTGGGCGGCGACCTTACGGGCGTGGCCTGGCACAAGGCAGGGATCATGCAGCCTGGAGGCCAGGCCATCAGCGTGCCGCAGGAACCGGCAGTGCGCAAAATCCTGCAGGACGAGGCGGCGCGGGTGAGCGCGCGGTTGCACTTTACGGACGAGCCGCTGGCCGACGCTGCACAAGCCAGCCTGGTCGAGCGCGGACTGGTGCCGGCAACGCCGGCTCCGGCTGCGGCGCAGACTACCTTCCTGCCTGGCAGGCTGGAGGCCGTGACTCTGCCCGCGGGCCCGCCCCTGCTGATCGATGGCGGTCACACCGCCATGGCCGCCCGGCTGTTGCGCGCAACTATCGAAAGTCGGATCAGGACGACAGACGCTGGTTGCGTGCAGCTGGTCGCCGGTTTCCTGGCCGACAAGGACGCAGGGGCCTGGCTGCAGGTCTTCGACGACCCGCGCTACCACATCACGCTCACCCGCGCGCCAGGCCACCGGGCGGCAGAGCCGCAGCAAGTGCTGGCACAGCGCCGGCTGCAGCGGGCACAGTTCACGCTCGAACCGGAGCTGGCGCGCGCGCTGCAGGCGGCGCGAGCGACTAACGCGCAGTTGGTGGTCGTCAGCGGCTCGCTGCGCCTGGCGGCCCGGGCGCGCGTGTTGCTCGGCTTGCTGGATGCGGAGACGCTGGCCGAGGCGCAGCTGACGGAAGCGGTGTTCAGCGGCGCGGGCTATCTGGCGCGCTTGCCGGACTAACGCGACAGCCAGGCGGCGATGTCGCGCGCGGCGCGGCGGCCCTGGCGCCATCGATCTTCGAGTTGGGGCGCGCCATAGTCGCTGCCGATGAGCGCCAGGCCCGGCGGCAACTGCGCCCGCAAGGCCACCATCCGTTCGGCATGCTCCGGCGCGTGCACCTCCAGACAGTGCGATTCGGGCCAGTGATCCACGCGCGCGACTGTATGCGTGGGCGGCCAGCCCATGTTGGCCTGCAGTTCGACGATGAGTTGCTGCGGCAGGACATGCGGCGGCACCATGCGCAGGCCCATTTGCAGCAGCACATGCCCGGGCGGCACGCGCGACTCATGCTCCGTCCAGTGGCAGAAGGCGAAGCCGGTGTCCGGCGGCGCCGGCACGGGCAGCGGGATGTCTGCGCGGCGGTACCCCAGGGAGACGCGCGTGATCGAATCGTAGCGAAAGTCGCGCAGGGCCGCGCCGACCTGAGGCCGCAGCGCGTAGAGCATGCGCCAGGCGTGGCGCGCCGGCGCGGCCACGATGAGCGCGGGCGCCGTCAGCACCATGCCGTTCTCCAGGCAAAGGGCGAAGCCCGTTCCGGCTTCGCCCAGCGAGCTGACGGCCATACGCGTCAGCAGCGCGCCGGCCGGCAGCGGGTCCGTCAACAATTTGACCAGCGCTTCACTGCCGTCACGCAGGGCGAAGAGGCGGTGTCCGCCTTCCTGCTGCCGCAACTCGATGAAGGCTGCTTCGGGCCAGGGCGCAGGTTGCTGCGCCCCCGCCGTCTCGCGCTCGAAGGCGAAGGGACCGCCATCCAGCACGAAACCGTCGCGCCGTTCGCTGCAAATGCTGCCGCCGGGACGAGCGCGCACCTCAATCAAGGCGCAGGACAGACCGAGACGCAGCAACTCACTGGCCGCTGCCAGGCCGCTCAGTCCGGCGCCAATGACGATGGTTGCAGCAGGCATAAGCTGTCTCATCCGTCAACAAATTGCGGTAAAGCCGCAGCAGTTATAAACTGTGAGCGGTCAGGCAACCAGTATAGTCACGTCCTGCATAAGCGTTTTCCCAGCCAGGTGATCGGGATCGCTGCGCATTGCCTGCCGGAGAGTGTGTGGAGACCGGGTCATGAAGGACAGCGTCGCCGGGCAGAAAACGATAGAGGATTTGGCAGCGGCACATGTGGTCAACGGCGTTGTCCCGCAGCGTCGCATGGTTCCCTGGCGCAATTTTCGCCACTTGATCACACTGCAATCGCGCGTCTCTCCTGACAAGACCTTTCTCGTTTACTACGACGAAGACGGTCAACGAATCGAATTCAGCTACGCACAGCTGTTGGCGCACGTGCAGGGGACTGCACGATTCCTGCATGATGTGCTCGGCATCCGTCGCGGCGACCGGGTGGCAACGCTCTGCTGCAATCACAGTGACACTGTCCTGATTTATTTCGCCTGCTGGTCTCTTGGAGCGGTGATGGCACCGCAGAACATCGGCGAGGATGACCGCCGCATCGGCTTCATCCTGCGCAACAGTGAGGCTGTGGCCTGCTTCGCCGAACCGGGCCAACTGCAACGCGCACAGCGTCTCATCAGCGCCGAAAACGGGGACGGGGTGACCGGCATCCGGCACCTGCTATCCACCGCTGACCTGCCTGTTACGAGGACGCAGGACGAACCGGCCGGCTGGCCGACTGATGAAGCACCAGGCCTGGAAGATGAGGCCTTGCTGGTCTACACCAGTGGCACCACCGGCGCGCCCAAGGGCGTCGTTCTGACGCAGTACAACCTGCTGGTGGACGCGGCCGGCATCAGCGCCTGGCAGGGCATCACCGGCAACCAGCGCATGATGTGCGTCCTGCCCGTCCATCACGTCAACGGCATCGTCGTCACCCTGATCACGCCGCTGCTGGCGGGCGCATCGATCGTGCTCAACGATCACTTTTCAGTGCATGCCTTCTGGAAACGTGTTGCAAACGAGAAGGTGAATGTCGTCAGCGTGGTACCCACCATGCTGAAGTATCTGCTCGAACAGGCCGATATCAACACCCTGTCCGGTCACAGTATATTCGGTGGTGACCTGGCCCATGAGGATTTCACTCATTTTCGGCACTTCATCTGCGGCGCCGGAACCCTGTCGCTCACCCTGGCACGGGATTTTGAGGACTGCTTTGGCCTGACGTTGCTGCATGGCTATGGCCTCAGTGAGACCACCTGTTACAGCTGCTTCCTGCCTGTCAGCCTGGCTCGTGACGAGCATATGCATTGGCTGCTGGCGCACGGCTATCCCAGCATCGGCTGCCCGATCGCGCCCAACGAGATGGCCATCTTCGCCGCCGATGGCAGCGGCAAACAGCTTGGCCCGGGCGAGCGCGGCGAGATTTGCATTCGCGGTCACAATATCATGAAGCACTATTTCCACCGACCCGATGCCAACGAGGAAACCTTTCGCTTCGGCTGGTTCCGTAGCGGCGACGAAGGGTTCTTCCTGCGCGACGCGGAAGGCCGCGACTTCTTTTTCATATCAGGGCGAATCAAGGAACTCATCAACCGCGGCGGCGTCAAGTACAGCCCGCTTGACATCGAGGAAGTCCTGCTGGAGTTGCCGGGCGTCCGGGACGGCCTGGCCATCGCCTTTTTCAACACCTATTACGGTGAGGAAGTCGGCGCCTGGGTTGTGCCACACGATGGTATAGCACTCGATGAGGAGACCGTGCTGGACCACTGTCGCACACGGCTGCCTTTCGCCAAGAGCCCCAAGGTCGTCCTCTTTGGCGAGGACATTCCGGTCACGTCGACCGGCAAGTATCAGCGCCTCAAGTTGCAATCGGCTTTCAAGGACTGGCACGACATACAATTCCGCGAGACCGACGCGCCCGCATGATCGCCGGGTACGGCCAACGCATCGCCTTTGCCATGGGCGCGGGCCTCGTCTGCGGCGTGGCCATGGGGCTGTTGCTGGGTAACCTGCTGCTGGGAATCCCACCCGGCCTGTTGCTCGGCGCGCTCATCGCTTTCGCCGGCCGTCGGGGGCACTGAGCGGACTGCTGTGCCCACGCCCTTCACGCATCTCGCCGCCGCCCGGCGCCTGCTCGCCAATCCGGCGCTGCCGCAGCGCACGAAGGAGCGCCTGGAGGCCGAACTGCCCGCCTTCCTGCTGGGCAACATCGCCGCGGACGCCACGCGTTTGCACGCGCCCGGCACACGCCAGGACACCCATTTCTACCAGTACGACGAACCCATGCGCGGCCATCCCTGGCGCCTGATGTTGCAGCAGCATCCCGAGTTGCAGCGGCCGCAGGACGAGGCGCAACGCATGTTCCTCGCCGGATACGTCGCGCACCTGGCGATGGACGAGATCTGGACGCAGCAAGTGATGTGGCCGTTGTTGCAGCCTGCCAGCGACTCCGCTGACCGGCGCCGACGCGCGCTGGCAATGACCCTGTTGATGACGCGCTGTGACGAGCGCGACTATGGCTACATCGACGCTGCGCTGCTCGAGGCGCTGGCGCGGGCCCGGCCAGAGTCGTGGCTGCCCTTCCTCACTGATGCGGACCTGGCAACCATGCGCGACCTCATTGTGCGCCAGTTGCGCGGCCGCAGTGAGACACTTGACATTCTCAGCAAGCGCTGGGGACTGACGCCACAGGATTTCCGGGCCACGCTGGACGAGCCGCAGGCGCTGGAGCGCGAGGTATGGGCCTGGATTACACGGGAGCAGCTGGCTGAGGTCGAGCGAAAGATGGATACATGGATGCTCGCGCAAGTGCAGGACTGGCTAAGCGAACAGGACGCTCAGTCCTCCAGCACCGCGCTCACGCGGAACTGATGCCCCTCCGCATCGGGCGCGTTGGCGATGACTTCCTGCGGCGTCAGGGGAGTCCCGGCCACGTCCTCGCGCAGGACGTTGCGCAGCGGCAGCACGGAAGCAGTCGGCTCGACATGGGCGCTATCCACCTGCTGCAGATTCTGAAAGTGGCGCAAACAGGCCGAGAGCTGCTCCGCGAAGAGCGCGACTTCCTCCTCGTCCAGGTCGAGACGCGCCAGCGCTGCGATTTCGCGCACGGCTTCCGGGCCCAGTTCCACGATATTTCCTCCGCTGTGAACACGGGGGCAGCGCACAGAGTATATCATGCCGCGCCTGGCGCATCCGCTGTTTACAGAACGGGGTGGAGAGGTTAACATGCGGCGTCGGTGCGCGCAGGGCCTGCTGTGCGACGCATCGGGCGACAGGGGGGGCGTTTGAGAAAGTTCCTGCTTGCAACATTACTGACCATGGTGCTGGTCAGTTCCTCGTTCGCCCAGGAGACCCTGGGGCCGCGCATCGAGATTACGGGTGTCAACCCGGTCGTCTTGCCGCGCGTCAGCGTGATGGTCAACGCCTTCGACGACTTCGGCCAGCCCTTGCCAGGCCTGGTCAGCGAAAACTTCCGCGTGGTGGGTGACCTGGCGGAGCACGCCAGCGTCACGGAAGTCGTCAGCTTCAGCGACGAAAAAGCCGTGCCCATTTCCGTGTTGCTGGCCATCGACGTCAGCACCAGCATGGCCGGCACGCCCATCATCAAGGCAAAGGAAGCTGCCTCGGCCTTCGTCAATACGATGGCCGACGACGACCCCGTTGCAATCCTGACCTTTTCTTCGAGAAGCAGCCTCATTCAGGATTTCACCACCAGGCGCGACATCCTGCTGGCAATTATTGATGGCCTGGTCTACGGCGGCCAGACCCTGCTCTATGATGCGTCGCTGCAGGCCATCACGCACGCCGCCGCAATTGACAATCCACGCCGCGCCGTGATCCTGCTCAGCGACGGCGCTCATTTCGACGAACTCGAACGATCTGCAGTAAGCAGGGATGAAGCTCACCGGGCCGCAGTGATCGATGGCGTGCCCGTCTACACCATTGGTCTCGGCTTTGGCCCGGACCGCAGTTACCTGACCCGGCTCTCCGAAGACACCAACGCCTTCTTCCGCGAATCCCCGACGCCGGCGGAACTGATTGAGATATACACCGACCTGGCCGACCTGCTGCGCACCCAGTATGACGTGACGCTGGAGGTCGACGTGCCGCTGGACGGGCGCGTCTGGCAGCTGGAGCTGGAAGTCGACACGCCCTGGGGACCGGTGCGCACCGGTGGCACCTTGCGCGCGCCAGTGCCTGTACCCATCTTCAGCTTCCCGCCCGTACCGGTGCCCATACTGGAGCCCGTCGAGCTCGTTGCCGAGGTGACCGCGGATGACGACGTTGCCGGGGTGATGGTGACGCTGGACGACGAAGCGCCGCAGGCCGTCGACGGGCCGCCCTACAGCGTCCTCATCGATCCGGTCACGCTCAGCCCTGGCCCGCACAGTCTGCGCTTCAGCGCGACCGACAGCGACGGCGACAGCGGCAGCGCCACTGTGGATATAACAGTCGGCGCTCTGCCGCCTGAAGTCAGCATAGAGCCGGAACTGGCCGGAGAGATCGAAGCGGCGCAAACCTTCACCGTGACGGTCGGGGGCCAGACCTCCCTGGCCGAAGCAGCCTTGCGCGTGGATGACGGCAGGAGCGTCACGCTGGATCCGCGTCTGAGTTTCACCATCGACCCCAACACGCTCGCGCCTGGCGAACACATCCTGCAGCTCGACGTCACCAACACTGGCGGCGAGTCGTCGACGCCCGGCTACCCCTTCACCGTGCCGCCACTGCCAATCCTTTTCGAGATAGAAGGACTGCAGGAAGGCGAGTTGCTGGAGGAGAGCGCCGAGGTGCGCGTCGCGGTGCAGAGCAGCCAGTTGCCGGTTACGGAGATCGACTACACGCTCAATGACGCTCCGCTGGCGGACGAGGACGACCAGATCACGCTGGTAGCTGCGGAACTCGAGCCAGGCGCGGCCACGCTGGGAGTCAGCGTGCGCAACGCCGGCGGCCAGGTCGAGACCGAAACGCTCGCATTTGAAGTGGCGCGACTGCCACTGGAAATCGAGGTGGCGGGGCTGACGGCCGGCGAGACGATCGACAGCGATGTTGAGCTGACGCTCAACGTCATTGGCCAGGGCAGCGGCTTCCCGGTGGAGGCCTTGCTGGATGGGGAGGCGATTCTGCTGCAGGATGGCAGCGCCACAATTTCCATCCTGGCGCTGCAACCGGGCGAACATGAACTCGAAGTCCGCGCCCAGGATGATGCCGGCAACATCAGCGAAGCGAGCTACCCCTTCAGCGTGAGTTCAGGCCCCGCGCATACGGCCACCCGGGCCGTCGAGGAACGTCAGGCTACTGCTGCTGCCCGCGCCGCTACCGCCGTTGAAATGAACCGCGCTCGCGTCGCGGCAACCGTCGCCGCCCGCGCCATTGCCACCCAGGCCGAGACCGGGCGAATCGCCACCGCTGCTGCCCGGACTATGGCAACCCAGGTTGCCATGGAGCGGCGCGCCACTTCCGCCGCCCGCTCAGCCGCCGCCGTTGAACGCAACCGCGCCAGAGTCACGGCGACCGTCGCAGCCCGCGCCACTGCCACCCAGGTCGCCGGGCAACAAATGGCAACAGCCGCTGCACAGGCGACGAACACCCAGTTTGTTGCGGGGCGGCGCGCCACTTCAGCCGCTCGCTCGGCCGCGGCTGTTGAACGCAACCGCGCCCGCGTCACCGCGACCGTCGCTGCCCGCGCCACTGCCACCCAGGTCGCCAATGAGCGCATCGCCACCGCTGCTGCCGCCGCGGCCCAGGCCACCAGCACCCAGGTCGCCACACAGCGTATCGCCACGGCTGCTGCCGCGGCGGCACAGGCCACTGCCACGCAGGTCGCCACGCAACAAATCGCCACGGCTGCCGCCCAGGCGACGAATACCCAGGTCGTTGCGGAGCGGCGCGCCACTTCCGCCGCCCGCTCAGCCGCCGCCGCAGAACGCAACCGCGCCCGCATAACTGCTACCAGGGCCGCACGAGCCACTGCCACGCAAGTCGCCACCGAGCGCATTGCCACGGCTGCGGCCCAGGCGACGGCTACCCAGGTCGCCACGCAGCGCATTGCCACGGCTGCGGCCCAGGCCACAGCTACCCAGGTCGTTGCGGAGCGACGCGCCACTTCAGCCGCCCGCTCGGCCGCTGCCGCAGAACGCAACCGCGCCCGCATAACTGCTACCAGGGCCGCACGAGCCACTGCCACGCAAGTCGCCACCGAGCGCATTGCCACGGCTGCTGCCCAAGCGACGGCTACCCAGGTTGCCATGGAACGCATCGCAACCGCTACTTCTGCCGCCCAGGCCACGGCTACCCAGGTCGTTGTGCAGCAAATTGCAACCGCAACTTCTGCCGCCCAGGCGACGGCAACCCAGGCGGCGACGGAACGCATCGCTACTGCGACTTCTGCGGCCCAGGCCACGGCTACCCAGGCGGCGACGGAACGCATCGCCACGGCCACGTCAGCGGCCCAGGCGACAGCAACCCAGCTCGCCACGCAGCGCATTGCCACGGCTGCCGCGCAGGCGACGGCAACTCAGGTCGTTGTGCAGCAAATCGCAACCGCGACTTCTGCGGCCCAGGCGACGGCTACCCAGGTCGCCACGCAGCGCATTGCCACGGCTGCGGCCCAGGCCACAGCTACCCAGGTCGTTGCGGAGCGACGCGCCACTTCAGCCGCCCGCTCGGCCGCTGCCGCAGAACGCAACCGCGCCCGCATAACTGCTACCAGGGCCGCACGAGCCACTGCCACGCAAGTCGCCACCGAGCGCATTGCCACGGCTGCTGCCCAGGCGACGGCAACTCAGGTCGTTGTGCAGCAAATCGCAACCGCGACTTCTGCCGCCCAGGCGACTGCAACTCAGGTCGTTGTGCAGCAAATCGCAACCGCGACTTCTGCCGCCCAGGCGACTGCAACCCAGGCGGCGACGGAACGCATCGCTACTGCGACTTCTGCCGCCCAGGCGACTGCAACCCAGGCGGCGACGGAACGCATCGCCACGGCGACTTCTGCGGCCCAGGCCACGGCTACCCAGGTCGTTGTGCAGCAAATCGCAACCGCGACTTCTGCGGCCCAGGCCACGGCTACCCAGATCGCCACGCAGCGAATCGCTACGGCCACGGCTGCTGCCCAGGCCACGGCTACCCAGATCGCCACGCAGCGAATCGCTACGGCCACGTCAGCGGCCCAGGCCACGGCTACCCAGGTCGTTGTGCAGCAAATCGCAACCGCGACTTCTGCGGCCCAGGCCACGGCTACCCAGATCACCACGCAGCGAATCGCTACGGCCACGGCTGCTGCCCAGGCCACGGCTACCCAGGTCGTTGTGCAGCAAATTGCAACCGCGACTTCTGCGGCCCAGGCCACGGCTACCCAGATCGCCACGCAGCGAATCGCTACGGCCACGGCTGCTGCCCAGGCCACGGCTACTCAGGTCGTTGTGCAGCAAATCGCCACGGCGACTTCTGCTGCCCAGGCCACGGCTACCCAGGTCGTTGTGCAGCAAATCGCAACCGCGACTTCTGCCGCTCAGGCCACGGCTACCCAGGTCGCCACACAGCGAATCGCTACGGCCACGGCTGCGGCTCAGGCCACGGCTACCCAGATCGCCACGCAGCAAATCGCCACGGCTGCTGCCCGCGCCACCGAATTCACGGAGCGCAATCGCGCGCGCATCGCTGCGACCGTCACTGAGCGAGCACAACAAAGCGCCACCCGGGTCGCTGACGAGGCAACTGCCACCCAGGTCGCTGCTGAAGAAATTGCCATCGCCGCGGCTCAGGCAACTGCCAGCCAGGTCGCCGTTGAACGCAGCGCCACAACGGCTGCGCGCGCCACCAGCCAGGCAGAACGCAACCGCGCGCGCATCGCTGCGACTCTGGCCGCGCGCCAATTGCAGACCGCCACCCAGGCCGTCGTGGAACGCCGCGCAACCCTGGCCGCTGTAGTTGACGAGGCCGCAGCGCTGAATCAGCAGGTGCGGGCCACAGACGCGGCGCGCGTGACCGCTACGGAACTTGCAAATCTGCAAGCTACGGCAGAGGCCGCGAGCAGTACGCAAGCCGTGCTGGCGACACAGACCGGGGTCGTGCAGGCAACCGCCGACTCCCGGGCCACCAAGAGCGCGCTGGCTGCGACAGAGGTCGTCGCCATGGCGACCTTTGACGCGCAGGTTGCTCTGGACGTCATCGCGGCGACCGAGCGGGTGCGCGAGGTCAGAAACGCGCAGGCCACGTCTACGGCCCAGGCAGACATTGACGCCACCGCCACGGTCCTGGCAGCTGAATTGTTGGCCGCGCTGGCGACGGAGTCCGCGCTGGCGACTGAAGCCGCGATCGCCTCGCCCACGTCTTCGGCCACGCCCGAGCCGACAGCGACCGAAGCGGGCGCAACCGCCCTGCCGGATACGCCGGTAGCCAGCATCACACCTGGTGGCACGCTCGTCCCGGCCCAGGCCGAGACCACGCCAGCCGAAGGGCTAATCACGCCGGTCGTCGTCCTGTGCGTCGCCCTGGGGCTGGTCGGGTTACTGGGCCTGTTGCTGATCTTCTCGCTGCTGCGCGGGGTGCGTCGCAGGGGACGCTAGGCCAAGCGCGGCCATGCGAGCCTGAACTCAGCCCAAGATCGCGCGCAAGGTCTCTTCATCCACGTTGCCACCGCTGATGACCAGCGCTGTCGGACGCGCGTCCAGCGCCAGAGCGCCCGTCTGCAAGGCTGCGACCGTGACCGCCCCGCCGCCCTCGACCACCTGGCCATGCTCCAGCAGCAACCAGCGCATGGCGGAGGCAATGGCTGCCTCCGGCACCAGCACGATTCGGTCGACATGGCGACGCACCAGCTCGATGGTGAGCGAACCCTGTTCCACCTCGCCGGAGAGCGCCTCGGCCAGGGTATCCCAGTGCTGGGGCAAGGCCGCGCCATGGCGCAGGTTGTACATGGCCGGCGCTGACTGCGCGCAGATGCCGATGACCTCAAGCGTCGGGCGCAGCGTTTTGAGCGCCAGCGCGATGCCCGAGATGAGGCCGCCGCCGCTCACCGGCACCAGCACGCGCTCCAGTTCGCGCAGGTCGTCCAGCAACTCGAGGCCGATGGTGCCAGCGCCGGCGATGACCTGCGCGTCATTGTAGGGAGAGAGGAAGGTCAGGCCCTGCGCCGCTTGCCGGCGCCGCGCCTCGATCTCGGCCTCGTCATAGGTCGCGCCGAAGAGCTCTGCCTGCGCGCCGTGGTGGCGCACGCCGGCCAGCTTGCGCCGCGGCGTGTGTTCCGGCATCAGCAGCCGCGCCTGTACACCTGACAACTGTGCTGCCCAGGCGACGCCCTGCGCATGGTTGCCGGAGGAACAGGCGATGATGCCGCGCGCGCGGGCCGCCTCGTCCAGCTGCAGCATGGCGTTCAGGGCCCCGCGCACCTTGAAAGAGCGCGTGCGATTGTTGTTCTCCAGCTTCAGCCAGACCTGCTCGCCCAGGCCCGGCGCTGGTTCCAGCGCAGTGGGCCGCAACCATGGCGCCAGGTTTGCGCGCGCGCGGGTCACATCCGCCAGTTGCAGCATGTCTCCTCCTTTTCCGCCCGTGCGCGTGAGCGCGCCCGGGTCGACCGCGCCCAATGGTAGCGCTATACTGCCTGGCTGGCAGCGCGCGGGCGACTTTCCGTCATGCGCAGACACAGGAGGGGAAGAAGCAGGTGAAACTGGTTACCTTCACGCGCAACGGGCGGCGGCGGCTGGGCGAAGTAGTCGGCGACGAGGTCTATAGCCTCGCCTCGACCGATACCATGCGCATGCACGATATGATTGCCCGTGGCATCACGCCAAACCGCGTCAGCCAACGATTTGCGTTGGCAGAAGTGACGCTCAACGCGCCCTTGCGACCGGGCAAGATCATTGCCATTGGCCGCAACTATGCCGAGCACGCCAGGGAAACCGGCAACGAGGCGCCGCCGCGACCGCTGATTTTCGCCAAGTTCCCCAGCGCCATTATCGACCCCGGCGCCGCCATTTGCTGGGACCGCGCCATCACGAAAGAGGTCGACTGGGAAGTGGAGCTGGTGGTGGTTATCGGGCGCCGCGCCCGCCACGTGCGTGAGGAAGACGCGCTGAAGCACGCCTTCGGCTACACAGTCGGCAACGACGTCTCGGCACGGGACCTGCAGCATCGCACGGACGGCCAGTGGACGCGCGGCAAGAGCCTGGACACTTTCTGTCCGCTGGGGCCGGTGATCGTCACGCGCGACGAGATCGACGACGTGCAGTCGCTGCGCCTGACGACCGAGGTCAACGGCGAGTCGATGCAGGACGGCAACACGCGCGACATGATTTTCCAGGTCGCCTACCTCATCCATTACTGTTCACAGATGTTCACGCTGGAGCCGGCCGACATCATCATGACCGGCACGCCGGCCGGTGTCGGCGAGGGCCGCAAGCCGAAGCTCTATCTGCAGGACGGCGACGTGGTGCGTTGCAGCGTGGAAGGTATCGGGACGCTGGAGAACCCCTGCGTCGTGCGCGACAGCTCCGCCTAGTCCAGCGGATACAGGCTGCAGCCGCCGTCCACGGTCAAGACCGTGCCGGTCATGTAACTTGTCGCATCGCTGCAGAGAAACAGAAAGGCGTCCGCAACAGAGTCGAGCGGCTGCAGCATGCCCAGCGGGATGGCCCGGCGCGCGCGCGCCTGGTAGGACGGGTCCGTGTCCCATTGCTTTCTGGCCATGCCCGCGTTAACGATGCCGGGCGCGATGGCGTTGGCGCGAATGCCCTGCTGGGCCAGTTCGCGCGCGAAGGAACGCATCAACTGGCTCATGGCGGCCTTGCTGGCATTGTAGGCGCCGATCTCGGGCCAGGGGGTCTCCGCCACCCAGGAAGTCGTGAAGACCAGTTGTCCGGCGACGTCGTCCGCCAGCATGCTGCGCGCGGCTGCCCGGCCCAGCAGGAAGGCCGAAGTCACGTTCACCTGTTGCGTACGCTGCCAGTCCGCCAGCGGATAGTCCAGCAGCAGGCCGGGGGCGACCATGCCAGCGTGGCACAAGGCCACGTGCAGTGGGCCGAAGTGCGCGTGGGCCTGGGCGACCAGCGCGTTGACCTCGTCTTCCTGCGTGACGTCGGCGCGGCAGTAGTGCACGCGGCTCAACTCGACGCCCGCAGCGGCGAGTCGGGAGAGGGCCTCATCCTCATCCACGATGTCGTTGACCGTCATGTGCGCGCCGTGAGCGGTCAGTTTTCTGACGATGCCGCAGCCGATGGCTCCCGCGCCACCGGAAATGATGATGTGGTTGTCCGCCAGCGCGTCCTCACGAAAGCTCATGTCGCTCCTCCCCTGCCTGATGCAGCGCCCGAAAGTGTAGCCACGATAGCGGGCCGGCGCGAACCGCACCTGTACCGCGTCCGGCCAGCCGCTATACTCGGATCGGCCAGATCGGGAGGGACATTGCAGCTCATCAGCGACAGCCCCGCGGAGACGCATCAGCTGGGCCTGAGCCTGGGCGCGCAACTGCTGCCTGGCGACCTCATCTGCCTGGATGGCAACCTCGGCGCGGGCAAGACCTGGCTGGCAGCCGCCATTGGTCAGGGATGGGGCGTGCTGCAGCCGCTGACCAGCCCGACCTACACGCTCATCCATGAACACCGACGCCAGCGCGACGACAGTACGCTTTACCACCTCGATTGCTATCGGCTGCGCGACGCACGAGAAGCCTTGCAGGCCGGCCTTGAGGACGCGCTCGGCGACTGCGGACCGGCCCTGATAGAGTGGCCGGGGCGCATCGCAGCCGCGCTGCCGCGTGAACGACTGTGGCTTGAGCTGGAAATCCTGTCGGCCACACGCCGTCGCCTGCAAATGAGCGCGGTCGGCGAGCGGCATGAGGCGCTGCTGGCCGCGCTGCAGCCCTGTGCGCCCGGAGCCTGAGTATGTTGCTGGCCATCGACAGCGCCACGCAGCGCATCAGCCTCGCCCTGCACAATGGCCATGAAGTGCTGGCGGAACAGAGCTGGCGCAGCGTCAACCGCCACAGCGCCGAGTTGCCGCCGGCGGTGGCGCGTATGCTGGCGCAGCAGGAAGGGACGTTGAGCGCGCTGGCGGTGGCCTGCGGGCCGGGCTCCTTCAGCGGGCTGCGCATCGGCGTGGCCTTCGCCAAGGGTCTGGCGGCGGCGCGGGCGTTGCCGCTGGTCGGCATCACGACGCAGGACATCCTGGCGGCCGCGCAGCCGCCCTGCCCCGGCCATGCGCTGCTGATCCTGCTGGCCGCCGGCCGCAGCCGCGTCATCGCAGCGCGCTACCGCTGGTGCGCGGAGCGCTGGCACGCAGAGGACGAGGCGAAGCTGCTGACTCTGGACGAGCTGGCACAGTCACTGTTGACGCCGACCGTCATCGCCGGCGAGCTCGACGCAGCCGGCCAGGCAACGCTGCTGCGGGCGCAGCAGAACGGCGTCTTGCTGCAGCTTGCGCCGGCGGCCCGCTCGCTGCGGCGCGCCGGCTTCCTTGCGCAGCTCGCGCTGGAGCGCCTGCGCGGAGGAGAGGCGCAGGACTTCGCGCCCGGGCTGGTGACGGCGCAGTACATCGCCACCAAGGACACGCCATGAGCCTCTTGCTGCGAGCCATGCTCCATGCCGACATCGACCAGGTCGTGGCGATCGACGAGCAATGTTTCCGGCCACCCTGGCCGAAGCGCTCCTGGCGCGTGGAGCTGGCCGCAAGCCACAGCCACATGCTCGTTTTGAGCTACGGCAGCTTGCCACAGCCGCAGGGCTGGCGCAGTCGCCTGCGCATTCCGGGCCACCGCCTGCCCGCCGAGCGCGTGCTGGGCTATGGCGGAATGTGGCTGGTCGCCGACGAAGCCCACATCTGCACGCTCGCCACTCATCCGCAACTTCGCGGCCAGGGATTCGGCGAGTTGCTGCTGTCCGCGCTCATTCGCCGCGCGCTGGCGCGGCGAGCGAGCCTCATCGTGCTGGAGGTGCGCGAAAGCAACCGCATCGCACGCGACCTCTATCAGAAGTACGGCTTCCAGCTCTTTGGCATCAAGTCGCGTTACTACCGCGAGGGCAACGAGGACGCCTGTGACATGCGGCTCGAACTGAACGACCCCGCCGCGCGTAGAATGGTGCAGCAGCGCAGCAGCGCCATTCATGCGCGCCTGGCACATGCAGACCGCTTCAGCCCGGCCCTGCAACCTGCACGCCGCTGATCGTGCGCATCCTGCTCGTCACCGCCTGGTTTGAGCCGGACTCCGGCGCGGCTGCCGCGCGTTTTTCGCAGCTGGCGCATCGCCTGGCCGCGCGCGGTCACGAGGTCACGGTGCTGGCGCCCATGCCGCACCACCCTCTGGGCCGCATCGCGCCTGACTACCGCGGCGCGTGGACGCGGGAGGAGCGGCGCGGCCAGGTGCGCGTGCTGCGCGTGTGGCTGTGGGCGACGCCCTCGCCGCGCATCAGCCGCAAACTGGTCAGTCAGCTGAGCTTCATGGCCGGCGCTCTACTGCGTGGCTTGCGCCTGGCGCGGCCGGACGTGGTGCTCATCGAGGCGCAGCCAATGCCCGCCGGTCTGGCCGGCGTGTTGCTGGCCAAATGGCTGCGGAGGCCTTATGTGCTGAGCGTTAGCGATTTGTGGCCGGACCATTTGCTGAGCGTCGGCGCGCTAGGCGAGACGCATCCGGCGTATCGTCTGGCGCGGCGCGTGGTGGACACAATGTATCGCCAGGCCGCCGCCATCGTGACGCTCAGTCCTGCCTGGACACGACGTATCGCCGAGCGCATTCGCCCCGTGCCAGCCCTGCACACACAATACTTCATGGTGGATCTGCAGCGCCTGCGGCCCGACCTGCTGGCCGCGGACTTCCGCGCGCGTTACGGCCTGCAGGATTGCCAGGTGGTCGCCTGCATTGGCAGCTTCGCGACCCAGTACGATTTCACCACGCTGCTGGCCGCGGCGCGACAGCTGGAGGGGCGTAGCACTCTGCGATTCCTGTTCATCGGCGCTGGCAGCCAGCGTGAAAGCCTGCGCGACCCCGGCCCCAACGTGCAGCACATCGACTGGTTGCCGGCCGCGGAAATCCCTGCGGCCTGGGCCGCCGCCGATGTCTCCTGCTATGCCCTGCGTGAGCACGCGCTCTATCGCGGCACGCTGCCGGCGCGGCTGTACGAGTCTATGGCCAGCGGCACTCCTGTGGTCGCCGCCGGCGCCGGCGAGGCCGCGCGCATCATCAGGGAGAGTAGCGCGGGGATTAGTGTGGCAGCGGGCGCAGTGGATGAATTCGCTGCGGCCCTCGTCAGGCTGCTGGACGACGAGGCGTTGCGCGCGCGCTGTGGTCGCGCGGGGCGCGCCTGGGCCGAGGTCCATTGCGATGCGGAAGTAACAAGTCGGAATATCGAGCAGATATTGAGCGCGGCAGCGCGAAAGGGAAACACAGCATGAGCGCAATTGTGGCCATCGGCGGCGGGAGCATGGTGGAGGGCGAGAACCTGGCCATCGACGAGCAGATCATCGCGTTGAGCGGGAAACAGCGTCCGCGCACGCTCTTCATCGGCACAGCCGGCGGCGATGACCCCGAAAAGATTGCCGACTTCCACGCGCACTATGGCCAGCGCCTCGGCTGCGAGACGGAGGCGCTCACCCTGTTTCGCGACCGCCCGCCGGCGGAAGAAATCGCGCGCATGATGGCGCAGGCCGAGATCATCTACGTGGGCGGCGGTAACTCGCTACGCATGATGAATATGTGGCGCCGTCATGGCATCGATCAATTGCTGCTGGCGGCCCGTGAACGTGGCTGCGTGCTCGCCGGCACCAGCGCCGGCGCGCTCTGCTGGTTCCGCTATGGTTACAGCGCCTCGCGCCGCTATAACAGTCCCGACAACTTCCCCTATATTCGCATCCGCGCCCTGGGCTGGTTCAACGCCATCTTCTGCGCCCACGCCGTCGCCGAGGCGCGGCTGGAACTGTTCCGTGAATTCATGCGGGGACAGTATTGCGTCGGGCTGGCGCTCGACGATCACTGCGCAATCGAGATCATCGACGGGGGCTGGCGCATCCTGAAGAGTCGCGCAGACGCCCACGCCGAACGCATCTGGCAGCGCCGCGGTGAGCTGTTCAGCGAGACTCTGGAAGCAGGAAAGAGTCCGCGTCCGCTGGCGGAGTTAGTGCAGCGCTAGTCCGGCGCGTCGCCACGTTCGGCTGCCGAAGTACGGTCCAGCAGGCCGACGAGGTCGGTGCCGAAGGTGCTGACAAGCTCGCTGCCACGCTGCGCCAGCAGGGTCTCATCGACCTCGACGCCCAGACCTGGCCCCTGCGGCACCAACAGATGGCCCTGCTCGTAGCGCAGCGGCTCCCTGACGACATCCGACGTGTAGAGCTCCGGCCCGGTGTTGTCCGCCGGATAGTCCAGCACACGCGCGACCGCGCCCAGATGCGCCACCGCCGCCGTGCCCAGGTTGAGCTCCTGGGTTGTGCCGATGAGCACGCTGGCGTGGGCCGCCTCGGCCAGGGCGATGGCGCGCAGGCAGGGACGGATACCACCCAGCACGTAGGGCGAGACGTTGAGGATGTCGACGCAAGCGCCGCGCAGCAGTTGCCAGCCGTGCCAGAGGTGATTGACATGTTCGGAGACCGGCCAGCGGCTGCGGCGCCGAAACTCGGCCAGGCCCTCGTAATCCTCTTCGGGCGCCGGACTCTCGATCAGCATCCAGTCGGCAAGAGCGGCGTAACGTTCAATCGCCGCCAGCGAACGGCGCCAGTCCAACAGATTTGAAAAGTCCAGCGACTTGATGCGCACGCTGTCGCCGAAGCGCGTGTTGAAGGCCTCGAAGAAGCGGACGTCCGCCTCCACATTGGCGCCGACGTAGACGCGGATGAGATCGTAGCCCAGCGCGGACATGGTCGCGATGCGCTCCAGGTTGGGCGCGATTTCGGCCTCGGAACGCATGCGAAAGATTGGGTAGCAGACCTTGAAACGATCGCGCAGCGCCCCGCCCAGCAGCGCGTGCACCGGCACACCTTCGCGCCGCGCCAGCAAATCGTGCAGCGCCAGATCGATGCCCTGACGCACCAGGCCGGAGCGGCTGTACTTGTGGCCCTCTATTGGAAAAGCGCGTTCCATCTGCGCTTCGATCTGCGCCAGCGCGCGCGCGTCCTGGCCGCAGAGCAAATCGTTCAGCGCGCCCTCGAGGTTGACCAGGTCCATCTGGTACAGCGGCAGATGCGAGAGGTCGCTCATCTCGCCCCAGCCGCTGTAGTCGCCGGCGGCGTCCAGGCGTACGATGACGTGGCGGTTGTCGATGCCCGTGCGCCGCTGAATCATCACCGGGTAAAGGCTGATGCGTTCGATGTTCATCCAGTCTTCTCTCCTGTATTGGCTTCGGCCACGACCTGCCAGCCGCAGCGCCCGTCCGTCTGACGCCAGGCCAGGGTGACGTCCGCCGGCAGCCGCTGCTGCAGAATGCGCTGCGCGTTGGGGCCATCACTGCGCGCGTAGTGTCCCTCAATCCAGGCGCGCGAGTAGCCGCCGCGCTGCTTGCGCTGACGGAGCCGATCCCGCGCCAGCGCCAGATCCAGCTCGAGAAATACGCCGAAGTCGGCCAGGCCGCGCAGTTCGCGCCAGCCCGGCGCGTCGAGCAGGACATAGTTGCCCTCGACGATAAGCAGGGGTTCCTGAACCGCGATGGCATCATCGACCGGGTCGTGAATGTTGCGGTCGTAGAGTGGCCAGCACACAGCATCCCCGCGGCGCAGGGCAACCAGCTTATTGCGCAGTCCTGGAAGATCATAGCTTTCGGGCGAGCCCTTGAAATCGTGTAGCGCATGCTCGCGTCCGTCGCGCTGGATCCGGCGCTTCTTGAGGATGCGGTTGGGGAAGTGGAAGCCGTCGATGGACAGTGACTGCGCCGGCAGCAGGGAATCGTCCTGCTGTGCGAGCCACCCCCAAAAGGCGGACAGGATTGACTTGCCGGCGCCCGGCGGCGCGGCCAGCAGCACGATGAAGGGCGGCGCTGTGTCAGCAGCCAGCCGGGCAAAGCGCTGCAAAAGCGGACGGTGCAGCGCCTCGACTTCCTCGTCAGGGAAGACCGCGCGCTCGGCAAAGCCGCTCACAGTCAGCTCTAGTTCCACCCGGCGCATTCCCTGTCTACCTCCACAGCGCGGTCAGTGTAGTAGGTACCAGTTTACCTGCAAGTGCCTTGAGAATTATGGGATGACTGAATACGGTTCTTGCGATGCTGGAAATACTCCTATGCTAGACCGCGTGACCCAAGGTCGTTAACTTGGCTCGCAATGCCTTCAATGTGAATGTATGCTAAAGTTGGACGCCGCAGGGATGACCGGTGGTGAAGTCATGTCTGAGAGAAAAGTAACAATTGCTTACAAACGGCCCTTGTTCACATTGAGGAATTCGAATCTTTGGTCTCCAGTTTCACAAAGTCTTATTGGCCATCTCTCCCGCGAAGTAGCACACACGAATCGCAATCAAGTGCTTGAAATCGCAGAACTCAAAGCCGGCAGCGCTTGGTTAACAATCTGAAGGGCACCACCCAGAAGAAGAAAAGGTGCCAGCGGTAGTAAGGGCGTGGGGGAATATTGGTGCAAGACTAGAACGCGGTGAGTTGATACCGTTTTCTGACACGATCAAAGAAGATGTCGACACATTGTTGCAACCACTGAATGGGAAAGTTTCCGCAGCTCGCTGGGGTACGGTGAGCACAGAGTACATAATCACCAATGAAACATTTGTTCGTCAACTCCCATCCACAGGGACGATATTCACTCTTGGGATAGTTAAGGGGCGTGTACAGACCATAACCACACGCAATAAATTGCAGTTTACTTTATTTGACCATCTTTCTGACAATGCGGTTTATTGTCAGCTGGAGCCACATATGAAGGAGGAGATAAAAAAATACTGGGATGAAGAAGTGCTCGTCACTGGCCAAGTAGAACGTAACTTGCGAACCGGGTTGGCAAAATCTATTCGCCAAGTCACCGCCATAGAACGAGCGCCCGAAATCGACCCTGAAGGGTACAAAAAAACAAGGGGGTTACTCGCTTGGATGGGAAATGAACCTGCCGAGAAACTGATCAGGCACGTACGTGATGAGTAGTCCAGATTACACATATTGCGACTCTTGTGTCTTCCTCGCTTATTTCAAAAACGAGCCGGGCCGCGCAGAAATTGTTGCTAATCTTCTGGACGAGGCCCAAAAAGACTCGAGTAGAAAACTGCTTTCTTCAATTTTCAGTATTACCGAAGTGGCCAAGGCAGCCGCCGACAGATCCACGTCTGAATCGGAATTGATTTCAATCGCAAAACTCGACAGTCTATGGGACAACTCTTCTTTAGTGCAGTTAGCTGACTTTCATATCAAATTAGCTCGAATGGCCAGAGACTTGGTCAGAGAGCATTCTAATCTAAAGGCCAAGGATGCAGTTCATTTGGCCACAGCGCAGTTGCATCAAGCTTCTATTTTCTTTACTTACGACAAGAAACTGCTGGGGCTTGCAGAGAATTTTAGTTTTGACATTGTTGAGCCTTTCGTAAGACAGCTTCGCCTACCGGAGTGAATTGGAATCTTTAGCCGGTACGCCCGCGTGGGCTATAGTCTGTACATGGATTTTAACTTTCTGTTACAACCCGAACTCACAATCGATGAGTAGGCCGCACCATGACGCCGCTCGTTAACGAACTCGCCGGCCGGGTCGCCATTGTCACCGGCGCAGGGCGCGGCATTGGCTACGGCATCGCCCGCGCCTTCTGCGCAGCCGGCGCCACCGCCATCATTGCCGAGCTCGACCCCGCAGCGGGCGAGCAGGCCGCGCAGCAGTTGCAGGCCTATGGCCTCAGCGCCTGGGCACAGCCCTGCGACGTGCGCGATGCGGACAGCGTCAACGCGCTGGTCGCCGCCGTGCAGCAGCGGCACGGCCGCATCGACATCCTCGTCAACAACGCCGGCATGACGCTCACCGGCCCGACCGAGAGTTACCCCTCCGCCGACTGGGAACAACAGATCGACGTGATGCTCGGCGGCGTCTTCCTCTGCATTCGCGCGGCGGGGGCAATCATGTTGCAGCAGGGCGCGGGCGTCATCCTCAACATCAGCTCGATCGCCGGTTACGGCGCGTGGCCGCTGCGCAGCGCCTACAACGCTGCCAAGGCGGCCGTCATCAGCCTGACCGAGAACGTCGGCTGTGAATGGGCGCGACGGGGCGTGCGCGTGGTCAGCGTGGCGCCTGGCGTGACGCGCACAGCCATGCTGCAACTGATGGTTGACGAGCGCGTGGCCTCGCTGGAGCAGTACAACCGGCGCGCGCCCATGGGCCGCGTGGCGGAAGTGGAGGAGATCGCCAGCGTGGCGCGTTTCCTGGTCAGCGACCGCGCCAGCTACATCACCGCCACGACCATCGCAGTGGACGGCGGCTGGATCGCCTGGGATGGCCTGCCCGCCGAGGCCGGGCGATGAGCGCGCGCTTCTCCGGCCAGGTCGCGCTACTCACCGGCACTGGCGATGCCCTGTGTCTGGCGCTGGCGCAGGCCTTCGTGGCAGAGGGCGCGCAGGTCGCGCTGGCGGGCAGCGACGGTCAGGGCGGCAGCGCAGCTGAAGCGCTCGGCGCTCGCTATTACGCGCTCGATTTGCGCAACTCGCAGGCGGTGCAGGCCGTGCTGAGCAGCATCGTCGACCAGTTCGGCCGCATCGACATCTGGCTGCATAACGCCGGTTCAGCCAGCAACCAGACAGTTGCCGTCACTTCCCTCGACGGCGTTTTTAGTTGCGCAGCTGCAATTGGCCCGGTGATGCAGCGCCAGGGCGGCGGCCGCGTGGTCTTCGTCGCATCGGTCGCCGGACTCTTCGCGCGCTCGGGCCAGGCACTGCGCAATGCACGCGAGGCCGGCCTGTTCATGCTGACGAAATCGCTGGCGGTGGACTGGGCACCGCAGGGAATGCGCGTCAACGCCATCGCGTGCGGCATCGTGCAGCAGGGATCGCAGCCAGCCGACGAGCATCTGCCGGGCCGCATCCCCATGGGCCGCGCGGCGCGACCAGACGAGCTGGTGGAAGCAGCGCTCTTCCTGGCCGATGAGCAGGAGTCCTCGTTTGTGACCGGCGAGGTGCTGCGCGTTGATGGCGGCTGGACGGCCTACCACCTCTTTCACCCCTTCGACGAAGCCTTTTAGGCGACACATACGGGGAGCGAGGCATCATGGGGCTTCTGGAAGGCAAGGTCGCCATCATAACCGGGGCCGGGCAAGGCCTGGGGCTCGCGGTCGCGCGTGAGTTTGCGGCAGAGGGCGCAGCAGTTGCCCTGCTGGAACGCAACGCGGACACGCTCGAAGCCGCGCGCGCCGAAATCGAGGAGGCCGGGGGCGCCGTGCTCGCCCGGCAACTAGACGTTAGCGACTACGAAGCCTATGCCGCCGCAGTCGACGCGGTCATGGCCTGGCGCGGCCGCATCGACGTGCTGGTCAACAACGCCGCCATCAGCCACCAGGCGAGCATCCTCGAAAGCACGCTGGAGGACTGGCGCCGCGTGATCACGGTCGATCTCGAGGCCGTCTACATGGGCGCCAGACTGGTCGCGCCGCACATGGTGGCGCAGCGCAGCGGCCGCATCATCAGCATCGCCTCGATCCAGGCCTTCGCCGTCACGCCGGGCGTGGGATCCTACAACGCGGCCAAGGGCGGCGTCATCTCCTGGACAAAGTCAGCGGCGATTGACCTGGGCGAATATGGAATCCTCGTCAACGCCATCGCGCCTGGCTTCATGTGCACGCCGGCCACCTACGTCGATGGCGCGCCACAGAGCGAACAGTCCTGGTTCCAGGATTTCTACGTCGAGCGCGGCAAGGTGCCGCTGCGGCGCGAAGGCATGCCCGAGGACGTCTCTGGCGCCGTCGTCTTCCTCGCCTCGGATTACTGCCGCTACATGACCGGCCAGCTACTGGTGGTGGATGGCGGGGTGACGAGCACGTTTTAGCCGGGTCAGTTTCCTGACCTGTAGCCCTGCCCTTCGTCACACCTTGATTGTCTCTGGTGAAGTCGCTCGCGTTCAGGGCGCAGGAGATCGTTATGACTACCTATGAACTCGAGCTGCAGGCGCTGCCACACGACATGGATCACCCGGAGGGCGTCGCCCTCGGGCCGGGCGGGCTGGTGCGGGCGGGCGGCGAGGCCGGGCAGATTTATTGCGTCGATCTGGAGGCCGGCAGCTGCGAGACCATCGCCTGTACCGGCAGATTCATAACGGGCCTCGCCCACGATGCTGCCGGCAACGTCTACGCCTGCGACGTCGGCAACCGGGCCATAATGCGCGTCACGCCCGCGGGCGTGGTCAGCGTGTATGCACAGGGCGGCGCGGAGCAACGCATGCGCGTCCCCAACTACCCGGTCTTCGACCGCGCTGGCAATCTGTACGTCTCCGATTCCGGCGCATGGGCCCGGCGGGACGGCTTCATTTGGCGCGTTCGGCCCGGCGGCAAGGCAGAAATCTGGGACCGCCAGGCGAGCGACTTCCCCAACGGGATGTGTCTGACGCCCGATGGCCAGGCGTTGATCGTGGTCGAATCCTCACCGCCGCGCATCTCGCGCATCCCTTTCCACGCGGATGGCAGCGCCGGCCGGCGCGAGCTCTTGCTCGAGCTGCCGCGCACGGTGCCCGACGGCGTGGCCTTCGACAGTGATGGCCGGCTCTACATTTCAGTCTACACGCCCAGCATCATTTACCGTCTTGAGCCAGACGAGCGGCTGGTGACGCTTTATGAGGAATGGGAGCGCTTTCTGCTGGATTCGGCCACCAACGTCGCCTTCGCCGGGCCAGACCTGAAGACCCTGCTGGTCGCCAACCTGGACGGCCGCAAACTCCTGCGCGCGCCCGTCCAGGTGGCAGGGCTGCCGCTTTGCTATCCGCAGCTGCCGGTCTGAAGGCTCAGCCTGCGGCAGCCTGCTCGAAGAGCTCGATAATGATGCCGTTGGGGTCGCGCATATAGAGCGCCCAGCCGCCCTGGTTGGGCCCCTCGTCGAGATATACCGGCTCCGAAATGAACTCGATGGCGACCAGCTTCTGCTCCTGCAGGCGCGCATACAGGGCGCGCAGGTCATCGACGATGTAGGCGATGTGGCTGCTGCCGGGATTTTGGGGGCGGTTGTCCATGGCGACGCCGGCGGGATGCTCGTAGACGAAGAGCTCAAGGTGATGGTCGGTGCCCGGGATGCGCAGGTAGAGATCGCGCACGATAGCGTCCGGAATGCCGATGATGTCGCGAAAGTAACGATTGGTGATGCGCGGCCGCGCGTGGGCGACCTCGAAGCCGAGCAGGTCGCAGTAAAAGATGCGTGCGCTGTCCAGGTCAGTGACGGTGTAGCAGGTGTGTTCCGCACCAATGATTTTCATGGATGCCCCTCCCTTGAGTCTCGCCCTGGCCCAGTGTAGCGCAGGATAGCGATGCTCCGGCGGCGACATCGTGCATACCGGGTGAATTGTGGCGTGGTACACTCGCGCGCGACCGATTACAGCTTCCGTCGCGCAGCACAATTTCTGCCAGTTACAGAATCCGGCCAGTACGGGTAGCCTGCCAGAGTGAACCTCCAACCTTTCACACGCCTGCTGGCGCCGCTGGCGTCGATCACAGCGCTGCTTGCGCTGGCGTTGCTGCTCGCGCGCAGCAGCGAAACGCGGGAAGTGCTCGGGCGCTGGTCGTTGCGCTATACGTATCTGCTGGCGCTGGCCGCCGCCGGGACGCTCACGCTGCTTGTGCTGGCAGTGCCCGCCTGGCGCGCGCGCCTTCTGCGCCGGTCAGCACGGCCGGCCACGCGGCGTCAGGCCTGGGCGCTGCTGGCGGGCGGATTGCTGCTGCTGCCTGTGGCCAGCCTTGTGCTGCAGGCGCTGCTGCCCGTGCAGGAGAGCAGCCTGATGCGGGCGCTGCTCATCCTGACGCTCTGCGGCCTGACCCTGCCGGTGCTGTGGCTAATGCATCGCAGCGGCGCCGGCTATCTGCCGCTGCAGCTGCGCCGGCCCTGGATGCTGCTGCTGCTCATCTTCGGCATTCAGATCGTGCTGGTCATCGGATTTCACGGCCAGGTGCCCGCGCTCAAAACGGAGGGCGAGATCTGGAACATGGGCAGTGGCCTGCGCCAGTTCCATGATGTGCGCAGCTTCATCTCCCTGTCGCCGGAACGCAACGGCCGCACCTGGTTTCACTTCTTCGCCCTGTGGCCCTTTTCCGGCGCCTTCATGCAGGTCGTCGGCGCAGGGCTGCTGCAGGCCCGCCTCTTCTACCTGCTGGTAGGCTGGCTGGCGCTGCCCTTCCTGTATCTGTCCGCCCGCAAACGCTATGGCCAAGCCGCTGCGCTGGTGACCGTGGCGCTGGCCAGTTTCATCCCGCTCCATTACAACTGGGCGGTCGCCTATATCCAGGTGCCCGTCGCCACCAGCATCGCGTTGACGGCCTACATTTTCGCGCGCGCGCAGCCCTTGCGCCGGCCGCTGCTGCTGCGCTTTCTCTGCGGCTTCTTCGCCGTGGCCGCAGTGGACGGGCATCCCTACGGCGTCGCCTTTGCGCTCATGTTCTGCCTGCTGCATCTGGCGGAGTTTCTGCGTGGAAATCCGACAGGGGCGAGAACGCGCGCCTTCCTCAGCCTTGTGGCGGGCTGCGCCAGCTACACAGTCCTGTGGGCTGGTTACCATATCGCCTTGCCGGGGCTGGCCCTGTCTGACCTGCCCGGCCTGCTGCAGGCGACCTGGGCCTGGGAAGCGAGCCTCGGGGCGCAGGAGTATGGCGTCGGCCTCACCCCCGGCAACGTGCTGAACATGGCCAAGCTATACCTCTATCACCTGCCTCACGAACTGCTGCTGGCCCTGTTTTTGCCAGTGACCGCCCTCCTGCGCAGGCGCCCCGACGAGCGCAGCCTGCTCTTCCTGCTGGCTGGCAGCGTCCTGCTGATCGGCCTGCTGCTGGGGCACGTGAACGAATTTTACTTCGTGTTTCTGTTCCCCTTCATCAGCCTGTGGTTCGGCGCCTGGCTCGCTGAGATTCCGGTTATGCCAGCAGGCACAGTCGCAAAGGGCGAACAGCGCCTGTCCTTCATGGCAAGCTACCTGCTTTGCGCCCTGCTGTGCCTCTACATCATTCAGGCTTTCGCCGCAGCGAACTACAGCGGCGCAGTCCGGAAGCGGGAGCAGCTGCAGGTCATGTCTGCGGTCGGGCGCGAAATTGACGAGGTGTTGCCAGCCGGGGATGTCGTCGTCGCCGGCCAGGAAGGCTACTACCTTGGCATGCCGCAGCGGCTGAACTACGGCAGCAGCTTCAGCTTCACGTGGGAACGGCCCGAATACTGGCCACTGGCGGAGCCGCAGGCCATCATCGTGACCCTCGGTGTGGACGAGAGCTATTCAGACCTGGACCGTTGGCTCATCGATTACAATTTTCAGCCGGCGCGTTGCTTCGCAGTGCCTGGCGTGGGCGACCGCGTCGCTATCCTCTACCTGCTGCCGGAACTAATGCCGGAGGAAGTTGCCATCGACTGCGCGCCTGACGACCTGGCCTGGCTGGAAGGCACGTGAAGGTGAAACCCCGCCATCACTTGCAGAAGGGGATTTCGCAGATGCAAGGAATGACGACCACTTCCATCCTTCGATTGCTTGCAATATTCGGGCTGATTACCCTGCTGCTCATGGCCAGACACAGCAGCACGGAAGCAACGGTGCTGGGTCGCTGGTCATCACGCTATGCATTTCTGCTTGCCTTTGTGACCATGGCCACGTTCCTGACCGCCCTGCTAATTAACACTTCCCTGCGCGCCCGCATTTTTCGCCAAAATGCCGTCCCGCTTTCGAAGCGCCAGGGGTGGGCAATGATGGCAGCCGGGCTGGCTATCCTCCCCGTTCTCCATCATGTCCTCCATGCCTGGCTGGCCAGCAATGAGGACAGGGTAATTATTCTGTTCGCGAGTTTGTCCCTGACAAGTATTGTGGTCGCGATGCTGTACCTGTTTTACCGAACCGGCATTGCAAACAGGTCCGTAACCCTGCCTGATGCCAGGCTTGTCCTTTTCCTGCTTGCAATCGTATATCTGCTGCTCGCCGCACAATATATCGGACAGGTCCCCGTGGTTCATTTCGCCGACGAAACCCGGAGAGTAGATAATGGACTGAGACTATTCAGTTCGCCGCAGACATTTGTCATGCTGGACGCCAGTCGCACTGCAGATACCTGGCTGTATATTCCGGGACTCACGCCAGTCTACGGCGCCTACATGCGGGTGTTTGGTGAAGGTCTGTTGCAGTTGCGATTTTTCAGTCTACTGCTTGCCTGGCTGTCGATACCCTTTCTCTATCTGATCGCACGAAAGCTCTACGGCCGCAGCGCAGCCCTGATCAGCGCCGTGTTTGGCATCGCGCTTCCCCTGCACCTGGTGTCAGCCCGCAGTGATGTCTGGGTGGCCACCGCAACCGGCATTGCGTTGTGCTGCCATGTATATGCATATGATTCAGAGGCACGTCGGCCTCGACTTCTCAGCTTTCTCTGCGGATTCCTAGCCTGTTAGACCATAGACGGATATCCGTATGGCGCCTTTTTTGCGTTCATGTTTACATTGCTTTTTCTGTTGAAATTTCTGAATGGATTGCGTTCGGCAGGCGACATGTCCAGGGGCGCAACTCTTGTTGGATTCATGTCGGGTGCTGCCGCATACGGGCTGCTCTGGTCAGGTTATCACCTCGCCCTGCCCGGCGTTCATCTGACTGCAATACCCGATCTGATCAGCAAAACCTGGGCCTATGAAGCAAATATCGGAAGCGCCCAGTCCGGGAGTGGATTTCGATTTACCTATCTGTTGAAGTTGCTTCAGGCCATTTTGTATCTGCAACCGTACATTCTCATGCTGTTTGTTCCTGCCTTGCTTTCCGGGCTTCGGCGCCGGAAAACAACGGATGGCCCCTTGCTGATAATCGCTGCCGGTTCCTTTGCCTTCGTGATTCTGACATGGGCTCATTTCAATCACCACTATATTTTGTTCTGGTTACCTTTCCTGTGCCTGTGGCCAGGAGCCTTGCTTTCCGTTTTTCCTGGTCCCGGCGCAAGACTGCCTGCCTGCCACAGCTCACAGATTTCATTCGGGGCTCTGTACCTGTTGCTGGCCTTCCTGTTGCTCAGTGCGCTGTACCTCGATGATTCAGCGCGAGCAAACCGGCTCATCAATGAGGAACGGGAATTACTGATTAACATCAGCAGGGAAATCGACAGGATGTTGCCCGTTGAAGATATTGTGGTTGCCGGTACGCTCGAACTGTATCTCGGCATGCCGCAACGTCTGAACTTTGCCGGCACCTGTTCCTTTACTTGGGGCAAGCCGGAATACTGGCCGTTGACCGCCCCGCAAGCCATTATCCACACGCCGGGACTGGACAGGGGTTGTGACCAATTGCCTGACTGGCTCGGCGCACACGACTTTCAGCCGGCGCGTTGCTTCGCAGTGCCTGGCGTGGGCGACGGCGTCGCCATCCTCTACTTGCTGCCGGAACTGATGCCGGAGGAGGTTGCCATCGACTGCACGCCGGAAGACCTCGACTGGCCGCAGCGGGCCGCCTGAGGGAAAAAGAAGACCGGCCCCTGGCCGGTCTCACGACCTGACTAACTTTGGGCAATACAGGACTCGAACCTGTAACCTCTCCCACGTCAAAGGAACGCTCTGCCAGTTGAGCTAATTGCCCTCGCCCAAGAGTATACCCTGGGGGAGCCGTGATGCAAGACAGCAGGTCAGCATCTCCCCAACTATGCTATCATTGCGCCGGTTTGTTCAATTCAGGACAGGGAGAGAGCCCATGCCCGACAGCGGTCACCAGCGCCTGATCCTCCCGGGGCCGGTAGAGGTGCGCGCGGAGATATTGCAGGCGCAGACCACCTGGATGATCGGGCATCGCAGCGCGGCCTTCGAAACGCTCTTCGCCAGCCTGCAGCAGAAGCTGCGCCAGGTCTTCCTGACGGACTCGCGCGTCTTTATCAGCGGCTCCTCCGGCAGCGGCTTTTGGGAAGGCGCCCTGCGCAACAGCATTCGACCTGGACGCAAGGTTCTGCACCTGACCGGCGGGGCCTTCGGCGAGCGCTGGGCCCAGGTCAGCCGCGCCAACGGCATCGCCGTGGACGTCATCGCCGTGGACTGGGGCCGGGCACACGACGCACAAATGGTCAGCGCAGCGTTGCAGCGCGGGCGTTATGACGCCGTCTGCGTCGTGCACAACGAGACCAGCACCGGCGTCACCAACCCGCTGCGCGCGATCGCCACGGCCGTGCGCGAGCATGAAGACACGCTGCTGCTGGTTGACACGGTCAGCGGCATCGCCGGCGCAGAACTGCGCGCGGACGACTGGGGCATCGACGTCGCCCTCACCTCCTCGCAGAAGGCTTTCGCCCTGCCGCCTGGCATCGCCTTCGCCAGCGTGAGCGACCGTGTCCTGCAGCGCGCCACGGAGATCGAGCATCGCGGTTACTACTTCGACTTCCTCGAGCTGGAGAAGAGCCTGCTCAAAAACAACACGCCAACCACGCCGCCCGTCGCGCTGATGTTCGCCGCTGACCGCCAGCTGGACGATATCCTGGCCGAGGGGCTGGACGCACGCTGGTCGCGACACATTCAGCTGCGCGACCGTACTCACGAATGGTTGCTGGCGCATGGTTTCGGGCTCTATGCGCAGGAAGGCTGTCGCTCGGTCACCGTCACCGCCGTCGACAACCTGCGCAGCATCGACGTCAATGCGATGGCGGACTTCATGGCCGGCCGCGGCTTCGCCATGGACAAGGGCTACGGCAAGATTCGCGGCAAGACCTTCCGCATTGCGCACATGGGCGACATGCAGATGGATACCCTGGAAGAAGTGTTGGCCGGCCTGGGCGCCTTTTTGGAGGCGGGCTCGTGAGCTGGCATATCCTGGTCCCTGACAACGTGAACCAGCGCGCCATCGACATCCTGACCGCCGTCCCTGAATTCAGCGTAACGGCGCCCGGCGGCATGACGCGCGCCGAGACCCTGGCCGCCGTCGGCAAGGCGCACGCGCTCATCATTCGCAGCGCCACCACCGTGGACGCGGAGCTGCTGGCCGCCGCGCCCGAACTGCGCGCCATCGCCCGCGCCGGCGTCGGCATCGACAATGTCGATCTAACGCAGGCAGACGCGCGCGGCATCGTGGTGATGAACACGCCCGGCGGCAACACCATTTCCACCGCGGAATACACCTTCGGCCTGTTGCTGGCGCTGGCGCGCAACATCCCTCAGGGGCACAGCTCGCTGGCGAGCGGCGCGTGGGAGCGCAAGGCCTTCGGCGGCGTGGAAGTGCTGGGCACGACGCTGGGCATCATCGGCATGGGCCGCATCGGCCGCGAGGTCGCGGCGCGCGCGGCGGCCTTCGGCATGACCTGCATCGGTTTTGATCCCTTTGTCGATGCGGCCAGCGCGCAGTCTGCCGGCATCGAGAAGCTGGCTACGCTTGAGCAGCTCTACGCGCGCGCCGACTTTCTAACGCTGCACGCCCTGGTGACGCCGGAAACCCGGCACATGATCAATACCGCCAGCCTTGCGCAGATGAAGCCGGGCGTGCGCATCATTAACGCGGCCCGCGGCGCCCTCATCGATGATGCGGCGCTGGCCGCCGCCCTGCAGGGCGGTCAGGTCGCCGGCGCGGCTGTTGACGTTTACCCTGCAGAGCCGCCGCCCGCGGACTATCCGCTGCTCAACCTGCCGAACGTCATCCACACGCCACATCTGGCAGCCAGCACCGACGGCGCCCAGATCACTGTGGCCATTGAGGCGGCCGAGCTGCTGCGCGACGGCCTGCTGCACGGCGACTGGCGCAACGTCGTGACCAGCACCTGAGCGCCGCCCACCTTCCTGTAGCTTGCGAAGAACCGCATGAGCGGAGACTGGAGCGCATCATCATGAGACTGCTTCTGATTGGCTTCGGCGTGGTCGGCCAGGGGCTGGTGCGTCTGTTATCGCGGGGGGCCGACTCCCTGCGCAGCCAGCACAACTTCCCCGCCAGCATCACCGGCGTGGTGACCGGCAGTCATGGCACGCTGGCGCATCACGCCGGGCTCGACCCGGACGCGCTGCTGCAGGCGCTGGCAACAGGCAGCCTGGCGCACTACCCTGACCAGAGCGGTCTGCTGCGCGACCTGGATGCGCAGACACTCATCCGCGCCGGCCTGGCCAACGCGCTGGTCGAGGTCAGCCCCACGAACCTCGAACACGCACAACCGGCGCTGGACTACTGCCGCGCGGCGCTTGCGGGTGGCCTGCACCTAGTGATGGCCAACAAGGGGCCGCTCTGCCTGGCCGCGGCGGAGCTGGGGACACTGGCGCAAGAGGCGGGACGCGAGCTGCGCTACGAAGCCACGGTCATGGCGGGCACGCCGGTCATCAGCCTGGCGCGCGACGCCCTGGCCGCCAGCGGCATCCGCGAGGCGCGCGGCATCCTCAACGGCACCTGCAACTACATTCTGACGCAGATGGAAGCCGGCATGGACTACAGCGCTGCCCTCGCCCAGGCCCAGGCGCTGGGCTACGCCGAGGCCGATCCGCGCGCCGACGTCGAGGGCCATGATGCGGCCAGCAAGGCCGTCATCCTCGCCTGGGCACTGTTCGGACGTTCCCTGCGCCTCGCCGACATGTCGGTTCAGGGTATCTCCGGCCTGGACGCGGCGGACATTGAGGCGGCTCGGGCTGCCGGCGAACGCTGGAAGCTGATTGCGACCGTGAACGCGGCCGGCGCGCGCGTGGAACCCCTGCGTTTGCCGCTGGCGCACCCGCTGGCGGCGGTGAGCGGCGTGAGCAACGCGCTCACCTGGACCACGGAGTCGCTGCAGGAAGTCACCCTTGTTGGCCCGGGCGCTGGCGCGGAGGCCACCGCCTACGGCCTGCTGTCAGACCTGCTCGCCATCCATCGCATGCAGGCGCCTGCATAAGGACAGCCTTGTGGCGTCTGTGCTACACTGAAATCTGCAGGCAGTTCCCGGAGAGATTCATGGCTCCTTCCTTTTTCAACAAAATCAATACGCTTATCAACGCGAACCTGCACGGCATCGTCGACCGGGCGCTGGAAACCAATTCCGTGCGCGTGATGGACGAATACATCCGACAGGCGGAACGCAACCTGGAGTCGCTGGAAGATTCGGCGGCCACCGTCGGCGGCACGGTGAAAACACTGAAGCGCAAGTATGACGAACTGGCCGCTTCCGCCGAAGCGCTTGACCGCGACATCGACTCGCTCATCATCAGCGGCAGGAACGACCTGGCCAGCGCAGCCCAGACGAAACTGAACGCCCAACAGGAGCTGGCCGCCGATTATTATGAGCAGTGGCAGGAGCAGGACAAGCAATATCGCATGATGCTGGACATGCGCCTGAAGCTGGCGGCGCGCCTGACGACCATCCGCCAGGAACGTGAACGCCTGATCGCGCTTATTGAGCTGACCGAGGCGCGCAAGGTGGCGACCAGAACAATCAAAAGTCTCGACCAGCTGGCCCACAGCGGCGACGCCCAGATCACCGATCTGGCGGAACGCATTCGCAGCAACCTGGACCGCGAGGACGCCCGCCTCGAGATGGCTACCAGCAATCTTGGCAGCCGGATTGAGGACGCAATCGGCAATTCGGAGGTGGACCGGCAGCTGGAGGAACGGCGCAAACGCCTGGGCCTCAGCAGCAATGAAGATGAGGCTGCCGGGCAAATGAGCGCCGGCGGCTGACCTGGGCAGGAAAGGAGCAGGTCTCCATGATCGATGCGATACGTGGAAATGCGCGCGAGGTTGGCGCGGAGGAACTGCATCGCTCGCTCGGCAACATCCTCGCCGATGACGAATACATCGACAAGGGCTTCAAGATGGTGCGCGACCTGCTCGTCTTCACCAACAAGCGGCTGATCCTGGTAGACAAGCAGGGCGTCACGGGCAAAAAGGTGGAAATCCAGTCCATTCCCTATCGCTCGGTAACCCGCTTCGCCATCGAGACTGTCGGCACCTTCGACCTGGATTCCGAGATGAAAATCTGGCTCTCCGGCCACAGCCAGCCCATCGAACGCAAGTTGCAGGCCAGGGCGGACATTGCCGGCGTGCAGCGCATCTTCGCAACTTATGTACTGGCCTGATACTGGTCTTCTGAACCGTTTCAGCAGTCAGCGCGAAGCCAAGGCAAGCAGAACGCGGTAGATGTACCTGGTGAGCGAAAACGCAATGTCCATCCGGCAACGCGCGCGCACAGTCCTGGTGAGCCGCGCCCTGCCGCGTCGCGAGGGCCTGATCACCCTGGGTCTGACCGCGCTGCTGACTGCCAGCGGACTGCAGCCCCTGCCGGACTGGCAGCCCTGGTACTGGCTGGTCGGCGGGGCGCTCGCCATGGTTGCGTTGGCGGCCGGCCATCTGAATGACGAGGACGGTAGTCGCGCGGCGCTACGACACGAATTCGCCTCACAAATTAATATCGACAGCATCCGCAATGCCACTTCACGCGAGCGCCTGTGCCGGGCGCTCGAGTACAGCGCTGCCATGCAACAGCTCGTGGACCTGCATCAGGGCGCCTTGCGCGAAAGCCTGCGGCAGACGGTGGCGGACGTCGAGGACTGGATTGACCACATGGCCACCCTCGCGCGGCACATCGATACCTTCGAGGAGAACGAACTCATCTCGCGCGACCTGCGCAACGTGCCGCGCAAGATCGAGCAGGTTCAGCTGCGCCTGGAACGCGAACAGGACCCCGCGCTGCGCAGCGAGTTGCAGCGCCAGCTCGAACAGCTGCGACAGCAGCTTGAAAACCTGAATGCGACCGTGAGCAGCGGCAAACGCGCCGCCATCCGCCTGGAGAATACGCTTTCCTCGCTGGGCACGGTGCACGCGCAAATGACGCTGCTGGGCACGCGCAAGGTGGACAGCGCCGGCGCGCAGCGGCTGCGACTGGAAATCCAGGAAGAGCTGGGCGCCTTGCAGGACACCATTGAGGCCATGGACGAAATGCAGGCCCAGAGCCTGCATTTGCGCTAGACTGATGTCAGACACATGTTGTACAGAGGAGACCGGCAACATGGACTGTTGTGCGCCTGACAAGATGGACTGTTGTGCGCCTGAGCATGGGCATGATCACGGCCACGAGTATGTCGCCCAGCGCGAAGGCCTGGCGGGTTTCGTTGACTATCTGCGCGCCCGGCAAGAGACGCGCCTGGCGATGGTCGGCGCAGCCGGCGTTTTGCTCGCCCTGCTGGCCAGTCTGACGTTGACCCTGCCCCTGCTGGTTATCTACTTCGCCTACACAATCGCGCTGCTGATCGCGCTCTGGCCCATCGCACGCAGCGGCCTCAATGCCCTGCGCAGCAGGCGGGCCTTCAACATCAACCTGCTCATGACGATCGCGGCCCTGGGCGCCATCGCCCTCGGCGAATTCCTGGAAGGCGCGGCCGTCGTCATCCTCTTCGCCCTTGGCGAGGCGCTGGAGGGCTACACCATGGGGCGTACGCGCGCCAGCCTGCGCAGCCTGATGGAACTGGCGCCGCCGCAAGCCCTGCGCGTCAGCGGCGGCCGGGAAGAACTGGTTCCGGTCTCGGAATTGCTGCCCGGCGATCACATCCTCGTGCGCGCCGGCGACAGCATCCCGCTGGATGGCGAGGTGCTGGATGGCCACAGTGACATAAACCAGGCGCCATTGACCGGCGAAAGTCTGCCACGCACAGTCGGCCCTGGTGACGAGGTATATGCCGGTACCCTCAATGGCATCGGCGGGCTGCAACTGCGAGTCACCAAACTGGCGGCGGACAGCACCATCAGCCGCATTATTCGTCTCGTGGAACAGGCACAGGAGACCCGCGCGCACTCCTGGCGCATGATCGACAGCTTCGCGCGCGTCTATACACCGCTGGCAGCCCTTCTGGCCTTGCTGGTTGCTACTGTGCCGCCACTGTTTTTCGGGCAACCCTTTCTCAGTGAGGGCGGCAGTCCGGGCTGGATATACCGCGGTCTCGCGCTGCTGGTAATCGCCTGTCCCTGCGCCCTGGTGATCAGCACGCCGGTGACCGTCATCTCGGCGATCAACGCAGCTGCCAGGCGGGGCGTGCTCATCAAGGGCGGCATTCATCTGGAAATGCTGGGACGCATTCGAAAGATCGCATTCGACAAGACCGGAACATTGACCACCAACGAACCAGGCATCACCAACCTGTACTCGCTCGAATGTACCGACCACGAAATGGTCTGCGATGCCTGTGAGGATGTGCTGGCGCTGGCCGCCGCCGTCGAACGCGGCAGCAGCCATCCCTTCGCCATGGCCATCAGCGCCGATGCCAACGCGCGCAACCTGGGCAATCGCTACGCCACCGCGACCGAGGTTACGGCCCTGGCCGGCCGGGGCGTACAGGGTTACGTGGACGATCAGCTGGTCACGTTGGGTAGCCATACGCTTTTCGAGAACGAGCATCCGCACTCGCAGGTCCTTTGCGACATGATTGAGGAAAGCGAATCGCGGGGGGAAACTGCCGTGCTGCTCTGTGACGGCGAGCGCGTCCGCGGCTTCATTAGTCTGGCGGACCAGCCCCGTGAAGGTGCGCGGAGAACGATCGACCAACTCCATGCGCTGGGTCTGTCAACCACAATGTTGACCGGCGACAATGCGCACGCCGCACAGTCAATTGGTGACACACTGGGTGTGCGCGACATCCGCGCCGGGCTGTTGCCCCAGGAGAAACTGGCTGCAGTGCGCGCTTTGCAAACGCCAGGCAGCCCGGTCGCCATGGTTGGCGACGGCATTAACGACACACCGGCATTGAGCGCGGCATCACTGGGCGTGGCGCCGGGCGGCATCGGCAGCGCCCAGGCCCTCGAAAGCGCTGACGTGGTACTTATGGCCGACGACCTGGAGCAACTGCCCTTTGCCATTCGTCTGGGCCGGCGCACGTTGACGACCATCCGTCAGAACATCGCGCTCAGCCTCACGATGAAGGCTGCTTTCCTCATTCTGGCCATCACCGGCGGCGTCTCTCTGTGGGCCGCCATCTTCGCCGACGTCGGCATGACCCTGTTCGTCACGCTCAACGGCATGCGTCTGCTGCGCGCCCGCTGAGCGCTGCCCGCTCAGACCTGCGGCAGTTCCGCCATCGCGCGCTCAATTTCCGCCTGCGGATACTCGTAGTTGCTCAGCTGCCCGCCGAGGTAGGCATCGTAGGCGCTCATGTCGAAGTGGCCGTGGCCGCAGAGGTTGAAGAGGATCACGCGCTTTTCGCCGGCTTCTTTCGCCGCCTGCGCCTCGCGGATGACGCCCGCGACGCCGTGCGCGGCCTCCGGCGCCGGGATGATGCCCTCGCTGCGGGCAAAGGTCAGCGCCGCCTCGAAGGTCTCCATCTGCGGCACTGATTGCGCCTCCATCAACCCCTGGTCATACAGTTCGCAGATGATGCTGGCCATGCCGTGATAGCGCAGGCCGCCGGCGTGCAGCGGCGCCGGCACGAAACTGTGGCCGAGGGTGTACATCTTCACCAGCGGCGTCATGCCGGCGGTATCGCCGAAATCGTAGGCGTAGGTGCCGCGCGTCAGACTGGGACAGGCAGCAGGCTCGACGCCCAGCAGCCGCGTTGTCTGGCCCTCACGCAGGTTACGATGCAGGAAAGGCAGGGCGATGCCGGCGAAGTTACTGCCGCCGCCCACCGGCGCAATCACCACGTCCGGGTATTCGTCCGCCAGCGCCATCTGCTGCAGCGTCTCCTGGCCGATGACGGTCTGGTGCATCAGCACATGGTTCAGCACCGAGCCCAGGGCGTACTTGTAGCGCCCGCCGCTGGTGGCCGCCGCCTCGACGGCCTCGCTGATGGCGATGCCCAGCGAGCCGGGGCTGTCCGGCGACTGTTCCAGAATCATGCGGCCGGCCTGAGTGGTGTCGCCGGGGCTGGCGCTGACCTCTGCGCCGAAGGACTGCATGATGGCACGGCGATAGGGTTTCTGGTCGTAACTGATGCGCACCATATAGACGCGACAGTCAAGGCCGAAGAAGTTGCAGGCCTGTGCCAGCGCGGTGCCCCACTGACCGGCGCCCGTCTCGGTCGTCAGGCCGCTAATGCCCTCCGCCTTGTTGTACCAGGCCTGGGCCGTAGCGGTGTTGAGCTTGTGGCTGCCGCTCGGCGAAACGCCCTCGTACTTGTAGTAGATGTGCGCCGGGGTATCCAGCGCCTGTTCCAGCCGGTAGGCGCGCAGCAGCGGCGTTGGCCGCCACAGCTTGTAGATTTCGCGCACTTCCTCCGGGATGTCAATGTAACGGTCCTGGCTGACCTCCTGGCCGATGAGCGCCATCGGGAAGAGCGGCGCCAAATCGTCCGGGCCGACGGGCTGCTTCGTGCCGGGATGCAGCACCGGTGGCAGCGGACGCGGCAGGTCCGCCTGAATGTTGTACCATTGCCGCGGAATTGCATCATGCGGCAGATCGAAGCGCACCTGATTCTCGCTCATCATGTTCCGTCCTGTCTCTGGCTCGCGCTGTGGGCAGGAACTATAGCGAAGGCCTGCGACTGTCGCCAGCAGGCGCCGGGCATCAACAGAATTACGCGGCGGCGCGGGGCCAGGCTACAATCGCAGCGCTGTGATCCACCGGAAAGGAAGCCCGTATGGCAGGCGCTACCCAGGCTGGCCTTGATATTGAGCGCGTGCGCGAGCTGGCCGCGCGCATCGCCCCGCGCGCCGACGCGGCGGACCGTGCCGGTCGGCTGCCTGCGGCGGACGTCGCCGACCTGCGCGCGAGCGGCTATCTGGCGCTCAGCGTGCCGCGCGAGCATGGCGGCGAAGGGCTTTCGCTGCGCGACTGCGCGCAGGCGCAACTGGAACTGGCGCAGGCCAGCGGCTCGACGGCCATGGTGGCGGCCATGCCGTTACACCTCTTCGGCGCCCAGCGCGAGCGCACGTCCTGGTCGCCGCAGCGCTTCGCACAGCTTTGCTGCCTGACGAGCGAGGGCGCGCTGCTGAACAGCATCGCCAGCGAACCGCAGCTGGGCAGCCCCTCGCGCGGGGCCATCTTCCGCAGCAACGCGCAGCGCGTGGACGGCGGCTGGCTGGTCAACGGGCACAAGAACTGGTCCACCGGTGGCCGCCACCTGACGCATCTGCTGGTCAGCCTGGATATCGAGGGCGATCCGGCCCAGGTGCTGGTGCCCAACGACGCAGACGGCGTCTGCTGGGAGCCAACCTGGCGCGATGCGCTCAGTCTGCGCGCCAGCGACAGCGACGACGTCTACTTGCGCGACGTCCTGGTCCCGGAAGATCATCTGCTGGCACGCTATTCGGACGGCGCTGCCCGCAACCGTCCCAACCCCTGGTTCCCGCTGTTGACCGCCGCCACCTACCTGGGAGTCGCACTGGCCGCGCGCGCGGCCGCCATCCGCTTCGCGCTGGAGCGCGTGCCGACCGCGCTGGGCAAGCCCATCGCCAGCCTGCCGGGCATCCAGCGACAGGTCGGCGAGATGGACATGGAGCTGAAGGCGGCGCGTCTGATGCTGCTGGAGGCCGCGTACTTGTGGGATGAGGAGCGCGACATGTCGGGCGTGGTGGCGGCCAAGCTCTTCGCCAACGACATCGCCATCCGCGCCAGCGACCGCGCCATGCGTATCGTCGGCGGCCAGGCCGTCACGCATGCGCTGCCGCTGGAACGCTGCTACCGCGACGTGCGCGGTGGGCTGACGCACCCGCCCTCGGGCGACCTGGCGCTGGAGCTCATCGGCAGAAATGCGATAGATGCTGTTTCAAAACATAATGAAGAAGAACAAGGTTTGGCGGAGGAAAGCCATGGATAGCACGCCGAACGTGCCGCGGATTGAATCTCTCACGGTCAAGAATTACCGTGTGTTACGTCATTTTGAGCTAAAAGATGCGAATCCCAAGAATCGCATATTGAATCCATTATCCCCTTTGACTGTTCTTCTTGGACCTAACGGCTCCGGGAAGTCCACATTGTTTGATGTTTTTGCCTTTTTATCCGAGTGCTTTATTGAAGGTTTGCGCCGTACATGGGATCGACGTGGCGGCTTTAGAGAACTCAGAAGTCGAGGCACAACGGGGCCAATCGAATTTACGCTTCAATATCGAGAAAGGCCAAAAGACCCTCGAATTACCTATCTTCTCTCAGTGGATGAAGACCACACCGGGCCTTTTGTTGCAAAAGAGTCGCTGATGTGGAAGAGAGGTAAATATGGTAGACCGTTCCGGTTTCTTCATTTCGAAAAAGGCAAAGGAAACGTGATCAGCGGCGAGCATCCTGAATTGAGTGATGAGCGAACTGAAGAGTTCTTATCTTCCCCTGATGTACTAGCAGTCAATTCCTTGGGGCAATTTGCGCGGCATTCCCGTGTCACCGCACTTCGCTCATTTGTCATGAGATGGCATCTCTCAAACATCAGTACAGACAACATAGGAAAAGTTTCTGAATCCGGCTATCACGAACATCTCTCCCAAAAAGGTGACAATCTGGCAAACGTCATTCGATACCTTCAGGAGCGAGATTCTGACAGGCTTGAGAACATCCGCAAAATGCTTTCAGAGCGAGTTCCTCGACTTGAAGAAGTTCAGGCCAAGAAAACCTTGGATGGTCGTTTGGTTTTGTTTTTCAAAGATGAGCCGTTCGAACTACCGATTCTCGCGCAAAATGTATCCGATGGAACCCTTAAAACTCTTGCATACCTTACATTGCTTCATGATCCTGACCCACCGAACTTAATTGGAATTGAGGAGTTGGAAAATCAGTTACATCCCAGACTGTTACGGATTTTGGCGGAAGCGTGTCGTCATGCATCTGCAAAATCACAACTGATAATAACTACGCACTCGCCAGACTTTGTTGATGGGTTGAGGCCGGAGGAACTCTGGGTGTTGTATCGGGATGAAGAAGGTTTTTCACATGCCAGACGAGCTTCAAACATGCCACGCATTAGGGATTTCATGGCGCATGGGGCATTGTTGGGAAACCTCTGGATGGAAGGCCATTTTGATGTCGGAGACCCGCTGACAAACGCTGGGGGAATTAAGCATGGGCGTGCCCGTTGATGTGGATAGAATTCTTCTTGGAAGAGCAATCCGCAGCAGAACTTATTTATTCTCTAGTTCCAATGATTCTCCCAAATGCCGAATTTTTAGTGTATACCTTTGATGGAAAACCAGACCTGCTCAGCAAACTGCCCGGACAATTAAAAGCGTACAGCAACGGGCTTGCGGACGACCAATTTATCATCGTACTTGTAGACCAAGATAATGATGAGTGTCGCAATTTAAAACTGCGGCTCGAGAATTACGCTGCTGAAGCAGGACTGAAGACTCTTTCAAATTCCCATGGCCAGTTTCAAGTGATCAATCGCATCGCAATAGAGGAACTGGAGGCGTGGTTCTTCGGCGATGTTGAAGCCATCCACAAAGCATATCCTCGCGTGCCAGCAACTCTGGGCAAGAAAGCGCCGTATCGTGACCCTGATTCAATCAGCGGTGGTACTTGCGAACGACTAGGCAAGTTACTCAAGGACAAGGGGTACCATCCGGGCGGTCTGGAGAAAATCCGTGCTGCCAGAGAAATCTCCAGACACATGGACCCGGATCGCAATCGCTCAAAAAGCTTTCAGGTATTTCGGAACGCGCTAAGAAGTATTCCGAAGCAAACTGCCTCATAACTTCTAGCGTAAATCCGCGCCCAAAAGGAGCCTGCCCCATGACCCACTCGCGCGACCTTGACACGCCCGCCGTCCTCATCGACATCCCGACGCATGGAACGCAACATCGAGCGAATGCAGGCGTACTGCGACCGCCATGGCCTGGACCTCCGGCCACACATCAAGACACACAAGATCCCGGCCATCGCCCGCATCCAGCAACGAGGCCGGCGCCGTCGGCATCGCCTGCCAGAAGCTGGGCGAGGTCGAGGTCTTTCTCGACGCCGGCTTTGATGACATCCAGCTGCCCTACAACATCGTCGGGCCGCAGAAGACCGCGCGCCTCGCCGCCCTGTCGCGCCGCGGCCGCATCACGGTCAGCGCCGACCACTGCGAAGTGCTGGACGGACTGGAGGCCGCCGCCGCGGCAGAGGGCGTCCGCATCCGCGTTATGCCGGACCTGGAGACCGAGATTGAGCGCACCGGGGCCTCGCCTGAACAGGTCGTCGCGCTGGCGCAGCAGATCGTCGCCAGCCCGCATCTGGAGTTCGCCGGCCTCTTCGTCTACCCCTGCCAACCCGGTCATTCACGTCCGCGCCTGCAGGAGACACTGGCGCGTCTCGCCAGCGCCGGCATCGAGGTGCCGGAGGTCAGCGGCGGCGGCACCGGCGCCGCGCAGACCGCGCATGAGCTGCCCGAGCTGACGGAACTGCGCGTGGGCACCTACATTTTCAACGACATGAACACTGTGCAGGGCGGCTGGGCAACGCTGGACGACTGCGCCATGAGCGTACTGGTCACGGTCGTCAGCCGCCCCGCGCCGGAGCGCGCCATTCTCGACAGCGGCAGCAAGACCCTGGCGGCGGACCGTGTGAATGATGGCCACGGCCACATCCGCGAGTATCCTGGCGCGCGCATCTACAAGCTCAATGAGGAGCACGGCTTCGTCGATCTGTCGGCCTGTGAGCGGCGCCCGCGCATCGGCGAGCAGGTGCATGTCGTGCCGGTGCACACCTGCGTCGTCAGCAACCTGCACCACCGTCTCTATGGCGTACGCGACGGCCAGGTTGAGCAGGAGTGGGAAGTCGCGGCGCGCGGCCTGGTGCGCTGACTCAATTGCTGAAGGGGTCGCAGTAGTTCACGCCGAGTCGCCGCAGTCGCGGCAGATGCCCGCGCAAGCGCCGTTCGAAGTCCACGAAATCGCGCTCTGCGGGAGCTGTCCACAGCGCTTCCGCCAGCGCCGCGGCCCGCGGCCAGGTCATGTATTCGACCAGCGCTTCCTGCGGCAGATACTCCGTCCAGACGTTACCCTGGCCGCCCAGCACATGCGTCTGCTGCGGCTCTGAGATGCCGGCAACCGGGTCGAATTCGTAAACGCGTTCGAGCGGCAGGTAGCCGCCGATGGCCGGCGGCTCGTTTTCCACGTCATTGTGCTGGTAGTAGTCGAAGTAGCAGTGCGTGTTGGGCGACATGACGACGTCGTGACCGGCGCTGGCGGCTGCGATGCCGCCTTGAGCACCGCGCCAGCTCATCACGGTGACGCCGGGCGCGAGGCCGCCCTCAAGGATTTCGTCCCAACCGACCAAACGCCGGCCCTTGCTACTCAGGAAGCGTTCGATGCGTCGGATGAACCAGCTTTGCAGCTCCTCTTCGTTGCGCAGACCTTCCTGGCGCATGCGCTCCTGACACTTCGGGCAGACCGCCCAGCGCGTCTTCGGGCATTCGTCGCCACCGATGTGGAGGTATTCGCCCGGGAAGAGCGCCATCACTTCAGTCAGTACGCTTTTAAGGAATTCGAAGACCTCATCGTTGCCCGCGCAGAACACCTCGTCGCTGATGCCCCAGCGCCGCCGCACCTCATAGCCCGCGCCCAGGCAGCCCAGCTGCGGGTAGCTGGCCAGGGCCGCCTGGGCATGACCCGGCATTTCTATCTCGGGCAGAACCGTGATGTGACGCTCACGGGCGTATGAGACCAGCGCACGTATTTCGTCCTGCGTGTAATAGCCGCCGTAGGGCTGCCGGTCGAGCGTGTTGCGATCAGCCGGCAGCGGCGATTCCGCGCGCTGCGCGCCCATTTCAGTCAGACGCGGCCAGCCCTTGATCTCGATGCGCCAGCCCTGGTCTTCGGTCAAATGCCAGTGAAACAGGTTCAGCTTGTGCAGCGCCATCAGGTCGAGCGTCTTGAAGAGGAAATCGAGCGGATAGAAATGGCGACCGACATCCAGGTGCAGGCCGCGCCAGCGATAGCGCGGCGCGTCTTCGATGCGCAGGCAGGGCACGGTCGCTGCGGTGGCCTCACCCTGCAACAGCTGGCGCAGCGTCTGCGCGCCATACCACAGGCCCGCCTCGTCCGCTGCCTGCAACGCGACCGCCTCCGGCGTCACATGCAGCCGATAGCCTTCCGCGTCCAGGTCGGATGACAGCGTCAGTTGCAGGCAGTTCGTTACGTCTGCATCCTCTGTCAGCGGCAGCGGCAGACCCGTCGCCGCACGCAGCAGATCGGCGCAACGCTGCGCCGCGGACTGCAGGCCGGCTGCGGCCTGGATGCTCGTCGCCGCAGTGAACGCGAAAACGCCCGCCTTGCGCTGCAGCGAACGCGGCTGCGGAACGAGGGCGAGCGTTTCGTCATGCATACTGCCTGACCCGCTCAGGTCTGCTTCAGCAGCGGCTCGGCTTCAACCCGCTCGCGATAGCCGGCAACGATTAGTCCGGCCCGGCCCATACTCTGGCCATATTCCTGGCGATTGTGCGGATCGCGATAGCCCATGCGCACCATACGCCGCGGCTTGCGCGTGGTGTTGATATAGGAGCCATGGACGGTATGGTAGCAGAAGAGCACCACGTCGCCGCGTTTGGCCGGTACCGGCACCGTGTCTTCCAGCTTCCACTCGTCCGTGGGCAGATGCGGCGTGCAGGGGCCGTCTTCGGTCATGGTGATGTGCTTGAGCGCGCCATTCTTGTGCGAGCCCTTCAGGAAACGGATTTCGCCATTTTCGTGGCAGGTGTCGTCGAGGTGTACCAGCACGTCGATGAAGCGGCCGTTCTCGTGGGCGTAGAAGGGATGATCCTGATGCATCGGGAAGGGATGCCCGGTCTGCGGCGGCTTGATGTGCATGGTGGTGTGATGCAGCTCGACGTTGGGGCCGATGAGCGCCGCCAGCGCCGCCGCCAGACGCGGATTGGTCACTGCGGCCGCCCAGGCGGCAGAATAGAGATGCAGGTCGTGCATGGCCGTGAGCTGCGACTGTTTCTCGATCTCCGGGTCCATATAGGCCTGGCGCCAGGGCCCGGACCAGCCTGGACTGGTGAAGGACCAGTCCTGCACGAGGCGGTCCAGTTCGTCGGCCAGCTCATCCGCCTCGGCCTGCGTGAACAGCCCGGGAATACGGAGGAAGCCGTTTTCATTGTAGAAGTTCACATCCTGTTGCGAGATCATGTTCTGCGTCCTTCGCGAATGCGCCTTGCTTGCACTGCGCCGAGTATACCTGCTGCGCAGAGATTTCAAGAGTCTGCGGCGGATATTGTGAGCGCTGCGCTGGTGTATAGTAAAGGCTCTCCGCCAGTCACTGTCCCGGAGCCAGGATGCATCGTCCGCGTTTCTACCTGCGCCTCGCCTGGCACAACCTGCGCGGCAACGCTCGCTGGACGATTTTCGCCATCCTCGGCGTGGCCGCGGGCGTGGCGGCCATGGTCGCCCTGCGCAGCCTGGGGCTCGCCATCAACGACGCCCTGCTGCTCAATCTGCGCGAGGTCAATCGCGGCGACATCAATGTACGCAGCGTCAGCAGCGGGCCCTTCGTCTTCACCGTGAACCAGGGGGCCTGGGAAAGCAGCGTCTTCAGCGACGGCGAGCTGGAGCGCATCGACAATCTGGTCGCACAGTATGACGGCCGCCTGACCCACTACAGCGTCTACAACAACGTGCAGCTGGCCCCCGGCGATGACGATGCAGCCGGCCGGCCCGGAATCATCAGCAGCTTCTTCATCGACCCGCAAACCTTCGCCATCAGCCACGAGGTGCGCGCCGACGAGCCGGAGGAGGTGCCGCTGAGTCAGTTGCTGGCGGGCGAACGCGAGGTGGTCGTCAGCCGCAAGCTGGCAGATGCGTTGGCGCTGCACGTGGGCGACCCGGTGCGGGTGTCCGGCAGCGACCAGGCTTACACAGTGACCGGCATCGTGCCCGACCACAGCGAGGCCAACATCCGCGATCTGGCCGCGGCGTTCTTCGGCTTCGCCTATTTTCACCGCGACCAGGCGCAGCAACTGCAGCTCAGTCCTGCGCCCAACCAGATCAGCATCCTGCTGCCCGACGGCAGCGCGCCGGAGACGATCCGCGAGCTGGGGCTGGCCCTGTGGGCCACCCGCGCCGGTATTTATTCGATGACCACGACGCCGGACCTGTTGCTGCGCAATGCCGCGCTGGCCGAGTTCATCGAACGTTTCGTGGTGCTGACCGGGCTGGTGGCGCTGCTCATCGGCGGCGTGGGCATCGTCAACACCATGCTGGTGCTCACCGGCCGCCGCACGCAGGAAATCGCCGCGCTGAAGACCTTCGGGCTGCGGCGTCTGCAGATCGCGGCCATCTTCGGCAGCGAAGCGCTGCTGCTGGGCCTCGCGGGCAGCGTGACGGGCATGCTGGCAGGCTTGCTGCTCAGCCTGACTGTCAGCAGCTTCGGCGAAACCCTGGTCCAGCGGCCCCTGACCTTGCGCCTGTATCCGGAGGCGCTGCTCTTTGGGCTCGGCATGGGGCTGGCGGTCACCCTGGTTTTCGGCGTGCTGCCGGTCAGCATCGCGGCGCGCGTACGCCCGGCCATCATTTTGCGTCCCGCGCAGACCCACATCCCGCGCGCAAGCCTGGCGGAGCTCGCTTTCGCGCTGAGCGTATTGTTGCTGGTGGCGGGAGCCATCACCGGCCAGATTATCAAACCTATTCTTGAGCGGGGGCTGGCCGGCAGGGCCCCGGACGCCACCCTCGCCGGCGTAACCTTCGTCGCCGCCGCGCTGGCGACGCTTGGCGCGCTGACGGCTGTGTTGTGGTTGCTGCTCTGGCTGGTGGGTCGCCTGCCCCCCGGCGCCAGCATCGAGATGCGCCTCGCCCTGGTCAACCTGGGGGCGCGTCGCCTGCGCAGCGCCGTCACCCTGCTGGCCCTGGGCATCGGGGTCTTCGCGCTCAGCATCGTCAGCTTCCTCGGCCTGGGCGCGCGCCAGGTGCTGCGCTTTCGCTTCGCGGAGTCGCTGGGCGGCAACGTGCTGGTCGTGCCACTGGTGCAGCAGGGCATTGGCCAGGTCTTGCTCGACCTGCTGCCCGACCTGCAGGAAGAGGTGCGCCACAACACGCAGACCGGCGCCTTCCTCGCGCGGCTGCAGGCCGTCGATGACCAGGCGCTCGCCGGGGCGACCGACGGGCCGCGCCTGCCGCTCATCGTGCGCGAGACGCAGAAGCCTGACTTGCGCAGCGGTACGCTCATCACCGGCCGGGACCTGACGCCCGCAGACGCCGGTCAGCCGGTGCTGGTGCTGGCCCGCGGCTCGCCACTGGAGCGCGCCCTGGGCGCTGGCTCGCTGGAGGCGCTGGACATCGGGCCGGGCAGCTGGCTGCGTTTGCGCGTCGCTGGCCAGACGCTCGAACTGGAAGTGATCGGCATCGTCAGCAGCAGCAGCAACGCCATGGTGCCCGGCGTCGGCGCCGCCTTTCTGCCAGCCGGCCTGCTCGACCTGAATGACAGCCTGGCGCGCTTCAACATGCTTGACGTCGCGCCTGAACAGGTGGACAGCGTGCTGGGGCGCCTCAGCGCAATGCCGCTGCTGCTGGCCGTCGACGTGACCTTCCTTGATGATCTCGTCGCGCGCCTTATCGAGCAGATGAGCGCGCTGCCAACTGCCGTCGGCTTGCTGTCGCTGGCCGCGGCCGCAGTCATCATGGGCAACACGGTCACGCTCGCCACGCTGGAGCGGCGCCGTCAAACGGGCGTGCTGCGCGCGCTCGGCCTGGGCCGGGAGCGCGTGCTGCGCATCATGTTGCTGGAGAACCTGCTGCTGGGCCTGCTGGGCGCCGGACCGGGCATTGCGCTGGCCGCAGCCAGCCAGTCACTGCTGACGACGCTGGGCACGGGCGTACCTCTGCCCCTGCCGGCGGAGGCGCACCCGCTCATGCTGCTGCTGTTGCTGGCCGTCCTGCTGATCGCCTGGCTGGCGACCCTGGCGGGGGCGCGCAGCGCGATTAATGAACCGGTCGCGCAGGTGCTGCGCTACGAATAGGGCGTCTGCGCTACACTGGAGCGCAGGGCACAGTTGACAGGAGCATGCATGTTTTATCTGCAGTACGCGCTGCGCAACTTCTGGCGCAACCGGCGCTGGTCACTCTTCGCCGTCTTCTCGATCGCCGCGGGCGTGGCCAGCATCGTCGCGTTGCGCAGCCTCGGCCTCGCCATCGGTGACTCGCTAACCAGCAACCTGCGCGCCAGCAACCACGGCGATATCACCATCAGCGTCGCCGGCGGGGGCGCGGGCTTCGGCTTCGCCTTTGGCGGCCAGGGAGGCGGCAGCGACGACGCGGACAGGCAACTGGACGACGCTACCCTCGCCCTGCTCGACGACTGGGTGAGCGAGCGCGAAGGCGTGTGGAGCACCTGGCTTTCCAGCCCAGCCATACAGATTGCCCTGCCAGACAGCAGCGCTGCCGGCCGGCCACAGTTCATCACCTCGCTGTTCGTCGACACGGCCAGTTGGCCGCTCTCGCATGAAGTGGTCGCGCTGGATCCGCCGCAGGCGCCCCTCGCCAGCCTGTTCACGGGTGGCAACGAACTCGTCGTGAGCCAGAACCTGGCAGAATCGCTGGGCATCGCGCTCGGCGACCAGGTGCGCGTCAGCGGCACGGAGGAAGAATTCACGGTGCGCGGCATTGTCGCCACCGAATATGAGGCCGGCCTGCGCAACCCCTTCGCCGCCTTCTTCGGCTTCGCCTACTTCGATCTCGCCAGCGCGGAAAAGCTCTCGCTCGACGAAGGCCCCAACCGCGTCAGTATTCTGCTCCCGCCAGAGCAGGCGCCAGACACGCAGGAACAGTCGGATACGCTGACCGACGGCCTGCGTCGGCTGCTGGGGCGCAGCTTCAGGTTCACGACTGTGCCCAACCTGCGCGCCGAGAACCAGCTCATCGCCGACCTGACCGGCCAGTTCATCGTGGTCATGGGGCTCGGCGCGATGCTGATCGGCGGCGTGGGCATTGTCAACACCATGCTGGTGATGGTGCGCCGCCGCACGCTGGAGATCGCTGCGCTCAAGACTTTCGGCCTGCACGGGCGCCAGGTCGCGATCCTCTTCATGGCCGAGGCGCTGCTGATGGGCATGGCGGGCAGCGCGCTGGGCGCCCTGCTGGGCATCTTTCTGGGCCGCCTCGCCAACAGTTACGGCGAGGCTCTCATCCAGCAGCCGCTCGGCTGGCGGCTGCAACCCGAGGCCCTGCTCTTCGGCGTCGTCATCGGCCTGATCGTCGCCGCGGTCTTCGGCGTGCTGCCAGTGCTGACCGCCGTGGGCGTGCGCCCCGGCATCATCCTGCGCCCCAACGAGACGATTCTGCCGCGCACCGGCCTGCTGCACTCGCTGCTGGCGCTGCTGCTGGTCGTGCTGGCGCTGGGGCTCATCGCCGGACAGATTCTGGCGAACCCGCTCGCCGGCATCATTGGCACCGCGCTAACCGTGTTGCTACTCGGCGTTCTCATCGGCCTGCTCTGGCTGCTGGTGTGGGTCGTCGGGCGCATTCCGGCCTTCGGCTTCGTTGACCTGCGCCTGGCGCTGCGCAACCTGCGCTCCGGGCGCACGCGCACGGCGACCACGCTGCTGGCCCTCAGCGCCGGCATGTTCGCCCTGAGCAGCATCACCTTTTTCGGCGCCGGCACGCGCCAGATTCTGCAAACCACGCTCAGCGACACCCTTGGCGGCAACGTCATCATCTTCACGCCCGTGCCGGCAATCCTCGCCAATCCGCTCATCGACGGCCGCCTCGACTCCCTGGACGGCGTCAGTTCGCGCACCCGCGTCCTCAGCTACCGGAGCGAGGTCATCGCTATCGACGGCGCGCCAGTCGCCAGTGAAGAAATCATCGCCCGGTCGCGCCAGTTGCGCGAGGAGATGCGCGAGGCTTCGCGCGACGGCAACTTCGGCCGCACGGCCGAGCTTGGCCAGCAACTGGACCAGCTGCCGGACTACACCCTCGACATCTCGGTGCGCGACACGACCGGCAGCAACGTCGGCGGCAACGCGCGCATCGTCGCCGGCCGGTCGCTGAATATGGACGACATCGGCCAGCCTGTGTTGATTGTGCTGGAGGAAGACTTGCAGGAGCTGGGCGCGCCTCTCGGCGCAATGCTCACGCTGGAGATCGACGACACACAGTATGAGTTCGAAATCGTCGGCGTGCAGACCTCCGCCAGTTTCAGCGCCGGCGAGGCGGTCGCGCCGCCTGGCGTGTTCACCGGCGGCGGCGATCCGGCCATTCAGTTCACGCTGGCCGAAATTGATGCCGAGCACCTCGATGCCGCGCTGCTCAGCCTCTCCGCCCTGCCACTGGTCTTCGCCATCGACATCAGCTTCATCGACGGCCTCATCGGCCGCTTCATCGACCAGTTCAGCGCGCTGCCCACGCTGGTGGGATTGCTGTCGCTGGGCGCGGCAGCCGTCATCATGGCCAACACCGTCGCCCTCGCCACGCTGGAGCGCCGGCGCCAGATCGGCATCCTCAAGGCGGTCGGGCTCAAGGGGCGCCGCGTACTCGGCATCATGTTGCTCGAAAATGTGCTCATCAGCCTGCTGGGCGGCCTGCTGGGCCTGGGCCTGAGCGCGCTGGGCGTGGCCATCATGAGCCACTTTGGCATTCAGGCGACCATCCTCATTCCCGCTGACGCGACGCCGGTCGCTATCGCGCTGGTCATCGCCGCCGTCGCCATCGGCGCCCTGGCGACGGTGCTCAGCGCGCGCGTGGCCATCAACGAACGCGCGCAAAACGTGTTGCGCTACGAATGATGCGCGCGCCGTGCTACAATCCCCGGCGGAACTGAACGAGGGTCCATGGACACAGTCCCTGCCGCCGAAAACCTGTCTGTCGAGCTGGCGCCGGAAGCCTGGCGCCTGCTGCACAGCGACCTGCGCGGCTCTCACGAACTGCTCTGCGCCGGGCCCGATGGCGCGCTGCGCTATTCGGAGGCCTTCGCCTGGTCACGTCATCTTCCCGCCGGCGGCGCGCTGGCAAACGGCCACGTCGAGCAGGTGGTGCTCGGCTGGTCGGAAAGCGACCAGGCCTGGCACCTGGGTCTGCTGCTGACGTCGCAGCTGGCTGCGCTGCGCGACAGTCGCTGGTGCGAACTGGCCAGCTGGCCAGACCCGGACCAGAGCGACTTTCTTGAGCTGGCCGAGCGCGCTGGTCAGAGCCTGGCTGCGCTGACCGAACGCCCCTTCCAGCTGATTACGCCGCAAGCGCCGGCGCCGGCGCCGCAGGTGCGCGAGCCGCTCTTCGAGGAGGCGCCGCCTCCGCCGGAGCGTCCCCTGCCGCAGCTGCCGTTGGCCTTCAGCGATACCTGGTCGCTTGAAATCGGCACGACCGGCATGTTGCAACTGGTGCGCGACCCGAAGGTGGCCCGCGCCATGACGCGGCGCATCCTGTGGTACACGTTGTGGGCCGCGGTCTATGTCTTCCTCATCGTCGCCAGTCATCTCAGCGGCATCGCCATGTCCGGGCCGACTTTTCTGCCATTGCTGGCCGCATTCTCCGCGCTGGTACTGGTGTTGCTCATCGCGCGCAACCTTGTTCTTCGGCACAACGCGCCAGACCTGATTATTATTGACAACTATCAACGCCAGATCCGCGCCCGGCGCGGCCCCGCTGTCCTCTGGATCAGGCGCGCGGAGCAGATCCAGTCGATCTACGTGTCGGAGCTGCAGCGCAAACGGCGCCGGCGCGGGGATGGCCTGCAGTACGCCGAGCTGAACCTGCACCTGAGCAGCAACCAGTTTCAACATTTGCTGCAGAGCGCGCAGCCCCTTTCGATCGCCGGAGCGGAGGGCGACGCAGCCCAGGGCGTGAGCGTTCTCCTCTCGCACAGCTACGGCACAAACACCCAGGCCGTTGCCCTGCACATCGCGCAGGCGCTGGATTTGCCCGTCTGGCTTGACCGGCGCGGCGACTGAAGCGCGGCTGCCGGCCCTTGCGACCGCTTGCCCGTCTCCTGCTGCCCGCGCTGCTGCTGTTGAGCGCGACCCCCCTTCATGGGCAAGCCAGCAACGTGCTCACCATCGGCGCGACGGTGGACGGCACGCTGAATGACCGGTGGCCGCGCGCGACCTGGGTTTTTGACGGCTTGCGCGGCCAGGTCATCGAGCTGCAGCTGGAGGTCATCTCCGGCGATCTCGATCCTGTGCTGCTCTTGCTGGATGGCGGCGGCGAAGCGCTGGCCGCTGCTGACGACAGCGCCGGGAGCCTTGTGCCGCAGCTGGCGCCGCTGAGTCTGCCCGCCAGCGCCCGTTACAGCGTCGTCGTGGCACGCCTGGGGCAGGCGCTGGGCACGACCTCCGGCAACTACCGCCTGAGCCTGGCACAGATCGGCGTCAGTTCCAACGCCGGCAGCGTGCTGCGCTACGGCGACCAGGTCATCAACCGCATTTCGCAGGAGACGCCGGTCGTCCGCTACAGCTTTCACGCGCGGCGCGGCGACGTTATCAGCCTGCGATTGCGCCGCGCTTCCGGCGATCTTGACCCCTGGCTGCAGCTGCAAGACAGCGAGGGGCGCGTGCTGGCCACCAATGATGACGCCCTCGACGGGCCGGCGCCGCGCGACAGCCGCATCAGCGAGCATCTGGTCGAGGCCGACGGCGAATACCAGATCCTTGCCTCGCGCTATGGCCAGGAGGCCGGAACCAGCAGCGGCAACTTCGTGCTCTCCCTGAACGAGGCCGATTTCAGCGGCCTTGGCAACACGCCGGGCACCGCCATCCCGCTGAAGTCCGGCATCAGCGGGCGCGGCGACCTGAACGACGAACAACATTTGCGCTACTACCAGTTTGCGGGCGCGGCGGAGGAGCTGGTCAGCATCCGCATGGAGCGGGCCAGCGGTTCGCTCGATCCGCTGCTGGTGCTGAGCGACAGCCGGTCGCGCGAGCTGATCAGCGACGACGACAGCGCTGGCGGCAAAAACGCCCTGATCGAGGACTTCGTCCTGCCCGAGGACGGCGTATACACCATCCTCGCCACGCGCTTCGAGGGCGCCGCAGGCACATCGAGCGGCCGCTACCGCCTCGAATTGCTGCTGCCCGCCCTCGTCCTCGAAGATCTGCCGCCGGATACGCAGCTGATCAGCCAGGAGCGCGCGCAACAGGCGCGCATCGACGACGACACGCCCGCGCGGTTGTATGCCTTCCCGGGCGGGGCCGGCGACGTCGTCACCATCACCATGGATCGCAGCAACGGCAACCTTGACGCCGTGCTCTATCTGCTGGACGCGGAGCAGACCCTGCTCATCAGCGACGACGATACAGGCCCCGGGCGCAACGCGCGCATCGGCGACTTCACGCTGCCGGCCGACGGTATCTACCTCGTGCGGGCCACGCGCTACAGTGGCGACGAGGGCGCGACCAACACCGCCGGCGGCTTCACGCTCACGCTGACGCGACGCATCAGCCCGTGACGCTGCTCATCGCCACAGGCAACGAAGGCAAGCTGCAACAGTTTCGCGCGCTGCTGGCAGCGCTGCCACTGAAGCTGGTCGGCCCGGCTGACGTCGGCCTGCAGGCGCTCGAGGTCGCCGAGGACGGCGACACGCTGGAAGCCAACGCCGGGCACAAGGCGCGCACCTGGTCAGCGGCCAGCGGCCTGCCCGCCCTGGCGGACGACACCGGGCTCTTCGTAGACGCGCTGGATGGCGCGCCCGGCGTCTACCCGGCGCGCTGGGGCGGCCCCGGCCTGAGCATGGTGCAGCGGCGCCAGCATCTGCTGGACGCGCTGGGCGAGTTGCCGCCGGAGCGGCGCGGCGCCCGCTTCCGCTGCGTGATCGCCGTCGCCTGGGGCGAGCGCCTGGAGCTGGCCAGCGGCGATTATGCAGGCCGCATCGCCCAGGCGGAGATGCCTGGGCCGGCCGGCTTCGGCTACGACTCGATCTTCATTCCCGCCGGCGCCGAACGCTCCTGGGCGCAGCTACCGCCGGAAGAGAAGAATCGCCACAGTCACCGCAGCCTGGCTGCCACGCGCATCCTGCCCCTTCTGGGCCGCATGCTGTCAGAGTTTGATCAGGTATGAAGATCCTAAGAAAGATACTGAATTTGTTGTTGGGAAAATCTGCAACTGAAGAAAGTGTGAAGCAGTCTGATCTTGTCAACATTCCAAAATCTGATGCAAGAGATCTGGTTCGCCAGCTTATTCTAGATTCTTTGGCACTTACTCAAATCCCACATCTCAGTACACTGGTTGGAACAGCGATTTCCGCACCTATTGAAAAAAGGGTGTTTGTCTGGAGAAGAAGTGTTGTTGAAGCAATTCTTGAACTACAACGCACCAGGTCCGCAGACATCAACGTTGAAGAACTTGCTCAGAATGAGGAGTTTGGTACAACTGTGCTGCGTGCCACAAATGTAGTTATGTCCACTCATCGCAAGGAAAAACACGACATGCTTCGCAACGTAGTCCTGAACTCCGCCCTGCCAAATGCTCCTGAAGACGATGAGCGAACTGTCTTTCTTAATCTAATTGAGGAGTTTTCTGTAACACACATTTTTATTCTACTTTCTCTCGAGCAATTTAGGGCTCCAAGGGGGCTCTCTCTTTCCCTATCCAACCCTCAGTGGCGAAACGAATCGCAACTTAAAGAACTGTATGAACTGTTGAGCAAACATCTTCAAGAGCCCAGACCACAGTACCAATTTTTCGTTTCGATTCTCTCCGATGTTTACAACAAAGGGTTAATTGACAACTACCACTCGGACGAATCTCATCCATCGTCCCCTTCAAAAAGGAGTCTCAGTCCAGAATTGACGGATTTCGGCCGAAGATTCCTCAAGTTCATCGAATCTCCTCTCGACGACTGACCCTCTGACTACGCCCGGGCGGATGAGCCGCCGCGACCGTTGTTCATGCGGAACACGGGCGTGGGGCCGGCGTAGCTGCCGGACTGGCCCAGCGCGCTGCAGCGCAGGACGGCCGTATCACCGAAGCGGTTGCGGATGTTGTCCATGGCCGCCTGCAAGGCCAGCTCGCGCCGCGCCTCCCACAGCCCCAGCTGACGCCCGTACTTGTCCGACTCCAGGTTGCTGACGCGCACGCCGATCAGGCGCACCGGCCGGCCGCGCGGCCAGTAGCTCTCGAAGAGCGCTTCTGCCGCCTGCCAGATCAACAGGTCGTCGTTGACGGCGACGGGCAGCGTCGTCTGGTGCATCACAGTCGTGAAATCCGACCAGCGCAGCGTAAGCGTCACGGTCTTGCCGCGCAGCCGCTGCCGCCGCAGCCGCAGGCCAACGCCCTCCACCAGATCGCGCAGTTTGCGGCGGATGCGCAGACTCTCGCGCTGGTCGCGCAGGAAGGTGCTGCTGTGGCCGACCGATTTGGTGACGAAGGAGGTTTCGACGATGCGCTCGTCGATGCCGCGGGCGTGCTGGCCAAGTTCGTAACCGTACTTGCCGAAGCGGCGGATGAGATCGCGCGCGGGCCAGCGCGCCAGTTCGCCGATGGTGGTCACGCCCATGGCGCGCAGGCGCTCCGTGGTCTTCGGGCCGCAGCCCCACAGGTCGTCCACCGCCAGCGGCGCGAGGAAGTCCGCCTCCGCGCCCGGCGCGATGACCTTGATGGCGCGTGGCGGGACGTCGCCGCTGCCGCTACGCTTGGCCGCGTTGGTGGCCATTTTGGCGATCAGCTTGCTGGTGCCGGCGCCGATGGAACAGGGCAGCTGCAGCTGACGCTGGATGCGGGCCTGCAGCGCGCGCGCGATCAGGGCGGGGTCGCCCGGCAGCCCGGTGATGTCGAGAAAGGCCTCGTCGATCGAGACCGGCTCAACCATCGGCGTCAGCTCGTGCAGCAGGGCCATGACCCGCGCCGAGACCTCGCTGTAGTTGCCGAAGCTGTTCGAGATGATCAGCAAGTGCGGGCAGAGGCGCAGCGCCTCGCCCGTGGGCATGGCGGAGCGCACGCCATACTTGCGCGCGGGCCAGGAACAGGAAGCGACCACGCCGCGCTGTCCCGGTTGGCCGCCGACCGCGAAGGCCTTGCCGGCCAGGGAGGGATCGTGCAGCTCCTCGACAGCGCAGAAAAAGGCGTCCAGATCGAGATGCAGGATAATGCGGTTCATGCGGGACATGGCGCCAAACCCTTGTGATGACAATTAACGCCATAATAGCACATATGTTCTATTCCTGTCAACACCTGTGCGGGGCCATGGCTGGGACGCTACAATCGCCTCCGGCGTCTCCGCAGACCGGCAGCCTGGGCAGGCCATGCGCATCGAACATCTTTCGCTGACCAACTTCCGCAACTACGCCCGCCTCGAATGGACGCTGCCGCCCGGCACCACCCTCATTCACGGCGCCAACGCCCAGGGCAAGACCAGCCTGCTGGAGGCCATTTGCTACCTGGCCCTGTCGCGCTCGCCCTGGAGCAGCAGCGACCGGCAGCTCATCCACTGGCGCGCCCAGGAGGAGCCCATCCCCTTCGCGCGCCTCTCCGCCGAAATCAGCTCACGGCACAGCCCGCTGGAGCGCCTTGAGGTCACGCTGCTGCTGGAAGACGTGGGCATGGCGACGCCACGCTTCAAAAAAGTGCTGCGCCTTAATGGCGCGGACAAGCGCGTGATGGACCTCGTTGGGCGGCTGAACGCCGTGCTCTTCCTGCCGCGCGACCTCTCGCTCATTGAGGGCTCGCCCGCGGACCGGCGCCAATTCATGGACAACACGCTGGCGCAGGTCGACGCGGACTATCTGGACGCGCTGACCAGCTTCGGCAAGCTGCTGCCGCAGCGCAACGCCCTGCTGCGCCGCATCCAGGAGCAGCGCGCGGCGCCGCACGAACTGGACTTCTGGGACGCACAGCTGGTGCAGGCGGGCGCAGTACTCATCGCCGCGCGCCAACGCTTTCTGCGCGAGCTGGAGGGCACGGCCTGCCGCGCCCACCACGACCTGACGGGCGGCCGCGAGACGCTGGCGCTGCGCTATCAACCCAGCTTCGCGCCGACCGCCGCCGGCGACGGCCAGCTCTCCTTCAACATGCAGGGCCTTGACCTGCATCGTGAACTGGACGCCGCCGACATCGCGCCGCAGTACGCCGCCCGCCTGACGGAGGAACGCGCGGAGTCGCTCAGCCGCGGCTTCACGCTCAGCGGGCCGCACCGCGACGAGCTGCGCATCCACATCAACGGCCATGACGCCGGCCTCTACGGCAGCCGTGGCCAGGCGCGCACGGCAGTGATGGCGCTCAAACTGGCGGAGCTGGACTGGATGCGCGCGCGCATCGGCGAGCCGCCCCTGCTGCTGCTGGACGAGGTCGTCGCAGAGCTGGATGCCAACCGCCGCAACTGGCTGCTGGAGCGCCTGGATGGCTCGGCGCAAACGCTGCTGACCACCACCGAGCTGGATATCTTCACGCCGCGCTTCCTGCAGCACGCCGCCGTACTACACATCGTCGCCGGCCAGATTGCGTCGCACGCGCAGCAAGCGGAATCGTGAGACGACTGCGCAATCTGCGCAGCGTCTACTACGGCTGGCGCATCGCACTGGCCCTGGCAATCACCGAGACGATTTCCTGGGGAATCATTTACTACGCCTTTTCGGTCTTCATCAGCCCGATGGAGCTGGACACCGGCTGGACGCGCACGCAACTGACCGGCGCCTTCTCGCTGGCGCTGCTGCTGCGCGGCGCCATGGCCGTGCCCGTCGGCATCTGGATCGACCGTCATGGCGCGCGCCTGCTGATGACAACGGCGTCGCTACTGGCCAGCGGACTCGTGATCCTCTGGTCTCAGGCCAGCGGGCCGCTGATGTACTACCTGATTTGGGCCGGGCTGGGCGTTTGCATGGCGGCCCTGTTCTATGAGCCGGCCTTCACGGTCATCGCCAACTGGTTCCTGCGGCGGCGGGCGCGGGCACTGGCCTTCATCACCTTCATCGCAGGCTTCGCCAGCACCATCTTTCTACCGCTGGCCGACCTGCTGTTGCAGCGCCATGGCTGGCGCACGGCCGTTCTGCTGCTGGGCATTGTGCTGGCCATCACCACCGTGCCGCTGCACGCGCTGGTGCTGCGGCGGCGCCCGGCGGACATCGGCCTGCAGCCGGACGGCGCACAGGAGGCGGACGACACTGCGGCAACGGCTCCTTCCCGGTCAGTGCGCGAGGTGCTGCGCGGCGGCGGCTTCCGGGCGCTGACGGCGGCCTTTTCACTGGCCATGCTGGCCGGCAACGCCATCCGTGTCCACTTCGTCCCCTTCCTGCTGGACCAGGGCGTGACGTCCAGCCTGGCGGCGACCGGCGCCGGCGCAATCGGCGCGGCGCAGGTGCTGGGGCGGCTGTTCTTCGCGCCCTTCACCGAGCGCTTTTCGCTGCGCCTGCTGACGGCGGGCACCTTCGTGCTGCAGGCGCTGGCCCTGCTGCTGTTGCTGACGGTCAGGGCCGCCTGGGGCATCTGGCTCTTCGTGCTGCTTTTCGGCGCGGGCATCGGCGCGGCCACCCTGTTGCGGCCCGCCATCCTGGTGCAGCGCTACGGCGCGGCGCAGTTCGGCCGCATCAGCAGCGTGATGGTCGTCTTTCTGACCCTGGCCGGGACAATTGCGCCCGTCGGTGCCGGCGCGCTTTACGACCACTTCGGCAGCTACGGGCCCATGCTATGGCTCACCACCGGTATCATGCTGGCGGCCATGCTGGCCATGTTGCTGGCGCCGGGGCCGGCTACCAGGGACGCAGGTAGCTAAATTCGGGCAGCTCGTCCGGATCCTGAGTACGCCAGTGAAAGCTGTTGATCGAGGCGGTCTCCGGGTAGCCGTCCGTCACCCCGTATTGTGGGAGGCTCTGCTTGCCCTTGACATCCGGCGGATCTCCGGCGGCCAGCAGGATAGCGAAGGCGATCACGTCGCCGTGTGAGATCGCGGCCACCTCGCCTTCCGGCCAGGCCCGGCGCATGTCTGCCAGGAAGGCCTGGCCCCGGCGCGCCACGTCTTCCGGCTGGTCATACTCCGGCCCGCTGCCGCTGTAGAGGTCCCAGTCCCGCGCGAACAATTCGCTCAGGGGTCTCCCTTCATGCGGCGTGTTCACCTCGATCAGGCGCTCGTCGATGTGAACCGGCAGGCCCCCGTTGTGGGCGGCGAGGATGGAGGCCGTTTCGCGGGCGCGTTGCATGGGGCTGGCATGCAGCGCAGCCAGTGGGCGCGATTTCAACCATTGCGCTGCAGCCTGCGCCTGCTGCTGGCCGCGCTGGCTGAGACGATAGCCGGGCAGACGACCATACATCAGGTGCTGCGGGTTATGTACTTCGCCGTGGCGAACCAGATGGACGGTGAAACTCATCGGAGACTCCTGTGCCTGGCTTTCGCCAACGACGTTGTGTGACCGCTGGTTAACTTTACAGATAAAGCCTGAATATGATAAGATTTACATAGATTAACTTTGCAGAGTCACTGCTACGACAAAGGGGACATCATGATTAAAGATGTGATGCAGACGGCGCTCAACGCGCAGATCAACGCAGAGCTGAGTGCATATTACACCTATCTGTCCATGAGCGCCTGGTTCGAATATCGCGACTTCCGCGGCTTCGCCGCCTGGATGCGCCGGCACGCGGACGAAGAGCTCGCGCATGCCATGAAGATCTACGACTTCGTCAACGAGCGCGACGGCCGCGTTCTGTTGAAACCACTGCCGCAACCCACTACCGACTGGGACACGCCGCTGGCGGCCTTCAAGGACGCCCTAAAGCACGAACAGCACGTCACGCAGCTCATCAACGAACTGGTCGCGCTGGCGACGAAGGAGAACGACCAGGCCAGCTTCAGCTTCCTGCAATGGTTTGTGGACGAGCAGGTGGAAGAGGAATCCATCGTTGACGAGGCCATCCAGGACCTCAACCTGGTCGGTGATTTCGGCCCCGGCCTCTTCCTGCTCGACCGTGAGCTGGGCACCGCTCCGCCCGCTGCAGAGGGCGCGTGAACGTTATCCCTCTGCAGCGGCCACGGCCACGAAGTCGATCTCGAGCCTGACCTCTTCCGAAACGTTCGAGACGGAAGGCACGCTGGGGATGGTGAGGCCAAGATCGGCGTGGCGCAGCGTAGTGTGCGCCGTGCCGCTCAAACGCTCCGCGCTCTCCAGCGTGATACTGGCGTCGAAGCTGAGTTCCTGTACCGCGCCGGCGATGCGCAGCTCGCCGGCAATCTGCAGTTCGAAGGGCTCGCCGACTGTCACGCCTTGCGGCAGGCCCTTCAGTTCCTGAGGCTCAAACACCGCGAATTCGTATTCGTCCTGGCCCGATTTCAGGATGAAGGTGCGCAGCGCCCGGTTGCGATTGCCATTGCCGGTTGCCAGGGTGCGCGCGTTGATGCGAATCACGCCGATGGTCGATGCCGCCGGATTGCCCTGGTTGACGCTGATGTCGCCGGCGACCTGGTCGGTGGCGCCGACCACGGTGAAGTCCGCGCCGTTCAACACCTCGTCGATGATGAAGCGCACTTCAGATTCTTCTGCCACGATGCTGAATACTGTGGCGTTGTCAGCGGCCGTCAGGCCAGGCGCACTAATGGCCTCGCTGGGATGCTCGGAGCCTCCCTGAACAAAAAGTACGGCCGAGCTGACGACCTCGCTGACCAGGTCGCTGCCACCCTGAAAGTAGAGCACAGCCGCGATGATGCCGAGGGCCAGTGCGACGACGATTCCCAGACCCAGAATGATCCGCAGCAATGTGCGCATGTCAGTTTCCTTATTGATTGCCGCGAATGATAGCCGCTGCCTGCAGCCCTGAACAGACCCTGTGCTATCATGGTCGCCATGTCGCGCGTCCTGCTCATCTCCCGCTGCCCGCCCTGGCCACTGCACCTGGGCGACCGCCTCATCATCTGGCATCTGGCGCGCGAACTGGCGCAGCGCGGCCATACCATCGACCTGCTGGCATTCGCCAACCGCCCCGGAGATTACGAGGAAATAGAACGCTACCGCGCACACTTCGGCGACATCGCGCTAATCGACGAGCCGCCGCGTAACCAGAGCACGCTGCTGCGCCGACTGCTGCTGCCGCAGACGCGCTTCCCGCAACATGCTGACCAGGCCCGCTCGCCGGCCATGTGGCGCGCCATTACCGGGCGCGTTGCTGCGCAGCAATACGTCTGCGCGCACTTTTTCGGCGGCGTGCAGGTCTACGAATACCGCGAGGCGGTCGGTGCCCTGCCCGCGCTCATCACGCCCTACGAATCCTATAGCCTCTACCTGCGGCGCGAGCTGGAAGCGCATGCCGGGCCGGCGCCGGGCGTGCGCGCACGTCACTTCCTGGCGCGGCGCTTCGAGTCCTGGATGTTCGCGCCCTTTCAGCGGCGGGTGGTCGTTGCCGAACGTGACCGCGCCGAGCTGCGCAGCATCAACCCGGCGCTGGACTGGGAGGTCATCCCCAACGGCGTCGACCTCGAGTACTTCCGGCCGCTGTCAGGCCCGCGCGAAGCGGCCACGCTGCTCTTTACCGGCAACTTCGCCTACCAGCCCAACGAAGAGGCCGCCCTCTACCTGGCGCGCGAGCTCCTGCCAACATTGCAGCAGCAGATTCCGGAGGCGCAATTGTGGCTCGTGGGGGACGCGCCGTCGGCCGCCATGCGCGCGCTGGCGGGCGAGCGCATCCTGGTCAGCGGGCGTGTGCCGGATTTGCGGCCCTGGCTGGCGCGCGCCACGTTGTTTGTCAGTCCGCTGCGACTGGGCGCCGGCATCAAGAACAAGGTGCTGGAGGCGCTGGCGAGCGGTTGTCCGATGGCGGCCACAGCGCTGAGCGTGGACGGCATCGCGATCATTTCCGGGCAACACGCGCTGCTGGCGGAGCGCAGCGAGCTGCCCGCTGCCTTGCGCACGCTGTTGGGCGACGCGGCCTTGCGGCAGCGCCTGGCGCGCGCGGGGCGGGAGCTGGTTGAGGCGCAGAACAGCTGGCAGCAGGTTGCCGCGCGCTATGCTGCGCTCTATGAGTCGCTCGCCGCTGAACGGGCTGGCTGATGCGCTGGGCGCGCCTCGTCTCTCTCCTGCTGAGTCCACCGCCGGTCTGGGCGCTGATGGCCGTGCCGGTAGCGCTGCGCGATGCGGAGACCACTGCGCAGGGCCTGCGCAATGCGGGCCTCTACGGGTTGCTGGTCAGCCTGCTGCCCATGCTCTACGTGGCGCTGATGGTGCGCCGCGGAGAGATCAGCTCGCTGGACATGCCGCTGCGCGCGCAGCGCAGGCGGCCCTTCCTCGTCTCCATCGTCTGCACGGCCCTCGCCTGGTGGATTTTGCAGAGCAACGGCGCGCCCGGCGTGATGCCCTTCTTCGCGCTTTGCAGCCTGGCACTGATCACGTCGATCGCGCTCATCACGCTGGTCTGGAAGGTCAGCATGCACATGATGAGCATCACGGGCGTAATGGTCACCGCCTACGCCTTTTTCGGCCCTGGCTGGGCCTTGCTGGTATTGCCGCTGTTGTTGCTGGTGGCGGCGGCGCGCCTGCAGTTGGGCCGCCATAACCCGGCTCAGTTGCTGGGTGGCGCATTGGTGGGCGTGCTGGTGCCCCTGACGCTCTTCGCGCTGCAGTAAGTGCGTTCAGCCCTGCGCCAGCAAGGCTTCCACTTCCGCGCGCCGCGGCATGGCCGGCGAGGTGCCGAAGCGCGTGACGGAGAGCGCCGCGGCGGCATTGGCGAAGCGCAGGGCCGCTTCCAGCGTCAGCCCCTCCGCAAGCGCTACCGCCAGGCCGCCGTTGAAGGCGTCTCCGGCGCCGGTGGTGTCCACCACCTGCACATCAAAGGCGGGCACCTGACCGCTTTCCGTCTGCGTTGCCCAGCGTGCGCCTGCAGAGCCCAAAGTCTGAATGAGCGTCTGCTTTTCATGCGCGACCAGGGGACGCAGGTCCGCCGGAGTCGCGCCGAAGAGCGTGGCAAGCTCGGTTTCGTTGGGCGTGAGCCAGCTGGCACCCGCGATGAACTCCTGATCCAGAGGCACGGCCGGCGCCGGATTGAGGATGCTGCGCACGCCTGTTTCCCGTCCCAGGTGTATGGTGTAGGCCACGGTGTCCAGCGGAATCTCCAGTTGCAGGACCAGCAGATCGGCGCTGGCGATGAGCGTTGCCGCCGCGTCAACGTCGGCGCGCGAGACTGCCAGGTTGGCGCCCCCCGCGACCACGATGGCGTTCTCGCCGGCATCGTCCACCCAGATGGGCGCGACGCCCGTGGCCAGCTCTGGGTCGCGCACGACGAACTCCGTGTTGATGCCCTCGCCCTGCAAAAAGGCCAGCGCCTCCGCGCCGTAGGCGTCTGCGCCGACGCGACCAACGAAGCTGACCTCCGCGCCCAGGCGCGCGGCCGCCACCGCCTGGTTGGAGCCCTTGCCACCCGGCCCGGTGCTGAAGACCTTGCCATGCACCGTCTCGCCGGGTAACGGCAGCCGCGCCATGGTGGTGGTCAGGTCCATGTTGAAGCTGCCTACGACGACAATCCGCGCGCTCATTTCCCGCTCCTGGAAAAACGCCTCGTTCGGGAATGGATGGGAGTCGAACCCACCACGGCCTGCTCAGCGCAACCCGCCACCGGTTTTGAAGACCGGGGCATCCACCGGGACACAACCATTCCCCTCTGCGGCGCCCAGTATAGCAGCCCGCGCCCGGCCTTGCGCCCGGCATTTGCTATACTGGCGGCTCCCGTGTGAAGCGAGGCGGACTTGACTACGGCGACCCGAATCTTGCAGCGGCGACGGCGGCGCAGAGCGCTGCGCAGGGCACGTCAGCAGCGCCTGGGCCAGGGGCTGGGCGCTCTGCTGCTGGCAACTGCGCTGATGCTGATACTGCCGGCCGGAGGCGCCTGGTGGATGTATCAGGACGCGCTGTCTGCGCTGCCACCACTACCAGCAGGAGGCCAGGCGGCGCCCGCTGCCGGTCCGTCTCACTTCTACGATCGCAGCGGCGCGACCCTGCTGCTCAGCGTGCGTGAAGTCACGAACGACGCAACCTCCTGGGTGACGTTGGCGGAGTTGCCGGAATCCCTGGTGACGGCCACCCTGCTCATGGAAGACCCCGACTTCCTGACGCGCCCGGTACCCTCCCCCGTGACCACGGCACTGCGGCTGTGGCAGAATCTCATTGGCGGGCCGCTGCCGCCGGAGCAGACGCTGACAGCACGCCTCGTGCGCAACCTCTACGCGCCGCCCGCTGCGTTGACGCGCGAACGCGAGATTGTGCTGGCGGCAGAGCTGGAGCGGCTACATTCGCGCGAGGCTCTGCTCGAGTGGCAGCTGAACACCAGCCATTACGGCAACGAAGCCTGGGGCATCGAGGCCGCGGCCCGCCTCTACCTCGGCAAAGCTGCGGCGCAACTGGCGCTGGACGAGATCGCCCTGTTGGCCGCCATCCCGCCCGCGCCCGCGCTGAATCCGCTGCAGAACGAGGTCGCCGCCCGCATTCGCCAGGACGAGGTGCTGCGCGACCTGCAGGTTGCGGCCGCAATCAGCGCTGATGAAGCTGCTGCGGCCTCCGCGACGGTGACGCAACTCCAGGTCCGCAACAGCCAGGGGCCCCGCCTCGCGCAGGATTTCAGCGCCTACGCCCGCCGCCAGGCGCGCGCCATCCTCAATGCCCAGGACCTGGATGGCGAGCGCCTGCTGGCGCGCGGCGGCCTGCGCATCCTGACCACGCTCGACCTCGCGCTGCAGGAGCGCGCCGACTGTCTGTTGCAGTTGCATCTGGGGCAGTTGGCGGCAGCGCAATCGCCGGCCCTGCCCTGCGCCGATGCGGAACTGCTGGCCCCGGCGCTCGCCATGGCGCAGCCACCGCAGGAGGCTGCGCTGGTCTTTATCGACCTGCGCAACGGCGAGCTGCTGGCCATGCACGGTGACGCAACCAGCTTGCGCTTTCCGCCCGGGCCGCTGCTGCAGCCCTTCGTCTACTTCGAGGCCTTCCGCAGCGGCAGGACAGTGGCGGACATGCTGCTGGACATCCCGCTGGAACTGCCTGGCGCAATCGAGGGCCTGATCTACACACCGGCAAACGCTGACGGGCGCTATCGGGGCCCGCTCAGCCTGCGGGAGGCCATGAGCGCCGGCCTGCTGCCGCCGGCGGTGCAGCTGGCCAGCGAACTGCGCCTCGAAACCATCCTTTCGCGCGCGCGCAGCCTGGGCCTGGTCAGTCTTGATGAAAATGCCAGTCCCGGCCTCTCGCTGCTGGAACACGGCGGTGAGGTTTCCATGCTGGATCTCGCCTACGCCTACGCGCTCTTCGCCACGCAGGGCGAGCAGCGCGGGCTGCAACTGGAGCCGACGGCGGCCAGTACGCGCGGACGAGATCCGCTCGCCGTGCTACGCATCGAGGACGCGCAGGGCCAGTTGCTGTGGCAGGCGCCGCGCAATGATGGCGCGGACTGCAACGTAGCGCCGGACTGCACGCCGGTCTTCGCCGGTGAGCTTGGCTATCTGGTGAACGACGTGCTGGCAGACCAGGCGGCGCGTGCGCGCGTGCTGGGCGAGGCGGACGTACGTCTGCTGGACATTGACCGGCCGGCCGCGGTGGTCAGCAGCATGACCGGGCAGCGACGCGCGGCCTGGGCATTGGGCTACACGCCGCGCTACCTGGTGGGCGTGCATCTGGGACGCAGCGACGGGGGCTCGATGAGCGCCGAGCTGAGCGGCACAGGCCCCGCGGCCCAGCTCTGGCGCGCGCTGATGCTGGCGCTGCACGAGGGCCAGGCGCCCGAAAACTGGACGGCGCCGCAAGAGATCGTTGAGGCGGAAGTGTGTGAGCGTTCCGGCCTGTTGCCCAACGGCATCTGCCCCATGCGCCGCGAGCGCTTCATCAGCGGAGTCCTGCCGCAGCGGGTGGACAGCCACTGGCAGCTCTTCGCCATCAACGCGCGCAACGGCCGCCTCGCCACAGTCACCACGCCACCGGAGCTGCTCAGCCAACGCATCTATTTCGTCCCGCCGCCGGAGGCCCTGGCCTGGTGGCAGGACAGCGCCTTGCCGCTGCCGCCGGACCTGCTCGACGCGCCCGACCAGGCGGCAACGGGCCTGGCGCAGCCGGAACCCTTCGCCTGGGTGGGCGGCGTAGTGGAGATTCGCGGCAGCCTCGATCTGCAGGATATGAACTACTATCTGCTGGAGTATGGCGCCGGCCTGAAGCCGCTCGTCTGGCAGCACATAGGCGCTGGCAGCAGCGCGCCGCCCGAACGTGGCCTGCTGGGCAGCTGGGACACGAGCGGGCTCGCCGGCCTGCACAGCCTGCGCCTCACCATCGTGCGCGCGGACGGCACGCGCGAATCCAGGCTGCGCCAGGTCACGGTCGACAATGAGGCGCCGACGCTGCGGCTCGAGCCAGGCGATACCAACATCATCTGGCCCGCAGAGCGCGAGATTCACCTGAGCGCTGAGGTGGAGGACAACCTGGCGGTGAATCGGGTAGATTTTTATCGGAACGGTCAGCTGCTGGGCAGCGACCACGTTTGGCCCTGGGGCTTTGACTGGCGCATCGAGGGCACGGGCACGGATACCTTTCGTGCGGTAGCCTACGACGAGGTCGGCAACCAGGCCAGCGACGAGATGACCTTGCGCGTGCTGCGCAACCGGCAGCAAGGCCAGGACTGACAAGGAGGAATACATGCGTATTGCAGACATGCAGGTCACTATGGTGGCCATCAGCGACCCGCCCCTGCTCAACGCCGCAGGCCTGCACGCGCCTTACGCGCTGCGCCTCATCGTCGAGTTGTTCAGTGACGACGGCATCAGCGGTCTCGGCGAAATCCCCGGCAGCGTGGAGACCGAAGCGGCCCTGAATGCGGCGCGCGAAGTCGTCATCGGCAGTGACCCTTTTCAGCGTAACGCGCTGGAGGCGGCGCTGAGGTCCTGGCTCACAGTGGACGAGGGCGGGCAACGCGGGGATGCGCCCTGGGACGCGCGCCAGTTTATGCACGTGCTCAGCGCGCTGGAAGTCGCCTGTCTCGACCTCGTGGGCAAGGCGGTCGGCCGCCCGGTTTGCGACCTGCTGGGCGGTCGCGTGCGCGACGAGGTGCCTTTTGCAGCCTACCTTTTCTACAAGTACGAAGGGGCCGGCGGCGCGCTCGGCTTCGACACTGACCCACAGGCAACCGGCTGGGCAGCGGCGCGTCAGGCCGCGGCGCTGGACCCGGCGGGCGTGGTGGCGCAGGCACAGGCCATGTGCGCGGCTTTCGGCTTTCACTCCATCAAGCTGAAGGGCGGCGTTTTCGAGCCGGATGCCGAAGTCGCGGCCATGCATGCCCTCCATGAGGCCTTCGGGCCGGAGGTGCCGCTGCGACACGACCCCAACGCCATCTGGAGCGTTGAGACGGCCATCCGCGCCGGCAAGCGCATGGAGGGGGTACTTGAGTACTTCGAGGACCCGGCGCGCGGCCAGGCGAACATGGCCCAGGTGGCGCAGGCGCTGGACATTCCACTGGCGACCAACATGTGCACCACCTCCTTCGCCGACCTGCCCGGCAGCCTGCGCCTCGGCTCCGAAGCCATCATCCTCAGCGACCATCACGCCTGGGGCGGGCTGCGCAATTCGGTGGCGCTGGCGCGCATCTGCCAGACCTTCGGCCGCGGCCTGTCGATGCACTCCAACAGCCACCTCGGCATCTCGCTGGCGGCGATGGTGCAGCTGGGGCGGCCGTTCCCAACCTGACCTACGCCTGCGATACGCACTACCCCTGGCAGTACGAGGAGGTCATTACCGGCGGACGCATCCCATTTGAGGACGGCGCGGTCGCGGTCTCACGCGAGCCTGGCCTGGGCGTCACGCTGGATCGCGCGCAGGTGGCGGAGCTGCATATGCAGTACCTGGATAGCGGCCTGCAGCGCCGCAATGACGAGGTCGAGATGCAGAAGGTGAATCCGGGCTGGCAATTCAAGGCGACGCGTTGGTAGCGCCCTTCTCAAGGAAGTCCTGCACCCGCGCGCAGACCTCATCCGCGCCGATGCCGTGCCGCTGCCAGTTCCAGCCGGGCATGGCGCCGGCGCTCACGCCGGTCGCGTGCAGCGGGCCGGGTCGCCACAGCACCAGCACGTCGGGCGCGAAAGGCGCGTAACGGCGCGGGTCGCTGGGGCCGAAGATGGCGACCGTGCGCGCGCCGGCGGCGGCGGCCAGATGCGTGAGACCGCTGTCGTTGCCAACGGCGACGCGCGCGCGACGTGCCAGCAGCGCAATCTCGGCGAAGGAGAGTTCGCCCGCCAGGCTGAGCAAGGGCCCGGCCAGCCGCTCGGCCACAGCAGCCAGTACGGGGCTGTCCTCCGGCCCGCCGACAAGCACGATGTCTATTCCCAATTGCCGCGCGAGCTGCGCGTAATGCTGCGGCGGCCAGCGCTTCTGCGTCATGGTCATACCGGGGTTGCTGCCGCCGGCGGGCAGCAGCAGGGCGTAACGCTGCGGGTCGATGCCGGCCGCGAGCAGACGCTGCCGCAACGCCGGCCACAAGGCTTCCCGCACGGGCACATTCGCCTGGCAGCCGCCCGCATCCAGGCCCAGGGCGCGCGCCACGTCGAGGTAAATCTCCGCCTCGTGGCGCAGTTGCGCCGGGTCAAGCGGAACGCGCAGGTTATAGCCAGGCCGCGTCCAGCGCTGTCCAGGCCGGCGCGCAGCGGGATGCCGCTCATGCGCACCGCCAGACTTAACAGCGGAGAGCGCGTCAGCGATATGGCCAGGTCGTAACGGCCCTGGCGCAACTGACGCGCAAGGCGCAGCAATTGCAGCGGCGAACGTTGCGGCAAGGGATCGCACTCGAGCGTGGCGTCAAGCATATCGTGATCGCTGATGACCGCGCGCGCGGCGCCGCCAACCGCCCAGGCGATGTGCGCGTCTGGCCAGGCGCGGCGCAGGACCGCCAGGGTAGCGGTCGCCATCAGCACGTCGCCGATGCAACAGGGCAACACCAGCACGATGCGTTGCGGATTCAGGTCGTTGACCTCGCCCATTCAGCCGCTGGGCACCGGGGGCAGCGTCCCGCCCAGGCGCGTGATCATGTCCCCCGGTCCCGCGCCCGCGGCAACCTGCAAAAACAGGTCGGAAACCTCGCCCGAACTGTTGAAAGTGACGGCCGCGGCCGAAGCGGGCAGACGCAGGATGGTGCCGGTGGGCGGCAGTTGCAGCGGAATGCCCAGGGGATACAGGTCGAGCGGGCCGTCGTGCGTGCCGCTGAGAGCGTAGCGCAGCCGCAGGACGCCGGCCTGCTCACGCGCCTCGGTAAAGTTGAAGGAGAAATCCGAAAAGGCCGCCGCGCAAATGTCCAGCACAGCCAGCGCCCCTTGCCGGCCCGGCATTGCGCTGACAGTGCCGCTGCAGCGGAAGTCCGCCGCGAACAGCCTGGCAAGCGCATTCCGATCGCGAAAATCGAGCGCGTCCAGCAGCTCGTGAGCCGCTTCGGAGATGGGCATGTGCGCGGGGCTCCCTGCCTTGCCCTGTCGAGTATAAACGCGCAGCGCCGCGCTCACAATTGCCCGACGTCATCCAGTCAGGACTCGCAGCGCCAGGTCTGATTGATCGCAGCCCCCTGACGCAGGCCCCGTGGTACACTGGCCGGGCAGAAGCGAGCGGGGAACCACATGCAGGCACGTTTTGAGCCAGGTTACACGGTGCTGGACATCGTCACTCCGCTGGCGCAACTGACCTGTTGGCGGGAAAATGAGCCGCGCGACGCGGTCGTGGCAGCGGCCCACGCCAACAATCTGACCTACATTCCGGTGCTGGACGAGAATGGTGTCTGCGGCATCATCAGTCGCGCGGAGCTGGACGCCGGCGGCGCCGCCCTGCCGCTGACGGCGGACTGGCTGCTGGCGACGGACACGCGCGTGCTCGAGCTCATCAAACTCTTCGCGCAACAGCCGCAGCGCATCTTCCTCGTGTTGCAGTCCAGCAACATCGTCGGCCTGGTGGCGCCCGCGGACCTCAACAAGATTCCGGCGCGGGCCAGCGTCTACCTGCTGATCGCACACTTCGAGCTGGAGCTGGCGCGACTGCTGCGTCTGGTGCTCGCTGGCGATGAGGACTATCGCTCCTTCTTCACCGAAACGCGCTGGCAGCGGCTGCAGGAGGATTGCATTCGCCAGGCCCGCGGCGACGTCGAGCTGGATCTGCTGCAGATGATGGAACTGGGCGACATGGTCGACATTGCGCGCAAGCACGTGCCGGTGCGTGAGCTGCTGGGCTTCACCTCCAACAGCCAGTGCCGCAAGGCGATGGATTTGCAGGGCATCCGCAATCGCATCAGTCATCCCACGCGCCCGCTGATCGAACGGCGCGAGGACCTCGCCGGACTCAGCGACGCCTGCGAGCGCCTGACCGACCTGCACAGCCGCATCGAGCGGGCGCTGGCCCGCGCGCAGGGCAGCTGATGGCGCGCAAGCTGCGCATCCGTCCGGTGGCGCTCTGCGTGTTTCAACACGAGGGCCGCATCCTGGTCGCCAAAGGCCGCGATCGCAGCAACGGCGCGGCCTTTTACCGGCCGCTGGGCGGCGGCATCCGCTTCGGCGAAACGGGCGCGCAGGCCCTCGTGCGCGAGTTGCGTGAGGAGTTGGAGGAGGAGATTTGCGCGCTGCGTTATCTGGGCACACTGGAAAGCATCTTTCACTATCGCGACAGGCCGCGGCATGAGTTGCTGCGCATCTATGACGCAGAGTTCGTCGACCGCAGCGCCTATGAGCGCCCGTTCCTGCAGGCGCATGAAGGCGAGCGGCGCATCCGCGCGCGCTGGCTGGCGCCGTCGGCGCTGGGCGACGCGCCACTGGTGCCGGAGGGGCTGCCGGCCTTGCTGCAGCCGGCGCCGTGCCGCTGAGCAGCGCCTGGGAGGACGAGGCCGCCACCGCCCTGCGCCTGACGCTGACGCAGCCCTGGAACTGGAATGACCTGCACAAGGGCATGCGCCGTAATGCCCTGCAGCTGGCCGCAACAGGCGGCCCTGTCGAGCTACTGCTGGACTTGCGCCAGTCGCCCAGGCTACCACTCGGCGCTTTCGGCCACATCCGCAGCCTGGGTCTGGCGCTGCACCCGCGCATGCGCGACCGCCTCATCATAATCGGCCTGGAGCCAACGCTGGCGGCCATGCTGGGCGGCGCTGACGGCAGCTACAGCGACGGCCGGCGCCTGCTGCGCTTCGTGGAGGACGATGCCGGGGCCGCCGCCGTGCTCGCGGAGTGGCGCGCAGCCGCGGACGGGCCAGCGTGACGGACGCCGTCCCCGTCCCCGCCGCGGAAACGCAGCGGGCGCTGCGCAACGTCAGCGCCCTCACCCTGGCCACCGTCGTTTCGAAGGGCCTGCTCTTCCTGTGGCAACTGGTGCTGGCACGCTTCCTCGGCGAAGCGGGTTACGGGCTCTACGGCACTGTGGGCGCCTTCATCGCCATTGGTGCGGCCCTTGCCAACTTCGGTACTGGCGCAATCGTCGTGCGGGAAGTGGCGCGCGCGCCAGGTCTTGCAGGCAACTATCTGGGTGTGATGTTCTGGTTGCGCAGCGGCCTGGCGCTGCTGGCCTTGCTGGTGTTGAATGGCATTGCGCACCTGGCCGGCTACGATGCGGAAATCCGCAATCTGCTGGCGCTGGCTTCCATCAGCCTGCTGGTCGACACCTGGGGCAACCTTTGTTATGAAACTCTTCTGGCGCAGGAGCGCATACGCACAATATCACTTGTAACTGTGTTGCACATGCTGCTGCTGTTGGCCTTTGCTATCCTGGCTCTGGCGAGCGGCACTGGCCTGGCAGGACTCTATCTCGCGACCATCGCGGCCGGGCTGGCGCGTACCGCCATGCTGTGGGCACCGGTGCTGCGAAGCGGGGTGCGACCAGGCCGACTTTCCGGAGACCAGTTGCGCAGCCTGCTTGTCGGCAGCCTGCCACTCGCCCTGACCAGCCTCCTGTACATCGCCTGGCAGCAGATTGACAAACTGATGACCACGAGTCTTCTCGGGAAGCAGGAGACTGGCTGGCTGACCGCCGCCTTCGTCATCGTTTTCGGCATGACCGAGCTGCTGGGCACGACCGTGCTGACGTCGCTCTTTCCCATGATGTCGCGCTACAGCGGCGCCACCCTTTACAATATCGTTCGCCGTCTGGCACGGCTCACCTTGCTGGCCAGCCTGCCCCTGACCTTACTGCTGTCTTTTTTCGCCCCGGAGATCACCGTGCCACTCTTCGGCGCGGACTTCGCCCCGGCGGCCGGTATCCTGCGCATTTTCGTATGGTATGCACTGGTCCGCCTCGTCGCTGACGTTTATATACAGGCGCTCATCACCAGCAATCAACAAGGTCGGATCTTACTCGTGAGCGCTGCCGGTCTGGCCCTGAATCTCGCGCTCAACGCCTTCCTGCTGCCGCGCATGGGCGTCACCGGCGCTGCAATCGCCGCCCTGATTTCGATGCTGCTGGGCCTGGGCCTGCTGTTTTACAGTACGCCCGCCCAAGCCTGGTGGCCCCTGCTTGCTCAGAGTGTGCCCTTGCTGCTGCTGGCGCTCGTGATGGCCTTTGGCATGTGGTTGACTGCGCAATACTGGAGTCCGCTGGCCGGCATGGTCGCCGGCGTACTGATCTATCTGGCCGGGCTGACGCGCATCCTCGACGCCGGCGACCGCGCGCTGTTGACCCAGCTGCGTCACGCCCTGCCCTGGCCCCTGCGGGCGCGCGCAGATGCGTCCGGCGCAGATGATGCCAGCGACACGGATTGAGGCAGGCTGTCTCAGTTCGTCTCGCGCCCGCCAGCCAGCGTTCGATAGACCGCGACCGTCGCCTTTGCTACATTCACGTGCGTGAACTGCGACAGCGCGCGTTCGCGGCCCCGTTGCGCCAGCGCCCGTCGCAGATCCGCGTTATGTTGCAGCCGCGTCAGTTGCGCCGCCAGCGCCGCCGCGTCGCCTTCCGCAAACGTCAGGCCGGCGTCCCCGATCACGCCGGGGATCGCGCCGCTGTCCGAACCGACGACAGGCACGGCGCTGGCCATCGCCTCCACCAGCACGCGCCCGAACTGTTCCTTCCAGTTGCGCCGCGTCACTGAGGGCAAGACCAGCGCGTCGATTTGATGATATTGCGCCGGCATGGCGGCCGAGGGTATTGCCGCGCAGAAGTCCACGCGCGCGCCCAGACCCAGGCGTTGCGCCAGTGCGAACAGTTCCGCGCGCTGCGGCCCCTCGCCAACCAGGCGAAGTCGACTCACTTCATCCAGCAAGGCCAGCGCCTGCAAGAGGCTGTCCAACCCTTTTTCGGGCACAAGGCGGCCGAAGTAACCCAGGGTGAAGGGTCGCGGCGGCAAGGGCGCATTCGGAGGGCAGAAGAGCTGTGGGTCGATGCCGAACTGCGGAATGACGCTCAGCGGCCCGCCGTAGCCCTTGGCGCGCAGGACATCAGCAGCGCTCTTCGTGCCGGCGATGGCGTGGTCGGCGCCGCGCAGCACATAGCGCTCACCGAGGCTGAAGGGCGGCGGATAGCGCCGCCGGATGTTCTGCCAACTGAAGAACAGCGCGCGGCAGCCATGGCGGCGCGCCAGCCACAGCGCCTGCCAGGTCGCCAGGTTGTAGGGTTCCTCGTCGATGTGCAGCACGTCGGGGCGAAATGCGCGCAATGCTGCCCCCAGCCGCGGATAGTGATGCAGATGGTAGTTGCCGTTAACGCGAATGTCGGTGGTCTCCAGGCGATAGCCGCTGGTATACAGCCGTTCCAGCTGCGTCGCGCCGCTTGCGTCGCGCCAGACAGGCGGCACCAGCGTCAGCAGCTCCACGCCCAGGCGCGCAATTTCCTCCAGCTTGCGCTGATAGATGCCCACCAGACAGGCCTTGGAGAGCATCAGGACGCGCATGCCAAAGTTTCCGTTGCTCAGCGCGGCCGCGGCGGCCGCAGCAGGCTGATCAGGATCGCCAGGGTGACCTTACTCATGTAGTAGACGCCATCCAGTTGGCTGATGGACGAGCGGCCCTGCAGGCGCGGCTGCATGGTCACGGGCAGCTCGCGCAGACGCAGCCCGTTGCGCTGCGCCAACACGATGCCCTCCGGCTCCGGATAGTCATGCGGATATTCCTGCGCGAAAAGCTGGATAGCATTGCGGTTGAAGGCGGCCAGGCCGGAAGTCGGGTCCGTGATGGTCTGGCCGATGAGGAGCGAAATAAGGCGGGAGAGCAGGATGATGCCCAGGCGCCGTCCCAGGGTGACGACCCTGGCGCCGGCGTGGGCGCCAAAGCGCGTGCCGGTCACGACGTCGCTGTCCCCTGTCTGCAAGGCTTGCTGCAGGCGCAGCAGGTCGCCGGCATCGTGTTGTCCGTCGCCGTCGCTGCGCAGGACAATCTCGTAGCCGTGCCGGTCAGCGTAGATGAAGCCGGTCTGCACGGCCGCGCCGATGCCCACGTTGTAGGGCAGCGTCAGCACCATGGCGCCGGCCTTGCGCGCGACCGCGGCGGTGTCGTCGCTGGAGCCGTCGTTGATGACGAGCAGGTCGACGCCGGGCAGCTGCTGCCGCGCGCGCGTGACCACCTGGCCAATGTTGGCCGCCTCGTTCAGCGCCGGGATGACCAGCAGCGTTTTGGGCCTTGCGCACTCGTCCATGCCCCTCCGGGCTTGCTCGCGCCTGATTCTGACCGCGTTGGCAGGGTGCGTCAACCGGGAGTGCACCCTGGCACCAGTCTTGCACCCCGGTTTGATTCTCGCTATCGTTTGGCCGGACTCGAATCTCCAGAGGACTTCGAGGAGAGATGGCATGCGTCTGGTCAGAGTGACGCTCGTGATTCTGCTTCTACTGTTGCTTACAGCCTCGCTGGCCGCGCAGGAGACGGGGCTGCGCATCGTCGCCAGCCACAGCATCGCCGCCGACGTGCTGGCGCGCGTGGCCGGGGCGGACGCTGAAGTCACCACCCTCATTCCCAGGGGTTCAGATCCCCACAGCTACCGCCCGGCGCCCTCCGACTTGCGCGCCCTGGCCGATGCCGACCTTGTCTTCATCAACGGCGCCGGCTATGAGGAAGGCCTGCTTTCCGCCATCGAACTGACGGTGGCCGAAGACGCGCTGGTTACGCTCTCGGACTGCGTGCCGATCCTGCCCGGCGGCCACGAACACGAAGACGACGATCACGCGGGTGAGGAAGACGCTCACCACGAAGCAATGGAGAGCCTCTGCGAGCGGCACGCAGCGGAGCTGGGTGAGCGCTTCCTGACCCTGCCGGACCAGGCCAGCCCTGGCCCGCTCTACGCCGTGGATTGCAGCGCGCTGCAGGGCTGCGACCCGCACGTCTGGCTGCTGCCGCGCAACGTCGCGCTGTGGGCCCTGTTGGCGCGGGATGTCCTGGCGGCGCGCGACAGCGCCCACGTAACGGCCTTTCAGGCGCGCAGCGACGTCTTCCTCGACGATATCGCAGCGCTGGAACAGGAGCTGCTGCTGCTGGCTGCGACGTTGCCGCAGGAACAACGCGTGCTGGTCAGCAACCACCTCAACTTTGGCTATTTTGCCGCTGGTTTCGGCTTTGAAACGCCGGGCAGCGTGCTGCCTGGCACCAGTACCCTGGCCGAACCGGCCATGGCCCAGCTCGCGGCCCTGATCGATCTGGTGCGGGAGCACAACCTGCCGGTCATCTTTGGTGAGACGACGGCCAGTAATGATGTGGCGCAACAGGTGGCCGCTGAAAGTGGCGCGCAACTTGTGCTCCTGCAACCGGAATCCCTGGGTGAAGCCGGGGGCCCTGCCGACACCTGGCTCGGGCTGATGCGCAAACTCGTCACAAGCATTGTGGCCTCCCTCGAGAGGGAAAGCACAGCATGAGCGCCGGGTCGCCCTCGCCGGCGGCGCTGGAGGTTTGTGAGCTCTGCGCTGGCTACCAGATGATGCCGCGCGCCATCACTGACATTAATTTTATCGTCCAGCCCGGCGAAAGCGTCGCCATACTCGGGCCCAACGGCGCCGGCAAGAGCACCTTACTACTGGCTCTCGCCGGGCTCGTCCCCCACGAAACAGGTGAGGTCCGCGTGCACGGTCACGATTGCCAGCACAGGAACGTGCAAATCGGACTTGTGCCGCAGCGCAACGCCATCGATCCCAACTTCCCCGTTACCGTGGAAGAAGTCGTGATGATGGGCTGCACGCGCGCCAGTCGCTGGCTACCCTGGTGGCCGAAGGAGGCCCGGACGCGCGCAAGCGAAGTGCTGGAAATGCTAAACCTCGAAGATCTTGCCAAGCGTCCCTTCAGCGCCCTCAGCGGCGGCCAGCAGCAACGCATATTTATTGCGCGCGCCCTCGCGCAGGAAGCCGACATATTGCTGCTGGACGAACCTTTCAGTGGCGTCGACGTGGCCGCCGCCTCGGAAATCAGCGCGACGCTCAGGTTTCTGCATAATCAGGGCCTGACATTGTTGATGACCACGCATGACATGGAACGCGCCGCGCGCGACTTCAAGCGCATCCTGCTGGTGCGCCGCACGATCCTGGCTGATGGCACGCCGCAGGAAGTTCTCTCCGCGGAACATTTGTTTGCGGCCTATGGCAAGACGGAGAACGTCTTCATGCGTAGCCGTGACGGCCGCATCATCATCGGCACTGGTTACTAAAGGGTAGTCGCAAATGGATGGCCTTCTCGCCTCCCTGCTCGAGCCGCTGTCCTACAGCTTTGCACAACGCGGCCTGCTGGCGCTGGTGCTGGTCGGCAGCCTCAGCGCGGTCGTCGGCAGCTTCATGGTGGCGCGTGGCCTGGCTTTCTTCGGAGATGCGCTGTCCCATGCCGTGTTGCCTGGCGTCGCAATTGCCTACACCACCGGCGGCGGCGCGGTGGGCAGTAATCTCTTCATCGGCGGACTCGGCGCCGGAATACTCACGGCGCTGGCCATCGTCCTGTTGACGCGTGACCGGCGCGTGAAGGAAGACACGGCGATCGGCATCGCCTTTGTGACGATGTTCGCGCTCGGCATCGCCATCATCAGCAGCCGACCCAGCTACAGCGTCGACCTCGCGCACATCCTCTTCGGCAGCATCAGCGGCATCAGCGATGCCGACCTCGGTTTCATGGCCCTGCTCGGCGGGCTCGTGCTGCTGGTGACCCTCGTTTTCTACAAGCAGTTGGTCATCATCTGCTTCGACCCCGAACTGGGGCGCGTGCTGCGCCTGCCGGTCAACTTTCTGCGTACCCTGTTGCTGGTGCTCATTGCGGTGACCATCGTCGCCAGCCTGCAGGCCGTGGGCGTCGCGCTGATGCTGGCCCTGCTGCTGACGCCGGCGGCGACAGCGCGCCTGCTGACGCAGCGCATGGCGCACATGATCCTGGTCGCCGCGCTGCTGGGCTGCGCGGGCGGCGTGATAGGCTTCTACCTTTCCTGGGGGCTGAACATCCCGCCGGGCAGCGCTATCGTGCTTGAGTTGAGCGCGGTCTTCGGCCTCGTATATGCCGCGAGCACAGTGCGTCGACGCCTGCGTCGCAGCAGTGGCCAGCGCCAGCCCGTAACTCCTCAGGACTGAAGAATTCGCCAGGGCGCTTGCCCTGGGTCGTCGTACTCAGTCGGTATCCGGCCGCACGAAACGCCCGCCGCCGCGCACGCCGACGATCTCGCCGTCTGCGTAGACCGTCGCGCCGTTGACCAGAGTGCGCGTCACCCGGCCGCGGAAGGTCATGCCTTCGTAGAGCTTGTCGCTGGCGCGCGCCTTGCTGAAGAGCATGTCCTGGTGAATGGTGGTGCTGTCCGCCGGATCGTAGAGCACAATGTCAGCGTCGGAGCCGGGCGCGATGACGCCCTTGCGCGGGTAGATGCCGAAGCGTCGGGCGCCGTTGGTGCTGATGAGTCGCACGGCTTCATTGACGCCAATACGGCCCGACAGCGCAGCATCCATCATCGAGGGCACCAGCTCCTCCACACCGGGCGCGCCCGGTGGTACGCTCCAGATGCTCTCGCTGGCCCGCTCCTTCTCCTCGACCGTGAAGGGCGAATGGTCGGTAGTAACGGCCAGCAGGGTGCCGTCCGCCAGCGCCTGCCACAGGGCATCCTGGTCAGCCTGGCCGCGGATGGGCGGATTGATGCGCGCCCAGGCGCCAATACGCAGGAAGTCCTCCTCGGTGAAGAACAGGTATTGCGGGCAGGTCTCGCCGCTGACGTCCGCGCCCTCCGCCTGATGCCGGCGCAATACCGCCAGCGCGGCCATGGACGTCACGTGGGCGATGTGCAGGCGGACGCCGGCTTCCGCGTTGAGTGTCAGCAGCGTGGCGATGGCGAGCGCCTCGACGTGCGGCGGACGCGACTCGATGTGCGCCTGCAGGTCATTGCGGCCGGCCGCCTGCAGCTGCGCTGTGTAATGCGAAAGCAGCGCGTTGTCCTCCGCGTGCGCCACGCACAGCCGTCCCGTCTCCGCCACCAGCTGCATGGCCCGCAACTGCTCAGGCGCCTCGGTCAGGCATAGTCCTTCAAACTCGTCATCGCGGCCCGCGGGCGCGGAGGTCATGAAGATCTTGAAGGCGATTGCGCCTTCCGCTGCCAACGCGTGCACCTCGTCGCGTTGCAGCATGCCCGGCGCAGCGTAGAGGGCGAAGTTGACCCAGGCATTGGCATCCGCCAGCGCCCTGCGCTGACGGAAGATGGCGGCGGTCGAGCAGCAGGGTTTGGAGACCGGCATCTCGAAGATGGTGGTCACGCCGCCGGCAGCCGCGGCGCGCGTCTCGGTCGAGAAGTCGCCGCGCTGTGGCCAGGCTGGCGCGCGGCAGTGAAAGTGAATGTCGATGGCGCCAGGCAGCAGCAGCTGACCGCTGGCGTCGATGATCTGACGGGCGTTGATGCCATCGGCGTCGTCCAGCAGAGCCGCTATCCGCCCGGCTTCAATGCCCACATCGAGGCGGGCGATGCCGGTTTCCAGGACGACCTGAGCATTTTTGATGAGGGTGTCCAGGGTCACAGTCCTGTCCTTATGCGTTGGCGGAGTTCACTGCTTGTGGTACAGCGTCTGCCGCAGAAAGTCGAGCAGGATGTTCGTTGTCGCCTGAAATTCCGACAGCATGACATGCTCATCAGCGCTATGGGCGACTTCATAACTGCCGGGGCCGAAAATGATCATATCCCCTCGCGCCAGGCCAGTTAAATGTTTGGCATCACTGCCCGGCAAGTAACCGACCGGTCCGGCATCGTCCCTGAGTTCAGCCTGAACGCAAGACAGAAAGGTCTGTCCCAGTTCGCTGTCCAACGCGGAATCAAACCAGTGCGAATGGACAAGGCCGTCCATGCTGACCGTTGCCGGCGCGACATCGACCGAGTCGATCACCTCATAAAGTTCCGCTTGCACCGCGTGCGGATTTTCGCGCGGGATCATGCGACGATCAAGCTTGATGTGGCAGGCATCCGGAACGGCGTTGGCGGTGCTGCCGCCTTCGATGACCCCGATGTTGCAGGTTGGGCTGCCGACCACAGGATGCATTTGCCTTGCCAGTCGCTGATGGTAGGCGTGTAGCGCGTCGATGACCCTGGACATGGCGACGATGGCGTTGATGCCGCGATCGGGGTTGGTGGCATGCACCGCCTTGCCGCTGGTATGCACTGTGGCGCGCATCACGCCCTTATGCGCGGTCGCTACCTTGTTGCCCGTTTGCTCACCAACGATGATGAAGTCGCAAGTGGGCAGGTAACCTCCGTCCGCCAGCCATTTGCTGCCGAGCTGCCCGCCTACTTCCTCTTCCGCCGCCGCCACCAGTATCAGCCTGCCGCGCAGGGTTTTCTGCCTTGCCGCGTCGGCCATCGCCATCATCATGGATGCCAGCGGCGCCTTGTCATCGATGCTGCCCTTGCCATAAAGCGCGTCATCCTGCACAACCCCTGCATAGGGGTCAACGCTCCATTTTTCTGCTTCGTTTTTGGCAATGGGCACGGTGTCAATATGAGCATGCAGCATGATGACGGGTTCGCCTTCACCCAGGCTGGCGATGGTATTCAGAGCCTGTGGTTTCTCCGCAGGCGCCAACGTACGCACTTCACAGCCGATGGCGCGCATTTGCCGGGCGACGAAAGTCGCGATGGCGCGTGTGTCGCCTGGTGGATTGGGCGAGGGAATTTGCACCAGCTGGCGCAACAGTTCAACACCGTCCATGTCATTACATTGCAGTCCGTTATGCTCCGCTGCACGGAGCCATGTCGTCGTTGTCACTGCAGCCTAAATCCCCTGCACGGCCTTGTATTCTTCCAGTTCCGCCTCGGTGTAGACCTGCATCAACTCCAGCTCGATGCCGCCGGGCTCCTCTTCCAGAAAGGCGACCCAGCCTTCCGGGTGGACGTGGCTGCCCATCACCTTGCAGGCCGGGCAGTCCTTCAGCGCAGCGCCGCGTTCCTGGGCCTCCAACAGCGCCACCTCGATGTCCGGCACGGCGTAGCAGATGTGATGCAGGCCCTGCTGGCCGCGTTCCTTGATCCAGGCATCATAGCGGCCGCCTTCGTCCATCGACTGGCAGAGTTGATACTCGACTCCGCCGACGTTGAAGAGGGCCACACGGTTGCGCGACTTTTGGTAGTCCTCGATGCGGCCGTCGTGGCCCACGCCGAGAAAGTCCTTGTATTGCTGCCAGGCCGCCTGCGCGTCATGCACCGCGAAAGCCATGTGTTTGATGTAGCGTTCCTCCGCCATTGTGTTCCTCCTGCCCCGATTCAGTCGTCCAGGTTAAAAAGCGCCTTAAGGTTGACACCGGCCGTAACCATGGGCGCAATCCCGCCTGTGGCCGAGGTCATCAGCACGGTGACGCCGGGCCCGTAGCCGTTGCGCGGGCTATCACCCTGCCCGACCACGCCGACCGCGCTCGCGCCGCGTCGGTAGCCATGATTCCAGCTACTGTCCAGCCCCGTCAGAGCGACCACGTCGCCCAGGCGCAGGCCGTCGAGACCGGCCTCGGACAGCGCGGCGCGGTCCGCGCTCTGGACATGCAGCGAGCCACCTTCGCTGTCCAGGCCGGAGCCGGCGCCCAGCAGATGCGGCGGCACCATGCCAACCACCGGCACTGCCAGCCGGCCCGCGTCGTCGCTGGTGACTTCAAGGCTGTCCAGCAGACCGGGCGCGCAACTCTTCAGTTTTACGTCCGGGTGATCCGTCAGTTGCAGGCCGACGCCCTGCGTTCGCACCACGATTTTGTCGCCGATGGCCATCTGCTCGCGGACTGCTCGCGGGAAATGCAGGATGACCTGGTCGGCAAAGCGGCCGGACTTGCCGGTCACCACGCCGCGCGCGCCCTGCGCTCCGCCAGACATCACGACGCCCACGTTGCCGACGCAGGAAAGGATGTTGAGGCCACGATTGCCGTTGTCATCGGCCAGCGCGATGCTGACGCCCGGGTGGACGCAGTCCGCCAGCCAGCCGAAGGCCGGGTCGCCGACCGAGACGTTGTACACAATTCCGCCGAAGGCCGGCAACAGGAAGGGCTGGCCCTCCGCGCTCAGCTGGTAGGGCAACGCTGGCAGACCGGGAAAACCCGGCGAGGCGATCTGCCCCATCGCGGAGACGGTCACCAGGCGGTCACCATTGCTGCGCAAGTTCATGCCAGCTCCCGAATGTTCAGATAGCGGGCGATATTGGCCTGTGGGTCAATCACCCATTCGATGTCCGGTTCCGGGCAGCTCATCAGGGCCAGCATGCCTGGACCGTGCCCGTTCATCACCGAGTCGCCGTGAATGCACAGTGTTATCGTGACTGCGCCCTTGCGATAGCCGCGACCCCAGCGATGATCCGCGTCCGGGATGGCGACCAGGTCGCCCAGGCGCATCTGGTCGATGCCCAACTCGGCCATCAGCGAACGGTCCCCCGACATGAGGTCCTGGTCGACGAACTCGGAGTTCAGCTCTGCGCCCGAGCCCATAATGTGCGATGGCAAGGCCATGGTGACCGGCACGCGCAGGCGGCCGCTCTCCGTAAGGCTGAGCGGGATGGCCTCGATGAGCGCCGGGCTGCACTTCTTGACCTCGATCTGTGGCAGGTTGCCAAAGGCGAGTCCGCGCCCCAGCGCCATGATCTGGATGTTGTCGCCGACACAGAGCAGCTCGTTCACTTCGGGCGCGAAGTCGACCAGCAGGCGCGCGTGCTCGCCGGTTACGATGCCCTCGGCACTTGCTGCCAGGCCGCTGGTGACGCGCGCCCGGTTGCCAACGCAGGTCAGATAGTGCATGGCGAAATCAGCCGGGCTGTCCGGATTGTCGATGGAGACGCCCGGTTCCACATGGTCGCCGGCCCAGCCGAAGGCCGGGTCGCCGACACGCGCATTGTAGACCACGCCGGACATTCCCGGCAGCACGACCGAGCTGCCGCTGTTGTCGGCGATGTAACCCGGGTAGCGCAAGGAAGGCTGGGCTACCCGACCGCTGACGGCGATCTGCACGAGTTGCGCAGCGTTGGTCGCGGGGGGTGGCATCTGCGTGACCTCCTGAACGTGCCGCGTATCCTGTTGACAGGACTGGCCAGAATGCCTATACTCCGGCCGGTCGCCAGTCGATTGTCGACAGCCAACCGGCACCGGGAGTATAGGTTGATGCTTCCTCGATGTCAAAGATTTGCTCATGCCTGACGCGCTCCCCGCTCTCGGCCAGCTGCAGAACAAATCGCTGCGCGAGCATGTCGTCGATGTCTTGCACGAAGCAATTCTCTCCGGCGACCTGCGCCCCGGCCAACCCCTGATCGAGACCGAACTGGCGGCGCAACTGGGCGTCAGTCGCGCCCCCCTGCGCGAGGCCATTCAAATCCTCAACAGCGAAGGTCTGGTCGAGACGATTCCCAGGCGCGGCACGCGCGTGCGCAGCCTGGATCGCAAGGACATCGTCGAGCTTTACAGCCTGCGCGGCGTGCTTGAGGCGCTCGCCATCCGCTGCATTATCGACCAGAGCGACCCCTGCGATCTGCGGCGACTGGAAGCGATCTGCGAGCGCATGTTGCGGGCCGCCAACGATGGTCGCATTCGCAAACTCAACGAACTCGACCACAGCTTTCACGATACGCTGATCACCATGAGTGGCCACAGCCTCTTGCTGACGACCTGGAATCTGGTGGCGCTGCGCGTGCGCCGGGTTATGACCCTGCGCAACATGCGCAACAGCGACATTCGTCTGGTCGCCTACAGCCACCTGCCCATCCTCGAAGCCATCCGCGACCGCGACGAACGGCGCGCCACCGCAGCCATACAGGCGCACGTCGCCACCGCCGGCGACCTCATCGCCGAAGACTGGGAACCCGACACGACGCCGACCCACTTGCCCCGTGGAGGGCAGTGAGGGCGTGGGACTGCATGCGTTGCTGGCGGGATCTGCGCGCCAGCCAGGACAGTTCACAACGCAGCGCTGATTACTGTAAAGGGAGAGAGACATGACCATACGTACGGCGGTTATCGGCGCCAGCTTCGCCCGCGACGCCTACCTGCCCGCCCTTGCCAACATTGAGGACGCGCAGGTCGTGGCGCTCGCCAGCGCGCGCATGAGCAGCGCGCAGGCCGCAGCGGACCAATTCGGCATCCCACAGGCCTACGACGACTGGCGCGTCATGCTGGATCGCCACGAGGTCGACCTGGTCTGCATTGCCACGCCCACGGTCCAGCACGCGCCCATGACCCTGGCCGCGCTGGCGGCCGGGGCGCACGTGCTCTGCGAGAAGCCGATGGCCATGAACGCCGGCGAGGCGCGGTCGATGCTGGAGGCGGCCGAGGCAGCCGGCAAGCTGCACATCATCGGCCACGAATTGCGCTTCAACCCCAACCGCCGCCGTATCAAGGCCCTGCTGGACGCCGGTGAGCTCGGCTCGATCCGGCATGTCAATATCAACAGCGTAAGTCCCATGTGGGGCGACCCCGCCTCCCGCCCGGCCGGCGACTGGTGGTCCCTGGCGGATATGGGCGGCGGCCGCCTCGGCGCCGCCGGCTCGCATACGATCGACATGCTCCGTTGGTGGCTGGGAGACATCTCTGCGCTCAGCGGTCAGGTCGCTACCATGGTGCCGCAGCGTACCGACGCGAACAGCGGCGAGGCCTGGCAGGCGACTGCCGACGACCAGAACAGCTTCATGCTGGAAATGCAGAACGGCGCGCTGGTATCGGTCTTCATGAGCGGCGCCGCGCGCCATGGCACAGGCAGCACGCTGTACATCTTCGGCAGCGAGGGCACGATCAGCCTTGCAGACGCCGATGAACGAGTGCTCTTCGCCCGCGCCGGCGAGGACTTCGTGGATCTAAGCGAAAGCGACCCCAATGCCAGCCTGCCTACGGTCAACAGCGGAATCTGGAACGTGTCTTTCGTCGCATTAATGCAGGAGCTCTGCGCAGCCATCCGTGAGGCGCGGCCGCTGCAGGCCGGCGCCACCTTCCGCGATGGCCTGAAGTGCCAGGTGGCGCTTGATGGCATCCGCCGTTCCTCGGCTGAACGACGCTGGCTGACCCTGTCTGACGACTGAGTCAGCGCGGACAAAAGTCGGACATAATTCGGTCATAAACTGGTCATTTGGGCTGGCCAAAGCAGTGTCACGGCCATAAACGGCCATAAATGCGTCAGGCGTAGAGCACGTACTGCTGCAGGAAGCGCCACACGCTGGTGTAGAAGGCCTCGATCGTGTCTGGCCGGCGCCAGCCATGCCCCTCGCCTTCGTAAACGTGATATTCGTGCGGCACGTTGCGCGCACGCAGCGACTCCACGATGGCGTCGGACTGGTTACGCGGCACGACCTTGTCGACGTCGCCCTGGAAGATGGCGATCGGGTCGACGAGCTTGTCCGCGTGGAATACGGGAGAACGCTGGCGGTAGATGTCCGCGGCGGCGGGCAGCGGGCCCAGCAGCATGTCGAGATAGCGCGCCTCGAACTTGTGCGTCTCCATCGCCAGGCTGAACTGGTTGGCCACGCCGTAGAGACAGATCCCCGCGCGGAAGAAGCCGGGGTGATCCACCAGCGCCTGCAAGACGGTGAAGCCGCCCGCGCTGCCGCCCATGATGACCAGGCGCTCGCGATCTGCCAGGCCGCGGCCCGCCAGATGCTCCGCGCCGCTGAGCGCGTCCTCGACGTCGCAGATGCCCCAGTTGCCGTAGAGGCGCTGCATGTAGTTGCGCCCGTAGCCGGTGCTGCCGCGATAGTTCACGTCCAGCACCGCGATGCCGCGCGTGGCGAAGAACTGGGCGCGCGCGTCATAGGCAGCGCAGACCTGCGAGGTCGGGCCGCCGTGCACCGTCACGATCAACGGTGGCGAACCCTCGCCACAGTAGCGCTCGCTGTGGGGCGCGTAGTACAGCCCGTGCACTTCTTCCTCATCCGCGCCGCGCCAGGTCAAGGCCTGCACCGGCGCCAGTTGCTGCCGGCCGGTGTTCTCGGTGGCCGAGCGCCGCCGCACTTGCGTCGCGCCCCCCGCGTCCAGGGTGAGAATGCGCGAAGGAATCTGTGCCGCGCTGGCCATGAGCGCGATTGAATTATCCTGTGCCGAAGTGGAGAGTTGGCCCAGGCTGCTGTAGTCAGCCAGCTGCGTGAGGCGCGTTTCGGTGCCGCTGGCCAACTCGTAACGCCACAGGCTGAGGAAGCCCCGTTCGTTGCGCAAGAACAACAGCGCGGCCCCGTCATGCGACCAGGCGAAAACGCGCAGGCCCTGCGCCCAGGCCGGCCCCCCATGGTCAGCATCCGCCGTCGTCAGTTGACGCTGCGCCCCGCTCTGCAGGTCGTGCAGCCAAAGCTGACCTGTGCTGCTGACGTCGCTGACGAAGGCCAGCCAGCGCCCGTCTGGCGAAAACTCCGGCTGCAGGATGGCCGTGTCCTCGTCGCCGGCCAGCACGCGCGTGTCGACGCAGCGCGGCAGGCCCTGGTCATTCTGTTCCAGTGTGAGCAGGCGCAGGGACGTGCCGTCCCAGGGCATCTGCGGCTGGTTCCAGGTGATGCAGGCAATTGCCTTGCCATCGGGATGCCAGGCCGGCTGCATGACGAAGTCACTTGCCGCGAAGAGTTTCGCGGGCCAGGCCTCGCCGGCGCAATCCACCAGCGCCAGACCATCCTCGCCTTCATGGCTGTAGACATAGGCCAGCCAGCGCCCGTCCGCGGAGACCCGCGGCGCTGCTACTGCGCCGAAGCCCGGCGTGACGGCTTGCGCTTCGCCACCCGCCAGCGCCTGCCGATAAAGGCGGCCCTCCGGCCCGGCGAAGAAAACCTGGCCCGCGGCCACGGTGAAATCACCGCCGCCGTAGCCCACCAGCGCGCGCACGGACAGTTCCGCCGTCAGGTCGCGCGCGGCATCCTGTCCCTGCTGTGCGACGAGGACGCCCTGGGCGCCACGATTTTCAAGCCACACGAGGGTATTGCTGGCCCTGTCCCACTGTACGTCAACCAGACGCAGCCCGGCCGCCAGTGAGCCAGGCGTCAAGGGACTCGGCCAGGTGCCCCAGGCGCGCAGTTCCTGTTCCATTCGTGATTCTCCCTGTTTGCCTTGCCTCAGGCGAAGATATCGCGCTCGGTCGCCACGCGCGCCTGCAGCGCCAGTTCACTTTTGGGCTCGTACTCAGGGGAGATGATCTCGACCAACGTGCCCACCTCGGCCCAGTCATAGAGCGAGCGGGCGTTGTCATCGACCGACATGACGCAGCCGAAGGTGGCTGGCACGCCCACGAGGCCATTGTTCAGGTACGAGCCGTTTGGCAGTTCCACGGCGCCGTGAAAGCCGTTCATGAGGCCGGGGCGCACTTCGTACACGCCCATGAACCAGTTCATCTTCCACTGACCACAGCCCTGTGCGCCGCAGAGATTAAAACTGCTGCCATGCGCGATCTCGTCGTGCGTGAGGATCTGATAAACGCCGGGCGACGTGGGATTGCCCTCAAGGCCCGAGGCAATGTTCCAGTTGAACACCGGCCGGCCGTTTTCGTAGGCTGTCAGCCGCTGGTAGGTCAGGTCGACCACGATGCGCTTGTTGACAACCGGGTCGAGCGGCACGGCCACGTCGCGCGAGGGCAGATTGAGGATATCGCCCGGGTAGAGTTGGTTGAGGTCCCGGTCGCGGTTCACTTCCTCGATGAGGAAGAAGGGGATGCCCGTCTTGCGCGAAATGAAAAAGCCGCGGTCGCCCCGTTGCACGGTGTAAAGCGAGGGACGGTAGCGCACGCGCAGGTGGACGACCGGACTGCGGCTGGCAATGGCCCGGCGCATCTTTTCCAGCGTGGCCACCTGGTCAAGGTAGCGCGGATCAGCCGTCCCGGGCGTGTTGAGCGAGTTGTTTTGCGCGTGGAAGAAGGGAATGAAAGTCTCCTCGCGCAAGGTCAGCCCGAATTCATCTACCTCGATCCAGGAGACGAAGGTCTCCGGCGTAGTTTCCCAGACAAGCGACTTGTCGTAATAGGGATCATAGCCAACCATTTGAAAGGGCTGCTGAACCAGATCGCGCACCTCTTCCAGGTGGGGCGCGGGGTCGATGACGTCGGGCACCAGCGGGCGCGTAATCAGATCCAGTTGACGGCGGCGCACGATTTCGGCAGTGTTGCCGGTCAGGACAGACATCGTCTGGCCGACTTCCAGCACCTTGCCGACGCGGCCGCGGATGCCGGCCAGCTGCTGGTTCGCAAGGCTGTAGGCGGCGTTGGCCGGGGCGACATCCACTTCGTTCACCAGGTCCAGCAGGAAGGTCTGGGCCAGGAGGTATTCGGCCTCGATCTGCGGCTCGACATCCCAGCCGAAGGGGATGCCGGCAAGGCCCACGGCGCGCGCGGCCGCGACGGCCTGTTCGCTGTTGAGACGCAGCCCGAGGTCCGCCGGTGTCGCTTCCCAGTAGCGGTCAACATCCACGAGGCGCAGCACCACGTCCCTGCCCCAGCCATACAGCAGGGCCGCCTCCGCATCTTCCATGGTCATTCCGCCGACGTAGACGCCAGACACCCACACGCCCGGGAAGATCCGCCCCTGCATCAAATGCATGCCGGCGAAGACCAGCAGAACGACAATGAGCACTACACTCGCGAAGGTCAGCGCCACGCGCGTGTTGCGCAGATGCCACAGGCCGTCGCGCAGGGGCATCAGCGCCTGCTGCAGGCCTTGCGTTACCTGTGGCACATAGTGAGCGGAGACCGGCGACCCGGTCGTCGCGCGCTGCCGCCGGCGGCGCTGCCGGTCGCGGGCGCGGCTTTCAGGCCGGCGCCGGCGCGGCAGGTTAGTTTCGTCCACTGCTACACACTCTCCCTGTCGTGTGCTGGACGTTCGGAATGCTGGTTAAGTATACATGAAGTTCAGCGCGCCTCGCTGCGATAATCCTGGCGCGGCGGCGAGAAGACATCGATGGCGAGAGAGTCGACCTCAGCCTGTGCGCTGTGCATTACGCCGCCGGGGATAGCATAACTGTCGCCCGGCTGCAGCAGCCGCGTCTCGGAGCCGATCGTGATCTGCACTCTTCCGAAGACGAGGTAGCCTACCTGGTCGTTGCGGTGGCTGTGGGGCGGGATTTCCGTGCCACGTTCCAGGAAGAACTCGCAGAGCATGGCCTCGTCGGTCGTCGCCATCGTGCGCCGCCGGAGACCGGTAGCCATTTCAATTTGCCCGACATCGCCGGGAGTTACAAAATAGCCCATGGCTCCATGCTCCCTCAGTCTGACAAACAGATTATGCCGCATGGCCAGCGCCACGGCTACGGCCAGGCCCTGCTACAATGGTTCGCAGCAGCCGTTGCTACAGGAAACTCCATGTTTTGGTCGCAAAAGCCCCTCATCCTCGAGCTCAACACCTGGGTCTGGCTGCACACTCCGGGGCAGCGCTGCGGCCAGCCGCTCACCCTCGCCCAGGTGCCGGAGGAGGCGCTCGACGAACTGGCCGACCTGGGGGTCAACCTGCTGTGGCTGATGGGCGCCTGGACGCGCAGCCCGCGCGGGCGCGAGCTGGCGCTTGAGTTTCTGCCAATATATCGCCACGCGCTGCCAGACATCAGAGAAGCGGATGTGGTCGGCTCGCCCTACGCCGTTTACGACTGGCAGGTCGCGCCGCAGCTCGGCGGACGCGCTGCCCTGGCCGAACTGCGCCAGCGCCTGCGCGAGCGCGGCATCGGCCTGCTGCTGGACTACGTGCCGAACCACGTGGCGCGCGATCACCCCTGGCTGCAGACAAACCCCGACTGGTTCATACAGGGCAGCGAGCGTGACCTGGCCGCGCGCCCTGGCGACTTTTTCGCGGCGGAAACGCAGACGGGCCGGCGCATCTTCGCCCACGGCCGCGACCCCTGGTTCCCGGGCTGGACGGATAGCGCACAGGTCAACGCCTTCAACCCGGACTATCGCAAGGCTGCGGGCGACGTGCTTTTTGACGTCGCCGCGCAGTGCGACGGCCTGCGCTGCGACATGGCCATGCTGCTGCGCACCGCCGTCTTCGCCGACACCTGGCGCGGCCATTACGACGAGGACGCCGTGCCGGAGACGGAGTTCTGGGATGCGCTCATCCCGGCCTTGCGCGCCAGCTATCCGGACTTCCGTTTCATCGCCGAGGTCTACTGGGACATGGAAGTCGACATGCTGCAGCTCGGCTTTGACTTTTGCTATGACAAAACGCTCTACGATGCGCTGCTGCACAATGACCTGACGCAGTTGCGCGCGCAGCTGGACGCCGGACTTGCTCATCAGCAGCGGCTGCTGCGTTTCACCGAAAACCACGACGAGCAACGCGCTGTCAGCGCCTTCGGCGAAGCACGCAGCCGCGCCGCGCTGGCGCTGGCGGCCAGCCTGCCAGGCGCGCTGCTGCTGCATGGCGGCCAGCTGGCGGGCCGGCGCATAAGGCTGCCGGTGCAACTGGCGCGGCAGCCGCAGGAAACGCCCCTGCCCGGTCTGGAGGCCTTTCAGCGCACACTGCTGCGTGAGCTGCGCGCCAGGCCCTTCCAGCATGGCAGCTGGCGGCAATTCGACGTGCTGCCTCTGCACCAGGGCGACGCAAGCTGCGCCAACCTGATCGTGCAGGGCTGGGCCACCCCGGATGACTGGCGCCTGATGGCCGTCAACATGAGCGATGAACCGGCTCGTGGACGGGTCCTGCTCGCCGCCTGGCCGCAAATCGCGGAGAACGACTGGTTGCTGGAAGATATATTTGATGGCGCCCGTTATCCACGCACGGGAAGTGAGATGGCGCAACAGGGTCTCGGCATCGTGCTACCGCCCTGGGGTGCGCACCTGTTCCGCTTTCTGCGCCAGTGAACGCCCCGCTGCCTGCGACCCGCGGCCCGCGCCTGGCGCTACTGCTGACCGGCAGTTGCACGCTCATCTGGCTCGCGCTGGAAGACCAGGCGCTGTGGCCGCCCCTGGTTCTGGGCGCGGCCTGCGCCAGCCTGCTGACGCTGCAATTCCTGCTCGGACGCCTGCGCGGTCGTCAGCCAGGCCCGGGGCGGATGATCAGCCTCGGGTTTGGCGGCGGCCTGCTGGCTGGCACGGGCGCCTGTCTCTGCGCCGTCGGCCTGATGCTCTTCAAGAACGCGCGTCACGCCCACAGCATCCCGGACTTCCCCGCCGCCCGGCTACTGGCAACGCTGCAGCTCGTGCCGCAAATGGCCCTCAGCTTTGCCCTGACCGGCCTGGGCCCTGGCCTGGTCTGCCGGCTGTTACGCGTGAGAGCGCACTTGTCTACAGCAGACCCTCACCCCCCGACCCCCTCTTTCCCGTCTTCGACGGGAGCCCTTCTCAGGGAGAGGGGGCCGGGAGTGAGGGTAAACTAAAGACATGAATCCCGATCTGCGCGACTGGCTGTGCCAACAGCTGCGGCCCCTAGTGGACGTGCGCTTTTGCGCGCCGCCGCCGCTGTCGCTATCAGGCGACCGCGCAGCCGCGCCGGCCCTGTGTATCGGCCTGTGGACGGGCATTCTCATCCACGTGCACTACCTTGACGCGGAACCGGGCAAGCGGCAACTGCGCCGCATGCTGCAGCGCGACGAGGAGGCCAGCAGCGCCTCGCTCTTCCTCCTCGCCCCCGCCCTCGCGCCGCAACCTGGCCAGCGCTTCGCGCCGCCGGACTGGCTGCTGGCCCTGCACAGCCTCGGCAACGAACGGGTCTACGTTTGCTCCGCGGCAGGCCGAACGCCGGGCGTGCAGCCCGTGCATCTGGAGCCGCTGGAGGGCGGCCAGCGCCACGTCGCGCGCTACGGGCCGCAGCTCTTGCCGCGTCGGCTACACGCCGGCCGCGTCAACATCCGCATGCGCAGCATCCGCGGCTTCTGGAACATCGCGCACTTCGGCGCGGAGGCCTTTTGGCAGCGCGAGACGACCGGGCGCTTCGCAGCGCCGCAGGATTCTACTGGCGCGGCGCCACACATTCCGCTTGATCCGCAGGCATGCGCCGAACGGGAGCTGGAGCAAAGCTACGAACTGCTGGGCGTGACGCTGGATGCCGCCCATGAACAGGTGCGCGAGGCCTTTCGGCGCCAGGTCTTCGACGTGCACCCGGATGTGAGCGCCCTGCCGACCGCGCTGGCCGAGGAACGTTTCCGCGCCGTCGCCGAAGCCTGGGAGCACATTCGCAGTGCGCGCGGCTGGCCCTGAGCGCCGACGCTGCGCCGCGCGGCTGCGCTGCTATACTCCGCCTGAAGTGTGACGAGGCGCCCTTGCCATGACAGCTGCGATGGACGCGGCCGAGGTACTGCGGCAGCGCGACTGGTCAGAGGATGCGTTGCGGGCTGCGGGCTTTCGGTTCTGGCTGCCGCGCAAGCGCCTCGTGATGGCGCGTGAACTGCGCGCGGCACAGACGGTGATGAGCAACGCCGGGCCACTGCAGGCCCTGCCGGGCGACATGCTCTGCTATCGACCGGAGGACCCGGCGCAATCTGGAGAAGAGGAGCGTTGGCCGGTGCGCCGCGAACTCTTCGAACGCGTCTACCGGCCCTGGGACGAGGCACTGCCGCAGCTGGCAGGACTCGAGGCGCTGCAACAGGCGGGCTGCCGGCCCTGGTACAAATATCGCGGCCTGTGGGCGTTGCGTCTGCAGGCGGCGCGGCGCGTCCAGTCGCTGGAGAGCGCGCAGCCAGTCACCGTCGCTGCTGGCAACTGGCTGCTGATTGGTCTGGCGGGCGAACCCTGGCACATGGATGACGCGGCCTTTCACAGTCGCTACCACCGGCCCGGGCAAGCGACGGCGCAGGTCTGATCAGCTTTCTTCGTCCGCGAGGAAGACCTGCCAGTCGCTGTGCATGCCACTCTCGGCGACGCCGTAGTAAATGCGGATATTGCCGCTTTTGCGCTGGGCCAGATCGAAGCGCGTCTTGCCCTCGCGCTGGTAACGACGTACCAGGCCGATATCGCCCTGCCACTGCACGTCGCTCGCGCGCACCGGGTTAGACTCGCGCCGCGTGATGGCATAGTGCCACAGCCGGCGCGCTGACGAGCGCGTCACGTTTTTGACGATGTTGCCATTGCGCAGGTCGCGCAGCACGTGATAGCGCGTATCGTTGCGCAGCTCGGTGCCGATGATTTCTACGCCGCCGCGCGGCGGCTTGATGACGCCGTCCGCTCCCCGGGACTCAGCAGCAGATTCAACAGACTCAGCCGGGACGGCGCCGTTGCCGGATGAAGCCGCCTTCCGACGGCGCGCCGGCGCAGGGACAGGCTGCGCAGCGGGCGCAGTGGGCACAGCGGGCACAGCGGGCACAGCGAGCTGCTCCGCCTGCACTATCTGGCGCACCAGGTTGACGATCTCGTCACGCACTGCCAGGCTGGTTTCGACATCCGAGCGCACGTAAATCCTGGAGTCCTCAATGGCGTAGGGCTTGTCCTCGCCGCGCGGCACGCGCATGCGCACGACCTTTTTGCCCTGGCTTTCGAGCGCGTCGATTTCGACCTTGAGCTGCGGCGTCAGCATGCGGCCGATGGCCTCTGACAGCGCCCTGGTGCTCTCGGTGACCCGGCTCACGCCCACGGGTTCCTGCTTGCCGTCGGCGCTGACGCCCACCCAGACGGTGCCGCCGTTGCCATTGGCGAAGGCGCAGACGTCGGCAATGATGTTGTAGAGGCGGCCGCCGCGCTTCGTCATCGATTCGTGGAAGGACTGGATCACGCTGCTGCCTTCCTCGCGCGCCAGGCCGACGTAATCGTAGGTCTTGCGGCTGACCGTGTAAGGTCGCGAGCGCGAGAAATCGTCGCTGCGGAAGAGCTCCAGCAGGGCCGCGAAGGAGCGTTCCGGCAGCTGCACTTCCGTCACGCGGTCGCCGACGCCCAGGTTACGGTTGCGTTCATTGCCGCCTGCCCCGACCAGGCGATGCGCGTCCGAGCCCTGGATGCAACGCATGCGTCGCGGATACTCCGGCTTGGTGCCGGAGAAGAAACGCTGCGTACTGCCGCGCGCCCTGCTCGTCAGGTCGGTTACCTCAAGCGCGTGCAGGTTGGGGTCCTGGGTGTAGGCGATGCGTGTCTGGCCGCCGAAATCCACGCCGCGCATGGCCACGCCGTGCGTGCTGTTGACGTGGGCCGCGATGCAGATGCCGCCGGAGTCGTTGATTACGCGATAGGCGCTGAGCACGTCGGCCGAGGCGCCCACGCGCGAGGAGCCGGACTCCAGCACCTCGGGCGGCACGTTCAGGCTGAGCAGCGCGTGCTCGATCTGGCGCACGGGCGTGTCCGGCGCGAAGACGCCAATGATGTGAAAGCCGAGCGTAGCGGTGAATTCGAAGCCCGGCAGCACGAGCATCTTGTCGAGCAAACGACGATAGTCCGCCAGCTTGCGCTGCTCGGCGTCCTGGGCGCGGCCCAGCTCCTCCAGCCAGGTGAGTTGCTCGATCTCGCGCATCATGGCGGCGTAGCCGCTGATCGTGTTGTGGTCGGTAAAGGCGATGACATCCAGGCCTCGGGTTTCGGCCCGAAGCAAGATGTCCAGGGTGGATTTTGCGGGTTCCTGATAGTCGTCGGAAGCGGGAGTGTGTAAGTGCAAGTCAGCGCGATACCAATTCATCTGCGCTTTTTTTCTGGAAGCCAACGGGTTCGTCTCTCTCGTTGCGGCAGGCGTTAAGCTCGACGCAGCGTCTTCGGATTGGTTATTCGGACAGAATGAGGGATGCGTCAGGGGAGCCGGGACGCGAACCGGCGCGCGCATCCGCCGCGCAAGGTCGCGCACTCACAGTATAGCGCAAGTGTCGCATCACGTCACCCCGTCACCAGCGCCGCCGCCAGCACGTCGTCGACGCGCTCGGCGAGCACGAACTCCAGCGACTCGCGCACCTCGTCCGGCAGGTCGTCAAGGTCGTTCTCGTTCCTGTGCGGCAGGATGATGGTCGTAACTCCAAGACGGTGTGCAGCCAGCACCTTGTCCTTGATGCCGCCCACCGGCAGCACCTGACCGCGAAGGGTGAGCTCGCCCGTCATGGCCACTTCGCTGCGCACCGGCCGGCCGGTCAGCAACGAGGCCAACGCCACGGCCATGGTTACGCCGGCGGAGGGACCGTCCTTGCGCACGGCGCCTGCGGGCACGTGCAGGTGGATGTCGTTGCTTTCGAAAAGCGCCGGGTCTATATCCAGCGTTTCTGCCTGCGAGCGGATGTAACTCAGCGCCGTGAGCGCGCTCTCCTGCATCACCTCGCCCAGCTGGCCGGTGTACTGAAAGCCCTTGCCGCCGGGCATGCGCGCCGCCTCGACGAAGAGCACCTCGCCGCCCACCGGCGTCCACGCCAGGCCGGTCGCCACGCCGGGCTTGTCGGTGCGCTCGGCGATCTCCTCGCGCCAGCCGTGGCGCGGCTTGCCCAGCAACACGCGCAGCAGTGTTTCGTCGATCTGCACGCAGTCCTGCTCGCCCTCGGCGATGCGCGTGACCACCTTGCGCGCGGCGCGGCCGATTTCGCGCTCCAGGCTGCGCACGCCGGCCTCGCGCGTGTAATCGCGGATGAGTATCAGCAGGGCCTCGTCGTCGAAGGCGATCTCGGAGCGGCGCAGGCCATTTTCACGGATCTGGCGCGGCACCAGATACTGACGCGCAATTTCGGCCTTCTCCTGCTCGGTGTAGCCGCTGAGATGGATGATTTCCATGCGGTCACGCAGCGGCCCGGGGATGGGCTCCAGCTCGTTGGCGGTGGTGATGAAAAGCACCTCGCTCAGGTCCAGCGGCACGTCCAGATAGTGATCACGGAACTCGTGATTCTGCTCCGGATCCAGCACCTCCAGCAGCGCGCTGGCGGGGTCGCCGTGAAAGTCGCGCCCCAGCTTGTCGACCTCGTCCATCATGATGACCGGGTTGATGGACTCGACGCGGCGCAGGGTCTGGATGAGGCGGCCGGGCATGGCGCCGACGTAGGTGCGCCGGAAGCCGCGAATCTCCGCCTCGTCGCGTACGCCGCCCAGGCTCATGCGCACGAACTTGCGCCCCATGGCGCGCGCGATCGAGGCGCCCAGCGAGGTCTTGCCCACGCCTGGCGGCCCGATGAAGGCCAGGATAGCGCCCTGGCGGTCACGGCGGATTTGGTCCTCCGGTTCCTCCGCTTCCCGCTCTTCGGCGCGTTCGGCGCGCAGCTTGCGCACGGCCAGATACTCAAGGATGCGCTCCTTGATGTCCTTCAGGCCATAGTGATCCTCGTCCAGCACGGCGCGCGCGTTGCTGATGTCGAGCTTGTCCTCGCTGCGCTGCGACCAGGGCAGGCTCGTCAGCCAGTCCAGCCAGGTGCGGATGACGCCGTATTCGGCCGCGCCCGTCGGCAGCCGCGACAGACGCTCCAGTTCGCGCAGGCCTTCCTTCTGAGCCTCCTCCGGCATGCCGGCCGCCATGATGCGCTCGCGAAACTCCTCCACCTCCACCGTCTGCTCGTCGCTCTCGCCCAGTTCGCGCTGGATGGCCTTCAGCTGTTCGCGCAGAAAATATTCGCGTTGCACCTTCTCCATGCCGGATTGGGCCTCGGTCTGGATCTTGCGGCCCAGCTCCAGCACCTCCAGTTCCTTGCCCAGCAGGGCCATCAGGTGGCGCAGCTTGCCCTCGAGCGAGTCGATCTCCAGCAGATTCTGAGCTTCGTCCAGCTCGATGCGTACGTAGGTGGCTATGGCGTAGACCAGCTGCAGCGGGTCTTCCATGTTCAGCGCGGAGGAAATCAGTTCACCGGGGATGCTGGGCACGAGCTCGGCCATGCGCGTGAACTGGTCGACGACGTTGCGCATCAACGCTTCCAGCTCCAGCTCGTCGGCGTCCAGCTCTTCCGGGATTTCGCTGACGGAAGCCTTCAGCCAGGGTTCCTCTTCCACGAAGTCATCGATGCGCAGGCGCGTCAGACCCTGCACCAGCAGGCGCAGCGAACCGTCCGGCGAGCGCGACAGGCGGTGGATGGAGGCGCGGGTGCCGATGCGGAAGACCTCGTCCGGCCCAGGCGTTTCATTATCCGGGTCTTTGGAGGCGACGAGGCAAATCACCCGGTCGCCATTGACGACGCTGTCGACCAGCTTCATGCTGCGCGCCTGGCCCACAGTGAGCGGCACGGCCGTCTGGGGGTAAACCACCAGGCCGCGCAGGGGCAGCACCGGCAGCTCCAGCGGCTGCGGCGCTTCTTCTTCCACGGAGTCTTCCGGCGCTGCCGTGGCGCCGTTTTCTTCAGCGAGCCCGGTCGTTTCGACCGGATCGTCGCGTTCCACGATGGGTTCACTCATAAGATTCGTCGAGGTCCTTAACAAGGCTGTGCCATGCAGGGTACCTGAACATGAAAGCGCAGGGGAGTTAATCCCGCGTTGGAATCCGCAATTCTTGCACGATTCCAGGAGCGCGCCATGCAGCCAGGCTACCAGTCGCCGGCGTAGGCCACGCTGTAAGGCTGCAATTGCTGCGCTGTCCAGGCGTAATGCAACTCGACCAGTTGGCGCAGATGCAGTAAATCGTGCGCGACCCAGGCCGCCAGCATGTCGCCGGCGTGAAAGCGGCCGCCCCTGGGGGACGGCTCCGACCTGTCAAGATCAGGCGCTCGCAGCGAACGCAACCAGTCCAGCGAGTCGGCGCGCAATGCGCTGAAGCGTTCCAGCGATTCTGCCAGGACACGCTGGTTGTACTGCCGCTGCTGCACCCAGGCGCCGGGATCGATGGGCGGCCAGGGCTCGCCCGGTCGATGCAGGAGGTAATCCAGGCGCGTGCGGAAGTCTGCGCGCTCTTCATCCGCCAGGTGGTTAATCACCTCCAGCAGCGACCAAGCGTCCGCGTCAGGACGCCAGCGCGCCTGTTCCATCCCCACGCCCGCGCAGAGCTGGCGGATGCTGTCGGCCTGGGCGGCCAGCTGCGCTATGCGCAGGGGATCAGGCATCGCGGCCGCGAAGTTTGTTGATGCGCGCGCGGATGGCAAGGTGCAGCGGTTGCTGACGCGCCTTGCGCCGTTCTTCAGCGGCCACGCGAGCGAGCCGGGCCTCTTCCTCAACATGACGGGAGGCCCGCTCCTGTTGCCCGGCCAGCGCCAGGCGGCCTTCAAAGGCCGCCGCGCCACCGCGCCGCCGGTAGAGCAGGAGCGCGATCGAGGCGAGGAAGAGCAAGCCGACCAGCGTCTGGTTGACGTTGAGCGTGTTGATCAGCACGACCTCGACGCGGATGAATTCCAGCAGGAAACGCGCGACCGCGTAGAACGCGAGGTAGACGAGGAAGAGGTCGCCGGGCAGCCGCCGTTGCCAGCGCCGGTACAGGTTGAGCAGAATGAAAAAGCCCAGCAGGCTCCAGAGTGATTCGTAGAGGAAGATGGGATGAAAGCCGGTCTCCAGCGGATACTCGACCAGGCTGCGGTAGGGTTCGATGCGGCTGGCGGCGTCGATGCTGATGCCCCAGGGCAGGTCGGTAGGCGTGCCGTAGAGCTCCTGGTTGACGAAGTTGGCCCAGCGGCCAATCGCCTGGCCTAGCGGCAGCGCCACCGCGGCGATGTCCAGCCAGGGACCGGGCATCAGCTGGTTGCGGCGCAGGTAGATCCAGACGCCCAGCAGGCCGCCGCCGACCGCGCCGAAGATGCCCAGGCCGCCGCTCCAGATGGCGATGGCACCGCTCTGCGTGTCGAAAAAGTTCTGCAACATCCAGGTCGTGGTGACGCCCTGGTCGACCAGTGCAGCCGGCGGAAAGAAGACAAACCACAAACGCGCGCCAATGATGGCCGGAATGATGGCCCAGGTCAGCGCCCCCCAGATGTGCTCCGGGTCGCGGCCACTGCGCCGGGCCAGGCGCGCGGCCACGTTAGCCGCCACCAGCATCGCCACGACGAGAATAATGCCGTAGTAGCGCAGCTGAACGCGGTCAAACAGGACGATCAGCTCTCGCTCAAATTCCATCAGCCAACTCCCTCAACGTTCCCGTCGGTAGACCAGCCACAGTCGCTGAAGCGCGGTCAGATTGGTGCCCAGGGCCAGCAACCACAGCCCAGGCAGCAGCAGCGCCGGAATCAACAGCGCCAACAGCAAAACGACGACGCGCTCCAGGCGGGTAAAGAGGCCATCCCGCAGCGAGATGCCCGCCTCGCCGGCGCGGGCCCGCACATAGCTGACGCCGTAACTGCCAACCAGGGCGAGCAAGGCCAGCGCCAGGCTGTCCATCTGCCCCAGTCCGGCGAAATAATACCCCAGCGCCGCGAACAATGCAGCGTCCGCATAGCGGTCCAGCGTCGAATCGAGCACGCCGCCGAATGAATCGCTGCGCGCCGCGGCGCGGGCGACCGCGCCATCCAGCGCGTCCAGCGGCAGGCTCAGCAGCAGCAGCAGCCCGCCCTGCTGCAGCTGCCCGTCCGCGATGAGCAGCGCCGCCAGCAGCGTCAGCAGCAGACCGGCGATGGTGATGGCGTCCGCGGAGACGCCCAGTCGATGCAGCGCCAGGCCCAGTTGCGCCAGGCGTCGACCCGTCAAACGGCGCGCGCGCCCGGTCAGCGTGTCCGAAGCGCTGCTCACAAAACGCTCTTGCCTTTCACGCGCGCCATCGCTACACTCGCGGCAATCGGGGCGTGGCGCAGCCCGGTAGCGCGCACCGTTCGGGTCGGTGAGGTCATGGGTTCAAATCCCGTCGCCCCGACAAGGATCCCGCACTTCACGTGCGGGATTTGTCTTTCCCGGCCATGGTAGTCGAAGCGCTGCGCGAGGTACAGGCCGCGTCACCTTGCTCTCAGCCCGCCAGTCGCGCGCGCACACCCGTCAGGTCGAAGCAGGCCTGCTGGTTGCCCTGCATCAACTGCGTGGCCAGCGCCATGGCCTGCGCCTCGCGCAGTTCGCCATCGTCGATTTCGGCCTGCAGGGCGCGCGTCAGCCCGCGCCGGGCCTGCTGCGCGTAGGCTACGACGATGTTGGGCCAGGCGCTGTCACCGCCGAAAACGAAGAGTTTGTTGGCGGGGACGCTGTGGATCATGCGCCGCAGGAAGTCGGCGCTGCTATGCGGGTCAATGCTCCATGCCCAACACATGTCCACCCACACATTGGCATAGTGTTTGGCCAGCGCCGCCAGCTCGGCATCATAGGGCCAGCCACTGTGCATCAGCACGAAGCGCGTGTCCAGATGCGCAGCCAGCAGCGCGCAAAGATTGCCGGGGCGGATGAAGTCCACCGGCATGCGGTTGTTGCCGGCGTAGTAGCCGGTATGGATCTTGAGCGGCAGATTGTGCTCCGCCGCCAGCGCCGCGCCACGCTCCAGGCACCAGTCGCCCAGACAATTGCGCTCCGCCACGTCAAGCGCTGCGCCGCGCAGGTGCTTCGTGAGCACCGGCGCGACTTCCTCGCGCGAGCGCGAGCGCCAGCGGAGCGTGCGTTCGTAGGCGTGCTGAGTCTTGACGGCGATGGCAAGCGGGCCGTACTTCGCGAAGAGCGCTGTCATGGCCGTATCCAGGCTGGCCAGGTCGCGGACTTCAATGCCCGTCTCCGCCGCCAGAGCCTGCGCATCGAAGCGGCCCGCGGCGAAGGCGACGAGCGAGAGATCGTAGAGGAAGAAGCCGGGGCCGGACTCATCCGGCGCGCAGGCCCACTGCATGTCGTCGGTCTGCACATGGTCGAGCCGCCCGCGCTCGCGCAGGATGCGCAGCCGCTCGCCAGGCCGCCGCAAGCGCAGATTGAGATCCGCCGCGGCCTCGATGCCAGCCAGCGTGATCGTTTCCATGCCATAAACCTCGCGCGCGACGCTGCGCACCGCCTCGCCGTAACCCGTGTAGCGGCAGTGCTGCCAGGCCGCACTAACGCCCTGCCAGCGTGCTTCGACGTCCGCGTTGCCGCTGTCGAGCAGGGCCGCGACGGCCTGCTGCGAGGCGCCGGCGGAGATCAGGTCGGCGGACACGTAGTTACCGAAGAGGTCGACGAGCACGTCCGGCCCCTGCTCAAGGTAGACGCGTTCCGTCCGCAAGTGCTCGTGCGTATCACAAAGCCAGGTGTGCTGGACGTGCTCAGCCAGTGCAGTCATGCCTGCTCTCCTTCTCTCTCTTGTCTGACCCTCGCTCACAGCATGGCCGAGCGCCGCCGTACCCGACCCGTATCCAGGTAGTCGCGCAGGGTTGCCGCACGTTGCGTCAGCAATTCCGCCGTCTGAGCGCGCACCTGCGGCACCTGCTGGTTGGCCGCCAGCCAGCGGCAGGAAGCGACCAGACGCGCTGCGACCAGGGTTTCCAGGTCATTGCGCTGCGCCTGCGGCAGGGGCCGGCGCGCTGTGTAGCCCGACCACAGAGCCTCCGCCAGGTCAGTATGGCCGGGCAGCGCGCTGAACTGCAACATGGCCGGCGCCAGATCATAGAGGAAGTAGCCCCAGGCGCAGTCGTCGAAATCGAGCGCACAGGCTCCCGCGTCAGTGAAAAGACAATTTTTGGCGATGAAGTCAGCGTGGATGAGGCCGCGCGCGTCCAGCTCCGCGTCAAGGCGTTGCATCAAGGTATGCGTTCGTTGCGCCACTGCGACCATCAGCCCCCGCAGTTCGCTGGAGAAGAGCGTGTCGCCAGCGTCGGAGGCGTAGGGGGACCGCTCGCCGAAAAGCCCGGCCGCATCCAGCCGCGGTCGCGCAAAGCCGGGCGGCGGCCGCCACTGCGAGGCAAAGTCGTGCAGCCGCGCCAGCAGTTCGCCCATGGCCCGTGCCTGCCCTTGCGTCAGCGCCTCCGGCGTCAGCGACGCACCCGGCAGCCAGGTCAACAGGCTGCAGCGTTGCAGGCCCGGCAGCCCCGCTACGCGCACTTGCGCCAGCAACGCGCCCTGCGCTGTGGTCAGCGGGCGCGGCACACAGAGCCGCCCGGTCACGGCGAGCGCCTGCAGCCAGGTCAGCAGCGAGTCGAGGTGGTCGCCGTGCTCCTGCCGCTGATGCACGCGCAGGACGTAACGCCCGCTGGCGGCTTCCAGCGCGAAGACGGCCCGGCTGATGGATGGCAGCCGACGGACGCGCAGCACTTCGATGCCGTAGGCCGCGCCGAGTTGCGGGGCGGCGGCCTCCAGCAGGGCCAGACGCGCTTCGTGGTTCATGCTCGCGCTCACAGCGCCAGCATAGCGGCTCCGCATTGGGCTGTCAGCCGCGCGGCCTCATGCTGCTATACTGGCGCAGCCGCAGCCGCGAAGGAGACAGCGCTTGCCCACCTGCCCCACCATGCCAAATTCAGGCCCGCCGCCCCGGCCAGCCCCATGAAGCGGACGCGCCAACGCATCGCTCCCGAGCGGGAGCGCATTCTGTGCGAGGCCGAGGTCGTCGCCGGCCTGAAGGCCGAGGCCGCCAGCGAACTGCTCTCGCGCTTCGGCGCCGACGCGCGCTTGCTGCGCAAGCAGCGGCCCGACGAACTACCCTTCGGCTACAGCGGCGATCTGGCGGCCCTGGGCGCGGTCGGCAAGTGCAACGCCATCTACCTGGTGCAGCATTTCGCCATCCCGCGGCCGGCGGGCCTGCTGGGCCATCAGCACCTCACGCGCCTGCTGCGGCAGATCGAGCGCGTGCGCAGCCTGCACATTGCCGACAGCTTCCGCAGCTTTCGCATCAGCGCCGCCGGTCGCGATTCGAGCGTGATGCAGCGGCTGCGCGAGGCCATCGCGGCGCAGTCCGGGCTGGTTTACGATGAGGAGGAGGGCGACCTGTTGCTGCGCATCCGGGCGGCCGACCTGCATGACAGCGGCTGGGAGATGCTGATCCGCCTGACGCCGCGGCCGCTTTCCGCGCGCAGCTGGCGCATCTGCAATCTGCCCGGCGCGCTCAACGCCACCATCGCCGCCGCCATGATCGAGATGACCCGGCCGCAGCCGGAAGATCGCTTCTTCAACCTGATGTGCGGCACCGGCACCCTGCTCATCGAGCGTCTGCTGCGCGCGCCGCTGCAGGCCGCGGCCGGCTGCGATACCAGCAAGGAGGCGCTGCGCTGCGCCGCTGATAATCTGCGGGCCTCGGGCGCGGAGGAGATCGGGCAGCTCTTCGCGATGGACGCGACGCAACTGCAACTGCCGGACGCCAGCATCGACGTGCTCTGCGCGGACCTGCCCTGGGGCCAGCTGCTGGGCACGCACGAGGCGAATGCGACGCTCTATCCGCAGGTGCTGGCCGAGGCGGGGCGCGTTGCGGCGCCGAATGCGCGCGCCATCTTCATCACGCACGAGATCAGGCTGATGGAACGGGTACTGCGCGACTGCGCCGCGCTGTGGACGCTGCAGCAGGAGGTGAAAGTCTTCCAGGGCGGCCTGCACCCACGCATCTATCTGCTCGAGCGGCGCGCCTGAAGCAAGGGCCTCACAGCCCGGCTTCGCGGGCCGCGTTCCACATGGCATCCAGTTGCGCCAGAGTGTGCGCGGCCAGCGGCCGGCCAGCTGCCCGCGCGCGCTCCTCGATGTAGCGAAAGCGGCGGCGGAATTTGGCGTTGGCGTTGCGCAGGGCGCCCTCAGGCTCCAGCTTCAGCCAGCGCGCCAGGTTGACCAGCGTGAAGAACAGGTCGCCCAGTTCCTCCTCGCGCTCCGCCTCCGTCTGCGCCGCCAGCAGCTCGTCCAGCTCCTCGCGCAGCTTGTCCAGCACCTGCTCCTGGTGCGTCCAGTCGAAGTTGACCTTCGCCGCGCGCTCCTGGATGCGCAGCGCCTGCAGCAGGGCCGGCATGCCGCGCGGCAAGCCGTCCAGCAGAAATTCGTCGCCCTTGCCGACGGCCGCCTTCTCCGCGCGCTTGACTTCCTCCCAGTTGCGCAGCACCTGCTCCGGGTCGTTGTTGACCTCGGTGTCGCCCCAGACGTGCGGGTGGCGCCGGATCATCTTCTCGTTGACGTGCTGCAGCACGTCACTCATGCGGAAGCGGCCATCCTCGCTGGCGATTTGCGTGTGCAGCACAATCTGCAGCAACAGGTCACCCAACTCCTCGGCCAGCGACGCCGCATCGCCCTCCTCAATGGCCTCCAGCACCTCCCAGGCCTCCTCAATGAGGAAGCGCCGCAGCGATTCGTGCGTCTGCTCGCGGTCCCAGGGGCAGCCTTCCGGCGCCCGCAGATGGGCGACGATCTCCTGCGCGGATTCAAAGCTGCTGTGCTCGCCCAGCGCGGGCAGGTAGAGCGCCGTCAGCGGGCCGATCTGCGCGCTGCGGTCGAGGGCGTAGAGCGGCAGAGTCTCAACCTGTACCTCGGGCGTACCGGCGGCATGCACCAGCTGCAGCGGGAAGTCGTCTGGATACTGGTTCATCAGCGTCAGCTTGACGTCGGAGGCGACCGCCGTGCTGTAAAGCTGGGCCAGCAGGGCCGGGAAGGCGGGATTGAGCGGCGGATGATGCATGGCGGCCACCTGCAGGCCGTCCAGCAGTTGCAGGCCATCCAGCGCGTCCACGCCCAGCTGCGCCAGCAACGGCTCCACAAAGCTGACGCCGTTGACGATGTGCAGCGCGATGCCTTCCGCGCGGGCCGCCGCCAGCAACCCGGTCGTCGTGGCCTCGCCCACCAGCGGGTCGCCCGGCACCGCGTAGACCACGTCGCCCGCACGCGCGGCCAGCAGCAGCTGCGCGATGATGACTTCGTAAACTTCCTCGAAGCGATCGTGCGCTTCGTAGAGCGCGTCGAAGCTTGTGTAGCGCAGCGTTGGCGGCAGAGCGGGGACGCAGCCGTGTTGCGCCGTACGCAAAAACAGCTGCTGCGCCGCGTTCAGCGTACGCCAGGCCCGGCGCGTCACATCTTCCGCCGCGCCCGGCCCCAGCCCCACAATCGTGATGCTCATCCACGCCTCTCCCGTCGTTGTTGCCCGCGAACACCTGTGCTATGCTAACCGCCGCTGACCATCCACGCAAGCCAGGACCTGTCCGTGCCCGCGCTTCCCGCCAGTCCGATTCCCTTGCAGGCCAGCCGCGCGCTGGCGCTGCACGCCCAATGCCTGGCCGCGTCACCCGCCGCAGCGCCGGACGCGGAGGCCATCCATGCGACCGTGCTGGCACTGGGCTGCCTGCAAATTGACACGCTGCAGGTGGTCGCGCGCAGTCATTACCTGGCGCTGTGGAGCAGGCTCGGCTGCTACGACCCGGAACAGCTGGATGCGCTGCTCTTTCGTCCCGGCGAACGACGCTACTTCGAGTACTGGAAAAAGGCCGCGTCTTTCATCCCGCTCGAGCACTATCGCTTCAGCATGGCGCGCATGAAGCAGCGCCGTGAGCGGCCCCGCCTGGGTTGGCAACGCTGGCTGAAGCGTGACGAAGCCGCGCCAACCATCGCGCTGGTGCGCCGGCGCATCGCGGCCGAGGGCGGCCTGCGCGCCTCCGACTTCGCCTACGAAGGCGCAAGACGCGGGGAATGGTGGGACTGGAAGCCGGCCAAGCGCGCGCTCGAGTACCTCAACGATTGCGGCGAACTGATGATCAGCGGCCGCGTCAACTTTCAGCGCGTCTATGACCTGCCGCAACGCGTGCTGCCCGCCTGGGTGGATACCAGGCCCGCCAGCGCAGCGGAGGCCGACCGCCACGACGTCGAGCAGGCCCTGCGCGCGCTGGGCATTTGCGACGTGGCGAGCATTGCCGATTACGCCTACATGCAGCGCCAGCGCGCCCGCCCGGCCCTTGAATCAATGCGGGCGGAGGGCGTGCTGCTCGGTGTTAAGGGGGAAGTGAGCGGCGGCGCGACGCGCGAGCTGGTCATTCATCGCGACCGTCTGCCCGATTTGCAGCGCGCGCTGGACGGCGAGTTGCAGCCGCAGCACAGCACCCTGCTCAGCCCCTTCGACAGCCTGCTTTGGGCCAAGGGCCACGGCCACACATTCTGGGATTACCATCACGCGATCGAGCTTTATGTGCCGCAGCCAAAGCGAAAATGGGGCTACTTCACACTGCCCATCCTGCAGCGTGACCGGCTCATCGGTCGCCTGGACCCCAAACTGGAACGGGAAAGCAACACGCTGCACATCCGCGCGCTGCATTTGCAGCCAGACGTGGCAGCGGACGAGCGCCTGGTCGCCGACGTGGCCGCGGCCCTGCGCGACTTCATGGCCTTCCATGGGGCGACGCAGCTGAAGTTCGGGCGCAAGGGCAATGTGCAGTTTCGGGTGAAGTTGCGTCGTGAACTCGGGGTCTGAGCGACTTCTGCGAAGCCAGGTTCAGGGCGGCGGGGCGATGCACACCAGCAGCGTCAGGCGTTCCGCGCCCTCGTTGCGCACGCCATGCGCCACGCCGGCCCGCGCCCACACCACCGCGCCTGCGCCGACGCTGCGCTGCTCCGCGCCGACGGTGAAGACGCCACTGCCCTCCAGCACGCTGTAGACCTTGTCCTGGTCCGCATGGTCGTGCACTGGCTGCTCCTGACCGGGCTCGAGGCAGTTGAGGCCGACCATGAGCTGCTCACCATTGAACAGGGTGGCCTTGTAATGCTTGTCCGCCCGCGCCCCCAGGTGATTGCGGAAGTCAGTGAAATTGCTCATGCGCCACCCCTTGTGCAAAAGGCAGGCCTGCAGGCCTGCCTCTGGCTGTTCCTGACTGTATCGCCCTGCGCACCTCGCGCCTGACGCAACTGATCGCCTTGCGCTGCTAGCGCTTGGTGTAGGTCGGTGCCTTGCGCGCGCGGCGCAGACCGGGCTTCTTGCGCTCCTTGACGCGCGGGTCGCGCGTGAGCAGGTCACTGGCCTTCAGCTCCGGCTTGAGATCCGGATCAATCTTCAGCAACGCGCGGGAGATACCCAGGCGGATGGCGTCGCGCTGGCCGGAGATGCCGCCGCCCTGCACGTGCACACTGATGTTGTAGTATTTCTCCTGGCCGACCGCGCGCAGCGGCGCGGCGATGTTATCCAGGTCGCCCGCGCGCGGCAGATAGTCGCCTGCCTCGCGGTCGTTGATGATGATGTTGCCCGTGCCGCCCGGGAACAGGCGTACGCGCGCGGAGGCGGCTTTGCGGCGGCCGATGCCTTCGTAATATTGTGCCGACATGCTAAAGCTCCTGGAAGGACAGTGGCTGTGGATTCTGGGCGTTGTGCGGGTGCATTTCGCCAGTGTAGACGCGCAACTTCCTGAACGTGCGCCGGCCCAACACATTCTTCGGCAACATGCCGCGCACAGCCGCCTCGATGACGCGCTCCGGGAAGCGCTCCAGCTGGCGCCGCAGCGAAATGGTCTTGAGACCGCCGTTATAGCCGGAATGGCGATAGTACATCTTCTGGTCGAGCTTGTTGCCGGTTACGCTAATTTTCTCGCAGTTGATGACGATGACGTAGTCGCCGACGTCCGTGTGGGGCGTGAAGGTGGGCTTGTGCTTGCCGCGCAACACCGGCGCGATACGCGAGGCCAGGCGCCCGAGCGTCTGCCCTTCAGCATCCACCAGCCACCAGTCGCGCTCGATTTCCTTGTCGCGGGCCACCCAGGTTCTGTATTTCGCCACATTGCCCCCGTTCCGCCCGCTGTCCAGTCTGAACCGCTGCATTGTAAGGCCCTCTGCGCCGGGATTCAAGACGCAATCAGTCCGGGTAACGCAGCTCGCAGAGCACCAGGCCACCTGGCGGCGCCAGCGTGCCCGCCTGCGCCAGGTCCGCCGCGCGAAAAACAGCCTCGAATTCTGTCAGGCTCATGCGTCCCTGGGCCACGTCCACCTGCATCCCTACCATGCGCCGCACCATGTGGTACAGAAAGGCGTTGGCTTCCACCCGATAGCGCAACAGCCGTCCCACAGGTAGCGCCTGCTGCATCCACTCCGAACGCATGACCTCGCGCACGGTGTTGTTGCCCTGTGGCGCCTGACCGAAGGCGCCGAAGTCATGCGCGCCGACCAGCAGCGCAGCGGCGCGCCGCAACAGCGAAACATTGAGCGCACCATAGACGTGCCAGGCGCGCTGACGCAGCAGCGGCTGCCGCGCCTCCGCATGCAACAAGGTGTATTCGTAAACGCGGACGCGGGCATCAAAGCGTGGATGGAAATGTGGCTGCGTCGTTTGCAGGGATTGCACTGCGATGTCTTCCGGGAGCAGGGCGTTGAGCGCGCGCAGCAACTGTAACTCGCTGTGGCGCCACAGCAGATCAAAGGCGATCACCTGGCCGCTGGCATGGACGCCGCTGTCGGTGCGGCCGCTGCCGTAGACGGTGACGGGCTGCTGCGCGAGCCGCTGCAGGGCCGCCTCGACGGCGCCCTGGATGGTGGGCGTACCGGCGCGCTGGCGCTGGAATCCGGCGTAGGCGCTGCCGTCGTAGGCCAGCGTCACGCGGTAACGCGGCAGCCTACTCCTCCTTGCGGTCGACCAGCTCGAGCATCACCATGGGCGCGTTGTCGCCCTTGCGCGGCCCCAGGCGATAAATGCGCGTGTAGCCGCCGGGACGACCCTCGTAGCGCGGCGCCAGCTCGTCAAAGACCTTGCCCACCAGGTCGCGGTCATTGTTCAGCCGGCTGGCCACGAGGCGCCGCGCGTGCACGGCACGCTGCGGGTCCTCATGCTCCAGACCGCGCCTGGCAAGAGTGATCATGCGCTCGACCTTGCCGCGCACGAAGTCCGCCTTCGCACGTGTGGTGCGGATGCGCTCGCGCTTGATCAGCTCACGCGAGAGGCTGAGCGCAAGTGCCTTGCGCTGCGCGCTGCTGCGGTTAAGTTTCTTTCCCTTTACGCGATGTCTCATGCCTGTTCACCCACATCCGGGGCAATACCGCTCACATCCGGGATGATGCTCTCCGGCTGGGGCAGATAGCCCTTTTCCTGCAGTTTTTCGACCAGTTCATCCAGCGATTTCTCGCCAAAGTTGCGGATCGCCAACATGGCATCCGGCCCGCGATCAAGGATGTCGAGCAGGCTGCCGATGGAGGTGATGCCGGTGCGCTTGAGCGAATTGAAGACGCGCACGCTCAGATCAAGTTCCTCGATCTGCCGCTCGTAGAGCTCGCTCTTCTTGCGTTGCTCATCATCATCGATACCCATGGGCAACACGTAGCTGTCGTCCGAATCGATGTTCATCAGCGGTTCCACGCCTGCGATCGGCGTAAGATGCCGCATCAATATCTGCGCCGCCTTGCCCAGCGCATCCTCGGGACGCACCGTGCCGTCGGTCCAGATCTCAATGACCAGTTTGTCGTAATTGGTGCGCTGGCCAACGCGGGCGCGCTCCACGTCGAAGTTGACGCGGCGCACCGGGCTGAAGATGGCGTCCACCGGCAGCTCGCCAATCGGCAACCGGCCGCGCTCCTCGGCGGGGCTGTAGCCGCGCCCGGGCTGCGCCTCAAATTCAATCTCGAGCCGGGTGTCCGGGGCGTCTACCGTGAAGAGGTAGAGGTCGCTGTTGACGATTTCCACATCCGCCGGGCAGATGATGTCCGCCGCCGTGACCGTGCCCTCGCCGTGATGCTCAAGCCGTAAACGCGCCGATTCGGCCGAGTCGAAGAGTTGCAGGCGCAACTGCTTGACCTGCAGCATCAACTGGGTCATGTCCTCGCGCACACCAGGGATGGCCGAAAACTCGTGATGCACATCCGAGACGCGAAGGCTGGTGACAGCGGCGCCCGGCAGGGAAGACAGCAGCACACGGCGCAGCGCCGTGCCCAGCGTCAGGCCGTAACCGCTCTCCAGCGGGCTGATGATGAAGCGACCATAATTACGTGAAGCAGCTTCCGCCTGCACATTATGGGGCAGCACAAAATTCCAGGTTGCGACCAAGGCCGATCCTCCTGATTCACACGTGTTACATGCGGCGTTTCTTGGGCGGGCGCACCCCGTTGTGCGGGATCGGCGTCACATCCGTTATCGAGCGCACCTTCAGGCCACTCGCCTGAATGGCGCGCACGGCGGCCTCGCGTCCGGGCCCGGGGCCCTTCACGAAGACGTCGACTTCCTGCATACCGTGCCCCTGCACCTTCTCGGAAGCGGTCTGGGCAGCAAGACGGGCCGCGTAGGGCGTGCTCTTGCGGCTGCCCTTGAAGCCCGAGGTTCCTGCGCTCGCCCAGGTCAGCACATTGCCGGACTGGTCGGTCAGGGTGACGATGGTGTTATTAAAGGTTGCGAAAACATGTGCCTGTCCATAGGGGATATTCCTGGCCACCCGGCGCGCCGTACGACGGGTGCCACTCCTGGCGGCCTGCTGACGTGCCATGCATGCTCTCCTGCCGGGAAATACGCCCGGTCACGGCCCAAACGGTAAGAGCCCGTAAAATTACTGCCTGTAGTCTATTTCTTGGTCGTGCCGCGCCGCCGGCCGCGCCCGGCGACCGTCTTCTTCGGCCCGCGCAAGGTGCGCGCGTTGGTGCGCGTACGCTGGCCATGCACCGGCAGGTTGCGACGATGACGCAGGCCGCGATAGCTGCCGATCTCCTGCAGGCGCTTGATGTTCAACTGTACCTCGCGCCGCAGGTCGCCCTCGACCGTCAACTGCGACAACTGCTCACGAATGCGCTGCAGCTCCACCTCGCTCAGGTCCTTGATGCGCACGTCCCGGTTCACGCCGGTCGCCGCCAGGATTTTGTTGCTGGTGGATTTGCCCACGCCATAAATGTAGGTCAGCCCAATCTCGACGCGCTTGTCCCGCGGCAGGTCGATGCCTTCAATACGTGCCATGGCTTTGCTCCCCTACCCCTGACGCTGCTTGTGACGCGGGTTTTCGCAAATCACCCGCACCCGCCCGTGGCGCTTGATGATGCGGCACCTGGGGCAACGTTTCTTAACCGAAGCCGATACTCTCATGGTCACTTTCCTTGCATGCCGCGCAGGAGCGGCACTATAGCACTGGCCGCCGTTGCTGTCCAGTGTGGAGTCAGGGCAGCGTCAGCACAAAAGGCGCCCCTTCCGTGATGGCGATACTGTGCTCGAAATGCGTGCAGAGGGAGCCGTCGCGGGTCACCACCGTCCATTGATCCGCCAGCTCCTCCGTCTCCGCACGGCCGCTGTTGATCATTGGCTCCAGCGCGATGGTCATGCCTGGCCGCAAGGGGTGACTGACCCATTGCTGCTTGTGGCGCCGGTTGCGCGGCCACCAGTTGGGCACCTGTGGCTCCTCGTGCATCGCGCGGCCCACGCCATGCCCGGTGTATTCGCGCACCACGCTGTAGCCCTGGTGCTGCACAAAGCGCTGGATCGCCAGCGCAATGTCCCTGGTCTCTGCCGGCATCACCGCGGCGCGGATGCCCACCCACAGCGCTTCTTCCGAAACGGCCAACAGGCGCTGCACCGACGCCGGCACCTCGCCAATGGCGTAGGTCCAGGCCGCATCGCCCACGAAGCCCTGATGGAGCGCGCCGATGTCCACGCTGAGAATGTCGCCCTCCTGCAGCGTGCGCGGCCCCGGAATGCCATGCACCAGTTCCTCGTTGACCGAGGCGCAGATCGAGGCCGGGAAGTCCGGCGCACCTTCTTTCGGATAGCCGAGGAAGACCGGCGCAGCGCCGTGGTCGCGCAACACCGTTTCCACCAGGTCGTTGAGGGCCCCCGTGGTGACGCCGGGTCGTAGCGCCGCGCGCAGTTGCCGGTGCGCGATGGCGACTATGCGTCCGGCCTCGCGCAAAATGGCGATCTCTTCTGCCGACTTGTAGTGGATGCCGCCCGTCACCTCAGGCCCGGGTTCCCTCGATGACCGACTCAATGTCCGTGCTCACCTGCTCAATGGCCTGTTCGGCGTTGATACAACGCAGCAGCCTGCGCTCGCGGTACCAGTCCACCAGCGGCATGGTTGTCTGCATGTAGGTGTCGATGCGGCGGATGACCGCGTTAGCGCTGGCGTCGTCGGGGCGGCGCACCAGAGGCATACCGCTGCTGCATTCGTGACCGGTCACGCGCGGCGGCCACTCGCGCTGCGGGTGCTCTTCCATTTGCCAGTCGATGCCGTCGTTGTGGAAGAAGAGATTGTAGACGCGCGCGCCATCTTCCGTCGAAATGCGCCCGAAGGCCCGCTTGAAGGCGACGTACAGGTCAATCTCCAGCAGCAGGACAGCGTTGACGGCCTCGCCGCGTTCGGCCAGATACTGCGTTAACCACTCAGCCTGAACTTCGTTGCGCGGGAAACCATCGAGGATGGCGCCAGTGGCCGCGTCCGGCTGCGCGAGTCGATCGCGCGCCACTTCATTGGTAATCTCGTCGGAAATGAGTTGACCGGAGGCCATGATGGCCTGGATGCGCTGCGCCAGTTCGTCCTCGCGCGTACGCATGGCGCGGAAGAGGTCGCCTGTAGAAACGTGCGGAATGCCGTAACGCTCCTGAATCCAGGCGGCCTGAACGCCCTTGCCAGCGCCCTGGACGCCCAGCAGGATTAGATAGAGTCCCATATTGTGTTGGCTTGCTCCTGTTAGCGCATGAAGCCTTCGTAGTTGCGCATGACCAGCTGCGCTTCCAGTTGGCGCATGGTGTCAATCACCACGCCAACCACGATGATCAGACCGGAGCCGGTGATGACGCTGGCGGCGTTGAGCGAGCTGGCGCCGGCGACGAACTCGGTCGGGAACAAAACCCCGTTAAGCAGGTCGACGAGGCCCGGCACCACGGCAATGGTGCCCAGGAAGAGCGCGCCCACCAGCGTGATGCGCCGCGAGACGCGCAGGATGAACTCCTGGGTGCGCTTGCCCGGGCGAATGCCGGGGATGTAGCCGCCCTGGCGTTGCAGGTTATCCGCCAGGTTCTGGTTGGCGATCATCGTCTCGGCGTAGAAAAAGGTGAAGCCGGCGGTGAGCAGGAAGAAGCTGCCCCAGTACCACAGGCCCTGCTGGTTGCCAAAGGTGTTGTTGATCGTCTGGCCGACCGGCCCCTCCGGGAAGAGATTGACCAGGATGGCCGGGAAGGTGATGATCGACTGCGCGAAGATCAGCGGGATCATGCCCACCGGGTTGACGCGCAGCGGGATGTGCGTGCTGGCGCCGCCGAACTGCTTGCGCCCGCGCACGCGCTTGCCGTATTGCACCGGGATTCGGCGAATCCCTTCCTGAATGAACACGATGACCACAATGGTCACGAGCACGATCGCCACGAAGAGCACGGCGTTGTAAATCGGCTGCGTCGAGGTCGTCAGCAGGTTGCCCAGGTTCGAAGGCGCGGACGCCACGATGCCGGCGAAGATGATGATCGAGATGCCGTTACCGATGCCTTCCTCGGTGATGAGGTCACCCAGCCAGACCGCGAACATGGTGCCCGCCGTCATGGTCGTGATGACGGTCATCGTCACCAGCAGGTTCTGGCCGAACTCGGGGATGATGGGCGCACCGCCCAGATTGCCGAAAATGGCGATCTGCCCCACCGCCTGCAATATCGCCATCGGGATCGCCAGGTAGTAGGTGAAGCGCTGGATTTTCTCCTGGCCGCCCGGCTCACGCTGAATCGCCTCCAGCTGCGGGATCACCGGCACCAGCAACTGAAAGATGATCGAGGCCGTGATGTAGGGATAGACGCCCATCGCGATCACGCTGAAGTTGGAGACCGCCCCGCCCGAAAGCAGGTTCAGCACGCCCACCAGGCCGCCGGCATTGCTCTCCAGCACAGCCTGCAGGGCGCCGCGGTCAACGCCGATGACCGGCACGTGCGCGGCGAACTGGTAGACCACCAGAATCAGGCCGGTGAACAGCAGCTTGCTGCGCACGTCCGGCAGTCGCCACGCGTTCCTTAGAGCATCAATTGCCTGCATGGAACTCCTCAACGCCTGTTGGCAGAATTGTCAGCGGTGCGGGCGTCAGCCCTGTGCGTTGTCGCTGTCGCGCGCCGCCCTGAGTTTGGCTATTTCTTCCTTCTTCAGCAGCTTCACCGTCGCGCGCGCGCCCTTCAGCAACAGCTCCAGCGTGGTGGTCGAGCCACCGGCCTCGCCGATCGCTTGCGTCGCGCGCTTCGTGAAGCGGTGCGCGCTGACCTGCAGCTTCTTCGTCAGTTCGCCGTCGCCCAGGATGACGACCGGCTTGTCCGCGTCGCGGATGATTCCCAACTGCGCCAGCAAGGCGGGCGTCACCACCGCGCCGTCCTCAATCCCCTCGTGCTCGTTGAGCAGGCCGACGTTCACCTCTTCATACTCGATACGGAAGATGTTGGTGAAGCCACGCTTGAAGGGCAAGCGACGCACCAGCGGCAACTGGCCGCCCTCGAAGTAGGGGCCCTTGCCACCACCGGCGCGGGCGCCCTGACCCTTGTGGCCGCGCCCGGCAGTCTTGCCGCGGCCGGCGGCGATGCCGCGGCCCGCGCGCCGGCGCTTCTTGCGCGAGCCCGCGTCCGGCTTCAGATCATGCAGTCTCATGCTCGTTCACCTCTTCCACCGCCACCAGGTGGCTGATCGTGTTGATCATGCCCCGGATGGCCGGCGTATCGTTGTGCACGACGCTGGCGCGCAGTTTGCGCAGGCCCAGCGAATGCGCCGTCGCTTTCTGGTTGGGGGCCCGGCGCGTGGCGCTCCGCAGCAGGGTGATTCGCAGTCTGGCAGTCATCAGCGCCTTTCCCCGGCCTCTTCGCGTTTGCCGAAGGGCATAAGCCTGGCAGCGGGCACCCCGCGCATGGCCGCCACCTGATGCGGGCTGCGCAGTTCCTGCAGCGCCTGCACGGTCGCCATGGCCACGTTGAGCAGATTGGAGCTGCCCTGGCTCTTGGTCAAAATGTCGCGCACGCCAGCCGCTTCCAGAACGGCGCGCACGCCGCCACCGGCGATGACGCCCGTGCCGGGCGAGGCCGGTTTGAGCAGCACCTTCGCGCCGCCATGCCGCCCGGTGATCTGGTGCGGAATGGTCTGCCCGTCCAGCGACACGCGTTCCATGTTTCGCCGCGCCCGTTCCGAACCCTTGCGAATGCTGTCCGGCACGCCGCGCGCCTTGCCTACGCCCACGCCCACGCGGCCGCGGTTGTCGCCCACAATGACCACGGTGCGGAAGGCGAAGCGACGCCCGCCGCTGATCACCTTGGCAACGCGCTTGATATCGACGACGCGCTCGTCCAGTTCCTCGCGGTCGTCATCCCGGCGCGAGCTGCGCCGTTCCCGTCGTCTGTCTGCCATGTTTTGCTCCCGAAACTAGAAGTCCAGCCCGGCGGCGCGCGCACCTTCCGCCAGGGCGGCCACGCGGCCGTGATAACGATAGCCGCCGCGGTCGAAGACCACCTGCTTGACGCCGGCCTGTTGCGCGCGCGCGCCAACCACCTGGCCGACCAGGCGCGCCGCCTCGATCGGGCTCTTGCCATCGACCTGCACGCGCACGTCGCGGTCGATGGTAGAAGCCGAGGCCAGGGTATGGCCCTGTTCGTCGTCGATCAACTGGGCATAGATATTGGTCAGGCTACGATAGACGCACAGACGCGGCCGCGCGCCGCTGCCTTCCACACGCGCGCGCAGACGACGATGACGCCGCTGCCGTGCCTTGTGCTTTTTCTTGTTGGGATCCATTGTTCCGTCCTAAACCTTGCCGGTCTTGCCGGCCTTGCGGCGCACATTCTCGTCCTGATAGCGTACGCCCTTGCCCTTGTAGGGTTCCGGCGGACGCTTGCTGCGGACATTGGCCGCCACCTGACCGACCAGCTGCTTGTCAATGCCATCCACATGTATGAGATAACGGTTGCCTGGCGCGCGCTCGGTCGTAAAGCTGATACCCGCTGGCGGCTCCATCACCACTTCGTGCGAATAGCCGAGGCGCATTACCAGCGTCGTTCCGCGCAACTCCGCGCTGTAGCCGACACCCACTGTCATCAGCGACTTGCGATAGCCCTGGGAGACGCCAGTCACCATGTTGGCCACCAGCGCCCGCGTCAGGCCATGCAACGACCGATGCTTGCGATGGTCGCTCGGGCGCGTAACCAGCAGCGCCCCGTTATCCTGTTGGACCGTGATGACCGGATGGACCTCGTGGCCCAGCTCGCCCTTCGGCCCCTTCACCGTGACCATCTGCCCGTCAATGGTCACGCTGACCATTGCGGGCAGCGGGACAGGCTGCCTGCCGATGCGTGACATCCTGTTCCTCCTTACCAGACGTAGCAGAGCACTTCGCCGCCGATTCGCTGGCGCCGTGCCTGCTGATCCGTCATGACTCCCTGGGGAGTCGTGACAATTGCGATACCGATGCCGCTCATCACCCGCGGCATGTCGCGCGTGCCGCGATAGACGCGCCGGCCGGGCTTGCTCACGCGCTGCAGTTTGGAAATCACCGGGCGCCGTTCGCGGCGCGAGCCGAAATACTTCAGCTGGATGGTGATCATGTTCGCCGGCTGTTCATCGCTAACACCGAAGTCGTCGATGTAGCCTTCGGCCTTCAGGATGCGCGCAATCTCCACCTTGAGCTTTGACGACGGGATGCGAACCTCCTGCCTGCCGATCATCAGCGCATTGCGAATGCGCGTCAGCATATCTGCTATCGGGTCAGTCATCATGGCTGCATCTCCTACCAGCTCGACTTCACGACGCCGGGAATTTGCCCCCGCAGCGCAAGCTCGCGAAAGTGGATGCGGCACAGACCGTAGCGCCGGATGTAGCCGCGCGGCCGGCCGCATGTCTTGCCCGAATTGGGGTCCACGAACTGGCAGCGGTTGCGCACGCGCACCGCATACTTGCGCTTCTTTTCCATGGCAGTTTTTGACTTCTTCGCCATCGTCAGGCTCCCTGGTTTTCCTGGAACGGCATACCCAGCAGACGCAGCAGGCGCCTGCCTTCCTCGTCCGTGCGCGCCGTGGTCACAATCGTGATCTCCATCCCGCGCACCTTGTCGATGCGGTCGTAATGAATCTCCGGGAAGATCAACTGTTCGCGCAGGCCGATCGTGTAGTTGCCGCGGCCATCAAAGGTATCCGGCGAAACACCCCGGAAATCCCGCACGCGGGGCAGCGCGATGTTTACGAAACGATCAAGAAAGGCCCACATGCGCCCGCCGCGCAGCGTCACCTTGACGCCGATGGCGCGGCCCTCGCGCAACTTGAAGTTGGCGATGCTCTTGCGCGCGCGGGTGATCACAGGCTGCTGCCCGGTGATGATGCGGATATCTTCGATCACGCTGTCCAGCGCCTTGGGATTATCCAGCGCCTCGCCCACGCCCACGTTGATCACGACCTTCTGGATGCCGGGTACCTGCATGCGGTTGCCGTAGCTAAACTCGTCGACGAGCTGCGGCACGGCGTCTTCCCGGTAGCGTTGCTGCATTACTGGCATAGCGGTCATCTATTGCGCTCCGGTCAATCGAAATCTGCGTCGCACTTCTTGCAGTAGCGCGTCTTGAAGCCGTCCGACTCGCGGAGGCGGCGACCGACGCGGGTGCGCTCGTTGCATTCGGGGCAGACCAGCATCACGTTAGAGACATGGATGGGCCCCTCAAATTCGAGGATCTGGGCCTGCACCTGCTGCCGCCCCGCCTGCTGCGCCTTCTGGTGCTTCTTGAGGATGTTGACGCCCTCAACCACCACCCGTTTCTGCTTCTTGTAGACCGAGATCACGCTACCGCGCTCTCCCACGTCCTTGCCCGCGATCACTTCAACCTGATCGCCGCTTCTGATTCGCTGCATGTCAGCCTCTCAGCCCGCCCTTGTCTAAAGCGTCTCTGGCGCGAGCGACACGATCTTCATGTAGCCCTTGTCGCGCAACTCCCGGGCCACCGGCCCGAAAACGCGTGTGCCGCGCGGGTTCGTAAAATCCTCTGCCAACACCACCGCGGCGTTGTCATCAAAGCGGATGGTGGAACCGTCGCGCCGGCCATATTCCTTGGCCGTGCGCACGATAACTGCGCGCACCACTTCGCTCTTCTTCACGTTGCCGTCGCTGGTGGCCGCCTTCACGGTCGCCACTACCACGTCGCCGACGCGACCATAGCGCTTGCCCGAACCGCCCAGCACACGGATCACCAGCAGCTCGCGCGCGCCGCTATTGTCAGCAACCTTCAGGCGCGATTCAGTCTGGATCATGAGCCGCTCGCCTCCTGGCCCTGTGGCTGCGCGTTGCCCTCCAGCACTTCATCGACGACCCAGCGCTTCAACTTGCTCAGCGGCCGGCTCTCGACGACGCGCACCATAGTGCCCGTGGCGATTGCGTTGGACTCATCGTGCGCGTAGACCTTTTTGGTGGTACGCACGACCTTGCCGTAAACGGGATGACGGCGGCGCAGAACGATGGCAACGACGACGGTTTTTTCCATCTTGTCGCTGACGACCCGTCCGGTCAGTCTCCTGCGATTATCAGGCATCTCAGTTTCCCTCACCTGCGATTTCAGCCGCCAGTTCGCGCTCGCGCAGCACGGTCAGACAGCGGGCGATGTCGCGCTTCGTCTCGTGCAGAACGTTGGGGTTGGCCAGCTGGCCGGAGGCCATCTCGAGGCGCAGCCGAAAGTGCGTCGCCTTGAGGTCCTCGATCGTGTCGAGGATGGCATCCTGCTCCATTTCGCGCAGTTCCTTGATGTACATCAATCCAGCTCCAGACCGGAAATTGGATCGAAGCGCTTGACGATCCGCGTCTTGCAGGGCAGCTTGTAGGAAGCCAGCCGCAGCGCCTCGCGCGCCTCTTCCTCGCTGATGCCGCCCATCTCGAAGAGCACACGACCGGGACGAACGACGGCGACCCACTTCTCGACCGAGCCCTTGCCCTTGCCCATACGCGTCTCGGCCGCCTTCTGCGTTACCGGCTTGTCCGGGAACACGCGGATCCATACCTTGCCGCGCCTGCGCACGTAACGCACCATGGTGCGTCGCGCCGCCTCGATCTGGCGGCTGGTCATCCAGACCGGCTCGATGGCCTGCAGGCCATATTCGCCGAACTGGACGCGGTTGCCGCGTTGCGCCTTGCCGCGCATACGACCGCGGCTCTGCTTGCGCCATTTGACTCGCTTGGGCATCAACATCGCTGTATCTCCTGCTCAGCCGGGGCCGCCGGCGCCGGCACGCGCCCGCCCGCGCTCTCCATAGTCGAGCACCTCACCATTGTAGACCCAGACCTTTACGCCGATGCGGCCGAAGGTCGTCAGGGCCTCTGCCGTGCCGTAGTCCACGTCCGCGCGCAGGGTGTTGCGCGGGATGCGGCCCTCGGACTGCCATTCACGCCGGGCCATGTCGGAGCCGCCGAGGCGGCCGCTGACCTCGATACGAATACCCAGCGCGCCCTGGCGCATGGCCTGGCCAATAGCGCGCTTGATGGCGCGACTGTGGCCGATGCGGCGCTCCAGCTGGCCAGAAATGTTCTCCGCCACCAGCTTCGCGTCGGTGTCCGGCTTGTCAATTTCGCTGACTTCAACCTTGACCTTCTTGCCGTCCGCCAGTTTCTCCAGCGCGCCGCGCAACTGCTTGACTGCCTCGCCCTTGCGTCCGATGACGATGCCTGGGCGCGCGGTGTGGATGTTGACCAGCAGCTGGTTGGGATAGCGCTCGATCTCCACACGTGAAATCGCCGCGCGCGAACCCTGATTTCCGATATGGCGGCGGATGGCGAAGTCTTCCAGCAGCAGATCACGATAGCGCTTCCGCTCTGCATACCAGCGCGCATCCCAGTCGCGGATGATATTCAGCCGAAAGCCGATCGGGTGAACCTTGCGACCCATGGCTAGTTCTCCTCTCGCTCGGACAGAATGACCGTGAGATGCGAATAACGGCGCAGACGCGGCTTGAAGCGGCCACGCGCGCCGGCCTTCATGCGTTTCAGGGTCACGCCTTCGTCGACGTGGATGGTGGACACGACCATCGTGCCCCGGTTGAGGTCAAAGTTGTTCTCGGCATTGGCCAGCGCCGAGGCCAGCGACTTGCGGACATAGGTCGCGCCCTTCTTCGGCATGAACTTCAGCACGGTCAACGCCTGCTCGGCCTCCATGCCGCGCACCTGGTCGACGACCAGACGCAGCTTTTGTGCCGAAATGGGTAGATGTCGGGTGCTTGCGCGTACGTCCATGGCTACACCGGCCGCCTTTTGCGCTCGACCAGATGGCCGCGATAGGTGCGGGTGGGCGCAAATTCGCCCAGCTTGTGGCCGACCATGTTCTCGGTGATGTAGATGGGCACGTGGCGCCGGCCGTCATGCACCGCAATGGTATGCCCCACCATCTGCGGGAAAATCGTGCTGGCCCGGCTCCAGGTACGCACCACCGACTTCTGGTTCTGCTGGTTGAGCCGCTCGATCTTGAGCATCAGCTTGTGGCTGACGAAGGGCCCCTTCTTCAGTGAACGTGACATACGCTGTTCCCCTTCTGCTACCGCCGCCGGCCGCGCCGACGGATGATGTAGCGGTTGGTACGTTTGTTGCGGCGCGTGCGCTTGCCCAGCGCCGGCTTGCCCCAGGGCGTCTTCGGCCCTGGCATACCGATCGGCGAGCGACCCTCGCCACCACCGTGCGGGTGACTGGAGGGGTCCATGGCCGAGCCGCGCACAGTGGGCCGCCAGCCCATCCAGCGCTTGCGCCCCGCCTTACCGATCTTGATGTTGCCATGGTCGGTGTTGCCGACCTGGCCGATGGTGGCCATGCAACGCAGATGAATCAGGCGCACCTCACCGCTGGGCAGGCGCACCTGCGCCCAGTCGCCCTCGCGCGCCATCAACTGGGCCGAAGTGCCCGCCGCGCGCGCCAGTTGCCCGCCGCGACCCGGATGCAGCTCAATGTTGTGAATCATCGTGCCCAACGGGATTTCGCCCAGCGAAAGGGCGTCACCCGTGCGCAAATTTGTGTTGGCGCTGCCGTTGCCGATGCGGTCGCCGACCTTCAGGCCCAGCGGCGCAATGATGTAACGCTTTTCGCCACCCTCATACAGCACCAGCGCGATGCGCGCCGAGCGGTTGGGATCGTACTCAATGGAAACCACCTCGGCCTGCGCGTCCATGCGGTCGCGCCGGAAATCGATGATGCGGTAGCGTCGCTTGTGTCCGCCGCCACGGTGCCGCACCGTGATGCGCCCCGTGTTGTTGCGGCCACCCTTGCTCCGCAGCGGCTCGGTCAACGAGCGTTGCGGACGCTTCCGGGTGATCTCTTCGAATGAGTGGCCCGTCATACCCCGGCGACCAGCCGAGGTGGGCTTGTAGACTTTAACCGGCATCTTGTCCCTCGCCTCCGTCGCTCATGCGTTAAACAGGTCGATTTGGTCGCCAGGCGCCAGCGTCACGATGGCTTTCTTCCATTCCTTCGTGCGCAGGGCCCCGGCCCGACCGCGCCGACCGCGTTTGGCCGGCTGCACCATGGTGCGCACCTTCGTCACGTTGACCTCGAAGATGACTTCCACCGCTTCCTTGACCTGGAGCTTGTTGGCCTTGCGAGCCACCTCAAAGACGTACTGGTTCAACTCGTCTGACAGCGCGGTCGCCTTTTCAGTGATGACCGGTCGCCGGATGACATCGTAAATATGCAGCTCGGGCATGCTCGCTACTCCTGGCCCCAGATGAGCTGGATGGTGTCCAGCGCGTCCAGCGGGATAATGACCTTGTCGTGCCCCAGCAGGTCACGGATGTTCAAATAGTTCGCCCGCAGCCAGCGCACCCGCGGCAGGTTGCTGATGCCGCGCTGCACGTTCTCGTCGCGCTCCGCCAGCAACACCAGCGTCTTGCCCTCGCCCGCCAGCCTGGTGATTGTCTCGCGCATCACGCGCGTTCTGGGCTGGTCGGCCTGGAAGCGGTCGACGAAGATGAGCTGGTCGTCGCGCGCCAGCGCGCTAAGCGCTGAGCGGACGGCGCCACGCCGCATTTTCCTGGGCATGGCGCTGGTGTATTTACGCGGCCGCGGGCCATGGGCCACGCCGCCGCCCACAAAAAGGGGCGCGCTGCGGGCGCCATGCCGGGCGCGACCGGTGCCCTTCTGCCGATACCACTTGCTCTTGGTCAGGCGCACTTCGCTGCGCGTCTTCGTCTTGTGGTTGCCCTGACGCTGGTTGGCTGCCTGCCGCAAAAATGCCTGATGCATCAGCCCGACGTTAATCTCGACACCAAAGATGTCAGCCGGCAGTTCAATCTGCTGCACTTCGTTGCCGCTCTGATCCAGCACCGGAACCTGCATGTCGGTCAGCTCCTCTCGCGCCGTGTACGGTAGCGCTCGCGCGCGGGCTTCAACATGACGATGCCGCCGCGGGTGCCAGGGATCGACCCTCTCACCGCGATCAGGTTTTTCTCCGCATCCACAACGACCACTTCAAGGTTCTGCATGGTGATGCGGTCGTTACCCATCCGTCCCGCCATACGCATGCCCTTGATGACGCGCCCGGGCGTCGAGCCGGCGCCGATGGAACCTGGCGCGCGCTCGCGGTCGGACTGGCCATGCGTCTTCGGCTGACGGCTAAAGCCGTGGCGCTTGATCGTGCCCTGAAAGCCGCGCCCCTTGCTCTTGCCAATGACGTCCACGCGGTCGCCGACCTCGAAGACGTCGGCGTTGATCTGCTGACCTTCCTCGACGTCCGGCTCGCCCTCGCGAATGCGGAACTCGCGCAGGTAGCGCAGGGCCGGCAGGTTGTTACGCTGCAGATGCCCCAGCTGACCCTGGGTGAGGCGGCGCGGGCGCGTTTCGCCAAAGCCCAGCTGCACCGCCGTATACCCGTCACGCTTTTCGTTGCGCACCTGGGTCACATAGCAGGGGCCGGCCTCGATGACCGTGACCGGGATAACGTCACCGCCCTCGTCAAACACCTGGGTCATGCCGACCTTTTTACCGATGATGCCCTTCATCACAACCTCCGGCGGGGCAGTATCCCCCGCGCCTCTTCACCGCAGTGGCAGGCCGGGCAGGCCTGCGTGCGCGCTATATCCTGATCTCGATGTCCACGCCGGCGGGCAGGTTCAGACGCATCAGCGTATCGATGGTCCTGCTGTCCGGATCCAGCACGTCGATCAGGCGCTTGTGGGTGCGAATTTCAAAGTGTTCCTGCGACGTCTTGTCAATGAAGGGTGAACGGCGCACGGTGAAGCGCTCGATGCGAGTGGGCAGGGGCACTGGCCCTACCACGCTGGCGCCGGTGCGCTCGGCCGTCTCCACGATGCGGCGCGCGGATTGATCCAGCACGCGGTGGTCGTAGGCCTTCAGTCGAATCCGGATCCTGCTTTTTGCGGCCATAAGCCTCGTCTCATTCACTGGGGATGCCGGCGGCGGGTCGCCCCGGCATCCTCATGGCATCTTCGCTGCCAGCGGGCAGCGTCAGTCCAGAATTTGAGTAATGGAGCCGGCGCCAACCGTCAAACCACCCTCGCGGATGGCGAACTTCGAGCCCTGCTCCAGCGCGACCGGGATGATCAGTTCCACTTCCAGCTCGACGTTGTCGCCCGGCATGACCATCTCCACGCCCTCCGGCAGGTTGATGGTGCCGGTCACATCCATGGTGCGGATGTAGAATTGCGGCCGGTAGCCGGGGAAGAAGGCCTTGTGACGGCCACCCTCGTCGCGGCGCAGCACGTACACCTGGCTCTTGAAGCGCTTGTGCGGCTCGATGCTGCCGGCGCGCGCCAGTACCTGGCCGCGCTCGACTTCGTCGCGCGTCTTGCCACGCAGCAGAATGCCGGCGTTGTCGCCCGCCACGGCTGCATCCAGCTCCTTGTAAAACATCTCGATGCCGGTGACGACGGTCTTGTCGATGGCATCGCGCAGACCGACGATGTCGATCTCCTCGCCCTTCTTCAAACGGCCGCGCTCTACGCGCCCGGTGACCACGGTGCCACGCCCCTTGATCGAGAAGACATCCTCGATGGGCATCAGGAAGGGCCGGTCCTCTTCACGCAACGGTGTCGGGATCCACTCGTCCACTGTATCCATCAGCTTGAGGATGGAGGCGTATTCGGGCGCGTTGATGTCAGTGCTGTCGCTCTCAATGGCCGCCAGCGCCGAACCGCGCACGATGGGCGTATCCTCAGGGAAACCGTAGCTGTCCAGCAGCTCGGCCAGTTCCAGCTCGACCAGCTCCAGCAGCTCCTCATCATCCATCTGGTCGATCTTGTTGAGGTAAACGACCATGGCCGGCACCTCCACCTGACGCGCCAGCAGCACATGCTCGCGCGTCTGCGGCATGGGGCCGTCGGGCGCGCTGACCACGAGGATGGCGCCATCCATCTGCGCCGCGCCGGTGATCATATTCTTGATGTAATCGCGGTGGCCGGGGCAGTCCACATGGGCGTAGTGGCGGTTAACCGTTTCGTACTCCACGTGGCGGATATTGATGGTGATGCCGCGGGCCTTCTCTTCCGGCGCGCTGTCGATATCTTCATAGGCCATCTGTTTGGCGCGGCCGGCCATGGAGAGGACGCGCGTGATGGCGGCGGTCAGCGTGGTTTTACCGTGGTCAACATGACCGATGGTACCGATATTGACGTGCGGTTTGCTGCGGTCGAATTTCTGCTTGCCCATGGTTTATCCTCTTGCATGCTGCAATCGATGTGGCGCACTCGCGCCTGCGAACGAAATTTCGCCCTATCCGCCGCCGAGCATTACCTCTTCGGCAATGGAGGGCGGCGCAATCGCATACCTGTCGAATTCCATCGTGAAATTGCCGCGCCCCTGGGTCAGGTTGCGCAGACTGGTGGCGTAGCCAAACATCTCGCCCAGCGGCACGTTGGCGCGAATGGAGGCGGAGCCGTCACCGCGGGGTTCCATCCCCTGCACCACGCCGCGCCGGGCGGAAAGATCGCCGACGACGGGGCCGGTGTATTCGTCCGGCGCCACTACCTCGACGCGCATTGTCGGCTCCAGCAACACGGGGCCGGCTTTCTGCACGCCTTCCTTCAGGCACATCGAACCGGCGATTTTGAAGGCGATCTCGCTCGAGTCCACCTCGTGATAGCTGCCATCGACCAGCGTGGCCTTCAGGTCCACCACCTGATAACCGGCCAGCACGCCGCCCTGCATCGCCTCGCGAATGCCGTTCTCGGTCGGACGGATGAATTCCCTCGGAACGGAGCCGCCGCGAATCTTGTTTTCGAAGTACAGGCCGTCGCGCGCCAGCTCCTGCTCCTCGCTGGCCAGCGGCTCGAACTCCACCGTGATGCGCGCATACTGGCCGGACCCGCCAGTCTGGCGCCGGAATGTCGTGTCGATGCGGGCCGGGCGCGTGATGGCTTCGCGGTAGGCCACGCGCGGGCGTCCCACCCGGGCCTCCACGCCAAATTCGCGCATCATGCGGTCGACCAGCACCTCGAGGTGCAACTCGCCCATGCCACGGATGCGCGTCTGACCCAGCTTGTCATCGACCTCGACCTTAAAGGTCGGGTCCTCCTCCGCCAGGCGCTGCAGGGCCAGGCCCATCTTGTCCTGGTCGCCGCGCGTGTTGGGCTCGATGGCGACTTCAATCACCGGCTCCGGGAAGCTGATCTTTTCCAGCACGATCTGACGCTGCCGGTCGCTGAGCGTGTCGCCGGTGAAGGTGGTCTTAAGGCCGAGGATGGCCGCGATGTCGCCGGCGTGCACCTCCTCAACGTCCTCGCGCCGGTCGGCGAACATGCGCACAATGCGGCCGATGCGCTCGCGCCGGCCATTGGTCGTGTTCTGCAACATGGTGCCCGTGCGCAGCACGCCGGAATAGACGCGGAAGAACGCCAGGCGGCCCACAAAGGGGTCGGTGACGATCTTGAAGACCAGCGCGGCCAGCGGCTCTTCATCTGAAGGCGCGCGCGTGACCCTCTCGTTGTTATTCGGGTTGAGACCTTCGACGGGCGGTACATCCAGCGGCGAGGGCAACAGGTCGACCACGCGATCCAGCAAAATCTGCACGCCGCGGTTCTTCAGCGCGGAGCCGCAGAGCACCGGTTGCAGGCTGCTTTTCAGCGTGCCGGCGCGCAGGGCCCCCAGCAACTCCTCGTCGCTGATGGGCTCCTCGAGCAAATACTTCTCGGTGAGGTAGTCATCGACCTCGACGACCTTCTCGATCATCTCGGCGCGCATCGTCTCGGCCTGCTCGCGATGGCTTTCCGGGATCGGGTAGCGCTCGATGGCGCTGCCCAGCTCGTCACCCGAGGTAACCAGCTCCATGGTCAGCAGGTCGATGATGCCGGCGAAGCTTTCGCCTTCGCCGTAGGGCATCTGGATCGGCACCGGGTTGGCGCCCAGACGATCAACGATCATCTGCACGCAGCGCTGGAAATCGGCGCCGATGCGGTCCATCTTGTTGATAAAGCAGATGCGCGGCACTGTGTAGTCGTCGGCCTGACGCCAGACCGTCTCGGACTGCGGCTCGACGCCGGCAACGCCGTCAAAGACGACCACGCCACCATCCAGCACGCGCAGACTGCGCTGCACCTCGGCCGTGAAATCCACGTGGCCCGGGGTGTCAATGATGTTGATCTGGTGCTCATTCCAGCTGGCGCTCACCGCCGCCGAGGTAATGGTAATGCCGCGTTCGCGCTCCTGCGCCATGTAGTCCGTGGTCGCAGCGCCGTCATGCACCTCGCCAATGCGATGCACCATGCCGGTGTAATACAGCACGCGCTCGGTGGTGGTCGTTTTGCCGGCATCAATATGAGCGATGATGCCAATGTTGCGCACCCGGTTGAGATCCAGGTTGCCTGCCGCTTTACTGCTCATGTGTTGCTCACGTTCCCCTGTATTCCGCCGCTGACGCTAGCGGAAGTGAGCGAAAGCGCGGTTGGCCTCCGCCATACGATGCGTGTCGTCCTTGCGTTTGAGGGCGTTGCCCTGGCTGTTGGCCGCATCGATCAACTCGGCCGCCAGCTTTTCATGCATGCCGCGCCCGCCGCGCGACCTGGCGAATTCCAGGATCCAGCGCATGGCGAGGGTCAACGAGCGTTCGCCGGCCACTTCAATCGGCACCTGGTAAGTGGAGCCGCCAACGCGCTTGGGCTTGACCTCGACAGTGGGCTGCACGTTGCGCAGCGCCTGCTCGAAGACCTCGACCGGGTCGCGCCGGGCGCGTTCCTCGACGATATCAAGCGCGCGATACATGACGCGGGCGGCCGTGCTCTTCTTGCCACCGTGCATCATGCGATTGATGAACATGGCGACGTGAATGTTTCCGAACTTGTTGTCCGGCGTCACCTTGCGTTTGGGTGGACGATTTCTTCTAGGCATCCTTCAGACCCCTGTCGCTCAGTTGCGCGGCTGCTTGCTGCCGTACTTGCTGCGCGCCTGGCCACGATTCGGAACGCCCTCGGCGTCCAGCGTGCCACGCACAATGTGATAACGCACTCCCGGCAGGTCTTTCACCCGGCCGCCGCGCACCAGCACCACGCTATGTTCCTGCAGTTGGTGTCCCTCGCCCGGAATGTAGGCCGTCACCTCGATGCCATTGGTCAGGCGCACGCGCGCTACCTTGCGCAGGGCCGAGTTGGGCTTCTTGGGCGTCATGGTCTTCACCTGGGTGCAGACGCCGCGCTTCTGCGGCGCGCCGCGTGCCTGCCGCTTCCGTTGCTGTTTGTTGGCGTTGAAAGTGTACTGCAGCGCCGGCGAGCTGGACTTGGACTTGCGGCTCTTGCGCCCCCTGCGTACCAGCTGGTTGATGGTGGGCATCTGTCGCTCCCGTACCTGCCTGTCTTCACATAAAAAAGGCGTTTCGCACAGAACGCCCTGGCTGTCTCCGCCATGACGAGCCATCCCCCGAAAAGGGCGCTTTCGCCATATGTGTCCGGTTCCCGACAACCCATTGCCTGCAGCCAGGGTGTGCTGCCGATGCGTCGCGGCATACTAGCAGCGCCGGAATCGCGTGTCAAGGGCGATCGCTGGCCGTTGACAGAAGGCCATGCGGGCGGCCATGCTATCCGCTACAGGCAGCGTTGCCCAGGCGTAACATGGCCCCATGATCATCACCTCGCTCCGCAATCCGCAGATCGTCGCGCTGCGCAAGCTCGGCCAGCGCCGCCAACGCCGCCTGCAGGGCCGCTTCGCCGCCGAAGGTCTGCAGGCGCTGCACGTGGCGCTCGCGACCGGCTGGCTGGCGCAGGAGGTCTTCTATTGTCCCGCGCGCTTCACGGGCCCGGCAGCGCCGGAATTGCTGCAGCGCTTCGAGGCCGGCGGCGCACGCCTGTATGAAGTCAGCGAGTCGCTACTGCAAACGCTCTCCGAACGCGACACTTCCCAGGGCCTGGTCGTCACCTTCCCGCTGCCGCAGGCCACGCTGACGGATTTGAGCCTGCCCGCGCAGCCGCTGCTGCTGCTGCTCGACCGCCTGCGCGATCCCGGCAATCTCGGCAGCCTGCTGCGCACGGCGGACGCGGTCGGCGCCAGCGCAGTGCTGTTGCTCCCGCCCTGCGTCGATCCCTGCGACCCCAAAGTGTTGCGCGCCAGCATGGGCTCGCTCTTCAGCCTGCCCGTCGTTGTCGTGGAGTCAGTCCCGACGTTGCTGAGCTGGCTGCAGGAGCAGGGCCTGCCGCTTTGCGGCGCGGACGCCGCGCGCGGGCAACTATGGACGGAGCTGGACTGGCGCGGCGGTCTGGCGCTGGCGCTGGGCAACGAGGCGCAGGGGCTGGACGACAGGCTGGCCGCCCGCTGTGAGCGCCTGGCCATGTTGCCGCTGCGTGGCAGAGCCGAGTCGCTCAACGTCGCCGTGGCGGGCGGCGTGCTGATGTACGCCTGGCGCGCGGCCAATCCCTGACGACAGCGAACTGCCACCAGCCATTGTTTTCCTGTACACTGGCTGCGCTATCTGCCCGCCTGTAATTGGCTGCTCACATGCCCCGGGAACACAGAATAATCATTGCCATCGCAGGCCTGACCGGGATCATCGTGTTGGTCCTGGTGCTTGTTCTGAGTCAGCGGCAGGAAGCGCCCATTAACCTCGCCGCCATCCCGGACGAGAGCCAGCCCTTCCCCATCGTGGGCCGCGAGCACATCCCGGTCGGCGCAATGCCCACGCGCTACAACTCCGACCCGCCCACCTCCGGCGACCATTACGCCGCGCCGGTGCGCGCCGGCTTCTACGAGCAGCGCCTGCCGGACGCCTACCTCATCCACAACCTCGAGCACGGGCAGATCTGGCTCTCCTGGCGCGACCTGGGCGACCACGAGGTCGTCGAGACCTTCCGGCGCCTGCATGAGAAATTCCCGGAATGGATCGTGGTCAGTTATCGCCCGGAGAACGAACAACGGCTGGTGGCCGCCGCCTGGGGGCGCCTGCTGCCGCTCGACACGCCGGACAGTGAAGCCCTGACCGCCTTCATTATGCGCCACCATGACCGCGCACCGGAGAGCGTGCCCGGCTGAACCTGACCTGCGCCTACTCCAGATTAGTGTGGCGCGCGAACATGAGGCCGGGATCGGTTCCCAGTTCTTCCATTAACAAACCAATCATCACGTCACAGAGGATGCCCAGCGACTGCTCGTAGAGCGAGCCCAGCGGCTGGACCGAGACGCTGCCGGCCTCCTCGTCCGCCAACTTGGGGCTGGACGCCTGAATGCGCAGAATGTGGTCCGCATACTGGCTCACCGGAGACTCGCCGGCGATGGTGATCAGCGCGACCCTGGCGTTGAGCTCGCTGGCACGGCGGGCCTGGCCGATGATCGAGGGCGTACGGCCAGAGCCGGAACCGATGATGAGCAGATCGCCGGCGCCGATGGCGGGCGTGGTCACCGCGCCGACGACGTGCACGTCCAGGTCCAGATGCATCAGGCGCATGGCGAAGGCCTGCATCTGCAGCCCGGAGCGCCCGCGGCCGGCGACGAAGATGCGCCGCGCCTGCAGGATGTCGCGGCGCAGGTCAGCCACCGCCTCCGGGTCGATGCCGTCGAGGGCGGCGGCCAGCTCCTGCAGCACCTCCGCGAGCAGCGTTCGGTAGTCAACCATGAGCCAGCATCCTTTCCTTCAGCCGACGCGCGGCTGCGGCCGGTTGTGCAGCGCGCGTGATGGCGCCGCCCACAATCACTGTATCCGGGCGCAGGGCCACCAGCGCGTCAATCGTCCCAACGCTGATGCCGCCGGCCACGGCCAGGCGCAGGTCCGGCAGCGCCTCACGCAGCGCGCGCAAGCTTGCGACCGGGTCACCACTGGCATCATGGGCGCGGTGCACACAGAACTGGTCGCAGCCCAACGCCATCAATTCCTGCACGCGCTGCAGCGGCTGCGGCACGGCCATCAGATCCACCATTAACCCGCCGCCGCAATCGCGCGCCGCCGCTGCCGCCGCCACAATCGTCTCGTCAGCGGCGACGCCCAGCACGGTCACGACGTCCGCGCCGGCCGCAAAGGCGATGCGCGCCTCTTCGCCGCCGGCATCCATAATCTTGAAATCCGCCAGCAGCGGCAGTGCGGGAAACTCCGCGCGCAGACGCTGAATGGCCCGGACGCCCTCGCGCAGCACCAGCGGCGTGCCGATTTCAGCCAGGTCCACATACTCCTGCGTCGCCCGCAGCACGGCCAAACTGTCTTCCAGCGGGCCGTCGAGCGCCAGTTGCAGCTTCACCACACCCCTCGCGCTCGCCTGCAGGTTCCCGTGCCAGTGTACAGGCTTCCGCTGCCTGGCTCAATGCCCGTTGACAGCAGTGCCGCTGCGGTGGACGATAGCCCGGCGGGCGTGCGCTGCCCGCAGTCAACGAAAGGCATCGGCTGTTATGGCCCTCGACACTCTCATCGATTACGACTGCGCGCCGAAGCAGGCGCTGGGCACGCCCGGCATCCTCGAGCGGCTGAAGGCCCGCGAGCGCGCCGCGACCATCATTCGCCTCTACCGCCGCAACGGCGACCAGCGCTCGCCGCGCGACATGGGCTTCGAGATGGTGCGCAGCGCCGCCGACGGCAGTGAGGAGACCCAGGTCGTCGTCGTGCAGCATCTGCTGGACAGCGCCGCCGAGCTCGACCCCCAGGCGCCGCACTGCGCCGGCTGCCCGGCCAATCGCAGCGGCGCGCCCTTCGGCTGCATCGGCCACATCAGCTACCCGATTTCGCCCTTCGCCGAGGCCTTCCTGCTCAACCGCCTGCCGGAGCCGCCCACTGCGCCGCTGGTCTGGCTGCTGCTGAAGCAGGGCATCCGCGACTTCAAATATGACGGCAGCAGCGCCTACCCCCTGCGCGCGGCCGACCGCAACATCTTCACTGAAGTGCGCAGCATCCGCCGCGAACTGGGCGAGCTGCCGGTCGATTCCGACCAGGTCTTCGAGATGACTTTCCTGACCGGCCACATCCAGCCCAATCATGCCGCAATCCTGCTGCTATTCTTTCACGCCGTTGAGCGCGAAACGCTGGAGGCCATGCAGATCACGCAGCTCGGTGAACTGCCGCTGGCGGAGCGCGCAGCCTTCGACTTCCTCATTCCGGCGGGCGCGGAGAGCGACGACGACTCGACCGCCGAGATGCGCGACTTCCTGCACGCGCTCTATCTCGCCTGGCGCCTGGATGTGCGCTTGTTGCTGGATGTGTGAAACAAGGGAGAAGAAAATGTCAAGTTACTGGCCGAAGACATGCAACGAGATCTATTACAGGCACTGGCGAATTCAAATTCAATCACTGTTGCTGCATCCGGACAATCACCCTGCTGCGCTACTTTGCATGTTCGCCTGTATGGATCTCGCGCTTTCGTGCAAGAATGAATTTCCCCTTTTTAGCCCAGACAGGAACCGAACCTTCACGAAACAACAGAACAAAACTGAAGACCTTGTAAGTTACTATTTCCCGCCCTGCAAGTATTCGGATTCCAAAAAGTTGGCGGATAGGTTGGCAAACGGATTAAAGCACGTTGCCTTCGTCCGTCCTGGTATTGGGTTGCAGGATACCTGGAACGGGGGGCCACGCATTCGCGTACCGATAAGGGGAGAGGACGATGACATAATCATTGCGCCAACAGCTTTCTGGCTTCATGTTGAGAGAAAGATTGATGAAATATTTGCCGAGAAGGTTTATCCATTTCCCCAGAGAGTCGAATCTGAAGAGTGCAAACCGGATTGAGCCCATGTGCCCTGTTTTACCCGTTTGCATCTTCACAACTTACCTGGTTTTACAGGCATAGAAGTCCCGGAATCAGCAAGGGCAGGACGCGCCTGCCCTTGATTCTCACTAAGTTATCAGCCCACCGACTCGCGCCAGACCCCCTACCCAACCAGCGTGAGCGCCTCGCGCACCATCTGGTTGGTGTAGCCCCACTCGTTGTCGTACCAGGTCAGCACCTTCACCAGGTCGCCGGCCACCACCTGCGTCAGCTCCAGGTCGACGATCGAGGCGCGCGCGTCACCGATGACGTCTGAGGACACGATCGGGTCCTCCGTCACGCCGAGGATGCCCGCATAGCGTTCCGTCGCGGCTTCCTCGCGAAAGATGTCGTTGATCTCCTCGCGCGTGGTTTCGCGTCCCGCCACGAAGACCACGTCGGCGATCGAGCCCACCGCCACCGGCACGCGCAACGCCAGACCGTCAAACACGCCGGCGATGGCCGGCAGCGCCTTGGTCGTCGCGATAGCCGCGCCGGTCGAGGAGGGCACGATGTTGTCGGCGGCGCCGCGGCCACGGCGCATGTCCTTGCCGCCCGGGAAGTCCACCAGCGCCTGGGTGGAGGTGTAGGCGTGCACGGTGGTCATGATGGCCTTCTGCACGCCGATGCGGCGGTGCATGACCTCCATCACCGGCGTGATGTTGTTGGTCGTGCAGCTGGCGCAGGAGACCACGTGCGCGCCGTCAGCGCTGTTGACGCCGTGCACGACCATCGGCACGTCGGCGCTTTTGGTCGGCCCGGAGATGATGACCTTGCCCGCGCCGGCCGTGATGTGCTTGCCGGCGTCCTCCATTTCGGTGAAGAAGCCAGTGCATTCAAACACCAGGTCGACGTCCAGCTCGCCCCAGGGCAGCTGCGCCGGGTCGCGCTCGCTCAGATAGCGGATGCGCTGGCCGTCGATGACGAGGTCGCCGCCATCCGCGCAGACTTCGCGATCGTAGCGGCCGTAGACCGTATCGTAGCGAATGAGATAGGCGAAGTTCTCGGCGGAGCCGAGGTCGTTGACCGCCACCAGCTCCAGCTGCGGCGTGTCCATCACCACCTTGAGCGCCGCGCGCCCGATCCGCCCCAGCCCGTTAATCGCAACCCGCGCCATCGTCCCCTCCTGCCTCGTTTGTTGTGCAAATCCCGGCGACTATAGCGCAGCGGGCAGCCACATTACAGGGCGGGCTGCGCCCCTAGCTCGACGCGCCCTCACCCTAAATCCCTCTCCCTCAGGGAGAGGGACTTTAAGTCTGGTTCAAGATGGCTTCTCTCCCCCTCTCTCTGAGCAGGGCTCCCGCGTCGGAGCGAAGGGCACCCGTCGCAGAAGGGATGAAGGGTCAGAAGGGGGTGAGGGCGGCGGTTTCTGCGCGTCAGAACAGGCGCTGCTGTTGCAAGGGCCGTTGACCGTCGAGCAGCACGAAGGGCGCCAGCTGCTCCGGCGCGCGGATGCCCAGCGCCCGCAGCTGCGACAGGTCGCGCAGCCTTGTCACCCGTCGCGCGCGCAGGACGGCCTGCACGCCTTTCGGCCCGATGCCCGGCACGCGCAGCAGCTGCGTTCGCTCGGCCTTCATCAGGTCCAGCGGCGCCTCGCGCAGGTTCTCCTCCGCCCAGGCGCGCTTGGGGTCCACGTCCAGGCGCAGGTTACCCGCGTCCACGAAGGGCAACTCCTCCACGTCCCATTCGTAGTCGCGCAGCAGGAAGCTGGACTGGTAGAGGCGAAACTCGCGCTGCAGCGGCGTGGGTGGCAAATTCTCGAAGGGCGTGTTGGGCACCGGGTGGAAGGCCGAGAAGTAGGTGCGCGCCAGGCCCAGCTGGTTATAGAGGCGATCGCCCAGCGAAAGCAGCTCGAGGTCGGTATCGCCCACCGCGCCCACCACGAACTGCGTCACCAGGCTGGCGAGGCGTTCATGCCGCTCGCGCCGGAACCTGGACGCCATCTGCAGCAGCCCCAGCAGCTCACGGTGAAAGTCCTTCTTCGGCGCCAGCGCCTGCAGGCGTTGCGGCGTGGGCCCCTCCAGGTTGACCGAGACGCGGTCCGCCAGCTGCATGGAACGCAGCAACTGGTCTTCCTCTGCACCGGGCATGACCTTGACGTGAATGTAGCCGCGGTAAGCGTACTTGCGGCGCACGATGTCGATGGTATCGATCAGCTTGTCCTGCGTGGTCACGCTGCCCTTGATGATGCCCGAGGAGAGAAAGAGGCCGTCCACCAGGCCCGCGCGCGCCATTTCGTCGAAGGTCTTCGCCATCTCTTCGGGGCGGAAGGTATAGCGCGGGGCCGTGCTGCGCCCGGCGCGGAAGGGGCAGTAGTAGCAATTGCGCTCGCAGGCGGTGGTCAGCATGGTCTTGAGCACCGGCATGGGGCCCTTCGGCGTCTGCACCTGCGAGACACAGTCGTAGAGGTTGGCCCGCTGCCGCGGCACGCGCTTCTCGCGCACGCCAGGCTCGCCGGCCGGCTCGAAGAAGGTCACGTTGCCCATGCGCTCCAGCTTCTGCGCGGCGTCCGGCTGCCGCTGGACCTGCATTAGAGGCGACCGTAGCGCTGCAGCGCGGTCAGCACGTTGATGGTGGTGATCGGTTGCCACTGCGGCAGATCGTGCTCGTCGGCCCAGCCGCCATTCTCGCGCTGCGTGGTCGCCAGGGTATCCAGACAGCGCGTGAGGGCCGCCTCCGGCAAGGCCTGCGCCACTTCGGACACCGGGTCGGGCGCGAAGTAGAAGAGCGTGTAATGCCGTTTGGGTATGAGCGTCTGCGCCAGCGCGACCGTGTGCGCCAGGGTCGCCGCGCGCAAGTCGGCCAGCTGCGGGAAGTCGTCGATGTTCATGAAGTAATCGAAGGCGTGGTAGGTCATGAAGAGCCAGTCGTTGCTGCGGATGCCCTCGATGCTGTGATGCTGTTCCGCCCAGTGGCGCGTCGCATTCAGCAGGCGCGGCGTGGCCAGACCCAGGGCGTACAGGTTGCCAACGATGGCGTCCGGCGCCTTCTGGCCGCCCCAATCCGCCCACCACCAGGCCAGCGGCCACTTGCCCAGCTCCGTCGGATTGCGCAGCGAGCCGTCCGACTGCTGCTGCCGCTCCAGCCAGGCGACCGTGCCGTCCAGCAGCGTACCGACCGGAATGTCGTGGTAGCGCAGCATGGAGAGCAGGTATTCCAGCGCGGCGGGGTGCGAGAGCGGCGCCTTGAGGTCGTGCTCGAGGCCGTGGCCCCAGCCGCCGTCCGCGTTCTTGTAGCACAGCAGGCAGCGCTGCAGCTGCTCCAGCGGCCCGTCATCGATGCGCCAGCTGAAGAGCGCCCGCTCCCAGGGCATGCCGTGGGTGAAGACGTAGTGGCGGGCGCGGTCGAGAGAGATGGTCATGTCAGTTCTCCGTCGATTTCGGATGCAGGACAATTCACATTAAGCGTTGGTGGATGACGCTCTAAAACGACCTAAATTCCACATGGTACTTAAGGAAACAAAACATTCGCGATACGTTCCAAGAGAAAGCCATACAATATGAGAATCCCAGGGCCGATCAACTTCACAATGTACAATTTAACAAATCTTATGGTATTGATTTTCCAGTTCTTAGGTATCGAAGGTGGAACTCTAAAAGCTTCCTTTCGTGGTGACCCTTCGTGTCTGTCAATCCTCCCCATTAGTGCACAATGATCGAATACCCACTTGCGAATATCCCCATCTGCTGAAGGGTATTCCCAGATCTTCTGATTAAACGCAGCACAACAAAGCAGATCCCAAAACTCAGCTTCTTTAATTGACCTTGCATATGTACTCGTAGGCGAAGGCCCTGGTTCAGCTTCGGCGTTTGCAAGGCAACTTGCACGAGTAATGTCTCGTCCAAACAGGTCTTGAATAACCTTCTTGCGAGCCTCCATCTCATCAATACCTGCGTAATACGCGCGTTGAACCTGCCACCGCTCTTTCTCTGTCAGTGATTCACGTGTTGCCATTTCGGTCTCCACGATGTCATCAATCCCACGACCACATTAGCATACGAACATATGTTCCATATGTCAACCCTTCCCTGACCACACAACTTGAGTCTCCCGCCTGCGCCAGATACACTCCGCCATATGTCCGAACTCCTGCCATGGCCATCCGGCGGACGCCGCAACCTGCGCGTCCTGCTCCTCGTCATAATCCTGGCGACGGCGCCGCTCTACTGCCTCGGCTTCCTCCTCTGGGGCGTCGCGCCTGGCTCGCGGCCCCCCGCCACGCTCACACCCACCCTGACGCCGCTGTTCGGCACGGCCACGGCCACGCCCACCTACACGCCCTTCCGCCGCGTCCTCGTCACCGTCACCCGGCCCCTGCCGCCCACGCCACGCCAGTTCCAGCCGCCTGTGCAGCGACCACAACCACAGCCAGTGCAGCCGGTGCAACCGGTTGTGCAGCCGCCCCCCGACCTCTCGCTGCCAGTCGTCCCGGCCCCCGTGCAGCAGCCCGTCGGGCAGCCCACGCCGACCCCTGGCGCCAGCCCCACCGTGGTGCCGGTGCAGGGAAGCGGATCATGAACCCCCTTATGTGCCAGCCGGCAGGAGGCATCCGTGTTTGACCTGAACGCACATCTGCGCGAGATGGTGGAGGCCCACGCCCCCTCCGGCCACGAAGGCCCCCTGCGCGCGCTGCTCCGGGACGCCTGGGGGCCGCTCACGGATTCGCTGGCTACCGACGGCCTCGGCAGCCTGATCGCCACGAAACTCCCGACCCGCCAGCAGCAGCCAGCGCTGCGCATCATGCTGGCGGCGCACATGGACGAGATCGGCCTGATGGTGCGCGAGGTGGTGGATGGCTTCATCAGCGTGCAGCGCATCAGCGGCATCGACAACCGCGTCATGCCGGCGCAGCCTGTGCTGGTGCATGGACGCCGTCCCCTGCCCGGCGTGGTGGCCGCCAAGCCGCCGCACATGCTGCCCGCCGCGGAGCGCGAGCGCTATGCGCCCATGGACGACCTGCTGGTCGACGTCGGCCTGGAGCCGGCCGAAGTAGAGGAACTGGTACAGCCCGGCGACCTCATCACCCTGGACGTGCCGATGCTTGAGCTGCAGAACGGGCGCCTGGCCGCCAAGGCCATGGACGACCGCGCCTCGGTCGCGGCCATCAGCGTCTGCCTGCAACACTTGCAGACCCTGCAGCACGGCCATGAGGTTTGCGCCGTGGCCACCGCGCAGGAGGAGACCGGCCTGCTCGGCGCGCGCACGGCCGCCTGGCGCGTGCAGCCGGACCTCGCCATCGCGCTGGACGTGACCTTCGCCGTCCAGCCAGGTGTGGAACCGGACTTCGGCGTCGAGCTGGGCAGGGGGCCCGGCCTGCCGATCGGGCCCAACTTCCATCCCAAACTGGCAGAGCAGTTGCGCAATGTCGCCCGCCGTCACGAAATCCCCTTGCAGGACGAGCTCATTCCCGGCGCCAGCGGCACCGATGCCTGGGCCATCCAGGTTGCCCGGGACGGCATCCCCACCGCGTTGCTGGGCATCCCCCTGCGCAACATGCACTCGCCGGTCGAGACGCTTGACCCGCGCGACATTGAGCGCGCCGGACGTCTGCTGGCGTATTTCATCGCGGAAGTGGAGGGCGACTTTCTGCAACCCGCCGCCCCGGAAAGCGCTGACTCATGAAGCTCGAACTCCTGCGGCAGCTCTCCAATGCGCGCGCCATCTCCGGCCAGGAGGAAGCCGCGCGCGCGCTCATCCTCGAGGCCATCGACGGCCACGTCGAGGACGTCCGCGTCGACGCGCTCGGCAACGTGCTGGCGCTCAAGCCCGGCAACCAGGGCACGGACCTGCCGCGCACTCTGGTCTCGGCGCACATGGACGAGGTCGGCTTCGTCGTGCGCAGCGTCGACGGCGAGGGCCTGCTGCGCTTTTACAGCGTGGGCGGCGTCGATGCGCGCATCCTGCCCGGCCTGAGGGTCTGTGTGGGCGCGGAGGCGTTGCCAGGCGTGATCATGTGGAAGCCCATACACCTCGGCCGCGAGCAGAGAACCCTGCCGCTGGACAACCTGCGCATCGACATCGGCGCGCGTGACAGGGCGGATGCCAGCAGCCTGGTCAAACCAGGCGACATGATTACCTTCGCCGAAGCGTTCACGCAGCCCGACGCCGGCGTCGTGCGTGGCAAGGCGCTGGACAACCGCGGCGCCTGTGCCCTGCTGGTCGAGTTACTACAGGGCGACGCCTTGCCTTGCGATGTGCTGGTCGCCTTTACCTGCCAGGAGGAAATCGGCCTGCGCGGCGCCCAGGTCGCGGCCCAGGCGCTGCAGCCCGACCTCGCCATCGTGCTGGAGGACACTCCGGCGCACGACCTGCCAGATCTCACTGCCGATCCTGATGAAGGCATCGCCTTCAACCCGGCCACGCGCCAGGGCGCCGGCCCGGTGTTGACCGTGATGGATTCGCGCACCATCACGAACCCTCGTCTGCTGGCCTGGCTGCGCACCACGGCCGCTGCGGAAAATATTCCCGTCCAGCTGAAAAGCGCCAGTGGCGGCGGCAACGACGCCGGTGCCATCCACATCGCCGGCAGTGGTGTACCCACGGCCGCTATTTCCATGCCGGCCCGTTACATCCACGGCCCGGCCGCGCTGCTGCGCGTGAGCGACTACGACCACACGCTGGCGCTGCTGCGGGCCGCGCTGCATAGCGTGTCGCCGGCGCTGCTGGCGCATGACTGAACTGTCCGACTGCCACCACAGGGAGTGAAGACCATGAACGCACTCATTCGCAAACTGGTCGAGGCCTGGGGGCCGTCCGGCTATGAGCATCAGGTGCGCCGCCTGATTCAGGAGGAAGTGGCCGACCTCGTCGACGACATGCGCGTCGATGCACTGGGCAACCTCATCTGCCGCGTGGGCAGTGGCGGCAAGAAGGTCATGGTCTCCGCCCACATGGACGAGATCGGCGTGATGGCCATGTTCGCCGAGCCGGAGAGCGGCTATCTGCGCTTCGACCCGATCGGCGGCCTGCTGCACAGCACGCTGGCCGGCAACCGCGTGCGCTTTGAGGACGGCAGCACCGGCGTCATCGGCGTGCACGACAGCTTTGGGGTGGGACGCACCAGCGTGCCCTCGTTCAACGACTTCTATATAGACGTCAGCGATGGCAATGGCGCTTCGGTCAGTCCGGGCAGCGCGGCCGGCTTCTGGCGCGAGTTTGAAACGCGCGGCACGCGCCTCATCGCCAAGTCGTTGGACGACCGCATCGGCTGCGTCGTCGCCATCGAGACGCTGCGCGCCCTGGGCCGCCAGGCGCCCAACGAACTTTACTTCGTCTTCAGCGTGCAGGAGGAGGTCGGGCTGCGCGGCGCGCGCACAGCCGCCTACGGCATCGACCCCGACGTCGGCATCGCGCTGGACGTGACCGCTACCGGCGACGAACTGCGCAATCGCAAAATGGCGGTGAAACTGGGCGGTGGCGCGGCCATCAAGGTGCACGACAGCGGCCTGGTCGTGCCACCGGCCATCGTGGCCTGGATGGAGGCCCGCGCCCGTGAAGCAGGTATTCCGGTTCAGCGTGAACTGCTCGGTGGCGGCACCACCGACGCCGCCGTGATTCAGAGCGCGCGCGCCGGCGTGCCCAGCGGCTGCATCTCCATCCCCTGCCGCTTTCTGCACACCACCAGTGAGACCTGCGATATCCGCGACGTGCAGGCCTGCATCGACCTGTTGGGCGCCTTGCTGGCCAATTCAATTGAACTTTGAGTTTGAGGGATGCCCGGCTTCAGCTCAGTCGGGCGGCGGCAGCGGCAGGTCCTCGACCGGAGTGTCCTTCCACTTCGCGCCTTCATCCACGAGCATGACGGGGATGCCATCGCGCACAGGATACTTGTAGCCGGAGTCCGCGCAGACCAGCCAGGCGCCCTTGACCAGCTCCAGCCGGCCGGGGTCATCGCCGCGGTCTTCGTAGTGCACGGCCACAGGGCAGCGCAGGATGTCCAGCAGCTCGGGGTCGAGGGGCGCTTCGGGCACGGCACACATCCTCACAGGCGGGCAATCGTGGCGCGAGTATAGTCGTGCTGCGCCCCCGGGTCAATCGGGCCGGCGCCCTGCCTGCAGGCGAATGTCAGCAAAATTTGCATTAAATTCGAAAATCGTTGTACAGTATTCATAGTGGCAGGTGAATGAGGACCAGCGAAACTTAATCCTTTACAGTTTTCCCGATCCGACGGGCAGGACAGGAGAACCGAAATGACACTTGACCCCGTATCCTTCATCCCCGCTCTGCTATTCGCGTTTGTGCTGGCCAGCGCCATAGTAACCTTGCTGGTCTATGCCACAGTCAACGCTCCGGAAACGGACGAGACCACCTGGTGTACGCGCTACATTGGCGCGCGTTACGAGTTGCGCCGCAGCAGCGTACAGATCCAGGCACAGGAAAGCGAGCTGTTCGACTGGCAACATCGCGTCTGACGTTTTTCGCGGGCCTGTTGCTGATCCTGCTGGCCGCGCCGGGCCTCAACCTGGCGCAGGACACGGCGGCGGTCAGCAGCAGGCCCGTTCAGGTCTGGCTGCAGCGCAACATCGACGACGACGGCCGCGACCGGTTGCACTTCATCGACCGGCGCAGCGGCGCTGCAACCAGCATCGACCTCCCCGGCGAACGCTACACTGTACTGCGCGAACAGGTGCTCTACTTCGACCTTGCCGACGGGCGCGTCCGCCAGGTGACTGCGAGCGGCGCAATCAGCGACCACCCCTTCATACAGCTGCCCGGCGCCACCCTGCGCGTGGACTGGCTCGTCGCGCCGGACGCCTCACAAATCGCCTGGACCCTGACTGAAGAGACCGCAACCGGCCAGTTGCGCAGCTTCACACGCATCGCCGCCAGCGACGGCAGCGGCCAGCGCGACGTGCTGGTTGACGGGCCGCACGCACGACGGCATGCGCTGCCGATTGCTTTCAGTGCTGATGGCGCCACGCTCTACATGGACTATCAGCCGCTGCCCCTCGCCGATGCGCCCCGCCGCCAGGGCTACGCCGACCTCTTCGCCCTGACGCTGACGGAAGGCTTTGCGCGCCGCTTGCCCGGCGAACCCGGCTGCCTCTGCGGCGCGGCCTTTGGCGCCGACCTGCTGCTGCGCCTGCAGCTGGCCGAAATCCCTGGCGGCCATGAGCTAATGTTGCGTGATGCGGCGGGAGAATTGCGCGGGCGCATCGCGGCGCCGGCCCTGCCCGGCTTCACGCAGGCGCGTCACCTCTTGCTGGCGCCGGACGGCGCGCAGGCGCTCTACACGCTCGCCCAGGTGCGTGACGCGGGCGGCAGCCAACAGGCCGTGCGCAGCGTCTTCGTGCTCGCCGACCTGGCCGAAGGCAGCAGCCGCATCCTTGGCGCGCCCGCGTCCGACCTGCTGCGCCCGCTCGTCTGGAACGGCGATGACGACGTGGTGCTCGTCACCAGCGCCGACCCGCAGCGCGATGGTACCTGGAAGCTGCGCCTGTCTGATGGCGCATTGCTGCCGGTCGCGGCGGCCAGCTGGCTGGGCGCGCTGACAGGCTGAAGCCCGCACAGTACAATGACCGCATGAGCATATCCCTGTCCACAGAAGAATTCGCTCAGCGCCAGGCGAAGGTGGCGCCGGTCGCAGCCTTGCTGGCCGAACGTCACGGTCAACCCGAATGGCGCCCTGGCGTCGACCCCATGGACGAGCTGGTCAGCTGCATCCTCAGCCAGAGCACCACCGACAGCAACCGCGACCGCGGCTTTGCTGCGCTCAAGGGGCGCTGGCCGGACTGGCAGGGCGTCGTTGACGCGCCGACGGAAGAAGTGATCGCGACTATCCGCGTGGCCGGCCTCGCCAACCAGAAGGGGCCGCGCATCCAGGGCCTGCTGCGCACCATCCACGAGTATCGGGGCGCGTACAGCATCGACTTCCTCGCAGATCTCCCGCTTGAGGAGGCGGCGGCCTGGCTGACCTCGCTGCGCGGCGTTGGCCCCAAAACTGCCGCCATCGTGCTCTGCTTCGCCTTCGGCCGGCCCGCGCTGCCGGTAGATACGCACGTGCACCGCGTCAGCAAGCGCCTCGGCCTCATCCCGGAGAAAATGAGCGCGGAGCGCGCCCACCCCTTGATGGCCGCCCTGGTGCCGCCGGAGCAACACTACAGCTTCCACATCCAGCTGATCCTGCACGGCCGCGAACTCTGCCACGCCCGCCGCCCCGCTTGCGCCCGCTGCCCGCTCTCCGCCTGCTGCGACTGGTTTCAGCGTGAGGCGGCGGGAGCGTAGGCGCGCCACTTTACAGCCAGCGTCTTTCGTGCTACATTCCAGACAGCGTTTGGAGGACCTCCACCACGACACAGCCCACGCTGTGTTTTTTGTACCCTGTTGCCGGGGGCAGCAGAATAACGTTCAGGGAGCAGCGTCATGGTCGACCAGCCGCAATACCTAACGCCGGAAGGCTTCAATGAACTCGAAAAGCGACTGCGCTACCTGATCCAGGTGCGCCGCGCCGAGGTTGCCGAGCGTTTGCACCTCGCCGTCGCGGAAGGCGGTGACCTGACCGAGAACGCCGAGTATGAAGACGCCAAGAACGAGCAGGCCTTCGTCGAGGGTGAGATCCAGCGCCTCGAGATGATCCTCAACAACGCCGAGGTCATCGAGAACAGCGGGGCGGGCGACGAGGTCACCCTGGGGTCCCGCGTCACCGTGACCGAAAAGGGCTCGCGCGAGACCGAGGTGTACCAGATTGTCGGCTCTGCCGAGGCCCGCCCTGGCGAGGGGCGCATCTCCGCGGGCAGCCCACTGGGCAAGGCGCTGCTGGGCGCGAAGGTGCGCCAGCGCGTCACCGTGCAGGCGCCCGACGGCAACATCGTCTTCACCATCAAATCGATCGAGTAACTCGCTGCGGCGCCCGTCATGGAGGCTTTGAGAGACGCGCTCTCCGTTCTGACGCCGCAGTTCTTCGACTGGCTGGTTCTGCTCGTCATCGTGGTCGGTCTGGCGCTGGCCGCGCGTCGCCTGCGCGCAGACCTGCGCCGCCCGCGCACTGACGAGGACACCCGACCCCTGCAGGAGTGAAACATGCTCGACATCGCGCTGATCCGCGCGCAGCCTGACGAGGTGAAGCAGCGGCTCCAGACCCTGAACGACCCGGAGGTCGTCGCCCGAATCGATCGCATCCTGGAACTGGATGCGCAGCGGCGGGAGCTGCTGGCTGAGGCGGAGAGTTTGCAGGCGCAGCGCAATCAACTTAATCGCGCCCTCGGCCCGTTGCGCGGCAACCGCCAGCTGGATGCAGCAGTAAAAAGCGCGCGCATGCAGGAGGCAGCCAGGCTCGTGGAGCAGCAATGCTATGGCGAGGCGCAGGCCCTGTTGCAGCCGGATACGGACGTTTCCCTGCCCGCTGCAGTTGCAGCCGACCTCAACGACGCCATGCAGTCGCTGGTAACAGCCCTGCGTGGCATGAGCGAGCGTCACAGCGCCTGGCAGGCGGAGATCCGCGATGTAGAGGCAGCACTGCGCGACGAAATGCTCTGGCTGCCCAACCTGCCGCACGAAAGTGTGCCGGTCGCCGCGGGTGAAGACGACAACCGCCCCTGGCTCCCGCAGGGCGACTTCCGCGAATTCGACGTCCCGCCGCTGCCGCACTGGGAGCTGGCGCCGGCCCTCGGCATCCTCGACCTCGAGCGCGGCGTGAAAATCGCCGGCAGCCGCGGCTACGTATTGAAAGGCGCCGGCGCCCGCCTGCAACAGGCCCTCATCAACTTCTTCCTCGACCAGGCGCGCGGGAACGGCTACGAGCAGGTTTACGTGCCCCTGATGGTGCCGGCGCTGATGCTGGAAGGCTCGGCGCAGTTGCCCAAGTTTGCCGACACGGTCTACCAGGACAATGAAGCCGGGCTCTACATGCTGCCCACCGCCGAGGTCGCGCTCACCAACCTGCACCGCGACGAAATCCTTGACGAAAGTGACCTGCCGCTCAAATACGTGGCGCATTCGCCCTGCTTCCGCCGCGAGCACATGAGCGCCGGCCGCGATACGCGCGGCATCAAGCGCGTACACCAGTTTGAGAAGGTGGAGCGCTACCTCTTCACCACGCCCGAGCAGAGTTACGCGGCGCTCGAGGCCTTGACCGAAGCCGCCGAAGACCTCTGCCGCGCGCTGCAGCTGCCCTTCCGCCGCCTCGAAATCGTCACTGGCGACCTGGGCTTCAGCGCCAGCAAGAAGTACGACGTCGAGGTCTACGCGCCCGGCTGCGACGAATGGCTCGAGGTCAGCTCCTGCAGCAACACCGAGGCCTTCCAGGCGCGGCGCGCCAACATCCGCTTCCGCCGCGAAGGCGTGAAGCGCCCGCTGCACGTCCACACGCTCAACGGCAGCGCTCTGGCCCTGCCGCGCGTCATCATCGCCATCCTTGAGAACTACCAGAACGCCGACGGCAGCGTGGCCCTGCCCGACGTTCTCGTGAACTACATGGGCGGCGAGCGCGTAATACAACGCAGAGAGGCGGTGACATGAACAGCAAAGGCAGCCAACAAATCACCGGCGGCATCTTTCTCATCGGCCTCGCCGTGCTGGCGCTCACCCGCTTCTGGTGGCCGGGCATCCTGGTAGTGCTGGGCATTACGGCCATCGCCAGCGGAGCGCTGCAGGGCCGGCGGTGGCATACCTTGAGCGGCGGCCTGTGGCTGATTGGCATCGCCGCGCTGGCGTACACCGGCTTCTGGTGGCCGGGCATCCTGGTGGTGCTGGGCATCACGGCCATCGCCAGCGGCCTCGATTTCTACCGCAACGGCACACCCTGGGCGCGCAAGCGCAAGCGTGAGGAGAAGCCAAAGCGCAAGCGCGATGACCAGGTCACGCATGTCGGCGACGACGGCGAGCTGCTGCTGGATGCCGACGAACTGCTTCAGGATAGCGAGCGCCCGCCGCACTGACTCATCTGGCAACCAGAGTCAGCGTCTCTACGTATACTGGACAGGTGACGGAGCATCCGGGAAAGAAAATGAATCTACACGGGATTTTGACTTGCAAGAGCCAGGGTCGTGGCGCTGTCCTCTTCGCCACGCTCCTGGTCGTGCTGGCCATACTGTTCATCGCCGACCTGTGGTGGCCCGGTATCCTCATTCTGGCGGGCGCGTTGTCAATCGTCGGCGGCGCGCGTAGGGGTATCTTCCTGCAGGGCCTCGCCCTGGGCATCTGGCCGCTCGGCTTCGGGCTGGCCTTCCTCTCCGGCCTGGACATGACCCTGTACACCACGGGGCTCACCGGTTCCTACTATGAGGGCGCCAATGGGTATGGCCCGCAGTTAAAGCGCTTCATGGACATGCTTGGGCAAGGCGGGATGGTCTTCCTCGTCATAGCCACCATCAGCGCCCTCAGCCTGCTGCTGTCCGCCAGCGACCGGCTCCACAAACGCAAACGCGGGGATGAGAAACAGAAGCGCGAGGGCGAGTTCACCCAGGTCGGCGACGACGGCGAGTTGACCATGGACCTCGACGAACTGCTTCAGGATAGCGAGCGCCAACAACGCTGAGCGACCCGTGCGCACCTTCCGGCTGATTCTCACGCTCGCCCTGCTGCTGGCTAGCGTAACCCTCGCCCAGGACGAGCCGGCCGCGCTTGTCGAAAGCTTCCTGACGCACTGGGCCCTGCGCGAATACGACGACATGTACGATCTGCTCAGCCGGCGCAGCCGCGAGCTGACCAGCCGCGACAGTTTCCTGGCGCGCTATGAAGAGCTTGACACGTTGTTGAGCGCGGAGGCGCTGGAGTACCGCCTCGGCGAGACGCAGCTGCAGGGCCAGTCCGCCGCCTTGCGCTACGACCTCACGCTGGCGGGCACCCTCTTCGGCGACATTCACGACCCCGGCCGTACCCTGCGCCTGCAGCGCGAGACCGGAGGCTGGCGCGTCGCCTGGTCGGCCATGGACATCTTCGACGGCCTCGGCGGCGGCGGCAGCCTGCGCACCATCGGCCGCCGCGCCCCGCGCGCCAACATCTACGATCGCCAGGGCCAGGCCCTCGTCAGCCAGGGCGGTACGCTGCTTGCGCTCTACGTCGTGCAGGACGAGATGCCCAACGCGGCGCGCTGCCTGGATATGCTGTCCGCCACCCTGCTGCGCCAGCGCAATGACCTCGAGACGCTCTTCGCGCGTTACAACCGCGACACGGTTTTTTACGTCGGCGAGGCGGACGAGGCCGCCTTCAGCGCCAACGCCGACGGCCTGCGCGCCTTCTGCGCCATCCGCAGCCAGACGCGCCAGTCGCGGCGTTACTGGCACGGCGCGGCCATCTCCCACGTCACCGGCAGCATCGGCCAGATTCCCGCCGGCGACCTGGCCAACCTCCAGGCGCAGGGCTATCAGGCCGGCGAACTGGTGGGTCTCAACGGCATTGAGGCCTTCTACGAGAATCAGCTCGCCGGACAGCCCGCGCGCACCCTGCAACTCATCGAACCCGGCGGCATCGTGCTGCGCGAACTGGGCACCAGCGCCGGCAGCCCGCCCCTGCCCCTCACCCTGACCATCGACCGCGAGTTGCAGCTGGCTGCCAGCCAGGCGCTGGTCGAGGCCTTCAGCGTGGCCGGCGACAACTGGGGCGCGCGCAGCGTCTCCAGCGGCGCGGCCGCCGTCGTGCTGGATGCCAGCGACGGCAGCATCCTCGCGCTCGCCAGCTTCCCCTCCTTCGAGCCCGACATCTTCAACCCCGACACGCTCTGCTGCGGCTTCATCTCCGCCGGCGCGCGCATCGCCGAGCTGGTCAACGACCCGCGCGCGCCCCTGCGCAACCGCGCCACGCTGGAACAGTATCCGCCCGGCTCCGTCTACAAAATCGTGACCGCCGCCGCCTTCGCCGAGGCCGGCTTCATGGCGCCCGACGAACTCTACGACTGCGCGCTCACCTGGGACGGCGCGCCCTTCGGCGACAGCGTGGGCTTCGAGCGCGTGGACTGGCGCAGGGCCGAGGGACTCGAGGCCACCGGCCCGGTCACCCCCGCCCAGGCGCTCACCTCCTCCTGCGATCCCTTCTTCTACGAGGCCGGCGCGCGCCTCTTCAATGAACGTGGCGCGGACGCGCTGGTCAGCTTGTCGCAGGCCTTCGGCCTCGGCGAGCGCAGCGGCCTGCCCGTCTTCGGCCCCGAGGCCGAGGGCAATCTGCCCATCCCCGGCTCGACCGATATCGCGATCAACAACGCCATCGGCCAGGGCAACGTGCTGGCCAGCCCGCTGCAGATCGCGCAGATGATGACCGCCGTCGCCAGCCGCGGCACGCTGCGCCAGCCCTGGCTGCTGCGCCAGATTGGCGGCCCCAACGACACACCCGTGCTCGAAAGCTACAGCGCGCCCCCGTCCCGCGAAATCGCGCTGGCCGACAGCACCTGGGACGTCCTCCACGCCGGCCTCTGCGCCGTCACGACAGACAGCGTGCATGGCACCGCCGAGCGCGTCTTCCGCAGCGCCAGCTACCGCGCCTGCGGCAAGACCGGCACCGCGCAGACCAACGGCTATCCGCACGCCTGGTTCGCCGCCTGGGCCCCCGCCGCAGAGCCCGAAATCATCGTCGTCGTCATCGGCGAGCACAGCCGCGAAGGCAGCGAGGTGGCCGCGCCCATCGTGCGCCGCATCATGGACGATTACTTCGGCGTCGCGCGCGCAGACTGGCCCCAATGGTGGCACGAACTACCCTACATCCCGTTGGAAATCCCGGAGGGCGCTACTGGTGGCTGAACCCAAATCCCCCGCAGAATCCCTCGCCCCCTGCCCCTCCTGCGAGGGCTATGGCTGGTTTGAGGACGAACTGGACGGCAGCGTCGCCGACTGCGACTGGTGCCAGGGCTGCGGCTACGTCTACCGCGACGCGCAGGGCGTCGACCGCCCGATACCACCGGAAGACTATGCGCGCGTGGCCGCCGAACTCGAGCGGCTTGAGGCCGAACGTCTGCGCCAGCTGGGCTATACGGGCAAGGCCAAACGTCCGGGGGATTGATGCCCCTGACGGGCTATTGCCCCGGTCATATTCCGGTCAATTTCCGGCCATATGCCGATCACATGGCCATATGCCGGTCTTAAACAGTGACTTCTGCAAAGAGCGACGGGAAGTGAATGAGCGGATCACCGGGATCGCGCAGCAGCAGCTGTTGCCGCGGCGTCAGCTCGACATTCGTCGGCATTTCTACCCGTTTTGAGGTCCAGGCGATGTGCGATACGCAGTATTTGTACAGCAGCGTGCGCCGTTCATGGTCGGCCTGCCAGGTCGCTGTGCCGTGAGTCAGGGACTCGCTAAACAGGATGACCGAACCGGCGGGCACCCTGGGAATAATGACCTGCGGCGACTCTTCGAAATTATCGCTGATTTGCTGAGGCAGCCTGAAATTGCTTTTGTGGCTGCCGGGAATACAGCAAAAGCCGCCATGCCCGGGACCGGCGTCAGACAGGGCCCAGGCGACGACGATGAAGCCCTCGTAAATCTGGTTGAGGCGGAAGGGGTAATATTCGCCTGGCTGCGCGCCCGAATTCCGGGCCGTTGCGCCATAATCGGCATGCAGCTTGCCATAGCCCATGCCCTTGCGCATGTACATGCCGTAGAGTCGATCCAGGCGAAAGGCCTCGCCGAAGCGGAAGCGCAGCACGGGCATGATCGCCGCATGGTCCAGTAAATCACAGAAGGGTTGCCCCCAGTTCAGAAAGCCCGACCCGACGGCCGCACGCCGGGCCTCGTGCTCCTTGCCATCCGCCGTCAGCCGGCGCGACAGCAGCGACGATTCCAGCGTTGGCGCGCTGCCGAAGCGCGGGGACTTGCCTGGCGGCGGCAGGTTTTGCTCATCGATTATCTGGTTCAGGTCCGCCACCTCTGCGGGACTCAAGGCGTTTTCAATGACCAGGTAGCCTTGCAAATCAAAGAGATACTGCTGCAGTTCAAGATCGTTCATGCGATTGTCGTCCTGCGTCTGCCTGAAATTTTGTTGGTCATGATGCTGCGTGAATGCCAGAGATCGATGAGACCATAACATTGACCTGGACAAGGGGCGAACTTTTGCCAGGAGAACTGTTGCAGCGCCCCGGGCCTGGCGGCGCCAGGTGGCCGTGAGCGAGAGGTAGGCGGCCCTCACCCCCCGGCCCCCTTGTCCCGCTTGCGGCGGGAACCCTTCTCAGGGAGAGGGGGAGAAAGACAGTCGGGGAACTAGTGTTTTTGAAATCCCTCTCCCGAAGAAGGGCTCCCGTCGTGAGCGGGATAGCGGGATACAGGGCAATTAACTACTGAATTGTGCAAGAGCGCTTTTCTCCCCCCCCTCCCGAGGGGGCCGGGGGGTGAGGGCGGCCAGCGATTGCTATTGGAGCGGCAGGCCCGCCAGGCCGTCCACGATGCGCACCGTCTCCACGCTGACCGCGACCACGCGCCCCACCAGGTCGGCGTGGCTGTGGTCGTGGGTGAAGCCCGGCAGGTGCTGCGCAATTCGACGAGTTGTTCAAGAGCATGGCGACGCATTTGTACAACAAAGCTGTGGAGGCGCAAGTGCCAAAATAAAGGCGATGCCGCGGCCTGGTAGAGCCGCGGCATCTATTGGTCTACATTGGCTTAGCAAGATTTAGGCAAAGTGGCGCGCTTATTCGCAGCCGAAACAGTCACCGCCTACGTTGTCGCTGAAGGTATTGCCGCTTCGTTCCACCGTGCCCCTATAGAGGCTGATCGCCCCGCCTTCATGCGCTTTATTGCCACTGAACTGCGAATCGGTGACATACGCCGTGCTGTTAAACACCTGCAGCGCGCCGCCGTTGTCCCTCACTCTGTTGCCGTCGAAAGTGCTATTGCTGATGGTGACCACGCTTAAGGCTGAAGCTATCGCGCCGCCATCCTCCGCCCTATTGCCGCTGAATTCGCTGTCGCTGACAATAACTTCGCTATCCCAGCTATCCAGTACGCCGCCAAAGTCCGTCGCCGTATTGTCCGTGAAACGGCTGTTAACCAGTTCCAGCCGGCTGCCGCGGTTGACGATGATGGCGCCGCCGCTCTCGCTATAGTCGGTCGAGCCCCAGGCGCTGATGAAGGTGACAGTGCGGTGGGCCCACCCCTCCGTCAGATGGATGTTTTGCAGGGTAAGCGAGCCGCCCATATCGACATAAAAGATGCGGAACTCGTCGTCCCCGCTGATGGTAAAGCCCGCGCCATCAATGGTGATGTCGGAGATGACACGCGGCAGTTCTCCGTCCAGCGTGATGTCGGCGGTAAGCGTGATGAGGTCGGCGCCGTCGCCGGCCGGGCAGTCGCGGCGCTCCAGGTCGGCGTTGGCCGCTCTAAGGGCATCGGAGAGGCCGCAGTCCTCATCCAGGGTGTAGTCGGTCGCTAGCGCTGGCGAGATGCATAGGAGCAAAACAAGGGTTATTAAGATGTATCGCATGGCTAACTCTCCTTGGTTATGACTATTTGTTCATTATAGCGCATTATTGCCAGTATAGCACATTATTGCCAGTCAGGTAGTGTATCGAAGTCGGTTGAAATAGAAATGACGTGAAAACCAATTCATGCGATTGTCATCCTGCGTCTGCCCGATATTTTGTTGGTCATGATGCTGCGTGAAAACAAGAGATCGATGAAACATAACATTGACCTGGACAAGGGGCGAACTTTTGCCTGGAGAACTGTTGCAGCGCCGCGCGCCTGGCGGAGCCTGCGCAAGCTGGGCTATACGGGTAAGGCGAAGTATCCGGGCGAAGAGTAGCCCGCCCTCACCCTAAATCCCTCTCCCTCAGGGAGAGGGACTTCCAATCCGAGGCGCGAACAAGCTTTTCTCCCCTCTCCCTGAAGGGCTCCCGTCGAAGACGGGAGAGGGGGTTGGGGGGTGAGGGCGGCCAGCGATTGCTACTGGAGCGGCAGCCCCGCCAGACCGTCCACAATCGCCACCGTCTCCACGCTGACCACGACCACGCGCCCCACCAGGTCGGCGTGGCTGTGGTCGTGGGTGAAGCCCGGCAGGTGCAGCGCCATGGCCAGCTTGACCAGGATGTTGTTGCTGTGATGTTGGTGCTGGTCCGTGGTCGTGACTGTGTGCCATCGGCGTCAATCTGCATTGGTCTACACAGGCTTAGCGAGATTTAGGCAAAGTGGCGCGCTGATCAACAGCCAACACAGTCACCGCCTACGTTGTCGCTGAAGGTATTGCCGCTTTGTTCCAGCGTGCTCCGTATGACTAAGATCGCCCCGCCTTCATACGCTCTATTGCCAGTGAACTGCGAATCGCTGACATGCGCCGTGCCGTTAAACACCCGCAGCGCGCCGCCGCCGTCCCTCACTCTGTTGCCGTCGAAGCTGCTATTGCTCACGGTGACCACGCCCAAGGCCGACGATATCGCGCCGCCATCCTCCGCCCTATTGCCGCTGAATTCGCTGTCGATGACAATAACTTCGCTATCCCAGCTATCCAGTACGCCGCCAAAGTCCGTCGCCGTATTGTCCGTGAAACGGCTGTTAACCAGTTCCAGCCGGCTGCCGCGGTTGACGCTGATGGCGCCGCCGCTCACGCTATAGTCGGTCGAGCCCCAGACGCTGATGAAGAAAGCCTCGCGGCGGGCCCGCCCCTCCGTCAGATGGACGTTTTGCAGGGTAAGCGAGCCGCCCATATCGACATAAAAGATGCGTAACTCGTCGTCCCCGCTGATGGTATGGCCCGCGCCGTCGATGGTGATGGCGGAGATGATACGCGGCAGTTCTCCGGTCAGGGTGATGTCGGCGGTAAGCGTGATGAGGTCGGCGCCGTCGCCGGCCGGGCAGGCGCGGCGCTCCAGGTCGGCGTTGGCCGCTCTAAGGGCATCGGCGAGGCCGCAGTCCTCATCCAGCGTGTAGTCGGTCGCCAGTGCTGGCGCGACGCACAGGAGCAAGACAAGGGTAAGTAAGATGTATCGCATGGCTAACTCTCCCTAGTTATGACTGTTTGTTTATTATAGCGCATTGTTGCCAGTCAGGTAGTGTATCGAAGTCGGTTGAAATAGAAATGACGTGAAAACCAGTTCATGCCAGTTATCCTGGCAAAGCAGAATAACTGGAGTCACGTCATGTATTCCAGGATAAAGCATCAGGGATATGGAATCAAATCCTTTTTGTCGGAATTAGGCAGCCAACTCACTGACAAAGCCTGTCAACTGATTGAATCTCAACTGGAAAGCGAAGTCGATGTCTGGCTGTATCGTCAACCCTGCCAAAGGCGCTCTCAGGCAGCGCGAAAAAGCCCTGGGAGCAGGATATACGTGGTGGTGAGGGCGAGGAGTAGGGCGCCCTCACCCCCCGGCCCCCTTTTCCCGCTCCGATGCGGGAGCCTATCGAGGGGAGAAAGTACAGTACTGGCCCTCACCCTAAATCCCTCTCCCTCAGGGAGAGGGACTTGAAAGAACTCGGGGTTTCAGACAGTCTTACTCCCCCTCTCCCGACGGGAGAGGGACTTTAAGAACTCAGGAATACGGACAGGTTTGTCTCCCCCTTTTCCCGCCGCTCACGCCGGGAGCCCTTCAGGGAGAGGGATTCAGGGTGAGGGCGGGCCCGCTACGCTTCCAGCAGGGGGAGGGCGGCCAGGCCGTCCACGATGCGCACGGTGCGCATGCTGACCGCGACCACGCGGCCGACCAGGTTGACGATGTAGTGCGGGTCGTCGCTCCAGGCGTTGGGGTCGCTGACGATGCCGCTGCGCTTGTCGGTCTTGACCTGATACTGGTCGACCACCCACTCCAGCGCCGAGCGCGTGCCGAGGCGGTAGCGGAAGGCCTCGGCCGGGATGCCGCGCAGGGTCAGCGTGTTGTTGTATTCCAGCGAGTCGAAGATTCGGTAGTCGCCGTCCGGTGACGGGACGCGCTTGAGCGGGCGCATCTTCTCGACGCGGTAGTCAATCGGCCGCTCCGGGTCCGCGATCTCCCAGTCCAGGTCAAAGGGCTGCTCGCGCTCATAGTTAAGGTGCAATTGCGCCAGCTCGCGGCCGGCGTCGCGGAAGGCGGCGAAGTCCGGCGCCAGGGGGATGCGCGGCAGCTCGCGCTTGAGCGAGTCCGCGTGGCGTGCGCGGTAGCCGGGGTGGTGCAGCAGGCCGTAGACGTAGTGGAAGATGTCGAGCTTTGTGATTGAGTTGTCATAGCGTTCGCGGAACTGTGCCAGCGCCCAGTCGGTGATGTTCTCGCGCCGGTTCGTCCCGTCCTCGTCGTAGGTATAAAGTGGGAAGCATTGAGTGCCACCATTTGCGGAATTAGAGACTTTGTATTCAACGAGTGTGTTTGAAATCAACACCCTAAAATCATCGTGTCCGATTCCCGAAACACAAATCGTTGAGTTCTCTCTTTCTGTTTCAGAATTGGGATAAAAATAAGGGAATTGATAGCGTCGCTCATTCAGTGCCTTGTCAAAGTAAAGAAACTTTTTTGTATATGGTCTGTATTCACAAATACGAATTTTGTCACTCAAATACTCTGCATACAGACCGCGTTGAAGACTAGACTTTAATGATTCACTCCAATTCACTTCATCAGCGACAAAATCATCTACGTTAGTCGGTCTTCCATGGCGGATATAGCGATCCACCTCTGCGTTGTATTTCTCAGCAAATTGCTCAACATGTTTTGCAAGTGAAAGTTTTCCGAAACCAAGAACAATCCAGTCGCGACTTGTCTTCACGCCACCAGAGTAAGTCTTAAAGATTGTAGTGACGGAATGGGTCGAATTGCCTTTTATTGCTTTCGCTGCTTTCGTGCCCATAGACAGAAAGCGAGAATACTCGTCCACATGCTTTGCGTGAATCCAAGTATGCTTCTCATCAGGGACAATTTGTCGCCAGTTCACACAGTTTATTGCCTTGTCCTCACTAGAAACACAATGTTCCAGATAACTCAGCTTTTCTTCACGAAGCATCATTTCTGGCAAACGATGATAATGAATTTCGTTGCTTAACTTGGAGGAATTTCGGACTGCAATTGTGATACCAACACCTACTTGGATACCGAAGACATTGTGTGACGTACCACTAATTTTAGGGTTTCGTCGGACATTTCCATGTAGATCTAAGTGCCAAACATGTGTGAAATCAACAATCAAATGTTTTCGAAATCCATCGGCTGCATAACCTTCTATGAAACCGTTATTGCTGATAAAACAAACAATACCATCTTGGCCCTCCAGTCTGTCACTCGCCCAGCGAAAGAATTTTCTGTATACATCATAGTTTTCATTCTTGTTAGTTGCGTGTGAGTCACTAACGTAGGTTTCGCGGATTCTTCGGTCTACAACCTCATACTTGCGATTCTTGTTGTTATCGTTCTCGTTCAGCTGGCCCACGTTATAGGGCGGGTTGCCGATGACCACGTTGATCTTCGCTGCCTTCTGCCGCTCTACGCGCGCGCTGTTGCGCTCGCTGAACTCGGTAAACATCTCCGGCATGTCGCCCTCGGCCAGGTCCAGCGTGTCCACGAAGCAGATGCCCTCAAAGGCTTCGTAACGCCCGCTCAACCGGTAATACTCGTGCTCGATGTTGAGGCTGGCGATGTAGTAGGGCATCAGCATCACTTCGTTGGCGAAGAGCCGCTCGCGGTAGAAGTTCTCCAGCTCGCGCCGGTTCTCGCGCGCCACGCGGCCCAGCAGGTTGACGACGAAGTTGCCGGTGCCGGTGCAGGGGTCGATGACGCACACGCCCTCGTCGCCCAGGCGCAGGCCGAATTCGCGCTGCAGCAACTCGTCAACCGCCGCCACCATGAAGTCGACCACCTCCTGCGGCGTGTAGACGATGCCGTGGGTGTCGGCCACGCGCACGCTGAAGCCCTGGAAGAAGCGTTCGTAGACCGTGTTGATGAAATGCTGCTTGTCGCGGAAGTCGGCCAGGCGCCCCGCGGCCTGCTCGATGGCGCGGTAGAAGCGGTCCAGCGAGCCGAGAAACTCGTGGCGGTTGAAGTGCTGGCTGGTCAGCGCGTCGATGACCTTCTCCACCTCGGCGGCGATGACGTTGCGCCGCACGAAGTTCTCCTGGTCGAAGACCTTGCGGATGATGCGCTCGGTCAGCAGGTGCTGGATCAGCATCTCCTCGACGGCCGCGCGGCTGATGTTGGGGTTCAGCGCCTCGCGGCAGAGCGTCATGAAGTCCGCGAAGGCGCGCTGGAAGCCGGCGTTGCTGACGCGCGCCTGGTCGATGAGCGCCTGCAGGCCCTGCGCGATTTGCGGCACTTCGCTTGAGAAGCGTTCTACCGCTTCCTCGAAGCTGCTGAAGTCCGGCGTCTCGTGGCGGTAGAACTGGGTCAGCAGGCCGGCCAGCTCCGCACGGTTGTTGCAGTCAGCCTGCAGGATGCGGCGCTCGTTCTGGTAGAGCACAGCCGTGTTGGTATCCTCGAAAATGATGTTGCTGAAGGGATAGTCGCGTTCGCGCTTGCGCCGGATCTCGACCTCAAGGTCGTCGCGGCCGTCCTTGGCCTCCCAGTAGCCGTGCGGCAGCTGCCACTGGTCGCGCAGCGTGCCGTCGGGCCGCACACGGCCTACGCTCTGCTCCTCGACCAGCATCCAGTTGCGTTTGCGCGCAGTATCGCGCAGCAGGGTGCTGAAGGCGCGGCGCAGCCCGCTCTCATTCGTGACGCCCTGCGCTACCAATTCGTCCAGCGTGCTCCGGTAGCGCGTCAGGGCTGCGTCCGTCGGCTTGATGGTTACTGCTGGCATCCTGACCCTTTCCTGGCGCGCCCTCACCCCCGACCCCCTCTCCCTCAGGGAGAGGGGGAGAAAACGTTCTCCCGCAATTAGCAGTTAAAGTCCCTCTCCCTGAGGGGAGAGGGATTTAGGGTGAGGGCCAACGGTCCTTATACTTGAAATGGACCCCGCCGCGCAGGCATGCCGCGCAGCGGGACCTCTGCCACTGATACCAAAATACTAGCCTATCAGGGTCGAGTAGGCAGGTTCGCCGTGCTCGGCCTCGTCCAGGCCCAGCGCCTCTTCCTCTTCCGTGGGTCGCAGGCCGATGGCCGCCTCGATCACGCGGAAGACGACCCAGGTAGCGACGAAGGCGAAGACCCAGATGACGACGGCGCCGATGATCTGCGTGACGAAGAACTCGCTGTTGCCGCTGAGCAGTCCGCCATTGGCCAGCGTCGTCGATGCGAAGAGACCCAGCGCCACGCAGCCCCAGGTGCCGGCCATGCCGTGGATCGCCCAGACATCCAGGGCATCATCCACCATGGCCTTGATGCGGCTCTCGGCGGCGATGTAGGAAACGACGGAGGCGCCGATGCCGATAACGAGGGCGGGCAGCACGTCCACGAAGCCGGCGGCGGGCGTTATGCCCACCAGCCCGGCAATCGCGCCGGAGGCCGCCCCCAGCACACTGGGTTTATGCGATCGGTACCAGGTCAGCAGCATCCAGGTCAGCGCCCCGGCTGCCGCGGCCAGGTTGGTGTTGACCAGCGCAATCACGGCGACGCCGTCCGCCGCCAGCGCGCTGCCGCCGTTGAAGCCGAACCAGCCGAACCACAGCAGCCCGGCGCCCAGCAGCACAATCATCAGGCTGTGCGGCTGCAGCGCAGTCTCGCCATCCTTGACAATGCGCCGGCCGAGGATGCGCGCGGCTGCCAGGGCCGCCACGCCGGATGCCATGTGCACGGCGAAACCGCCGGCGAAATCGAGCGCGCCCATGGAAGCCAGCCAGCCGTCACCCCAGATCCAGTGCGCGATCGGGCAATAGACGAAAGTGACCCAGAGCACGACGAAGGCGCCGAAGGCGCGGAACTTGACGCGCTCGGCGAGGGCCCCCGCCAGCAGCGCCGGCGTGATGGCCGCGAACATGCCCTGGAAGAGCATGAACAGCAGCTCCGGAATCTCCTGGCCGGCGCGTGGCTCCAGCCCGATGCCGTTCAGCGCGAGGTGATCGAGGTTGCCGATGATGCCGCCGGTGCTGGGGCCGAAGGCCAGCGAATAGCCCCACAGCATCCAGACGACGAGCACGATTGCCAGGCAGGAAAAAGTTTGCATGGCCGTCGCCAGCGCATTCTTGCCGCGCACCAGCCCGCTGTAAAACAGGCTGAGGCCCGGCAACATGATCATGACGAGAGCGGCAGAAACCATCACCCACGCAACGCTTGCCATATTAACCGATTCCATGAAGGCACATCCTCTCAAAATGGACGTTCTGTTGTGAGGTATATAACGTAAATTTGGTCAATTCTGCCAGGATTCACGGCGGCAGGCCGCCTCTGTCCCGCTTGCGGCGGGAACTCTTCAGGGAGAGGGACTCTTCGCCCTCACCCTAAATCCCTCTCCCTCAGGGAGAGGGACTTTAAATACCTGATTGGGTGAGAACGCTTTTCTCCCCCTCTCCCTGAGGGAGAGGGGGTCGGGGGGGGGGTGAGGGCGCCCTACCACAGCGCGCCGGGGCGCAGCAAGGCGTGCACGCCGCGCGTCGCGTTGACGATTTGCGTGACGCGCAGGTCAACGGCCAGGCTCGCCAGGGACAGGGCTTCGCTGCGGCTGATCTTCATGCGCGCCGACAGCAGCGTCAGCATGGCGCCCAGCGCCGCGTTGGCCGCCCCCTGCAGGTCTGCGTGAAAGCCGAAGGTCACTGTCCCGGCGGGCGTCTCGGCCCAGGGCGTCTGCAGCGGCGAGTCCTCGCGCAGGTTGAAGCGCAGCAGGGCGCGCTCCATCGGGCATTCAATGGCCGTGCTGGAGACTTCGCCGTCGCCCTGGGCGGCGTGACCGTCGCCAGTGGAGAAGAGGCCGCCCGCCACCGCCACCGGCAGGTAAAGCGTGCTGCCGACCACCAGCTCGCGGCAGTCGATGTTGCCGCCGTTGAGTCGCGGCGGACGGGTGCTGTGCACGCCGGGCGCGGCCGACGGCATGCCCATCACGCCGAGGAAAGGCGTCATGCGCACGGTGATGATGCTCTGGTTGCGCGCGGCCATACGCCCCATGTCCAGCTGCCACAGATTCCAGTGCATCGCGCCCACGTCGCCCAGCGGCTGGCCATCCTCCTTCAGCCAGTCACCGCCGCCGCCGTTCCAGCCCCAGCTGCCGGTGACCAGCTCCTCGACCGTGATGGCCAGCATCATGCCCGGCAGCGCGCCGCGAATGTAGACGGGCCCGACCAGCGCGTGGCCGTCATCGAGCACAGCGTCGCGCGGCTCAAACTTCACGTCCGGCCGACCCGGCGCTGCGGGCATGGCTGTGCCCCAGGCGGCGTCCAGCGTGCGGAAATCGACCGCGTCGCCGGGGTCAATGGTCAGCACGGGTGGCAGGTCTTTCGACCAGTGGCCGTGCAGCGTGCGGCGTTCAGGCTCGAGTCGGTGCAGGGTCATGGTAAAGCCTCTTCCTCATGCAATTCGTAACGTTCGTCATGATGTACGAAGTCCCCGCGGCGCAGGGTGAAGAGCGGCAGACGCTGGTCGTAGAGGTGTACGCTGCCCCTGTGCCGCATGCCCAGCTGCCGCCACAGCCGCCGCGCGCGCCCGTTGGCGGGGAGTACCACGGCCATGGCCTCCGGCAGCCGCAGCGCCTCGAAGCCGTGCCGCAACGCCGCCTGCGCGGCCTCCTGCGGCAGATCGCCGCGACTGTGTGGCGGACAGAGCGCGACAACCAACTCGACGCGCGTACCGCTGTCGACGCGCTGCAGGCCGCAGTGGCCGATGAGCGCGCCGCTGGCGCAGAGTTCCACGGCCCACATGCCGTGGCCATGGCTGCGCCAGTGTTCGGCGAAGTCGGCGAGGATGCCGGCGGCGCGTTGGCGGGGCGCGGGCTTGCCGGCGGGCAGCGCGCGCATGGTGACCGGGTTGGCCAGCACCGCGCGCGCCCAGTCGCCTTCATCCGCGGGCGTGAAGCGCCGCAGCAACAGGCGCGCGGTCCGGATGCGCGCCATCAGGGCGACTTGCGGTTGAGCATGCGCGCGTAGGGGATGCTTTCGCGGATGTGCGCCAGGCCGCAGATCCAGGCGACGGTGCGCTCCAGGCCGATGCCGAAGCCGGAATGCGGCACGCTGCCGTAGCGCCGCAGCTCAAGGTACCAGTCGTAGGCCTCGCGCGGCAGGCCGATCTGCGCGACGCGTTCCTCGATCAGCGCCAGGTCGTAGATGCGCTCGCTGCCGCCGGTGATCTCGCCGTAGCCCTCCGGCGCCAGCAGGTCGACGCTGCGGCACAGTTCGGGTCGCCCGTCCAGCGGCTGCATGTAGAAGGCCTTGACCGCCGTCGGGTAATGGTAGACGAAAACCGGGCGGTCAAACTGTTCGGCGATGGCGGTCTCCTGGGGCGCGCCGAAGTCCTCGCCCCACTCGATGGCCAGCAGCGCGCGCTGCTCCTCGTCCTCGCAGTCCGCGGCCAGCGCATGCAGGCGCTGCACGGCCTCGTCGTAGCTGATGCGCGGGAAGGGCGCCTTGATGCGCTCCAGCGCGCTGATGTCGCGCCCGATCAGCGCCAGCTCCTGCGGATGCCGCTTGATGACGCTCGTGATGACGCTGCTGATGAAGCGCTCCTGCAAGTCCATTAACTCTTCGAGCGAGCAAAAGGCCAGCTCCGGCTCCAGCATCCAGAACTCCAGCAAGTGGCGCCGCGTGCGCGATTTCTCGGCGCGGAAGGTGGGGCCGAAGCAGTAAACCTTGCCGAAGGCGGCGATGTTGGCCTCGTTGTAGAGCTGGCCGGTCTGCGCGAGGAAGGCCGGCTCGCCGAAGTAGTCAATGTCGAAGAGCGTGGTGGTCTCCTCGCCGGCGGTGGGCGTGATGATCGGCGTGTCCACCAGCAGGAAGCCCTCGTCATCCAGCCAGTTACGCATGGCGCTGACAATCGTGGCGCGAATTCGCAGAATCGCCCACTGGCGGCTGGAGCGCACCCACAGATGGCGTCGGTCCATCAGGAACTCAACGCCGTGCTCCTTGGGCGTGATGGGAAAGTCCTCGGCCGCGCCGACCAGCTCCAGGCTGCTGACGCCGACCTCGTAGCCGCCTGGCAGACCGGGCGCGCGCGCGTCGCTGCGCACCACGCCGGTGACGCGGATGGCGGCCTCCTGCGTCAGGCTGCGGGCCAGCGCGAAGTCATCCTCGTTCAGCTCGTGGCGAAAGGCGACGCACTGGACGACGCCGCTGCCATCGCGCAGGCGAATGAAGTGCAGCCGACCCTTGCCGGTGCGCAGCTGCACCCAGCCCTGCAGCAGGACCTGCTCGCCTTCGTGCGCGGCAATGTCGGCGATGCGGATGAGGGTCGGGCTGGCCACGGGCTGCGCTCCTGTGCCGAGGGAGATGGGCGGGGAGTATAGCACGGGCGCCGCCAGGCAGGCCGAAACTTGCAGAAAAAACTGGCGGGGGTATGGTTTAATTGTGGGACTGGCCGGCACCGCGTGTGGCCCTGTTGAAGTCATTGCTCACGAACCCGTCATTCACACACTGACGCAGCACGCGCCGGCCCAGATGCGAGTGCGCCTTGCACATTGAGAATTGCCAGAGGACTTCGGAAATGAGAAAACATATTCGAGCAATCAGGCCCGCGCTGGCCCTGGCGTTCATCCTCGGCGCCCTGCTGACGCCGGTCGCGTCGGCGCAGGAAGTCGTCTTCGTCCGCTGCGTGAACAGTGAGGCGCTCGGCGATGGCGAATGGATCGGAACGCGCGGCACATGCCAGTTGGGCGGCGGCGCCATGGGCATGCCCGTCTACACCTTCGCCGACGAGCCGGAGCCGAAGCCGGAAAGCAGCCCGGAAACCCGCTCCACCCTGCTCGCCATAGTGACCTGGACGACGCGCGTCCGCAGCGGCCCCGGCCTGGAACACGAGCAGGTCGGCGTTTGCTGGCAAGGCAAGCGCGTAAAGGTCATGGGCGCGGCGCCCGACACGTTCTGGAACGAGTTGCTGCTCGGCTGCAGCGCGCCCGGCTGGATCCACGGCGGCTTCGAGGTGCAGGCCCAGCTCGCGCCCCCGCAAGCGCCCGGCCAGATGCCTGACCCGGCGCCCTGACAGTTTGACGCCGGCGCGCCTTGATCAGCCTGCAGAAGAGTAGCTTGAAGCGTGCGGCCGTAGTGTCAGCGCGCCTGCACCCAGCCCTGCAGCAGGACCTGCTGGCCTTCATGCGCGGCGATGTCGGCGATGCGGATGAGGGTCGGGCTGGCCACGGGCTGCGCTCCTGTGCCGGGGGATGGGCGAGTATAGCACGGGCGAGTGCCCCAGCGCTGTGAATCAGAGGTGGACAAAAGAGTGATGAATCCCTACTGAACAGTGTGCTACACTTTTAGATGTTGATTGACCTCTTAGAACGAGAAAGGATCAAACGATGTCGGAGCAGATATCGGATTCTGCAACGAACGAAAAGTCCAGAAGCGTAGACTCGCGATCGGTTACCGGTGTCAAAGCTTCTCATGAATCTGAGCAGGCTTTAACCAGAATGCGCGACATCGCAGTCCCTGACAAGAGAATCACCGAGGTGAGGGATAGCGCTGGACCTGGTGAAGTTAGAAAGGATTCTCTTGACCCGGACATTATCAACGCGATTGCTGCGGCGGGTGACGCAATTAATTCAGCGGGTGATGTAGCAGAATCGCTGATCAAGATAGGTGTCGCTGCCAAAGGGGGTGCTGATATCGCCAAGAAAGGGCTGGAAAAGATCAAGGGCGACAAGGACAACAATGCCGGTTCAGGAGACGCGTCAGACAAAGAGTAAGGCCCAATTAGGATCGTTTAAGTACCTTGCGGCCACTCCACATCTGTACACCAATCCTTGATTGTCCGCGTCACGTATTACAGTACGTATTGAAACTTCGCGCTAAGGCGTCACTATTCCTTGGTGTGTAGCTGTCATGCAGAAAGCGAACTGAGTTCGCTCAGAAAATCCCCTCGCGCGCGGGCAGCGGGTCGACCGTCCAGGCCATGCGGTCGCAGAGGCGCTGCAGCAGCTCCATGCGCAAAGTGGCGTACGCCGGATCGTGCCAGCGGTTGTGCGTCTCCTGCGGGTCGGCTTCCAGGTCATAGAGCTCACCGGCTGCCAGGCCATGCGCGACGACCAGCTTGTGCGTCTGCGTGCGCAGCATCGTCAGCTGCGGCCGCGGCACATCATGCCAGGGCATGGCGTTGTAGTACTCACAATAGACGTCCTCGCGCGCCGGGACGGGCTCGCCCTCCCCTGACAGCAGCGGCCAGAGCGACTGCCCCTGCATGCCCGGCCAGCGTGGCTCACCGGCCGCCTCCATCAAGGTCGGCGCCAGGTCGACCAGCTCGACCAGCTCGGCGCAGCGTCCGCCGGCCTCGATCGTGCCCGGCTGCGATACGATCAGCGGCACGTGGATGGCCGGCTCGTAGAAGTAGGGGCCTTTCAGATAAATGCTGTGGTCGCCCAACATCTCGCCGTGGTCCGACATGAAGATGACGAGGGTCTCCTCGCGCTGACCCGTGCGCTCCAGCGCCGCCAGCATACGCCCGACCTGGTCGTCGATCAGATCGACCATCGCCCAGTAGGCCGCTGTCACCAGCCGGTGGTCGCGCGCCGACATCTCGTCGAAGGGGAAGGAGCGCGGGTTGTTGTAGGCGCCCAGGTGGTCGAGGTGCTGGTAGGGCGGCTTGTCCGCCAGCTCGCCGGGCTGCCAGACAGGCAGCGGGATGTCGTCGAGCAGATCCAGATAGCGCTGCAGATATTCCGGCGGCGGGTCGAAGGGATGGTGCGGATCGAACATATTGACGGAGAAAAGCCAGGGTAGCGCGCTGTCCTCGTGCGCCTCGATAAAGTTGATGGCCTTCTGCGCGCACCAGGTCGTCTGGTGATGTTCGGCCGGCATGCCCGTGAGGATATGGTCCGACAGCGGCGAGGGACCCACCTGGTCACTCTGGCCGCGCTCGCGCAGCCAGTGGAAATATTCGTTGGTGGGCCAGTCACCATAACGCGGATGATGCGACCAGTGGAATTCATCGTAGCCGTCGTTGATGCGGCGCTCGGTGCCGGGATTTGCCCGGGGGTTGCAGGGAGCGAGGTGCAGCTTGCCGGAGAGGCCGCAATTGTAGCCGGCGTCGGCCAGCAGACGCGTGACCAGCATCTCGTCGGCCGGGATGGACTGGCCGTTCTGGCGGCAGCGCGTCGTGCGCGGATAGCGCCCGGTCAGGAAGGAGGCACGGCTGGGCGTGCAGACCGGACTTTGGCTGTAGGCTCGCGTGAACTGCATGCCGCCGGCCGCCAGGCCGTCGATATGCGGCGTGCGCACGAAGTCATTGCCATGGCAGCCGAGGGTATCGTGGCGCTGCTGGTCAGTGCAGATCCAGAGAATGTTGGGCCGACGGGAGTTCATGCTCGCTCCTGACTGTATGGATGAATGGCGCTACTGCTTCACCGCGCCGGCAATGCCTTCCACAAAATGACGCTGCATCAAAAAGAAAACCGAGACCACCGGGATCAGCGACAGGGTGGCCGCGGCGGCCATGCCCGACCAGTCCGTCTCGTTTTCGCCGACGAAAGCGAACATGCCCACGCTGAGCGTGCGCAGATCCGGCCGGCTGAAGGTGAAGACCAGCGGCAGAAAAAAGCTGTTCCAGGCGCTGAGAAAAGTGAGGATCGTCACCGTGGCAATCACCGGCCCGCCCAGCGGCAGCATCACGCGCGCGAAAATGGCGACGAAGCCGGCCCCGTCGAGGATGGCCGCTTCCTCCAGCTCCTTCGGCAGGCTGCCAAAGTAGGCTGCGAAGAGCAGAATGTGGATCACGTGGCCGGCGCCGCCCAGCGCCAGGATGATGCCCGCCAGGTTGTTCAGCAGGCCGAGCGTGTTGGCCAGCTGCACTGTGGGGATGATGGTGTAGCCGGCGGGCACGAAGATGGTGCCCACCAGCAGCGCCAGAATCACGCGCCGCCCGATGAAGCGGTAACGCCCCAGCACATAACCGGCCAGGCTGGTATGCGCCAGCGTCAGCGCGACCGTGCCGAGCGTCACCGCCACCGTGTTGAGCATGTAGCGGCTGAACTTCGCATCCACCCAGGCGCGCAGGTAATTCTCGAAGCGCCAGTGCTGCGGGATGAGGTTCAGTCCGCTGCGGAAAATGTCCATCGAGTTTTTCAGCGAGGCCGACACCATCCACAGAAAGGGGTAAACCCAGACCAGGCAGAGCAGCGTCAGGCCGAGCACCGTGACCAGGCGGCGTGGGTCGCGCCACAGACGCGCCGTCATCACTGCCCCCGCAGGCGCCGCGCCAGGCCATAGCCCGCCGCCTGCAAGATGGCCAGCAACATGGTCGCCAGACCGAAGAAGACCGCTGCCGCCGAGGCCAGCCCCAGACGCGGGATGCTGGAGTTGAAGGCCCAGCGATAGATGTAGACCTCGACCACCTCGGTCTTGAGGAAGGGGCCTCCGCCAGTGAGCGTCAGGATCAGGTCGAAGACGCGCAGGGTGTCGATGGCGGTGATGAGCACGATGATGATGCCGAAGGGAACCAGCAGCGGCAGCGTGATGTACCAGAAACTCTGGCGCGGGCCGGCGCCATCCACCTGGGCCGCCTCATAAAGCTCGCGCGGAACAGTCTGCAGCGCCGCCAGCCAATAAATCAGGGTGATGCCGAGCCACTTCCAGACGTGAATACCCATCGCCGTGGGCAGCGCCGTCGCCGAGCGGGCCAGAAAGTTGATCGGGCGTTCGACCAGGCCGAGCCCGAGCAGCGCCTGGTTCACCGGCCCGCCGGCGGGGTCGAAGACGAAGGTCATCACCACGCCGATAATGGCCATCGTGGTCACCACCGGCAGGAACAGCGCCGTGCGGAAAACACTTGCGAAAGGCAGGCGCCGGTCATTCAGAATCAGCGCCAGCACCAACGCCAGACTCACGCGCACGGGCACACTGATGCCCATGAAGAAGAAGGTGTTGCGGAAGGCGTTCCAGAACAGCGGGTCGGCGGCCACCTCGACGTAGTTCGCCAGGCCGATGAAACGCGCCTCGCGCGTAAACCCGTTCCAGTCCAGCAACGAGATCCAGAAGCTGCCGATGATCGGCCAGACAGTGAACATCGCGAAGAGAACCAGCGTGGGCAGCAGAAACAGATAGATCAGACGGTCACGCCAGAGACGTCGCACGAGGCGGAGAGGCGCGGCTTGCCACGCCAGACTCCGCCCCGTGCTTTTGCTTTCGCTCCGTCCAGCGAGCATGTCCGGCTCAGGACTCTGTGTACATCCCGGCCGTGTAATCCTGCCCCGGCTGCCAGTTGCTGAAGACCCAGTCATCAAGGCTGACATCGACCCCGGCGGCCTGGGCGGCTGCGACGGCGCTCTCGCGCTGGGCGCTGAGTTGGTCGGCGTAGAATTGCAGCGTGCCGCGCAGGTCATCGACCTCGCCGCTGACCACACCCTGCACGATTTCGCCCAGGTTGGGGCGCACGTCCGACATGCGCGACAGCGCTTCGGCCACGGCCGGGTTGCGCACCAGCGGGTCCGGCGCCAGGCGCGCGATGTCGGCAAAGAGCTCGATAGCGCGGCTGTAGGTGTGATGCACATTGGCCTTGCCAACCGCGGTCGGGTCCAGCGGCGGCTGGTCCATACGCTCGGCGAGCCGCACCTGGTATTCCTCGGAAGTGAAGTCCTGCAGAATGGCGGCGGCGTGTTCCGGGTGGTCGGTCTGGGAGGACACCCAGAAATCGCCGGACTTGGGATTGGCATAGATCCAGGCGTCAACGCCGGCCTCGGGCACAGGCGCCTGCGAGACCCCGGTCACATCCATGAATTCGGCGAAGTTGTTCTGCAGCACGCCGATGTTCCAGGGGCCGTCGAGGAAGAGACAGCCATCGCCGGCCGCCCAGCGCGCCCGCGCATTGCGCGTGTCGATGGTCAGGCCGGTCGGGAAGAGGCTGCCGTCGCGCTCCATCGAGACGAGGAACTCCAGCGCGTTCACATAGGCATCGCTGGCGTGCGCGTATTCGCCAGTGGTCCAGTCAACCTCGCCGGAGGCGCCAGCCAGCTGTGCCAGCTGGGTCAGCGTGGCGGACATGCGTCCGATGTGGGCAATGCCCTGCACCCAGCCGAAGACGTTGCCGCCGCCATTTTCCGTGACGACGCGCGCCGTCTGACGGAAGTCGTCCCAGGTCACCGGGCCGACCGCCGGGTCGACGCCGGCGGCTTCCAGCTGGGGCACGTTGAACCAGGTGAGGATGGCATGCTGGCGGAAGCCAAAGATCGGGAAGCTGTAGAGCTCGCCGCCAAAGGTCGTGCGGCCTTCAATCAGAACCTCGGGCGGCAGCGAGGCCATCCATTCCTCAGTGACGTAGGGGCCAATGGGCGTGAACCAGCCCTCCTTGTGCAGCGCAGGCAGCGGCAGGTTGACGCCCGCCAGGGCGTGAATGTCCGGCGCCTGGCCATTGGGGAAGGCCAGCTGCAGCGACTTGCCGAGGTCTGGCGGCGAGAAGACCGTGTACTCCACGCTAACGTTGGGGTTGGCCTCGTTGTAGGCGGCAAAGACGCTCTCGCTCAGCGGTTGCAGCGGCAGAAAATGATCCCACCACTGCAGCACAATGTCGTCCTGGGCCAGCGACGGCAACAGGCCGCTCCCCAAGGTCGTGGCTGCGGCACCAGTTGCGCCCATGCGCAGAAATTGACGGCGGGAAAGTTTGTTCGTCATAACGCTCTCCTTAATAAAATACCTTGCCGTTCGTGCTTGCATTGCACCACGGATCTCAATACCGAAGGGCTGCAAGATCGTGCGTCCTGCGGCAGTCTGCCATTCAGGTCGGCGACACCCAGCCTGACTTTAGCGAGTTTGGCGTCTTCCCGCAAAATGCTTCTGCCATTGCTTCGGCCACTGTGACAACCCTTTTGTGTTCTTGCAGCGGCTCGATACGCGCGGCGCCATTTGGAGATAAGGTGACCCTGACAAGGCTGCGGGAATCAGACAAGATTTTCCGCAATTCTGACAAAATCTGCGCGCTGAATTTGGCAAATTCCCTGCTGACCCGCCTGCCCCGCGCTGCTAGAATGACCGCATGGTTAATTTCGACGCTGCGAACGCACATTTCGATTATCCCGACGTGACGCGCCACTGGTCACCGCATTCCGGCCAGCTCGGCGGCGGCGACGTGCTCGTCACCCTGTTCGCCCAGGGCTGGCAGCTGTCCAGCGAGGTCTTCCACGAGGAGCATTGGCTCAGTGGCTCGCGCCCCGTCACCATCTACCACGTTACCCTGAAGCGCGCGGCCGAGACCCTGCGCATCCCGGTCTTCGCCAACCCCTTCGTGCGCAGCCTGATGCGCCGCGGCGAGATCGACTCGCGTCCCCTCGCCGAGCTCGTCGAAGCCTGAGCCAGGTTACAACAGGGCGCGCAAGCGCCGCGGCACCAGCGGCCGCAGCAACCGTCGCTCCAAGGGCGTCAGCGGCCGCAACTGCCGTAGTGTCAGCGCGTAGAGCGCGCAGCCGGCCACCAGCGCCAGCAAGGGTGACAGCGGCCACAACGCCGCCAGCACCAACAGCAACAGCGATGTCGCCAGCAGCGGCCGCCACAGCATTGCAATCCAGGGCAGCGGCCCCAGCGCCCGCTGCAGCAGCCAGGCGAAGGGCAGCAGCAGGATCAGCTCCGAAGCGATGGTGGTCAGCGCGGCGGCCTGATAGCCATAACGCGGCACCAGCAGCAGGTTGGCGACGATGTTGAAGCCCACCGCCAGCAGGAAGGCGCGCGTGATGCGCCGCTGCAGGTCGAGCGCGATGAGCGCGTACTGCAGGAAGCTGTTAATCCAGCCAATCGGAATGCTCCAGATCATCAGCTGCGTGGCGATGGCGCCGTCCGGCAGATACTGCGCGCCGCCCAGCAGGCTCGTCAGCGCCCAGGCCAGCGCGGTGAAGAGCGCCGCCAGCGGCAGCGCCAGCAGGGAAAGCAGCTTGATACCCAGGATGCAGGTGCGCCGCAACGTCGCCGGATCCTCCTGCGCCTGGCGCGACATCACCGGCAGCAGCGCCTGCGTGAAGAAGGCCGGGATGATGTTCAGCGCCGCCACCCACTTGTAGGCCACGCTGTAAAGGCCGAGCATGCGTGCGCCATGCAGCGCCTCAATGATGAGCACGTCGATCTGAAAGAAGATGGTCGCCAGGAAATGGTTGGTCAGCAGCGGCCAGCTGGCGCCGGTCATGCGCCGCAGCAACGCGACGTCGGGGCGCGCCGCCGCCATGCCGCGCAGCAGGGGCCGCGCGCCCAGGGCCAGCAGCGCCAGCGTCAGCACGTTGGTGAGGATGCTGGCCGCCGCCAGGCCGACCACGCCCGTGCCCGCCAGCAGCGCGAGCAGGCCCAGCGCGGTCTTGCTGAGCGTGGCCAGGGTAGTGACCACCGCCGGGAACTCGGCGCGCTGGAAGCCGTAGAAGAGCGAGGTCAGGCCCTTGCCGAGGCTGCCTGGGAAGAGTCCGAGGTATAGCAGCAGGATCGCCAGCAGGCCCGCTTCGCCCAGCGGCGGCGTGATGAACTGTTGCCGCGCCAGCAGAAAGGCCGCCAGCAGCACCAGACCCGCCAGCGTCAGCCCCAGCCGCAGGGCGCTGCTGGAGATCAGGACGCGCAGCGCCCGCGACGGGTCGCGCGCCACTTCACGCGTCAGCCAGACGTCGAGGCCGAAGTTGGTGAGGATATCAAACCACAGGAAGATGAAGCCCGCGTAGAAATAGACGCCCGCATCCTCCGGGCCGAGGATGCGCAGCATCACCAGCGCGAAGGCGAAGTCGATGCCGCGGTTGAAGAGGTTGAGCAGGATGGGCGCCACGCTGTTGCGCGCCACGCGCGCCACGTCGCTGTCATTGCGTCCGGTATACAGGCGCCACAGCCATACGCCCGGCAGGAAGAGCAGCAGCGCCGCGCCGATCACCGAGCCGAAGAGGCCGACCTGGAAGCTGGCCGGACTGTAGTTCAGGCGCAGCAAGAGCTGCGCGTCCGCCGCCAGCTCCTGGCCGAAACGTGTTTCCAGCTCCGCCCTGTTGAGCGTGACGCCCTGGAAGTTTTCGAGCACGCGCGTCACTGGCAGCGACTGCTCGGCATTCTGCTCCGAGCCGGCCGGTCGCAGCCATGCGCGCCAGCCCGGCAGCCAGGTCTCGCTGACCACCAGCTGACTCGTCGCCGCGGCGGGCAGCGTGAACTGCAGCAGCTTCTCGCGGCCGCCCTCGCGCAGCAGCTCGACCGGCAGCGGCGCTGGCAGCGACTCCACCTGCAGTGGCCCCACCCCGGCCGTCAGCCAGGCCAGGGGATACGCCGGCAGTTCGTAAATGCGCAGCGCCTCGTCCTGCCAGGCCAGTGCGCTGCCCGGCGGCAAAAGCGGCTCCGGCTCGAGCGCGGCCGAGGTCACCAGCCAGCGCGTCCCGGTCAACGCCAGGCGCTGCCAGTCAACTTCGGCCAGCTGGTCGATGTAGAGCGGCGCCACGCGGTTGTAGGGCAGTTGCCGCTGCGGGGCGATGCGCTGCATGAAGTCCACGTACTGGCGCGGGATTATGCTCTCGTAGCCGCGGACGTCGCGCAGGCCGTGTACCCATCCGCTGTTGGCGGGCAGGATGGCCTGGTCCGCCTCGAGCGTCGTAAAGCGCCAGGCGCCGGGCTGACTCTGCAGCCAGGCGATGGCCGGCGGCGTGACCTCCAGCAGCGCCGGGTCGGCGGCGGCGTGGAAGCCACCGGAAGCGAGCATCAGGTCCAGCGTCAGCAGGGCTGCGGCGCCGAGCTGCCAGCCGCGCGCGCACAGGTTGCGCCCCGCCCACAGCAGGATGAGTCCCGCGCCGCCCGTCATCAGGGCGAATAGCAACAGGTTGCCGAATTGGAAACTGGTGAACATGCGCGCGTCGGCGAAGACCTGGTCCGCTTGCGCCAGGCCGCGAAAGACGCGCTCCGCCAGCGGCTCCAGCTGCGGGTAGAAGAGCCGGATGAGGAGCAGCGCGGCCAGGGTCGCCAGACCCGTTCCGGTCAAGGCCAGACCCAGGCGCCGCCGCCAGGACTCCGATGCGCCCCGCGCCAGCCGGTCCGCGCCGAAACCCGCCAGCACGGCCAGGCCGAGGCTCACGGCGAAGACCCAGCGGAAGGGCGAATGCAGCTGGTCGATGCCCGGCAGCAGCCACAGCAGACGGTAGGTCGGCAGACCGAACATGAAGCTCAGCCCGGCCAGAACCAGCAGCAGGAAGAACCAGGTTAATGCGCGCGCCTGACCGCCGGCAGCGCGGCGACGCAGGTTGCCGAGAGCGAGCAGGGCGCAGGCCAGCGTCAGGATGCCGCTGTAGAGCGCGGCCTCGACGTAATTCTTGATGCCCCATTCCGTCGATCGCAGGGGCAGCAGTTGGCCGCTGAAGAGGTCAAACATGCTGTGCTGCGCCGGGCTGCCGTAAAAGTTCGGCAGCAGAAACTGGACGAGGTCGCGCGGCGGGTGCGCCCAGGCGACGACCTGTTCGTAGGAGGCCGCGCCGCTGCGGAAGTTCATACCTGCGAATTCGAAAAGCGGCACAAGCTGCAGCGCGCCGGTCGCCAGGCCGATGGCGGCCAGCGCCAGCAGCCAGGGCAGCGCCCTCAAGGCCGGTCGCGGCCCATCGGTCTGCCAGCGCTGCAACAGCCGCGCCAGCGCCCATACGCCCGTGATGAGCAGACTGTAGTAGCTGAGCTCGGCGTGACCTGCCAGCAGCACGCAGCCCAGCGCCAGCGCGCCCAGCGCCGTCCAGGGCGCGCGCGCCGGCCGGCCAGCCAGTGGCTGCGCGCGTATGGTGAGCTCGACCAGCAGCAACAATAGCGGCAACCAGGCCGCCGCCGCGAGAATCATCGGGAAGACGGCGCTGATCACCAGAAAGGCCGAGAGCTGCCAGGCCAGCGCGGCCACCACGCCGCCGAAACGCCCGACCTGCAGCCCGCGCAACAGCAGGTACATGCCGGCGCCGGCCAGCCACAGCTGCGATACGGTGAACCAGCCATAGGCCAGCCACAGCGGCAGGATGTGGAAGATCAGGCTGAAGGGGTAGAGCGCCGAGTGCTGTCCGGCGGCGAGGAAGGGGATGCCGCTGAATTGCTGCGGGTTCCAGAGCGGCGCCTCGCCCGCATCCAGGCTCTGGCGCAGGAATTGCTTCCAGGGATAGTTTTGCAGCACGAGGTCGGAGACCAGCGCGTTGTGCGGCACGGCGGGCGCGCCGACCTGCTCGCGCATCCCCGCCCAGGGCTCATACTGGTAGAGGTTGTCAGCCGGCAGCAGGGTGCGGCCGCCCAGCGTCTGTTGCCAGAAGAGCAGCAGTGGTGGGAGCGCGAGCAGTAATAGAATGCGCAGGTCGGGTGTAAATCGTCGTAGCATGGCAGCCAGTCGGCCCGGCCAACAGAAGCGCCGCGCCCGAACTATACACGCCCCGCGCATGCCAATCGACCGCGGGTATGCTGACCATGCCTTGAGTCCCTGCCCTGCCGACGCTACACTGGACACAGGCGAACAGGGAGCGCAGCGCCATGCAGGAAATCCAGACACTGACTGACGACAGTCTTGAGCAGGTACTGCTGGGCGATCGGCCCGTGATGCTGCTGCTCTCCGGTGGCGGCGGGCTGCGCGGCGACTTCGTCACCGCCTTCCGCAAGGCAATCGACGAACAGCCGGACATGCTCTTCGCGCAGGTCGACCCGGACAGCAACCCGCGCGCCGCCGCGCTCTTTGAGGCGGAGGGCCGCCCGCTGCTGGTCGGCTGGTATTGCGGCGAGACCGTGCTGCGGCGCTCGAAGCCCTGGGGCAGCGACATGCCGCTGGCCATCGAGCAGATGAACGTGCGCGTCGCCGAACTCAATCCGGCGCCGCCCGCCGTAGAAGAGGAAACGCCGCGACAGACCATCGTCGAGGCCGCCCCCGTCGCCGTGGGCGACGCGGACTTTCAGGAGGCGGTGATTGACTGGCCGCTGCCGGTGCTGGTCGATTTCTGGGCGGAGTGGTGCGGCCCCTGCCGCATGGTGGCGCCGGTGCTGGACAAGCTGGCCGCGGAATTCGCCGGCCAGATCCGCATTGCCAAGGTCAACGTGGACGAGAACCCCGGCCTCTCGGCGCAGTTCGGCATTCAGAGCATCCCCACCCTCATGCTCTTCAAAAGCCGCAACATCGTCTTCAGTCAGCCCGGCGCCCTGCCCGAGCACGCCCTGCGCGATCTGGTGCAGCAGCTCATCGAGCTGGAAGTGCCCGCCGCGGGCCCCAATCAGGCGCCTGTGTGACCTTGCAACTCGTCCTCTTCGATATAGACGGAACGCTACTGGACGGCCACGGCATTGGTCGCGCCTCTACCTGCCGCGCCTTGCTCGAACACTTCGGCAGGACCGGCCGCCTCGACACGCACAGCTTCGGCGGCAAGACCGACTGGGGTACGCTCTGTGAGATCCTTGACCTGAGCGAGGCGGAAATCGGGCGCCACATGCCCGCCTACGAGCGCTGCGTCGAGCGCCACATGCGCGACCTGCTGGCGGAGTTTGAAATAGTGCCCTTGCCGGGCGCCTTGCAGACTGTGCACGCCCTGCGCGCGCAGCCCGACTGCATCACCGGCATCGTAACCGGCAACACCGCCGCCACCACCCCGCTCAAGCTCGAGACCGGCGGCTTTGACCCGGCCTGGTTCCCCGTATGCGCTTACGGGAGCGAGGCCGCGGACCGCAACAAACTGCCCGCCCTGGCCCTGGAGCGCGCCATGGCGCATAGCGGCCAGGCCATCGCGCCGCAGCAGGTCACGGTAGTCGGCGACACGCCGGCGGACGTCGCCTGCGCGCGGGCGCTGGGGGCGCGGGCCGTGGCCGTGACCACCGGCTTCAGCAGCCGCGCGGATCTGCTGGCCGCGCAGCCGGATCATTTGCTGGATCGTCTGTCTGACTTGCTGCCAATTTGTGGGGTGTGAGCGTCGCCCGCCTCAGGCCAGCACAATCACCTGCAGGGCCGCCGGGCCATGCATGCCCAGCACCAGTTTCTTCTCAATATCGGCAGTGCGGCTGGGCCCGGAGATGATGCAGAAGTTACTGCGCGCGCCCAGCTGCGCCAGGCCGTCACTGCGCTGCTGCGCCACCCAGTCCTCCAGGTCCGGCAGAATCTGCGCCTGACGCAGTAGCGCGATATGCAGCGGCGGCAACAGGGAAGGCAGCCGGCTCATGCCCGGCGCAGTGCTGACCACCAAAGAGCCCGTGGCCGCGAGGGCCGCGTCGACGCCGGTGATGCCGGCATCAGCCGCCTCACAGGCTTCGTAATTGTCGGCTGCAGGTTGCAGCGCTGTTATGCCGGCAGCGTCCAGCGCCGCCTGCAGGCCGGGCAGCGGGATGTGCGACCAGTCCCAGGTCAGCACCGAACGCGCTTCGCAGTCCGCCAGCAACACCAGCAGGCGTTCCAGCGCGGCTGCTTCATCCGCGGCCACGAATACCTCGCCCGCCAGCCGTTCCAGCTCGACGGTGAAGCGCGCCAGCAAGGCCGCCGGCGAGTCATCCTCAACCTGCATGACGGGTTGATAGTGCTCCGGACGCGGCGGCGCGGGCGGCAGCCCGTCACGGGCGCTGCGCAGCCGTTCGAGGATTTGCGCGCGCGCCTCGCTCATAAGGCGTCGTCCTCGTCACCCTGCTCCGGGCGCTCCTTGCGCCACCAGTCGCGGAAGGACTCAGCCGGGAACGACGGAAAATCGCGATGCTCGGTCCATCCGCCCAGCGGCCCGGGCAGGTTACGATGCGCCGCGCCCTCCGGCGCGAAGGCCTTGCTCAGCGCGGCCGTGACCTTGCGCCCGGTCTCGTAGAGCAGCGGATGACTGAAGCTCCAGCCCCAGGCCTGCATCCCCAGGCGCCACATGGGGCTCTGCTGCTCCTGCATATCGTGGCGCAGCTGCAACAGCATGTCCGGGATGTTGATATCGACCGGGCAAGCTTCCTTGCAGGCGCCGCAGAGGCTGCTGGCGAAGGGCAAGGGCGCAGCGTTCTCAAGGCCATGCAGCAGCGGCGTGATGACCGAGCCGATAGGCCCGGGATAGACCGAGCCGTAGGCGTGGCCGCCCACGTTCTGGTAGACGGGACAGGTATTCAGGCAGGCGCCGCAACGAATGCAGGCCAGCGCTTCCGAGTAGGACGTACCGTAAATTGAACTGCGGCCGTTGTCGACCAGGATGAGGTAGAAGTGCTGCGGCCCGTCGCCTTCCTCCGCCTCCGCCGGGCCGTTGTAAAGCGTGCTGTAGACGGAGAGTTGCTGGCCAGTGGCGCTGCGCGCCAGGGTCTGTACCAGTGTGGCGTAGTCCTCCCAGGTGGGGATGACCTTCTCGATGCCGACGATGGCGACGTGTACTGGCGGCAACGCGGTACCGAGGCGCGCATTGCCCTCGTTGGTGGTGATGGCGATGGTGCCGGTCTCGGCGATGAGAAAGTTGCCACCCGTGATGCCGAAATCCGCCCGGAAATACTGCTCGCGCAAATGACGTCTGGCAAAGCTCGCTATGTCGTTCGGGTCGACTTCGCCTGCCGGCGGCTCCATGCCCAGCTTCTCGACGAAGAGTTCCTGCACCCGCTCCTTCGTCATGTGCATGATGGGCGCGACGATGTGGCTGGGGTGGCTTTCGTCGATCTGCACCACGAATTCGCCGAGGTCCGTCTCCAGCATGCGGATGTCGTGCTCCGCCAGCACGGGCACCAGGTTGAGCTCCTCGGTTACCATGCTCTTGCTCTTGACGCCGAATTTCAGCGCATGGCGTTCGCAGATGTCGAGCACGTGGCGGTTGGCCTCCTCCGCGTCCAGCGCCCAGAGCACATGGCCGCCGCGCGCCGTGATCTGCGCCTCGGCCTGCTCAAGCAACTCGGGCAAATCGGCCAGGCCGCGCAGCCTGGCGCCGCGCCCCTGCTGCCGCAGCGCCTCGGGGCCGGTGGTCGCGTCCATGCTCTGCACGCGCAGCGCGTCGGCCGTGCGCGCACCACGGTCCAGCGCCGCTTTCAGTTGCGGATCCTGCAGGGCGCGTTTGGCGGCCTGGGGAAACTGGTTGGCCTTGAGTTCCACGGGCGGCCTCTCGCTCGCTAACTAACGAGCGTGGATGCTAACCCGCCGCGCGTCCAGGCGCCAGTTGCGAACGGGATGCTACAATGACGGGGACGAGATCATCCGAAAGGCCTGAAGATGCAATTTTCGCGCATTAGGCTGGAAAACTGGCGCAACTTCGGAGAAGTGGATGTAAAAGTGGCGACGCGCGTCTTTCTGGTGGGCGCCAACGCCAGCGGCAAGTCAAATTTCCTGGACGCCCTGCGCTTCCTGCACGAACTCGTCATTTCCGGTGGAGATTTTGAGAAGGCGATTAGCGATCGTGGTGGCGTTTCATCCATCCGGAGTCTGTCTGCGCGGAAGAACAGTGACATAGCAATCGAGGTTGATATCGGCTCGGATGAATGTCGGATGTGGCGCTACCGCATCGTGTTCAATGAAGAGGAACGAAATCGTCCTGTGCTGCGTGAGGAGAAAGTCTGGAATGAGGCCGATGAATTGATTCTGGACCGACCCGACAGGACTGACCTGGAGGATGTGGCACGTCTTGGCAGGACCCACCTTGAGCACGTCAGCACCAACCGGGGTTTTCGGGAAATCGCCAGCTTTTTTGAGTCGATTCACTTTATACACACGGTCCCACAGTTGGTACGGGAGCCGGAACGGACTGCCGCCGGATACGTGAATGATCCGTTTGGCAGTGACTTCCTTGAGCAGATTGCGAAAACCCACGCAAGCACCCGGAAAGCGCGCCTGAACAGAATACAGAAAGTATTGCGCATGGCAGTCCCGCAACTGTCCGAAGTTGCGCTCTGGCAGGACAGGGTTGGGACGCCACATTTGCGTGCGAAGTACAAACACTGGCGTCCGCAAGGCGCATGGCAAACCGAGCGTGATTTTTCTGATGGCACGTTACGCCTGATTGGTCTCCTTTGGGCACTGCAGGAGGGGGATGGCCCTTTCTTGCTGGAAGAGCCGGAAATTTCTCTGCACTACGGGGTGGCCCGGCTTCTGCCACAATTGATGTACGCCATTCAACGCTCTTACAATGGCAGACCGCTGCGCCAGACCCTTGTCAGTACGCACAGCCCCGAGTTGCTTGAGGATGAAGGTATCGGCGCGCATGAGACGTTATTGCTACGCCCTTCGGAAGAAGGGACGGAAGTCCACTTGTGCGCAGATAGTGAATCAATCATTCGTGAACTCGAAGCCGGCTTGTCAATGGCTGACGTTGCTCTGGCGCGCACCCAACCCTCCGACCTGTATAAAGTGTCTCTTCTTTAGGCATCACAAGCATGCCTGATTTTGTGGCACCACTACAGATCGTGGTGGAAGGAGAAACAGATGCGGTCGTCGTCACCAGACTTCTGCAGGGCACAGGGATCTTCCCGGACAGTATCAAGGTGGCTGGCGGGAAGTCAAAAATCCTGGAGAAGTTAAGAGGCTACAACCAGTCAGCCAGGTTCGGTGGCAACTGGCTGGTTATCATGGACCTTGATCAGGATGCTGATTGCGCGCCGGGATACTTGCGCCGGATTCTGCCAGAACGTTCAAGCAAAATGGCATTGCGGATTGCGGTTCGTTCCTGCGAGTCATGGCTCATAGCCGACTATGAGAAAATGAGTGCGTATACCGGCATAAATGTGAGGCTCTTTCCGCCTCATCCTGACGAGGAAACAGACCCAAAACAATCCCTTGTCGATCTGATTGACAAGAAGTGTCGTAGAAGTCGCCTGCGCAGGGACATGCTCCCGATACCCGGCAGTGGCCGCCGGGTTGGCCCGAACTATGCAGTTATCCTGAGGGACTTCACGCTTGAGCACTGGCGCCCCGAAGTCGCTGCCGAGCGCTCCGAGAGCCTGGCACGCTGTATCCACGCTCTGGAGGCGCTAAAGCGCCAGTCCGCTCAGTAAGCCTTGCGCTTTTCGCCGACGCCCGTGATGCGCCCCAGCCACACCAGTACAATCGCCCCGACCACGCCCACTGCGATGCGCTCGACCCAGCCGCTGCCGACCTCAATGTTCAGCAGGTTCAGCAAGATGTTGCCGACGATGCCGCCGCCCAGGCCCAGCAGGACGTTGGCGACGGCGCCATAGCCGGCGCCGCTTATGATGTGCCCGGCCAGGTAGCCGGCGAACATCGCCGGCAGCAGCGCAATGATCAATCCGATGGTCAGCCCCAGCACCGCCGCCAGCGCCTGAAATCCCACTACGATCAGCAGCAGCAGCACGATGATCCCGATTACGCTCATCTCTTGCTTCCTCGTTTTCCTGCAGTCTCCAGTGACTCTACGTTGCTGCGCGCAGGATGTCGCAAATCTGGCCGCGCTTACGTGTGCCAGGCGAGCCCGGCCACCAGCAGTTCCAGCGCCAGACCGGCCCGCAAGCCTCCCGTCTTCATCGCCAGGTCATCTTCCTGCAACGCGCGGAAAATCTGTTCCAGGTCTTGCAACGAGAACTTCTGCGACTGTTGCTGCAGCTTGTTCAGGTATCTGCCGGGCCGGACGCCAAGCGCCTCCGACAGGCCCTGCGCCGAGCCATTGAGCAGCATGTGCTCGCGCGTCAGCAGCAGACGCCGAAAATGCGTCACGACCGTGGCGAAGAGAATGAGGCCATCGCTGCTGGTGTCCTCGGCCAGCATCTGTTGCAGCAGCTCCTGTGCCGGCCTCACCCGGCGTTCGGCGAGGGCATCGGTAAAATCAAAGGTGCGCGCCTCGGCCACCCAGGGCGTCAGCAGCGCCACGTCCTCCTCGTTGATGGCGCGCGCGCCGTCCACATAGCTCGCCAGCTTGAGCAGTTCGTTGTCCACGCGCCGCAGATCGCCGCGGGTAAGGTCCGCCAGGGCCTGGGCTGCGCTGCGCTCTATCTCCGCCCCATACGTTCCCTGCGCCCGCCGCTGAATCCAGGCGCCGGGATTCTGTGGCGAGCGGAAGGCCTGTGTGAAGCCGCTGGCCTCATGTTGCGCCAGCTGCACGAAGCGATTGTTGCGTCGCCTGCCGTAGCTCAAGGGCTCCAGGTCCCGCAGTTCGACCAGCGCCAGACGCGCAGTCGGCGGCAGGGTCGGCAAGCCTTCATAGAGGGCGTCGGCCTCGCGTTTGCCGGCCTTGCCGGCGCCCGCGCGCGACAGCCAGGTGAGCAGGCCGCGCACGATCACCAGGCGCTGTTTGGCGAGGAAGGGACTGGTGCTGGCGAGGTTGAGCACCTCCGCAACGCGGACAGCGCTGCCATCCAGTTCTGTGATATTAAAGTCGGCGTTACCCGCGGGCATCCTGGCGCGCAGGCGTTGCAGCCACTCCTCGAGGAGTAGCTCCTGTGGGCCGTGCACGATGTAAAAGGTCGGGGCCACGCTCCCGGTTTCCGTAATCGCTGGCAGTTCTCACGAGTCTGCCGGAAAGCATCACGGCTGACAAGCGTCGCCCGTACTGCTACACTTGGCCCTGTACGTGCGTGTTGGGAAAGGACTGTTACAGATGCGCAGAATCATCGCCCTGTCGTTGTGCCTTTTCCTCTTTGCCGGCTGTCGCCAGGAGAGTATGCCAGCGGCGGAGGCCGAGCTCAATATTTCGCTGGAAGTGGAGCCGGTGGAATCCACCATCGGCGACGCGGAGCTGCTCATCAGCGTGACGAATGCGGATGGCGAGCCTGTATCCCCCGCCAGCGTGGATGTACGTGGCGACATGTCTCATGCTGGCATGGTGCCGGTCCTGCGCGCTGACGTGCAGGGCGAGGATGGCCGCTACCGCGTGCCCTTCGAATGGACCATGGCCGGCGACTGGACTGTTGAAGTAACGCTCACCTTTGCGGATGAAAGCAGCGTCAGCAAGACCTTCGAGCTGAGCGTCAGCGGCGCGATGGAAGAGATGACCACGGAAGAAGTCACCGCAACGCCGGCGCCGGAATGAGTGAAAGATACACCCACGCCGGTGCCCACCCTGCGCGGCATGGGGGGCATGAGCCGCGGCGGCGCGGCGGCGCAAACGCCCTTTGGCGCCTGGCAGGCGACAAAAACACCTGAGCCCGAGGGCTGACGCGCGCAACGCAACGGTCAGGAGGCGCCCATGAGCAGCATGTATCGTCCCGCGGGCCTGCTGGACGTATTGCAAGTGCCGCTCATCGGGCGCTTCCTGCGCTGGCGCCGGGGCCGCCTGGTGCTGCAATCGGGCATGCTGCTGGTGGCGGCCGCGCTGGTGATTGACGGCCTCACCGGGCCGCAAGCCGCCGCGCGCAACCTGGCCACGGTCACGCCCTGGGTGCACTATCGCGGCCTGATCGTGCTGGTGTTGCTGATGGCGGGCAATCTCTTCTGCATGGCCTGCCCCTTCGCCCTGCCGCGCAGCCTCGGCAAACGCCTGAGCCGCGGGCGACACTTCCCGCGCGTGCTGCGCAACAAGTGGCTGGCCATCGCCAGCCTCTTCACGCTCTTCCTGCTCTACGAATGGCTGGACCTGTGGGCCAGCCCATGGCTGACGGCGTGGCTCATCCTGGCCTACTTCCTCGCCTCCTTCCTGCTTGAGGCCGCCTTCAGCGAATCCGCCTTTTGCAAATACGTTTGTCCCCTGGGCAGCTTCAACTTCGTCTATTCAACCAGCGCGCCCACACAGATCGCGGTGAAGGACCCCGAAATCTGCCATCACTGCGTCGGCCATGAATGCGTCAACGGCAGTTACGCGCCCGCGCCATTGCTGCGCGTGGACGAGATCCCCGGCGGCGGGACGCTGACCGTGCGTCACGGGCCACAGGGCACGCCCGGCTGCGGCACCCTGCTCTTCGCGCCACAGATGCGCAGCAACCTCGACTGCACGCTCTGTCTGGACTGCGTGCGCGCCTGTCCGCACGAGAACATCGGTCTCATGGCGCGTCTGCCTGGCCGCGAGCTGCTGCAGCCTGGCGCCTGGCCGCAGCGTCTGGATGTCTCGCTACTGGTCATCCTGCTGGCGGCCATGGGCCTGACCAACGCCTTCGGCATGGTGCCACCGGTTTACGCGCTGCAGCAAGCTCTGGCGGAGACCCTGGGCCTGCGCAGCGAACTGCTCATCCTGCTGCTGGTGTTCGGCGCGACCAGCCTGCTGCTGCCGACCCTGCTCACGCTGCTGGCAGCGACCCTGGGCCGCTGGCTGAGCGGCACGACGCGCAAGTACAGCCTGCGCGCCACGGTGGCCTTTTTCGCGCCGGCCTTCGTGCCGGTGGGGCTCGGCGTGTGGATCGCGCACTACAGCTTTCACTTTCTCATCGCCCCCGGCAGCATCATCCCCGTGCTGCAGGAGTTTCTCGGCCAGGGCGGCGACCGGGGACGCTTCGGCGGCAGCCTGGACGCGACGCTGATCGGCCTCGTGCAACTTGGCGCCATCGGCGGCGGGAGCGTCTGGAGCCTGCTCATCGCGCAGCGGGCGGCAACGCGCATGTACCGGCGCGACGCCGTTCCCGGTATGCTCCCCTGGGCGCTGCTGCTGCTGACAATTGCGTTGATTGCCGTCTGGATCTTCAGCCAGCCGATGGAGATGCGCGGCTCGATTCTGTTTTCCTGAACAATCTTACCGGACTACCCGCGGAGTCCCGTCATGAACGTCATCAACGTGCTCATCGACAGTTTGAACTTTCACGCACTGCAAGCCTACCAGGATAGCCACGTGCAGACGCCCAACTTCAGCCGCTTCGCTGAACGGGCCGCCATCTTCGACAACCACTTCATCAGTTCAGCGCCCTGCATGCCGGCGCGCCGCGAGCTCTTCACAGGTCGGCAGGAGTTCCTGTGGCGCGGCTGGGGCCACGTCGAGCCCTGGGACCGCCACCTGGCGGCGGAAGCCGGCGCTGAAGGCTGCGTGACGCAGATGGTCACCGACCACTATCACTACTGGGAAGACAAGGCGCACGGCTACTTCGAGCCCTTCCACGGCGTGGAGTTCGTGCGCGGCTCAGAAAACGACATGTGGGACACGGCGCCGGTGGACGACGCGCCCGGCTGGGCCCGCGCCATCGACCGAGCCCGCAAGCCGCGCAACAGCCGCAACTTTCACGGCCGCGGCACGCAGTACTACGCCAACGCGCGCAACTGGCTGATTGAGGAGGAGTTCCCGGCAGCCCAGGTCATGAGCCGGGCGGCGGACTGGCTGGAAGCCAACCACGAGCATGAGCGCTTCCTGCTGTGGGTCGAGTCCTTCGACCCGCACGAGCCCTTCCACGTGCCGGAACCCTACCGCAGCATGTACACCGGCGGCAGCGACAGCCCGGACTTCAACCCCTGGCCACCGTATCAGGATCCAGAGGAAACGAAGCTCTTCGTGCGCAACGCCTCTGCCGACGAACTGGCCTGGATCCGCGCGCAGTATGAAGGCAACGTGACCATGGTCGACGCCTGGCTGGGGCGGCTGTGGGACCGTATGGATGAACTAAACCTGTGGGACAACACGGCCGTCATCGTCACCACCGACCACGGCCACGACCTCTGCTACAACGGTCTCGACAACCCGACCATCTGGGCCAAGGACTTCCCGCATCCGGAATCGCACGCGCGTATTCCGCTCATGATCTGGCATCCGCAGCACCCTGGCAAGGGCCGCCGCATCAACGCGCTCAGCAACGCCCTCGACGTCAGCGCGACCCTGCGCGACATGCTCGACATCAAGCAGCCGAACGAACCGCACGGGCGTTCGCTGATGCCCTTGCTGCGCGGCGAGACCGACCGGCACCGTGACCTGCTGCTCTACGGTCGTTTCGGCGAGGGCGTGGTCGTGAGTGACGAGGACTGGACCCTGGCGCAAAGTTCGCGCCCGGACGGGCCGCTCAACTGGTATTCCACCACCGGCCTGAGTACGGCGCCGGACATGGCCAGTGGGCATTTCATCCCCGGTGTAGAGATCCCGCAATGGCGCGTCCCGGCCAAACCGCGGGTCTGCCCGGATTACCTCTGGAGCCGCGAGGAATTCTCACTGACGCCGCGCAACCTGCACGCGCAGGAGCCGGCCCGGGTGCGCCGTATGCAGGAACTGCTGCGCGCCGGTCTGGCGGAATGCGAGGCGCCGCCGGAAACGCTGGCGCGCCTGGGGCTGGGCTGAAGCAGCGATGAATGGGGAACCGGTCGCTTACGGCGAACTGGCGCGCGTCTTCCTGCGCCTGAGCGTCACGGCCTTCGGCGGGCCGGTCGCCCACATCTCCCTGGCCGAGGACGAGCTGGTCACGCGCCGGCGCTGGCTGACGCGAGACCACTATCTGGACCTGATCGCCGCCGCCAACCTCATCCCTGGCCCCAACTCCACCGAGGTCATGATCCACGTCGGCCATAGTTTGCGCGGCATTCCCGGCGCGCTGGTGAGCGGCGCCTGCTTCATCGTCCCGGCCTTTCTCATCACGCTGGCGCTCAGCGCATTCTATGTCAGCAGCGGGACGCTGCCGCAAGTCGCGGCCCTTTTCCGCGGCATCCAGCCGGTCATCGTGGCCGTGATCGCGAGCGCAGGCTGGCGCCTGCTGCGCGGCGCCCTGCAGGGCCGTGCGTTGTGGACGCTCTTCGTGCTCTGCAGCGCCGTGCTGGTCATCACGGAACTGCCGGAGGTCGTCGTTATGTTGCTGGCCGGGCTGCTGCACCTGGCCTGGCAATCGCGCGCCAGCCAGTCGCTGCCCGCCATCTTCATGCTGAGCGGTCTGCCGGCGCTGGCGGGCGAAGCCGCCATCGCAGCACCGGCTGCAGGCGAGCTATTTCTCTATTTCCTGCGCATCGGCGCCATTCTTTTCGGCAGCGGCTATCTGCTGGTGGCCTACATCCAGCAGGACCTGGTGAGCAGCTACGGCTGGCTCGGCGCGCAGCAACTGCTGGACGCCATCGCCATCGGCCAGACCACGCCCGGCCCGGTGCTGACAACCGCGACGGCCATCGGCGCCATCGTGGCGGGGCTGCCGGGCGCCTTGCTGGCCACGCTGGGCATCTTTCTGCCTTCCTTCGTTTTCGTCATGCTCAGCGCGCCCTTCATCCCGCGCCTGCGCCAAAGTCAGCCGGTGCGCCATTTTCTCGCGGGGGTACACGCCGCCGTCGTGGCCGCAATCCTGGTCACCCTGCTCGGCCTGGCGCGCACGGCGCTGACCGACTCAGCCGGTCAGCTCTGGCTGCCCGGCGGGGCGCTCTGTGCCTTTGCCCTGTTTGCCTTGCTGCGGTTGCGCGTCAACGCCACCCGGCTCGTGATTCTCGGCGGCGTTGTGGGGTTGTTGCTGGCCGGGCCAGGCGCGTAAGCGCGGGCCTCAGGCGGCGCCAGTCGGAAAGAAATCGCTGCCCATCGGATTGTGATAGCCCGTGAGCTCAGCGTAGCCATAGCCTGCGACGTCGCCCGCGACCTCGACCGCGCCTTCCCAGTAGACGATGTCGCTCTCGTGCAGCTCTTGATCAAGCAACAACGGCCGCAGCGTGAAGTCCAGCGGCTGCTCGCCGCCGAGCTGTACGCGCCAGCCTGAGGGATAGCTGGCGCCGTTGTGCGGGCTGGTCCAGGTATCGGTCGCCTCAATGTGAAAGTCCTGCGGCGCAATCTGACTCGTGCTGCCGTCCGCCGCAATCAGGAAGGCGGCCGAACCGTCACCGCCGTAGTAGCGCTGGCCACTATCCTTCAGGCGCAGCCAGCCCAGCGACAGCTCGCGCCCGTCATCAAACAGCAGGGCGAACCAGTCCCAGCCAACAACCTCCGCCGTCAGGTATTGCGTGAAGAACTCATGATCCATCCAGGACTCGCCCTGCACCTCGATGCGCTCCCCGCCCAGCGTGAGCGTGCCCTGCGTCGCCAGGCGCGGGATTGAGTAGTAGTAGCTGGCCTGGTGAGCCTCGACCCCCTTCTGGCTGTAACCCTCAATGCCGCGCAACCGCGGCGGCTTCGTATGCTCCAGCGTGAAGTCGATGGCCGCGCCCTCCATGCTGGCGCGCAGCCGCAGCCGGGTCGCCTCGTCGTTGAGCGCCTGCATGTCCAGGTCCTCGAGCCAAATGTGCAGCCGCGGGTCGCTGGTCGCGCCGGCCAGCGCCGCACCGTCGCGACTGTAACGCTGGTCGTGATGGAAACGGCCGCCAGCCACGTCGCTAACCGTGAAGTGCCCCATGTACACCTGGTCGCTGCGCCATTCGGAGTCGCCGGCGGGCGTCGCTGGCGCGATGGAGCGGCGGAAGAGGGTGAACTGGAAACCGAAGTGGCGCCCGTCCTCGCTGTCGAGATTGCCGGTGTAATACCACCACTCGGTGCCGAAGCCGGGGTGCGGGCCGAAGTCCGCCGGGAAGTCCCACTCGCGCGGGCCGGTCGCGCTCTGATAGCCCGCCAGGTCCTCCGCGTCGAACTCCAGCAGCAGCGAGGCGGCGACTTCATCTGTGGCATCCACGCCGCCCATGTCGATCAGGCTGATGCCGTAGCCGAGGATGGCGAGCACCACGAGACCCACCACAGACATCCGACCCATTTAAACGATGCCTCTCTGACCGCTCTTCAGGCACTATAGCACGGCCGGTCACGCGCTCCGGGACCATTGACAATAAACTCCCCTGCCGTTAACCTTTTCGCGCCGGGGCCTGTAGCTCAGTTGGGAGAGCGCGTCAATGGCATTGATGAGGTCAAGGGTTCGAGTCCCTTCAGGTCCACTCCCCGCAATACGATGAATGCCCTGCTGCGCGCGGGACAAGCCGCGCTGCTGACCCTGCTGACCGCCGCCTGCACCATGCCGGCTGCGCTGGACGCCTTCCTCGCCGCCGACACAACGCCCGCTGCGCCCGCAACAACCGTCGCCCCTACCGCCACGACCGCGCCGCCCTTCGTCGCCGACCTGCCGGTGCTCGGCGTCGCGCCGGAGTTGCACGACGGCGCCTGGCTAAACAGTCCCATGCCGCTGAGCATGGCTGGTTTGCGCGGCAAGGTCGTGGCGCTGGAGATGTGGACCTTCGGCTGAATTAACTGCATACGAGTGATTCCCTCGTTGAGGGGATGGCATCAGCAATACGCGGACCAGGGGCTGGTGGTCATTGGCAACCACTACCCGGAATTCACCTTCGAGCATGATATCAACGCCGTGAAGGACGCGATTGTTCGCCTCGACGTACCCTACCCGGTGCTGCAGGATAACGGGCGCGAGACCTGGAACGCCTACAACAATCGCTTCTGGCCCGCGCTTTACCTGATCGACAAGCAGGGCCGCGTCCGCTATCGCCACTTCGGCGAAGGTCGCTACGAGCAAACCGAACAAGCCATCGTGGATCTGCTGCGGGAAGATTATGACGCGGCAGCCAGCCCGGCCGCGCCGTTGCCGCCCGGCCTGATGGCGATCGACGTGCTCAACGTGCGCAGCGGGCCAGGCGTTGCGAACGGGGCCATCGGCAGCATCGCACCCGGCGAAGTCTACCGGCACCACGGCGAACAGGATGGCTGGTACCGCATCCGCTATCAGGGCCGCGAGGGCTACGTCTCGGGGGACTATGTCACGCTTCGAGGGGGCTGAACCCCGCGCCATCCAGGACTTCTACAACGCCGAAATAGCCATCTGCGCCGGTTGCGGCCGGAGTAATCCGCAGACCCTCGGCGTACGTACCTTCTGGGACGGGACGGAGGGCGTCTGCCGCTTCACCCCGGCCGTCCATCACACGGCCTTCCCCGGCGTGGTCTATGGCGGCCTGCTGGCCAGCCTGATCGACTGCCACAGCATCGGCACCGCCGTCGCGGCCATGTATGACGCGGAGCGACGCGCGCCGGACACAACGCCGGAGATCACCTGCGTCACCGCCAGCCTGCAGGTTGACTACCTCAAGCCGACGCCGACTGGCGTAGAACTGGAGTTGCGCGCGCACATTGAGGAGCTGGGCGCGCGCAAGGCGATTGTGCGCTGCAGCCTGCGCGCCGGCGACGTGGAGACCGTCAGCGGCCGCGTGGTCGCCGTGCGGGTCCCCATGCGCAAGGGGACGAAGCTGGGCACAGATTGACATTGGGCCAGGAAGACTCTAGAATAATGTTAGACATTTGTTCTAGGATGATTTGGGGTGTTGCGAGATGACGGGCTCAGAAAAATTTACCTACGAGTTCCCGGAAATGTCTCCCAGGGAACGATTAAGGGAACTGACCCTCTACATCGCAGAAAAACTGAAGGATGATCCCAATTTCGGTCGCACGAAACTCGCAAAGATCATCTACTTTGCCGACATGGAATCTTTCAGGATGCACCGGCTTCCTGTGTCCGGTTCTGCCTATGTGCGCAGCATGCCATTCGGCCCGCTTCCCAAAGGCTTCCTGCAAATCCTGGACAAACTGAAGGATGCGAAGGAAATAACCGAGAACACGCGAGAATATTTCGGCTTCGAGCAAAAGCGGATAACGATTCTTTCCGAACCGACTGTTGACCTGCTTTCTCAAAACGATATGGAAATTGTGGATCGCGTCATCGAGAAGTTCACACATTGGAACGCAAGTGGGCTGAGCGAGCGTTCGCACGGTGTTGCCTGGCAACTCTCTGAGGGAGAACAGTTCATACCTTACGAATATGCCCTGTATTCAGATGAGCCTCTCACGGAAGATGAAACTGCACGTGCTCAGGTACTGGCTCTGAAGTACAGGGACAGCAACTTTGAGTGAATATCAGGTCCTGTACACATCTGAGTGCAGGCAAAAACTGGAAACCCTGGCTCCACCGGAACCACTAAACGAAGGGCTTGCGATTGTTCTCAACGATCTTGGCAACAATCCATTTGCATTTGACCTGGTTGAGATCGTGGATGACGAAGGCAAGAAAACAAGAATCAGATTCATCAAAACCGATCTTTTCGTCAGCGAGACCGGAGTTGTCCCGCCGCTGATACTCTTTTTCGGAATCATTGAAAGCCGCAAGCGAGTTTACATTGTGGACGTCGAGAAGAGGTCCGGATTCGGCCTGAATCCAGACTAGCGCTAACTAAAGAAGCGCTGCGGCGGGCCAGTATCCACCGCGAAGGCCAGCGCATCGAAACTCTCCTGCAGCAGGCGCAGGCGTAGCCCCGCGTGCTCCGGTACATCCCAAAGATTGTCAAACTCGCCCGGGTCTTGCTGCAGGTCAAAGAGCTCGCCCAGGTCATGCCCGTGGTAGCGCACCAGCTTATGGCGCCGGTCGCGGTACATGGTTGCGTAAGTGCCTTCGAAGCCGCGACCGTCATCCAGCAGCGTCCGGTAGTACTCGCAGCGCACAAAGTCGCGATGCTGCTGCGCGTCAGTCGCGCCGCGCAGAATGGGCCACAGGGAGCGCCCCTGCGTCCCCTCCGGCACGTCCAGACCGCAGACTTCCAGCAGGGAGGGAAAGATGTCCGTCAGCTCGGTCAGCGCGCTGCTGCGCAGGCCGGTCTGAATCTGCCCGGGCCAGGCCCAGATCATGGGCACGCGCACGAGCCCCTCGTAAAAGCGGCAGCCCTTCATCAGCAGGCCGTGATCGCCCATCATCTCGCCATGGTCGCTCATGAAGAGGATGAGCGTGTTCTCGCGTTGACCGCTGCACTCCAGCGTTTCCAGCAACCGCCCCAGCTGGTCGTCCAGCTGCTCCACCATGCCGTAATAGGCCGCCTGCACCGCGCGCGCGTCGAAGTCCTCCGGCCGGCGCACGTCCGTCTGAAAGTCAACAGCTGCCAGCGCCTGCTGCGCCGCGAGGTCGCTCTCGCGGAAGAGCGGGCCGGGCATGTCCGCCGCGTCGTAACGCTCCAGATACATCTGCGGCGGCGTGAAGGGCGGATGCGGATAGTAGTAGTTGATGCTCATCAGCCAGGGCTGGTCAGTCGGACGTTCCGTCTCGATGAAGTCGATGGCCCGCGTCGTGCACCAGGTCTCGCGGTGCAGCTCCGGCGGGAACTGCGTCATGTCTGCGCAGAGCGCGCCCAGGTCCTGTCCCTGCGCCTCGACCCAGTCGCGCCAGGCGTGGCCGACGGGCCAGTCGTCGCGCGGCGCGTGGCTCCACTCGAAGACGCGATAGCCGTCATCCACCGGCCGCGGCTCCAGCCGACGAAAGCCACCGGCCAGGTGAAACTTGCCCACCAGGCCGCAGTCGTAGCCGGCATCCGCCAGCAGCTTGCTGATGAGCGGGGCGCCCTCGCCCCAGACGGTGTTGCCATTGCAGGTGCCGTGCACTGTGGAGGGATAGCGCCCGGTCAGGAAGCTGGCGCGGCTGGGCGTACAGATTGGGCTCTGGCAGAAAGTGTGGTCGAAGGCCGTGCCCTCCTGCACCAGCCGGTCGATGTTGGGCGTGCGGATGCGATCGTTGCCCAGCGCGGCGATGGTGTCCCAGCGCTGCTGGTCGGTGCAGATCCACAGAATGTTCGGTCGCATGCCCTGCCTCCTCCGGTTTCGAGCCATTGTAGCGCAGGGCGCGCCTACAGCTCTTCGCTGTCCAGGATCAGCGTGACCGGGCCGTCGTTGTGGATGACGACCTGCATATCCGCGCCGAAAACGCCACAGGCCACGTGGACGACGCCCAGCTCGCGCAGACACTGCGCGAAGCGTTCGACCAGCGGCTCGGCCAGTTCCGGCCGCCCGGCGCGCGTGAAACCCGGCCGTCGACCGCGCTTCATGTCCGCGTAGAGGGTGAACTGCGAGATCACCAGCACGGCGGCGCCGACCTCCAGCGCGGAGCGGTTCATGCGCGCCTCGTCGTCGCGGAAGATGCGCAGTTGCGCCGTCTTCTGCGCCAGGCGCTCGACCTCGGCGGGGCCGTCGTCCTGTGCAATGCCCACCAGCGCTACCAGGCCGTTGTCGATTTCACCCTTCAGCTCGCCCGCCACGTGAACCTCGCCGCGGGTGACCCGCTGCAATACGACGCGCATGGCCTCAGCGGGGCAGATCGCCCGGGGCCTGGCGCAGACCCTCGGCGATGCGCAGGGCGCGCAGCTGGTCCCGCCAGTAAAACAGCAGAAACTCCTGCACAGCCTGCTCGACAGTCAGGGTCTGGCCAGTGGGCGCATAGGTGAGGCGCTTGCTGAAGTCTTCGACGGAGAGTTGCAGCACAAAGCTTTCCTGGTCCGGCAGGGCCGCGCGGATGCCCTCAACGCTGCTGCGCAACAACCGTCGCTGAAAGATGCGCTGTTGCCAGCCTGAAACACGCGCCCAGGTGCGGGCGGAAAAGGGGAAGGGCAGGTTCCAGATGGCCAGCTGCACCTGCAGCAAATGCAGGCGGTCCATCCATTGCAGATGACCCATGAGGGCTGCCAGCGACCAGCCCTCATGGCGCGCCTCGTACCAGCGCGCCTCGGGCACGACCGAGCGCAGCCCAATGACGGCCTCGCGCACCTCACGCATGCGGGCGATGAACTGCCGGCGATCGACCTCATCATCCAGAAACTCGTAGTCGCGCCTGACCATCTCCTGCCACTCCGGCTACTTCTGACTCAATTTTACGCCTGGCCCGTCGGAGCGTCAACAACTTGCGCGCGAACGTCCGTGGCGTACAATGTGCGAGTCGCCGGAAGGAGCTTGCATGGCGGACAGCCTGTTCGACAACCGCTATCGCTACGACCACATCTATCCGCGCGGGCGCTCCGGCGAGACCCTGCGCGCGGTCGATACGCGGGCGAACGAGCGTCCGGTCATTATCAAACGTCCGGCGCCCAACGACGCGCCGCCCATCCGCGCCGGCCAGGAAGTCAGCATCCTGAACGAGCGCAAGGCCCTGCAGCGCCTGGCCGGTCACCCCGTGCTCACCGAGCTGCTCGATTCCGGCCAGTACCCCGTCGGCGGCCTGCCACATCAGTACATCGTGATGGAGCGCGCCCGCGGCGAAATCGTCGCTGACACGGTGCTGGCGCTCAAGGCCCGCGGCCAGTATCTACCGGAGCTGGAGCTGCTGGTCATCGTGGATGGCCTGCTCGATCTGCTGCAGGCGGCGCATGAGCGCGACATCGTTTACAACGACGTGGACGCCTGGCACCTCTTCTGGAATCGCGAGACCTGGCGCCTCAAGGTCATCGACTGGGGCAACGCCGTCTTCCTCGAGGGCGACGAGAGCACGCCCCAGGGGGTCAGCCGTCAGTCCGACGTCGCCCAGGTTGGCGAGCTGCTCTACTTTCTGTTGACCAGCGGCCGCCGCATCGAGCTGCCGCGCGACGCCAGCGAGCATTTCCTGGTCGACTTCGGCGCAGAAAGGGAGCGCGTCTCGAGCCGCCTGCAGGCCATCGTCAGCCGCGCGGCGCACCCCCGACCGCGCCTGCGCTATGCGACGATTACCGCCTTGCGCAAGGACCTTGAGGAGTATCGCGCGCCCCTCCAGCGCGAACGCGATCTCGTCCTCAGCCGCGTCAGCGGCCGTCTGCGTCACGACCGCAGCCGCGATGAACTGCACGGCCTGATGCAGACGCTGGCGCCGGCGCTGGCCGTCGACCCCGGCTATCCCCAGGCGCGCGAGCTGCAGCAAACCATCGAAACGCGCCTGCTGGACATCGCCATCGCCGCCGACCTCGACGCGATCCGCATTTACATGGAGAACGGCAACTGGCAGCGCAGCGCCGAGCTACTGTCCGAGTTGCGCCCGCGCGCCGGCGGCGAGACCACCCGTCTGGTGCGCCTGCTGGACGACATGGCGCGTCTGCTATTGGACGTGCGCCGCGAGGACATACCCGCGCTGGTAGAGGACAGCATCGCGCTGCTCTTCGATGGCAAGGTGACCGAGGCGGCCCAGGAGCTCATCACGCGCCATGCCAGCGAGCGCGATTACGAGTTGCAGCACCTGCTGGCCGAGCGTATCTCAGCGCATTACCCGGACGTGCACCTGCTGCAGCCCAACCTGCTGCGCGTGCGCCTGGCACTGGCCGACCTCGCTGGCGCCGGCCTGCCCGTCAGCGAGCCACAGGTCGTGCTTGACGAGGCGCTGACCATCCTGAAGGACATCAACGCCACGCCGCGATTGGCGCCCGGCGCCCTGCACGAACGCTACATCCAGGTGAGCGAAAGCCTGGACTCCCTGCAAACGCTGCTCGATTCCGCCGGCGGCGGCCAGCAGTTGCCGGGCAGCGAAGGCTTGCGCAGCGCCCTGCAACGCGCGCTGCAGGCCAGCCGTTCTCTGGGAGAGCAGCTGCGCATCGTAGGCAGCCAGGCCGCCAACAGCCCGCGTGAGGCCACCTCGGCGCTCGCCGACTGCCAGGCGATCGACCCCGTCAACGGCGCCTGGACGCTGCTGCAGCGGCACCTCGACATGCTCTACGAGCTGCTGGGCGCCTGCCAGACCTGGGTGCCGCTGGCCGATGGTTCCGGCGTTGACAGCTGGCTGCGCGATACGCGCTCCGATCTGGGGCCCTTCCTCGAGTACTTCTTCGACGAAACACTGACGGACATGGCGGGCGGCCTCGAGATTGCCGCCAGGGCATGGGATGGCTATGCCATCGCCACCATCCAGGGCAACCGCGCCAGCGCGCTCAACGCCCTGACCCAGGCGTCTGACGCCGTCAATACGCTCAGCCCCACGCTCTCAGCCTGGTTCTCGCAACTGCGCAGCGTGGTCGCCGGCGCGCGTTATGTGGAGCGCCACGCGCTCTTCGGCGGCCTGGGACGCGCACTGGCGGATGGCTGGCAAACCTGGGACCGCGGCCAGTTGGCCGAAGCCGCACGCCTCGCGCAGCGCGCCAAAGAGATCGCCCGCAACAATCAGCAGCGCTTCGCCGCCGACCGTCTGCTGCAGCTGGCTGATACCTCGCGCTCCTGGGTGGAGCGCAACGGCGTCACCAGTGCAGAGGCCACGCGGTCGGCCCTGGCCGCCGTCGAGCAGCTGTTTACGACGGAAGAACTGGCCCTGCGCGACGACTTCGCGCAGCAGATGCCGGGCAAGGACACCTTCCTCAAGGCCATGAACCGCGGCCTGGTCGAGGTCTACGACCGCAGCAGCACCGCCGCCGTGCGCATCCTCTTCTTCAACTATTTGCTGCTGGGCGCGCTGGACGCGCACGAAGACGCCCTCGAGGATGCGACCTTCTGGCATGAGGCCGCGCTGCGCGCCCTCGGCGATGACGGCGCGCAGCATGTTGCCGCGCGCGCGCTGGAAGGCTTCATCAGTCGCCGCCAGGATTTGCAGGACGCCGCCGCGCTACTCAACGAGGTCAATGGCCCGCGGGCCCTGCCTGGCCTGGCCAAACTCATCGAAACGCTGGAGGCCAGCCCCCAGGCGCGCCTGCTGGCGCCAGTCGTGCTGAGCCTGGCGGAGCTGCAGGCCGCCCTGCGCGACTGGTCGGATGGCGAGTTCCGGCCCGCCGGCATCAAGCTCGAAAACGCCATGAACGCCATCGACGACGCCGAACAGAGCGCCGCCATCACCCTGACGGGCTATCGCACCTGGCTGGTTTCGCTGCAATCCGGCGCCGCCCGGCTGCACACCCGCCTGCGGCGCATGCACAAGGTCATCGAGGAACGTCCCGAGACCCCCGACAACGCCTTGCTGGAGGCGCATCGCTGGCTGGTCGGCCAGACCGAAGAGCTGCTCGGCAGGGACCAGAGCAAGACGCTGCGCCTGTGGCAGGAGACCTACGAAGGCTTTCTCGCCGCCCACATCGACCCGGACTTGCGTCGCAGCGCCCGCATGGCGCGCTTCAACGAGCTCTTCCGCGCCATGTTCATTGACCGCCATCCGGCCTGGCCGCTGTATCGCCACTGGTTCGAACTTGCCGAAAAGCAGCCCGAGTTCCCCACTGCCTCAGGCGAATCCCCCGTAGTGGCAGCGCCGCCGTCCGTGGCCCGCGCGCCGCGCCGGCAACGCAGCCCTGCGCCGGCCAGCCTGCCCGCGCTCGATCAACCGCTCGTGCCCTTCGCCGGCGCGGACGAATTCCCGGAGCTACCAGCGAGCGAGCCCGTGCCGCGCCGAATCTCGCGCAGGGCCACGGTCATCGCCCTGATCGTCGTCAGCATGCTGATTATGGCGCTGCTCTTCGTCTACGTCCCCGGTCGCGATCGCGGCCTGGAGCTGGTCAGCCCCGGCGAAAGCCCGGTAACTGCGCCGCCCGCCGCGGACGAAGCTCCGTCTATTAACGAGAGTCCGGTGGCGGCTATCGAGCCCGCCAGCACCACCCCGCCGCCTGCCACAGCCACTACGCAACCCTCGCCGACCGTCACCCTCACGCCGACCACCGTGCTGACCGCCACGCCCCTGCCCACGGCCACGTTGCCGCCGCTGGGGCTGCAGGGCCGCCAGAATCTGCTGGCCCTGCCGGGCGATCTGGGCGAGGAGACTGACCTGCCCTGGTCGGCGGAGGTCTTCGCGCCCGCGGTTTCGGGGGACGCCTGGCGTCTGGGGCTGGAGAGCGGCGGCGATGGCGGACGCATCGACGTCGGGCTGACGCAAGAGTTGCTGGAGCTGGCCTATGGCAACCAGGCCGCCACGCGCATCCGGCGCATGGAAGTGACCCTGGTGCTGAGCGACTATGACTCGTCGCTGCTGCAGGAGGAAGCAGTCTGGTTCGGCGCAGCGTTGCAGGCTGCCGATGATCCTGAAGCGGCGGCTGGCGTACAGCTGCGCCTGGTGCGGCCTGGCGTGATCAACCTGTCGCAACGCAGTGGCACCGTTCTGCGCACGCTTGGCCAGCGCACGGTCAACGCCGTGGTGGCGCGGCTGCGCCTGGATCGCAACATGGAGGACGGTACGCTGCGCGTGTTCTTCAATGACGAGGCGCTGGGCGAGCCCATCCCGCTGGCAGCGGGCCTGGCGCTGCTGCCTACTCTCTATGTCCGCAGCGGGGGCGTGGTCGTCAGCGTGACCTCGTGGCAACTCACGCTGCAGCCAGGCTGAGCGCTGTCAGCCCGAGTAGCTCCAGCCAATGACTTCCAGCGTCAGCGTCTCGTCGGACTTGCCGGCGCGGTTGACGCCGGCGCCGATGACCTCGCCAACGATCACGTCATGGTCGCCGCCGCTGTCCACGCTGCCCACCACGCGACATTCCAGCCAGGCCGCCGCGCCCGTGACGATTGGGCAGCCGGTCTCTGGTCCGGGGCTGGTATCAGCATCCGTGACCTTGTCGGGGTTCTTCGCGCGGCTCTTGGTCAGGCCGCTGATGAGTTCCCCGTCGGCCTTGTCGAAGATGTTCACCGAGAAGACCTTGCCCGCAGCCACGATGCCGTGCGTGACGGCCGTCTTCGACAACGCGAAGCTCACCTGGCGCGGCGAAAAGGAAGACTGCGTCAGCCAGTTCGCCACCATCAGGTTGACGTCGTCGCCGTTTCTCGAACCAATGGCGTAGAAGCCATAGGGAATCATGTTCAGCGCATCGCGGATACTGTCTTCGGCCATGGTGCTGCTCCTAATTGCCTGACAATCGGGCCCAAGTGTAGCAGATGTACCGGCACAAGTCGCGCGTTCCGGCCGCCGGCGGAGCGCTGCGTGTGAGCGAGCAAGGCGCCGGGCGGCAACTCTTTGCCATTGGCTTTCTGGGCTTCATCGCCGTAGGGATACCGGCGGCGGCCCTGGGCGTCGCCTGGGCACAGATGCAGCGCAGCTATCAGGTGTCGCTGGAAGCGCTGGGCCTGGTGCTGGTCGCGCTCTTGCTGGGCCGCGTGTTGATGAGCGTCTACAGCGGGCGCCTGATCGGATTGATGGGCGCGGGCAACTTCCTGCTGACGGGCTGTCTGCTGATGCTGGCTGGCCTGGCGGGCATCGCGCTCGCGCCCGACTTTCCGGCCATGATTCTGCTGCATGGCCTGCTCAGCGTGGGCGTGTCGGCGCTGAATACCGGCATCAATATCCACGCCGCGGCCAACTATTCCGGCGGCCGCATGAACTGGCTGCACACCGGCTTCGGCCTCGGCTCGGCGCTGGGCCCGCTGGTCGTCACCATCATCGTCTTCCGCCTGTCACTGCACTGGCGCTGGAGTTACCTCGTATTCCTGGCGCTGCAGCTGTGCCTGACACTGCTCATCGCCCGCACGCGCCGCGCCTGGCAAGTCACGGAGCGCCAGGACGCGCCCGCGCGCAACATCCAGCCCCTGCGCGCCAGCCTGCGTCTGGCCCCCGCCAGATTCGGCATCCTGCTCTTCTTGCTGCACGGCGGCATTCAGGCCGGCACCGGCACACTGGGCAACAGCCTGCTGGTCGATGGCCGCGGCGTCGCCGCCGACCTCGCCGGGCTGTGGATCAGCATCTACTGGGCCGGGCTGACTCTCGGCCGCGTCCTCACCGCCCTCGTGGTCGAACGTATTGGCAACGGCCGCTTCCTGCGCGCCAGCATGGCGCTCACCATCGTCGGCGCCCTCTTGCTCTGGGCCAACCTGGGCGAGTCGCCCAGCTTTGCCGGCATCGCGCTCATCGGCTTCACGCTGGCGCCGGTGCTGCCGCTGCTGCTGGCGGACACGCAGCAACGCGTCGGCCCGGCAAACGCCCCCAACACCATCGGGCTGCAAATCGGCAGCGCCGGCATCGGCATCGCCCTGTTGCCCGCCCTGGCCGCGCTGCTGGCCGAGCGCATCGGCCTGGAGACCATCGGCGCGTATCTCTTCCTCATCGCCCTGCTGAGCTTTCTGACGCACGAATGGCTGCTGGCGCTGGAGCGACGCAGCCCGGCTCCGGCAATCCTCAGCCCGACTCGCTGAAGATGATGACCACGAGATTCTGGTCGCAACGCTCGCTGGTCACAATTTGCGTGACGTCGGAGAGCGGCACGCCCGCCGCGTTCTGCAGTTGCACCTGCCACGGGGCCAGCAGGGGCACGTCGCCCAGGCGCAGCTCAAAGTTGCCGCTGGCGTCCGTGATGGCGCTCAACTCCAGGGCGCTCCCCGCGTGCTTCACGTGGATACGCAGGCCAGGCAGGCCTTCGCCGTTGCCGCGTTCCACGCGGCCGGCCACGCCCGACCAGTCGCAGCGGCCGGCGCGCGGGACATATTCAATCGCAGCGGGGTCGAGCGCGAAGCGCAGGCTGGCGGGCAGCGCGGGCCTGACAGTCGGGCCGGCGGTGGCTACGGGCTGCAGCGTGGGCGGCGCCAGGCTTGTGACAACGGCTGTGGGGCTGGCGAAGGACAGCAGCGCAGGAAAGCGTTCGGGGTCGACAGTCAGCAAGATCAGGCCGGCAAACAGGACAACCAGGCCGGCAGTCAGCAGCAAGGTCAGCAGCCAGGGCGTCCTGCCGCGGCGCGCCGCTGCCGTCCCGGGCCTCGTCTCCTGCCCGTCCTGTGGCTCACCGGAAGCGTCCATGCCACAAGTATGCAGCCTGCAGCGCAGGGCGCAAGCGGTACTGACCTGGTCTTGAGACTTGCCCGCAGAGACTTTAGGATACCCGTAACAGGAACCGGCAACTGGCAGGGAGCGGATCATGGCGAGAGGCAGGTATCGTGCGCCAGCAGCGAGCAATCGCAGGAGCGGCTGCGCCTGGCAGTGGCTCATCATCGGCCTCGCGCTCGGCTTCGGCTGCGCGATTACCCTGCTGCTGGGTGGCGTGGCCCTGGAACAGCTGACAATCGACCTCGGTATTCAGCCCACGCAGACGCCGGACGTGCGGATCATCACCGCGACGCCGCTGCCCGCCACGCCCACCCTGCCGCCCACCAACACACCACAACCCAGCCCCACCGTGGTGCAGGTGCAGGTGATCGACACGCCAACCCCCACCATGCTGCCGCCCACCGACACCCCCACGCCGGAGCCCGGCAACGCCGCAGCCGACATCCCTGACGCGCTGCGCGGCCAGTTGAGCACGCTGCTGCCGGTGGCCGGCGGCAGCTTCACCATGGGCACCACGCCGGCCGAGGTGCTGAACGCCATGCAGGCCTGCGTCGCCGATGGCGGCAACTGCCAGCTCGCCTTCGGCGAAGATTCCTCGCCGCCGCACAACGTCACGCTCGACGCCTTTCGCATGGAGCAGACCGAGGTCAGCTACGCGCAGTATCTGGCCTTCCTGAACTGGCTCGGCCCCCGCAGCCACCTCAACGGCTGTGACGGCCAGGCCTGCCTCGCCACGCTCAACGAGACCGACCTGAGCATCGTCACTTTTGACAGCGCCAACTACCGCGTGCCGGGCGTGCTGGCCAACATCCCGGTCGCGGGCGTCACCTGGTATGGCGCGCGGGCCTACTGTGAGGCCATCGGTCGCCGCCTGCCCACCGAGACCGAATGGGAGCGGGCCGCGCGCGGCAACGACGGGCGCGTCTACCCCTGGGGCCAGCTGCGCGACATCGCCCTCGCCAACACCAGCAGCCGTGTGGACCGCACGGCCGGGCAGCGCGGCGCGGACGCCGTGGGCAGCTATCCTGCCAGCGCCGCCAGCCCCTATGGCATACAGGACATGGCGGGCAACGTCGCCGAGTGGGTCGCCGACTGGTACTCGCCGAACTATTACCGTCAGCTGGAGGCCAGTGGCCTGAACCCCGCCGGCCCGCCCGTGGGCACCGAGAAGGTGCTGCGCGGCGGTTCCTGGGATGCGCGCAGCTTCTTCGCCCGCAGCCCGCACCGCCAAAGCCTCGCGCCGGAGCAGCAGGCCCTGTGGGTCGGCTTCCGCTGCGCCGCCGAAGTCGCCGCGACGACGGCCGACTCGGGTGTGAACGTCATTGAGGAAGCAATCAGCCTGTCACAAACGGAAGTCGAAAACAGCCAGCCCACCTTGCAGCCGCTGCCCGTGATCCAGAGCCCGGCAGAACCAGAGCCCACGCTGGAGCCGGGTTGATCAGGCCGGGAAGGCCAGCACGGCGTCGTTGACCGCGATGCGCACCTGCTGCCCGACCTGAAAGCGCTGGCTGTTGTCCGCGCGCGCGATGACCAGCGTGTCATCCAGCAGGCGCAGGCGCAGGCGCTGGTGGTGCCCGTAGAATTCGGCCTCCTCAACGCGCACGGGCCCGTCTGTCGTGAGCCCCAGCGTTTCCGGGCGTAGCAACAGCGAAACCGGGCCGTCAGCCGGGCGAATGAGCCGCACTGCACCCAGCGCGCAAGTGGCGCTGTAGCCACTGGCCTGGCCCGGCAGGAAGTTGCTCTCGCCGACGAGTTCGGCCACGTCGCGGCTGACCGGCTCGCGATACAGCTGCCAGGGCTCGGCCAGCTGCAGGATGCGGCCCGCAGACATCACCGCGACGACATCCGCCAGGCTCAGCGCCTCCTCCTGGTCATGCGTGACGAAGACGGCCGACGTGCCCGCCGCGCGCAATATGGCGCGCACCTCCGCCCGCAGCCGGGCGCGCAAATGCGTATCCAGGTTCGAGAATGGTTCGTCCAGCAGCACCAGCGCCGGCGCCGGCGCCAACGCGCGCGCCAGCGCCACCCGTTGCTGCTGGCCGCCGGACAGCCCCTGCAGGCTGCGCGCGCCAAAGCCTTCCAACCCCACCAGCGCCAGCATCTCATGGGTGCGCCGGCGCCGCTGCACGCGGCTGCCCTGCAGGCCGAAGGCGATGTTGCCAGCGACGTCGAGATGCGGGAAGAGCGCGTAATCCTGAAAGACCATGCCGACGCGCCGGCGCTCCGGCGGCACGAAACCCTGCGGGCCGGCCACCGCGCGCCCATCAATGTGAATTTCGCCCTGGTCAGGCCGCTCGAAGCCGGCGATCAGGCGCAGCGTCGTCGTTTTGCCGCAGCCGCTGGGCCCCAGCAAGGCCAGCAATTGCCCGGCCTCCAGCGTGAGGCCGAGGCCGGCCACGGCCTGGACGTCCTCGTAGCGCTTGTTTAGCTCGCGGCAGGTCAGGGCAAACGTCATGCGTCGTTCAACGCTGCTGCACCAGAATGGCCAGCGCGGTCGCGCGGGCCCGGCGCGGCAGGTCACGCAGCAGCGCGACGCTGGCGCCCGGCAGCGGGGCTGGCTGTCGCTCGCGCAGCAGGATAGCGATCAGCCCCAGCGCGGAAACTGTCAGCAACAAGAGGCCCGGCCCGCCGATCAGCGACAGCATGGCCTCGCTGTAAGCGGACCAGATGTGCGTGGCAAAAGTGCGCGTGCCGATGGGCGCCAGCACCAGCGTGGTCGGCAGCTCCTTCATCACGCTGAGGAAGACCAGCGCCGCTCCGGCCAGAATCCCGGCGCGCGCAAGTGGCACGTGAATGCGCAGCACGACCTGCCACGGGCGTTGACCCAGGCCGCGGGCCGCCTCCTCCAGGCGCGGGCTGATCTGCAGCAGGGCGCCGCGGCTGGCGCTGATCGCCAGCGGCAGAAAGCGCGTGACGTAGCCCAGCAGCAGCAGCGGCAAAGTCTGGTACCAGGCGGGCAGATAGCGCGCGGCGAAGAACACCAGCGCCAGCGCGATGACGATGCCCGGCAGCACGTTGCCGCTGCTGGTCAGCGCGACCAACCAGTGGCTGAGCCGACTGTGGCGGCGGCTCAGCAGCAGGGCCAGCGGCAGGGCCAGCAGGGCCGCTGCCAGCGCCGCCAGCGCGCTGATGGAAGCGGTCGTCAGCGTCAGCGCGCCCATGTCCGGCGGCGTTGCGGCCAGCGACACGCGGCCCGTCAGCCACGAACCCAGCACGCCCACCGGCAATAACACCCCCAGCCCCACCAGCGTCCCGCAGAAGAGCAGCGCCGGCAAACGCCAGCGGCCCAGACGCTGCGGCACAGCAATGCGCTGCGCCCCGGCTCCCAGGCGCGCAGCATTCGCCCGCCCGCTCACGCGCCGCTCGAGCAGCAGCAACAACAGCGTGAGCAGGATGAGCATCAGCGCGAGGATGGCGGCGCGTTCGCGGTTGAAGGAACTGGTGTATTGCAGGTAGATGGCGCGGGTGAAGGCATTGTAGCGCATGACCGCTACCGCGCCGAAGTCGCTGAGCGTGTAGAGCGCGACCAGCAGGCTGCCGCCCGCCAGCGCCTGCCGCAACTGCGGCAGCGTCACGCGCCGGAACACTTGCCAGCGGCCGAGCCCCAGCCCCTGCGCCGCTTCCTCCAGCGCGGGGTCGCTGCCCAGCATGACGGCGCGCGCCGGCAGGGCAATAAAGGGCCAGGTGATGAGCGTGATCGATAGCCAGGCGCCGAACCAGCCGCGAATGTCAGGCAGCCGTTCCAGCGGCAGAAAACCGGCCAGCAGGTCAAACAGCATGCCGCGCGGCCCGAAGGCAGCGATAAGCGTCACCGCGCCCAGGTAGGAGGGGACGACCATCGTCAGCAGGCCGGCGATGAGCCAGACGCGCCGCAGCGGCAAATCACTGCGCGCAGTCAGCCAGGCGAATGGCAGGCCGATCAGCAGCGCCCCGGCGACCACGCTGACGGTCAGTATCACGCTGTTGCCGAGGATCGTCAGCGTGCGCGGGCGCAAGGCCCAGACGAGCCCATCCACGCCCGCTCCCGTTGCGCGCAACACCAGCCAGGCCAGCGGCAACAGGACGATCAGCGCGGTGACGGCGGCGATGAGCTGCAGCGCCGGTTGCCGGTCGAGGCGCGGCAAATGCGGTCTGGCGTCCATCAGACTGTCCGCCAGCCGCCCTGTCGTAAAACGTGTGAGGCCACGGGTCAGATCAGCGACCACAAGTCCACTTTCCCGGCTGCGAGCCGCTGGCTTCGCCCCGTCTATTGATCAAGCGCGCCACTTTCCTCAATCAGTTCGAGCGTGCCCGCCAGGTCGTCAAGGTCGCTCAGGTCAAGATCAGGCGTCTCGATTTCCGCCAGCGGCTTCAGCTCCGCCGCCGGATCGATGCCGTCCACTACCGGATACTCGTAGGTCTTCGTCGTGAACCAGGTCTGGCTGACCTCGCCCAGCATGAAGTTGATCAGGGCCTCTGCGGCCGCCGGGTTGCCGCTGGTGAGCGGGATGGCGGCGCCGGCCACGTTGACCAGCGCGCCAGGGTCACCGGCGCCGAACCAGTACAGCTGCGCCGTGATGTCGGGGTCCTCCGTCAGGAAGCGGAAGAGATAGTAGTGATTGACCAGGCCGGCCACGATTTCGCCGTCGATGACGGCCTGCACGATGGGCGTGTTCTTCGGGTAGCTCTGGACGTCGTTGGCGATCATGGCCTCAAGCCAGGCGAGCGTAGCCTCGTCGCCCAGCAGTGCCCGCATGGCGGTCACGTTGGCCTGGAAGGAACCGTTGGTCGGCGCCCAGCCTACCTTGCCGCGCCACGCTTCGTCCGTCAGGTCGAGAATTGACTCTGGCAGCGCCAACTCCGCTTCTGCCAGCGCGTCCGGGTCGTAGACCAGCACGCGCGCCCGTCCGCTCAGGCCCAGCCACACGCCCTCAGGCGAAACAAAGGCGGAGTCGCTGACCAGGCCGGTCAGCGCTTCAGGCAATTCGCTGAGCAGGCCCGCCCTTGCCAGCGCGCCGAGGGCACCGGCATCCTGCGCAATGAAGATGTCAGCCGGGCTGTTTTCGCCTTCCTCAAGGATTTGCGCCGCCAGCGAGGCGGTGCCCCCGTAGAGCACGGCAATCTCGATGCCGCTGATGTCGCTGAAGCTTTGCAGCAGCGGACCAATGAGGCTTTCGTTGCGGCCAGAATAGATGGTCAGGACATCATCCTGGGCCAGGGCGGGCATCACCGACAGCAACAGGGCCGCCAGCACGACGAATGGAACGATCAATCTGCGCATGACCACTCCTTTCACCAGGCGGTCAGCTGCGCTACCATTCCGCCAGCACGGGTTGTTCAGCGTTGGCCCGGATCCCCCGATCGCGGAGCTGGCGCTGGACAACGTGCGAGTATCGGGGCGCCGCCCGCTCCTGTCCACGCCAGTGGTCAACCTCCTGTTTGTTGCAGCAGCCAGGTCCGCCTTAAACGCCGGGCGCGCAGTCCTTGCCTGTGGTTAACTTTGTGATTTCTATCACGCAACCTTCGGCCCTGCCGGACGCCGCCGTGGTACAATGCCCCTCATGAGCTGTGGGGAACGCTGATGGCGGCGTGGTGGGGAACGCGCGCGCGGGTGTCCGCGCGACTGCAGCTTGAGGTCGCCGCCATGCGCGACACTTTCGGCACTACCTTTCGCCTCAGCGTGCCCAAAGCTGACAATCTCTACTGGGAAGGAATGGTTGAGCTGAACATGACCTCCATCCCGCAGCGCGAGCATTTGCTGCGCATCGTCTATCCCGCCAGCTACCCCGGCCAGGCGGCGGAAGCCTACGTCCAGCAGCCGAAGATCGTCAGCCGCAAACACCAGTTCGAAGACGGCCAGCTCTGCCTCTTCAACCCGAAGGATGGCAAGCAGTATGGCTGGAATCCTGGCCGCTCCACGGCGGTCACGGTGGCCGGCTGGGCGGTGCAGTGGCTCTACGCCTTCTACACCTGGAAGGCCACCGGCACCTGGCCGGGCCTGGAAGAACGCGTCGCCGGCAAGTTCGGTCGCGGCGCCTGATGGCCGGCCTGGCGCGGCAGAGTCCCCTGCCCCTGCCCAACCTCGTGGTCGCGCAGCGCGTGCTGGACAAGATGGCCGCCGCCGCCCGGGCCTGGCTGTCGGACGAGACCGGCGAGGCGCTGGTCGGCCTCGTCGAACCGGGCGTCCACACCAACGGCGTACCCGGCATCTATCTGCTCGACACCATCGCGCCGGACGAAAGCGCGCTACGCATGGAACACACCTTTCAACAGGGCGACCAGTATCAGGACGAACTGCTCTGGTGGCAGCAGGAGAACTGGCGCCTGCGCCGGCAACGCGACGAGCTGCCGCCGCACTGGGATGTGCCGCTGCGCTATCTGGGCGACTGGCACAAACAGCCCGGCGCCATGACCCGCCCCAGCCGCGGCGACCTGCGCACCGCGCGCGACTGGCTGGGCGACGCCGGCAATGACATGGACTTTCTGCTGGCGCCCATTGTCACTCTGCACAGCCATGACACTGCCGCCGCCGCCAACCGCATCCGCATAGACGAACAGACCTGGGTCGACTTCTGGTATCTGCAGCCGCGGGACCGTGACTTCCGCGCCATCGACGTGACGGTCTACCAGGACACGCAACTGCCCCGGCTGACGGCTGCGCCCTGGCACCTGCAACAGCCTGAGCGCCTCGAGCAGGAGTTCGCCCGCCTGCAGGATTGCGGCTTCGATCCTTCGCCGCTCGTGTTTCTGGACCTGCTCGACACGAGCGTGCTGGACGTCTGCTTCATGCTGGGCCGCGCGGGCGCGCAGCAGATGCTGCTGGTCGCCACGCCGCCGGACTATCCCGCGCATCCGCCGCAGCTGCGTCTGGCGATCTCCAGCGGGCTGGAGGACGAAGCCGGGCTGCACGAACGCTTCACACAGCTGTGGCAAGACGCATCGCCGCTGCCCGCGCCCGCGGACTGGCCCTGGCAGCCGGAACGCACGCTCGCCGGCCTGGTCGAATTGCTGGAGCGCAATCCTGAACTGCGCACAAGGCCGCCCGCGGCAGAGACATCACGCACAATGCTGCCGGACAGGGATGCCTCATGACCGACTGGTCGCGCGTCGCGGGCCTGCTGGGCGCGGAGGGCATGGCCCTGCTGGCGCGGCGGCGCGTCGCCATCGTCGGCCTCGGCTCCGGCGGCGGCGCCACAGCGCTCAGCCTGGCGATGAGCGGCGTGGGCCGCTTCGTGCTGGTGGACGATGACCTGCTGGAGGAAGGCAACGTGCTGCGTCACGTCGCCGACCGGCGCCACGTCGGCCAGCCCAAGGTCACGGCCGTCGCCGAGCTGATGCGGCAGCGCAATCCGCAAGTGGAGGTCGAGACGCGCGTCGGCCGCATCGAGCAGCACATGAACGCGCTGGACGGCGTTGACCTGCTGCTGGCCGCGGTGGACAACGAACCCGCGCGCCATCTGCTCAACGAGGCCGCGCTGCAACGGCGCCTGACCTGCGTCTATGCCGGCGTCTACGAGCGCGGCGTGGGCGGCGACGTGGCCCTGCTGCATCCCGGCCAGGGCCCCTGCTACGCCTGCTGGGCGGCGGAATTGCGCGACACGGGCGCTGACGACGCGGGCGCCGACCTGGACTACGGCATGATCGGCCCCGCAGGTACGCTGGCTGCGGAGCCGGGCCTGTGGCTGCACGTCACGCGCGTGGCCGCCGTGCAGGCGCAACTGGCCCTGAACGAGCTGCTGCGCGGCTGCCCGGCGCATGAGGCCCTGCCTGGCAACACGGTGATCCTCGCCAACCGCGCGCTGGAAATCATCGAAGGGCAGCTGACGCCGGCCCATGGCGCCGTCTGGGCCACCATCGAACGCAAACCTGACTGCCTCGTCTGTGGCAGCGAAGGGGCCCGGATGCAGGCGCAGGAGGCGTGCCAGGACTTGTCGCTGGACGAGCTGCTGGCCGTGAACCGCATGGCGCCGCAGCGGGGAGAGAACGAGGAGTGAGCCGCATGAATGAGAGACCTGCCCCGGATCAGGACGACCTGGAAGAGCGCCGCGAGCGCCTGAGCGACCAGCCGGCGCCGGAGGATGTGGAACAGGCGCACAACCTGGGCGGCGAACCCGCCCCGGCCGTCACCCCCGAGGAGTTCGCGCGCCTGCAGGACGCCGGCCAGGTGCATATCGACGGGCGCGGCCGGGTGCGAACGGCCCGCCGCAGCGATGCCGAAGCCGGCGTGTCGCTGCGCAAACGGCGCGCCTGGTATGTGCGCTGAAATTCCGGCGACCGCGCTAACGTTGGCCGCCGTCCGCGAGTCACTGCTGCTGCCGCACTTTGACGCGCAGGCCGCCCGCGCCCCGATGACGCCGGAGTCGCGCCGCCGCTACCCGCCTGCCGAAGCCAGGCCGCGCCAGGCCGCCGTGCTGCTGCTGCTCTGGCCGCAAGCGGCGGGATTGCACTTCGTGTTGACGCGCCGCGCCCAGGACCTGCGCGGCCACAGCGGACAGATCAGCCTGCCCGGTGGCCGCTGCGACCCGACGGACGCCGACCCGGCCGAGACGGCGCTGCGCGAAACGCAGGAGGAGCTGGGCATCTCCGCCAGCGCGGTACAGCTGCTCGGCCAACTGGACGAGATTTACATCCCCCCCAGCAACTTCCTGGTGCACCCCCATGTCGGCGCGCTGGCCACAACGCCGGACTTTCGGCCCTGCGCCGCGGAAGTCGCTGAAGTGCTGTCAGTGCCGCTGGCCCGGCTCTTCGACGCGCAGCACAAGCGCCAGTCGCTGCGGCAGATTGACGGGCGCGACCTGCGCATCCCCTGGTACGCGCTGGGGCAGCAGATGGTGTGGGGCGCGACCGCCATGCTGCTCAGCGAATTTGAGGCGCGCCTGCGCGCTGTGCTGGCCCTGCCAACCCGCTAATACATCTCCAACATCCTTCTGACAAGCCGCTTACGCTGCGCCTGGAAGATTCTTGCGCGGGCCTGCGATACTGCCTGCATCGTTGATTTACAGGCCAGGAGTGTCATCATGTTGGTTCGTCAGACTTTCCCCCTAGTCCGCTACAACCGTCCCCTGCCGGTCAACAGTGAAGAAGTGCCGGCGCTGCGCCTGCCCGTCGACGCCTGGGTCACGGAAGATGCGCTCTTCCTGACGGCCTCCGTCGCCGGTCTGGGCGCCGGGGACATCGAGATCACGCTCAACGACGACGTGCTCACCATTCGTGGCGAGCTGCAGGCGCCCGCAGAGGACATTGAATTCGTCCTGCACGAGCGCTTCCACGGTCGCTTCGAGCGCCGCCTGACGCTGAACGTGCCGGTCGACATCGAGGCAGCTGAAGCTAGCTGCGAAGACGGCGTGCTGCGCCTGCGCCTGCCCAAGGCGGAAGCGCATCGCCCGCAGCGCATCGCCGTGAACGCCGGCGCTGCGCCGCAGTAAGGACCAATGACCAGCAAGCGGCCCCGGCTCCCCCCAGGGAGTCGGGGCCTTTTGTTGCCAACACGAGAGGTCAATGAGGAGATCGCGCGCGCCCGGCAGCGTGCGCGCTGTGATGTATACTGGTCGAAACCGCCGCAGGAGAAACGCCCATGCAGCTCCTGACCCGGCTCATCCTCATCACCCTCATGCTCGTGGGCGCCCTGCCGCTGGCCGCCCAACAAGTGCCTCCGGAGTCGGAAGGCAGCCTGCCGCTCGCTGCGCTGGTGACCCTGCCCGACCTGATTGAGCGCGCCGCGCAAGCCACCCAGGCCGGCGATTTTAGCCAGGCCATCCTCGATTACTCCCTCTTCCTGCTCTTCAACCCCACGCTCGGCCAGGCCTGGCACGGGCGCGGCATCAGCCACGCGCAGAACGGCGACTACTTTCGCGCGCTGCAGGACTATGCACGCGCGCTGGATTTCAGCGTCCTGCCGGAGAACCAGGCGAACGTCTACTACGACCGCGCCAACGTCTACCTGCGCCAGGATCGCATGAATGACGCGCTCGGAGATCTCTCCTCCGCAGTCAGAGTCTGGCCCGAGGACGTGGACAGCCGGCGCCTGCGCGCGCGCATCATGGCGCTGGAGAATCAGAACGAGGCGGCCCTGGCCGACTATGAGACCCTGCTCGAACTGATGCCCGGCGACGTCGACATCCTGCTCGAGCGCGCCTACGTGCATATTCAGCGCGGCGCCCGCGACACAGCAGCCCGGGACTTCGACGCGGCAGTCGCGCTCGCTCCCGAAGACCCCTCAGTCCTGGCTGAACGGGCGGCCTTCCGCGCGAACACGGGGCAGATCGCTGCCGGCCTCGCCGATATCGATGCGGCCATCCGCCTCGACCCCGGGAACGGCGGTTTCTTTCTGTTCCGCGGCTCGCTGCTGCAATACACCGGTGACACTGCGGAGGCCGCGGCCGCCTATCTGCAGTGGCTGCAGCTCATCCAGCGCGAGTTGTTTGAAGGCCCCGACATCTTCGCCGCTGGCGGCGAAACCACGGTCCCCATGCAGCCTGGCCGCGCCTACAGTTTCACATTCGACGGGGTGGCCGGCGACACGCTGCGGGCCAGCGCGATCAGCGTCGTCGCCGAACAGGTAGACGCGCTGCTGGTGCTCACGGATGCGGCCGGCACCGCGCTCATCGCCGATGACGATGGCGCCGGCGCCATGGATGCCCGCATTGTGGACTATGTCCTGCCTGAGGATGGCGTTTACCGCCTCGTACTGGGGCACGCGGGCGGCGACGCCCTGGGCGATCTGCGCGTCACGCTGTCGCTGGACTGAGCGCGGCCGCCTCAGTCCTCCTCGTCGCCCCCGCCCCGAATCACCCCCAGCAGCTCCTGCTGCCGCCGGAAGCGCTGGTCAGCCAGTTGCCGCAGATCTGCCACCAGGTCGGATTCGTCGGTGATCTCGACGCCGATGAGCGACTCAATGGCGTCTTCCATAGTCACCAGGCCCTCGGTGCCGCCATATTCGTCGAACACCAGAAACATATGCTCGCCCCGATTAGTGAATTCCTCCAGCACCGCGGCCACGCTCATGCTCTCCGGCACCGGATGCAGCGGACGCGCCATGTCCTTCAGCGTGCGTTCGTGTTCGTCGCGGGCGGCCGCCATCAGCACCTCGTTGCGCAGCACGAAGCTGCGCGCGTCGTCGGTGGACTCGTGGTAGAGGGGCATGCGTGAATAGGGCAAGACGCGCTGGCGCCGCAACACCTCGCTGACCGTCATGTCTTCCTGCAGCGCGAACATGACCGTGCGCGGCGTCATGATGTCGCTGACCTGGGCCGCCCCCAGGCGCAGTAAATTCGTCAGGATGGCGTGTTCGCGCTGCTCCAGCGCGCCCTCGCCGCGGCTGATGCCGGCCAGCACTTCCAGCTCCGGGCGCGTTACGGTGGGCGCCTTTTCGCGCGGGGTCAGCAGGCCCGTCAAACGCTCAAATGCAGTGACGAAGGGATAGAAGAGGGTAATCATGCCCTGGATCACCCACGCGACGGGCATGGCCAGCGGCTTCCAGTAGACGGCGCCGATGGTCTTGGGGATAATCTCGGAAATTATCAGGATGAGCAGGGTGAGCACGACGATGACGATGCCGGCCTGTTCGTTGCCCAGCAGCAAGGTCGCCTCGGCGCCGGCGCCGGCCGCGCCGACCGTGTGGGCAATCGTGTTCAGCGTCAGGATGGCCGTGATGGGGCGATCCACATTTTCCTTTTGCTGCCGCAGCAGCCGGCCCCCGCGCCGGCCCGCCCGCACCTGCACCTCGATATGCGACAGCGACGCAGAAAAGAGGACTGCCTCGCACAGCGAGCAGACAAAAGACACGCCCAGCGCGAGCGCAATGTATATCAGCAACGCCGGCAGCGAGCCCTCCCCTGCGGCCCCTGGCAGGACCGTCGCAGCGTAAAGCTCGCTTGTTTGGGCCGCTAACAAGGATTTTCCTGACTGGCTGGCCAACGCCACAGAAGATAGCAGCGTCGGGCGATGCCTGCAACCACCTCAGAGCGGCTGGCGCGCCGGCGTGCCTGGCTGACGCGGCCAGGCGCGTGGCGTGGGCGCGACCTTGTCGAGGATGATGAGGTGATGTTGCTGCGCGACGCCTGGCAGCTGCAGCGTCTCGATGCGGTTCAACCGCCCGCCCAGCAGGCCGATGGCGCGCGCGGCGCTGCGCGCTTCCTGTTCGGCCCCGCCACCCTTCATGGCGACGCACTGACCGCCCACACGCGCCAGCGGCAGCAGAAATTCCGCCAGCGCCGGCATGCGCGCCACCGAGCGCGCCAGCACGAGGTCGTAGGCAGCGCGCTCGGCGGGCATCTGGCCGGCCTGCTCGGCGCGGGCATGCAGGGTTCTGACTTTCGTCAGCTGCAACACCTCGATGAGATGCTCGAGGAAGCGCAATTTCTTCGCGGTGGCGTCCAGCAGCGTGAGGCGCGTGCCCGGGCAGAGTATGTGCAGCGGCAGGCCAGGAAAGCCGGCGCCGGTACCCACGTCGATGAGGCGCATGCCCTCATGCAGTGGCAGGTACGCGGCCACGGATAGCGAGTCGAGAAAGTGACGCACGCGCACTTGCTGCGGCTCTCTGATGCCGGTGAGGTTGACGCGCTGGTTCCAGCTGGCCAGTTCATCGGCGTGCCGCTGCAGCTGCGCCTCCTGCAGCGGCGAGAGCTGGATGCCGAAGCGATGCGCGGCCTCACTGGCCAGGGGCTGCAGCGTGTACGTCGTTTCTGTGCTCAAGCGACCTGGTCAGTAGGGGAGCTGACAGTAATGAGGTCTTCAAATCGCCTGAAACCAGAATCGGTCGTGATTAGCGTGTCTATTCCCTCTACCAACATGGTGGCGACGATGTTCACGTCATGGAGATTTCTGCCGCGTATTCTGAACTCTCGCATCAGCCTCAAAAACTCGCCGCGCACAGATGCGCCTTCGTCCGCGATTTTAAACTGATCTGACAAAGTCATGATTGCATACAAAACCCTTCCAAAATGTGGTCTGGGTGCCTGTTCCCTCATAAAGGTGTTTTCATGCGTGGCCCGGACACAAAACTCCCGGATCACTTGATTGTTGATCCAGAGTTCCGTGTTTTCCACCAGCAGCCGCTCCAGAAAGGACTTGCTTTCCTCGTGAAGATTCATTCCGGAAAACGTGGTGCACAGCATGACGTTGGTATCCACGAAGGCCTTATCGGCCATCGTCATCGTACCAGTCCGCCCGGCAGTTTGACGGATCCTGAATTACCGGCGTGTCGATGACGGATGCGCGCAACATCAAAATCCGCTCTGTTGTCGTCAGCGGGCGCCTCTTGCCGAGCTCACCCAGCAATCGCAATGCGATCATCTCATCCCGCCAACGCTGAGCCACAGTCTGTATGCGTTCCTGACCTTGCCGCCAGCGCCCGGCACACAGCCTCATGCGCTCAATCAGCTCACGAAACGTGACGCGGTCGCTCGCTGCCATGCGGCCCGCGAGATCTTCCAGCTGGTCAGCCAACTCTCCCATCCTGCCGGCGTTCTCAACAGCATTCCCGAATGGCTGTCCAGCTTCGGCCGACATCTGCACCACCCGTTCCAGCTGCTGCCTGGTCAATTGCTCCGGGGTTGCGACAGTTTCGACAAATGCTTCAAGGGCCGGAATTTCATTCTCGATGTGCCGGATATTCGCCTCAACGCGCTCTGCTTCCTTGTACACGCGCTTGAGGGAACCGACCTTGATGGGCAGGTCCACCAGCTGCGACCAGGTGTCATCCAGATGTCCCTGCAGCGTTGACAGGGATGCCGGGAATCCCGCTACTCCCGAAGTCTGTAGATTCACTGCTGCCATGTGGCATCTCCCGCTGCGCAGCGAGGCTCACCCTCCCCACTATTCCCAGTGTAGCACAGCCCCCGCCCTGTGCACCGCTGGCCGCGATTTGCTACACTGACAGCATGGCCGACCTGGAGCAGGATGTCTCCACCTTCTGGGCGCTGCTCTTCGACATCATCACCGATGCCGAGAAGCGTCTGGCTGCCCACATGTCGCGCCATGACCTGACTCCGCCGCAGTTTTTTGTGCTCAAGACGCTCATCGAGCACGGCGGCAGCTGCGTCATCGGTCAGATCGCGCGCGAACATCACCTCAGCCGCGCCACTATGACCGGGCTTGTTCAACGCCTCGAGAGTGGCCAGCTTGTAATCCGCCGGCGCAGCGCGAAGGACGGTCGCTCGGTCAGCGTCGAGCTCACCCCAACCGGCCAGCAGCGCTTTGAAGCCGTGCGCGATGACGCCTTCGAACAGCTGCAGGCCATGCTCGAAATGGTCAGCGAAAACGAACGCCAGGCGCTGATGTTCTTCCTCTCGCGCTACCTGGAGCTGGCCAACAGGATTTCCCCCAACGAGGCGCCGCCGGAAGCGTTGGCCAGGGGCGCGCAGCGTGGCTGAGTCCGCAATTCTGCAGCACATCCGCAACGCAGCGCCCTTCGCGCAGCTGGAGCGCGCGCAGCAGACAGCGCTGGCCGCTGCGGTACAGGCGCTTCACTGCCAGCCTGGCGACCTGCTCATGCAGCAGGGCCAGCCGCTGCCGGGGTTGCTGCTGCTGGCCAGCGGCGGCGCGCAGGAGCAATGGCAGGACGATACCGGCGCCTTGCAGCAGGGCGCAGAACTGCGCGCGGGCGATTACCGTGGCGCAGAGGCGCTCTTCAACGACCTGCCGGCGCGTACGAACCTGGTCGTCAGCGCGGCGGACACCTGGGTGCTGCTGCTGACGGCGACGGCGTTGCAGGAGCTGGCCCGGCGCGACCCGCAGTTGCTGACGCGCCTGCAGGGCGCAGACGGGCCAGCCCCGGCCGCAGAGATGGCAGAGATGGCGGTTTTCCGCGGCCAGCGCCGCGGCGAGCGCGTGCTCACCCTGCGGCGGCGTCATCCCTGGGCCTGGGGCCACAAGGCGCTCTGGCCCGTCCTGCTGGCGCTGTTGCTGCTCATCGCGGCCTTCCTGGCAGATCATGTAGCGCTCACGCTGGCGCTGGCGGGCGCGGGACTGCTCGTCCCTGCCCTGTGGCTGCTGTATCTGGTGGCCGAGTGGCACAACGATCACCTCATCATCACCGACCAGCGCGTCATCCGGCGCGAGAAGACGATCCTCGCCTTCGAGGAAACCCTCGCCGAGCTGCCGCTGGAGAGCGTGCACGAAGTGACCTTCGACATCCCCAGGCGCGATACCTTCGCCCGGGTCTTCGGCTATGGCACCGTCTTCATCCGCACCGCCGGCGATTCCGGCAACATGACGCTGCCCATGACGACCGACCCCGAGGGGCTGCAGCAACTGCTGCTGCGCAACCGGCTCGAATTCCAGCGCCGCCTGGAAGAGCGGGCGCAGGCCAGCATCGACGCGGACATGGATGCGCTGCTGCAGGGCGGGCCCCTGTCGTCGGTGCCGCCGCCGCCGGGCTTCGCCAGCCACATGCCCCCGGGCCTGCTCAGCACGCGCTTCAGCGACCCGCAGGGCAACATCGTCTATCGCAAGCATCTCTCGGTCTGGCTGGCGCACATCTTCCTGCCCCTGGTCGTCTTGCTCGGCGCCTCCGCCCTCCTGTTCGTCCAGTTGCTGCCCGACGTCGCGCCCAACCTCGGCCTGGCCGGTCTGCTGGCCAGCGGCAGCGGTATCATAGCCGGGCTACTGTGGCTCTACTGGTCTGACTGGGACTGGCGCAACGACATGCTGTTCATCGGCCAGACGACCCTGCGCATCATTCACCGGCGGCCAATGTGGCTGCAGGACCGCAACGAACAGTTTCTGCTAATCCAGGTGGACAGCGTCACCATCAATCGCAACGGCCCGCTCAACATGCTCATGAATCGCGGCGACTTGCTCATCTCGCTGATCGGCGACGACCAGGGGTCGGAGCGCAACTTCAGCGGCGTCGGCCGGCCCTTGACTGTCCAGGATGAGATTTCCGGTCAGCGCGCGGCCGTGCTGGCGCGGCGTGAAGAAAGCGAGGCGCTGCGGCGGCGCGATGAATTCGCGACCTGGATCGACGCCTGGCAGACGCGTCAGCAGCGGCAGGCGCGCCCCCTGGCCTGAACGAGCATTAATCCATGACCCTGCGCACCATCATTCAACCCGATAACCCTGTGCTGCGACGCAAGGCGCGTCGCGTCGTCAGCTTCGACCGGCGCTTCCAGCGCCTGGTGGACGACATGCTCAAGACGATGCAGGAGGCCAGCGGCATCGGCCTGGCGGCGCCGCAGGTCGGGGTCAGCCAGCGCGTCTTCGTGGTGCGCCTGCCGGAGGACAGCGAGGAAGCGCGCGAGGAGTTCGGCGCAGACGCGGGCGCCCAGCACGTCATCGTGAACCCCAAGCTGGTGCGCGTCAGCCGTGAACTCGAGGAAGGCGTCGAGGGCTGTCTGTCCATTCCGGGCTATCTGGGCACGGTCGAGCGGCCGAACGCGGTGACGCTGAAGGGCCAGGATCGCAACGGGGTGGCGCTGCGCATCCGCGCCAAAGGCTGGCTGGCGCGCGTCTTCCAGCACGAGCTCGACCACCTCAACGGCATCCTCTACATCGACCTCGCCACGGAAGTCTGGCGCCCCGAAGACCGCGAAGACGAGGACGAGGCCGCCGCCACGGACTGAGCGACTCGCTACAGCGCGTACTGCGCCTCCAGCTCATCATACAGTTGGCGGAAGCTGCGCCAGCGCCCTTCGCCCAGCCTGCCCGCGGCCACCGCGTTGCGCACGGCGCAGCCGGGTTCATCGCGATGCGCGCAGTTACCGAAGCGACAGTCCGCGACCAGCTGCGCAATGTCCACAAACCAGGCGTCCAGCTCCTCCGGCTCGATGTCCCACAGGTTCAGTGAGCGAATGCCCGGCGTGTCTGCGAGCCAGGTGCCTGGGCCCAGGCGCACCAGTTCGCTGTCGCGCGTGGTGTGGATGCCCTCCTCGCGGCGCCGGCTGACCGCCTTGACCATGCGCCCAAGGCCAGGCTGAATGACGTTGAGCAGGCTGGTCTTGCCGACGCCCGAAGGCCCGGTGAACACCGAGAGCCGCCCCTCGAGCGTCTTGCGCAGGGCCTCGACGCCCACGCCGCTGAGCGCGCTGGTGGCCAGCACAGGGTAGCCCATGCGCTCGTATTCCTGAAAGCGCTCCTGAACCTGTTCCGGCGTCACCAGGTCGAGCTTGTTCACAACGATGCAGATAGTCTCGATGCCGGCGCTCTCGCCGGCCACGAGGAAGCGATCCAGCAGCCGCAGGCTCGGCTCCGGGCTGGCGGCAGCAAACACAAAGAGCGCCTGGTCGGCATTGGCCACGATGACCTGCTCGCGCGTGGCTTCGCCGGCGCCGCGCTTGCCTTCCGTACGCGCGGCGCGCGCCAGCGTGCTGCGACGTTCAGCGACTGCCAGGATGACGCCCTCCGCCTCGTCGACGGGCTCGATGCGCACGCGGTCACCGATGGCCGCTACGTCCGTGGCGCTGGCTTCCTCCAGCAAACGACCGCGCAACCGGCAGCGGATTAACCCGCCATCGTCCGTCTCCACGTCGAAGAAGCCGCTACGGGCCCTGATGATCAGTCCTTCACACGCTGCGGGCAAGTGCCCTCCCTGCTGCTGTCGCCAACGGTGCCGCGCATCAATGGTGGTCTGCGTGGCAAGCGATTGCTGCAACTGATTGTGGGTCGGGGGCGCAACTGACGTCAATAGAAAAAGTGTTCTATCCTGCTGGCGGGCGGTCATGGCTGGCCGCCGCGGCCTGCCGCGCGAACCACTGACGGATGGTTGTGACCTGCGCCTCAATGCCGTCCAGCGCATCAAGGACGGCGCTGCACCCGGGTTGCGCGATCGGCTGCTCTTCTCCCACCTTGCCGCCGGGGGCGGGAGTTCCGGCTGGCAGGGCGGCCAGGGCCGCGAGCGCGCCAGGCCAGGCAGCATAGTTGAACTCGCGCCAGCGCTGGTTGTAACTCCAGGTGAAGAGGTGCATCCCCTTCACATAGTTCGGGTAAGTGGCTTCCGCCCATTGCAACTGCTCCATGGCGAGCGCCAGCGGGTCGCAGTCGGGCCCGAACCAGTGGGACGACAGTGCGGGCAGCTGCAGCAGCGGCCCGCGCGTCCGGCCCCGGCGCTGGTCGAACCAGGGGATCACGCCCTCCAGCTCAAGGTTGGGCATGCGGTCCCAGCCGAATTCGGTGACCAGCACGGGGAACATGGGCAGGGCCAGCGCTTTCGCCCGCGCCGCCAGCAGCGTCGAGCGCAGCAGATGCCAGTTGGCCCCCGGTGTGGCAAGGATCTCTGCCTGCGTCGGCCAGTGCTTCCTGTCAGCCACCCGCTGCGGCTGGCTAATCAGGTCCTGCGGATTACGCCCGCCACAGCCCCAGGGCAACACGCCGAAGCTGTACTCGTGAAAACCAATGTAGCCCCCACCACCGGCCGTGAAGGCCAGCGCTTCGCGAATGAACTCGTCCCACATCCCCGCCTGTACGTCAGCTTCCTCAATGACCGTGCCCGCCGCAAAATTGCCGATGCAGGCCCTCACGCCACGCTCGCGACAGGCGCGCATCAGCGCGACAAGACGGCGCAGCAGCTCCGGCAGGGGACAATCTGCAGCGGGAATCGGCTCGTTGGGGAAATAGTGATAGACGCTCGGGGCATGACTCGCCCGCTCCGTCCAGCGGGCGAGCAGGTCGCCGACGGGAATGCTGGTCGTGTCGTCCGGCCAGTCACTGCGGGCCACGATGATGCTGCGCCCCTCAAGGTGGTCGTGGAGGCGCTGGGCAAAGCCGCAGTCGTTCATGACCAGGTAACTGGCCGCGCCGGATTCGCGGCAGTGGACCAGCACAGCCCCCTTGTCAACTTCGGCGGCGTTGATGTTGAGGCCGATGCGCTTGCCTGCGGCTACAGACCCAGGGTTCTGTTGCGTCGGCCTTGCCGTGGCTGCAGCCCCGCGTGCTGCCTGCCGGCCGACGGCGACAGCGACGGCCTGGCGCATTTCCGCTGGCGAGCAGGCTGCGCCCAGGTTGCCGAGGCGGAAGAGCGTGACGCCGCTGGCGATGGCCAGGGCATGGCGGATGCCGGCCCTGATCTCCTGCGGCGGCACCGCCTTGTCGTGCACCGGGTAGGTGCCCAGCATGGGCACCACCGGCAGCCCCGGCGCCAGCCTGTGACAGGTGGTCACAATCTCGTCGAGCCAGGACTGCACGCTGCGCTGCCCGACGCTGAAGTGGTGATGATAGACCATCGGGTGCAGCGACTGCACGTGCGGCAGCCACTCTTCGATGTGAATCCTGCGCGGATGGTCGCCACGCGCGTCGAAGTTCAGGCCCAGGTGAAACTGCGGGTCAATGCCGGCCCGGATGCGGCTAATCACTTCCCGCGCGTCAGCGGCGCTGCGCCCGCCGAAGTAGGCCTTGCCGCCCTCCACATCCAGCAACATCGAGCGCACACCCGCAACCTGACAGGCCTCGCTGACGCGGGCCGCTTCTGCCTGCGGCTGCGCCCCCTGCAGTACGCACCACAAATGCAGTTGCAGGCCCTGGGCCGCCAGTCGCTGCGCCCACAGGCCGAGGCTTGCGGGCCCGTCCACGGCCAGCGCCGGCTTGCTGTCCCAGCGCCCCTGCCAGTGGGCGCCATCGCTGCTCTTAACCAGCAGGCCGGATACGTTGGGCGTGTCGCGGGCGATGTTGGCCGCGAGTTCCCCGATGCTGCCTTCCTCGACCCTGGCGCCTTGCCAGTGCACCCACAGAATCCGGTCGTCAAAGGGGGTGGTCGCAGTCATTTTGATGCTCCCTGCCTTGTTTGCCCGACAGCGCGCTGGTGGCTGTGGAGTTCATTGTGCAGGAAATGCCGGGCCGGGGCGTCACTGGTGTCATCAAAATGAATGTCTCAGGCCGGGCGGCAGGCAGCAACTGTCAGATGCATCAGACAGCCGTGCCAGTCATCGTCCCTGGAGCGCAGAGCTCACGGGAAGGCCACGAGGCCGACGGCTGGCCCTGCTCCCCTGTGACGCTGCCGGGGCCGGCCTTGCCGCTTCCTGCGCCGGGGCGCTGTGCCGGCCCGGATTGAACGAGGTTCACCTGCGTCGCTCCCTGCGCGCGCTACGCTGCAGTCGTCTGCGGGCACGGCGCCGGGGATAACGGGAGCGTTACTCGCAGCGCTCTCCCGCAGCAATACACTGACGCGCCTTGCTTGCGCCGCCATGTTTGCCGAGAATGCGGGCAGGGAGTATACTGTTCGCAGCCGGCCCGCACCTGGCCATCCCTGACCTGGCAACAGCAGAAAGGCCGACTGTGAGCGACGAACCTGGCGTGGCACCTCCTGAAGTCGAAGCGACGCCAGCCCCGCCTGCGCCACGCCGCCCAGGCGCCGGCGTCCTGGTGATCGCGGCCCTCTTTCTGCTGCTGGGCGTCTTCATCGGCCGCTGGAGCAGCGCGAACGAGCAGCAAGACACCCGTGCCTGGCTCAACGCGACCCTGAGTGAAGCCTTCGCCGAGCAGGAGTTGCGTCTAAACGAGATGATCCTCGCCTCGCGCCCGCTCGACCTGAACGATAGCGGCAGCCGTTTCACGGTGAGCGCAGGTGAGAGCGCGGCTCTCGGCGCAGCAGACGCGACCGTCGAGATCGTCGAGTTTGGCGACTTCAACTGCGGCTATTGCGCCCGCTTCCACAGCGACACCTTGCCGCAAATCCGCACGGCCTACGGCGATCAGGTTCGCTTCGTCTATCGCGACTTCCCCATCCTCGGCGATCTGTCAACCGCGGCCGCCATTGCCGCCCGCTGCGCCGGCGCCCAGGACAGCTTCTGGCCCTTCCATGATCTGCTCTTTGAAAACCAGGGGTCGCTCGGCGAAGTGGGTATCTTCCTTAATTACGCTGTTGCCCTTGATCTCGACCCGGTGGCCTTCAACACCTGTCTGTCGGAGCAATCGCCCATTGAAAGCATCGCCGCCGACTTCCGCGATGCCCAGGCACTGGGTATCCGCGGCACGCCGGCTTTCTTCATCAACGGACGGCCGCTACTGGGCGCGCGCGACTTCAATGAATTCGCGCTCATCATCGACGAGGAACTTTTGGCCGCGGGCTAATCCGCTGGACGCCGCTGCTGGCCAGTGGTAGCATGGAAACTACTGCGGGGTGTAGCGCAGTCCGGTCAGCGCGCGCGCTTTGGGTGCGCGAGGTCATCGGTTCGAATCCGATCACCCCGACAGGCGGGTATGGTGTAATGGTAGCACATGACCCTTCCAAGGTTCTGGCACGGGTTCGAGTCCCGTTACCCGCTTCTGCCCGCCCCGGCAGGGGACCATAGCTCAATGGCAGAGCTGTCGGCTCATAACTGATCGGTTCCTGGTTCGAATCCAGGTGGTCCCACAACGCGTTGGCCCTTGCTTCAGTCGCCGTTACGGCCGGCGGCGAAGGCCGCCAGCCACGCTTCCACTTCCTCGGGCGAGCTCTGCGCATCGGGGTCTTCGCCAGGGTCCGGCGCCACCGTCTGTGGCCGCTCCAGCAATGCCACGAACTGCGCGCTGCGCAGCGTCTGCATCTGCCGCCGACGCGCAAAGCCCAGCACTTCTTCATCGGAGCTAACCACCGTCCAGCCGCGTGGCTGCGGCAGTTTCTTTATGCGCTCGCGCAGCACCCGGTCGGCGCTGGAACGCATCGAGGCGAAGACGACCTGCACTGCGCGGTTGGAAAGGCTGGACTTGCCGCCCGGCAGGCCATGATCGAAGATGACGGTGCAGTTGCGTCCCGTGCGCGCGGCAAAGCTCCGCAGCCGCAGCACCAGCTTCGCTTCGTCGTCAGGATCGTCGAGTGAGAGCTCCGGCAGCGCGCCGATCAGGTTGTGTCCGTCGATGATGTAGCGCATGCAGCCCTCCCGTGCCGCCCAGTATAACGGGCGCAACAGTCCTCTCAAGGGCCATGGGGGTATTTTGCCCCTTGCTATCTGCTATGCTACACTGGTGGCCTGAAGCCCGCGCAATATATGAGGCAGGCTATGAGCCGGTTTGCGGTATCAGTAACCATAAGCGTGCTGTCTCTCCTGCTGGTTGGGTTTGCACTGGGTGTGCTGCTGGCGCCCTCCCTGCCATTTGGCCCCGCCGCCAACGGCAACAGCCTGCAGCAACTGGCGCCGCAGATCATCACCGTGCCCGTGCTTGTCACCGCTACAATCGACCCCGATGCCTCCTTCGTGGTCGTGGTCACCTCGGCCTCGCCGCAGAGTGGCGGCCAGTCCGGCGGCACCGCCCTGCCTGGGCTCGCTGGCACACCCGCCGCCGCTTCGGCAATCAATGCCGAAGGCACCGAAGAGCTGATCGTCGTGCCCTATCCGGTCGAGGCCTTCACCGAGGGCCTGCCAGCCGGCTGCATCCTGCACGAGTTGCGCTCCGGCGACACGCCCTACGCGTTGGCGGGGATTTATGGCGCTGACCCCATTGCCATGCTGGAAATCAACAGCCTGACCGAGGACACCGCGCGCTTCCTGCGGGTCGGCGACCAGCTGGTTGTTCCCGTGAACAATTGCCCCATGACGCCGGAACAGGTGCAGGGCTTCCTCAGCGGCGAGTGGACCGTGGATGATCTGGCCAGCCCCGCGCCCCGGGTGACCATCACGCTGCCGCCCACGGCGGTGGCCGTTCAACTCGAAATCTCGCGCATCGTCGGCGCCGGTGACATCACTGCCGAGGGCGTCGAAATCCGCAACCTCAGCGACGGCGTTGACCTGCAGGGCTGGACGCTGGAAGATGGCGCCGGCAACGTCTTCACCTTCCCGCAACAGCGGCTCTTCGCCGGCGGCCAGGTGGTGGTCTTCACGCGCAGCGGCAATAACACGCCCAATGCGCTCTACCAGGGCATGGACGCGGCCCTGTGGCAGGCCACCAGCGGCGTTGCCATGCTGCGCAATGCCGATGGCGAGCTGCAGGCCACCTTCTCGCTGGCGGACAGTTCAGCCGGGAGCTGACGCGCCGGGACAGTTCCGATGACGCAGGCCTGGGAATCCCTGGTAGAGCAGCGCCTGCTCCGCGCGCAGGCGGCTGGCGCATTTGACGACCTGCCCGGCAAGGGCAAGCCTTTGCCACCCCTCGAAGACGCGCACACGCCGCCAGAACTGCGCCTCGCGCACAGCCTGTTGCGCGCCCACGAGCTGGCGCCGGAATGGGTGTCGCTGGGTCAGGATGTGGATGAACGACGCGCGCGCTTGCTGCGTCGGGGCAGACCACAGGACGCGGAAGAACTGACGCGCCTGAATCGCGATATTCTGCGCTACAACCTCATGGCGCCGTCAGGCGTGCCACGCAAGGCGCTGCTCGCGCCGGATTCCTGACGGGCCGCAGCGAAGCCGGCTTCAGCGGCTCAGGCTTCTTCTGCCGGCTTTGCCTCGGCGGCTTCTCCCCTGCGGCGGCTTCACCGCTGGCGGCGGCTTCCTTGCCCCCCTGATCGAGGCCCTTGCGGAAGTTGGCAACCGCGCTGCCCAGCTCGCCGCCGATGCGCGATACGCGCCCTACGCCGAAGAGCAGCAGCACGATCACGAGAATAATGACGAGTTCAGTCGGTCCCAGGCTCATGCGGGAGTATCCTCTTCTGTTCAACCAGCCATAGTATACCCGTCCCGCCCGCATCCTGCCATGCAGGTTCTGCTGCCGCGCCCTGCTTGACAAGCCCTCCGCCCCTGTTCTATGCTTTGGGCAGCGGCCACATCAGGATGCCGACATGCGCCGGGGGGAGCAGGCCAGGATGAAATCACTATGATCACCAACCATATTTGGGTCGAAAAGTCGGAACCGGCCGAAGACGACGTTTGCGACGTCATCGTCCGCATGGAGGATGGCAGCCATTACACCGCCGTCTTCGTGACCATGGCCTGGCTGCGACGACAGCTGGAACTGGGCTATCACGGCTCCTGCGATCACCCCCACTGCCACCCCGTGCGTTACGTCGCCCTCGACACCCCGCACGTCGTCGTCGATGACCTGGAGTGCGACACCCTGCTGGACGTCATCGACTGCATGATCGACCTTGAAACCTTCGAGAGTTGCTTCACCCGCGTGAACGGCGACGAGGCGGTGAACCTCGGCGGCCAACGAACGCGCTGCGTCACCCACGAGATGGTAACCATTGTGATCCACGATGTGTTGAGCGTCACCGGCGTCACCTGAACCCCACCCGCCTCCACCTGTTGTCCGCCGCGCCGTTCTGCCCCTGCGCCTCGTGCCGCAGCGCCGCGCGATTGAAGGAATGCCATGTCCAGCGACGTTGATCAACTGTATCGCATCCGCCACTCGGCAGCCCACATCATGGCCGAGGCCATGCTGGAGCGCTTTCCGCTGGCGAAAATCGCCATCGGCCCGCCCATTGAGGACGGCTTCTACTACGACTTTGACCTGCCGCGTTCCGTCACCGATGAAGACCTGAAGTGGGTCGAGCGGCGCATGAAAAAGATCATCGGCGGCAACCACCCCTTCGCCTGCCGCGAGGTCAGCGCGGAAGAAGCGCGCGAGCTCTTCCATGACCAGCCCTACAAGCTGGAGCTGATCGACGACCTCGTCAACGGCCGCGTCGACGAGAACGGCGAGCACATCGCCGCCCCGGCCGAATCGCTCACCATCTACACGCAGAACCGCTTCACCGACCTCTGCCGTGGCCCGCACGTCGCGCGCAGCAGCGAGATCGACCCCAAGGCCCTGCGTATCGCCTTCCGCCCGCCCGCCGGCGCCTACTGGCGCGGCGACGAAAAGCGACCGCAGCTGACGCGCATCTACGGCACCGCCTGGCACAACGCCGACGAGCTGCAGGATTATCTGCAGCGCCTTGAGGAAGCGCGCCGCCGCGACCACCGCGTGCTGGGCGAAAAGCTGGGCCTCTTCACCATCAGTCCACTGGTGGGCAAGGGCCTGCCACTCTGGAAGCCCAAAGGCACCGTGCTGCGCGACAAGCTCGAGCGCTGGTTGCGCGACGTGCAGGTGGACAACGGCTACGAGCCGGTCATGACGCCGCACATCGGCAGGCTCGAGCTCTACCGCACCTCCGGCCACTACCCCTATTACGCCGACGACCAGTACGCGCCCATCGAAATCGACGATGAGCAGTTCCTGTTGCGGCCGATGAATTGCCCGCACCACTGCGCCATCTATCAAAGCGAGCTGCGCTCCTGGCGCGATCTGCCCCTGCGCCTGGCGGAATTCGGCACGGTCTACCGCTACGAACAGTCCGGCGAGCTGCACGGTTTGACGCGCGTGCGCGGCTTCACGGTCGATGACGCGCACCTCTTCGTGCGGCCGGATCAACTGGTGGCCGAGTTTCAGGCGGTGGTGCGTCTGATTCAGCAGGTCTTCGGCACCCTCGGCATGAACGACTTTCGGGTCCGCGTCGGCCTGCGCGACCCGCAGAGCGACAAGTACACCGGCAGCGCCGAGCTCTGGCAGAAGGCCACCGAGGCCATCCTGCAGGCCTGCCGCGAGCTGGGCCTGCAACACCGCGTTGAGGAAGGTGAGGCCGCCTTCTACGGCCCCAAGCTGGACTTCATCTTTCGCGACGGGCTACGCCGCGAATGGCAGCTGGGCACCGTGCAGGTGGACTACAACCTGCCCGAGCGCTTCGGCCTTGAGTACATCGCCAGCGACGACACGCGTCAGCGCCCGGTCATGATCCACCGCGCGCCCTTCGGCAGCATGGAGCGCTTCATCGGCATCCTCATCGAGCACTTCGCCGGCGCCTTTCCCGTCTGGCTTGCGCCGCAGCAGGCCGTCTTCATCCCCATCGCCGACCGCCACAACGCGCCCGCCCAGGCGCTCGCCGCGCAACTGCGCGCGGCCGGCATCCGCGCCCACGTCGACGAGAGCCGCAGCCGCATGGGCAACAAGATCCGCCGCGCGCGCGAGCAACAAATCCCCTACATGCTGGTGTTGGGCGACCGCGACCTCGAGGATGGCACGGTCAGCGTGCGCCTGCGTGATGACGAGAACCTGGGCGCCATGCCTGTGGCGGATTTCATCGCTCTGGCGCGGCGCGTCATCGACGGGCAGTTGCTGACCCTGCAGTAAGGCTTACTCGCAGCAATCGCGCAGCAAGGCGTCCGTCTGCGCGACCATGCGCGCGAAGCTGAAGCGTTCGAGGCCGTCCTGCGTGTTGCGCGCCAGCGCCTTGCGCAGCCCCGGCTGCAGCGCCTGTTGCAGCGCGGCCGCCAACGCCTCATCGTCCGGCCAGGGCACCAGCAGGCCGTTGTGCTCGTGCCGGACCACTTCAGGATTGCCGCACTTGTCGCTGGCGATGACCGGCGTGCCGGCGCACAGACTCTCCAGCAGCGAATGCGAAAGCCCCTCGTAGCCAGAATACAGCACGAACCAGTCTGCCGCCTGCATGTACAGCGCCAGTTGCGGGCGCGGGATGTGACCCATGAAGCGCACGCGCGGTTCCAGTTGCAGCTGCGCAGCCTGACGCTGCAGCGCTGCCAGTTGCGGGCCGTCGCCGGCCACAATCAGCTGGAATTGCGGCGCCTGCGTCAGCGCCCGCAACAACCGGTCAACGCCCTTCCAGGGATTCAGGCGCGCGGCGGTCACCAGCAACGGCCGCTCGTCCAGGCCCAGCTGTTCACGCGCGGCAGCCTGGTCCGTTGCGGCGGGACTGGCCAGCGGCGGCAACGCGTTGGGGATGACCTGAACCAGCGCCGGCGCAACGCCCCAGCCGAGCACCATGCGCCGCAACCAGTCGCAGGGCACGATGACACGGTGGGCGCGACGCAGCTCCTGCGTCCGCGCGGCCTTCTGCATCTCGACCTTGCCGCCATAACGGCGCTGCTGAAAGCGATCGATGTCCTCGTCAGGCGGGATCCAGCCGCGGCGAATGCTGCGCTCCCAGGCCTGGTCGCCGACGATTTTGTACACGCGCGGGGCCTTGCTGCCGGGCAGCGGCAACCCCGGCGTGGTGATCAGCACCAGGTCCGCGCGGCGCAGACGCGGCCACGAGGCGGACGCAGCGTAATGCAGCTACGCGCAGCGGCAGAATGCGCCGCGGTATGCGCTGCAGCGGCCAGGGTTCATCCGACGCGGCCGCGTCGCTGTAGCTGATGACCTCCAGCTCCCAGCCGCGCTGTTGCAGCGCCGGCAAGATTTCCTGCAGCCAGGTGGCCGGCCCGCCCGCCTCGGGCTGGACGATGCCGGAGGCTACCAGCAGGCGCGGCATATCGCTCCGGCAAGGCGCAACTCAAACATTGAAGCGGATGTTTATGACGTCGCCGTCCTGCACTTCGTAATCGCGCCCTTCCAGGCGCAGCTTGCCGGCGCTGCGCAGCGCAGCTTCGCGCCCCTCCACCGCCAGCAGATCGGCACAGCGCATCACTTCGGCGCGGATGAAGCCTTTCTGCATGTCGGAGTGCACCGTGCCGGCGGCCTCGGGCGCGCAGGCGCCGGCCGGAATGCTCCACGCGCGCACTTCATCCCCGTTGATGGTGAAGAAAGAGCGCAGGTCGAGTAGCTGGAAAGAGAGGCGAATGACCTTGTCGGCGCCCCGTTCGCGGATGCCGAATTCCTCCATGAAGAGCGCGGCGTCCTCCGGCTCGAGCCGCGCAATCTCGGCCTCGATCAGTCCCTGCAGCCCGGTGACCAGCGTCCCCGCCCCGCTTGCCGGCAGCGCCACGTCCTGGCCGGCCTCGTCCTGGTTGAGCACGATCAGCGTCGGCTTCAGCGTCAGGAAACTGTAGCCACGCAGGACCTTGTGCTGCGCGGGCGTCAGCGCGCAGGCGCGCAGCGGCCGCCCGGCTTCCAGCTCCTGCTGCATGCTGGCCAGCAGCTCGCCCTCGTCGCGCACCGCCTTGAGCACGCGCCGGCCCTTGTTGCGAATCTCGTTCTCGATGCGCTCCAGCCGCGTCTCCAGCGCCACCAGGTCGTTGAGCAGCAGCTCGCCTTCCAGCAGCTCAATGTCGCGCACGGGATCAATTGTGTCGTAAGGGTGCGGCACCTTGTCATCAACGAAGTTGCGCAGCACGTGCACGAAGCCGTCCACCTGCTCCAGCTCCTGGCGGAAGCGTCCCTGGATGCCGCCCTCGCCCACCCCCTTGTCGAGTCCGGCGATGTCGCTGTAGGTCACCTGGATGTAGGTGGTCTTGCGCGGCTGGTAACACGCGCTGAGCTGCGTCACGCGCTCGTCCGGCACGCGCACGACGGCCGTGTGCACTTCAAAGCGACCGGCAGCCGCGGCCGTCTCGATGTTCTGACCGGTCAGGGCGTTGAATATGGTGGTCTTGCCGCTGTTGGGCAGACCGATAATGCCAAGGCGCACAGTCGAGGACCTTTGCTCTTCGTTAACCAGTCAATGCGGCAGCGCCCAGGCTTTGCCGGGGGCGCCAGCTTTCGCTTGGGGTTGGCGGGATTCGAACCCGCACGCCGGTTAAGGCAGGAGATTTTAAGTCACCCATGTCTGCCATTCCATCACAACCCCGCGATTCAGTCTAGCAGTCCGCCGATTGACGGTCAATCGGGGCAGCGTCCAGCAAATGACGGTTGAAGCGATAGGTTGGCTTGAGATAGTGCCACAGCTGGCCACTGGCGAGGAATGCTTCGGCCTGCTTCATACTCCACGCCGTTTCCGGGTAGTGCTCGCGCTGCCAGCGCCGGAAGGCCGGTATCAACGGGCGCGCCTGGCGAAACTGCTCGACGAGCAGCAGGCCGGTCACGCCGCAGCGGCCTACGAAGTCCTGTCGCTCGAACTCCGCGAAGATTGGCGCAAACTCCACCGCCACGCGCCGATGCTCGACGCGCCAGCCCGACGCGTCCCCCTCCAGGATTGCGTAGCTGGCAGCGCGCAGGCCGTCCATCGGCGCCCCGGCCGCGCCCGGGTTGATGATCTGCCAGTCCGCCAGCTGGCGCTCGAAAGACAGATGGTAGTGGCCGGAGACCACGCTGCGCTCGGCGACGCCGGCCAGCAGCGCGCGCGCCTCCGGCCTCATCTCGTGACGACGCGTCACTGCGTTGAAGGGGTCGCCAGGCGCGCCATGCAGCACGCGCAGCGGCGGCGCATCGGCGAAGCGCAGCGTCAGTTCGTCGGGCATCACGCCGATGCGCTGCCAGCCAGGCGTCACCCAGTTGTTCTGCTGTCAGCGTCAGCATGCACCGGGCCTTGCGGTCTTCCCCTTCTGCTTGAAGGGAAGCCGCGCGCTCCAGTAAATTCACTTCATGGTTGCCGCGGATGGCGACCCAGCCGCGTTCGAAGACCGTCTCCAGCACGCCTGCGGAAAAGGGACCGATGTTGATCAGGTCGCCGGCGACGATGACCTGGTCGAACTGCTCGCCCGCCATGTCCGCGATGACTGCCTCCAGCGCGGGCAGATTGCCGTGGATGTCGGCCAGCAGCGCCAGTCGCGTCATGCGCCGAACCGACCCTACCCGCTCGCTGGCGCACGGACATACGGGGCGACCTCCAGCAGGTGACGATTGTATCGGTACCTGGGCGAGAGGTAGTGCCACAGCTGGCCGCTGGCGAGGAATGCTTCGGCCTGCTTCATGCTCCACGCCGTTTCCGGGTAGTGCTCGCGCTGCCAGCGCCGGAAGGCCGGTATCAACGGGCGCGCCTGGCGAAACTGCTCGACGAGCAGCAGGCCGGTCACGCCGCAGCGGCCTACGAAGTCCTGTCGCTCAAACTCAGCGAAGATTGGTGCAAACTCTACCGGCACGCGCCGATGCTCGACGCGCCAGCCCGACGCGTCCCCCTCCAGGATTGCGTAGCTGGCAGCGCGCAGGCCGTCCATCGGCGCCCCGGCCGAGCCGGGATTGATAATTTGCCAGTCTGCCAACTGTCGCTCGAAGGGCAGATGGTAGTGGCCGCAGATGACGCTGCGTTCGCCGACGTCGGCCAGTAGCTCGCACGCCCCGGCCTCATCCGTGAGACGCGTCACAGCGTTGAAGGGATCACCGGGCGCTCCATGCAGTATTCGTAGCGGTGGTGCAGCGGCAAAGCGCAGGGTCAGCTCGTCGGGCATGACGGCGATGCGCGCCAGCCAGGCGTCACCCAGTTGTTCTGCTGTCAGCGTCAGCATGCACCGGGCCTTGCGGTCTTCCCCTTCTGCTTGAAGGGAAGCCGCGCGCTCCAGTAAATTCACTTCATGGTTGCCGCGGATGGCGACCCAGCCGCGTTCGAAGACCGTCTCCAGCACGCCTGCGGAAAAGGGACCGATGTTGATCAGGTCGCCGGCGACGATGACCTGGTCGAACTGCTCGCCCGCCATGTCCGCGATGACTGCCTCCAGCGCGGGCAGATTGCCGTGGATGTCGGCCAGCAGCGCCAGTCGCGTCATGCGCCCGGACGCAGCAGCCACTGGTCGCGCAGGCTCAGCCCGGCCACCAGCGCGAAGGCGACGCTGTAGAGCGCCAGCCAGGGAACCAGTGCCGGATATTGCGCCAGCGCGATGCCCGTCGCCACCAGTGCGTAGCAGGCCAGCAGCAGCTCGCCCACCAGCGTGCGGTCGAAGCGCAGCGCATAGCGGCTGGCCGCCCAGGATTGCGCGAACTTGGGCGTGCGCTGAAACTCGGCCGCGCCCGGCACGAGCCCCGCCAGCACCGCCAGCGTCGCGTTAAGAGTCATGCCCGTGCCCAGCAGCACCAGCAGCGGAAAGGCGCGCAGCCGGCGGCGCCAGTCCGGGTAGAGCGCGTACTGTCCGAGCACGTAGAGCAGGGCCGGCACCAGTGCCAGCAGACCCAGCGGCCCCGGCGGCAGCGCGCTGAAACGCCCGCCCAGCAGCAGCAGCGGCGTCAACAGCAGCATTAGCAGCATCAATGGCTGCGGCAAATACTGGCACAGATGCAGCGTGGCCATGATGCGCTGGCCGGGTCGCAAGGGCGCGCGCCACAGCGGCCACAACAGCCCCAGCAGGGTGCGTGTACTGCCGCGCGCCCAGCGCGCCTGCTGCTGCTTCCAGGCCGCGATCTGCGGCGGCACCTCCGCCGGCACCACCACGTCCGGCAAATACAGGAAACGCCAGCCCGCCAGCTGCGCGCGGTAACTGAGGTCAAGGTCCTCGGTCAGCGTCAGCGCGCTCCAGCCGCCGGCCTCGCGGATGCAGGTCCGGCGCCACACGCCACCCGACCCGCTGAAGTTCATGAACCAGCCGGCCCGGTTGCGCGCCGTCTGTTCGACGATGAAGTGGCCGTCCAGCGCCAGCGCCTGGCCGCGCGTGAGCGCGTTGTCGGGCCAGTTGAGATGCCCCCAGCGCGTCTGCACCATGCCGATGCGCTCGTCCGCCGCGAGGTGCGGCACCGTCCGCCGCAGAAAGTCCGGCGCCGGCACGAAGTCGGCGTCCAGCACGGCCACCAGCTCGCAATCCAGCAGCGCCAGGCCCTCGGCCAGCGCGCCCGCCTTGTAGCCGCTGCGCTCTGTACGCCGCAGGTGCTGGATGTCGAGGCCCTGCGCCCGCAAGGCCGGCAGCGCCCGCCGGATGAGCGCGCTGGTGTCATCGATCGAGTCGTCCAGCACCTGCACCGTCAGCAACTCGCGCGGATAGTCCAGCGCGGCGACCGCGGCCAGCAGGCGTTCAATGACGTGGCGCTCGTTGTAGACGGGCAGCTGTACCGCCACCCGCGGCCACTCCTTGACTGGCGGCGGCGTCAGGGTTTCGTGGCGCGTGCGCCAGTAGACCAGCAACAGCACCGCCGTGCCCGCTGCATAAAGCGTCAGCAGCAGCGCGCACAGGAGATAAAGCAGGCTGAGGAGTGTGAGGGCCATCGCGCCCAGTCTAGCGCATATCAGGGCGGCAACAAGGGTGCTATACTCCGCGCCTGGATTGCTGGCAACGGGAGAATGGCGATGGACATGCAGACCGTGCTGGAGGCCTGTGGCGTCTGCCCGGACACCCTGAGCGCCGCCGAGAAGGCGCAGTTGACGCGCGACGGCTATCTGCCGCTGCCGAATATCCTGACGCCGGAGCAAGTGCACCAGCTCGGCGCGCGCGCCGATGAACTGGTCGCCGCCGAGGGCGAGGCTGCCGGCCTGGAAGTGCACCAGGAGACGGGCGCCGACCGCCTCTCCGACCTCATCAACAAGGACCCGCGCTACGACGTCTGCTTCACCCATCCGCGCGTGCTGGCCGCTATCTGGCAGGTCCTGGGCGCGAGCTTCCGCCTGTCCTCGCTCAACTTCCGCGCCGCCCTGCCCGGCAGCGGCCTGCAGCCGCTGCACGTGGACTGGACCGAGGCGGCTACGCCGGGGGAATATTTCGTCTGCAACTCAATCTGGCTGCTCGATGACTTCAGCGCGGCCAACGGCGCGACGCGCGTCGTGCCCGGCTCGCAGCGCAGCGGCATGCTGCCGCAGGACGCGCTGGAAGATCCGCAGGCGCCGCATCCGCAGCAACAGCTGCTGGAAGCGCCGGCCGGCACCGTCGTCATCTTCAACTCGCACACCTGGCACGGCGGCACCTTCAACGGCTCCGGCAAACGCCGCCGCGCCCTGCATTCCTACTTCTGTCGCCGCGACCAGGAACAGCAGCTGGACCAGCAGCGCTATCTGCGCGAGACCACCTGGCAGCGGCTCAGCCCGGCGGCGCGCTTCATCCTCGACGTGCAGTTCTGACGCCGGCGCGACAATGACCAAACGCTGGGATGTGCTGGGACTGGGCAGCGCGGCGGTCGATGACGCCATCTACGTCGAGCGCTTCCCGGCAGGTGATACCAAGATTCGCGTCAGGCAACGCCAGCGACGCGTTGGCGGCCTGACCGCGGCGGCCCTGTTGACCGGGGCCAAGGATGGGCGGCAGTTGCGCCTACGCCGGCAAACTGGGCAATGACGAACTCTCGACTTTCGTGCTGGATGAACTGCAGCGCACCGGCGTGGACGTCACCAACGTGTTGAGCGTGGACGATACTGGCCCCGTCCACGCCATCGTCGTCATCGGTGAACAGGACCACACGCGCACCATCTTTCACTACAACAGCGGTCGACCCGGCGCGCACGACAGCCACCCACCGCCGGCGCTCATCGAGTCCGCCCGCGTGCTCTTCGTTGATACCTGGGGCCTGGCCGGGCAACTCCGCGCCGCCCGCATCGCGCGCGCCGCCGGCATCCCCGTCGTGGCCGACTTTGAGCGCGGCGAAGGGCCACTGTTTGAGGAGTTGCTGGCGCTGGTCGACCATCTCATCGTCTCGCAGGATTTCGCGTTAAGCTGGACCGGCAGTGACACGCTGCAGCAAGCCCTGCCGCGCCTGTGGACGCCGCAGCGGGCGGTGGTCGCAGCCACCGCGGGCGAGCAGGGTTGCTGGTGGCTGGACCCAGACGGTTTGCATCACCAGCCAGCCTTCCAGGTGGAGGTGGTGGATACCAACGGCTGCGGCGACGCCTTCCACGGCGCCTGGGCCCTGGCGCTGGCGCGCGGTTACCCCAACCCTGAATGCGCGCGCATTGCTTCGGCAGCCGCCGCGCTCAAGGCCACGCAGCCAGGCCTGACCGGTGTTCCACCCCTGCCTGAAATCCTGGATTTTATTGCGCGCGCCGATTAGAGAGCGACGTTTTCTACTCACACACAAGGAGCTGCATCCTATGGGTCTGGGCAAACAAATTCGGTTGAGCCGCATCTTCGCCAATCCCTCCGGCAATCTCTGCTCGGTGGCCATCGACCACTTCATTGGCTACCAGGCCGGTATCCCCACCGGTCTGCTGAACCTGCGTACCACGCTGGAGGCCGTCATGGCCGGTCCGCCGGACGCGGTGACCATGCACAAGGGCACTGCCGCTGCCCTCTGGGGACGCTACGCCGGCCAGGTGCCGCTCATCCTGCAGTCCAGCTTCGTCCGCACCGACGACTCGGCCATTGAGCAAATCGTCAGCGTCGAGGAAGCCTTGCGCCTCGGCGCGGATGCCATTGCCGTCGTCGTTTTCGTGCGCGGCGACAGCGAGGTGGAGTACCTGCGTATCCTGTCCGACACGGTGCGCGAGGGCGCCCGCCACGAACTGCCCGTCATCTGTCACGTCTACCCGCGTGGAGCGAACAACGAGATCGTCTTCAACCCGGAAGATATCGCCTGGGGCGTGCGCTGCACGGCCGAGATTGGCGCGGACGTCATCAAGACGCCCTGGAGCGGCGATCTGGCCGCCCATACGCAGATCGTGGAGCGCTGCCCGGTGCCGCTGGTAGCAGCCGGCGGCCCGCAGACCGCCACGCTCGATGATGCGCTGCAGATGATGCGCAACCTGCTGCAAGCCGGCGTGCGCGGCGCGGTCATCGGACGTAACATCTGGGGCCACGACGACCTTACGGGCGCCCTGCGCGCCTTCCGCGCGGTGATCCACGACGAATAGCCGCTACAGCAAACGCTCCGCGCTGACGGCGCCGGGGTGCCGGTCGCGCAGCAGCAGGTCGACGGCGCGCTCGGCCGTGCCCGCCCCCAGCGCCAGGCCGTGGCCGTTGAAGCCGACGGCGTAGCCCGCGCGCGGCATGCCCGGCAGCCGTCCCACCAGCGGCAGCCCGTCCGCGCTGAAGCCCATGATGCCCGCCCAGCGCCGCTCGACGGGCGCCTCAACCTCCGGGAAGCGCGCCCGCAGATAGGCCTCCAGCACGCGCTGCACCGGCTCGCTGATGCGTTCGTCGAGCCGGTTGTGCTCCAGCCAGCGATTCTGCTTGCGGCCGCCGCCGATCAGCAGGCGCCCGTCGAAGGTATCACGGTAGTACATGTAACCATAGTCGCTGTAGCCGCAGGTGTTCAGCAGCGGACTCTGCGCCAGCGGCGCCGTCACCAGAATCTGGGCGCGCACCGGCACGATGCTGCGCGCCAGCTGCGGCAGCAACTGCGCCGACCAGGCGTTGGTGCACACCAGCACCTGCCGCGCCTCGAAACGGAAGCGCCGACTGTGGACGCGCACGCGCTCCGCATCAAGCGCTTCGATGCGCCAGACCTCGTTGTTGGGGATCAGCTCCGCGCCGCTCTGCTGAAACAGCGCCTGCACCAGTTCATAGGGCTGCACGGCCGAGTCGCGCGCCTGCTCGATGGCCGCGTGGTAGCCGCGGCGCAGCGGGTCGCGCGCGTGAAACTGCACGTCGATGCCGTCCGCGTCCATCGCCCGCGCCGCCTGCTCCAGGTCCCGCGCCTCTTCCGCGCTCTCGGCCAGCAGCAATGAGCCGCAGCGCTGCCGCTGCACTGCCCCGTCAGCAGCGTCGATGACCTGATGCAAATGGCGATGCGTGGTCTCGGACAGGCCCCACATTTCACGCACGACCGCACGGCCGTAGCGTTCGATGGCGCGGTGATAGTAGCTGTCGAGGCCGGTTATCATGAAGCCGGCGTTGCGGCTGCTGGCGCCCAGCCCCAGGTCGCGCGCGTCAGTGATCGTTACATGCCGGCCGGCGCTGGCGGCGAAGAGCGCGGCTGCGCAGCCCACCAGCCCCGCGCCCACCACGAGGAAATCGACCTCGCGCCTGGGCTGCTCACCATCCGCCTGCCAGAAAGAGACGCTCACTGCAGGTTACGGGCGTCGATCCAGTCCATCGTCAACAACGACGAGCGTGCCGACGACCTTGTCATGCCAGGTCTGGTTGCGGCTGTCGGCAAAGGCCCACAGGTAGCCCAGCAGAATGACAGCGCCGCTCACCATCGACACCAGCGCGCGCAAAATCGCGTCGCCGTCGCTCAGGGGTGAACCATCCAGCTTGACGACGCGGACTTTCATTATTTTCTTGCCTGGCGTCTGTCCCTCTTTGCGCGTCAGGAAGTACCAGGTGTAGACGATTATTAACAGAAACTGGAATGTGCCGCTGGTCTCCAGACCACCCCCTGAGACGGCCCCGATGATAAAACTGACTATTCCCAGCACAAGCCAGTCAATGAACAGGGCCACAAAGCGCCGACCAGGCCCGGCAAGTTCGGCTTCATGGAATTTGGGTTTCACAGTCCGGCCCCTTTCTGACACAACGCGAAATGGAAAACAGTACGCGAATAGCGTAACCCTGTTTCCGCCAGGATACGAAACCTGCGTTACGTCATGCCTATTGCGGGAAGAAGCGCGCCGGCTCGTCGCTGGTGACGACGAGGCTGTGCGCCAGCTTGTCGTGCCAGCCCTGATGCTGCCGGTCGAATGCCGCCCAGACGTAACCCAGCCCCATCGAAAGCTGACCGAGGTAGTAGCCCAGCACCCGCAACAGCGCCTCGCGGTCGTTCAGCACTGCGCCGCTCTCGCTGATCACGCGGATGCGCAGCATGCTCTTGCCCGGCGTCTGGCCACCCCTGCGCGTCCAGAAGTACCAGTAGTAGGGCACGGTCGTGGCAATATCCAGCACCAGCGCCAGCACCAGCTCCTGCGCCATCGTCTGCGGCGACAGCGAAAACATCATGGCGAAGCGCAGCACGGCGAGGATGAGCGTGTCGAGGACGAGGGCGAGGAAGCGCTGGCCGATGCCGGCGAGGGCGAGGGCGCCTTCAGGCTTAATCTTCTGCACCTGTGATTCCCCCGCTGCCGCCGACCAGGCCGCAGTGTAGCGCAAGCGCGCCCCCCTGTCGCGGGTCGCCTCAGCCGGCCTGCAGCGCGTCCAGCGCCGCGCGCGCCGCCGTGAAGTTTCTGTTGACCTCCAGCGCCCGGCGGTAGTTCTCGCGCGCATACTGCGTCTGGCCCATGCCCTCGCGCGCCTGCCCGACGTGATACCAGATCTCCTCGACGAAATGGCCGCCGCCATCGTTCAGATTGACGTTGGCCAGCGTCAGCGTGTCCTGGTAGCGCCCCACCGCGTTGTAGGCCGCCAGCGGCCCGAACTGGTACCACAACATGCGGAAGGGCAGGCCATAACGGCGCGCCTCGTCGAAGGCCCGAGTCGCGTATTCCCAGGCTTCCCGCCCGTAGAGCGGCGCCAGCGCCGCGTAGTTGCTGCCGATGTTGAACCACAGGAAGGGATTCTCGAGCTCCTGCGTCACCGCCAGACGCTGTTCCTCCAGCGTGGTCAGCACGTTCTGCTGCGGGTCGGCGTCCTCGCCCAGCATGTCCAGCAGCTCCTGCTCGTAGCCGCTCTCGTAGAGCACGATGTAGCTGTGGTTGAAGTGCTGCCAGTATTCATTGACGTGATCGTAGCTGTAACTTTTCTGCGGCCCACTGTAGCTGTCGTGGGCGGTGAATTCGCGCGTGTCGTCGTCGTAGCCGATCAGCAGCAGATAGTGACCCATCCAGCCCAGATCGCCCGGCGGCGGGTCGTAGCCCTGCTCGATGATGACCGGATGCCCGCCGGCGATGAATTGGCGCAACAGCTGCAGGTCGCCGCCGATGCGCGTCAGCGCGCGCACCGGCAACTCCGGCACTTCAGTGTTGACGAAGGCCACCATCTCCTGCGGCGTGACGTTCTTGTCCTCGCGGTGCGGCTTGAGCCAGCTGGCCGCGCGCGTCTGGTCGTCACGGTAACCAAAGTGCGTCAGCGCGTTGGTGAGCGTGGCCGGGCCGCAGTTGTTCCAGCCCTGAAACTCGAACTGGAAATTCGTCATCAGCACGGCTGTGGGCGTGCTGGCGGCTTCGTCCTGCGTCAGAACAGGCATGGCGCAGAGCAGCGCCAGCGCCAAGGCGAGCGCTGCAACGCGCACCCTGCTGCATGAACCGCTTCGCATGGCGTACCCCGACACTGCTTCCCTCCCTATTGTACACGCGGGTTGCCGCTCAGGACACGGGCGCCACACAAATTAATAGCGCCAGACTGTGACCGATGATGCGATACTCCCGGCCCGTGCGCAGTTGTAGCGGCCCGTCAAAGGGCGCCGCATGGATGACCTCCAGCTCCCGCTCCGGCCGCAGCCCCAGCGCCGCCAGATACTCCAGCCGGTCCGGTTCGCGCGTCAGCACGCGCGTCAGCCGCAACGGGCCGCTCTTCGGCGCAACCTGCGCGAGCAGTTGATCTTCCGCCGGCGCCAGACTGCCATCCGCAGCAGGGATCAATTCGCCGTGCGGGCAACGCTGCGGCTGCCCGCTCATCTGCGCCATGCGCTCCGTCAACAGCTCGCCCAGACCGCCACACAGGCTGGCCGCCTCGGCATGCACCTCGTGCCAGCCGAAGCCCATCACGCGCTCAAGAAACACTTCCGCGATGCGCTGGCGCCGCAGCTCCAGCAGCGCCACCTGCTCGCCCGTCGCGCTCAGCCGCACACCCCGATAGGGCTCGTGCAGCAGCAGCGTGTCCTTGCGCAGACGCGTGACCATACGGTTGACCACCGGCGGGCTGGCGTCCATGGCCTCGCCCAGGTTAGCCGTGCCGACCCATGGCCGGGCATCAGGACGCAGCCGTTCGCTCAGGCGCCAGATCTGTGCCAGCCAGGCGCGCATCGCCGGGCCGGGCGTGGCCTCATCCGGGCCGGCCTTACCAGCCATGCTCCAGGCGGCTGATCAGGCGTTCCGGCAACCCGTGCCGGCGCATACGCTCCTGCACCGCCGTCACGTCGTAGGCCACGCGCCGGTATTCCCAGGTGCCCTCCGGCACGTCCAGCAGCGCGTAGGCCGCCTGTGGATTTTCGTCGCGCGGCTGGCCCACGCTGCCAGGGTTGATGATCTGGCGCAGGCCATTGAGCTGACGCCGTTGCCGCGATTCGGGCAGGATCGTATCGACCAGGCCCAGGCCTTCCTGCTGCTCGTAAATCACCGGCTGGTGTGTGTGGCCCACGAGACAGAAAGGCGTCTCGAAGTGCGAAAAGTTGAGCGCAGCCACCCGCGGCTCGAGGATGTATTCCCACACGGGCTCGCGTGGGCTGCCATGCGCCAGGGTGTACTCGCCCACTACGAAAGTCGTCGGCAAGGCCTCCAGCCACAGCAGGTTGGCGGGCGTCAGGGCCTTGCTCGTCCAGTTGACGGCCTGGCGCGCGTCCGGGTTGAAGCTTTGCAGGTCGAGGCGGCCCAGCGCAGCCCAGTCATGGTTACCGGCCAGACAAAGATGCGGCAATTCGCGTAGCCGTTCCACGCATTCGTTGGGATCCGGCCCGTAGCCCACCACGTCACCCAGGCACCACACATAGTCCCACTGCCCGTTGGCGTCTTGCAGTACTGCATCGAAGGCGTCAAGATTCGCGTGAATATCCGAGATGACGAGTATGCGCATGCACGCTCCTGAGTTGCCGGAGAACCCGGACTGAATGTCACCCTATCCTGCCACGTCAGGCCCTTCCACGCAATATGTTGTCTTGCTGGCCCTGCTGCTGCTCCTGCTTGCCGGCTGTAATCTCGTCACCGGCACGCTGGATGTCATGCAGCTGCAAGACGTCCCGGTGCCTACCGTGACCAGCCCGGCGCCGGACGCCAGCGCGGTGATGGCCGGCATCTGTTTCGCCTCTGCCCAGGATGCCGCCGGGCGCCTCTTCGTGCTGCGCAGCGCGGCCGAGCTGGAAAATCTCTTCGACCTCGCCGACAACAGCCAGCTCTGCCGTCAGCCGGTGCAGCGCCATGGTTTCGACTTCGCTGATGGACGGGTGCTCGCGGGCCTGTGGAGCGCGACGCGCGGTTGCACCGCGCAGCACCAGGTCGTGCGGTGGCAGCGCGACGACGATGCGCGCCGCATCACCCTGCAGTTGCGGCTGCACAGCGCTGGCGACTGCGATTACGAACTGGTGCGGCCGTACTGGCTGGCGCTGGATGCCGCCAACGACTACGAAATCACGTTTGAGGTGCTGCCCTGAGCAATGTCTAACGCGCCGCCAGGATGTCGTCGACCGCGTTGGCCAGTTCGCGCAGGGTGCTCACCGCATAAACGCCGTCCGCGCAACGCGCGTAGTCCGGCATGTCGCTGTCCTCGCTGCCCCACTGCGCGCGCGGCTCGGGGTTGAACCAGAAGAGGCGGTGGCTGCGGCGCTGCAAATCTTGCGCCAGATCGAGACGCGGATCGTTGAAGTTGTTGCGGCCGTCGCCCAGGATGATTAGTGTGGCGCGCGGATCGACGCAGTCGCGGTGCCGCTCGCACAGCGTTTCCAGGCTGCGGCCCAGGTCGGTATTGTAATGACCAGGCGGGTTTTCGCGCATCACCCGCAGCAGGGCCTCGCGCGGCTCCCGGCTGGCGAAATGGTCGCTGATCTCCACCAGGTCGTCGATGAAGATGAAGCTGCTGGTTTTGGCGACCTGGTCCTGCAGCTGGTAGATGAGCATCAACAGGAAGCTGACGCAATGCCGCATCGAGGTGCTCAGGTCACAGAGCAGCACCAGCGCCGGCTTTCTGCGCCGCGAGCGCCGCTGAATCTCCAGCGGCAGACCGCCGTAACGCAAGCTGGCGCGCAGGGTGCGCCGCGGATCCGGCTTGCCCTTCCTCGCCCGTTGCTGACGCAGCGCAGCCCGCGTGCGCAATCGCGCCGCCAGCCGCTGCAGCTCTTCGCGCAAGGCCTCGACTTCGCTGTGGCGCAACTGTGTGAAGGGCACGTCCAGCAGTTCGCGCCTGGGCTCCGGCCCGCGTTCGGCCATCTGCCGTGCCAGACTGCTGCCCACGTGCTGCGCCAGCTGCTCGCCCAGCGCGTCGCTGTTGGCTTCCAGCAACTGCAGCAGTTGCGCCCGCGCTGCCGCGCTCATGCCCAGCTCCCCGAGCATCTGCAACAGCTCGCGGATGAGTTCCTCCAGCTCGCGCAGGCCGGCCGCGCGCCGCATGCGCCGCTCGAACCAGCGCCGCTGCATCAGCGAATCGCCCTCGGCCAGGCCGCTTTGCGCGCCCAGTTGCTGCAATTGTGACTCAGAGAAGTGTTGGCCCTCCAGCAGCTGGCGCAGCAGCGCGGCCAGCGCTTCTGCGTCGCCCGCCAACGCAGCCAGCGCCTCGCGCAGGGTATCCCGCTGCTCCTCCGTCAGTTCGGCGGGGATGTCGGCCAGCGGCGGTTGGCCGCTGCCGAAAAAGAGAGGGAACAAATAGTCGAAGGTGGCGTGGTCGCGCGCTTCCTTGACCAGCGTCGCGCGCAGGGCCGCGCGGAAGCGTTCGCGCTCCGCCACGCCCACCGCGTCGAGCGCCTCGCCGGCATCCTGGCTCTCCGCCAGCGAGACACGCACACCTGCCGCGCGCAGGGCGCGGACGAATTCGATGAGGCGAGTGTCCATTGCGCTCGCGCGTCAACCGGCCCGCTAACTCAGGTCGCTACCTGTGCCTCGGGGCTGCCTGCGCCGGGTTCCAGACGCGGGAAGATGTGGTATTCCTCGCCGTCGCGCACGATGGTGGGCTCTGGCGTGTGCAGGCCGTAGCCGACGAAGAAGGCGCGCACCTCGTCCGTGAGCAGTTCCTCCTTCTCCAGCAGCAGATTGACCAGTTCTTCCATCAGTTCAGCGTGATCGCGCAGGGCGATGCGCGTATCGCGCAGCGCTTCCTGATAGGCTTCCTCGATGGCGCGGGCCTGTTCCCGGGTCCACTTGTTGCGTATGCCACTCATGGGGTCGTAGACCAGCGTGCTGGTCGCCCCCATCGTTCCCAGCATGCCGGCGTTGGCCATGGCCGCCAGCAGACTGTAGGCGCGGTTCAGGTCGCGGCCGACCAGCGTGCTCTGCATGCCGATGCCGCAATACTCGATTTCCGCAGCCTTGCCGGCCACGGCCACCTTGACGCGCTGCATCAGTTCAGGCTTGATCTGCAACCCCTGGTAGGATTCCTGGGCAGGATAGTGCCAGACGTGGCCGTAGTACGAGCCCTGCCGCAGAATGGTGATGCGGCTGATGCGGTGCGAGGGCATGAACAGGCGCACGGCCAGCGCCACGCCGGCCTGGTACGTCGCCAGGCGGCGTTTGGCCTCCGGCTCCATATGCTTCAGCGTCGAGCGCAGCCCCATCTCGTGCTCCGGCTTCGCGTGCATGAAGTCCTGATAGCGGATGAGCGTGCGCCCGTCGAAGAATGCGTAGCGCAGCGACTCGTTGAGCAGATACTTGATGTCCGCCGGCGTGTACCCAGGCGTCTCGGATGCGAGGATCGCCGACTCCATGTCCGCTTCGTGGGCGTAGTCGTCGAGGTAATAATCGAAGATCTCGCGCCGTCCCTCCATGTCGGGCACGTCCACGCGCAACTTCTTGTCGAAGCGGCCGGGCCGCAGGAGCGCAGGATCCAGCGCCCCCATGCGGTTGGTGGCGCCGATGACCAGCACCCGTCGTTCCGGCGGCGGCGGCTTGCGCCGGCGCACGGTCTTCCACCACTTGGCGCGCCAGCGCGCGCGGCGGCCATGTTCCTGGCCGAAGCCGTCCATCTCGATGAGCAACGTGCTCAACACGCCCATGCCGCCGGAACTGCCGCCGCCGCCGCCGAACATCCCGCCCTTGCCGCCATCTTCTTCGTCCACCGAGGCCACGCCCCCGCGCGAGCCGACGGCGTCAATCTCGTCCATGAAGATCACGGCGGCGCCATAGCGCTTCGCCAGCTTGCGCGCCTTGCGGAACAGGCCCATCACCTTCATCGGCCCTACGCCGATGAACATGGCCTGCAGGCCCGAGGCATCCATGTACAGGAAGGGCACCCTCGCTTCGGTGCTGATGGCCTGCGCCAGCCAGGTCTTGCCCGTGCCCGGCGGCCCCTCCAGCAACAGGCCGCTGAGTGGCTCACCGCCCGCCTGTTCGAATACCTTTACGCCGCGCAACAGCGTCACGATCTGGTTCGCCTGCTCGAGAATCTCCGGCTGGCCGCGATAGTCATCGAAACTGATGCCATCGCCGCCGGAGTCGGGCATGATGGTGTAGCTGCGCGTGCGCGCCAGGAACCAGAAGAGCAGGATGAACTGCGATACAAAGATGAGTATGAAGAGCACCATCCCCAGCACCTGGCCCGCGATGGGAATGATGCTGCGCGTGAACTCGGCGTTCCGCAGCACGCCCACGACAAGCGCCAGCAGCACCCCGGGGATCAGGATGCGCTTGAAGAAACGCCGGATGCGCCAGGGCAGGTGTTGCCGCTTCTCGACCCAGGATTCTTCCTCTTCCCAGTGGAAGCGCTTGCGCTGCGGTTCAATTTGAGTGGATGTCATTCTGGCAGCCCCCTCGGGAAACCGGCCTGGCTGGCCCTGACGACCTCTGCGGCCTGTCGCCCGGTCCTGTGCGCCTGTCTGTATTCAATCCGCTGGTCGGGCGTTGCTGCCGCCAGCGGATGAGTCTTCGCTTAAGCATCGCCGCGCGCTGCTGGCCAAAAGCGCACGTCAGGGATGCTGTGTTGCCAGCCTCAATGTGTAAGCTGACGCCTGGCCTCGTCCTGTTCGCCCCTGCCGATCTGCGGCTTGGGCGTGTACAGGCCGTAGCCGTCGAAGAAAGTCTCAACGTCGGTCGAGAAGAGCTCTTCCTTCTCCATCAGCAGGTCGATCAGGGCCTCGCCCATCTCCTTGTGCAGGCGCAGGTCCACGCGCACTTCGTCGAGCGCCTGCATGAAGGTCTCTTCCATCATCTGCCGCACTTCACGCACGGTCTCCGGCTCATCGGCGATGCCGAGCGGGCCGAACATGCCGGCACCGGCCATGCGCCGCAGCACATAGCGCACGTTGCTGAAATCGCCGCCAACGCCCAGCGTCTGCTCCTGTTCGCCACCGTATTCCATCTCGCCGGCCTTGCCCGCCACAGAGATGCGCAGCCGGTTGCGCAGCGAGTCCTCGGTGCTGATGTACTCGTAGCTTTCGGTTGCGGGCATCGGCAACACGTGGCCCAGCGCCCTGCCCTGGCGAATGATGGTGATGCGCGCGATGCGCCAGTCCGGCCGATACAGCCGCACGGCGATGGCGTGGGCCGCCTCATGCGCCGCAAGCCGACGTTTGGTCTGGTGCGTCAAATTTTTGATGGGTTCGCGCAGCCCCATTTCGTGCTCGGGCTGGGCGTGGGCGAAGTCTTTATAGCTCATGATCGTGCGCCCGTCGAAGAGCGCATGGCGCAGGGCCTCGTTGAGCAGATATTTGAGGTCCGCCGGTGTATAGCGCTGCGTCTCGACCGCCAGCGTCAGCGGGTCCATCGTGTCGTCATGGGCCATCTTCGAAAGGTAATACTCAAGGATATCGCGCCGACCCTCCAGATCCGGGACGTCGACGCGCACCTTCTTGTCGAAGCGGCCGGGGCGCATCAGCGCGTCGTCGAGCGCGTGGACGCGGTTGGTCGCGCCAATCGTCAGCACCCGTTTCGGCGGCCGCGGGAAGGGCTTGCGCAATATGTTACGGTACCACCACTTCTTCTTGCGCGCCATCCAGCCATGCTCCTGGCCGAAGCCGCTCAACTCCACCAGCAGCGTGCTGAGCAGGCCGACGTTGGCGCCGCTCATCCCGCCGAACATGATCGGCAGGCGCGTGAAGGGCGCGCCCTCGCGGTATTCCTCGCGCTTGCGCGCCACGCCGCCGCGCGAACCGACCGCGTCGATTTCGTCGATGAAAATGATGGAGGCGCCATATTCCTTGGCCGCGTTGCGCGCCTTGCGGTACAGGTTCATCACCTTCAGCGGGGCGATGCCCATGAACATCGACTGCATGCCCGAGCCATCGATGTAAAAGAAGGGCACGCCCGCTTCCGTGCTGATGGCCTTCGCCAGCCAGGTCTTGCCCGTCCCCGGCGGCCCCTCCAGCAACAGACCATTAAGCGGCTCGCCGCCGGCTTCCTCGAAGGCACGCACGCCGCGCACCAGCGTCACGATCTGCCGCGCCTGCGCCAGCAATTCCGGCTGACCGCGATAATCCTCGAAGCTGACCCCCTGCGTGTCAGAACCAGGCCAGATGGTGTAGGCCCGCGCCCGCCCGAGGAACCAGAACATCAGGGTGAACTGGCCGATGATTAAAACCGTAACAAATACAAGACGTCCAAAGTAAGGTGAACTCAAAACTGAACCCACGAAACCGATTAGCCCGCGCATGAAATCAGCGTCCAGCAGGGCGATTGCGATCAGCACCAGAAACAGGTTGCGAATGATGTGTTCGCTGAAGAAGGCGCGGACGCGGTTGCGCAGCTTGCGCCGCTGGTCAACCAGCGTCTCCTCGCTCTCCCAGGCATAACGCTGACGCTGCAGGGCCCGCCTCTCGCTGGCCGGGTCGTATCTGCGGATTTCGGTCATTGGGCCGTCCTCCCTGCGCTTACGAGCTGGCTTGCCCGGCGGAACTCAACATGAAGAGCGGATGGTTGGGTTCGCCGTTGTACAGCTGGCCACCCTCGGGGTTTTCGTAGAGCAGCGTGCCTTCGGCGATGAGATCAAGAAAGTCATTGAGCTCGTGCGGGCCGCCCAGGTAGGTGAGCGCGTCCGTGCGGTCGATCTCCGAATTGACGGTCACGAAGCCGACGAAGCCCGGCCCGCTGTCCAGCGTGGAAATGCCCTGCGCCGAAAGGAAGTTGACCTGCAATACGCTGCTGCCCTCGCTCTCGGCCACAGTGCCGCGCCAGGTGAGCTCGATGGCGCGCTGAATCGAAGTGTAGAAACTGACCAGACCGGCCGAAGACTGGGTGTTGGCGTCATCCGGCGGCACAAACAGCATGTTGACGACGAGCGCGTCTTCGCTCAGGTTCTTGCGAATCTCGATGATGTCCACGCCAACCGTGGCCGCCTCGATGCGGTCGGCGGCGGCGATCAGCGACGGGTCGGTCGCGCCGGTCTTGTCGGCCATCACCAGGTCGACGACCTCCAGCGCCCGCAGCGCCTCGTTCTCGTCGTCCTGGCCCGTCAGCACGCCCAGCCCGGGCAGCGCGCTGCATCCGGCCACCAGCACCAGCGCGAGCGTCAGCGATAGCAGACCTGGCATTCTTCCCGGAACCATGAACTCTCCGCTTCCGGCGCCGGTGGTCCCCGACGCCGGCAGACTGTTTGCCGGCGATGTGTGTAAAATAGCATTGTAGCGGCAAACGGAGGTTCCGTGCAGCGTCCGTCTGGATATTCAGCAAACCCTAACCTTGTTTTGCGCTGCCTCGTCCTCTTGCTGGCGGGCCTGCTGCTGACCGCCGCTGCCCAGGCGGCTGATTCCGCGCTGCCGCCCTGTCACGTCCGCCCGACCTTTCGCGATCCCCCCTGGGTCGATACCGAACGTTTCTGCGCGGAACTGGTCTACGAGAGCACGCACAACGAGGCGCTGGCCCTGGCGGCCCTCGCGGTCGCGCCCGACGGTACGCTCTACGCCGCCAGCCCCCTGCGCGGCGAAGTATGGGCCCTGCGGGACAGCGATGGCGACCAACTGCCGGACGACGCGCAGCTCGCAGTGACCGGCCTGACCCTGCCCTCCGGCCTCGACTGGGGCGGCGATGCACTCTACATCACCGGCGGCCCCAACATCTGGCGCCTGCCCGCCGGCGCGCAGCAGGCTGAAACCCTGGTCAGCGACCTGCCGCTCCTGCCCGGCCAATGGGGCGGCGATCTCGTCGTCGGCGCGGACGGCGAGCTCTATGTGTCGCTGACCGCCCCCTGTGCGGCCTGCGACCCGGGCGACGCGCCCTCGATTCTCGCCATGGCGCCGGACGGCAGCCAGCGCCGCGTGCTCGCCCGCGGCCTGCGCCAGCCGACCGGCCTCGCCCTGCGCGACGGCGAGCTATGGGCAACGGACAGCGCCCCGCGCGCCAGGCCACAGCAAGGCGACGCGCTCGACGAACTCAACCGGATAACGCCTGGCGCGCACTTTGGCTGGCCCTGGTGCCTCGGCACGCAGCGCCGGCCGGCCTTGCCTGGCGCGCTGGCTTGCCAGCAGACCCAGGCGCCCGCCCTGTCCCTGCCCACCGGCAGCCAGCCGCTCGGCCTGGCCCACTATGACCACGATGCCTTGCCCGGGCTGCAGGGCGCGCTGCTGCTGACCCTGCACGGCTCGCGCCACCGCGTCGATTTGCGCGGCTATGCGCTGGCGGCCATCAATTTCGACGCGCAGGGTCAGCCGCTGCCGCCGCAGGTAATTCTGCCGCAACAGACCAGCGCCTCTTACCGCAGCTTCTTCACCGTTCCAGTGATGAACTACCGCGGCAGCGGCTTCTGGCCGGAACGCCCGCTGGATGTCGCGGTCAGCCCCGAGGGCTGGCTCTACGTCAGCATGACCGGCGGCCGCATCCTGGCGCTGCGTCCGGCCTGACACCCCGACGCCGGTCTTTCGTCACCCGTCCAGTTCGCGCGCAGGGGTATAATGACGGCTCGCGGCCTGCCGCACCCGACCATCTCAGGATGAGGACGTAGCAACCTGTGCACCTGGCATTTCCTGGAGTCATGACCGGATTGAGGCAGACGGGCGGTCTGCCCCGCCTGCTGCCATTTCTCATTTTGCTCGCCTTTCTGCTGCGCCTGGCGACCGGCAGCGGCCTGGATCACGCGCCTGGCTACCAGACCGGCGGGGGCGACAGCACCTGGTACCTGGCAAATGGCTACGCCCTGATGACCGGCTTCGACCAGGGGCGCCTGCCCGGCTACGGTGTCGATACCCACCCCGACGGCCTTAACATCGCGCTAAATGAGCTGACAGCGCCGCCGCTCTACCTTGTCTTCATCGGCAGCAGTCAGGCGCTCTTCCCGCGCGAGATTGCAGTGTGGCTCATTCGCGCCGTACAGGCGCTGCTGGGCGCGGCGACCGTCTGGCTGGTCTGGCGCCTCGGACGCAGCGTTACGGGTAGCGCCAACGCCGCTTTCGTGGCCGCGGCCGCGCTGGCCATCTCGCCGGCCTTCATCTACGAGTCCGCCCAGATCGCCACCGAGACGCTCTACATCTTCCTGCTGCTCGCCGCGCTGACTCACCACAGCGAGCGGCCCGGGCGCGTTGCCGTGACCGGCCTGCTGCTCGGCCTGGCTGCGCTGACGCGCGCCGTGCTGCTGCTCTTCCCCCTCGGCATCGCAATCCACCTGTTGCTGCTCAACGACCGGCGCCAGGGCTTGCGCCGCGCGCTGCTGCTGCTCGCGGTCTACAGCCTGGTCGTCAGCAGCTGGACCCTCTACAGTTTGGCGCGCTGGGATCGCTTCGTCATCGCCGGCGAGGGCCTGGCCGCCTTCCTCTACATCAGCGCGCAGGACGAGGGTTGGCAGGGCCCCGCAGAACTCGACAGCCAGTTGCTGGCGGACACCGGCGAATTGCCCACCGAATCCCCCGAGCGCCAGGGCGTCTATATTCAGGGCGCGCAACAGCGTATCAGCGCCGACCCCGCCGGACATCTGCTGCGGCGGCTGCGCGAGCTGACGGGCGCCTTGCTCCAGCCCTTCGGCACCGGGCACTACGACGGCCCGCCGCTGCGCCTGATGGCGCAGGACTGGCTGCGTGACGGCATTGTGCCCGCCGAGCTGCTGCGAATGACGGCGGCGCAGAACTTCTGGCCGCGCCTGCTCATCTACCTCCTGCACTTCGGCGGCCTGCTGGCGGGCCTGGCCGGCCTGTGGCTCACGCGCCAGCGCTGGCGCCAGACCCTGCCGCTGGCCGGCTTCATCGCCTATACCCTGCTGCTGCACCTCGCGCTCTACGCCATCCCGCGCTACCTCTTCCCGACGCTGCCCCTGTGGTGGGTCTTCGCCGGCGCGGCCTTCGTGGCGGCGGCGGAGCGTCTGCGAGCCAGCCGCGCATGAACAGCGACGCCCTGCGCCAACAGGATCTGGCGCTGCGCCTGCATATCTACCGCTTCTGGTGCGATCGGGCGCGCCCGCCCACTCTGGCCGAGAGCGCGGCGGCCTGCGACATCACGGCGGCTGAAGCGCTCGCGGCCTGGCAGCGCCTGCACAATGCGCATCTCATCCTGCTCGAAGCCGACGGCGACCAGATCCGCATGGCAAACCCGCTCTCGGCCCGGCCGACCGACTTTCGCGCCCGCGTCGGCGACCAGTGGCTCTACGCCAACTGCGCCTGGGATGCGCCCGGCATCCCGGCCATGCTGCAGCAAGACGCCGACATTGAAATGCGCTACAGCCCGCGCGGCGAAATAGCGCACTTCCGCGTCCGCGACGGCGAACTGCAGGCAGAAGATTGCCTTGTGCACTTCGCGCTGCCCTTCCGCCGCTGGTATGACGACTTCGTCGAGACCTGAGCGACCATCCTGCTCTTCCGGTCGGAAGCGGAAATCGATGACTGGTGTGCGCAAGTGCGGCGACCGCGTGGTGCTACACTGACCCTGGCGCAGACCTGGGCGCTGGCCCAGGCCTGGTATCACGAGCGCATGTCGCCAGCGTTTCGCGGCCGCAGCCCGCAGCAGGCGCAGCAGCTCTTCGCCGCGCTCGGTCTGGTCGGCTCCTTCTGGCAGCTGCCGTGACGCTCGCGCTCGATCCGGCACAGCTACTTCAGCTGCGCCTGCGCGCGCAGGGCCTCGCTGCGCCCTTCAGCGCACTGGCGCCCCTGCTGGCCGCCGCCGGCAGCCTGCAGGCCCAGGACTACAACGCGGCGGCCCTCGGCGCACGCGTGCGCAGCCAGGGCCTGATCGCGGAGGATCTACGCAGCGCGCTGAACGGAGGCGAACTCTGCCGGACCTGGCTGATGCGCGGCACGTTGCACCTCGTCGCCGCGGCGGATCTGCCCTGGCTGCTGACGCTCTTCGGCCCGGAATTCATCCGCCAGACCGCGCGCCGCTATGCGCAGCTGGGCCTTGATGAAGCGATCTGCGCGCGTGCGACCGCGCTGCTGCGCCAGTTCCTCGCGGACGGTCCGCAAACCCGCGCTGAACTGAAGGCCAGACTGGCCGCGGAAGGCATCCCGGTGGAGGGCCAGGCCTGCCCGCACTTGCTGCGCCGCGCCGCGCTTGAGGGCGCGCTGGTCTGCGTGCCCCTTAGCAGCAGTCGCCCGGACTATCGCCTGCTCGCATCCGCACCCTCCAACGCAGCGCATGATGTGCCTGGAAACGGGCTCGCCAGGCCTGATGAGCCTCAGGATGGTGCTGAAGATGGGCCTGAAAACCTGCTCCGTTTGACCCGTCGCTACCTTCGCAGTTTCGGCCCGGCGACGGCCGCGGACCTCGCGCGCTGGTCCGGCCTTTCCCTGCGTCTGGCGCGCGCCGGCTTCGACGCGCTCGCCGCCGAACTTACGCCGCTGAGCGCCGCTGGCCAGCCAGCGTTCCTGCTCAACGAGCACTTGCAATGGCTGGACGCGCCAGCGCAACATAGCCTGCATTTGCTGCCGGCCTTCGACTCACTGCTGCTCAGCCACGTAGACCGCACGCTCATCCTGCCGCAGCAGCACAGCCATAACATCCACCCGGGCGGCGGCATCATCCGGCCCGCCCTGTTGCTGGATGGCGTAACGCGCGGCCGCTGGCAGCTCAAACGCAGCCGCCGCGCACTGACCATCAGCATCACGCCCTTCGAATCGTTGCCGCCAGCGCGCCTGCCTGAGCTTGAGGCCGAGGTCGCGGACATTGGGCGCTTCCTCGGCCAGGCAGCTGCGCTACAGCTGGAGCCAGTAGCGTCATGAGCGTACTGCTCGGCATCGAAACCTCCTGCGACGAGACGGCGGCGGCGGTCGTCATCGATGGCCGCGAGATTGTGGCTAACGTCGTCGCCTCACAGATTGAGTTGCACGCGCGGTACGGCGGCGTCTTCCCGGAGCTGGCCTCACGCGCGCATGTGGAGGCCATCACGCCGGTCGTTGACGAGGCCCTGGCGCAGGCGGGCCTGCCGCTGGCCCGCATGGACGCCATCGCCGTGACGCGCGGGCCGGGCCTTGTCGGTTCGCTGCTGGTCGGCGTTAACTATGCCAAGGGACTGGCGCTGGGCGCCGGCCTGCCGCTGCTGGGCATCAACCACCTCGAGGGCCACGTCTACTCGCTGTGGCCGGGCCTGCAGGGCGAGCCCGACTTCCCTCTGCTGCTGCTCATCGTCTCGGGCGGCCACACCGAGCTGCTGCTGATGCAGGGGCATGGCCGCTGGCAACGCCTGGGCGGCACGCGCGACGACGCGGCCGGCGAAGCCTTCGACAAGGTCGGGCGCTTGCTGGGCCTGCCCTTCCCCGGCGGCCCGCACATCGAGCGGGCGGCGCAGACCGGCGACCCCGCCGCCTGGCGCTTTCCGCGCGCCTGGCTGCCCGGCAGCGATGACTTCAGCTTCTCTGGCCTGAAGACGGCCGTACTGCGCGCCGCCTGCGAAGACCCAAATGCGCGCCGACCGCAAGTCCGCGCGGAGCTCTCCGTGGCGGATCTGGCGGCCGGCTTCCAGCAGGCGCTGGTGGAGGTGCTGGCGGAGAAGACGGCGCGCGCGGCGGAGCGGCAGAATGCGACGGCCATCCTGGTCGCGGGCGGCGTCAGCGCCAACCAGGCGCTGCGCGCTGCCTTGCGCGCGGCCAGCGCGCTGCCCCTGCACTTCCCGCCGCTGGCGCTCTGCACCGACAACGGCACCATGATTGCACTGGCAGCGCACTGGCGCTGGCTGGCTGGCCAGCGCGACGGGCTGGACATGGAGGTGCTGCCCCGATGGCCCCTGGGCGCGCCTCACTCCTTCTCGTAGGGCGTGCCGATGGCCGAGGGCGCGCGCGCCCGGCCCACCAAGCCGGCGAGCACGATAATCGTCACCAGATAAGGCGTCATCTGCAGGAATTGCGGCGGCAGGGTGACGCCCAGTATCTGGAAACGGGTCTCCAGCGCGCTGGAAAAGCCGAAGAGCAGTCCACCGCCAAAGGCACCGAAAGGCAGCCACTTGCCGAAAATCATGGCGGCCAGCGCAATGAAGCCGCGCCCGGCAGTCATATTGTCGTCGAAGGTGCCGGTCGTCTCCAGCGAGAGCCAGGCGCCCGCCAGACCCGCAATGAATCCGGCAATGATGACGTTGATCCAGCGCGTGCGCTTAACGTTGATGCCCAGCGTGTCAGCCGCGCGCGGGTTCTCGCCGACGGCGCGTGTGCGCAGGCCCCAGCGCGTGTAAAACAGGATGAGGTGCGTCAGCAGCAGAAGGATGAACATCATGTAAAAAATCGGTTTGCCGCTGAAGATCACCTCCTCCAGCAGCGGAAAGAGCACGTCGCCGAAGAACGGAAGGCCACCCAGCTGGTCGAGCAGGCTGCGCAGGGGCGGGAAGTTCGCTATCTGCTCAAAAGGCACTGCCTGCAGCGTTTCGCGGCCGGCGTCCTGGGCGCCGAGCAGAATCTCGCGGCGCATAAAACTCGTCAGGCCCACAGCCAGAATGTTGATGACCGTGCCGCTGACAATCTGGTCGGTGCGGAAAGTAATTGAGAGCCATGCGTGCAGCGCGGCCATGACGCCGCCGGCCAGCACGGCGAAAATCACGCCGATGAACAGCGCGCTGCCATTGTCCATGCCCGGGGCGATCAGCGAGAAGGCCACGAAGCCAAAGGCCGCTCCGGTCAGCATCATGCCTTCAATGGCGATGTTGATGACGCCGGAGCGCTCGCACCACAGGCCGGCCATGGAGCCGATGACGATGGGCGTGGCCAGGCGCAGGCTGGAGGCCAGCATGCTGACGGCGTTGGTGCTGCGTCCGGCGGCGGCCAGGATGAGGATGGTGGGGAAGAGCAGCAGCGCGGCCAGCAGCATCGCCCGGAAATGGAAGCGCTTCAGCCGTCCGCCCGGCAGCAGACCGGGGATGCCGGCGATGACGTACCAGGCGCCGACCACGAGCAGCCAGGGCTGAACCGCGATCTCCAGACCGGCCTGGCGCCCGGCGGTCAGCCGGGTAATCGTGCCCCCCGGCACTTGTGGCGCAGCGTAGAGCAGCAGCCACAACCCCAGCAGCACGAACACCAGCGAGAAGATGCCGCTGCGCGTTATGCGTATGCGCTCGCGCCAGCCGGCCGCCGCGGGCGAAAGCTCCATGGTCGCCACGGTCAGCCTCCCCAGCCCTTCGAGAACATCGCCGCTTCCAGCTCCTCGACGCTGGCCTTTGGCACGCGCCACAGGTAGCGAATGATGGAATCCGCCGCGATGAACATGATAATCAGCGCCTGAATGATGATGACGAGATCAATGGAAATGTTGGCGTTCACCTGCATCAGCGGCGCGCCGGTCAGCAGCGCACCCCAGAGAAAGCCGGCGGGTATCATGTTGCGCGGGTTGGTGCGCGCCAGCAGGGCCACGGCGATGGCATCGAAGCCGAGGCCGGCGAAAAACTCCGGCTGCAGGTTGAACTGCACGCCGACCACCTGAATCGTGCCGGCGATGCCCGCCAGGGTGCCGCTAATCGCCATGGCCAGCACGATATTGAGGCGGACGTTCATGCCGGCGTAGCGCGCCGCGTTCGGGTTGGCGCCCACCGTGCGCAGCTCAAAGCCCGGCGTGGTGCGGTTGAGAAACCAGTCCGTGAACCACACGGTCAGCACCATGATCACCAGGCCGAGGTGCAGGTTGTCGCGCACGGCGATGCCGGAGAGGAAGAGGCCGAGCGCCAGCACCAGCACGCCCCATAGCAGCGGGCGCACGAGCAGGCGCGGGTTGCCGCGCAAGGCATGGCGCCGGCGCCACAGCAGCCAGAGCGCCACCAGCAGGCCGGCCAGGACGAACCACTGCGCCCCGATCTGGCTGAAGACCGGCAGGCGCGCCGAGTCGGCGATGTAGGGCGTGCGTGGCAGGCTGGCCTCGGGGTCGCGCAGCAGGCCGGGCGTCTTGATCAGCCAGTCCACGGTGAGGATGGCAATAAAATTGAGCATGATGGTCGTGATGACTTCGTGGGCGCCCGTCCAGGCGCGCAGCACGCCCGGCAGCGCCCCCCACAGAAAGCCGCCCAGCATGCCACCCAGCAGCACCAGCGCCAGATGCAGGACGCCTGGCAGCTCGCTCAGGGACGGCGTAAAGCCCAGCACCACGGCGACGATGGCGCCGGCATAGAGCTGGCCCTCGGCGCCAATATTGAAGAGGCCGGCCTTGAAGCCCAGCGCCACCGCCAGGCCGGCGATGACGAAGGGAATCGAGCGCACGAACATGCTCTCCAGGTTGGGGATGATGAGCATCAGGACGCGCTGGCCCAGGCGCAGCCAGGCCACTTCCGGCCGGTCGTCGGCGGGGTCGTCGGGCGTGTTGGCGCTGTCCTCATAGATGACGCCCAGAGAGCCTTGCGGCGCCCGGTCGAGCAGCAAGCGGTTACCGGGACGTCGCACGATCAGATTGCTGGTCAGGGCGTCGGCCAGCTCCAGCTCCAGCGCTGCGCGCGCGCTGTCCGCATTCAGCAACACCTCGTCATCGATCAGGCGCCGCAGCAGCGTGAACTGCTCGCTGGCGGCGTCGGCGTCGCTGATGCCGGCGCGCTCCAGCGTCTGCAGCGTCCCCAGCAGCTCACGCGCATCCTCTGTCGTCTCTTCCGCCAGGCGCACAATCAGGTCGGCATCCGCGCCCGCCGGTTCCAGCTCGAGCCCGCGCGCCAGCTCCAGCTGGGCCAGCAGGCGCGTCAGCGTGACGATGCCCTCGCTGTTGACCAGGCGCATCTGCGCCAGCAGCGCACCGTCATCGATGCTGGCGACTGCGGGCGCGAGCGCATCCAGTTGCGCGCGCAACTGCGCCAGATTTGCGTCGGGGTCGGCCCAGGCTTCGGCCAGACGGCGCACGTCGGCGCGCAACAAGGCATCAAGCTCCGCCAGCAAGGAGCGCATGTCACTGAGCATCCCGGCGCCGATACTGCGGATGGCGGGCAGGCGCGTGCCCAGTTCATCGAATGCCTCGTCTGTGAGCTCGTAACGCTCCAGCACGTCGGACCAGGCGCGCAGTTCTTCCACGTCGGCAGCGGCCAGGCGCGCGGTCGCGCGGCCCAGACGACCCAGCGCGCGGGCGCTCATGTCCTCCTGCGCCAGCAGCTGCCGCGCCAGCACAAGGTCCTCATCGGTGACCAGCTCGTTGATGACGATGCCGGTCGCGCCCTCGATGAGCGCGCTGTAGGCCACGCCGGAGATGTGCAAGCCCTGGCTCAGGCTGCCGCCGGCGCCGGTGAAGACGATGAAGGGAATGCCGATAATGAAGGCCGTGACGACGGCCATCACCGGTACCAGCCTCGGCGAGATGCGGGCCCAGGCGCGCAAGGGCGCCGGCATACTGCGCGCGCTGCGGCCTTCAGTCACCGGGCGTCTCGCCGGCGCGCACACCCGCCATCAGCAGGCCGACCTGTTCACGTTCGGCCTGATCCGCGGGCAGGGTGTCGATGATGCGGCCGCTGTAAATGACGGCGACCCGGTCGGCCAGCGAGAGGACTTCATCCAGCTCGGCGGAGACCAGCAGGACGGCCGTGCCCTCGTCGCGCATGCGTATGATCTGGCCATGGATGAACTCGATCGAGCCGACGTCGAGGCCGCGCGTGGGTTGCGCCACGATGAGCAGGCGGCTGAGGCGCGAGAACTCGCGCGCGACGATGGTCTTCTGCTGGTTGCCGCCGGAGAGGCTGCCGAGACGGACATAGATGCCGGGCGTGCGCACGTCATATTCCTCGACGAGGCGCCGGGCGTAGTCGTCCCTGGCGTCATCGTCGGCGAGGATGCCGCGCGCGAAGGGGCGCTGCCAGTAGTTCTGCAACACCAGGTTGTCCACCACCGGGAAGCTGATGATCATGCCGTCCTTCTGGCGGTCTTCCGGCACGTGCGCCACACCTTCCGCGGTGATCTGGCGCGGCGTGTCGTCAGTGACGTCGCGCCCTTCCAGCAGGATGCGTCCGCCGGCGACGCTGCGCAGCCCGCTGATGGCCTCCACCAGCTCGGTCTGGCCGTTGCCCTGCACGCCGGCCACGCCCAGAATCTCGCCGGCGCGCACCTGCAGCGCCAGGCCGTTCACGGCCGGCAGGCCACGGTCATCCAGCACATTCAGCTGCTCGATGACCAGCACCGGCTCGCCCGGCTGCGCAGCTTCCTTCTCCACCTGCAGGATGACGTCGCGGCCGACCATCATGGAGGCCAGCGACTGTTGCGTGGAGCGCTCCGGCTCCGCATGGCCGGCGACGCGCCCGTCGCGCAGCACCGTGATGTGGTCGCAGATTTCGAGCACTTCCTTCAGCTTGTGCGTGATGAAAATGATGCTCACGCCGCGCTCCTGCAGCGTGCGCATGATGGCGAAGAGGCCCTGCGTCTCCTGCGGCGTCAGCACGGAAGTCGGCTCGTCGAGGATGAGGATGTCGGCGTGACGATAAAGCGCCTTGATGATCTCGACGCGCTGCTGCACGCCCACCGGCAGGTCCTCGACCAGAGCATCGGGATCGACGGCCAGGCCGTACTGGCCGGAGATTTCGAGGATGCGCGTGCGCGCGGACTGGCGGTCGAGGAAGGGGCCGCGCATGCTCTCGTTGCCCAGCATGATGTTCTCGGTGACTGTGAGCACCGGCACCAGCTGGAAGTGCTGGTGCACCATGCCGATGCCCAGCGCGATGGCGTCGTTGGGGTTGCGGATGCTGACCTCGCTGCCGTTGACGAGGATTTCGCCCTCGTCCGGGCTGTAGAGGCCGTAGATGATGTTCATCAGGGTGGATTTGCCGGCGCCGTTTTCGCCCAGCAGGCCCAGCACCTGGCCCTTGTGCAGCGTCAGATCGATGTGGTCGTTGGCCAGCACGCCAGGGAAGCGCCGGGTCAGCCCGCGAACCTCGAGTACCGCCGTCGCCTCGCTCACACGCTCCGCCTGGCTCCCCGTCCACCTCACCAGTCATGCGAGTATAGCCGCTTGCCGCGCGCAGGGACAAAACATGCGTCTGTGATACGATGGCCGGCCGGGCCACGTGGCAGGAGTGCGTTATGGACAACAAGCCCATCGTACGTATGCAGGTGACCGTGAACGCGACGGCGGAGCGCGCCTGGGAAGCGCTGACCGATAGCGGCGCGCTGGAAGCCTGGTTCGCCGAACACGCGGCGGTTGACCTGGCAGGCAGCCGCTACGACTTCTGGGGCCAGTACACAGCCGGCACGCCGAATAGAGAAGGCGGACATCACCCGCTGCAGGGCTGTGAACCGGGCCACTGGCTCGAATATGCCTGGCGCCGCGGCGAGCACGACACCGTTGTGCGCATAACGCTGCACTCACGCGGCGAGCGTTTCATCGTAGCGCTGGAACACAGCAGCGCAAGCAACATCTCACCCTATACCTACGCCGACGAGTGGTTCATCGCGCTGGAAAACCTGCGCCGCTGGCTGGACGGACGCCCGGCGGACATTCGCATCCCCTGGTCACAAAATCTGCGCGGCAACATTGACATCAACTGCCTGGTCGACGCGCCGGCCAGCCGCGTCTGGGCAGTGCTCTGTGAGGAGCGTGAGCTGGAGCGCTGGATGGCGACGGCGGCGCAGATCGAGCTGCGGGTGGGCGGCGCCTGTGAGCTAGGCTGGCCAGGCATGCAGCCCATGCGCATCCTTGAGCTGCAGCCACAGCGTCTGCTGGTCTACAGCATGAGCGATGAGAATGAGCCCGAGACCATCGTGCGCTGGATGCTACAGGAAGAGGCGGGCGGAACGCGGCTGTCCCTGCTCAACAGCGGCTACGCGCCCGATGACGACACTTCAGGTCTGCACGTCGGCTGGCGCAACTTCCTCGGCTGGGCGCGCTCCGCGGCCGAATACGGCGCGGACTGGCAGCCGCCGCTGCTGCAACTGTCGCCGACGGCCATCGCCTTCCCGCGCCTGATGCTGGAGCTACAGCATGAGCTGGTGTGGCGGGACTGAGAGCCTTCAGCAACGGTAGCGAAAACAGCCGGCCACGTGGTCGTTGACCAGGCCGCAGGACTGCATGTACGCGTAGCAAATGGTCGGGCCGACGAAGCGGAAGCCGCGACGCTTGAGGTCCGCCGCCAGCGCCCGCGATTCCGGAGTCTCGGCGGGCACCTCTTCCATACTTTGAAAGCAGTTCAAACGTGGCTGGGCATCGACGAAAGCCCACAGAAATTGCGCGAAGCTGCCGCAGTCGGCCTGCACTTGCAGGAAGGCCTGCGCGTTGCTGACCACGCTGCGGATCTTGGCACGGTTGCGGATGATGCGCGCGTCGGCCAGCAGCGCAGCGATCTTCGCCTCGTCGTAGCGCGCCACGATTTCCGGCTCGAAGTTGTCGAAGAGCAGCTGATAGGCCGCGCGCCGCTGCAGGATGCTGTTCCAGCTCAGGCCGGCCTGCGCGCCCTCCAGCGAGAGCATCTCGAAGAGCATGCGCTCATCGTGCACCGGCACGCCCCACTGCTCGTCGTGGTAGGCCTGCATCAGCGGATCGCTGCCGGCCCAGGCGCAGCGCTGCAACGTCATCCAGCCTCACCCCTGTCGAGCAGGGCCGCCAGCACTTCCTCCAGCGCGGGCGTCTCCGGCGCGTTCCTGAAGACACTCAGGCGCCGGTAGACCTCGGCCGCGCCCTGGTGGAAGTCACCGGGCAGACCGGCGCCGGCGAAGGTCGCGGCGATCTCCTCCATCTCGCCGGTGAAGCGCCAGGCCTTGGAGGTCACATTGCGCGTGCGGCGCGGGGCCTCCTCGACCAGCGCCATGCCGCTGCGCGCCCATTGCTGCTCCAGTTCGTCACGCACGCCCAGCGCCTCGGCCGTGCCGAGCACCGCGGCCAGCAGCGCCGTCGTGCCCTTGGTCCAGCTGGCGAAGACCATTTTCAGCGCGGAAGCCCGGCCCGGCCCGCCAGCGAGGATGCGCGTCTCCAGCGGCCCGGCTGCAAAGAGCGCGGCGGCCTGTGCAGACGCCTCCCCGCTGAGAATCATCCAGGTGGTGCCGGGCTGCCAGGCCGGGCCGCCAATGATGCTGCCATCGACGAAGGTCGCGCCCGCAGCCGCCATGTCCGCGGCCATGCGCTGTGCGCGCTGCGGCGCGATGGCGTTGGCGTCCAGGTAGAGCCCGGCGAAGCCCTGCGCCAGGGCGGCGTCAGCGACCGCGGTGGCGGCGTCCGGCGGACAGACGCTGACCAGCGCGTCGGCCTGCGCACATAGCGCCGCCAGGTCCGGCACTTCGCGCAGCTTGTGCGCCGTGGCGCGCTCGCGCGTGTCTGCGCTGCGCCCCTGGGTCACCCAGCTGACCTCGTGACCGCTGTTTTGCATGGTGGCCGCGATCGAAATGCCCATCTCGCCCGGATGCAGGATGCCAGTTTTCACATCACTCTCTCCAGCTACAATGTCCAGCCGTCAGTATACCCGCGGGCGCGGCGGATTTTGTAACGCCAGCCCGGCGCGGCCCGTAGTGCCTGACACAGGCGCCTTTACTTGCGCCTGTCCTTCAGGGAGAATTCATGCCATGCGCATCATCGTCCACACCGGCAAGGGCGGCACCGGCAAGACCAGCATCTCCGCCGCCACCGCGCTGCGCTGCGCGGAGGCCGGCCTGAAGACGCTCGTCATCAGCACCGATACTGCCCACAGCCTGGCCGACTCCTTCGAGCGCGACATCGGCCCGGAGCCCGTCGCCATCTGCAACAATCTCTGGGCCCAGGAAGTCGATGTGCGCCACTCGATGGACAAGTACTGGGGCGACATCCAGCAGCGCCTGTTGCGTATGTTCCGCCACCAGGAGCTGGAGGAACTGGTCGCCGGCGAGGTGACCATCCTGCCCGGCCTGGAAGAGGGCGCGCATCTGCTGTGGATCAACCATTACTACGAACAGGACGACTACGATGTGCTCATTGTAGACGCCGCCCCCACCGCCGAGACGCTGCGCCTGCTCAGCCTGCCGGACGTCACGCGCTGGTGGTTCACGCGCATCCTGACGTTGGCGCGCGGCGCCAACCGCGTGCTGGGGCCGCTGAACAGGGCCCTCGGCAAGGGCGACAGCCACGCCGACGGCGACGCCATCGAGCAGCTCGAGTTGCTCTTCACGACGCTGAACCGCGTGCGCGAGTTGCTGGCCGACCCGCAGATTAGCAGCATGCGCCTGGTCGTCAACCCGGAGCGCATGGTCATCCGCGAGACGCAGCGCACCTGGACCTGCCTCAACCTCTACGGTTACGCCGTGGACGCCATCCTCTGCAATCGCATCCTGCCTGAGGAAGTGCGCGACCCCTGGTTCGCGCCAGCGAAGAAACGACAGGCCGAAAATCTCGAGCTGATTCGCGAGGCTTTCGGCGAACTGCCGCTGCTGACGGCGCCCCTGCTGGAGCTGGAACCGGGCGGCATGGATGCCCTGCGGCAACTGGGAAACGCGCTTTACGGGGAATGCAACCCGGCGGAGCGCATGTTCGCGGGCGAGACACATCGCATCAGCAGCGCGCCCGACGGCGGCTATCTGCTGACGGTGCCCTTGCCCTTCGCGCGCAGCAACGAGCTCGACCTCTACCGCTCACGCGATGAACTGACGTTGCGGGTGGGCCGCTGGCGCCGCAACTTCGTGCTGCCCTACGCCCTGGCCGGGCTGGAGATTGAAGGCGCGCGTTTCGAGAACGCCTGCCTGAACATTCACTTCCGCGCGGCGGACGAAAGCCCCGCCGCGCCCTGAGCTGACGTTAGTCCGTGCTGACGCGGACGCGCAGGCGCATGCCACGTTTGCGTTTGGGCTTTTCGGTCGGCGCAGCCGGCTCATTACTGACGTCTGCTGCCTCTCCGCAGAGGCCGGCCTCCTTGCATGCGGCGGCCATCCCGGCGAAGTTCCCGATGAGCAAACGGAAGCCCGCCAGGCTGGTGGCGCCGGCGCTCTTGATGTGGCGCTCAAACTCCGGCGTGCCCAGCTTTTCGCAGGCCCTGCTGGCCGCTGCCAGCGCGCGCTGCTGATGGTCGAGGAAGTCGACCAGCGTTGCCTTCGCCTCCGCTTCCATTTCCGCTTCCAGCCCAACCTTCTCCTGTTCGTTCACACTGCGCTCCGTTTCTTCATCGTCGGCATAAATGGCCAGACGTCTCGATGTGCTGGGTCTACGCGCGGTGTGGCGGCCTGGTTCAATATCCGCGGTCGCGGTCGTAGAGGTTGAGCAGGGGCTCGTTTTGCAGGTAGCGGCGCAGGTTTTCGCTGAAGAGCGCCGCGGCCTTTTCGTGATATTGTCGCATGTTGCCGGCAATGTGCGGCGTGATGATCACGTTGTCCAGGCCCCACAGCGGGCTGGAGCCAGGTAGCGGCTCCTCCTCGAAGACGTCCAGCGCGGCCCCGCCGATGCGCTCCGCGGCCAACGCGGTAATGAGCGCGGCTTCGTCGACAATGGCGCCGCGCGAGACGTTGATGAGCACGACGTTGGCCTTCATGGCCTCCAGCATGGCCGCGTCAATCAGATGTTGCGTGCCGACGGTGAGCGGCAAGGTCAGGGCGACAAAATCGCAGACGCCCAGCATCGAGGCCAGCGCCTGCGGCGGATAGAGCCGCGTCGGGATTTCTGCCTGTGGATCACCGAGGCCCTGTTCCATATAGCGTTCCGCATTGCGTTCCGCAGCGGCGGACTGACGCAGGTCGCGGCGCATGGCCACCACCGTCATGCCGAGGCAGTCCGCCAGGCGCGCCAGCTCGCGGCCGATGCTGCCATAACCGACGATGCCCAGGGTCTGGCCACGCAGCGTGTCTGACGTGCGGCCCGAGCGATCCCATTCGGCGGCAGCCTGGCGGCGCTGGAAATGCGGCAGACGACAGGCGAAGGCCAGCATCATCGCGAGACAATGCTCGGCGATGGGCGTGGCGTGAATGCCGCTGGCCGTGGTGATGGCGACGTCCTCGGCGGCGAGAATGGGCTTGCCGAGCAGGTGATTGATGCCGGCGCTGTGCAGCTGGATCCAACGCAGCCGCGGCGCCTGTTCCGGCAGCGGAATGAGGCGCGAGGCGTAGAGGACTTCCGTATCAGCCCAGACGCCGGCGGGCACCTGCGGGAAGTGACGTTCCACCCGCAGCCGCGGCGCGAGCGCGGCCAGGCTCTCGACGAGCTCGTCCGCAAAATCCATCGCCACCACCACCTGGATGCGCTCTTCGGACATCCTGCTCCCCCGCTGCTTCTGTCATTAACCAGCGATGCTATAGTAGGATGTCCGGCGGCGCCCTGCAAGCGCCCGCCCCGCGCCACAGGGCACGAGGTCCGCCCATGACACAGCCCGCGCCCGTAAGCGCGCTCAGCAATCAACAAATCCTGCGCGCCGCCCTGGTGGTGTTGCTGGGCTTCGTCGCCAGCGGCCTGCTGGGCGTGCTGCGCACGGCCATCATCTCCGCGACCTTCGGCGCCGGCGCGGCGCTGGACGCCTTTTTCCGCGCGCAGCAGCTGCCGGAGCTGATTTTTGTGATGGTGGCGGGCGGCGCGCTGGGCTCCTCCTTCATCCCGGTCTACGCGCGCCTGCGCGCGCAGGACGAGGCGGCCGCCTGGCGCCTGGCCAGCGCTTCCATGACGCTGTCCGCGCTGGCGGCGGGTGTGCTGGGCGCGCTCGTTTTTCTGCTGGCGCCGCTCATCACGCGCTTCATCCTGGCGCCATTGGCCGAGCCTGAATTGCAGGCGCTGACCACTGACCTGATGCGCGCCATGATGCTGACGCCGCTGGTTTTCAGCGTCAGCGGCCTGCTGATGGGCCTGCTGCACGCCCATCAGCGCTTCCTGCTGCCATCAATCGCCATCAGTATGAACAACATCGGCCTGATGATCGGAGCGCTGCTGATAGCCCCGGCGCTGCCGGCGGTCGCGGGCGCCGCGCAGGTGGGGAACGCCAACGTCCACGGCCTGGCCTGGGGCGCCGTGCTCAGCGCGCTGCTGCATCTGCTGGTGCAACTGCCGGGCCTGCGGGGACTGGGGGCGCAGTTGCGGCCGCTGCTGGACTGGCGCAACCCGGCCGTGCGCGACGTACTGCGTTTGATGGCGCCGCGCGTGCTGGGGCTGGCCGTGGCGCGCATTAATTTCCTCGTCAACGCGGCCTTCACGTCTGCCATGGTCGTTGGCAGCATCAGCGCCCTGACGACCGCCTTCACGCTGCTCTTTTTCGCGCTGGGCATTATCGGCCAGAGCCTCGGTTCGGCGCTCTTCCCCACGCTGGCGGCCCTGGCGGCGGAAAACGACATGGCCGGCTTTCGCGCGCGCCTGGTCAGCGGCCTGCGCAGCGCGCTCTTCCTCGCCATCCCGGCCACGGTCATGTTGATCCTGCTGGGCGAGCCGCTGGTCACCACGCTCTTCGAACGCGGCGAATGGCGGGCCGAGAGCAGCGCGGCGACGGCCTGGGCGCTGGCCTTCTACGCCACCGGCATGGCCGGCTTCGTCGTGCTGGAGCTGCTCTCGCGCGCCTTCTACGCGCTGGAGGACACGCGCACGCCGGTAACTATCGGCGTGGCGGCGTTGCTGGCCAACATTATGCTCAGCCTGCTCTTCATCCGCGTCCTCGGCGAGCCCGACAGCCTCGCGCGCGGGCCCTTCGCCGGCCTCGCGCTGGCCAACGCGCTCACCACCAACCTGGAGGCGCTGCTGCTGTGGTGGCTGCTGCGGCGCCGTCTCGGCAGCCTGGAGGAACGGGCCATGCTGCGCAGCGCGCCGGCGCTGCTGCTGGCCACGGCGGGGCTGGGCGCCGTGCTGTGGCTGCTGCAGCCGCTGCCGCCGCTATGGCAGCTGGTCGGCGGCGGCGCGCTCGGCCTCGCCGTCTTTCTCGGCCTGGGAATTCTGTTTGGACTTGAGGAGGCGCGCGCCCTGCCGCGGCTGATAGTCGCGCGGCTGCGGCGCTGAGCCCCTAGTCCTGCAGCGCTGCGTCGCCGTCGTCTTCGTCTGCCTCCGCGGCCAACTGACGGACGCGCAGTTCCGCCTTGTCCAGTAGCGTCTGGCAGTGCGCGGCCAGTTTTCTCCCCTGCTCGAAGAGCGCGACGGACTCATCCAGCGTCAGCTCACCGCGCTCAAGGCGTTCGAGGATGCTCTCGAGCCCGGCCCAGGCCTCCTCAAAAGAGCGTTCTGCGATAGTGCTCATGGCTCTCCCTGTCCTCTACGCGCAGTGGCAGTTCGCCATCGCGCAGCTGCGCCAGCAGGGCGTCGCCGACGCCCGCCTCGTCCACGCTGGTCACGCGCGCGCCATCCTGAACTTTTGTCAGCAAGGCGTAGCCGCGCTGCAGGATGGCCTGGGGATCGGCCGCGCCGAGGGCCGCCGTCCCTTCGGCCAGACGCGCCGCCAGCGCGCTGTGCGCAGTGTGCCAGGCGCGCTGCAGCCGCAGCTCCTGGTCATCCAGACGTTGCCGCAGCGTCGCCAGCTCGCGCAGCGGCGACAGATGCATGAGGCTGCGGCGGCTGGCGCCCAGCCGGTCCGCCAGCAGCGCCAGTCGCGCGCGCTGCAAGGCCTCCAGCCGCGCCTGCGCGCCAGTGAGTTGTTGCTGCACCTCGCCAAGGTCCGGCGTGACCAGCTCGGCGGCGGCCGAGGGCGTCGGCGCGCGCAAATCAGCCACAAAGTCCGCGATGCTGAAATCCGTCTCGTGGCCGACGCCGCTGACCACCGGCAGGCGGCTGGCGGCGATGGCACGCGCCAACGCCTCGTCATTGAAGGCCCACAGGTCCTCAATGCTGCCGCCGCCGCGAATCAGCAGGATGACGTCGACCTCCGCGCGGGCATTGAGGCGCGCGAGCGCGGCCCGTAGCTGCGCCGGCGCGTCAATGCCCTGCACGGCGGCCGGGCTGAGCCAGACCTGCGCCAGCGGGTAGCGGCGCCGCAGCACGTTGCAGACGTCCTGGAAGGCGGCGGCCTGGGGCGAGGTCACCACGCCGATGACGCGCGGGAAGGCCGGCAGTGGCCGCTTGCGGGCCTCGTCGAAGAGGCCTTCCGCTTCCAGCGCGCGCTTTAGCTGCTCGAACTGCGCGTAAAGCTCGCCAACGCCCAGCGGTCGCAGCTGCGTGGCGTAGAGCTGATACTCGCCGCGCGGTTCGTAGAGGCCGATGTGCCCCAGCGCCTGCACCGCGTCGCCCTCCTGCGGCACGAAGCGCTGGCGGCCCGCGGCGGAACGCCACATGACGCAGCGCAGGCTGGCGTTGGCGTCCTTGAGCGTGAAGTACCAATGGCCGGAACGGGCGCGCGTCATGTTGGAGATCTCGCCGCTGACGGCGACGTCCTGCAGGCTTTCGTCGCCCTCGAGCAGGGCGCGGATGCGGGCCGTCAACTCGGCCACGGTCCAGGACCAGGTCATGGCGTTCTCCCGCCGGACAGGATTGCGCAGTATACCCCGCGGCCCTATAATCCGGCAGACTTCGGGCAAGGACGGGAGTGCAGTGCGATGGCCTGGCTGACCGGCAGCGGGCATATGCCACCCCGGGGTCCGGTTTGTGCGGCCGGTGAGCGGGCAACAAGAGGACTGCGGGGAGCAGAGCAATGGCCTGGCTGACCGTCAGCGAGCAGATGCCACCTCGGGGCCCGGTTTGTGCGGTCCGTGAGCGGGCATCAAAAGGATTGCGGGGAGCAGAGTAATGGCCTATCTGACCGTCAGCGAGCGTGAGGCGCTGCAACGCGAGCTGGAGCAACTAAGCTTCGGGCGCGCCAACGGCCGGCTGAAGCGCATGGACCCCATGGGCCGCATGGCCTATTACCGCAACGCCCAGCGCACCGGCCAGTGGGTCACGCGCCACATCCTGGCCGGCCTCGGCACGCAGGTTACGCTGGTCGAGGTCAACGTGGCGCGCGCAACCGACAAGCCCGCGCGCGTCCGCAACGAATACACCCTGGCCGAGGTCATCGTGGAAGCGACTGCCGACAACCGCAACTGATCCGGCTGATCTGCACTGGAGACCCCATGCTCTATAGTTTGTCCCCCAGGCGTGACCTCACGCTGACGCAGCGGCTGCTGGCCATCGCCGCGCTGACTGCCTTGACAGCCATCGGCGCGCGCATCACCATCCCGCTCGAGCCGGTACCCTTCACTTTCCAGGTCCTCGCCGTCCTGCTGGCCGGCATGCTGCTCGGCGCGCGCGACGGGGCGCTCAGCCAGCTGGCCTATGTCGGCCTCATCGCCCTCAACCTGCCGCTGGATGCCCGCGCGCTGGGCGTGGCAGCGCTGGGTGGCGCAACAGCTGGCTACATATATGGATTCGTTGTGGCGGCCTATGGGGTGGGCTGGATTGTTGAGCGGGCCGCGGAGCGCGCCTGGCAACGCTGGCTGTCCGGCGTCCTGGGCGTGATCATCATCTACGCCTTCGGCCTGCGCGTGTTGATGAGCGTTACCGGGATGGATTTCAACGCTGCGTGGGCGGCGGGCGTGGCACCATTCATCGTCTTCGACCTGGTCAAGGCGGCGCTGGCTGCGTCCCTGTTGTACGCCGGTCGGCGCCTGCTCCTGCCTGGCTAAGCCAGATCTACAGCTTCTCCAGATCTTCTTCCGTCAACGTCAGGCCGAGGATGTTGTAACCGGCGTCGACGTGCACCACCTCGCCGGTTACGGCACTGCCCAGCTCCGAGGAAAGCCAGAGCGCAGTGTTGCCGACGTCGTCCGCCGAGACCGCGCGCCGCAGCGGCGCGGCCTGTTCTGCATAGCGCAACATCAAACGGAAGCCGGGCACGCCGGCGGCGGCCAGGGTCTTGATGGGGCCGGCGCTGATGGCGTTGACGCGGATGCCCTGCGGGCCCAGGTCGCTGGCCAGATAGCGCGTGATGGCTTCCAGCGCCGCCTTGGCGATGGCCATCACGTGGTAGCGCGGCATCACCTTCTCGGAAGCGTAATAGGTCATGCTGAGCATGCTGCCGCCCTCTGTCATCAGGGGGGCGGCGCGTCTGGCCATGGCGATCAAACTGTAGGCGCTGATATCGAGCGCCATGCTGAAGCCATCGCGCGAGATGTCGACGAAGCGGCCGCCGAGGTCTTCACGGTTGGCGTAGGCCACGGAATGTACCAGGGTATCGATGCGGCCATGGCGTTCGCGCACCTTGTTGAAAAGCGCATCGAGCTGCTCGTCGCTGGTGACGTCGCAGACTTCCACGAAGTCGCAATCGACCTGCTGCGCCAGCGGCCGTACGCGCTTCTCAAGCATGGCGCCGGCGTAGCTGAGCGCGATGGTCGCGCCCTCGCTGTGCAGTCTGCGCGCGATGCCCCAGCCGATGGAGTTGCGGTTGGCCACGCCGAAGACCAGCACGACCTTGCCGTCCATCAAACCCATGTGTGTTCTCCGCATGTCCGCTGACGGGCGCCCATGGTAGCACGGGCGCAGGGCCGGCGCCATGCCATGGCATACAGGCTTGTAATAATGAAACGCCGCTACAGTTCCTTATCAACTTAACTGAGCGGCCTGACCTTCGACGCGGTGAAGGGCTGAGCGAACGGACACCAGTTCATGGCAATTCCTTGCTATTAACAATTTTGCCTGTATTGTCGCTGACGTGCTGACGGCGCAGGCCATGTCCAGCCCGCCATCACAAACCCGGGGACAGAGATTCCCGGTGCCATAGCAACACCAGAGGACGAGAACAGGGTGGCTCCACCCTGTTTTTATTTTGAGAGAGGACGCAGCCCATGATGCTCTCTACCACGCGCGTGGCCGGTTTGGCGCTTCTGGCGTTGTCCATGCTCTTCCTGCTCGCTGCCGATCCAGCGTCCCTGCAGGATGACCAGGACAGCCTGCCGGCCCCCGTCCTTTCCGTCGCCGGCACCACCGTCTCCTGGCCAGCCATTGATGGCGTGGACTTCTTCATCGTGGACTGGTATCGGGATGGCAACTCGGTGAGTTTTCGCACACAGACTGAAACCAGCATCGATTTCAACGAACTGCAGCCCGGTGAGTCCTACGAGGTAAATGTCCAGGCACGGGCCGGCGGCCGCCTCAGCGACTGGGCTTCGATCACCGTCACACGCGCCCTGCCCAGCGCCACACCCACCTTCACCCTCACCCCCAGCCACACCCCGCCCCCCACCAACACGCCACTCCCCACTGCGACAGCGACCCCCACCAACACCAATACCCCGCCTCCTACCAGTACCCACACACCGCTCCCCACTGCGACAGCGACTCCCACCGCCACAGCGACCCCCACCAACACCAATACCCCGCTACCCGTGCAACTGCCCCCGCCCGCCAATGTCTCCGCCAGCAAGCGCGTCCTTTCCTGGAACGCAGTGCCCGATGCCGCGGGCTACTGCGTCATCTGGACCAGTTACGAACTCTTCAACGAGGACGCCCGCGCCGCCGCCCGCAGCCGGTCCATGCGCTGCAGCGATGCTGCCGGTACCTGGGGCCATGCCCTGGTCGAGTCCTCGCAGGCCTCATACTCCCTCCCCGACCCTGCCTCCGGGCGCGGGCACTACGCCGCCGTGCTGGCTCTCGGCGACGGCCAGCGCACTCTCGACAGTCTCCCGGGCAACCTCGTCGACGTCGACCGCGATACCATCTGGCCGCCCCTGCGCCTGCCCCTGCTGATAGCGACAGGGTTCACCGTCAGCTGGCTCGCTGACGACGTCTCCCCTGCCAACGTGGTCAGGGGCTTCGAACTCAGACTCAACGACGGGCCAACGCTGTTTTTCGGGTCCGACGTGGATACCCATACCTTTCAGGTGTCCGAACTCCAGATCGGCCAGAATACCATCGAACTCAGGGTCCTCAGCCGTTATCCCAACGTCCATCACAGTCCCTGGGCCTTTACTGACATCTTCTTCTACCCTCCGCCAACCCTGCCCCCTACCGATACCCCGACCTACACGCCCAGCCCGACGCCTACCAACACTCCGACCAACACGCCCAGCCCGACGCCTACCAGCACTCCGACCAACACGCCCAGCCCGACACCGACCCGCACGCCCACCAACACGCCCACCAACACGCCCACCCCGATACCGACCCACACACCCACGCCGCAGTCCCTGCCGCCACCCGCCAACATCACGGTCTCCGGTTTCAACGTCACCTGGGATGCCGTCCCTGGCGCCAGTGGCTACGCCATCATCGGTCGCCAGCACGTTGTCCGTGACGAGGCCATGGGTGGCTTCGGCTCGGGCGGCGGTTCCTCCAGCAGCCTCCCGGCCGCGAGGCTCAGGTACAGTTACTATGACCTCGGCGTGGGCACCTACCGTTCAGTCACCCTCAGCACCATCGGTGACGGCGTCACCTACTTGCGCGACAACGTCGCCAGCGACCCCGTCCTCATGCCCGTTCGCCAGCTCGCCGCCCCTGCCAACCTGCGCCAGGACGGTGACCGCATTCGCTGGAACCGCGTCAGCGACGCCTCCGGCTACCGCGTCGTCCGTGTTTCCGGTAGCGACGCTGCGCCCGTCATCACCGTCATCTCCGGCCTGCTCGCGGCCAACGCCACCGCCTTCCGGCCCGCCGGTCTCGAGCGGGGCGTCGAGGTCCGCCTCGCCCTCATCGCCCTCGGTGACGGCGAAACCACCCGCAACAGCGACTGGCAAGATGCCGAAATCGCCTTTACCCCGCCACGCCGTGACGACGATGATGATGATGATGACAACGGCGGGACGACGCAGCCGGGGGATACGACGGTGGTGCAGCCAATTTGCGAACCCGACTCCATCGTCTACGACAGCTTCTGGACAGAACGGAGGGAGACCACGTGTCCAGATATCGGATTCATTTGTATAGAAGAGCGCACCTGTTTCCGATACCACCGGAGATGCACAGGTGGCAGCTACTCGGGATGCCACGGTTGGAGAATAACGGCAGTAGGCTAAGGATCCCGTAACACTCGCTGGATGATTGAGACAAACAGGCTGCCGCAGCAGTAGTCGCGACAGCCTGTTATCCTGCAGCCAGCAGCCACATCTTTGCCGGTGGCCATTCCTGCTGCTTCACCAGGCCGGGAACGCGAGCATCAATAACCCGGAAGTAGCGGTTGGCGCCTGTCCGATCCCGGCTGGATGCGCGCTGCGAGCGCACGTTGCGCCTGACAAAAGGCAGGCCTGCCAGCGGGCTGTTCTGCTGCCAGTCGTTCATGTCGTCCCTCGCTGATTGATTCTGCGTTTCCAGTCCAGCTACGCGGCCAAAGGATTCATTAAAACCCCTCTCCCTCAGGGAGAGGGGTTTGGGGTGAGGGCAGGCACCAGGTTTACCCTCATCCCCCGACCCCTTCTCCCTCAGGGAGAAGGGGAGATATTCCATTTCCTTGCAAGTCTCACGTCTTCCTGAAATGCACCGTGAATCGGGACACGAGCGTTCGGACCAAGTGCCATTTTCATATACAACCCACCCTATCCCGTTTGACATCGATGTCAAACGCTGCCAGACTCCCGCCCATGCCAACCCTGAAAGATGTCGCCCGGCGCCGCCGGCTACGCGATCGTCTCGCGCCAGTACCGCGTCAGCGACGAGAACTTCGGCGGCTTCGGCCGGGGCGGCGGCTCCTTCTCCAACCTGAGAAGTCACCTTACCATTTACTACTTTGGTGCTCTGGAGATCAGTTACTTCCGTTCCATCACCCTCAGTTCCATCGGTGATGGCGTCACCTACCTCCGTGACAACGAGGCCAGTGAACCTGTCTACATGCCCGAACGCCAGCTGCCCGCCCCCGCCAACCTGCGCGCCGACGGCGACCGCATCCGCTGGGATGCCGTCTCCGGCGCCGCCGGTTACCGCGTCGTGGTCATCGAAACCCCCGGCAGCGAGCCCGTCGTCAACTCCGGCGAACTGTCAGCCTCGACCACCGACTACAGGCCTGTCGAGCTGACGGTTCAGGTGGAACACCAGCTGGCGGTGATCGCCCTCGGTGACGGCCGCACCTCCCTCAACAGCGACTGGTCACTCGCTGAAATCTCCTTCACCCCGCCCAATCGGGATGATGACGATGATGACGATGGCAATGGCTACGTGCACCCGACCAATACGCCGGTGCCGACGTCAGTGCCGGAGTGCATCAGGATCGACAGTTACAGCAGGACCCAAGAGTATGAAACGCTCTGTTTCGACTTCGATCTGAATGAAATGGCTGCCTGTGTCTATCGCCGCACATGCACGGGCACCTGTTGTCGCAAAAGCTCAACGTACTGTCCTATTGTTCAGGAAGAATGCGGACCATGGCAATTCGGACAATTCATACGATCTGATGATGTCAGCGGCGCTGGAGGAAGCAATGGTGCCGGTGAGATTGTTGATACCCTTGAAGCCACACCGGAAAACGCGCATGATTTTGTTGGAGGGTGACGCAGGTTTGTGGCAAGCTCTCGCGTCAGCACGGCCCGCCTGAACATTGGTTGCCTGTGAGGCTGAGAGACTTGGCTACACAACTCGCAAGAGACGCTATCCATGCCGGGACGCACTGCGCCTGGACAACGGCCTGGTCAGCGCGCTGGGCGTGCCGGAAATCGGCGGTCGTTTGCTGCAGTTCGCGCTGGGCGAGCATCCCTTCCTCTTCACCAACCGCAGCCTGGACGGCCAACGCTTCACGCCGGCGGAGCACCAGGGCGACGGCAGCCTGCTCAGCTGGAAGAACTACGGCGGCGACAAGACCTGGCCGGCGCCCCAGGGCTGGGAGCGCGCCGACCAGTGGCCCGGCCCGCCCGACAACGTGCTCGACAGCGGCGCCTACAGCGTCGCCTGTCTACAGACGCCAGGGGACGCAGGCGTTACCCTGCGCAACGCGGCCGACGCGCGTACGGGCCTGCGCATCGAGCGCCGCCTGAGCCTCGGCCCGGCCAGTTCGCAATTGCAACTCGACCTGGCCTTCGAGAACGTCGCAGCGCGCCCGGTGCGCTGGGCCATCCGGGACATCGTCCAGCTGGACTGCGCGGAGTCCGGGGGCGATTGCTGGCTCTACGTGCCGGTTGACCCGGACGAGTCCCGTCCCTGGCATATCCTCTTCGGCGAAGAGAACGCCCAGCTGCGGCCGGACTTCCGGCCCGGCCTCTTCGCGCTCAACTACCAGGGCATCGTCGGCAAGATCGGTTTGCGCAGTCCGGGCGGTTGGCTGGCCTTCGCCGACCAGCGCGCGGAGGCTGTCCTCTGCATGCAGTTCCCGCACGAGCCCGACGCGGAGTATCCGGACAGCGGCGCGACGGTCGAATGCTGGACGGAGATGCCCGGCGCGCCCTCGCCCATCCCCATCGACTCGCCCGGCCACATCCTCGAGGCCGAGGTGCCGGGGCCGCTGCGAACCATGCAGCCGGGCGAGCGCAGGGACCTGCGCATCACCTGGTCGGCGGCGCGCTGTCCCGGCCCGGTGCTGGCGGTAAACGCTGCCGGTTGTACGCAACAGGCGCTGACTCTGCGCCAGGCTGGCGAGCAGCTGCAGCTGACGGGCGTTTTCGGCGTATTTCACCTGGGCCGCGCCGAACTGGCATGGCTGGACGCATCCAGCGCGGCGCTGGCGACGCTGGACTGCGGCGCAGTCAGCCCGAACGCTGCGCTGCGCATCGAGCGCATGGAACGGGCGCCCGCACCGGCTCGCGCCCTGCGCCTGCAACTGCGTTGCATGAATGATGAATTGCTTGAACTGGACCGCTGCCCAATCCCGCAACGGGGAGATTGAAATGAGCGAAATCTGGAGCCCGCAACAGGCCAACGACTGGTACGCGCGCGTCAGCCCGATCGTCGGCTGCAACTATTTGCCGCGCACGGCCGTCAACTCCACCGAAATGTGGCAGGCCGAAAGCTTTGATCCCGCCACGATTGACGAGGAACTCGGCTGGGCCGCCGCCGCCGGCTACAACAGCCTGCGCATCTTCGTGCAGTACCTCGTCTGGCTGCACGATCCGGACGGCCTGCTGCAGCGCATGGATCGCCTCCTGTCCATCGCCGCGGCCCACGGCATCACGGCGACCTTCATCCTCTTTGACGACTGCGCTTTCGCCGGCCGTGAACCTTACCTTGGAGTGCAGGATGATCCGAAGCCCGGCGTCCACAACAGCGGCTGGACGCCCAGCCCCGGCCTGAAACTGGTCGAAGACCGCGAGGTCTGGCCGCAGCTGGAAGCCTACGCGCGCGCGATCGTCGGCGCTTTCAGCCAGGACGAGCGCGTGCTCTGCTGGGACCTTTACAACGAGCCGGGCAACAGCGACCTGGGCGAGCGCAGCACCCCGCTGGTGGAGGCGGCCTTCGCCTGGGCGCGCATGGAAAGCCCGCAGCAACCGCTGACGACCGGGGTGTGGCGCGGCAACCGCGAGTCGAAGTTCCAGGACCCCATGTCGCAGGTGATCTTCACTGCCTCGGACGTGATTTCGTATCACTATTATGAGCTGCAAGGCCTGGATGCGATCCTGGCGCAGTGCAAGTCCTTCGGCCGCCCGGTCATCTGCACTGAGTGGCTGCACCGTCCCTTCGGGCAGACGGTTCAGGCAGCGCTGCCGATCTACGCGCGCGAGCATATCGGCTGGTACCAGTGGGGCCTCGTGGCCGGCCGCACCCAGACCTACCTGGACTGGCGCCGCGAGCGCAACAGCGCGCCGCCGGGTCGCTGGCAGCATGATGTTTTTCATCCCGACGGGCGGGCCTACGACGAGGCCGAGATCGCGTTGATTCGGGAGTTCGCTTTCGATTGAGGCGGAGGCTTCAGTCGAGCGTGCCGGCCTGGGTCAGAACCTGCTCGGGGGCGTGCTGCAGCTGCAGTTCACGCGCGCCGACGCGGCTGAGCGCGTACAGCGCAACCGCCAGCCCGACAACCTCGATGAGGAAGACCGCCGCATAGGCCAGCTGCAGGCCACCGCCGGTTAGCAGCGCCAGGTCGCGCAGTATGCCGCCGCCGGAGACGCCCGCGCCGCGCGCCAGGGTGACGACGAGGGACCAGAAGCCGAGGAAGGTGCCGGCGCGCCCCGCGGGGCTCATGTCCATCATCAGGCCCAGCGTGCCGATGTTCCACAGGCCCAGGCCCAGGCCCAGCAGCAGCAGGCCAGGGGTGATGAGGTGGCGCAGGCCGCCGAGTGAGGCGATGGCGAAGAGCGCGAAGGTGGCGATCAGCAGCAGCACGCCGCCCGCCGCCATGCGTGTGTTGTTGAGCGCCCTGATGCGGCGCGACAGCATGAGGGAAAGCAGCGAACCCACGATCGACATGCCACCCCACCAGGCCGCAAAGCGCGTCGTCTCTTCAACGCTCATCCCGAAGACCTCGGCGCCGAAGGGCTCCAGCACCAGGTCCTGGACGAAGGCGAAGGCCATCGAGAGACTCAGGTAGAAGAGGAACCAGCGCGTGCGCGGCTGCTGCCAGGCAAAGCGCAGGTCGGCGCGAAAGGAAGTCTCTGAGGCAGGCGTCTTTTTGACACCACGGTGCCGCTTTTCCTCACCGAGCAGCGCGAAGAACCAAAGCCCGCCCAGCACCAGCGCCGCGACGACGAAGACCTGCGCCAGGCGCCCGGGATCAAGGCTGCCACCCCCTGCATCATCAGAGGGCAACATGATCGAAAAAAGAATGCCGCCAAGGGTGAAGCCCAGCAGCAGGAAGGTCCACACCAGACCGACGGCGCGGCCGCGTTGTTCGGCACGGGCGCGATCATGGAGCAAGGCCAGAAAGGTGCTGCCGGAGACAGCGACGCCGAAGCTAAAGAGCAGCAGCGAAATTGTGATGACCAGCCAGAGCAGGGCCGGGTTATCGCTGCCGCGCGCCAGCGTGGCCGTCGCCAGGCCCAGACTGAACAGGCTGAGCGCCATCAGCGCGCGCCCGATCCAGATCCAGGTCAGGCGCCGGTAACCGCCCAGCAGATGCGCATCCGACATGCGCCCGGCCCACAGGCCCAGCGGCGCAAGAAAGTAGCGCAGGCCGAGCAGCAGACCGATCGGCGTGGCGCTGTAGCCCAGGTCACTGATCATGACGCGATTCCACAGGCCGGTGGTCAACACGTCCGCCATGCCCGAGCCCAGGTGGAAGAGACCGTACTTCAGGTTGCGTGCGAGGGAAAGACCCATGCGTCCTTCACAGGGTTACTTGTGCAAAATAGTACAAAATGCCCGGGGCCATGTCAAGCCTGGTCGCCTGGCGCGCAGCGCCCGCGCAGCTCCTCAAAGGGCGCGCAACCAGACGCAACAGCCTGGCGGATTTGTTCGACGGCCTGCAGGATGGCCGCGTGTTCCAGTGCGGACAGGCTCAGTTCGGCATACTCGTCCTCGTCCAGCAGCTGCAAGGCGCCATCCGGCTTGACGAAGACGTCCAGCGCGAGGTCATCGGCGCTGACACACTGTTCCCCGAGCTGCGCCGGGCGGGTGAGGTTGCAGTACCAGCCCTTCAGCGCCCCGCTGACGCCGTCCTCGATGCGGAACACGTTGTACCAGCGCGCGCTGTAGAACCACTCGGTGAAGACATCGCCGCGCCTGAAGGTCACGCAGCCGAACTCAACGTCATCAAACGCAAAAATTGCGCGCAGGCAGATGACGTCGGCGCTGCGCTGCAGCACTTCGCCCTCATAGCGAAACACCTCACGCCCCGCGTGGTCGCACTTGAGCACCAGAATGTCGTTCATGCGCGCCCTCGTGTATGGACAACGAGCAACAGTCCCTCGCTGAAGCGCAGACCGGCCCGCGGCCCGTTCAGCAGGTTGCTGATGCCGCGCGCCGGGCCGGGCAGCAAGGCTTCGTCGCGCAGTTCCCAGCGCAGGCCTTCACTTACGATGCCGCGTACCGGGCCGTGCAGGGGCAGCAGAGAGATCGTGTCGCCGGCAGCGCCGATCACTTCGTGTGCGCCCGAGCGCAGCAACCAGGCGCGTTGCCTGCCATCGAGCAGCTGTACATCGCAGTCCCGCAGCTGCGGCAGCGCCAGCAGCGACACGTTCGCCAGGGTCTGGTCGAGCCGGCCGCCCAGCGCGCCGAAGACGCGCAGACAGCGGATGCCCTGGTCCGCGGCCCACTTCAGCGCCAGCTCGAGGTCGGTTTCATCCTTGTCGGGCGGATGTCGCAGCAGCTGCGCGCCGGCTTTCTCCAACTCCTCCAGCAGCTGCGCGTCGATCGAGTCCATGTCGCCGATGACGACGTCGACGTCGAGGCCGCAACTGCGCGCCAGGCGGGCGCCGCCGTCCGCCGCGATGACCAGCGCCTGCGGCATGTCGGCGCGGGTCTGCCGCAGCAGCGGCCCGGCGGCGAGCCTGCCGTTGGCGAAGATCAACGCCTGTCCTTGTCCGGTCATCGTCCTCCTGTCGCCTGCCTGCGCAAGCCTGGCTACGGTACACTGCTGCATTCGCGCTCGCAAGGGAGGGGCAACGCATGCTGCGACGCTTTGCTGGACACATTGGCCTGGCCCTGTTGCTGGCGGCGCTGCCGCTGGCCGACATCAGCGCGCAGGAGGAAGGCACGCCGGAAGACCTCGTCGTCATCAATCCCTTGACCGGGCTGCCCGTGACCGAGCCAGAGTACCTGCTGCGCAATCCGGTCATTGCCAAGGTGTCCAACGCGCCGGCCGGCGTGCGGCCACAGGCGGGCCTCGAAGAGGCTGACCTCGTCTTCGAGCACTATGCCGAGGGCGGCCTGACGCGCTTCTCGGCCATCTTTTACGGGCAGCGGCCGCAGCGCGTCGGCTCGATTCGCAGCGCGCGCCTCATCGACCTCGAGTTGCTGCCGATGCTGCAGGGCCTGCTGGCCTGGTCCGGCGCCAGCATCGGCGTGGAGGCGCTGCTGAACGCCAGCACGCACCCCGAGCGCCTCTACAAGGGCGTGCTCTATAACTGGCCCCTGTACTGGCGCGACCCAGACATTCCGTCGCCGCACAACCTCTTCGTCAGCGTGGCCGCGCTGGGCGACCTGGCAGTCCGCGAAGGCGTGAACAGCGCGCCCGACCTGCAGGGCCTGGACTTCCAGGCGGAGCCGCCCGCCGGCGACAGTGGCCCGGCCCTGAGCCTCGACCTGCGTTATCTGGCGGCCCAGGTACGTTGGGAATATGACGCAGACTCCGGCCACTACCTGCGTTACGCGGACGACGAGCCGCATCACGACGCCTCGACCGGCCGACAGTTGCGGGCGGCCAATGTGATCGTGCTCTACGCGGGACACCGCTTCACCGACATCGTCGAGAGCGTGTGGCAGGGCGTCACGCACTACAGCATCGAGATCGACCTGTCCTCCGGCGGCGAGGCGCTGCTCCTGCGCGACGGACGGCACTACACCATGCGCTGGCAGCGCCCGCAGCCTTCCGCCCTGCTGCAATTCAGCGACCTCAACGGCGCGCCAATGGCGTTGAAGCCGGGCAACAGCTGGCTGCAGGTCATGCGGCCACTCGCGAATCAGGTTGGCGTGGAGAGTGTGACGGTCAACGCCGAGGACGAGTAAGCCGCGGGTGAGAGTCGCTGGCGCCGGCGCAGCCCCGCCACTACACTGGCGGCTCGCGCGGGGAGCAGGCGAAGGGGAGCGCCGATGACTTCAGCCAGACGAGTGCTGCACGTCAGTCTCGCGCTGTTGCTGCTGCTTGCCGGCGGGCCGACGCTGGCGCAGGAGACCGGCACGCGCGATCCCCTGGCGCTGGCACGGCGGCTCGGCGGGCTGACGGGCGAGGTACCCCTTTCGCCCCTGACGCCCCGTTACCAGGCGGGCGAGCGCGAAACCTTCTTTGTCAGTCGCCCCGACGCCAGCGAACCGCAGCGCATACAGGCCACCCTGGTCGCAGCCAGCGACGCACTCTACCTGTGGGTTGAGGAGGGCCTGAATTTTGACGCGCAGGGTCTGGGCGAGATGGCCGGCGAGCTTGAGCGCATCCTGCTGACGCAACGCCTGCGCACCATTCATGGCGACCCGACCCTGCTGCCAGGCTTCGGCCCGGTCGCCGAGCCCCACAGCCTGCTGAGCCTGCCCGACGTCGACGATGACCCGCACCTCTTCCTGCTCTACGCCAACGGCAGCGGGATCGAGGCGGCGGGCCTGCCCCAGGCCGACCTGCTGCCGGTGACGCTCGTGCCCGGCGGGTTCAGCAACCAGCGTGAACTGCTGCTGCTGGACGCGACGGCCCTGGGCAACGAGCCCTTGCATTCCCCCGCATGGCTCACGCTCATCTCGGCGGCCCACTTCGAATTCCTATCGCAAACGCACGCGCCGCAACAGTCGCTGTGGTTACGGCGCGCGCTGGCGAACTACGTGCCGGTGCGTCTGATGAGCCTGCAGTCGGTGCTGGACAACGCGCCTGAATACTATCTGGAAGCGCCCGACCTGCCGCTGACGCAGGTGGCCGGCCCCGCCACGCCTGGCGTCGGCAGCGCCCAGCAACTCTTCCTGGATTATCTGCTGCTGCGCTTCGGCTTCGATCTGTTTCGCTATCTCTTTCTGCAGCCGGAGCCCGGCATGAGGGCGCTGGACAACGCCCTGGCCGCTATCAACCATGTCGACGCGCTGACGGGTCGCCCGGCTACCGGGCTGGACATCTTCGCCGATTTCGTCGTCGCCAGCGCGAGCTTCGTATTGCCGGCGGAGCCCTTCATGGACGGGCGCTACACCCTGCTGGAGGAAGCACTGACCGAGGATCGCCCGCCCGCCGGCATCAGCATCGAGAATCAACTCGATGCCGGACTGCGCGACGTGCCGCTGCGACAGTTCGGCACACGCTATTTCTATGTGTTCAACGAGCAGCCGGCCAGCTTCCGTCTGCTGTTTCGCGGCGGCGCCGAAAGCACGTTGCTGCCACTGCCGCAGAGCGACGACCTCGCCAACCGCTTCTACTGGAGCGGCAATGGCAGCAATCGCGACCACGTGCTCACGCGCCGCATCGACCTGAGCGAGGTCGCGCGCGCCACGCTGCACTTCGACAGCTGGCATCTGCTGGCCGACCAACGCAGCTATGTCTACGTCGCCGTCTCTGCTGACGACGGCGACAGTTGGCAGCTGCTGGACGGGGAGCATGCGCGCGGCGGCAACCGCCATGGCCTGGCCTACGGGCCTGGCATTACCGGCGTCAGCAACGAGTCGCCGCCCGAACCCTACCCCTTCATGGGCATCATGCTGGGTGGCGAGGAACAGACCCTCATCACCGAAGTCACGCCCGGCGGCCCGGCCAGCGACAGCGCCCTGCGCCTGGGTGATCTCATCATCGGCGAGGGCGGCGAAGACTGGGCGCAGGGCGACGGCATCTTCCCGCTGCTGGAGCGGCACGCGCCGGGCGACACCATCGACCTCACCATCCAGCGAGACGCGGAACGCCTCGTCATCCCCGTCACCCTGGGCGCGCATTCTGTACGCCTGCGGCCGCGGCCGCCCCTGTGGCTGCAGCATGAGCTCGATCTGAGCGAACATGCCGGCCAGGAGATCCTGCTGCGCTTCGAATACGTCAGCCCGCCGGACGTCGCCGACCAGGGCCTCGCGCTCGATAACATCCGCATCCCCGAGGTCGGCTTTCACGATGACGCGCAGACAGAAGCCGGCTGGACCCTGCTGGGCTGGCAGCGACGCGACAACTTCGTGCCCCAGCGCTTCCTGCTGCAGTACATCTCCGGCGGCCACAGCGCCGGCCCGCCGCGCGTGCGTCGTCTCATCGGCCCGGAGAACACAGCGCTCAGCGGCGACTGGAGCTTCCGCATCGCGCCGGACGAGGCCGTCGTCTTCGCCGTGTCCGCCATCAGTGAAGAGACGCAGCAACCAGCTTATTTCGACTTCATGCTGGAGACGCTGGACGAGGGCGTCTGAGCCCGCCTGACACGTGTAACGATTCGCGCGCCTGCTGCTCGTCCGCCTCTATAATGACGGCATGGGGAGGCGCGCATGGCCCAACTTTTCCTTAGCTACAGCCATACAGACAGCAATATGGCGCATTGCCTGGCGGCCGGCCTGGAAGCGCAGGGACACGCGCTGTGGTTTGACCGCGGCCTGCGCCCGGGCGAGCGCTGGCTGCAACGCCTCACGCGCTCAGCGCGCGATTGCGCCGCGCTGCTGGTACTGATGTCGCCCGCGGCGGAGCGCTCACCCTGGGTCGAGATGGAGCTGGCCATCGCCTTTCGCTACCAGCGGCCCATCCTGCCACTGGCGCTGGCCGGGCATCACTTCGACGCCCTGGCGCACTTGCAACACGTCGCCTTTGACGGTGAGGTCAGCCAGGCGCTGCTGGACAGCCTGCCCGCGACGAGCCCTCAGGATTCGACAGTGCCGGGCGAAGCGCTGCGCCACTCACTGCTGAGCCCCGAAGAGCACATGATCTGCCTGGAAGTCGCCGAGGGCCGTAGCTACCACGACATCGCCAGCGCGCTGGACGTCAGCGCGCGCACGGTGCGGCGCCGCGTAAGTAACCTGCGCCAGCGCTTGCTGCACGGGCGCGCTCAGTAGCCGACTGCGTCGAGACCCTTCAGCCCCAGGAATTCGCGAACATCGGCCGGGGTGGCCAGCTCGCGCTCGAACTCTTCGGCGATGCCGCGCATGCGCCGCACCAGCTCCACGTTGCTGGCCAGTTGACGCCGTCGCACGAAGAGATTGTCCTCCAGGCCCACGCGCACGTGGCCGCCGAGGAACATGGCGGTCGTTGCTATTTCAAACTCCTGCGGGTAGCCGACGCCGATCACGGACCAGTTGTAGTTCTCGCGTCCGATGACGCGGTCGGCGGTGTTGAGCATGTGCACCAGATCGTAAATGGTGGCGCGGATGCCGCCGGTCACGCCCAGCACGAACTGCAGCCAGACGGGCATGCGCACAAGGCCCTGGTCGATGAAGTGCGCCAGGTTGTAAATGTGGCCGACGTCATACAGCTCGAATTCGGGGCGCGTATCCTCCTCGTTCATGGTCGCGATGAAGGTACCGATGCTGCGAAAGGTATTGGGGAAGATGTGGTCCTCGGTGCCTCTTACGTAAGCCTCTTCCCAGTCGTACTTCCAGTCCTCGCTGTTGTAGCGACGCGCCACGCGGTGAATGGAAAAGTTGAGCGAGCCCATGTTGCAGGTCGCCATCTCGGGCGCCCAGGTGGTGACAACCTGCAGGCGCTGTTGCGGCGTCATGAGCACGCCGCCGCCGGTGGTGGGCACGACGACCACATCGCAGCGCTCGCGGATGCCGCGCAGCACCTCGCCGAAGACGGACTGGTCGTGCGTGGGAGAGGCGTCCTGCCGGTCGCGCGCATGAATGTGAACGGAAGCCGCGCCGGCTTCGGCGCAGGCGACGGCGTCATCAATGAGCTGCTGCGGCGTGAGCGGCAGATGCGGCGTTTGCGTCGGCACGGTCATGGCGCCGGTGATGGCCGCGGTGAGGATGAGCTTGTCCATCGTTTCTCCCTGTTCGCAATTTATAGCACCGGGCGCTTACGTACCCGGTTCGTCCCCTGCGCCCCAGCCGCCCCCGCCGGGCGTCTCCACGATGACGATGTCGCCGGCCTGCAGCTCGCCCGAGTACTTGCCGCCCAGCTCGCGCTCCTGCCCGTCGCGCAGCAGACGGTTGCTGCCGCAGGCGCCGGCGCCGCCGCCCGCCAGGCCCCAGGGCGCGTAAATGCGCCGCTCACTGTTGACCGTCAGGGTGGCCGGATGCAGAAACTCGTAGCGGCGCCGAATGCCCTCACCGCCGCAATGCCGGCCCACGCCCCCGGAACCCTCGCGCAGGCTGTAGTCCAGCACGCGCATGGGCAGCGCCTGTTCCAGCGCCTCGACGGGCGTGTTGAGCGTGTTGGTCATGTGCGCGTGGCGGCCGCTGATGCCCGGCCCCTGCGGCCCGCCGCCATGGCCGCCGCCGATGGTCTCGTAGTAGACGAACTGCTGACCCTCCTGCACGCCGCCGCAGACGAAGTTGCTCATCGTGCCACAGCTGGCTGCCGGGATGCGCCCGGGCAGGGCCTGCGCCAGCGCGCCCAGCACCGTGTCGGCGATGCGCTGGCTGGTCTCGGTGTTGCCGACGGCGACGCCGGCCGGGAAGTCCGGATCGAGCAGGCTGTGCGGCGGCGTGCGCACGGCAACCGGCTGGAAACAGCCATGGTTGACCGGCACGTCCTCCTCGGCCAGCAAACGGATGCAGTACCAGGTGGCGCTGCGCACGATTGCGCTGACGGCGTTCAGATTGCCGCGCACCTGGGGCGCGCTGCCGGCGAAGTCGACCGTCATTTGTCGGCCCTGCACCTGTACGGTCGCGCAAATGGGGATGCGGAATTCGCGCTGGCCATCGCCCTCCAGCGCGTCCTCGAAGCGATACTCGCCGTCCGGTATGGCCTCAATGACGCTTTCGGTCATGCGCTGCGAGTAGGCCATGAGCGCGTTGGCGTGCTCCTGCACGCGCGCCAGCCCGTGCCTGATCATCAGGTTCTTCATGCGGTCGGCGCCCACGCGATGCGCGGCCAGCTGTGCCTCAAGGTCGCCCACGCGCTCGTCCGGATCGCGGCTGTTAGCAGTGATGAGTGCCAGCAGGCCTTCGCTGAGCCAGCCGCTGTACATCAGCTTGACCGGCGGGATGATGATGCCTTCCTGGTAGATCTCGGTGCTGAGCGGCAGCGAACCGGGCGTCATGCCGCCGACGTCGGCATGGTGGGCGCGGCTGGCGACGAAGTATTCGGGCCGGCCGTGGGCGAAAACGGGCGAGACCATGGTGATGTCCGGCAGATGGGTGCCGCCGCCCCAGGGGTCGTTGAGCACCACGACGTCGCCCTCGTGAAAGTCCTCGAAGGCGCCCACGGCCGTCTCGACCGAGGCGGGCATGCTGCCCAGGTGCACCGGGATGTGCGCGGCCTGGGCCACCATGCGTGCCTGCCCGTCAAAGACCGCACAGCTGAAATCGAGGCGCTCCTTGATGTTGGGGCTGAAGCTGGCGCGCCGCAGCGTTTCGCCCATCTCCTCGGCGATGGAGGCAAACAGGCTGCGAAAGACTTCGAGCGAGATGGCGTCGACGCTCACGCCAAGCTTCCCGTGACCGCGTCCAGATCGCGCGCGCAGGCTGCCAGACCCGCGCGCAGCAGGCCCGTGTCCACGCCCCACAGCAGCAGTCGCGCGCCCATGGCGTGAAAATCGCGCAGTTCGGCCGCGCTGGCCGGGTTCGACCCCCAGACGAGTCCGTGGCGCTGACAGGCTGTGTTGAGGCGACACAGGGTTTCCATGTAGCTGACCTGGCGTTCCTCCGGCTCGCGCCGCATGCGCAGCGCCAGGTCCGTCGGGCCGACGAAGAAGCCCTCGAAGCCGGGCACGGCCGCCATCTCGTCCAGGTTGGCGAGGCCGGCCGGCGTCTCCAGCTGCACCAGCAGAAAGGTCTCGCGCAGGGCATGAGCGGCCAGGGGTTCGTGGTCGCCCGCGACCTCCAGACCGTAACGCGACTGCAGGTTGGGTGAGCCCATGCCGCGTTCGCCGAGGGGCGGATACTTCACCTTTTCCACCAGGTCGCGCACTTCCGCGGCAGTGGAGACCTGCGGGATGGCCAGGCCGGCCGCGCCATCTTCCAGGTAGCGGCCGAGGTGCATCTTTTCACGTGTGTTGGGGCGGACGAGGCAGTCGATATCGAAGAGCTGCGCGAAGGCCAGCAGCGTACGCACTTCGCTATCATCCAGCGGGTGGTGCTCCATGTCGAGCCAGATACAATCGTAGCCACTGTGGGCGGCGTAAGCGAGAAAGGGCGGCAACACGTGACCCAGCATGGCGATGCGCACTGGCTCGCCCGCGCGAAGCTTCTTCATCACCCGGCTGTTGCGCATGGCCTGTCCCCCCGTTGCCCCCGCGTCGCCGAGTATAGCGCAGGCGCCTTTCAATCGCGCCCGATGTGATACTCCGGCGGCGTGTAGTGCCAGATGTCCACCGCGCGAAAACGCGCCAGGGTTGCGGCGTTGAGCGGCGCATCCGGGCAACAGGCCATTCTCCACCGGTTGAAGGGATGCAACTGCATGTACGCCGTACGGAACTCCTCGACGACCAGCTGCGCCGACACGCCGTAATTCTCCACGAAGCGCTGGCGCGCGAATTCGGCGAATAGCGGCGCCGGATCATAGGCGACGCGCTGCTGCCGGACGCGCCAGCCGGCCTCGCTGCCATCGAGCAGCGCGTAGTGGGCAAAGCCCGGCTCTCCGCCCAGCGGCACGCCGACCGTGCCGGGATTGATCAGCTGCCAGCGGCCCACGCGGCGATCCAGCGGCAGATGCGAATGCGCGGCAACGACGGTCGTTTCGGCCACGTCGGCCAGTAGCGCCTTTAGCTCCGCCTCCGGCAGCAGCGGATGCAGGCTGCACCAGGGGTCGCCCGGCCCGCCGTGAACCACGCGCAGCGGCGGCGCATCGGCGAAGCGCAGCGAGAGCTCGTCCGGCCAGCAGGCGATGGTCTGGCGCCAATGACCCTGTAGCGGCCCGTTCAACCAGGGCAACAGCTCGAAGTGGCGCCAGTGCGCGGGCATGCGCAGCGTGCCATGCTCCAACAGATAGTATTCGTTGTTGCCGCGGATGATGGCCCAGCCATGGCCGCTCACCCGCTGCAGCACTTCAATGGAAAAGGGACCCCAGTTGATGAGGTCGCCGGCGATGACGACCTGATCGACCGCCTGCGTCTCGATGCGAGCCAGCACGGCCTCCAGCGCGGGCAGATTGCCATGGATGTCGGCCAGCAAGGCGAGGCGCGTCAAGGCGCGGCCGGGTCAGCGTTGAGGAAGGTGGAAGTGCGCAGGAAGTCCGCGAGACGCTGCGCCCTCAACCGCGCGTCTACGTCCGCGACGAGGATGGCATCGAGGCGACCCAGCTCGCGGCCGAGGCCGTCGCGCTGCTCCAGCAGATAGTTGAACTGCGCGTCGCAGGCTGGCACCGCCGGCGGGTAGGCGCGCAACTCGGCCAGCACGCGCTCGCGCTCCTGCGTCAACCGCGCGCGCAGCTGCGCGCCGCTGTCGCTCACGCTGTCAAGGTACATCGTCAGCGGCCTCGTGATCCAGCAACAGATTGCGCCAGGGATCGACCGTCGCCGACCAGCCCGGCGATACCCAGACGGTGCTGTCCAGCTGCAAGGCGAGCGCCGGCCCCTCAATGCGCATGCCCGGCAGCAGTTGCTCGCGCAGATAATGCGCGATGCCCGCGCGCTCGTACAGCAGCGGCGCTTCCGTCTGCCCGGACAGCGCTTCAGGCGTGAGTTGCGGCTTCTCCACCAGGCCGATGGCCTGCAGGCGCAGATTGACCACCTCGACAGCGCGCTGCGGCAGGGTGTGACCATAGCTGCGCTCGTGGGCAGCGTGGAAGGCCGCGGCGGGATCGTCGCTGAAGGGCAAGGTGAGCTCGAAGGACTGGCCGACGTAGCGCAGGTCGAGCAGGGCGTGGAAGCGCATGGCCTCGTTGGAAATGCCCTCACGGGCCAGCTGGGCACGGGCGCGGGAGGTCATTTCATCCAGGCGCGCGCGCAAACGCTGCATGGTCTCCGCCGAGGCCAGGGCCAGCACGGACTGACTGCTCTCGCGCAGCACGTCCGCCACCAGCAGGCCGAAGGCGCAGAGCACGCCCGGCCAGCGCGGGATGAGCACGCGCCGCATCTCAAGGCGCTCGGCGACGTCGCAGGCGTGCAGCGGCCCGGCCCCGCCGAAGGCCATCAACGTGAAGTCGCGCGGGTCATGGCCGCGGGCGATGGACACGCGGCGCAGGGCCCGGTCAATGTTGGCGGCGGCGACATCAATCACGCCGCGGGCCGCTGCTGCGGGCGTGAGCTGCATGGCCGCGGCCAGTTCTTCCATGGCGACGCGCGCCGGCTCCAGCTCCAGCCGCATCCCGCCGCCGAGGAAATGCTCCGGGTCGAGGCGGCCGATGAGGGCGTAGGCATCGCTGACGGTGAGCTGCCGGCCGCCGCGCCCGTAGATGATGGGACCGGGGACTGCGCCGGCGCTCTGCGGTCCCACGCGCAGGGCGCCGCCGGCGTCCAGGCGCACCAACGAGCCGCCGCCAGCGCCGATCGTCTCGATATCGAGTACGCGGATGCGCAGCGGCATGCCGTCGATCTCCGCGTCGCTGCGCCGCGCCGGGCCGCCGGGACAGAGCGCGACGTCGGTGGAGGTGCCGCCCATATCCAGCGTGATGATGTCCTCGTGGCCGGCCAGCTGCGCGATCCAGGACGCGCCGATGACTCCCGCCGCCGGCCCGCTCAACGCCGTCTGCAGCGCCTGTTCGCGTACCTCGGCGGCGGTGCTGACGCCGCCGTCAGATTTCATCACCAGCAGGCGCGTCTCGGCCGGCAAGGCCGCTTCCAGCTGGCCCAGATACTGACTCATCACCGGGCGCACCCAGGCCTCCAGCGCGACCGTGCTGGCGCGCTCGTACTCGCGGAACTCCGGCAGCACTTCGCTGGAGAGCGAGATCTGCTGCGGCTGCAACAGGCCGCACTGCAGGATGCGCGCGCGGATGGCCAGTTCATGCGTCGGGTTGACAAAACTGTAGAGCAGACACACGGCCACGGATTCGACCTGCTGCGCCGCCAGGGTGTCGAGCACCGCGTCCAGCGCCGCCATGTCCAGCGGCTGCAGCACCTCGCCGCGGAAGTCGAGGCGCTCGGGCACCTCGTGGCAGCGTTCGCGCGGGATGAGCGGCGGCGGCAACTGCGGCTGCAGGGCGTACAGGTCGGGACGATTTTGCCGGCCGATGTGCAGCAGATCGCGAAAGCCCTGGGTCGTGATGAGCGCGACGCGGGCGCCCTTGCGCTCGAGGATGGCGTTGGTGGCGACAGTGGTGCCATGCGAAATACGGGCGTCGGGCGCAACGCCCAGGGCGTTCAGGCCAGCCAACATGGCGTCGGCGGGACTCTGTGGCGTACTGGGCAATTTGTGGATTTGCAGGCGACCGTCAACGCCGAGCACGAGGTCGGTGAAGGTGCCGCCAATGTCGACACCGGCAAGCATCATGGGCCGTTTCGCAGCCCCCGCAGGCTTCACACCAGGGCGAACTCGTCTTCGCCACAGACGCGCAGCACGCCGGCCAACTCGGGGCCGATGAAACAGTCCCGGCTGCCCAGACGCAGATGCAGCGGGCCGCTGAAGGGGGCGCGCGCCACCAGCTCCAGGCGCGCGCCGGGCCTCAGGCCCAGACTGTCGAGGTATTGCAACAGGTGGCCGTCGTGGCTGTGGACGCGGCTGAGGCAGAGTTTGCGCCCGACCGACACCTCGTTGAGCGGCTCGTCGCTGATGCGCGGCATGCGGCCCTCACGCGTTGGAATGGGCTCGCCATGCGGACAGCGGCGCGGGTGCCCGGCGATGTCGTCCATGCGTTCCAGCACGGTCTCGCTAACCACCGCGCCGAGGTCGTCAGCCGCATCATGCACCTCATGCCAGCCCAGCGACATGACATCGACGAGGAACACCTCGACCAGTCGGTGGCGGCGAATGTGTTGCAGGGCCGCGCGCTCGCCAGCGGCCGTCAGCGCGATGCCGCGATAGGGTTCATGTTCCAGGTAGCCGGCCTTCTTCAGACGCTGCACCATGCGCGTCACGGCCGGCGCCGAAACCTGTAGCACTTCGGCCAGCGCGGCGCCCGAGACGTTGGGATCGTCCTGCTGATAGTGCGCGAGACGCCAGGCTTCCGCCAGATATTCCTGCATGGTATTGCTGAGGGTCATGGTCGCACCGCCACCCCGCCCGTTGTCTCTGCCGCGCACATTACGGACGGGCGCTTATCATAGCCTGTTTTCGTCGCAATTGCAGCCAATAGACGGATTCACCCCGACGCCCAGTCCAAGTTGCCGCAACAGACGATCCAGCGCAGCCGTCAGCGCAGCGGGCGTGCCATCATTCAACAGAGTGTAATCGGCGATGGCGATCGGGCCGCCCTTTTGCAACATGGAGATCTCGCGCAGGTCGCGCGCCTCGGCCGCGTCAGGATCGAGCGGTCGCTGAGGCCGCGCGCCGAGGCGCTCGTAACGCTGCTGCCGCGAACTGACGATGGCGATCACCAGCAGGGTCGCACCCAGTTCGCGCTGTAGCAGACGATATTCCTCGAAGCTGTAGAGGCCGTCAATGACGATCACCGGGTTGTCTTGCAGCAACTCCTGCAGCACTGGCAGGGCCAGCCGGGCGACAGCGCCCATGCCTTCCTGCGCGCGCAGATCCTCGCGCACGATTCGCTCGCTGTCCTGCGTCTGCGGCAGGCCGCGCCGCGCAACCTCATCGACGACGATTTGACCGAAGCGAAAGCCCGGGTAGCCGCACTGGTGCAGATATTCAGCGCACAGGGTTTTGCCGGCGCCTGGCATCCCCACAAGGGCCAGGGCGCAGGGGCGTGTGATTGCGAGCATGGCACCGTCCATGATTGCGGCGATGCGGCAGTATACAGCAGGCAATTCGCCAGTGTAAAATACGGCGCGCCGTAGTAACCCCCGCATGAGGCTATGTGAATATCCCGCACAAGAGAGCATGGGTGGGCTTCTGGCTGCTGGGGTTGGTCTGGGGCTCGTCCTACCTGTTCATCCGCATCAGCATCACCGGCAACGGCCTGTTCGCGGGCGACACGCCGGGCGGCGGTCTGGACACTTTCGAGATCGTCTTCATTCGCACCCTGATTGCCGCGCTGGGCCTGGGCGCCCTGGCCCGCATGAACGGGCACACCCTGCCGCAGGGCTGGCGCACGCTGGGCACGCTGGGGCTCATCGGCCTGGGCAACGTGGTCGTGCCCTTCCTGCTCATCACCTGGAGCGAGCAGTTCATCAGCAGCAGCGTGGCCTCGGTGGTGCAGTCCAGCACGGCGCTCTTCGGCCTGATGGTCGCCCATTTCCTCTTCGCGGACGATCGCATAACGCCGCGCAAGATTGTGGGGCTGGCGACCGGCTTTGGCGGGGTGCTGCTCCTGTTTCAGGGTAACCTGGGCGGCGAGCAAAGCCTGGCAGGAATGGTGGCCATGGTGCTAGCCTCGCTGTGCTACGCGATCTTCACCTCCTGGGGGCGCAAGCTCATCCAGCGCGACATGCCGCCGGTCGTGCTGGCCACCGCCACAATGGTCGTCGGAGCCGCTGTGACCGGTCCACTGGCCTTTGCACAGGGGTTCACGCCGCTGCAGGAAATCAGCCCGGACGCGCTGGTGGCGGTGCTCACGCTGGGCTTGCTGAACACCTTCATTGCCTACAGCATTTACTATTTTCTGGTGCGGGAACTCGGTGTGGCGCGCACTACGATGGTGACCTACGTGATCCCGGCGGTAGGGGTGGCGCTGGGGGCGCTCATGTTGAAGGAGGAGATCGGGCTGGTGCTGGTGACGGGCGGCGCGTTGATCATCGCCGGCATCGCCATCGTTAATCTGCGCTCCAGGTAGCCTGACGGAACCCAAACGTGCCGTCGGGCGGCAGGCCTTGTGCTGCGCTATACACTTGTCAGCTTGCGCCTCGGTCGCGCGGGCGACGGGGTTGGCAGCGGCGTACTCTCCCACCCCGTCGCCAGGGCAGTCCATCCACGCTCAAAGGCTTAACTGCCGGGTTCGATATGGTTCCGGGTGGACCCCCGTGGCTCCAGCCACCAACACTCGACCCCAATACTCCACTCTCAAGGTCTCATGCCAGTCTTTTCAATCAACGCCTGGCTTTGCCTGCGCTTTCACCAAAAGCCCCGGACACCCCGCATCATGGTAGAGAAAGCCCTCGACCATCAGTACGGGTCAGCTGCAGGCACTGCAACCTTCGGAGCTACGCGGCGACTCCCGGGAATTCCTGGCTGTGCGTGACTGTAAATGGGTAGCTCGCCTCTTCTCCCCGCAGCCGCAGCGCATATTGACCATTGAAGTAAAACGAATATACATCAAACTGAAGCAAGGTCCATGTCTCGGCATGATGTGTGTCCACGGTTTGCCCACTGTGAACCAGGTCTACTGTCGTGCCAGCAGGAACACCTATACGAACCTGGTCGGCGGGCCGTGCTTCGGTAACCACTGGTGGAATGATGACTTCTGATTCCGGTGCCGCATCGTTTACGTTCTTGCTATAGAAACTGATGCCGTTCCAGCCAACAGGAATGTGGTGAATCCTGTGGTAATTCATATTAATCCAGTTTGTCCGGGCGCCGAGTGGTTCGTCAAGATGCGCCTCAATCTCGATTAGCCAGAAGCGATCAATACCGGCAAAGACCCGCTGCATCATGGAAGGCACGTCGTTCGAGCTCCTGGGAATGCCTGTAACATTTTCTGGCTCGGCGTAAACATTCTTGGGTACGTCGTAGCCAGCTCGATCCAAATGGTAGTATACAAGTGGTTTCCGGCCGCCAGACGTGAAGAAACCCTTGTCGTCCGCCGTGGTTAAGGTAGCGACAGCCGCCATCATCAGTCGGAAATCATCCCTGAAATAACGCGCTTCGCGTTTCTCCGCTGCCAGGACCCCGTTCATGACCAGCAGTCCCGCGCAGACAACCATGCCTGCTGCCCGCAAGCGCCGCCGGCGCATGATGGCTGCCAGGCCGGTACCGAAGCCTGCATAGACCAGCGGGGCAAAGATGATGAAGTAGCGCTCCTGCAGGGACGGCACGTAGAATGGGACAAATGGCAAGCTGATGGCGGCAAGAATAAGGGGGGGGGAGCAAAGCAGCCAGCAACCAGCAGGAGGGTTGCACGACGATTATTCCGCCAGTTCAGCGCCAGGCCGAGGCAGTAGACCGAGGTGATGAGCACGACGGACGGGATGTAGACATTCAGATTCGAGGACGAACCGACCGCGAACAGGGTGGCCATTAACTGAAATGCGTGTTGCAGATCGTAGGTAGCCGGACCCCGGTCACTGCGGATCATTCCAAAGGCGATGGCGAGCCACAGCAGGCATACCACAACAATGACAATGATGGCCACGACAAACTGGCGTCGGCCATGGCGGACCTCGCGCCAGTGAATCAGCCGGTGCAGCACGATGATGACGACCGGAATCGCGCCCAGATAATGGCTAAGCGACGCCCCGATTCCGCCAAGGATCAGCAGGCCCGTCCAGCCTCTCCAGCAGGCGCAGGCTGCGAGAGCCGCGAACATCGCCGCGAGGGCCGTACATGCGCGTTTCTTGCGACCAGTGGATGTGAAAGGGGGACAGGGTGATGAGCAGCAGGGCAAGCGCAGCAGCAATTTTACGCCCGCTCAAACGCAGGGTCAGGGACCAGACAAGCGCTGCAGTAACCAGGCCGACAAAAACCGACAGCGAGCGAATGGCAAACTCGCTGCTGCCCGTCAGACGTATCCACAGATGGAGGAGCCAGTAATACAGGGGGGGATGTATATCGCGTGCGGTGCGCAAGGTGCCTTCGACAAGGCGCATTTGGGCGATCCACACGGAAAAGGCTTCATCCCACCAGACGGACCAGTTGCCGACGTCGTCTATTCTCAAGTAGAAGGCAAGCAACAGGATGAGGAGGGTGAACCATTTCCCGAGAATCAATGAACAGGCCCCTTCGCATTGATATGCGCGCGCGCTTCGGGGTTGGCAGCGGCGTACTCTCCCACCCCGTCGCCAGGGCAGTACCATCCGCGCTCACAGGCTTAACTGCCGGGTTCGATATGGTTCCGGGTGGACCCCCGTGGCTCCAGCCACCAACACCCCCTGCGCGCCGCGTTCCCGCGGCTCACGCTTCTCGCTCTATCTCATGCATGGCGTCGTCACCAGAGCATCCGCTTCTCCGTACCCCGTCACAGGCTCTCGACCCTTAGTACCGGTCCGCTCCATACATCGCTGCACTTCCACGTCCGGCCTATCCAGCTGGTAGTCTCCCAGCGGTCTCCCTCTCTTTCGAGATCGGGAGTCTCATCTCGGGGCGGGCTTCCCGCTTAGATGCTTTCAGCGGTTATCCCCTCCGCAGCTCGCTACCCGGCACTGCCGCTGGCGCGACAACCGGTACACGAGCGCTGCGTCCATTCCGGTCCTCTCGTACTGGGAACAGCTCCCCTCAAACTCCCTGCGCCCGCAGCGGATAGAGACCGACCTGTCTCACGACGGTCTGAACCCAGCTCGCGTACCGCTTTAATGGGCGAACAGCCCAACCCTTGGGACTTGATCCAGCCCCAGGATGCGATGAGCCGACATCGAGGTGCCGAGCCTTGTCGTCGATGTGAACTCTTGGACAAGACCAGCCTGTTATCCCCGGGGTAGCTTTTATCCGTTAAGCCACGGCCCTTCCACTCAGTACCGTGGGATCACTAAGCCCGACTTTCGTCTCTGCTCGACCCGTTCGTCTCGCAGTCAGGCCGGCTTCTGCCTTTACACTCTGCGGCTGGTTTCCATTCAGCCTGAGCCGACCTTTGGGCGCCTCCGTTACTCTTTCGGAGGCGACCGCCCCAGTCAAACTGCCCGCCTGCCACTGTCCCGCCCGTCGCTCCCGACGGCACGGTTAGGACCAAAATGCATCCAGGCTGGTATTTCAACAGCGACTCCACAAAGTCTGACGACCTTGCTTCACAGTCTCCCAGCTATCCTGCACAACATGCGCCCTGACGCCATGACAGGCTGCAGTAAAGCTCCACGGGGTCTTTTTGTCCTGCTGCGGGTAACGCGCATCTTTACACGTACTTCAATTTCGCCGGGTCCCCCGTTGAGACAGTGCTCCGCTCGTTACACCTTTCGTGCGGGTCGGAACTTACCCGACAAGGAACTTCGCTACCTTAGGACCGTTATAGTTACGGCCGCCGTTCACCGGGGCTTCATTTCAGAGCTTCGCACACTTCCGCGCGCTAACCCCTCCACTTAACCTTCCGGCACCGGGCAGGTGTCAGCCCCTATACGTCACCTTTCGGTTTCGCAGAGACCTGTGTTTTTGCTAAACAGTCGGCAGAGCCTCTTCACTGCGACCACCCCTTCCAGAGTGGCGTCCCTTCTCCCGAAGTTACGGGACATTTTTGCCTAGTTCCTTAACGAGGGTTCTCCCGTTCGCCTGCGTATCCTCAACTCGCCTACCTGTGTCGGTTTGTGGTACGGGCGGATGCCTTCTTCGCTTACGCGCCTTTTCTCGCCCCGGAGTCCCGTCTGCTTCTTCCCTTGCGGGACGACATCACGGGTGTGACCCGCTTGTCACCGCAATCCACTCAGCGGCCAGACTTTCCCCAAAGTTTCGCGTTCGCTCCACCATCCGGTACCGGAATATTAACCGGTTGTCCATCGCCTGCGCCTTTCGGCCTCGGCTTAGGCCCGACTAACCCGACGCGGACTGACCTTCCGTCGGAAACCTCGAGCTTTCGGCGAACATGGTTCTCACATGTTTCTCGCTACTCATGCCAGCATTCTCACTTCCACGCGCTCCAGCCAGCCTCACGGCTGACCTTCTCCGCCCGTGGAACGCTCCCCTACCAGCTGCCGCTTGCGCAGCAACTCCCGAGCTTCGGTGGGTGACTTAAGCCCCGTTCCATTTTCCGCGCCACCGCGTTCGACCAGTGAGCTGTTACGCACTCTTTCAAGGATGGCTGCTTCTGGGCCAACCTCCTGGCTGTCTCGACACGACGACCTCGTTTCCCACTTAGCCACCTCTTCAGGACCTCAGCTGCGGGTCCGGGCTCTTTCCCTCTTGACCATGAAACTCATCTCCCATGGTCCGACTGCCATCCATCCGCTAACGGTATTCGGAGTTTGCCAGGGTTCGGTAAGCGTTGCGCCCCCTTGCCCATACAGTGCTCTACCCCCGTTACCTTCCAAATGACGCCAGCCCTAAAGCTGTTTCGGGGAGAACAAGCTATCTCCAGGTTCGTTTGGCATTTCACCCCTACACACAGATCATCCCCGACTTTTGCAACAGTCGTGGGTTCGGCCCTCCATTGCGTGTTACCGCACTTTCAGCCTGTCCATGCGTAGCTCACCTGGTTTCGTGTCCAATCCCTGCCACTCGACGCCCTCTTCAGACTCGCTTTCGCTCCGCCTCCAGGTGTTACTCCCTTAGGCTCGCCACAGAAATTGACTCGCTGGCTCATTCTCCAAAAGGCACGCCATCACAGCATGGCTCGCGCCATCCCGCTCTGACCGTTTGCAGGCATCCGGTTTCAGATTCTGTTTCACTCCCCTCGCCGGGGTTCTTTTCACCTTTCCCTCACGGTACTATCCGCTATCGGTCGTCAAGTGTATTTAGCCTTGGAGCGTGGTCGCCCCGGCTTCATGCAGGATTTCTCGTGTCCCGCACTACTCAGGATCCCGTCCACGTTGCTCGCCTTGCGCCTACGGGACTCTCACCCCCTGCGGCGGGCCTTCCCAGACCCTTCGGCTTCAGCTCACAACCCTCCTGACGGTCCTTCAACCCCGCTGCTGTCTCCAGCTTCGGTTTGGGCTCCTCCGCTTTCGCTCGCCACTACTCGCGGAATCCTCTCTCTTCCTCGGGCTACTCAGATGTTTCACTTCGCCCGGTTCCCCCTGCAGCTTCCGCCGCAGTGACACCCCTCTACGGGTGCCGGGTTTCCCCATTCGGATACCCCCGGCTCTTACGGCTGCACACGCCTCGCCGGAGCTTTTCGCAGTGTACCACGTCCTTCGTCGGCACTTGACGCCAAGGCATCCACCGAATGCCCTTCCCTTGCCTGTTCATGTGATACGGAGAAATTGATGCTCTCGCGTTACTTCGCCATGCACTTGTCAAGCTGCGCCCCTGCACTCTCCGCAGGGCCCGCGCGCCCTTACTCCCGCGCGGCCCTGCATCCTGCCACACCTCCACCGCTCCTGTCAAGCCCCCGCCCGCCTTCCACGTCCATGTCCAGTCCCCCCAACACGTCCGCCAACAGAATCAAAAAGGACGCCATCGGCGTCCACCCTCCGCTTGCCCCTGCTGTCCCGCCCCTGGTGGAGATGAGGGGACTCGAACCCCTGACCTGTGCCTTGCAAAGGCACCGCTCTCCCGGCTGAGCTACATCCCCCGCTCCCCCCGCGCTTGTGGGCCCGGGAAGACTCGAACTTCCGACCTCACGCTTATCAGGCGTGCGCTCTGACCAGCTGAGCTACGGGCCCCTCGCCCGACAACACGACAGTGAGAAACAAGCTCCCATCCAGTGCCCCCAACCTGCGCTTGCTTGTCCTGTGGCTGCCACGCCCTGTTCCTCACGCTTGCGCGCTGGCCAGGGGTGTGGCTTCCCCAGAAAGGAGGTGATCCAGCCGCAGCTTCCGCTACAGCTACCTTGTTACGACTTCGTCCCGGTCACCAGCCCCGCCCTCGGCGGTAGCGCCCCTTAGGTTCGCTTCCCGACTTCAGGCATGACCAGCTTCCATGACGTGACGGGCGGTGTGTACAAGGCCCGGGAACGTATTCACCGCCGTGTGCTGACCGGCGGTTACTAGCAACTCCGACTTCATGCAGGCGGGTTGCAGCCTGCAATCCGAACTGGGAACGGCTTTTCAGGATTGGCTCCAGGTCGCCCCTTCGCTACCCGTTGTACCGCCCATTGTAGCGTGTGTGTAGCCCCGAATATACAGACCATGCTGACTTGACGTCGTCCCCACCTTCCTCCCGTTTGTCACGGGCAGTCGCGCCAGACACTTGTAACTGGCACCAGGGGTTGCGCTCGTTTTCGGACTTAACCGAACACCTCACGGCACGAGCTGACGACAGCCATGCAGTACCTGTCACGGCTCCCGAAGGTCAGTCCCCTTTCAGGTCCCTACCACCGTGATGTCAAACCCGGGTAAGGTTCTTCGCGTAGCCTCGAATTAAACCACACGCTCCGCTGCTTGTGCGGGCCCCCGTCAATTCCTTTGAGTTTTAGCCTTGCGACCGTACTCCCCAGGCGGTGCACTTACCGCGTTCGCTGGGACACCCGGGCTGCCGTAGCATCCCGGACATCGAGTGCACATCGTTTACGGCATGGACTACCGGGGTTTCTAATCCCGTTCGCTACCCATGCTTTCGCGCCTCAGCGTCAGTTGTGAGCCAGGGTGCCGCCTTCGCCTCTGGTGTTCCTCCGCATCTCTACGCATTTCACCACTACACGCGGAATTCCACACCCCTCTCTCACCCTCAAGCACTACAGTCACCGACAGCCTCCCGGAGTTGAGCCCCGGGCTTTCATGTCCGTCTTGTAGCGCCGCCTGCGCGCCCTTTACGCCCAGTAATTCCGGATAACGTTCGTGTCCTACGTGTTACCGCGGCTGCTGGCACGTAGTTAGCCGACACTTATTCCTGTGTTACCGTCAGCTTCGTCACACAGAAAAGGGCTTTACGATCCGAAAACCTTCATCACCCACGCGGCGTCGCTGCGTCAGGCTTTCGCCCATTGCGCAATATCCCTCACTGCTGCCTCCCGCAGGAGTCCGGGCCGTGTCTCAGTCCCGGTGTGGAGGATCACCCTCTCAGATCCCCTACCCGTCATCGCCATGGTGAGCCGTTACCCCGCCATCCAGCTGATGGGCCGCAGCCCCCTCCCAAAGCGCCAAACCTTCCGGTCCAGCCTTTCGCCAGTCCGGGTCCCCCCGGACCCGCCCTATCCCGTATTAGCCGCCGTTTCCAGCGGTTGTCCCGGTCTTCGGGGCAGGTTAGCTACGTGTTACGCACCCGTGCGCCACTTTCCGTCCCTCCGTAAAGGAACTTCCCGTTCGACTTGCATGTGTTAGGCACGCCGCCAACGTTCATCCTGAGCCAGGATCAAACTCGCCGTTTGTCCCTCGTGCTCATTTGTACCAGTATTCTCTCGGCCCCGGTACCAGGCCACTAGCCGGTCGCACCGGCTGTTCGTTTGCTTCCCACTCTCCTGTTGTCAAGCTGCGCCCAGAGCCCAATCCGCCTGCCCTGCCTCCCTCCCAAAACGCTCGCGCGCCCCCGAAGGTCACATACTCTACCCCCTCACCCATCCCCCTGTCAAGCCCTGCCTTTTCGCCTGCCGGGCCTCATTGCGTCAGCGACCGTAGGGCAAGGCTCTCCGCTCACCAGCGCTCCGAGCGCCCCTGTATTGCGCGCGTCAGCGTCACCGGGTCGACATACTCCAGGTCGCCGCCGACCGGCAGACCGCGCGCCAGGCGCGTGATGCGCAGCCCGGCGCCCTCAAGACTACGCTCAATAAACATCGCGGTCGCGTCGCCTTCCATGCCCGGATTGGTCGCGATGATCACCTCGCGCACCTCCGCCGCCGCTGCGCGCTGCTCCAGCTCGCGGATGCGCAGTTCGTCCGGGCCGATATTGTTGACCGGCGAAATCGCGCCGTGCAACACGTGATAGAGGCCACCGTAACTGCCCGTGCGCTCCAGTGCCAGCACATCCAGCGGCTCCTCGACTACGGCGATGATGCTGCGGTCGCGGCCGCTGTCGGCGCAGAGTGCGCAGGGGTCGCTGACCGTGATGTTGAAGCATTGCGAGCAGAGCTGTGTCTCGGCCTTAAGGACGCGCAGGGCCTCGGCCAGGGTCAGGCCAACCTCGTCCGGCGCGCGCAACAGGTAGAAGGTCAGGCGCGAGGCCGTCTTGGGGCCCACTCCCGGCAAGCGCGCGAAGGCCTCGGTCAGGCGACTGACCGGTTCCGGAATGGCGGACTTCATGAGCTGGCCCGAGCGTCAGCCTGAACTCTCACCCGAGCAACCCGCCCATCCCCGGCATGCCGCCGAGGCCGCCGGTGATGGCCTCCATCTTTTCCGCTGCCAGCAACTGGCTCTGCTCTACGGCCTGATTCATGGCCGCGACCAGCAGATCCTGCAAATCGTCCAGCCATTCCTCGTCCTCAAGGTCGATCAGCGCGCTGTCGAGCGCAATCGACTGTACGCGCTGGTGGCCGCTGATGACGACGGTCACCGCGCCGCCGCCCACCGAGACTTCCACCGTTTCGTGTTCGAGGGCCTGCTGCGCCGCGCTCATATCGTCCTGCATCTTCTGGATTTGCCGCAGCATGGCGGCCTGGCTGGGCCGTTTGGCCATCTCAGTCTCCCTTTTCTTCGCTCTCATGCAGGCTGACGCGCGCGCCCAGCGCCATGGCGCTGGCAATGAGCGGGTCATCCAGGTTAATTTGCGGGTCTTCGCTCGTGGTCGCTTTTTGCAGCCGCACCCTGATGCGCAGCGGTCGACCGAATACCGCCTCCACGGCCTTCTCCAGCGCGCTACGCGTTTCCGCGCTGTCCAGACGATCGTGGAAAAATGGCGTTGAGGCGTCCAGCACGACCACATCGTCCCGCAGGTCGCTCACCTGGACATGATCCAGCAGCGCCGGGATGTTACTGCGGCCAGGTCGCTCCAGCTCAGGCCGCACCGCATCCCAGCGCGCCTGCAGCTGCTCCAGCGTGAGCTCGGCCGCCGGCGCTGCGGACGCAGACGGAGCAGGGGCGGCCTCCGCTTTCTTTGCGGACTGCACCGCCGCAGGCTTGCGGACGGGGTCGGCTTGTGGTGGCCGCGCTGCTGCCGGCGTCACGCTCGCGGCAGGCGGCGCCGGGAAGTCAGCTTCGGTCGGCGCGGCCAGACTCTCGACCAGCGCCAGTTCGAGCGCCAGCTGAGGCTGCCAGCCGCCCAGATCATCGGCCAGCGCCTTGTTGAAATTGCGCAGGGCGCGCAGCAACATGCCGCTGCTGATTTGCCCGGCCTGCGCCTGATAGCGCTCGCGCTCCTCCTCCGACGCCACTACCAGCGCCGCGCTGGCAGTCTGCGCCAGCAACAGGGCACGCAGCTGCTCGACGATTTGCTGGCCGAACTGCTGCGGATCGCTGCCGGCGTCCACGGCGCGGTTGATGACCTCCAGCCCGGCCGCGGCGTCCCCCTGCACGAGGGCGTCCACCAGGGCGCGCACGGCGTCGCTGCTGGCGGTGCCCAGCACCTCCTGCGCCAGCGCCAGCGTGATCGCTTCGGCGGGGTCGGTGACGATCTGGTCGAGGAGGCTGATGCTGTCGCGCACGCTGCCGGTACCCTGGCGCGCGATGAGCTCAAGCGCCTGGCGCTCAATGCGCAGGCCCTCGGCTTCCGCAATCTTCTGCAAGTGGTCGGCCACGGTCAGCAGCGGCACGCGGCGGAATTCGAAGGGCAGACAGCGGCTCTTGATGGTGGCCGGCACCTTGTCGATTTCGGTGGTCGCCAGCACAAAGACGGCGTGCGGCGGCGGTTCTTCCAGCGTCTTGAGCAGCGCATCGAAAGCGTTGCCGGTGAAGCGATGCACCTCGTCGATGATGTAGACCTTGTAGCTGCCTTCGCCGGGCGAGAAGGCGATCTTGTCACGCAGGTCGCGCACGTCATCGACGCCGGTGTGCGTGGCCGCGTCGATTTCGATGAGGTCCAGGTAGCGACCTTCGTTGACGCTGCGGCAGGCTGCGCATTCGTTGCAGGGTCGCTGCCCGGCATCTTCATTTGCGCAGTTGACGGCCTTGGCCAGCAGGCGCGCAGTGGTGGTTTTGCCGGTGCCACGTGGCCCGCTGAAGAGGTAGGCGTGGCGGACGCGGCCGCTTTTCAGGGAGTTGCGCAGGGTGCGCGTGATGTGCTCCTGGCCGATGACGTCCTCGAAGCGCATGGGGCGCCAGGCGAGGTACAGGGCTTGTTCGGGCAAGGCCGGGGCTCCTCCTGCACGGCCAGTCAGTGTAGCAGCGCCCGCCAGGGGCGGCAAGCAAAGGGGGTGGCGAACGTTGCCCGCCACCCCCGCTTCGTTTCAGACTGTCACGCCAGCGCGTCGCCTCAGGCCAGCACCCGCTGCTCGTCCGTGATCTCGTCTATCAGCGCGTGCATCTCGGGGATGCTGAGCTGCTGCTTGGCGTCACTCATGGCGACCGGCGGATTGGGGTGGCATTCGAACATCAGCCCGTCGGCGCCCACCGCCTTCGACGCCCGCGCCAGAGGGATTGCGATGTCGCGGCGCCCGGCAGAATGCGATATGTCGACCACCACCGGCAAATGCGACTCCAGCTTCAGCAGAGCGACCGCGCTTAGATCAAGTGTATTGCGCGTGCGCGTCTCGAAGGTGCGGATGCCGCGCTCCATGAGGATGACGTTGGGGTTGCCGCTGCTGACGATGTACTCGGCAGCGTAGAGGCATTCCTGGATGTTGGCGCCGAAGCTGCGCTTGAGGATCACCGGCTGGCGCACCTGCCCCAGCGCTTTCAGCAGGAAGCTGTTGGACATGTTGCGCGCGCCGACCCAGAAGACGTCGACATATTCGGACATCTCGGAGATGAGGCTCTTGTCCATCACCTCGCTGACGATGAACATGTTGTGGCGCGTGGCTGCCTGACGCGCGATGCGCAGGCCTTCCATGCCCAGGCCCTGGAAGTCGTAGGGCGAGGTGCGCGGCTTCCAGCCCATGCCGCGCAGAAAACGCACGCCGCGCGCAGACAGCGCCTCCGCGACAGCGTCCACCTGTTCCGCGCTCTCGATGGCGCAGGGACCGCTGATGACGGTGAAATCGCCATTGCCCAGCTCGGTGCCATCGGGCATGGTGATGACGGTGCGCTCGTCCGGATACTTGCGCTGCACAAGGATTTTAGCCAGCGCTTCCGCTTCTTCCAGCGCCAGCGAGGCGCGGAAGATTTCGCTGAAGAGGGCGCTGATGGTTTCATTGCTGAAGGGGCCCTCGTTGGCCTGCTGCAGGGCCGTCAACATCGCGGCTTCGCGTTCGGGATCATAAAACGAGGTGCCGAGGTTCTGCTGCACACGCCCGATCGCCGAGGCGATTTCCGCGCGCTGGCTAAGCAGCTCAAGGATTTGCAGATTGATGCCGTCTATCTTCCCGCGCAAGTCCCGCAGACTGTCGTCGTGCATGATGTGCACACTCCCCCGCATGGCCCACTACCGGCACGATTGCCAGCGCGAGTATACACCCTGCAGCCCGTTCCTGACAATGCCGCCTGACCCGGCTGCCATGCGCCCGACGGGGCGAAGTTTACTTCAGCACCTCATCCACGTTTTCCAGTTCACGCATCAGGCGGTTGATGGTACGCACCAGGATGAACATGGAGAAGGCGATGATGACGAAGTCAATGGACGCCGTGATGAACTTGCCATACTTGAGCGTGGCCGCGCCGGCCGCCTCAGCCTCCGCCAGGGTCGCGTAATGCACGGCGGAAAGATTGATGAAGAGGTGCTCAAAACCCACACCGCCGGAAATGGCGCCGATGAGCGGCAGCAAGACGTCTTTCACCAGCGAATTGACAATATCCTTGAACGCGGCGCCCAGGATCAGGCCGACGGCCAGATCGATGACGTTGCCGCGAGTGGCAAATTCACGGAATTCCTTCAGCATGGTATTTTCTCCTCGCTGCATTCCCCTCTGCTGCCGGGCTACTGTAGCGCGAAGCCGCGACGGCTGCTCTGGCAGGCAGGCAGAAATCGCGGCAAAATGGCGCCTGACGTCCTACAGGCTCGAGGCGCCCTTGTCCCGACGATTGCTGACCCGCCCGCGCCGCGACCATCTGCTCTGGCTGGCGCTGCTGCTGCTGCCGCTACTCAGCATCGCTGCGGCCATTCAGGTGCAACGCGCCGGCAGCCCCGGCGTCGCAGCCACCCTGCCTGGCGCCACGCCCGCAGCACATCAGCAGGTCAATCGGCCCGCCCCGGAGCTGGCCCTGCCCCGCCTCGACACTGGCGCGGAGCTGCGCCTCGACACGCTGCGCGGTCGGCCCGTCATCGTCAACTTCTGGGCCAGCTGGTGCGCGCCCTGCCGCCGTGAACTGCCCGCGCTCGAAGCCTTTGCGCGGCAGCATAGCGGCCCCGACGCGGTGCAGGTGCTGGCGGTCAACGTGGGCGAGGCGGCGGAACAGGTACGCAGCTTCCTGGACGAGGCCGGCGTGCGCGACCTGAGCGTCCTGCTCGATACTGACTCGCGCGCCAACGCAGCCTGGGGCGCTTTCGCCCTGCCTGCCAGCTTTCTTATTGACCGCGCGGGACGCATCCGGGCCGTAAGGACGGGCGAAATCACAACGGCGGATCTTGAGCGCTGGCTCGCGCAAGCGGAGGCCTGACCTGCTACCATACATGCTGACCCAGGCTCGCAATCCGGGAGAAGCAATGTGAATTTGTCGCGCGCGTTTCAATACCTGTTCGAGGACGAGCAATGGGCCCGCAAGCTCGCGCTGGTCCTTCTCTGGAGCCTCGTCGCGCTCATCCCGCTGCTGGGCCTGGTCGGGATGGCCATGCTGGCCGGCTACACCCTCGACCTGCTGCGCAACATGCGCGCCGGGGCCAGGCGTCCGCTGCCGGACTGGCAAGATCAGGGCGCCAGGCTGGGCGACGGCTTCAATGCCATGGTCGCCATCATCGTCTACAACATCCCCAACGGCCTGCCGCTCTGCGGCCTGCTGCTGCTGGCCGTCACCGGTAACGGGGAGTTGGGTCTCCTGACGCTGCTGTCCCTCTGCTGCCTGTTGATCTTCGCTCTCGTCTGGAACCTCTTCATTGGGCTGATGCTGGCTGCCGGCGCCACGCGCTACGCGCAAACCCGCCAGCTGACCTCCTGGTTTCAGCCGGGCGAAATGTGGGACACGCTGAGCGCGAACAGCGGCCTCTTCATGCAATGGCTACTTTACTCCCTGCTTTCAAGCCTGGCGCTGGGCCTGGTGTCGGCCGTGCCGGGAGTCGGCTGGCTGATTTCACTGGCGCTGTCGGTGCCGGTGCAGGGCCACCTGCTGGGGCAGCTCGCCTGCGCGCTGGACGAGAGCGAGGCGCGCCAGGCCTCCGCCAACCTTTAGGTTACGCATGGCCGCATGGCGCTATCGCCGCAAATTCAGCAAGCGACCGCACTCGGCCAGGGAGCGCCGCGATGGCGTGCGCAGGAAGCGGAATGGCGTGGCGGACTGGCCGGGCCTGCTGGGCCGCGACGACGTGCTGATTCTGGATACCGAGACCACCGGCCTCGGCCGCGACGCGGAAGTGATCGAGGTGGCGGTCATCAACACCCGCGGCGAGCAGGTGCTGCACAGCCTCGCACTGCCGCTGGGCGCCATCCCGCGCGATGCCTCCCGCATTCACGGCCTGACGAAAGCCAGACTGAAGCAGCTCGGCGCGACCGGCTGGCAGGACCTGCACAGCGCGCTGCTGCCGGCCTTGCGGGCGGCCGCGCTGATCATCGTCTACAACGCCGCCTACGACAAGCGGCTGCTGCAACAGACCTGCGAGTTGTACGACCTGCCACTGCCCCCGGTTGCCTGGCGCTGCGCGATGCAGGACTACGCCGCCTGGCACAGGGAAATGAGAGGCGAGACCAGCGGCTACGGGCTGGAGCGGGCTTTCAAACGGGAATGTGGCGAGGGTTTCAGCCAGGAGCACCGGGCGCTGTCCGACTGCCGGATGGTGCTGTCGCTGATGCAGGCGGTGACCGGTGGCCGCCGCGCGTAGCCAGAGAGGGAATGCCATGACTGACATCCTGCAAGAGCAGATCGCATACTATCGGGCGCGCGCCAGCGAATATGACCAGTGGGCTTTGCGCCAGGGCCGCTACGATTACGGCCCCGAACTGAACAAACAGTGGGCCGACCAGGTGGCTGAGGTGCGCGCGGCCTTGCTGCGCTGCGAGCCCGTGGACTCTGCGCTGGAGCTCGCCTGCGGCACCGGCATCTGGACGCAAACTCTGCTCACGCTCTGCGCGCGCATCCATGCGCTGGACGCCGCGCCCGAGATGCTGGCCATCAACCGCGCTAAGTTGCAATCAGAGCGCGTGACCTATGAGCAGACGGACCTCTTCACCTGGCAGCCGCAGCAGCAATACGATCTGGTGTTCTGTGGCTTCTGGCTGTCGCACGTGCCGCCGGACGCGCTGGCGCCCTTCCTGCAAAAGGTGGCGCGCGCCTTGAGGCCGGGCGGACGCCTCTTCCTGGTCGACTCACGCCGTGACCCGCACTCCGGCGCCAGCGACCAAATGCCCTACGACTATTACAGCGACAGCAACACCCATGAGCGCTCGCTGAGCGATGGCCGTCGCTTCACGATTGTCAAGGTCTTCCATGAGCCGGAGGGGCTGGGCGCCAGCCTGGCCGCGCAGGGCCTGCAACCTGACCTGCACGTGACGGACAACTACTTCATTTACGGCACGGCACAGCGCTGAATCGCTCACACTGAACTGGATGTAAACAAGGAGTGCACGGCATGGGCAAGGGACGCCGGCGTTGGCCGGCAACGCCTGGCAGGGCGCGCAGCCCTTCATCCAGCTTTTCCGCCGCACGGACGAGGGCTACGAGGGGCCGCGCATCCTCGCCTGGCATCGCAGCACCTTCAACAACCAGCACGCGCACCCGCATCCGCGCTTCACGCCCGATGGCCGCTATGTACTCTACTCCAGCGACCTGACCGATTACTCGAACATGTACCTGGCGCCGGTCGGCGACTTCGAGACGCTGCCGCTGCTGGAGGCCGATACGCCGGCGCGCCCGGACATGCTCTGAGACGCGCTGCGCTACACCTGAATTGAGGGAGAGGTATATCTCGCGGGGCGGCGCTCCGGCGGCGCTTATTCGCCAGGGACGGGCAACATCTCGCCCAGGCCAGTGGTCGGCGGGTCCTGGCGCGACGGGCCGGCGTCGCCCGCTGGCCCGTCGCCGCTGTCGGGGGTCGGCGCCAGGTCGGGCTGACCGGCAGCATCAGCGTCAGCATCGGCTACATCCGCGTTCATGAGCCTTTCAAAGGTCTCGCGGTCGAGCGTCTCCTGCTGAATCAGCACGGTGACCAGCTCGTCCAGCTTGTCACGGTACTTGATCAGAATTTCACGCCCGCGCTGCTCGCCGGTCTCGACGAGGCGTTTGATCTCCTGATCAATCTGCTCGGCGGTCTTCTCGCTGTAGTCACGCTGCTCACCAATTTCACGCCCGAGGAAGATGGAGGTGTGGCTGCTGCCGAAGGTGCGCGGCCCCAGCAGTTCGCTCATGCCGTACTGTGTGACCATGCTGCGGGCGATGCCGGTGGCCTGCTGCAGGTCCATCTGGGCGCCGGTGGAAAGCTGCTGGCTCGTGTAGGTGATTTTTTCGGCGATGCGCCCGCCCAGGGCCGCGGCGATGCGATCCTCAAACTCTTCGCCGGTGACGAGGAACTGGTCTTCCTCCGGCAGGGGCATCACGAAGCCGCCGGCGCGGCCGCGCGGAATGATGGTGATCTTGTGCACCGGCCAGGCGTACTTAAGCAGGTGGAAGAGGATGGCGTGCCCGGCCTCGTGGCAGGCGAGACGGCGCTTCTCCCTGTCGGAGATGACGCGCGTCTTGCGCTCCGGCCCCATCACGGCCCGCTCCATGCTCTCCTGCAGCTCCAGCATACTGATGGTCTTGCGGTTGCGGCGCGCTGTGAGGATGGCGGCCTCGTTGATGAGGTTCTCGAGGTCGGCGCCGGAGAAGCCTGGCGTGATGCGCGACACGGCCTGCAGGTCCGCGTCCGGCGCCAGCGGCTTGCCGCGCGCGTGCACCTTGAGAATCGCCAGGCGGCCGGCCACGTCCGGGTTGTCCATGGTCACCTTGCGGTCGAAGCGACCGGGGCGCAGCAGCGCCGGGTCAAGGATGTCGGGCCGGTTGGTGGCCGCGATGATAATGACGTTGGTGCCCTGCTCGAAACCGTCCATCTCGACCAGGATCTGGTTCAGCGTCTGTTCGCGCTCGTCATGGCCGCCGCCCAGGCCGGCGCCGCGATGGCGCCCGACCGCGTCGATTTCGTCGATGAAGACGATTGCTGGCGCCTCGGACTTGGCGCGCTCAAACAGGTCGCGCACGCGGCTGGCGCCCACGCCCACGAACATCTCGACGAATTCGGAGCCGGAAATGTTGAAGAAGGGCACGCCGGCCTCGCCGGCCACCGCGCGCGCCAGCAGAGTCTTGCCGGTGCCGGGCGGGCCGATCATCAGCACGCCTTTGGGGATGCGCGCACCGAGGCGGATGAACTTCTCCGGTTCCTTGAGGAACTCCACAATCTCCGCCAGTTCCTCCTTGGATTCATCCGCTCCGGCCACGTCCGAGAAAGTTACCTGCGGTCGCTCCACGTCGCGGGTGACGCGCGCGCGGCTGCGGCCAAAGCTGATCGCCTGGTCCTGGCCGCTGCGCACCGAGCGCATCATGCGCCACAGCAGCCAGATGATGATGATGGTCGGCACGACGGCAATGAGCAGCTGGATGACCAGGCCGCCGGTGTTGTCGCCCGGCTGCGGCGCGTAACTGATGGACTGCAGCTGCGCGTCACTGACGCCGTAGGCGCGCAGGTGCTCAAAGAGGTCGGATTCGCGTTCCTTGTAGTAATAGGCGGTGAGGCCGCTGAAAAACTGGACGTAGACATCCTGGCCGCCGCGCACGATGAGCTTCTCGACATTGCCGCGCTGGATCTGGGTGGCCAGTTCATTGAGCGGGATGCGGTTGCTGCTCTGGAAGTTGCTCTGGCTGCCCATGGTCAGCACAAACAGGATGAGCACAACGACGCCCATGCCAATCAGCAGTCGCTGGGCGTTGCGGCCCGAGAAGGGCGAATTGTCGTTGTTGCCATCCTGCGTTGGTCGATTGTTCACAGCAAGCTCCCTCTTGTCCACTCTCATCATAATGAGGGAAGGCCCGCGGGTCAACCGGCCCGGTCAGGTGGTACGAAAAGGGCATACAGGCCCCATGCTATACTGCGCGTATGACAGTCATCGAACGGGCTCCGACGGACACGTCCGAGCGCAGCAACGAAGCATGGTTGCGGGCGCTGACCGGCGCGCCAGCCGAGCAGGATGCGGCCATCACGGCCCTGCACGCGCGGCTGCAGCGCGGTCTCTACTGGTACCTCGCGCGCGAACGCAGCGACCTCGCCGGGCGTTCCCCGGCGGAGCTGGAGCAGATGGCCGAGGACTACGCCCAGGACAGCGTGATGCGCGTCCTGCAACGCCTCGACAGCTTCCGCGGCGAAAGCCGTTTCACCACCTGGGCGACGCGCATCGCCCTGCGCATCGCTATCAGCGACCTGCGACGCGCCCGCTACCGCGATTTCCGCCTCGATGACTTGACGGCCGATGGCGAACTGCTGCCTGCGCGCGGCGATGCGCTCCTCAACGACGATCACTCACCTACTCCCGAGGGCATCGCCGAGCGCGCCGACGTGCAGGAACGCATCGCCCGGGCCCTGCGTGAGAAGCTGACGCCGCGCCAGCGCCAGGCGCTTGAGGCCGTCGTGTTACAGGGCGTGCCGCTGGAAGTCGTGGCGCAGCAGATGGGCAGCAACCGCAACGCGCTATACAAGCTGGTGCATGATGCGCGCCGCAAACTGCGGGCAGAGCTCGAGGCCCAGGGCCTGGACGTAGCCTACATGCTTGACCTGTTTGCAGAGCGTTCGGGGCAGTAAAATGAGTAAGATATGAGACCTTGCAGTCGTCTTGTGAGAGATGGCAACCGGCGCAGTCGGAACTGGTGGAGCATGACAGCATGATTCGTGATCGTCTGCACAGGCTGCTGGAGTGTCTGGCCACCGTTCACAGTGAGGACGGCATCGACTGCGGCACTGCCGCCAGCCACTTCACCTGCCTCAGCGAGCAGGCGCTGAACGGGGCCGACATCCATCAGATCCTGCCTGAGGCGGCCGCCCACATCGCGCACTGCCCGGATTGCCGCGAGGAATACGAGGCGCTGCTGGCAGTGCTGCGCGCCGAGGAAAAGTACGGGACGAAAGAACAATACTGAGGACAGGAATCACATGAACGAACGACACAGCCGCGTTGTCGTCATTGGCTCCGGCCCTGCCGGACTTACCGCTGCCCTTTACACCGCGCGCGCCCAACTGCCCACGACCGTTATCACCGGGCCGCTGCTGGGCGGGCAGATCGCGACCACGCACGAGGTCGAGAATTTCCCCGGCTTCCCGGATGGCACCACAGGCCCCGAGCTGGTGGAGGCCATGCGCGCCCAGGCCGAGCGCTTCGGCACCGGGTTCGTCTACGATTCGGTCGCGCGTGCCCGGCTACAGGATGGCCCGCCCTTCCACATCGAAACCAGCGGCGGCGAGCGCATCAGTGCGGACGCCGTCATCGTCACCATCGGCGCCAACCCGCGCGCGCTGGGCATCCCCGGCGAGGCCGAATACGTCGGCCACGGCGTCAGCTACTGCGCCACCTGCGATGGCTTCTTCTTCCGCGGCAAGGACGTCGTCGTGGTCGGCGGCGGCGACTCGGCGCTGCAGGAGGCGCTCTTCCTGACACGCTTCGCCAATCGCGTCGACATCATCCACCGCCGCGACCAGCTGCGCGCCAGCGTCGCCCTGCAGTCGCGCGCCCTGGCGCACGAAAAGATCAGCTTCATCTGGGACACGGTGGTCGATGAGATCCGCGCGGATGATACCGGTTCGGTCGACACCATCGTGATGCGCAACCTGAAGACTGGCATGCAGGAAGAACGCGCGGCGGACGGCGTCTTCATCTTCATCGGCTACGATCCCAACAGCGATGTCTTCGCCGGCCAGCTGGCCACCGATGACGCCGGCTACGTGCTGATCGACCAGCGTTACCGCAGCAACATCGAGGGCGTCTTCGCCGCCGGCGAAATCCACGACCAGATCTTCCGCCAGGCCATCACCGCCGCCGGTGACGGCTGCGCCGCGGCCCTGACCGCCATCGAGTGGCTGGATTCCTGAGGCAGTCCCGGTTCAGCCCTGACGACCGGAGTCCCAGTCGTCCCAATAAGTAAATTCGCGGGCCGGGCGGCGGCGCGCCGGACGGAAGTCGCTGCCCGTGTAATACGCCACCGGCAACAGCGCCGCCTGCGTCACGCCCGCCGGGATGCCCAGCAGCGCCGCTACCTCAGCCGCGTAACGCAGATGCAGCGTCGTCCACGCCGAGCCCAGCCCGCGCATGCGCAGCGCCATCATGAAGGACCAGACAGCCGGCAGAATCGAGCCGTAGAGCGCAGTCTGCGCCATCTGGCCGGCGTCCTCGACGCGCCCGTTGTAGCAGGGGATGACCAGCACGGGCACCTCGTGCATGTACTCGGCGAGGTGCAGGGCGCTGTCGAGCAGACGGTTGCTGCGCCGCCGCTCCTGAATGTCCACCTCGCCCGGGCCGGCGTACTGCAGGAAGGAGTCGCGGTACCAGGCGCCGATCTGCGCGCGCTTGTCCGCGTCCGTGACCACCACAAAGTGCCAGCCCTGCTGGTTGCTGCCGGAGGGCGCCTGGATGGCGATCTCCAGGCATTCCTCAATCACTTCTGGCGGCACCGCGCGCGTGAGATCCAGACGTTTGCGCACACTGCGCGTGGTGGTCAGCAGTTTTTCGGCGGAAATCTCGCTCATGTCCCCGTCTCCTCCCCGATTTAATCTGCAGCGAGTATGCCGCGACGATGGCCCGCACTCAACCACAACGGCATTCTGCGCTATCATGGGCGCCTGGAATCAGCAATGCAACGGGAGGGCCGCCCCTTGAGCAGCGACGTACAAACTCTGGCGATCAACACCATTCGCACCCTGGCAATGGACGCGGTGCAGCGCGCCAACAGCGGACACCCCGGCCTGCCCATGGGCGCGGCGCCGATGGCCTGGGCGCTGTGGACGCAGCATTTGCGCCACAACCCACGAAATCCTGGCTGGCCCAATCGCGACCGTTTCGTGCTCAGCGCCGGACACGGTTCGATGCTGCTCTACGCCATGCTGCATCTGACCGGCTATGACCTGCCGCTGACGGAACTGATGAACTTCCGTCAGTGGGGCAGCCAGACGCCCGGCCACCCCGAGCACGGCGACACCCCTGGCGTCGAGACCACCACCGGGCCGCTGGGTCAGGGCGCAGCCAACGCCGTCGGCATGGCGCTGGCCGAGGCCTTCCTCGCCAGCCACTTCAACCGCGCAGGCTTCCCGCTCGTCGACCACCGCACCTACGCCCTCGTCAGCGACGGCGACCTGCAGGAAGGCGTCTGCATGGAGGCCAGCGCGCTGGCCGGGCTCTGGGGCCTGGGCAAGCTGGTCTTCCTCTACGACAGCAACGATATCCAGCTGGACGGGCCGACCAACATGGTCTGGCGCGAGGACGTGCTGCAGCGCTTCCAGGCCATCGGCTGGCACGTTATCGCCGTCGCCGACGGCAACGACCCGCAGCAGGTCAGCGCGGCGCTGGCCGAGGCGCAACAGGTCACCGACCGGCCCACGCTCATCTCGGCGCGCACGACCATCGGTTTCGGCAGCCCCAACAAGGCCGGCACCAGTAGCGCCCACGGCTCACCGCTTGGTGCGGACGAAGTGCGTCTGACGAAGCAGGCGCTCGGCTGGCCCGACGAGGACTTTTACATTCCGGGCGAAGCGCTGGAGCACTTCCGCGAGGCTATCAGCCGCGGCGCGCAACAGGAAAGCGACTGGCAGGCCCTGCAGGCGCGCTGGGCCGCGGCGCATCCCGACCTGGCGGGGGAGTGGGATCAGCTGCAGAGCGGCACATTGCCCGCGGGCTGGGACGCCGACCTGCCGCACTACGCAGCGGGCACCAGCATGGCCACGCGCAACGCCAACGGCGAGGCCCTCAACGCTATCGCGCAGCATCTGCCGACCATGATCGGCGGCGATGCTGACCTGGCGGGCAGCACGAAAACGCTCATCACCGGCGCGGCCAACAGCGGCGCAAATGTGGCCACGGCGCGCAACCTGCGCTTCGGCGTGCGCGAGCACGCCATGGGCGCCATCACCAATGGCCTCGCCCTGCACGGCGGCATCGTCAAGCCCTACAGCGCCACTTTCCTCACCTTCAGCGACTACATGCGCCCGGCCATGCGCCTCGGCGCGCTGATGGGCGTGCCGGCGCTCTACATCTTCACGCACGACAGCATCGGCCTCGGCGAGGACGGCCCCACGCACCAGCCCGTCGAGCATTTCGCGGCCCTGCGCGCCATCCCCAAGCTCTGACCGTGCTGCGGCCCGCGGACGCCAACGAGACGGTCGCCGCCTGGGCCGTCGCCATGGAGCAGCCGGGACCCTGCGTGCTCATCTTTACGCGCCAGGACCTGCCGGCCATGGAACTTCGACGCGGCGACGCTGCGCGCGAATGTGGCGCGCGGCGGCTACATCAACCTCGACTGCGAGGGGACGCCCGAACTGCTGCTGCTGGCCAGCGGCAGCGAGTTGCACATCGCGCGCGACGGCCTGGCAGACGCTGACCGACGAAGGAGTCAAGGCGCGCGTGGTGTCGCTGCCCTGCCACGAGCTCTTCGCGGCGCAGGACGCGGCCTGGCGCGAGCAGGTGCTGCCTTCAGCCGTGACGGCGCGCGTGAGCGTGGAGGCGGGCGTGGCGCAGGGCTGGTACCGCTGGCTGGGCAGCGAGGGCGTGGCCATCAGCCTGGAGCGCTTCGGCGCCAGCGCGCCCTACGAGACGGTCTACGAGCAATCTGGGCATCACCGCCGACGCGGTGGTTGCGGCAGCCAGAGGCTTGCTGGCGCAAGACTGAATCCCGGCGACCGGGCCCCGCGACAGGGAAGCGAAGGGAGAAGAACATGAGTGTCGACTGGCGCGAACACGGCGTGCGCATCGTGCGCAGCCACGAACTCGACAGCAACACGCCGCAGACGCCCGGCATGACGCGCGCCGCCGCCATCACCCACGCGCAGGCCGGCGCCAGTCAGCTCTGGGCGGGCACCGTTGACATCCAGCCCGACGCCAAAACCGGCGCCCATCACCATGGCGCGCTCGAGAGCGTGATCTACGTGCTCAGCGGGCGGGCGCGCATGCGCTGGGGTGAGCGTCTGGAGTTCGTCGCCGAGGCCGGGGCGGGCGATTTCATCTACGTGCCGCCCTTCGTGCCGCACCAGGAGATCAACGCCAGCGCGCAGGAGCCGCTGCGCTGTATCCTCGTGCGCAGCGACCAGCAGGCAGTGGTCGTCAACCTGGATATCGCGCCGGCCGAGGCGTCAGATACCGTCTGGATCGGACCCAATCACCCGCCGCCGGGCTGAGGTGGCTCGCGACCCTTCTAGTGATTTACGAGAACCTGGCCATCATCTCTCTGTGATCGCTATTTCGATGATTGCTCACGGTTGCATATCCCGCAGAGCATCTGGCAGTTTTCTTCTTCTGTCTTCCTGCCTTCGGACCAGGGCGTGATGTGGTCGGCTTCCACAGTTGAGCGGGAAGCCCTTCAAAATGGAGGTGTCACCGCCTCGCGCTGCACCTGCCTGTCAGGCAAGTAGATGAACTCGCGCTGGTAGGGCGGGCGGATATGGAGCGCTCCGCCGAAGCCGCACACCCCGTGCGTGGCCGTCGTCTTCTTAGCCTACTTCGAGTTCGCGCACGGTGATTCATGCAGTTGGATTTTCCGTGATTGGCTTTGACTTCGCCAATACATTTCGTGTGTTGAGCATTTGAAACAAAAAAATTGTCGTGAATCTTCTGTGAGATAGCCTCTCCATTTGCTTGCTTCTTTCCTTCGATTAAAAAAGAATTCGTTCATGTCCGTCGTAGAAGGAATTCTGTCGTTTAGAGTCCGAATGTATAAGGGGTGACCCATATTCACGAATTTTGAAGTTATGATTAGCAGCCTCTTCTTGGCTATTATGTCATTATGTATCGAAATAAGTTGCCCATCCCAAACTCCTTATATCGAAACGACCTTGTGTAGGGTTGCTTTGTCAATGGATGCGTAAACGCGTGCAATTTTGCTATTGGACGGTGAATCTCTTGGGATGTTATAAATGTAAATGCCACTGATATTCTCTGCCTCCGTTGAGACCTTTGTTCGTGACGATTGGATATAGAACCACTTATTCCCGATCCTAAAACCGCTGTTAAATTTTCTCTTGGCTTTTACTCTTTCTTTTACCATTTGATAGTTATAGAACGACTCCCATTCTTCAAGAGTTTCCCATGCATTCCGAACTTTAGGGAAAAAAAGAATTGCGTGTCCGCACCAGTTTGACGTTATCCACTCGATAAATGCTCCAAATGAAATCAAAAGGTTTTCTTTGCAGTCGTGTCCATTGATGGCTACGATGTTGTGTGCTTCATTTAGTATCTCATTGCGCATATCAGATAATGCATCAAAGTAGATTTGGATTTCTTTATCCTGTGCACCATACGTTTTCACTTTTGTGTCCTCCTTAGACACCAATTTCAATTGCTTGCTTCAGTTCTTCCTGTGCCGAATGACGATTCTTGCATAAATCTCTTTGCCACTGATTGTTCCGCAAGCAAGTCTTTGTACCGCAACTGCCTCACCCACCCCCCAACCCACTCGCGGCCAGCTTCTGCGCCTGATCGCGCGTGGCCAGGTCGTCGATGAATTCGTCGAGGCGTCCGTTGAGCACGGTCGGCAGGTTGTGGCTGCTCATCCCGGTGCGGTGGTCGGTGACGCGGCTCTGCGGGAAGTTGTAGGTGCGAATCTTTTCCGAGCGGTCGCCGGTGCCAATCTGGCCGCGGCGTTCGCTCTCCTGTTGCTGCCGTTGCTGCTCAAGCTCCTGCTCGTACAAACGCGCGGCCAGCACCTGGCGCGCGCGTTCGCGGTTTTGCAGCTGGCTGCGCTCGTCCTGCATCTCGACCACGATGCCGCTGGGCAGATGCGTCATGCGCACGGCGGAGTCGGTGGTGTTGACGGACTGGCCGCCGGCGCCCTGGCTGCGGAAGACGTCGACGCGCACGTCGTTCATGTTGAGCTGGACCTCAACCGCGTCCACCTCCGCCAGCACGGCCACGGTGACGGTGCTGGTGTGGATGCGGCCCTGGCTCTCGGTCTCGGGCACGCGCTGCACGCGGTGTACGCCGCTCTCGAACTTGAGGCGGCTGTAGGCGCCCCTGCCGCGGATTTCAAAGGTGATGCTGCGCAGGCCACCGACGCCGGTGACGTTCTGGCCCAGTACGTCCACCTTCCAGCGCCGGCCCTCGGCGTAGAGGCTGTACATGCGGAAGAGATCGGCGGCGAACAGGCCGGCCTCATCGCCACCGGCGCCGGCGCGAATCTCCATGATGACGTTGCGCTCGTCGCGCGGGTCCTTCGGCAGCAACAGCAGGCGCAAATGCGCTTCCAGCACCTTGAGGCTGTCCTGCAGCGCTTCGCACTCTTCGGCGGCGAGGGCGCGCAGTTCGGCGTCCATCTCCTCCTGCTGCATGACGCGGGCTTCGGCCAGCTGCTCCGAGCAACTGCGGTGCTCGCGCGCCACCTGCACCAGCTCCTCAAGGCTGGCGCGCTCCTTCGAGAGGGGCGTCAGGCGCTGATAATCACCGATCGTGGCCGGGTCGCCCAGCAGCCGTTCGAGCTCGTCATAGCGCGCCTCTACGTCCCGCAGTTTGTCCAGCATGTTCCTTCCAGAGTGACTGACCCGAGTTATGGTAGCATGGCGGGACATTGCGGTACAGTGCCCGCGACTCCTGTACCCTGGCCCCCGGGTGAACCCATGCGCCATGAAATCAGCGCCGAACAGATTGTTTTCTATCAGGAACATGGCTACGTCATCATCGAGGACTTCCTCGACGCGCAGGAGCTGGCGGAGTGGCGCCGCTGCGTGGACGAGGCGGTCGCGCAGCGCGACGATCGCAAGACGGCGGATGGCAGCCGCCGCAGTGGCGACTCCTACTACGACAACGTCTTCGTCCAGCGCATCAACCTGTGGACCGACCACGCGGGCATGCGCAAGCTGATGCTGGACGAGCGCCTCGGGCGCATGACGTCACTGCTGGCTGGCGCCACCGGCATGCGCATCTGGCACGACCAGGCGCTGCTCAAGCCGCCCTGGGGCAACCCCACCGCCTGGCATCTCGACGTGCCCTACTGGTCCTTCTCCTCGCGCCAGGCGATCAGCCTCTGGGTCGCGCTTGATGATTCCACGCGCGACAACGGCTGTCTCTACTTCCTGCCTGGCTCGCACAGGGAAGCCCGTTTCGACAACGTCAACATCGGCCAGAACCAGGGCAGCCTGTTCGAGATCTATCCACAGTGGGCGCAGCGCGAATCCGTGGCCGCGCCCATGCGCGCCGGCTCCTGCTCCTTTCACAATGGCCTGCTGGCCCACGGCGCTGCGGCCAACATGACGCCCGGCTGGCGCCGCGCCATGACCTGCGCCTACATGCCGGACGGCAGCACCTTTAACGGCCAGCAAAACATCCTGCCGCCGGAGATGATGGCGCGCCTGCAGGTGGGCGACCTGCTCAATGAAGGCGCGCAGAATCCCCTGCTCTGGCGCAAGGGCTAGCCTGAAGGGAGGGCGCCATGCCGGACCGCACGATGATCGTCGGCGCCGCGGGCTCGGTCGGCGTCCTGCTGCTGGTGCTGGAGCTGGTGCGCCGCCGCCGCCTGCGCGAGGAATATGCGCTACTGTGGCTGGTCACCGGCGCGGTCCTGCTGCTGCTCAGCCTGTCGCGCCCGCTGCTGGATACTCTGGCCACGCTGACCGGCATCTACTATCCGCCCAGCGCGCTTTTTCTGGTCGCCCTGCTCTTCGTGCTCGCCATCCTGATGCACTTCTCGATCGTCATCACGCGCCTGACGCAGGAGAACCGCGAGCTGGCGCGGCATATTGCGCTGCTGCGTCACGAACAGGAGCGCGGCAGTTCAGCGGGCGAGGGTGAGCAGGACAGTGACCAGCGCGACGTAGCCGATGGCGTAGAGCGCGACCAGCCACAGGCCGGCGCGTAGCGGATTGCTGTCGCGCAGTTGCAGCACGCCCGGCTGCGCAGGATGCGGCTGCGCCTGGAAGATGGGCCCGATGACCCAGGTGAGCGCCAGCCCGCCGGCCAGGCCGCCCAGATGCGCCCAGTTGTCGATGCGAATGCCGGCCGCGCCCACCGAGCTCAGTAGTCCAAACGCCAGGTTCACCCCCAGCAGCAGCAGCAGACTGCGCAGTTGCCGGCCGGCCGCCGCGCCCAGCAGGGTCCGGTGGCGGAAGAGCCAGACCATCTCCGCGCCGAAGATCGCGAAGACCGCGCCCGAGGCGCCCACCGAAGGCGCGCTCAGCCAGGGGTCCGGTGAGCCCAGCGCCACGCTGAGCAGCGAGCCGGTCAGCCCGCCCAGCAGGTAGATGAGCAGGAAGCGGGCGTGGCCGCACAGGCCCTCCACGCCGCGCCCGATGATGTAGAGCGCGTACATGTTGAAGAAGAGGTGCATCATGCCGGCGTGCAGGAACATGGCCGTGAACAGGCGCTGCACCTCGCCCTGCACCAGCACCTCATAGCTGCGGCTGGCACCCATCTGGAAGAGCTGCCGCCCGACGACCGGCAGCAGGGTGCCCAGCGCGAACACTCCGACGTTGATGGCCAGCAGCGCCAGCGTCACCCAGGGCGGCACCAGCGGCAGGCGCGGTCCCGGCCGTCGCTGCGGCGGGCGTGGCGCGGACGGCCCGGGCGCGGCGGGCAGCCTCCGTTCGAGTGGGTGCGTGCGGCGCTCCGCGTTCTGATCGTCCAGCATGTGCGCTCCAGTCTCCCTGCTGCCAGTATACGCGACCCGGCGCCAGTTTAATGGTAACTTCGATGATGTCAGGGTTCTGTGCTTCTGACGCTCACGCGCGGAGGAGAGCGCTCCATGCCGGAGTATGATTTTCGCTGCGAGGGCTGCGGCCGGCGGCTTGTGTTGCACTGGCGCAGCGTCACGGCCTACGCGGCCGCCACGCCCACCTGCCCTCACTGCGACAGCCGCGATCTCACCCGCCTCATCAGCGCGGTCGGCGTCACCCGCGCAACGCGCGATTATGCCTCCATGTCCAGCGGGGAGATGCTCTCGGTGCTGGAAGGCGAGAATCCACAGGAAGTGCGGGAGCTGCAGCGCCAGGTGCACGGGGAGGCAGAGTAATCAGTCGATGCGCACGACGCCCAGCGGCAAGACAGCGCCCTCGGAATCTGCCGGCTCAAGCAGGGGAAGGCGCGTTATCTGCGGATAACGATACCAGCCCAGCCAAGCACGATACTCGCCTGGCGGCAAGGCCTGAGGCAGTGTCAAGGCAATACGCTCGATCTGCTGACTGCCCGCTGACACCAACCCGAGCGTCTCGTCGGACTGGGCCACCAGCCGACCCTCGGCGTCCAGCAAATGCACGAAACGCACGTCAAGGTCGTCGCGGCCCTGCGCGAATTCCCAGTGCAGGCGCAGCACCAGTTCGTCTCCGACAGCAACCCGCGCGGGCAGCGAGCCCGCCAGCAGCGTTACCCCTTCGGCGAAGCGCGCCTGACGCGAAGTTGCGGGCAGAATCTCCATCGTGAAGTTGCTCAGCGCTTCTCCCCGACAGACCATCACAGGCGAGGCCACCTTCGAACAGCCGGGCTCGGGCACGAACGTCAGCATGTGCCAGGCGCCGGCCCGTAGCGGCAAACTGGCGTGTTGCAAATCCGCCTCCTGCGGGGACCAGGACCAGCGCTGCAAGGGGACTTTATCGAGCAACAGCAGCAGGTCGCGTCCGCCTGCCCACATTTCCGCGCTCACATCCAGCCAGCCGCCGTGCGGCGCATACAGCGGCACATCAAAAGGTTCTTTGAAGCGCAACGACGACTCCAGCGGCGCATGCAAAAGCGGTGCGGCATCCGTCGCCGGCGTCTCGTAGACTGCGAGGTATTTGTCCTGGTATAGTGCCGGGCCCAGCTGCGTTTCTACCAGCTCGTGGTGCAGGTCGGAAGTACGGCGCAGATTAACAATGACGACGTCGGCGCCGGCCAGGCGCAACAAGGCCGGGTCGAGCGTCGATTGCAGCAGCTCCAGGCGCGCAGGATTGACGGGCGTTCTGCGCGTTACCATGCCGCCGATGAGCGGCAATTGATGTGCAGTCTGCAACCAGAGAGAATCCTTGATGGCGGCTGAATTTCGCGCAGGAATGTTCAGTACAGCGCGCAGATCGCTACGCTGGCGTAATGCGGCAATCTGCTCCGGGATGGCAGCACTTCGCGTTGGGAAGGGCCAGTACCATTGGTAATCGTAGAGGATGGCTGCCAGCAACAGCGCCAGTAGCAGGGCCTGACGCTGGCGGCTGCGAAAGCGCGGCTGCCCGAAGAGCCAGGCCGCGCCCTGCGTGGCAAGGCAGGCGACGGCCAGCGCCAGGGCGTAGCTGAAGCGTCCGGGCGTGTGCACGATATCCATCAACGGAAGCTCTTTCAGGAACGCCCACGGCAACGCTATAAAACTGGCATGATCGTCCGCCTGTATTGTCAGCGGCTCACCCAGCAGGTTCAGAAGGGGGCCGAGCGACAACAGCCAGGTAAGTAGCGCCAGGCCAAGCCAGAATCGACCGCGACCGCGTAACAACGTTAAAATCGCCAGCGCGCCGGCCACCAACCCGATCCAGCCCGAACGCTCGCCGATGGTGGCACCCAGTACTTCCCAGGTATAGTCAAGTTGGCCGTAAATCGGATGATTGGGGGATGGCGTGACGATGGCCAGCAGGTCGAGGCTGTAGCGCACATCGCCACCGGCCTCCGCGTAGACCGGGTTTCCGAGAGCCTCCCCGGCAACGGGTAGCACAAAAGCAAGCTGCAGTGCCGCGCCCGCCAGACAAACCAGCAGCAGTTGCGCCAGGCCGCGCCAGTCGCGACGCGATAGCCCTTGCAGCGCAAGGAGGGTCACCAATGGCAGCATCATATAGATTGACTGGAGCACATGACCGCTGATGGATAGCATGAAGCACAGCGCGCCGGCCACAAACCAGCGTTGACGGACGCGCCCGCCTGTTTCGCGCATGTTCAGCAGCGCCAGCACGAATAGCGGCGTAAACGCCAGCGAAAGATGACCGTTGTGTCCTCTGCCGAGATGCGCCAGGAAGGTCGGCGCGGCCATGTAAACCAGGCCTCCGATGAGCGCCGCGGCGCGCGAACCGCCGCCCAGACGCAGCCCGAGCGCGTACATGCCAAGGCCCATCAGGGCTGTCTGCAACAACAGCACCAGGTTGTCCGCCACAAGCGGTGGCAGTGCCAGCGCAAGCACCGCGGCCGGCAGATGTTTCATCGGATGTCCCAGCAGGCTGATGCCCGCCATGCCATCCGGCCAGCCCAGGTTGGGTAGCCAGAACAGTGTCTGGCCTGTGCGCAGTGCGTGGCTCAGCCACCAGACATGATGTACACGCTCCGTGCTGTCCGTGTTGCTGTAGCCGGCCAGATGCGTGTCCAGTTGCGCGGCCAGCGGCCAGGTGATCAATACGGCCAGCAGCAGATAGAAGAGGTAGACGGAAAGCCAGCGGGCGCGCATGCGGGTATTGTAGCGTGTCAGGCCAGCAACTTGAGGCCGCTGCCGGTCAGCGGGATGACGACGCGGCCCGGCAACTGCGCCCTCCCGCTCAACAGGGCTGCCACGGGCACCGCGCTGGTCGGCTCCGCCAGCAGGCCACGCCCCCGCAGCAATTTTTGTGCGGCCAGCACCTCCTCCTCGCTGACGCGCAAGGCCGCGCCGCCGGTCGCGCGCAGCGTACGCAGGATTTCCGCCCCGTGCACCGGCTGCGCCACGGAAATCCCGTCCGCCACGCTGGCTTCCGGCGTCACGGCCATTGTCTGCGCGAAGCCGCGTTCCCAGGCCTGCACCAGCGGATCGCAGGCGGCAGCCTGGGCGACGACCATGCGCGGCACTTTCTCGATCAGTCCGACAGCCTGCAGGGCCTGAAAGCCGCGCGCTATCCCGATGAAGAGGCCGCCATGACCCGCGCAACAGAGGATGGCGTCGGGCGCGCCGCACTGCTCGAAGACCTCCCAGGCGCAGGTCATCTGACCCGCGACGAAAAAGGGACTCCAGGCGTGGCTGGCGTAAACCGCCCTCTCCGCCGCCGCGAGGCAGGCTTCAGCGGCGGCCGCGCGCGGGCCGGGCACCGTCACCAGCTCGGCGCCGTAGGCGCGGATATGCGCCTGTTTGGCGGCGGGCGCGGAGGCCGGCGCGAAGATGCGCGCCTGGATGCCGGCCGCTGCCGCGTAAGCCGCCAGCGAGGCGCCCGCATTGCCCGAAGAGTCCTCGACGACTGACTCGACGTCATGCGCCAGAAAATGGTTGATCATCAACTCCGTGCCGCGATCCTTGAAGGAGCCGGTCGGGTTGCAGTATTCAAGCTTGGCAAGGAAGGAATGCTCAGCGAGCTGCACGGGCACCAGCGGCGTGCCGCCGGCCCCCAGCGAAACACGGTGCCGCGCCGGCAGCATGGCCGCAAAGCGCCACAGGCCCCAGGTCTGCGTCTGGCGCGCCGCATGGTCATAGGCCGGCAGGTTACGGATGCGCAGGCGCGCTCCCTCGCAGTGCCAGTCCAGCGGGCCGCAGACCTTGCCGCAATCTTCGCAGACGAGTTCGGGCGTCATGTCACGTCCTCCAGATGCTTGCGCAATTCCCGCAGGTCGTGCCGCTGTTGCATTACGCTTTGCCGCGTCATCAGCGCGCGCCAGCCAAAGGCGACCACCTCGCCGATGTCCCAGGCCAGCTGATAGAGGCGCAACAGGTCCGGGTCGTGTACATAATCAGGGAAGCGACTACGGTAACCCTGCAGCGCCGCCGGCCACAGCCGCAGATGAAAGAGGTCGCGCTCGCGCGGGGCCCAGGCCGGCGCATCGAGATCGATGAGCACCAACTGGCCGTTGGGCCGCAGCATGACATTGCCGGATGATGGACCGCCGTGGCAGAAGACCGGCGTATGCCGCGCTGCCAGGACGCGCTGCTCAATCACCTGATACTCGTCGATCCAGCGCACCATGTGAGGCCGCGATGCGCGAACCAGATCCGCCAGCGCGCGCTGCTCCGCACTCCAGGATGACGGCGGCGCTGCCAGCGCAGCCTGCAACGGTAACCAGTCGCGCAACTCGGCGGCCGCATACTGCTCGGGCGTGGGCCGCTGCTGCGGCGTGAAGCTGTGAATCTCCGCCACCAGCTCGCCCAGCTGCCGCTGCGCCGCGTCGTCCGGCTCGTCGCTGAGGTCCATGAAGGCCTGACCTTCTACCCAGGGCTGGAGCCGCGCCTGGTACGGCCCGATGGATTCGAGGTAGCGACCGCTGCGCGCCGCCATGGCGCTGATGATGCGCTCCCCTCCCAGAGCCTGCGCCAGCCCGGCGGCGGCGACCAGGTTTTGTTCACAGAGCGGGGTGCCGCAGACGCGCGGCTGCGAGAGCTTGAGGAAGAATCGTTCTCCCGCAGCACTGTCGAGGCGGTAACTCCAGGAGCACTCGCCGCCTGGCGTGAGGAAGTACAGCGCCCTGGTCTGCCAGCCCCAATGTTGGGCAACAGCCGCGCAGATTTCCTCATGGGTGAGCGCCGGTTCGCTGAGCATGATCGTCCCGCGGGCGGCCTGGCTTGTCAGACCCCCCGTCATTCTGTACACTGGATTTGCCACTGTAACCGAAAACGGCCGGCAAAATGATGCCCAAAGACCGTTTCAATCGTCCCTTGCGCGACCTGCGCATCTCGGTGACGGACCGCTGCAACTTTCGCTGCGGCTACTGCATGCCCGCCGCAGTCTTCGGCGAGGGCTATCGCTTCCTCGCGCGCAAGGAGCTGCTGGACTTTGAGGAAATCACGCGCCTGGTGGGCGTCATCGTACGCCTCGGCGCGATCAAGCTGCGCCTGACGGGCGGCGAGCCACTGGTGCGGCCGCGGCTCAGCGAGCTGGTGCGCCTGCTGGCGCAGTTCGACGAGGTCGAAGACTTCGCCATGACGACCAACGCCTGGCACCTGGCGGAGCACGCGGTCGCGCTGCGCGAGGCAGGCCTGCGCCGCGTCACGGTCAGCCTGGACACCCTGGACGAAGCGATCTTCCGGCAGATGAGCGGCGGGCGCGGCACTGTGGCGCGCGTGCTGGCCGGCATCGCGGCCGCCGACGCAGCCGGGCTGGGCCCGGTCAAGATCAACGCCGTGGTGCAGCGCGGCATCAACGACCACACCCTGGTCGAGCTGGCGCGCTACGGGCGCGAACACGGCCACATCATCCGCTTCATCGAGTACATGGACGTGGGTACGATGAACGGCTGGCGCATGGAAGACGTGGTGCCGGCGGCAGAAATCGTGGCGCGCATCGATGCCGAACTGCCGCTCGAGCCGCTGCAACAAAACTACTTCGGCGAGGTGGCGCGCCGTTACCGCTACCGCGACGGCAGCGGCGAGATCGGCCTGATCACCTCGGTCACGCAGCCCTTCTGCGGCGCCTGCACGCGGCTGCGGCTCTCGCCGGAAGGCCGCCTCTTCACCTGCCTCTTCGCCAGCGAAGGCATCGACCTGCGCGGGCCACTGCGTAGCGGCGCCGACGATGACGAGCTCGAAGCCATCGTGCGCGGCACCTGGCAGCAGCGCGAAGATCGCTACTCCGAAGAGCGTTTCGCGCTGGCGCGACCGCGCGCCGACAAGGTGGAGATGTACCACATCGGTGGCTGAAGGCGCATGACGATCGAGAACGAGGCGGAGCTGGCCGCCCTGCTGCGCATCGGCCGCATCGTCGGCCTGACGCTGCAACACATGAGCGCGGCCATCGAGCCCGGCATGAGCACCGCCGCGCTGGACGACATTGGCGCGCGCTTCCTGCGAAACCAGGGCGCGCGTTCGGCGCCCATCCTGACCTACAACTTCCCCGGCCACACCTGCATCAGCCTCAACGACGAGGCCGCGCACGGCATCCCCGGCAAACGACTCATCCGGCCCGGCGACCTCGTCAACATCGATGTCTCGGCCGAGCTGGACGGCTACTTCGCGGACACGGGCAGCAGCTTCGGCGTGCCGCCCCTCAGCCGCGCCCAGCGCAAACTGCTGGCGACGGGCCGTCAGGCGCTGAACGCGGCCATCGCTGCCGCGCGCGCCGGTCAGCGCCTCTCGGGCATCGGCCGGGCCGTCGAGCGCGTGGCGCGGCCGGCCGGCTTTCAGATCATCCGCGAGCTGGGCGGGCATGGCGTGGGCCGCGGCCTGCACGAGGCGCCGCACGCCGTGCCGCACTATTTCAACCGCCAGGCGCGCAGCAAGCTGCGCGAGGGCATGGTGCTGACGCTGGAACCCTTTCTCACGACTGGCAAACCCCACATCCGCAAGGCTGCCGACGGCTGGACGCTGCGCACCATTGATGGCGCGCTGGCCGCCCAGTTCGAGCACACGGTCGTCATCACCCGTGGCAAGCCCGTGCTGGTCACCGCCCTGTGAACGCCAGGCGCTGGAACAGCAAACTCTACGAGGAACACCACGGCTTCGTCTCGCAGCTGGGCGTTGGTCTCATTGAGCTGCTGGCGCCCCAGGCCGGCGAACGCATCCTCGACCTCGGCTGCGGCACCGGTCATCTGACGCAGCAGATCTCGGAACCCGGCGCCTGCGTCACGGGCCTCGACAGCGACGCGGCCATGCTGCGCCAGGCGCGTGCGAACTACCCCCACTTGCGCTTCGTCATCGGCGACGGCCAGAACTTCACGCTTGACGAGCCAGTCGACGCCATCTTCTCCAACGCCGCGCTGCACTGGATGCCGGACGCCGCCAGTGCTGCGGCCTGCATGGCGCGCGCCCTGCGGCCGGGCGGACGCCTGGTGGCCGAATTTGGCGGCCAGGGCAACGTGCAAACGCTGTACAGCGCCTTCTGCGCCGCGTTGCAGGAGGCTGGCCTGCCCGTCCCCGCCGCATCGCCCTGGTACTTCCCCGCGCCTGACGTCTACGCAGCGCTGCTGGCAGCGCATGGCTTTGAGGTCCTCGCAGCGCGACTCTTCGCGCGGCCGACGCCGCTGGCAGGCGAGGCCGGCCTGCATAACTGGCTGCACATGTTCCTCGGCGACACCCTTGCAGACCTTTCGTCCGCGGAGCGGGAGCGCGTGCTGCTCGCGACCGGGCGCCGGCTGCGCCCGACGCAGTGGCAGGACGGGCACTGGGTGGCGGATTACATACGGCTGCGCGTCGTCGCGCGGCGCAGGGAGGAAAGTTGAGCAATTATCCATTGCATGTTTTCGGTGGTGACGAGCAGGCCCCCAAACTGCTGTTTGCGCCGGGAAACGGCTTTCCGCCGCCCTGCTACGCGCCCCTGCTCGCGCCCCTGACCCGCGACTGGCGCGTGCTCAGCCTGCTGCCGCGCGCCCTGTGGCCCGAGATTGGCCCCGCGCCAGCGGAGCCCGGCACCTGGGACGGACTTGTGGAGGACCTGCTGGCGGGCCTGGCAGAGCACGACCTGCGCGACGTCGTGGCCGTCGGCCACTCTCTCGGCGCGGCGGTGTTGCTGCAGGCCGTCCTGCGCGAACCACAGCGCTTCCGCGCCTTCGCCCTGCTCGACCCCGCTATCCTGACGCCGGAACGTCTGGAACTGGTGCGGGCCATGCGCGCGCGCGGCGAACTGGCGCAGCTGCCGCTGGCGCAGGGCGCGCTGGCGCGCAAACATCGCTTCAGCGATGTGCAGGCGGCATTCAGATACTGGCGACCCAAGCCGCTCTTTATGAACATGAGCGACGAGTCGCTGTGGGCCTGCACGCACAGCATGACGCGCGCGGCCCGTCACGGCGCCGGCCTTGAGCTCAGCTGGCCGCGCGACTGGGAAGCCTGGTACTACATGTCGATGGATACGGAAACCTGGAGCGCGCTGACGCGGCTGAAGGGTCTGCTGCCGACGCTCCTCATGCAGGGCGCGGACAGCGATACCTTCCCGGGCGTTTCGCTACAGCGCGCGCGTTCGCTCCTGCCGGCAGGCACCTTCGTCACACTTTCCCATTGCGGCCATATGTTCCCGCTGAGTCATCCGGCCGAATCACGGGCAGCGCTTACAGCCTGGCTGGAAAACCTGGCCTGATCGTCGCACGTCAACAACCTGGCGCACCGCTTTACGGTCACCCCGGACCACTGACCCCCGTCCGGAGCAACGCAGCCATGCAGGATCATTAAAAAGCGATGGTGGCGGCCGGGTTCTGCGGCGTATCCAGATAGCGAATCTCGAAGTGCAAATGCGGGCCGGTGGAGTTGCCGGAGTTGCCGAGGGCGCCGATGACCTGGCCGGCGCCGACGCTCTGGCGGCAACGCACGTCGATGCGGCTCAGATGGCCGTAGACGGTCGTGAAGGGCCCGTGCGAGAGGACGATGGTGTAGCCGTAGCCGAAGCTGTTCCAGCCGGAGAAGATGACCACGCCGCCATTGGCCGCGCGCACCGGCGCGCCCACCACCCCCGCCAGATCGATACCGCTGTGATACACGGAGAAGCCCTGCGTGAAGGTGTAGCTGCTCATGGGGTTGGTCCAGAAGCTGCCGCTGCTGTTCTGCACGCGCCCGCAGCTGCCCGGTTGCCCCGGGGCAAAGGAGACGAAGTCGCCACCGCTGCGGTTGACAGTACCCTCACGCTGGACGCGCGGCGTCCAGGCGATCTGTTCCGCCTCGCCGCCAGGAATGAGAAACTGCGTGCCGCTGGGCAGCACGGTGTCCGGCGTGGCGCGAAAAAGCTGGTTGTATTCCGAGTCAATCACCAGCCAGGGGTCATCGACACGATAGGAACGGGCGATCTCGCCGATGTTGCGGCTGCCGATGACGGTGTGGTAGACGCCATCGACGGGCGGGATGTTCAGGACGCGACCCGGGCGCAGGCTCTGGATGATTGAACGTTTGTTGGACCAGGCGATCGTGTTCGGCTCGAGGCCGAAGCGCTCGCCAATGCCGATGACCGTATCACCCTTGACGATCTCGTACTGGATGACGCTGTTGCGCTGACGCTCCGGGATGACGGTGAAGGGATCATAAATGTTGCGCATCAGCTGCGGCAGCGCGGACGCGGGTTGCGCGGGCGCGGGCGGCTGTTGCAGCAGCGCCGCGCGCTGCGCCTGGTCAATGGTGGGCAGCAACTCGACGGTGGCGGGCGCCAGCGGCTGGACGGCGACGCGCGTGGGCAGCGGCGGCGCAGACGTAGCGACCGGGGCTTCCCGCGCTGGTAACAGCCCGGTCAGTAGCAAGGCGCCGGTCGCGATGATCAGCAGGCCGGCGGAAAGCAGCAGCAACAGCCCTGTCAGGCGCCGCCAGAGCGGCAGGCTGCCCCGGCGCGCTGTCAAACGCGGGGCCGAACGTCTCATTCCTGGTCGCGGCGCCAGGCTTCGTATTCAGCGCGGGCATCTTCCCGCAGCGGATAATACTTGCGCAGGTCGCCACCCTCGGCCAGTTTCATGCGCGAGAAGACTTCCCACTCGGCATGTTCGCCGGCGGTCTCGATCAACTGCGCCGCCAGGCCGACGGGCACGTTCACCGCGCCATCATCATCGGCGACGATGATGTCGCCGGGCATGACCAGTGTGTCGCCGCAGGCGATTGGCTGGTTGACGGCGAAGGGCATGATGTTGGTCTGGGTATGGAAGTTGGGCGTGACGCCGCGCAGCCAAAGACCCAGATCCAGCTTTTTCGCTTCCGTGAAATCGCGGATGCAGCCGTCGACCACGACGCCAATGCCACCGCGCCCGAAGAAGTAGGTCAGCATCATCTCGCCGAAGACGCCGCTGGCCATGTCGCCGCGCGCGTCCACCACGATCACGTCGCCAGGCTGCGTATGATACAGAACGTGGCGATGTAACTGGCGTTGCGGGTCATGGTACTCGTCTTCGTCGATCATGTCCTCGCGCCGCGGCATGCACTGCAGCGTGAGCGCCGGCCCGACGATGGAAGCGCCCGGCGTCATGGCCAGCGGGCCGCGCAACTGTGCGTCGCGCACGCCCAGTTTACTGAGCTCGGCGGAGGCGGTGGCGCTGCCAATGCCCTTCAGGCCCTCAATGAGACGCGCCGGCGGACGCTGGATGTCCTGCGTCACGACCGGCGGTCGTTGCTGACTGTCCTTCGTGTTTGTCATTGTGCGACGTTATCCAAGATTGCCATCATGCGCTGCACAGTATGCCAGCTTGTCCGGGTCGATTGCCACGCCCAGTCCTGGCGCATCCAGAGGTTCCAGCACCTGCCCCTCCGGCTCGTAAGGCTCTGCCAGCAGGGTGCCGGTCATGTCGGAAAAGCCGGCGCGCCAACGCGCGATACGCGTGGAGGCGGCCAGATGGGCGGCGCCGGCGGCCATGATGTCGAAGTAGGGCGCGACCGAGATCTCCAGGCCGGCGGCTTCGGCGACGGCGTTCATCTTGTGCCCCGGCAAGAGACCGCCATACTTCTCCAGCTTGTAGTGCAGCACGTGCGCCGCGCCGGCATGCGCGATCTCGTAAATGCTGCGCGGGCCGAGTGTGATTTCGTCCGCCTGCAGCGGCGTGTTCAGGCGAGCGGCCAGAACGGCCATCTCGTCCACATAACGCACGGGCTGCTCGAACAGCCCCACACCGCCGATTTGTTCCATTTGCGGCAGCGCCCGCACCGCCTGCCCCAGGGTATAGCCGGTGTTGCTGTCCAGCTGGAAGCGGGCGCGATCATCGCAGAGTTCGCGTATCCGCGCGTACATGGCGATATCCTGGTCCACCTCGAAGCCGATCTTGGCCTTGAACCAGGTCCAGCCTTCCGCCACCCGTTCGTTGATCTGCTCGGCCATCACCTCGGGCTCATCGTGGTCGGCGAGGGCGTGCAGGGGCGCGCCGGCGTTGCAGCGTCCGCCCAGCAATTCGTAGACTGGCACCCCCAGCGCCTTGCCCTTGATGTCCCACAGGGCCATCTCGACCGCGGTGATGGCGTAGTTGCTCACACTCAGCGCCTGCATGTCGGCGAAGCGTTGCTCGATGGCGAAGGGGTCCTTGCCCACCATGGCGGGAGCCAGGTAGGCGTCGGTGGCCGCCTTGATAACTTCCACCGAATCGCCGTAGAACGGCGCCGGCGCGATCGTCTGGCCGATGCCGGTTATGCCCTCGTCGGTCATCACCTCCGCAACCACAGTGGCCGTATCCGGCGACCCGCCGTAGTAGGTGAGCAACAGGCGGCGTCGCGGGATGCGGACGATGGTCGAACGTACTTCTGTGATTTTCATGACCCTTCCCTCACTGTTTTCGGCCTTCAACCCACCGTCAGACGCAGCAGCTGGCCGACATCCTCCAGCGTCTCCAGGCGCGCGCAGGTATCGATCAGCGCCGTGATGCGTTCCTCCGGCAGCAAATCGCCCACCAGATAACGGAACTTGCTCTCGAACTCCGCTTCCGCCAGCATGTTCTCCGGCTCACCAAGCGCGTACTCCACCCGACCGCGGTACTGCCCGCCGTCGCGCATGGTGACCCGCACCTCGCAGCCGTTCCTGTTCGCGGCAACCAGTTCCTCGTCCAGCCCGATATTCACCAGGCGCCGCAGTCGGCGCACCTGCGGGTCGTCCCAGGCCTCAATGTCTGAACGGAACCAGCTGCCGCGCTGCAGCACGACGGCGACCGTCACCGGCAAGCTGTAGCCGGCCAGTTCGGCTGTCCCCGGCTCCGGATTGACACGGGTTTCAGGCGTGATCGCCAATGGATAGCTGTCGATCTCGATGGAGGTGATGGCATCCAGCTCCAGCCCACCGTTGCTGTTCCGCAGCGCCTGGGTCGCATCCACGCAGGAGTGCACGTGACGGCAGCCGGCGTGCGGCTTGAAGCCTGTCTCCGCCAGCCCCTGGTGTTCCCCCAGGTTCGCCAGACAGGACGGATCATAGCCCGGGCCGAAGGCGTGGAAGTAACCGTAGGCGCCGTCCAGCGCGCCGGGCGGTCCCTGAAAACCGAATTCCGCCAGGCGCGCTGCGAATATGCCGTTGCGCGCGCCCAGACCGGCCAGCAGGTCCTTGGTATCACAGTAACCAGCATCCCAAACGTACTGCTCGGTACCGCTGGCCATGTCCATCGCCAGCGCCAGCGCGTTGCCGATCTGTTCCTGGTCCAGCCCCATGGCGACCGCCGCCGTCACGGCGCAGGCCATCGAGCCCACCTGACTCTTGTGGTCGAGGCCGCGTTCGCGTTGCCAGTCCCAGACCGCCGGCTGAATGGCATCGAAAACATCGTAGCCGACCGCCAGCGCCGTGATCAGCTCGCGGCCGCCCAGCCGCAACTGTTCGCCCAGTGCCAGCAGGGTCGGCACCAGTTCCGAGGCCACGTGCCCCGACAGGCGGCTCGTATCGTCCATGCCCAGAATCTTGCTCATGGTTGCGTTGGCCCAGGCCGCGCCCTCGGCAGTGCTGCCGCGGCCGTCAGCCACCAGCGTCGCCTCCTCACCCGGGTAGCGGTACGCGGCGAAATCCGCCGCCAGCCGCCCCAGGCGCGTCTGACAGCCGCCCAGGGTGGTGCCGAGTGTATCCAGTATCACCTGGCGGGCGCGCGTGATCGTCATTTCGCTCAGGTCTTCATAGCGCCGCTTCGCGGCGTACGTGGCGATGATTTCGACGGCGTTCCTGGCTGTGTCCGTACTCATTCCAGAGCCTTTCTGCCCCCACTGACCTGGCAGGACGCGCGTACCTCTGTGCCTTACATGGCTCAGGCCTTGACCCCGACAGTTGTCAGACGCAGCAGCTGGCCGACGTCGTCCAGTTCTTCAAGGTGGTTGCAGGAGTCAATGAGCGCGGCGATACGCTCCTCTGGCAACAACTCGCCCACCAGCTTGCAGAACTTGCCCTCGAACTCCGCATCGCTCATCATGTTCTCCGGTTCGCCGAGGGCGTATTCCACCCGACCGCGGTACTGCCCGCCGTCGCGCATGGTGATGCGCACCTCGCAGCCGTTCTTGCCGGCGTTTTGCAGTTCCTCTTCCAGCCCGACCTTGACCAGGCGCCGCAGACGGCGTACCTGCGGCTCGTCCCAGGCCTGGATGTCCGCCTTGTAAAGGCTGCCGCGCTGCAGTACGACGGCCACCGTCACCGGCAGACTGTAGCAGGCCTGGTAGGCGTTTTGCGGCTCCGGGTCGATGCGGAAGAAGGGCGTTATCGCGTTCAGATAGCTGTCGACTTCGATGGAGGTGATGTCATCCAGCTCCAGGCTCCCGTTGCTGTTGCGCAGGGCCAGTGTCGCGTCCACGCAGGAGTGGACGTGGCGGCAGCCGGCGTGCGGCTTGAAACCCGTCTCTGCCAGCCCCTGTCGCGTCTCCAGCGACTCCAGACAGGCCGGATCGTAGCCCGGGCCATAGGCGTGGAAGTAACCGTAGGCGCCATCCAGGGCGCCCGGCGGTCCCTTAAAACCGAATTCCGCCAGCCGCGCCGCAACAATGCCGTTGCGCGCCCCGATGCCGGACAGCAGGGTGTCGCAAACATCACCATCGTAGACGTACTGCTCGGTGCCGCTGGCCATGTCCATCGCCAGCGCCAGCGCGTTGCCGATCTGTGCCTCGTCCAGGCCCATGGCGACCGCCGCCGTCACCGCGCTGGCCATCGAGCCCACGTGGCTCTTGTGGTCCAGCCCGCGTTCGCGTTGCCAGTCCTTGACCGTCGGCTGTATGGCCTCAAAAACATCGTAGCCGACCGCCAGCGCCGTGATCAGCTCGCGCCCGCTGAGCTGCAGGTGCTCGCCAAGCACCAAAAGCAAGGGCACCAGCTCCGTGGCCACGTGCCCCGCCAGGCGACTCGTATCGTCCATCCCGAGGGCATGGGCCAGGATGCCGTTGGCCCATGCCGCGCCCTCGGCCGTGCTGCCGCGGCCGTCGGCGACCAGCGTCGCCTCCTCACCCGGGTAGCGCTGAGCGGCGAAGTCCACCGTCATCTGGCCCAGGCGCGTCTGGTAGCCGCCCAGTGCAGTGCCGAGCGTGTCCAGCATCACCTGGCGGGCGCGCGTGATCGTCATTTCGCCCAGATCTTCATAGCGCAGGTTCGCGGCGTGCGCGGCGATGATGTTTACAGCGTTTTCATTTGTGGCCAAACTCATTGGAGAGCCTTTCTTCTATAGACACCTGGAAGGCGCCGTCGCGGGACAGCGGCGGCGACGCGCATGGTTGTATCTTCCACGTTTCAGACCCTGACAGCGGCCAGAGTCAGGCGCAGCAACTCACCGACGTCCCTAAGTTGCTCCAGACGCGCGCAGGCCTCAAGAAGCGCCGTAACGCGCTCTTCCGGCAGCAACTCGCCCACCAGCTTGCGGAACTTGCTTTCGAATTCCTCGTCTGTCAGCATGTTTTCCGGTTCGCCGAGGGCGTATTCCACCCGACCGCGGTACTGCCCGCCGTCGCGCATCGTGATGCGCACCTCGCAGCCGTTCTTGCCGGCGGCCTCGAGGTCTTCCGCCAGGCCAACCTTCACCAGATGGCGCAACTGGCGCGTCTTCGGGTCGTCCCAGGTCTCGATGTCCTCGCGGTACCAACTGCCGCGCTGCAACACCACAGCGACCGTCACCGGCAGGCTGAAGCCCGCCTGACCGTAGGTAGCCGGGTCCGGGCTGATGCGGAAGTCGGGTGTGACCGCCCGCAGATAGCTGTCGACCTCGATGGAGGTGATGGCATCCAGGTCCAGGCTCCCGTTGCTGTTGCGCAAGGCCATGGTTGCGTCCACGCAGGAGTGGACGTGGCGACAACCGGCGTGCGGCTTGAAGCCCGTGCCTGCCAGGCCCTTGCCTGGGCTCAAATGCGCCAGGAAGTCCGGATCGTAGCCGGGACCGAAGGCGTGGAAGTAGCCGTAGGAGCCATCCAGTGCTCCAGGCGGGCCGCGGAAGCCGAACTCCGCCAGGCGCGCGGCGAAAATACCATTACGTGCACCATAGCCGGCCAGCAGGTCTTTCGTATCGCAGTGGCCGGCGTCGTAAACGTACTGCTCGGTGCCGCTGGCCATATCCATCGCCAGCGCGAGGGCGTTGCCGATCTGCTGTTCGTTGAGACCCATGGCGACCGCTGCGGTCACCGCGCTGGCCATGCTGCCCACCTGACTCTTGTGGTCCAGGCCGCGCTCTCGCTGCCAGTCCCTGACCGTCGGCTGGATGGCATCGAAGACATCGTAACCGGCGGCCAGCGCCGTGATCATCTGCCGGCCGTCCAGTTGCAGTTGCTCGCCCAGCGTGAGGGCGACCGGCACGAGTTCCGCTGCCACGTGGCTGGCGCGGCGGCTCGAATCGTCCATGCCAAGGATCTTGCTTATGACGGCATTGGCCCATGCGGCGCCTTCAGCCGTGCTGCCGCGGCCGTCGGCGACCAGCGTCGCCTCCTCACCCGGATATCGCTGCGCGGCGTAGTCCGCCGTCAGCCGGCCCAGGCGCGTCTGGTAGCCGCCCAGCGCGGTGCCCAGCGTGTCCAGCATCACCTGGCGGGCACGTGTGACCGTCGTTTCACTCAGGTCTTCATAGCGCAGGTTCGCGGCGTGCGCGGCGATGATGTTGACGGCACTACGGCCATTGTTCGCGCTCATTGCTCGACCTTTCTGCCTTCACTCGTCCGACGGGGCGTGAGCATTGCCGTGTTTTTCATGGATCAGGCCCTGACCCCGACGGCGGTCAGGCGTAGCAGTTCGCCGACGTCCTCCAGTTCTTCAAGGCGGTTGCAGGCGTCTATGAGGGCGATGATACGCGCTTCCGGCAGCAAGTTCCCGTTGAGATAACGCAACTTGCCCTCGAACTGCGCGGCGCTCATCATGTTCTCCGGTTCGCCGAGGGCGTATTCCACCCGGCCCTGATACTGTCCACCGTCGCGTGTGGTGACCCGCACCTCGCAGCCATTACTGTCTGCGGCTACCAGTTCCTCGTCCAGCCCGATCTTTACCAGACGCCGCAGCCGGCGCGTCTCCGGTTCGTCCCAGGTCTCGATGTCCTTGAGGTACCAGTTGCCGCGCTGCAGCACGACGGCGACCGTCGCCGGCAGACTGAAGTAGGCCTGTTCGGTGCTCTGCGGCTCCGGGTTGATGCGGAAGTCGGGCGTGATCGCCGACGGATAGCTGCCGATCTCGATTGCAGTGATGGTATCCAGCTCCAGACCCCCGTTGCTGTTGCGCAAGGCCTGGGTCGCGTCCACACAGGAATGCACGTGGCGGCAGCCGGCGTGTGGCTTGAAGCCCGTTTCCGCCAGCCCCTGTCGTTTCCCCAGTCCATCCAGGGAGGACGGGTCGTAGCCTGGGCCGAAGGCATGGTAGTAGCCGTAGGCGCCGTCCAGCGCTCCCGGCGGTCCCTGAAAACCGAATTCCGCCAGCCGCGCCGCAAAAATGCCGTTGCGCGCGCCAATGCCGGCCAGCATGGTGTCGCAATCAGCGCCATCGTAGACGTACTGTTCGGTGCCGCTGGCCATGTCCATCGCCAGCGCCAGCGCATTGCCGATCTGCGCCTCGTCCAGGCCCATGGCCACCGCCGCCGTCACCGCCGTGGCCATCGAACCCACATGGCTCTTGTGGTCCAGCCCGCGCTCGCGTTGCCAGTCCCGCACCGCCGGCTGAATAGCATCGAAGACGTCGTAACCGACGGCCAGCGCCGTGATCAGTTCTCGGCCGCTGAGTTGCAGATGCTCGCCCAGCGCCAGCAGGGCGGGTACCAACTGCGAGGCCACGTGCCCCGACAGGCGGCTGGTGTCGTCCATCTCAAGGAGATGGCACAGGACACCGTTGGCCCAGGCGGCGCCCTCGGCCGTGCTGCTGCGGCCGTCAGCCACCAGGCTGGCCTCCTCGCCTGGCATCCGCTGCGCGGCGAAGTCCGCCGTCAGTCGGCCCAGGCGCATCTGATAGCCGCCCAGCGAGGTGCCCAGTGTGTCCAGCATCACCTGGCGGGCGCGGATGATCGTCATTTCGCTCAGGTCTTCGTAGCGTAGGTTCGCGGCGTGCGCGGCGATGATGTCGATGGCACTACGGCCATGCTTCGTGCTCATGAGTCAACCTCCCTGCATTCTCCGCACGGCAGGGCGCGCTGTCGCGGCTATCCCGCAATGGTCGCGCAACCCACCGTGACTTACCTGTCTCAGGCCTTGACCCTGGCAGAAGCCAGACTCAGCAACCCGCCAACGTCATCCAGCTCCTCAAGGCGCGCGCAGGAATCGAGCAGCCCGACGATTTGCTCCTCGGGCAGCAGGTCCCCGATGAGATAACGGAACTTGCCCTCGAACTCCGCGTCGCTCAGCATTTTTTCCGGCTCACCCAGGGCGTAGTCCACCTGGCTGCAGTACTGTCCGCCGTCGCGCGTGTTGATCTTCAGCTTGCAGCCGTTCCCGCCGGAGTTCTCCAGTTCCTCGTCCAGCTCGACCTTCACCAGCCGCCGCAGATGGCGGGTCATGGGCTCGTCCCAGGTCTCGATATCGGAACGGTACCAACCGCCGCGCTGCAGCACGACGGCGACCGTCACCGGCAGGCTGAAGCCCGCCAGCCCGGTTGTCTCCGGCTCGGGGTCGATGCGGAAAAAGGGGTTGATCGCCTCATGGTAGCTGCCAATCTCGATCGAAGTGATGGCATCCAGTTCCAGACCCCCGTTGCTGTCCCGCAGCGCCTGCGTCGCGTCCACGCAGGAGTGCACGTGGCGGCAGCCGGCGTGCGGCTTGAATCCGGTCTCCGCCAACCCCCCGCGCTTTCCCAGAACCTCCAGATAGGCCGGATCGTAACCCGGGCCGAAGGCGTGGAAGTAGCCGTATTCGCCGTCCAGCGCTCCAGGCGGGCCCTGAAAACCGTATTCCGCCATGCGCGCCGCCATGATGCCGTTGCGCGCGCCCAGACCGGCCAGCAGGTCCTTGGTATCACAGTAACCGGCATCCCAGACGTACTGCTCGGTACCGCTGGCCATGTCCATCGCCAGCGCCAGCGCCTGGCCGATCAGTTCCTCACTCAGCCCCATGGCGACCGCCGCCGTGACGGCGCTGGCCATCGAGCCCACCTGACTCTTGTGGTCCAGGCCCCGCTCACGCTGCCAGTCCCTGACTGGCGGCTGAAGGGTATCGAAAACATCGTAGCCAACGGCCAGCGCTGTGATCAACTCGCGACCGTTCAGATGCAAATGCTCGCCCAGCGCCAGCACGACCGGCGCCAACTCCGAGGCCACGTGCCCCGACAGACGGCTCGTGTCGTCCATGCCAAGGAATTTGCACATGGTCCCGTTGGCCCAGGCGGCGCCCTCGGCACTGCTGCTGCGGCCATCGGCGACCAGCGTCGACTCCTCGCCTGGCATGCGGTAGGCAGCGTAACCAGCCGCCAGCTGGCCCAGACGCGTCTGATAGCCACCCAGGGCGGTGCCCAGCGTGTCCAGGATCACCTGGCGGGCGCGCGTGATGGCTGTTTCACTCAGGTCTTCGTAGCGCAGCTTCACGGCGTGCGCGGCGATGATATCGATTGCACTGCGGCCATTGCTCGTGCTCATATTGCACCTCTCTGCTTCTCGGCCTGCTCTCAGTCCAGCAGGGCACGTAATTCCCGGGTGACATGGTCCACGTCCGCGCGTGTGAGTCCCGGCGTGACGGGCAGGGTGAGCAGCCTTTCGGCCAGCTGTTCGGTGACCGGCAGGCAGTCGGCATTGGGCAAGCCGTTGCGATAGACCTCGTGGTAGTGCACCGGCGGGGTGTAGTGCAGCGCGGCCTCGACGCCGGCAGCGCGCAGCCCGTGAAAGCAGGCCTGCTGCTGCTCAACGCAGATGGTGAAGGAGCGGAAGGTCGGTTCCGATTCCGGCCGAAAGGTAGGCAGGACGGCGGAAGTGCCGGCGAGGCCTTCCCGGTACCATTCGACGATTTCGCGCCGCTGCCGCGTCCATTCGCTCAGATACGGCAGCTTGACGGCGAGCAACGCGGCCTGCAGGCCATCCAGCGCGAGGTTGTAGCCTTCGTCGATGAAGTACTGCCGGCCGGGGATTTCCTCCGCCTGGCCAGCGCTGCGACCATAGCCGTAGCCGTTCAGCAGGCGCAGCTTCTCATGCACCTGCGGGTTGCTGGTGGCCACTCCCGCACCGCTGCCGGCGCCGCCGAAGGGCTTGTAGGGTGCGAAGCTGAACACCGCAGCGTCGGCCCACACGCCGACGCTGCGGCCATGATCGCGGGCGCCGGTCGCGAGACAGGCATCCTCGATGATCATCAGGCCATGGCGGTCGGCAATCTCGCGCAGACGCTTCACGTCGGCGGGATGGCCGTGCATGTCCACCGGCAGCAGGGCGCCAGTGCGTTCCGTGATCAGCGCCTCGACCAGGTCGGGATTAATGTTGTAGTCGCTGGCGCACACGTCGCAGAGCACCGATGTGGCGCCGCAGTTGCTGACCGCCGCCGTGGTCGAGATGTCGGAGTTGGCGACCGTGATGACTTCGTCGCCGGGGCCCACGCCACAGGCTCGCAGGGCCAGAAGCAGGCCGGTGGTGCCGGTATGTACGCCCACTGCCCAGGTCTGCTCCACTTCCTGCGCGAAGGCCTCCTCAAAATCCTTGCGCGCCCGGTAGCTGCTGTCGTTGGCGCTGAACAACATGGGCTCCAGCGCTGCCAGAATTTCCTCGCGCAACTGCTGATGCGCGAGGAAGGCGCGCGAACGCTGTATGCGGAACTTGCTCTGCTCCGCGAATATCCTTTCTTCCTGCGTTTTGCTGGCCACCTGCCCTCCTGTCGCCCGCCTAATCGCGCCCGCGGATGTTGGGGTCGAGTGAATCGCGCAGCCAATCACCCAGGAACACCACGCCCAGCACGGTGATGGTGATGGCGATGCCGGGGTAGGTCGTCATCCACCAGGCGCTGTTGATGACCGACTTGCCATCGGCCAGCTGGATGCCCCAGGTCACCGTCGGTGGCTTGACGCCAAGGCCAAGGAAACTCAGCGAGGACTCGGCGAGCATGGTGATGCCCACCTGCAGGGCGGCCAGCACGATGGCGGAGGCGATGACGTTGGGCAGGATGTGCTGCAGCACGACCCACAGGGGGCGCTGGCCGATGGACCAGGCCGCCATGACGTAGTCATTCGCGCGCGCCTTGAGTACCTCGCCCCGGATGACGCGCGCGTAGGTCACCCAGCCCGACAGGCCGAGGATCAGAATCAGCGTGACGAGGCCCGGCCCCACCACGCCGGAGATGGCCACGACTCGAATCACAAAAGGAATGCTGAGCATGGCATCGCAGATACGCATCATGAAGCCGTCGACCCGGCCGCCGAAGAAACCGCTGACCAGGCCATAGGCGACGCCGATGGTGCCGGCGATCAACACGGCCACCACGCCTACCAGCACCGAGACGCGGCTGCCGACCAGGATACGGCTGAAGATATCGCGCCCCAGCTGGTCGCTGCCCAGCAGGTAGGTTGTTCCGTTGGCGGAGATGAAACCGGGCGGCTTGTAGCGCTCACGCAGGTTGCCGCGGATGGGGTCATGCGGGACGATGTAGGGACTGATGAGGGCCAGCACGATCACAAAGGTGGTGATGGCCGCTCCGGCCAGGCCGATCGGACTGCGGCGCAGCAGGGAAAACAGGGAAGGCTGCCGCGAGTGGCCCATAACCAGCGTCGCCACATCCCCTTCGGACTGCATGATGTCGGGAGGCCTGTCAGGGCCTGCGCTCATGTTATCTGCCTCCACATCAGTCGAAGCGAATGCGCGGATCAATGACAGCGTAAAGTATGTCAATAATAATGTTGATCATGATGAAGGAGAGTGAGAAAAAGAGCAGCGCGGCCTGAACGATCGTGTTGTCGCGCACGCCGATCGAATTAATCATCAGGCGCCCCAGGCCAGGCCAGGAGAAGACGCTCTCAACCACCACCGAGCCGCCCAGCAACCAGCCCAGTTGCAGGCCGAACACGGTCATGATGGGGATGAGCGCGTTCTTCATCGCATGGCGCATGACTACGGTGCGAGTGATCAGGCCCTTGCTGTAGGCGGTGCGGATGTAGTCTTCATTCAGCACCTCCAGCATGGCCGAACGCGTCAGACGCGAGAGATAGGCCGCCATGCCCACCCCCATCGTCAGGGAAGGCATGATGATCGCCGCCGGCTCGCGCGCGCCAAAGACCGGCAACAGGCGCAATCGCACCGAAAAGAAGATGATGAGCATGAGCCCCAGCCAGAAGCTTGGCATGGCCGTCCCCAGCGAGGCCAGCATGGTGCTGCCAAAGTCAAAGATGCTGTTGCGCTTCAGGGCGGAGGCGATGCCCAGCGGCAGGGCCACGGACACGCCGATCAGGGCGGCCACGCCCGCCAGCAACCAGGTGGCCCCCAGGCGCTCGATCACCAGTTCCATGGCCGGGCGCTTCGCAAGATAAGACGTGCCGAAGTCGCCGGTCACCGCCTTGGTGATAAAGATGACGTATTGTTCCGGTAAGGGTTTGTCAAAGCCCCATAGTTCACGCAGGCGTTGCTTCTGGTCCTCGTTGAAGGTCGGCGGGGCTGTGATGTCGACCGGGTCACCCTTGAGGCGCACCAGAAAGAAGGCGAGGAAGGACACAATGAAGAGGGTGATAAGCCCCTGGACCAACCGCGTAGCGATGAACTGTTGCATGGTGTCGGGCGTCCTCGTCTGGAAACAGATTGCTGACGGGGACGGACCGCAGTCGCGTCCCCGTCAGCAGGTTCAGTGACTAGCCGTCGCCGGCCAGTTGCAGGTTTTCACGGAAGGTGTACCAACCGTCCCTGCGTGGTGTGAAGTCAAACTCGTCGGAGTAGGCGATGTGGGCCTGCGCCTCGTAGAGCGTCACCGTCTGCATAACATCGAACCAGTAGTCCCACCACTGGCCCCAGAGCTCCAGACGCTTTTCGGAATCCATCTCGGACAGGATGCCATAGGAAACGACATCCCAGTCCTCGTTGCAGATGTCATGGTGTTCGGCGGGCCAGTCGCAAGTATAGAAGTATGGCAACAGCGGTACACTGCAACCCAGCGTCACCATCATCATGTCGCGGTTGTTGCCAGGCGATCGAATCTGCTCGCCGAAGGCCGATGGGTCCAGAACATTAAGCTCCACGTCAAAGCCTACATCTTCCAGCATGACCGCCACGACCTCGGCGATATCCTTCAAGGCGCCGGCGCGGTCGATGGTGGACGAATCGAGGTAGACCGTCGGGCCACCATCCGCGAAGCCGGCCTCGGCCAGCAGTTCACGGGCGCGATCCGGGTTATAGGTTGCGGTGACCGTGGCGGGATCGTTGAAGCCGTCGGCACCACCCTCCGCGAAGTGCGGGCACACGCGCCCTGTTCGCGGAATGGCCGACCCATGGACTTCGGCCAGTAGATCGCGATCCAGGGCGTGATTGATGGCGTTACGTACGTTCTTGTCCAGCGTGGCCGGCTGATAGTCCGGGTAGGTCGTGGCCAAGGCGCCGGCTGTGGTATCCACGCGCAGGTACATGTGCTGCATCACTGCCGCGGTTTCCTTCGTCAGTATGATTCCCTCGGCAGCTTCAAGTCCAGGAACTTCCACCGCTGGCACGTTGGCGACCATGTCCACCTGGCCGGCCAGCAGCGCAGCCACCTGGGCGGCCTGCTCCGGGATCACCTGGTAGATGACGCGGTCGATCTCGGGACGTCCACCCCAGTAGTCGTCCCAGGCCTCGAAGACGTAGCGATCACTATCGGTGAACTCGCTGAGGACGTAGGGGCCGGAGCCAACCGGGTTGCGGGAGAATTCTTCCTCACCCACTTCCTCAATGTAGCCAGGCGGCAGCAGTTCACAGCCGTTGAAACTGATGAAGAATTCGAGGTAGGACGTGGGGCCGGCCGTTATGACGTCCACCGTGGTCTCGTCCACCACAATTACTTCGGCGATGGACACCCACTGAGGCTGCACCATGAAGTCCTCACGGGTGCGCACGCGGTCGATGTTCCACTTGACGGCCGCGGCGTCCAGCGGCTCCCCGTTGTGGAAGGTGAGACCGGGGCGCAGGTTGAAGCGCCAGGTGATGTCGTCCACGTTTTCCCAGGATTCCGCAGCCTGACCCACATAGCCTGAGTTATCAACCGTGCGCCAGATCAGACAGTCATACATCAGGTTGGCCAGCCAGTGAGTCGCAATGTACCAGGTGACCGGCGGGTCCAGGGTGTAGATCGGGCCGGAATGGGCGAATATGAATTCTGTTTCTTCATCCTGCGCCAAAGTGGGCGCAGCCAGCAGGGCCAGCACCGAGATAAGTGCCAGCACCAAAATTCCCTTGCGACTGATATCAGGCATTGCTTGCTCCTTTTAAGACTTTCTCTATCGAAAACTGTGTTTGGCGGTTCGCAGCGTCTCCTCTCCCGACACAACGGTCACTGACACAATAACAAGTCTAACCGGTCCTGAACGAACCGTACTGCAACGGACGCTTCATGTTCCGCAGCGTTTTCCTGCTGCATTTCACTGACGGGGACGGACCGCAGCCGCATCCCCGTCAGGCGTCCTCCAGCAACATATGATAGCGGCTGGCGTTGTGCGGAGAAAGGCGCACGCCCCCCTCCGGCGTCACCAGGAAGTTATCAGAGATCAGGAAGCCGCGATTGTTCGGCGTAATACTGCCGGGGTGGAAGGACAACGTCATGTTGGACTTCAACTCAAAGTCCGGCGCCGCCTGGTCGCTGGGGCCATCGCTGCCATCCAGGCCGGTGCTGTGACAATCCGGCGTGTGTTTGCCCACCACCTCGAAGCCCAGGCTGCGCATGGCCTCGTCGTTGGCATCGGCAATCATGCCCAGGGTGTTGCCGGTCCTGGCGACTGCGGAAGAACACTCGACCGCGTAGAGATAACCATCCAGCAGGGCCTGCACATCATCCGGCAGGGGCCCGAAGGAGCAAACAGTCGTCATCTCCAGCCAGTAGCCCCAGGGGGATTCGTAGACGATCTCGAAGTTGATGATGTCGTCCTCGCTGATGCGCCGGTCCTTGTCGGTGGGCACGGTTTCGGGCGAAAGATTCGTTGACAACTTGGTGCGGCCCCAGAAGGCGCCGAAGGACTTGATGTAGCGCTCCACCTCGGCGCAGGCATCCCAGTAGCGCACGCCGGGCGCGGCGTATTCCGCGAACACGTCCATCGCAGCGTCCAGAATGGCGCCGTTCTGCTGCATGGCCTCCAGTTCGAAGGGGGTCTTGATCTGGCGGATGACGTTGAATTCATTCGTGACCTCGACCAGCTCGCAGCCGGACAGCGCGGCCTCGAACTGCCGGACGGTGCCTACCGACATCAGCTTGTCCATGTTGACCATGCCGATACGTCCGCTGCCGCCGACGTACTCCATGGCGAGCTCCGCCGTGCGCGCCACGACGTCGGCAGGGCACTCCACCCGCTCCTTCAGGGTAGTGGTCTCGTTCCGGCTCCAGACCGCCTGGTAGGAACTCCAGATCTGCAGCCAGGGGTGCGGGTCGTCCACGCCGAGGATGGCGTAGCCAACTCCGCCCCAGAGATGGGCGTGGGTGATGTAACGGATGGCGCCCATGCCGGAAGGCGAAGCATGTCCAGCGAGGATCAGCGCGCCAACGTCCTGGTCGCGCATCATTGCCTGAATGCGCGTTATGCGGCGCGCCACGTCCCGCTTCAGTCCATCGTGCGTCAGCATATTTCCTCCTCTACCATGCGTTTCGGTCGACTGCGCCTGGTTGCGCGCAGGGTTTGCTGCCGGCTCATGCGCTTGCCACCTGGTCGCCCAGGATCGCCAGCACGGTGTCCTCCGGCGGAACGGGCCAGGAAAGGCCGGCGTGCAACATCACGCCGGCGCGCGGCGCGCGGATGGTTTCAAGCCGTTCGCCGGTGAAGGGGTGGCGCACGTAGCCGATCTCCTCACCCTCGGCGACCATCTGTCCCCGCTTGCCGGTGTCGATAAAGGTGAAACCGCGCTCGCCGGTAGGCATCAGGGTCGTGTGCCCCTCGATCACGGCGATCTCGTCGCATTCGCGTGATTGCTCGCCATCCATCATCCCAAGGTGCACCATGGCGTTCAGAATCGCATTGTGAATGCGCTCCATGTCATCCTCGCGATAGTCGCGCAGGCCCGGTCCACCACCAATGTACGCGGCCACGGACGCGACGCCGTCTTCGGCGGCGGCGGCGGCCATCGAGTCATCCGCCGGCATGTTGTTCAGGACCTGCGGCAGGCCGAGTGACACGGCCAGCGCCTGTGACTTGCCGGCATTACCGGCCTGCCAGCAGCCCGCGAAGCGATGATAGCTAAACTGCGAACCGGTACGAATGTCGATCAGCCCCTCCGCGCCGGCGATGGCGTCCTGATACCAGCGATCCACCAACTGCTCGCTGACGCTGCCATTGGCGCAGCCGCGTCCGAGGCGGTTGAGATGCTTCTCATCCCAGGCGCTGGTGATCTGCTCGAAATCGAACCCCGAGGTGTTCATCAGCGGCACGATGATTACCGTGCCGCGGATCTGCGCCGGGTCCAGCTCCTGCGCGACTTTCGGCAGAATCAGCGCGGGCTCGATCTCCATACCGCTGGTGCCCGACTGTACGATGAGCCGGGGCCCGGGGTGCGCGCCATTGATGATGTGCAAGGGGATGTGCACCGGGAAGCGCCCGTGTGTCTCCCCCGTCTTGAAGAAGCCAAAGGTCTTTTCGCCCTGGCCGGCTTCCACTGTTCCAAGTTTCATGATCAGGCCTCCTGCATCTGCCCTTGACGGGTGACTAGACTAAAAGGAAACATGGAGATCCATCTTGCGGCGGTCCTCAACACGGTCGATGGTGCCGAGGATGCCGATGGAAGTCGAACCAACGGTTGGCCACTCCTGGCCACTGGGGATCACGATGCCGTCCTTCGGTGATTTCAGTTCGGCCAGCAGTTCGCCGGTCCAGGGGCTTACCAGATCGCCGTAGACGTCGCCGGCCTTCAACGCCTCACGGAATTTGCGCTTGCGGATAAACAGACCATCGGCATTGGGCTTCCAGATAACCACGCCCGCGTTGTAGATCGTGCACAGCGGGCCATCCGTCTCAAACTCGCCTTCAATGATGCGCATGCACTTCAGCAGGTTCCAGATGCCACGCTCGGCATCGCGCACGTTGTCCGCGCCGTTCTTGTGCCAGCCGGTGCCACCGCCGAATTCCAGCGTAATCTGCACCACGCCCTGGTCCTCGACAGATCTCTTGGTCTCGGTGCCGCCAAAGGTGCCGCGCGGGAAGAAGGCCGCCTGGTCGAGGCCGAAGGCCACCACGATTTTGCGCCGCTTGAGCTGGACTTCTGTCAGGTTTTTCGGGTTATCTTCCTCAATGAAGAGCACGTAGCGCTCATAGGCCGTGCGCCCGCCGGCATGGAAGTCGACCATCACGTTGGCCTGACTGATGACTTCCTGAAAGTAGACATGGGCGATCTGGTCGCACGCGCTGCCGTTGGGGTCGCCCGGGATCTGCCGGCTGATGTCCTTCCCGTCGATGCGCGAGCCGCGTTCGCCCAGCTCGAAACCGGCGCGGTTGACCACCGGCACCGCGATGACGTTGCCGCTCATGGTTTCCGGGTCGATCTTCTCGAGAAAGTTCAAAATGGCGATTGACCCGATCACTTCGGCGCCATGGATGGCGCCCTGTATCAGCAGCGTTGGTCCCGGCGACGCACCGGCAACCAGATGCACCGGGATATCCGGCGCCATTCCGGCACGCGTTCGCGTCGTTTCCAGATAGCCGAAGGCGCGCTCACCCGCCTTCGCCGCGATGTTCCCAACTTTCAACATTCCTCACCTCCCTGCCTGGGTCGGCGCGCAAGTGGGGCGCCGAAGACCCATATTACCTTACGGAGCCAGATATTCGATAAACCAGTCCTGAATGCGATGCAGGCGCTCAATGCGATTGCCCGGGCGCCCGCTGGTGGACAGCCCGTGGTTCTCGCCCTCAAAGATCACCAGCTCAACCGGTCTGCCACGCCAGCGCAGGGCGGCGAAGAGTTGCTCCGCCTGCTCCAGGTTGGTGCGGTGATCCTCGTCACTGTGGATGATTAGCAGCGGCGTGTGGCAGTCATCCATGTAGGCAATGGGCGACTGGCGCCAGTCGTCCTCCGGCGTCGTCCAGCGCTCCGGGCCAATATCCGAGGTGCCGAAGTGGCTGAGGTTGTTGGTGATGGAGCGCTGGGCCACGCCCGCGGCGAAGCGATCCGTATGGCCGACGATCCAGTTGGTCATGAAGCCGCCGCAGCTGCCCCCGGTCACCCCCATGCGCGCCGGGTCGATCCAGGGCTGCGCCGCCAGCAGATCGTCCACGCCCAGCATGATCTCCTCGTAGTCCGCCCCGCCCTGGTCGCCCTCGCTGGCTTTCGTCCACGCCTGGCCGTAGCCGGCCGTCGTGCCGCGCTGGTTGAAGTAAGCCACGGCGAAGCCAGAACTGGCGTAGCACTGGTGCTCAAGGTTGAAATCCCAACAGAACATGGAGCAGTGCACGTAAAGCACCAGCGGGTAGCTGCGCTGCGGGTCGAAATCCAGCGGTCGCTGCAGCCAGGCATGCACCGGCACGCCGTCCAGACCCCTATACTCGTAACTCTCCGGCTGCGCCAGCTGCACGTCGCGCAGCCAGGAGTTGAGGTCGCTCAGGCGCTCGTTTTCGCCATCACGCCAGAGGTACAGGTCGCCCGGATTTGCGGGGTCGGCCTGACCGAAAGCGGCCAGGTCGCCGCTGGCCGGACTGTACTCGAAGACGGTACTCTCGCCACTGACCAGCCGTTCGCTACGGCCTGTTGCGTCGCCGCGCCAAAGGTTGGCCGCGCCACGCTCGGTCAGCAGGAAGTAGAACCATTCGTCGCCCGGCGCCCAGCGGACGCTGACGTTGCTCAGGCCCGGCCGCTGGTCGGAGACGCCGTAATTGCCGACTTCGGCGTCGATGTCCTCGTCCAGCTTGACAGCAGTGCCGGCGGCCACGTCCGCAAGGCAGGGATGCCAATGATTGCGGCGGTTGACCGGCGGCGCGCAATTGTGACCGGCGAAGGCAATATGGCGGTCATCGTCGCCCCAGACCGGACTGATGGCCGTGCCCTGCCAGTCCGGCAAAAGCGGACGCGGCGCGCCGCCGGGCCAGTCACACAGGTAGATCTGTCCCTGACCCGCCGGGATGTCCTGCTCGCGCGCCGTGGCGACGAAGACCAGGCGCGTCCCGTCCAGGCTCCACTTCGGCGACGAATAGTCACACTCGCTGTGCGTCACCTGCGCCAGCTCGCCCGTCGCGACGTCCAGCACGACAATCTGCATGTAGCGATCGTGTACCCAGCCGATGCCGTCGCGCTTGTAGCGCAGCCGCCGCAGCACCTTGATATTGGGCGCGGGCACACCCGGCACAGGGCCGCGTCGATCGCGGGGATGCAACACCGGCGTCCAGCGCGCGCCAGCCAGGTGGATGCCGTCCGGCGACCAGTCGAGTTCGGCGACCGGCTCGTCACCGAGCGGAATGACGCGATTGACGGCTTCAGTATCGCGCCAGATGCGCAGGGAGCAGCCCTTCCCGTCGCGCTGGCACCAGGCCAGCTGCCCGCTGTCGCGGCTCCAGGCCAGCGCGGAGACGCGGCAGTCGCCGCCGCTGAGGCACTGCGCGGCCAGGTCGTCAAACTTGCGCAGGTAGAGCTGCACGCGATAGCCATTGGCGGCCCCGTCCGGCTCGCGCACGCTGTAAGCGACCATGCTGCCATCCGGCGCGAGGGCGATCTCCTCCAGCCAGCGGAAGTTCATCAGGTCTTCGGGGATGAGACCGCGACGTCGTTCTGTCGTGCGCTCTATGACACCCCCCCTTCTAAAGCCCCTGCGCTGACCGTCCCTGCCAGCGCTACGGGGACAAATACCTGAAAAACCAGTCCTGGATGCGATGCAATCGCTCGATGCGGTTGCCCGGGCGACCGCCACGGGACAGCCCGTGGTCCTCGCCTTCGAAGATGACCATCTCCACCGGCTTGCCATGCCAGCGCAGGGCGGCGAAGAGCTGCTCGGCCTGCTCCAGATCGGTACGATGATCTGCATCGCTGTGGACGATCAGCATTGGCGCGTTGAAGTTCTTGATGTAGGCGACGGGCGACTGGCGCCAGACCTCCAGCACATCGCCCCAGGGGTCGGAGCCGGTCTCGCCGCCGCTGCACTCGGGGCCAATGTCCGAGGTGCCGAACATGCTGATGTTGTTGACGATGGAGCGCTGGGCCACGGTCGCGGCGAAGCGGTCTGTGTGGCCGGCGATCCAGTTGGTCAGGTAGCCGCCGCAGCTGCCGCCGGTGGCACCCATTCGCTTCCCGTCAAGCCAGGGATGCTTGCGCAGCAGGTCATCCACGCCCAGCATGATTTCATCGAAGTCGTCCCCGCCCTGGTCGCCCTCGGTGGCCTTGGTCCAGGCCTGGCCATAGCCGGCAGTCGTGCCGCGCTGGTTGAAGTAGGCCACGGCAAAGCCCGAGTTGGCGTAGATCTGGAATTCGTGGTTGAAGTCCCAGCAGAACATGGAGCAGTGCAGGTAGAGCACCAGTGGATAGCTGCGCTGCGGGTCGTAATCCAGCGGCCGGATCAGCCAGGCATGCACCGGCGCGTCGTCCACGCCCGCGAACTCGTAGCTTTCCGGCGCCGACAGGCTGATGTCACGTAGCCAGGGGTTCAGGTCGGTCAGACGCTCGCTCTCACCATCACGCCACAGGTACAGGTCGCCCGGGTTCGAGGGGTCGGCCACACCATAGGCCGCCACGTCGCCGCAGGCCGGGCTGTACTCGAAGTGCGTGCACTCGCCGACGAGCAGGCGCTCGGAAACGCCGGCCGTGTCGATGCGCCAGAGATTGGCCGCGCCGCGCTCGGTCAGCAGGAAGTAGATCCACTTGTCGCCGGGCGCCCACTTGACCGTGACGTTGGTCAGGCTGACCCGCTGGTCGGCCACGCCGTAGTTGCCGACTTCCTCGTCGATGTCCTCGTCCAGCTTGACGGCCGTGCCGGCCTCGACGTCGGCGAGATGCGGCTGCCAGAAATTGCGGCGGTTGGTAGGTGGCGGATGATTGTGGCCGGCGAAGGCAATGTAGCGGTCGTCAGCGCCCCATACCGGGCTGACGGCCGTGCCCTGCCAGTCTGGCAGCAGGGCGCGCGGGCCGCTGCCGGGCATTTCCGCACCGGTCCCGCAAATGTAGATATGCCCCTGGCCGGCCGCGATGTTCTGTTCGCGCGCCGTGCCGACGAAGGCGAGCCGCGTCCCGTCCATACTCCACTTCGGCGTGGCGTAGTCGCACTCGCTGTGCGTGACCTGCGCCAGATCGCCCGTGGCCGTGTCCAGCACATACACCTGGCTGAAGCGATCGTGCACCCAGCCGATGCCATCCTGCTTGTAGCGCAGCCGCCGCACCACCTTGAAATTGGGTTTCGGCACGCCAGGCAGCGGCCCGCGCGACTCGTCGGGGTGCTTCATCTCCGTCCAGCGCACACCCGCCAGCCGGATGCCGTCCGGCGCCCAGTCGAGGCCTGTGAGCGGCTCGTCACCGAGCGGGATGCCGCGCTTGCTGCCATCCGCCTTGCGCCAGATGCGCAGGCTGCAGCCTTCCGGTTTGCTGTGGCACCAGGCCAGCTGCGCGCTGTCGCGGCTCCATGCCAGCGATGAAACCTGGCCCGGCCCCCTGGTGAGACGCTGCGTTTCCGCACTGGTCAAATCACGAATGTACAAATGGCTGCGATAGCCGTTCGCGGCCCCGTCCGGCTCGCGCACGCTCCAGGCGACCATGCTGCCGTCCGGCGCGAGGACGATCTCCTCCAGCCAGCGAAAATTCATCAGGTCTTCGGGGATTAGACCGCGACGACGCTCTGCCGTGCTCTCCATGTCGATTCCCTTTCACAGCTTCTGCCAGGCGTTCAGCTCAGGCTGGTCACCGTCTCCTCAACAACGCCGAAGAAGCAGCACCACTGCCCTTCCAGCACCGACGGGCGCGAGCGCAGGCCGAAGACCAGGCCGTCCTGCGGCGCGTCCACCGTGGCGATGACATCGCCATAGAGATCGTAAATCGTGCCAATGAGCGTCCCGCCCGGAATCAGCGTCTCGAAGGGCAGCTCCGCGTTGCCGACGTACATGCCGGTGCGCGGCGCCAGCAACGGAATCTGGTAACCGGTGTGCCAGCGACCTTCATAGCTCGCCTCGCCGTCAATCATGTCGTAATGGCGCAGAACGTTGAGGTAGCCGTTTGCCAGGTCTTCAGCGATGCCGTGGAAATCAGCGCTCAGGGTGCGACAGTTGCCGCCCAGTTCGACGGTGATGCCAGCCCTGCCGTCCGCGGCGATTTGCGAGGAGGGATTGCCGCCGCCCGTGCCGCTGCGGAAGACCAGCGGCCAGCCCGGCCCCATGGCAGCGGCCAGCTCCATGCTGGCGGGGTTGTCCGAGGCGAAGATCATGTGCGCCAGGTAGGAATGTTCGCCGCCGGAATGGATGGAGATTTGCAGGTCGCAACAGCCCTGCATGGCCTGCCAGTGGGCATGCGCCGCGCGTTCGGTCGGATAGCCATCGGCCTTGCCGGGATACAGCCGGTTCATGTCGTAGGCGAAAGCGTCCAGCGGGTCGCCGCGGGTGCCGGCGGTGAAGGCCGGCACATTCAGCACCGGTGCCGCGACCACCGTGCCGCGCAACTGCTGCGCGTCGATCTGCGCCAGGGTTCGGAAGATGGAGAAGGGGCCTTCGGGTTCATCTCCGTGCGTCGCCCCGTTCAGCCACAGCACGGGCCCGTCAGCCGCGCCACGCACTACAATCAGCGGAATCTCGCGCCCGCGCGGAAACATGTCCGCACCGATCGGGATGCCGCCGCGGCCGACTTCGCCCGGCATCACGCTAACATTGCCGATTTTCATTGCCTGAGTCACTGACCTTCTCCTGTTTGCATCCTGCGGCTAAAGCGGGAAATCCACGGCCAGCGCACGCGCCAGTTCGCGCAGTCCGTCGACCGTCTCGCGCGCGACGGGGATGCCATCGCGCTGTCGCTCTTCCATCCGTTTGAACTCGATCTCGCCGGGCAACAATATCGGGCGCTGCGGATCCAGCGCCGGCGCCGCCTTGACCTCGGCGACCAGTTGCTCGAGGCGCTCCTGAAACTCCGCCTCCGTGAGGAAGGCCTGCGGCTCAATGGCGACCATGATGTGGCCCACGTCGTAGTTACTGTCGTCCTGAAAGACGTTCATGCCGAAGAGCGCGCCGGTCATCACGCCGGCCAGCACGTCGCTGACCAGACTGAGGCCATAGCCCTTGTATTCGCCAATGGGCAGCATCGGCCCGTCCATCGCCGCGCCGGGGTCGGTCGTCTCGCGGCCGTCGGCCGTCAGCGCCCAGTTGGCCGGCATGGGCCGACCCTCGCGCTCGTACCAGCGCATCATGCCCTTGCCGGACATCGTCAGCGCCATGTCCAGCACGATGGCGTGCGTCTCCGCGCGCGGGATGGCGAAGCCCCAGGGGTTGGTGCCCAGCACCGGCAGCGCCGAGCCCCAGGGCGCCATTTCGGGGGCGGCGTTGGTGAAGGCCCAGCCGATGAGGCCGGCCTTTGCGGCCTGCAGCGCATGGTACCCGGCGATGCCGAAGTGGTTGCTGTGGCGCACGCCGACGATGGCGATGCCGGTCTCGCGCGCCTTCTCGATGGCGCGGTTCATGGCGCGCTGCGCGGCGACGTAGCCAAAGCCCTTCGCGGCGTCGAGCAGGGCGAATGAGGGGCCCTCGCGCAGCCACTGCATCTCAACGGCGGGAATGATGCCGCCGCCCTGCACCCGCCGCTGGTAGCGGAAAAACTTCTCCAGGCCCTGCCCCTGCCCCGGGTGCCACCACTGCGCCGCCGTCAGCACGCCGTCGCTGACGATGGCGGCCTCTTCCTCGCTGGCGCCCAGGGCCCCCAGGAAGTCCAGCGCGAAGCGCCGCAGGGGCGCCAGTGGATAGTGGTTGACCAGCTCGGGATTGCGGATTTCGTAGGCCATAAACGGGCTGTCCGGTCAATCTGCCGACGAAGCCGGCGCGGGACCGTTGCGGCCCTCGGCCACAATCCCGCGCAGGGCGATCTTCATACGTTCCATCCCTTCGCGCAACTTTTCTTCCGGCTGCAGGAAGGTCATGCGGATGTAGTGCCTGCTCGCCTCGGAGAAGGCCCCGCCGGGATAGGCCAGCACGTGCTGCTCGCTGAGCACCCGTTTGGCGAAGCTGAAGCTGTCCATTCCGGTGAAGCCGATGTCGGCGAAGACGAACTGGCCGCCCTGCGGCACGCCGTAGTCGAGGCCCATCTCGTCCAGCGCGTCCAGCATGATGCGGCGCCGCCGGCTGTAGGCGTCCGCCATCATCTGCACCGGCTCCTGTGGCCCGGTCAGCGCGGCAATGCCGGCGTGTTGCGAGATGATGGAGGTGGCGCCGGTGATGGCCGCCTTCAGTTCGCGCACGCGCGCCATCAGGTCGGCCGGGCCGGTGATCCAGCCCAGTCGCCAGCCGGTCATCGAGTAGGCCTTGGACAGGGCGTTCAGCGTCAGGGTGCGCTCGCGGCCGCCGGGCAGGGAAGCCGCGCTGGTGTGCACGAAGTCATCATAAACGAAGAGGTCGTAGATGTCGTCGGCGATGACGAAGAGGTCGTGATCGCAGGCGATTTGCATCATGGCCTGCATGTCTGCGGGCGAGATGACGTTGGCGGCGGGGTTGTTGGGCGAGACCAGCAGCAGCGCCCGCGTCCGCTCGCTAACGGCCGCTCTCACCGCCGCGGGGTCGGCGCGGAAGTCCTCCAGCGGCGAGGTGCTCACCTCCACCTTGCGCCCGCCCGCGAAACTCAGCGAATCAAGATAGGTGCTGTAATTCGGCTCGGGCACGATCAGCTCGTCGCCGGGGCTGACGATGGCCAGCACCATCAGGAACAGCGCTTCCTGGCCGCCGTTGGTGACGACGACTTCAGTTTCGGGGTCGTAGCTCACGCCGTTGACGCGCTCTACGCGCTCCGCGATCGCCTGGCGCAGCGACAGCAGCCCTTCAGGCGGCGCGGAATCGCTGTGGTGCCGCACCATGGCCTCTTTGGCAGCAGCAATGATGTGCGCCGGCGTGTCGAAATCGGGGTCGCCGCGGCCCATCACAATCGTGTCATCGTAGCCCGCGGCCTCGGCCATCAGGGAGTAGAGCAGGCTGGTTCCGCCCTTTTTCTTTTCAGGCATGGCTCTCTACCTCATTCATGCGTCGGCAAGCAGGTCAAGGGCTGCGCGGGTCGCTTCGCTGACCGTCAGGCGCAGCACGTCCGGCGCGCCGAAGTCGCTCCCGTCCGCGACCTGATAGCCCGCCGCCGCCAGGCGCGCGCGCCCCTGCGTCTTCTGTGACGGGGACAGGCGCAGGGCCAGCAGGCTGGCGGCCCCGCCGGCGAGCAGGTCGAGACCGGCGGCGCGGGCGCGTTCGCCAAGACTGGCGCGCAGCGCAGTCATATATTGCAGCCGCGCGGGATGCTCCTGCGCGTAGAGCTTGGCCGCCTCCAGCGCGCCGAATTGCGCGGGCGTGGCCGTGCAGATCGACATGATCTGCTTCTGTGACTGAATCGGCGGCAGCCAGTCTTCCGGCACGGCGACGTAACCGGCCAGCCAACTGGCCATGCCGGCGCCGGGAAAGGCCTCGCCAATCAGCGCGACACGCTCCGCAATTGCGGCCGCGCCAGCTCCCGCGACCCAGGGCGCCAGCCCCCGGTCCAGAATCAGGTTCGCGTTGTGTTGCTCCAGCAGGGCAGCGAGCATTGCCAGCTCTTCAGCGTTGAAGGTCGCGCCACTGAGCCGCGAAGGCGACTCGAGATACAGCAGGCGACAGCCGGCCTCCAGTGCGGCGCGCATGGCATCCAGTTGCGGCAGCCGCCGCTCCGCATCAACCGCCAGCGTATGCGTCGCGCGCGGCCGTACGCCCAGCGCCTTGCGCGCGCCAGGGTGCACGACTTCCGGCACGGCCAATGCCGCTCCCTGCGCGTCAATCAGCTGCAGGGTGAGGAAGCGCGCCTCCTGCATGCCGGCCGTGACCAGCAGATTGCCCGCGCGCCAGTCCGCAGCGGTGGCCTCGCTGAGGTGCTGCGCCAGCGCAGCGCGCAGCGGGTCGATGCCCGGCACGGGCTCGTAATGCGTGTGACCGGCATCAAGGGCCTCACCGGTCGCCTCGATGATCCGCTCGTCCAGTGGGCCCGCCGTGGCGTCAGCGGCCAGGTCCTGCGCGCTGCGCGCTGAGGCGGGGATGACCGTTGCATTCAGGTCGCTGTTGGCGCGATGTTGCAGCAGCAGGGCCGCAACGGAGTCGGATGGCATTAACTTTTCCTCACTTCACGCCGAAATACGCCGACACCGACTGTCTACAACTGTCGATTGTCGACAACGCCGGGATGGTATCCAGTACGCCCTGGCCTGTCAAAAAGTGGTCAGCCAGTCTATGTTGAACAGAGGTTTCTACAATGCTAAAATGATTACAAAGGGGAGGTGCGATCATGACTAGTGCTCGCATTTATCACGCACGTCTGATGGCGCGTATGACAAGGGCGGATGTTGCAGACGCAATGCGTCACGCCGGTATTTCCTTAAGTCCATCACAGATAGCCAACTTGGAGCGTGACAATAGCACCATCAACTCGACCACGCTGCTTGCGCTTTCAAAGTTGTTCAACGTGCCGCCAGTATGGCTTCTCCACAAGCCCACAAGTTCTGTGGAATGGCTCGCTTATCGCAAACGCTCTGCCTTGCCAAAAAAGTCTCGTAAAGAAATTGAATTGTCTGCCAGTGATGTTGCCTCTTTGCACATCGAATTGCGCGAAAAACTCTATCCGAACGTTTCTTTTGATTTTTCTGAGCGTATAACTGTTGTCGACGTTGAAGGTGCGGAAGAGGCGGCGCAGATGCTTCGCAAGAACTGGGGGTTGGATGATGCACCAATAGAGAACCTGACACAAACAGCAGAAACCAGGGGTGTTGTTGTAATAAGCCGGAATCAAGTTACCGAACGATTCGATGGCTTGGCCGGACATATAAATAATGATGTGCCGGTCATAGTGATTAATACAAAAGTCGATACAGACAGGCAGCGCTTTAATCTTGCGCACGAACTCGGTCATCTGGTTATGCAAACGCCAGAAGACCGGGAAGAAAAACTCGCACATCGTTTCGCGGCGGCTCTACTGGTCCCTGAAGAAGTTGCTCGACGTGAGTTGGGAGAGAACCGGAACACAGTTTCATTTGCTGAACTTGGTGCTTTAAAACGTCGCTACGGTCTGAGTATGCAAGGCTGGGTCTATCGCGCAAGCGATCTGGGCATATTCCCATCTGGCTTGGTTCGTGCCTTTTGGCGGGAGTTGAACCGACGTGGATTGAAGAAATCCGAGCCTTATGAATTCGTCGCCGATGAGGAACCGGTACTGCTAAAGCAGATGATCTCACGCGCCTTGGAGGGAGGATTGGTTTCTAACGAACGGATACAACAAGCACTGCCAAATTACGATTTTCCCTCATCATTTTCCGAAGTAACTGAACCTCCAACAGCAACTGAATTGATGAAAATGCCAGCTGAGGAACGAGAAGCGTGGATAAAACGTTCGTTTGAGATGGCAAAAGACGTGGAATTCGAAGTGTTCGAAGCCTTTGGCGAGCAAGAATTCTAAATGAACGAGCTAGTAGAGAAAGAAATTTCGCGGGGAGAGGTTTGGAGAGTAAATTTTGACCCACAAGCCGGAGCAGAAATGAAAGGTCCACATCCGGCAGTGGTTTTGAGTCCGGAGTCGATAGGTCGGCCTGAGCTGCAAATCATCGTCCCTTTTACTTCAAAAGGCCATAAGTATAGGGATCACTTCTGGATGATTCCGGTTTCGCCTTCTTCAATAAACGGGCTTTCTCAAGATTCGTGGGCAAATGCATTTCAAGTGTTATGCGCCTCATCAGAACGTTTTGAAGAAAAGCTTGGCGAAGTGAAACCTGGTCAGCTAGAAGACATTGCCAATGCTGTGATCCTCTGTATAGGCTTAGGCCCAGATGATCAAGACTAATCCTCTGATGCTACATAGGGCTGATTCAGCTGCAGCGGCGGCTTGTGCGTCTGGCTCCGCATGCGTAGGTTGAGCATCTCCACAAAGATCGAGAAGGTGATGGCGAAGTAGACGTAACCCTTGGGGATGTGCTGATCCAGGCCCTCGGCCACCAGCATCACGCCAATGAGCAGCAGAAAACTGAGCGCCAGCATCTTGACTGTCGGGTGCTGGTTGACGAAGTCGCCGATGCGCGCGGCGGAGAGCATCATGATGCCGACGGCGATGATGACCGCCACAATCATGATGCTGACCTCGCTGACCATGCCCACGGCCGTGATGACCGAATCGAGCGAGAAGATCACGTCGAGCAGCATGATCTGCAGCACCACGGCGGTGAAGGATGGCGGCACGCGCGCGCTGGCGTGGCCGCTCTCGCCCTCCAGCCTTTCGTGAATCTCGTGCGTGGCCTTGGCCAGCAGGAAGAGGCCGCCGGCGATGAGGATCAGGTCGCGCCCCGAAATCTCCTGGCCGAGCAACTCGAATAACGGCGCCGTCAGCCGAATCACCCAGGAGATGGCGAAGAGCATGAGGATGCGCATTACCAGCGCCAGGCCGAGCCCGACCTGACGCGCGCGCGCCTGTTGCGCCGGCGGCAGCTTGCCCGCCAGAATCGTGATGAAGACGATGTTGTCAATTCCCAGCACGATTTCCAGCACGATGAGGGTCAACAGACCCGCCCAGGCATCCGGGCTCGCTATCCAGTCCACCGTTGCTTCCTCCCCTGTCTGCTTGCGCAGCGATTGTGGCACGGCCCTGCCAGACCGCGCAAGCCGTGGAGTGTGGTTGCAAATTCTATATGGCACTCACCTGCGGCGTGATGATGATAATGTGCTCGCGATAACGGTCGAAGCCACTATCTCGTGCATACAAAGTATCAATGCCATGAGCCAGCATGGTCGCCACAATGTTGGCATCGTGAACTGCCAGGCCGCGGACTGAATGCTCTTGTACGAGCGTCAGCAACTGTTCGCGTACGGCCTCTGTTTCATCCACCACCCGTATGACGTCCATAAACCTGCGGAGTGTTTGCATGATCTCTTCGGGCGACAATCTTTCTCCCTTTGTCTGGAACAGGGATGCCGCTCTCCAGAACTCCCGCAGCACCTGACCGTTTATCCAGAGGCGGGTGTTCTCCTGCTGAAATCGATGCAGTTGCGCCCTGCAGGTCTCGTGTTTCATCCAGTTAATTTCAGGAGCTTCGCTGCCGATGTCCCGGTAGGCGTGGTGCAGGAGGACATTGGAATCCACGAATACGTTGTCATGCGCCATTATCGATACCAGTCCCTGCGATGTGTGGAGTCACTGTCGCTGTACCAGTCGGCGCGGCGCGTGGAGACAGGATTGTCGATCGGCCTGTGGTCCGGGATGGAGTGGAGCAGGCGGATTTTTTCGTCGATGCTCAACTCACGCTGTCTGGCAACCTGATGCAGCATGTTGCCAATCAGGTTTTCCATGTCCTGCCGGGCAAGCGCCTGTATGCGCCCGCTCAATGCCTCCTGACGCAGATACACCTGCCGCGCCAGGGAGGCCAGCGCCTCCTCCCCTGCGCACAGGTCCTCCAGGGCATCCTTTAGGGCATTCAGCTGGTCCGAGCGCTCCTCTGCGACCGTCGCGGCCCACGCAAACAGTTCCTCTATAACCTCGACGGCGTTTGCGACAACCTCTTCGTCCGGCGCTGCTCCCTGCTCCACATCCAGTTCGAGACCCGCCAGACCCGTGACAAACTGCTCCAGCTCCTCCAGCTCACGCTCACGCCGGGCAAGCGCCTCCAACGCCTCGTCAAGCTGCACCTTGCGCTCCCTTGTAGCGGACGCCGTGTCATTCACCAGGTCGGCGACCCCCTCCGGCAGCGTTGGCGGTGGGTCCATCAGTTGTGGCAGAGCGACCATCATGGCTTTCCTGCGATTCTTCGCATCATGATTATACACTCCCCCACGCTATACTCCCCCGGGTGGGCATGGCGGACAATAGCGTGGACCGAATCGTCGGGGGCTTTGACGTAGGCACCTACACCGACGCGCCGCTGCGCGCAGATTGCCTCGCCCTGCTGGATGCGCCGCCGGCCAAAATCTTCGCGCACATCAGCGACCACGCAAGCCTCTTCCACTGGCTGCCGCTGATCTCGGCCAGCACGGTCAGCCGACGGCACGCGCTGGCGCGCGACGGGGTGAGCACGGTACGCTGGCTGCGCCTGGGCCCGTTCACGCTGCAGGAATACATCGTCGCCTCGCATCCGCCACATTTGCTGGCCAGCAGCATCGATGAGAGCGAGTTCATCGTCGACCACCTGGCGCTGCAATCCCTGACGCCGGAGCGCCACGGCGGCACCTGGCTGCGCTGGCGCGCCTGGTTTCGCACGACGACGCTGGCGCCGCCCAGTGCATCGCTGACCGGCCTGGGGATGCAGCTGATCTTCCACGGCGGCCTGCGTGCCCTGACGACAATCTATGGCGGCCGCGTCACCATGCGCGGCGAGAAAGGAAGTGAGCTGTGAGCGACCAGATTCGCTGGGGCATCCTCAGCACGGCCAAAATCGGCACCGGGCGCATCATACCGGCCATGCAGCAGAGCCGCAACGGCGTGGTGGTCGCCATCGGTAGCCGTGACCAGGAGCGCGCGCAGCAGGCCGCAGACACCCTTGGCATCCCGCGCGCGCACGGTAGCTACGAGGCCCTGCTGGCCGACCCGGAAATCGACGCCATCTACAACCCCTTGCCCAACAGCATGCACGCGGAGTGGAGTATCCGCTGCGCCGAAGCCGGCCTGCCGGTGCTGTGCGAGAAGCCGCTGGCCTCCAACGCTACCGAGGCTGACATGATGGTTGTGGCCTTCGAGCAGCATAATGTGCTCCTCGCCGAGGCTTTCATGTACCGCTTCAACCCGCAGACGCAAAAAGTGTTGTCGCTGCTGCGCGACGGCGCCATTGGCAACCTCGTCCTCGTCAACGCCAGCTTCAGCTTCACCATCAACCCGAAAGACACGGACAACATCCGCCTCAGCCATGAACTGGCCGGCGGCGGTCTGATGGATGCCGGTTGTTATTGCGTCAACCTGACGCGGCTGATGACTGGCGAAGAGCCCGTGCAGGGCAAGGCGCTGTTCCGCATCGGTTCTGCCAGCGGCGTGGATGAAGCATTTGCGGGTGTGTTTGAATTCCCCTCGGGCGCCATCGGCGTGGTCGACAACACCCTGCGCAGTCATCGCGTGCAAAGTTACGATCTGCGCGGCACACTGGGGCGCATCCGCGTGGAAGAAGCCTTCATTGTGCCGGTCGATCGTGGCTCGCTCATCGAGCACTGGGGGCCAGGGGGTGAATACAGCCGCATCACCATCCCGCCCGCCAATAGCTACACGCTGATGGTCGAGGACTTCGCCGACGCGCTGCTGCTCGGACGCCCGCCCATGTTCGCCCCCGGCGACGGCGCCGCCAACATGCGCGCGATCGACATGCTGAAAGGTTAAGGCGCGGCCAGACAAACACGGGCGCTGACCCTCACCGGCTTCACAGTTCCAGGTGGCGCAGGGACGCCCTGTGCAGGCCGGGCCCTCTGGTCCGGGTTGTCGGTGAGTGGCGGGGCAACGGCCTGCGTAGCTACTACGCTCAATCGCTGTTTGCCGCGCAGTGGGCATCGATGCGTGCGATCGCAACAGACACCGCCTGACTCTCCTGCGCGGACAGTGCTGCCGCCAGTCGCTCCAGCGAGTCGCGCAGCACTTGTGGCACCTGCGTGGCGTCCGCCGGCATGGTTCTGAAGAAGGCCGTCAGCGCCGCTTCCGCCCCCTCGCTATCGCCCAGCGCCAGGCTGGTGGTGACGAGGTCAGCGTAGCCCCAGTAGTTGTTGACGTCGGCGCGCACTTCGGCGGCGGCCAGTTGCTGCACCTGCTGCCAGGTCTCGCGCATGTCGGCGCCATCCTGTTGCATGCCCAGCAGCGCCAGGTTGACGAAGGCGTAGGAGGAGGCGGGCGTGACGCGCGCCGCCTCGCGGTAGGCGTGGACGGCTTCCGCCAGCTGGCCGCGCCGGCGGTACAGGCCGCCCAGCGAGCCCCACCACGATTCGCCGTCGTCGTCCACCAGGCCGGGCAGCAGGGCCAGGGCCTGCGTGAGGTGGCGCTCGGCCTCGTTGAAGGCGCGCGCCCGTTCGACGCCCTCCGGCAACTGTTCGGCGCGCCGCCGGTATACATAGCCCAGACTGGCCAGCGCCGGCGCGAAATCGGATTCACTGGCCAGCGCCTGGCGCAGGTGCCGCTCGGCCTCGTCGAGCGCGCCAGACTGCGCGCAGGTGTAGCCCATGCGGTAGTTGATGACCGGGTTGAGCGGGTCCAGCTGCAGCGCGCGCGCGTAAATGGCGCGGGCGCCGCGGAAGTCGCCGGAGCGATACTGGCGCTCGCCCAGCGGCAGGAAGGAAAGCGCGCGCGTGGCATCGCCGGTCGATTTCTCCAGCGTGCTCTGCAGCGAGCTCTGCAGCCCGGCAAAGGCTTCCTGCCGCTGACGGGTCTCTTCCTGCAGCAGCCGGCGTGAGCTGGCGAGCTCTTCCTCAAACTTCTGGCGCGATTCGCGCAGCTGATTCTGGGCGGAGATGAAACGCGTGACGCCGAAGATAGCGGCCGCGCCGCCGACCACGGTCACAATCAGGCTGAAGGCCTCCAGCAGGCCCAGCAGGTTGAAAGCCTGGTCGACCGCGCGCTCGGCCTCCGCCAGGTCGGCCGCGACCTGGGTGGCGAGCGCCGGCAGCGCCTCGGGTTGCGCCTGGGCAGTGACGGCCAGCGGCAGCAACAGAGTGAAGATGACGGGCAACAGAATGCGCATGAGCGGTATTGTACACTGACTTGCGCCCTGCCACTCCGGAACCCCTGACATGCGCCCCGACGACAGCCTGCTGACCTGGTACGACCGCGAGGCCGCCGACCTGCCCTGGCGCCGGCGCCGCGATCCCTACGCCATCTGGCTGGCCGAGATCATGCTGCAGCAGACGCAGGTGGAGACGGTCATCCCCTATTACGAGCGCTTCCTGCGCCATTGCCCCGACCTGCCGGCGCTGGCCGCCGCCGAGCTGGACGAGGTGCTCAAGCTCTGGGAAGGGCTGGGCTATTACAGCCGCGCGCGCAACCTGCATCGCACGGCGCGCATCCTCGTGGCGCAGCACAATGCCTGCTTCCCGCGTACGTCAGCGGAGCTGCAGCAGCTGCCCGGCATTGGGCGTTACACTGCCGGCGCCATCGCCAGCATCGCCTTTAACGAGCCATCGCCAGTGCTGGACGGCAATGTGATGCGCGTCTTCGCGCGGCTGCTGGACCTCGACGAGGACATCACACGCACGGCGACGCAGCGTTGGCTATGGGCGCTGGCGCAGGAGTGGTTGCCGCAGGCGCGTCCGGGCACATGGAACCAGGCGTTGATGGAACTGGGGCGCACAATCTGCCGGCCGCGTCAGCCGGACTGTCCGCGCTGTCCGCTGCAGGCGCAGTGTCTGGCCCGCGCCCGCGGCAGCCAGGGGCAGCGGCCCCGGCGCCCTCCGCGCGCTGACCGGCCACATTATGACGTCGTCGCCGCGCTGCTGCGCAACGCGCAGGGCGAGCTGCTGCTGCAGCGGCGACCGACGGATGGCTTGCTGGGCGGCCTGTGGACCTTCCCCGGCGGGCGCGTGAGCGCAGCGGACGCAACCCTGCCGGACGCGCTGCACCGACTGTTGCGCGCGACGCTGGCGCTGGAGGTGCAGCGCGGCGCGGCGCTGGCACCGGTGCAGCAGGGCTTCACGCACTTCCACATCACGCTGCACGCCTGGGAGTGTGAATTGCTGAGTGGGCCGGCTGCGACGCAGCTGCCGGAGCTCGCCTGGGCTGCGCCGGAGGCGCTGGCGCGTTACAGTTTTGGCTGGGCCGAGCGCGCGCTAATCGCGGCGCTGACTCACAAGGGCTGATCGAAGATACTCACCTCCGCGATGATCTGCGCCGTCGGCGCGACCAGCGCATCCGCCAGCGTCGCGCCCGTGTCGCATCGAGCCAGGCCTGAACGAGCCGGTATCAGACCTCAAAACCGGCGCAGGCGGGCATGCCGGCCGGGGCATGACCGTTGCGCGTCAGCAACTCGTCGCCGTACATATACGTAGCGACAGGCACTGCCTGCGTCGTATCCAGCGCCTCGCCGAGGAAGACGGTCGCCAGCGCCAGCGTGTCGGCGTCCATGGGCCGGGCCGACGGCGCCCGTTCGAGGCCCATGACGACCTGCGCGCCATAGACGTTCGTTACCAGCTCGCTGTAGTCGGCCAGCCCGTACCAGGCGCGCGCGATGTGCGCCAGCTCCGCGTCCCAGCCAACGGGTTTGGCCAGAGTCCCCAGCCAGGGCGCGCCCGTCTCCGGCTGCAACCTGTCCACCAGAACAGCCGCGAGGCCCTCCATCACCAGGAAGTCCGCCAGGCGGCACAGCGTCGCGCGACCAAAGACGAGGTGGCGCAGCGTCTGGGCCCAGGCGCGCGCCAGCGCCGCCGGCAGCCGTTCGAGGTTGTCGGCGCAGGGCCAGAGCCGCAACATGATAAGGCCGGGCGCGGCCCCGTAGACGCTCAGGCCATGGCTGAAGGCCATCAACGAGCGGTTGGCGCTGTCGCAGGGCAGCAGCAGACAATCGACCTGCGCCCCTGGCAGGCTGAGCAGTTGCGCCAGACCTTCGAGAACAGCGTCGGCCTGCCCGCGCAGATCTTGCGCAGCGTACTGTTCGAACTCCCAGGCGGCCGCTTTCAGACTGCGCGCGGGGTTGAACAGCCCCCGGCCCTGGGCGCCCTTGCCGGCTTCCAGACCGTCGCAGGCTGCGGCTTCCATGACCTCCAGCGCCGGCCAGCTACGGCCATGGCTCGCACGGGCCTGATAGAAGGGGCGGATGGCCGTGCCGGGGTCGAGCAGCAAGGGGCCGGCGCGCCGGAATTTCTCGCGTGGAGCTAGCGGCGTCGTGTACAGGTCGCGCAGGACGCCGAAAGTGTCGTGAACCCTGATCTCTGCCATGGCCCGTATTCTTGCCGGGGCAAGGCAGCGCGGCAAGGGCGCGCTGCGCTTGGCCCTGTTGCCGCCGCGGGCCAGGTCAGTTATCATGGGGGTGTACATTCGCAGAGCGGCAAAACAGGAGCTAATATTCATGAGTGATATCGAGAAGCGGGGCTACAGCAACCCCGAAATGCTCGTTGCGACGGACTGGGTCGCCCAACATCTGGATGATCCACAGATACGCATTGTCGAGTCCAACGAGGACCCACTACTCTACACCTCAGGTCATATCCCCGGCGCCGTCCAGATCGACTGGACCGTCGACCTCAACGATCAGCTGCGGCGTGACTATCTGGACCAGGGCGGCTTCGAGACCTTGATGTCGCGCAACGGCATCACGCCGGACACGACGGTGGTGTTCTACGGCGACAAGAGCAACTGGTGGGCCTGCTACGCCCTCTGGGTCTTCCAGCTCTTCGGCCACAGCAAGGCGCGCGTGATGGACGGCGGGCGCCTGAAGTGGGAGCTGGAGGGACGCGAGTTAACGCGCGCGGTGCCCTCATATACGCACACGACCTACAAGGCGGCCGCGCGCGACGACAGTTCGGAGCGCGCCTTCCGCGACGAAGTGCTGACCCACATCGAGGCCGACCGGCCGCTGGTGGACGTGCGCAGCCCGCAGGAGTTCAGCGGCGAGTTGCTGCACATGCCCGGTTCGCCCCAGGAAGGCGCGCTGCGCGGCGGCCACATCCCTGGCGCGAAGAGCGTTCCCTGGAGCCGCGCCGCCAACCCGGAGGACGGCACCTTCCTCGACGCGGACGGCCTGCGCGCCATCTACGAGGACGAGCAGGGTCTGGACGGGAGCGACGACATCATCTCCTACTGCCGCATTGGCGAACGCAGCAGCCACACCTGGTTCGCGCTGAAGTACCTGCTGGGCTACGGCCAGGTGCGCAACTACGACGGCAGCTGGACGGAATGGGGCAACCTGGTCAACGTGCCAATTGAACGCTGAGTACGCGTATGATCCCGCCGAAGCTGGAAGAAGTGCTGGAGGACTTCTCCTTCATCACGGACCGTAACGAGCGCGCCGCCTGGCTGATCGATTCGGCAGACCGTTTCGACGAGGTGCGGGTCACGCCTGAGGTTGCGACGCCCCCCTACGACGAGGCGCGACGCGTGTTGGGCTGCGAGTCCGAGGCTTTCGTGTGGGCGCTGCCCGACGACGAAGGCACGCTGCAATATCGCTTCGATGTGCTCAATCCGCAGGGGCTCTCGGCCATGGCCCTGGCCGTCATCCTCGCTGATTGCTGTTCCGGCGCGCCACTACAGCAGGTGGCGCAGGTCCCGCAAGACATCGTGCTGGGCATCTTCGGGCGCGAAGTCTCGATGGGCAAGGGCCAGGGACTGATGGGCCTCGTGACCATGGTGACGTATGAGGCGCAGAAAAGGCTGGGAGCGCAGGAAAACGGCGCATGAGCGCCCAGGCCACGCTCCTTGTTTCCGGGCATTCCGGTGGCTGAAGCGGACGGGAACAGGGGAGAAGAGGCGACGACCGGATTCGAACCGGTGATAAAGGTTTTGCAGACCTCTGCCTTACCGCTTGGCTACGTCGCCGATGGCCCAGTATAGCGATGCGCGCGCCCCCGGACAAGGCATGGCCCTGCCTGTAACGCCTGGCTGGCTCTGACCATGCGCATCGCCATCGACGCCAGCCGCGCCACCGTCGCGCGCGCCACCGGCACCGAACATTACAGCCGCGAGCTCATCCGTGCGCTGCTGCGGGTCGGCGCCGGCCATGAGTTCCACCTCTTCTTCCGCGACGCGCCGCCGGCGGGGCTGTTCAGCGGGCCGGGCGTGCAGCAACACGTCATCCCCCTGCCGCGTTTGTGGACGCATCTGCGCCTGGCCGCGGCGCTGCAGGCGCTGCGTCCGGACGTGAGCTTCGTGCCGGCGCATACGCTGCCGCTACTGCTGCGCGGCCCGGCTGTGGTCACCGTGCACGACCTCGGCTTTCACCACTTCCCCGCTGCGCATCCGCCCCTAGCGCGCCGCTACCTGCAGCTGACGACCCGCCACAGCGCCCGGCGCGCGACCCTCGTGCTGGCCGACAGCCACGCCACCGCCGCCGATCTGCAACGCTTCTATCGCATCGCGCCGGAGAAGCTGCGCGTGGTCTACCCCGGCGTGACGCGCCTTGCAATCGGTGAGCTGGCGGCCCTGCGCCGCAAGTACAACCTGCCGCAACGCTACTTCCTCTTTCTCGGCACCTTGCAGCCGCGCAAGAATTTGCCGCTCATCGTCGCCGCCTGGCAGCGTTGGCGCGCAGCCAACCCGCATGACGAGGCCGGCCTCGTGCTGGCCGGTGGACGCGGCTGGCTCTTCGACGCGCGTGACTTCGCGCAGCAAGGGGGCCTGCACCTGCCCGGCTACGTCGCTGACGAGGACCGCGGCGCGCTCTACGCCGGCGCGTTGGCGCTGCTCTTCCCCTCGCTTCATGAGGGCTTCGGCTTCCCCGTGCTGGAAGCCATGCACTGCGGTACGCCGGTCATCACCAGCCGCACCTCCAGCTTGCCGGAGCTGGCCGGAGACGCCGCCCTGCTGGTCGACCCGACGGACGAGGCCGACCTCGCGCGGCAGATGACCCACCTGCTTGCGGACGAAGCGCTGCGCCAGCGGCTCATTCGCGACGGACATGCCCGGGCGGACGAATTCACCTGGGAGCGCGCGGCGCGTGCAACGCTCGGCGCGCTGCGGGACGCCACGGCGGGCGTAGCCTGATGCGCATCCTGCTGGTGCAGCTGGCCGACGTGGGCGACCTGGTGTTGACGACCCCGGCGCTGGCCGCCCTGCGCAACGCGCTGCCCGCGGCTCACCTCACCCTGCTCACCAACAGCCACGCCGCCCCGCTCGTTGCCGGCAGCGGCCTGGTAGACGAGATCGTGACGCTCGAGCGGGCCAGCGGGAGCCAGCCCTTCGCCTTCCTGCAGCCGCGCAACCTGCGGCATATCCTCGGCCTCGGCCACCACGATCTCGTGCTCTACTTTCACCATTTCACCCTGCTGCGTGGCACAGCCAGGTTCGCGCTCATCGCCATGGTCACGCGCGCGGCGCGGCGTATTGGCCTCGACAACGGCAACGCCTGGTTCCTCAACGAGACCCTGGCCGACGCCGGTTTCGGCGCCATGCACCAGGCGGAATACTGGCTGCAGCTGGCGGGCCTTGCGGGCGCTGACCCACGCCCCAGACCGGCGGTGGTGGCGCGCGCCGCCCTGGCGCAACCCCTGCCTCCTGGTCGCAACATCGTGCTGCACGCGGGCAGCGGCCCGCACAACCCGGCCCGGCGCTGGTCGCCGCAGCATTTCGCGCAGGTTGCCGACCAGCTGCGGGCGGAGACGGGCGCGCAAATCGTGATCGTCGGCAGTCCCGACGACGAGGGCGCAACTGTTCGCGCGGCCATGCGCAGCTCGGCTCTGGATCTGACGGGGCAGACCACGTTGCCGCAGCTGGCGCAGTTGCTGGCCGGGGCGGCGCTTTTCATCGGCGCGGAAAGCGGCGTGATGCATCTGGCGGCCGCCGCCGGCGCCCCGGTGCTGGCCATCATGGGGCCGGGCAATCCCGCCGCCTGGGGCCCCTGGACGCCCGGCGGCCGCAGCCTGGTGCTGCGCAGCGCGCCGGAATGCAGCCCCTGCAGTTACGTCGGCCACAGCATGGGCCTGCCCAGGGGCTGCGCGGCCCGCACCTGCATGCGCATGGTCACGCCGCAGCAGGTGGTCCTGGCGGCGCGCGCGCTGCTGCGCGGCGAGTCGCCGCCGCCTGTCACGGCATCGCCCGGGCCGCGCCAGCCAGGCCGCATCCACATCCTCGGCCTGCCGGTCGACGGGCTCACCACGGCGCAGTGGCTGGCGCTGGCCGAGCGCTGGTTGACGTCACAGCCGCGCCGGGCGTATCACATCTGCACGCTCAACCCCGAATTCATCATGATGGCGCGCAAGGACCCTAACTTTCGCCACATCCTGCAGCGCGCCGACCTCTGCGTGGCCGATGGCGCCGGGCTGCTCTGGGCGGCGCGCCATCAGGGCGCTGCGCTGCCCGCCCGCATCACTGGTGCGGACGGGCTGCCCCTGCTGGCGCAGCGGGCCGTCCGGCACGGCTGGCGCCTGTTCCTGCTGGGCGCGGCGCCGGGCGTGGCGGAGCGGGCGGCAGCGGCCCTGCGCGCGCGTTTCCCCGGCCTCCAGATCGCCGGCACACACAGCGGCAACCCCACTGCCGGGGAAGAGGACGACATCGTGGCGCGCATCAACGCCAGCCAGACGGACCTGCTCTTCGTGGCCTGGGGCGCGCCGCGCCAGGAGAAATGGATCGCGCGCAACCTGCCGCGTTTGCGCGTGGGGCTGGCCATGGGCGTGGGCGGCGCCTTCGACTTCGTGGCCGGCGATGTGCCGCGCGCGCCGCGCTGGCTGCAGCGTCACGGCCTCGAGTGGCTCTTCCGCCTTGCCCTGCAACCCTGGCGCCTGCGCCGGATGTTGCGCCTGCCGCGCTTCGTACTGGCCGTGCTCCTGCAGCGACGACCTTTCCCGCGGGCTTGATTCACGCGGGAATTGTGCCAGACTGGAACCATAGTGAGAGGAAGAAGGGGACATCATGATTACAGCCGTTGAAATGACGACCATGCTGGCACAAAACCTGAAAGTCATCGGGCTCCAGACCGAAGGCCTGACCCAGGCCGACAGCATGCTGCAACTGCCCTTCCGCGGCAACTGCCTCAACTGGGTGCTGGGCCACATCGTGGTCAGCCGCGATTACATGCTGCGCATCGCCGGCGCTGAGCCGCTGTGGGACGAGGAAAGCGGAAAAATGTACGGTTTCGGCAGCGAGCCCATGAAAGCCGACGACGAGGTCGTCCCCATGGAGACCATCCTGGCTGACCTGCAGCGCTCTCAAGAGCGCCTGGCAGGCGCAATGGCCGCGCTTGATGACGAGCAGCAGCTGGACGCGCCCTTCGAGAACGAGCGCGACGACACCCTGCGCCAGCGCCTGGCCTTCATGACCTGGCACGACAGCTACCACACGGGACAGACCGAATACCTGCGACAGCTGACCGGCACCGACGACAAGGTAATTTAAGTGTCCCGGACGGGACGAAAGGGAAAGGACGAACATGATCTCGGCTGCTGAATTGACGGGCATGCTGGCGCGAAACCTGGGAGTCATCGAGCGCCAGACCGGGGGCCTGACCCATGCGGACAGCATGTTGCAGCTGCCCTTCCGCGGCAATTGCCTCAACTGGGTGCTGGGCCACATCCTGGTCTACCGTGATGCCATGCTGAAAATGGCGGACGCCGAGCCGCTGTGGGACAAGGCCAGGACCATGCCCTACGGGTACGGCAGTGAGGCGATGCAGGCTGACGATGATTCTGTCGACCTTGACGTCATCCTGGCTGACCTCCGCCGTTCACAGGAACGGCTGGAGCCGGCGCTGGCCGCGCTCAGCGAGGAGCAGTTGAACACAGGTACCTGCATTTATGGCGATGGCGGCAACCTGCGTGAATGCCTGATTGAACTGGTCTGGCATGACGGATATCACGCCGGCCAGACCGAATACCTGCGGCAAGTGAGCGGCGTCGACGACAAGGTGAGTTGATTGTCACTGCAGGGCTGGGTGACGCGGCTGGCGGGCCGCCGGATACTGGTCATCGGCGACGTGCTGCTGGATGAATATGTAAGCGGCCGCCCGGCGCGCATGAGCCGCGAGGCGCCGGTGCCGGTGCTGGAATTCGAGAGCCGCCGCCTCATCCCTGGCGGCGCGGCCAACCCCGCCGTCACCATCGCGCGCCTCGGCAGCCAGGCCATCCTCGCCGGCGTCACCGGCGCCGACGCGGCCGGGCAGCAGTTGCGCGCGCTGCTGGGGGCGCAGGGCATCGACTGCGCGGCGCTGGTGAGCGAGACCGCGCGCGCTACCACGGTCAAGCAACGCATCATGGCCCGGATGGGCTTGCGCTATCCGCAACAGCTGGCGCGCATCGACACCATCTCGCGCGCGCCGCTCGCCGCTGCCAGTGAAAGTCAGCTGCGCGCGCACCTGCAGCAGCACTGCCGCACGGTCGATGCAGTGCTGGTTTCGGACTATCGCGTCGGCCTGCTGACGCCGGCCCTGGTGGAGGCCCTGCGCTGCGCGGGAGCGCCTCTGCTGGCGGCCGACGCCCAGGGCGAGCTGGACAAGTATCACGACTTCGGCCTGGTCAAATGCAACGCAGAGGACGCCGCCAACTGGCTGGGACAAACGCTGGCGACCGACGCGGACTTCGCTGCCGCCGCGCGCGAGCTCTGCGCGACGCTGCGCCTCACCGGCGCCATGGTCATCACGCGCGGGCCGCAGGGCGCCACCCTGGCTGCGGCGGACGGCGCGCTGCAACATTGCCCGGCGCCGGTCGTCAGCGACGTCTACGACGTGACCGGCGCGGGCGACACGGCCATCGCGGTGATGACGCTGGCCGCTGCCGCCGGAGCGCCCTGGCCCACGGCCGTCGCCCTGGCCAATAGCGCCAGCGGCCTGGTCGTGCGGCGTGTGGGGAATTACGCGCCCGCGGCGGAAGAACTGCGCGCGGCGCTGGAGTCTGGTCAGGCGCTCAGCGGACAGTAACGCGCAGACGCTGCCAGCTGTTCATCATGTAACCTTTGAAATTATGGATCGGGCCCACATCCGGCGGCTGGCTGTTGCCCTCGACGTCCCTGGCACGCACAACCAGTTCGTGCGTCCCCGGCGCCAGTGCCACCTCACACTCCCAAAAGCGCCAGCTCCAGCGCGCCTGCTCCGCCGTCAACCTGGCGGGCAGCCAGTGGCGGCCGCCATCGACGGAAAGCTCGACCGCGCTGACCGGCACATCGCTGATGGCGTAGCCGGCGATACGTGTGTTGCCGGCTGACAGTATGGCGTCCGGCGCCGGCGTGCAGATGACGGAATTGACGATGAAGGCGCCCAGGGGCTCGCTATTGCTCCAGTCCACCGTGTCGGCGCTGACCTCGGGCGGGAAGACCTTGTAGGCGCGCTGCTGGTAAAAATTGTCGGATGGCGCGTCCTGCAGCGAAAGGCGCCGCAGCCACTTGACGCTGCGGGCGCCGATAGTGCCCGGCACCAGCAGACGCAGCGGCCCGCCATGCAGCGGCGACAGCGGCGCGCCATTCAGCTCCCAGGCCAGTAACACCTCGTCCGCCAGCGCCTTCCGCAGCGGAATCGAGCCGCCGAAACCGAAGATGGTGCTGCTGATGGTGTTTTCGAAGCTGTTTTCGATGATTTCGTCGCGACCGATTGCAGCCAGGTGATGCGCATCCGCCGTCACACCTGACGCCGCCAGCACGTCGCGCAGGCGCGTCCCGGCCCAGCGCCCGTTGCTGATGGCGTCGCTGCCCCAGGCGACCGCCTGTAGCGGGTCGAGTTCAGGCAACATCTCCATGCGCCGATTGCCGGCGCACTGCATCGTCGCCGCCAGCTCGTGGCGCGGAAAGTCGCGCTGCAGCGTCGCCAGGTCGAGCCGCAGCGGTCGCTGCACAGCGCCGACAATTTCCAGCAGCCAGTCCGCGTCAGCCGCGGGCACGGGCGCGTGGTTGCGCACGTAGAACAGCTCCAGCGGCGTGAAGAAGGATGCCCGCAGCAGGTCCAGCGGCGGGCCACCATTGAAGGGCTGCTGCCGATGGACGTTGAAGCGTTCGTGCTTGCCCATCGGCTGCATATCCTCAGCCCTGACAGCCGCAGCCGGCAGCGTTGGCGCCAGAACAGCAGCCAGTGTGAGAAAGTTGCGTCGGCTCAGGGACAAGGGGCACCCTCCCGGCCAGCCTCACAGTTGCACGTAGCTGTTCTCGGCCAGGATGAGGCGATGCGCGGCCGGCACATGCTGTGCCGAGGTGACCTGTGAATTGTCCGCCAGCAGGCTGGAATCGATGCGGCCCGGCATGTTGCGAATGACGCAATCCTTCATGACGATGCTGTCTTCAATTTCACTGCCCTCGACGACCACGTTGTTGCCCAGCGCGGTGTAGGGGCCGATGTAGCTGTTCCTGATGCGCACGTTGTCGCCGATGATGACCGGGCCGCGCACCACACTGTCGATAATCTGGCTGCCTTTGCCGATGAGCACGCGGTGCGAGACATCCGATTTCTCGCAGACCTGGCGGCGATCCGTGGGCGGTGGCGTGTAGGGCAGATCGCTGAGCACCACCTGGTTGGCCTGAATGATGGACTCCGGCTTGCCGGCGTCGATCCACCAGCCTTGCAGGATATAGGGTTGCACGCGCTTGCCCTGGTTGATGAGCCACTCGATTGCGTCGGTAATCTCCAGCTCGTTGCGCCAGGAAGGCTTGATGTTGCGGATCGCCTCGAAAATCGACTTGCGGAACAGGTAGACGCCGGAGATGGCGAGGCTGGAGGGCGGATTTTCCGGCTTTTCCACGACGCGCTTGATGCGCTCGTAACTCTCGTCCAGCTCGGCGATGCCAAAGCGTTCCGGGTCCGGCACCTCGATTAGCGCCACCGCCGCATCGGCCCCGGAAGCGGGAAAGTTCGCCAGCAGTTCACTGAGGCGATCCTTGAAGATGTTGTCGCCGAGGAACATGCAGAAGGGCTCGTCGCCGATGAAAGACTGCGCCAGGCTGGCGGCATGCGCCAGCCCCCGTTGCTCTTCCTGCACGATGTATTCGAGCTGCACGCCCAGTTGATGGCCGTCGCCCAGCTGGCGCCGAATGGGCGAGCCCATGCTGTTAACGACGATGCCGATGTCGCACAGGCCGGCGTCGCGCAGCAAGTCGATGGAGTATTCGATGAGAGCCTTGTTGGCGACCGGCACCAGCGGCTTGGGCATGGTGAGGGTCACCGGGCGCAAACGTGTGCCCTGTCCCGCTGCCAGAATGATTGCTTTCATGCGTCAGCGGCTCCCCGTTCCGATGGCCTTGGTGTGTCAATCGTACTTGAGAACGGCGCGCGCGGCAATCGCGCCCCGGGCAGTGGGCCCTGCTGTCACTTCAAATCTTTCCCGGGGGTCCTGTTGAGCCGGATCGGCCCGGCATCGCCTTCATAAACCGGGCGCAGGGGCTCCACCAGGTCTTTTGTCTGCTCATGCCAGGCTGCCGGCCAGGCATCTTGCGCGAGATACGCCTGGATGGATTCAGGTAATTCGGCAAAGGCCGGATAGTACCAGAGCGTGATATTGGTCCTGCGCTGATCGCTCTGGTTGCCGTGCGCGGCATGGAACAAGCGGGCGCTGCCCATGACAACATCCCCTGTCTTGACGGGGACATCGACTTCACCTGCGACACGTTTGTAGGCCGGATGGTCCGGATCATTCATTCTGCCCAGATCTTCTGCGTGCGCCCCCGGCAACTGGTCGTGCAGCGGATGACGCTTCAGGTGAGAACCGGGGATCAGCCGCAGACAGCCATTGTGCGGCGTCGTATCGACCAGATAGATCATCAGGAAACACTGGATGGTCTGTGGCGTATAGCTGACGGGATCATCCCAGAAGCGCGCATCGTGGTGCCAGAACAGCGGCGGGCTGTGTGGTGGCTTGCTGATGATGAAGCCGCTCCCCCATTTGGGGTCAGCAAACCCCAGTGCGGCCAGCGCCGCCAGCACCGCGGGACAGGCAATGAGTTCGGCCATAGAGGGATGTTCGAATACCGGAATAACACTGCCCTGGGAACGCTTTTCCTCGAAATGCGCCGCTTCTGTCCGGGCCAGCACCTTGTCCGTGACGGCACGCAGGCGTTCCAGCATCCCGCTATCGATGATGTTTTCGAGCAGGCAATACCCGTCACGATCGAGTTGCTTCCTCTTCTCGCCATAGTCGATTGACATAGTTGTTCGCGCCTCCTGGTGAAGCAAATAAAGGGCGACGTTCCGGGTTATCCAAAACGCCTGATTACCTCCCGGGCCCGCCGTAACTGAACTGTGCCTTGTGCGAGTCACTCAAAATGGTAGTGCCGCCGTGCCTGGCTGCCAGGATGATGGCTTTCATGCGACAGCGGCTCTCCGCTTCGGTTTCAGGATGCATTCATGGTACATGAGAACGGCACGCGGCAATCGCGCTGTGAGGCAGCGTGCCGCGTATGTGTCAGGAGTTGGGAAAGCGCCAGCGAGAAGCCTGGCGGATGTCAGGACTGCTTCTTCTGAATCAGCGGCGGCCAGGGCTGGCTCACCCGTTCCCTGCCTGGAACATAGGAGCCGGGCTTCGAATACTCTTTCAACTTTACCTTGACAGCCGAGACCGGCTTTCCGGTGAGTTTCACCTTGCCCGCCTTTGGATATTGCCATTCGTCAAGCCGGTCAGGCCCACACATTTGTATCCTCCGGAATCCTGAATTCTGGCTTGCTAACCCATTGGAACTGCGCTTCTTCTGATATTACAGCAACCTGGAGCTGGCCACCACACAAGGCTGGCCCGGTTTCAAATGATGTGAATCCTATCGTGGTTCGTAACACATATACGGCATAATTGATGGCGTCCTGCAACGGCATCGCATCAACAGACAATTGTGGGACAAGCGAAGTTTCTTCCAATACTGTCTGCAACAACCCGGATTTTACGCCTCCAGCCTGCAACGCCTCAACCAAACGAACATCGTACCCGTAAAACAATCGTGCAAATGGAAGCGTAATGCCTTCCCAGTTTACGCCAACATCGTCCATACCCATTGTAAGGTCAGGTTCGGCTGAGCCGGGACATTCCAGTTCCCACTCTTCCGGCAAGGCTGAACCAACCGAGTACCCCGCAACATGCAAACCCAGGGCAGGTTTGTTTTCTGCACTTCCATAGATCGCATTGTATTCCTTCAACAAGTGCCTAGACAGTCCGGCAGCAATGTCCCGTACTTTCCAGTCACTGCTGTTCTCAAGTGACCGGCTATATTCGAGAATATGACTGTAGACCGTGCGCGGGCCCAGATTACCCAGACCATAGGTGAAGACACCGACGGGCAGGGCGCCAATCTGAACCAGTTTGCGCGCATTGCTGTAGGTCTTGGCTACCACCGACTGTCCATCGGAGCTGGGCAGCATCACTGTCGTCATGCTGTCCGTGCCCAGCACGATGCCATCACGCGTTTTCACACTTACGCAGATTGTCATGTTCAGGAGCGCCTTTGCTGTTTATGTTACGAGTGCGATGAACACACGCTCAAATGTCGCGCGTGAGGCGGCGGGTGGCGGCGGCGAGGTCGTCGAAGCCGTGGCGCAGTAAATTGCCACGCGTGGCGCGCGGGCCCACTTGCGCCTGACCCCAGATTTCGGCGGCGATTGCGAAGACGGCGTCGGGGCGGGCATGATCGCGTGAGCGCTGCGAACGGCGCCGCAGACCCTCCGGCCCCTCGTTCAGCCAGGCAACCAGGGTGTCGCCGATCTCGCGCGGCTCGGGCGTGAAGACGCCGATGTCATGCTCGATGACCCAGTCAACGTTGCCGGTTTCCTGGCCAGGGATGGCATCGTAGAGGATGAGCGGCAGGCCGGCGATGCAGGACTCGCTGATGGTGGCGGGGCCGGCCTTGGTGACGATGATGTCGGTGGCCGCCAGCACAAGCGGCATGTCGCGGCGGAAGCCGTAGACCTGCGTCGGCTGATGCCAGCCGACCGCCCCGAGCCGTTGACGCAGGGCCTCGTTGCGGCCGGTGATGATGAGCAGCTGACAGGGCGGCCAGCGTTCGTTGATGGCCAGCGCTGTTTGATAGACCGGGCCCATGCCGTCGACTCCGCCCACCAGCAGCACGGCCGGCAGCTGCGGGTCGAGGCCCAGCGCCTTGCGCGCGCTGGCCTGGTCGGTCAGCCCGTCGATGAAGTCCGGGTGCACCGGCAGCCCGGTGAGGCGCAATTGCTCGTCGCTGAGGCCGTTTTCACGGCCCCGGGCCAGCGCCGCCGCGGTAGGCACGAGGGTGCGCTCGGCGCGCTGCTCGTACCACATGTGGTGCGTGGAGACGAGATCGGTCACGACCACCACGAAGGGCGCGCGCCCGGGCAGGCTCTGCATGGCCTTCATGGTGGGGCGCGCCAGCGCGGAATGCACGCAGACGATGACGTCGGCGGGGTGTTCACGCAGCAGGCGCTTGAGCCCCAGCTCGAGGGTGTGAAAGATGGTGGTGGAGAGGATGCGGGCGCGCTGGCGCGTGTTGGAGAGCTTGTAGCCGGCGCCCCAGGACTGCTTGCTGTTGTTCACCCACCAGGGGTAAATCTCCGGCAAATACTTGAAAGGCGCCGGCGAGTAATCGCGGAACACGTCCACCAGCTCGACGGCGACGGCGTCCGCGCCGGGCTTGCGGTAGAGCGCGTCGCGGATGGCCTCCGCAGCCGCACGGTGCCCGCCGCCCGTGTCGGACATCAGGATGAGGACGCGTTTTTTGGCGTCAGTCCGGAACAACATGCCTCTTGATTCCCGCGCGACGGTGACGCAGGGCCGGAGACACAAGCTTCACACCAGCCCTCGCTCAATCCGTCTCACGCGCTTGCCGAATTCCCTGCGCGACAGCAGCAGCCTGCGGCGGCAGCCCGTGCAGCGCAGGCCGATGTCCGCGCCGATACGATAAACGACCCAGACATCGCGGCCACAGGGATGTGGCTTGCGTAACTGCACACGGTCGTCGACCTGAACGTCCCGCAACTCTGTCATGCCGTCTCCAGCCGCGCCATCAGTATAGCGCAGACGCCTGCCCGCGAACAGTCAGCGGCCTGTGCTATACTGCCCGCAGCAGTCGACCCGGAGGATTGGAGCGCGCCTTGTTTCTGCTCGGCGACATCTCGCTGGAAAGCATTCTGGGTGTGTTGCTGGCCGTCGGCCTGGGCATGACGGTGCACGAATTCGCCCACAATTTCGTCGCGCATCTGATGGGTGATCCCGTGCCGGCGCAGCAGGGCCGCCTGACGCTGAACCCGCTGGTGCACATCAACTGGCTCGGCTGGTTGATGTTCGCGCTGCTCGGCTTCGGCATTCTCGGTTCCGCGCCAATTTCCGCGCAACGCATGCGCAACCCGCGCTACGGCTACCTCGCGGCGGTGGCGGCCGGCCCGCTTTCCAACCTGCTGCTGGCCCTGCTCTTCGGCCTGCTTTTCCAGATGATGCGAACCCTTGCTGCGCTCCGGGCGCTTGCCGCTGGAGATAATACAGCCGTTGGCCACGCTGATTTGGAGACCGTGGTCTTCTTCAACGTGCTGCTCTGTCTCTTCAACCTGCTGCCGCTCTTCCCGCTGGACGGCTGGCACATCGTCTACGCGCTGCTGCCGCCGCAACTGGCCTGGAGCTGGGGCAGCCCACGCTGGCGTCAGTACAGCCAGTACGCCTTCTTTGCGATGCTGCTGTTAAGCTTCAGTGGCATTTTCAACCTCTTCGGCTTGCTCATCAGCGGGCCGACCTTCCGCCTTACGCGCCTGCTGCTGGGCTGACGTGGGGGCACTCCGCCGCCTGCGCCAGGGGCTGAACGCGCTGCTGGCCTTCGCGCAGCCGGTGGATCACGCGCTCGTGGCGCAACATCTCACGCCAGCGCTGCAGGACTGCTTCGCCCGCTTGCGGCGCAGCGAGCAGCTGCACAGTCTGCGCGTGTTACGCGCGCATTGCAGGCGCAGGGCGCAGTGCCGCCGGAGCTGGCGGCGGCCGCACTGCTGCACGATGTTGGCAAGACGCGCTGGCCCTTCCCCCTCTGGCAACGCGTGCTGGTAGTCCTGCTGCCCTTGCTGGCGCCGAGCCTGGCCGCAAGCCTGGCGCGCGGCGACGTGGCGAACCCGCTGGCGCGACCCTTCATCATCGAGCAACAGCACCCCGCCTGGGGGGCGCAGCTGGCGCGCGCGGCGGGCGCCGACGAACGCGTCGTCGCGCTGATCGGGCGCCACGCCCAGCCACCCGGTGACGATGAACTGCTGGCGCGGTTGCGCCATGCCGACGAACGCAGTTAGGCGAATGCGCACGGGCCGCTCTATACTGGGAGTCTGAAGTGGCAGGAGGAAAACCATGACGCGAACCATCACGGTGACCATCATCGGTCTGGAGCGCACCGGCAGCTCGGTGGCGCTCGCGCTGCGGCGCTGCAACCAGCGCGAAAAGGCCGCGCAGCACTTCGAGGTCAGCGGCGCCGACCCGCGACCGGGCATTCTGGAGACAGCGCGCAAGGCAAAGCTCTGCGACAAGACCGAGCGCAACCCGGCTGCCGCGGCCCGCGGGCGCGACATCGTCGTGCTGGCGCTGCCGGTTACGGAGCAGCGACGCGTGTGGGAGGGCCTGGCGGACTCGCTGCAGCCAGGCGCGGTCGTGCTCGACATGGCGCAGCTGAAAGCGCCCGCCTTCCGCCTGGCGCAGGAACTGCTGCCCGCCGAAGCGCACCTGGTGCAGATGACGCCGGTCGTCAACGCGCGCTACCTCTTCGACGGCCTTGACGACGCCGAACACGCCGTCGCCGACCTCTTCGATGACAGCAGCATGATGCTGATGCCGGCGCCCGCCTGCTCGCGCGCGGCCGTCGAACTGGCCAGCGACTTCAGCACGCTGCTGGGCGCGACGCCGCACTTCATGGATGCGCTGGAACATGACAGCCTGATCGCCGCCACGGTTGATCTGCCCGCGTTGCTGGGCGTGGCCAGCTTCCACAGCCTGACCCGCAGCCCTGGCTGGAGCGACATGCAGCGCCTGACCAATCCACCCTTCGGCCGCCTGACGCACCAGCTCTTCGATTCGCACCCTGACGATTTGCGCGATCACTGGCTGCACAACCGCGAGCCCCTGCTGCACTGGCTGGATGCCCTGCTGGCCACCCTGCAGCAAACGCGCGAGGCCCTCGCCAGTGAAGACCGGGACGCGCTGGAGGCCCTGGTGACCGGGGCCGCGGACGAGTACAGCGACTGGATCAACCGGCGCAGCAACAATCGCTGGGACGCGGACGAGCGCGACTCAAGCAGACCCTCGCCCTCCTCAATGCTGATGTCAGGCCTGATGGGCGACTTCCTGTCAAAACGCCTGCGTGGCGACAACCACAAGGAAGACTAGCGCCGATTCTCACCTGACATTAAGCCGGCATTTACACTTTTCCCAGAGTTTCTGCCTATCCTGACGTCCGTACGGATTGATTTACCAGGAGGCATATCATGCGTAAAATTCTTGTTCTGCTGGCCCTGACGCTCATGGTGGGCGGCGCGGCCCTGGCCCAGGATGCGGGCGAGCGCCCCTTCCTCGGGATCACCTTTTCGGCGGAAGACAACGGCGCCCTCGTGCGCGAGGTGCTGGCCGACTCGCCGGCGGCCGCGGCCGGGCTGCAGGTGGACGACCTCATCCTCGCGCTAAATGGCGAGGAACTGGCGCCCGCAGACTTTGTGGAGACGGTTGCTGCGCTGGCCGTCGGCGACGAGATCACGCTGACGATTCTGCGCGACGAGGAAGAAATGGAGCTCGCCGTCACACTCGGCAGCGCGCCCGCGAGACGCAGCCAGTGGCAGGGCTTCCGCGAACGGGCCTTCCTCGGCGTCAGTCTGGTGACTGATGAGGCGGGCGTGCTGGTAGAAGAAGTGGTGCCGGACTCGCCGGCGGCGGCAGCCGGCTTGCTGGCGGGCGACCTGCTGCTCAGCATCAATGACGAGACAATCAACACGCCGCTGGAAGCGGCCGCGCTGATCCGCGCGCTGGAGCCGGGCACCGTAATCTCGCTGGGCATCGAACGCCAGGGCGAGGCCCTGACGCTGGCGGCGCAGGTCGGCTCGCGCAGGGATATCGCGGGCAGCCAGCCTGAGGGCTTGCTGGAGCAGCTGGAGCAGCGCTTCCGCTTCCAGCCAAACGCTGGCCAGCCGCTGCTGGGCGTGGAATACCTGGACCTGGACGCGCAGATCGCCGCGGAACGAGAGCTGACGCTGGACGAGGGCGCGCTCATCCTGCGCGTGCTGCCCGACACGCCGGCGGAAGCCGCCGGATTGCTGGCGGAGGACATCATCGTGGGCGTGGCGGGCGACCCGGTCGATGCCCGGCGCACCCTGCGCGAACGGCTGCTGGCCTACGACCCGGGCGAGACGCTGCAGCTGGACTTGCAGCGGGCGGGCGAGGCCCTGCAGCTCGAGGTGACGCTGGCGCAGCATGCCTGCCTGTTGCCTTCCTGCGCAATGCTGCAGAGCATGCCGGAAGGCGGCGAGATGGACCTTGAGGCCTTGCAGGCCCTGAGAGAGCGTCTCGGCAGGGGGCTGGACATCGAGGCCTGGCTGGAGCAGTTTGACCTGTCGCAGCCAGAGGCCGTTGCGCCCGCGCCTGACGTCTAGGCCGGCGCGGACTCTGGCCGCCGCGCGACCTGTAGTATACTGCGCCCGCCGGCGGCCAGAGAGTTACACGCAGTGACCTACCGCGAAACCTTGTTGCATAAACTCCAGGCCCGCACTGCCCGCATCGGCATTGTGGGCCTGGGCTATGTCGGGCTGCCGCTGGCGCTGGAATTCGCGCAGGCCGGCTTTCACGTCACCGGTCTCGACCTCGACGTGGACAAGGTGGCCCAGCTGAACAGCGGCCGCAGCTACATCCCGGGCGTGACGGACGCGGAGATTGCACCGCTGGTGAACGCCGGCCGACTCAACGCCACTGACTGCTACGAAGCCCTGCGCATGGCCGACGCCATCAGCATCTGCGTGCCTACCCCGCTGCGCAAAACGCGCGACCCCGACATGTCCTTCATTTTGAACGCGCTGGAATCCCTCCTCGTAGTCTGCCGCAGAGGCCAGCTAATCGTGCTGGAGAGCACCACCTGGCCTGGCACCACGACCGAGATCATCCTGCCGCGACTGGCGGAACGCGGCTTCGTGGCCGGCGAGAGTATCTTCGTCGCCTTCTCCCCGGAGCGCATCGACCCCGGTAACGCCGAGTTCGGCGTGCGCAACACGCCGCGCATCGTCGGCGGCGTGACGCCAGAGTGCAACGAGGTCGCCTTCGCGCTCTATTCCACTGCCGTCGACCAGGTCATGCAGGTCAGCTCGCCCACAGTGGCCGAGATGACCAAGCTGCTGGAGAACACCTTCCGCGCGGTCAACATCGGCCTCGTCAACGAGATGGCGCTGATGTGCAACCGTCTCAACATCGACGTGTGGGAGGTGATCGAGGCGGCGGCCAGCAAGCCCTTTGGCTTCATGCCCTTCTTCCCCGGCCCAGGCCTGGGCGGCCACTGCATCCCGGTCGACCCGCACTATCTCAGCTGGAAGCTGAAGACCCTGAACTACAACGCGCGCTTCATTGAGGTGGCCAGCGAAATCAACATGGCCATGCCGCTGCACGTCACGCAGCGCATCAGCGACGCGCTCAACGACGACAGCAAGGCGGTGCGCAATGCGCGCATCCTGGTGCTGGGCGTGGCCTTCAAGCGCGACGTGGACGACACCCGCGAGAGTCCGGCGCTGGACGTGCTGGCGCTGCTGCTGGAGAAAGGCGCGGACATCCGCTACCACGACCCGCACGTGCCGCAACTGCGCCTGCCCGAGGGGCAGCTGCTGCGCAGTCAGGCGCTGGACGCGGGAGAACTGGCCGCGGCCGACTGCGTCGTCGTCATCACCGACCATAGCGCCATCGACTGGCAACTGGTGGTTAATCACAGCGCGCTCGTGGTGGATACGCGCCACGTGGTCGTAGGCCTGCAGGGTACGGCGCGTGTGCTTTCGCTGTAACGCGGGGCGACAGCGACGCAGGGCCGGGCAGGGCGCATGGCCGGACAGTGGCGTATGAGCGACCAGGAGACGTACTCGATTCGCTATCCGCGCCGGGTGCTGCTGCGCTATGTGCTGCGGCGCCTTGGGCGGATCGCGCTGCGCCTGCTGACGCGCACCACCGTGCGCGGGCGCGAACACCTGCCGGCGGGCGGGCCGCTGATCCTGGTGGGCAACCACGTGGCCATCATGGAAGTGGCGCTGATGACGCTGCTGGTGCCCTGGGAGATCGAGATTATCGGCACGGGCGACATCCCCATCGACCCACGCTTCGCCTGGATCGTGCGCCTGTGGGGTTACCTGCCGGTCAACCGCGGCAATGCCCGGCGCGACGAGCTGCAGCTGCCGCTGGACATCATCAGCCAGAACGGCGTGGTCGGCATCTTCCCCGAGGGCGGCATCTGGTCTCCCGTCATGAAGCGCGCGCACACCGGCGTAGCCTGGCTGAGTTATCGCACCGGCACGGCCATGCTGCCCATTGGCTTTGGCGGCATGCACGGCGCGCTGGCCGACATCTTTGCGCTGAAACGGCCGCGCCTGTCGATGAATATTGGCGCGCCCCTGCCCGCTGCCGAGGTTAAAGTTCCCGGCCTTTCGCGCAAGCAGGCCCTGGCCGCAGCGGCTGACGACATCATGCGCCAGGTCGAGGCGCTCATCCCGGAAGCGGAGCGCAGCGCCTGGCAGCGGCTCTATGACGAGCACTTCGACTTCACGCTGGAGCTGGGCGCGGACGAGACCGCCCTGCGCGCCGCCGCGGTCGAACATACACGCGGGCTGGGGCGCTTCTTTCACACCCCCGTCCTCCTCGACGTGATGGCGCGCAACATGCGGCTGCCGGTGCAGGCCCTGCTGCGCATCGACAAGCCGCAGCCCGCGGCCGGGATCTACGCGGCGCTGGGCGCGGTCCTCAGCTTTCTGGACAGCCACCCGCAGTTCCTGTCCTATCGCTTCGGCTATGCCGAGGCAGCGGAGATCTACGCCGGCGTGCGCGAACTGCAGGGGCTGGCACAGACGGCAGCGGAGCGCGAGCAACTGCTGCTGCTGCGGCCGCTGCATCGCTATCGGCGCGGGCGGCGCTCCGCCGAGGTGCTGGTAGAGCAGCCGGGCGACGTGCCCGATTTCTAGTCCCGGTTAGTCGTCAGAGGTCGGCGGCAGCCAGCCGAACGGGACGTCGTCCTCTTCGGCCTGATGCACTGACGGGGCCGGTACAGCGGGCGGCGTGTAGTGACGGGCTTCCCGGTTGCTGTTGCGCCGGCGCAGGTCGCGGCGCCAGTAGATTTGCTGGCCGGGCGTGGGCTGCAGCGCGATGCGCGCCACGCCGCGCGCGAAGATGTCGAACTGCAGCGGCGCGCTGCGGCCAAAGCCGAGCCACATGGTGGGCGGGATGCTGCCGAGCAGGGTCATCAGCCAGAAGAAGGGCTGACGGCGCTGGCCGCGCACCCAGGTCAGCGGCGCGCGAATGACGATGGTTTGCAGGCCCACGCGCAGACAATACTGCTCGGCGGCGCGCTTGGCCCGCACATAGCCGCGGTTGATCCAGGGCGCGCGGGCGCAGCTGAGCAGCACCAGGCGCGGGCAGCCATCGCTGACACACATGTTGGCCACGTTGCGCGCGCAGACGAAATTAAGCCAGTGGTGATTGAGGCCGCGCGCCGGGTCGGCGTACATGCTGCCCACGGTGTGGATGGCCAGCTGGTGACCGCGGGCCCGCCCGCTCAAGCTGGCCGGATTCCAGACGTCAGCGTCCAGACTGCGTACGCTGCTCGCCAGCGGCTCGGACAGCGGCACTTCATCGGGCCGCTGCAACAGATCGACCTCGGCGCCTTCCGCCAGCAGGGCCGCCGCGATGCCGGCGCCGGGGAAGCCGCTGCCGGTGACGAGCACACGTGGCGCCTGCTGCCTTTCAGCCATGGCGACATTGTAGCCTGCGCGCCCGGCGAATGAGACCGGCCTGTCCATTGGATACCAATTGTATAGTGTGATTTGACGACCCGTGCTACTGTTTAACAGTAGCATAACAATCCGGTAAGTGGCGCGAGCGAAACGCACTGCCGTCAGGCAAGCGTGGTGGGAATGGTGTTGTTTATCCGGGGAACTTTGCACAATTGGCAGGGAATGATCTTCGCAAGACTCCCTGATTGTCCTGGAATGTTCAGCAACAACTGATCGCCCGGCGCAGACGCGCAGCGCGCCGTTATGGCAATGTGGACGCCACTACCGTGATTCCCGATCACGGCCTTTTGCGTTTCCGAGAATGAACGAAATGGCGGTAATTACCGCGTTGCAACTTCACAGGCGCCGGCGCGAACGGGTGAATGTCTACCTCGACGGCGCCCACGCCTTCAGCCTGTCGCTAACTCTGGCTGCCAGCCTGCAAACCGGCCAGCAGCTGGACGCGACCGGGATTGCGCAGCTGCAGGACGCAGACGAACGCGCGCGCGCCATCGACCAGGCGGCCCGCTTCCTCGGTCGGCGGCCGCGCAGCGTGGCAGAAGTGCGACGCCAGCTGAAGCGAAAGGGTTTCGCCGACGCCGCAGTCACGGCTGCGCTGGAACACATGACGCAACAGGGCTATCTGGACGACCATGCCTTCGCCCGTTTCTGGGTGGAAGACCGCCTGCGCTTTCGGCCCATGGGGCAACGCGCCCTGCGTTACGGGTTGCGGCAAAAGGGCGTGGACGCTGAGGTCATCGAGACAGCCCTGGCCAGCCTGGACAGCGCAGAGGCGGCGCGCCGGGCGGCGCGCAACCAGCTGCGCCGCTGGCGCCAGCTGACGCACGAAGAGCTGCGCCACAAGCTGTGGGCCTTCCTGCAGCGCCGCGGCTTCGAGGGCGACCTGTGCCGGGAGGTTGTGGCAGAGATCCTTACAGATCCCGCGGCAGGCGAACCAGCCTGCCGCGCTTGCATGCATGAGGAGTAACCATCATGGAGATCTTGCTCGCTCTGGTTGCGCTGATTACAGGCGCGGGACTGGGCGCATTCATTGCCTTGCAGCTGTTACGCCGCCACCAGAATGCACAGGTGGACAACTGGCGCAGCCGCGCCGAGGCGCAGAACCTGGCCACGCGCGACGCGGCGCTAAAGGAAGCTGCCAGCACCCTCGCCGCGGCCACCGAAAAGGCGCGTGTGTTGCTGGAGGATTCCGAACAAACGGCCAGCCGCCGCCGGCGCGAACTGGACCGCGAAGGTGACCGCCTGCAGCAGCGGCGCGCGCAGCTGGATACGCGCATTGACAAGCTGGAGCAGCGCGAAGAGAGCCTGAACAAACGCCAGAGCCGGCTCGACAAGCGGGAGAACCAGTTGCAGCAGTTGGAAGAGGAGCGCATGACCGAGCTGGAGCGGATCGCGCGCATGACGCAGGACGAGGCCCGCGACGAATTGCTGGCAGCTGTCGAGCAGGATACGCGCAACGACATGGCGCGCGTGATCCGCCAGGTGGAGGCCAGCGCGCACGAGGAGGCCGACACGCGCGCGCGCAACATCATTTCGCTGGCAGTGCAACGCCTGGCCAGCGAGCACGTGAGCGAGATTTCGGTCAGCGTGGTGCCCCTGCCCTCCGACGACATGAAGGGCCGCATCATCGGCCGCAACGGGCGCAACATCCGCGCCTTCGAGTTGGCAACTGGCGTCGACGTGGTGGTCGACGACACGCCCGAAGCCGTCACCATCAGCAGCTTCAACCCCGTGCGGCGCGAAGTGGCGCGCCAGGCGATGGGCAAACTGGTGACGGACGGGCGCATTCATCCCGCCCGTATCGAGAAACTGGTCGAGGACGCGACCGAAGAGGTGAACCAGACCATCCGCGAGGAAGGCGAGCGCGCCGCCTTCGAGGCCAACGTGCCCGGCCTGCACCCGGAGGTCCTCAAGCTGCTGGGACGCCTGAAGTTCCGCACCAGCTATGGCCAGAACATGCACTCGCACGCCATCGAATCCGCGCACATCGCCGGCATGATCGCAGCGGAGCTGGGCGCGGACGTGGATGTGGCGCGCGCCGGCGGCCTGCTGCACGACCTGGGCAAGGCCATCGACCATGATGTGGAAGGCACGCACGCGCTGCTGGGCGCGGATTTCCTCAAACGTCACGGCGTGCGCGCCAGCGTGGTCAACTGCGTCGCCAGCCATCATCACGAGGTGGAGCCGGAGTGTGTGGAGGCCTACATCGTCGAGGCCGCCGACGCCATCTCCGGCGCCCGCCCCGGCGCCCGCCGCGAGAGCCTGGAATCCTACATCAAGCGCGTGAAGACGCTGGAGGACATCGCCTCCAGCTTCGACGGTGTGGAGCAGAGCTACGCCCTGCAGGCCGGGCGCGAGGTGCGCATTATCATTCGCCCGGAAGATATCGATGACCTGCAGGCGCTGCGGCTGGCGCGTGAGGTGGCGCGCAAGGTCGAGGAGACGATGCAGTATCCCGGACAGATCAAGGTGCAGGTCATTCGCGAGACGCGCGCGGTCGATTACGCCCGCTGACGCCGGCCCATGTCTCAGGTGACGCTGCTGTGGTCCGGCCCCTGCGCGCTGTGGCGGCGCCAGTTGCCCTCCGCCAGGATGTCGTCGATGCTCTGCATGATGTTCCGCAGTTCGGCGTCGGACGTGTAGAAATGCGGCGCGATGCGAATGCCGGCGCCCTCGCGATAGTCGATTATGTACTTGCGCGCCAGCAACTCGCGCGAGACCTCCCAGGCGTGCGCGGGCTGCAACGTGACTATGCCGGCGCGGCGTTCCGGCTCAAGCGGCGACCCCAACTCATGTCCGGCGCGTTGCGCCAGCTCGACCAGCAGCGCGGTCTGGCGCAGCGACTTGCGGCGGATGGCCTCCACCCCCACTTGCCGGATGATGTCGATGCCCGGACGGACGGCGTAGAACGAGGCGATGCCTGGCGTGCCGTTCTGCAGACGCCCGATGTCGTCGCGCAGGGGGAAGTGCTCGCTGTCGAAGGCGAAGGGCTGCTGCAGGGCGAGCCAGCCGCTCACTTTTGGTTGCAGCCCGGCCAGCAGGTCCGGCCGCACGTAGAGAAAGACGCCGCCTGGCCCGCCACAGAGCCACTTCAGCGTGCCGCCGATGTAGAAATCCACCTCAATGGCGCGCAGATCCACCGGAATGACGCCCACGCTGTGATAGCCGTTGAGCAGCACCTGCGCGCCGACCGCGTGCGCCCTGGCGACGATGGCCTGCGCCGGCAGGATGCAGCCGGAGCGGAAGAGCACGTGCGAGAGGCTGACGAGGCGCGTGCGCTCGTCGATGGCCGCCAGCAATTCGTCGATGTCGAGGCCGATGCCATCGCGCGAGCGCAGCATGTGCACCCGCATGCCCGGCGGCAGCCACTGCCGCAGCACGTAGCTGTCGGAGGGGAAGTCCATATCGCTGATGACCACGCGGTCGCGCTGCGGGTCGCTGAAATCGAGCGCGGAAAAGAGCACGCTGTTGGCGATGCTGGCGTTCTGTTGCAGCAGCACGCTGCCCTGCGGCGCATTCAGCAGCCCCGCAATATCGTTTCCGATTTCGAGGCCGAGTTCCCACCAGGCTTCGTTCCAGGCGCGTACGCCATGCACTTCCCAGCTGTCAGCGTAGGCCGCCAGGCTGTCGCGCACCGCGCGCGGCATCGCGCCCAGCGAATGGCTGACGAGATAACAGCAGCGCTCGAGGATCGGGAATTCGGGCCGCCACGCCAGCAGCGGGTCACTCGCCGGGGAGTCTTCAGCCATGTGTCAGACTCAGGCGCCAGCTTCGCGGCGCACGAAAGCGACGGCTTCAGCCAGCAGCGGACGGGCGGCCTCAAGGTCTTCGGTCAGCAACACCCAGTCCTTCCAGGCGCGGCCGGGCATGGGCTCGAAGGGCTGGACGCTGCCGGCCGCCAGCAGGGCGCTGGCGCGCGCCTGGCCCAGCTTGAGGAAGACGCCCTGCCGCGGGTGAAAGCCGAGCGCCAGCTTGCCGTTGACCTTGTAGACCGGGCAGCCGAACATCTTGCCCGGCCGCGTCTCCGGCATTTCGGACATGAGCGCGTGCATGTCGGCCTCGAGTCCGGCTGCCGGGCGGAATGCGTTGTCTGACATGACAATGTCCTCTGGCACAGACCTGGCCACACGCTACCCGCGGCGTCCCGGGCCGTCAAGCATTGCCGGGCCTGCGTCATGCTGACGCAACGCGGCGGCTTCGCCCTGCTGCTGGCAGTCTACCTGCTGCTGGCCGCGCTCTTCGCCGCGCTGACGCCCGCCTGGCAGGCGCCCGACGAACCGGCGCACTATAACGTCCTGCGCCAGCTGGTCGAAGCCGCTGCGCCGCGCTGCTGCCCGCTCATCGAACCCGGCGACTGGGACCAGGCGCTGCTGGGCAGGCTGACCGGGGAGCGCTTTGCCGGCGCTACCGCCGCTTCGCTGGCCACGTTGCAATACGAGGATCATCAGCCCCCACTCTACTACCTGCTGGCCGCCCTCGTCTACGGCTGGAGCGCGGGCAGCCTGCTGGCCCTGCGCCTCTTTTCGGCGTTGCTGGGCGCCGGCGTGGTCTACTGTGCCTGGGCGCTGGCGCGGGCGGCCCTGCCCGCTCGACCCTGGCTGGCGCTGACGGCCGTGGCCTTCGTCGCCTTTCTGCCGCAGCACCTGGCCATGATGAGCGCCGTCAACAACGATAGCCTGACCGAGCTGCTGATCGGGCTGACGCTGCTGGCGCTGGCCCGCTGGCTGCGCGGCGACCGGGCCGGTCTGCAGCGCCTGGCGCGGACGCTGCTGCTGCTGGCCCTGCCGGCCTGCGTTCTGCTGCTGTTGTACGGGCTCATCCCGGTGGGCGCGGCGCTGCTCTTCGTAGCGCTGACGGGCATCGGCCTGGCGCTGCACCGCGCCGGCCAGCACACATACTGGCCACTGTGGTTCATGGGCCTGCTCGCCGGCCTGCTGCTGCTCACCAAACCGGGCGGCTATTTCGTCGCCGGCCTGCTGCCACTCCTCTTGCTGCTGCGCCTGTGGCATCCGGGACTGTGGCGGCGAACTCATGCGCGACGAATGCTGTTGAGCGGGCTGGCCTGTCTCTTGCTGCCGGCGCTGTTGACCGGCGCGCTGTGGTGGGCGCGCAACCTGGCCGTCTACGGCTGGCCCGACTTTCTCGGCCTGGCCGCGCACGACCGCGTCGTGGCCGACCAGCTGCGCACTGCGACGCTCGTCGCCGACATCGGCGCGCCGGCCTGGGCGGAAATGGCCCTGCGCGACACCTTCACCAGCTTCTGGGGCCAGTTCGGCTGGATGGCGCTGCCGCTGCGGGGCTGGCTGCTGGCCCTGCCACTGGCGCTGAGCCTGGCCGGTGCGACAGGGCTGCTGCTGCCGCGGCGCCGGCCGGCAGGACGCGGGCTGCGTCTGCTGTGGCGCGCGCTGTGGCTGACGGTTGGCCTGGTCGCGCTGGCCTATCTCTACTACAACATCGAGTTCGTACAACTGCAGGGCCGCTACCTGTACCCGGCGTTGCTGCCGTTGGCCCTGCTCATGGCGCGCGGCCTCGATGCCTGGCGCGCAAGGCTGCTGCCGGGCCGGGCGCGCTGGCTGACGCTGGCGCCGGTCTGCCTGCTGGCCCCCTTCGATCTCTACCTGCTGCTCGCCCTCATCCGGCCGCTGCTGGCGCCCTGAGCGGGGTTCACATGTTAGGCACGGCCTCGACACGACGAATGGCTTCCGGCGGGCCAATGCAGATGAGCACCTCGCCAGGCCGCAGGACGCGCTGCGGGCTCGGGTTGAGGGCGATTTCGCCGTCCGGCAGACGGATGCCGAGCATGGTCACGGAAAGGCTGCGGCGCAGGTCAACCTCGGCTACGCTGCGGTCCGCCAGAGCCGATCCAGGCTCGATGACGATCTGGCCCAGCTCCGTCCCGTGTTCGCTCTCAGGGTGGAGAAGCAGGTCGATAAAATCATGCACGGCCGGCTTCAGCAGCGCCACGGCCATGCGGTGCCCGCCGGCCTGCCAGGGACTGATGACGCGATCTGCGCCGGCGCGGCGCAGCTTCCTCTCGGCCTCGCTGGTTGTGGCACGTGCTACAACCAGCAGGTCGGGTTTGAGTTCCCGGGCAGATAGTACGGTCATGATGTTGTCGGAGTCGCTGTCGAGCGCGGTCACCAGCCCGCGAGCCGAAAGGATTCCTGCCCGGCGCAGAATTTCATCGTCGGTAGCATCGCCGATCAGATGCGGCGTTTCCGAGTCCAGCAGCAGCTCGCGCGAGCTCAAGTCCTTCTCGATAATCACGAAGGGCTGCGCCCGTGCCTGCAGGTCGCGAACCACCTGCTTTCCCATGCGGCCGTAGCCACAGATGATGTAATGGCCACGCATTTCGGCGAGTTTTCCAGTCATACGTCGCTCCCGTAACGATTGCCACAGATGTTGACCCAGCAGGAGGCTGGTCGCATTGCCGAGGGCGGTTGTCGCTGTCACAACGCCGGTCAGGATGAGCAGTGCCGTGAAGGCGCGACCCGGCGTGCTCAGCGGCGATACCTCGCCAAAGCCAACCGTCGTGATGGTGATGATGGTCATGTAGAGCGCATCAACCATCGTCATGCGCTCGATAATCATGTAGCCGACTGCTCCAAGGGCCACGAGCATCATAAGCATTAGCAGCGAGACCTGCAGGCCGCGCATCGGGTCGTTCAGCATGTTGTTCAGGTAGCGGCTGATGCTCATGAAAATGGCTGTTCTGGTTTTCGGTCTTGCCTGGGCCGCGGACACGGCATGCGGCGGAACTCAGGCAGTGGGCTGCCCGGCTTGCCATGCCTCCCAGTCCGCGCGCTCGGCGAAACTACCGCCCTGGGCCTCGCGCTTCTCAACGCGGCGGCGGCGGTCGAACCAGATTTCCAGCTCGACCTGGTTGCAGCGGTAGTTGGCGCTGCTGGCCAGCTTGCGCACGTGATAGCCGTCGCCCTCGTCACGCTGGCTCAGATCATTCATCATGTCGATGCGCACGCGCAGCACGTCGTCACAGCGATGCGGCCGGACGTAAAGCCACAGCGCGCGGCCGTCGCGCTCCACGCCGTGTTGCTGGCCGCCTCCGCCGAAGATAGAGCGCAGGAAGTCGCCGATCATGCGGATGACTGCGTCCATGGGCAAGGGCTCCGTCGCTCACAGGTACCCTGATTATGCCCGCTGGCAGCGGCCGGACGCAAGTTATGACTTGCCACAGGGGGCGTGGCGCGTTATGCTGCGCGACCAGCGACACAGGAGTGGACGGATGAATCTGCTGAACTCCCTGTTGGCCCGCATTGAGGCCTTTCCGCTTACGCAGCTGGCCCTGCGCCGCCCGCGCATCTCGGCGTGGATCGTGCTGGGCGGGGGCATGGACGCCATGCTCGCCTGGGAGGCGCGCGACGTCGGCCTGCTGCCCGGGCAATGGGTCGCCCTGCTGACCGCCTCCACCCTGGTGGCCGGCGCCTGCATCTGGATCATCAGCTGGGAAGACAAGGACGAGGTGGAGGCCGAGGAAGCCAACGGCAGCCCCGTCGTAACTGGTGACCAGGGCGGTTGACGGAGGCCGCCCCGTGGACGGCAGCGGCAGCGAAATCTTCGAAATCCGCGAATACATGGTCATCCTGCGCCAGCTGGAGTTCATGGACTTCGGCGGTCAGGAGATTCAGCTGCGCGGCATTGTGCGTTGCCTGGGTGACGGAGCCATGCTGGACGTCTACTTTCTCGAGGAAGGCTCCACCTTCCCGCAGCCGCTGATCAACCTCGAGGAACACAAGGGCACCATCTTCCTGCCCTTCCGCGATATCAACGTGCTGGTGGACCTGCTGCGCAACGAAAAGCCGCTCTACGCCCATTTGCGCAGCGATCGCCTCTCCTGGACCAGCATCACCACCAACCGCGAGCCGGTCGGCGAAGGCGAATAGCCTCCCGCTCAGCCCGGCCGCAGCATCCGCAGCAGCCTGCCGAAGCGTCCCTCCTGCAACATGCCGCGCTCACGATACCAGTCGACCGTATCCCGCAGGCTGCGCGCCATGTCGAATTGCGGCGGGCCCAGTTCCCGGTGCGCCTTGTCATAGACGAAGTGCAGCTTGCGCTTGCCCATGCGAATCTGCGAGGGGTCGGCGGGCGGCTGCAGACCGAGGCGTTTGGCCAGCGCGATCAGCTGCGCCAGCAGCGGCAGCGCGGCGTCCGGCAGCTGCAATACGGGCGGCGCCACGCCCACCGCGCGGGCGCAGAGCGCATACCACTCGCGCAGGCTGTAATTGGCGCTGCCGAGGATGTAGCGCTCGCCGCTGCGGCCGCGCTGCGCCGCCGCCAGGTGCCAGCGGGCCACGTCACGCACGTCGACCACGCCCACGCCGCCCGAGGTTACCGGGATGGTCCATTGCAGGCGCTGCATCTCGGTGACGAAGCGCCCGGAGATGAGGTTCAGGTCGCCGGGGCCCATCACGATGACCGGGTTGACGATGACGACGTCCTGGCCGTGCTGCTGCAGCGCGTGTTGCGCGCAGCGCTCGGCGAGGTGCTTGCTGTGACCGTAGGGGAACTGGTGCGGCAGCAGGTTGAAGCGTGCCGTCTCGTCGGCGGGGCAGCCGTCCCGCCGCAGGCCGAGCGAGGCGGCGCTGCTGGTGAAGACCACGCGGCGCACGCCCGCTTCACGCGCGGCTTCCAGCACGCGACGCGTGCCCTCTACGTTGATCGCGACCATGCGCCGGCGCTCCTCACGCCAGTAGGCCGCGACCGCCGCGACGTGGAACACCAGTTCGCAGCCCGCGCAGGCCGCCGCCAGCGACTCGCGCTTGAGCACGTCACCGATGACCGGCTCGAAATCCAGGCCCTGCAGGGCGTCCATGCGCGAGCTGCGACGATGCAGCACGCGCACCTCGTGGCCGGCTTCCACCAGCGCGCGCGCCACGTGCGAGCCGACGAAGCCGGTGCCGCCGGTGACGAGGGCTTTCAACTGGCGCTCCGCGGACAATCCGGCGCGGACGGGAGGCTGCGCGTGAGTGGACAACGGCGGGAATGCATGTGCCCAGTATAGCGCTGCCCTGGCGTCTGGTAGAATGGCGCGGAGCTCAAACACATTCAGGATAATCCATGCACAAGACTCTGGCACTTCTGCTCGGCCTGCTGCTGGCTGCCTGCACCACCGGCCTGCCAAAGACCGCGACGCCGACGCCGGCCGACAAATGCGACGCGCCAAAGACGCTGACGCAGTATGAGGCCGCGCCCGCCCTGCAGATCGACGCGGACAAGATCTACACGGCGACCTTCGAGACCGCCCGCGGTTCCTTCGAGGTCGAGCTCTTCGCCAGCGCGGCGCCGCTCACCGTCAACAACTTCGTCTTCCTGGCGCGCGAAGGCTTCTATGACTGCACCACCTTCCACCGCGTCATCAAGGACCCACCCTTCATGGCCCAGGCTGGTGACCCCACCGCATCCGGCAGCGGCGGGCCTGGCTATCGCTTCGCCGACGAAGCCGCCGCGCTGGCGCTGCCGCACGACCGCGCCGGCATCCTCAGCATGGCCAACGCGGGCCCGGATAGCAACGGTTCGCAGTTCTTCATCACGCATGTGCCGACGCCGCATCTGAACGGCCGCCACGCGGTCTTCGGCGCGGTGCTGGGCGACGGTCAGACGGTGGTGGACGCCATCGAGCAGGGCGATCAGTTGCGCTCGCTCGTGATCCGGGAAAGTTGAACATCGGGAGGCGATTGTGAAAACCGGTTTTGTGCTGCCGGGCGGGGACGCGCGCCTGGCGGCCGAACTCGCATACGAGGCCGAGCTGGCCGGTTGGGACAGTTTCTTCGTCTGGGAGCCGGTCTGGGGCGTGGATGCCTGGGTTTGCCTCACGGCGGCCGCCATGCGTACGCAGCGCATTCGCCTGGGCACCATGCTCAGCCCGCTGTCGCGCATGCGCCCCTGGAAGCTTGCCAGCGAGAGCGCCACGCTGGACGTACTCTCCGGCGGGCGCGTGATTCTGGCGGTGGGACTGGGCGCGGTCGACACCGGCTTTCAGGCCTTCGGCGAGGTCACCAACCGTCGGACGCGCGCCGAACTGCTCGACGAGGGCCTGGCCATCGTGACCGGCCTCTGGCGCGGGCAGCCCTTCGCCTGGCAGGGCAAGCACTACCAGATTGCAGAAACGGACTTTTTCCCCACGCCGCCGCCCGTCCAGCAACCGCGCATTCCGCTGTGGCTGGTGGGCGCCCTCGGCAGCATGAAGTCAATGCAGCGCGCGCTGAAATATGACGGCCTGCTGCCCCAGGTGCTGAATGTCGACGCGGAGGGTCGACGCAGCGCCGGACAGGCCAGCCTGGCAGATCTGCGCACCTTCATGCCGCAAGTGCGGGCGCAGCGCCCTGCTGCGTCAGGCTACGACGTCATCGTGGAGGGCGAGACCCCCGGCGACGATCCCCAGGCGGCAGCGGCCACGTTGGCCGCCTGGCGCGACGCGGGCGCCACCTGGTGGCTGGAGACCATGTGGGGCGCAACCTTCAACGCAGCCGAGACCGCCAGGGTGCGCCGGCGTATCCGCCAGGGCCCGCCCGCAATCTGAGCGGCCGCTGGCGCGCTAGCCGTTGCCGAGGACTTCCTGGATGAGCGCGCGGATGGCCGCCGAGTCTGGATAGAGCACCCGGTCGCCCTCCGCCGTCGTGCCGAAGCGCACCACGAGATTGTCGATCACGCCCGTGCGCAGGTTTTCGGGCGGGATGCTGCGCAGCAGCAGCGCGAACTGCAGGATTTCCTCAAGGCTGAGGTCCGTGCGGAAGCTGTTGCCCAGTTCCTGCCACAGGGTGGGCGCCTGCGCGAGGAGCTGGCCGACGCCTTCCACGCTGGCGAGATGGCGCAGCATGGCGACCAGCACCTGTTGCTGGCGGCGCGCCCGGTCAAAGTCTGCGCCGCGCGTGGCGCGTGTGCGCGCATATTGCAGCAGGCGCGTCGCGTCGAGCAGCTGGCAGCCCCGCTCGAAGGTCACGGTGATCGTGCCGTGGCCGCTGTCCGGATAGTTCGCATCGTTAATGTGCTCATCGACGCAGAGCTCCACACCATCTGGCGCCAGCAGGTCCACGGCAGTGAGGAAAGCATCGAAGTTGACCAGCAGGAAGTTGTCGATGCGCAGGCCGAAATTGCTCTGCAGGGTGTCCGCGGCGAGGCCGGGGCCGCCGGTGGGATAGCCCTGGCTGCCGCCACGACTGTTGGCGGTGTTGATGCGGCCCGGCGGGCCGCCATCCGCAAAATCGAGCCAGAGGTCGCGCGGGATAGAAAGCATGCCCAGACGTTCGCGCAGGGGCTCGATGCGGACGACCATCATGGTGTCGGTGCGATACCAGCGTTCGCTACTGACGACGCCGGAGCGCTGGTCAATCCCCAGCAGCAGAATGTTGCGCGCGCGCGGGTCCGTCAGCGGCGGCGGCAGTTGCGCGGGCGCCAGCGTGGCCGCGGCCTCAACGCGCGTCTCCTGGTTGGACGCCAGGGTGGGCACGGACGTGGGCTGCCAGCGCAGGTTGTCGGCGAGCGACGCGACTTCGATGCCGGCCAGGCCGGCCTGCAGGGAAAGCTGGCGGGCGCCCAGAAAGGCGAGCGCCGCGAACAACGCGGCGGCAGCCATGATCAACAGCACGCCCGCGATGAATAACCAGGCCGGTAAGCGCATGCCGCTCCTGTCACGCCCCTCGGCGTAGGCGAAACCTGCGGGTTGGCCGCGTAGTATACGGGAAAAGGCAGTCAGGCCGCAGGGTCAGCCTGTCTGTCTGCTGTAGTGTGGCAGCGGGTTGCCAATGGGTCAGTTTAACAGCTTGTTGAAGCCCAGCACCGAGTTGCCGGAGAGCACGTAAACGATCTTGCGGGTCTCGTCGACCACCACGCCCGCCAGGCCGGCGAAGAGGGTTTCATCGTAGGTGCGGTAGCTGTTGATAAAGGTGCCCGCCAGCGAAGTCTCGAAGACGGTGCGGGTCTTCCGGTCGACGATGTAAATGGCGGGCGCGACCGGGTCGGTGTTGAGGTACATCGCATCGGCGTTGCGCAGCTCCTGGCCCGGCGGGAAGCCGGCGAAGCCAAAGCGGATCTCCTCGCCGGCGCGGAACAGGGCGATGACGCCGTCGGAGAACAGCACGTACACGCGGCCGGAGTCGTCGATGCCGAAATCGACGGCCTGCGACAGGATGGGACGGTTGACGCCGGCGAAATAACCGATGGGCGCGCCGGCGAAGGCGCCGCTGAGCGGATCATAACGCCAGATCTGCTCCGCGGCCGGATCGAGAATGTAGATGCGGCCGCGCCAGGACGTCATGCGTTGCGGCGTGCGCCACTGCTCGGTGCCCAGCAGGCTCTGTACGCCGCGCGCCAGGAAGGTAGGCGAATACTCGACCAGCACCCCGGCCTCGTCCAGCAAGAGCAACACGTTGCTCTGGCTCAGGCCGCTGCCGTCCTCGGACCAGGTGAGGCCGACCAGGCTGTCGAGCGTGTAGAGATCGACGTTGGCGCCGCGCCGCATGGTGGCGATGGGTTGCCGCGAGCCGGGCACGATGCCGAGACCGCTGTCGTTGAGCGTGATGCGATAGACCTGCTGGTTGCCGGAATCGAGCACGTAAAGGTCATCACCGCGCAGGACGATGTCGGTCAGGATGGCGTTGGGGAAAGCCTCGATGACGAAGATCTCGCGCCGCTCAATGTCGTTGATGCGGTCGACGATGGTCTGGCCCTCGCGCCGCAGTTCGACGAGCGCGACGTCAATCTCCTCCGGGCGCATGGCGGTGCAGCTTTCGACGGTCAACTGCACGGCGCCCCAGGCAGACAGGGTGCCGTTGACGTCGCCGGAGGCGATGTTGCGCGCCAGCCGCGCGCCCTGCCAGGCCTCCTCGACGCAGCGTTCATATTCGCTGCTGCCGGTGCCGCCCAGCCACATGATCAGCGCCAGCAAGACCACGGCTATCGGGATGAGCACAATGCTGCCGGTGTTGGCCAGGCGCGCGAGGCGGCCAGCGGCCGGATCAGTATTTCGGCCGGCGACGCGCTCGACGACGCTGCCCAGCTTTTCCATGCCGTCCGCCAGGCGCAGGGCGACATTCCCGGCGCGCTGCAGCATTTGCTGGCCGGCAAGGTTTCCTGCCGGCATTTCTGCCGACTCCTGCTCCTCGGCGCCGACTTCCCGGCGCGAGGAGACGCCCTCGCGCTCGGCGATGCCGGCCGGCGCATCCGGCGGCACGAATTCGACGGCCATCAGGCTGAGGCTGTCCTGCGTCAACCGGCGGAAGCCGAGGATGACTTCGGCCAGGTCCGTGCCCTCCAGCGCGTCCAGCGACGCATCTTCCTCCAGGCCGACGAGCGCCGAGAAATTGCCGTCACCCATGACCAGACGCGCACCACTGCTGAGGCTGTAGTGCGTCATGCGGATGTCCGGCTCCGCCTGGGCGCCGAGCGCCAGGCCGGGCTGCGCGAAGCCACCCTCCGGCTGCGCCGGGAAGGGGCTGATGTGATCTTCAACCTGCAACAGGGCCGCACCGCCACCGACGCGCGCCAGGAAGACATCGCTGCCGTGCAGGACGGCGCAGAGCATCCAGGCCTCAAAGCGACTATCGCTCTGCAGGTTGTGCCGGTAGAGGTTGTCGTTGAGGTTGTGCAGCAGCGTGCGTATGCCGGCGGTCACGCTGCCGCTGCTCTCGAAGTAGTCTTCGGAGGCGACCTGTACCATACGTTCGTAAAAGGCTGCTGGCGCGGGCCGGCCGCTGCCGGGCATCACGAGACCAAAAAAAGTGTCCGTTTCGCGGCCGCGGGCCGGGCGCTGTGGCGCCGCCTCGACCAGATAGCCGGGCGGGCCGGCATTAATAACACGTCCACCCGCGACGTGAAGGTGCCCCGCCAGCGCCTCAAAATCGAATGCCATAGTTCATCCTGCGTACCAACTGCGCCCATAGTACTGCATTCTGCTCAACAGTCAAAATCTGTATGCAGGACGGGTTAAGACACAATCCTGGCGATTCTGTGAATTCAGTGAATCGCGTACTGTGGGCGGTAAGCAGCAACAACTTGCGGTACACTACCAGCGATGGTGCAGACAGAAAAGGTAACGTGATGGCGCTCATCCTGCTGTTTCTCGGTGTCGTCCTGATTGTGCGGCAACGCGTCGACTACGGGTCGCTAAAGGCCGAGGGGCGGCATGTGCGGGCGGCGGGCGCCCTGTTGACCTTGCCGGCGCTGCTTTCGGTGCTGCTGAATGGCATATTCGTGCCGTTGGCCTTTGGCCGTAACGAGAGCGCTGCCTCCTTCGCGCAGGGCGCGGTGGGGCTCTTTGAGCTGGCAGGTATGCTGCTCGTCGCCGGCCTCGCCTGGGTGCTGCTCACCAGCCCGCCGGGGTTGCCGCGTCTGCCGGGCCTGCTGGGTGACCTGCAGGATGAGGCGCGCGAGCAGCGAACAACGGCACGGCCCGCAGCAAGCGCGCCGCGGCCTCGTGTGCTCGACCTGCCGGGCCTGTCGCAGCGTCTGGGGCCCAAACGCGAAACCTTCCCCAGCGTAATGTCACTCAGCGAGGCCGCGCTCTACATGGAGGTTACGGAGGATGACATCCTCCAGTGGATCGAGGAAGGCCGGCTGACCGCCTCGCGCGAGAACTACCACTACCGCATTGCGCGCTCGCAACTGGACGAGCTGCAGTAGGCTGCGCGCTCAGCAGGTCATGTAGAAGCCCAGGGCCCGCAAGGCGTCGGACAGCAGCGGGATCTGGTCCCACAGGCAGGCCTGGTCGATGAGCACGACCAGGGCGATGCTCAGGCAGCAACAAAGCAGCAACATCACGATACAGCCAATCCCGATCCAGCGCAGGGTGTTGCTGCGCGGCTCTTCTTCCTCGGGCATGGCGTAGGGATCGTAATCGTAGCCGGGCGCGTCCTCCAGCACTTCCTGGGCCGGCGGCCGGCGCTCGCTGACGCGCGGCGACGCGGGTTCGGGCACATCGGGCAGCGGCGCTGCGTCCGCGATGCTTTCCGCGTCCGCCGCACCCTTTGCCCAGGGGCCGCCTGCCACCGCGATGCCTTCCGTGCCCGGAACGCGCTCGTAGGCCAGGGTGACCGTTTCGCCGAGGCCGATCATGTCGCCATTGTGCAGCGAGCGCGCGCCACTCAGACGCTGGCCGTTGACGAAGGTGCCATTGGTAGAGCCGAGGTCCTCAAGCACATAGCCGCCGCCCCGCCGACGCCGCAAGCGTAAATGCTGTCGGCTGGACTCGGCGTCGTTAACGACGATGTCGTTGCTGACATCGCGCCCTACGGTAATCAGCTCTCCATCGAGATCCCAGGTCTGGCTGGGCGTGGGGCCCCTGCGAACAACCAGACGAAAACGGTCGCTCCCCTGTTGCATGGCGCTGATCCCCTGCTGCGGCTGCGATGTACAACATGGTACCACGCGCCCGCCGCAATCGCTACAGAATGGTCCGGCCACGGGCGCCGGGCAGCGCTGTGCTATACTGGCACCCGATAGAAATGGCGGCAGGGATCGGCGCGCATGGCAGACGGCACGGGCAGCGGTAGCGCGGTGAGTTTGCTGTGGCCGGCGCGGGAGCACAGGCCGCCCGCCATCAGCGCAGAACGCTGGCACACGGCTGATCTCGACCTGGAGCCGTTGTTGACGCTGCTGCTTGACGGGCAGCGCTGGCGTCACAGCACGCTGAACATGCTGCTGCAGCCCCTGACGGAGCCGGCGCACATCGCCTGGCGCCTGGATGTCATTGACGACTTGCTGCGCTGCCCGGGCCTGGCCGGCCAGCTGGCCGCCGCGCTCTCCATCCTGCAGACGTTGCAGGAGTACGTGACGCGGCCGCAATGGGACCAGGACGAACTACAGAAGGTGACCTGGCGCCTCGGTGAGCTGGAGAGCCTCGTCGATTGCGTGACCCTGCTGGGCGACGCCTTTGCAGTGGCCGGGCCGGCCATGCGCTCCGGCGCGCTCTGCACGCTGCGCAGCCAGGTCGCGGCCATCGCTGACGACCCGCTCTTCCGTGAACTGCAGGCGGAATTGCCGGAGTTGCTGGAGCAGATTCGCAGCCTGCGCGCCATCACTATCGGCATCAACCTGGACGGCCAGCTGCGTCCGGTCGAAGCCACCCTGCTGGCCATCCACCAGCAGCCCTTCCGCGGCGACACGCTGTCCTTCTTCGAGCGCCTGGGCGCCCGGCGCCCGGCCGCGGACGGCATTGGCCCGCTGCACAAGGCGGAGGATGGCGGCGGCTTCGGCGCTCGCCTGCCCGCCAGCGACAGCCCCTTGCTGCAACCCCTCTTTCGCGACCTGAACGACGTGCTCAACGAGACCTGCCGCCCACTGGCCGTCGCCTTGCGCCGCTACACCAGAGTAAGCGGGCGGGCGCTGCTGCTCTTGCAGGAGGAGATCGCCTTCTATATGGGCGCGCTGCGCCTGATCGCGCATCTGCGCGCCTGCGGCCTGCCCGTTTGCCGGCCAGAACTCGCGCCAGTGGCAGACCGCCGCTGCGAGCTGCGCGGCCTGATCAACCTCAACCTCGCGCTGCAACTGGCCCCCTCCGGGCAGCCGCGCGCGCTGCAGAACGAAGTCGTCGGCAACGACGCCGATTTCGGCGAGGAGGGGCGCATCTTCATCCTGACCGGCCCCAACCGCGGCGGCAAGACCACCTGGACCCAGGCGCTTGGCCTGGCGCAGATCCTGCTGCAGGCCGGCCTGTACCTGCCGGCGCAGCGGGCAACCATGAGCCCGGTCGACGGGCTTTTCACGCACTTCGCCGCCGGCGAACGGCCGCGGCTGGCCAGTGGCAGGTTGGGCGAGGAGGCGCAGCGCCTGGCGGCCATCTTTCGCCACGCCACGCGCCACAGCTTGCTGCTCTTCAACGAATCGCTGGCCAGCACCAGCGCGGGCGAGAGCTTCTGGCTGGCGCGTGACATTCTGCGCGCGCTGCGGCTGCTGGGCGCGCGCGCCCTCTTCGCCACGCATTTGCACGAGCTGGCCGCGGACGCGGCGGCCATCAACGCCGAAACCGCGGGCGACAGCGCCGTGGTCAGTCTGGTGGCACAGGTGCTGCCGGAATCCCTCGGCGCGGACGCTGTCGCGCAGCGCACATTCCGCATCGCCCCCGGCCCGCCCCTCGGCCACAGCCATGCGCGCGAGATTGCCGCGCAATACGGCATCAGCTTCGAGCAACTGCGCGCTCAGGTGCTGGCGCGCAATGGCCTGACGCCGGAGGCGAAGCGCGGGGAGGCCCGCTGAAGCCCGTGGCCGGGAATTTGCCGCGAGTCGGCTTCCTCACAGGGGATATTGGCCAGCGCCACGGCTGGGCGCGCTACAGCCTGGACCTGTTGCAGGCCCTGCAGCGCGCCGGCCTGCCCATGACCGTGGTCAGCGCGCGCAACAGCCCGGACGACACGCCGCTTGAGCAGCAGCGTCTGCTCCCCAACACCAGTCCGGCCCAGGGTCAGTTGCTGCTACGTAACCTGTTGGTCGCCCCGTCCGTGGCACGGGCACTGCACAGTTGTGACCTGATCCACACCCTGGTCGAGCCTTACGCAGTGTGTGGCAGCCAGGTCGCGGGCCGGCGCCCACATCTGGTGACGTCTCACGGTAGCTATGTCGCGCTCCTGTCCCGGCGGCCCTGGCCCGCCAGGCTCGTCTGGCGCCGGGCGCTGGAACGCGCGCAGCTGGTCTGCGTCAGCAACTACACGGCTCAGGTCGCGCGCCAGCTGCTGCCGGGCGCGCAGCCCCTGGTCATCGCCAACGGCATCGACCCGCAGCGCTTCGCCCTGCCCGCTGCGGCCCAGGCCACGCAGAGCCCGACCGTTCTCTCGGTCGGCGCACTCAAGCCGCGCAAGGGCACGCTGGAGCTGATACGGGCGATGGCGCAGGTGGTTGCCGCCCTGCCGCAGGCGCGCTGCGTGATCATCGGCAGCCAGCGGGACGCGCCCGCTTATGCAGCGCAGGTGCGCAGGACAATACACGAGCACGGGCTGACAGGCCAGGTGCATCTGTTGGGCCACGTCGATGAAGAGACGCTGCTCGGCTGGTACGCGGCGGCACAGGTTTTTGCCCTGCCCTCGCTGAACGTCGGCGCGCGCTTCGAGGGCTTCGGTCTGGCGCATCTGGAGGCCAGCGCGGCCGGCCTGCCGGTCATCAGCACGCGTGACTGCGGCGTTGAGGACGCCATTGTGGACGGCGTGACCGGACTGCTGGTCGCGCAGGAGGGCGTGACGGAAGCGCTGGCGGCTGCCATTCTGACCCTGCTGCGCAACCCGCAGCAGGCGCAATGCATGGGCGCCGCCGGACGCGGACGCGCGCAGGAGCAGACCTGGGAGCGGGTTGCCCAGGAGCTGCTGCCGCTTTACGCGCAGCTGGCGGCGCAAGTAACGCGATGAACAGGCTGCTGACCGCGCTGCGGGAACTGCTGCGACGCAAGTTTGTGCGCGACACCCTCACGCTGCAGCTGGGGCGGCTGGTCGTGGTGGGCCTGGGCATGATCGCCTGGGTCTTCGTGCCGGTGCGCCTGGGCCCGGCCCGCTACGGCATCTACGCCCTGTCGCTCTCCTTCCTGAATGTCTGGCGCACCCTGAACCTGAGCGGCCTGGCAGTCAGCATCGATACCCTGCTGCCGGCGGCGGTGGGCGCGCGCGAAGAGGCACAGATTCGCGACCTGCTGGCCATTTTCGTCAAGGTCACGCTGATCTGGTCGCTCTTCAGTCTGCTGGTGCTTGCCCTGATCGGCCCGACGCTGGCGCAAGCGCTCTACCGCGAGCCGATCCTGCCCCATGCGGTGCACGGGCTCGATTACGCCCTGCTGGCCGGCTTCAAAACGGTCGGCAACGCGGAAGTTGGAGCCTACGCTGCCTGGTTGGCGCTGATCCTGATTTTCGACCCGCTCTTCCTGCTGGCGCAATCCTGCTTTCGGGCCCGCCGCGCCATGCGCCAGGCGGCCTTGCTGTTCACCTTCAACCAGCTGGTGCTGACGACACTGCAGGTGGCCGCGGCGCTGCTGTGGCCAACGGCCGCCGCCCAGGTGGCCGCGCGCGTGCTCTTCGCCGTCATCGCGTCGGTGGCCGGGCTGGCGCTCTACCTGCGGCAACGGCGCGACGGGGATCTGCTGTGGCCGTCGCCGGCGGTCGTGCTGCGCCGTTGTCCCGGCGTTTCGCTGCGCGGCTACTGGCGCTTCGGCCTCGCCAACGCGCTCGACAAAAACCTCGCCGTACTCTTCATGCAGTTGCCGCTGCAGCTGGTGGGCGCGCTGGCCGGGCCGGTCGCAGCCGGTTACGTCCACTTCGGGCTGCGCCTCATCGACCGCAGCAGCGTCCTGACGCATGCGGTGCAGGAAAACATGCAGGCTATCGTGCCACAGGCGGTGGGGCGCGGCGACTACCTGCACCTGTGGCGCAACTTCCGGCGCGTGTTGCTGGCGCTGCTGGCGGGCGGACTGCTGGTTTACGCGGCCCTGTTACTGGTGGCGCCGCTGGTGATCGTGCCGCTCTTCGGCGAGAAGTGGCTGCCTGTGCTGGCCCTGATTCCGGCGCTGGCGGTCTTCGGCCTGGCGACCACGCTGGGCGGCATCTTCGGCCCCCTGTACCGCGCGCTGGACCTGGTGATGCGCATGGTATGGATGCGTGTCATCCTGTTGCTGGCGCTGCTGCTGCCGGGCGCCTGGTTGATCAACACGACGGGCGCCGTCGGCGGCGTGTGGCTGATCAACGCACTCTTCCTCATCTCCATCGGGCTGACAGCCCTGCTGACCATGCCGACCTTGCGTCAGCGCATTCAGGAAGAAATCCATGGCTGATCCATTGCTCAAACGCGCCCTGCGCCAGGGGCCGACTCGTCCCCTTTACCTGTGGCTGGCCGGTTCCTGGCGCAGATTGCGTCGATTGTTTATCTACCCCGCTACAGCAAGGGTCGGCGCAACAGATCCCGATCTTTACTGGCAAGGCAAGACGCTGCGCAAACCGGAGGAACTGTCCACCTGGCGCCTGAAGCGCGCCAGGATCTTCACCAGCCTCGTGGCTGACGGCGACCGCGTGCTGGACCTGGGCACGGGTGATGGTGCCCTGCTGCGCTACATGCTGGACCACAGGAAGATTGAGGCCCGGGGCATCGACATTGCGCCGGAGGCGGTCGCCTTTTGCCGCGCCCAGGGGCTGGATGTGACCCTTTCCGATATCAACCGGCCGGTGAGCGAATACGTCGGGCAGCCGGTTGACTATGTGATTCTTTCGGAGATTATCGAGCACCTGCCGGATCCGGAACAGCTGCTGAACGACCTGCGACCCTACGTGAAAAAGGGCTTCATCGTATCCATCCCCAATACCGGCTTTCATCAACACCGACTGCGCCTGTTGCTTGGTCGCTTTCCACTGCAATGGATCGTGACACCGGGTGAACATCTGCGTTTCTGGACCCGGGCGGACTTCCACTGGTGGGTGCGGCAACTGCGGCTGGAGATCGGGCGCGAAATCCCTTACGAGGGCACATCCATCCTGAAAGACCTGTGGCCGGGGCTGTTCGCGGCGGCCTTTGTGTTCGTGTTGCACGAGCCGGCGCGCTGACATTCTTGTCGCTGCGTCAGCGCATCCGCGCGGAGCAGCGCGCCAGGTCAGCAGCTGAAGTTTGATGGTATGTAAGCGCGCTCAATCAGCTGCGGTTGCAGCGCTTGTTCCAGCATGTGCTGAAACGCTGTGGCTTCCATCGCTACTTTTCCCGAAAACTGCTGTTGTTACCTGGACTAGTGTAATGATGTCGAATCCCCAAAGCGAGTGGCGCTGAAGGGGGCCAGCACTTCGCTCAGGGCTTCCCCCTGGGCCCAGCGGGCGGCCAGCAAACCGCTATAGGGGCCGAGGTGCAAGCCGGAAGCGCCATGCCCGGTCGCCAGGAAGAGGTTGGGCGTTCCCGGCACCTCCCCCAGGACGGGTAGACCATCCGGCGTCGCGGGGCGGAAGCCGATGCGCAGCTCAAGGAAGGTCGCATCAGCCAGGCCGGGCGCGACCCGCAGCGCTTCACGAAGCACTTCGGCAATGCCACCGGCGGTTTGGCGATAATCAAAGCCGGTGCCGGATTCCCGCGTGGCGCCGACGGCGATGCGCTGACCCGGCCAGGACACCAGGTAATGCCCACGAAAGCCATTCACGATGGGCCAGTCTTCGGTCGGTGGCGTGCTGGCTTCGGGCAACTGTATATGAGCGATCTGGCCGCGTTGCGGTTCGATGGGCAAAGGTAGATTCAACTGATCGCCAAAAGCGGCAGACCAGGCGCCGCCGGCCAGAATGACACGGCCAGCGTGCCGGGTCGCGCCACTCGTGGTGACGCCCTGGGCCGTACCATCCGACCCGCGAAGGATGCTCTGAACACTTTCTTCGACGATTACCGCGCCATGGAAGGCGGCAGCAGCTTGCAGGGCGCGGGCCATCTTGCGGCCATCGACGCGGGCGGCGAGGCGGTTGTGCAGGACACCCAATGGCACGCGGAGTGGCGGGAAGAGGGCCTGCGCCTGGTTGCCGGAGATTCGCTGGAGTTCTTCATCCTTATAGCCGCACACGGCCAGTCGCTTTCGCAGCTGGCGTGCGGCATTCTGGAAGGGCATCAGCTCGTCCTCATCGCTGGCGACGAGCAACAGGCCACAAGGAGCGTAACCGGTGTCCTGCTGACCGGTGGCCGCCAACGCTTCGATGAGGGGCGGATAGTGTTGGGCAGCGGCGAGCGCCAGATCACACCAGGCCTCGCCCAACTCGTAGCGGGTGGAGAGCGGCGAGACAATGCCGGCGCCGGCATCGGTGGCGCGGCCGCGGTCGGCGCGGTCCAGCAACAGGGTGCGCAGGCCGGCGTGCGCGCATTCGTAGGCGGCCGCTGCGCCGACGATGCCACCACCAATGATGATCACATCAGGTTGCGTCATGCCGCATTCCAATAAATTGATCTATGTCGCCGACGCTGATCCGATAGCACCCACGCAGGCGAACGGTCGCTAACTGGCGATTTCCTCCGGCAGGGAAAGCACGGCGCGCGGCGCGACTGTAACCGATGCGCATGCGGTGCTGCAAGAGAGATACGGAGGCTTTCTTGAGGCGCCGAACGAGGCCCACGGCCTGCCGGCAGAGGATTTCTTCGCCATCTTCGGCCGCGCCCTGCTCTTCCCGGATGGCCTTCTGCGCCGTCTGGTGGCCAGGCAAGTGGTGGAAAGCGCTGGTCGGGGCCTGCGGCGTTTTGCCCTGGGCACGCTAGTATGATGGGACTGCTGAAATTGAAAGTCAGGCGCAGCGCATGAAGGTTCTCATCATCGGCGGCACGCGCAACGTGGGTCATCTGCTGGCGTTGGCCCTGCTCGAGGCCGGCCACCAGGTCACCGTGTTCAATCGCGGCCAGACAGTCGACGAGCTGCCCTCGGCGGTCACGCGCATCCATGGCGATCGCAACGCGCCCGCCAGCCTGGCACAGGCCCTGGCCACGGCCGACTACGACGCCGTGGTCGACATGGTGCTCTACGATGGCGCGCAGGCGCAGCGGGCCGTGGCGCAGCTGGCCGGCCGCACGGGACATTACCTCTTCATCAGCACGGGCCAGGTCTATCTGGTGCGCGAAGGGCTGGCGCGCCCCTTCGTCGAGGCGGATTACGATGGCGGAACCCCTGTGCCCGAGCCCGCGACGGGCACCTACGACCACGAGGAGTGGCTCTACGGCGTCGACAAGCGCGCGGTCGAAGACCTGCTGGCGCGCACCTGGCAGGAAAAGCGCTTCCCGGTAACGACACTGCGCCTGCCCATGGTCAACAGCGAGCGCGACCATTTCCTGCGCCTTTACAACTATCTGCTGCGCATCCGCGACGGTGGACCGATTCTGGTGCCGGACGCGCCACAATACCCCCTGCGCCACGTCGACGGCCACGACGTGGTGCGCGCAGTGCTGGCGTTACTCATGCGCGGGCCGGGCCAGGGCGAGGTCTTCAACATCAGCCAGGACGAGACTGTCAGCCTGAGTGCCTGGCTCGCCATGCTGGCCGACTGCGCGGGCGAGCAGCCGGCGGAGCTGGTCGAGGTCCCGCGCGCGCAACTGGAGCGCGCCGGCCTGCTGCCGGACTGTTCCCCCTTCAGCGATACCTGGATGTCGGAGCTGGACAACGCGCGCAGCAAAACCGAACTCGGCCTGCGCTATACGCCGCTGCCAGACTATCTGGCGCGCATCGTGGCCCACCACGACCGGCAGTCGCCGCCATCGCCCGCCGGCTACCGCCAGCGCAGCCGCGAACTCGAACTCGCCAGCCAGCCATGACGCCCGACGCCATCGTGGTCGGCGCCGGCCCCAACGGGCTGGCCGCCGCCATTACGCTGGCGCAGGCGGGGCTGCAGGTGCGCGTCTACGAGGCACAGCAGGAAATTGGCGGCGGCCTGCGTTCCGCCGAACTGACGCTGCCCGGCTTCACGCACGACCTCTGCTCTGCCGTACATCCCCTGGCGCTGGCCTCGCCCTTCCTGCGCTCCCTGCCACTGGCAGAGCACGGCCTCGAATGGGTGCAGCCGCCCATCCCGCTGGCCCACCCCCTGGATGGCGGACGCGCCCCAGGCTTGCAACGCTCGCTGCGCGCCACAGCGGCGAACCTTGGCCGTGACGCCCTGCCCTGGCAGCGCCTCTTCGGCCCGCTGGTGGCAGAGCACGAAGTCCTCTTCGCCGACATCCTCGCGCCCTTGCACTGGCCACGACGGCCGCTCTTGCTGGCGCGCTTCGGCCTGCCAGGAATCCTGCCCACCACGACGCTGGCGCGCCACCTGCTGCGCACGGAAGAGGCGCGCGCCTTGCTGGCCGGCAACGCCGCTCACGGCATCCTGCCGCTGGAGCGTTCGCCATCAAGCGCTTTCGCCCTGGTGCTGATTGCCCTGGCGCAGAGCGTCGGCTGGCCGTCGCCGCGCGGCGGCGCGCAGGCCCTGGCCGGGGCGCTGGGCTCCCAACTGCGCGCGCTGGGCGGCGAGATCTGCACGGGCCAGGCGGTGACCCATATCGACGAGCTGCCGCGGGCGCGCGCCCTGCTCTTCGACCTGACGCCGCGCCAGTTGCTGCGCATCGCCGGCGAGCGCCTGCCGCAGCGCTACCGCCAGGCGCTGGGCCGCTATCGTTACGGCCCAGGCGTCTTCAAGCTGGATTACGCGCTGGCCGCGCCCATCCCCTGGGCGGCGCCGGACTGTCAGCGGGCGGGCACGCTGCATCTGGGCGGCTCGCTGGCGGAGATCGCGGCAGCGCTGCGCCCCCTGTGGCGCGGCCGCGTCAGCGAGCGCCCCTTCGTGCTGCTCGGTCAACAGAGCCTCTTCGACGAGACGCGCGCGCCTGCCGGCCGCCACACGGCCTGGGCCTACTGTCACGTGCCGCATGGCAGCACGGTCGACATGACAGCGCAGGTCGAAGCGCAGATCGAGCGCTTCGCGCCCGGCTTCCGCGAGCGGGTGCTGGCGCGCCACAGTATGAACACAGCGCAGCTGGAGCAACACAACGCGAACCTCGTCGGCGGCGACATCGGCGGCGGCGTCCAGGACCTGGCGCAGCACTTCGCGCGCCCGCTCAACGCGCTGCACCCCTACGCCACGCCCGCCAAAGACATCTGGCTCTGCTCCTCGTCCACGCCACCGGGCGCCGGCGTGCACGGCATGTGCGGCTACCACGCAGCGCGCGCTGTCCTGCGGGCGCGCGCTGTCCTGCGGGCCTGGCGCTGAGGGCTCCTCCCACATCTGGACTCTGCCCGCCCGCGCCGCTACACTGACTGCTCGTGTGGGCTAGCGAGGGAAAACCATGCAGATCGAGCCTGTGGGCGTCGTGCGCTCGCCGGTCACGGAGGCCCTGGACGAGCGCTGGGGCGATGTCGTCGCCGAGATCCACGTCCGCCCGGAGCTGGCGCCCGGCCTCAAGGGCATCGACCAGTGGTCGCACGTCATGGTGGTCTACCTGATGCACGAGGCCAGCTTTGACCTCGCCGGCGACCTGGTGCATCGGCCGCGCGGCCGCGCAGACATGCCCGACCTGGGCGTCTTCGCCCAGCGCGACCGGGTGCGTCCCAACGGCATCGGCGTCTCCACGGCGGAGATCATCTCTGTGGACGGCGCGGTGCTGACCGTGCGTCGCCTCGACGCCATCGACGGCACGCCCGTGCTCGACATCAAACCCTGGGCGGATGTCTATGACAATGTTTCCGGCGCCCTGACGCCCATCTGGTTCCTGCGCCTGATGCAGGGCTACTTCTAGCCCGGCCAGCGGGCAAGACCGTGAGCGAACTAACCGACCTGGGAATCAGCGCTGCGCTGACGCTGCTGCGCCAGCGCGAGCTTTCCGCCGTGGACCTGACGCGCGCATATCTGGCGCGTATCGACCTGCTTGATCCGCAGCTGCGCGCCTGGCTGACAATCACCGCCGACGCGGCGCTGGCCGCCGCCGATCGCGCCGACGCAGCGTATCGTGATGGCAGCGCCGGGCCGCTGGCGGGCATCCCGCTGGGCCTGAAGGACGTCTTCTCGACGAAGGGCGTCGAGACCACCTGCGGCTCCCAAATCCTGCGCGGCTACCGGCCCGTGTTCTCGGCCACCGTGGTGGAGCGCCTCGAGGCCGCCGGCGCGGTCTTTCTCGGCAAGCTCAACATGGACGAGTTCGCGATGGGCTCCTCGACCGAGAACTCGGGCTACTTCCCCAGCCGCAACCCCTGGGACCTGTCACGCGTGCCCGGCGGCAGCAGCGGCGGCAGCGCGGCGGCGGTCGCCGCGGGCATGGCGGCCGGCGCGCTGGGCACCGACACGGGCGGCAGCATCCGTCAGCCAGGCGCCTTCTGCGGCATCCCGGCGCTGAAGCCGGGCTACGGCCGTTGCTCGCGCTACGGCCTGGTCGCTTTCGGCTCCTCGCTGGATTGCCCGGGGCCGATGGCGCGTTCTACCAGGGACCTGGCGCGTTTGCTGCAGGTCATCGCCGGCCACGACCCGCGCGACGCCACCAGTATGCCGGCAGCGGTGCCGGACTATCTGGCGGCCCTGACCGGCGACCTGCGCGGCCTGAAGATTGGCATCCCCGGGGAATACTTCGTCGCCGGCCTGCAGCCGGAGGTGGAGACGGCCCTGCGCGCGGCCATCGCGCAGCTGCAGCAGCTGGGCGCGCAGCTGCGCCCGGTCAGCCTGCCGCACAGCGAACACAGCGTCGCGACCTATTACATCATCGCGCCGGCGGAGGCCAGCGCCAACCTCGCACGTTACGACGGCGTGCGCTTCGGCCAGCGCGCGGAGCGCAATGGCCTGTGGCCCACCTGGCGTGCTACCCGCGGCGAGGGCTTCGGCGCGGAAGTGAAGCGGCGCATCATGATCGGCACCTACGTGCTCTCCGCCGGCTACTACGATGCCTGGTACGGCAAGGCGCAGGCGGTGCGCACGCTGATCAAACGCGATTTCGACGAGGCGTTCGGCGAGGTCGACCTCATCGCCGCGCCGACCACGCCGACCACCGCCTTCAAAATTGGCGAGAACAGCGACGATCCGCTGCAGATGTACCTGCAGGACATCTTCACCTTGCCACCCAGCCTGGCCGGCGTGGTCGGCCTCAACCTGCCCTGCGGCTTCGACGATGGCGGCCTGCCCATCGGCATGCAACTGATCGCGCCGGCCCTCGGTGAGGCGCTGGCCCTGCGCGTCGGTCACGCCTACGAACAGGCCACTGACTGGCATCTGCGGCGGCCGGCGCTGCCCGCCTGACCCATGATGGACGCGGACGCGGCCCAGGACTTCTACCTCGAACAGGTCTGGCCACGCCTGGATGCTGCGCTGCGCGCGCGTCTGTGCCAACGCTGGCCGCGCGTTCGTCTGGAGCCAGAGGCGGGCTTTCAGCCGCTGGGGACGCTGCCGCTGCGCATGGTCTGCGGGCTCACGGGCAGCGGCAAGTCGACCACCCTGGCCGCGCTGCAGCAGAGCGGTCGCTGGCAGTACCGCGACGACCTGCCCTCGCGCCGCGACCTGGCCGACCTGGTCATCATCCCCGCGGCGCAAGTGCACAGCGGCCAGGCCATTCAGCCCGTGCGCGACCGCGCCGGCCGTTTTCGCTGGACGCGCTACTTCGCGCAAGAAATCTGCGGCGGCGGCTCGGCAGCGGCCTTCAGCTGGCTGCGCTACCAACACGACGGACAGAGCCCGCTGCTCAGCGAAGGGCTGCGCGGCGCGCGCGAGATTGACGCGGCGCTGCAACGATTCCCGCGCTGGCGCATCGTGGAGCTGTGGCTCTACCCACTCACCCGGCTGCAGCGCCTCAGCGGGCGCGACGAAGCCTTTGACGCGCTGGCGACGGGCGCGGCCGACCTGGCGTACCTGCCCGCCGCGCAGCGGGAACGCGCCGCCGCGCTGCTGGCGGGGGGCCGCATCAGCGCGCGCGCCCTGGTCATCGCCGGCGCCGAAGCGCGTAACTACGGCGACGCGCCCTTCGGCGGCGCGGCGGCGGGCTATCGCTGCCTGCGCATGGACGCGCTCACGCCAGAGGCGGCGGCCCGGGCGGCGGGCGAATTTCTCTTCGCGGGGGAGGCGCCATGACCACGATACGCAGGATTCAGGTGCAGCGCTGGCCCCTGCGGCTGAAGCGCGCGCTGCACTGGGGCCGCGGCCAGCAGCTGGAGCAGCCCGTGCACGTGCTGGTCTGCGTCGAACTGGCCGACGGCGCGCGCGGCATCGCCGAGGCGCCGCCGCGGCCCGGCATTTACGGCGAGACGGCGGCTTCGATCTGCGCCATCATCGAAGAGGAGCTGGCGCCGCGTCTGCTCGGCCAGTATGTGCGCGAGCGCGCTGACCTGGGCCGGCTGCAGCAGCAACTCACGGCCATCCGCAACAACCACACGGCCCGCGGCGCGCTGGACATGGCCCTGCACAGCGCCCTGGCGCAGTCGCGCGGCCTGTCGCTGGCGCAGCTGATCGACGCGACGCGGCCAGATCTGCGGCTGAGCAGCATCGTCAGCAGCGGCGCGCAGGAGGCCGTGTTGCAGGAGGCCCAGGATGCCGTGGCGGCCGGCCTGCGCGTACTGAAAGTGAAGGTGGGCGTGGACTTCGAGCGCGACCTGGCGACCCTGCGTGCCTTGCGCGAGATGGTGGGCGACGGGGTAACGCTCTACGCGGACGCCAACGAGTGCTTCACTGTGCAGAACGCGCTGTCGCACCTGGAGCAGCTGGCGGAACAGCAATTGCGCTGGTGCGAGGAGCCGCTGCCGGTCACGCAGCTGCGCGAGCGCGCCGCCCTGCGTGCGCAAAGCCCGCTGCCGCTAATCGCCGACGACTCGGCCTTCACCCTGCCGGAGCTGGAACGCGAGCTGGCGCAGGACAGCTTCGACATCCTCAACCTCAAGACCGCGCGCAACGGCTTCAGCGAGGCGCTGGCGATGGAAGCGGCCGCCCTCGCCCAGGGCAAGGGCATCATGGTCGGCTCGCAGGCGGGCTCCCTGCTCGGCTGCCTGCATGCCCTGCTCTTCGGCGCGCGCGAAAATGTCGCCTACCCGGTGGAGGGCAGCTTCTTCCTGCGCATCAAGGATCATTACGAGGGTCTGCTGCCGGTCGCGGACGGCACAGTGCAGTTGACACAGGTGGAACGAGCACTGACGCAGGTAGAAGCAGATCTGCTGCAGCGCTTTCCGAAAGCGCATTGAAGCGACTGGCCGGATGCGATAAAAAAGGGGACGTCCACTTTACGCATGGCCAAACTTGTGTAATATAGAACAATCCGCCATCATGGCGGCGGGCGCCCGCCCGAGCGCACAGGGAGCACCACCCCGGAGAGACCGCAGCATGAAGCCTTCCAATTCCTCCAACAACTTCATGACGGTGACCTGGATTGTGGTCGCCTTCGTGTTGCTGGTGGTGGGCGGCCTGATCATCGCGGAGGCAACGCCGCTGGTGCTGCCGCCCCAGGCCTCGGCCGAGGCGGCCCAGGTCGACGGACTCATCAAGATCTTGCTGGCCCTTGGCGGCGCCATCTGGCTGCTGGTGCAGGGCGCGGTCGTCTACTCCGTGATTCGCTTCCGCGCCCGCCCGGGCGACAACAGCGACGGCCCATCCATACACGGCAACAGTACGCTGGAATTCATCTGGACGCTCATTCCGGCGATTACAGTAATAATTTTGAGCATCATCAGCTTCCAGGTGTGGGTCAACATCACCAGCGCCAGGGACAACGAACAACTGGTGCAGACGCGCGGCGCGCGCTTCCTCTGGTCCTTCTCCTATGACATTCCGGGCGAGCAGCAGTCTGTCAATTCACCCGTGCTGCACACCTGGGTCGGCCAGCCTGTCGTGCTGAGCCTGCAAACGGCCGACGTGAACCACTCCTTCTGGGTGCCCTCCATGCGCATCAAACAGGACCTGCTGGCCGGGCGCCGCGCCGAGGCGCGCTTCACGCCGGTGCTGGCCGGCGAATTCCCGGTGGTCTGTGCGGAACTCTGTGGCAGCGGCCACGGCGACATGCGCTCCACCATCATGGTGCACGAGGACGAGGAGAGCTTCCTCGCCTGGTTCGATGAAGAGTCCTACCGCATCCTCAACCCGCCGGACGACCCGGCCCTGGGCGGTGAGCTGCTCATGACCAGCGGCGGTATCGCGGGCCTCTATGCCTGCGCCGGCTGCCATACGCTGGAGCCCCTGGGCTGGGATGCCATCGTCGCGCCGAACCTGGCCGGCGTGGCCGACCGCGCCAGCTCGCGCGTGCCGGGCATGGAGACCGAGCGCTATCTGCTGCGCTCCCTCTACTACCCCGGCGAGTTCCTCGTGCCAGGCTACGCAAACCTGATGCCGCAGCACCAGTACCAGAATGTTGAGGAGCCCAATTACATGCCGCTGAACGAAGGTCTGGCAATTGTGGCCTACCTCTGCACCCTGACGGCCAGCGGCGACTCCGCCTGCGACGTCGACGTCCTGCCCGAAATGATGGAAGAAATGGAATAGGGGAACGTCATGGCCACGATTACGGCCACTCCCGGCCTCGGCACGCGGACGACTGAAGGCCCTGCCATCCGCCTCGGCGACCTGCTGCGCTGGTCGCTGGATCACAAGGTTATCGGCCTGCAGTACATGGCCTCGTCGCTCTTCTTCTTTGTCGCGGGCGGCACCATGGCCATGCTCGTCCGCTGGGAACTGCTGACGCCCGCCCTGGATTTGATGGCGGACGGCACGCAGTACAACGCGCTGATGACGATGCACGGCTCGGTGATGATCTTCCTGTGGATCATCCCGATGATGGCCGGTTTCGGCAATTACCTGGCGCCCCTGATGCTGGGCGCCAAGGACATGGCCTTCCCCTGGCTGAACGCCTTCGCCTTCTGGCTGATTCCGCCGGCGGGCGTGCTGATGATCGCCGGCTGGCTGGTGGGCCCGGCCGAGGCCGGCTGGACCTCCTACCCGCCATTGAGCACGCTTTTCAGCGCCGACGGGCAGACCATGTGGGCCATGTCGCTGCATTTGCTGGGCATCTCCTCGATTCTGGGCGCCATCAACTTCATCGTCACCATCCGCAACATGCGGCCGGCCGGCATGACCTACTGGAAGATGCCGCTCTTCGTGTGGGCGGTGATGGCCACGGCCATCATCCAGGTGCTGGCCACCCCCTTCCTCACCGGCGGCCTGACCCTGCTGATCCTCGACCGCGTGGCGGGCACCAGCTTCTTCAACCCCGCCAGCGGCGGCGACGTGCTGCTCTGGCAGAACGTCTTCTGGTTCTACAGCCACCCGGCCGTCTACATCATGATTCTGCCAGGCTTCGGCATGGTCTCCGAAGTGCTGTCGGTGCACGCGCGCAAGCCCATCTTCGGCTACCGCGCTATCGCGCTCTCGAGCATGTCGATCGCGCTGGTGGGCTTCACGGTCTGGGCGCATCACATGTTCACCAGCCTGCAACCGGCGCTGCGCATCCCCTTCATGATCACCTCGATGATCATCGCCGTGCCCACTGGCATCAAGATCTTCAGCTGGCTGGGCACGATCTGGGGCGGCAAGCTGCGCTTCACCTCGGCCATGCTCTTCGCGCTGGGTTTCATCACGCTCTTCGTCTTCGGCGGCATCGGCGGCGTCATGCTGGCCTCGGTGCCGGTGGACATTCACCTGCACGATACCTATTTCGTCGTCGGCCACTTCCACTTCGTGCTTTTCGGCGGCAGCGTCTTCCTCATCTTCGCCGGCATCTATCACTGGTTCCCCAAGGTGACCGGACGCCGCCTGAACGAGCGCCTGGGACAGCTGCATTTCGTCACGACCTATATCGGCACCTTTTTCACCTTCGTGCCGCAACACATTGCCGGCGCCCTCGGTTTGCCGCGGCGCGTGGCCATGTATGACCCGGACTTCACCAACATCAACCGCCTCATCAGCCTCGCCGCCTTCCTGCTGGGTATCTCGTCGCTCGTGCTCATCTACAACATCCTGCGCAGCCTGCACAATGGCGAGCGCGTCGGCGGCAACCCCTGGCGCGCCCTGACGCTGGAGTGGGCCACCACCTCGCCGCCGCCGCCCTGGAACTTCCGCGGTGACCCCGTGCCCTTCGATGACCCCTACGGCTACGGCTCCGAAGAAGGCCAGGCCTACCTCGACGCGGTCGACCGGCGCTTCCCGGCGCCGGAAGCAGCGCGCCCGGCGGAGTCCGCCAGGACCTGATGTGGCGGACATGTCGCAGGAGCCGCTGACGCCCGCGGAGCTGTTGCAACAGCGCAACCGGCGCACCGGGCTGACCATCTTCCAGATTTCCTGGATTCTGGTTTTCGTCTGCCTCGTCATCGTCAACTGGCAGCTGCGCGGCAACCACGCCAGCTGGCCGCCGCCAGGCGTGGCCGCGCCCTCCGCCCTGCTGCCCGGCCTGGTGACGCTGGGCTTGCTGCTCAGCGCCTGGCTGGCGCGCGGCGCGACGCGCGCGCTGGCGGCCCGGGCGCGCGCCAGCTTCGAACGCCAGTGGCGCGCGGCCCTGGGCCTCGGCGCGCTCTTCGTGCTGGTCATTGGCTACGAGTGGCTGCGCATCCCGGCCAGCGGCATCTATAGCGACGTGTTCCGCATGATGACCGCCTTTCACCTGCTGCATGCGCTGGCAATCGGCCTGTTTATGAGTATGATTGCGCGGGGCGTACGCGCCGGCCGGGTTTCCGCGCAAAATTTGTGGCCCGCCGAAGGCGCGGCCAGCCTGTGGTATTTCGTCGTGGTCGCGTGGCTGCTGTTCTACCCGGTGCTGTACCTGATCTGAACAGCAGGCCGGCTGCGCCGCTGAAGGAGGAATGAATGCAACCTGGACCAGGCCGCGCGCTGCCGATGGGCATCCTCGGCTTTCTGGCCGGCATGGGCCTCCTCGTGGTCGTCCGCTACCTGCAGAGTCTGCAGCCCTACATGGAGCCGCAGCTGGGCATCGTCTTCGGCACGGCGCTGGCGGCCGCCGGCTTCATCTACGGCATGGGCGCCCTCGACCCGCAGATGAACGTGCACGCGCACGAGCCGGCCGAGGGCGAGGAAGACCACGCCCACGAAACTGCCGCAGACGAGGCCGATACAGAGTCGGGCAAGGTGCTCGGCGGCTGGCTCTGGCTGCTGAGTTCGCTGCTGGTGCTGCTGCTGATCGTCATTGCCTTCTTCGCGCTGCTGCCCGACGGGCCCGGCCTGCGTATTTCCGGCGACCCGCTGGCCGACTTCGCCTCCATTGGTGTGGTGCAGCTGGAACTGGGCGCGCTGAGCCTCGAAATGACCCAGCTGACGCTGCTGGTGCTCTTCACCATCTTCATGTTCCTCTCGCTGGCCGTGGCGGCCGGTGCGATTGGCCTCCTCATGCACGCGCTGGACCGCGGCGTGAAGACCACCAGCGTGGTGGCGCACACGCCGCTGCAACAGGAATCACTGTCCGGCGCGACGGCCGACGGCAACCAGGCCCTGCTGCGCCAGGGAGTCATTGTGGCCTTCGTGGTGGCCATCTTCGCCCTGCTGGACCGTCTGGTGGGTACGCCGGTCACCAACGAATTCGTGACGCTGTCCTTCTTCCTGGGCGGCGCAGCCCTGTTTACCTGGAGCTTCCTGCTGCTGGGCCTGCTCATCAAGGTTGTGGCGCGGCAGACCCACTGGGCCTGGGTGATCCGCGCGCTGGTCATCCTGACGGCGGTGGGCCTGACGCTGAACGTCATCGATTTCGCCCTCATCTGGCTGGTGCTCAGCCAGTTCGCGCCGACGACGGCCGCCATTTTCAACCTGATTCTGTTGCTGGCGCTGGCCGCGACGGGGATGCGCGGCAGCCTGTGGTACTGCCTGGCAGCGGGTATTCTGCTGCCGCTCTTTTACTTCGTGCTGATCGGCCTGGTGCTGCCCTTCGCGCCGCCGCTGCTCTTCGGCATCTCCGCCGGCAACGCCCTCATGATCCCCGCGCTGGTCATGCGCCCGCAGTTCCTTAAGGACTGGCTGGGCCGCGGCGCAGGCTGGGCGGCGCTGCAGCTGCGACGCCTGCCGAACGCGATGCAATAAGCGAGGACCCTGCCACAATGAGTGAGAATTGCCATGAGTGAGGCGACGCTGGAACACGGGCCGGTCGCGCCCTCGGCGGAGACCATCAGCAACGCCAAGCTGGCGATGTGGCTCTACCTGGCCTCGGAAGTGGTCATCTTCGGCACCCTGATCGCCGTCTACGTCGTGTTCCGCTTCAATAACGCGGAATCGGTGCAGCACGTGCAGGAGGAGCTGGGCCTGACGCTGGTGAGCATCAACACCTTCCTGCTGCTGGCCAGCAGCTGGGCCATGGTGCTGGGCCTGCGCGAGGCGCAGAAGAACAACTCCGCCGGCGTCGTCCGCTGGATTGGGCTGACGGCCCTGCTGGGCGCGATTTTCGTAGGCCTGCAAGGTGTGGAATACACCGAGCTGGGCCACGCCGGCATCCACCTCGGCAACGAATATGGCATGCGCTTCTACGCGCCGACGGCCTTCCACGGCGCGCACGTGATCGTGGGCGTGCTCTGGGCGCTGATGATCGTGCGCAAGGCGCGCAAGGGCGTCTACAACGCGCGCAACTACCTCGGCATCGAGATCTTCGGCCTCTACTGGCACTTTGTCGATGTCGTCTGGATCTTCCTGTTCACCCTGATTTATCTCGTCTGAGGACGGCTGCCCATGACTGACGAACAGCACGAGGCACAGGGCGGGCACGACGCCTTCCTCAGCGACACCACCGTGGTGCTGGGGCGCGAGATCACGATTACCGGCGGCCTCTACACGGTCGTCTTCATCGTGCTGGCCGTGGCGACAGTGCTTGAAATCACCATCGGCGGCCTGCCGGAAGGCGTGCTGCTCATCCCGCTGCTGCTGGCCTTCGCCGTCATCAAGGCTACCCTGGTGGTCATGTACTACATGCACCTGAAGACCGACAGCCGCCTCTTCACCTGGGTGCTGGTCGTGCCGCTGCTGATTGCGCTGGCGGCCATGCTCTACCTGCTGGCAGCGCCGCCCGTCCTCTACGAATGAGGCCGGCGCTGGCCGGCCAGGTCGCGCTGGTCACTGGTGGCGCGAAGCGCGTCGGCCGCGCCATCGCGCTGGAACTGGCGGCCAGCGGCGCCCACATCTTCGTCCACTACCACAGCTCCGACGACGCGCAGGTCAACGAGACGCTGGCCGCCATCCGCGCCCAGGGCGTTCAGGCCCAGGCGCAACCGGCCGACCTCGGCGAGGCAGCGGGCGTGGAGCAGCTCTTCGCGGTTCTGCGCCAACACTTCGACCGCCTGGACATCCTGGTGAACAGCGCCGCCCTCTTTCAGCAGCGTCGGCTGCTGCAGGTGTCACTGGCGGACTGGGAGCAGACCATGGCCGTCAACCTGCGCGCGCCCTTCCTGTGCACCCAGGCCGCCGCCAGGCTGATGCGCGCCCAGGCGCCACCAGGCGGCGTCATCATCAACCTGCTCGACCGCGGCGTGGACGGGCCCTGGCAATCTTATGCGCACCACGGCGTGAGCAAGGCCGCATTGTGGGCCCTGACGCAGGTGAGCGCGCTCGAGCTGGCGCCGGAGATTCGCGTCAACGCCGTGCAGCCGGGGCCGGTCCTGCCCGCGGCGGATATGAGCGCGGAACGCTGGCAAGCGGTCACCGCGGCGACTCCGCTGGGCCACGACGGCTCACCGGCGGACGTGGCGCAGGCGGTCAGTTTTCTTGCGGGCGCGGACTATATCAGCGGCGAAGTGATTCGCGTCAACGGCGGCGAGCACCTCGGCGTCAGACGCGCGTGACGTAACTGCCGTCCCCCGTCTTGACGCGAATGGTATCGCCCACGTTGACGAAGAGCGGCACGCGCACGTCCAGACCGGTCTCGACCGTGACGAGCTTGGTGGGGTTGTTGGCGGTGTCTCCGGCGATCGCGAACTCGCTATCCGTGACCACGACGTCCACGGTGCCGGGCAACTCGTAGTCGATGATTTCCTCGCCGTACTTGAGCAGCTTGACCGAAAGGTTGGCCTTGAGATAGCGCAGGTCGTCGCCGAAGACAGCGCGGTTCATCTGCGGCTGCTCCCAGGTATGCGTGTCCATGAAGGTCAGGAACTCGCCGTCATCGTAGAGATACTCGACCTCGAAGGCCTCCACACGAATGTCATCGACGCGGCGGCCCGAGTTGTAGGTGCGCTCAACCTGGGAGCCGTTGCGCAGGTTGCGCACCAGCACGCGAATGGTGGCTCCGCCGCGTCCGGTCTTGTTGTGCGCATAGTTGACGACGCGGTAAAGCTCGCCGTCCTCAACGAACGTGGTGCCCTTGCGGAGCTGGTTGACATCAATCGCCATGCGTTTCCCTGCTGCCCTCTACTGAACACGGCGGCCAGTATAGCAGACAGCCCGCCCCCGTGGCAGGGAGGCCTCACCAGCCCTCACCCCATGTACGCGAAGGCATGCTTCGCGCCTCCGTCTTCAACGTGGGGCCTTCTCAGGGAGGGGGAGAAACTGTTATGCAACAACGCAAGTCCTTAAAGTCCCTCTCCCTGAAGGGCTCCCATCGTGAGCGATGGGAAGGGCTCCCGCGAAAAAGCGGGACAAGGGATTTAGGGTGAGGGCGTCCTGGAGCAAGGGCAAACCCGGCGCCGTTACGCAATAATGTTGGAGAGGCATCAGGAATTCAGGAGCCGGCATGGCCATCGACATCGCAGCCTGGTGTGAGCGCATTGGCGTGACCGGAGCCCTGCCGCTTAACGCGACCACCCTGCGCCGGCTGCACTGCGCGCATCTGCTGGCCGTGCCCTTCGAGAACCTCGACATCCACCTGCAACGCCCGATTCTGTTGAAAGAAGCGCATCTCTTCGACAAGATCGTGACGAAGCGCCGCGGCGGCTTTTGCTACGAGCAGAACGGCCTCTTCGCAGCGGTACTGCGCGAACTCGGCTTCACGGTGGCCCTGCTGGAGGCCCGCGTGGGCGCGAAGACCTGGCAGGATGGCCTGCCCTGGGACCACCTCACGCTGCTGGTCACGCTGGAGCAGCGCTGGCTGGTGGACGTGGGCTTTGGCGAGGGCTTCCGCGAGCCGCTGCAATTCGACGAGCCTGGGCCGCAGGAGCGCGATGAAGGCGTCTGGCGCGTGCAGCACGACGGCTGCGAAGGCGTCCATGCCCGTCGCACGGCGCAGGGCGACTGGCAGGACGAGTATCGCTTTCGGCTACAGCCGCGCCAGCTGGCGGACTTCACGCCGGGCTGCGAGCATCACCAGCGCTCGCCGGATTCCCACTTCACGCAGCAGCGCGTGTGTTCGCTGGCCACCGGGGCAGGGCGCATCACGCTGGGCGACCGGCGCCTGATCGTGACAGAAAATGGCTGCCGCCAGGAACGGGACCTGGCCGACGAAGAGGAATTTCAGCGGCTGTTGCGGGAACGCTTCGGGATCAGACTCTGATCGGGCGCTCAGGCAAAGCGACGGTTGCGGTGATTGTTGACAGCAGGGCTTGAGCCGGGCAGCGAATCGAGGAACTCCTCGTTGCTGTCGCTGCGGCGGAATTGGGTCAGCAGTTGCTCGTAGGCGCCGATGTAAGAGCCGTTTTCGTCGTCGGCGAGGTGCGAAATCATGCGGCGCAGGGTATAGACGCGCTGGATCAGGTCCGGCCCCAGCAGCATCTCCTCGCGGCGGGTGGAAGATTGCCCGATATCAAAGGCGGGGAAGATGCGGCGCTCCTGCAGCTTGCGGCTGAGGTGCAGCTCCATGTTGCCCGTGCCCTTGAACTCCTCATAGATGACGTCGTCCATCTTGCTGCCGGTGTTGACGAGGCAGGTAGCGACGATGGTCAGGCTGCCGCCTTCCTCGACGTTGCGGGCGGCGCCGAAAATGCGCTTCGGCGGATGCACGGCCGAGGGGTCGATGCCGCCGGAAAGCGTGCGCCCGCTGCTGGGGACGACGAGGTTGTAGGCGCGTGCGAGGCGGGTGATGCTGTCCAGCAGGATGACCACGTGGCGCTTGCTCTCGACGAGGCGGCGGGCCCGCGCGAGCGCCATCTCGGCCACCTTGACGTGGTGCTGCACGGGGTCGTCAAAGGTGGAGGCGATGACCTCGGCGTCTACCGAGCGATCCATGTCGGTGACCTCTTCCGGCCGCTCGCCGATGAGCACGATCATCAGGTGCACGTCGGGATAGTTCTCGCTGATGGCGTTGGCCACTTCCTTGAGCACGGTGGTCTTGCCGGCCTTGGGCGGCGAGACGATCAGGCCGCGCTGGCCGCGGCCGATGGGTGCGATCAGGTTGAGCAGGCGCGTGGAAAGGATGCGCGGGTTGGTCTCGAGGTTGAAACGCACCTCGGGGAAAATCGGCGTGAGGTGCTCGAAGGTGGCACGATTGCGGGCCTTCTCCGGGTTCATGCCGTTGACGGCCTCGACGCGCAGCAGGCTGTGATACTTTTCGTTATCGCGCGGGGCACGCACCTGGCCGATGACCATGTCGCCGGTGCGCAGCCCGAAGCGACGGACCTGCGTCTGGCTGACGTAGACGTCGTTGGGGCCGGGCAGATACTTCTCCGCGCGCAGGAAATTGATGCCGTCGCTGACGATGTCGAGTACGCCGCCGCGCAGCCGGTGGCCCCGCTTTTCGGCATCGTGGCGCAGCAGCGAAAGGATCAGAGCCGGTTTCTTGAGGCGGCTGAAGCCGGTGATTTCGGATTCGCGCGCGATCGTGCGCAGATCCTCGAGGTTCTTCTGGTCAAGCTGTGCGATGTCCATGGGGTATCCTGTCCTGGAGTGCGTCGCAGCCATGAGTGTGGTGCGGCACATGATTCGGGTATGGGGTACGGGGGCAGGCCCGTAAGTCCGGGTTCATGCGGGATGTCTCTTGTGGCCTGGTGAAAGTGTCGGAACGTACCGGGGATACGAGCAGATATTCCTGCCTGTCCGCTATCATATACACAAGCGCCGCAACGAGTCAAGCGGCAATCTGCGGGCGGTCTTCACCCTGTGGGCGAAGACATGTTTCACCAGCCCTCACCCCCGGCCCCTATTCCCATCTTCAACGGGAGCCCTTTCCCGTCGCTCACGACGGGAGCCCTTCAGGGAGGGAGCTTTAGAAGCTGGTAACGGTTCTGAACAGCCTTTCTCCCCCTCTCCCTGAGGGCGCGAAGCATGCCTTCGCGTACATGGGGTGAGGGCTCCCGAGCAAAACCCCCGCCTGTGCTACAATGCGCGCGCCAATCCGGCAAGCGACGGAGGCGTGTGTGGCGAATCGCTCCTGGCTGATCACGGGCGGCGCGGGCTTTCTCGGCATCAACCTGGCGCGCCTGCTGCTGGCGCGCGGCGAGCGCGTGACCACGCTCGATCTGCTGGACTTCGATTACCCCGAGCGCGATCAGGTACGCGCCCTGCGTGGCGACATCCGCGAGCGCGCGGCGGTCGACACGGCCATGCGCGACGTCGACGTCGTCGTGCACAGCGCGGCCGCTCTGCCGCTCTACAGCCGCGCCGACATCTTCTCAACCGAGGTGGATGGCACGCGCAACGTCATCGAGGCCGCGCGCGCCGCCGGTGTCAAACGCCTCATCCACATCTCCTCCACGGCCGTCTACGGCGTGCCGGAGCATCACCCGCTGTCGGAAGAAGATGCGCTGGTAGGCGTGGGCCCCTACGGCGAGGCCAAGATTGAGGCCGAGCAGCTCTGCCTGCAGGCGCGCCAGAATGGCCTCTGCCTGACTGTGCTGCGTCCCAAGTCCTTCATCGGACCCGAACGCCTCGGCGTCTTCGCCTTGCTCTACGACTGGGCGCGCGACGGGCGCCACTTCCCCATCCCCGGCCGCGGCGACAACCTCTACCAGTATCTGGACGTGGAAGATTTGTGCGAGGCCATCTGGCTCTGCGCGACCCTGGCGCAGGAGCGCGTCAATACGACCTTCAACATCGGCGCCGCCCGCTTCGGCACCTTCCGCGAGGACTTCCAGGCGGTGCTGGATCACGCCGGCTTCGGCAAGCGCGTGCTGCCAATGCCGGTGGCGCCGGCGCTCTGGGCGCTGCGCGCGCTGGACCGCCTGGGCCTGTCGCCGCTCTACCCCTGGGTCTACGAGACCGCGGTGCGCGATTCCTTCGTCTCCATCGAAAAGGCGCAGGACGCGCTGGGCTGGCAGCCGCGCTATTCCAACCGCGAGTCCCTGATCCGCAACTACGACTGGTACGTAGCCAACCTGTCACGCTTCGCCTCGGCCACGGGCGTGACACATCGCGTCCCCTGGAAGCAGGGCGCCCTCGGCCTCGCCAGGCGCCTCTTCTGAAGCACCGGGCAGTCGGGCCTGCCCTCACCCTGGCCCCGCGAAGACAGCCATCATCACCCCCCAACCCTCTCTCCCGCCGGGAGAGGGGAGAAAGACTGTTTGCTACGACCCATGTTCTTAAAGTCCCTCTCCCTGAGGGAGAGGGATTTAGGGTGAGGGCCGCCCCTCCAGCACCGAACCAATAAACATGCGCAACTGCCTCCTGCGGGCTATACTGTTACGCAGGAGTCGGGCCCACTTGCTGAGCCCGCTCCAGGATGCATAAACGCGTGATCAAACAGGAGGCTTCTTATGTTTCGTAACCTTGTTTTTCTGCTACTGGCGAGCGTGCTCGTCCTCGCGCCGGCGGCTCTCGCCCAGGACGAAATGAGTATTTCGCTGTTGCAGTGGAGCCATTTTGTGCCCCGCTACGACGAATGGTTTGATGCCTACGCGGTGGATTGGGGCGTGGCCAACGACATTAACGTGACCGTCGACCACGTCTCCGTGGGCGAGTTGCCGGCCGCCCTCTCTGCCGCAATCGATGCCGGCGATGGCCACACCATCATCGAGATGGCCTTCCCGCCGGCGGCCTTCATTGAGGGCCTGCACCCGCTCAACGACCTCAACGCAGCGGCCGAAGCGGCGCACGGCGAGCGCACCTCCAATTGCCTGGCGACCAGCTACCTGCCCATCAACGACACCTTCTACGGCTTCACCCATGGCTACATTCCGGATCCCGGTGACTACCAGGCCAGCCTCTGGGCCGAGGCCGGTCTGCCGAACGGCCCCTCCACCTGGCAGGAACTGTATGACGGTGGCAAGTACATCAAGGACAACCTGGGCGTACCCCTCGGCCTCGGCCTGAGCCCCGAGCTGGACAGCCGCATGGCCACCCGCGCCGCCATCTGGGCCTGGGGCGGTAGCGTACAGGACGAGAATGAAAACGTCGTGCTCAACTCGCCCGAGACCATCGAGGCGGTCAAGTTCTATGCGCAACTGCAGAACGACGCGATGACCGAAGAAGTCTTCGGCTGGACGCCCTCTTCCAACAACCAGGGGCTGATTGCCGGTGAGCTGAGCTACATCCTCAACTCCATCTCCGCCTTCCGCAGCCTGCAGAAGATCGACCCCGAGGCTGCCGAGGACATCCAGTTCGTGCCTGCGCTGGAGGGGCCGGTCGGCGCCTTCGCCAGCAGCCACGTCTGGCAGATCTACGTCATCCCCAAATACGTTGAGGGTGCCGAGCTGGAAGCCGCCAGGCAGTTCATCCTGGACCACACGGCCAACTACAGCGACGCCGTCTACAACTCCGAGCTTTACAACTTCCCCTGCTACGCCAGTACCGTGCCGGAGCTGGACGGCTGGCTGGATGAGGATCCCTTCGGCTCCAACCCGGCGGACAAGCTGGACGTGCTGAAGACTGTTAATGACTGGTCGGTCTACATCGGCTACCCGGGCACCGCAAACCCGGCGGTCATGCAGGTCTTCGCCGAGAACATTGTCGTCAATATGGTCGCCAGCGTGGCACTGGGCGAGAAGACGGCCGAGGACTCCGTCGCCGAAGCCCATGCCCGCGCCGAGGCGATCTTCGCGGATTGGCGCGCCAAGGGCCTCGTCGCCGGTGGCGAAGGCTAACGGACGCGCAGCAAGACCAGCTTCACCGGGGGACGGGCCGCAACGCCCGCCCCCGGCCGACACAGCAGCAACCGGGCCGCTTCTGCATGGAGGCGGCCCGTCCCTTGCGCTGCTGCTGTCCAGACGGCCAGCCAGGCGCCAGCGCAGCAGAACCATGCGCCCCGCCGACTCGTCGACTATAATCACGATTGCGCCTGCAAAGGGGAAAGTTGAGCGCGGGTGACAGCATGATGCACGGCGGAGACGTGGGCTGGCACAGGGGCGCAGCATGAGCAGAGTCAACATTCAGGGCATCGTCAAGCGCTTCGGTGAGGTGGAGGCCGTGGCCGGCGTCGACCTGGCTATCGAATCCGGCGAATTTCTCGTCGTGCTGGGGCCTTCCGGCTGCGGCAAGACAACCCTGATGCGCACCATCGCCGGGCTGGAGAAACCGGAAGCCGGCCGCATCAGCATCGGCGAACGCGATGTCACGCTATTGCCCCCGCGCAAGCGCGGCATCGCCATGGTCTTCCAGTCCTACGCCCTCTATCCCCACATGTCGGTGGCGGGCAACATCGGCTTCCCGCTCAAGGCCCAGGGCCGCTGCCCGGACCGCCAGGAACGTGAGCAGCGCGTGCACCAGGCCGCGCAGATGGTCTCGATCGAGCACTTGCTCGACCGGCGCCCGCGCCAGCTGAGCGGCGGCGAGCGCCAGCGCGTGGCCATCGCCCGCGCCATCATCTCCGAGCCGGAGGTGCTGCTGCTCGACGAGCCGCTCTCCAACCTGGACGCCAGGCTGCGCGCCTATGCCCGCGACGAGCTGAAAGGCTTTCAGCGCAAACTGGGCATCACCACGGTCTTCGTTACCCATGACCAGATCGAGGCGATGGGCCTTGGCGACCGCATTGTCGTCATGCGCGACGGGCGCGTGCAGCAGATCGGCGAGCCGCAGGCCATCTACGACCTGCCGCAGAACACCTTCGTGGCTACCTTCCTCGGCTCGCCCGGCATGAACCTGCAACTGGTTTCGGAGAGTGTGCAGCGCGGCTTCCGGCCGGAGCATTTGCTGCCCGTCACCGAGCTGCCCTCCGGCGAAGCCTGGGAGCCCTTCGCCTGGCACATCCTGCGCGTGGAGAACCTCGGCTCCGACCGGCTGCTCTACGGCCAGATGCCGGATTACCGCGGCGAAATGCAGCTCACCGTGGCGCGCCTGCCCAGCAACGTGACCACCGAAATCCCGGTGGACAGCGTTTGTGAATTCGGCGTGGCGCGCGGCCAGCTGCACTATTTCGACCGCCACAGCGGCGAACGTCTGGCACAGGAGGCGGCCGGATGAGCGCGCTAATGTCCCGCTGGCTGGATGATAACCGCCTGATGGGCATCGTCTTTCTGCTGCCGGCAACGCTCTATATCCTGCTGCTGGTGGGGCTGCCCTTCATCACGTCCCTGCTCTTCAGCGTGAGCACGGCGACGGTTGGCGATGCCTCCTTCAACTACGTCGGCCTGCGCAACTTCGGGAACGTGTGGGCCTCGCCCGCCTTCCGCGCCGCGCTGTTCAACTCCTTCCTCTTCACCGCCATCGCCCAGCTCTTCACCCTCGTCCTCGCCAACATCCTTGCCCTGCTGCTGACGACGCCGCTGCCGGACCGCCGCAGCGCGCGTGCCGGCATGTGGTTCGCGCGCATGCTGCTGATCCTGCCCTGGGCGACGCCCCTGGCGCTGTCGGTGGTGGGCTGGCTGTGGATGTTCGATTCAAAGTACAGCCCCATCGACTACATCCTGCGCCAGATCGACTTGCTCGGGCCGGGGACGGTCTTTGGGCCCGCCAACAACCTGGTCTGGCTGGGCAAACCGCTGCTGGCCAAGGCCTCGGTCATCTTCGTACACGTCTGGCGCATGACGCCGCTGGCAACCGTCATCCTGATGGCCGGCCTCTCTTCCATCCCCACCGACATCCTCGATCAGGCGCAGGTGGATGGCTCGCGCTACTTCCGCACGCTCTTTCAGGTGAAGCTGCCGCTCATCTTCCCCATCATGCTCATCTCGCTGCTCTTCAGCTTCATCTTCACCTTTGGTGACCTGACGGTCGTCTACATCCTGACGCGCGGCGGCCCCATCACCCACACCCTCACCCTGCCCATGTATTCCTTCCTCGTCGGCATCGACGGCGGCAACCTGGCCCAGGGCGCGGCCATATCACTCTTCATCTTCCCGGTGTTGCTGGTTGTGGCGGTCGTGCTGCTGCGCACGGCCAGTCGCGCGGAGATCCGCTGATGGCCAGCGCAACGCTGGACGTGCCCACGCCGCGCGGCTCCCGGGCGGGACGCGTGCTGCGCGGGACGCTCTTCACCACGGTCGTGCTGTTCTTCTGCCTGCTGGCGGTGTCGCCCTTCCTCGTGATGGGCATCGTCACCTTCCAGACGGATACCGACCTCTACAAGCGCGGCGCCAGCCCCTTCGCTTTCGAGGATACGCCCACGCTGGAGCACCTCGACAACCTCTTCAACGACACGCGCTACCTCTCCTTCGTTCGCAACTCGGTGGTGACCGGCATCGCCGTCGTCGTCGTCACGCTGGCGCTGGCGCTGCCGGCCGCCTGGGCCCTGGCGCGCCTGACCGGGCGCTGGGGCGAGCAGGCGGGCATCCTCATGTTCATCGTCTATCTCGTGCCGCCCACGCTGCTCTTCATCCCGCTCTTCCGCATTATCGTGCAGTTGGGGCTTAAGGATTCGCTGCTCTCGCTGATTCTGGTGTACCCCAGCATCACGGTGCCCTTCAGCACCTGGCTGCTGATGGGCTTCTTCAAGTCCATCCCGCCCGAGCTGGAGGAGGCGGCCCTGGTGGATGGCTTCAATCGCTACGAGGCCTTCTGGCGCGTCGTGCTGCCGCTGGCGCGGCCCGGCGTAATCTCGGTGGTGGTCTTCTCGTTCACGCTGACGCTACACGAATTCATCTACGCGCTGGTGTTCATTTCACGTTCGGACGCGCGCACGCTCAGCACGGGCGTGCCGACCGAGCTGATCCGCGGGGATGTATTCTTCTGGCAGCCGCTGCTGGCTTCGGCCTTGCTGGTCGCCATCCCGGTCGGGCTGGTCTACAACCTCTTCCTCGACCGGCTGGTGCAGGGCTTCACGCTGGGGGCCGTGAAAGGTTAATCACGGCCCCGCACATCTGGTTCAGCGTGTCGCTCTTGCTGTCACGCCTCAGGTTGAAATAACGCCTGCTACTCGCTGGCGGCGCTCATCAATGAGTCGCGCAGGACGATGAAGGCCAGTAAGTGGCCAAAGATGATGTGGCCGAAGAAGCTGGGGCCAATAGACAGCTGCAGCACCTCGCCGCCGGAAATGGCCGGTGCGATGATGTTGCCGACGACGATCCACACGATGAGGCCATATATCAGGCCGCCGACCACGATGTTTACCAGGGCGTTGCCCAGTTTTACGTAGTTGAGGAAGAAGCCGGTGTAAATGGCGCCAAACACCGCGCTGATGACGACATGCAGGATGAAGCCGACCAACGCGCTGCTGCCAATCGTGTTGCCGACACTGTCCAGCATGCCCATGCCCATTTCCATTCCGGTCATGGCGCCTTCGGCATCCATAACGGGCACCATGCCCGCTCCGATAAAGGCGAGGAACAGATAACCGGCTATCACGCCCGGCACGATTCCCCTTCTCAATGCATCCTTGTCCACTGCGCTTTCCTCCCAAACTCTTTCAACCCGGACGGTGGCCGCCAGCAAGCAGCCGGACCCCGGCACATTTCAAATACAGCAGAATCCCCTGGTTACTTGCGCCAGGCCACGATGGTTATTCTAACAGGAAATGCTGGCGCCTGCGAAAATCAGACGCATGAAGGTACCTATGTTCGCTCAGACCAAACGGGTTTTCAGCCGGGCTGCCCTGCGCTTCCAGGCGCTGTAAACAACGACCACGCTGCCTTGTGGCGCGGTGTCGCTGTTTCTCTGTGAGCAGGACTACTCGACCCAGGGCTCCGGCGCGTTGAGCTGAATCAGGAAGCAGTGCGCGCCCTGCGGGTCGGTGAAGAGCAGGAAGCGGCCGATGCCCCCGCCGACGTCGAACGGGCCCATGTGCACCGCGCCGCCCAGCGCCTTCACGCGCTCCGCCGCCGCCTCGATGTCGGCCACGGAAAAGTACGGCAGCCACATGGACGGCATGTCGCCCATGTCCTCGCTGATAGTGATCATGTTGCCGTTCAGGCGCCCCTTGTTCAGGATCATGAAACTGCCGGTCTCGTCCTCCTGGAAGTCCCAGCCCAGCAGCATGCTGTAGAAAGCCCTGACCGCCTCCGGTTCCCGCGTGTAAAGCTGGTTCCAGCACAGGGCGCCGGGCGTGTTGACGAGGCCGGCGCCGATCGTGTTCAGCGGCTGCCACAGCGCCAGCTCGGCGCCGCCGGGGTCCCGCAGCACCAGCATGTGACCTTCATTACCCATTTGGACCGGCGGCTCGATGATGCTGCCGCCGCCCGCCTCGATCTGTGGCACCATGGCCGCGAGATTCTCCACGGTCACATAGTTGTTCCACAGCGGCGCCCGCTCCATGCCTGGCGGCATGCCGCTCAGCCCGGCGACGGCGCAGCCCTCCTGCATGAACATGGAGTAGCTCATGCCCGGAGCCGTGGGGATGTCCATCACTTCCCAGCCCATGAGTTCGGCGTAGAACTGCGTGCCGGCCTTGCCGTCACTGCTGCTGCAGTCCGCCCAGGAGAAAGTGCCTTGCGGGTATTTCGTTACCTTGAACATGAATTACCTCAATGACTGGTCTTTTGTACAGGAGCTCAACGCGCGCGTCCGATTCCAGGTAACCCGACGACGAGCCGCCAGGCGGGACACAGCCTGCACCACAACAGAACGACCCCGCGCCACATGGCAGCGGGGTCGCTTGTGTCCGTGAGATAATCTACTCGACCCAGGCTTCCGGCTCGCTGAGCTGGATGAGGTAGCAGTGCGCGCCTTGCGGGTCGGTGAAAAGGATGAAGGTGCCAACCTCGCCGGCGGATTGCGGGCCGATGAACACCGTGCCGCCCAGTTCCACCACGCGTTCCGCCGCCGCCTCGATGTCGGCCACCGAGAAGTAGGGCATCCACATGGGCGGCATGACCGCGGACATCTCGTCATCCATGGTGAAGATGCCGCCGTTCATACGCCCCTTGTTCTGGATCATGCTGTAGCCCGGGTTGTTGGGGTCGGCCATGAAGCTCCAGCCAAGCAGCTCGCCGTAGAAAGCCTTCGCGGCCTCCGCGTCTCTGGTGTAAAGCTCGTTCCAGCACAGCGCGCCTGGCGTGTTGACCAGGCCGGCGCCGATGTGGCTCCTCGGCTGCCACAGCATCAGGTTGGCGCCGGTCGGGTCCATCACGCTGAGCATGCGTCCGTTGTCAAACACGTCCATCGGCCCCATGTTGATGCTGCCGCCGGCCGCCACGACCTTTTCGGCCATGGCATCGACGTCATCCACCGTCACGTAGTTGTTCCAGAATGGCGGCATCTCCGGCATGCCGGGCGGCATTCCGGCCAGCGCTGCCACGGCCTGGCCATCCTGCATGAACATGGTGTAGACCATGTCGCCCATATCCGGGCCCATGGGGAAATCCGCGATTTCCCAGCCCATGAGCTCGGCGTAGAACTGCTTGCCGGCGGCCGTATCAGTGGTCGTACAGTCCGCCCAGGAAAAAGTGCCTTGCGGGTACTTCGTTACGGTGAACATGGAACTCCTCTGAAGATTCAGACAGTTGCGACGACAATGAATACACTTGTTCTATGCTATGGCTGCGCAGCGGCCCTGTCAAGCGTGAGTCTGCGGCTTTTCGGGCGTGCGCAGCCTGCTATCTGAAGAACGACCCCGCACCTGCGGCAGGAGCGGGGTCGTTGATGGTGTGCGTGCAGACCTACTCGCTCCAGGCTTGCGGCTCCCGCAGCTGGATGAGAAAGCTCTGCGCGCCCTGCGGGTCGGCGAAGAGCACGAGAGTGCCGAACTGGCCGGCCACGTGCGGCCCCATCAGCACCATGCCGCCCAGCGCCTTCACCCGCTCCGCCGCCGCCTCGATGTCGGTCACCGAGAAGTAGGGCAGCCACCTGGGGGGCATCCGGGCGGCCATGTTCTCGTCCAGCGAGAAGATGCCGCCGTTCATGCGCTCCCCGTTCTGGATCAAGCTGTAGCTTTGCTCTTCGGGCGTGAAGCTCCAGCCCAGCAGCTCGCCGTAGAAGGCCTTCGCGGCCTCTGCATCCCTGGTGTGCAGCTCGTTCCAGCACAGCGCGCCCGGCGTGTTGACAAGGCCGGCGCCGATGTGACTCCTGGGCTGCCACAGCATCAGGTTGGCGCCGGTCGGATCCATCATGCTGAGCATGCGCCCGTTGTCAAAGACGTCCATTGGCCCCATGTTGATGCTGCCGCCGGCCGCCACAACCTTTTCGACCATGGCATCGACGTCATCCACCGTCACGTAGTTGTTCCAGAATGGCGGCATTTCCGGCATGCCGGGCGGCATACCGGCCAGCGCTGCCACGGCCTGGCCATCCTGCATGAACATGGTGTAGACCATGTCGCCCATATCCGGGCCCATGGAGAATTCCGCGATTTCCCAGCCCATGAGCTCAGCGTAGAATTGCTTGCCCGCCACCGTATCGGTGGTCGTACAGTCCACCCAGGAAAAAGTGCCTTGCGGATATTTCGTAACTGTGAACATGGAGCTCCTTGATGAGTAAGTCATTGCAAGACGAATCACTTCGCAGCTTCACGCTATGGCTGCAGCAGCGGGTTGTCAAGCGTTATTCTGCGTCCGCATCCAGCTTGCGCAGTTCTACCTGGATGCCCACCTCGCCGAGGGCCGTGCGCAGTTCCGGCCACTGTTCCGCGCGCACCAGCACGGCCATCGGCCCCAGCTGCGCGCCGAGGAAACGCCGCAGCGCGGGCGTCTCGAAGATCTCCGTCAGCGCCTCCGCCGAGTCCGCGCGCATGATGACCTGCTGCTCAAGCGTGACGCGGGCGGCGGGACCCTCCAGCCAGTTCTGCAACAGGCGCGCGACGCCTGGCGGCAGCGGCCGTTCGCCGGAGACGCGATGCAGGAAGGCGCTGATGTGGCTGGCGTTGATGCCCTGGCGTTCGGCCTGGCTGATGCCCGCCCCGTCCAGCCGGTAGATGTAGGGGTCGCCCGCCTGGCCCCACGAGGTGAAGCGCGCGATCTGGAAGCGGTCGAGGCGCGAGAAGCGTCGCGGCACGCGCAGATTTCCGTCCAGGCCGACCTCAATGTCATCCCTGGGCTCGACGAGGTCCGGCCAGGCGCCGAGCTGGAGGAAGGCGCGCCCCCAGGCGGTCAGGCGCGCGGCGCTATCCGCCAGGTCAATCATGCCCAGCCAGTGCAGCGGGCCCTCGATAATCCAGGCGATGAGCGCGCCCTCAACCTTGTCCCAGCTCTCGAAGCCGCGCAGATACTCGCCCCGCTCGTCGCGAATGTACCAGCTGTCGTAGTCGCCGCCCGGCCGCTGAAAGTCCGGGTCCGCGCTCTTGACCGCTGCGATGAACTCCGCCGGTGACCACCAGTCGTCCAGCGGCGCCAACTCGGCAATGATGTTGAGCACGGCGCCGCGTGCAACGGTCGGGTCATAGCCTGCCATGCTGTCCGCTTCCGGCGCGATGCCCGGCACCTGCCACAGGTCGCGCACGCGCTGGCTGCTGCTCCAGGCCTCCGCCAGCTGCCGTAACTGGGCACTGCGCGCCTCGCCCAGCCAACGCCGCGCCGCCTCGCGCCTGAGCGCAGCGCGGCTGCCGTCGACGTCAACCAGCCCGGCGCTGCTGCCAATGTTGACCAGGAAGCTCAGGCGCGTCGGTTCCGGCGCCAGCAGCTGCGGCGTGAGCGCCGCGCGCGTCTTCGGCGCCAGCTCGCCTCCCTCCAGCGCCGCGCCATGTAGCTGCAGCCAGGCGAGCAGCGTGGTCATGTCGTCGATGATCGTAGTGTCCGCCGGGCGCACTGCCTCGACCTGCTGCAGCGCCGGCAGCCCGTGCAGTTCGTCAGCAGCGCCGGGCGTGGCCCTGGTCGTGATATGCGTGGGCAGGACGTCGATCAGGTCGTCAGGGACGTAAATGACCAGGCGCGGGCCGGTTTCAGAGTGCTCGAAGGCCTGGGCGATCAGGCCGCGGTAGAAGAGCGCCTCGGCGGACGTGGCTGGCTGCTGCGCGAATTCGACGATCTGCGCCGCGCCCGACTGGCGGATTTCGCCGTGGATGCGCGTGTACATGCTGGCGGGCATATGGCCGCCGGAGCCGAGCAAATGCTGCAGCGCGCCGCGCTGCTCGTCGCCGAGCGCCAGCCACACGCGCTCCGCGCGTTCCGGGTCGCGCATGGCGCTGTTCAGCGCGCTGACGAGCTCGTCCGGCTCAAGCTCCTCGTGCGCCACGCCCCAGGTCTGCGCCAGCAGGGGCAGCAGGCCGCGGTCGCTGTCGGAGAGGGTGCGGAAGACGGTCTTCATCACGCATCTCAACCCGGCTGCGGTTGACGGTAGCGCTGCAAAACGGCCTCGTCCACCTGCACCCCCAGGCCCGGCCCCTGCGGCACGGGTAAACAACCCTCCACCAGGCGCGGCGGCGTGAGCAGCAGCTCGTCGCGCAGCGGGTTGGGGTTGCGGTCGAACTCGACCAGCGGCTCGTTCATCAGCGCCTCCGGCATGACCGTGTACGGAAAGGGCGGCGTCGCGGCCAGCGCATGCAGCGCCGCCGACAGCGCGATGCCGGAGCCCCAGACGTGCGGGATGACGGCGATGCCGAAGCTGGACGCCAGCGCATGGATTTTGACCCACTCGGAGAAGCCGCCGGCCGCGCACAGGTCCGGCTGGGCGATGTCCACGCAGCCCGTCTCGAAGAGACGCCGGAAACCGTAGCGCATGAACTCGCATTCGCCGCCGGCGATGGCCACGTCCAGCGACTGGCGCAGCAGCCGGTAGCCGTCAAGGTCTTCGGGCACCACCGGCTCCTCGAACCACAGCACGTCCTGCTGCTCCAGCACGCGCCCCATGCGCAGGGCAGTGTAGCCATTGTAGGCGTGATTGGCGTCGGCCAGTAGCCGCGTCTGCGGGCCGATGGCCTCGCGCACGCAGGCCACCCGTGCGCTGTCGTCGGCGATGGAGAGCAGGCCGACTTTCATCTTGACAGTGTCGAAGCCCGCCTCGACGTAGGCGCGCGCCTCCCTGGCCAGGGCCGGCAGCTGGCTGGCCGGGTCGTGCAGATGCTCCGGGCGATAGTAGCAGCCCGTGGCGTAGGCGTGGATGCGCTCGCGGAAGGCGCCGCCCAGCAGCCGGTGCACCGGGACGCCCAGCGCCTGGCCGAAAAGGTCCCACAGGGCGATGTCGATCGCGCTGATGGCCTCGATGTAAGTGCCCTTCTGGCCGAAGTCGCGCGTGCGGGCGTAGAGCAACTCCTGGATGCGCACCGGCTGGCAGGGGTCGAGGCCCAGAATCTGCGGCGCCAGCACGGCCTGCAGGCAGGCGGCGACGGGTTCCGGCGGGCCATACTGGCCGCCCTCGCCCCAGCCCACCAGGCCGGCGTCAGTCTCGATGCGCACCAGCAGGCTGTTGCGCTCCGGGAATATGCTCTGCGAGGAGAGGAAGCGCGCAGCGCCCAGCGGCGCCCGCAGGATGATCGGCTCGACGCCGGTGATGCGCATGCAGGGCCTCCGGCTCGCAGTCAGGTTGCGAGCATACCACCACCGCGCGCGCCGCGCAGTCCGGCGCGACGCCCATCTGTTACGCGATATTTGACATAGAACAAGTGTACCCCTATACTTGTTGCAGCGCAGTTATTGATAACAGGATTAAGGTCGACGTTATGAAAAAATCCAAAGGGCTTTCAGCACGGCAAAAAGACATCCTGCGCTACATGGACTATTACATGACGACGCACGGCTTTCCGCCCACCATCCGCGAAATCGGCGCGGCGACCCACATCAACTCCACCTCCGTGGTCAACTACAACCTGAACAAGCTGGTGCAGGCCGGCCACCTGGAGCGGCGCGGCAAGGTCTCGCGCGGCATGCGCCTCACCAACTGGCGGGCGGGCGACGGTCTGCTGCGCGTGCCGCTGGCGGGCCGCATCGTCGCCAGCGCGCCGGTCGAGGCCTGGGCCGACGGCAGTGGCAACACCCTGGAAGTCGCCCCGGCCATGCTGGGCAACAACCCGCCCACCGAAGTCTTCGCGCTCACCGTGCAGGGCGACTCGATGATTGACGCCATGATCGCCGACGGCGACATCGTGCTGCTGCGCCGCGTCGAAACCGCCGCCAACGGCGAACTGGTGGCCGTGTGGCTGGCCGACGAGGAAACCACCACGCTCAAGCGCTTCTTCCTTGAGGGCGAGCGTGTGCGCCTCCAGCCCGAAAACCCCACCATGGACCCCATCTACGTAGACGCGGCCCAGTGCCGCGTGCAAGGTAAGGTCGTCGCCGTCATCCGCCATAGCCACTGACCCCCTGCGTCGCCGCCAGCGGGACGCGTAGCATGTCTCCGCGTACATGAGGTGAGACCCCCTCCACGCTGGCCTGGCGCGCGTAATTTGTGTACACTGCCCCGCACTACCTGCACCCGAGCGGAGACCTACGGCAATGGCAACCAGCTCGCGCACCTGGTTTTACACCACCCCCGAGGCGCGCCCTTACTACATTGAAGAACGCGTTAACCACACATTGTGGAAGAATCGCCTGCAGACGCTCTTTATGCGCTGCGTCCAGGTCAGCGACCCCGTGCGCATGGAGGGCAACTGGCTGGGCAACCGCGTCGTCTTCGAATGGCAGCCCGGCAGCTGGTTCCGCCTGCGCATGCAGCAGGAAAACCGCGAACTGATCGGCGTGTTGCGCCAGATGTTGATGATGCGCCCCACGCTCTCCTACGATGACCCCCAGGGCATGCACGTCGTCGAGTGGCACTGCGACGGCGGCGATGGCCGCTGGCTCGAGATTCAGGGCGACCCCCATTTCCAGGGGCTGCGCCTGCTGCGGGCGGGCTGAGCGCATGAGCAGCACAATCATTCGCCTCGGCGAAACCGGCCTGCGCACCACCGTCAGCGTAGACGGACACGAGTTCCACGTCGACGAGCCCCTGGACGCCGGCGGCAGCAACACCGCCGCCCACCCCGTGCAGCATTTGCTGGGCGCGCTGGGCTCCTGCATGGCCATCACGGCGCGACTCTACGCCCAACGCAAGGGCTGGCCGCTGCAGGGCGTGGAGATCGCGCTCGACGTCGAGCGTATGCGCGGTGCCGACTACCCCGGCTACGAGGGCGATGCCCTCTTCGTGCACGAGATTCGCCAGCGCATCCAGTTGCAGGGCCCGCTGGACGAGACACAGCGCCGCCGCCTGCTCGAAATCGCCGGACGCTGTCCCGTGCACCGCATCGTCGACAGCCCGGCCTTCTTCGTCGATGCGCCCTCTGACGCAGCCGACGCCGACTGACCCGCGCTTCAATGTCCCGACAGTACGACCTGGAGCAGGACCTGCGCGAGGCAGCGGCCATGGTCGCAGGCCTTGAGCGCTACCTGCGCGGCAATCAACTCTACGGCAGCGTGGGCGGCGGCCTCAGCTTTCAGCGCATGCCCGCGCTGACCGTGGGCGCGCTGGAGTTGCGCCTGCGTCGTCTGGGCCTGCTGGCCCAGGCTGCCGCTCAGCGTCAGAAACTTGAGGCGCTGGCGGCGCAACGCGACGTGGTTCGCGCAGAATGGCCGCTGCACCACCGGCGCAAGCTGCTGTGGGAAGCCAACTCGCGCCTTGACACGCTGCAAAACTACCTGAGGGATATGGCCGGCAACCCCGCCCAGGCCGCCCGCAACTGGCAGCCCGAGTTGCTGCGCCGCAGCATTGTCGAAGAGTTGCGCCGCGTCATGACGCAGCTGGAACTCGTCGATGCCGCGCTGGACGCGAAAGTGCGCTCGAGCGACGGCCTGCTCACCCTCATCGCCGACGAGCCCTGCGACTTCCAGTGGGACGCGCAGCTGCAGCCCGTTTACCCCGCGCCGGACTTCCCCTGGCTCTATAGCCGGCCGCGGCTGCGCAATTGAGCGAGGATCGCATGCCTGAGCTACTGGAGAAGGCGCGCGCGGCCCTGCAGGACGCGGACGCGCAGACGCGCATCGCCGGGCTTCAGCTCGTGCAGTCGCAGTCCCTGGCGCTCTTGCTGCCGGACGTGGCCGCCCGCCTGCGCGCGGACCCGGACGTCGCCGTGCGCTATCAGGCGGCGCGCGCGCTGGCACACTTCGCCGATCCGGCTGCCCTGCCGCCGCTGCTGGACGGCCTGCGCGATGACGACATGTACGTGCGCGTGCAGGTGACGTCGGCGCTCATCCGCGTCGGCGCGCCGGCTGTGGCCGGCTTGACGGAGGCGCTGGATGATGCCAGGCCGGCGGTGCGGCGCGCGGCTGCCAAGGCCCTCGGCAAGATCGGCTGCGCCGACGCAGCGGCCCTGCAGGCGCTGGGCGCGACCCTGTCGTTCGACGCGGACGCCGGGCTACGCCGCTTCGCCGCCGAGGCGCTGGGGCGCCTGGGCGCGACGGAGGCCCTGACGGCGCTGGGCGTGGCCCTGCGCGACCCCGATGCGCGCGTACGCGATGCGGCGGCGGCCGGCCTGCAGGCCCTGGGTGAGGCCGCCCTGCCGACCCTGCGCGCCGCCCTCGACGACCCCAACCCCGAGACGAACTTCGTCGCCGCGCGAGCCCTGGCCGGGTCAGATTCCCGCACACAGTAACGCCCAACCGTCCCCCGGCGTGTGCCTGTACAACGCCTGGCCGGACTGCCCGGCGCCAGGGCATTGTTCAAAATTTCACCATGTCTGGTATACTGTGCTGCCAGTTGCCAGCTGCTTGACGAATCGAAGGTGCAAACATTTCTCTGATGAACTTGCGCGTCAGCCTGGCTTTTTGCTGCCTGCTGATCGTCGCCTCTCCCGCCTTCGCCATGGCCAGCACCTCCGAACTCCCGCCAGTGGGGGATTGCGGCCTCCCTGCTGACGGGCACGTCGCTCATCAAATCACCTATACCCTCACTTCTGATTGCCCGACGGATGGCGACCTGCATGTGACTGATGGCGGGATGGTCACCATCAACAGCAACGGGTTCTGCTTCAAGATTCGTATCGAAGACGGGCAAGTCATCGTCATCGGCAAGGACGGCGCCAGCACCACCTACACGAGCGGTACAATTTCTGCCTGTTCGTCCGGCCAGCAGAAGGCGGCACGGCCGCAAGCCTGCTTCCAGCGCCTGGGAGCCATCGGCATTATCTGTCGTGTCCCCGGGCCGGGGCCCACGATCTAGGTATGGGAAATCACGCCCGACAGCGTGGGCCACCTGCTCTTGCGTGTGTCACAGCCGAAGGTCGACGCTGCCCGACCCGACGGCCTCGTCGCCAGTACGCCGGATGGCCGCGTCGCCGTGCGCGTCAGACCTGATGAGCACATCACCGTATCCATGGGGCCCGGCCCCGACGGCAAGGTTCACCACGTCTCTTTGGAATTCACCCTGAACGGGCGCGTCATCGGCACGGTTGACACCTACGGCGGCCCGCCCGGCGCTCCGGTTTCCGCCCTTCCCGCAGTGCCTGCCGCGCCCGCCGCTCCTGCATTGCCTGCCGCGCCCGCCGCTCCTGCATTGCCCTCAGGCCAGATCACCGTCTACCGTCAGCCCGCGCGCCCGGATGGCTCCGTCATCCATGTTGTGCGTCCCGGCCACACCCTCAATGCCATCGCCCGCGTCCATCATGTCGACCCGCAGGACATCATCGAACGCAACGAACTGAAAGGCACTGGCAGCCTGCTCTACGTCGGCCAGGTGCTGATGATTCGTGATGCGCCGCCGCCAGACGATGCGGACTACGCGGACGATGCGGACGCGGCCACAGTCGACGAATGCGACAGTATCATCCATGTCGTGCAGGCGGGCGAAACGATTTACTCCATCGCCCAGGCTTATGACGTACATCCACGTCACCTCGCCATTCGCAACCAGATTCCCTACGGCGGAAACCGGTTGCATTCAGGACAGCAACTGGTCATCCCGGATGTGACTTCAGCGCAGGGCGACTGCGCCGTGGCTGCCTTGACCAGGCATGTTGTGCAGCCCGGCCATACCCTTTACTCCATCGCGCTGGTCTACGGCGTTGCCCTGGATGACCTCATCCGGCTCAACCGGCTGACCAATGAGGGCCACACGCTTTATTGCGGGCAAGTTTTGACCATCCGTTACCTTGCCAGCTAGCCTCACCCTGTTGCTGAAAGCGCGGGCCCTGGCCGGGTCGGGCTGAGTCCTGGAATGACGCTGCCTTGCAAACTGGTATTGGTGCCCAACCCTGTCTCACGATTACCTGAAGTACCTGATAAAATCGCGTTGTGGATTCCTTGACATGAAGCGGGTTCCAGACTGGTGGCCAAGTCTCCTGTACACTTAAGGTGTTCGAAAATGTCGATAAATGTAACCTTGTCCTCATTGAAGATCCTTTTCTGTCTTGCCTTTTGCAGTCTGTTGCTGATGGCGACACCTGTCCTCGCCACGACCAACCGGGCAGACGTAACCATCATCAGCAACGGCTATCGCTACGAGATTTCCGTCAATGAAGGTCAGGATATCATGGCCCCCGGCAGCGTCGGGAATGCAGGCGGCGTTTCCTCTTCGGCCCGTGGCCGTGTGCAGGCAATGCAGGCGGACTGCTTCCTGGGGCTGGGGGCCATTGGCGCCATCTGCCGTGTCTCCGGGCCCGGGCCGGCGCTTGAAATCTGGGAGGCCACATCTGACAGCGCCGGCAAGTTCCTGCTGCGGGTGACGCAGCCGCAGGCCAATGCTGCTGCGCCAGGCAGCCTCATAGCCAGCACTCCGGATGGCCGCGTCGCCGTCCGCCTCGAGCTGGATCGCAACATCACCATCTCGATGGGGCCTGACCCGGAAGGCAAGATTCATCACGTCACCCTGCAATACAACCTGCACGGTCCCGTCATCGCGACGGCTGTCACCTACGGCGGGCCACCCGCCGCACCGGTTTCTGCCGCTCCTGCCGCTCCTGCATCGCCCTCAGGCCAGGTCACCGTCTACCGCCAACCCGCGCGCCCGGATGGCTCCGTCATCCATGTTGTACGTCCCGGCCACACCCTCAATGCCATCGCCCGCGTCCATCACGTCGACCCGCAGGACATTATCGAACGCAACGGGCTGAGAGGCACTGGCAGCCTGCTCTACGTCGGCCAGGTGCTGGTGATTCGTGATGCGCCACCCCCGGACGCAGCCGCAGTTGACGAATGCGGCAATGTCATCCACGTCGTGCAACGGGGCGAAACGCTCTACTCCATCGCCCGCGCCTGGCGCATCCGCCGCGATTACCTCTACGTGCGCAACCAGCTGACCGAAGGCGGCCGCTGGATTTACCCTGGGCAAGAGCTGATCATCCCCGCCTTGACGCCACTGGTTGACGAGGGGGACGCGTCAGAGCTGTCAGAGGATTGCCCGGCAGCAGGCCCACTGCAGCATAGCGTGCGCGAAGGCCACACCCTCTACATCATTGCGCTCGTTTACGGCGTCGAGCGGGAGGCTCTCGTCCAGCGCAACCAGCTGAACGAGGGTGGCCGCTGGCTGTATCCCGGCCAGCTGCTGGTCATCCGCGACGCCTCCCCGCCGCACCCGGACGATGAAGACGAGGACGCCGATGACGCCGATGACGCCGAACGCGACGATGACGGCTAACGATGCCCCGGTCGCAGCCCCGCTGGCCGGCTGTAATTCGTAATCAGGCGCCGGCAAGGCCGCAAGGAATTATTGGCGAAGTGTCAGGCAAAGTGTAAACTGGCCGTGAGAGGTTGTATGTGCCGGTCGCCCTTTGCGCCCGGCCGGCAAGATTTGAAAGGATGACCCGGTGATTTTGAAAAGAAGTCTCATCTCGTTTTTCGCGGTCTGCCTCCTGCTTTCTGGCAGCCAGGCCCTGGTGCAGGGCAACGGGAACGCTCATCCCTGTGGCCAGCCGCCCTCAGGACAGCTGACTGAAGTCGTAGCCTACACCCTCGCCAGCGAATGTGAACAATCCGGCCTGCTCGAGACCGTCGCCGACGCCCTCGTCACCATCTACTTGCTCGGCGCCAGCCCGGCCCTCGCCCAGGACAACCCGGCCCTCGCCCAGGACATCCCGGCAACTGCGCCCTGTGGCCTACCCGCAGCAGGCCTGCTGTCTCAGGCCGTGACCTACACGCTCAGCGCCAATTGTGAGCAAACTGGCCCGCTGCAGATCGCCGCCGACGCCGTCATCACCATCAACGGCGGCGGCCATAGCATCACAGCGGCCGTTGACGGAAGCCCCGCCATCGCCGGCCTGGCCGGCAGTACGCTGAACCTGAACCAGTTGACCGTGGACGGGGTTGACCTGTCCCGCTCTGCGCTGGTCAGGACCAGTGGCACCATTGGCGCGACTGAAGTGACCTTTACCCGCAGCAAGGGTGGGACCGCTCTGGCTGCGGAGCCGGGCGCGCTGCTGAACCTCAGCCACGTCCTCTTCGAAAGGAATGTGAGCAGCGGCGCCGATGCCGAAGGCAGTGGCAGCGCTCTGAACGTCGCCGGCGGCGCTACTGTAACGCTTGATGAAACGGTGTTGCGCGACAACCTCTTTGGCGGCGGGGCAGTGGTAATCAAGAAGGACGGCGCCTTCACGACCCGCGGCTGTCTCTCCCTGGTGGGCAATATTCCCTACAACGTCGTCGGGGCGTGGTCGAGCGAGCATGGTGACTCCTGCAACGGAACCATCGGCAACAACGCTCCCGCCACAATCCCCGCGCCGGAGCTCATGGCCTGTGGCATTCCTGGCCCCGGCATTCTCAACCAGTCACAGAGTTACACGCTCAGCGCTGATTGCGACAGGTTTGGCCTGTGGCTCCTCTCGGACGGTGTGAGCATCTCCATAACCGGCGATGGCCACCGCATCAGCAGCGCCAACCCCGGCATCAGCATCATCACCGCCGCCAACGCCTCCCTCTCCATGGAAAACCTGACCCTTGATGGCGTGCGCACGGTCAATTTCGGCAGCGTCGCGGCGACCGACTTCGCCTTGCGCAACGCGCGCAGCCAGGCATTCCTCAACCTCGGCAATGCCAGCTTCAGCCGGGCGCTCTTTGCGGATAACGTCAATGTTGAGCCCAGATTCTCCGCCAGCGTCCTCTTTGGCTGGACAGAATATCGCAACAGCACGGCGACCTTCACCGACGCGATTTTCCGCAACAACCGGGGCGGTGACGCCGCGCTGGTGAATTTCCGCGACAGCGCCTTCATTGCCCTCAACGGCTGCATCACCTTCGACGGCAACGCCCCGGCAGACAATTTCTGGATCGTCGCGGACGCCAGCACGGGGCCCTGCGGCCTCGAGTTTGGGCCACCCTGGCTTGCCATGTCCGCCGAAGCCCAGGCGGTTGCAGGCGCCTCTGAAGACCTTGAGCTCAGCGCCTTCGCCGCGGCGAACCGGCAGATTGAGTTCCCGGACCAGGCCGGCCCCTCACCGGTGCCTACGCCCACCGCGGTGCCCGCGTCACCACCAGTGCAGCCACAGGACGATTGCTTCCAGAACCTGGGCGCCATCGGCCGCCTCTGTCGCGTCGGCGAAGCCGACATGGCCACGATCGACATCTACGGCGTCGCGGCCGACAGCACGGGCTACTTCCTGTTGCGCGTGACGCAGACGGATATCGCTGCCACCACCCCGGGGACGCTCGTCGCCAGCACGGCCGATGGCCGCGTCGCCGTCCATCGCGAGGCTGATGGCAACATCACCTTCTCCATGGGCCCCAACATTGAGGGCAAGGTCCATCACGTCGTCCTGCAATCTGATCTGAACGGCGCCGTCATCAGTACCATAGACAGAATCGGTGGCGTGCCTGGCGTGGTCTCGAACGGCTAGCAGGGCTGCATCGCGCAGCGGATGCGGCTTTGCTACACTGAAATCATGATGTATTTCGACCCGTGGAGGCAGGCGTGGCCATCCTGATTGTCATCATTCTGGTGGATATTCTCGCGCTGGTGGTGGTGATGCGCCTGGTGCTGGGCGAACCGCCGCACCGGCCACCGGCGCCGCATCCCTTCGTGCTGGCGGAGCGGGCGCAGCAGGGCGCGGACGACGGCCAGGACGAACAGGCCTGAGCCACAACAAAACAGGACGCCCGGTCACAATGGCCGGGCGCTTCAGGGTTACGGGTTGCCCTGCGTCAGCCGCTGGCTTCCTTTGCAGCAGCGGCCTTTTCGTTCTTTTTGCCGGCGGAATCGTCCTTCTTCTCCGCGCTGACAGAGTCCGCTTTCGTCCCGTTCTTGTCGGCAGCGTCCTTCTCGGCCGGTTTGCCCTGATTGCCGTTGGCGGACTTTTTGCTGTCATTGACGTAGAAGCCCGAGCCCTTGAAGATGAGGCCGGCCGCCTGGATCACGCGCGTCACTTTCTGTCCGGTCGCGGGGCAGGCGCCGAGCGTCTCGTCGCTGAAGCGCTGGCGAATGTCGAAAGTCGTGCCGTCCTCGCGACGATAGGTGTAAACGGGCATCTTGCCTTTCCCTCAAAACTCTGTGCTTCGCTACCCCGCCCATGATAGCCCAGGTCGGGCCATCCTGTCTAGCGGAATCTGGCCTGGCGCGGGCCAGCGCCCCCTGTTTGAGATTCAGGCAGCGTAAGGCTACAATGGAGCATGTCTTCAGTAGCAACTTGCCGGTCAGGATGAACGACGAACAGACGCCGGAACTAACCCCGGAAACCTACACCAATCGCGAGCTGAGCTGGATTGAATTCAACCGGCGTGTGCTTGCGCTGGGTCAGGATTGCAGCCTGCCCCTGCTTGAACGCGCCAGGTTTCTGGCAATCTTCAGCACCAACCTCGACGAATTCTATATGGTGCGCGTCGCCGGCTGGCACAAACGCATGCAGCTCGGCCTGAGCACCACGCGCCCCGACGGCATGCAGCCGCGCCCCTTGCTGCGCGAGATTCGCCGCCGCGTCACCACGCTCATGCTGCAGCAGCGCGCGGAGATGCGCGCTGTGCTGGCAGAGCTGGCGCAGGGCGGCCTGCGCATCCTGCAAGTGGACGCGCTGGACGCGGCCGAGCGCGTGGCGCTGCGCGCCTGGTTCACCGAGGAGGTCTTCCCGGTATTGACGCCGCTGGCGGTCGATCACGCGCGGCCCTTCCCCTTCATCTCCAACCTCAGCCTGAACTTCGCCATCTGGGTGCGCCGCAGCAACGAGCTCGAGCGCGAGCCGGAGTTCGTACGTCTGAAGGTGCCGGACGTGCTGCCGCGCCTGGTCGAGTTGCGCCAGGTGCTGCGGGGCCGCGGCCAGGCCCGCCGCACCGGCGATAACTTCCTGTGGCTGGAGGACATCATCTCGGCCAACCTTGATCTGCTCTTCCCCGGCATGACCGTCGTGGAGCAGCACCCCTTTCGCGTGACGCGCAACACCGACGTGGACTACGAACATGAGCAGGAAGACCGCCACCTGGACATCAGCGCGCTGATTGAGGAGACGCTGCGCGAGCGCGCATTCGGCGACGTGGTGCGCCTGAGCGTGACACAGAACATCGGCGAGCGTACGCTGCGGCGTCTCGAACGCGAGTTGCACGTGGACCCCGAACACGATGTCTACCATGTGGATGGCTCGCTGGGTGCGGGCGCCCTGATGAGTCTGCTCCAGGTCAACCGCCCCGAGTACCGCTTCACGCCCTGGGTGCCGCGCGTGCTGCCCGGGATCACCGAGCCGGGCCTGAGCATATTCGACGCCATCCGGCGCGAGGACATCCTGCTGCATCATCCCTACGATTCCTTCCTGCCTGTCGAGGAATTCTTCCGCAGCGCTGCCAGCGACCCGAACGTGCTCGCCATCAAGACCACGCTCTATCGCGTCGGCTCGAACTCGCCGGTGGTGCATGCCCTCGCCGAGGCGCGCGAGAATAACAAGCAGGTCACCGTGCTGGTGGAGCTGAAGGCGCGCTTCGACGAGGAGAACAACATCGAGTGGGCCCGCATGCTGGAGCACAAGGGCGTGCACGTGACCTACGGCGTGGAAGAGCTGCCGCTGAAGACCCACGCCAAGGTGTCGCTGGTCGTGCGGCGCGAGGAAAGCGGCGTGCGCCGCTATGTGCACCTGGGGACCGGCAACTACAACGCCGCCACAGCGCGTCTGTATACCGACCTCGGCCTGTTCACCTGCGACCAGACCCTCGGCACCGACGTGCTCAACCTCTTCAACCGGCTTACCGGCTATGCGCCGGGCACCAGCTACGAGCGCCTGCTGGTCGCGCCGGAGTATCTGCGCGATCGCCTGCTGGCCCTGCTGGACGGGGAGATCGCTGCCGCGCAGGCGGGCCTGCCGGCGCGGGTCATCTTCAAGATGAACCAGCTCGAAGAAGACCTCACGATCCGCAAGCTTTACCAGGCCTCGCAGGCCGGTGTGCAGGTCGACCTGCTGGTGCGCGGCCTCTGCTGTCTGGTGCCGGGCCAGCCCGGCGTCAGCGAGAACATCCGCGTCCACAGCCTCGTGGGTCGCTTCCTCGAACACAGCCGCATCTACTACTTCCAGAATGCGCCCGCGGCGCAGCGCGTCTACATGGGCAGCGCGGACCTGATGCGGCGCAACCTCTACAACCGGGTCGAGGTCGTCTTCCCCCTGCTGAACCCGGTCCACCAGCAAGAAGTGCTGACCATGCTGGCCACTTCGCTGGCGGATAACTGCAACGCATGGCGCCTGGGTACCGACGGCCTCTACACAGGCTTGACACCCGGGCCGGATGAGCAAACGGTCGACAGCCAGGCCATTTTCATGGAGCATAGCTTCGGCGATCCGCAGTATCTGAAACAGCCGACGGCGTGAAGCGCCTCAAGGAGCGGCAAGCATGATGGAACTCTGCGTAATCGAGGGCGACGGTATCGGTCATGAGGTGATTCCGGCGGCCATCCAGGTGCTGGAGCGCGTGGCGCCCGGCATCCGCGTGCACCAGGCCCCCGGCGGCTGGGACTACTTTCAGCAACATGGCACGCCCTTGCCGGACGAGACGCTGGCGCTGGCCAGACATTGCAGGGCGGTGCTCTTCGGGGCCGTTGCCTCGCCTTCATGGCCGGTGGAGAACTACTATTCGCCGGTGGTGCGCCTGCGTCGCGAAATGCAGGCCTTTGCCAACCTGCGCCCGACCCGCTATCTGCCAGTGCCGACCGCGCGCAAGGGCGTCGACCTGGTAATCGTGCGCGAGAACACCGAAGACCTCTACGTGGGCAAAGAAACCACAGAGGACGAGGGACGCACCGGCGTGGCGCAGAAGATCATCACGCGCGCCGCCTCCGAGCGCGTGGCGCGCCTCGCCTTCGAGCTGGCCAGCAACACCGGCCGCAGCAAGGTGACGATCGTGCACAAGTCCAACGTGATGCCGCGCTCCGACGGCCTGTTTCGCAAGGTCGCGCTCGAGATCAGCGAGTACTACACCGACATTTTGACCGACGAGCTGCTGGTAGACACGGCCGCCTACTGGATGGTGAAGGAGCCGACGCGCTTCGACGTCGTGCTGGCCCCCAACCTCTACGGCGACATCCTCTCCGACATGGCGGCCGCCTGGGGCGGCGGCATGGGTATGGCGCCCTCGCTCAGCCTCGGCGAGGGCATCGCCATCGCCGAGCCGGTGCATGGCACCGCGCCGGACATCGCCGGCCGCGGCATCGCCAACCCGACGGCCAGCATCCTCAGCATCGCCTTGCTGCTGCGCCATCACTGGCAGCGGCCGCAGGAGGCGGATCGCGTCGATCAGGCGGTCAACGCGACCCTCAGCCAGGGCGACCACACCAGCGATATCTACGCCGACGACGCGCTCTCGACCCAGGAGTTCACCGACCACGTCTGCGCGCAGCTCAGCTGAGCCGGCCTGGCAGCCCGAGGAGGCACCATGGAACCGCAAACCGACAAGCGCAAGCGCTCAGGCGCCAGCCGGCTGCTGGCCCACCTGCTCGCGCCGCTCTTTGGCGCGCTGGCGCTCTTGTATCTGGTCAACCCGACGGCCGGGTTCTTCGAATTGCTGCCAGACAATCTGCCGCTGCTGGGCAACCTCGACGAGGCCGGCGCCGTGCTGCTGCTGACCAACGTGCTGACCTGGTACGGCTTCAACCCCGGCGCGCGGGGCAGCAAACTGGGTCAGGCACAGCGGGCCGGCAACGCCAGGCTGCTGCCGCGCCTGCTGCTGCCGCTGGCCGGCGCGCTGGCCCTGCTGTATCTGGCCAACCCGACGGCGGGCTTCTTCGAACTGTTGCCGGACAATCTGCCGCTGGTCGGCAACCTCGACGAGGGCGCCGCCGTGCTGCTCCTGACCAACGTGCTGGCCTGGTACGGCCACGACCTGAATCGCCTGGGACAGTATCTGCGCGAGTGAGACTGCCTGACTACTCGCGCCGGCGCGGCTCGCGCATCAGGTCCTCAAGATTCGGCACGTCAGGCTCCGCCTGCCCCCGCCGGCGCGCGGCCCGGCGCTCCAGTTCCCCGGCCCGCTGCCGCAGCGATGGCGTCACCTCAAAGGTCAACATGCCAACCAGCAGCGCATCGACGCTGATGCGCAGCTCCCATTCGCCGCCGCTGCGCGAAAGCTCCGCGTCGCCCCCCAGCGGCAACTGGTTATCGGAGAGTACGTCGCGCTTGCCCTCGCGCAACCAGACCTCCTGCTCGTGGCTGAAGCGCGTCTCGCCCCGCTGATCGCTGATTTCAAAGCGAAAATTCGCGCTGCGCTCCGCTTCATGTTCCGGCACCTGCAGCGAAAGGTAGGGGCGCAGCCCGTCATCGTCGCCGGAAAAGCTGCCGCCTTTTCGCATCGTCATGCCGTCGGGGCCCAGCTGCGCGCTGATCAGGCCGATGTCGAGCAGCGTCAGGCCGGGCGTGAGGCCGCTGCCGCTGTGACGCCGCGCCCGTTCCGTGGCAAGCCGCGCCGCTGCGCTCACCTGCGCCCCGGCAAGTGCCCGCGGCATGGCGGGCAGCGCGTCGCGCAGACGCCCGGAACTCAACAGCCCCGGTTTGAGCGACAGCGAGCTGGCCAGCGCCAGCGCGCCGCAGCCCAGCAGCGCGGCAGCCAGGCCGACTGTGGCCGTGCCAGGCAGCAAGGCCAGGCCCAGCATGGCGCCGGTGATGATGAGCCAGGGGAGATTCTGTCTCCGCAGACGCACAGGCAATTCCTCTCTCTACCAGGCAGCGACAGTATACGCCAAAGCGCTTGCAAGCCTGTAACCTGGTCATGCTGTGGCCGCAGGCTGCGCGGGACGCAGGACTAGCCCTGCTGGAAATCCAGCAGCTCGTCGAGGCTGCGTTCCTGCTCCTGGCTGCTCTCCTCGAAGGCCAGCCGCAGTTCGTCGCTCATCTCGCCGTCTTCCTGCAGATGCGCGCGCAATCGCGGCTCACCGGGGTTTTCGTCCGCCTCCACCCAGAAGAAGCTGTGCGCCGCCAGCAAGTTGCCGTCCGCGTAGACGCAGAGCTGCCAGTCGCCTTCGGTGAGCAGGGCGTCGTGCACCGGCAGCCTGGCCGCCGGGCTGACCAGGTTTTCGCCGGCGCGCAGCCGCAGCGTCCTGTCGCGCTGGAAGTGCAGCCGGTCGGCCGCGTCGCGAATCTCGAAGCGCAGCGTGCCGGCCGCGGCAGTTGGCACGCGCAGCGCGACCCAGGGCTGGATGTAGTCCACGTCATCGCGCACGCTCTGCACCCGATGCACCAGCGTCTCCCGCCCATGCCCCATGGCGAAGACGCCGATGTCGCTGACGCGCAGACTCATGGCTTCGGGGTCGTGACCGGCATTGCGCACGGCCAGCGCGGCATGGCCGGGAATCTGCGCCTGCCTGCGGCGGCGCGCGGGTCGGGCCGCCCGTTCTGAACGCCGGGGCGCAGCGGCCGCGTCGTCCTGTGACTCGCGGCGCTGACGCGAACCGGCCATGAGCTTGATGCCCAGGCCCAGCAGCAGCCACATCAGCAGGCCGCCCTCGTCCTGCAGCAGCGCGGAGCCGCCGGCGTAGACCAGCAACAGGCCGAACATAAATCTGAATGCGCGGCTCATGCCCGGCCAGCCGCAAGCTTGTATCGGGCGCGCCTCGTCAGGGTCAGCATGCTGGCTACCAGTTCGTCAATGCGGATGCGCAACACAGACAGTATACGCCAGTCGCGCCTCAGGGTCGCTGGCAGGCGTCGGCATGGGCGCGACTGAGCGCGGCCCACTCTTCCAGCGCCAGGGTTTGCGCGCGGCGCTGCGGATCGACGTCGGCAGCGGCCAGCAGCCCGGCGGCGGCGGCGCTCGATATGCCGAGGCCGTTGCCCAGCGCGTTGCGCAGTTGCTTGCGCCTCTGGCTGAAACCTGCGCGCGCCACGCGGAAGAAGGTCGCCTCGTCAGGTACTGCCAGCTCCGGCCGCCCCTGCACGTCGATGCGCACGATCGCGCTGTCAACATCCGGCCGCGGCCAGAAGGCCGCCGGCTTCAGGCGGCCGACGATGCGTGGCTGGCCATAAAACTGCACGCTCACCGCCAGCAGGCTCATGTCGCCGGGGCGGGCCACCAGGCGTTCGCCCACTTCATTCTGCACGGTGAGCACGAGGCGGCGCGGCTTGTGGGCGCACTCCAGCAAATGACGCAGGATGGCGCTGGTGATATAGTACGGCAGATTTGCGACGCTCACCCAGGGTCGCGGCGCCAGCAGTTCGACCAGGTCCAGCCCCAGGATGTCGGCGTGCAGGATGCGCAGTTGCGGAATATCCGCCAGGCCACTGCGCAGCAGCGGCAGCAGACGCCCGTCCGTCTCGACGGCGACCACTTGCGCCGCCGCGCGCGCCAGCGCGCGCGTCAGCGTGCCGGTGCCGGCCCCCACCTCGAGCACGGTTTCGTCCGGCGCCAGTTCGGCGGCCGCGACGATTTTCTGCAGCGCGCCGGGATCATGCAGGAAAGTTCTGGCCGAGCGCGCGTCTGGGCTGAATGCCATGCTCGTCAAGCAGCGTTTTGGGGTTCATCGGCCTCCCTCACGACGGGCAGCATAACACAGCGTCGTTCCCGGATGACTTGCGATACATAGATAAAATCCGGTATAGAGGGATTTGACCTGCAGAAACTGTACAGGCCGCATCTTACTGTCAGACCTGACGACTGATTGCCGTGCAATCCATCGTCGCCCTGATCAGCCGCCACCCGCTGAAAGCCGTGCTGCTGCTGGCGCTCGCGCTGCGCCTGACGGTGCTGCTGGCCCTGCCGCAGGTCTTCGCCTTCGAGCGCAACAAGGTGATCCAGGGATCCGCGGCCTACGACAGCTACGCACGCAACCTGCTGACGACGGGTGTGTACGGCCAGCAGCCAGGGGCGCGGGATGGCCGCGTTGCCACCCCTTTACAGCATTGTGCTGGCGGGCCTCTACGCGCTGGCGGGGCGCGGCCACCTGCAGCCGGGCCTGTTTCACAGCCTGCTGGATTGCGCTGCCATCCTCATGCCGGCCCACATCGGCCGGCGTTTACTGCCCGCGGGCAGGACGGCCGGTCTGCTGGCCGGGCTGACCTTCGCGCTCTATCCCTACCTCGTGTTTCAGAGCCTGACGCTGATCGACACCTCGCTCTTCATCTGCCTGCTGCACGCCTTTCTGCTCTCGCTGATCCTGCTGCGCGAAGGGGCGCGCCCGACGCGCCGAACCTGGTTGCTGGCTGGCCTGGGCGGGGTGATGCTCGGCCTGTCCCTGCTGACGCGGCCCGTCGTGGCTCCGCTGGCGCTGCTGGCCGCGCTCTGGTTTCTGCTGCGCCTCAGCCTGTGGCAGACGATTCTGCGCCTCTTGCCGGTGGCACTGGTCAGCTTGCTGCTGCTGCCCTGGGTTGCGCGCAACTTCGCGCTCTACACTGCCTTCGTGCCAGTGACAACGAACGCCGGTAGCAACCTGTGGCAGGGCAACAACGCCGAAACCGTGGCGACCCTGCGCGCCGGCTACGATGCGCAATGGATCATCGGGCCGCAACTTGAGGAGCAACTCGACGCGCCCGCCCGCGACGCGGCGCTGTCAGCGCTGGCGCTGGACTGGCTGCGCGCAAACCCGGCGCTCGTGCCGGAACTGTGGTGGGTGAAGCTGCTCACGCACTGGAGCATCGATGTCACGCCGCTGCGCAACCCGGTCGGGGACGAGCTGCCGCCAGACGATCCGGTTCTTGCCTACTCCACGCCGCTCTTCGACCAGCTCGGGCGCCAGGTGCATCGCCTCTACCGGGGCGGACTGCTGCTGCTGGCGCTGGCCGGACTGGCGCTGACGCGACAGCACTGGCGCGAAACGTCGCTGCTGTGGCTGGTGCAGCTCTCCATGACCCTGGTGTACGTCGTCTACCACCCCTCCACGCGCTACCGCGCGCCGACGGACCCCCTGCTCTTCCTCTTCTCGGCCAGCGCCCTGCTGGCAGGCTGGCGCTGGTGGTCGGCACGGCGGAGCTGAATGCCATGCGCGTCAAGCAGCGTACGGGGTTCACTCGTCCGGGTCGGGATCTGGCATGCCCAGCCCCACCTGCTTTGGCGGCAGGTCAAGGTCGAAAAGATACTCCGCTCTCATGAATTCACGTGTTCGCCTTGCAAAGTCCGAATCGCCGGTATAGATCACTTCGGCTTTATTCACTATGGCTGTCGCGATGATCATCGCGTCCGGACTCAGCACACAGCGCGCAGTTGACGACCTCCCCTCGCGTTCAATTTCTTGATCGCGCAGGTCTTTCATGCTTGAGCGTATTTCCGCGTATTTCATGGCGGCGCGTGGATCAAAATCGGCAACGATCCAGCGTTCGTCGAAGCGGTCGAGGACAGCTTCCCGTTCTTCCATTCGGACGGGAACGAGCAATTCTGCCATAACAACTGTTGGGAGGACGATCTGCGCGCCGTTGCTGTTGAGATGTTCGACAAGTTCGACCGATCTGGCCACAAGTTGTTGCCGATCCGGGCCGCTTGCACGGTGTAGCAAGCCCCACTGGATGATATTGGTATCGAGGCAGACCAGGCTCATTCGTCCTCAGGTCCCCTGCCACGCAGTTCAGCGACAAAGGCATTGATGTCCTCGATCTCCTCGTAGTATTTCCCCGCCACTTCACGGAGGGACTGCATTGCTTCCAGTATTGAGGTCTGCCGATATTCAGTGAGATGTTCGATGCGGAATTCGTACAGGGACATATCACTGGTTGCCCATCTGGCTGTGCCTCGTACGCCGATCATTTCGTAGAGGCGTTGCGCCATTTTGCTTGCCAGTTCGGTCGTCTGCACCTGGCATGTCATGGTTACACCATCCATGAAACGGATGCGCGCCGTGGGGGGATTCTCGCCGCCGATGCGCAGGAGCTGGCCGTATAGCGTGGTGGTGCCGCGGAGCGAGTGAGGTTTCGGGAGCGCGGTATCCGACTTAATCACTGCCAGAAGTTTTCGTGTGCCGTTATTTTCCCAAAACTCGGCTTCTGTATTGTGTCTGCGATTGAACGCGATGATTTCCCTGAGTTGCTCTGTCACCCTGGGAGGGATAGCGGGATAGTCGCCGGCTTCAATTGCATGGTTGACCTTGCGCCAGGCGCAACCGACTTCCTCATGGGGGGAATGCAGTTCGGCTACCAGGCTGCCCGACAGGATTGACGTAAAGCCGAGCGCGCCGTCCCTGGTCAGGTCAAGCCCAGGGTAATCATGCTCAACAACTGCAATGACGAGCGCCTCAAGAGTGTCTAGCAGTTTCGTAACTTTCCTGGGGCGAATCGCCTCCAGCGAGAACCGTTCTCCGGTTACGCGAACTTCAATCTGGCTCTTTTCGTCCATGCTCTTCACCAGGACTCCCGCCCTGCCCCTCAACGATGGTGAAGTGAAACAAACCGTATCACGAAATGGCTGATTAACACACATTAGCGCAGCAGCGCCAGCCGACCACAGCAGAAAACACCCCTGACCCGCGCCTGCTCACAGCTACGGCACACGCGTTACGAACATATGTTCTATACTGTGCTAATATCCCTTCGTAATGGCGCAACAGACAGGTACCCGCATGACCGATTACGAAACCAGCAACAACGTCTACGACTTCATCCGCGACTTCTTCGCCGAATACGGCTATTCCCCCACCCTGCGTGAAATCGCGGTCGCCTGCTACATGAGCACCACAACCGTCGTGCGCTACCTCGACAAGCTCTGCGCCGACGGGCGCATTTCACGCGAGTTGCAGAAGCCGCGCAGCATCGCGCTGCAGGCTGCGCAAGGCGAGCGTGAGTTCGCCAGCCCCACACGACACTGAACCGCGCAGCGCGGTCGGCCAAGCCTACGCGACAGCCACTGCCGAACCGCTTACAGCCGGATGGTGAGCCTGCCGGTCAGCGTACCGGGGGCGGGCATTGATCACAGCCCGCCCCCGGTTTAACCCCGCCAGGCAGTCAGTCAGTCGCTGCAACATTTGGGATAAGTTTGGGAATAGTTGGGATACCCCGTCATGCCGAAACACTACGACCCGCTGAAACGCGAGGCGGCCCTCGTCTGCCTGGCAGCGCTGGGCGATGCCACACGCACCAGCGAACTCACCGGCATTCCCTCACGGACGCTCAGGCGCTGGGCCCAGCAAGAACGTCTGGCCCAGCAAAGCGCCGTCAAGGTGCTGACGCGCGAGACGGAGCGCGCCGCCGATGCGGCCGAAATCCGGCTCAGGGAGGCGCAGGCCCGACTGGAACAGACAAAGGCGCAACTGGCGCAGGTCAGACAGGAGCAGGTGACCCTGCACGGGGCCGGGACGGACAGTCCGCGCGCGCGTCTGGAGCAACTGGCGCTGGTGAACATGCTGCAGGAGGCCACGCTGCTCTCGGAATCGCTGGGAGAGGCGATCGAGGACGCGCCGCTGGGTCAGCGCGCCAGCGCACTAAACCAGCTGCTGGACAAGATTCTGAAAATTCTGGCACTGTTGCCGCGGCAGGAGCAGGAGGAAGTGCTTGTACGCGTCGAATTCCACGATCCGAACGGTACGGCTCATGAAGCCCCATTCCGGGCAAGAGCGGATTCTGAGGAGTGAAGCACGCTTTCGGGTGGTGGCCTGCGGGCGGCGCTTCGGCAAGACAGAGACGGGCAAGCTGGCGCTGCTGTGCCGCTTTCTGACAGGCGGGCGCTGCTGGTGGCTGGCGCCGACGCTGCTGATGGCCGATCAGGTGTGGCGCGATTTGAAGCAGACGCTGGCGCCGCTGCAGGAGGCGAAGGTGAGCGAGTTACGGCGGCGCATCGATTTGCCGGGCGGCGGGATGCTGGCGATTCGCAGCACGCATTTCGCGGACAACTTGCGGGGCGAAGGGCTTGACTTCGCGGTGCTGGACGAGGCGGCCTTCATGAATGATCAGGTCTGGCCGGAGGTGCTGCGCCCCATGTTGCTGGAGCGGCGCGGCGACGCCCTGTTCCTCAGCAGCCCGAATGGCCACAACTGGTTCTGGCAGCTGTATCAGCAGGGCCTGGAGGCGGGGCAACAGCGCTGGCAGGCCTTCCACTTCGCCTCGCGCGACAACCCGCTGGTGGACGCCGGGGAGCTGGCGGAGATCCGCGCGGGCACGCCGGAGCGCATCTTCCGCGCCGAATATGAGGCGGAATTCCTCGCCGGCGAAGGGGCGCTGTTTCAGAATTTGCGCGCGACAGCCACGGCGCCGCCCGACGCCCAACCGCAGCCCCAGGGCCAGTACGTGGCGGGCGTGGACTGGGGCCTCAGCCGCAGCTACACAGCCATCGTGGTGCTGGACGAGGAGCACCACGCGGTGGTCGCCTGGGATCGCTTTCGCCGCATGAGCTGGACGCGGCAACAGGCGCGCCTGCAGGCCATGCATGCGCGTTGGGGGCTGCGGCTCATCCGCGCCGAAAGCAACAGCATGGGTTCGCCCAACATCGAGGCCCTGCAGCAGGCCGGCCTGCCGCTGGTGAGCTTTCAGACCACCGCGCCGAGCAAACGCGCGCTGATCGACGCCCTCGCGCTGGCCATCGAGCGCAAGCAGATCGCGCTGCTGCCGGACGAGACGATGCTGAACGAACTGGCGAGCTATACAGCGCAGCTGCTGCCGGGCGGCGGCGTGCGTTACGGCGCGCCACCGGGCCTGCATGACGACCTCGTCATGGCGCTGGCGCTGGCGTGGCACGGCCTGCAGCATGGCGGCAGGACGCTCGACTTCGCCTGAACGCCGTGCCTGACAACGGGCGCCGGCCGGCGGCGCAGCGCTCACGGGTGACTGCGCCAGGGCCCGCGCCCTGCATGGCTGTCCGCGTCTGCACCATCGAAGCCAACCGCGTGTGGACGGATGCGCGAGGCAGCCACCTGCTACATCAGCGCGGTTCTGCGCGGACGTTAACCCGGGCGCGGCATCTGTTATGCTGACACCATAGCGGGACAGGAGCGCGCCATGACGGACATGCAGGGCAAGGTGGTGCTCATCACCGGCGCGAGCAACGGCATCGGCCGCGCGGCCGCGCTGGCGCTGGCGCGGACGGGCGCGACAGTGGCGCTGGCGGGTCGCGACGAAAAGCGGGTCGACGCGACCGTCGCCATGATCCGTGAGCAGAGCGGCAACGACGAGCTGCAGGGGCTGCTGGCGGACCTGTCCACGCTGACCGGCATGCGCCAGCTGGCCAATGAATTTCGCCGGCGCTATTCGCGCCTGGACGTGCTGCTCAACAACGCCGGCGCCGCCTTTCACGAACGCGCGGAGACCGTGGACGGCATTGAGCGCAGCTTCGCGCTCAACCACCTGGCCTACTACCAGTTGTCACGGCGGCTGCTGGACATGCTGCAGGCGAGCGCGCCGGCGCGCATCGTCAACGTGTCCTCGGATGCGCACCGGCAAGTGAAGGTCTTTGATTTCGACAACATCGACGGGCGCAAGGCCTGGGGGTTGAGGGGCTTTACGCCCTACGCGCAATCCAAACTGGCCAACCTGCTCTTCACGCGCGAGCTGGCGCGGCGCCTGGCGGGCAGCGGCGTGACGGTCAACGCGCTGCATCCGGGCGTGGTCGCGACGGATATATTCCGCGATACCGGCGGGCCGATCGGCTTCGTCTTCCACACCCTGGGGCCGCTCTTCATGAAGACGCCGGAACAGGGCGCCGACACCCTGGTGTGGCTGGCGACGGCGGCCGAGGTGGCGGACGTGAGCGGCGGCTACTTCGCGGATCGCAAGCGGCGCGAGCCTGCGGCGGGGGCGCGCGACGACGACGCGGCGCAGCGTCTGTGGGCGCTCAGCGCCGAGTTGTGCGGCCTGCCGGTGGATTGAGTCCCGCCGAGCAGGCGTAACCCGGCATGCTGCGGGCGCGTTAATGCTGCACTGCCCCGACACCTCCGCGACAGTGACGAGGATGAATATGCGGACCTGCGAACAGACACATCCATGGATTAACTTCGAACTCGACCTGGGCCGGCTGGACGCGCCGATCTGGTCGCTGCTGCATCAGGCGCGGGCGCAATGCGCGCAAATCGCCGCCGCGAGCCTGGGGCCGGCAACGGCGCAGGAGCTGCAACTGGTCTCGCTGGTCAGGGCCGTTCACGCGAGCGCGGCCATCGAAGGCAACCCGCTGCGCGAGGACCAGGTGCGGGCGCAGCTGGAGGGCCGGCTGCTGCTGCCACAGGCGCAGCAGCATTACGGCCTGGAAGTGGCCAACATCGCCGCGGCGCTGGCAGAGCTGGCCTCGGCCCAGGGGAGCGACGGGAGCGACGGGAGCGACGGCCTCTGCGTAACGGACATACTCTGCGCCAACGAAGGGCTGTTGCGGGGCCTGCCCCTGGATGCCGCTATAACGCCAGGACAGTTGCGCGCGCCGGGGCAGCACGTGCGCGTGGGCCGCTACCGGGGCGCGCCGCCGGAAGACCTCGCCTACCTGCTGCAACGCCTCTGCGCATGGTTGAACACCGGCTTTCAGGCCGCCAACGCCGACGCGCGTCTGACTTGCGGCATTCTCAAGGCCATCCTCGCCCACCTCTACATCGCCTGGATCCATCCCTTCGGCGATGGCAACGGCCGCAGCGCGCGCCTGCTGGAGATACGCCTGCTGCGCCAGGCCGGCCTGACGCAGACGGCAGCGTATCTGCCGAGCCCCCATTACCACGGCACGCGGCCGGAGTACTACCGCCGCCTGGAGCGTTCCAGCCAGCGGGAAGATGGCCTGCCCGCTTTTCTGCGTTACGCCCTGCAGGGCCTGGTCGACGGTCTTGACGAGCAGCTCCGCGTCATCGAGCGCTTCTCCCCGAACGCCCCCCGGGCATGGGACGAACGTGGCTTGCATCCCAAACTGGTCGAAGTCGAGGTCGAGCACGCCAGGCGTGTTGCCGCCGGCGACTTCGAAAACTCCAGCAGCCTGGCAGGCAGCATGGCCAGGCCAGGCGTGGAAATCAGTGACGAGGAGTTGAGGGCGACTCTGAGAGAAATCCGGACAGAATGGGAAGCGGAACTTGACGAACTCCTCGCAGACGATTGAGATACTTTACATGCTGGACACTGTGGCCCTCGTCTCCCATCTGGATGCGCGAAAAGCTTCGGCAGCGTGGCAAGGGAAGTGTTCGCCGCGGCGCCGCGGGGCGAGGCCAGGCTGCTCGTTCCGCCCATCGTCGTTGCGGAGTTGTTCTCGTACTTCAGCAAGCGCGGGCAACTCGATCGCTTCCGACAAGTCTTTGGCGAAATGGAAGCGAGTCCCTGGTATAAGTTCATCGACCTGTCCGTGGAACAGGTACGTGAGTTCATGTTGCTTGAGTCTGTAGCGGAGATGCACGACCGCATCATCGCAGGGCACGCCCGCCAAATGGGCGTCCCACTGGTGACCAACGACCTCCAGATTCAGGCCTCAGGCAGTGTGGAAATAATCTGGTAATGCGCGCGTGAGGGGCGGAGCCGCAGTTCCGCCCCGCTGACACAGTCCTGCTTACGCCCGCACAGGCACGATGTTGGTGGCGGCGCCGTCGTTGGCCTGGGCGGCGATGCGCGCGTACTTGGCCATCACGCCACTGCTGTAGTGCGGCGGCGGCGCCTGCCATGCCGCGCGCCGGCGCGCCAGCTCGGCCTCGTCCAGCTCGACGTTGATGCTGCGCTGTGCCACGTCCACCGCCACGACGTCGCCTTCACGCAGCAGCGCCAGCGGCCCGCCCAGCATGGCCTCCGGCGCGACGTGGCCGATCATCAAACCGCGCGTGCCGCCGCTGAAGCGGCCATCAGTCACCATCATCACCTGCTGGCCGAGGCCCTGGCCCACCAGCGCCGCCGTGGTCTGCAGCATCTCGCGCATGCCCGGCCCGCCCACCGGCCCCTCGTAGCGGATGATGACCACGTCGCCGGCGATGATCTGCTGCTTCTCGATGGCCGCGTAGGCATCTTCCTCACTGTCGAAGACGCGCGCCGGGCCGCGATGCTGCAGCGGCTCGATGCCCTTGAGCTTGACGGCCGCGCCGTCCGGGGCGAGGTTGCCGCGCAACACCACCAGGCCGCCGGTCGCCTTCAACGCCTTGTCCAGCGGCAGGATCACGTCCTGGCCGGGCCGCTCCTGCGCCTGCGCCGCCTCCTCGCCCAGCGTCTTGCCGGTGACGGTGGGCGTGTTGCCGTCGATCAGGCCGCCATCAATCAGGCGCTGCGCCAGCAGCCGCAGGCCGCCGGCGCGATACATGTCCAGCGCGACGTATTTGCCGGTCGGGCGCATGTCGGCGATGACCGGCGTGCGCCGACTGATGGTCTCGATGTCGTCGAGCGTGAATTCAATGCCGGCCTCGCGCGCGAAGGCCAGGGTATGCAGGATGCTGTTGGTGCTGCCGACCGTTGAGGTCGAGGCGGCGATGCAGTTTTCGAGGCTGGTGCGCGTGACGAGTTTGTCCGGGCGCAGGTCCTCCGCCACCAGCCGCAGCACGATCTCGCCGGCCTGGCGCGCAACCTCGTCTTTCTGCGCATCGACGGCCGGGATGTCGGCGAAGCCCATCGGGCACAGGCCGAGGATCTGCGAGAGGTTGGCCATCGTGTTGGCGGTGTACTGGCCGCCACAGGCGCCCGGCCCCGGGCAGGCGACGTCCTCGACCTGCTGCAAGCGCTCCGAGGAGATTTTGCCGGCGCTGTAGGCGCCGATGGCCTCGTAGACGCTGACGATGTCCTGCGGCTCGCCATCGAGCTCGCCCGGCAGAATCGTGCCGCCGTAGAGCACCAGACCAGGGATGTTGAGGCGGATGAGCCCCATGATGGTGCCCGGGATGGTCTTGTCACAGGAACATAAGGCAACGATTCCGTCGAAGTAATTGGCGCGCGTAACCAGCTCGATCGAGTCGGCGATCATCTCGCGGCTGATGAGCGAGGCCTTCATGCCGGCCGTGCCCATGGTGATGCCATCGTTGATGGTGATGGTGTTGAACTCCAGCGGCGTGCCGCCGGCAGCGCGGATGCCCTCCTTCACCTTCGTCGCCAGGCGGCGCAGGTGGATGTTGCAGGGGCCGATCTCGGTCCAGGTGTTGGCGATGGCGATCAGCGGCTTCTCCAGGTCCTCGTCGTTGAGGCCGGTGGCCTTGAACATGGCGCGGGCGCCGGCGCGGCTGACGCCTCCGACGAGCGTGCGGCTGTTGCGGTTCAGCGCGCGGCCATTGAGAGCGGACGAGTCGACCATGGCTTGGCATCCTTTTGACGGGCACGGACAAGGCAGCGTCATTGTAGCGCAGGATGGGGCGGCGCTCACCTGTCGGATGAAGTTTGCCTGGGAGAGGGCGCGCCCTCACCCCAAACCCCTCTCCCCAAGGGAGAGGGGCTTTAACCGGGTGCAGTTGCGCGTATCTCCCCTTCTCCCTGAAGGGCACCCGTCGTGAGCGGCGAGACTGAGGGGTTTGGGGTGAGAGCGCACTACCACACCGGCGCGTCTGGAGGGTGAGGGCGCGCCCTCACCCCCCGGCCCCTTTCCCGCTTGCGGCGGGAGCCCTTCCCTCAAGGGAGAGGGGGAGGCACACGACAGCACTTCTGCCTTGCCCTATCCATGAACAGGGCTTCCGTCGTGAGCGGCGGGACAAGGGGTTTGGGGTGAGAGCGCACTACCACACCGGCGCGTCTGGAGGGAGATGGCGCGCCCTCACCCCCCGGCCCCCTCTCCCTGAGGGAGAGGGGGAGACACACGACAGCACTTCTGCAATACCTTTTCCCGGAGGGAGCTTCATGCTCCTGCCGCTGGAATTAAAGCCCCTGCCCTGAAGGGCTCCCGCGTCGGAGCGGGACAGAGGGGTTTGGGGTGAGGGCGCACTACCACTCCGGCGCGTCTGGGGGGTGAGGGCGCGCCCTCACCCCCCGGCCCCCTCTCCCTGAGGGAGAGGGGGAGACACACGACAGCACTTCTGCAATACCTTTTCCCGGAGGGAGCTTCATGCTCCTGCCGCTGGAATTAAAGCCCCTGCCCTGAAGGGCACCCGTCGTGAGCGGCGGGACAGAGGGGTTTGGGGTGAGGGCAGCACGTCAGGCGGGCTCCGGGGCGCGCATGTGGCGCAGGGGGGCGCGCGCGTGGCCGGGCCAGATGCGCAGCATGCCGAAGAGCGTACGCAGCAGCAGCCACAGCAGCAGCGCCAGCCAGACCAGCAGGAAGGCGTCCGGCGCGCTCGTCTCAATCGTCAGCAGCAACAGCGCGGCGGCGACGGAGGAGACGATCATGCCGTTGCGCAGCCAGGCATAGTCGCCCGCGCCCCAGTGGATGCCGTCGGTGACGAAGGACAGCGCGGCCAGGGGCAGGGTGATGATGGCGACCAGCCAGGCGGGCGTGAAGTAGGCGACAGCCTCGGGCGGGATGAAGAGCTCGCGCACCAGGGGTGTCGCCAGCAGGGCCAGCAGGCTGAGCACGATGGCGGTCGCCAGGCCCTGCAGGAGGGCGACGGATGCTGCCTGGCGGGCGAGGCGCAGACGGTCTGCACCAAGGAAGTAGCCGACCAGGCTCTGCGCGCTGGTGCCGAAGGCGTCCATCAGCCAGCCACAGAAAAACCACAGCGAACGGACGGCCTGGTGGGTGGCGCCGGCCTCGGGACTGATCTGGTTGGCGACGCGGGTGGAGAGCAGCATGAAGAGCGTGAGCAGGCCGCTGCGCACGATGAGGTCACGCCCGGCCTGCATCAGGGTGCGGGCATCGGCGCGGGCGAAATGGAGGCGCAGGCCGGGACGCAGGCGCAGGCGACTCAACAGCCAGGCCATGCCCAGATACTGCGCGATGACGCTGGCCATGGCGGCGCCGGCCACGCCCATGGCCGGCAGCGGCCCGAGACCGAAGATGAAGGGGATATCGAGCAGCGCGTTGAGCAGGTTGACGCCCAGCGCGACCCACAGGGGCGTGCGCATGTCCTGCAGGCCGCGCAGCGCGCCGAAGCCCACCAGGGTGAGCATCACGGCCGGCGCGCCCAGCAGACGGATCTGAATGTAGGTGACGGCGGGCGCCAGCACGGGGGAGTCCGCGCCCAGCAGGCGGGCAAGGGCTGCGGCGTTGGGCAGGCCGATGAGCAGCATGAGCGAACCGGTGAGCGCGGCCAGCATGAGCGCCAGGCTGGTGATCTGGCTGGCGCGTTCTTCCGAGCCGCGCCCCAGCGAGCGCGAGACCTCGGTCTGCACGCTGACGCCGAGGAAGAAGAAGGCCCACACCAGCAGGGACAGGGCCGAGCCGCCGACGCCCAGCGCCGCCAGCGGCACCGCGCCCAGACGCGCGACGAAGGCCGTATCGACCATGGCGGTCATTGGCTCGGCGATCTGCGAGATGATCACCGGCAGCGTGAGCGTGAGCACCGTGCGTTGGGGCCGGCGCAGGAAGGGATGTTGCGCGACAGGGTTCACAGGCGGGCCGACTGTTGACAGTGGCGCGAGTTTTGAGCAGTATCACAGTTCTGTCAACAGAACAACTAATGCCAACAAGGGAGAACGCGCATGGCCCTGCCTCCTCGCAGTGACGTTGCAGTAGCAGAAACCTGGGACGCCGGGAGCGTCTTCGACTCCGCCCAGGCCTGGGAAAGCGAGCGTGAGGCGCTGGTCAAGGCGCTGGCGCGCATGGCGCCCTTCCCCGGCACACTGGGCCAGGACGCGGCGCAGCTGGCCGCGTGGCTGGAACTGCAGGACGAGCTGGGGCGGCGCATCGAGAAACTTTATTTCTACGCCGCCATGTCGCAGGCGGTGGACACGGCCGACCAGGCGGCCGCCGCAATGGTCGGCCAGGCGGCCAGCCTCTACAGCAATTTTCTGGCGGCGGGCTCCTTCGCCGGGCCGGAGATCCTAGCGCTGGGCGAGGCGACTGTGCAGCCCATGGTCGCAACAGCGCCGGAGCTGCAGCGCCATGCCCACTGGTTCAACGACCTCTTCCGCCAGGCCGCGCACGTGCGTTCGGGCGAGGTGGAGGAGGTGCTGGCGCTGGCCAGCGAACCCTTCGCGGCGGTCGTCAACACCGGCCAGGTGCTGGCCAACGCCGACCTGCGTTTCGCGCCGGCGACGAACAGCCAGGGCGAGGCCGTGGAAGTGGCGCAGGGCACGCTGGACACGATCCTGGGCGAAAGCGACCGCGCGGCGCGGCGCACAGCCTGGGAAAGCTACGCCGACGGCCACCTGTCCATGAAGCACACTTTCGCCAGCAACTTCAACGCCATCGTGCGGCGCGACGTCTTCAACGCCCGCACGCGGCGCTACAACTCCTCGCTGGAGGCGGCGCTGTTCCCCAACAACATCGCGCCCGAGGTCTTCCACAACCTGATCGACACCTACCGTCGGCACATCCCGACCTGGCATCGCTACTGGGCGGTGCGGCGCCGCGCGCTGGGCGTGGAGACGCTGCAGCCTTACGACATCTGGGCGCCGATCGCCAGCGAGCAGCCGCGGGTACCCTTCGAGACGGCGGTCGACTGGATCTGTGAGGGCATGGCAGTGCTGGGCGCGGACTACGTGCGCGAGCTGCGTCAGGGCTGTCTGGAGCAACGCTGGGTGGACCGCGCGCTCAACCAGGGCAAGACCCAGGGCGCCTTCTCCTTCGGCGCCTACGACACGCACCCCTTCATCCTGATGAGCTACGACGACAGCCTCGGCGCGCTGAGCACGCTGGCGCACGAGCTGGGACACTCGATGCATTCGCTGCTGACGCGGCGGCAGCAGCCTTTCCTCCACAGCGACTACAGCATGTTCGTGGCCGAGGTGGCCTCCAACCTCAACCAGGCGCTGGTGCGCGAGCAGCTCTTCCGCGCCCAGACTGACGCGCAGTTCCAGATCTGCATCATTGAGGAGGCGATGAACAACCTGCATCGCTACTTCTTCATCATGCCGACGCTGGCGCGATTCGAGCTGGAGGCGCACGAGCGCGCCGAACGCGGCCAGGCGCTGACGGCGGACGACCTCAACGAACTGATGGCGGACCTCTTCAGCGAGGGTTACGGGACGGAGATGCAGGTGGAGCGCGAGCGCGTCGGCAGCACCTGGGCGCAATTCCCGCACATGTACATGAACTTCTACGTGTTCCAGTACGCGACCGGCATCGCGGCGGCGCATGCGCTGTCGCGGCGGCTGCTGACGGGCGAGTCCGGCGCGGCGGAGGCGTATCTGGGCTTCCTGCGCGCGGGCAGTTCGCAGTATGCGGTGCCGGCGCTGCGCGCAGCGGGCGTGGACATGGCCGGCCCGGAAGCGGTGGAGACGACCTTCGGCATCCTGGCGGAGTACGTGGAGCGGTTGGATAGTCTGACGGGGTAGTGTGGGGGGCAGGCTCCGGCGTCAGATTGACCGGAGCCCTTGCCCTGGGTCAGCACAAACCCGGATCCTCAATCCTCTTCCTCGCGGCGCACCTGTCTCAGTCGCCGCGGGCCCAGGCGGCGGCCAGCTGCGTGAAATCCTGCATCAGGGCGCGGGTGTGCGGGCCGGGCGCGCCCTGGCCGATGCGCGTGTCATCGACCTGACGCACGGGGCAGACTTCCTTGCTCGACGAGGTGATGAAGACCTCGTCCGCGCGCAGCAGCTCGTCCAGCGGCAGAATGCGCTGCTCGACCGGCATACGGTCTGCGGCCAGCTCCAGCACGGCCTGGCGGGTGACGCCGTAGAGGATGTCGTCGAGCGGCGTCACCAGGCGCTGGCCGAAGACGGCGAAGAGGTTGGTGGTGGTGCCCTCGAGGGCGTGGCCCTGGCGGTTGACGTAGATGGACTCCACGGCGTTGGCCTGCTGCGCGCAGCGCAGGGCCACGATGGCCGGCACATAGTTGATGGTCTTGGCTTCGGGCAGATAGCGTTCCTGCCGGTTCGTCACAAGTTTGATGCCTTCGCGGTAACGGGCGGCGGGCTGCGCGGCGAAGGGCGAGACCAGCACCAGCAGGCGCGCGGGGCCGGCGGGCGTGATGTCGTCGGGGCTGCTGCCGCCGGTGACCACGATGCGCAGCCTGGCTTCCGCGCCGTTGCCGGGATAACCGTTGCGCGCCAGGGTCTCGAGCGCGACGTCGCGGATGTCTGCGACGGGCAGCGGCAACTCCAGCAGAATCAGATCTGCCGAGCGTTGCAGTCGCTGCAGATGGTCGTCGAGGCGGAAGGGGCGGCCGCCGTAGCTGCGCGTGAAGTCGAAGATGCCGTAGCCGCGCAGCACGGCGAGGTCGTCTGCCGGCAGCTGCGCCGCGTCGCTGTCCACAAATTCGCCGTCCACGTAAAAGATGTTGCCCATGCGCGCTTCCTCTGCCCGATTGACGCTGCATTGTAGCGCAGGCGCGGGGCTTCAGTCCGATAGCAGCGTCCAGCGCAGGTCGGGCGTCAGCGCCTGCAAGGCGGCTTGCACGCGCGCCACTTCCGGCGCGTCGGCGCGGTCGGCGATGAGCACGCGCAGCTCGCGCCGGTCGGGCGCGGCCTCGCGCGCGGCGGTGGCGACTTTCACCTTGTAACCCAGCTGGCCGGCGTGGGTCGCCGCCCGCAGCTGCTCCCAGAGCGCGTCGACGGCGGCGACGCTGGTCTCGGCGCGCAGCGTGACACTGCGCGGAGTCGGGCCGGACCGGGCGCCGGGCGGCGCTTTCGCCTCCAGCCAGTAGGCGCCGCTGATCTCTGAGGGACGCGCCTGGTCATCGTGGGCCATGCGCGCCAGCTGCACCAGCTGAATTAAGTCGAGATCGGGGGGATCGCTCACAGCAACAGTCCAGGCTAGTCAGTCACGCTTCCCGGCCACTGTCGGCCGGAAAGGAACTTCTGTCAACGGTCAGTCAAGGGAAAGGACGGTACCATGCTGAACAATCTTCGCAAGCGCTTTACAGGGCGGCAGAAGCTGCGGCCGACATCGCAGCTGCAGCCGCTGGCGCGGCATCACGCAGGGTTATGGCCCGAACATGGCGACGAGGCGGCGCGCGCCCGCGTGTATCAGCAGTCGCCCTGGGTCTATATCGCCATCAACCGCATCGCCGAGGCGGCCGCGCTGGTGCCGCTGCAGGTGCTACGCCTGCAGGGCGAGCGGCGGCTGGCGGTGGAGCGGCACCCGCTGGAGCGGCTGCTGGACGCGCCCAACCCGCAGCATAGCCGCTTCGCCCTGATGGAACAGACGGTGGGCATGCTGGAACTGACCGGCAACGCCTACTGGCTGCTGAGCGGCGCGGGCGCTGCACCGACGCAGATCTGGCCGCTGCGCCCGGAGCGGGTCAGCATCGTGCCGGACGCGGCCGGCCTCGTGCGCGGCTACATCTACGAGATCGACGGGCAGCGCATCCCGCTGGAGGCGGCGGAGGTGCTGCACTTCCGACGCTGGCACCCCGCCAACGACTTCTACGGCCTGTCTGCGCTGGAGGCCGGACGTCTGACCATCCGCAGCGACCACGCCATGGCGCAGTGGAACCACAACGCCTTCGGCCAGGACAATGGCGTGCCGGCGGGCATCGTCAGCATCCGCGACTTCGTCAGCGACGCGGACTACGAGCGCATCAAGCGCGAATGGCGCCAGAGCTATGGCGGGCCGCAGCGGCGCACGGCCTTCCTGCGCGGCGGCGGCATCAGCTGGCAGAACATCGGCCTGAGCCACAACGAGCTCGACTTCCTGAAGGGGCGCGAGGCGCACCGCAACGAAATTCTCAACCTCTTCGGCATCCCGGTGGGCCTGGTCAGCGAAAACGCGACCGAGGCCAACGCGCGCGTGGCGGAACGGCTCTTCATCGAGCGCACACTGTGGCCGCGGCTGGTGCGCATCGCCAGCAAGATCACGCAGGACCTGCTGCCCTTCTGGCCGGGCGAGCACGTGGCGCAGTTCGAGGACATCCGTCCGACGGACAGCCGCGCGCGCCTGGAGGAGATTCGCACCGCCGCGCCCGTGCTCAGCATCAACGAGGTGCGCGAGCGTTACTACCAGCTGCCGCCGGCCCCCTGGGGCGCGCTGCCGGCGGGCATGGCCGCGGCAGAGCGGGAGCAAGACGACCAGGCCGAAGCCGATGCAACGCGGGCGGCCCTGCAGGAGCTGGGGCGCTGGGAACGCTTCACGCTGCGGCGTCAGGGCGCGGAGGGCCATGCAAAAGCGGAGCGCGCCTTCGAAATCCGCGCGCTGCCGGATGAGCTGGCCTTCGAGGTGGCGGCGCAGTTGCAGGCCGCGGGGAGTGGCGCGGGCGCCTGCGCGGAGGCCGCCGACGCGCTGCAGACGATCTTTCGCGAGGCGCGCGATCAGCTGCGCGGGGACTAGCCGGCACGTCCGGGACGGAGCTCCCCCAGCAACAGATCGTGCAGCTGAGCGTTGCTGGCCAGGAGCTCCGCGCCCGTCAGACCTTCTTCGCAGCCGCTGTAGTCACTTACCCGACCGCCGGCTTCACGCACCAGCAGCACGCCTGCGAGGCAATCCCAGGGATGCAGTTCGCTTTCGTGGAAGCTGTCCAGACGGCCACAGGCGACCCAGGCCAGTTCCATGGCCGCGGAGCCGAAGCGTCGGATACCGCGCACGCGTGGCAGGAGGCGCAGGAAAACTGCGTTTTGTCGCTGGTGGTGGACGGGATGGCGCGAGAAGCCGCAGGCGAGGATGGCATTCTGCAGCGCGCCGGTCGCTGAAACCCGCACGCTGACGCCGTTGAGCGTGGCGCCGGCGCCACGCCTGGCGCTGAAGAGTTCGCCGGCGACGGGGTTGAAGACCAGCCCCAGCAAGGGCGTCAGCGCGCGGTCGGTGAGCGCCATGCTGATCGAGAAGAAGGGGATGTCGCTGGCGTAGTTGCTGGTGCCATCGATGGGGTCAATATACCAGTGCCAGTCGGCGCTGGCGGGCGCGCCGGCGTCGCCGCCTTCCTCGCCAACGACGTGATGCTGCGGGAAGGCCGCGGCCAGCGCCGCAACGAGGAAGGCCTCGACGTCGCGATCATCTTCCGTGACGATGTCATACACGGAGGACTTGCTGGCTTCCTGATGCGGCCGGCCGAAGCGTTGCAGCAGCATGACGCCGGCTTGCCGGATGATATCGCTGGCGATGGCCTGTACGGCTTCTGGTTGCACCTGTGCTCCTCCTGGATGCGCGCGCCATTGCAAGGGATGCGCCATGCGCGCAGCGGCATCGCATTGTTGCGTCAACGCGGCTGCTGCGCCAGAGTCAGGGCAGAAATCAGGAAGAAATGGAGATTGTCATGATTGTGCATTCACGTTCAAGGGTTGCGGGACGGGCACTGTGCCTCGCGCTGCTGCTGACGCTCTGTCTGGCCGCTCTGCCGCTGACGGCGCAGGACAGCGTGGCCGACGCGGCGGCCACGCTGGCCGATTCGATGGCGGACTTCAAGGTGAGCGAGAGCGATGTCAGCATCGAGAACATGGGCGAGTCGATCGTCGGCACGCTGGCCATGCCGGTGGGCGAGGGGCCCTTCCCGGTCGTGCTGTTGCTGCACGGCTTCACCGGCACGCGCCATGAACTGCCGGTGCTGGGCACCGAAGACACGATGTTCAGCCGCAGCGCGCGCTGGCTGGGCGAGCGCGGCCATGCCAGCCTGCGCATCGATTTCCGCGGCTCAGGCGAGAGCGACGGCGCCTGGGAAGACACGACCTTCAGCGGCCAGATTTCGGACGCCATTGCGGCCATCGACTATCTGGGCGGCATGGAGGGCATCGACAGCGAAGGCATCAGCGTGCTCGGCCTGAGCCAGGGCGGGCTGGTCGCCGCGGCGACGGCGGGGCGTGACATGCGCGTCAGCAAACTGGTGCTGTGGTCGGCGGTGTCCAGCCCACCCATGAGCTACGGCCTGCTGCTGGGCTTTGATACGCTGCTGTCCGGCGCGGCTTCGGTCGACGAGGCGACGGCCATCACGCTGCCCTGGGGCGCGGAGATCACGTTGCGCGCGCCCTTCTTCGAGGACATCTTCCTCGTGGACCCGGTCGCTGAAATCGCCAGTTACGGCGGGCCGGTGATGGTCATCGTGGGCGAGCGCGACACCACGGTTACGCCGCAGCCGCAGGCTGGCCAGGTGTTCCTCGACTATCACGAGGGCGCCGAAGCGCTGGTCGTGCTGGATGGCGACCACGTCTTCGACGTGCTGTCGGAACGGCCGGAGATTATCGACGAGGCGCTGACCTGGAGTCTGGCCTGGTTGCAGGCGGGCTGACCCCGATTCCTGGCAGGCTGTTGCCAACGAGGCGACAGCCTGCTACTGAATACATTCTGTCGTATGGCAAGACCTTAAGAGAGGAGAAGATTTCCATGTGTACACCACAGATTATGGAAGTTGTCAGGCAACGTCTGGAAAAAGAGGGGCCGCCGTCGATGAGCCGGCGTAACCTGCTCAAGCTGGGCGGCGGGCTGGCGGCCGGCGCGGCAGTGGTCGCCAGCAGTCCGCTGCCGCTGCCGGGACAGGACATGATGCACGAGGTGGTCGATCTTTCGCACGTCATGGGCGAGAGCTCGCCGCATATCTTCGGGCCGGACTTCGCGCCGGTACGCGAGAAAATCGAGTTTCTGAGCGAGGTGATCCACTGGCAGCAGTGGAGCTTCAACGAGCATTCGGGCACGCATGTGGACATGCCCTCGCACTTCATCCTCGACGGCGGCGAGAACGTCGATACCTATGACGCTAATCTGCTGGTCAGCCCGGCGGTGGTGATCGACATCAGCGCCCACGCCGAGGAAGACGCGGACGCCATCGTCACGGTGGAAGACCTGCAGGCCTGGGAGAGCATGCACGGCGAGGTGCCGCCGGACGCCCTGGTGTGCATGCACTCGGGCTGGGAGGCACGCTGGAATGATCCCGCCGCCTTCATCAACCGCGACGATGACGGCGTGGCGCACTTCCCCGGCTTCGGCGAGGAGGCGGCCGCCTTCCTGGTGGAGGAACGCGACATCCACGGCATCGCGGTGGACACGCCGAGCCAGGACCCCGGCAACTCCGCGACCTTCCCCGTGCACTACATCACGCTGGGCGCGGGCCTCTACGGCGTGGAGAACGTGCGCAACCTGGCGGCCATCAAGGACCGCGTGGCGCAGGTGGTCGTGGGCGTGCCGCGTTGGGAGGGCGGCTCCGGCGGTCCCTGCCGCGTGCTGGCAATGACCTGAGCGGAAGCCGGCAAAAAAGACCGCTGCAGGCCCTCTTCCCCGCGCGGGAACGAGGCCTGTTTCACGACTCGCCGGCTGCTCCCCGAAACCGGAACACCTGAAACGAACTTTATGAACAGTTGTGTCAGGCTGGCCCTGTAGCAGCGCCTCCGGGCCGGGCCTCTGTGCCTCTACAGTGACAACGGATGCGGTGACGCGCGGTCGCGCCCCTGGGCGAACGACGGCGCCGGCCCGCAGCCCGCATGACCCCCGCCCCTGCACCATGCCAGCCAGCCGCGTGTGGACGGAATGAGAGGAGGTCGCATTTCATTCCTGACAACGCGAGGCCCACAAGGAGAAGACAATGCAGCAAGGGCTGAAGACCCTGGACAGCGCCGGACGCGTCGGCGGCTATCTGGTGGTGTGGGGCAACCCCGGCGAACGCGACCTGCAGGGAGAGTATTTCACGCCGGAGACGGAACTGGGCCTGAGCTGGTATCCGCAGCGCCCGGTGCTTTATCAGCATGGGCTGGACGGCGCGCTGAAGGCGGCGGTGATCGGCAGTATGGACACGCTGGTAAAAGACGAGACCGGCGTGTGGGCCGAGGCACAGCTGGACCTGCGCCAGCGCTGGGCGCAGGCGGTACAGCGCCTGATCGAGAAGGGCGTGCTGGGCTGGTCTTCGGGCAGCCTGGCGCACCTGGTCGAGGTGGCCGACGACGGGCACATCCGTCGCTGGCCGATCGTCGAGGGCAGCCTGACGCCGACACCGGCCCAACCCCGCCGCAGCGACGCCCGGACAATCAAGAGCGCCTGGGAGACGCTGGGGCTGGACAGTACGCTGCTGGAGGCTCCCACGCAGCAACCCGCATCGCACTCATTCACAGAAGAACAGGGAGAGAACATGCCTAACGAAAACGAGAGTACGGCGGTCGCGCGCAGGCGTTTGCCGCTGGCCAGCGCTGACGACGCGCTGAAGACGGCGCGGGTCAGCAGCCCTTACGACGCGCTCAACGCCACGGACATGTTGCACGGCTACATGCTGCTGAGCGCGACGCGCCAGTTCCGCGGCGTCAGCGAGCGCTTTGGCAACGCGCTGGCGCACAAGGTGCGGCGCGAGGGGCTGAGCGCGACCAAGGCCGACGAGCTCAGCCACAGCACGCAGGCGGGCTTCGGCGACGAGTGGGTGCCGGAACTGTGGAGCGGGCAGATCTGGCAGCGGGCGCGCCAGGAGAACGCCATCCTGCCGCTCTTCCAGGCGATCGAAATGCCCTCCAACCCCTTCGAGCTGCCGACCGAGGGCACAGACCCGACCGTCTACTTCGTGCCCGAGACCAGCGACGAGGCCCAGCTGAGCCTGGGCAGCGGCAACACCATCCCGGAGAGCAAGATCGGCACGGGCAAGGTGCAGCTGAACGCGAAGAAGCTGGCGCTGCGCGTCGGCTTCAGCTCGGAGCTGGTGGAGGACAGCGTCGTGCCGGTGCTGGCCATCTATCGCGAGCAGGCCATGCGCGCCATCACGGACAGCATCGACCACGTGCTGCTCAACGGCGACACGGCCGGCAACAGCAACATCAACAGCAACGGCCGCAGCCCGAACGCCAACAGCCGCAGCAAGGCTTTCAACGGCCTGCGCAAGCTGGCACTGGTGAGCAACAGCGCGGGCCGCGTGAACGCCAACGGCGGGCCGACGCTGGCGCTGCTGCGCTCGGTGCGCTTCAAACTGGCGCCGCGTCATGCGGTGCGGCCGGCGGAGCTGGCGTGGATCGTCGATGGCGGCAGCTACGCCAAATTGCTGGGCCTGAGCGAGTTTCTGACGATGGAGAAGGCCGGCCCGCTGGCCACCGCGCGCAGCGGCCAGATCGGCATCATGGACGGCGCGCCGGTGATCGTCAGCGCGGAAATGCCGCTGAGTGACGGCGCCGCCGGCAAGGTCAACGGCACCAGCGCGACCAGCAACACGAAGGGCACGGCGCTCTGCGTCTGCCGGGCAGGCTGGTTCGTGGGCTACCGCCGGCGCATCGCGGTCAGCCTGGACTATCTGCCCTACTACGACAGCTACCAACTGACGGCGACGGTGCGGCTGGCCTTCGTGAGTTTTGATACGGACGTGGCGGCCGCGCTGACCAACATCACGGTCTGACGCGGAAGTGATTGCGCCGGGGGTGTGCTGTGCGCGTCCCCGGCGGGCGTGAAGTCAGGCGTCCGGCGCGTAGCACGTGATGAGTTCACTGGCCAGGGCGCGCAGGTCCTCGTCATCGGGCATGGCGGTGCCGAAGCGCTGTGGAATATGTTCAACCATGAATCCGACGATGCGATCGCTTTCGTTCGGGTCGCGGCGCAGGATGACATCGGGCTGGCCGTCGACAGTGACGTAGTCGGTATGACCGATATCCTGCCTGAGATTGACGTACAAGATTTCTGAGAAGGGTTCGTAACTCCAGGTGACCCTGGGGTCACCGTCGAGCTTGCGTGACGCCTTGTACTGGTGGCGTGAAATCTCGGCCGCTTCCATCTGCCCGTACTGCGCGACGAGTTCGTCGGCGAGCCGGCGCATGGCGTCGCGGCCCGGCGCCTTCGTGCCGAGGCGGGGCGAGGCCGGCTTCAGGGAAATGCCGAGACAGCGACGGTCCCATTCATTGATGCGCAGGAAGATATCGGGCTTGTCGATGAGACTGACCCAGGTGATGAAGCCGGCCTGGTCTCCGTTCCCCTCCAGCAGAACGTGAAGCACATCATCTTCGGCGTCGTACTCAAGGGTGAAGGGAAGGTCGCGCAGGGTTGGTTGCGAAGGCATTAGCGTTTTCCCCTTCTGCGATCCGGAAATGCAGTGCTGACCAGACCGGTTCGGCTGTATCCGGTAACGGATGGGTAGCGATATTTTACCACGACCCTGATCCAGTGATTTGTGAAGAGTTCAAGTCGGTCTCGGGGAATTTTAAGATAGAAACGGACGACTTGACCTGAAGGATCTTCAAACTCGCGATCGTCAGGATCGACTATTGCAGGAACCAGCAAGTCCTGAATTAACCGAATGTGCTCATGTTCGGGAAGGATGTGAGTTTCCCACCTTGCCCTGGACATATAGACCGTGCATCCGTCCGGGTCCACGGCGAGCGGTTGGGGCACATCAGGTGGGGCGGCGGCGAGGCGTTGCCAGAAGTCGGTCATGCGGGCGGCGGCGCTCTGGCTGAAAGGAATGGCGGCGAAGGGCGCTACAGTAGCGCATCAGCGCTCGCTGTCGCCATCATAAAAATGGCCGCGTTGACAATAGTGAGTGTGCAGCGCAGGCAGATGAATGCCTGTGCGCGCCGGGGGCGTGCTGTGCACGTCCCCGGCGGGCGTGGAGTCAGGCGTCCGGCGCGTAGCGCGTGATGAGTTCGCTGGCCAGGGCACAGAGAGCCGGAGTTTCAGGATGCGCCACGTTCAGGCGACGGGTGATCTGCTCGGCGGTGATGCCCACGAAGCGCTGCTCGTCGTCGAGCGTATAGCGCAGCAACACGCCGGGGGCTTCATCAAGTTCATCGTAGAAGGAAGCGTCGAAATCCTGACGCAACTTGATATAAAGCGTATCCTGCAGATCGCTGTAGTCCCAAGTGACGTTCGGATTGCCATTGAGGATTTGGGGTTGCATCAGCGGGCCTCTTTCAGCGAGTCAGAAAGGCTGTGCTGACGTAGCCCTTCAGCCCGTCCTGCTCGTCTATGAACTTTACCACAACCCTGACACGCAGGGGCAGTTCCCTGGAAGAGATGGTCCGGTCGAAAGGCACATGTGAGTAGAATCTCCACACGCCTGGCTGCCTCACGTCAGGTTCACGGGCGACAGGTCTATTCACAGCGTCCACGATCAGGTCGCGAAAATCATTCATCTCGGGATGTCTGCGGAGGATGTGGCGCCATTCCCTACTGCCCAAGGCTACAGATACGCCTTCAGGATCATGCGCGATTTGCAAGGTCTGGCCGGGCGGGGCGGCGGCGAGTTGTTGCCAGAAGTCGGTCATGCGGGCGGCGGCGCTCTGGCTGAAAAGAATGGCGGCGAAGGGCGCTACGATAACGTATCAGCGCTCGCTGTCGCCATCATAATAATGGCCGCGTTGACAATAATGATAGTGCAGCGCAGGCAGATGAATGCCTGTGCGCGCCGGGTACGTGATGTGCGCGTCCCCGGCGGGCGTGAAGTCAGGCGTCCGGCGCGTACTGCGCGATGAGTTCGCTGGCCAGGGCGCGCAGCTGGTCGTCGGTGGGCATGTCGGTGCCGAGGTAGTGGGCGACATGGATCATGAACAAACCGACGATGCGATCGTTATCGTGGGCGCGACGCAGATACAGATGCGGATACCCCTCAACTTCGACGTCGTCCTGCTCTTCCACGTCTTGCTCAAGATCAATGTACAAGGACTCCGAGAAGGGTTCGTAGCTCCAGGTGACCCTGGGGTCGTCGTCGAGTTTGTGTGACGTCTTGTACTGGTGGCGTGAAATCTCGGCCGCTTCCATCTGCCCGTACTGCGCGACGAGTTCGTCGGCGAGCCGGCGCATGGCGTCATGGTCTGGCGCCTTCGTGCCGAGGCGGGGCGAGGCCGGCTTCAGGGAAATGCCGACGAATTTGGAGCCCCAGCAGCGGCGGCGCAGGAAGATATCGGGCTGGTGCTGCAGGCTGACGAAGAAGGTCTCGTCGACCACCGGCTCGAGAAAAATGTGGAGCGCGTCTTCGCCGACGTCGTACTCGCAGGTGATTTCAGCCTTGTCTTTGACGGTCCGGGGCTGCATCAGCGTCTCCTCATTCCCCGTTTCGGCCAGGCGGTCCTGATCACACCCGTGCGCGCAAAACGCCGTTCAGGCGGATGGATATACCTGATTATAACAATGATGCACTTCAGCGTGGGGTCAGTGATGCGTTTGGCCTCCTCCTGCGGGTCTCTCCCGAAATAGTAGAGGACGTCCCGCTGCGGGTCTTCAGTCTCGACCCTGTCCGGGTCAGAGATTGCCGGGCGCAACAGGCCATGGTAGTCCGCCATTCCGACATGTCCGTCGAGAATATGTTCCCAGGTCTCAGGGCTCAGGTAGACCGGGCAGCCATCCGGATCGCTGCTGAGTTTTAGCAGTTCCCGGAATGGAGCTGCGGCGAGGCGTTGCCAGAAGTCGGTCATGCGGGCGGCGGCGCTCTGGCTGAAAGGAATGGCGGCGAAGGACGCTACCTTATCGCATCAGCGCTCGCTGTCGCCATCATTGAAGACGCCAGTAGGATGACAGCCGCGCCCGGCTGCACGTGCCTCCGCCTCCAACGCGCGGAAGTGATGCGCATAGCGCGTGTCCGGCGCCCAAACGGAGTTTTCTGCGAATCCATCGCGCACTAGCACCTCGTTGACGAAGGTGTTGCCCACGTAGATGTAGCGCAACAGACGACCGTAACGGTCGGTATTGCTGACATCACGCACGAGCGTCACCATGCGGCCGTTGACAAGCCGCGCGTTGGCGTTCTTTGCCGCATCAGAGCAGGGTTCGTCGCGCTCGGGTGTGTTGATCCCGATGTAGCGCACACGGAAGCGCTGCCCGTTCATCTCCACCTCAATGGAGTCGCCATCCGTGATCCATACCACACGCGCCTGCTCGCCTGCCGGGGCGGCTGGCTGTTGCCGTTCGGGCTGCGGCTGCGGCGCTTTCGTCGGCGGAACCGGTGCGGGTGGCTGCGTCGGGGGCGTCGTAGCAGTTGGCGCCAAGGGAGGAGGCGGGTAACGGCCCAATAGTGGACTATGGATAAAGGCCTTGCGTGATTCACCCGGCAATGCGATGAGCGACCAGGACGAACTGCCACCCACCATTTCGCCCTGAACTTCTTCCAGCACGGCGACCTTGCTGCCGCGAGCAGGTTCTCGCAGGACGCTACATGATCTGGAAGGGCAGCTACGTGCAAATACGAAAGCGCGGCTGGAGACAACGAAGTGCGTCAGCGTGACAGCGGTGGAGCGTGGAGTGCGCATGGGACGCGGCGTGCGCGTTGGTGCCCGCCTTGATCTCACTGTTGCTGTCTGGCGGTAGCTGGCCAGCGTAGCGGACTGCGGGGAGCTGCCACGGTTCCGGTCGAAGAGGCCGGGGGCAAACAGGACGATGGCCACGATCAGCACGACTATGAGTATCAAACAACCACAGCCGCGGCCTGATTCGTTCTCGTCTTCGCCGCTTTCTTTTTCCTTCCCCACATCTGACTCCGACAATCGACATCTTCACCACAATTGGTGAACATAGCATTATCGAAGCCTTGAGGGAAAAGATTGCCCGGTCACGCGCCCTGCAGACTCTCGTGGCGCAGGAAGTCGAAGTCGGCGCCGAGCGGGGCCTGCTGGACGGAGCGCTGGTAGAGGCGTTCGTAGCCGCGGGGAGCGGCCGGAGGTTGCGGCCGCGCTGTCTCGCCGCGGCGGGCCAGCTCGCGTTCATCGACGAGCAGGTCAAGCCGCCGCCGGTCGGCATCGAGGCGCACGCGGTCGCCGCTGCGCACCAGGCCCAGCGGCCCGCCGACTGCGGACTCCGGCGCGACGTGCAGCACGATGGTGCCGAAGGCGGTGCCGGACATGCGCGCGTCGGAGATGCGCAACATATCGCGCTGGCCAGTCAGCTTGCGCGGGATGGGCAGGTAGCCGGCCTCGGGCATGCCGGGGCCGCCGATGGGGCCGGCGTTCTGCAGGATGAGGCAATCGTCCGGGCGCACGTCGAGATCGGGGGCGTCGATGCGCGCGGCCAGGTCGGCCAGTGAGTCGAAGACGACGGCGCGGGCCTCCGTGTGCAGCAGCGCGGGACTGGCGGCGGAGCGCTTGAGCACGGCGCCGTCGGGCGCGAGGCTGCCGCGCAGGGCGATCAGCGCGCCCTGCTCCTGCTGCGGCGCGTGCAGCGGGCGGATGACGTCCTGCCAGGCGGGCCATGCGAAGGGCAGTGCCAGCTGCTCGCCGAGGGTCGCGCCGCTCACCGTCAGCGCGTCGAGCTGCAAGTGCTCGCGCAGGGCCTGCAGCACGACCGGCATGCCGCCGGCGCGATAAAAGTCTTCCATATAGGCCGCGCCCGAAGGTTTGAGCCCGACCAGCACGGGCGTCTCCATGCCGATGTCGTCGAGGCGCTCAAGCTCGAGATGAATGCCGAGACGGCCGGCGATGGCGCTCAGGTGGATGACGGCGTTGGTGGAGCCGCCGATGGCCTGCAGGACGCGCAGGGCGTTGTCGAAGGCCGCGTCGTTCATGATGCGCGCGGGAGTCAGGCGGCTGTGCGCGAGGGCCACGGCCTGGCTGCCGCTGCGCTCGCCGTGGCGCTGGCGTTCCGCGTGCACGGCGGGGATGGCCGCGCCGCCTGGCAGCATCATGCCGAGGGCCTCGCTGAGGCAGGCCATGGTGCTGGCGGTGCCCATCACGCCGCAGGTGCCGGCGGTGGGCGCCAGCTGCTGCTCGATGTTGTCGATGGTCGCGCGTTCCAGCTCACCGCGGCGGTAAGCGGCCCAGAAGCGGCGGCAATCGGTGCAGGCGCCGATGCGTTCGCCCTCGTGGCTGCCGGTGAGCATGGGGCCGGCGGCGAGCACGATGGCGGGCAGGTTGGCGCTGGCGGCGCCCATCAGCAGGGCCGGCAGGGTCTTGTCGCAGCCGCCCATGAGCACCACGGCGTCCAGCGGCTGGGCGCGCAACATGGCCTCGACGTCGAGCGCCATCAGGTTGCGCAGGAACATGCTGGTGGGGCTGAGAAAAATCTCGCCCAGGGAGATGACCGGGAACTCCAGCGGCAGCCCGCCGGCCTGCCACACGCCGCGCTTGACCGCCTCTGCCAGTTCGCGCAGGCCGCGATGACAGTTGTTCAGTTCGCTCCAGGTGTTGAGGATGCCGATGACGGGCTTGCCCAGCGCCTGCGGCGTGTAGCCCATGGCGCTGGCGAAGGAACGCCGCAGATACTGCGCGAACTCGCGGTCGCCATATTCAGTCAGCCCACCCGCCAGGCCCGGCGGGCGCTCCCCGGACACGCGCATCTCAAAACGCAAGCGAGACGAAGCGCGTTTCCAGGTATTCCTGCAGGCCTTCCTGACCGCCTTCACGACCGAAGCCGCTCTGCTTGACGCCGCCGAAGGGCGCCTGCGCAACCGCCGGCACCAGGTCGTTGACGCCGACGATGCCGAACTCCAGCCCCTCGGCGACGCGCACGGCGGTGCCCAGATCGCTGGTGATCGCGTAACCCGCCAGGCCATAGGGCGTGCCGTTGGCCTGCTCCAGCGCCTCGTCCAGCGAGCTGAAGGACATGACCGGCATGACCGGGCCGAAGACCTCTTCGCAGCTCAGGCGCATGTCGGGCGTGACGCCGGTGAGAATGGTGGGCTGGTAGAACCATCCCCGGTCCATGTCCGCCGGACGGCAGGCGCCGGTGACGACCTTCGCGCCGCGACTGACGGCATCCTGCACAAAGCCCTCCACCTTGTCGCGGCCGGCCTCAGTGACGAGCGGGCCGACAGTCACGCCTGCTTCCATGCCGTCGCCAATGACGAGGCGTTCGGCGGCGGCCTTGCTGGCCTCGAGGAAGTCCTCGTAGGCCGGCTGCTCGACGTAGAAGCGCGAGGGCGAAATACAGACCTGGCCATTGTTGCGGAACTTGGCCGTGACGGACTGTTCGGCGGCGGCCTCGATGTCGCTGTCGGCGAAGACCAGCACCGGCGCGCTGCCGCCCAGCTCAAGCGAGAGGCGCTTGAAGTGCGGGGCGGCGTCGCGCATCAGGATACGACCCACCCGCTGCGAGCCGGTGAAGCTGATCTTGTCGACGTCGGGGCTGCCGGTGAAGGCCGCGCCCATGCCGGCGGGGTCGCCGTTGACGAGGTTGAGCGCGCCCGGCGGCAGCCCGGCCTCGAGCAGCAGACCGGCCAGCAGCATCGAGCTGAGCGGCGTCAGTTCGCTGGGCCGACCGACGATGGTGCAACCGGCGGCCAGGCCGGCGGACCACTTGCGCGCGGGCAGGATGCCGGGGAAATTCCAGGCGGTGATGGTGGCGGCCACGCCGACGGGCCGTACGATGGTCATCAGGCGCTTGTTGGGCGCGCTGGAGGGGATGAGGCGGCCATAGGCGCGCTTGCCCTCCTCGGCGTACCAGTCGAAGATGTCGGCGGCCGAGCCCCACTCACCCATGGCTTCGGCCAGGGGTTTGCCGCACTCCTGGGTCATGGCGCGCGCCAGTTCGGCAACGCGCTCGCGGATGAGCTCGCCGGTGCGGCGCAGCACAGCGCCGCGCTCCCAGGCGCTCCGCTCGCGCCAGGCGGGCAGGGCGCATTGCGCAGCCGCGATGGCGGGCGCGACGTCGGCGGCGCTGCCGAAAGGCACGTCGGCGACGACCTCGCCGGTGGCCGGGTTCATCACCGGGCAGGTGTTGCCATCCAGGGCATCGACCCACTGGCCGTCAATCAGCATCTGGTACTGCATGGGACTTCTCCTCATTATGCCGCCAATGCCGGGCCGGCCCTCACGCGAGGATCACCGGCTGCCCGCTGCGGGCGGATTCCTGGGCAGCGAGCGCAAATCGTAGCACTTCGCAGCCCTGCGCGCCGCTCAGCACGGGCGGCTCGCCCGCGTGCAGCGCGTCGATGAAGTGGCGCGTGGACAGGATGAAACTCTGCTCCCAGCCGACGGCCATGTCCGAAAAGCTGCGCGTCTGACGGTCGCGGTAGAGGATGACGGGCGGCCGGTCGAAGAGCTTGCCGTGGCCGCGCGTGATTTCGATGACGCCGCGCGTGCCGGTAATCTCGACGCGATCGTCCTGGGCATAGTAGCGCGACCAGATCTCCATGTCGCGCGAGTAGACGACTTCGAGCGAGCCGTAGCGGCCACCGGGGAACTTCCACGAGATGATGGCGGGCGCGTCTAGCAAGAACCCCGGCTCGCGCTCGGTCTGGCCGATCCAGGCGTGCACGGCCTCCGCCTGGCCCATGAAGTGCCAGCCGAGGGCGAACTTGTGATGGCCGTCATCGAAGACCAGCGGGCCACCGCCGCACTGCTCGGGGGTGAAGCGCCAGGCTTCCGCCGCGCGCGGGATGGGCCAGGCATCCGGGCTGGTGGCCGAATTGCTCTTGATGCGAATGGTGAGCGGATCGCCGATTTCGCCGGCGTCGATCAGCGCTTTCGCGCGCATGACCGGCGGATAAAAGATGAAGTTCTCGAAGACCTTGAAGACCACGCCCGCCTCATCCGCGGCAGCGACCATGGCTGCGGCGTCGGCGAGGTTGAGCGCCATCGGCTTCTGCAGCGAAATGTTGACGCCGGCGGCGGCGGCATCCAGCATGACCGGGCAGTGCAAATGGTGCGGTACGAGGATCTCGACCAGGTCGAGCGGCGCGCGGGCCAGCATCTCACGGTGGTCGCTGTAGATCTGCGCGGGCACCACTCCCCAGGCCGCGCCGCGCTGCTGCGCCAGTTCCGCCACGGTATCGCAGACGGCGACGATGCGCGCGCGCGGATTCTGCAGGTATTCGAGCGCGTGCAGGTCAGAAATGCGCCCGGTGCCGATGAAACCAACCCGCAATTCGCTCACGCGTCCTCCTGCTGCGCCGTCTGGTCCTCGTAGCGGTACGACACCCGGTCGGTCAAGGCCTGGCCGACGCGCTGCACCTCCTGGGCCAGATCGTGAATGCGCGCCAGGGTCAGGCGCGCGCCCGGACCGGAGATGCCGATGGCGCCGACCAGCTCGCCTTCGAGGTCGTAAAGCGGCACGGCGACACAGCGCACATCGTAACTGAACTCCTCGTCATCGATGGCGTAGCCCTGGCGCCGCGCCTGTTCGAGGTGCATGCGCAGGGTTTCGACATCGGTGATGGTGCGCGGCGTATAGCGCTCCAGTTCCTGCGGGATGCTGCTGTTACCGAAGGCCAGCAAGACCTTGCCGAGGGCTGTGCTGTGGAGCGGCGCGAGCGTACCCACGACGGTGGAGACGCGCAACGAGGCCGGCGACTCGACCTGATCGAGGTAGAGCACGCGGTCGCTGGCGCGTACGGCCAGATGCGCGCATTCCTGCGTCCGTTCCATCAACTCGCGCAGGAAAGGCCGCGCCTGATCGCGCAGGGGCGTCCGCGTCAGCAGGCTCTGGCCAAGGCGCACCAGGCGCGGGCCGAGGGTGTAACGGCGCGTTTCGCTGGACTGCTCGGCGTAGCCGTAGTTCGCCAGGGTCCTCATGATGCGCGAGGCGGTGCTTTTGTCGACGTCGATGCGGCGCGCGATCCCGGTGACGCCGATGCCTTGCGACTCCGCCTCGAGGATATCCAGGGCACGCAGGCCGCGCGCCAGGGACTGGATTTCGGACATGAGAGCTGCCCTCCGGGGGATGGGTATGTTGGGAATTGTACAATCAGGGTTCATATACGTCAACATCAGTGTTTCCCAACCGGATTCCTTGACAAAGGATAAACCGGGTTGTAACCTGTGCAATAAGATGGGCCGGTGGCCTGCGCGGGGCCGCGGACCGTCAGTTTTATACAGATGGTTGCGAAAGGACTATGGACATGACCCGTTTACACCGTGCTCTTGTTGTGCTGCTGGTACCGCTGCTGACGCTCGGCGCAGCCGCGGCCGTCGTCGCCCAGGAGGAGGTCAACATCTCGCACTACTTCTCCGGCGAACTGAATCAGGACAACCTCAACACCGTGATGGCCACCTTCACCGAGGAGACCGGCATCAGCGTCGTGGACAGCCCGATTGGCCACGAGGACTTCAAGGCCGGCATCCTCGCCGGCGTCGCCAGCGGCGTGCTGCCGGACGTCTTCTCCTACTGGGCTGGCGCGCGCGTCCAGTTCGTGGTGGATGCGGGCGCGCTGCAGCCCATCGACGCGATGTGGGATGCGGCCGGGCTGGATGACGTGGTGCCGGCCGGCGTGGCCGACGCGGCCACGCTCTACAACGGCGAGCGCTACTTCGTCCCCTTCAACATCCACTACGCCGCCCTCTTCTACAACCCGAAGGTCTGGGCCGAGGCCGGCATCGAGGTGCCGGACACCTGGGCCGGGCTGTTGGAGGCCTTCGCCGAGTTTGAGATGCAGGGTATCGACCCCATCGCGCTCGGTTCCAAGTTCCGTTGGCCGGGCCAATTCTGGTTCGATTACCTGCTGCTGCGCACCGCCGGGCCAGACTATCGCAATGCGCTGATGGCTGGCGACGCTTCCTATGAGGATGCCGAAGTCGTGCGCGCCATGGAGCTGTGGCAGGAACTGATCGACGCCGGCTACTTCGTCGATGGCGCCAACGCCTACGACTGGGTGGACGCGGCCGATCAGGTCGCCAACGGCGAGGCAGCCGTGACCCTGATGGGCACCTGGATCGGCGGCTACTGGAAGGGCCAGGACATCGCGCTCGTCCCGGGCGAAGATTACGACTTCTTCGACTTCCCCGAAATCGACATGGTGCCGCAGGCCGGCGTCGGCCCGATTGACGGCTGGGTGATGACGGCCAACGCGGATGCCGCCAGCGCCGGCGCGCTGATGGAATACCTCGTCAGCGACGTCGACACGCAGACGCTGTGGAACACCAGCTACGGCTCGCTCTCGCCCAACGTCAACGTCGACCCGATGGCCTACGACGTGGTGGCGGCCAAGGCCGGCGCGAGCATCGCCAACGCGGCGGTCTACGCCTTCAACTACGACCTGGCCACCACGCCGCCGGTGGCGGAGTGCGGCCTGGACATGTTCTCGGCCTTCATGGACGACTCCAGCGACATCGCCGCTACCCTGGCCACCACGCAGGCCTGCGCTGTTGAAGGCTTCATGCAGTAAGGCGGGCGCAGACAGACGGCGTTCGGAATCACGAACGACCCAAAAGGCGGGGCATGCATTCTGTGCCCCGCCTGACCTTGTGGCCAGGACGCGGCTGCACACCTGCGTTACCATAGCGGCATGAGATACTCCCTCACGACCTCGCGGCGCCTCTGGACTTTCGCCTTCCTCGTGGTGCCACTGAGCGTCTATTTCGTGGTGGTCATCGGGCCGCTGCTGGCCACCGTCTGGCTGAGCCTGACCAAATACACCTTCAGCGCCGTCGCGTCGCCAGAATTCAACGGCCTCGCCAATTACGAACGTTTGCTGCGCGACCCGCTTTTCTACAGCTCCCTGAAGAACACGCTCATCTGGATGGTCGCGGCGCTGATCCTGCCGACGGGGGGTGGTCTGGTGCTGGCCCTGCTACTGCACGGTCGCGTCCGCGGCGCCAACATTTTCAAGTCGCTCTTCTACCTGCCCATCACCCTCTCCATGGTCGTCATCGCGCAGACCTGGAATGCCATGTACGACCCGGATGACGGACTGGTCAACATACTGTTACACCTCTCCGGACTGCTGGACGCCGATTCCAAAATATTCTGGTTGAGCCAAAGAGGGCTTGCCCTGCCCGCCATCATTTTCGCCTGGTCCTGGCAACAGGTCGGGCTGTCGATGGTTATCTACCTTGCCGGCCTCACTTCCCTGCCAGACGAGATGCTGGAGGCGGCGCAAATCGATGGGGCAAATTACCTGCAATTGCTGCGGAAAATCGTAATTCCGCTACTGCTGCCCTCAAGTGTGGTTGTGGTTGCGCTGTCGGTGATCAATTCCCTGCGCAGCTTCGACCTCGTCTTTGTGCTCAACGAAGGGGCTGGAGGTTCTCAGACTCTTGCCGTGCAGATGTACAAAGAGAGCTTCAGGAAACTAAACCCGGCGTACGGCAGCGCCTTCTCGGTCGTGCTCTTCGCCATCGCCGCCGTCATCATCGTGCTCTATTTCCGCCGTGTGCGCCGACTGGAGCACCTGTATGACTGAGTTTGCAAGCGCAACCCGGGAGAGACATGCACAGGCCCGACGCTTGAGCCGCAGCTTGCTCATCGTCACGTTAGTCGTGCTGGTTGTACTCTATTCAATCCCTACCTTCGGCGTTCTGTTACTTTCATTCAAAAATAATTCCGAGATCGCGCGTGGCGAACTCTGGAACCTGCCGAAATCCCTGTCCGTCGCGAATTACGAAACCGTGCTGGAGAGCACCAAAGTTCCCCGCTACCTGCTGAACTCGGTGGTCGTCACGGTCACGGCGACGGCCGTCTCGATCGCCTTTGGCGTGCTGACCGGCTACGTCTTCAGTCGCCTCGCCTTCCGCGGCAGCGAACTCCTCTATCTCATCGTCGTGGCCGGCCTCTTCCTCCCGCCACAAATCGTCATGATTCCGCTGCAGCAGCTCTTCAGCCGCAGCTTCATAAGGGACACGATTCTGGTGCTCATCGTGGTGCACGTCGCTTTTGGCCTGTCCATCACCACCCTGCTGCTGCGCAACTTCTTCTCCACCATCCCCGGCGTCCTGCGCGAGGCGGCCATCATCGACGGCGCCAACGAGGGTCAAATCCTGCTGCGCGTCATGCTGCCGCTCAGTCTGCCCGCGCTGGCCGTGCTGGCAACGCTGCAATTCACCTGGATCTGGAACGACTTCCTCTGGCCTTTCGTCCTGCTCAGCCTGAATGCCAAAGGGCACACCATCATGGCCGGCATCGTGCTGCTGAAGAGCCCCTATGACAAGGCCTGGGGCCTGCAGAGCGCGCTCTCGGTGATCGCCAGCCTGCCGACGTTGCTGATCTTCCTCTTCTTCCAGCGCTACTTCATCCGCGGCCTGACGTTCGGGGCTGTGAAGGGCTGATGGCTATATGAAGCGACAGAAACCTGACAGCGCAGATATGTGGTGGGCGGCATTCAGGTACGGCATGGCTCACGCCTTCGGCCTGCAGCGCCGCTGGCACAGCAATCATCTCTCGAGCGACCAGACATCAGATTCGGACTGGACGACCGTGGGCGAGACGCTGGCGAACGCAATGAATGAATATGGTGCAGCCATTCTTGCAGCGAACCCTGATGCGACGCTCCCGCCGCGCGCAGCACCCCTAGCCAGGTCGCTGCCCAGTCCGGATATCCTCGCCCACTACGAGCGAATGTGGCCTGGAAGCGCAGACCACATTCTGACGATGGCCGAGGGCCGACTGCAGCAGCGTCATGTCGGGATGGCCGTTGAGCGGGACGTCGGACTGACCGCATCGGAGCAGGGTTTCCTCTGTGGCACGGCCATCGTAGTCATCACCCTGGTGATCAGCTTCTGGCTCGTTAGTATCGGACACGAAATCCCGGGGCTCGTCGGCGTTTTGCTGGTCCTGGCAGTCGCGTACCAGCAACTCCGGAACGCCACGGGCATACGCTCACCCTTCACCCGCGTCTGAAAAATCCGGCTCCACCCATTCCTGCCTGCCCACAACGACGCTGCCTGCGTTACACTCTCCCCTGACGCGGGGGGGGGACGCGACCCGCATATGCACAGAGTCAGGACCGCCCATGAAGCTGCTGGTGCCGGCGGCGCAGGCCGACTTCCCCTGCTAATCTTCTTCTTCCAGCGCTACTTCATCTGCGGCCTGACCTTCGGCGCGGTCAAGGGTTGATGGCAGGTTTAGAGCCTGCTGATTACTATGTCATAAGCGTTTGCAATAATCTGACGCAATTGCTCTAGTATTGCGTCATACGGACCGGGTCATCCGGAGAAACTATGGAGTCCCCAGAAGAAATGGAATATGACCTGTCACAGTTTCAATGGGATGTGGTCACCCTGCGTATGACAGCCTTTCCAAAGCCTGGTTCAGAGATAACGGCCATGGATTGGTGGAAAAGTGTAGTGGGCGAACCACCGGAACAACGAACCGAACAACCACGCACCGGCGAATTAGTTGAATACGCCAAACGTGGAAAAGGCAGAATGGAATTGCAAATCAACCCCGCCAGTTTTACCTGGATTCACCATATCACTGAAGTACAGTCACAAGAAAAGTTTGAAGCGTTGGGTGAATTTCAGAGCAATTGTGAAGAGTTTTGCGGACTGATGGACAAGTGGTTCAATCTGGACTCTGTTCCGGATCTTGTTCGCTTGGCGTTCGGAGCCGTGCTAATTCAGTCTGCCAATAGTAAGGAAGAAAGCTTGGAGCGACTCGGCAAGTACATAGAATCTGTCAAATTAGATACTTCCAATACATCTGATTTTCTGTACCAGATCAACCGAAGGCGGCCTTCGAACCTGACTATAGATGGTCTAGTTATGAACAGGCTCATGAAGTGGTCTGTTGGCCAGATCAGGGTTCTTATGACCCATTCGGATGGAAGGGCCAGATTCATATCTACACCTTCAGAGAGTATCGTACAACTCGAAGTCGATATAAACACTGTCCCTGATTTTGAAGGGATAATACCAAGGGATCAATTCTCTAATGTGTTTGAAGAACTGGTTGAACTGGGAACAGAAATTGCAGAAAGAGGCGATGTCCCATGATTCAAACAATTGCTGACAATGCGTCGAAGAGAGAGCTTTCACCATATGGAAATCTGCCATGGAAAAATGATGGTGATCCTCCTCCCTCACATGACGTAATTCCATGGAGTGATCAACGTGATAATCCTTCAAATAATGAAGCTTTGTATGAAAGAAGAGAACTGGACGATTCTTCATCAAGCAGATCGCTTATCCGATTTCTAGCGACTTTCACGTCAGAATCAGTGCATTTGAGCAAAGAAATATCGACCAGCTCGACTGCGCCCGAATTCCTGTCCTTTTTCCCCACATTTATATTTCATCAAATCTGTTCAGCGGCCAAAGATGAAGTATTCGAACACGGCATGGAGTCCGTCTTCTCTCTTAGTCTGGCCAGTTTCATTGAGTCGTATCAAGGACTGGCAATCAGTATCGTTTCGCAGTTTTTAGCCAGCGGTAGCCTTGACAAAGTAGTTTCAATGGAAACTCTGCACCAAATGGGTCTCAGCGAACATGAGCCAACATATGACGCCAGGCTAAATCTGCTGTTGCAAAACTTGAACAATGATTTGGCGATGGTTCGGTATGGCGCAATGTATGGCCTGTCATCCATGGATGACCCAACAACCATCCCTGAAATAGAACGGGTATATAAGATAGAGACCGACCCCTATCTCCAAAAATATATGAGTGCTGCGCTGTCGCAACTGCGCGAAACCCAATCCGGGGCCTGATGCCCGGTGGCGTATGTCCTGCGCAAAGTCATGTTGGCAAAATGGAGTCATGACACAAGTATTGGCCAACTGTCTGATAGCGAACTTCAGATTGCGCTCGAAGATTTACCACTGCATGACAACCGTTTGTCAGTGTTTGTTGTGGACGATGACAAATCAAACCTGAAACGAATAGCCGCAGCTCTGGCAGCAAACAACACACGAAGCCCGGATGATGTGGAATTCTTTTTGCTGGATGTCAAGGAACTTGATGCATTAGGTATTCACATCGAAGAGTCAAAGGCGAATACCGCTGACAAAGTAGTAAATTCAGCCCACAGGGACTTAGTTATAACTAGCAAAGATAAACTGGAAAATCTGGCACAGACATTTGTGTCCAAAGGGAAAGACGGGAGGATTCTAGAGAAGGAAGTAATCCAATTGATTAAACGAGGCATTGAACTGGGTGAGATTGATCGTGACGAGGTCAAAATAGTTTCTCACTCGAGATTTTGGAAGAAATTCAACGAAGACTAATAATCTCGGATGCAAAGTTTCATTTCACTTACCCATCCCCCAAACTGATGTACACTCTCCCCTTTGACGCGGGGACGCGACCCCGCAGGCCCGGACAGGAGCGCCCATGAAGCTGCTGGTGACCGGCGGCGCAGGCTACATCGGCAGCCACGTGACCGACATGCTGGTCGCGCGCGGCGCCGAGGTCATCGTCTGCGACAACCTCGTCAACGGCCACCGCACGGCCGTGCATCCCGCTGCGCGCTTCGTGCAGGGCGACCTGCTGCAGGCCGATACCCTGCGCGCGCTCTTTGACGGGCAGCGCTTCGACGGCGTCCTGCACTTCGCCGCCTACACCCTGGTCGGCGAGAGCGTGCAGCAGCCCTGGCGCTACCTGCGCGACAACGTGCTGGCGGGCGGCAACCTGCTGCAGGCCGCGGCCGAGCATGGCGTGCCGCGCTTCATCCTGTCCTCAACCGCCAACCTCTATGAGCGGCCGCGGCGCCTGCCCATCGCCGAGGACGAGCCGATCGAACCTGGCAGCCCCTACGGCGAGGGCAAGCACATGATCGAGCGCCAGCTGTACTGGATGAACCGCATCCACGGCATGGCCGGCTGCAGCCTGCGCTACTTCAACGCCGCCGGCGCCCATCCCGACGGCCACATCGGCGAAGACCATCGCCCGGAAACCCACCTCATCCCGCTCGTGCTGCAGGTGGCGCTGGGTCAACGCGAAGCGATCAGCGTCTTCGGCGATGACTATCCCACGCCCGACGGCAGCTGCATCCGCGACTACATCCACGTGATGGACCTCGCCGAGGCGCACATCCTCGCGCTGGAGGCCCTGGCCGAGGGCGAGAACCGCGCCTGCAACCTGGGCAGCGGCCACGGCTACTCCGTGCGCGAGGTGCTGGACACGGCGCGCCAGGTCACCGGCCACGCCATCCCGGCCAGCACCGCGCCGCGCCGCGCCGGCGACCCCGCCGTACTGGTAGCAGACAACGCGCGCCTGCGCGAGTGGCTGGGCTGGACGCCGCGCCACACGACGCTGCAGCCCATCATCGCCAGCGCCTGGCACTGGCATCGCAACAATCCGCAAGGCTACCCGGAGGACACCCCGTGACCCCTGACCTGCACTGCGCCTCTGGCCTGGTTGCCGGCATGGCATTTCAGCGCGGGCCCTGGCATTTTTTTGACAGGTCGGGCGCCTGACTATATTTTTTACCGACTCGCCAGGGCCCGCGGGAAACCGTTGCCAGTATCCGAAGCGGGCTGCATGGCGCTCAGCAATCCCTGCGACATGACGCTCGTGGTGGCGATTCATCGCATGTGGCCCTTTGCGGGTGACGAGGGAACGATGAGATGACTCCACATGACGACGCCCGCTATCAGCAGCTGCTGCAAGACGGCTTCTGCATCTTCGAAAACCTGGTCGACAGCAATATGCTGGCGAACCTGCGGCAGAGGACCGATCAGGTCCTCGACGCGCAAGACGAGGATAACCGGCGGAGCCAGCGCACCACCGGCAGTATGTACAGCCTCATGCAGCACCCCTTCTTCGCCGAAATCATCACCTACAGACCGGCCCTGGACGCGCTGGCAAGCCTGGGCTATCGGCAGCCGACCTTTAGCGATGGCTATATCATCAGCAAGCCGCCGCACAGCCCGCGCCTGTTCTGACATTACGACTGGTTCGCCTGGGAGGAAAGGCTCAATTACCAGCCCGAGCCGCCGCAGGTCTTCCTCATGGTCTACCTGCAAGATACCCGCCGCGAAAACGGCTGCCTGCGCGTGATTCCCGGCTCCCATTACCGGCACAATCCGCTACATGACGTGATAGACGAGCCGCACTCACCCGAACTGCAGGCGGGCAGCGACCTGACGGCCGACGATTTCAGCGACCGGCCCGACGAGATTGACGTGCCGATCAAGGCCGGCGATTTGCTCATCGGCGACTCGCGTCTGCTCCACGCCACCCACGCCAACGCCAGCGATCAGCGGCGGACCGTGCTGACGCTCTGGTACCAGACTGATCTGCGCTCGCTGCCGGAGAAGATTCAGGCGCAAATGGTCGCCAAGACGCAAAAGATTCCCGCTGACTGGAATGACGAGACCCGCGCCAGGGTCGAAGCCCTCATGCCCACTTACGAGGGCAGCGCCGAAGCGCAGGGGCGACAGCTCTATCGACCCAGGGCGTGAAAACCTGCTTGCCAGGTAGTACGCGCACAAGAGATCATCGGGCACTCCTCCTGAAGATGCAACATGGCTGACACCCCTGAGACAACCGGGTAAACGGGCAAGGGGTCAGTCACCGGCTGACCCCTGCCGCTATCATTAAAAGCGGAACTGGCAGGGGCGAGCCGGCGCTTCGCCCTTTTGCCGGCTACCGGAGAATGATCACATGATCACAGCGCGCAATGCCGGAATCCGCTTTGGCGCCGCACCGGAACCCCACAATCCGGAACACGAACGCTTCGTCAATGCCTGGTCACAGACCACGTCCATCCGGGAAGGCAGCGATCATCCCGCAGAAGCCTGGGAACTTCTCAAGTTCTTCGGCGGTGAAACGGGCCAGAGGTTTTTGATGGAGAACAGCAATCTCTTCCCGTCGATACCGGGTCTGAGAGAAGATTTCGTAGCCGTCCACGCGACAAGCGAGGACGCGGAACAGGCAATCGGGGTGATCTTCGACGTGCTGCGTTCGCGAATGATTGCAGAGTGGGATGCAGCCCACCCCTGCTGGCGCGGCGCTGTCCGCCGCGTCGGTGATACCTGGGATCTGATCATGCCGGGCGAGATCGAGCGCGCTGCCATTGCGGCCCAGCTGGATGCCGATGTCCCGGTTTTGCAGCAGACGCTGGATGACTGTATCCCCCGCCTCGGTGCGTAAGGCCGATCTTCGATAATTCACAGGTGGATGGCAAGCCTTTGCTTGCCATCCACAACTTCATATTCGGGTGCCCTGAATGCTGTCAACATGGCGCAGGATGAGCGCGCAGCAGCGCCGGGAGGCGAAGGACGGCTATCTGGCGCTCTCGCCCTGGATGCCGGGTTTCGTCGTCTTTTATGCCTTCCCCATCCTCGCCACTTTCTTTGTCAGCTTCACCCAGTGGACAGTGGTGACGCCGCCCGTCTGGATCGGGCTGGACAATTACGTCCGCATGTTCACGCGCGATCCGCTATTCGTCAGCTCGCTCAGGGCGACCACCCTGTTTGTCGCGCTGTCCTTGCCCCTGAAGCTCGTCCTGGGTCTGATGCTGGCGCTGCTGCTCAATCTCAAAATCCCGGCTATGGATTTCTTCCGCACGATCTTCTTCATCCCCGCCGTCATCTCCGGCGTCGCCGTTTCCCTGATGTGGATCTGGTTCCTGCAGCCGGATACGGGCGTGGTCAACACCTTGCCGGGCTACTTCGGCATTCAAGGTCCCCAATGGTTTTGGGACCGGGACCGGGCGCTGCCATCGGTCGCCATCATGAGCATCTGGAAAGTGGGCGGCGCGGCGATCATTTATCTGGCGGGACTGCAGAATATCCCTGCTCATCTCTACGAAGCCGCCGAAATAGACGGTGCCAACAAGTGGAGCCGCTTCTGGAAGATCACCCTGCCACTCCTGACGCCCACCCTCTTCTTCCAGTTGATCATCGAACTCATTGACGCGTTTAAGATCTTCACTGAAGCCTACGTCATCACCGGGGGCGGACCCCTGAAGGCGACCTATTTCTTTCTTTACTACTTCTACGAAGAAGCTTTCCGCAACGCCAATATGGGCTATGCCGCGGCACTCGCCCTCTTCCTGCTGCTGGTCATCATGTCGGCGACCGTTTTTGTGAACTATACGTCCAGGAAATGGGTCTTCTATGAGAACTGATCCATCCAGTCGGGGGGCCAATTCTGCACTGGCTGTCAGGCAGCAGCTGCGGCGCAGCAACTTCTGGCGCCGGGCAAGGAAGCTGACCGGCCATGCCGTCGTCTATGCCTTCATGGTTTGCCTCGGTTGCATCTTTATGTTGCCGATATTCTGGATGGCTTCCACGTCGCTGAAGCTGCCGCGGGAGATCATGGCCTGGCCGCCGGAATGGATCCCGTCCAGCCCGCAATGGGGCAACTACGCCGAAGCCTTCGCCAAATACCCGCTGGCTCGCTATATGCTGAACAGCACCATTCTGGTCGTTGCCAATATCATCGGCGAGCTGATCTCCGTACCCATCATCGCCTACGGCTTCGCCCGCTTCAACTTCCCCTTCAGGAACGTGCTCTTTCTCCTGATGTTGAGTACCATGATGGTGCCGGGACACATCAAGCTGATTCCGATGTTCTGGCTGTATGTGCAACTGGACCTGATCAACACCTACTGGCCCCTGATACTGCCCGCCTACGTTGGCAGCCCCTTCTTCATCTTCCTGATGACGCAGTTCATGCGCACCATTCCGCGCGAGCGGGACGACGCCGCGCGCATCGACGGCGCCGGCACCTGGGGCATTCTCTATCGCATCATTATCCCCCTGTGCCGACCGGCGCTGACCGTCGTTGTTGTCTTCACTTTTCTGTGGACCTGGAACAACTTCCTGGAGCCGATCGTTTTCCTGCGCGATTTTGAATCGCTGCCGATCTCGGTGGGGCTGGCGTTCTTCCAGGGGCGTTACGGCATCGCATGGCATTTGTTTATGGGGGCGACGCTCGTCTCCATCCTCCCGATCCTGGTCGTTTATTTCTTCGCCCAGCGACATCTCATCGGCGGACTGGCAGCGATCGGCATCAAGGGCTGATGGCCGCAGCCAGAAGCCACAGCGATCGTGAAGGATGCGCCCCTCTGCCTGTTTCACTTCGCCCTGCGCCTGCAGTAGCCGGGCAGAATCACCGTGGCGAAGAGGCTCGCGCCCGCCCAGGGCAGGAATGGCACGTTTGGCGCAAGGGAGCAGCGACTTGCCAGCGCCCGTTCCTGCGTTTCACCATTCGCAAGCGACGCAAGCCACGTCCGCGATTTCGATGTAAATTCACCAGGAGATGGGTTACAGTCGGGTCGCTATAGATTCCGGGAGCGTGTGTACGATGCATCAGCAAGCCGTCCTGGACATCCTGCCCGACCATGTCGGGGACCGCAGCGATTTCAGCGTCGACTGTCCGGCCCATTCGATAACGGTGTTGAACCTGGAGTGAGGTGCGCTGTGAAACACGACGTCCGGGCCTTCGGCCTGCAAGCCCATCTCGACCATCTGCACGCGACCCGGCCACGGCGCATGGCGCTGCGCGCCGACACGCCCGCCGCTTTCCGTAGCTGGCAACAGGAACTGCGCGCGGAAATTGTCCGTCTGCTGGGGCTGAAGGGACGCCCGCCCCTGCCGCCGCCCGACGCGCAGCACCTGGGCGCGCAGGACCGCGGCGACTACGTTGAGGAACTGCATTCACTGGACGTTGGTGAGCGGGCGCGCCTGCCCGTCTACCTGCTGCGGCCCAAAACGCCGCCGCCCTGGAAGCCGATCATCGTTTTTCACGGCCACGATCCCTCGGTGCAGTACATCCTCGGCAACTACCCCGACGCGGCGACGGAACGCCAGCAGCTGGCGCGCGACGGCAACTACGCCCAGGCGCTGGCGCGGCAGGGCTACCTGGTGTGCGCGCCGGAACAGCGCGGCTTCGGCCAGCGCGTCAGCGAGCAGGCCGGCTGCCGGCATCTGGCTTTCTCGTATCTGCTGGAGGGGCGCACGCTGTTGGGCGAGCGTTGCCGCGACGGCAGGCAGGCCATCAGCTGGCTGCTGCAGCGGGACGATGTAGTAGAGAATGTGCTGGGCGCGACGGGCAATTCCGGCGGCGGCACCACGACGCTGTGGCTGGCGGCGATCGACGAGCGCATCACGGTCGCCGTGCCTTCCTGTTACTTCTGCTCCTTCAAGGCCTCGATCCTTGGCGTGCGCCACTGCGAATGCAACTACGTGCCGGGCATCCTCGAGCTGGCGGAGATGGGCGAACTGGCCGCGCTGCTGGCGCCGCGTCCCATGCGCGTCATCGCCGGCGAACGCGACCCGATCTTCCCGATCGCCGGCGTGCGCGAGCAGTACCGCACAGCCGAACGGGCCTGGGCGCTGGCCAATGCGCCGGAACGCCTGTCACTGAGCGTGCACCCGGGCGAGCATGCCTACCACCATGCCTCAAGCCACGACTGGTTGCGGCGCTGGCTGTAAGCCCGGTTCTGCCTGCCCGCCTTTACTTACCGGCCTGTATCAGATCATGATCCTCGTGACCACTGCGGCGATAATTGCCGAAAGCGTGGCCTGAATGATGGCTGCGAGAATCAGGTCGGCCTTCGTGGCCGAATGTCTGGAGCGTTCTTCCAGTTTTGACAGTCGACCTTCTGTTTGCAGCGCATCCATTTTGGGGCTCCCTTGTACCCGTTCACAGTCAGGCACTGCACATTCGTCTGTTCGTCAGGCTGACTGTCGCGGGTCGCTGCCTGCTATGATGCGCAAATTGTCGCACATATTGCAACACCCGTCAATCAGGTAGAGGACGTCGCGCCCCATGCGCGTCATCGTCGGCCCCGCCCACCGGCTTGTCGCAAAGTTGAAAGTCCGCTAGATTGTCCTTGAGCCGTTCACGGCTCGTTTGTTAACACTGACTCATTGGGCAACCATGGCTGAACCCAACTTCCAGAACCGCACGCTGTATCACGGCGACAACCTCGACTTTCTGCGCGGCATGAACAGCGAGACGGTACACCTGATCGCCACCGACCCGCCCTTCAACAAGAACCGCGACTTCCACGCCACGCCGGACAGCCTGGCGGCGGGCGCCAGGTTCCGCGACCGCTGGTCCTGGGAGCGCGACGTGCACGAGGAGTGGACGGACAACATCAAGGACGACTGGCCGGCGGTGTGGGAGGTGATTGACGCGGCGCGGGCGGCCTACGGCGATGACATGGGCGCGTTCCTGTGCTGGCTGGGCGTGCGGCTGATGGAGATGCACCGGGTACTACGCGCAGATGGCAGCTTGTATCTGCACTGCGACCCGACCGCCAGCCATTACATCAAGGCGATGCTGGATGCGATTTTCGGCTGGAAGAATCATATAAACGAAATCACTTGGAAACGCTACGCTGTTCACAATTTAAGCGAAAGACGATTTGATAATGTTGTAGATCATCTACTGTTCTATAGTAAGAACCCCCGTGAAATGGTCTTCAATCGAATACATGGAGAGGTTGACGACGATACACTCATAAGTCGCTTTCCTCATGTAGAGCCTGAGACTGGCAGACGCTATCAACATGCGTCTTTGGAGAAGTCGTCGAACAAATCAAGCGCAGGGGAACTGAGAATCATTACTGGCAGGAAGGTAATTAGCAAATTGGGTTGGGTATGGACTCAAAGAACATTCGATGAAAGGTTAACACATAATCCTTATTTGATTTACTGGACGAAAAACGGAAGACCTCGTTACAAGATTTATGCAGATGAGTATGAAGGTACGCCCTTAGGAAACATCTGGTCGGATATAGGCTACCTGTCCGCTGGCGATTCTGAACGCACAGGCTACCCCACGCAGAAGCCGCTCGCGCTTTATCGCCGTATCATTCAGGCCAGCAGCAACGAAGGCGACATCGTGCTGGATCCCTTTTGCGGCTGCGCCACCACGCCCGTCGCCGCTGAACAACTCAATCGTCAGTGGGTCGGTATGGACATCTGGGACGGCGCGCGGGACATCGTGCTGCAGCGCCTGCAGGACGACTGGCTCTTCACGCCGGAAGGCGCCGCGAAAGCGGACGTGACGCCGCTGTTTCCCCATACCGTCCATGTCGAGACGACGACGCCAGAGCGCACGGACGACAACGAAATCGCTGCGCCAACGCTCAGTCTTCCAGTGCAGCGCCCGCTGGAGCCATGGCAGAAGATCAGCCATCGCAGCATGATGAACATCCTCGCTGACGCGCAAGGCACGGGCGGCGGCGTCATCTGCGCCGGCTGTGGCCGCGTGCTGGAGCGTGAGTTCATGCAGCTCGATCACATCAATCCCAAGTCCGACCGTGGCGAGAACCACATCCTCAACCGCATCCTGCTGTGTGGCCCCTGCAACGGCCGCAAGCGCAACAACTTAACCCTGAGCGGTTTGTTGCACGAAAACAAGAGAAGAGAAATCGCCTGGATGCAGGAAGAAAGCAGGGCAAAATTAGCACAGGATAGTGCCCACCGTCGAGCACTATGGGTGCGTGACAACTTCGACTCGCCCGAATGCCAGGCACTGCTCGCCTGACGCCGCAGCCCCCGCTACGCCTGCGCCGGAACGCCTGTCACTGGCCCTGCATCCCGGGGAGCGCGACGTTCCCGGGATCCTTTCGCTGCCGAAGGTCAGTGTCTGCGCGAGCGCCGGGCCAGGGTTTTAATGCGGCTCCGCGCCGGGGTCCGGCAATCTGCCCGTCAATGCCAGGCCTTCCAGCAAGCCGGCCACCCGCGCCTGTTCGGTCTCCACTCCTCGCAGTCGATCCTCTACCGCCAGCAAGCCGGTCTCCAGCTTGTTTTCAAGCTTGTCCTCGACGCGCCTGATGTCGCCACTCAGCTTGTCCTCAAGACGCTTGATATCACCTTCCAGCTTGTCTTCGAGGCGCCTGATATCAGCCCGCAGCCATACGAACAGGCCGATTACCACCGTGATGACCGGAGCATTTGCAGCAATGATTTGTTCCCAGGTCATTGCTCGCTGTTCTCCGCAGCACGATCCGGTACGATACCCAGAATACCACAAGCGCTGTCCATAGCCAAAAAAGCGCAAGTGCATCCCGCTGCAATCGCATCAACTTCGATGTGGCGAGGCGGCGCCAGCCACAAGCCCCCTGCGTGGTCACATAGTCGGCGCTGACCCAGCCCTGTTGCCCATGCAGGCCCACCTGGATTTGTCGTCAACAGAGCCGGGCGAGCCGGCAGCGCTGCCGGCTCTGACCCATCTTAACTCTCCTGCGGCGGCGTGGGCGGCAGCGGCGCCTTCTTGCGGCTGCTGGCCGCGCCAAACTGTTCCAGATCTGCCGGGTCCTGATAGGGCTGGCCATTGGGCAGGGTGGCGCCCGTCAGGTCGGCCGCGCGGAAACTGGCGCTGCGCAGGTCCGCGCTCTGCAGCTGCGCCTCGACCAGGCAGGCATCGCGCAGGTTGGCGCGGTGCAGGCTGGCGCCGCTCAGGTCCGCGCCCGTCAGATCGGCCGCGCGCAGGTCCGCGCCACTGAGGCGCGCGCCGCGCAGGTCGCTGGCCTGCAGCTTCGCGTCCGTCAGGATGGCGCCGGCGAGGTTGGCGCCTTTCAGGCGCGACTGTCCCAGGTCGGCGTCAGCCAGGTTTGCGTCGCCGAGATCGGCGCCGGTCAGGTCCGCCGAGCTGATTGCGGCCTCGGCGAGGTTGGCGCCGCGCAGGACAGCGCCGCTCAGGCGCGCGCCACGCAGGTCAGCCTCGCTCAGGTTGGCGTCGTGCAGGTTGGCGCCGCTCAGGTCTGCGCCGCGCAGGTCCTTGCCGGAGAGATCCTCGTTGCCCAGGTCGCGGCCGCTCAGGTCGCTGCCGGCGAGGTTGTCCGCATCGGCATCCGCGTCCATATCCACAATCGGCACGTGCTGGCGCCCGCGCGCATGCGCCGCGCTGTCGAGGTCGATGCCGATGTCGGACATGGCGCGGCGGATGGTATCGCGCGTCTGGCTCACCAGCGTGTCGCGCAGGGTGCGGCTGACCTCGCCGAAATCGATGTCCTCGAGGTCGAAGTCGATATCGACCTGGGGCCGACGGCGCGCCCGCAACTGGCTGTCGAGATAGCGGCCCAGCTGGCTGCAGGCCAGGCTGACCTGGGCGATGAGCTGCGCCTCGTCGACGTCCGGATCAGGTTCCAGGCGCAGCGCCTCGCAGACGAAGCTGTCGTCGGGCAGGCGTTCGGCCGCGCGGGCCTGCAGGCTGCTGTAGCTGCGCAGGATCATCGGGCCGGTGCCAGCCAGCGCGTCGGCGCGGATGGCGCTGCGGACGGACTGGTCCAGCGCCTTGAGCGCGCGTACGATTTGTTGCAACTGGTCGCGGGTATCGTCGTTCATCACGCATTCCTCTCTATGCTTGCGGGTGACGGGTCGGGGCGCGGCGCGCCCGGTTCAGCGGATCGCCTCATGTTCGCTTCCTCTCCCGCTCGCCGCGGGAGCTCATCTGCTGCGGAATCGCCCTCCAGCGAGGCCAGCACCCAGGGGGGCACAAGGCGGCGCAACGTTCTGCGGGCGTGCGACAGGCGCGAGCGGACGGTGCCGGGGTTGGTGTTGGTGGCGACGGCGATTTCTGCGTAGCTCATCTGCTCCTCGGCGTAGAGGATCAACGCCTGGCGCTGGTTCTCCGGCAGCTTTTCCATCGCCTCGCGCACCACCAGCTGAATGAAGAGCCAGTGAGCCAGCTCCTCGGTGGGTTCGGCCGGGTCCGGCAGCGTCTCCGCCAGCGAGAAGGTCTGGCCCTCCGCGTCATCATCCAGCGAGACGCTCTGGAAGCGCCCCTGGCGCCGCAGTTCGTCGTAACAGCGGTTGCGCGCCATGCGAAACAGGTAGGGCCGCAGGCCGCGGCGGGCGTCGATGCGGTCGCACTTTCGATAGAGGTTGAAGAACACGTCCTGCACGATGTCGTCCCCGGCGTCGGTGTCGCCAATCAGCCGCCGAATGTAGCGGCGCAGCGGGCTTTCCAGGCGTTGCATGATCAGCACGAAGGCCCCCTCGTCGCCGGCCTGCAGGGCGCGCAAGAGGTCGCTCTCGTCCAGCTGCTGCAGCCGACGCTCATGATCCTGGTGCCCATCCTGCCCGTCTCCACCCTGCGGCATCCACTCGTTCCTCCCGTACACCCATTCTACGCACAGCAGGCCCCGCTTGTTCAATAGCGGCGCAGAAAGCCGGCGCGAAGCGCGCAACAGGCAAGCCCGACCCGTCTATAAACAGGAGATGACCATGTATACCCTCGCCACAGCTGACCAGTTGCGCTCACGTCTGGGCCTGGCGCCCGCTGACAATGCCGACGAAGAACGCCTGTGGCGCGCGTTGACGGCCGCCAGCGCGCGCATCGAAATGACCAGCGGCCGCCACTTCACGCCGCGTCTGGCAACCCTCGCGCACGACCTGCGTGATCCGCGCGAGCTAACGCTGGCGGATGATCTGCTGCAGCTGCTGCGCTTGACAAACGGCGACGGCCGCGAAATCGACCTGGGCGCGGTGCAGACCCTGCCCGCAGCGACGGAAGGCAGCGCCAGCGTGCTGCGCCTGGGCGGGGCGGGGCGCTTCGTCTGGTCGGGCTCGCCGTTGGCGGCCATCCAGGTGACGGGCATCTGGGGCTGGCACGAACGCTGGTCGCTGGCCTGGCAGAGCGGCGTTGACAGCGCGCAGGACAACCCCCTGGCAGCGAACGCGACCATGCTGCATGCAGCGGACAGCAGCCGCTTCGAAGCGGGGCAGTTGCTGCGCCTGGGAGACGAGTACCTGCGCCTGCTGGCCATCGATGAAACGCGCCACAGCCTGCGCGTATTGCGCGCGGCCCAGGGGACGGCGGCCGTCGCCCACAGCCGCGGCACGTCGATCGATATCTATCAGCCGCCGCAGGCGGTGACGCTGCTCTGCCTGCGCCTGGCGCTGTGGCTCTACCGCGAGCCTGACCGGAATGCGGACGCGGCGCTGCCGGCCGACCTCGTCGCTGAAATGGCCGGGTTGCGCCGCGAAAGTGCGCTGGCCTGAGCGCGGGGAATCGAAAAGGGCGCAGCAAGCTGCGCCCTTTGATGGCTCAGGCTTTATCCCTCGGCCGATTCCGAGCCTTCGCTGCCGTGCTCGCCTTCTTCGCCATTGTGCTCGCCCTCGCCTGCGCCACTGTGCTCAGCGGAACCGGTCTCCGCATGCGCGGACCAACCCTCGAAGTCCTGGCCGGTGGCGTCAAGCCGGACCTCGCGCGTTTCGCCAGGTGCGAGGGAGACCGTGGGCGTGGGGCCAAGTTCGACGCCGTTGGAGAGGTGCACTTCCACGCGCACCTGCTGGATGCTTGCGTCGGTGGTGTTTTCGATGGCGCCGCTGAAGGCATTGGCGGCTGCGTCATACGAAATGACCAGGCGGACGCCGTTGCGTAGCTCATCGAAGAGCTCGTCAAGGGCGAAAGTCGTACCTGATTCTTCGCCGGAGTCCATGGCGGCTGCGCCGCCGCCCTTCCTCTCGTCCTTGCCCGCTGGTTTGCGCCAGCCGCGCCCGTCACGACCCGCGCCACTGGCCAGATGTTCGGCGTTCACCAGCGCCTCGATGCGTTCGGCCATGCCGTCCTTCAGCAGGGCGGCGCGCTCCTCACTGAGCTTGCCGTCGGCGACGGCCGCGTCAACGTGGTCGTTGAAGGCTGTGCTGGCCTGGGCAATGAAGTCTGCCACGGCGCCGCCGTTGGCCTCGATCAGGCTGGCCAGCGAGCTGCCTTCAGCCAGCGCGCTGTGCAGCGCCGCCGCCTCAAGGCCGGTGGCTTCGGTGAGCATCTCAAGCGCGTCGGCAGCGAGCGCGGACATACCGATGTCGCGTCCACCGAAGCCCTGCGGGCCGCCCCGGCCATGCATGCCGAAGCCGCGCCCGTCCACGTCCTTCGCGCCAGCGGGACGCTCGCCGTTCACCAGCGCCTCGATCCTTGCGGCGATTCCTTCGTTCATGCGGGCGCTGACCAGTTCAGTGGCCTGGGCGATGAAAGCCGCCACGTCGCCGCCGTTGGCCTCGATCAGGCTGGCCAGCGAACTGCCTTCTGCCATAGCGCTGCGCAGCGCCTGCGCCTCAAGGCCGGTGGCCTCCATGACGAGCGCGTGCAGCTCCTCGCCAACTACGGGCATGCCAAAGCCGCGCGCCATCATGCCAGGGCCCATCGCGCCGCGGCCAAAGTCGTGGAAGCCGCGTCCCATCGCGCCGCGACGGCCGAAGCCAGAATGCTCTTTTGCGCTGACGGGGGAATCATCGTCGCTGCCGCCGTCGTCCTGGGCCAGCATCAGGCCGGCGCCCAGCGCGAGCGCGGCGATCAGCACTGCGGTGAAGAACAGGGTTCTGGTGTTCATGTTGCATCCTTTCAATTTCTTCGTCGAAGACCTGCGTTGCGCAAGTCCCTGACAGGATGCCAGCCAGTTGTCACGCGCGCTTTACCATAGTGTAAACACTTTGTAAATCACATGAGCGCTTGCTTAATCGTGCTGCGTTCAGCGTCCGGCGTAGGGGTCGGGCAGCACCAGATGACGGTCCTGGGGCGGCCGGGTGTAAAGCTCCTGCTGCGAGGGGCGTGGCGGCAGCTTGATCGGCCCGGGAATCACATCCTCGTGCGGGATGTGCTCCAGCAGGTGGCTGATGCAGATGAGGCGGGCGCGGCGTTTGTCATCGGTGTCGACCTGGTACCAGCGCGCCTCGGGGATGTCGGTGTGTTGCAGCATGATGTCCTTGGCGCGCGAGAACTCGACCCAGCGCTGGCGCATTTCCAGGTCAACCGGGCTGAGCTTCCAGCGACGCAGGGGGTCCTTGGCGCGCGACTGGAAGCGCCGTTCCTGCTCCTCGTCGCTGACCGAAAGATAGTACTTGACCAGGATGATGCCCGAGCGCACCAGCATGAGCTCGAACTGCGGGCAGGCGCGCAGGAAGTCCCAGTATTCCACGTCGCTGCAGAAGCCCATGACGCGCTCCACGCCGGCGCGGTTGTACCAGCTGCGGTCGAAGAGCACCATTTCGCCGGCCGCGGGCAGGTTCTCCACATAGCGCTGAAAATACCACTGCGTACGCTCGACGTCGGAGGGTTTGCTGAGCGCGACGACGCGTACGCCGCGGGTATCGAGCGGCTGGGCGATACGCTTGATGAGGCCGCCCTTGCCGGCGGCGTCGCGCCCCTCAAAGACCACGATGAGGCGCAGGCCCTGGTGGCGCACCCAGTATTGCAGGCGCACCAGGCCGAACTGCAGCCGCTCCAGCTCGCCCTCGTAGAACTTGCGATCGAGACGTTTGCGTTTCTTCTTCGCCACAGCATCACCCCCGCTGCATGGTGGCTGCGAGTGTAACGCATTCAGGCGGACGTGGGGGCGGAGCCTGTCCGCCCCCTTGTAGCGCCAAGCTACTGTGCGGCGTCAGGCTCCGCTTCGTAGGCTACAAAATTGTCCTCATACCTGTTGGAGAGGTAAAGAAGAGTCAAATCCGTGTCGACTTTGCCGATGAGGAAGGGAATACCTCCCCCCCGGCTGCCTCCGGCGAAAAGGTCAACGTCAAGGAATCCTCCGCTGTAGACTGACACAGCATCGTAAATGACCCCAAGTTCCCCCACCAACTCAAAATCGCCGTGAGTTACCTCACAACGACCAGTGAACTGTTCGTCACAACTGACTACAACATCAACGACGATATATTCTTCGCCGGCTGCCGGTTGTTCTCTGAAAAGGTAGTTCGCCGGTCTGATGAGATCCGTCACGTGCAGGGTAAATCCTTTTCCACTGGTCCCTGGTACTCCGAATGTGAACGGATTCGAAAGCTCACCTGTTCCCGCGCATTGCGCCCGGATTTCGCTAAGGGCTGTTTGCAGACCGATTAGATTGTCCAGAGCTGCAACGTTGTCGAGTGCCCCCTCACGCGCTTCCGTGTAGGCCAAAACAACCTCATCCACGCGCGCTGCAACATCGGCCGGACTGCACACCTCTACGTCATCCTGGGCCATGAGCGGCGTAGCCGTCACCAACAGCAAGATCATCAACACAAGAGATATCAAGCGTCGCATATTCGTTCCTTCATTGTTACGCCAGTAACCATCCCATCTTACTTAACGTACACAGCCATAAGGAGGTTTGATTTGCCACCCTTCCGCGACGCGCTCACCCGTCTGGCCGGGCTGCAGGTGCCCGGCGTCGCCCGCAACTTCGACATCGACGCCCTGCCCGCCGTGCTGGACCGGGGTCAGGCGCCCGCCCTGCTGGTGCTGCTGCCCGGCGCGCGTGAACGGCAGCAAGCCCTCTTCCGGCAGCAGGGCGAGGCCTTCGTCGCGCTGGCTTTCAGCGAGGGCCCGCGCAGCGTCGTCTGCCTCGTCACGCATCTGCTGCTGGTCACACCCGTCAACGCCGGCGCCGGCCTGCGCAGCCAGCTGCCCCGCCTGGTCGACTGTATGGATGCCTACTTCGCGACCCTCGCCGCGGACGTCACGCTGGGCGGCGCGCTGCTGGAAGCGGCGCAGGTGCGCGTCGAGCCGGGCGTCTTCGCCCACGGTGGCGGCGGCTGGCAGGGCTGCGCCTTCCGCCATCGCTGGCTGCTGGAGGTGACGCCATGAGCATCCGCTGGAGCGTCCACGTCGACCTTAACGACGACGGCCGCGCCGACGGGCCTGACGAGGACATCAGCAAGGCAGTGCTCGGCATCCGCTGGCGGCGCGGCATGGAGCGGCCGCATGACAGCGTCGCGCTGCCCGGTCACGCCGAAATCACGCTGCGCAACCAGGACGGCGCGTTCTCGCCGGAGCGTAACGCGCTGCCGCCGGGCCGGCTGCTGCAGATCCGCAGCGACGACGGCGCGCAGCGGCGCACGCATTTCACCGGCCACATCACGCGCGTCGAGCCCGCGCCAGGGGCCCTGGGGTCGCGCCGGGCCATCCTGCACCTGCACGATGCCAGCGCCCAGCTGGCCGGTCACCACATCCGCCTGCCGCCGCTGACCGAACAGCGCGCGGACGAGATCATCGCGCGCTGTCTGGACGCGGTGCCGCTGCGCCGGCCGCGGCTGCTTAACACCTGGTTGCTGGCGCGCGCGCAGCACAGCGAGCTGGGCAGCAACACGCGCCTGGCCAGCATCAACATCCGCCGCAGCCTGCAGCGCGGCCCCGACCTGCTGACCCAGGTGGGCGACACCTGGTCGGCGGGCATCCCGGCGCTGGCAGCCATCGGCCAGGTCTGCGCCGCCGGCCGCGGCCGCTTCTTCATCGACCACGAGGGCCAGGCGCGCTACCTCAACCGCCACCATCTGCTGCGGGCCGTCGAGCCGCTGGCCACGTTCCGCGATGACATGCAGGGCCTGCGCTACGGCTGGGGCGACGCGCGCGTCAGCCAGGTCGAGGTGCTGCTCACGCCGCGCAGCCGCGGCCAGCCAGGCACTCCGCTGTGGACGCTGGAGCAGCCGCTGGCGATTGAGCCGGGCGGGGCGGGGACGCAACAACTGTTGCTGCGTTACCGCGACGAGCGCGGCCAGCCCTGTGGCGCGCTCGAGCTGATCGAGCCGCGCGCCGAACTCGACTGGCAGGCCAACACGCAATCGAACGGCCAGGGCCGGGACGTGACCGGGCAAGTGACTCTGGTGCTGCGCGAAGCCGGCATCAGCGCGGCGCTGCTCGAGATCAGGAATCGCGGCAACGCCAGCGCCTGGGTGCAGGCGGGCGCGCGGCTGCGCGGCACGCCGCTCACCACGGGCGACCCGCTGCTGGTGACGCAGCGCAGCCTGACGAGCGAGAATCTCTACGGCCCGGCGACGCTGCGCCTCGACCTGCCCGCGCTCGATTCGCTGGCGCAGGCCCGCACGCTGGCCCGCTACGAGCTGGCGCGTCGCCGCGCGCCGCGCGGCCTGGTGCACAGCCTGAGCCTCAGCGGACGCGCCCAGGTCGCCCGGGCGCTGGCGCGCCGCCTCTTCGAACGCATCCGCGTCGCGGAATCACAGAGCGGCCACAGCGGCGACTACTTCATCATCGGCGAAACGCAGGAGCTGGCGCCGGGCGGCAGCCAGCGCATCACCTGGCTGCTGGAAAGCGCCGACAACCCCTTCTGGTCCCTGGGCCGTCAGCGTCTCAATCGCGACGCCCTGCTGGCCTGGTAAGCAAGCAATCTCGTATACAAAGGAGTGCTCATGACCTGGAACACCCCACTCACCTGGCAGGTCGATCAACTGGTGACAGAGGCCGACCTGAACAGCCAGTTGCGCGACAACCTGCGCTTCCTGAAAGACCCGCCAACCGATTTCATCCAGCTCGACGAGGAACAGGACTACGCCTCCACCAGCGACGTGTTCGTCGACGTCGACCGGCAAAAGCTGGCCCTGAGCGTGACCACGGCCGGCAGTGACCTGCTGGTCGTGTTCTTCGGCATGGTGCGCAACGATTACACGAGCGCCGGCGTGGCGCTCGACATCGCCCTTGATGGCGCGCGCATCGGCGGCGACGACGGCCTCATCGGCGTCGCGCCCGCGTTCAGGGACTGGATGCCGGTCAGCATGGCCGTGATGGTGCGCGAACTGGCCGCGGGGCCACACAAGCTCTTCCTGCAGTGGCGTCGCATCCTGAGTAATGGCACGGCCTACCTGGCCGCCGGCGCCGGCACCAGCAACTACGACATGCACGGCCAGTTCTGGGCGCGGGAGGTCAGCTGAGATGCGCGAAATCGTCATTACGGACATGAGTGGCGTGAACCTGGAGGCGCTGGATGCCAGCCTGCGCCAGGCGCTGGGCGCGACGGTCGCCGGCATCAGCCTGCGCCGCGCTCAGGTCATCGTGCATCTGGCCACAGACGCCAGCCCGCAGCAGGTCGCCAGCGCGCGCAGCCTCGTGCAGCGCCACGATCCGCTGCAGTTGAGTACGAAGCAGCAGGAGCAGAAGCAGCGTGAGCAACAGATCAAGGCAGCGCACGCGGACGCGCTGGCCGCGCGCAAGGCGGCGACGGGCGGCGACGTCAGCGAACAGATCGCCCTGCTGACGCGCCGTATCGACTGGCTGGAGAAAGCGCTGGAGGCGCTGGCCGCGGGCGCGAAGCTCGCGGGCTGAAGGCGCCGCAAAAACAACCTGGCCCCGTCACACCGACGGGGCCGGCCCGGCCTGCTGCTCGCAGGAGACGCCAACCTGATAGTAGGCAGCGCGCTCCATGCGCCATGTCAGTACACTGGTTTTGTCGCCCAAGTTCACTTCGATGCGGTAGATCCCGTTGCGCCAGTCGGTCCGCGGGGAGTACGTCTGCCAGACTCCAGGTTCACCCGTATCCCATGTATCATCAAATTCATCCTCGACAGGTACGGGGGAATCAGAGTCCGGGAGCCAGACGCGGACCGTAAAGTCGTGCCTCAACTCCCCATCCCGAATCACCCACAGGTCCTTCCAGTCCGCCTGTTCCGGCGGGAACTCCAGCACCAGGACGTTACATCCCGTTGCCTCGTCTCGATACAGTGCGCCGGTCCTGATTTCTGTGTGTTCCACAGGAGGCGTAACCGTCGGGCGTGGCGTGCGCGTGGGCCGGGGTGTGATTGAGGGGCGCGATGTGGGGCCGGGCCGGCGTGTGGCAGTCGGTCGGGGCGTTCTCGTCGGGCGCGGCGCGGGCCCATCGCAGAAAACGTAGATAACCTGGTCGCCCGCCCGTTCCAGACGCCAGGCCAGCAGGCTGGTTCTGCCGTCCAGCGTAATCTCCAGACGATACAGTCCCTCGAGCCAGGCGAAATCCACGGAGTAGTATTGCCAGATAAATGGCTCGCCCGTGTCTTCGGAAACATCGTTGAATCGATCTGAAACACGCAGAGGGGAGCTTTGGTTGGGACGATAGACGTTGACGACGACATCTTCCCGCCTATTTTTAAACAGCACGATGTTCAGGTCGCCATCAAAACCCTCGCTTTCGACGAAGACTTCACAGCCAGTGTTTCTGTCCCGATAGAATTCGCCGGTCTCAAGCACCTTGTCCGGTGCGGGCAAGGGGGTTCGGGTAGGGTAAAGGGTTCTGGTTGGGCGGGGCGTCAATGTGGGAACGAGCTGCCCACAATAGACATGAACAGTGTATTGGCCGGCTAGGTCCATTTCCCATCCAAATACACTGGTGATACGGCCCAAAACAACTTCAATCCGATACAGACCATTTGGCCAGTTGTAGTTCTTTGGGTAGTACTGAAGAATGTAGGGTTCTCGCGTATCAGTAAAGGTGCCATTGCGCAATAAGCGTTCGGTCAATGCAGAGTGTGCATCGGGCAGGAAAATGTTGACCCGAACCTGGTAACGGGCTTCGTCGGCACGAAGGACGACCAGTTCACGGTTACCTGCATCTCTGGTAACGCCGATGTTGCAACCGGTTTTGCTGTCGCGATAGAATTCCTTCGTTTCGAGCAGTTTGTCCGGCGCGCGCGTCGTCAGCCAGCCTGCCAACCAGACCAGCTCGCCATCGACCTGCACTTGATACCAGTCGCCCTCAACGGCGTACACTGACAGCAAGACGCCACGCTGTGTCTGCCCAACGATGTCACAGTCCGTACTGGCACAGGCGCGCAGGTTCAGGTTGTTGTTCGGGATGACGATGAACAGCGGCTCGTCCTGCGCGCGGAGCGCCACCGCCAGCAGCAGCAACCCCAGCACAAACAGCAACGCCGCGATCCGCTTTATTCTCAATTTCACGCCCTGGTTCATCTCTCGACTATACCCGCTCACTCGATATAGCCGAGGGCGCGCAGGGTGCCGGCCACAGTGGCGTCGATGTCGCTGCCGGCCGCTCGCGACTGCGCTACGGGCAGGGCCGCCAGCATCTGCCGCCGCAAACTCGCGGCCAGCTGCGGCTGTTGCGCCGCCAAATCGTTCTGCTCGAGCGGGTCGTCCTGCAGGTCGTAGAGCGCCTCAACGTCGTCGCCACAGAGCAGCAGCTTGTGGCGGCCGCTGTGCATGGCGCGGCGCACTTCATCCAGCCGCCGTCGGCGCAGCAGCTCCGGATTGCGCCGACGCAGCAGCGCCAGCAACGTCTCCGGCGGCCAGGCCTCGCTGAAGACCGGGCCGTCACTGTCGCAGCCCTCGGCCGCGCGCGCCAGCGTCAGGCCGGCCACGTCGGCCTCCGGCTCGGCCTCGTCCAGCGGCGCCGACAGACCGGCGGCGGCCAGCGCCGTGTGGAAGATGCGGCGCGTGGAGACGGCGGCGGAGACGTGCTGCCCGGCTGCGCAGCGCCCTGCCGGATCGTGCACGATGAGCGGCACGTGCACCAGCTCCTGCTGCGCGCCGAAGCTGTGACCCATGTAGCCGTGGTCGCCGTGTGACTCGCCGTGGTCGGCCACGATGATGACGAGCGTGTCGGCCAGCGCATTCATCTGCTGCAGCGCGCGCAAGAGCCGCCCCAGTTGCGCGTCCTGCTGCAGGATTTCGGCATCATAGGCGTCCAGCAGCGCCTGCCGCTCTTCATCAGACAGCTCCGGCTCCGGCGGCAGGCTCCAGCGCGCGGCGCGGGCGTTGAACTGGCGCAGCAGACGGCGCGCCTGCGGCCCGCTGGCGGGCGCGATGCGCTGCAGGCTCGCGCGTGCTGGCTGCCAGGGCAAATGCGCGCCCATCAGGTTGAGGAAGGTGAACTGGCGTTCGGCATTGCCGCCGGCGCGCTGCTGACGCAGGTAGTCGCAGAGATCGTCGATAGAGGCGGCGCCGTCACCCTTGAAGCGCAGCAGCCGCGTCCACAGCGGCGCCAGACGCGGACGCAGGGCGGCGCGGAACAGCAGGGTCGAGCGCGCGCCACGCCGCTGGGCGGGTTGCATGAGGGCGCGCCAGGCCCGTGTCTGCGCCGGGGAGCGCAGCGCCGGCCGGCTGCGAACCGCGCCAGCGTAGCTGTAAAAGTTCGTGAAGCCCCGTTGCAGGCCGCTATCGAGCGCGGCCAGCAGGGGATTGTTGCAGAAGGCCGCTGTGCGCCAGCCGGCCGTTCGCAGAATCTCCGCCAGGGTCGGGTGTTGCAGCCCCAGGCGGCTGCCCACCTGGGTGAGCTGATGCACTGCCGGATAGCGGCCGGTGAAGAGCGAGGCGTGCGCCGGCAGCGTCCACTGCGCCGGCGCGATGGCGCGCTCGAACAGCGTCGCGCGGGCGGCAAAGTCATCGAGGGCCGGCGCGGTGGCGCGCTGGTAGCCGTAGGTGGAGAGGTGGTCACGGCGCAGGGTGTCGAGTACGACGAGCAGGATGTGCGGGGCGGTCATCGGCAAGGGCGTCTCAGCCCGGCGTTTCGTCGAAGTCGGCGAAGCCAACTGGCGCGGCCTGACCGTTCTCCGCCATGGTTTGTCCCCCGGACTCCTGCGCATAGTATAACGTGGTACGCACCCCCGGTTGCCTTGCCGGGCCGCATGCGGCACAATATACGCAGTTCAACACAATGAATGGAGGCCTGCGATGCGCATCAAGTTTCTCCCCCTGTTCGTGATTGCGCTATGCCTGCTGTCCCTGCCCTTGCTGGCACAGGAAGCGGCCGAGCCGACGGCTGAAATCAGCTGGCCCCCGCCAGTCTATGTCCTGCGCGGCGAGGTTCCTCTGCGCGGTACGGTCAACCTTGCCGACATGATCGGCTATTTCATCGAGTATCGCGCGCTGGATGAGGACCTCTCCGCGCCTGCATCACGTCTGTGGCTGCCCGTAACCCTGCCCTCCTCAATCCCGGTCGCGGATGACGTGCTGGGCACCTGGGACACCCGCAGGGTCACTGACGGGCTGTACCAGTTGCGCCTGAATGTCATCGTATCCGGTTCAGTGATGTTACACCGGACGCTGGGGCCGCTGCGCGTCGAAAAACCAGCGGCTGCCGCGCCGGAGATGGAGACGGAATCGGAGGCGGAGACGGAAACGATGGCGGGCGTGGACGAGACGACGCCCATACCCGATGAAACGCCACGGGTGACGGCCCGCGTCAACGCCAACGTGCGCGCGGGCGACAGCACCAGCTTCCGGCCCATTGATGCCTTGCTGACCGGCGAAAGCGCGCCCATCCTCGGCGTCAGCAGCAGAGGCACCAGCTGGTACCAGATCGCCCTGCCCAACGGTCGCCGCGGCTGGATTTCGGAAATCGTGGTGATCCTCTCGGGCAATACCGACAACCTGCCCAGAATCGTGCCGCCGCCCGTGCCGATCCAGCCTACAGTCACGCCTGTGCCAGCCCCGGCCATCCAGCCAGACCTTGTCGTGGAAGAAATCCACTTTGATGAAGAACCGGAATGCGATGAGTCATTCGAGGTCAGGGCGAGGATAGCCAATCTCGGCCAGGCAGCATCAACGGCCAGTGGCAGCATCGATGTGCGAGACTGGCACATTGGCTCGGGCACGCCGACCGAATCCACCATCGGCGGTTTCCCGCCCCTCGCGCCCGGAGAACGCTTCTGGGCCTTCATGAATCTGACGGTGGAAACCTATTACAAGGAAGGCCACCGGGTGAGCGTCACAGCCGACTCGACCAATGTGGTGGCGGAGAGCAACGAAGGCAACAACAGCGCCAACCGCGACTACGTGCTGAAGAAGGGCGACTGTTGATCATTTCGTCGATTCCGCGCAGGCGCGCCCGTCCTGACGGGTAGCGTCTGCGCGGAGCCTGGTTCCGACGGGACGCTGTATGAAGCAGTGGCTCTACCGCATTCAGCCAGTGCGCCTCGAGTTGCTCGTCGCCGGCGGCACGGCGGAGGAAGAAGCCACGCTGGCGCAGCACTTCAGCTACCTGCAGCGCCTGACGGAAACGGGGGTGGTGCAGCTGGCGGGGCGCACGCTGCTGGCGGACTATCACAGCTTCGGCATCGTCATGTTCCGCGCGCCGGACGAGACAGCCGCGCTGGCCATCATGCACAACGACCCCGGTGTGCAGGCCCGGCTCTTCCGCGCCGAGCTCTTCCCCTGGCGCATCGCGCTGCCGCAGCAAGCCGCCGATGACTGAACTGCCCAAAGCCTGGGACAGCGCCGCGCGTCTGTTGTTTCGTGCTTGCGGCCATCGAAGCGGCCGGGCTGGCCATCCGGCCAAACGCGCGCGCCTGGTCAGTCGGGCAACATTTCGTGCATCTGCACAACAAGCGCTGCAATTGGCTGGACGCCCGCGCCGCCTTCCGCGGCCAGGTCGCCAGGCTGACGCAAGACCAGGCCGCCGAACGTGCGTAGCTGCTGAACGCCCTGGACGCCTCCGCGCATGAGGCAGCGCATCTGGGGGAGGCCGGCGTGATCCTCGCCCAGGGCGGACAGCGTCTTACGCGCGAGGTCGCCATGGAAGGGCTCCCGTTTCAAACGGGACAGTGGGACTGGAGCAGGCACTGACAGGCGCAGCAGGAGGAATCGTGGCAGCAGAGTTGCAGGGAAATGTCATCCTCGTCACCGGCGGCGCGCAGGGAATCGGCGCGGCCACGGCGAAGCTCTGCGCATTGCGCGGCGCGCGGGTCGTCATTGCCGACTACAAGAACGACGGCGAGCAACGCGCCGCGGAAATCCGCGCGGCGGGCGGCACAGCCGACTTCCTGCAAACGGACGTGCGCAACGACGAAGAGGTCGCCGAACTCTTCGAGTTCACACTCGGCTGCCATGGCCGACTGGACAAGGTGGTCTGTGCGGCGGGCGTGTTGCCCGGCCCCTGGCAGTCACCGGAAGACATGCCGACAGAAGACTTCCGGCGCGCCCTGGACGTCAACATCACCGGCGTCTTCCTCTGCGCCAAATACGCCACGCCGCTGCTGGAAGCCAGTGGCCGCGGCGTCTTCGTCGTCATTGGCTCCGGCGCGGGCGTCTTCGGCCCCAGTTCCTCGCTGGCCTACGCTTCCGGCAAGGGCGGCGCCAACGGCCTCGCAATGACCCTGCAGGCACAGCTGGGAGAACGCGGCATCCGCGTCAACACCATCTACCCTGGCAACATCATCACCGAGATCAAGCTCAGCGTGGATATCGCCGCCGCCCGGCGCGACGGCCGCCCGGAGCAGGATGCGCACGATCATGCGCGCGCCCACTACGGCCTGCCCGAGGGCGTCGCGAAGGTCATCGCCTTCGTCCTCAGCGACGAGGCGGACTATCTGCGCGGCGGTGTTCGCACCCGCTGACCGGCAACCTGGCGCCATCGTCGTGATACTCGCCCCTCTCCTGCGGGAGAGGGGCTGCCTCGATTCATCTGTCGGGCTTGCTCACGTCGCTTTGACGGCACGAATACTAGCAGGGAGTATACTGGGGGCAGGGAGTGATGCCTTGCCCATACCTCAGCTCGCGCCTGACATCGTCTATCTCGGTCTCATCCTCGGCCTGTGGCTGGGCGTGACGGTGACCATCGCGCCCGGCACGGGCCTGCTCGAGCTGCTCGCGCTGGCCGGTATCAGCGGCTCGCTGCTGCTGCTGACCGGCATGCCGGTCAACTGGATCGGGGTGCTGGTGCTGGTGGCGGGCGCGTCGGCTTTCGCGTTGCTGCCCTACCTGTTGCGGCCGCGCCACGCTCTGCTGACAGTAACCGGCCTGGCGCTGCAGGTCCTGGGCGGCCTGCTGATGTTCCCCGAAAACACGATCTCGCCCCTCATCCTCGGCCTCAGCGCAGCGCTCTCGCTGCTATACTGGCGCTTCGCCCTGCTGCCCGTGCTACGCCGCGTGCGCAAGGCGCCGCCGCCAGCGGCCCTTGACGACTTTCTCGGCGAAGCGGGCCGCGTCGTGCGCGCGCTGGATCCCGTCGGCACGGTGCAGCTGCGCGGCGAACTGTGGAGCGCGACCAGCGAGCGCCCCCTGGCTGCGGGTGAGGAGATCATCGTCGTCGGGCGTGAAGGCCTGAACCTGCGCGTGGCCGAACGCGCGCCGGCCCCGACCGCAGAGGGCAGCAAGACCCTTATAGAGTAACAACAGAGCGGAGACCAACCCATGTTCGATCCTGGTTCCATCCTCGCAGTGCTCGTACTGCTGGCCGCGGTGCTCGTTATCGTGCGCCACATTAACATCGTGTCGGAATACGAACGCCTCGTCGTGTTCGCGCTGGGTCGCTACGCGGGCACGCGCGGCCCCGGTATCGTCATCATCATCCCCATCCTGGAGCGCGCCGTCCGCGTCGACATGCGCGAGAAGTTCCTCGATATTCCCGCGCAGACAGCCATCACCCAGGACAACGCGCCCATCGCCATCGACTTCCTCGTTTACTACCGCGTCATCGATCCCAGCCTCTCGGTCATCTCGGTCGACCACGTGGTGCACGCCTCCACCAACATCGCCACCACCACCCTGCGCGCCGTCATCGGCGACATCTCGCTGGACGACGTGCTCTCCAAGCGCGAGCAGATCAACGACACCCTGCGCGTCAAGCTGGACGAGGTGACTGAACGCTGGGGGCTGAAGATCACCAGCGTCGAGATTCGCGAGATTGAGCCGCCGCGCGACGTGCAGGACGCCATGAACCGCCAGATGAGCGCCGAACGCGAGCGCCGCGCCGAGGTCACCCGCGCCAGCGGCCAGCGCGAGGCCTCCGTCACCGTAGCGGAGGGCGAAAAGCAGGCCTCCATCCTGCGCGCGGAAGGCGCCAAACAGTCCGCCATCCTCAAGGCCGAGGGCGAGCGCGAGGCGCGGCTGTTGAGCGCCCAGGGCTATGCGGCGGCGTTGAAAGCGATCGAGGAAGAAGCGCGCCAGGCTGGCGGCAACACCCTGCAGCTGGAATATCTGAACGCCCTGCGCGAGATCGGCGCCAGCCCCTCCACCAAGTTGGTGCTGCCAATGGAGCTGCTGCGCTTCGCGCAACAATTCACCGGCGGGGAAGAGTAGCAGGCGACATAAAAAAAGGACCTGCCAACTGGCAGGTCCGTGCATATGCGCCGGGAACCGCATCGGGATTGACGGGGCGTCCCTGTAACCACGCATTGATACAGCGTCGAGTATACCCACTTCGTCGCAAAATGCGAGGATTTGGCGCCTGAATTTCAGAGAATTTGCAGCAACAGCCACAGAACCGGCGCCGCCAGCAGGGTGCCGTCCATACGGTCCAGCAGACCGCCGTGGCCGGGCAGCAGCGAGCCACTGTCATCGGCCTGCCACTGCCGCTTGAGCAGGGATTCCAGCAGGTCGCCGGCCGTGGTGGCCAACGCGACGCCGAGGTTGAGCGGCAGCGCCAGCGCGGCCGGGATGCCGCCCGCCGTCGCCAGCGCAAGTCCGCCACCGGCGCCGGCCAGCAGGCCGACCAGCGCGCCCTCCACCGTCTTGCCGGGAGAAATGGCCGGTGCCAGCCGGCGCCGCCCGAAGCGGCGTCCGCCGAGCATCGCGAAGCTGTCCGTGCACCAGTTGTTGACGAAGAGCACCAGCGTCCACAGCTGGCCCTGCTCACCATTGCGCAGCAGCAGCAGCAGGCCGAGCGCGACGCCGACGTACAGCACGGCGACCAGGCCCAGGGCGGGCCTGCGGCGCCCGCCCAGCCCGGCCAGCGCGGGGGCCAGCAGGGCCAGCAACAGCCAGGGCTGTCCCTGCGCCACGGCCAGGCTGATGGCGGGCACCGCCAGCGCGGTGGCGATCATGAGGCCCCGGCCCGCCTGCCCCGGCAAGCGCGCCAGCTCAAGGCCGCCCAGCGCGCCGGCCAGCAACACTGCCAGCAGAAACCAGAGGCCGCCAGCCAGACTCAGCAGCAGGATCAGCGGGCCGACCAGCAGCGCAGTGAGCGCGCGGGCGCGCAGGTTGGCGTCCAGGCGCGCGCCTTTCATGGCCGCGGCGCTATGCTGCGCCGACAGGACGGCATTGCGGCTACGGCGACGTGGCCGCAGGCTTGCCCCGCGCGCCTCCGCGCCGCTACAATCAGGGCGAACGAGGAGACCCTGTGCGACGCTACTGGCTGCAACTGCTGGGCATTTCGGGCAGCGTCCTGCTCGCCGACCAGGCCAGCAAGGCGCTGGTGGTCGCGCGCCTGCTGCCCGGCCAGAGCTTCGCGCCCCTGCCGGCGCTGGCGTCCGTGTTCCGCATCACCTACAGCCAGAATCGCGGCGCGGCCTTCGGCATCCTGCCCGTGGCGGCCGATTTCTTCCTGCTGATCGCTTTCGTCTTCGTCATCGTCTTGCTGTGGCATTACCCGCGCCTGGCCGTCAGCGGCCCGCTCACCCGGCTCGCCTGCGGCTTCATCTGTGGCGGCGCGCTGGGCAACGCTGCCGACCGCCTGCAGCACGGCCTCGTGATCGACTTCATCCACTACCAGATCCCCGGCCTCATCTCCAACGTCTCCAACCTGGCGGATCACGCCATCGTGCTGGGGGCGCTGCTGCTCCTGCTCGAAAGCTGGCTGCCAACGCGCCGGAAGCACAAACCACTGCCCGCGGACAAGGGGAGCTGAGCTCGCATGTCTGACCGTCGCCTCCGCATTTTCTGGCTCCTGCCCCTGTTGCTGGCCCTGCTGGCCGCCTGCAGCGACCTTGTGCCGACCGGAACTGACACGGCCGACCAGGCGACCTCCGCGCAACGCTTCCTGCCCGCGCCGGAGGGCTACATCCGCAACGACGCCGCCAGCCTCACCGACGCCCTCGCCACCCTGGGCGGCGGCGCCTCGCTGCTCAGCGGCAACCCGGCCCTGGCGGCCGCCATCAGCACCATCGACAACATGATCCAGTGCTATCGGGATGTGGGCGCGGTCGCCGCCGGTATCTACACCAAACTTTCGCTGGACACCCTGCTGCAGGGCGAGGGCATCAGCCTCGGCGCGCTCGCGGTCATCAACCAGGAACGGCTCAGCCGCAACTTCCTCAACTGCGCCCTGGGCGACACGCCACTCTTCTCCGCCCAGGCGGAGGCACTGCAGGTCTGCAGCGGCAAGGGCTCGCTGCTCGTCGCCAACGAGACCATCCACTACCTCTACGCGGCGACCGACCCCCTGCTTTGCCTCAGCTTCCAGAGCCACTTCGACTCGCTGTAACCGCCGCCGGGCGGGCGGCGTTCAGCAGGAGGGGTGGTTGATGTCCCAGCGATCGTAACTTTCGTCCATGAAGTCCGGCGCGGCCATGCGCGCGCGCGCGTCGTACCACAGCTGCGCCCAGGCGCGGGCATCATGCAGCTCGCTGGCCGGGTTCTGGCGGCTGCGCACCACGAAGCCCGGAAACACCTCGCGCCCGGTGGGTTGACCGATCGGGTTGTAGCGCAGGTCAAAGCTCACACGCACGCTGTCGCTGCGGTTGGGCAGCGAGGCGTGCTGCGTGTAGCGCGTCATGAAGAGCACGTCGCCGCGGCGCATGGGCTGCGCCACCGCCGCCTCGCGCTCCAGCACTTCCTCAATGATGCGCGGCCCGCCAAACGAAGGACAATGCCGCTGCAGTCCGGCGCTGTGGCTGTTGGGGATGACCTCGAGGCAGCCGGATTCGACCGGCGCGTCCCACAGCGGGAACCAGACCGTCAGCATCTCCGTCTCGTCCGCGTCCTCGGTCACCGCGCCGTTGTCCTGGTGCCAGGGCGTGATGCCCAGCTGGATCACGCCTTTGTCCGGGTCCAGCGGGGCGCGGTGCTCGGGCGGCTTGAGGCGCACGTGCTGCACCGGGTTGGAATAGATTTCGGGGCCGATGAACTGCTCGACCACGTCGAGCAGACGCTCGTTGCACAGTGCGTTGAAGACCGCCGGCCCCACCCACAGCGGCGTATCCGGCTTCACCCCGCCCTTGGGCAGCGAAAAGTCAAAATACTGCTTGTGCACATTCTGGCTTTCGTCGCAGATGCGCAGGAAACGCTCGCTGAAGTCAAGGTCCGTATACTTCTCGCGGATGATGCCCTGCGCATATAGCTCGTCGGCCAGGTTGTCGAGCACCGCATGGTACTCGGCGATGATCGGGTCCAGGTCAACGACCGGATCCAGCAGGCCTTCCACCACCAGATAACCCTGCCCGTAAAACGTGTCCAGTTGCTCATTACTTAAACGGCCCATCGTGTCTCCCTGCATCCTCCCCGCCAGCGCTGATACGCTATTATAGCGCGCATCAGGGCGACGGCAAGCACTCCATTTGGCCGGCGCACATGGTCATGTTTTTCTCCCCCTCTCCCTTAAGAAGGGTTCCCGCCGCAAGCGGAAGGGCTCCCGCGTCGGAGCGGAAGGGCTCCCGTCGTGAGCGGCGGGACAGGGCAGCCTGGCAGGCTAACAACCCGGGTAATCGCTGTTCCAGCGGTTGTAGCTAAAGTCCACGAAGTCCGGCGCGGCCATGCGCGCGCGCGTGTCATACCACAGCTGCGCCCAGGCGCGGGCATCGCGCAGTTCGCTGGCCGGATTGTTGCGGCTGCGCGCCACGAAACCGGGGAAGACTTCGCGCCCGGTGGGCTGGCCGGTCGGGTTATAGCGCAGGTCAAGACTCCAGCGCATGCTGTCGCTGTGGTTCGGCAGCGAGGCGTGTGGCGTGTAGCGCGTCATGAAGAGTACGTCGCCGCGGCGCATGGGCTGCGCTACCGCCGCCTCGCGCTCTGTCACCTCCTCATGGAGGCTTGGCCCGCCGCCCGTGGGCGAGGGACAGTGCCGTTGCAGACCCCCCAGGTGCCTGAAGGGGACCACCTCGAGGCAACCGGCCTCGACCGGCGCGTCCCACAGCGGGAACCAGACGGTGATCATCTCCGTCTCGTCCGCGTCCTCGTTCACGACGCCACCGTCCTGGTGCCAGGGAGAGGCTCCCACCTGGATGCGGCCGGTCTCCGGGTTCAGCGGCGTGCGCCGCTCGGGCGGCTTCATGCGCACGTGCTGCACCGGGTTGGAATAGATTTCCGGGCCGATAAACTGCTCGACAGCGTCCAGCAGCCGCTCGTTGCGAATCATGTTGAAGACCGCCGGCCCCACCCACAGCGGCGCATCCGGTTTCACATTGCGCTTGGGCAGCATGAAGTCGAAATACTGGCTGTGTATCCGCTGGCTCTCCTCGCAGATGCGCATGTAGCGCTCGTTGAAGTCGAGCCCGGCGTAACGCTCGCTGATCTCGCCCCTTGCGCAGAGCTCGTCGGCGAGGTTGTCGAGCACGCCATGGTACTCGGCAATGACGGGATCAAGGTCGGCGACCGGGTCCAGCAGGCCCTCCGCCACCACATAACCCTGATAATAAAACGCGTCCAGTTGCTCACGGCTCAAGCAGCCCATCTCGTCCCCCTGCATCCTCTCCGCCAGCGCTGATACGCTACTATAGCGCAAACAGGGCGTCGGCCAACAGTCCATTGGGCCGGCGCGCAAGCCAGGGGAGATGACTATGGCCGCAGCCCACATCCGGCGTTTGTTCCTGCTGCTGGCCAGCGTCTGGCTCTGCGCCGCGCTCTTGCTGCGCGGCCTGGCGCAGCCCCTCTTCGCCCCGCCGCCCGCGGACGAGCGCCAGCTCTTCCTGCTGATGGGCTTCACCGGCAGCGCCAGCATCCTCATCGCCTGGCTGATCCGCCAGCTTGGCCTCATCCAGCGCCTGCGCAGCCTGCGTTACAGTCTGATGTTGCTCAGCCTGCTGACCATCCTGACGCTCTTCGCCAACTTCTGGCTGCTGGCGCGGCAGATGTTTCTGGATGCCCATGACCTCGGCCTGAGCGCGGTGCTGCTGGTCTTCGGCGCCTGGACGGCACTCGGCAGCGGTTACTTCATCAGCAACGCCTTCACGCCGCGCATCAGCGCCCTGGCCAGTGGCGCCGACCGCCTCGCCCGCGGCGAACTGACCACGCGCGTGGCCGCCGACGGCAAGGACGAACTGGCGGCGCTGGCAAACAGCTTCAACATGATGGCCGCCCGCCTGCAAGCAGCCGACGCAGAGCGCATGCGCCTTGAGCAGGGCCGGCGCGACCTGATCGCCTGGACCAGCCACGACCTGCGCACGCCGCTGGCCTCGCTGCGCCTCGTGATCGAGGCCCTCGTCGATGGCGTCGCCGGTGACGAGGCCACGCAGCAGCGCTATCTGCAGACGGCCCGGCGCGAAATTCACAACCTCAGCGAGCTCATCGACGACCTCTTCGAGCTGTCCCAGCTGGAGAGCGGCCACGTCGAGTTGCGCCTGCAACGCAGCTCGCTCGGCGACCTGCTCTCGGATACCCTGAGCGACTTGCGTCCGGTGGCCATGCGTCACGAGGTGACCCTCGAGGGCCAGGTCAGCAGCGCCGTCGATCCGGTGCTGATCGACCCCGAGAAGATCCAGCGCGTGCTCTACAACCTGGTCAGCAACGCCATTCGCCACACGCCCGCCGGCGGCCTCGTGCAACTCGCGGCCGTGACCAGCGGGCCCGACCAGGTGCGCGTGACCGTGACCGACAGCGGCGAGGGCATCGCCACTGCAGACCTGCCGCAGGTCTTCGAACGCTTCTGGCGCGGCGAACAGGCGCGCACGCGTGAGCGCAGCGGCGAGCGCGGCGCCGGCCTCGGCCTGGCGATCGCGCGCGGCCTGGTCGAGGCGCACGACGGCAGCATCGAGGTGCAGAGCCGCCCCGGCGAGGGCGCGCAGTTCAGCTTTACGCTGCCGCGCCGCGCCGCCTGAGCGCGAAAAAAGCTAACTGCCCTCACCCCGACCGCTTTTCCACCGCTCACAACGGGAGTCCATTCCCGTTTGCGATGGGAGCCCTTCTCAGGGAGAGGGGCTTCTGTTCGTAATCTGCTACCAATACTTCTCTGGCCGGATTGTTCCATGCGAAGGACATATCTGCGCTCGTTATCGTTCCTGTAGATGCTTTTCTCCCCCTCTCCCTGAGGGAGAGGGGGTTGGGGGGTGAGGGCGCGACAGCGGTTTCGGCCAGCCCACGCCAACATCCTTCATACGTCCCGCTGACGTTCCTCTTGCGCGCAGCCTCTACGCTGTCAGCAGAGTCGCAAGTTAAGACAGAGGAGCGTTGCGATGGATCTCAAACGCTATACCAACAAGGCCCAGGAAGCGTTGCTGGCCGCCCAGACGCTGTGCGTCGAGCAGCGCCATGCAGAAATCGGGCCGCTGCATTTGCTGGCCGCCCTGCTGCACCAGCGCGAAGGCCTCGTGCCTCGCGTGGTGGCCGGCATCGGCGCGCAGCCTGCCGCCCTGCTGCGCGACGTCGAGCAGCAGCTGGCGCAGGAAGCGCGCGTCAATGGCCAGAACGTGCAGGTCGGCGTGGGCCGCGCCCTGCAGGAAACCTTGATCGCGGCCGAGGCCGAGGCGCAGCGCCTGCGCGACGACTACGTCAGCTGCGAGCATCTGCTGCTGGCGCTGACCCAGGGCGAACCCGTCAGCGCGCTGCTGGCGCGGCACGAGGTGACCGCCGACGCCATCCTGCAGGCCTTGACCGGCATCCGCGGCAACCAGCGCGTCACCAGCCAGGATCCCGAAGACACCTACAGCAGCCTCGAGCGTTACGGCCGCGACCTGACCGCGCTGGCGCGTCAGGGCAAGCTGGACCCGGTCATCGGCCGCGACGAGGAAATCCGCCGCGTCAGCCAGGTGCTCGGCCGCCGCAGCAAGAACAACCCCGTGCTCATCGGCGAGGCGGGCGTTGGCAAGACGGCCATCGCCGAGGGCCTGGCGCGGCGCATCGTCGATGGCGACGTGCCCGAGGGTCTGCGCGAACGCCAGATCATCGCGCTGGATATGGGCAGCCTGCTGGCTGGCGCGAAGTTCCGCGGCGAGTTCGAGGAGCGCCTGAAGGCCGTGCTACAGGAGGTGAGCGCAGCGGACGGCCGCATCATCCTCTTCCTCGACGAACTGCACACCATCGTCGGCGCCGGCGCGGCCGAGGGCGCCCTCGACGCCGGCAACATGCTCAAGCCCATGCTGGCGCGCGGTGAGCTGCACGCCATCGGCGCCACCACGCTCGACGAGTATCGCCAGCACATCGAGAAGGACGCCGCCCTCGAACGCCGCTTCCAGCCCGTCTTCGTCGACGAGCCGGACGTGGAGGACACCATCAGCATCCTGCGCGGCCTGAAGCAGCGCTACGAGGTGCATCACGGCGTGCGCATCCAGGACAGCGCGGTCATCGCCGCCGCGACCCTCAGTCATCGCTACCTGCCCGAACGGCAGCTGCCGGACAAGGCCATCGACCTCGTCGACGAGGCCGCCTCCTTCCTCAAGCTGCAAATCGACTCGCGCCCGCTCGCCCTCGATACGCTCGAGCGCCAGCTGATGCAGCTGGAGATTGAGCGCGAGGCGCTGAAACAGGAGCGCGACCGCTCCTCGCAGCAGCGCCTTGAGGTCATTGAGCAGGAGCTGGCCAACCTGCGCGAGCAGCGTGACGCGCTGGCGGCCCGCTGGCAGACGGAGAAAGACGCCATCCAGGCCTTGCGCACCACTCGCGCCGACATCGACAGCGCGCGCGGCGAGCTGGAGCAGGCCGAACGCCGCAGCGACCTCGAGGCCGCGGCCCGCATCCGCTTTGGCCGGCTGCCGGAACTGGAGCGCGACCTGGAAGCGGCGGAAGCGCGCCTGGCGCAGCTGCAGGCCGACGGCGCCTTGCTGAAAGAGGAAGTTGACGCTGACGGCATCGCAGCCGTGGTCTCGCGCTGGAGCGGCATCCCGGTCACGCGCCTGCTGGAGAGCGAGAGCGCCAGGCTGCTGCGCATGGAGGATGAGCTGCGCGGACGCGTCATCGGCCAGGACGAGGCCCTGCGCGCCGTCGCCGCGGCCGTGCGCCGCGGCCGCACCGGCCTGCAGGATCCCGCCCGCCCGCTGGGCACCTTCCTCTTCCTCGGCCCCACCGGCGTCGGCAAGACCGAGCTGGCGCGGGCGCTGGCGGCCTTCCTCTTCGATGACGATGACGCGCTGCTGCGCTTCGACATGAGCGAATACGGCGAGCGCCACTCGATCGCGCGCCTGATCGGGGCGCCGCCCGGCTACGTCGGTTACGAGGCCGGCGGCCAGTTGACCGAGGCGGTGCGGCGCCGGCCCTGGTCGGTGCTGCTCTTCGACGAAATCGAAAAGGCGCACCCCGAGGTTTTCAATATCTTCCTGCAGGTCTTCGATGACGGCCGCCTGACCGACGGCCACGGCCGCCGGGTCGATTTCCGTAACACCGTCATCATCCTGACCAGCAACATCGGCGGCCAGCTGTTGCGCGACCTGGGCGCGGGCGCGGAGGACGAGACCCTGCGCGCGGCCCTGCAGCACGAGCTGGACAGTCTCTTCCGGCCCGAGTTCCTCAACCGCCTCGACGAGGTCATCCGCTTCCGCCACCTCGCGCCGGAGGACTTGCTGCGCATCGTGGACATCCAACTGCGCGGGTTGCACGCGCGCCTGGCGGCGCAGGGGTTGACCCTGCGCCTCAGCGAGGCCGCGCGCACCCACCTGGCCGAGCAGGGCTACGACCCGGTCTACGGCGCCCGTCCGCTCAAACGTGTCATCCAGCGCCAGCTGCAGGATCCCCTGGCGCTGCTGCTGCTGCAGGGCAGCGTGCAGGAGGGCGACTGCGTCGCGGTCGACGTCGGCGCGGACGGTTTGACGCTGACGCCCGAACCCGCGCCGGAGTCGCTGGCGCAGAGCGCCTAGGTGGTATGGCTCCCCCTCTCCCCAAGGGCTCCCGCGTCGGAGCGGGACAGGGTTCCCGCACAAGTGACAAGTGATTTAAAGCCCCTCTCCCGTCGGGAGAGGGGTTTGGGGTGAGGGGCGACCTGGTCCGGGGGGTGAGGGCGGCCGCACAACTTGCGTAGCCCCTGCCAACTTCGCTACACTCACTCAATCGACAGTCCGGCCTGCGCGTGCAGCAGAGAGGAGCTGCGAGCGTTCGAGTTACCCGTGGCAAACCCGTCATCTGTATCACTCTTTCTTACAAGCGCATTGTGGAGAAATGGTTTCATGAACAAGTATCTGCCCCTCCTGCTCGCAGCCCTGCTGCTCTGCCTGGCGGCCGCGCCGCTGACGGCCCAGGACGATGGCCCGCTCGAACTGACCTACCTGCACTGGGCCGACCCGACCGCCGACCAGGTCTTCCAGGAACTGATTGACCAGTTCAACGCCGAAAACCCGGACATCATCATCACCCTTGAAGGCGTGCCCTCCGCCGGCTACGTCGACTTCCTGCTCACCTCGATCGCGGGCGGCACCCCGCCTGATATCGCCCTCGTCGCTGACGGCGACTTCGCGGTCTTCGCCCCCAGGGGCGCGCTGGTCAGCATCGAGGAATTCGTCAACGCCAGTGAGATCATCGACCTCGACGCCGTCTGGCCGTCCGGGCCGGACCGCTATCGTTTCGATGCCGAAACCGGCCAGTTCATGACCGGCCCCATCTACGAGCTGCCGCGCGACGTCGGCCCCACCGCGCTCACCATCAACGTCGACCTCTTCAACGAGCTGGGCGTACCGCTGCCGGACCCCTCGGTGCCCATGACCTGGGACGAGCTGATCGCCACCGGCACCGCGCTGACGACCGACGCCAACGGCCTGCACCCGAACGAAGAAGGTTTTGATGCCGAGAATCTGGCGACCGTGGGCATCGGCACGCTGACCGTACCCGGCTGGGGCCTGGGGCCGATCTTCTCCAACGGCGGCCACTACGTCACCGACGACGGCCGCACCTGGATCGCGCATGAAGACCAGAACACCATCGACGCCCTGTAGTTCCTCTCCGACCTCATTCACGTTCACCGCATCACGCCGCCGCCCACCATGCTGGAAGGCATGAACGTCTGGCAACTCTTCGATACCGGGCGCGTGGGCATGAACTGGGATGGCCGCTGGGCCACCACCGGCTATCGCGAACGCCTCGACTTCGAGTTTGACGTGCGGCCCTTCCCCGTCGGCAACAGCGGCGAGATCCGCGCCTTCGCCGAAGGCTGCAGCATCAGCGGCTGGTCCGGTTCCGTCGGCCTGGGCATCATCGCCGGCTCGAAGGGCGCCGAAAACCCGGAGCAGGCCTACCGCTTCATCGAGTTCATCTACGGCCCCACGGGACAGCTGGCGCAGGCCGCGCTGGGCTACAACATCCCGGCCCAGATGGAACTGGCCAACACCGACGCCTTCCTGCAACCGGGGCAGATGCCCGCCAACGCCCAGATCTTCCTTGAGGCAGCGCGTTGCCAGCTGCCGGGACCCTGGTCCTTCGTGCCGCACTGGTTCGTGTGGCAGCCAGAGCCCTGGGGCCGCATGTGGCAGGATGTGATCGTTGACAACGTCGCCTTCGCCGAGGATGCCCTGCTCGACGTCGCCGGTGATCTGCAGGCCGGTCTGGACGACGCCTGGGCCACCATCGACGAACAGCGCAGCGGTAGCTAGCGCGCGCAAGGCCAGCCAGGCCGGGGCGCGGGCGTCCCGGCCTGGCTGCCCTGCGCCCTGAGATTCTAAACCCATGAGCCTTTTCCGCCCGCTCTTGCCGCAGGCCAGCAATGCGCGCCGCGAGGCTCTGTGGGGCTGGCTCTTCATCCTGCCGGTCACACTGGGCTTTCTGCTTTTCGTGCTCGGCCCCATGCTGGCCTCCTTCGCGCTCAGCTTCACCGAATGGGACCTGCTCTCCCCGGCGCAGGGGGCCGGCCTGCGCAACTGGCAGAGCATCTTCAGCGTCAGCGTGGTGCACACCGACCAGGCCATTGACGAGGCCAGCGGCGAGTTGCTGTTCCAGTGCGGCCGTCACCGCAACGTTCCGGCGTCAGAGCTGGCCGACTGGCAGCAGCGCCTCGACGAGCGCAGCGGCCTGCCCTTCGAATGCAACCCGGGCTACCTGCGCGACCGCGAGGTGCTGCCCGCACGCTTCGGCGTGGTGAGCGAGGTCATGCTCTTCGGCCAGCGCTGGCTCCTCAGCGCGCGCGATCATTTGCTGTGGATCGCACTCTTCAACACGGTCTACATGCTGCTGGCGGTGCCGGCGGGGATGGCGCTGGCGCTGGGGGTCGCCATCGTGCTCAACCAGCAGCTGCGTGGCCGCCAGATGTTTCGCGCCATCTTCTACCTGCCCAACGTGCTGCCCATCGCCGCCACCTCCGTCATCTGGCTGTGGATCTTCAACCCGGAGTTCGGCATTCTCAATCACCTGCTGGGCAGCGTCGGCCTGCCGTCCAACGGCCGCTGGCTGAGCGACGAGAGCAGCGTCAAGCCCTCGCTGATGATTATGGGCATCTGGAGCGCGCTGGGCTTTCAGATGCTCATCTACCTGGCGGCCCTGCAGGCCGTGCCGCGCCAGCTCTACGAGGCGGCCGAAATCGACGGCGCCGACCTCTGGGGCCGCTTCCGCTTCGTCACCTGGCCCAGCCTCAGTCCCACCTCTTTCTTCCTGCTGGTCACCGGTCTGATTTTCGGCTTCCAGAGCTTCGCCCAGCCCTACATCATGACCCGCGGCGGCCCCGCCAACGCCTCGCGCACGGTCGTGATGGAGATCTGGAAGAACGGCTTCGCGGACCTGGAGATGGGCTACGCCTCGGCCCAGGCCTGGCTGCTGTGCGTGATTATCCTGCTCATCACGGTGGCCAACTTCCGCCTCGCCCGCCGCTGGGTCTTCTACGAGCACGATCAGAATGTCTGAGGCGACGCGGGCCTTCGCGCCTGCCCTGCAGCTGGATGCGCGCCACAAGGCGCAGTTACTGCGCGCGCTCTCCTACCTCGGCCTGGGCGCGCTGGCCTTCATCACGCTGATCCCTTTCTTCTGGATGCTGTCCACCTCGCTCAAGCCCACCAGGGGCCTCTTCGTCATGCCGCCGAAGTGGATCCCCGACCCCCTTGTGCTGGATCACTACATCATCATCTGGCAGAAGACGGCCCTCGCGCGCGGCCTGCTCAACTCCACCTTCATCGCCCTCTCCACCACCGTCGGCGAGATCGCCACCAGCACCCTGGCCGGCTTCGCCTTCGCGCGCATGCGCTTCCCTGCCAAGGGCCTGCTCTTCAGCCTGCTGCTGCTGACCATGATGATCCCCGGCGTGGTCACGCTGATCCCGACCTTCATCCTCTTCGGCAAGCTGGAGTGGATCGACACCTTCTACCCCGTGATTCTGCCCTACCTGCTGGGCACGCCCTTCGCGCTCTTCCTCAGCCGCCAGTTCTTTTCCGGCCTGCCGCGCGAGCTGGAGGACGCGGCCAAGGTCGATGGCGCCAGCTTCTTCCAGATCTATCGCCGCGTCTTCATGCCGCAGGCCAGGCCCCTGGTCGCCACGCTCTTCGTGCTGGGTTACCTGCACCGCTGGAATGATTTCCTCGGGCCGCTGATCTACCTGCGCTCGCCTGAATACCAGACCGTGTCGGTCATGCTGGCGCGCCTCGTCGATACCTACGTGCAGGACTGGTCGGTGCTGATGGCCGGCGCCATGATCGCCCTGCTGCCGATCCTCATCATCTTCGTCGTGCTGCAGCGCTTCATCATCGAAAGCGCCGCCTTCTCGGGATTAAAGGGATGAACCACATCTGGCTCAACCCCCTGCGCACAGCCGGGGCCATCGACCGCAACATCTTCGGCGGCTTCGCCGAGCACATGCACCGCTGCATCTACGGCGGCATTTACGACCCCGGCTCGCCGCAGGCCGATGACCAGGGCCTGCGCCTCGACGTGCTTGACGCGCTGCGCCGCCAGGGCATGCCCATCGTCCGCTATCCCGGCGGCAACTTCGTCTCCGGCTACCGCTGGCGCGACGGCGTCGGCCCCCGCGACGAGCGTCCGGCGCGCCTCGACCTCGCCTGGCATGCGCTGGAGAGCAACCACTTCGGCACCGACGAGTTCATCCGCTTCTGCCGCCTGCTGGAAGCGGAGCCCTTCCTCGTGGTCAACTGCGGCGACGGCGACCTGCGTGAGGCGCGCGACTGGCTGGAATACTGCAACGGCACGCAGCCCACCGAGCCGGTGAAGCTGCGCCAGGCGCACGGCTTCGCGGAGCCGCACAACGTGCGCTACTGGGGCATCGGCAACGAGGTCGACGGCCCCTGGCAGATCGGCCACAAGACCGCCGCCGAATACGCCCGGGCCTATGCCGAGTTCGCCAAAGCCATGAAACTGGTGGACCCGACCATCAAGCTCGTCGCCGCCGGCACCTCGGACTGGACGACCGACATCGTCGATACGGCGCGCCTGCTCTTGCAGCAGGCCGGCCCGCTGGTCGACTACCTCGACATCCACTGGTACATCGGCCTCGGCATGGACGTGGTCGATTTCCCGGCGCTGATGACCACCTCCGAGCTGCTCGAGGAGCGCCTGAGCGCGATGGAAGGCCTCATCCGCATCATGCGCCTCAACCACAACATCCCGCAGGAAATCCCGCTCGCCGTCTGCGAATACAACCTGCTCAAGCACATCGACTTCGAGCAGGGCCTTGAGGCCATCTTTAACCTGCAGGACATGCTGGTCATCGCGCAGAACCTCAACGCCTTCCTGCGCCACGCCCACAGCGTCAAGATGGCCAACATCTCCGAGATCGTGAACATGGGCGGCCCCATCCGCACCAACCCCGACGGCGAGGGCATCGTGCTGCAGACCACCTGGCACGCGCTGGCGCTCTACAGCCGCCTCAGCGGAGAGCTGGCACTGGACGCCTGGCTGGAGAGCGATGCCAGCTTCAGTGGCGGCGGCTACAGCGGCGTGCCCCTGCTCGACATCTCCGCCACGCTGGACCGGCAACAGCAGCAGATCGCGCTCTTCGTCATCAACCGCAGCGCGGAAGCCCACAGCGAAGTCACCATCCATCTGGAGGCCGGTCGCTTCGACGGCGCGGCGCGCGCCAACATCCTCAACGGGCCGCAACTCGACTCAGAAAACACCTTCGACACGCCCGACGTGGTGCAAGTGCGGACAGAATCGCTGCCGACGCAGGAGCGCACGCTGACCTGCGCGCTCGAGCCGCATTCCCTGACGGCGCTGGAGCTGACCATCCGTCGCTGAGGCGGCGCCAGGCCAGTAGCACGCGTCCTCACCCCCCGGCCCCCTCTCCCTCAGGGAGAGGGGGAGAAAGCCGGCAAAGCACATAAAGCCCCTCTCCCTGAGAAGGGCTCCCGCATCGGAGCGGGACAAAAGGTTTGGGGTGAGGGCCAAATGTGCAGGCCACCGGCTGCCAGGCTATATTTGCGTTGCGTCAACGCGGCGCTGACAGAAAGGAGCCCGCCATGGCCACTGAATTCCCCGGCGCGGAGCGCGACCTGCGCTTTTTCCCCATTCACAACGACGCGCCCAAACACCTGACCCAGGCGCAGATCCAACACTTCAACGAGCGCGGCTACGTCTTCCCGCTGGACGTCTTCAGCGCAGCCGAAATCGCTGCCCATCGCGCCTACTTCGACGAGCTGACGGCCATGGCCGGGGCCGCCGGCCTCGACAACTATGGCATCAACGCCTGGCACACCAGCTGCGCCGGCATCTACGACCTCGTTTCCGACAGCCGTATTCTCGATTACGTGCAGGACCTGCTGGGCGAGACCGTCATCCTCTGGGGCTCGCACTATTTCAACAAGCTGCCGGGCGACGGCAAGCGCGTCAGCTGGCACCAGGACGCCACCTTCCGGGCGCTCAGCCCCAGCAAGACGGTCACCGTCTGGTTGGCACTGGACGACAGCGACGTCGAAAACGGCGCCATGGCGCTAATCCCCGGCTCGCATCAGCACGGCGCCATCGAGTACATCGACAGCCGCCCGGAGGAGAACAACGTCCTCTGGCAGACCGTGCCGGGCGCCCCGCAATACGGCGCCGCTCCCGTCCCGGTCGAGCTGCGCGCCGGCCAGATGTCGCTGCACACGGACCTGCTGCTGCACAGCTCGGAGCCCAACCTGTCTGCGCGCCGCCGCTGCGGCCTGACGATGCGCTTCATCCCGGCCGACGTGCAGCGCACCCTGCCCGAATGGAACGCGGAGGCCATTCTCTGCCGCGGCCAGGGTAACGGCCACTTCCATTACGTCGCCCGCCCCGACGGCGACCGCATCCCCGCGCAGCCCTGAGCGCCTGCCAGGACAAGGCCATCGCGCTGGACGGGGAAATGAAAGTGATGAAGGACAGTTGGGCGGATCAATCAGGCCACAAAGGATGAAACTTATGCTGACCTACGAAACGGCCCTGGAAAAACGGGAATTCATGCTGCGCGAGGGCTACGTGCTCCTTGAGAACATCCTGCCGGATGCATTTCTCGAGGAGTTGCGCGCGGAAACCGAAGGGCTCATTGCGGGCCATGTCGAAGCGCCCGAGCTGCGCTTTCAGGGTCAGCATATCGACGTGCAGGCGGTCGACAATGCCAGCATCGACAAACTGCTGACCTGGAAACCTGCTTTTGAGGCGCTCGCCGCCCTGGGTTTTGGTGACTTCAGTACCGAGGGCAAAGTCATTATTCTCACCAAGGAAGCGGGCGGGCCGCCCCTCTACTGGCATCAGGACTGGATCTTCTGGAACGATCCCCTCAGCCTGTCGCCCTGGCCGCAGGTTGTCGCCCTCAACTATTATCTGACCGACACCTCTGTGGAAAACGGCTGCCTGAAGGTCATACCCGGCAGCCACCGCAAACGCTTCCCCATTCACGACCGCATGGTTCCCGCCCACGAACAGGGGGCCCGCTTCGTCAGCGAAGACGACCCGGTCATGTTCAGCGAAGACCCGCACCAGGTGTACGTGCCCGTGAAAGCCGGTGACCTGGTGCTGCTGGATGCCCGCACCCTGCATGCTGCTGACAGGAACCAGACCGACGAACGTCGTACCCTGGTGCTGGCCTGGCACCTGCGCCCGATGGACACGGTTCCCGACTACTGGCAAGCCGAGATCCCGGAAGCGATCGCGCAACGTGATAGCGGGCTGGCTTACGAAGGCTCGCGCATTCCCGGGGAATATCTCCGGGCCTAAGCGCAAGGGATGGGCACCCTGTCGTCTGCGCGCCGCGGGTAACGGCAACGTCACCTGCATCGCCCGCCGCGAGGGCGATCGCATCCCCGGGCAGGGCTGAGCGCATCCCCGGGCAGGGCCAGGCGACCCTCACCCCAAACCCCTCTCCCTCAGGGAGAGGGGCCATGCCTACACGCAAGTTCGATAGTGCTATACTGGCGTCCCGCAAGGGAGCGCAGGAGATGTCATGATGAAGCTGGACATCAAGAACTTCCGCTCAATCAAGGACCAGAGCGTAGAACTGGCGCCCATCACCGTGCTCTATGGCCCCAACGGCTCCGGCAAGTCCAGCCTGATCTACGCTCTGCTTATAATGAAGAATGTGATTCTGAATTTGGAACACCAAACCGGTGATTTTTTTAATCTTGACTTTGCAAACCTCGGTGATTTTGGCGCCGTCGTTCATAAACACAGAATTGAAGACTACATGTTGTTTGAAATTTCGACTTCGAAAACTGTTCTCTTCAAAGGAAAAGAAGAACAGTTTCCGGTGAAATTGCGTGTGGTAATTAGCAAGGAAGATGTTGCGATTTCACTCTTGTTGAGTGATATGAAAAACTCGATTAGCTACAACCCCACGATGAGAGCATTTGCCCCATACGAGACCTTGGTTGGTTACCAAAGGAAAGGGCAGAAGTTCAGGGGATCGGAGTTTGATTTTCGCTGGGAAGGAATTAAAGCCCACGTACATACAGAGGAGTTTTCTTCCCCCGGTAACTTGGAAAGTGCCAAGGTATTTGATGAACTTGCAAATTCGCCAATCGATGCAGTGCGCAGTATCAATATCGCCCCGTTGCAAATGGCTTTCTCTAAAGGAGATCTCTCAGTTGCCACCGAACACTCTTCTCTCTATTCAACCCTGTATTTCAGCGAAGATGCCGTCGGCACCCTGCTGGCAACTCGTAGATACCTTCAATTGCCAGTAAGCAAATACCTTGAAGAAATTACCAACAGAACTCTGAGGGTATTTTCCCCACCTGGCGATCCGAACTTTTCAATTAACGTCGCTGATCAAAACACTGGCTTGGAAACTGAACTTGTGAATGATGGCTACGGTGTCAATCGGACTGCCTGGTTGCTCGCCCTCGCGCTGCACGACGAAACGAAGTGGATGTGCATCGAAGAACCGGAGACACACTTGCACCCATCTGCGGTTCGGAAACTGACAAGAACGTTCGTAGAAATCATGCGTAAAGAAGACAAACGCTTCCTGCTCACCACGCACAGTGAAGCGCTCGTGCTCGCCCTGCTGGCCGAAGTCTCGCGCAAAAATCTCAAACCAGAAGAGGTGGCCTTTTACCTGACGGCCAAGGAAGGCAAGGAAACAAAATTCGAGCGCCAGGAAGTCAATGAACTCGGGCAGATTGATGATGGTCTGTCCAGCTTCATGGAAGGCGAAATGGAGGACATTGCTGCCTTTTTCGAGCAGACAGGTTAGCCATCAGTATGGCTTCCCGTTGGTTCATCATCAACGAATGGTTGTTTTCAAATCTCGCCGGTGAGGAAGATTCACAACAAGACCCGGAAGTGCCAAAAAGGAAGAAGGTGCAAGGCATTCGATTCCTGCAAGTTCTGTTTTTTGAGAAGGACGACGGGCTCGTTGTTTTGTTGGGAAGCCCGTGGATGGATAAGGCGAAGAGGTGGTCCAGGAGAACAAACTATAGAAGTCGTCAGGAACAGGATCTGAGCAATTACTTCTTTAGAAGATTCATAATCAACCGAAACAAATGCAGGGCGTTGTTACCCAAAGATGTTGTTCCGTTGTCAGACGAACTGCAACGCAAGTTGGCTACCGAACAGATTGACAGCAAGGATAAATACTTGCTACAGACGTGGAAGTCTTCTCCCGTACCAGTCGAGTACATCGTAACCACAGACCGCAGACTAATGAACGCCCTGGCCAGGCACTACCCCGACATCAAAACCCGCCACCGGGACGACTTCCTCGCCGAATACCTCGGCAAATCACCCGCCCGGTAGCCCCCTACACCAGATGCGCCCAGCGCTCCAGCGCCAGCACCTCCGGATTGACCACGTCCGCCGGACGCTTCCCGCTCAATATGTCTGCCACGTCACCTGCATCGACCGCCCCGACGGCGATCGCATCCCCGCGCAGGGCTGAGCGTCACCGGCAAACGAGCGCTTCAGCCCGCGCCGACCGCCGTGGGCTGGCGCGAGGACCCGATCCGGATGGTTGCGAGCGGGATGCTGTCCCCAATGACGGCGCCGCTCTCGTCGGTTACCGTCGGACGGTAACCATTGCCACACTCGCCCGGCGGCATCAGTTCGCAGGTGTACAATCCGGCCACCAGCTGATAGTCGCCGACGGGCAAGTGCGCCGGCAACTGCAGCGAATAGGTATCGAGAATGTAACCGGCCGGGCTCCACGTGCTGCTGAGGCGAGTGCCGGGTTGCAGTTTGTCGACCTGCACATGCGGCGGCCCACCGGTCGAGAGATGCACAAAGCTGGAAAAATTGACGTCGCTCTCTTCCAGCGCGTACCAGTAAAGCTGCAGCACGAGGCGCTCGCCGGCCCGCAGAACGTCGGCGTTCAGGTCATAACCGAGCAACTGAATGCGCCCGTCCAGCGTGAATCTGCGCCGCTTCTTCGCAAGGACGGCGGCCGGCCGGCCGGCGGCGCAGGGCGATGACGCCGCCGGCGACCAGCAGCAGCGACAGCAGCGATATCCAGGTCGCCAGATCGCGCGCGGGCGTCGACCCCAGAAACACGCGCACGCGATGATTGCCCGCCGGCAGCGCAAACGTAATCAGGCCATGATGTTCAGACGGGCGAAGCGCCACCGCCTGGCCATCGATCTCCGCGCGCCAGCCGGCCCAGTAAAAAGTGTAGACTTCGGCGATGAAGTCGCGGCTCGCGTCAATCTGCCATTCTTGCGCCTGAGGGGAATTGTGGAGCAGCCTGGCTGTGCTGCCCGGCGGCAGGCCGATGTGATTGAGCTTGTCTACCGGATAGCCATCAGCATAATCCGCCAGCAACTCCCGGGTCGGGTCGGGAACAACGTGCACGTCGCGCGGCAGAAACTCGCTGGTGGCGGTTGTGCTCAACAGCGCCGGTGCCTTTACCTCGTGCCAGGCCGCGAGCGAGGTATCCACCTCGTTCACCCTCCACCCCTCCGGCATGTAAAACAGCGGGATCGACGTGACAATTGGCAAGGCAAGCAGCAGGGCAATCGCGCCGGTTTGCAGCCGCCCTCCCAGGCGCTCCAGCCACAGGCCATTCGCGCCGCCGACAATCGCCAGACAGGCGGCAGTCGGCCCCAGCAGACGCCAGGAAAACTGCAGGTAATGCAGAGGGCGCAGGAGGTTCCATAGCGGCAGCGAGTTCGGGACGGTTAGCGCAATCATCAGGCCGGCCATCAGCGCAAAAAATGCTGCGCCGGCAAGGGCCCGCGGATGCTACCAACGCCCTCCGCGCCGGTAGAAGTAGGCCGCCGTCACCAGACCGGACAGCGCCAGGGCCCACTGCGCGACACCCAGAATCGTCAACACGCGTAGTCCCCTGGCGTCGCCGGCATCGTGAAGCGGCGCTGTTGCCAGCAAATCTTTCAGCGGCACAAAGTCGTTGCGATAGTCCAGTTCGGCGATTTCCGTGAGATTTCCCAGATGAACCGTATCGTTCTCCAGCAGAATCGGCAGCCAGAATGTCGCCGCTATGCCCACGCCCAGTAACATCGCCGCGGTCGCCAGAGCAGCAGGGCGCCAGTTCACCCGCCCCCGTATTAATCGCTGCAGCGCCGTCTCGACGATCAGTTGCGCCAGGGCAACAAGCGTCAGGATGAGGGCCATCAGGTTATGGGAATTGATGAGCGCCACCTGAAACAGAACGACCCCGACCAGATTGGCGGGCGTGGGTCGGTCGCGCAGCGCATCCAGGCACCACAGGAGAAACGGGAAGATGACGAGGGACAGCAATTCAGGATACGCGCCGCGCGCAAGGGCTTCTGTATACAGGAGAAAGGGGCTGTAGACGTAGAGCAGGCCGGCGAGTACAGCGCCCAATTCTCCGCTGCGGCGCCGGACGAACAGATACATCCCGCTGCTGCAGGCGAGAAAACTCAGGACAACCAGGCTGCGCAGAGCATTCAGAATGTCCAGGCCGCCGACGACCTGCAGGAGGCTGGTGAGGTAATAGGTCAGGCTGGCGTAGAAATGAAACACCGGCGCGCCATAGCCCGAATAGAATCCTTCGCCCCAGGCGGGGAAAAACAGCCCGTGTTGCTGGCTGCGCAACATTTCGCCAGCGCGGTAGGCGTGCAGCAGCGTATCCGCGCCGGCCGGCAGCCCGTCCCCGGACAGCAGCGGCAGGCTCGCAAACAGCGTTAAAACGAGCACCATGGCGAGCCCGGAGCAGGGAAGTCTTGCCTGCCGCTGAAGCAGAAGCGTCAGTTTCATCGCGGCCTGTCACTTGCTTGTGGCCAGACGTCCATGGTATCCCCTGCAAAATGGCTTGCGCAGGGATTTCCTGCGCCTGGCGCAGGTCGTCGCCGGCGCCCCGGCCGGGAGTCAGGGGCTGAAAGCCGCTTGCATGTAAAGGGAGATAAACCCTCTCCCTGAAAAGGATCCCCCTTGCCAGCAACGGAACAAAAGATTTGGGCTGTGGGCCACTGACAGACGAGCGCTTCAGTCCGCGACCAGATGCGCCCAGCGCTCCAGCGCCAGCACCTCCGGGTTGACCACATCCACCGGCCGCTTGCCGCTCAGGATATCCGCCACGTTCTGCGCCGCCAGCACCTCCAGCGCCTGCACCGACTCCTCCGAATAGAAGGCCGTGTGCGGCGTGGCGATCAGGTTCGGCTGCGCCAGCAGCGGATGCCCCGCCGGCAAGTGCTCGGGCACGAAGACGTCCAGCCCGGCGCCCGCGATCCAGCCTTCCTGCAGCGCCTGCAGCAACGCATCCTGGTCGATCAGCGCGCCGCGCGCCGTGTTGATCACGAAGGCTGTGGGCTTCATGCGCCGCAGCCGCTCCGCGTTCAGCAAATGCTGCGTCCCTTCCGTCAGCGGCGTGTGCAGACTCAGAAAGTCCGCCCGCGCCAGCGCCTCGTCCAGGCCCACCAGTTCGGCGCCCGCAGCGCGCGCATCCGCCTCGGACACCCAGGGGTCACAGGCCAGCAGCTGCAGGTCCAGCGCCGCTGCCTTGCGCGCCAGCGTGCGCCCGATTTTGCCGAAGCCGATGATGGCCAGCGTACGCCCGGCCACGCGGTAGACCGGCATGCCCGTCCCCAGCGACCAGTCGCCGGCCTGCAGCGCGCGGTCGTAACGCACGATGCTGCGCGCGCCGGCCAGCAACAGCGCCAGCGCGTGTTCGGCTACCTCGTCGAGGCAGTAGGCCGGCACGTTGGTGACCGGAATGCCGAGGCGTGTGGCCTCCTCGACCGCGATGTTGTCGATGCCGATACCGTAGCGTCCGATGACCTGCAGCTTCTCGCCCGCGCGCACCACCGAAGCCGGCACCTGTTTGAAACAGGTCAGGATCGCGTCCGCCCCCGGCACCAGGCGCAGCAGCTCTTCCTCGCTGCCACTTTCCGCCAGCAGCAGCCGCGCGCCGACGCGCGCCAGTACCTCCGCTTCCGGCGCGGTGGAGGGCCAGGTGTAGTCGGTGACCAGCACAATCTTTTCAGTCATGGCAGGAAGTTCGTCCTCAGCGTGCCAGGCCGCGGCGGCGCGGCCAGACCTCGGGATTGACCACGTGCGGCGGGCGTTCGCCGCGCAGCACCTGCAACGCCTGACTGATGGCCAGCGGCCACAGCTGCGCCTTGCTCTCGACCGTGGCGCCGGCCACGTGCGGCGTGGTAACTACCTTCGGATGCAACACAAGGGGGTGGTCGTGCGGCGGCGGCTCATGCGCGAAGACGTCGGTCGCCAGGCCGCCCAGCTGACCGCTCTCCAGGGCTGCCAGCAGCGCGTCCTCGTCGACCAGCGTGCCGCGCGCCGAATTGACCAGCAGCGCGCCCGGCTTCATCTGCGCCAGCGTGTCCGCGTTGATCAGCCCGCGCGTCTGCGCCGTGGAAGGCAGATGCAGCGAGACCACGTCCGCCATGCCCAGCAGCTGCTCCAGGCTGTCTACCCGTTGCACGCCAAGCTCGTCGGCGCGCGCCTGGCTGATGTAGGGATCGTACACCGCGACCTGCATCTCGAAGGCCAGCGCGATGCGCGCCACGCGCCCGCCGATGCGCCCCAGACCGACCAGGCCCAGTTGCTTTCCGGCCAGCTCGGTGCCGTCATGCATCGTGAAGAAGTCCGGCCGCTCCTCCTTCTGTAATTGCTGCGTGCAGCGGCCCAGACGCTTCACGGCGAAGAGCATCAACGCCACGGCGAACTCCGCCGTGGCGATGCTGGGCACGTCCGGCGTGTTGCAGATCACCACGCCGCGTTCGGTGGCCTCGTCCAGCGCCACGCCGTCCACGCCGATGCCGGTGCGCGAGACCACCTGCAGCGCCGGCAACTGGTCGAAGAGCTGCCCGTCGTAGCGGACGTAGGCGGAGGCGATGGTGGCCTGTGCGCCGGCCATGCTGCGCAGCAGCGCCTCCATGCCCTCCTCGCCCGGGCCGCGCCAGACCAGTTCGGCGTCGCCCGCCAGGTGCCGGTACTGCTCCGGCAGCGGCCGTTCACACCAGATGCGCCACATAGGTCCTCGCTTTCGATTCAGTCCAGCGCCGGCGCGTTGCCGAATGCCTGCAGCCCCTCACGAATGGCGCGCAGCAGCAGCCCGTAATCCTGACCGTAGCTGATGAAGGTCACGCCCTGCGCCTGCAGCTGGTGCAGACCTTCCGGCGTGTCGGCCGCATAGCCGATGGACACGCCGGTCTTGCGGCCCACTTCCAGCATCCGCTCCAGCACCGCGTCAATTTCTGGCAGCGGCAGCTGCAGCGGGTCGAGACCCAGCGACAGGCAGAGGTCGAAGGGGCCGAGGAAGAGCACGTCGACGCCCGGCACGGCCGCGACCTCCTCAAGGTTGTCGAGCATCTCGCGCGTTTCCACGATGAGCGCGACCAGCATGTTGTCGTTGGCGCGCCCCAGATAGTCGGCGTTGTCCAGCGAGTAGTGCGAGGCGCGCAGCGGGCCGAAGCTGCGCCGCCCCACGGGCGGGAAGCGCGTCGCCGCGACGATGGCCTCGGCCTCGGCTACTGTGCGCACCATCGGCACCAGCACGCCCATGGCGCCGGTATCCAGCGCGCGCTGAATGTAAACCTGCTGCGCTGAAGCCACGCGCACGATGGGCATGGCGCCGCTGCCCTGCACGGCCATCAGGATGTGCTCGATCTGGGCCGTATCGAGGCTGTTGTGCTCGGTCTCGATCACCAGCCAGTCGAGGCCGGCGCGTGTCAGCAGCTCGGCGACGTTGGGGCTGCCCAAACCCATGAAGCAGCCGATGGCCGCCTCTCCGGCGAGCAGTTTGTGGCGTACGTTGTTGGTTTTCATCGGTTCACTCCAGTGCGATGTTGTCGACGCGGTACAGCGGTTCCAGGCCCTCGGCGATGCGTGCCACGTTGGTGGCGGCCGCGCCCGCGCGTTTGCGCGAGGTGCCGTCGGTGGTGCCGGAACAGTGCGGCGTGGCGATCACGTTGGGCAGGTGCATGATGGGATCGTCGGGGTCCGGCGGCTCCGTGCTGAAGACGTCGATGCCCGCGCCCGCCAGCCGCCCGTCGCGCAGCGCCTCCGCCAGCGCCGCCTCGTCCACCAGCGCCCCGCGCGCCACGTTGATCAGCCAGGCGTGCGGCGGCAGCAGCGCCAGGCGCCGCGCATCGACGCAGTGCCGTGTGCGCGCGTTGAGGTGCAGGTGCATCGAGAGCACGTCGGTCTCCGGCAGCAGACCGTCGAGGTCCTCCGGCTTGCCGGCGAACTCCACACCAAGTTCCTCACGTTCCTCGTCACTGACCTCGCGGATGTCGATGGCGAAGAGGCGCATGCCGAAGCCGCGCGCGCGCTTCGCCAGCTCGATGCCGCTGGCGCCGAAGCCGTAGAGCACCAGGCGCTTGCCTTCCAGCTCCTGCCCGACCGGCTCGTAGAAAACGCCCGTGCGCAGGTTGGTCTGCGAGCGCGGGTACTCCCGCGCCAGCAGCAATATCATCATCATGGCGTGTTCGGCCAGCGCTACCGAGCTGAACTGACCGGGGCAGTTCGCCACCGGTATGCCGCGCGAACGCCAGATGTCCATCTCGAAATGGTCGAGGCCGGTGCCGAGAATTTGCCACAGGCGTACCTGACCGGCGCCCAGGTCGGCCATTTCCTCGGTGCCGGCAGAGCCGCCGACGTCGATGACCACGTCCACGCCGGCGAATTGCGGCGCCAGGTCGGCCTTGTAGTCGCAGACCTCGATGTCGTTCCCGGTAGCGCGCACCGCATTCACCACGTCCACGCCCCAGGGGTAAAACATGTCTTCGCGCACCGGGTGCGGCAGAAACAGAACCTTCAGTTTTTCAGGCACGGGCCCATCCTTTCCCTGTTATTCCCTGCAGCAGCCAACTGGCTGCCTGCTTTCCCTTGCCCACAGTGCGGACCAGGGTCATTCTGCATAGACATGCGTGAGCACCTCTTTCACATCCGGGTAAGGCGCATCCTGCGCAAAGACCACGGCCGCATCGATCTCCGCGCGCACCTCGGCCTCAATGGCCTCCAGCTCTTCCCGCGTACAGTGCGCATTCCCGGTCAGCAGGCTCGCGAAGCGCTCGATCGGGTCGCGCTTCTGCCATTCGCGTTCTTCCTCGCGCGTGCGGTAGGGGCGGTCGGGGTCGCTCATGCCGTGCCCCTGAAAGCGATAGGTCTCGCAGACCATGAAGCCCGGCCCCGCGCCGGCCCGCGCCCGCGCCACCAGCGCGCTGGCCTGACGATAGACGGCCATCACGTCCATGCCGTCCACGTTGACCGAGGGGATGTCGAAGGCCTCGCCGCGGCTGACCAGGTTGCCGGCCGTGACTTGCGCGGTGGGCGTGTACTCGCCGTACTGGTTGTTCTCGCAGACGTAGAGCACCGGCAGCTTCCAGATCGAGGCCATGTTCATCGATTCCAGCAGCAACCCCTGGTTCAGCGCGCCGTCGCCGAAGAAACAGACCGCTACCTGACCCTCGCCGCGGCGTTTGGCGCCCAGCGCCGCGCCCGCCGCAATCGCCAGGCTGCCGCCGACGATGGCGTTGGCGCCCAGGTTGCCCGTCTCGGGGTCGGCGATGTGCATCGAGCCGCCCTTGCCGAGGCAGAAGCCGTCCTCCTTGCCCAGCAGCTCCGCGAACATGCGCTCCGGGCTGGCGCCCTTGGCGATGGAGTGGCCGTGGCCGCGGTGCGTGCTGGTGATGTAGTCGTCGCGGCGCAGCGCGCCACAGACGCCCACGGCGACCGCCTCCTGGCCGATCGACACGTGCACGATGCCGGGGATCAGCGTCTGCATGTAGAGCTCCGCCACCTGGCGCTCAAACTCACGGATGGTGACCAGCTGCTGATAAAAGCGCGGGCCCAGCTCGCTCGCGTATTCGTCCTGCCTCTGTTGCTCGCTCATGGTCTGGTCTTCCTCCTGGTTCAGTCCGCGGCGGCCGCAACCGGCGCGCGCAGTTCGGCAAAATGACAGGCGCTGTCGTGCCCCTGCCCGAAACGATCAATGAGCGCCGGCGTCTCGCGCGCGCAGCGCGCCTCCGCCTTCCAGCAGCGCGTGCGAAAACGGCAGCCGGAAGGCGGATGCAGCGCGCCCGGCACCTCGCCCTGCAGGATGATGCGCTGCTGCCGCGCCTCACTCTCTGGGTCCGGCACCGGCACCGCCGACAGCAGGGCCTGGGTGTAGGGGTGCGTCGGCTGGTTGTAGATCTGGTCGCGCGTGCCGGTCTCGACGATGCGCCCCATGTACATCACCGCCACGCGATCCGAAATGTGGCGCACGACGGAGAGGTCGTGCGCAATGAAGATATAGGCAATGCCGAATTCCTGCTGCAAATCCTGCAGCAGATTCACGATCTGCGCCTGGATCGAAACATCCAGCGCGGACACCGGCTCGTCGCAGATGATGAGCTTCGGGCTGAAGGCCAGCGCCCGCGCAATGCCGATGCGCTGCCGCTGCCCGCCGGAGAACTCGTGCGGATAGCGGCGCTCGTCATCGGGGTCCAGGCCCACGCGCTGCATTAGCTCACGGGCGCGATGGCGCCATTCCGCCTGCGGCACCAGCCCCGCATGCACCGCCCAGGGCTCCGCCACGATGTCGCCGGCCGTCATGCGCGGGTCGAGCGAGGAGTAGGGGTCCTGGAAGATCATCTGGATGCGCTGACGGTAGCGGCGCAACTCTTGACCCGCCAGCGCGAAAAGGTCCTCGCCGTCGAACCAGGCGCGGCCCGCCGTGGCCCGCTCGAGGCGCAGCAGAACGCGCGCCACGGTGGACTTGCCGCAGCCGGATTCACCCACCAGCCCCAGCGTCTCGCCGCGGTAAAGCTCGAAGTCGATGCCATCGACCGCCCTGACGTGGCCAATCGTGCGCCGCAGCAGCGAGCGGCCGCTCAGCGGGAAGTGCTTGACCAGCCCCTCCACGCGCAGCAGCGGCTCGCCGGTCTCCGGCCCGCTCCCCGCGGCAGCGACGCTCGCGCCGGCGCGCTGCCGGCCCGGAATGTCCGCCACAAAGTGACAGGCGCTCAGCCGCAACGGCTCATCCGGCAGCGGCAACAGCGCCGGCGTCTCCTGCTGACAGCGCTCCTGCGCCAGCGCGCAGCGCGGATGAAAGGCGCAGCCGGCGGGAATGCGCATCAGGTTGGGCGGCGAGCCGCGGATGGCCAGCAAACGGCCTTCCTGCTGGTCGACGCGCGGCATCGAGTCCATCAGGCCGACGGTGTAGGGGTGGCCCGGACGCGCGTAGAGGGTAGAGATGGGTCCGGTCTCGACCACCTTGCCGGCGTACATCACGGCCACGCGGTCGGCCACCTCGGCCACCACGCCCAGATCGTGCGTGATGAGGATCAGCCCCATGCCGCTTTCCGCCTGCAGCGCGGACAGCAGTTGCATCACCTGGGCCTGTATCGTCACGTCCAGCGCCGTGGTCGGCTCGTCAGCGATCAGCACCTCCGGCTCCAGCGCCAGCGCCATGGCGATCATCACGCGCTGCGCCATGCCGCCGGAAAACTGGTGCGGATAGTCGTGGGCGCGGCTGCGCGCGTCGGGAATCTGCACGCGTTCCATCAGGTCGATGGCGCGCGCCAGCGCTTCCTCGCGCGCCAGCCCGCGGCCGCTGCGCAGCGTCTCGGCAATCTGCTGGCCGACGGTGAAGGCCGGGTCCAGCGCCGCCTGCGCGTCCTGAAAGACCATCGCGATGCGGTTGCCGCGCACGGCGCGCATCGCCTCCGCGTCGAGCTGCAGCAGGTCTTCGCCCTGCAGCCGCACCGTGCCGCCCGTGATCTTGCCCGGCGGGCTGTCGATGATGCGCATGATAGCCTGCGCGCTGACGCTCTTGCCGGAGCCGGACTCGCCCAGGATAGCCAGCGTTTCGCCGCGCTCCAGCGTGAAGTCCACGCCGTTGACGGCGCGCGTCAGGCCGACGGCCGTGCGAAACTCGACGCGCAGGCCGCGCACCGCCAGCAGGGGTTCGTGCCCGTTCGCGCTCACGATGGCTCCTGCCCGTTGCCGCCGCTGTTGAGCCAGCGCTCGCGCTGCACCGGGTCGCTGATGGAGCGCAGCGAGGCGGCCAGCAGGTTCAGGCTCAGCGCCGTCAGGAAGATGGCCAGGCCAGGGAAGGTCGTCAGCCACCAGGCGCTGCTCACGTAGCTCTTGCCGGCCTCGATCATCAGGCCCCAGGAGGGCTCCGGCTTTTGTATGCCGAAGCCGAGGTAGCTCAGCGCGGCCTCGCCCAGAATCAGCGCCGCGATTTCCAGCGTGAAAAGGATTACCAGCGGCGACGCCAGGTTGGGCAGCAGATGGCGCCGGATGATGCGCAGGTCGCTGTTGCCAGTGACGCGTGCGGCGTCGATGAAGGGTGAGGTGCGCAGGGCCAGCGTCAGGCCGCGCGCCACGCGCGCGTAGACCATCCAGCGCACCAGCGCCAGCACCAGGATGACGTTGAGAAAGCCCGAACCCAGCGCATACAGCACCAGCAGCGCGAGCAGGAGAAAGGGGAAGCTCATCTGCAAATCGACGAAACGCATGATGAGGTCGTCGACGCGCCCGCCGTGATAGCCGGCGAGGATGCCCAGCAGCGTGCCTGCAGTGCCGGAGAGCAGGGCGCTGCTCAGCCCCACCGCCAGCGACACGCGCGCGCCGTAAATCAGCCGGCTGAGCAGGTCGCGGCCCAGTTCGTCGGTGCCCAGCACGTGCGGGAAGCCGCCCTCGACGGCCGCCGGCGTGCCCGGCGGATGGTTGCGCAGGCGCAGGTTCTGGCGCAGCGGGTCGTAGGGCGCGACGAGCTCGGCGCCCAGCATGGCGATCAGCAACAGCGTCAGCACAACGATGCTGAAGACGGCCACCGGGTCTTGCAGCAGGCGCCGCAGAATCAGGCCGAGGCCGACGCTGCGCGGGGCCTCGCTGGCGCTGTCCAGCACCGGGACGGCGGCCATCGTCATGCGCCCTGTGCCTGGAAGCTGGTGGTTCTCGTAGTCATGCGCCCTGTGCCTGGAGGCTGGTGGCTCTCATAGTCATGCGCCCTGTGGCTGATTAAAACGGATGCGCGGGTTGAGCCAGGTGTAGGCCATGTCCACCAGCAGGTTCGTCAGGATGATGAAGATGGCCACCACGAAGACCGTGGCCTCCACCAGCGGCAGGTCGCGCCGGTTAAGCGCCTGGATGGTCAGGTTGCCGATGCCGGGCCAGCCGAAGACCGTCTCGACGATTATGGCGCCGTTGAGCAGGGCCGCCAGTTCGTCGCCGCTGATGGTCAGCACCGGCACCGCCGCGTTCTTGAGCGCGTGCACGAAAACCACGCGTCGCTCGCGCAGGCCTCTGGCGCGCGCGGCCTTGATGTAGGGCTTGGCCAGCTCGTCGAGCATGGCGCTGCGCGAGATCTGCGCGATGCGCCCCAGCGGCTTGTAACACAGCGTCAGCGCCGGCAGCACGAAGTATTCGAGGCCGCCGTAGCCGGAGGTCTTGAAGAGCCCCAGCCGCACCGGGAAGATGAGGATGAGCATCAGCGCCAGCCAGAACTCGACGATCGAGACGCCGCCCAGCGAAATCACGTTGGTGATGCGGTCCAGCAGCGACCAGGGCCGCAGCGCGGAAAGCGCTCCCAGCGTGATGCCCAGCGGCACGGCCAGCAGCAGCGCCGCCAGCGCCAGGTAGAGCGTGGCCGGGATGCGCGCCAGCACCAGTGGCAGCGTGGGCACCTTCTGCCAGAAGGATTTGCTGAACTCGAGGCGCAGGGCATCGCCGATGAAGTTCGTATACTGCTCGCCCAGCGGCTTGTCGAGATTGAGTTGCTTGCGCACCCTCTGCACGCGCTCCTCCGAAGCCTCGATGCCCACCACCAGACGCACCGGGTCGCCCAGGATGCGACCGGCGAGGAAGACCATCGTCAACACGGCGAAGGTCACCGCCACCGATTGCAACAGGCGTCTGCCCAGATAGCCTAGTATGTCACATGCTCCTGCATGGCGGCCCCTGGCCGCGCAGGGCCAGGGGCCGTTTGCGCTTCGTCAGCGGCGATTAGTAGCCCGCTGGCGACATTTCCTTGGCCTGCAGACGGTGATCGAGCTTGAGCTCCCAGTCCAGATCGTTGCTCACCGCGTAGGACAGGTCCAGATGCCCGATGTAACCGGCGGCAACGTCGTCATGTACCAGCTGGTTGACCTGCTGCAGCGTTGCGTCGCGCTCGGCGCCGGATTGTGACGCCGCAGCGTTCCACAAGGCATCCGCTTCCTCGTTGCAGTACACGGAGAGGATGCCGTCGCAGGAGAAGTAGAATTTGTAGGAGACGTGATAGTCGAGGAGTTCCTGACCATGCAGGTGAACGCCGATGAAGTTGCGCTCCGGCGGCACGTCCTTGATGTTGATCAGCATCACCTTGCCGAAGCCCTCCGGGTCGAAGAACTCGATCGACACGTCCAGGCCGGCGTCGCCCCACATGCTGGCGACGGCCTGCAAGGTCTCGTCGATGCCCGGCATCACGGCGATGCGCGCGCCCAGCGTGATGGGCATGTCAATCGGCACGCCGTCCGCGGCCGCGGCTGCCAGCAGCGCGCTGGCCCCCTCCGGGTCGTAGGGATAGGGCGCGATGTCCGGGTTGTGGCCCAGCGCCGTCGCGTTCACGATCTGGCCGGCGGCGGTGGCCGTGCCGCCCAGGATCGTCTCGATGATCAGGTCCTCGTCGATGGCCAGCTGCAGGGCGCGGCGCACGCGCACGTCGCCCAGCATCGGGCTGTTGGTATCCATGCGGATGAAGATCGTCTCCACGCTGGCGGCCGACTCACAGCGCGCGTTGTCACTCATGCTCAATTCGGCGCACTGATCGGGCGTGATGTACTGCGCGATGTGCACTTCGCCGGCCTGCACTGCGGCCGTACGGACCTGATCTTCCGCCAGGAAGCGGTAGACGGCCGTGTCGAAGGAGACTTCACCGCCGGCCTCTTCCATCATGCCGAGGCCCCACCAGTCCGGGTTGGCCTCGTAGGTGATGGACTCGCCGCGGCTCCATTCGGCGAAGCGGTAGGGGCCGGTGCCGATCAGGTTGGTGTGGTAGGAATCCGGGTCATCCGCCAGCTGCTGCGCCGAGCCAATCGGCACGAAGTACATCTTGCTCAGCAGAATCGGGTCCGGCTCCGGCGTCGAGACGTTGAGCGTGTAGTCGCCCACGGCCTCGGCGCTCATCGAGCCGACGAAGTCGAGCAGATCGAAGGCGTTTTCGGGGTCGAAGGTGTGATTGATGCTGACGGCCGCTGCCCCGGCGTTGAAGGCCGAGCCATCGTGGAAGGAGACGCCTTCGCGCAGCGTGAACTGGATGCTGCGATCGTCGATCCGCTCCCAGGCGGTCGCCAGCAACGGCACCATCTCGCCCGAGGCGAAATCGCGCGTGACCAGCTGCTCAACGGCGTTCAGGAAGCCCGGCCCGCCGGTTTCGGCGAAGCCGCGCCAGACATCCATGCTGACCGGCTCGATGCCGACAGCGATGACGAGGGTGCTGTCCTGCGCCTGCAGCGCGCCCGTTGCGGGCAGCAGCAGCAAGAGTAGCAGGCTAATCGTCAGAACGGTTTTTCTCTGCAACATTTCCTGTCCTTTCAGGTAAAATTGTGGCTCACGGAATTTCCTGCACTGTACATTCACGCTATGTGAATTCTCCTTTCACTCAGCCTTCAGGCACCGGTCACCCCGCGTCCTCTCAGACGAGTAGCGACCAGGGGTCTTCGAGCAGGTTCCTTAAATCGCGCAGGAAGGCCGCCGCGACGGCGCCATCCACTGCGCGGTGATCCACGTTGATGGTCAGCTGCAGCATCGGCCGTATTACTGCCTGGCCCTCCACCGCGACGACACGTTCCTGCAGCGCGCCCACGGCGAGGATGGCCACCTCGGGCGGGTTAATAATCGCGCTGAAGTGCTCGATGCCGTACATCCCCAGGTTGCTCAGCGTGAAGGTGGCGCCGCGCAGTTCCGTTGCCGTCAAGGTCCGCGCGCGGGCGCGCTGCGCCAATTGCTGCAAGCTGGCCTGCAGCTGCGCCAGACCCAGCGTATCGCAGTCGCGCATGACCGGCACCAGCAGGCCGTCCGCCAGCGCCACGGCCACGCCCAGATGCACCGGGCGAAACTCGCGAATCTCATCCTTCAGCAAATGTGCGTTCAGGCGCGAATGCGCCTTCAGCGTCGCGACGACTGCGCGCGCCAGCAGCGTCGTCAGCGTCAGCTTGTGTCCGCTGGCGGCCTCTACTGCCGGAGAGAGTTGCTGCTGCAATCGCAGCGCTTCGCTCATGTCCGCCGACAGGGTCAGGGAGATATGCGGCGCGTTCCGGGCGCTGGCCTGGGTGCGCGCCGCGATGGCGCCGCGCATGCCCGTCAGCGGCACGACGCGCAACACTTCGTCGGCAGCAGCGGCTTCCGGCGCAGCGGCGACTTCTGGCGCTCGCACGTCGCCTGCGAGGACCGCGCCCTGCGGTCCGCTGCCGGAAAGCGTCGCCAGCTCAATGCCCCGCTCCCCGGCCAGACGCCGCGCCAGCGGTGAAGCCAGCATGCGCGACCCGCCTGCAGGGCCTTGCCGTTCCAACCAGGCCAGCACGTCCGCCTTCGAGATGCGGCCCGCAGTTGCGGGCAGTTCGCTCAGGTCCACGCCGTGCTCGGCGGCCAGGCGCCGCGCCAGCGGACTGGCCGCCACAGCGGCGGGCGCCCTGGAAACTGCGGCCGGTTTCGCTGCAACAGGGCTTGCGGGCAGCGCCCTTGCTGGTCTTGCTGGCGACGCGCTCACGGCTGCCGGGGCCGGGGCCGGGGCTACCGCGGCCTCGCCCTCCGCCAGCAACAGGGCGATCACCTGACCCACCGGCACCTCGTCGCCCGGCCCGGCGCTGACCTGCGTCAGCACGCCGCTGCCGCCGGACTCGATTTCCAGCGTGACCTTGTCAGTCTCGATCTCCATCAGCGGCTCGCCGCGCTGCACCTGCTCGCCCTCGTGCTTCAGCCAGCGCAACAGCGTGCCCGTATCCTGGGCCATCTCCAGCGCCGGCATCACCACCCGATACATCGCCTCACCCCGCCTGGCCGCGCACAAGTTCCTGCGCGCGCGCGACCACGGTCGCGACATTCGGAATCGTTAAATCCTCGAGCGAGGGGCTGAAGGGCACCGGCACGTCCATCGCGCCGATGCGCTGCACCGGCGCGTCCAGCCAGTAGAAGGCCTGCTCGGCCACCAGCGCGGCCAGCTCGGCCGTGGCGCCGTAGCGCCGGTAGCCCTCGTCAATCACGATGCAGCGCGAGGTCTTGCGCACGGACTCCACCAGCGTCGCCTCGTCCAGCGGGGCCAGCGTGCGCGGGTCGATTACCTCGGCGCTGATGCCCTGCGCGGCCAGTGCTTCCGCCGCTTCCAGCGCCACGTTGACCATGCTGGAGGTGGCGATCAGGGTGATGTCCTCGCCCTCGCGGCGCAGGGCCGCCACGCCCAGCGGGATGCTGTAATCGCCCGCAGGCACCGGCCCGCTCTCGCGGTACATCATCTTGTCCTCGAAGAAGATGACCGGGCTGTCATCGCGGATGGCTGATTTCAGCAGGCCCTTGGCGTCATACGGCGAGGACGGCAGCACCACCTTCAGGCCGGGGATGTGACAGTACCAGGCGTGCAGACTCTGCGAATGCTGCGCGGCGGCGCGCCGACCCGCGCCCATCGTCGTGCGCAACACCATCGGCACGCGCCACTTGCCGCCCGACATGTAGTGGATCTTGGCGGCCTGGTTCACGATCTGGTCCATCACCAGCGCCGTGAAGTCGCCGAACATGATCTCCACCACCGGCCGCTGCCCGCTCAGCGCCGCGCCCACGCCCAGGCCGGTGATGCCGGCCTCGGAGATGGGGCTGTCCAGCACGCGTTCCGCGCCGAAGGCATCATACAGGCCCTGCGTGATCTTGTAGACGCCGCCGGCGCGGCCGACGTCCTCGCCCACGACCAGAATGTCCTCGTCGCGGCGCATTTCCTCGTGCAGCGCCTCGTTGATCGCCTGGCCGAAGGTGATCTCGCGCGTCCCGTTGTTTGCGTCGTTCTCCGTCATCGTAGCGCTCCCTGCTGGCGTCAGTACGGCAGCATGCCGCCGCTTACATTAAAGGCCTGGCCGGTGCTGTAGCAGGCGTCGGCCGAGGCGAGAAAGGCGACCATGTTGGCCACGTCTTCCGGCTGCTGAATGCGCCCCAGCGGGATGCTGTCCACCGCGCGCTGCAACACAGTGCCGACCTCTGCTCCCTCCAGCGCGGCGACGCCGCGGTCGATCAGCGCCCACATCTCCGTGTCGACGATGCCGGCGCAAATGCAGTTGACCAGGATCTGGTGTTCCGCCAGCTCGGCCCCCAGCTGGCGCGTCAGGCCGACGACGGCGTGCTTGCTGGCCGCGTAGGCGCCGAGCGGCGTGGCCGCGCCAGGCGCGATCTTGCCCGCGCCGGAAGCGTTGTTGATGATGCGCCCGCCCGTCCCCTGGCCGATCATATAACGCGCCGCCGCCTGCGAACAGAGCAGCGTGCCCTTCGCGTTGACGTTCATCTGCGCGTCCCAGGCAGCCTCGTCCGTATCCAGCAGCGGCGCGACGATGCCGATGCCGGCGTTGTTGACGAGGATGTCCAGCCGGCCGAAGTGCTGCACCGTCGCGCTCACCATCACCTCGACCTGTTCACGCTGCGTCACGTCCGCGCGCTGCGCCAGGCTCGCGCCGCCCGCCGCCTGAATCTCCTGCGCGACTGCGGCGGCGTTCGCCCCGTCGATGTCGGCAATCGTCACGCTGACGCCCTCAAGTGCCAGGCGCAGCGCAATCGCGCGGCCAATGCCGCGGCCCGCCCCGGTGACGATGGCCGCCTGGCCCTCCAGCCCGTAGCGCGGCTGTGCCTGGCTCGTCATCCCGGCGCCTCCGCCCCGTTCTTCAGCTCGATGGGGTCCTGCACCAGCTCCAGCACGAAGCCGTCCGGGTCCTTGAAGAAGACCACGTGCACCACGCCCCAGCCCAGGTCAAAGGTGACCGGCTCCGACACGAACTCGACGCCCCGCTGCTGCCATTCGCGGTAGGTGCCCCACACGTCCGGCACGCCGAAGCAGAAGTGCGCATGCGCCACGTCGCCCAGTTGCGCGTCGGAGACGCCGCCCGCCGGCTCCACGTACTGCTGCAAATCGAGCAGCACCCTCGGCGAATCGGGCGCCTTTACCCGCACCACCTGCATGACGACCTCGGGCTTGCCCGCCATCCGCGAGATGGTGTCGCCTTCCAGACGATGACGTTCGACTTCCTCCATGCCCAGCAGGCCGCAATAAAATTCCAGCGAGCGTTCCATGTCGCTGACCGTGACCGAAATGTGATCGAGAATGGTGACTGCGCCCATCATTACCTCCTGTTGTCAGCGGCCCTGCTATTCGTCCTCGTCCTCGTCCGCTCTTACCTTCATGGCGAGGCGGCGCGGCTCGGGCAGCTCGGCGGCGAGGCCCTCCAGCTCCGGCAGCGCCTCACCGCTGATCGAGTGCAGCTCGCGGAAGCGTTCCACCTGCGGGATGAAACGGCTGTTCAATGAGCCGATCGCCTTGTTGTAGGCCTTGACGCTGTTGTCCAGCCCCTTGCGGATGCCCGTCATCCCCTTCACCAGGATGTAGGTGCGCCGGTAGAGCTCCTGGCCCTGGCGGCCGATCTCCTCGGCCTCGCGCGCCAGCTCCGCCTCGCGCCAGCCCATGTGCACCGAGCGTAGCAGCGCCACCAGGATGGTCGGCGTGGCGATCAGCACGTTGCTCTTCATGCCATGCTCGAAGAGGGTGGGGAGCTGCTCCAGCGCGGCGCTGTAAAAGACCTCGCCGGGGATGAACATGACCACGAAGTCGGGGCTGTCCGGCAGGCTGTCCTGGTAACGCTTCTGCGAGAGGTTGTCGAGGTTGCGCCGCACCTGCTCGGCGTGCTGCTGCAGAAAGGCGCTGCGCTCGGCCTCGTCCTGCGTCTCCCAGGCGGAGATGTAGGCGTCCATCGACGTTTTGGCGTCCACCACGATGCGGCGGTTGTTGGGCAAATGCACGACCATGTCCGGCCGCTGGCCGCCGCCGGGCACGGTCTCCTGCTCCACGAAATCAACATAGGACTGCATGCCGGCCAGCTCGACACAGCGCCGCAACTGCAGCTCGCCCCAGCGGCCGCGCTGTTCCGGGCGCCGCAGCGCGTTCACCAGTTTGCGCGTCTGGTCCTGCAGGTCCGTGGAGTTCTGCCGCAGGTCGTTGATGCGCGAATCGAGGCTGGAGTGTGATTTCTGCAGGAGCTGCAGCGTTTCGCCAATGGGCTTGACCAGCCCGTCCACCGACTTCTGCGCGTTCGTGTTCTCGCGCCGCAGGTCGGCCAGCAGCTGCTCGCGGTTGCTTTCCAGCGCCTTGCCCGAGAGCGACTCAAAGCTTTCGCGCAGGCGCTTCTCGGCGTTCTCCAGTTGCAGGCGCAGCTGATCGCCATGCTGCACCTGCGAATCCAGCTCGGTGACCCTGTTCTGCGCCGTCCCCAGCTGCGCGCGCAGCGCGTCCCGCTCCTGCGCGCGCCCGTCGCGCTCGCGCAGCGCTTCGCTCAAACGCTCGTCCAGCGCGATCTTCTCCGCTGCCAGGCGCGTGTCCAGGTTGCGGGCCTCGCTCAGCTGCTCCTGCGTCTCCTCCTGCGCCGCATGCAGACGATCCGCCTCGGCGCGCGCGCTGATCACCTGATCGCCCAGCGTCTCCTTCTCCACTTCCAGGCGCGCCCGCCGGTCGCGCTCCAGGCTGTGGTCCACGCGCAGCGCGCGCAGCTCGCGGTCGCGCCCGCGCAGCAGAAACAGCGCCACAAACAGCACCAGCAGCGCGCCCGCTGCCCCGGCCACCAGCAATACGATCATGGCCGCCGGGTCCCGTAAGAGTTGTTCCACTCCGCTCATTACTCCTCCGACCACTCGAAGCCGTGCGGTTGTTGCTCCCCTGTGCCGATCTCGTTCAGCTCCAGCAGGTTGCCGTCGGGGTCGTAGAAGAACAGCACGTGCCAGTCGCCCTCGTCGGCGAAGCGCACGGGCGGTGAGACCGTCTCGACGCCGGCCGCGCGCAACTTCTCGTAGGTCGCCGGCACGTCCTCCACGCCGAAGCAGATGTGCGCGCCAGGCACGTGGTGGATGGGGTTGCGGCCGCTCGGGCTTTCAGGGTGGATCCACTGGATCAGGTCGAAGGTGAAGCCCTGTTCGGCGCTGCGCCGATGGCCGTTGATGCCGCCGGGCGCGCGCAAGCGGTATTCGCGCATGTGCACGCGCGGGATGGCCACCATCTCGGAGATGGGGCCGTCGTTGTGCTCTTCCGGCGAGACGACCTCAAGGCCCAGCAGGTCGCAGTAGAAGCGCCGCGAGCGCTCAAGGTCGCTGACCATCAGCGCCACGTGGTCAATTGTGATTCTCATTGTGCTGACCTTCCTTGCCCTTCAGGCGCCCATACGCAGCGAGTCGCCGATGCTCAGGATACGGATGTCGAAATCCGGCTTCTGGCTATGGTAAAGCTCGAAGAATTTGACGATGTCGCCGGTGTGGTTGCGCCAGAACTCCCAGTGGAAGGGCAGCAGCGTGCCGGGGCGCAGCTTCGCCGCCACGCGCAATATTTCCGCCTCGTCCATGTACCAGGTGCGGCCAAAGGCCAGCAATGCGAAGTCCGGCGCCTCGCGCGCGCCGATCTCCTCCAGCGCCGGCCCGTCGGAGGTGTCGCCGGAGACGAAGAAGGAGCTGTCGCCGGAGCGCAGCACGAAGGACACGGCCAGTGGCTCGTTGGGGTCGTAGGAGGGATAGACGCGAATGTTCAGGTCGCGGAAGTCGACGCTGTCGCCGGGCGCCACCTCGCGGATGCGCCCGTCAGGAATGCCGAAGTCGCGCATCAGCCTGGCGGAGGAGGCGGGCGCGATGCAGAAGGCGTCGGTGTTGGCCAGTATCGGCAGCAGCGAGCCATCGTGACAGTGATCGACGTGGTCGTGCGTCGAGAAAATGATGTCGCCCGCGCGCACCTCGTCCGGCTTGATGGAGATGGGCACGGCGCGGTAGGCGTCGGGTACGGCGTCGTCCGGCGTGCCGTAAAAATAGGGGTCGATCCACGCCAGCACCTGCTCTGTACGGTAGGCGAAGCTGGGGCCACCCAGGGCATGCAGCAGCGCGCCCTGTGTCACCCTCGCATTTTCCACCTCGTCAAGAAAGTCTTTGGGCCAAAATGCCACATCGCGCATCTTCAATCCTTCTCTGAAGCAAGTTTATAAAATTGCGCCGGCTCCTGCCGGGCGCAGAGCAACGCTATTGCGCTGTCTCCCCTCCGTCCGCCACGTGGATGCTGCCGGTGATGTACGAGGCCTCGTCGCTGGCGAGGAACAACACCAGTTGCGCCACCTCGGCGGGGTCGCCGCCGCGCTTGAGCATGTTGGCCTGGGCGGCAGCTGCCAACCTTTCTTCCGGCAGATACGTCAGCATGGGCGTCAGCATCATGCCCGGGCAGACCGCGTTGACGCGGATGCCATCCTGCGCGAAATCCAGCGCCATACAGCGCACCAGGCCGATGACGCCGTGCTTGCTGGCGTTGTAGATCACCTGGTTCGGCTGCGCCATCACGCCGGATATGGAGGAGATGCAGACGATGCTGCCGCCGCCGCCCGCCTGCATGTGCGGGATGGCCGCGCGCGAACACAGGAAGACGCCCTTGAGGTTAATGCCGATGATGCGCTCCCAGTCCTCATCGTTCGCAGTCAGCACCGTGCCGTAACCCATGATGCCGGCGTTGTTCACCAGGATGTCCAGGCCGCCGAAGTGCTCCTGCGCGCGCTGCGCCATGCGCTCTGCGTCCGCCGCCTTGCTGACATCCGCCTGCAGCGCCAGCGCCTCGCCGCCCGCCTCCGTGATCTCGGCAGTGACTGCCGCGGCCGTGTCGGCGTTGACGTCGCTGACCAGCACGCGCGCGCCCTGCCTGGCGAAGAGCAGGGCGGTCTCGCGCCCCAGGCCCTGCCCGGCCCCGGTTACAATCGCGACCTTGCCCGCCAGTCGATCCATACCCTGCTCCTCCTGCCCGACTTCCCTGGTGAAATGGTAGCCAGTCATGCCCTGGCTGTCAACGAGCGACCCGCGCGTGCGAACGCGGCGCCGCTTTCGTCTCCATCGTAGCCAGCATACGCAGCGTCGCCGCCGCCACCTCGTCCACGGCCTGCGCAAAAGCCGCCTCGTTGGCGACCGAGGGCTTGCGATAGCCGCTGACCTTGCGCACGTATTGCAGCGCGGCCAGGCGCGCCGCTTCCTCGTCCGCCGCCGGCACACAATTGTAGAGCCTGCGAATGTTACGACACATGGCTAACCTCCCCGCCGACGCCCTGCTTCGCAGTGAGTATACTGCCTCCATGATCTCGCTCATCCTCACCGTCCGCAACGAGCGCGCCAGCCTGCCCGCGCTGCTGGAGTCGCTGCTGGCGCAGACGCGCCCGCCCGACGAGATCGTCATCGTCGATGGCGGCAGCCAGGATGACAGCGTCGCGCTCCTGCAGGGCTACAGCGAACGCCTGCCGCTGCGCCTGCTCAGCGAGCCCGGCTGCAACATCAGCCGCGGCCGCAACCTCGCCATCCGCGCCGCCCGTGGTGACCTCATCGCCGTGACCGACGCCGGCGTGCGCCTCGCGCCGGACTGGCTGCAACAGCTGACGGAGCCGCTGCTGGCCGACGACCAGGCCCAGGCTGTGGCCGGCTTCTTCGGCGCCGACCCGCAAAGCACTTTCGAGCTGGCCCTGGGCGTCACGACCCTGCCGCTGCGCAGCGAGATCGACGCGCGCAGCTTCCTGCCCAGCAGCCGCAGCGTCGCCTTTCGCAAAGGCGCCTGGCAGGCCGTCGGCGGCTACCCCGAATGGCTCGACCATTGCGAGGACCTGGTCTTCGACCTGCGCCTGCGTCAGCACTGCGGCCCCTTCGTCTTCGCGCCGGGGGCCATGGCGCATTTCCGACCCCGCCCTTCGCTGCCGGCCTTCTTCCGCCAGTACTACAGCTACGCGCGCGGCGACGGCCTCGCCGGGCTGTGGACGCGGCGCCATCTCATCCGCTACGGCACCTACGGCCTGGCGCTGCCGCTGCTGCTCATTGCCGGCTGGCAACTGCATCCCTTGTGGTGGCTGTTCGGCTTGCTGGCGGGCCTGGCCTACCTGGCGCGCCCGCTACAGCGCCTGTGGACGCTGCGCCAGCAGGGTTTATCCCGCGAGCGGCGCAGCGAGTGGAGTTTATGGCTGCTGGCCCTGCCGCTGCTGCCGCTCATCCGCGCGACCGGCGACCTGGCCAAGATGCTTGGCTGGCCGGCAGGCCTGTGGCTGCGGCGACGCAGACCGCCACCGCGCTGGCGTTAAGTCAGGGTCAGGTGGCGAGCTGTACCCTGCGCTGCGCGCGCGTTAGCAGTGCCAGCGTAGCAATGCCGGCCAGCACCACCAGCATCGCGAAGAGGTAGGGGGAGAGCGGGTTCAGGCCGTACATGGCAGTCCCCAGCGCCGGGCCGAAGATGAAGCCATAGCCGGGCACGGCGCTTGCCAGGCCGGCCGCCGCGCCCTGCTCATGCGGCTCAACGGCGAAGGTGACGGCGCTGCGAAAGCCGGGCTGCGCCATCCCGATCCCCAGGCCCAGCAACACCATCGACAGCGTAAACTGTACAAAGTCGGCGGCGCCCACCAGCACCAGCAACGAGCACAGCATCAGTGGCATGCCCAGGCGCAGCAGCCATAGTGGCGTCAGGTGGAACATCTGGATCAGCACCGTCTGCGCGAAGAGCAGGGCGGCGCCGCTGGCCATCACCGCCAGGCCGACCATGCGCGCCGTCTCGGCGGCATCCAGACCAAGGCGGTCCTGGAAGAGATAGCCGATGGTGAATTGCACCACCGAGAGCGCCAGCATAATGCAGAAGCCGATGATCAGCAGCGGCAGCAGGCGCGCATCAAGGAAGCGCAGTCGCGGCGCGGGCGCCCCTTCCTGCAGGCGCGGGCGTATGGCCGGCAGCAGTCGCCAGACCAGCAGCAGGCCGATGAGCGGCGTGATGGCCGAAAGGAAGACGGGCGCGGCCAGGCCGAAGCCCACTACCAGCGCCGCCAGCGCCGGGCCCACGATGCTGCCCAGACCGCTGGCCGCCGACAGGATGCCCATTGCGCTCGTGCGTTGCTGGCCACTGCTGACATCCGCGATATAGGCCTGGGAGGTGGCCCCGGCCGCCGAAAAAAGTGCGGCCGTGAGCATGCGCGCGCCCACCAGCAGCAGCCAGGTTACAGTTGCGCTGGCGATAACCTTGTCCAGGCCGGCCTGCATGACGATGGCGAAGGCGGCCACGCCCAGCGCACAACCCGCCAGCCCCAGCATGAAGATCGGCTTGCGGCCCTTCACGTCGCTGCGCCGGCCCCACAGGGGGCTGAAGATGACCCACATGATCGAAGAGCCGGTCATGATCAGGCCGCCCTGCAGCTCGCTCAGGCCCAGCTGACGCATCAGGGGGGGCAGCACCGGCGCCAGGATGGAATGGCCCAGATAAACGCTGAACAGGGCGCCTGACAGCACCCAGGCGAATCTCACAGGCGCCTCACGTATTGCGGCAGCAGCAGTGGCATGGCAGGAATAATAATGCCGCAGCAAATGCGGCATTAGTACCACTTGTCACGATTGGACTGCAGCCCGCGGCTCTTGGCCCGCCTACATCACTAGAACAGCAAGTATGCAGTGCGAGACCGGAGATTAATCTCGCAACGAACCCTGAATCTGCTTCCTTCCCCAACCTCGTCTCCCCCTCTCCCTGAAGGGTTCCCGTATCGGAGCGGGACAGGGCTCCCACCGAAGGTGGGACAAGGGGGTTGGGGAGGGTTCCCGTCGCAAACGGGACAAGGGCCTCAGGTCGCGGGCTGTACCACGCGCATGCTCGGATGCAGGGCCAGCACGGCCAGGCCCGCCAGCATCACCACGCAAGCAAGAATGTAGGGCGAGAAGGGGTTGAGGCCGTAAAGGGCCGTGCCCAGCGCCGGGCCAAAGATGTAGCCGTAGCCAGGGATGGAATTCGCCAGACCAGCCGCCGCGCCCTGCTCATGCGACTCGACGGCGAAGGTCACGGCGCTGCGGAAGCCTGGCTGTACCATCCCGATGCCCAGCCCCAACAGCACCATCGCCAGCATCAAATGTACCTGGCTGGCAGTAAAGGCCAGCAGCAGCAGCGAGACCAGCACCAGTGGCATGCCCAGCCGCAACAGCCTCAGCGGCGTCAGGCGGAATACCTGAATCAATACCATCTGGGCAAGGAACAGGGCGGCGCCGCTGACCATCACCGCCAGACCCGTCTGGCGTGTGGTTTCGATCGCATCCAGCCCGAAGCGGTCCTGCACCAGATAGCCGAGGGTGAATTGTACGATCGCCAGTACCAGCATCGCGCAGAAACCGATGAGCAGAAACGGTAGCAGGCGCGCATCAAGGGCGCTCAACGTCGGCGCGCGTTTGCGCTGTTCCAGGGCGGGGCGTACCGCTGGCAGCAGCCGCCAGATTAGCACCAGGCCAATCAGCGGAGTTAAGGACGACACAAAGATGGGGGCCACCAGACCCAGGCCCAGACTCACCACCGCCGCCCCCAGCGCCGGACCAAGGATGTTCCCCAGCCCAATCGCCGACATCAGGAGGCCCATCGCGCTCGTGCGTTGCTGGCCGCTGCTGACATCCGCGATGTAGGCCTGGGTGGCCGGGCCCGTCGCCGAAAACAGGGCGCCCACGATCATGCGCGCCCCCACCAGCAAAAGCCAGGTCAGCGTCGCGCTGGCGTAGACGCCGTCCAGGCCCGCCTGCATCACGAAGGCGAACACGCCCGCGCCCAGCGCATAGCCCGTCAGCCCCAGCATGATGATCGGCTTGCGGCCCCGTTCGTCGCTGCGCCGGCCCCACCAGGGACTGAAGATGACCCACATGATGGCTGACCCGGTCAGAATCAGACCGCCCTGCAACTCACTCAGGCCCAGTTCCCGCATCAGCGATGGCAGCACCGGCGCCAGGGCGGAATGCCCCAGGTTGGCGCAGAACATGGCGCCGAACAATATCCAGGTGGATTTCACAGGCGTTTCATGGAGAGCGACGCTGACAATGACATGTCAGGATGGTAGCACCGTCGGGCTGCGCAGCCCTGGTACCATTCAGCGCTATTGGACTGCAGGGCGCAGGGTCAGACCGCAGGTTGTACCACGCGTGTGCGCGGGTGCAGCACCAGCACCGCGATACCACCCACCACCACCAGTGCGGTAAGCAGGAAGGGCAAGACGGGGTTCACGCTGTACAGGCCTGTGCCCAGCGCCGGACCGATGAGGAAACCATAGCCAGGCATGGCGCTCGCCAGGCCGGCCGCCGCGCCCTGCTCACGCGGCTCGACGGCGAAGGTAATGGCGCTGCGAAAGCCCGGCTGCACCATCCCGATGCCCAGCCCCAGTAACACCATCGCCAGCAGTAATTGCACCAGACTGACGGCGAAGGCCAGCAGCACCAGCGCGGCCAGCACCAGCGGCATCCCCACCCACAACAGCTTCATCGGCGTCGGGCGAAACACCTGAATAAGCACCATCCGGGTGAACAACAGGGCCACGCCGCTGCCCATCACCACCAGACCCGTCTGACGTGTGGTCTCGATCGCATCCAGCCCGAAGCGGTCCTGCACCAGATAGCCAATGGTGAATTGCACCATCGAGAGCACCAGCAAGGCGCAGAAGCCGACGAACAGAAACGGTAGCAGGCGTCCATCGAACATGCCCAGCTTTGGCGCGCGCTCGCCCTGGACCAGGACAGGGGGTACCGCCGGCAGCAGACGCCAGATCAGCAACACGCCAATCAGCGGCGTCAGGGCTGCCAGGAAGAGGGGCGCCACCAGACCCAGACCCATGCTCACCACCAGCGCGCCCAGCGCCGGTCCCAGGATGTTGCCCAGACCAACCGACGAGGTCACGATACCCATCGCGCCTGTGCGTTGCCCGCCACTGCTGACGTCCGCGATATAGGCCTGCGCGCCCGGCACAGCCGCCGAAAACAGCGCACCCGAGATCATACGCGCCCCCACCAGCAGCAACCAGATCACCAGCGCACTGGCGAACACGCCGTCCAGGCCCCCCTGCATCACCAGGGCGAACACGCCCGCGCCCAGCGCGTAACCCGTCAGCCCGATCATGATGATCGGTTTGCGCCCTGTCCTGTCGCTGTAACGACCCCACCAGGGGCTGAACAGTATCCACGCAATGGAGGATACCGACAGCATCAGACCGCCCTGCAGTTCACTCAGGCCCAGTTCGCGCATCAGCGACGGCAGCACCGGCGCCAGCACCGAGTAGCCGAGATTGGCGCTGAACAGGGCGCTGAACAGAATCCAGGCGGGTTTCACAGGCGTTTCATGGAGAGCGACGCTGACAATGACATGTCAGGATGGTAGCACCGTCGGGGCTGCGCAGCCCTGGTACCATTCAGCGCTATTGGATTGCCTGGCGCGTCTCCAGACCCTCCAGGTTCAACATCGGCGCCTCAGGTCGTGGAGCAGCAGCAGCGCAGCGTTTGCAGTCCGGCCGCGCTGCCGCGCTGGCATCGAACCAGGTTCATCCCAAATCACAGAGTCATCTCGTAACGAAGCCTGAATCTTCTCCCCCTCTCCCTGAGGGAGAGGGGGTTGGGGGGTGAGGGCCCGAGCTGGGCTCAGGTCGCAGCCTGTACCACGCGGGTGCTCGGGTGCAGCACCAGCACGACGAGACCGGCCAGCACCACCAGGGCAGCGAATATGTAGGGCGAGAAGGGGTTCAGACCGTAAAGGGCCGTGCCCAGCGCCGGGCCAAAGATGAAACCATAGCCGGATACAGCGCTCGCCAGTCCGGCCGCCGTGCCCTGCTCATACGGCTCGACGGCGAAGGTGATGGCGCTGCGGAAGCCCGGCTGCACCATCCCGATGCCCAGACCCATGAGCACCATCGCCAGCATCAACTGCAACTGACTGGCGGAAACAGCCAGCAGCAGCAGCGCAGCCAGCACCAGCGGCATGCCCAGCCGCAGCAGCTTCATCGGCGTCAGGCGAAACACCTGGATAAAAACCATCTGCGTGATGAACAGGGCAACGCCGCTGACCATCACCGCCAGTCCCGTCTGGCGCGTGGTCTCGACGGCATCCAGCCCGAAGCGGTCCTGCACCAGATAGCCGAGGGTGAACTGCACCAGCGAAATGACCAGCAGGGCGCAGAAACCGATGACCAGAAACGGTAGCAGGCGCGCATCAAGGGCGCTCAGGCTCGGCGCCCGTTCGTCCTGCTGCAGGGCGGGGCGTACCGGCGGCAGCAGGCGCCAGACCAGCAACAGACCAAAAAACGGTGTGAAGGACGACAGGAACAAGGGGGTCACCAGGCTCATCCCCAAACTCACGACCAGCGCCCCCAGCGCCGGGCCGAGGATGCTGCCCAGGCCTATGGACGACGACAGGATGCCCAGCGCGCTCGTGCGTTGCTGGCCGCTGCTGACGTCCGCGATGTAGGCCTGCGCCCCAGGCACGGCTGCTGAAAACATCGCGCCAATGATCAGACGCGTCCCCACCAGCAACAGCCAGGTCACCAGCGCGCTGGCGTAGACCCCGTCCAGGCCCGCCTGTATCACAAGGGCAAACGCGCCCGCGCCCAGCGCGTAACCCGCCAGCCCCACCATGACGACCGGCTTGCGCCCCCACCTGTCACTGCGACGACCCCACCAGGGACTGAAGATGACCCACATGACGGCTGACCCGGACAGAAGCAGACCGCCCTGCAGTTCGGTCAGGCCCAGTTCCCGCATCAGCGACGGCAGCACCGGCGCCAGCATGGAGAAGCCCAGATTGGCGCAGAACAGGGCGCCAAACAGGATCCAGGCTGGTCTCACGTGAGTTTCTCGTAATGCAAGCGAAACGATGGCATGCCTGGGATGTTAACCGCTCTACCCGGACACAACAGGTACCATTCGGCGCTATTGGACTGCCGCGCGCGCGCTCAGGTCGCAGGCTGAACCACGCGTGTGCGCGGGTGCAGCACCAGCACTGCGATACCCACCAGTATCACAACGGACGCCAGCAGGAAAGGCGAGAGGGGAGATTCATCTCGTAACGAAGCCTGAAACTGCTTCCTTCCCCAACCCCTCCTCCCCCTCTCCCTGAGAAGGGCTCCCACCGAAGGTGGGACAAGGGGGTTGGGGGGTGAGGGCGCGCGCTCAGGTCGCAGACTGAACCACGCGTGTGCGCGGGTGCAGCACCAGCACTGCGATACCCACCAGTATCACAACGGACGCCAGCAGGAAAGGCGAGAGGGGATTCAGGCCATACAGGGCGGTGCCCAGCGCCGGGCCGATAATGAAACTGTAAGCGGGGATTGCGCTCGCCAGACCGGCCACCGCGCCCTGCTCATGCGGCTCCACCGCGAAGGTGACCGCGCTGCGGAAGCCCGGCTGCACCATTCCGGTGCCCAGACCCAGCACCAGCATCGACAGCATCAACTGCAAGGGACTGGCGGCGCTGGCCAGCAGCAGCACTGCCCCCAGCATCAGCGGCATGCCCAGCCGCAGCAGCTTCAGCGGCGTCAGCCGCAAGACCTGGATCAGCACCATCTGGGCGAGGAACAGGGCCATGCCGCTGACTATCAACGCCAGCCCCGTCAGGCGCGTGGTTTCGACAGCATCCAGACCGAAGCGGTCCTGCACCAGATAGCCGAGGGTGAAATGTACAACCGCGGGCACCATCATCGCGCAGAAGCCGGTGATCATCAGGGGCAGCAGCCGCACGTCATGGACGCGGACGACCGGCGCGCGTTCGCCCCGCTTCAGGGTCGACTTTACCTGCGGCAGCAGCCGCCATACCAGCAACATGCCCAGTAACGGCGTCACGGCCGAAATGAAGACCGGCGCGGCCAGGCTCATCCCCATACCCACGACCAGCGCCCCCAGCGCCGGACCCAGGATGCCCCCCAGTCCCTTGGACGCCGACAGGATGCCCAGCGCGCTCGTGCGCTGCTGGCCGCTGTTGACATCCGCGATGTAGGCCAGCGCGGACGGGGCGGCCGCCGAATACAGGGCGCTCACGATCACGCGCGCGCCTATCAGCAGCAGCCAGGTCACTGTCGCGCTGGCGATTGCTCCTTCAAGACCGGCCTTCATCACGAAGGCAAACATGCCCACGCCCAGTGCCAGGCCTGTCAGCCCAAACATGATGAGTGGCTTGCGCCCCAGCACGTCGCTGCGCCGGCCCCACCATGGGCAGCAAATGACCCACACGATGGACGAGCCGGTCATAATCAGTCCACCCTGCAGCGCGCTCAGTCCCAGCTCGCGCATCAGCGGCGGCAGCACCGGCACCAGCACGGAGTGTCCCAGGCTGGCGCAGAACATGGCGCCAAACAATATCCAGGCGGCTTTCACAATTTACTTCCAGACTGTCAGGGAAACGATGAGATAGCCTGCATCATAGCGTCGCTTGCCACGCGACATTAGGACCATTCAGGCAATTGGACTGCCGGGCGCGCGTTCAGACCGCCGGCTGCACCACACGCAGGCGCGGGTTCAGCACCAGCACGGCGAAGCCGGCCAGCAGCACCACGGACGCCAGCAGGAAGGGCAAGAAGGGATCCAGACCGTACAGCGCGGTGCCCAGCGCCGGGCCAAAGATGTAGCTGTAACCGGGGACGGCGCTCGCCAGGCCGGCAGCCGCGCCCTGCTCATGCGGCTCGACGGCGAAGGTGATGGCAGTGCGGAAGCCCGGATGCACCATGCCGATGCCCAGACCCAGCAACACCATCGACAGCATCAACTGCACCTGGCTGGCAGCGCCGACCAGCAGCAGCAGTGAGCCCAGCACCAGTGGCATGCCCAGACGCATCAGCGTCAGCGGCGTCAGGCGGAAATATTGAATCAGCACCATCTGGGCGAAGAACACGGCGGCGCCGCTGACCATCATCGCCAGCCCCGTCTGGCGCGCGGTTTCGATCGCATCCAGCCCGAAGCGGTCCTGAATCAGATAGCCGAGGGTGAATTGCACCACCGAGACCACCAGCATCGCGCAGAAGCCGATGACCAGAAAGGGCATCAGGCGCGCGTCAAAAACGTTCAGGCGCGGCGCGCGTTCACCCCGCTTCAGGATCGGCCGTACCGGCGGCAGCATCCGCCAGACCAGCAACAAGCCCAGCAACGGCATCAGGGACGAGAGAAAGATAGGCGCAACCAGGCTCATCCCCATGCTCACGACGACTGCCCCGAACGCCGGGCCCAATATGCCGCCAAGTCCACTGGCCGAAGCCAGGATGCCCATCGCGCTCGTGCGTTGCTGGCCACTGCTGACGTCGGCGATGTAGGCCTGCGCGGACGGGGCGGCCGCAGAAAACATGACGCCCACGACCATGCGCGCAGCTACCAGCAGCAACCAGGTCACCATTGCGCTGGCGATGATCCCGTCCAGACCCGCCTGCACGAACAAGGCAAACGCGACCGCGCCCAGTGCGTAGCCCGCCAGCCCCAGCATGATGACCGGCTTGCGGCCCAGCACGTCGCTGCGCTGGCCCCACCACGGGCAAAAGATCACCCACACAATGGACGCGCCGGTCAGAATAAGGCCGCCCTGCAGCGCGCTCAGACCCAGTTCGCGCATCAGCGGCGGCAGCACCGGCGCCAGCACGGAATGGGCCAGATTGGCGCAGAACATGGCGCCAAACAATATCCAGACAGGTTTCACAGGCGCCTCACACGGCGTGACAGAAGCGATGACAACCCGCGTATGTTATCTGCTCTGCCCGGGCGCGGCTTTGGTACCAATTTGCGTGATTGGACTGCTGCGGGCCTGCCGGTCGCCGCCACGATGTTGAACCAGGTTTTCCATATCGGAAACCCGTTCCACCTCACGCCACGAATCTCTACCCCTCTCCCTGAGAAGGGTTCCCGTCGTGTGCGGCGGGACAAGGGGGCCGGGGGAGGGCTCCCGTCGTGAGCGACGGGACAGGGCTCCCGCCACAAACGGGAAAGGGCGCGGGGTCAGGTCGCGGGCTGGATCGCGCGCTGCCTTGCGCGCAGGGTCAGCATGGCGAAGGCAACCACCGTAAACAGGGCCGCGAAAAGGTAGGGCAGGTAGGAATTGACGCCGTAGAGGGCGGTGCCCAGCGCCGGGCCGAAGATGAAGCCGCAGCCGGGGACGGCGTTTGCCAGACCGGCCGCCGCGCCCTGCTCATGCGGTTCGACGGCGAAGGTGATGGCGCTGCGAAAGCCAGGCTGCGCCATCCCGACCGCCAGGCCCATCAGCACCAGCGCCAGCGTCAGCTGCGCAAAGTCAGCGGCGAAGGTCAACACCAGCAGCGCGACCAGCATCAGCGGAATGCCCAGACGCAGCAAGGTCATTGGCGTCAACCTGAAGACCTGAATCAGCACCATCTGCGCAAACAGCAGGGCTGCGCCGCTGGCCATCACCGCCAGACCCACCAGCCTCGTCGTATCAATGGCATTCAGGCCGAGGCGGTCCTGGAAGAGATAGCCCATCGTGAACTGCACCACCGCGAGCACCAGCATCACACAGAAACCAATGATCAGCAAGGGCAGCAGACGCGCGTCCGTGACGCGCAGCGACGGCGCCCGTTCGCCCCGTTTCAGTTTCGGCGGCACGGCGGGTAGCAGGCGCCACACCAGCAGCATGCCGAAGAGGGGTGTGATGGCGGCAAGGAAGAGGGGTGCGGCCAGGCCCAGGCCCACCACCAGCGCTCCCAGCGCCGGGCCCAGAATGCTGCCCAGGCCGTTGGCCGAAGCCAGGATGCCCATCGCACCGGTGCGTTGCTGACCCTTGCTGACATCGGCGATGTAGGCCTGGGCCGCCGGAGCTGCCGCCGAAAACAGCGAGCCCACAATTACGCGCGCGCCGATCAGCAACAACCAGGTCACGGTCGCGCTGGCGAAGATTCCCTTTCCTTCGAGACCAGCCTGCATGGCGATGGCGAAGGATGCCACGCCCAGTGTGTAACCGCCCATCCCCAGCAGAATGACCCGCTTGCGTCCCAGCACGTCGCTGCGCCGTCCCCACCAGGGGCTGAACAGGACCCATGCGATGGAAGAGGCGGTCAGGATCAGGCCACCATGCAACTCGCTGAGACCCAGCTGGCGCATCAGCGGTGGTAACACCGGCGCCAGGATGGAGATGCCCAGATACGTACTGAACATGGCACCTGACAAAATCCAGGCGAATCTCACAGGCGCCGCTCCTGACACGATGGCAGCATTGTCAATCAGCGAATAATAGTCCCTCGGGCGCGCTGCTTTAGTACCACCTTTCAGGATTGGACTGCTTCCCGCGAGCCCAGGCCCGCCAGCTTCAGCGCCGTCGCCAGGTCGCGCACCTGCAGCAGCTCCAGTTCCGCCGGAACGTCCTGCAGCGGCCGCCGCAGACGCGGCAGCAACACGCGTTTGAAGCCCAGTTTGGCCGCCTCGCGCAGCCGCGGTCCCGGCTGGCTGACCGCGCGCAGTTCGCCGCCCAGGCCCAGCTCGCCGATCAACGCCAGGTCCGCCGGCACCGGCACCTCGTGATAACTGGAGGCCAGCGCCGCCGCCATCGCCAGGTCCGCCGCCGGCTCGCTCACCTTCAGCCCGCCCACGACGTTGACGAAGACGTCCTGCTCCTGCAGGCGCAGCCCGGCGCGTTTGGCCAGCACCGCGCTGATCAACAGCAGGCGGTTGGCGTCGACGCCATTGGGCGTGCGCCGCGGATTGCTGAAGACGCTCGGGCTGGTCAGCGCCTGCAACTCCACCAGCAGCGGCCGCGTGCCTTCCAGCGTGATGGTGATGGCCGAGCCCGGTGCCCGGAAGGCGCGCTCCGCCAGGAAGACCTCGCTGGGGTTGGGCACCTCGATCAGGCCGCGCCCCTGCATCTCGAAGACGCCCACCTCGCTGGTGGCGCCGAAACGATTCTTGACGCAGCGCAGCAGGCGGTAAGCCTGAAACGGGTCGCCTTCCATATAGAGCACCGTGTCCACCAGATGCTCCAGCACGCGCGGGCCGGCGATGCTGCCCTCGCGCGTGACGTGGCCGATCAGGATGACGCAAATGCCGCTGGCCTTGGCGAGCGCCTGCAGCCGCCCGGCGCAGTCGCGCACCTGGCTGACGCTGCCGGGCGCGGAGGCGCTGGTCTCGCCCTGCATCGTCTGGATCGAGTCGATCACCAGCAGGCGCGGCCCCAAGCGTTCCACCTGCGCCAGCACGGCCTCCAGGCGCGTCTCGGTCAGCAGATACAGCGCCCCGGCCTGCAGCCCGAGGCGGTCGGCGCGCATGCGAATCTGACGCGCGCTCTCCTCGCCGCTGACGTAGAGCACCGGCCCCATGCACATCCGCCAGCAGCGCGCCCAGCTGCAGGATCAGCGTGCTCTTGCCGATGCCCGGTTCGCCGCCGATCAGCGCAATGCTGCCGGGCACGAAGCCGCCGCCCAGCACGCGGTTGAACTCCCCCAGCGGCACCGGGATGCGTTCGCCGGCCTCCGTGTCAACCTCGGCCAGGCGCTGCGGAGCGCCGCCGCCCGTCGCGCTCGCGCGCGTCTGTGCGGCAGCCGCACGGCCGCCGGGCTCGGGCTCCTCCGCCATCGTGTTGAATTCGCCGCAGCCCGGGCAGCGCCCGAGGTATGCCGGACTCTGGCGGCCGCAGTGCGAACAGACGTAGCGGGTGCGGCTTCTGGCCATGCGCTTCCTGTGCTGCCTTCACTGTGCAGCAGTATACCCGCCATCCCCCCCTCGCCTCCTTTCCAGCAGAATTGCTCCCCCTCTCCCTGAGGGAGAGGGGGCCGGGGGGTGAGGGCATAGGGGACCGGGGAGGGCTCCGTCATGAGCGGCGGGACAGGGCGCCCGCAGACTGCCGCGCGCTATACTACCGCCCTGTCTACACAACCAGAATGGAGCGCCAGCCCATGCCAGACAGGCTGCGCGTGCTCATCCTCTGCACCGCCAATTCCGCCCGCTCCCAGATGGCCGAAGGCCTGCTGCGCAACCTCGCCGGCCAGCGCGTCAGCGTCCACAGCGCCGGCGTGGCTCCTTCCAGTTTGCACCCCCTCGCCATCCGCGCCATGGACGAGATCAACGTCGACATCCGCGGCCAGCGTTCGCAGCACGTGGACGAGTTTCTGCGCGAGCCCTTCGACACTGTCATCACCGTCTGCGACCACGCCGCGCAGAACTGCCCGCATTTCCCGCTTGCGGCGGCAGCCCGTCCCGGCCACGTGCAGCGCATCCACTGGAGCCTGCCGGACCCCGCCGCGCAGCAGGGCGATGAGGCGCAACGCCTGGCCGCCTTCGGCCGCGTGCGCGACGAGCTTCGGCGCCGGCTGCGCGCCTGGCTGGCGCAGCAGGAAGAGGAGGCCGATACCGCAACCAGGCGCTGAATTGTCGCAACGACTCGCGCTCTGGCACAAAGTCGCTATACTAAACGCAGTGCATTAATGTTCGTCCGAATACACGGGAAAGGAGACATTGTGATGCAGAATGGACATCTGGACATCACGCTTACCTATTGCGGCTCTTGAAACTACACCCCTCAAGCCGTCAGTTTGGCGGCAGAATTGTTGGGTGAACGCGAGTTGTTGGCGCACGTCCGCTCCTGGAATCTGATTCCGGCCAGTGGCGGCCTGTTCGAGTTCGTCGTGAACGGTACCCTGCTCTACTCCAAGAAGGAAACCGGCCGGCACGCCGAAGAAGGTGAAATCCGCGGCCTCTTCGAGAAGTATCTGGAGGGTCAGGCGGTCGCCGCAGGCTAAATCAGGGTTAAGGGTGAATTGCGCCCTTGCACTTGAACATTTGACAAGGAATTGTTAAGGTGCGTGCCAGCGGGTGTTGGTGCATGGACGGGTTATCCCGTCCTGCGCCGGCCCCGGCATATGTCCGCATATGGAAAGGAACCGAACAATGACAAGAGTGATAGCTGTAGTGTTGCTGATCGCGCTGCTGGTTTCCGGCACTGGCACCCTCGCGCAGGACGGCGTGGCCCTGGGCCCGGTTACGCAGACGATCATGGAGCGTGGCGAGCTGATTTGTGGCGTGAATGCCCAGCTGGCCGGCTTCGGCGTGGTCAATGACGCCGGCGAATTCGAGGGCTTTGACATCGACATCTGCCGCGCGGTTGCCGCTGCGGTGCTCGGCGATGCCAACGCCGTTTCCTTCCGTCCGCTCACCGCAGCCGAGCGCCAGGCTGCCATCCAGGGTGGCGAGATCGACATGATGTCGCGCAACACCACCTGGACGCTGAGCCGTGACGTTGTCTGGGGCGCGACCTTCGGCCCGACCGCCTTCTATGATGGCCAGGGCATCGGCACCCGTGCCGAGCTCGGCGTTACCACCATCCAGGAACTCGACGGCGCCTCCGTCTGCGTGCAGCAGGGCACGACCACCGAGCTGAACATCACCGACGCCATCTCTTCGCGCGGGCTGGATATCAACATCCTGACCTTCCCCGACGCCGCCTCGACCTGGCAGTCCTATCTCGACGGTCGTTGTGAAGCCTGGACGACCGACAAGAGTGGTATCATCTCCTTCCATGCCATCGCGCCCGACCCCAGTCAGCACATGGTGCTGGACATCACCCTCAGCAAGGAGCCCCTCGGCCCGCTCTCGCCGCAGTCCGACCCGCAGTTCGCGGACATCGTCGCCTGGACCGTCTACGGCCTGATTACTGCTGAAGAAGCCGGCATCACCAGCGAGAATGTCAACGACTTCCTCGACAGCGGCGACCCCTCCATCCAGCGTTTGCTGGGCCAGAACGACAACGCCTCCGGTTCCTACCTCGGCATCCCCAACGACTTCATGGTCGCGGTGATCAGCCAGGTCGGCAACTACGGCGAAATCTTCGACCGTAACCTGGGCGTGGCCCCCTTCAATCTCGGTCGCGGCCTCAACGCCCTGTGGACCGACGGCGGCCTGCTCTACGCTCCGCCCTTCCGCTAAATCGCGGTGAGGTAGCAAGTTGTCAGGCGGAGGGGATGGTGAGCGCGTCGCCATCCCCTCCGTAGCGCAGACAACAGGTCTTCTCACATGACCAGTCCTGCTGAAACTTCTGGCATCATGCCCCGTGGCGGCGTCATGCGTCTGCTCGCGGACCAGCGCGTGCTGCAGGTGCTGGGCCAGGTCGCCTTTGTCTTGCTGGCCACGGCTATCTTCTGGTATCTGGGGTCCACAGCCTCCACCCAGTTGCGCGCTAAAGGCCTCGTGACCTCCTTCAGTTTCCTGGAGTTGCGCGCCGGCTTCGCCATCAGCGAAAGCCCCGACTGGTACAGCGGCGATTCCACCTACGGCCAGGCCTTCGCCGTCGGCATGACCAACACCCTGCGCATCGTCTTTATCGGCCTGGCGCTGACGACGCTGCTCGGCCTCTTCGTCGGCGTCTTTTTGCTCAGCACCAACTGGCTCATCCGCAATATCGCCCGCGCCTACGTGGATTTCCTGCGCAATACGCCGCTGCTGGTGCAGATTTTTACCTGGTATTACATTGTGATGTTCAGCCTGCCCCTCATCCGGGATGCCATCACCATCCCCAATGAAGGGGTCGATTACATAAGTTTGCGCCTGGCGCTCTGGGCCCTGCTCGGCCTCGCCCTGTGGCGTTATCTGAGCGGCCCCGCGCCCGACCTGGCCCGGCGCGAATTGCTGCGCTATGGCTTCGTCGCGCTGCTGCTGGTCTCGGAATTCGCCGCCTGGGGGCATTATCAGCCGGGCGCACAGCCCTGGTCCTGGGGCGCCGGGCTTACCAGCGCCTTCCTCGTCTACGCCGTCCTCAGCCTCGCCCTGGCTCACGCCGCCCACCGCGCCCTGCCACCCCGCTGGCGCCCGCGCGCCGTCGGGCTCATCCTGGGGCAGGCCCTCGCCGGCCTGATCTTCACCCTCGGCCTCCTCCCCCTGGCCAGTCTGCGCGTGGAGCTGACGCCATCGATCTACATCAGTATTCGCGGCTTCGTCTTCCCGCAAGTGCTGGCCACCGGCCGCTTTGCAGCCTGGTTCGCCTACGTCGGTCTGGGCGCCTTGCTGGCCGGCTTCACCTGGCTCTGGCTCGCCCGCCGCACGGAAGCCACCGGCCAGCCCTACGCGCGTGGCCCACTGGCCCTGCTGGCCATGCTCGTCACCGCCTTGCTGGGCTGGGTGCTGGTCGGCCTGGCGCCGGCGCCGGCGCACGTCGCCGTCGCCAGCGGCGGCGAAGTCTCCCTGCAGCCCCTCGCCGAAGCCCGGGCGCAAGGCCTGCTCGGCACAAACGAACTGCTTCGCGCCAGCACACAGCCGCTGCTGATGCAATTGCCGACGCAGAACCGCTTCGGCCGCTTTCTGACCGGCCTGGAAATTACGCCGGAGTATATGGCGCTGCTGCTGGCCCTGGTGATCTATACCTCGGCCTTCATTGCCGAAATTGTGCGCGCCGGCATTCAGGCGGTGCCCCCCGGGCAGCTGGAGGCCGCGCGTGCGATCGGCCTCACGCGGGCGCAATCGTTGCAACACGTCATCTTCCCGCAGGCCATGCGCGTCATCATCCCGCCCCTCGGTAACCAGTATCTCAACCTGGCCAAGAACTCGAGCCTGGCCATCAGTATCGGCTTTGCCGATACCTTCTACGCCGCGACGACCATCATGAACCAGTCCGGCCAGACAATTACCGCCTTCCTGATCGTCATGCTTTTCTATCTGTCCCTGAGCCTCCTGATCTCCGTTATCATGAACGCGGTGAACCGCCGCTTCGAACTGGTGACGCGCTGATGGCCACCCTCATGGCGGGAGCCCCGCCGCCCAAATCGCCGGTGCGCAGCGCGGCCTACTTCGAGGAGCCGCCGGAGCGCAAACCGCCAATCACCGAAATCGGCGCCCTCGCCTGGGTGCGCGCCAATCTCTTCGGCTCGCCGCTGGATACCATCCTGACGCTGCTGGGCGTGGTCTTCGTGCTCGCTGCCGTCTCCTACCTGGTGAGCTGGAGTATCGAGTCAGCCAACTGGTACTCGGTGATCTTCAACCTCCGCCTCTTCCTGATCGGAAGGGTGGAGCAGTTCATGAATCTGCGCCTGATAACCCTGCTGTTCTACCTGGCTGCGCTGACAGGAGTCAGCCTGGCGGCCTGGTCGATGGTGCGTGTGAAGGTCTGGGCAGTGCTGGCAGCGGGCCTGCTGGCGCTCTTCGTCATCCCCTGGCTGCTCGTGGCTACCATCCCCCTGCCGCCCACCTGGCTGGCGGCCGGTCAACTCCAGGTCTCCAGCGGCTCCATCACAGCCTCGCCGCAGGCTCAGGTCGCCTTCATCGCCGCAGCGGATGACGAGATTGTCTTGCGCCTCGTCCCCCAAACTGACGAGTCGCTGGCCAGTCTCTCCAGCTTCGGCGACACTATGTCGAATACCATGCGCAACGCCGCCGCCAACCGCCTCGCCGCCAGCCAGCGCATCGAGGAAGTCCGCCAGCAACTGGCCGGCGATCGCCTCACCGACAGCCAGCGCGCCGCCTTCGAGGCCGAGCTGGAGCAGAGCGAGATCCCGCCGCCCATCAATGAATCCTGGCAGGTAAGCGCCTACCCGGTGACCCTCACCCTCAGCGCCGGCGATACCGGCGCACAACTGGCGCAGCAGACGATCGCCCCCGGCGAGGAGTTTCGCCTGACCCTGCCCCAGGAAGGCTGGTATCTGCTGGAGAAACAGGTTGCCGGCAGCGACGAGAGCATCGCCTCCCTCGCGGCCACCGGCATCTACCCCATCTTCGACCGCAACTTCATTCGCGACGGCACCCGCGTCTACCAGTATGTGCGTTCGACGGACCGACTCCTCATCGAGGACGGGCGCCCGCGTGACGCGGACGATGAAAACTTGCCCATGCTCGGCATCATCGACCACCAGTACAAGGGACGGCGCTCCACGGCCGACTTCCTGCGCCTGATGCTGGCGCCCTTCCTGCAACAACTGAACCTCGGCCTGACGCTTGTCGTGGCCGTCACGGCCGCGGGCTATTACGGGGCGAAGTGGCTGGAACGCCGTGACCAGCATCTGGAGTCGCCGCGGGCGCGCGGGCGCCGCCTGACGGTCTGGTTCTGGGCGGCCCTCATGCCGCTGGCCTTCATCCTGATTGTGGGCTTCGGCGCCGGCGGGCCCCTCCAGGCCAGCGACCCGCAGCTCTGGGGCGGCTTCCTGCTCACCATGCTCCTCACGGCCGTGGGTATCGTCGGCGCCTTCCCGATTGGCATCCTGCTGGCCCTCGGCCGGCGCAGCAAGCTGCCTGTCGTCAGCCTGGCCAGCACGCTCTACATTGAGGTCGTGCGCGGCGTGCCGCTCATCACTGTGCTCTTCATGTCCATGCTGCTGGTGCAGTTTGTGCTGCCGGGCCTCGGCGGGCCGGACAACGCTCCCTACCGCGCGATGGTCGCCGTGACGCTCTTCAGCGCCGCCTACCTTGCCGAAAATGTGCGCGGCGGCCTGCAAAGCCTCTCCCCCGGCCAGGAAGAAGCGGCCCGCGCCCTCGGCCTGCCCGGCTGGCGCATTACCCTGCATGTCACCCTGCCGCAGGCCCTGCGCGCCGTCATCCCCGCCCTCGTCGGTCAGTGCATCTCGCTTTTCAAGGACACCTCGCTGGTGGCCATCGTCGGCCTGATTGAGCTCACCGGCGTCGCTACCCTTATCGCCGCCCAGACCGAGTTCCAGGGTCTGCGTCGCGAAACCTACATTTTCATCTCCATCATTTACTTTATCTTCTGCGCCATCATGTCCGTCGTCAGCCGCCGCGTCGAAGCCAGCGGCTCCGGCGCAGCCCGAGCCTGAGCCATATCCGGAGGAACGCCATGGCCACCACAAACAACGCCCCGCTGGACCAGGGCACCGTTGTGAGTCAGTTGAGTGATGAAGAAGAGCCGATCATCATTTGCCGCAACATGAACAAGTGGTTTGGCGAGTTTCACGTCCTGCGTGACGTCAGCATGACCGTCGCCCCGCGCGAGGTGGTCGTCATCATCGGTCCCTCCGGCTCCGGTAAGTCCACCTTCATCCGCTGCATCAACCGCCTCGAGGAACACCAGGAAGGCCAGATCATCGTCGACGGCATGGAGTTGAGCCACGACGTGCGCAACGTCGCCGCCATCCGCCGCGAAATTGGCATGGTCTTCCAGCAGTTCAACCTCTTCCCGCATCTGACCGCCATCCAGAACATCACCCTCGCCCCCATCCGCGTGCGCCATCGCCCGCGCGCCGAGGTGGAAGCGCATGCCATGCAAATACTGGAGCGCGTCGGTATCCCCGAACAGGCGCACAAGTATCCCGGCCAGCTCTCCGGCGGTCAGCAGCAGCGCGTGGCCATCGCCCGCGCCCTCGCCATGGAGCCGCGCATCATGCTCTTTGACGAGCCGACCTCGGCGCTGGATCCCGAGATGATCAAGGAAGTGCTGGACGTCATGAAGGAGCTGGCGCTGAGCGGCATGACCATGCTGGTCGTCACGCACGAAATGGGCTTCGCGCGAGAAGTGGCCGACCGCGTCATCCTCTTTGACGAGGGCCGCATTGTCGAGGAGGGCAGCCCGGAGCACTTCTTCGAGAACGCCCAGCACCCGCGCACGAAGCTCTTCCTGAGTCAGATCCTGTAAAGCTGACCGTGATTCCCTGCCGGTGAGGCTTCAGTATTGACGGCTCCCGGCACCCGTGCACCAGGCTCTTCCTGAGTCCAGTTCCTGGAAACTGAGCTTGTATTCTAAATAATGTTGATTCATTGATACTGAACACGTATCCGCAACGAATGATCATTGGTAATCGCATGGTTCTGACTGAATTCCGTCACCTGCTGCAGGTGCCAAAGCGGCAGACAGGCCAGATTATCGCCGCCGCGCCACTGGCCCTGTTAACGTTTGTCCTGGCCCTGTCGCTCGCCACAAGCGTTCTGGCGGAGGAGGACACAGCCACAGAGCTTCCCGTGGACGCTGCCGCTGACACGCAACCGACCCCCGCCTGCGACATGGCCCCCGTCTGGCTGCAATTCAATACCTGCGAACGCAGCTGGATCCGCTATCTCAACGTCGACAGCCTCGGCGAGCCCCTGCTGCTGGCCGTGGACGACATGACCATGTACCCCTTCCGGCGCATCAACAACGGCAAGACGCGCGTCCGTATCACCGACCTTGAAGACCTGGACTTTGTCCAGTCCCTGGCGACCGACCACGACCTCATGTATGACGAAAGCCTTGTCGACGGTATGTGCGATGTGGCCCGCCTGCGCGGCATCAGTTCGGACCTGCTGTGTACCCCCGGCACCGAAGGAATGGAAAACGGGCACTTCTTCCTCGTCCTCTACCACCCGCTTACTCTCAAGGTAGCGGCGCTCACCACCTCGATTGACAACACAAGGGGTGGCGCCCTGCGGGACTGGTCGCTGCCGGACAGCACGGTGGCGACCGAGGAAGAGGACCAGCGCCGCTGCGGCCCCTACAATGAAGGCCAATGGATCAAGGAGCAATTGCTCGACCCTGACCACGGCCTGCCCGTCAGCATGAAGGACGTCCTGTGGGAGGTGACTGATTACCAGTGTGTCATTCCTGACGATGGCCAGCCCTATCTCCAGGCCTACTCCATTCGGCATGACCTTGATGGGGGCACCGAGGGGTCTGGGTCCGGTTGCTGGTGCAACGACTTCGATTGGTTCGGTCAGCCGTGCGCCAACCCCGATGGATGCTGCCAGTATGGTACCCCGAGGTGGGGTGAATGTGACGGGCCGCATTTCCTGGGCAACATTCTTAGGGACGAAGTTCTCGCAAGAATGACATCAGATGCGCGCCGTCGCCTGACAATTCACTAGCCCTGAAAGATTGGGCAAATCCGGGCGATGAACGAATCTGGACCAGTTCACCGTTTCAACTTCTTCCTGAGACAGATTTTACGGCGCTGCGTCTGAAATTCAGCTTGCCGGGTTGTCCGCTTCGTACAAGAGCGCGAGCGTGGCGGCCTCGGTCTGCGCCTGCTGCCAGTCAGAGGATCAGGAGCCAGTGACTGAAGCTGAATCTGCCTGCTGGCCCGTCCGGGGTCGCTTCAGTCAATCTCGCTGATAGTAAGCGTCTCGATCACGTCGCCCTGTTCGATGGCGTTCACGACTGTCTGGCCGTCCCCGCTCACGCGGCCGAAGACGGCGTGCTTGCCATTCAGATGCGGCGTGGCGATGTGCGTGATGAAGAATTGCGAGCCGTTGGTGTTCGGGCCGGCGTTGGCCATGCTGAGCGTGCCGGGCCCCTCGTGCCGCAGTGCCAGCGCGGAAGCTTCGTCGTCAAAACGATAGCCCGGCCCGCCGCGGCCGGTGCCGGTGGGGTCGCCGCCCTGCACCATGAAAGGCGGATTCTTGATCACTCGATGAAATAAAACACCATCATAAAATCCTTCGCCCACCAGAAACACGAAGTTGTTGACCGTGAGCGGCGCCTCGGCCGTCAAGAGCTGCACATCAAAGTCGCCGCGGCTGGTGTGGAAGTGCGCCACGTAGGTCTTGCTCACGTCGATCACCATGGCAGGCGCTGCCGGATACTGCTTCCCCATCCTGTCCACCTCTCGAAATCCCCTGCGGCCCGCCTTCCTGGCGGACGCGTCTGCCTCACTGTACACTGAAAATCGCCAGCGTAAAGAGGCCACCCGCATGACCCCCATATACGAACGCCCCGCTGAACTACTGCAACAACTCTTGCGTTTCGATACCACCAACCCGCCCGGCAACGAGGCCGACTGCGTGAACTACGTCGCCGGCCTGCTGACGGAGCAGGGCATCGACTTTCAGATATTGGCCAGGGACGACGCCCGCCTCAACCTGCTGGCGCGTCTGCCCGGCGCAGGTCAGGCGCCGCCGCTGCTGCTCTACGGCCACGTCGACGTCGTCACCACCGCCGGCCAGCACTGGACCCATCCGCCCTTCGCCGGCGCCATCGCCGACGGCTGCGTCTGGGGCCGCGGCACGCTGGACATGAAGGGCGGCGTCGCCATGATGATCGCCGCCTGCCTGCGTGCCCGCGCGCAGGGTTTCACGCCCCCCGGCGACGTGCTGCTGCTCGTCCTGGCGGACGAGGAGGTCGGCGGTCGCTACGGCGCCGGTTACCTCGTCAACGAACACCCCGAACTCTTCGCAGGCGTGCGCTACGCCATCGGTGAGGTCGGCGGCTACACGTCCTTCCTCAACGGCCACAAGTACTACCCCGTCCAGATCTCCGAAAAGTCCGGCTGCGGCACCGAGGTCGTCTTCCGCGGCCCCGGCGGACACGGCTCCATGCCCCTGCGCGGCGGCGCCATGGCCCAACTCGGCCGCGCCCTGCAGATCCTCGACCGGAGCCGCCTGCCCGTGCACGTCACCCCCGGCGTGCGCCTGATGATCGAGGCCCTCGCCGAACCCCTGCCCGCCGACGAACGCGCACAGTTGCTGCGCCTGCTCGACCCCGCGCAGACCGACGCCACGCTCGACCAGCTGGGCGACTCCGGCCGCTGGCTCGAGCCCCTGCTGCACAACACCTTCAACGCCACCATCGTCCAGGGCGGCCACAAGAGCAACGTCGTCCCCTCGGAAGTGCGCCTGCGCCTCGACATCCGCATCCTGCCCGGCCAGGACTGCGCCGGCGTCCACGCCGAACTGCGCCAGCTGCTCGGCCCCGACGTAGAGCTCGAACTGCAGCGCATGGGCGGCAAGGGCGTCTCGCCCGAAAACCCCGACATGGGCCTCTTCGACACCCTCGCCGACATCCTGCGCCAGGCCGACCCCGACGCCCTCCCCGTGCCCGCCATCACACCCGCCGGCACCGACGGCCGCTGGTTCTCCGCTCTCGGCATCCAGACCTACGGCTACCTGCCCATGAACCTGCCGCCGGAGATCGAGTTCATGAACGCCCTGCACGCCGCTGACGAACGCATCCCGGTTGAATGCATGAACTTCGGCACCGACGTCATGTTCTCGCTGCTGAAACGCTTCGGCGAAGCCGAATGAGTGCGCCCGACCCCCTGCGCCAGAGCGCGGCGGCCGCCCTCGACCTCGCCGCGCGCCAGCTGCGCAACCTCGTCACCAACCATCCGGATCACTTCCCGCTCTACACCGAGGGCGGCAAGTGGCTGCACGGCGGCGCGGCCTGGACCAACTGGTGCGAGGGCTTCTTGCCCGGCCAGCTCTGGCTCATCCACCAGCAGACCGGCGACCCATGGTTCCGCGAACGCGCCATCCACTACTGCCGCCTCATCGAGCACCGCGTGACCGACACCAGCGTCCATGACCTCGGCTTCCTCTTCTGGTCGAGCTGGAAGCGCTGGTACGACCAGGACGGCGACGAGGCCCAACGCCGCGTCCTCATCAAGGCCGGCCGAACCGCCGGCTCGCGCTTCCGCGAACAGGGCGGCTTATCTGCCCTCCTTCGTGGGGCCGCAAAGCCTCTTCATCGACATCATGATGAACATCGGCATCATCTTCTACGCCGCCCGCGAAACCGGCGACGCTGACCTGCTGCGCCGCGTCACGCAGCACTGCCTCACCACCCGCCGCTACCTCGTGCGCGGCGATGGCAGCACCGCCCATGAAGGCATCTTCGATTGCCAAAGCGGCGAGTTCCTGCGCCAGAGCACCCACCAGGGCTGGCGCGGTGATTCGCTCTGGGCGCGCGGCCTGACCTGGGCGCTCTACGGCTTCGGCACCGCCTACAGCTTTAGCGGCGACGCCCGCTTCCTGCAGACTGCCGAGGCCTGCGCCGCCTGCTACCTCGAGCACACGCCCGCCCACGGCGTCCCGCCCAACGACTGGCTCGAGCCCGACCCGCAGCACCCCTACGAAAGCTCCGCCGCCGCCATCGCGGCCAGCGGCTTCCAGCAACTGGCAACGCTGACCGCCGACCCCCTGCGCGCCCGCCTCTACCGCGCGAGCGCCCGCCAGATCCTCACCACGCTCTGCGCGCCGCCCTTCCTCATCGACGCCGACGACGGCTACGAGGGCATCCTGCGCTGCGCCATGTACCACGAACGCCACGGCCTCGGCGTCAACCAGAGCGTCATGTGGGGCGACCACTTCTTCCTTGAAGCCATCTGCAACCTGCTCAATGAGTGAACGGCAGGCCCCAACACCAGCGAGTCTGATTGACCTTCCACCGGAGGCATCATGTCCACTGCTGACACTTCATCCGGACGCATAGCGCTGGTCACCGGCGGCGGACGCGGCATCGGCCGCGGCATCGCCACAGCCCTCGGCGCGCGCGGCTGGCGCGTCCTCGTCAACTACCGCGCCGACGCGGACTCCGCCGCCGCCTGTGTGCAGCAGATCGAAGAGTCCGGCGGCCAGGCCCGCAGTATCCAGGCCGACGTCAACTCGTCAGAAGGCCGCGCGACCCTGCTGCGCGAGTCCCTCGCCGCCTGGGGCGGCGTCGACCTGCTCGTCAACAACGCCGGCATGGCCCCGCGCCAGCGCGTCGACGTCCTCGAAATGAGCGAGGCCAGCTACGACGAGGTCATGGGCGTCAACCTGCGCGGCCCCCTCTTCCTCACCCAGGCCCTCGCGCGCCACATGCTCGCCAGCGAGCGCCCCGGCATGATCATCAACATCGGCTCCATGAGCGCCGTCGTCGCCAGCACCAGCCGCGCCGAATACTGCATCTCCAAGGCCGGCATGGGCATGATGACCAAAATCCTCGCCGACCGCCTCGCCGAACACGACATCCTCGTCTACGAGCTGCGCCCCGGCATCATCGAGACCGACATGACCGCCGTCGTGCTGGACCGCTACCGCCGCCTCGTCAGCCAGGGCTTCACCCCCATCCGCCGCCTCGGCCAGCCCCGGGACGTGGCCCTCGCCTGCGTCGCCATCGCCGAAGGCGCCTTCCCCTTCAGCACCGGCGAAGTCATCAACATAGACGGCGGCCAGCACCTCCAGCGCCTGTAGGGAGATCCTGAACATATCGACATGAGAATCTTCGATTTCGACAAGGACACAACTCATGTTGGCTTCGCTGACGAAGCCTACTGGAACAGCGAAGAATTTCGAGCAGTTGCCTGTGTCTCTGCGCGGCTTGACAACAACGACTATCACGAAGTTGAGCGCCGCCTCTGCGCATCACGCTGCGATGCCGGCGCGATTGTGTCAGAGATCAAGTGGAACAAGTTGAGCAACTTCCGGCGGCAACGCGACGCAGCATCGGTACTTGACGCGGCCGTGGATTTGTCAGCAAGCCGGGAGCTGCACATCGACGTGCTGGTCTGGGACGGGCGAGGGCGCGATCACCTGGATCGCTTGCGCGCTGGCCGCGGTAACCGAGAGGTGATACACCTGCAAATGATGTATCGCTTTCTTTTTTTGCAAGTCATATCCCGCTGGAGAAGAGTTGAAGGGGCAACTGCGCCATTCTGGACATTGGCGCCGGATCAACACACTGGCCTGGACTTTCCCAATTTGCAGCGCGAAGTCAGAAGGGATGCTGAGATAGCCGTAGACACCACGATTGAAGTAAAGGATGTCAAGGAAACGTTGAATTACTCAATCCAACTTGCTGACTTGCTTGCCGGGATGGCAGCTTATTCGCACGAGAACTGGGAATACTACGGCATCTGGTCGCGGCAAGGGAAACAGACAAGTCTTCAATTGCCTGCTCCGCAATGGTCAACCAGATTCCCACTTATCGACCAGTTCACCCAACAGTGCCAGGATAGTGACTTGGGCTTGACCATACTCAGTGAAAACCTCGGCTTTCCCGGTCGTGGCTTGTGGACTCCTGACCCGAACTCCGCGCAACACACAATGAATTTCCAGCCATTTACCTTGCTCTGAATTAGATGTTATGCTGGCAACACGTCGGGGAGGTCGACATGAGTGCGAACGCACAACTCACTCATCAGGAATGGCGCGATTCGCGTATTCGCCGTGTAAAGGTGGCCGGCATTGATATCCAGCTCGACGTTGTCTCAACCGGCATTCTTGACAAGTGTGGACCTGACTTGCTCAAACTATTGGACCAAATTGATGACATGCACCGGCGCATAAATGAACCGCAAAAACAGTTGCCGGTATTTTTGGCCGCCTTTTCCCCACCTACTGGTCCTGTACCCACAAAGAGACAGTTTACCTTGGCCATGCGCAAGGCCCTAAAGCAGCTTCTGCCCAAAGTGCTCGATTCTCCTGACTGGCTGCCAGGGGCGCTCGACGACTTCAGTGAGAGCGAAATCATCGAGTTGTACAACGTAGTGATGCACGGTGCCGGCGCATCTGCGGCAGTGCCATCCTGACGGTCCAGGTGCATCACCTGACCCTTTGCACATTGTTGCCCCAGGCCGACCCCGCATGACCGGCGCCCTCATCAACGTCGACGGCGGCCAGCACCTCCAGCGCCTCTGACAACGCACGGGCAGACTTTCTGCGTGTACAATGATTCGGTCATCTGTACACGCGAGGAGCCACAACGCCCATGACACTTCCTGAAGGCGATCCGCGAATTGATGCCCGCGCAATTGCGCACTTCCAGGCAGGTGACCAGGAGCTGGCGCTGGTCATCGAGTACCGCTGGTTCGGCATTGCACAGTACACACCGCCACCGCCTTGCGCGTTGCCGGACCTGGAAGGGATGATGCCGGTGCTGGTCCTGGAGGACTGGCCCAACGCAATGCCGCGCGATGATGGCGTCTACAAAAGCAGCCAGGCGCGCGACGGTGGCGTTCTACAAACGCGCTACATGATTTACGCCGAACGCGGCACTGAAGTGAAGCGCGGCGAACTATCGTTGCGCCATGTTTACGAATACATGTACCACTTCAGAGACGTCACCGAGGCCGACCCCGCATAACCGCCGACCTCATCAACATAGACGGCGGCCAGCATTTGCAAAGGTTGTAGGGAGCGAGTGAAATCATGCTGGATTTTCCGCTGGTTGATACGCATCTCCATGTTTGGCACCCACAGCTTTTGCGCTATCCCTGGCTGGATGACATTCCGCTGCTGAACAAGCCTTGTTTGCTGCAAGACTATGATCAGGCATGCGGGCCGGTCGCTGTTGAGAAGATGGTGTTCCTGCAGGCAGAGGTGGATTTCGCACAGTTCCAGCAAGAAGCGGACTGGGTCAACAGCCTGGCTGATCAGGACAGTCGCCTGGGTGGCATCGTACCATGGGCGCCGCTGGAAAAAGGCGATGCCGCTCGTCCCGCCCTGGAGAAGCTATCCGCCAACCCGCGCGTCAAGGGCATCCGTCGCATCATTCAATTTGAGCCGGATATCGGGTTTTGCCTGCGACCGGATTTCGTCGCGGGAGTCCAGTTATTGCCTCGGTTCAACTTGAGTTTCGACATTTGCATCGTCCATAATTAAGCAGTACAATACTGTCACGAAGGTGTCTAAATCCATGAGTAAGCTCCTTTGTGGTAGAGGACACTTCCTCATATTTAGCACCTTCTCTCAATTCCTGCTTTATCGGACAAGCCTTACAGATTGCGCCTTAGTGCCCTTCGTGCCCTTCGTGTCTTTGTGGTTAAATCTCCCTCGGTGGCCAAACATATACACATCCCCACACGCAAGCCACAGAGCAGCGATTTATCGTCAAGACTAAGGAAAAGATAGTATACTACACATGAACGCGCCTCATTGCAGGCGTAGTGCAACACCTCCGCTTGGAAAGTAAAGTCAGATAATTCCAGGAGAAAAGATCATGGTTAAAGCAAAACATCTTGTCCGCATCCTTATAGTGCTTGCATTCGTGGCGCTCCTTGCTGTGCCGACAGCCGCACAGGAGCCAGTCAAAATCGCGACCGGCTGGGGCGGCGCCGAACTCGCCGCATTCGTCGAGGTGCTGGAAGGCTCTGGCATCGATTATGAAATTCTCAGCCTGTCATCAATTGAGGTGGATCTGGGTCCGCTGGTGGCGGCTGGCAATGCCCCCGATATCGCCCAAATGCCGCGTCCCGGCGTAACCGCCAGCTTCGCCCGCGACGGCGCGCTGATTCCGCTGAGTGGCGGCGATGATCCCTTCTTGTCAGACGAGGTACTGGCTAATACGCCGAACAGCATCCTCGAGATCGGTACGGTTGATGGGGAACTTTACGGCTTGATGGTCAAGGTTTCTTCCAAGGGCACCTTCTGGTACAAGCCGGCTTCGCTGGCTGCGCTGGGTATGGAAGCTCCTACCACATACGAGGAACTTATCGCGCTGGGAGATGCCTACGTCGCCAACGGGCAAGTGCCCTTCATGGTAACGGCGGGCTCGGCCTGGGTCCTGACGGATTGGTTCGAAACCCTCTATGTCAGCGTTGCCGGTTCTGAAATGTATCAGGGTCTATTTGTCACCCACACAGTCGAGTGGACAGATCCGACCGTTGTCGAGACGCTCGAACTCTTCCGCCAAATCTTTGATCCCGCGGATGAAAGAATCAGCGGCGGTGTCGACGGCGCGCTGTCCACTGATTTGCGCTCCGGCATTGATGCCGCCTTCCGCCCGGAAGACCCGGCTGGGGAATTGTTCCTCTCCGGTAGTTTCGTCGGTGGCATCATCTCCGAGACTTTCCCCGACTTGACCTGTGGTGAGGATTTCGATTGGTTCGATTTCCCTGAACCCGGCGATATGCACGGCGATACCTTGATGGGCGGTGGCGATGTCATGATGGTCTTCAATGACAGACCCGAAGTCCGCGCCATGATGCACTGGCTGGCCAGCCCGGAATCGGCAACGATTTGGGCGACCGCCGAACAGGGCGCGATTCTTTCGCCTAATACGGGTGTGCCACTTGAATCCTACGATGCCTGCAAAGCCAAAGAAGCGCAGCAGATTGGCGCGACCGATGTCTTCGTCTTTGATGGTTCGGATCTGGCGCCGGGCGCCGTCGGTGGCGATGCCATGTTTATCGCCTTGCAAGACTACCTGGCGGATCCCGATAGCATGATGGAAATTCTGGAAACCCTTGAAGACGCTGCCGATGCCGCTTATTAGCGCAATCTGACAGCTTCTGTGACGCGGGCAAGCTAACTCAGTTGTCCGCGTCTTTTCACAACTGTCGTTTGCAGCGGTGGCTTCATCGGCTTTGGAAGCCGGTACGGATCATTCGTCGGGCTTTGCCAATTTCGTTGAAGCTGAAGCCTGCACAAAGTGAAATGTCTTAATCTTTGTGAGCGTACGCTGTTCATTACGCTACCAGCGAGCGGGCTTTAGCGGTTTCCTCCCACAGCGCGGCAGGTCAGACTGTCCGGTTGCCCAGCGTTAGCAGAGCAGAGTAGCAAAATCAAGCGGCTCAGACGCAATAGGCGAAGTGCTGGGTGCAGCGTTCAACAAGGAGGCTAACAAGGTAATGACTGGCAGACACAGCAAATGGCTGCCCTTGCTCTTTGTAGGTCCTGCGCTGTTCATACTCGTGGTTTTCCTGGTTTACCCAACTCTTCAGACCATCTATTTCAGTTTTACCAAAGGCACCATGCTGAATCCGGGCAGGGAGTTTGTTGGGCTTGCGAACTTCGAACGCCTGCTGACAGCTGACAAGACTTTCCTGCGCATGAATCAGTGGCCGCCATCCGGGGTGCTGCCCAACACAGCCCTGTGGGTGTTGGTCTTTCCCTCCTTAACTGTTGGTATAGGCTTGCTCATAGCCATATTGTCCGACCGCGTCCGTTATGAAGCGACAATCAAATCGATTATTTTTCTGCCGATGGTGATTTCTTCCACCGCAGCTTCGGTGATCTTCATTTTTGTCTATAGTCCCGATTTAACCAAGGGCGTTCTAAATGCGGCGATGACATCTGTGCTTCCGCAAATGGATCCAATTACCTGGCTGGGACGAAAGGAGTTGGCGAACATCGCCATCATTCTGGCGGCGACATGGATTTCCGCCGGGCTGCCGACTGTGGTGCTTTCGGCGGCGTACAAGGGTTTGCCGCGGGAAATTCTGGAAGCGGCGAGAGTCGATGGCGGCAACGCATGGCAGGTCTTCTGGCGCGTGAGCCTTCCCATGATGACGCGCCCTTTGACCTTCGTCACCATCATGCTGACGATCAATACTTTGAAGATGGTTGATCTGATTCTGGTCATGACGGAAGGCGGACCGCGTGGCGCGACCCGTGTGATCGGGTTCACCGTTTGGAAGGAAATATTTGGCAATAACCGAGTGGGTTATGGCAGCGCGGTGGCCGTTATTCTGTTCATACTGGTGACGCCTGCGATCATCTATCAAATACGCCAGGTTCGGGGCAGCTTGTCATGACCGCTCCCCAATCAGCTTACAAGCAAGCGCCAGCGAAAACTGTGCCGAAACCATCATGGGCGCAAACGTTTATCACCTTGACGCGGCGCGGTCCCCTTCACGTATTGCTGATTTTTCTGGCAGTGCTGTGGCTGACCCCCTCTTTCGGCATACTCATAACATCCTTCCGCTCGCCGGCGGACATTGCCACTTCCGGCTGGTGGACGGTTTTCGATGAGCTCGGTCGCCTGAACCTGAACAACTATGATGAAGTCCTGCGCAACAGTCAGTTAGCGCCGCCGGGGATCACCCGGAATTTCGTGAATACCCTCATTATCACCGTTCCTTCAACCTTCTTGCCGATTTTCTTTGCGGCATTGGCTGCTTATGGCTTTGCCTGGATGCACTTCCCGTTTCGCAATACTCTGTATTTGACGATCATTGCGCTGCTGATCATCCCGCTGCAGACGACCTGGGTGCCGGTGTTACGCATATATAATATCTTCGGATTGGCTGGAACCTGGCCCGGAATCTGGCTGGCGCATACCGCCTATGGCACACCCTTTGCAATATTTCTGCTCTACAACTTCTTTGCGGACTTACCGGGTGAAGTTTTCGATTCGGCTCGCGTAGACGGGGCTTCCGAATTGATGATATTCTTTCGCATCGTGCTGCCGCTCTCGACGCCGGCGCTGGCATCGCTGGCGATATTCCAGTTTGTTTGGGTCTGGAACGATTTGTTGAATGCGCTGATTTTCTTGCAGGACTCCAAAATGATGCCCTTAACCGCTGGAATACGAGAATTGCTTGGTCAATACGGCTCTCAGTGGAATCTGCTGGCGGCCGGCGCCTTTGTTTCGATGATCGTGCCATTGATGATCTTCTTCTCTTTACAGCGCTATTTCGTTCATGGCGTGACCGCCGGAGCAGTGAAAGGCTGATGGCATGTCACACTTTCAAGCTGCTTCCACCACGATTTGGACGGTGAGATCGGCGCGAGCCCCTCGGTATGCCGGGCTTTTGGCGCTGTTGACATTATTCGTCTTCATTCACGCGGCACCGAGCGACGCGCTCGACAAGCTCATAATCCGCGTCCCCGCTGATTATGAGACCGTTGGCGCCGCCCTGGATAACGCGAGCGACCATGCGATTGTTGAGCTTGCTGGAGGGCTATACCGCGAATCGCTCAGCATAACGCGCCCGCTAGTCTTGCGCGGCAAAAGCGGCGATACGGTGGTCTTGGTCGGCTCAGTTGACGAGCCTGTCATCACGATTGCGGACACAGCCGATGTTCACATAGAAGACTTGACCATCAGCGGCGGCAAGTATGGCATCTACGTGACGCGCAGCCAGGATGTGACGATACGCGATAATGTCATCTACGACGCTCGTCTCGCCGGCATCAAGGTGCGGCTTGCGGCCGCCGATATTCGCCATAATACGATTCAAGCGGCCAACGCGCCTTATGGCAGGGGCATTCATGTCACCAATACCACGCAATGGGCTGCCTCCTACATCATCGGCAACACCGTGTCTCACAATGCGCATAGCGGGATCGTCACCAATATGACCGGCATGATCTATATCGAAGACAACTTCGTTAGCGGAAATCTGCATCATGGGATAATGATTGACGAAATGTCCCACGCCCTGGTGGCGGACAATATCGTTGATGGCAACATCGAGACCGGCATCTACGTTTTCGATATGTCGATGGCGGCAATCTGCGGCAATGTGGTCATGAACACAGCGGCTGATACGAGCGATGAACGGCTGCGATTTGGCAACGGCATTCTGGTCGACTTTCACTCGATGGCGGAGGTGCGCAACAATATCGTGACCGACAATGCCAATCACGGCATTCAGACTTTGCTCGGTTCACGCATTGCAGCCAGTTCCAACGACTTGCGGCGAAATGGCGAGGATGAACTGCCGCGGTACACTGATCATCAACGCGAAGGAGACTGCCACGCACCTTGACACTTCCCCGCGCCTCCGTTCTAATCTATCCCCAACCACCAGCCAGGGAAAATCGAATGGCACGGGTCAAGTTCACACCCAACCTGGTCCGCTTCTTCCCCGATCTGCGTGAATGCGAGGTCGAAGCGACCACCATCGCCGAAGCCGTCCGCGCGATCGACCAACACTGGCGCGGGCTGGGCGATTACATCGTCGATGAGCAGGGCGCGCTGCGAAAACACGTCAATATCTTCGTCGGCAACGAGCTCATCCGCGACAAGCGAGTTCTCTCCGACGAGGTATCCGCCGAATCCCGCATCTACATCATGCAAGCGCTGTCCGGAGGCTGATACTTTGAGCAAATTCCCTCACATTACCTTTTACATCATAGAGTCACCCCTCCCTGAAGCCTCGGGGAGGGGCCGGGGGCGGGGTTGGAACGGAGGCTGAACCCATGCACAACAAGCTTCTGCTTGGCACCCGCAAGGGACTGCTTTTACTCAACAGAAACGGCGCGGACTGGTCGGTCGAACCCGCCCATTTCGAGGGGATTCCCGTGCCGTATGCCGTGCACGACCCGCGTAACGACACGCTCTGAGTCTCGCTTGATCACGGGCATTGGGGCGGCAAGCTCCACCGCTCGCGCGATATGGGCGCGAGTTGGGAAGAGGTCGAGGCGCCCAAATATCCCGAAGGCGATACCGTCCCGCCCGATTTCACTGTGCCCGCGGCCACCAGTTATATCTGGCTCGTCGAGCCCGGCGGCGCGGACGAGCCGAATCGCCTCTATGTCGGCGTCGAACCCGGCGGGCTTTTTGAAAGCGATGACGGCGGCGACAGTTTTCATCTGATGAGACGCTCTGGTACCACCCGACCAACAAGCACTGGTTCGGCGCCGGGCGCGATCACCCCGGCTGCTGTTCCATCGTGGTCGATCGGCGCGACAGCCGCCATCTGATCGCGGGTATCAGCGTCGGCGGCGTCTATGTCAGCCGCGACGGCGGCGAGACCTGGCAGGCGCGCAATCGCGGTCTCTACGCCGACTACCTGCCCGATCCGCACCATGACTACGGGCACGATCCGCATATCATCCTCGCCAGCCCATCGAACCCCGATGTGCTGTGGCAGCAGAACCATTGCGGCATTTACCGCAGCGAGAATGGCGGGCTGCAATGGAAGGATATCTCTGAGAACGAGGGTCCGGCCGGTTTTGGATTCGCGCTGGCGTTGGATGCGCAGGACGAGCGCGTGGCCATGGCCGCGCTGATGAATGACGATGACTTTGCCGCTGAATGCGCCGATTGGCTGAAACGCGGGAAAGCCGCCTACCAGGACAAACTCTGGACCGGCGAGTATTACCGCCTGTGGCACGATCCGGCTAACACCAGCGGCGAGGGACCGGACTGTGATGTTTCACTGGGCAACCAACTCATGGCGCAGTGGTGTGTCAAGATCGCCGGGTTGCCCGACATATTGCCGGCGGAACAAATCCAGTCTGCCATGGGCGCCGTCAAGCGCCTGAATATGGCCGCCACCGAACACGGCCTCGTAAACGGCGTCAATCCGGATGGCACGCGCCACGTCTCGAAACTCGACCCCGACGCGCATCGCCACATTCTGCCCAACTATGAACACGGGAGGCAGGTCTTCGTCGCCGAAAACCTCTGCGCCGCGATGAACTTCATTTACCACGGCCAGCGTGAAACCGGGCTGGAAATCGCCCGACGACTTTACGAAGCCGTCGCGCTGACGGCGCGGTCTCCATGGAAGCAGTACTGCATGATTGACGCCGATAGCGGGTTACCGGTCTGGGGCGAAGACTATTATTCAAACATGGTCATCTGGGCCTTGCCGATGGCCTGCACCAACCAGAACATTGCGGAGTTCGTGGGTGGCGAGCTACTACGCGAACTGAACGACCCACCTCGCTGACACAGAATCACCTGATATTCCCTGATACAAAGAGTTGCTCCCGTATACCACACGCTATACTCCCCCGCACTTAACCACCCACCCGCACCCGAGGCCCGCCATATCCCCGATGCCTGTGGTACCCCCCGCCGGGCGCATCACCCGCGTCGCGTAGCTGCACGGCACCTTCCGCCAGGCCCCCCGCGCCCCCGAAGAACGCGACGAGCAAGGCCGGCTGCTGTGATTGGCCGGGTCAAGACCTGGCAGCGAAACGGGGCTGGCTTCCAATAAACTGTCTCTTGAGGTAAAATGAACTCACTGACAGGGGGCAAACCCCTGTCTATTATTGTGAGGAAAATAAACATGGTTAAAAGTGACGATCAAAAGCCGGACGAGCCGGCCAGGCAGTCGGAACCCTCCATCGAGAAGGGGCCGCAAGGCGGAGAAGTACCCAAACCCGAAAAGTCACTATGGACAAGGGTGAAAGACTTCCTCCGACGATAATACCTGGTCGCACCTGAGAGCCAAACTAACTCTAAAGCATAACGCCAGCCAGTCATCTGACGTACCGGCCAGCACAATAACAACCGCATAGGGCGCACCCGCATCGTTTCATGCTGGCGTCCGCTGCATGTGCTTGTCAAATTTTGCCGGGCGCATTAGTCGCCCGCCCGCCGCGCCGGACGACGATGGAGACCTGCATGGACAACCCCCTCGAACAACCCGCCCCCGACGACCCGATCGCCCGCGTCGCCATCGCCGAGGGCGCCTTCCCCTTCAGCACCGCCGCTCTCATCAACCTCGACGGCGGCCAGCACCTGCAGCGCCTCTAACACCCGCCCGTCACTCGCCTTCTGCGTGTACAATGGAATCTGTCCACCCTTCGGACAAGGAGTCCGGTGATGGTTGCACAACCTCTGACCCAGGGAACTGAACTGCCGCCACAGTTCGGCGCGTTATTGACTGAAGCGCCTATAAAATTGTCTCAGCGGAAAACCAATGCGGCCCAACAGTATGAGGCGATGTTGAATGACGCGGCCGCAAAGTCACGCCGCCGATCTAAACCTCCGCTTCAGGTGGTAGAAAAAATTCCCGAATTTGAAAGAGACGTGGCCAATAGCGAGCACCATATCGATATCTATCTTGGGAGCTTCGTCGATCTCGTCCAGCAGGCAGCGCAGAGTGACGAAAATGCCCGTGCTTTTGATGACTGGGCCGATGGTTTGGACCTTGCGGTGGCCTTTGAAGACTATGAAAAAAAGGTGGTCCCGCTCTACAAAATGCACGCTGCCATCCTCCGCAAGGTTGTAAAGGGCTGGAATCGTCGGGCAAAGGCGGGCGAGATAGAGCCTGACCTGCCGCCTGAACTGGATACGCGGGTCAAGCGACTGAAAACGCGCATCAACAGACTGACGCAGCAAATCACAAAAAGGGAAGACAATGAACTAATCGCGCGCCTGCTGATACGCGTCGCCAGGCATCGCCCCCTGTCCGGCGCCGAGAAGATCCGCCTTTCGGACGCGGTCAGGGTCAAAGTCAAGTACAAGATCGAGCCCTCTGAGCGTCGCGAGGACTGGTACGGTGACAATGCCCGCTAGCGTTTTTGTCGATGCCGGCGTTCTCCTGAGATTTACTCTCTCCGGGATGAAAGACCCCAAAGACGAAAAGAGGTGCAAGGATCACTTAAAGCGATACTTCGAGGAGGGAACGGAACTGTGGATCAGCAACCAGGTAATTCGTGAATTCTGCGTGCGGGCGACTCATTCCAGGACTTATGTAAAACCTTTGAGCGGCAAGCAGGTGGTCCTCAAGGTCGAATCCTTCCCTGCGCGATTTCGCATTTTGGAGGAAACTCCAGCTGTGCGCCAGAAACTCCTTGAGTTGCTTGGCACATTCAATGTGCAAGGTAAGCAAATCCATGATGCCAATCACGTGGCAACAATGCTGGAAAACGGGATCCAGGCCATTTGCACATTGAACATAAAAGACTTCAGGCAATATCAAAGAAGAAATGCCATCAAAATTGACGAGCCACAGGCCGACCCCGCATGACCCACAACACCCTCTTCTACGGCGACAACCTCACCCTCCTGCGCGACCCCGCCCACTTCCCCGACGCCTCCGTCGACCTCATCTACCTCGACCCGCCCTTCAACTCCAACCGCAGCTACAACGTCCTCTTCCGCGACGAATCCGGCCGCGACAGCGACGCCCAGATCACCGCCTTCGAGGACAGCTGGCACTGGGGCCGCAGCACCGAAGACCTCTACCAGGACCTCGTCACCAGCGCGGACGAACGACTCGTGCGTCTCCTGACCGCCCTGGTCGGCGATCTGGATATGCAGGGCCTGCTCGGCCGCAACCAGATGTCCGCCTACCTCGTCATGATGGCCGCGCGCCTCGCCGAACTGCAGCGCGTACTCAAGCCCACTGGCAGCCTCTACCTCCACTGCGACCCGACCGCCAGCCACTACCTCAAAATGCTGCTGGATTCTGTTTTCGGAGCATGGAACTTCCGCAACGAAATCATCTGGAAGCGCACTACCGCTCACAGTGATACTAAACAGGGCGCGAAACAGCCGGGGCGTATCCATGATGTCATTTTCTTTTATACGAAAGATATTTCAGAATGGACATGGAATCCGGTATTTACGCCTTACAGCGAGGATTATAAAGAGAAATTTTACAGGTACATTGAAGACGAATCGGGAAGACGTTACACCCTGAGCGACCTGACTGCCGCCAAACCTGGTGGCGATACGGAGTATGAATGGCGTGGCGCAAAACCCTATGAAGGGCGCTTTTGGGCGTATTCCAAAGTAAATATGGAAAAGTTTCAGCGCGAAGGCAGACTGCACTACACCAAATCAGGCATCCCGCGTTACAAGCGATACCTGGACGAAATGCCTGGCGTTCACATCCAAAGTATCTGGGATGACATAATGCCCATAAGATCCAGGGCCACCGAACGCCTCGGCTACCCGACGCAGAAGCCGCTGGCCCTGCTGGAGCGCATCATCCGCGCCAGCAGCAACCCCGGCGACGTCGTGCTCGACCCCTTCTGCGGCTGCGGCACCGCCATCGACGCCGCCCAGGGACTCGGCCGCCGCTGGCTCGGCATCGACATCACCCACCTCAGCGTCGCCCTCATGAAGTATCGCCTGCGCGACCGCCACGACCTGCGCCCAGGCGCCGACTACCGCGTCATCGGCGAGCCGCAGGACCTCGCCGGCGCCCGCAACCTCGCCGAACAGGAGCACGACGGCCGCTACCAGTTCCAGTGGTGGGCGCTCTCGCTGGTGAATGCCAGGCCCCTGGGCGCAACAGGCGGCGGGCGTAGCGGCGGAAGTCCTCGGCGTGTAGAGGGCAGGAAGGGCGCCGACGGCGGCGTGGACGGCGTCATCCACTTCCTCGACGAGCACAAAAAGACGCAGCGCATCGTCGTGCAGGTCAAGTCGGGGGCAGTGAGCCGTCGTGACATCGGCGACCTGCGCGGCGTGCTGGATGGCGGCGCGGCCATCGGCGTCTTCATCACGCTGGAGGAGCCGACGCGCCCGATGCAGCAGGAAGCGCTCGGCGCCGGTTACTACGAATCGGAGCTCTGGGGCCGCTTCCCGCGCATCCAGATCCTGACCATCGAGCAGCTGCTGGACGGCGCGACGGTGGAGATGCCGTCGGGCTTCCGCGAAGGCGCCGGCACCTTCCGCCAGACCTCCCGCGCCCGCGAACAGCGGGATGAGCAAAAGCCCCTGTTGTAACTGTGCTATAATCCGAACGCCCGCTTAACGAACCGCATACGCTGCACAGCCGCCCGTTCGCCTGTGCCGGACGGGGATGGAGACCTGTATGGACAACCCGCTCGAACAACCCGCCCCCGACGACCCGATCGCCCGCGTCCACGCCTTCGCCTGCGACCTGGCGTGGGGCGTCAAGCATGGAATGTGGGGTCCGGGATTTCGCGTCCCTACTACAGCGAGGGATGAGGTATGGATTACGCTTTTATACAAGAAAGAGCACCATGAAAATTTTGAGCGGTACATCAAAGCCAAGTGGAACGGTTCGCCACCTGAAAGTAGCATGATGAAACTTTATGGCTACATTGAATTGGACGAAGGAAAGTATATCCCCAACAGCCCTGCCTATACACTGACTCACAAAGCTTTTGCTCTCCTTAAGGAGGAACAAAGTCGTAAACCACTTAAGGTGTTTATCGCATACAAACACTCAGAGAGCGCAGCACTCGCCTCATTTCTTGAAGAAGGACTTGATAGCGCAGACCTTAACATTGATGTGTTCACTGACAGAAAAATCCCGCTTGGTGATCTTTGGCAGGAACGACTCGAACAAGTCGTACGCGAGTGCGACGTTTTCATTTGTCTTTTTGGCCAGAGGACTTTGGAATCGAAATACGTTCGGGAAGAGTTCGAGTGAGCGCGGGATTGCGGTCGCCGCATCATTCCAATTTTGCACAACGGATACAAAGGGGAAGGTGACTACGCTGAGCTTCTTCAGGAAATCCAAGGGCCTCCAGTGTACGAGGAAAGCACCAAGGCGTACAGATTCGTCCTCCTGGATTTACTGAACACCCTGAGGAACCTGTCTCCTCAGGATAAAGCCTAAGCAACACTCGCGAAAGCAGCACGTCCACAGGAGACACAGCACGATGCCGAAGGTCAAAACATTCAACTTGTACGAAAAATTCAGTTACATGGGCTACTGGCGCAGGCCGGAAGATCGGAAGAAGAAATGGGCCGGGAAGGTTTCATATGATCCTGAAACCGGCATTGAATTGGAACTGATTGCTGAAGAGGGGGAATTTGCTTCGTTTCGAGATCCCCTGGAACACGAGGAAGCAATTTTAGGGATCCTGCCAGATCCTCCTTTCCAACTTACTGTATTGGGAGCATGGCGTTTAGGATTGGGAATCAAATACCCGGAAGCACCTTTAGATATGGTTAAGTACAGATTTGGGGCGAAGTATCTTCTTGTAGGACACTGGTTCCGCTCTCCCGGTTCTGTATGTCTTAATTCAGTTGAGGTAACTTTCTCCAGCCTACGTGGGTGGATGTGGACTAAACCTATATACCTTCGTGATGAAAACCAGAACTCAGAATCTTCGAATGACGAACAAGAAGTTCTTTCAAGGGAGACCATTTGTTTGTCTTCGATTGGCACAAAGATTGAATTAAACGATGTAGTAGTAGAAAAGGGAGACTATTCAGAGCGACATGAGGAGAGAAAATGCTACTTACGTTTCGAATCACATACATCAAAGTCATTGGAGAGTTATTTAAAGCTAATTGGAGAAACTCGACGTTTGTTTGCTTTACTTATAGGGATGCCAATCCAGACTAAGAGCACAACTTTTTTTACAGATGAGTCCGATCCAGAGAATAGCCGTGTCGATGTTTTCTTCATGGAACGACAACCTAATACAGATGTATCAGACAATCTCCACATGCCTTTTCAATACTCAATGTTGGGAAAATTAACGACAACTGCTTTTCAAGCTTGGTATGGGATGGAAGAGAAATACAAAACACCTTTTGATCTTTGCCTAGATGTAATTTACAACGAGCAGCAACGGTACTCTAGATTCGAGTTCCTTGCGCTGGTTCAAGCCTTGGAGAGCCACCATCGACTCTACTATGAAAAAGAGGGGAAAAAGAACAAAAGGTACAAACATGAGAACGGGAAAGTCAAAAGAGGTCCCGATTTGATTGACCGCTTGGAAGAGCTATACGAAAACTTGCCACAGTTTCTCCTTCTTGACCCTGACTTTAATGAAGATTTCTTGGAATCGGTCAAGGACACAAGGAATTACTACTCACATTACGATTCCGAAGACCGTGAAAAAGCGATGGAAGACCTGGACCTGTTCAACGCGATCGCTAGGCTTGTCCCTTTCATCGCGTACTTTTTGTACTCCAGGCTGGGGATAAGAGATGACAAAATTAACGAAGGATTTTACCTAGCTAAACACGCCGGACTGTGGAAGCGACCAAAGCTACAACCACTGCCACCTGTCCCGGATGATAAGCAAGACGAAAATGATTTTTTCTAACTAAACGTCCACACAACCCACACGCTATACTCCCCCGCACTTAGCCACCCACCCGCACCCGAGGCCACGCCATGCCCCCGGCCGAGCGCATCACCCGCGTCGCGCGCCTGCGCAGCGCCGACCAGTTCCGCGCCCACCTGCAACGCATCGGCGCCGACCTGCCGCTCGACGATACGCTGCTCCCCGCGCCCGCTTCGCCCCTCGCCCGGCCCCTCCACAGCGACCTCGGCCCCGTCGGCAACCGCTGGTGCATCCTGCCCATGGAGGGCTGGGACGGCGAACTCGACGGCCGCCCCTCGGCGCTGACTGCCCGCCGCTGGCAGCGCTTCGGCCTCAGCGGCGCCAAGCTCATCTGGGGCGGCGAGGCCGTCGCCGTGCGCCACGATGGCCGCGCCAACCCCAACCAGCTCCTGCTCAACGAAGCCACGCTGCCCGCCATCGCCGGCCTGCGCCAGACCCTCGTCGAGGCCCACCGCGAACGCTTCGGCAACACCGCCGACCTGAGCATCGGCCTGCAACTCACGCACTCCGGCCGCTTCTGCCGCCCCGACCCCGGCGCCCCCCTGCAGCCGCGCACCCTCTACCGCCACCCCCTGCTGGATGCCAAGTTCGGCATCGAGGACGACGACGTCCTCTTCAGCGACGACGAGATCGCCCGCCTCATCGAGGATTTCGTCGCGGCGGCGCGCCTGGCGCAGCAGGCCGGCTTCACCTGGGTCGATATCAAGCACTGCCACGGTTACCTCGGCCACGAGTTCCTCAGCGCCTGGCGTCGCCCCGGGCGCTTCGGCGGCAGCTTCGCGAACCGCACCCGCTTCCTGCGCGAAATCGTCGCCGGCATCCGCGCCGAAGCGCCCGGCCTCGGCGTCGGCGTGCGCCTCAGCGCCTTCGACATGATCCCCTACCGCCCCGGTCCGGATGGCGTCGGCGTGCCGGAGCAATGGCCGGCGGACGATTCCTGGCCACAATTTTTTGGCGCTTTTGGCGCAACTGGAACAGCAAGTGGAACAGGTGGAACGGCAGATGGAACGGCAGATGGAACAAAACTGGCTGAACCAAACCGCTTTCTCGACCTCCTTACCCGGCTGGGAATCCAGTTCGTCTGCATCACCGCCGGCAGCCCCTATTACGTGCCCCACGTCCAGCGCCCCGCGCTCTTCCCGCCCTCGGATGGCTACCTGCCGCCCGAAGACCCGCTGCTGGGCGTCGCCCGCCAGCTGCAGGCCACGGCGCAACTCAAGGCCTCGCATCCGCAACTCCTCTTCACCGGCTCCGGCTATTCCTACCTGCAGGAGTGGCTGCCGCAGGTCGCGCAGGCCGCCGTCGCCCAGGGCATGGTCGATTTCGTCGGCCTCGGCCGCATGGCGCTGGCCTGCCCGGAGCTGCCGGCCGATGTGCTCGCCGGCCGTCCGCTGCAGCGCAAGCTACTCTGCCGCACCTTCAGCGACTGCACCACCGCGCCGCGCCACAATCTGGTCTCCGGCTGCTACCCGCTCGACGATTTCTACAGCCAGCGCGCGGAAGCGCAGACCCTGGCGGAAATCAAGCAGACGGCGCGCTGACCGCGGCTCCCGCATTCACTCGATAAACAGCGTGGTCAGGTAGAGCCAGGCGTCGCCGGCGCTGTCCTCCGCGCCCATCAGCGGCAGCGGCCCGCCCTCGTCCAGCGTCTGCGGATCGTAGACGCTGAGCACCAGCGAGTATTCGCCGGGCGCTGCGTCACAGGGCAATTGCAGGCGGGCCACGTCGAGGAACCAGACATCCCGGCTCCAGACGCCGCTGTTGACCGTGCCCAGCCTTGCGTTGCTGCCGCCCACGGCCTCGCCCGCGCTGTCGGTGATGGCGATCTGCAGGCTGTAGTTCGGCAGCGGCGTGCGCAGCGCCTGCCACCAGCTCTCGACGTTGACGCGCTGACAGGGCTGCACCTGTACGCTGTCGCGCAGCTGCCAGCCCCCCAGCGCCAGCTCGTGGCCGAAGTCCAGCGGCTCCGCGATAGTCGTTGGTAGATAGCGCGTCTCGAAATCCGCAGTGTTGAAAAGATGTGCCACGCTGTTCTCCGGCGTCAGCGAGCGCGACAGCAGCCGCAGGCCTGCCTCGTCGTCCGGCGCCAGGTAGGGGCGCGAGAGGTACAGGGGCCGGTCTGACAGCAGGTAGTCCGCGTTCACCAGCTTTCTGGCGATGTAATTATCCCCCAGATAGAAGCCCAGTGTGTGACACCAGTCCCGATGTATCGGACAATAACTCGGCACGAAAGTGTCGTAAATCCGGCGTCCCCTGCCGACGATTTGCTGCCTGACGCGCTCGTATTCTTCCGTGTAGCTGGCGGCGTCCTGAACGGTCGCGGCGTTTGCGCTGTAGACCTGCTGGCTGGATAGCGCGAACAGGCCAGCGGCCGGCAGCAGCAGGATGGGCAGCGCGCGCGGGAAACGCCGCAGCCAGCCCAGCGCGGCCAGCCAGAAGACGAGCGCGAAGCCCAGCCCGTACATCATCGTGTAATCGTGTTGCAGCGTGAGATTGGCCATGAAGATGATCCACGCCGGCCCGGAGAGGGCCGTCAGCAGCAGCAGCATCCGGCGCGCCGGCGCCTGGCGCAGGCTGTAGTACAGGATGGTCGCCAGCGCCAGGGCGAGCAGCGGCCAGGTCAGGGCGCCGGGGTTAAAATCACGGCTGGCGGACCACGGCGCGGCGAACCAGCGCAGCAGCCGGTTCGCGCTCACCGACACAAACTCGGCCCACGAGGAGACGTAATTGAGGGTGTTTTCAGCCAGGCCACCATCCTGCGTCAGGGGCTGCCGCCGCAGCACGCTGTCGACGATGCTCGTCTCCTGCAAGGGGATGTTGCGCCGCAGCGCCTCGACGCTGATGTTGTAGCCCAGCAGCAGCGTTCCCCAGAGCAGGCCCAGCGCCAGCAGGCGGGTCGCCTCATGCGTGCTGATGGCCAACAGACGCTCGCGCAGCGACAGCCCGCGTCTCACCATGATTCCCGCGGCTTCCATCACAAACCACAGCCCCAGCACGCTGAACGCCGGGAAGGCATGCCCCAGGCCAACGGCCACCAGACTGGCGCCAACCAGCCCGCGTCGACGGCTGCGTCCCTTCAGCTTGAAATCAGCCAGGAAGACCAGCAGGACCATCGTGCCCAGCAGCCCTGGTTGGTCAAAGTGAATCATGTCGCGGTAGTAGAGCAGCCAGTAGCCGGAGAAGGTCAGGGCGATGATGGCCAGCGCCAGCAGGCGCTGCCCGCTCAGGCGCCACAGCAGCAGCCAGGCGAAAAGCATCGTAAGCACGAAAACAGCGTTCATCACCTGGCGCGCGATGAACACTTTTGTGGGCAGGTCTTCCGTCAGGTTGATGAGCGCGCCCACCAGCACGCTAAAAAACACTGGCGAGCGGTCGAAGTACTCGGGGCGAAGGCTGTCGTCTGCATTAATGAGCGTGCGCGAATTGCCCACGAAGGCGTTGGCGGGCGTGGCCCGGCTCATGATCGCCAGGCCGTGCACGGAAACGCCGCCGTGAAACTTGTACCAGAAGCCGGTGCCGCCACTCTGGGTGGCAAAGACGACCCAGGCGAACAGGCACATCAGCGCGGCTGCCGCCAGTTGCTGTCTCGTCACGCAGGCGCCTTGCCGGAGCGATCCGGAACTGTGGCGAACATCAGGCAGGCAACGCGCCGAAGCCGGCTACTCGAGTTCCCAGGTGATGCGCAGCTCTACCTGCACGCTCAACTGGCCCCCTTCCACGGTCGCGCCGCCGCCGAGCGATTCCGCCATCATGGCGAAGGCGCGCAACTCGGCCTGTGGCCGCGGCTGATAGGATGACTCGTCGATGTTGAGCACACGGCCCAGTTGCGTGCCGGTGAGCGCGGCCAGGTGTTCGGCGCGATTGCGGGCGTCGGCGACGGCCAGTTCACGCGCGCTGTCCTCCAGCGTCGTGGGGTCAGTTATGCCGTAGGAGAGGCCGTCGATGGAGTTGGCGCCGGCCTGCACGCTGGCGCCCAGCGCCCCACCGACCAGCGAAATGTCGCGCAGCGTCACGCTCAGCGAGTTCTGCGCCCAGAAGATGATCGTGCCATCCTCCATGTCGCTGAAGGGATCGTAGGGCCGGTCCTGATACAGCGAGAGCCCGCTGGTCTGGATGTCCTTGCGCTCAACGCCCAGCGCCAGCAGGGCCTCGATGATGTGCGCGGTGATGTCGTTGCTGCGCGTGAAGGCCGCGAGTACGTCCTCGTCGCTGGTCTGCACGCCGAGGCGCACCAGCGCCAGATCGGGCGCGCCGGTGGCGCTGCCGCTACCAGTGACGGTCAGCGCGCGATAGACCTCCTGCGCCTGCGCGACGGTGACAAGGGTCAGCAGCAGGAGCAGCGTGAGCAGTATGCGTTTCATGGCGTTTCCTCCAGGTCCTTGGCGCCGGCGGGGACGGCGGCATTCGCGTGCCGCAGGCCCTCGGCCAGCAGGTCGGCGATGTAGCGCAGTCGTTGCGGCTTGCCCTGGCGGGCGAGGCCGCCGTTGATGTGCGTCAGGCAGCTGCAGTCGCCGGTGAGGAAGACGTCGGCCGGCGTGCTGGTGATGGCCTGGATCTTCTCCTGCAGCATGGCGTTGCTGATGTCGGCCATCTTGATGGCGAAGAGGCCGCCGAAGCCACAGCATTGCTGCGCGCCCTCCAGCTCCTGCAGCGTCACGCCCTTGATGTTGCGCGCCAGCGCGCGCGCCTGATCCTGCAGGCCCAGGCCGCGCAGCCCGTGGCAGGCGTCGTGGAAGGCTGCGCGCGTCGGCGCCAGGCGCGCGCCCAGGTCGCAGATGCCGAGGCCATCGACGAGGAACTCGCTGAACTCCCAGGTGATGCTGGCGGCCTGACAGGCGCGTTCGTGCCAGACGGGGTCGTCGGCGAAGAGCTGTGGATAGTAGTGGCGCAGCATGGCCGCGCAGCTGCCGGAGGGCGTGACGATCACTTCGGCGTCGGCGAAGGCGCGCAGAAACTGGCGCGCGACGCGGCGCGCCTCGTCATGGAAGCCGGAATTGAAGCCGGGCTGGCCGCAGCAGGTCTGCGCCTGCGGGAAGCGCACTGCCAGGCCCAGGTGCTCGAGCACCTCGACGACAGCGACGCCGCTGCGCGGATAGAGCGCATCGACGATGCAGGTCACGAAGAGCGAGACGGGTTTGTTGCGCGGCGAGGGGCGCTGCAGTTCGTCCATGGGCGGCACCTGTCCTGCAGGCGATGACGGCGCCAGTATAGCACATGCGCGTAGCAGAGCAGGGCCTGCGCCTGCTTGACAAGGGCCCGGGGCGCGGGGTAGCTTCCGCGATATGCAGACCTCCGATCGTACAGCCTTGACCACGGTCCGGCATGTCGAGCGACCCTGGGGCTGCTTCCGGCAGTACGCGCACAACCAGCCCGTCACCGTCAGTCTGATGACCGTCCGTCCTGGCAAACATCTCAGCCTGAAGAATTATTCGCGCCGCGCCGATCTGTGGACCGTGCCGGATGCCGGCGACGTACCTGTCTCCATCCCGCTGATGCTGATCTTCATCTTCCCCGGGCGCTTCCATGGCGCGAGCGGGCCTTAGACCCTGACGATGCGACCGCGAGTCTTCATCACCGGCAGCTTCGTCGTCGGCCTGACCATGCGCGTGCCGCGCGTACCGGTGCCGGGCGAAACCCTGATCGGCGACTCCTTTCACATGGGTCCGGGCGGGAAGGGCAGCAATCAGGCCGTCGGCGCCGCGCGCCTGGGCGCCGTCGTGAATCTGCTGGCCTGCGTTGGCGACGACCGCTTCGCAGACATGGCCACAGACCTCTATACGCGTGAAGGCCTGGCCATGCGGCACATCCACCGCGTCGCCGACAGCTACACCGCCATGGGCTTCGTGAGCCTGTTGCCCTCCGGCGAGAACTGGATCACGCTCGACATGGGCGCCAACCTGCATACCTCGCCCGCCCACGTGGAGGCCGCCAGCGCGCAGATCGCCGCCAGCAACATCGTCATGACCCAGTTCGAGGTGCCGCCCGACGCGGTGGCGCGCACCCTGCAGCTGGGCCGCGCGCATGGCGCCCTGACCATTCTCAACCCCGCGCCCGCGCGCCCCGTCAGCGCCGGCGCGCTCGCGGATGTAGACCTGCTGACGCCCAACGAGACCGAAGCGCGTATCCTGCTCGGCCTGGCGCCGGATGACCCTGCGCCGACCGCCGCGCTGGCGCAGGAACTGCTGGGCCTCGGCGTCGGGCGCGTCGTCGTCACGCTGGGCGAGCGCGGCGCGTTAATCGTCAGCGCGGACGGCGTCGAGCCGGTGCCGACTGTTGCCTTGCGCCCGCTCGACAGTACCGGCGCCGGCGACAGCTTCAACGCGGCTCTGGCCACAGGGCTGGGCGAGGGCCTGACGCTGCGGGCGGCGGTGGAGCGCGCCTGTCATGCCGGCGCCTGGACGACGCAGCACGCGGGCGTCATCGACGGCCTGCCCACGCGCGCCGAACTCACTGACTTCATCAGCGCCCGTCAAACTACGGCAGACGACCTGTAGTCAGTCCACTACCGGCGCTGTTCTTCCGCTCCGCCGCGGCCCCGGCGCACCAGGGCACCTGGCAGGTCTCTTGCAAGGACCGCTACTTTCTCCACTGCCTGATCAGCGAATACAGGCTTCGGCCTCGCGGTCCCGGATAGCGGCGTGCGCCGGAGACTGCATCTGCCGGACGGGACGCGGACGTCAACTGACGAAGAGCGTGGTCAGGTAGAGCCAGGTGTCGCCGGCGCTGCCGTCGGCCTGGATCAGCGGCAGCTTGTCACTCACCTCCAGAGAGCTCGGGTCAAATACAATGAGGAGTAGCGCATACTCACCCGTCGGCGCGGCGCAGGGAATTTGCAGCCGGCGCGCATCCAGATACCAGACGTCTTCCGGCTCCCGGTATTTCGTGCTCTCGCTCGTCAGCGCGAAATCGGTGGAAGCGACAAAGCGGCCGTCCGCAGCAGTCATGACGAGCTGCAGGCTGTAGTCGGTCTGCAGTTTGACGGCGGCCTGCCACCAGCTTTCAAAGTGAATACGCTGGCAGGGTTGCACCTGCACACTGTCACGCAAGCTCCAGTGACCCAGCGTCAGCTCGCCACCAAAATTGTGGCGCGGCGCCAGGTCCTCCGGTAGAAAGCGAACTTCGGCCGGCTCCCGGTCAAAGAGGAACCCGACCTGGTTGTCCGGCGTCCGCGTGAAATACAACTGCAATCCTTCGCGGTCGTCAGCGGGCAACGAGGGCGGCTGGGCCCGGTACTCGCCACGACTCGAGACGATGTAATCCGCGCCATCCGGGCGCTGCGACAGAACGTTGTCCCCAAGGTAGAAGCCCAGCACGTAGGGCGCATCGTTCATGATGTAGTCCTGAAGCCTGTTGTTGCTGTGGACCACCTGCCCGCTGCGGCCGATCTGTTTGAGGATGCGATCGTATTCCTCCGTATAGACGGCAACCTCCCCAAAATATGCGCTGAACTTTTCCTCAACCCGCAGGCTGCTGCGCAGAAAGAGCGCCAGGCCGAACAGCAACAGGGCGGCGACCAGCAAGGGGTTGCGCTGCAGCCGACGCAGAATCATCAGCCAGAACACCAGCGTGAGCCCCATGGCGTGCATGGTTGTATATTCGTGATACCAGGTGAGGTTGATCATCCCATAGATCCAGACCAGGCCGGAGAAGGCCGTCAGCAGTAGCACGATGCGGCGCGCCGGCCTCTGGCGCAGGCTGTAGATCAGGACGAGGGTCAGCGCCAGCAGCAAGGTCCAGTGAGGCACGCCCCAGCCGACCGCCTCGTTCACCGGCACATACCAGCGCAGGAACCTCCCCGCCACGATGGGCGCGTATTCGACGAAACCTGCGAGCGAGGCTGCCCGGCCGCTCCCCGGCAGACGACGCTGCATACTGTTGACCAGGCTGGTCTGCTCCAGCGGCACCTCGCGGCGTGCCATTTCCTGCGCGATGTTGTAGCCCGTCATGAGCAGGATCCAGATCACGCCCAGCAGCAGCATGCGCGTCGCATCATGCGCGAGGATGGCGCGCAGACGTTGCCTCAGTAGTCGTTCACGCTGCCACAGCAGACCAGCCGCCTCAAACGCTGCCCACAGGCCCAACACACTCAGCGAGACGAAGCTGCGGCCCAGACTAACTGCCACCAGCATCGCGATGGTCAGCCAGCGCCAGCGCTCCCGCCGCTCCAGCTTCACACGCGCGACGGTGTAGAGCAGCAGCAGCATGCCTGCCAGCGCGGGATGATCGAAGTGGATCAACTCACGGTAGTAAAGCAACCAGTAACCGGAGAAGGTTAGCGCCACGCCGGCCAGCGCCGGCAGCGGCTTCGCGCCCAGGCGTCGCAGCAGGCGCCAGGCCAGCAGCATCGCCAGCACGAAGAGGGCCAGCATCACCTGACGCGCGATCCAGACCTTCGTCACCAGATCGTCCGTCAAGCTGATGAGCGCGCCCATGAACGCGCTGAAGAAAACCGGGTAGCGATCGAAGTAGACGTAGTCGAGTGTGCCGTCGGCGTTAAGATCGGTGCGCGCATGGCCGACGAAGCCATTGGCCAGCGTGGCGCGGCTCATAATCGACAAACTGTGCGAGGACACCCAGCCATAATGCCCCTCGCCAAAGCCTGTGCCGGCGAACTGCGTGGCAAAGACGATCACGGCCAGCAGGCAGAACAGGGCCGGAACCAGCAACCCGCGCAGGCGAGCATTTCTTTCGCTGCGTGGCATCATCTTCATGCGGGCCTCTTTGCCTGCGGCGTGATTGTCAACTGACGAAGAGCGTGGTCAGGTAAAGCCAGGTGTCGCCGGCGCTGCCGTCGGCCTGGATCAGCGGCAGCGGCCCCTGCTCCTGCAACAGCAGTGGATCGTAGATGCTCAACACCAGTGGATACTCGCCGGGCAGGGCGTCACAGGGGATTTGCAGCGGGCGCACATCAAGGAACCAGGCGTCCGGCCCCCAGACGCCCGTGTTGACCGTCGTCAGCCGGTCGTTGCTGGCGCCGACGGACTCGCCCGCCAGGTTCACCAGCGCCAGCTGAATGCTGTAGTTGGCCGCGGGCGGGTTGACGGCCTGCCACCAGCTCTCGATGTTGATGCGCTGGCAGGGCTGCACCTGCACGCTGTCACGCATGCTCCAGTGGCCCAGGGCGAGCTCGCCGCCAAAGACCTGCTGCCCTGCAATACCCTCCGGCAGGACGCGCGGCTCGAAGTCGGCGGTGGCGAAGAGGTGGTAGGTGCCGTTGTCGGGCGTCAGGCTGTGCGCGAGCAGCCGCAGATCCTCCCGCTCACCCGCGGCCAGCCAGGGCTTCGTCGGATAGAAGCGGAAGTCGCTGAGCACGAAGTCCGCATCTTCCAGTTCCTCCGCGATGGCATGATCCGCCAGATAGAAACCGGGAGCAAAGCATTTGGAATGGTGGATGGGGCAGTGGTTGATGAAGGTATCGAAGATTCTGGCCTGCCTGACGCCCCTGGCCTCAAGCGTCAGTCGGATGCGATTGTAGTCGTCTGTGTAGCGCGCATACGCCGCGAAGATCTCCCGGTTCTCCGCTTCAACAACCAGGCTGGACCGCAGGAACAGCGCCAGGCCGGCCAGCAGCAGGATGGCGACCAGGCGCGGGTGACGCTGCAGGCGGCACAGCAGCGCCCGCCAGAACACCAGCGCGAAGCCCATGGCATACATGGTCGTGTAATCGTGATGGGCCGTGAGATTGATCATGGCGATGATGAAGAGCAGGCCGGAGCAACCAGTCAACAACAGCAGCAGCCGCAGGGGCGGCGCCTGGCGCAGCGCATGCCACAGGACCGTCGCCAGCGCCAGCAGGAAGAGGGGCCAGCTGGCCGCGGCGGGCGCCGCGTCACTGCTTTCGAATTTTACGGGCGCGTACCAGCGCAGCATACGGTCCATCTCGAGAATTGCAAACTCATCCCAGGGCGGGGCCGGATTCTTCCCCGTAACGACGTTGCGGCCGCCTTCATGCCCCAGCGGCAGCCGGCGTCGTATGCTGCTGACTATGCTCACGTCGTGGAGCGGCACCTCGCGGCGCAGCAGTTCCATTGTGATGTTGTAGCCCAGCATCAGTGCGGTCCAGGTCGCGCCCAGCAACAGCATGCGCATCGCATCATGCACGAGCATGGCGCGCAGACGCTGCGCCGGCGCCAGACCGCGTTGCGCCATGATGCCCGCCGCCTCCAGCACGAGCCACAGCCCCGGCACACTCAATGAAACGAATCCTCCGCCCATGCTGACCGCCGCCAGCGTCGCAATGGTCAACCAGCGCCAGCGTTCCCGTCGCTCCAGCTTCACTCGCGCGATTGCGAAAAGCAGGATCAGCATGCCCAGCAGCGCAGGGTGATCGAAGTGCACCGCGTCGCTGTAATAGAGCAGCCCGTAGCCGGAGAAGGCCAGCGTCACGCCAACCAGCGCCGCCAGCCGCGACAGGCCCAGACGCCGCAGAAACAGCCATGCTACCAGGATCGTCAGCATAAAGATGACGTGCATCAACTGACGCGCAATGAACACCTGCGTCGCCAGGTCATCCGTCAGACGGACGAGTACGCCCAGAAAAACGGTAAAAAAAACCGGGTAGCGATCGAAGTAAAAGTAGTCGAGCTCGCCGCCCTCCTCCACGAAAGTGAGCGCATAACCGACGAAGCCGTTGGCTGGCGTGGCATGGTCCGCAAGGGCCAGCGCGTGCGCAGTGATCCAGCCATGATGCTTGTCGTAGAAACCGGCGTAGCTAAACTGCGTGGCAAAGACGATGACCGCCAGCAGGCAGAAATATGCCGGGAGCAGCAGTTGTTTGCCCGCTCTACGCATGTCCAGGGTTTTCTCCCTGACTTCTAATCCGGGAGCTCGAGAATCCCCGGTCGCAATACCGTCCGGCCAGCGACCTCGACTTTGATCATCGGCCAGTCCGCGCCCGCGTCGCTGACAATCTCGAAGCCGGCGTCGCCCACCAGGATCGTATCCTCGGACTTGCAGCCCACGACCGAGGGGTTCCAGGCGTAGGCGCTGCCTGCCTGCACCAGCGACTCATCATCGGGCGTGACGATGAATTCGCGCGCGTTGTAGCCGGCGGGCCCGCCCTGGTGGTGGAAGCGCCACTGCTCGGCTTCCCCCTGCGCGGCATAGGCGGCCTGCAACTTCTGGAAGACGGCCGCGTGGCTGCGCCCCGGGCGCGTGGCGGCCATCACGGCCGCGTCGATCTCCGCGACTTTCTGCGCCTTCGCGCGCAGGTCGGCGGGCAGCGGCCCGGCATGCGCCAGACGGGTGGCGGATACGACCAGGCCCCATTTGCGGTTGCAGACCACGATCATGACGAGGCGTTCCATGCGTTTCCCCGTGGCCAGGGGATGGCGAAACTGCGCGATGCGTTCGTCGGTCGCGACCAGGTTGACCACGGCCAGCCCGCCCCGTTTACGACAGGCGGCATCCAGGCGCGCGGCAATTTCAAACTCGCTGTCGCCGGCGCGCGCGGCGCGAATGGCTTCATCTATCGCGGCGGCGGTCTCTGCGCCGAGGCGGCGACAGCGCTCCTGTTCGGCGGCATCGAGCACCAGCCGCAACTGTTGCAGCGCGGCTGCCACTTGCGGCTCTGTGTCCACTATGGTTTTGGGCGGGGTCGCGGGCAGGGCAGCGTGCCAGGGGTATTCCACGTAGCCGAAGCCCAGGCGCTCGAACTCTTCCTCGGCGCGCAGGCGCGTCAGCTCGATGTTGGTCGTCACAATGTCGCGGTGCTCGGCCGTGACCAGCGCGCTCCACGCGCCGGCGTCGCTGTCGACCGGAATGCTGGCGTCGGCGCCGGCGGTGAACCAGGCGAGGTTGCGCGTCTGCGTCAACAGCAGGGCCTGGGCGCCATGGCTGGCCAGCAGCGCGCGCAGGCGTTCGTGCTTGCGGTTGATTTCCTCGCTGCGCTGCATCATGTGTCTCTCCGGCTTCGCGGCCATCCCGGCGCGTGATTGTACGCGCCTGGCCAGCGCGGCGCCATGCCGGGCCACGATGTGCTATGCTGGGCGCGGGAGCAGTGAGGCGGAGCGCGCATGGCTGGTCGCCGCGGACTGATGCAATCCGAGTCGGTGCAGAACTTTCTCAAGTCGCTGCTCACGCTGCAACGGGGCAGCGAGCTGGTTTCGACCAGCTCTATGGCTGAAATCCTGCAGATCTCCGCGCCTTCCGTAACCGACATGACGCAGCGTCTGGAGGAAGCCGGCCTCGTCTCCTGGCGCAAGTGGCGCGGCTTTCGGCTGACGGCCAGTGGCGAAACCGAGGCACTCATGATTCTGCGGCGTCACCGCCTCATCGAGCTCTTCCTGGTGGAGGAGCTGGGCTACGAGCTGCCGGAGGTGCACGCCGAGGCCGAGCGGCTGGAGCACGCCGTCTCGGATCGCTTCATCGAGGCGATCGCCAGACGTATGCACGAACCTGGCCTCGATCCGCACGGCGACCCCATCCCGGCGCCGGACGGCACCATCCTGCGCCGCCGCCTCAGGCCATTGAGCGAATGGCCCGCGCACAAGCCCGCCATCGTCTCGCGCATTCTTACGCGCAGCGAGGAAACGCTGCGCGACATCGTCGGCTACGGCATCACGCTCAATGCTCGCATTGAGATCGTAGGGCGTTGCCGGGAAGAAGGCCCGCTGACGCTGAGTGTGAATGGCCGGCAGCACCGCATTGCATATCAGGCGGCAGATTGCATCCTCGTCGAGGACCGGGGTTCGTAACCTTGCGCATCCTCTTCGTCGCCTCGCTGCATCACATACAGCAAATGCAAACGGCCATCGACAACAAAGCGCCTGGCGAGCCGCCGTCCCTGTTTCACCCGGCATGATGCAGCACTTCTACGAACGGGCACTGCGTCGCCACGGCCACGAACTCGCTGTCTTCTGACCGCGCTCCAGCCGGCGCCGGACTCGCGCCAGCCGCACCTGGCCGCTACAATGCGTCCGTTCGTCACAGCGATTATCCGGAGTTCTCATGTCCAAAACCATCATATCCGCGCCGGACGCGCCCGCCGCGCTGGGCCCGTATTCGCACGCCGTCAGCGCCAACGGCCTGGTCTTCACCGCCGGTCAGGTCGGCATCGTGCCCGGCAGCGGCGCGCTGGCCGAGGGCGGCATCGAGGCGCAGACGCGCCAGGTGCTCGAAAACATCAGCGCCGTATTGCGCGCCGCCGGCACCAGCCTGGAGCGGGTCGTCAAAACCACCGTCTTCCTCGCCGACATGGATGATTTCGCGACCGTCAATGGCATCTACGCACAATGCTTCACCAGCGATCCGCCGGCCCGTTCCGCCGTCGAGGTGGCTCGGCTGCCGCTGGGCGCCCTCGTCGAGATCGAGACCGTGGCGCTGCAGTGAAGCGACCGGGAGTCAGCAAGTGAAACTCATCTCCGTCAACGTCGGGCAACCGGTCACGATTCCCTGGCGCGGCGAACTGCTGCGCACCGGCATCTACAAACGGCCAGTCGCCGGGCGGGTGCGCCTCGACCGGCACAACCTTGAAGGCGATGGTCAAGCGGATTTGCAGCACCATGGCGGGCCGCAACAGGCCGTCTACGCCTACGCGCAGGAGCATTACGCCTGGTGGGCGCAGCAGCTGGGCCGCGACGATCTGAGCCCTGGTCAGTTCGGCGAGAACCTCACCATCAGCGGCCTGCTGGAAGACGAGGTCTGCATCGGCGACGTCTGGCGCGTGGGCGATGCCCTGCTGCAGGTCAGCCAGCCGCGCATCCCCTGCTACAAACTGGCGCACCGTATGGGCCTGCCGGACTTCGTCAAAACCTTCACCCAATCCGAACGCTGCGGCTGTTACCTGCGCGTTCTGCAGACCGGCCTGCTGGGCGCCGGTGACTATGTAGCGCTCGTCGAGCGCGAGGCGCAGCCCATGAGCGTGCGCGCCATCTTCCACCTGCGTCTGTTACAGCCCGACGACCCCGACGCTACAGAACGCGCCAGCCAACTGGCTGCGCTTTCGCCTGAATGGCGCGAGTATTTCGCCAAACGCCGGCGCGCAGTCGCCGCCGACGCCTGAAGGAGGAGAACATGAACCGCAGACGTCTCGTCATTTCCGCGATTGTGCTGGCGCTCGCCGTCGTGGCGCTCGCTTCGCCGCTCTGGCTTCCCTTCTTCACCAACGACGTCGTCGACGAAGCCTTCCCTGCGCTGAGCGTTGCCGAGCGCGAAAGCGTGCGCAACATGCCCGAGGCGCAGCGCGAGGTCCTGATGGCGATGAGCGAAGGCGCGGGCGAGTCGGCCGCCGCCATGGCCGCCGACACAGCCAAAGCCATGATGGAACCGGACAGCGCCATGCAGGATGACATGCCCCGCAGCGCCCCGGAGCCCAACGTGCTGCTCAGCGGCAGCTGGATCGAGATCGACCCCGTGCACCGCGCGCAAGGCAGCGCCACCATCTGGCTTGCCGAAGATGAGCGCATCCTGCGCTTCGAGGATTTCCGCGTCACCAACGGCCCACAGCTGCACGTGCTGCTGGCCAAAAACGTGCCGACCAGCATTTTCGCCGGCGTGGGTGAGAGCGGCGAATACGTCGATCTGGGGCCGCTCAAGGGTAATGTCGGCAACCAGAATTACGACATCCCGGCCGAGGTTGACCTGACGGAATACAAGAGCGTAGTCATCTACTGCGTGCCCTTCCACGTGGTCTTCAGCTCGGCGGAACTGGGCTAGGCGCGCAAGCCGCTGCGGCTAACGCAGCAGAAACCCCTCGCGCAGCGGGTCTTCGGGGTCGATCAGGAAAGTGTGCGTGCCGGTGATGGAGGCGCTGCCCGTGACCTCCGGGATGACGGCCGGCAGCGATCCCTCGTGCGTGCAGGCCACCACGCGCACGGAAAAGCGCGTGCCGATGAGGCTCTCGATGTGCAGCGTCTCGCCCAAGGCCAGCTCGCCGCGCGCATGGTACAGGGCGGCCCGTGCGCTGACCCCCGTACCGGTCGGGCTGCGGTCCAGTTCACCCTCGGCGAAGACGCAAGCGTTGCGGCTGTGGAGACCGCTGTCGGCAGGTAGCGACTGTGTGAAGATCGTGCCGTAGAGAAAGTTGAGATCGGGGTCGCCGGAAGGGTGCTTGATGCGCTGCGTCGCCATGATGGCGCGCGTGATGGCTCTGCCAGCCGCGATTAAAGCGTCGCTCTGCTGCGGCTCCAGTGCCAGACCGGTCTGTGCCACATCCACCAGGGCGTAGAAGGCGCCGCCAAAGGCGATGTCGCAGCAGATTTCGCCCAGGCCGGGCACCGCCACGCGCAAATCCTGCAGCAGCGCGAAGGAGGGTACGTTGCGGAAGCTGACCGCTGCCACGCGCCCGTCCTGCCACTGCGGCGTAGCTGCCACGCGCCCGGCGGGCGTATCGATGCGCAGCTCCGCACGGCCTGGTGGCATGCTGAAGAGGCCGCACTCAAGGCCGACCGTGACCAGGCCGATGATGCCGTGGCCGCACATGGTGCTGAAGCCCTCGTTGTGCAGGAAGAGTACGCCGAGGTCGCCGTCCTCCGTGGCGGGTGGCGTCAACAGACAGCCGTACATGTCGGCGTGGCCGCGCGGTTCCCACATCAGGCTGCGGCGCAGGTGGTCATACTGCCGGCGGGCCTGCTCGCGACGCTCGAGGATGGTCGTGCCTTCCGGCATGGGAAAGCCGCTGCAAATGACTCGCAACGGCTCGCCGGCCGCGTGCGCATCGATGGTCGTGATGCGCTGCCAGTGCGCGGGCGCTTCCCAGGCAACCATGACTCAACCGACTCCCGGCCAGCGGCGCGCGGGCGCCAGGAAGCCCATGTGTTCCTTCACCGACTTCAAGGTGCGCTCGGAGACGGCGGAGGCGCGTTCGGCGCCATCAGCCAGCACCTGTTCCAGCCAGCCCTTTTCGGCGACGATTTCACTGTAGCGCTGCTGTAGCGGCGCCAGTTCCTCCGTCACCGCCGCGACGACCGCCTTCTTCAGGTCGCCATAGCCCTTGCCGGCGAATTCCGTCTCGACGGCTGCGCGCTCGCCATGCGTCAGCGCCTGGTAGATGGTCAGCAGGTTGTTGATGCCGGCCCTCTCCGGGTCCCTGCTGAAGCCAATCTCGCGGGCGGAATCGGTGGTGGCGCGCATGATCTTGCGCCTGATCAGGTTGGGCGGGTCGAGCAGAAAGATGGCGTGATTGTCGCCGGTGGCGCTCTTGCTCATCTTGCCGGTAGGCTCGTCAAGGCCCATCACACGCGCGCCGGTTTCGGGGTTGACCACCTCGGGCAGGGTGAAGGTCTCGCCGAACAGGCTGTTGAAGCGCTGCGCGATGTCGCGCGTCAGTTCCACATGCTGGCGCTGGTCATCGCCGACCGGGACGTAGTGCGCCTGATAGAGCAGGATGTCGCCGGCCATCAGTACAGGGTAGCCCAGCAGGCCGGCATTGACGGCATCCACCTGCTGTTTCGCCGCCTTGTCCTTGTATTGCGTCATGCGGTTAAGCCAGCCCAGCGGCGTCAGGCAAGTCAGCAGCCAGGCCATTTCGGCGTGGGCCGGGTTGTGCGATTGCACGAAGATGGTCGCGCGTTGCGGGTCGAGGCCAGCCGCGAGGTAGAGCGCGGTGACCTCCAGGGTGTGCGCGCGCAACAGGGCGGAGTCATGCGGCACGGTGATGGCGTGCAGGTCCACGACGCAATAGTAGGCGTCGTACTGATCCTGAAAGCGCACCCACTGCAGCAGGGCGCCCAGGTAGTTGCCAATGTGCAGGTTGCCGGTCGGCTGGATGCCGGAGAGCACCCGTTTGCTCTTGTCCGCTGTCCCCATGGCTGGCGTCGCCATCCTCCTGCTGCTGTCCCGCTTGCGGCGGGAGCCCCTGACCGCGCCCAGTATACCCCCGCCGCCGCCCCCGGGAGCAGGGCCAAGCCCATTGTGTTACTCTCTTTGGTCGAGGGCACGCGTATACCACAAACGCCGTACCTTGCTCCTCGTGAAGGACTTGCCCGAACAAGGTAACAATAGAATCAGGCGGCCCGTTCCTGCGGGCAGACAAGGGGATCGCGATGAAAGTCCGGCTCTTGCTCGTCCTGCTTTTGCTCTTCGTAACCATGCTGGCCCACGCCCAGGAAGCCGAACCTGCCTTGCTCGAGGTCGCCGGCGTCACCCTGCGCCTGCGCAGCGGCCCCTCCACCGACGACGAGGTCATCGCCCGGCTGACTCCGCGCGCAGCCGTCGAGTTGCTGCAGCGCGGGGAGCAGTGGAGCCAGGTGCGCAGTCAGGACGGCCAGACCGGCTGGGCCCACAACGACTTCCTGCTGCCCTGGGACGAGCGCAACCGTCCGGATGCACTGCGCCGCGTCGGGGAGAAGCGCCTCTTCCGGGTTCGCGATCACGCGAGCAGGTACGGAGGGATGGTGACCGTCAACGCCGAACTGCGCGCCGTCAGTGACCACAGCTACATCTATACTTACGCGCGCGCGCGTAACACGGGTGGCGCAATGGCCCGTCTTCCCTCAGATGGCACCCTGCTGGGGCTGGGTGAGAAATTCGACACCAAGGTATACCGCCAGTCCCTAAGTCTCTGGAACATCGAAGAGCCCCCCGCGTTTGGTGAAGACGAGAGGGTTGTCATTCTGATAGTGGATGGCTTTGGTGATAACCTTGCAACGATTGCCTGGTATGTAAATCGCCGCGACATGCCGCAGGAGGCGTGGCCACATGGCACCGGGTTCATTGGCATCGGCCTCTCCGGCAACGGTGCTGATGTAAACCTGCCAGATGCTGTCGCCACGTTGGCACATGAATTTCAACACATGCTCCATGACCAGACGGGAGGCAACCAGGTTGCCTGGGTCAGTGAGGGTTTGGCAGAATTCTCCGCAGCCTACCTGGGTGTTTTCGATGAAAAATGGCGAAACATTGGCGCCTCTTTCTTCCTCCGGCGCCCACGTACCCGGCTGAATGATGCCCAGGCTCCCGATTACGGTGCAGGCCTGCTTTTCACGACGTACCTGTACGAGCGCCTCGGTCTGGATGCCCTGCGCGATTTCGCCACGCGTCCACAGCAGGGTCTGGCCGCTCTCGATGCCCTGCTGGCCGAACGTGGCGACAGTATGAACGCCGACAGTTTTTTCGCCGACTGGGTGCTGGCCAATTTTCTGCTCGATACGCAGCGCGACGGCGGGCGCTATGGCTATCAGATGATGGGAGACGGCCTGTCTCCACCACCGCCGCGCAGCCACATCCGCAAACTCCCTACCGGTTTCCGCGAATCCCTGCCACCGTACAGCACGGATTATTTTGAACTGCCTGGGAACGCTGGCACTGACGACCTGTTGCTGCTGGACTTTCGCCTCTCCGCGCCACCACCACAGGACGCCTGGGTACAACTGGTGCAGGTCCTCCCCGACAGCATCGATGTCCAACGCTTTCGCGCCAGTGATTACCTCGACCGGCCAGTTCTTGCTTCTGTGCTGGACCAGGCGGAGCGCAGGTTCGTCGCTGTTTCGCCCTTTGCCACAGGTGCACGCCAGCATACACAGCCGCTTCGCTATTCCCTTGCCCTGCGGGTGTTGCCGGCGCTGTCTCTGGAACAGGCCCTGGTTACCGCGACCCTGAACGTCCGCAGCGAGCCGGAGATCGCTGACAACATTCTTGGCAAGCTGCTACGCTGTAGCAGGGTTCAGGTATTGGAAAGTGGCGAGGAGTGGAGCAAGGTCCTTGGCAGTGATGGTCTTTCCGGCTGGTCTCACAATGACTTTCTGTTGCATCCGGAACTGCCCGGCAGCAGTAATTCCCGGGGCTCATGCGCAGCACTCACGCGCGCCGCCCGTGTTGGCAACCTCGCCGCCGTGCAGCAGCTGCTGGCCGCCGGTCATCCTGTGAACGGCGCGGATGCCTGGGGCCGCACCGCCCTGCATGAGGCTGCCTTCTGGGGTCACGACGCCATCCTGCAACGACTTCTGCGGGCGGGCGCCGACATCCACGCCCGGGACGCGGCAGGTCGCAGTGCCCATGACGAAGCACTCGCATCAGGCAACGCCAGTAACCTGCTGCTGGACGCGGCCCTGCCCAGGCTCGACCTGGATGCGCCTGCCAGTCAGCCCCTCATGATCCTTGCTGCCACTCAAGGCAACACATCATTGCTGGACGAACTGCTCGACAGGGGCCATGACGTCAACTGGCAGGACGAGAAGGGTCAGACGGCCCTGGCAGCTGCCGCCAGCCAGGGTCAGGAAACCACCCTTGCGCGCTTGCTGGCGGCCGGCGCCGACACGCAGAGACCGGATGAAAACGGCCGCACCCCCCTGATGCAGGCCGCTGCCAACGGTCAGGTCGGGACACTCGCCATGCTCTACCGCGCGGGCGTGGACGTAAACCGGCAGGATCGGGCCGGACATACGGCCCTGACCCTTGCGGCTGCCAGGGGCCAAGCCCATGCCGTCGCTTGGTTGCTCCTTGGAAGTGACGTCTCTGTTCACCACACCCTGTCTGCGAGCAGCCGCAACGCACTGCACCTCGCCGCCCTTGCAGGTCACGACCACGTCGTCGCCCAGTTGCTGCTTCGGGATCTGGATGTCGGTGACAGGGATGGGGACGGGAGAACGGCGCTGCAACTGGCCGAGGCTGCCGGACACAGCAGGGTCGTCGAACTGTTACATGTGGCCCACGTAGCCAAGGAACCTCTTGCGAACTCCCGGTCTCCGGCTCCGCAGATAACTGCCGTGAACCCTGAGGATTTTCTCGCTGCTGCCCGCAACGGTGACCTTTCAGAAGTTGAAAGACTGATCAACTCAGGGGTGGGGCTGGAGCTGGTAGACAAAAATGGCAGGTTGGCGCTCAAGCTTGCGTCCATGGCCGGCCGTCCGGCTGTGGTGCTGCGCCTGCTGCATGCGGGTGTGGATCCCGACTTTGCCTGGGGAATTGCCATTCAGCAAGCCCTGCGTGCCGGACACGACGAGATTGGCCTGATGCTGCTTGTTGCGGATGGCCAAAACCTCAGTTCCGCAGCCAGACTGGCGCTTTCCTGGGCGGCGGAATTCGGCCGAAATGACATCGCCCGCCTGATGATCGCTCTTTGTCAGGAACAACGCCGCTGTGTGGATTTGCGAAAGCCGGAATCGGACTACAAGACTCCGCTGCACTACGCCGCCCTCCATGGACATGAGGAAATCGTTGGCATGCTGCTGGAGGCCAATGCTGATCCCGATGCCCGCGACGAATTTCGAACCGTGCCATTGTTTCTCGCAATTATCAAAGGGTATGAAGGGATAGTAGAGCGTCTGCTTGATGCCGGTGCCGATCCCAACGCCCACGGCGATGGTTCCTTGCTGGCCGCCAGCCGGCAATCCGGGAATCCGGGAATCACCAGCCTGCTTCTCGCGGCCGGCGCGAAAGCCTGAGGGAAAGGGAAACTTTATGCGAACCCGACTGTTGCTCGTCCTGCTTTTGCTCTTCGTAACCATGGTAGCCCAGGCGCAGGAAGCCGAACCCACCTGGCTCGAGGTCGCTGGCGTCACCCTGCGCCTGCGCAGCGGCCCCTCCACCGACGACGCCATCCTCGACACCCTGCGCCCCGGCACTGCCCTCGAGCTGCTTGAGCGCGGCGAGCAGTGGAGCCATGTGCGCCGTCAGGATGGGCTCATCGGCTGGGCCCACAACGACTACCTGCTCCCCTTCGACGAACGCAACCGCCTCGACACCCACCGCCGCGTCGGTGAGCAACGTTTGTTCAATGTGTACGGGCGGAACCGCCACGCCGAACTGCGCTCGGTCAGCGAGCACGGCTATTTTTACACTGTCGCCAATGGCGCCGACGATCTACTGGCGAGCGACGAGGGCCTGCAACTTCTGGGCACTGCCTTTGACAAGCAGATCTATCAGCAGGCGATGGACCTGTGGCGCGTCGGGGACCCGCCGGACATCAACGGCGACGAACGCATCGTCATCCTGCTGGCTTCCGGCTTCAGGGACGTCATAGACGCCAGTGGCTGGTATTCCGCCCGCGGCCTGCCGCAGGAGCCCGGCTCCGACATCGGTTACGTGGGCATCGCCCCGAGGAGCGGCACAACTGTCGAAAGCCTGCATTGGGATGTCGTTAACCAAAGCCTTGTGCTGGCTCATGAATTCGGACACCTGCTTCATGACCATGCGGGCGGCCAAAACCACCTGGGCTGGGTCTCGGAAGGCCTGGCCACGTTCACGGGAAACCAGCTGTCACCTGAACTGACAAGGTACTGGGAGGAGAACAGCACGTTCTCTGCCGCCCTGGGAGCCGCCAAGGCGACAGACAAACAGCTGAACCTCCGCGAAGACCCTGAGTATCGCACCAGCATGCTCTTCATGACCTATATTTATGAGCGCCTGGGCGCGCAAACCTTGCTTGACTTTGCCACCCACAGGCAGCAGGGCCTCGACGCCCTCGACGCCCTGCTGGCGGAACGGGGTGAGGGCCTCGACGCCGACGACTTTTTCGCCGACTGGGTGCTCGCCAATTACCTGGTCGACGCGGAGCGTGAAAACGGTCGTTTCGGCTATTCCCGGCTAACCCGCGAGTCAATACATTCTGTGCCGCCCAACCTGCTCCGCCAGCTTCAGGCAGGCATCCGGGACTCGTCGCCGCCCTACACCACCGTCTACTACGAACTGCCACTGTCAGGGGACATGGCTGCCGACAATCTTCTGTTGCTGGACTTTCGCCTGACCGCGCCGCCGCCCCAGGACGCCTGGCTCCAGTTCGTCCAGGTCCTGCCCGACCGCATCGACGTCCAGCGCTTCCGCGCCGGCGACTACCTTAACCGGCCCATAGCGGCGTCGCTCGGGGAAGCGCCACAGCGAGCCTTTGTCGCCATCTCGCCATTCACCCCTGGCGCGCGCCGACGGACGCAACCGGCCCACTGGTCCCTCGCCCTGCGTCTGGAACCCCTGTCGGAGAGCGACCGGGCCCAGGTCACCGCGACCCTGAACCTGCGCAGCGCGCCGCAAATCGCCGATAACATCCTGGGAAAGCTGCAACGCTGCAGCGTCGTGCAGGTGTTGCAACGGAGTGAGGAATGGAGCCAGGTCCTGAATGCCGACGGCCTGGGCGGCTGGTCGCACAACGACTGGCTCGTCCATCGCAACGCGCCCGTTCCCGGCGCATCTGCCAACCCCTGCGCCGCGCTGCCCCGCGCCGCCCATGACGGCAATCTGGCGGCCGTGCAGCGTCTGCTGGCCGGCGGCGCTGACGTCAACGGCACAGACGCCTGGGGCCGGACCTCCCTGCATGAGGCCGCCTTCCGGGGTCATGACGACGTCATCGCCCGACTGCTGCGCGCCGGCGCCGACGTCCACGCGCAGGACGTCGCCGGCCGCATGCCGATCGACGAGGTGCTGCGGTCAGGGAACTTCGACAATATACAACTGCTGCAGGAGGCCGGCGTCGAATTCGACCTGGGAAGCCCCGCCAATCAGCCCCTCGTTGTTCAAGCCGCCGGCGGCGGCAGCGACATTTTACTGGGCGCACTCCTTGACAGCGGGCATGACATCAACTGGCGCGACGAAAGTGGTCGCAGCGCCCTGGCCGCTGCCACCGCCAGCGGGCGGGAGCGGGTGGTGAGAACGCTCATCGATGCCGGCGCGGATGTCACACTGACTGACGAGAATGGTCGCACGCCCTTCATGCTGGCCGCAGCCAACGGCAACCTCGTCCTCCTCGAACGCATTCACCGCGCCGGCGTGGACGCCAACCGCGTCGATGACGAGGGCCACAACGCCCTGACCCTGGCGGCCTCTCGCGGCAGGGCCATGAACGTCGCCTGGTTGCTGCTCTCGACGAAGGTGGACGTTCACCATGTTCTGCCCGGGAGCGGGCGCAGCGCCCTGCACCTGGCAGCGGCGGCCGGCCACGCTGATGCCATCGCCATGCTGCTGCTGGATGATGCCGATGCCGACCTGGCGGACGCGGAGGGCTTCACGCCCCTGCAACTGGCCGAGGCCGGCGGGCACGCCAGCGCCGCGACCCGGCTGAACATGGCGGCAGCAGAGAAAGGCAGAAGAAGGGAACGACCGAACCCTGACGACGCGTATTTTCCTGATTTCCTCGCAGCGGCCCGCAATGGCAACCTGGGAGAAGTCGAACGTCTGATGGCGGCCGGCGCGCCTTTCCTCAAAACCGACAGTGAAGGCTTTTCCGCGCTCATGTACGCCGTCCGCGCCGGTCACCGTGACGTCGCGCTGCGCCTGCTGCTGGCCGGCCTGCATCCGGACAGCAAGGGCGACTGGCTGATAGTGGACGAATCGGCGATCTTCCTCGCCATCACCGAAGGTTACGACGACCTCAGCGCCATGTTGCTGCTCGGCGGGGCCACCGGACGCGTCGGCTTCACTCCGGCGCTTGATGCGGCCACCTCCTCCGGGCGGGAAGCTGTCGTTCGCCTGCTGCTGGATACGAAGACGCGGGCGCGCGTCCGCATCGAAAACCGCGACGCCCCCGGTCGGACGCCACTGCTCCTGGCCGTGGACTTCAATCATCCCCGTCTTGTCGAAATCCTGCTCGATTCCGGTGCAGATCTGAACGCCCGCGCCGGCCCGGCTTTCTGGAACTACTCGGCGATGGATTTCGCCAGACGCCATGGCAACCAGGAAATCATCGACATGCTGATCGCGGCCGGCGCCGAAGCCTGAGCGCCCTCAGGCGCAGGCCAGGCCCTGCGGCGTGCTGGCCTCGTCCCAACGCCGCGCGAACTCCGCCGCGTAGGCCGCGGCCAGCGCCGGGTCCTCAATAACCAGCAGGTTCTCGTCGTTGCTGTCCGTCCCGTTGGCGGAGAAGTTGGCCGAACCGGTCACGACGGTCTCGTCGTCGATGATGAAGACCTTGTGGTGCAGCAGGAAAGGGTTGCCGTCCTGGCGCATTTCCAGCCCGGCGCAGTACAACGGCCCCAGCTCGCTCCAGACCGATTCACTGCCGACACGCTCGAAGATGCCCTCCACCGTCACGCCCGCCGCAGCCTGACGCAGCAGCGCCGCGCCCAGATCGTCCAGCGTGAAGGAAAAGGCCATGAAGCGAATGCTTTCCCGCGCCCCGGCCAGCGCGTCGCCGAGGGCTGCTGCCAGATCGTCCTCCGGCCCGAAGTAAATGGCGATGCGCCCCGTCTCCGTCTCAAGCGCTGTCGTCTCGCCCCGCGGCGAGCGCGGCCCGAAACGCCCCTGCGCGAACATCTCGTCAAACTCGGCCTGATAGCGGCGGGCCGCCTCTGCCAACCGCAACTCCAGCAGGTTGTTGTTGTGGCGATCCACGCCGTTCACCGTCAGGTTCATCGAGCCCGTCCAGACGCTGAGCGCGTCGATGAGGACGAACTTGTTGTGCATCAGCGCGCTGCGGCCGTCGTCCACCACCGGAATGCCCGCCGCCTGCAGTTGATCGATGAGACCGTCAGAGGCGCGCAGGCCATGCTCGTCATCGGTCACGACGCGCACCCGCAGACCGCGCGCCGCTGCCGCCAGAATCGCCTCGGCCAGCAACGGGTTGTTCAGCTCGAAGGCGGCGATGTCGAGCGAGACGCGCGCCCCGTCCATGGCCGCCGCCAGCGGGGCGTCGATGCCGCCGCTGTGGTCCTCGCTGTCGTAACTGCCATCAGGCCTGTCGCCGGAGCGGCTAAGCGCAGGGGGCGCGCTGAAATACACCGACCAGTAGTCGCCGACCACGCCGAAGCCGCGCGGCAGACGCACAGCCCCCGCAGAAGGGCTCCCGTCGTGGGCGGCGGGATAGGGCAGGCCCTCCCCGGGCGCGGCGGCGTCCCGCAGGCCAACTGGCGGCGGGGCCGGCGCCAGCGCCAATTGCAAGGCCAGCGCGATTACCAGCGCGGCGAGGAAGAGGCCCGCCAGATGCCGCGGCGCGGTTCTCATGCGCAATTCCAACCGGGCCACGGCGTGTTACACTGCAGCGGCCACCGCGAAGCTGTGAGACTCACATCGTTATGAAACTGATGCCGATCGTCTACGTTGCGCAAATGTCCCGCTCGCTCGATTTCTACCTCGCGCTGGGGCTGGAGCCGGATTATGTCGAACGCGAGGGCGTGTGGTCCTCGCTGAAGCTGGGCGACGCCGTGCTGGGCCTGCACACACTCGAGCCGCTGCCGCCCGCGCAGGAGGTCGGCCGCGTCGCGCTGGCCCTCGTCAGCGCAGAGCCGCTGGAAGCGCTGGTCGCGCGCCTGGCGGCGCAGGGCATCGCGCCCGCGCGCGCCATCCGCAGCGAGCCTTTTGGTCGTTCGCTGCTGCTGCGCGACCCGGACGGCCTGCTCATCCAGGTCAACCAGCACGCGCACTGAGCCTGGCCGTGAGCGCCTCCCAGGCCGCGCTCACCTGCTGTTGCAGCTCCGCGAGTGAACCGTCGTTGCGAATGACGAGGTCGGCGCGCGCCAGCTTGTCCGCCTGGGGATTCTGCGCGCGCGCGCGTTGACGTGCGGCCGCGGCCGTCATGCCGCGCTGCGTCGTCAGGCGCGCCAATTGCGTTTCCGGCGCGGCGTCCACCACCCAGACCGCGTCCACCGCGCCCACGAGGGGGCCTTCCAGCAGCTTGATGGCCTCGATGACCACCACATCCTGCGGCGCTGCGGCCACGAGTGAGTCGATCTGGCGCCGGATGACGGGGTGCGTCAGCGCCTCCAGCCGGGCGAGCGCTGTCTCGTCCGTGAAGACGATGCGTCCCAGCGCCGTGCGGTCAATGTGACCCTGTGCGTCCAGCAGCGACTCGCCGAAAGCGGCCAGCACCGCGGCGAAGGCCGCGCCATCCGGCTGCAACACCTGACGCGCGACGCGGTCGGCATCGATGACGCCGGCGCCCAGCGCCTCCAGTTGTTGCAACACCTGGCTTTTGCCGACGGCAATATTGCCCGTCAGGCCGATGACGGTCTTGTCCGGCCAGCGGCTCACTGCTTCCTCCGCCGCGCTCAACCCGCGGGCAACGCGTCCTTTTGCTCCGCGACCCGGCCCGGCTCGACGTCCTCATACTGGATCGTCAGCATCTCCTCGAGGATGTCGCTGGAGCTGCTGTCAAAGTCCGAGTAGCCCACCTCCGAAATCCAGGCGTCGTACACGGTCCAGCGCTGCGTTTCCACGCCCTTGTCGAGCGCCAGCAGGCAGAGCGTGCGCGCGGGGCGCACGATGTCCTCGCCGGCGTCGAAGGTCTCTCGCACCCAGACGTTACAGGGGTGCTGCGGGTCGGGCTGCACCATTCTTGTGATCTTGAAAGGCTCTTGCAGCTTGCGGATGGCGGTCGTGGTGCGCACATCCAGGCGGAAGGCCACCAGGCCGCGTATGGCGAGGATGCCGCTCACGCGCTGGCCGTCAATCTCGAGCGCGAACTCCCTGGCCAGCTGGCCATCAATGCCGTCGCTGCTGCGGACGTCTGCGGCGGCCGTCTCGTCTGCCATGGTCATCTCTCCTCCTGCCTTCCGGGCGCCAGTATAGCCTGCACGCCGTATACGGCTGCACCACAACCCGTTACAATCGCTATTGTCGCGCCATTCATCATAAACCATAGCGATGCGGGAGGGCCCCCGCGGAAGTGAGCGCATCGTGAATATCCGGACGGGCGTGGCCCTGCTGCTCATGGCCGGACTCACGGCCTGCAGCGCCATCAACGAGCCGCCGCGCCCCACTGCGCCCCCGCCCACGCTCACCCCGGAAGGCCAGACGCCGGAACAGGCAGAGCGCATCGCGCGGCTTTTCCTGCAGGCATGGCAGGACGGCGACCTGGCCGGCATGCACAGCCTGCTCACCTTCGGCGGCCAGGAAGCCACTGCGCTGCCGGCCTTCAGCGATTTCTACCGGCGCAGCCAGACGACCATGACGCTGCGCGCGCTGGAGACCCGCGTCACCAGCCAGCTGCCGGGCGCCGGCGGCCTGATGACCTTCGGCTACGACGTCACCTTTCACACCAACCAGGTGGGCAGCTTCCTCGATGGCGGCCGCACCCTGCGCCTGGCCTGGGACTCGCGGCTGCGCGACTGGCGCGTGGTCTGGTCGCCCGGCGACCTGCTGACGGCAATGGCGGAGGGTGGCACGCTGCGCCTCGATGCGCGCCTGCCCAGCCGCGCCAACATTTACGACCGCAACGGCCGGGCGCTCGCCTCGCGCAACAACCGCATCGTCACCGTCAACGTCATCAAGGGTGAGATTCCGCATGTCGCCAACTGCAACCGGCGCCTCGCCAGGGCGCTCAACCTCGATGTCGCCCTCATTGAGCAAATCCTCGCCGCGCGCGCGGCGGACTGGCTCAGCGAGATCGGCACCGTCGACCCGGTCACCTGGCTGGAAGTGCACGCGGGGCTTGAGCAGGACTGCAAGGCGCGCTTCATCGAACGCCCGGCGCGCCAGTACGAAACGGGCGCGGTGACCGCGCACAGCGTCGGCTATGTGGGCTGGCCGGACGAAAGCCAGGTCGCGGCGCTGGCAGCAGCCGGCTTCCCGCGGGACAGCATCATCGGCCGCAGCGGCGTCGAGGCCAGCCAGGACGAGGCCCTGCGCGGCATTCCCGGCGGCAGCCTCTACGTGGCTGAATCCGGCGGCCGCCAGACCCTCGTCGCCAAGAGCGCCGCGCGCCCCTCGCAGAGCGTGTGGCTGACGCTCGACGTGGAGTTGCAAGCCTTCATCGTGAAGGCCCTGCAGCGCGCCCGCACAGAGGCTGAAACGACCTGGGCGCCGGGCTCGCAGGGGGCGGCCGCCGTCGTGCTGGACGTCCACAGCGGCGCCATCCTGGCGCTGGTGAGCGAGCCCTCCTACGACAACAACGTCTTCGCGCCCTTCCCGGCCATGGGGCGCGAGGCTGCGCGCGAGCTCTCCGCCCAGGTGCGGGCTGACGCGCGCCTGCCGCTGCTGAACCGCGCCACGCTCGGTATCTACCCCGCCGGCTCCATCTTCAAGGTCGTGCCCGCCATCGCCGCGGCCGACAGCGGCGTCTACGCGCTGAACGAGCAGTATTTCTCGGATGGCAGCTGGAACCGCGACCTGCTGCGCCGGGACTGGCTCGCTGGCGGCCATGGCCTGCTGACCCTGCCGGAGTTTCTGAAATACAGCTGCAATTCCTGCTTCTTCGAGACCGCCTGGGATCTCGATGCGGCCGACCCCTGGTTGCTGCCGACCTACGCGCGGCGTCTGGGCCTGGGCGCGGTCACCGGCCTGCGCGACCTGCCGGAGGCCGAAGGCAGGATCATCGATCCGGCTACGCTACGGGCGCGCGGCTTCAACTGGACGGCCTCCGAGGCGGTGAACATGGCCGTCGGTCAGGGTGAGGTGCACGTCACGCCGCTGCAGATCGCGCGCCTCTACGCCACCATCGCCAACGGCGGCACCATCTACCGGCCGCAACTGGTGCAACAGGTCGGCATGCTCGGCGAAGCGCCCGCCTTCACGCTGCAGCCCGAAGTCATGGCGGAGAGCGATATCAGGCCCGCAGTGATGGCGCTGGTGCAAAACGCGCTCTGCACCGTGGTCAGCGAGCCGGGCGGCACGGCCGAGCACGTGTTCCGCGGCTCGGCGCTGCTGGCGCAGGGCGTCTGTGGCAAGACCGGCACCGCCGAGGCGCCCGGCGAGGAGTCGTTGCCGCACGCCTGGTTTGCGGCCTGGGCGCCCGCCGCGCAGCCAGAGATCGCCATCGCGCTGCTGGTGGAAAACGCGGGCGACGGGTCGGCCGTGGCGGCGCCGCTGGTGCGCGAGATTCTGGAGTTCTGGTATTTTGGCCGGGAGGCGGCTGCCGCCTGAGCGCATTGTATTTTCTCCCCTCTCCCCAGGGGCTCCCGCCGCGAGCGGCGGGAAGGGTTCCCGCCAGGGTCTCCCGTCGCAAACGGAAGGGCTCCCGCGATGAGCGGGAAAGCGGGAGAGGGCTCCCGCCGTCAGCGGGACAAGGCTCCCGTCAAAGACGGGAAAGGGCCGGGAGTAAGGGCCGCACACAGGAAGAGTACAGGAACCGGCGGCGTATCTTCTGCTATGCTCCCCTCTCCCTGAGGGAGAGGGGCCGGGGGTGAGGGCCCGTTATCAGAGACAGGAGACGACCATGCTCAGACTCTTCACATGGAACGTCAACGGCGTGCGCGCCGCGCAGCGCAAGGGCTTTCTGGACTGGCTGCACAGCGAGCAGCCGGACGTCCTTGGTCTTTCGGAGACGAAGGCCGCGCCAGAACAGCTGGATGACGCGCTGCGCGAGCCGCCGGGCTACCACAGTTACTGGGCCAGCGCGCAGCGCAAGGGCTACAGCGGCACGGCGCTGCTCAGCCGCGTCGAACCCCGCAGCGTAACCCTCGGCCTGGGCATCGAGGAATTTGACGCGGAGGGGCGCACCATCGTCGCTGACTACGGCGATTTCGTCCTGATCAACGCCTACTTCCCCAATGGCGGCGCCAAACCGCAGCACCCGCGCCTGGACTATAAAATGCGCTACTACGTCGAATTCCTGCGCTACTGCGATGCGCTGCGCGCGGACGGCCGGCGCGTCATCTTCTGCGGCGACGTCAACACCTCGCACCAGCCCATCGACCTCGCCCGCCCGCGCGCGAACGAAAAGAACACCGGCTTCCTGCCCATCGAGCGCGCCTGGCTCGACGAGGTCATCGCCGCCGGCTACATCGACATCTTCCGCGCGCGCAACCCGCAGCTGGAGGGCGCCTACAGCTGGTGGTCCATGCGCAGCGCTGCGCGCGAGCGCAACGTCGGCTGGCGCCTGGATTACTTCTTCATCTCGCCCGACCTGCTCGGGCACGTCGTCGACGCCGCCATCCACCCCGAAGTCGCCGGCTCCGACCACTGTCCGGTCAGCCTGACCCTGGACTTCGGCGATTGAGCGCCCTGGTCTTTCTCTCCTCTCCCCAGGGGCTCCCGTAGCAAACGGGGCGGGGCTCCCGCATGGGAGCGAAGGGTTCCCGTCGTGAGCGACGGGAAGGGAGGAGCCGGGAGGTGTCTCTGACTGAAAGCCGGTGTCATTCTCCCCTCTCCCTGAGAAGGGCTCCCGTCGTGAGCGACGGAAGGGCTCCCGTCGTGAGCGACGGGAAAGAGGGGCCGGGGGTGAGGGCAGCGATGCTCCGACTGTTTGCGTGGAACGTCAACGGCGTACGCGCCGCGCAACGCAAGGGGTTGCTGGACTGGCTGCATAGCGAGCAGCCAGACATCCTCTGCCTTTCGGAAACGAAGGCCGCGCCCGAGCAACTGAAAGACGCGCTGCGCGCGCCGCCAGGCTATCACAGCTACTGGGCCAGCGCGCAGCGCAAGGGCTACAGCGGCACGGCGCTGTTCAGCCGCCTCCGGCCCCGCAGCGTGCAAATCGGCCTGGGCATCGAGGAGTTTGACGTAGAGGGGCGCACCCTTGTCGCCGACTACGACGACTTCGTCCTGATCGTCGCCTATTGCCCCATCGCTGTGGAACCCGGTCACCCGCGCCAGCGCTACAAGATGCGCTACTACGCCGCCTTCCTGCGCTACTGCGAGGGGCTGCGCGCGGCGGGCCGGCGCGTCATCTTCTGTGGCGATATCAACACCGCGCACCGGCCCGTCGATCTGGCCAGGCCACAAAACCACGAAAACAGCACCGGCTACCTGGCCGTCGAGCGCGCCTGGCTGGACGAGGTCGCCGCCGCCGGCTTCATCGATACCTTTCGCCTGTGCCACCCGCAGCAGACGGACGCCTACACCTTCTGGAGTTACCGCACCAGGGCGCGCGACAGGAACATCGGCTGGCGCTTCGATTACTTCTTCATCTCGCCCGACCTGCTCGGGCACGTCGTCGACGCCGCCATCCACCCCGAAGTCGCCGGCTCCGACCACTGTCCGGTCAGCCTGACCCTGGACTTCGGCGATTGAGCGCCCTGGTCTTTCTCCCCTCTCCCCAGGGGCTCCCGTAGCAAACGGGGCGGGGCTCCCGCATGGGAGCGAAGGGTTCCCGTCGTGAGCGACGGGAAGGGAGGAGCCGGGAGGTGTCTCTGACTGAAAGCCGGTGTCATTCTCCCCTCTCCCTGAGAAGGGCTCCCGTCGTGAGCGACGGAAGGGCTCCCGTCGTGAGCGACGGGAAAGAGGGGCCGGGGGTGAGGGCAGCGCATGCTCCGACTGTTTGCGTGGAACGTCAACGGCGTACGCGCCGCGCAACGCAAGGGGTTGCTGGACTGGCTGCATAGCGAGCAGCCAGACATCCTCGGCATGGGAGAGACGAAGGCCGCGCCCGAGCAGCTGGAAGACGCGCTGCGCGCGCCGCCAGGCTATCACAGCTACTGGGCCAGCGCGCAGCGCAAGGGCTACAGCGGCACGGCGCTGCTCAGTCGCGTCCGGCCCCGCAGCGTACACTTCGGCCTGGGCATCGAGGAGTTTGACGTAGAGGGGCGCACCCTTGTCGCCGACTACGACGACTTCGTCCTGATCGTCGCCTATTGCCCCATCGCTGTGAAACCCGGTCACCCGCGCCAGCGCTACAAGATGCGCTACTACGCCGCCTTCCTGCGCTACTGCGAGGGGCTGCGCGCGGCGGGCCGGCGCGTCATCTTCTGCGGCGATATCAACACCGCGCACCGGCCCGTCGACCTCGCTCGCCCGCGCCACCACGAAAACAGCACCGGCTTCCTGCCCATCGAGCGCGCCTGGCTCGACGAGGTCGTCGCCGCCGGTTACATCGATACTTTCCGTCTGCGTCATCCGCAGCGGGCGGGCGCCTACACTTTCTGGAGCTACCGCACCAGAGCGCGCGACAGAAACATCGGCTGGCGCTTCGATTACTTCTTCATCTCGCCCGATTTGCGCGAGCACGTCGTCGACGCCGCCATCCACAGTGAGGTCGGCGGCTCGGACCACTGCCCGGTCAGCCTGACGCTGGACCTCGACGCCTGAAGCAGCGCGGCTCAGTCCCCGCGTCGCAGCCGCAGTGCGATGAGCATCAGGTCGCCGAGCGTGCCGGCCGCCGCCGGCAGCAACAGCGCGGCGCAGACCAGCCAGAACAGCGCCGCGCCCAGCCCCTGCGCCGCCAGCAGCTGCTGCGCGGCGATCCCCGTCAGCGGCCAGAAGACCAGCGCGGGCAGCCCGGCCACGAAGACGAACTCGCCACGGCCGAGGTCCGCCGGGATGTCCACGTGCGTGTGGGCGACGGCCTGCGCGCGTCGGCCGATGAGCCGCAGCGCCAGCACGTGCAGCATTTCATGCGGCCAGCCATAGAGTTGCGCCAGCGTCACTGCGAATCGCGGCGCATCAGGCTGAAGCTCTGCCCGGTGGGGCCGCTCAGGGGCTGCGTCGCCAGGAAGAGTGCCAGCGGCATCACATCCTCCGGCTGCTTGTGCCACTCGGCGGCCGAGGGCTGGCCCGCGCCAAGCGGGTTCATGGGGGTGTCGACCGGGCCGGGAATCAGCTCATTGATGCAGATGCGCTCCTGCGCCAGCTCCTCGGCCATGGTGCGCACCAGCATCCACGCGCCGGCCTTGGAGCAGGCGTAGGCGGAATCGTCGGGCATGGCGCGGTGCCCCTTGCCGGAGCCGATGAGAATGATGTGGCCGCCCGCCTGGCGCATAGGTGGCACGGCAGCCTTCACACAATAGTAAGCGCCGGTCAGGTTGACGGCGATGGTGTCGGCCCAGTCCTGCGGCACGCTGTCAAAGATCGAACGGCCGCCGTCCGGGCAGATGCCGGCGTTGATGACGACCACGTCGAGCCGGCCCCACTCGGCCACGGTCGCCGCGACCATGGCCTCCACCGCCGCCAGGTCAGTTACGTCCGTCGGCAGCGCCAGGGCCGCGCCGCCCGCCGCAGTAATCTCCGCAGCCACGTCATCGAGCTGCGCCGGCGTACGCGCCGCACAGCCGACCGCGGCGCCCTGCGCGGCAAAGCCCGTCGCCAGCGCGCGCCCGATGCCGCGGCCCGCGCCCGTGATGATCGCGACCTTTCCCTTTAGCAGCATGTTGTCCTCCTGTCTGTCCCGCTCAGCCGTCCAGCGCCGCGCCCGGCTCGATCACGTCCAGCGCGAAGGGTAGCCGCGGCTGCAGCAGCCCGACGACCAGCGAAAAGGAATCGAAATTGGTAGCGTAAATGCGCCCCGCCGACCAGGCCACATCACTGATGCCGCGAAACACGCCCACCAGATAGCGCAGCTCGCCCGCTTCCAGCACGGCCAGCCCGTTCTGGCCCTGGGCCGCGACCAGGATATGTCCCTGCGGGCTGACCGTGACCCCGTCCAGGCCGGGCGCATGTTCCGCATTGCCATGCTCATAAAGCGTCTCGGTAGCGCCGTCGGCGGCGGAGACGCGGTATATCGCGTCGCGGCTGCTGTCGGTGATGATCAGCGCCTGGCGCTGCGCGTCCCAGGCGAGGCCGGTCGGCGCGGCGAGCGTCTCACCGGCCGGCGCCCGCCACCAGGGCCCGCCATTACCATCCGGCGTCAGGCGCCACACGTAACCCTCACCGCGGTCGCTGACGTAAACATTGCCCGCGTCGTCGCGCGTCACGTCGTCCGGCTGCGTGAAGTCTGCGGCCAGCCGCTGCAGGCTGCCGTCCGCGTCGCGTCGCAGCAGCGCGCCGCCTGTGCTCAGTGGACTGGCATCCCATTGGTCGATGAGATAGAGGACGCCCTCCGGCGCGGCCTGCAAGCCGGCCACCGCGCCCAGCCCGTCGCGCGTCCCCGCCAGCTCGCTGACCTCGCCCCCAGGCGACACCTGCCAGACGGCGCCGCTGACGAAACTGGCGCTGTAGAGGCCCCCGTCCGGCGCGGCGCTGATACTGGCGGGGTAGGCGTCGTCGTCCGGCAAGATGGCGAATTCGCGCACGCTGACGCCCTCAACGAGCGCGATGGAGCGGTCGCGACGGCTGCCGGTGTTGAGTGTGAGCAGGATCAGGAGGAGGGTGACGAGCACGATGGCCAGCAGGCCGGCGGCGAAGAGCAGGGCGGCGGCGAGGCGGCGTTCGCGCAGGGGCAGCGCCTGCAGGCGGCGGATCACAGGATGCGCTGCCAGGCCGCTGCTGCGCGCAGCAGAACCCGCGCGGGAGCCCTTCCGTCCTTCAGCGGCATGTTACCCCCTGTCCGCGGGCGCACAGCGGAGAGGGTGGGATTCGAACCCACGACGGCTTTAACACCGTACTCGCGTTCCAGGCGAGCGCATTAGGCCAGACTATGCTACCCCTCCGGTGCGCCCAGTATACCAAAATTATGAAAAAGGGGACGCCCTGACCGGGGCGCCGGAGTACAATCGCGCGCATGACTACTCCACGCAAACACGACACTGCCCAGACCGACGCGCCGCCCTGGCCCCTGCCTCGCGCGCTGCTGGCCGCCTTGAGCCTGCTGGCCGCGCTGGCCCTCGGCGCACTACTCGCGCTCACGCTGGGCAACGGGGCGCCCTGGGCGGCGCTGGCTGGCTGGAGCGCAGGCGCGCTGCTCACCGGTCTCGCGCTGCGGGCCCGTTTCCGGCACGAAGGCGCAGCCTTGCCCCTGGGCCCGGGCGGGACACCGCCCCTGCTGGCGCTGCTGACCGGCTTCGGCGCGGCCCTGCTCTTCGATACTCTGATGCTGGCGCCGGGCGGCAGCAGCGCGCCAACGCCGGAGCTGGCCGCCATCGCCGGGCGGGCTCAGGGGCCGGCACTCTGGCTGCTGGCCGCGCTGTTCATGCTGCTGCTACAGCCGCTGGTGGAGGGGTTGGTCTTTCGCGGGCTGCTGCAACCCGCATTGCAGGCCCGCAGCAGCAAGCGCACTGGCCTGCTGACGGGCGCGCTCGCCTGGGCCCTCTTTCACCTGCTCGCCTACGCCGGCGCGCCCGACGGCCTCGGCGCGCTCTTCGCCACGCGCCTGGCGGGCGGCCTGCTGCTGGGGCTGCTGCGCCTGCGCAACGGCTCGGCGCGCGCCAGCATCTTCGCCCACGCGGGACTGAACCTCTTCGCGCTGCTGCGTCTGCTGACCGTGGGCCTTTAGGCGTCCCCGGTCGTCGGCCCGATGATCTCGCCGCCCAGGCGAATGACCGGCTGATCCAGCGGCGTCAGCCAGCGATCCCAGCTATCCGTCTGCATGAAGCGCATCACCTGCCTGCCATCGCCGTAGCCGACTTCCAGCGGAAAGCGCCCGACAAACTCCTCTACCATGCCCCAGGGCATGAAGAGCAGCGGGTTGAGTATGTAGCTGTCCTTGTAGCGGACCTCAAGGTGCAGATGGAACAGGGTGTCCTCAAGCCGCCCCATCACCGTCTGCGGCGTGACCGGCGCCTTGCGCGGCAGGTTGGAGGGGCTGCCCAGGTGGCCGTAGATAATGCGGTAGGGGCCCACCCGCACGTCGAGCCGGTTGGGGCCATACTTCTGCCCGCGCCCGTCGGAGACACCCTCGATGGCGGCGAAGACCCTGGGGCCGGGCCGAACGTCGGTGTAGCAACCGTAATCGAGGCCGCTGTGCAGGCCCTGGGCGTAGCGGTGATAACTGAAATCGCGGCCGCGCTTCCAGGCGAAGCTGGTGTTGCCGTAGTACTGCGCCCAGTTCACCTCCTTCAACGTGACCGGAAAGCGCTGCAACAGCGACCCCAGCAGCGGCAGTGCGTCCAGGTTCAGCAGGAAGTCCTTGCGCCCGTCCAGCCGGCGTACCGCGCTCCAGCCCTGCCCGTGCCGCAGCCACAAATAGTCGTCCGCCTCGACCAGGCGCTCCGGGTCGTCGGCCACCAGCAGCACGTCGCCCTGCTGCAGCCGCCCCGAACGTACCGCCGTGGCGCCGGGCGCATCGACCACAGGCAGGGTGAGCGCGAGCACCTGCCAGCGGTTGCGCTCGTCCCGGTGCGGCGGCGCCCCGGGGTAGGTGGCCGGGCGGCCCCTCGCCCCGTCGGCGCTGCGGCCAATCTCCGGCGTCAGATCCCCCAGGAAACGCTGCTGCTCGTTGAGGCTGCGCTCCACGCTCCAGCCCGGGCCATGCAGCCACCAGACATAGCCGTCCTGCTCGACCCAGGCGTCGGCGCTGACCTCAATCTCATCCCCTTGCAGCAGCCGGGTCTCGTTGGCCGTGCCGGCCAGCGCCGGATGGCTGCGGATACTGAGGCGCGGCACCAGCACCTGAAAGCGCTTGGGCAGCAGTTCCGCCTCCTCGTCGTCCGGCGGCGTCTCTTCCGCCGCCCCGCCCCCCGGGTCCAGCAGGGCGCGCGAGCCGCCGCTTTGAGCGCTGAATTGTGCCTGCTGCGGGCGTGTGGCGCGCATACGGGCCACCCCGGGCGTCAGATCCTCGAGAAAGCGCAGGCCGCTCCCTGGCGCCAGCTCCGCGCTCCAGCCCGCGCCATGAAACCACCAGCGGAAGCCATCCTGCTCCGTCCAGGCGTCCGCCTCGACGAGCAGTTCGTCGCCGCGCTGCAGGCGCGTTTCACGCAAGAAGTCGCGCTGCTGCAGCGGCCGACTGCGCACGCCCAGTCCCCTGGCGATGACGCGGAAGCGCTTCAGCGGAACCTGCGGGGCTTCGTGGTCGAGCACTGGACGCTCGCGCGTGGCCATCAGCGCCAGGCCATGAGGCGGCATGGCGGGCGTGACCTCAATCATCAGCGTTTGACGATGGTCGCTGCGTCCCTGCGGCAGCCAGCCCTGCGCGCTGCGCCACCAGACGTAGCCCTCCGCCTCCGTGCGCGAGTTGCCGCTGACCTCCACAGCCGTGCCGCGCGTCACGTACGCCAGCACCGCGGCATTGCGCCGCGGCAAACGGCGCGCGCGCAACCGCGTCCCGCTCACGCGAAAGAGGCGACGTTCGGGCACGGCCTGCCTGTCTGCCTCGACTTCGGCGGCCTGCAGGCTGATGTTGCGCACAGCCGCCAGAATCGGTTCGGTGGAGCAATCGCCGCCGTAGCGAAAGATGCTCAGGCCGCTGGCGCCCTTGCGCCAGGCGCCGGCCGCGGCGCGCTGGACCTGCGCCGCCGGCACGGGCCCGGGCCGCGGCCAGGTCTGCAGCATGGGGACGAGCGGCAGGCCGTAACGCTCCAGCGTGCCGAAGGCCTGGTCCAGCCAGAACTCCGGGCCGCGCCGGCCGCCGCCGAATTCGTAGTGGAAGATCATGGGGTGCAGGCTCTGCACGAAGGGCAGCCACTGGCGCAGGCGAATGCTGGCCGGATGGTTGCCGCGCGCGTCGAGGTTCAGCCCCAGGTGAAAGTCCGGCGCGATGCCGGCCCGGATGCGCGTGATCAACTCGCGCGCCGTGGCGGCGCTGCCGCCGCTGAAGTAGCTGGCGCCAGGCTCCGCCTCGAAGGACAACAGCATGGAGCGCACGCCGGGCACGTTGCAGGCCTGGGTGACGAGGCGCGTTTCGGCGCGCACGTCGGCGCCGCGCAACACGCACCACAGATGCGTCTCCAGCCCGCTTTTGCCGAGGGTCTGCACCCAGCGGCGGATGGCGCCCGGCCCCTTGATGGCCAGCCTCGGGCGGCTGTCGCGCAGGCCCTGCCATTCCGCGCCGTGGCTGGTCTTTAGCAGCAGGCCGGCCACGTTGGGCGTGGCGCTGCTGATGTTGCCCGCCAGCGCGGCGATGTCCGTCTCCTGAACGCTGTCGCCGCCCTGGTAAACCCAGAGGAGACGCTGGTCAAAGACTGTGCTCACAGGGCCTTTCCTGCCCGCTGGCGGGCGTCCGCCGGTGCGGACTACAATGTCCGGGAATACAGGATCAGCGCATGACCGTGAACGTTGCCATCGTCCAGGCGCGCCCCGTCTACTATAACCTGGACAAGTCGCTGCAAAAGGCGCTCCGCTTAACTTCTGAAGCCGCCCGCGCTGGCGCGCAACTCGTCGCCTTCGGCGAGACCTGGCTGCCGGGCTATCCCGCCTGGCTGGACGTCTGCCCCGGCGCCGCGCTCTGGGATAACGCCGGCGCCAAAGCCGTCTTCGCCGGGCTCTACGCCAACAGCCTGACCGTGCCCGGCCCACAGACGGAGGCCCTGGCGCGGCAGGCGCGCGAGTCCGGCGTCGTGCTGCTGATGGGCGTCAACGAGCGTTGCGGCAACACGCTCTACAACACACTGCTTACCTTCGACGCCGACGGCGCGCTGCGCAACCATCACCGCAAGCTGCGCCCGACCTGGACCGAGCGCCTCGTCTGGGGCCCCGGCGACGGGGCCGGCCTGCGCGCGCCTCAGACCGCCGCCGGTAAAGTCGGCGCGCTGGTCTGCTGGGAACACTGGATGCCGCTGCCGCGCCAGGCGCTGCACGACGCGGGCGAGCAGATTCACGTGGCTGCCTGGCCCACCGTGCGCGACATCCACCAGGTCGCCAGCCGCCATTACGCCTTCGAGGGCCGCTGCTTCGTGCTGGCCGCCGGCAGCATCCTGCGCGTCAGCGACCTGCCGCCGCAGCTGGCAACGCTACCTGAACTGGCGCCGGACGATCTGCTGCTGCGCGGCGGCAGCGCCATCTACGCGCCCGACGGCGCAGCGCTGGCCGGGCCCTGTTTCGCAGAAGAGACCATCCTGCACGCGCAGCTGGACTTCACGCAGATCGCGCGCGAGAGCATGACGCTGGATGTGAGCGGGCACTACGCCCGCCCGGACGTCTTCACGCTCAGCGTGAATCGCAGTCGCCCGGGCGTGGCCGGGGAGTGACGGCCACCCTGCTCAGGTTCCTGTAATTCCGATTCGCTTCAGTTCGGCCCTGAACTCCGCCTGCGAGCGCGTGCCTTTCATCGAATTGCAGGCGTTACACAGCAGTTGCAGGTTGTCGAGGTGGTCCGGCCCGCCGCTCGCCTTCGGCACCACGTGGTCGATGGTGAAGTTGCGGAAGGGGAAAGCGTGACGGCAGCCCGCGCACAGGCCTTCCTGCCGGCCAAAAAGCGTGTGCTTGTGCGTGCGGTAATTCGGCAGCACGCCGAGGTCCGTGCGTCGCGGGATGTCTTCCCTGTGATGGACGGGGAAGAGCGCACCGATGTCGCGTTCAGCACGCAGTAGTACCAACTCCGCCGCGCGCGCCGAGAGATCGATACCAACCCACTGACGTTCGAGGCGCTCGGCGGCAATGCAGGCCGTGCCGCAGCCGCAGAAGGGGTCGAGCACGATATCGCCTGGCTTGCTGCCGGCCTTGATAATCCGCTCCAGCAGCGCCAGCGGCTTCTGCGTCGGGTAGCCGACGCGTTCCTTCGCCTGGGAGCCAAGCGGCCCGATATCCGCCCAGTTGGAGTCCACGATACGCCCCGGCATTTCATTCAGATAGCGTTTGAGTGCCAGGCGCCCTTCCTTCGAGTCGGGATACCAAATTCGGCCTTCGTCATCCAGTCGTTGCATCGTTTCAAGGCTGTAACGCCAGCCGTTCTTCGGCGGTTGATAGCCCTTGTACTCGTACATCAGGTTTTCGCGCGGGTTGGGGCTGGCAATGTCGCCCAGCCTGTACGGGCCCCGGTCATCGCCGTCGTCGTGACGGTAATGCCTCGCCACGTAGGTCTTGTCGTAGGGAATGAACTGCGCGCTCCAGGTCGCGTCCTCGCTCCCGACGTAGTAGAGAATGTAATCGTTGACCCGCGCCCAGCGTTTGGCGTCGCTGTGGGTTGACGTGCGTTTCCAGACGATCTCGTTGCGGAAATTTTCCTGGCCAAAAACGGCGTCCATCAGCATCTTGAGATAGTGACCAGCGGTCGGATCGCAGTGTAAATAGATGCTGCCGGTCGACTTCAGCACGCGCTGCATTTCCAGCAGGCGCGTCCCCATCATGGTCAGATAGGCTTTCATCGGCTTGCCGTGCGCCTGGCCGGCCGCGTCGATGACTGCGTAGAGCGCCGGGTTGCGTTCGGCGACCTCGCCGTGCTCTTCAGCCGTCACGTCGTCCATCGTCCAGGCGTCCTTGAAGGCCGCGGCGGCCGCCTCGCTGCCCACCGGCGCCGAGTAAATGCGATTCGAGTTGAAGGGCGGGTCGAGATAGATCAGGTCGACACCGTCCGAATTCATCCCGCGCATGACGTCGAGATTGTCGCCGGTGAAGATTGTGCGGTTGGCCCAGTTTGCTTCACCCATGCCTGTTCCCTGCGCGCCTGACTGCCGGCTCCTATTCTACACCAGCGCGCGGCTCGGGGCGCGACGTGTTCGTGTCGGATAGTAATTCATAATCATTCAGCTTCATCTTCGACATGGTGTGCTGACGGCGCATTTCGCATCCACTTGTACCAACCGATAGAAGCGACCAATGCCACAATTGCCAATAATTCAACTGACAGACTATCTCTGAAGGGCTTGCTCTCCTCGCTGGTCCACCAAGCTGCAAGAATGAACAGGACCAACGTCTCACCTGCATCGTCCATTCGTTTCCAGCGTCCGTAGTTGCTTTCTCCTCATTTTTTCCGTGTGTTCCGGATCACCTGCATAGCTGTCCATAGCTTGGCTGCACTTTGTATGAAATACTGGACATTGCTCCCAACTTTGAAAACTTTCGTTGCCAAAGAATAGCCCTTCCTGGTATTCCGCCACCACGACACAAACACGCCGATGATCTGACGGCCATCAGGATGTTCTCGACGTACCAAGTGTCCACAGGCGCGACCTTTCTGATCCGATATCGGAATGTTTATTCATCAAGATGTGGCAGCACAATATATCAAGCCAGTGAAAGTGCTCCATTGCCCGCACACCCCGACCCTTGACTCCCCGCGCCGCGCCGCTATGATGGCCCTCGGCAACACAAGTGAAGGCCGCAGACCGCAGGTGCGCCGAGGCGCTTAATCTCCTGCCGAGGCAAGGAACATCCCCTGGCGAACCGTACCGGGCGGCCCTTGCGCATCGCGGGCCGCTCTTTTTGTTGCCCTGACGCAAGACAGCGAAAGGAGCCTCGCTTGGCCATCACCAGAGAACGCAAGGTAGCGCTCGTAGCAGACTATGGCCAGCTGCTGCAAAACACGAGCGGCTTCATCCTCACCGGCTACAGCGGCCTGAGCGTCCCGCAGTTGCATGATCTGCGCCAGCGCCTGCGCGAGAACAACGCGCGCTACGTGGTCACGCGCAACAACCTGTTCAAACGGGCGCTGCTGGCCAACGACTGGCCCGTGCCGGAAGCGTTGCTGCAGGGCCCGGTGGCGACGGCCTTCGCCAATGGCGATATGTCCGGTATGGCCAAAACGCTGCTGGCCTTCCGCAGGGAGTACGAAGATCTCTTCGTCGTCAAGGGCGGCATCATGGATGGCGAGCTGCTCGGTCCGGAGGAGATCGTGGCGCTCTCGCGCCTGCCCTCGCTGGACGAGCTGCGCGCCTCGCTGGCCGGCCTGCTGGTCCAGCCCGCTGCCGGTATCGCCGGCGTGCTCAACGCAGCCACCGTCGATATCGTCAACGTCCTGCAGGCCTACGTGCAGGAAAATACTGAAGCGGAAGCTGAAGCGGAAGCTGCCTGAGGCAGCCCACAGGAAAGGACGTCTGTAATGGCTGAACTGGAAAAGATTGTCGAAGAGCTCAGCGCGCTCACCATCCTGGAGGCCGCCGAGCTGAAGACCATGCTGGAGGAGAAGTGGGGCGTGACCGCCGCTTCCGGCATGCCGATGATGATGGCCGCCGCCAGCAACGGCGATGCCGCGGAAGCCGAAGAGGAGCAGACCGAGTTTGACGTCGTGCTCGCCGATATCGGCCCCAAGAAGATCAACGTCATCAAGGCCGTGCGCGCCCTCACCAGCCTCGGCCTGAGAGAAGCCAAGGAACTGGTCGAAAGTGCGCCCTCTGCCGTGCTGGAGCAGGTGAGCAAGGAAGTTGCCGGCGAGGCCAGGAGCAAGCTCGAGGCCGAAGGCGCGAAGGTCGACCTGAAGTAGCCCCGCGCAACCCTTTCGTTAAAAACGGGCGACCCGGTTGGGGTCGCCCGTTTTCCCGTTTAAGACGGGAGCCCTCTTTCAGACGCGTGTTGGCTGTGGCAGACGCTCGGCCAGCGCCTTGCGCAGCGCCGCCTGCACGTCGAGGATTGAACGCTGCGCATCCACACAGAGCCAGCGTTGCGGCTCCGCTGCCGCCAGCGCCTGGTAGCCATCGTAGACGCGCTGGTGAAAGGCGAGCTCGAAGTCATCAAGCCGGTTCCACTCCTCACCAAATAGCGAGGCCATGCGCCGCCGTTCCAGCGCCGTCTGCGGCGGGATATCGAGGAAAATGGTCGCGTCCGGCCGCAAGCCGCCGGTGGCCGCGTCGATGACGCTGCGCAGCAGTTCAAGGTCCTGGCCGTGGCCGTAGCCCTGGTACGCCAGCGTGGAGTCCGCGTAGCGATCACAGAGCGCGATGCCGCCGCTTTCCAGCTGCGGGCGCAGCTCCTCGGCCACCAGCTGCGCGCGTGAGGCGTTGTAGAGCAGCAGCTCGGTGGCGGGCTGCATGGCCGTGTTGTCCAGGTCGTGCAGCAGCGCGCGGATCTGTTCGCCGATGGGCGTGCCGCCCGGCTCGCGCGTCAGCAGCACGTCGTGGCCGCGCAGGCGCAGCCAGTCGTACAGTCGTTGCGCCTGGGTGGTCTTGCCGCTGCCGTCGAGACCCTCAATGCTGATGAACATCCCTACTCCTCGCGGTGGATTTGCACATGACGCCGCGGTTCGCGGCCGAAGCTGCGCGAGAGCAAATGCGCCTGCTGCGCCATCTCGTGCTGACGGCGGCGAATCTCCACCGGACGCGCGCTCAGGTCGACCGCATCCTCGCCACCGCGCACGCGCAGGATAGCCTCCTCGGCCTCGTTCATCGCGTCGCCGAAGGAACGATGGCGCGGCTCCGACGTCTCCAGCAGAAAGAGATCGTGCAGGAAATTCTCCATCTGCGTGACCGTGTTGGCGCGCAGTACGTAGATGGGCGTGCTGCGGCGCTCGGCGTCCACAATCAGGCGCGGACGGCGCCGATAGTAATTCTTGAGCGTGACGATGGCCGCGGCATGGCTGACGTCGTCGGTCAGCAGCACCGGCAGGCGCAGACGGCGGGCGGCCTGCTGCAGCCGGTTGCGCGCCACCCCGTAGGCATAGACCTGCACCGGACTGCGCGCCTCCTCGGCCCGCGCCGGCTCCTGCTGCGCAGGCGTGGATACGCGCGAGCGGCGGCCGTTGCGCGCAGGGCGGTTACGGTCGGCGCGCTGCTGTTCGGCGATTATGCTGATTTCCGGCTGCTGCGTCTCGACCTCGACGTCGCCGGCTTCGTCGCGCGCGCGCAGCTCGACGGGCATCAGGTTACCGCGCAGGATGCCATCGACCGCGGCGGCCACGTCCTCGCGCACGATCAGGCGATTGCGCGTCTGTATCTCGATGAGCACGTCGAAGGTGGGCGGCGCGCGCCGTTCCAGCACCGTCTTTTGCGTGCCGCGCCGGCGCGCCTCGTCGTCCGAGAGCGTGACCGACTGGATGCCGCCCACGAGGTCGGAGAGGGTGGGGTTGAGCATCAGGTTCTCAAGGGCGTTGCCGTGCGCGGTGCCGATCAGCTGCACGCCGCGCTCGGCGATGGTGCGCGCCGCCATGGCCTCCAGCTCGCGGCCAATCTCGTCGATGACGATGACTTCCGGGTTGTGGTTCTCGACCGCCTCGATCATCACCTCGTGCTGCCGTTCGGGGCGCGAGACCTGCATGCGGCGCGCCCGTCCGATGGCGGGGTGCGGCACGTCGCCGTCGCCGCCGATTTCGTTGGAGGTATCGACGATGACCACGCGCCGGCTTTCCGCCAGCACCCGCGCCGCCTCGCGCAGCATGGTGGTCTTGCCCACGCCGGGCGGGCCCAGTAGCAACACGCTCTGGCCGGATTCGACGAGGTCCTGGATGATGTCGATGGTGCCGTAGACCGCGCGCCCCACGCGGCAGGTGAGGCCCACGATGGTGCCGCGCCGATTGCGAATGGCCGAGATGCGATGCAGCGTGCGCTCCATGCCGGCGCGGTTGTCCGCGTCGAAGTCGCCGATCACGGCGTCGATGGCGTCGATGTCCGCACGCGTGATTTCACGCTCCAGCAGGCCCTGCTCGCTTTCCGTGAAGCGGGCCGCGGGCACGCGCCCGAGGTCGAGCACGATTTCGATCAGGTTGTGGGTGGCGCCCAGGCCGTCAAAGGCTTGCTGCAGCTCCGGCGGCAGGATTTCGCGCAGTCTGTCGATGTCGTCGGTGATGCGGCGTTCCCGGGTGATCTTTACTCCTCCTTGCCGAAGGGGTCGAACCCCCCGTCCTGCACTGCCGGCGTGGCGGGCGGCTTGAGCGAGCCGGGCACGGCCTCCAGGCCGCGCGCGAGCGGCGCGAAAGCAGTCTGGCGCACGCCGGCGGCGATGTGGCGCAACATCACGGCCTGGCGCGTCCATGGCACGAAGCCGAGATCAACCAGCGCATCCTCCAGCCAGTCCTGATAGCGGCGCACCGCCACGTAGACCGGCACCCGCGTTCTGGAGCGGTGAGCATGGTCGATGGCGGCGGCGAGAATGGCGGCGGCCTCGCTGAAGACGTCCGGGTGCAGGCAGGGCGACAGGTAGATGCCCTTGCGCCCTTCCGAGACGGCGACGTGCCCCTCCACGCGCTCATGTTTGCGATACACCAGGCCGACGCTGTGCGCAGGCGGCTCTGCCACCGGCTGCACCAGGCGCGGCACGATGTTGCCATACAGCAGCTGGATGCCCTGCGTGTCCCGCTCCTGTTCCACGGTCAGTTCCACGGCATCCATCATCAGGCGCGGCACTTCCTCCGGCCGCCGCTGCCAGATCTCCTGGCGCGCGTAGATCGAGAAGCCGGCGATGCGCATGGTCTCGAAGAGCGCCTGATGCTCATCGACCTCGGCGCTGAGCAAATGCGCGCCGCGCTGGCCGGCGGCGGCAGTCATCGCGTCCAGCAGGGCCAGCCAGGCGCTGTTGTCGGCGCGCGGCTCAAGGCCCGGCGCGATGGCGACGATGCGCGCGCGCTGCGGCTGCTGGCCCACGCGGAACTGGCCGACGACCTGCGTCCCGCCGCGCCGCGCCAGCAGGGTACAGACGCTGCGCTGCGGCAGCAGGAAGCGCGAGACCAGCGCCGCCGTCCCCAGGTCCAGGGTGCCGGTGCAGGCCATCTCGCTGTCCAGCGGCACGGTGCGCTCCAGCAGGCGCGAGACCATGGGCAGATCAACCAGTTTTACGGTGCGGGCCTCGTCGGCCATTCAGGCTCTTTCATGTACGCGCCGGACCGCAGGGCAGCCCGGCGGCGGGCTGTCTGCGTTCACAGGCGCGTCGGATACCGCTGCCATCAGTGTAACACCAGCGCGCGGCATGACAAGCCGTCCCGCCGCGCCGGGCGTCTGCGCGCCAGGGGCAGGTCTTGATTCTGCGCGCGCGCCTTGCTAGAGTAGCGGTCGCTCAGGCGGCCCTGTAGCTCAATTGGCAGAGCAGTTGACTCTTAATCAATTTGTTGAAGGTTCGAGTCCTTCCAGGGTCACAACAATGACGCTTCCATATCGGCCGGCTCTTGATAGCCGGCCGAGCTGTCAACAATCATCCTGCCATTGTCACCGCCAGTTAGTTTGTAGTTCCGCCCCGATCTGTTGTACCAGCCGTTGGCGCCCAGAACCGCTACTGTATACGCCGGCTACGCCTTCGGCACCCGATTTCCAGAAGTCGGGACCGATAGCTTCATCACCCTTCAGATTTTTGCCTCTCAAACCTCGCAAGGTATCCTGGAGAATGCCCACGTAGGAATTCGGGCTGAAGACTGGATTGCCTGTCGTTTCCGCATGGCGCAGGACAAGGGACAGAAGATCGTGGAACACGTATACACCCACTGATTTCTGAATGTTGTATCGCTTCGGCGTTCGGAAGCACTCAGGCAGGGCTTTTTCAATTCCGCGCCAGTATGCGTCCACAATTCTTGCCCTGTTCTCAGGCGTATGTTCTGTGAAGTGTACTTGGGAAAGCGCTGGCTTCAGCGAAAAAGCGAAAGAGTTCGAGGTGATGAGTGTGGTTCCCTTTGGCTGATTGGGAAATCGGATCCTTTCAATCCATACGCCACTCTTGGCAGCGAGAGCTGTGATTCTCTGTGCATGGACCTTCCATGCCTGTTTTCGAGGAAGGTTTAGCAGGAATTCGTCATCTCCTTGGGCACGCTTTTCCAACAGGTCCAAGTCCAAGTCTGACTTTATGCTTTTCGCATTGGAGTTGACGGTATGAAAATGAATCATCTCCACAGTCTCATCTGCGCCGAAGAAAATGACCACCGGAACCCTGTAATTTGACCAGAATTCATTGCGTTCTACCTCAATGACCGTTCGTAACGCGGCAATACGATGCTGACCATCAACAACGTAGAACGGCTTCGCGCCATTTGCCGGCAAGGTCAGGACATACCGTCCAGTTGACTCAAGATGTGGACGCAGGTTCCTGTCACGGACACTCAGCAGAAGAGAAGTCGGCAGATCCACCATTCGTTCGCTAATGTCCTGTGAAAGCATTTCGTTGGCCAACGTGTCTACACGGCTTTGGGTAGGCAATCGCTGGTAACCCGTATCGCCTTCATAGTCACGATGTGGAATCTGACAGCGTTTGACTAGCTCGCTCGCCTTAAGAGCACCAACAAAGGTTTCCAGTTCCTCGACACGGCCAAAATTGTTGATGGACTGTCCCGGCAACAGATGGACTTCGTAAGCCATTTCTATGTCCTCCTTGTCCTTCCACTATATCTTTTTAACTAATTGTGTGATCTGTGTCAAGGATCTAAATTATTGATCAGTATTTTGCATCACATTTTGTTTTGCTTCCATGAATTGTTTGTGTTTCTGCCTTGACCCTCGTTGCCATGAACGTTTCCTCTAGCTCAGGCGAGGCCACCCAGACACGCGCAAAGTTTCCACGCCGTCAGCACCGCTGGGTGAGGTTCAGTTTCTTTCAATTGATGTGCGGAGAGGGGAGAGCGGAGAATCGCTCCTGAACTACGTACCTGCCCGTCCGCTCAAGGTGGATGCTGTTGTAGTCGTGCCTGTCTGTGAAGGAATACTGCCAGAAGGTGTAGGTTTCTTCGCAATTCTCAAATATCAACAGGCGCATCGGCTTTTGCAAACGCGACGTCCACAGACGGAAGGGATAGTAGAGTTGGCGTATGATGAGATTCTGCGCCTTGCTGTTCTTTGCCTCTACCAACACTATTTGTTCACGACCCTCGTAGCCCGCGTCGATCTCGGTCTGCACGCCCTGAACGTCCAGTTGATGCTGGCCCACGCGGAAGGAGAAGTCCGGCGAGCGCTCTCGCCCGCGGATGGTCAGAAGCAAACTGTCGTCTTGCATGAAAGTCTGGACCAGGCTGGTGGCGTAGGCGAAATCCAGATGCTGTATCAGTGAATTATCTACCTTTGCTGTATCCAGTGTGAATTCCAGAGTGGACGTATAGAGCGCCGCCTCCTCATGGGCGGGCGGCAGGTCGATGTAGCCTTCTCCGCGCAGGATGACCCATGCGCCGTTGCGCACCGGCAACATGAACAGCCCCAGCTCCTGAAAGATTAGCGGCCGCCCTTCGCGCGAATCCTGGGAGCAGAGCAGGCGCGGCTCTTTGTTGTTCGTCAATTCCTTGATGCGGACGGCATCCACCAGCAAGGGCTTGTTGTCGAAATCATACTGGCGCAGCTTCAGCCCGGCCTCCAGCTGGGCCCAGCCGTCTTCATATTGTGTCATGTGTGAATCTTCACTCCCTTCACTGTCATGATTGTACCTTACCCCGCCTCAACTCCCTTGTCGCTGACCTCCTCATCGGGGTCCGGCGTGCGCTCCAGGCCGCCGCTCTCCACCCAGGCCAGCAGCTGCGCCAAAGTGTCCCCGATCGACCATTCGGGCACGAAGCCCAGGCGCTCGCGCGCCTTGCGCATGTCGAATTCGATCACGTCGCCCTGGGCCATGCTCCAGGGGAAGCCGGTGACCACCTCGATGCCCGGCCGCAGGCGTTGCAGGGCCGCCGCAAACTCCGCGCCCGAGGTCGACTCTGCGCCGCAGCAGTTGAAGATCTCGCCGACCGCGCCGGGCGCTTCGGCAGCGACGATGTGCATGCGCGCCGCATCGCGCAGATCGATGAAGTGGCAGATCTCCTCCAGCGAGAAAAAGGGGATTTCCACCCGTTCGCCCTCCGCCAGCATGCGCGCGAAGGCGCGCCAGCTGCGGCCGCCGCCGCTGCCCTCGGGGCCGATCACCGCGGTCAGGCGCAGGACCGTGACCGGCAGCCGGTCCTGATGCCAGAAGGTCATGGCGATCAGCTCCTGGGCCCGCTTGGTCACCGAGTACATGTCCTCCGGCCGCGTCGGGTGCTCCTCGTCTACCGGCTGGTAGGCCGGCGCGCGGAATTTCGTCGCTGGATACCATTCGTAGGCGGAAATACTGCTGGAGAGCACGAAGCGCTGCAGCCCCGGCAGCTTGCGCGCGTATTCCAGCACCTGCGTCAGCCCCAGCAGGTTGACCGTGACCATCTGCAGCGGATCGCCGGTGTCGCCCGGCAGCGAGGCGAGGTGATAGATGACGTCGTATTCCTGGCCGGCGAGGGCGACGCGCAGCGACTCGCGCTTTGTGATGTCCGCCGGCAGCCAGGTCGCCGGCAGCTCCGGCGCCGGCTGCGAGCGCCCCAGCAGATGCACCTCGTCACCCGGGCGCGCGCCCAGTTGCCGTACCAGTTCGCGGCCCACGTAGCCGGAGCCGCCGATTACCAGACTGCGCGTCATGGCTCTTCTCCCCTGTTTTTTTAGTCCTCGGCCGGAATGGGCCGGTAATGCGGCGGGGCAATGCGCTCGCCCGGCAGCAAGGGCAACTCGACCCAGGCGTCGGTCTCCATTGATTTGAACACCGCGCACATCACCTCCACGGCGCGCGCGCCGTCCTCGCCGGAAACCAGCGGCTCGCGGTCCTCGAGGATGCATTGCAAGAAGTGCTTCGTCATGCGCTCGTAGTTGCTCGGCTTGCGCGGCGGCATGATCGGCATCCAGCGTTTGGGCACATGCTCGTGGATGTGGTCCTCGACCCAGAAATGCTGCGGCCAGCGATAGTTCTTCAGAATCTCCGGCAGGTCATCGAAGGAATAGTCGCGGTTGGTGTAGACGGCCATGGGCGAGCTCTGGAAGGGGTTGGTGGCGTCCGTCGCCGTGAAGATCGTGCCTTCAGTGCCGTAGAGCTCGGTGGCCTGCGAGACCACCGGCGAAAAGCGGTTGCAGCTGACGCAACCATAACTGCCGTTCTCGTATTCCAGCAGCAGCCAGACCGTGTCGTCGTTGAGCGTGTAGCTGGCAGGCATCGCCAGGCGCTTGGCGATGCCGACGGTGCGCCGCACCCGGCTGCCCGTCAGCCAGGTCAGCAGGTCGATGGCGTGCGCGCCAGTGTCCGTCAACGCGGCGCCGCCGGAGACCGCGGCATCGAGGCGGAAGCCGGTATGCGCGACGTTGTTCTGGTAGAGGTGCCAGTGCTCGTGCAGCGAGGCGCGCGTCATCAGTACGTCGCCGATGACGCCATCGTCAATCAGTTGCTTCGCCCACTGGTTGTGCGTCCAGAAACGCCGGTCGCAGCCCACCATCAGCTTGACCCCCTGCTCGCGGCAGACGTTGACGATGTCCCAGGCCTCGTAGTTGGTGGCCGCCAGCGGCTTTTCGACCACGACGTGCAACCCGGCGCGCGCCGCCGCCACCGCCTGGTTGCGATGCACGTTGTTGGGCGTGGCGATGATCGCCGCGTCCAGGTCGTCGCGTTCGTCCAGCATCCGCCGGTAATCACTGTACCAGGCCGCGGCGCCCCACTTCTGCGCGGCCTTCTGTGCGGATTCAGCGTTGATATCGCAACAGGCGACCAGTTCCGCCGCCGGTTCCGCAGCCAGCGAGGGGAAATGCGCGATCTCCGCGATACTGCCACAACCGATGACGGCAAATCTGACCCTGTCCATGTGCGTCTCCCTTGTCCGGACCTTCAGCTGCCCAGGCGCGCAAATACGTCGGCCTGCTGCGGAAAGCGCTGCAAATGGGCGCCGCCGCTGCGCCCGATCATGTGCATGACGGCGGCGGCCGCGAAACGTCCCGCTTCCGCCACGCTGCCGCTCCGCAGATACTGCAGCAGGAAGGCGCTGAAAAAGGCATCTCCCGCCCCGGTTGTATCGATCACCTCGCCACACTGCGCCGGAATCTGCTGAAAGCCCTCCTGTGTGGCGACGAGGCATCCGCGCTCGCCCAGCGTGATCATGGCGATGGCCGGCCCCTGCGCCAGCAAGGTCGCCAGCGTCGCGCGCAGGGCCGCATCATCGGCCACAGCCACCGCGCCCAGTAGCAGCGCGCAATCTTCCACACTGGCGCGCACGATGTCAAAACAGGCGACCAGCTCCAGCAGCGCGCGCTGCGCCGCCGCGTCGGGATGGACCCGCGAATGCGCCCCGCCATAGCCGCCCAGATCAACCGCCAGCTGGCCCGGCAGGCTGCGCATCTGGCGGATGGTTTCCACTGGCACGTCATGGTCCATCGTGACGACGGCGAAGACGGCCGCATCGCGAAAACGCTGCGGGATGTGTTCGGGGCGGATCGGCGGCGCCTGCTGCGGGTAACGGATCTGCTTGTGGCCGTCTGCGCTGTAGATCAGCTCCGAGCGGGTCGTGTGCTCACCTTCCAGCACCTGCAACCCGGCCAGGTCGACGCCCGCCTCACGCAGGGGCTGCAGCAACTCCGGCGGCATGTCCGTCCCGACGAGCGAGACGATGCCGGCCTGCCCGCCCAGACGGCTGGCCGTCAGTGAGCCATAGGCCACCGGGCTGCCCAGCACCGGCCCCAGGCTGCGCTCCGGAAAGTGAATCATCTCGCGCACCAGATGTCCGGTGAATACGAGCTCTGGCGTGCCCCTTGCCATGGCTGCCCCCGCGCCCCCTCAACGCTCGCGGCTGCCCTGCACGAATTCCGCAACCTGTTGCAGGGCCTCCGCGTCCGCGAGCATCTGCGGTGGATGTTTGCAGTACAGGGCCGAGGCCGAATCCAGCACGCCGCCAATGCCGCGATCCAGCGCGATGCGGCAGCAGCGGATGGCGTCGACGGCCGTGCCGCCGAAGTTGGCGCTGTCCTCGACCTCCAGCGTGGCATCGATGTGCAGGGGCGCGCCGCTGAAGTTGGCCACATCGAAGTAGAACCGGGTGGTCTTGCGGTCGCCCATCACCGGCACGTGCGCGAAAGCGGCCGAGACCCCGGTCTTGTAGGGGATGAGTGATTCGACGGCCTCGCGCTTGGTCTGTTCCTTGCTTTCGCCGCGATGCACGAGGTTGTCAAAGTCCGTGTTGCCGGCGTAGTTGAGCTGGTAGGTGCGCCGGATGTAGATGCCGCGCGCCTGCATCGCCTCCACCATGGCGCGGTGCAATATGGTGCCGCCCAGCTGGCTCTTCACGTCGTCGCCGACTACGGGGACGTTGCGCGCCTGCGCCTCACGCGCATAGGCCTCGTCACAGACGATGAGTTCCGGCATGCCATTGATGAAGGCCACGCCCGCTTCCAGCGCTGCCTGCGCATAGAGGCGCGCCGCCTGCGCCGAGCCGGTGGGCAACATGTTGAGCAGGACTTCCGCGCCGAAATCGCGCAGCGCCTGCACGACATCCACCGGCGGTACATCGCTCAGCTGCGCGTATTTGGCCAGGTGCGGCGGCATGCCGTCCCCGACCGGGCCCGACAGCACCTCGACGCCGGTCGGCGCGACGCGCACGTCGGGCACCTGCCAGGCACAGTTGGGCGGCGCCATGATGGCGTCCGCCAGGTCGCGCCCGACTTTCAGCGCGCTGACGTCGAAGGCCAGCACGGGCGTGATGTCGCACACGTCGTAGCCGCCAAGGACCCGTTGCGTCAGGCCGAGGTCGCTGCCCGTCTTTTCATACCAGGCCAGGCCCTGCAGCAGTGCGCTGGCGCAGTTCCCCACGCCCACCAGTGCCAGTCGGATTTTCCCGGGCATGGTGCTTGCCTCCCCTCTTCCCGCCTGTGGCGGGAGCCTTGATGCAGACGTCGCAGCGGCCCGCGTTCAGGCCCCGCGGGTCGATTCGCGGATGTTCAGCCGGTGCGCTACGCGCACGACGCGCGGCGCGCGGCCGTTCTGGCCCCGCTCGATCTGGTCGAGCAGGAGCCGGGCGACCTGTTGCCCGAATTCTTGCAGCGAGGTCCCCACCGCCGTGATCGAAGGTGTGATGTCCTCGTAGTAGTCCATGTCATCGAAGGTCGCCAGCGCCAGGTCAGCAGGGACGCGCAGCCCGCGCTCGCGCAGCAGATGCAGCACGCCGCGCATCAGGCGGTTGTTGCTGACGAACAGCGCCGTCGGCGGGTCTGCCTGTGCCAGTAGTGCGGCGGCCAGCAGCCGGCCTTCAGAACGCCTGCCGCGGCAGTCGCCGCCGCCCTTGAAGCCCCCCTCGCGGATGAGCGCCGGGTCGCTGCGGATACCGGCTGCGGCCAGCGCATCCAGATAGCCATCGCGGCGCTCGCGACCAGGCGTCAGGGCAGCGGGCAGGTTGATGAGGCCGATGCGCCGGTGCCCCAGTTCAATGAAATGGTCGACGGCCGCGCGCGTACCCTCCCGGTTCTCGAAAAGAACGCAGTCCGCCGGCAGGCCCTCGATCTGGCGGTCGAGCAGCACCAGCGGCCGGCCTGATTCGTGCAGCGCGAAGAGCGCGCCAGGGTTGCCACCGCCGGGCGCCAGCGCGACACCATCCACGCCCTTGCCGCGGAAAGCGCGCAGGTAGGCCAGTTCGCGCTGCGGGTCTTCATCGCTGTTGCCCAGGGTGAGGCTGTAATCTGCGTCCCAGAGCGCGTCATCAAGCGCGCGGGTGATGGCAGTATGCGCCGGATTAAGGATGTCCGGTACGATGAAGCCGATGGTGCGCGTGCGTTTGGTGACCAGGCTGCGGGCGACTCCGTCCGGCTCGTAACCCAGCTTGCGGATCGCCTCCTGCACGTTCTTCTGCGTATCCCGGGCCACGGGGCGCGGCCCGTTGTTGACGACGTAGGACACGGTGGCGGTGGAAACGCCGGCCAGCCTGGCGACATCGTCCCGCGTGACTTTTCCGGCCAATTCCGGTACCCCCGGCCTGCTGCGGCAACGGTCTACGCCCGTAGATTCAGGCCAGCGAGTGTACTGGTCCGACGTTACCTTGTCAACCGGAGCAGACAGCATCCGGTCGGCTCCGCAGCCTTGAAAAGGCGCCACCATGCGGCCGGAGCGATCAGAATTTGCTGGCTGCACATGGCCAATATTTGACAAGCTTATGGGGCACTGCATACAATTGGCGCACTCTACGCGTGTAGATAGTACGCGCTGGAACGATGGGGTCGCAGCCTCGGGCAAGACGGAATTAATGTTAGGGAACGGGTTTGCTTATGGCTCATCAGGGTGTCTTGACACCCCCGGAAGAGATGGTAACCAGCACCTGGGCCGGGGGGCAGCAGCGCAGTACCACGCGCCTCCTGCTCTACTTCGCGCTCTTCGTCTTCGGCCTGTTTTCCTTCCTGCCTTTCTACTTCCTGCTGACCACCAGCATCAAGGACGCCGCCGAAGCCAAGCGCGTGCCGCTGACTTTTATACCGCAGAGCTTCTCGCTTGAGCATTTCGAGAGTGTGCTCAATGAAGGCGCCCCGCGCGCCATGGCCAACGGCCTGTTCTACGCCGGCGTCGGCACGCTGCTGGCGGTCACCGTCAGCGCGCTGATCGGCTACGTGGTCGTCAAGCATCGCTCCAAAGTGGGTGACATCCTCTTCTGGACTATCGTCGCATCCTCGCTGATGCCGCTGGCTTCCTATGTCGTCACCCTGGTGGGCCTGATGGCGCGCATTACCAAGATCACCGGCATCCCCATGCTCGATACCTTCCAGGGCCTGCTCTTGCCAAGGATCGTTTACGCCTTCGGGGTCTTTCTGATGCGGCAGGCGATGCTCAGCGTGCCGGACGAGTTGCTCGACGCGGCGAAGGTGGATGGCGCCGGCTTCCTGCGCTCCTTCTGGCAAATTGTCCTGCCGGTGGTGCGGCCGCAGACGATCACGCTCGCCATCCTGATCTTCATGGGCCTCTACGGCGAGTTCCTGTGGCCGCTGGTGGCCACCAGTTCCAACGAGATGCGGGTCGCCAGCGTCTGGCTGGCCGGGCGCTCCTTCGGCTACGGCGTCAACCCCGGGATGCTCTCCGCGGGCGCGCTGCTGATCATCGCCCCGATGCTCATCATCTTCCTGGCCGGCCAGCGCTACATCACCGCCGGCCTCGGCATGACCGGGTTCAAGTAGGCATTCGCGAGAGGAGGGCCCTTACGCAAAACCCGCTGGCAATTACATCCCTGTGAAATGGAGGTTATGAGAATGAACAAGGCAACCCAAAAACTTAGCCGGCGTGACATGCTCAAGCTGGTCGGCAGCGGCGCGGCCGCGTCCGTCGGCCTCGCTGCCAGCCTGCCCCTGCCGGCCCAGGACGAGATCACCCTCACGTTCTGGCGCCCGCCCTTCGATACCCGGGGGCCATTGGGCGTGGAAGCCCTTGGCAACTTCTACGACAACCTGTTGCCGGAGATGTTGCCGGGCAACGTCACGCTCGAGACGCTCGACTCCACGGGCGATACCTTCACCAGGCTGACGGCCTCGGTCGCCGCCGGCAACCCGCCCGACATCAGTAACGTGGACCAGACCCAGGTGCCGCCGATGCTGGATCTGATGGCCATCAACGCAATGCCGGATGGCCTGGTCGACGTGGTAGGCTCCTTCGGCAGCTTCGCCAATGACTTTATGACTATCGATGACGCTATTTACATCCTGCCCTGGGGCTGGTGGGAGCGCGGCGTCTTCTACAACATCGACCTGCTCGAGGCCGCCGGCATCGACCATACCTCGCTGCCCCAGAAAATCTCCGACATGATCCCCTTTGTTAAGGAACTGACCGTCTGGCCCGACGATGCCGAGGAACCAACGCTCTCGGCCTGGCCGCTGGCGGGCGGCACAACCTTCGATCTCTACACCGCGCTGGTCGACAACCTCGGTGGTTTCTGGTGGAATGATGACATGACCTCCGGCTTCGACAGCGACGAATGGGAAGAGGCGTGGCAGATAACGCTCTCCATGTTCGACGACTTCAACCTGGACGCCCGCTTTGGCCTGAGCGCGCTGGACAAATTCTACAGTGGCAACGCCTACTTCCTCTCGCAGCAACTCTGGGTCGGCTTCGTGCTGCGCCGCGATCATCCGGATATCAACTGGGGCGTCATGACCCACCCGACGCCCAGTGGCGGCCCGCCCTACGGCTGGAAGGAAGTCCACCTCGGCTGGGGCAACACCTCCAGCAAGACCGGCGAGGGCCTCGCTGCTGCCTGGGAGCTGTGGAAGGCGCTCTACTCCGTCGAATGGACCCACGCCAACGCCATCGCCCTCAACTACCTGCCTGGCCGTCTCGAGGCCGTGGGCCTGGATCCCATCACCGCCGACAACCCGCACTGGGCCGGCGCCTTCAAGAAGCACCAGCCCGGCAACTCGGTCTCACCCGGCTACTGGAGCCCGGAAATGTGGACCGCCACCAACACCGCCTGGAGCCGCGTCTACGACAACAACGAGCCCGTGCGCCAGGTGCTCGGCGAACTCCAGCAGGAGGCCGATTCCATCCTCGCGTTCTCGCCAAGCCTGTGGGGCACGATCCTCACCAGGGCCGACTACGAGGCGCATCCGGAATGGACCGATGGCCTTGTACCGGCAGAGGACTGGTGGGACAACGTGCACGCCAGTTACCTGACCGAAGAGCAGGCCATGCTGGCCCAGCTACGCTAGCCAGCTACAGCTGCTGTAGTGAGTTTCGCTCGCGGCCGGCCCTGTCCCTGAACAGGGGCAGGGCCGGTCGCAGACGACAAGCGGGAGGGACGTCAGCATGACAAGCCTGATACCGAAATCGCGACTGGCGCTGCTCGTCATCGTCGTCGTCTTCGTCTTCTACGGCATCATGCTCTGGTATCCCATCCTCGACCAGTTCAGCCTGTCCTTTCATCGCGGCCTTACTCTGCGCCGCATGTGGGTGGGCGACATGCAGTTCCAGCGTTTGGCACAGGACCGGGCCTTCCGCAACGCCGTCGGCGTCACCCTGCGTTACGTGCTGATGGTGGTGCCGATCACCACCGTGCTGGGGTTGCTGCTGGCCTCGGTGCTGAACAGCTTCAAGAACGTCGCCACGCGCACCGTGTTGGTCGCCCTCTTCTTCCTGCCGCACATCGTGCCCATCGCGGCCACCGCCACCTTCTGGAAGTTTCTGCTGGCGCCCACCAGCAACGGCGTCCTGAACGGCATCCTCAGCGTGTTCGGTGTGCCCACCAGTCGCTGGCTGCTCTCTACGGAAACCTCGCTGATGTCGCTGGCGCTGGTGGCCGTCTGGGGCAGCATCGGCTACGCCATGTTACTCATGCTGGCCGGCATGCAGACCATCCCCCAGATGTTCTATGAGGCCGCCGCCATTGACGGCGCCAGCGCCTGGGACCGACTGCGCAAGATCACCGTACCGCTGCTGTCGCCAACCATCGCCTTCGTGGCGGTGATCCTCACCTTCGGCGGCCTGATGATGTTCGAGCCGGTCTACATCATGACCGGCGGCCAGGTTTCGCATGAGGACAAGGGCGGCCCGGCCGGCAGCACGTCGACGGTTGTGTGGCTGATTTACCAGCAAGGTTTCCAGAACTACAAGCAAGGCTACGCCGCGTCCATCGCGGTAGTGTGGTTCTTCGTCATGCTGGCGCTGGGCCTGGCCCAGTTCTGGTTCTTATCGCGCCGCTCCTACCGCTACTAGCCGCAGCGTCCCGGAGGGCCTCTTGACCGCTCTCATCCCGTTACGGCTCCTGCATCGCTTTTGCTTCCCCTACAGTTTCACAGCGTCCGGGAGGGCGCCCTAAAATGCTTGATCATAACCCCATGCAGCGCTGCCTCGAGGGCGAGCGCTACAACACCGGCGTCCCGGACACCCTGAACCTCGCCGACCGGATGGGACTGGCCATCAACGCGATGACCAACGCCTGGGTGCCCGAAGAACGCTGGGCCCTGCAGTTCGACGTCAGCATCGCCCACCAGCCGCCGGTCATCTGGATCAACCATTTGACCGACGCCTACCTGAACATCCCCGCCAAGTTCCTTGAGGCGCTGGTGGTCTGTCGCACCGTTTCCGGCAGCGACCAGAACATCGACATCGACCTCGCCGTGCTGCGCAACCAGCTGGAATTGCTGGGCGAGGACGGTCTCACCTACACCCCGGAAGATACCCTGCCCCACCTGGACGAGGCGTTGCGGCCCTTCGCCGAAATCTGGGGCGAGGGACGCCTGATCCTGGCACTCTGCTTCCTCGGCCAGCTCGATGACGACCCGATCTGGTTCGAGACCGCCAAACGCAAGGTCGACCGCCTGCTCGAGCTCTCCGTCGAGCGCGAGGACTACCGCTTCTTCTGGCGCGGCCGCTGGCCCAGGGGCGCCTCGCCGCCGCCCGACGCCGACGAGCCGAGTGGCCCGATTCCCGACGGCTCGCTGGGCGACAAATATGACTGGGACCTGAGCCTGATCTACTCGGTCGGTTCCTCGGGCCACGGTTCCGCGCTGCTCTATCGCCTCACCGGCTACGAGCCGGCGCTGGAACTGGCTCGCGGCCTGGCGCGCTGGGCCCTGAAGCGTATCTTCAAGAACGAGGATGGCCACTACGACTTCTATCACTTCCATCACGGCCTCTATTCCCTGATGGCCGTCTGCGAATACGGCGTGGCTGCCCAGGACCGCGAGGTGCTGGAGCGCGTGGACGCCTGTTACCGCTGGGCGCGCGAAATGGGCGATCCCCTGATCGGCTTCTATGCAGAAATCATGCCGGGCGCCGAGCTTTATCTGGAACGCCAGGGCAACACGGTCGAGATCTGCGAGGTCGCCGACATGGTCTGGCTGGCGCTGACCCTGACCCGCGAGGGCTTCGGCGACTACCTCGACGACGTCGACCGCTGGGTGCGCAACATGTACAGCGAAGGCCAGGTGCTGGATGCGGAATTCATCCACGACATCCCGCATTCCTGCTTCGTCGAAGGCCAGTATGACACGCCCTACCCGGATACCGACAACGTGCTCGAGCGCTCGGTCGGCTCCTTCCTCGGCTGGATGCGCGCCAACGAGGGCTTCGTGCGGGAACGGAATGAAGACGGCGAGATGAAACTGACCCGTAAAGGCATCATGCATTGCTGCACCGCCAACGGCGCGCGCACCCTCTACTGCGTCTGGGACAGCATCGTGCAGCGCTGCGATGATGGCAGCACGACCGTCAACTTCCTGCTCAACCGCGCCTCGCCCTGGCTGGACGTCGCCAGCTGGTTGCCGGTGGACGGCCGCGTGCAACTGACCATCAAGGACGCGCCGAAGGTCTACGTGCGCATGTCCGAATGGGTCGATCTGCAGGCGGTCAGCGCCACAGTGAATGGTGCTGCGGCCGACTTCAGCCTGGATGGCCCGATGGTGTGCCTCGAGGGCCTCGCGCCTGGCGACGTCGTCGATATCCGCTTCCCCGTGCTGGAGCGCACGCTCCATCGCGTCATCGGCGAGATTCCCTTCCGCCTGGACATGCGCGGCGCCAACGTGGTCGCCATCGAACCGCGCGGTATCACCTACCCGCTCTTCGACCGCCCGGTCAGCGGTGAAGTTGGCGAGCGGGAAGTCTTCGTGCCGTCCAACACCTTCACCTGGTAGGCGGCCATGTCCCTGCTTGAGAACGGCGCAGCGCTGCGCCAGAAACTCGACGGCGGCGACTCGGCCCTCGGCGCATGGGTGACGCTCAACGATCCGGCCGTGACGGAAGTCATGGCCGGGTCCGGCCTCGACTGGGTGCTGGTCGATACCGAACACGCGCCCTTTTCGCCGGAAAGCCTGGCGAGCATCGTCATGGCCTTCGAGGGCACGTCGGCAGTCTCACTCGTCCGCGTCGGCTGGAACGACCAGGTACTCATCAAGACCTGCCTCGACGTCGGCTTCGGCGGAGTGCTGGTGCCGCAGATCGGCTCGGTTGCGGAGGCGCAACGCGCCGTCGCGGCCTGCCGCTACCCGCCACAAGGGACGCGCGGCTTCGGGCCGCGCCGCGCCAGCTACTACGGCCGCACGATCGAGGACTACGTACGCACGGCCAACAGCACCATCCTCGCCGGCCTGCAGATCGAACACATCCAGGCCGTCAACGACGTCGAGAACATCCTCGGCGTCGAGGGCGTCGACTTCGCCTTCCTCGGGCCGATGGATCTGTCGGCCTCGATGGGCCTGCTGGAGACGCCCGACCACCCGGACGTGATCCAGGCGATGGAGCACGTCATCGCGGTCGCCGTGGCGCTGAAGATCCCCATCGGCGTGCCATTGCCTTCCGATGCCCCGCCGGAGACCGTCCTCGCCTGGGCCAACAAGGGCAGTCGGCTGGTCTCGATCGGCCTCGACCTGGGCTTCATGACCGGCGCGCTGATGCAGGCGCTGGAGCAGATCCGCGGCGGCATGGCGGATTGAGGTCGGGAACGACACGACGGCTTTGGCGCTGACCGTGGACGTGATGGTGCAGCGGGAGTATCTGTCGCTGGCGATTGAAAACTGAACCCCCGAAAGGTTTCGATTACAGCACGTCTCATTCGGGCGCGCCCTGAAACCGTTTGTCCTTGTGTCTCAAGGCTTGTACCCTCGCGTAACCTGTCTGTTGCGAAAGATCACCTTACATCTCCAGAAGGAGTTTCCCGCTGAAAGCCGCGTCGCTTGCAGTTCTGCTGTCTGTGTTTGTCCTGTGCAGTGTGGCATCGGCGCAGGAGTATCAGATTCGTACAGATGCCAATGTTAATTTGCGGGCTACCTACAGTCTTGAGGGTGAGATTGTTGAAGCTGTACCAGCAGGCACAATCCTGCAGGTCGTCGGCACGTTTAATAGATGGCTGAAGATCAACAGAAACGGTAACGACGTGTGGCTGGCAGACTGGGTCAGTTATTCCCGCGTCGCAAACAGCGGCCAGACACAATCCCGAACGGATACCCAAACACAATCTCAAATTGATAACTGCTGTTTCGTTGATCGACAATGTCATAGCGACGCGGACTGGACAAGCGGGTACTGGGCCTTTCAGAACAATCAGTGCGCGGCGCCCTTGCAATCCCGGCTACAAATCTCATCGCAACCCGCGAACAGCAGCACCGGCACCATTAACAATTGTTGTTTCCTTGATTGGCAATGCAATAGCGACGAGGATTGGGCAAGAGGGTATGTTGCCTTTGAGATTGATCATTGCGATGTGCCAGTGGGGTTGATCATCGAGGGGCCGGAAAACTTTCTCGCCAGGGTGAAAGAAACGCTCCGTTTCCTGGAGAACCGGGCTCCGGAGTGGTATGCGTACGCGCTCAGCGGACTGGACAAGATCAGACTGGTTGAGGGGGAGGGGCCGAATGTTTCGTCCATACGTGCGAGGACCAGGACATGGAGAATGTCCCCGGACCGTTTCTTTAATCGCATTGGTGAAGGGGGCATAATCAGCCTGGCCAGTTCGATGGTTCATGAGGCCTGCCATGTGTACCGCTATCAATCCGGGGTGAAGTCTGGGGGCTATGAAGGGGAAAAAGCCTGCCTGCAGGTACAAATTGAAGCAACAGCAACATTCGATGATGGCGGTGGTCTGGTTGCGGGGCTGCGACATGTGCTCGAAAATATCGATAATCCTGAATATCAATGGTGGAACAAGTGACGCCGCGCGCGCACCGGTTGGGTGAGCCGCATTCTGCAACCTGCGCCTGAAGCGCGACGTTGCTACAATGTGAGGCGCAGCGCAGGCTCAAATCACACAGGGACGGGCAGCGGACAGGACTGAGGCGAACATGGCAGGACGACTCGCAGGCAAGGTCGCCATCGTCACCGGTGGCGGCACCGGCATCGGCAAGGCGATCGCCATCCGCTTCGCCGCCGAGGGCGCCCGCGTCGCCATCTGTGGCCGTACAATGCAGACCCTGCAGGAGACAGCGTGGGAGATCACCCGCGCCGGCGGCGAGGTGCTGGTCGTGCCGACGGACGTGAGCGACGCGGCGGCCGTCGACAATTTGACGCAACAGACCCTCGATCGCTTCGGCCAGATCGACATCCTCATCAACAACGCCGGCGTGCGCGCCAGCATCGGCACCATCCTCGAGCTCGACGACGAGGAGTGGCAGCGCACCTTCGATATCGACGCCCGCGGCAGCTGGTACTGCGCCCGCGCGGTCATCCCGGAGATGCGCAAGCGCGGCGGGGGCTCCATCATCGCCATCAGCTCCATCTCCGCCTACGTGGGGCAGCCCAAGCAGGGCGCCTACAACGCTGCCAAGGCCGCCCAGGAGCTGCTGACAAAATGCATGGCGCTGGACTTCGCCGCGGACAGCATCCGCGTCAACTCGGTCTGCCCCGCCTGGGTGCTTACCGAACTCAACCGCGACCAGGTCATGGAGATGCAGGCCGAGCCGGAGCGCGAGTTCCCGCCCGGCCTTAGTTGGCAGGACCTGCTGCGCCTGCACCCCCTGGGTCGCATCGGCGTCTCCGAGGACGTGGCCTGGGCGGCTCTGTATCTCGCCTCGGATGAGTCGCGCTGGGTGACGGGCATCTCCCTCTTCGTGGATGGCGGCTACACGTGCCAGTGATCCGGTGAACGCCCTTGCTGTTTAACCAGGCACGCGCCCGTGATTGCATGAAGGCCGCGGGCCTCGACGCGCTAATCGCCTGCACGCCGGTCAATATCACCGCCTTCAGCGATTTCACCCTCTGGCTGGACCCGCTGTTCCGCGAATACATGGTGCAGCCGGGCGCGCCCGGACACCGCATGCAGCGCTACGCCCTTTTCCCGCTTGAGGGGCCGCCCGCCCTGGTCGTTGAACCCATGATGGCCGTCAATGCAGCCGACCTGTGGGTGCGCGAACTGGTCACCTTCGGCGCGCCCACCATCGAGGAACGCGAGCCGCCGGCAGACCCGCAGACCTGGCGCGACGTCCGTCAGCTTCAGGCACATGCCATGGATGCCGCCGGCCCCACCGACGCCCTGCAGCAACTCCTGCAGGGTCGCGGTCTGCAATCGGCGCGGCTGGGCGTGGAGCTGGAGGAGTTGCCGGCCACGCACCGGCAGACATTGCGTGCAGGCCTGCCGCAGGCGCAGGTGCTGGATTGCAGCAACCTGCTGCGCTACATCCGCGCCGTCAAGACCGACGACGAGATCGAACGGCTGCGGCGCGCGGCGCAGATCAACGAGGCGGCCGCCACGGCCAGCCTGGCTGAAGCAGCGCCCGGCGTCAGTCTGGCGCAGCTGTCGCGCAGTTACCGCGCGCAGGTCGCGCAGGCAGGCGCGGACTTCGACCACTTCGCGCTGGGCATCGACGGCGTTGGCATCGCTACCGAACCGGCGCATCAACTGGCCGACGGCGCCGTCATGTATGTGGATTTCGGCTGCCGCTGGCGCAGTTGCTATTCGGACAGCGGCCTGACCCTGGCCCTTGGCCCGCTTCCCGCAGAGTTGCAGCGCCGTTATGATGCGTTGCGCGCCTGCATCGACGCGGGCGTGGCATTGCTGCGACCCGGCCGGCGCGCCTCGCAGGCGCATGGCGCCATGCAACGCGTGATCGACGACAGCGAGATTCGCGTCGCCGCGCCCCATGGCCACGGACTCGGCCTCGAAGTGCGTGACTATCCGGTCATCGTGGCGGATAATGGCCTGCACTTGCGGGACGACTGCATCGACGTGCCCGCCGACCTGCCGCTGGAGGCCAGCATGGTGGTCAACCTCGAAGCCAGCAGTTTTCTCGCCGGCGAGGCCTCGCTGCATATCGAGGAGACCTTCCTCATCACGGCGGGCGGGCCGGAAGCGCTGTCGCCCAGGCGCAGCGCGCCCTTCCGGCCGGACGTGGCCTGAAGGCGCGCAGGGGAAGCGGGAGCGAGAACAGGAGCGGAAATGGCCAGCGCGGTCCTGTTGCCGAAACTGGGCAACTCGGTGGAAAGCTCGATCATCCTCGCCTGGCGCAAGGCCGTCGGCGACCCGGTCGCGGCCGGCGAGGTCCTGGCCGAAATCGAGACCGACAAGGCGACGCTGGAAGTCGAAAGCCCCGCGGACGGCTTGCTGCTGGCGCGCTTTTACGAAGCCGGCGCCGAGGTTGAGGTCATGGCGCCCATTGGCGCCATCGGCGCAGCCGGCGAGGACGTTGCTAACCTGCGGCCGCATGCGTCGGTGACAACCTTGCAGCCGCTGTCACAGCAGCCGCGGACTGCAGCACCCGTGACGCTTGGGACGGCGCCAGCACAGACGGCCCGCGGTCGCCCGGCCAGTTCGCCCCGTGCGCGCAAGCTGGCGGCGGCGCGCGGTCTGCCGCTTGACGGGCTGACGGGCAGCGGGCCTGGCGGCCGCATTCTCGAGCGCGACGTGCAGGCCGCGCTGGCACAGGGGCCGCGTCTGACCCCCGTGGCGCGTGCGATGCTGCAGCAGGGCGGGTACAGCGCGCCGGCCCGGGGCAGCGGGTCCGGCGGCCGCATCCGGCGCGGCGACCTCATCGCCGCGCCAGAGCCGGAGGCCGTCGTGCGCGTGCCGCTGCGCGGCGCGCGCCGCGTCACCGCCCGCCGCATGCTGGAATCGCTGCAGACCACGGCCCAGCTCACCCTGCACGCGCCGGCAGATGCGCGTGCGCTGCTGTCCTTGCGGGAGCGGCTGAAATCCGGGGCAGCCGGCGCCGATCTGCGCGCAGTCACCATCAATGACCTGCTGCACCTCGCTGTGGCGCGCACGCTGCCCGCGCACCCCGCGCTGAACGCGCAACTGGTGGATGACCACATCCTGCAGCATCGGGACGTGCACCTTGGTTTCGCAGTCGACAGCCCGCGCGGTCTCTTCGTGCCGGTCATTCACGATGCTGACCGGCTCGGCCTGCAACAACTGGCAAGTGAGGCGCGGCGTCTGGCCCAGGCCTGCCGCGAGGGCCGGGTCCGGCCGGAGGAACTGGAAGGCGGCACCTTCACCGTGAGCAATCTCGGCGCCTACGGCATCGAAAGCTTCACGCCCGTCCTGAACCCGCCCCAGGCGGGTATCCTCGGCGTCGGCGCAATTCACCTGAAGGCCGTGGCGGACGATGGCGGAGTGGCCTTCCGCCCGCACATCAGCCTGTCGCTGACCATCGACCACCAGGTGCTGGATGGCGCGCCCGCGGCCCGCTTCCTGCAGGACCTTGCGCAGGTTCTGGCGCGCATTGATCAGGTCCTTGCCACCGCTGACGGCATCGGAGCAGACGAGACACCATGACCAAACTCATCACGATTGACCCGGCGGAAGCCCGGCGCCAGACGACGATTACGGCGCCGGCGCTACCGGCCAACGCCTGGGTATCTGACCCGCCGGCGGATGCGGCCCGCCATGGCAGCGGCGGGCTGCTGCGCATCTATCGCGACATGTTCTACATTCGCCAGTTTGAGACCATGCTGGAGCACATCAAGCGCGAGGGCGCCTGGCAGGGCATCGAGTGCCAGCACGGCGGCCCGGCTCACCTCTCGACCGGCCAGGAGGCGGCGGTGGTGGGACAGTGTCTCCACCTCGGGCCGGAGGATTTCATCTTCGGCTCGCACCGCAGTCACGGCGAAATACTGGCCAAGTCCTTCTCCGCGATCGACAAGCTACCGCAACGCGACCTGCTGCGCATCATGGAGACCTACATGGATGGTGCGGTGCTGCGCGTCGTCGAAAGCTTCGCGCAGGCGGGCGATGCGCGTGATCTGGCGCTGGTCTTCATCCTCTACGGCACCCTGGCCGAGATTCTCGGCCGCGAGACCGGCTTCAACAAGGGCATGGGCGGTTCGATGCACGCCTTCTTCCCACCCTTCGGCGTCATGCCCAACAACGCCATCGTCGGCGCCTCGGCGGATATCGCGGTCGGTTCGGCCCTCTTCAAGCTGATCAACCGCCGGCCCGGCATCGTCATCGCCAACATCGGCGATGCGGCCGCGGGCTGTGGCCCGGTGTGGGAAGCGATGATGTTCGCCGCCATGGACCAGTACCACACCCTGTGGGACGAGGCGCTGGGCGGCGCGCCGCGCATCATCTTCAACTTCATGAACAACTTCTACGGCATGGGCGGCCAGCCCCAGGGCGAAACCATGGGCTTCGGCATGCTGGCGCGCATGGGCATGGGTGTGAACCCGGACGCCATGCATGCCGAGCGCGTCGACGGCTTCAACCCCCTGGCGGTCGCCGATGCCATCGAACGCAAGCGCGCGCTCCTGGCAGCCGGCCGCGGGCCGGTGCTGCTGGATACCGTCACTTACCGCTTCGCCGGCCACAGCCCCTCCGATGCCTCCGCCTATCGCACGCGCGAGGAGATCGAGCTGTGGCGCGCGCAGGATCCCCTGGCCAGCCACGGTGCATACCTGCTCGACCACGGCCACTGCGACCAGGCCGCGCTCGATGACCTGCAGGCGCATGCGCTGGAGCAACTGTGCTCTGTGCTGCAGGCCGCCAGCTCGACCGAACGCTCGCCGCGCATCCACGCTGCCGCTGACATCGAGGCCCTGATGTTTTCCGGCGCGAGCCGCGCGCGCATGGCGGCAGGCGAGCCGGAGGTGCTGCTGCCTCTCGCGGAGACGCGCCTGCGTGTCACACGTGACAAGTTTCGCTTCGGCCTCGACGAGGACGGGAAGCCCCGTTCGTCGCTGCGCGCGCTGACCTTCGCCGAGGCGCTTTTCGAGGCGTTGTTGCTGCGCTTCTATGAAGACCCGACCCTTGTCGCCTGGGGCGAGGAAAACCGCGACTGGGGCGGCGCCTTCGGCGTATATCGCGGCCTGACCGAATGTCTGCCGCAGCACCGACTGTTCAACAGCCCCATCTCCGAGGGCGCGATCGTGGGCACAGCGGTCGGCTATGCGCTCAGCGGCGGCCGCGTCGTGGCCGAGCTGATGTACTGCGACTTCATGGGCCGCGCCGGCGACGAGATCTTCAACCAGATGGCCAAGTGGCAGGCTATGTCCGCCGGCCTGCTGCAGATGCCGCTGGTGCTGCGCGTGTCGGTCGGCATGAAGTACGGCGCGCAGCATTCGCAGGACTGGTCCTCGCTGGTCGCGCACATTCCCGGCCTGCAGGTGATGTTCCCCGCCACGCCGTATGACGCGAAGGGCATGCTCTCGCTCGCCCTGCGCGGCACGGACCCGGTGGTCTTCTTCGAGAGTCAGCGCCTCTACACCACGATCGAGACCCTTGCCCTGGAAGGCGTGCCGCTGGAGGAATACCAGGTCCCCCTGGGCGAGCCGGCCCTGCGGCGCGCGGGCGGCGACCTGACCATTCTCAGCGTGGGCGCGACGCTCTACCGCGCCCTGGAAGCGGCGCAGTTGCTGCAGGAGCGTTACGACCTGGCGGCGGAAGTGATCGACGCCCGCTTCATCAACCCGCTCAACTACGGGCCCATCCTGCGCTCCGTGCGCAAGACCGGCCGCGTCGTCCTCGTTTCCGACGCCTGCGAGCGCGCCTCCTTCCTGCACACCATGGCCAGCAACATCACCCAGCTGGCCTTCGATGACCTGGACGGGCCGGCCGTAGTGGTCGGCGCGCGCAACTGGATCACGCCGCCGGCGGAACTGGAGGACCTGTTCTTCCCGCAGGCCGACTGGATTCTCGACACCGTTCACGAGCGCCTGCTGCCCCTGCCCGGCCATCAGCCGCAGACCTGCCAGGCCAGCGATGAAATCCTGCGCCGCAACCGCCTCGGGGTCTGAGGCCCGGACGATGGCCGAACCCGGCATGGAAGCGCCCCTCGAAGCCGACTTCATCGTGGTCGGCGCCGGCTCGGCCGGCTGCGCCCTGGCCGCGCGCCTGAGCGAAAGCGGTCGCTGGCGCGTACTGCTGCTGGAGGCCGGCGGCCCGGACGACCACGAGGACGTACACATCCCGGCGCGTTTCCCCAACCTGCTGCACAGCGCCATGGACTGGGACTATCTGACCGTGCCGCAGAAGGGCCTGCAGGGGCGCCGCCTCCCCGTCCCGCGCGGCAAGCTCATCGGCGGCAGCAGTTCCATCAACTCCATGGTCTACCAGCGCGGCAACCCGGCCACCTACGACCGCTGGGCGGCCCTCGGCAATGCCGGCTGGGGCTACGCCGACCTGTTGCCCTTCTTCCGCAAGATGCAGCACCAGCAGCGCGGCGCCTCGTTGCATCATGGTACGGACGGCCCGGTACACGTCTCCGACCTGCGCGACCCGAATCCGCTCAGCCTGGCCTTCGTCGCCGCCGCGCAGCAGGCGGGGCTGCGCCCCAACCCGGATTTCAACGACGGCGAACAGGAAGGCTGCGGCCTGCTGCAGGTGACCCAGCGGGAGGGCGCGCGCAGCAGCGCCGCGACCTACCTGCGGCCCGCCTTCGCCCGCCCCAACTTCCGCGCCATCCCCTTCGCCCACGTGACCGCGCTGGAATTCCGCGATCGACGCTGCCGTGGCCTGAGTTATGTACATGAAGGTCAGCATCAGCGCGCCTGCGCAACGCGCGAGGTCATCCTCTGCGGCGGCGCCATCAATTCGCCGCAGTTGCTACTCTGTTCCGGCGTCGGGCCGGCGCAACAACTCGCTGACCTGCGTATCCCGCTCGTCCACGACCTGCCCGGCGTCGGCCGCAACCTCGTGGACCACGTGGAGATCCCGGTCGCCTGGCACTGCACGCAGCCGGTCAGCCTGGCCGCGAAGAACGAGCAGCAGCAGGTCGCCCGTTACCGGCGCGAGCGCAGGGGCCTGCTGAGTTCGAGCAATGCCGAGGCCGGCGCCTTCGTCCGCCTGGATGCGCAGGCGGAGGCGCCGGAACTGCAATTGCATTTCGCGCCCGGCTGGCCCGCCTGCGAGGACATGCAGCAGCCTGAGGGGCACGGCTTCACCATTCATCCCGCCCTGGTCGCCCCGCAAAGCGTGGGACAACTGCGCCTGCAGGCCGCCGACCCCTTCACGCCACCCCTGATCGATCCCGCCTGTCTGCAGGACGAGCGCGACCTGCCAGTGTTGCTGGCCGGCCTGCGCCTGGCGCGGCACATCGCCGCCATGCCAGCCTTCGACGACTGGCGCGGCGCGGAGTTCCTGCCTGGCCTGGCCCGGCAGTCAGAGGACGAGTTGGTCAACTTCATCCGCAACCAGGCCTCGACCGTCTATCACCCGGTAGGGACCTGCCGCATGGGCCAGGACGCGCTGGCGGTCGTCGACGAGCGGCTGCGCCTGCGTGGTATGGAGCGCCTGCGCGTGGCCGACGCCTCCATCATGCCCGCCATCATCAACGCCAACACCAATGCGGCCTGCATCATGATCGGCGAGCAAGCCGCCGCCCTGATCCTCGCGGATCACGCCTGACCCGCAGTCGCCCGGGCGCAAGCTCGCGTCGTCGCACCAGGCGCCAGTTCGCTTGCGCCTCAACGCTCCCGCTTGCTACACTCACGCGAAAGCCCCTCTTCAGGAGACCTGCCCATCATGCCCACCGGCCCGCCCTGGCACCCGCCCGACGGCATGCGCTCCCCGCGCTACAGCGGCCTGCGCAGCTTCATGCGTCTGCCGCACGTGACGCAGCTGGAAGGGGTCGACTTCGCCGTGGCGGGCGTGCCCTTCGATACGGGCGCGACCTACCGCGTCGGCGCGCGCTTCGGCCCGGAGGCCATCCGCGCTGCATCGCTCCTGCTGCGGCCCTACCATCCGGACCAGGAAGTGGCCCTGTTCCCGACGCTTTCGGGCATCGACTATGGCGATCTGCCCACCATACCGGGCTATCTGCCGCAGTCGCACCAGGCGATCGCCGACGCCGCCAGGGTGCTTTTCGAAGCCGGGGTCACGCCGATCTTCCTCGGCGGCGACCATTCCGTCTCCCTGCCGCTGCTGCGCGCCGCCGTCGCCGTCCTCGGCCAGCCGCTCGCGCTGCTGCATTTCGACTCGCACGGCGATATCTGGAGCGGCTACTACGGCGGGCTGGATACGCATGGTACGCCCTTTCGCCGCGCGCTGGAGGAAGACCTGATCGACGTCCGCCACTCGATCCAGATCGGTTTGCGCGGCTCGGTCTATGACGAAAACGACATCCCCCTCTCTCGCGAGCTGGGTTTCCAGGTGGTGACGGCGCGCGAGCTGCACCGCCGCGGCGTGGATGACGTGTTGCAGCAGGTGCAGGAGCTACTGCGCGGTCGGACGTGCTACCTCAGCTTCGACATCGACTTTGTGGACCCGGCCTTCGCGCCCGGCACCGGCACGCCCGAGACCGGTGGCTTCAGCAGCGCTACCTGTCACGAGCTGCTGCGTGGGCTGCGCGGCCTACACTTCGTCGCCTTCGACATGGTGGAAGTGCTGCCTTCCTACGACCCGGCCGGTATCACGGCGTTGCTGGCAGCCAATCTGGTCTATGAATTCATCGCCCTGCTGGCTCTGCAGCACCGCGACGCGACGACAGGCTAAACCTTAAGTGCTGCGTGAAACGCGGGCGGGCTTCAGCCCGTCCGCAGCGCGCGGATGCGCGGCACGAGGCCGCTGTGGCGTTCGGCCACCTGGTTGTTGCGCAGCGCCATGCCGATGGCCGCGCGTGTGCCCGGCAACACCACCAGGCGTCGCGCCCGCGTGATGGCCGTGTAAAGCAGGTTGCGTTGCAACATCATGTAGTGTTGCGTCAGCAGCGGCATCACCACCGCCGGATACTCCGAGCCCTGGCTCCGGTGCGTGCTGATGCACCAGGCGTGCAGCAGCTCCTCCGCCTCCACCCATTCGTAGAACAGGAAGCGCCCGTCCATCACGATCTCGAAGCCGCCGGCCGTTTCGTCGACGGCGTGGATGAAGCCGATGTCGCCGTTGAAGACCTCTTTCTCGTAATTGTTGCGCGTCTGCATCACCTTGTCGCCGACGCGGAACATGCGCGACCCGATCTGTTTGCCGGCCATGCGCGCGTCGCCGTTCAGCGCCTGCTGCAGCGCCTCGTTCAGACTGTTGATGCCGGCCGCGCCGCGATACATGGGCGCGATCACCTGGATGTCGCGCAGGGGGTCGAGGCCGTAGCGCCGCGGCAGCCGCGTCTTGACCAGGCCGACTACCTCGTCGACAATTTGCGCGGCCTCCGTTTCCAGAAAGAAGAAGTCGCCCGTATGCCGGTTGTCGAGCAGCGGCATCTCGCCCTGGTTGATGCGATGCGCATTGATGACGATGCCGCTGTCCGCGGCCTGACGGAAGATGACTGCCAGGCGCGTGACCTGCGCCAGGCCGCAGGCGATGACGTCCCGCAGGACGTTGCCGGCGCCCACGCTGGGCAACTGATCGACGTCGCCCACCAGCAACAGATGCGCCTCGGGCGGCAGGGCGCGCAGCAGGTGATGAAAGAGCTGCAGGTCGATCATCGAGGCCTCGTCGACGATCAGGATGTCCAGCTTCAGCGGGTTGTCCTCGTTGTGGTCGAAGCCCCCGGCGGGACTGTAGCCCAGCAGGCGGTGGATGGTGCTGGCGCTGCGTCCGCTGGCCTCTGCCAGGCGCCGCGCCGCGCGCCCGGTCGGTGAGCAGAGCGCGACGCGGGCCTGCAGCGAGGCCAGCGCCGCAATGACCAGCTTCAGCGTGGTCGTCTTGCCGGTGCCGGGGCCGCCGGTGAGCACGCTGAGCTTGTGCGTGCAGGCCGCCTCCAGGGCCCCCTGCTGTTGCTGCGTCAGTTCGTCCGCGCTGTGCGCCGCCAGCGCCTGCAGAAAGCGTGGCCAGTCCTGCGCGCGCGCCCTGGCGCCCAGCGCCGAGGGCGTCTGCGCCAGGGCGCAGAGGCGCTGGGCGGAGTCGCGTTCCGCGCGCTGCCAGCGCGGCAGGTAGATAGCCTCCTGCCCGTCCGCGCTGATACCCGCGTCACCGCGCAGCTCATCCGCCTGCACCTCCTGCTCCAGCACCGCCTCCAGCGCGACGTCTTCCTCAAGGCCCAGCAACCTGGCGGCCTCTTCCAGCAGCTGGTCGCGCGGCGCGAAGACGTGGCCTTCCTTCGTCATCTCCGTCAGCGCGAAGCGCAGGCCGGCGCTCATCCGGCCGGGCGCGTCTGCCGGCCGACCCATGTTGAGCGCGATCTCGTCCGCGCGCCGGAAGCCGATGCCGAAGACCTCGTCCGCCAGCGTCCAGGGGTTTTCCTGCACTGCGGAGATAGTCTCCATACCGAAGCGTTCGTGGATGCGCTGCGCCATGCGGCTGCTGACGCCGAAATCCTGCAGGAAGATGAGGGCCTGGCGGCTGGCCTGCTGTTCCTGCCAGGCCGCTGCCAGGGCCAGCGCCAGCGGCGGCTTCAGCACTTCCGTCAGGCGTTCCGGCTCCTGCTCAAGGATGGTCAGCGTGTCGGCGCCGAAGTGCTCGACGATGCGCTCGGCGGTGCGCGGGCCGATACCCTTGACGAGGCCGCTGCTCAGGTAGCTGGTGATGCCGCGCTCGCCCACCGGCGGCAGCGGCGCGACGGTCTCCGCGCGGAACTGCGTCCCGTAACGCGCATCTTCGATCCATTCGCCGTCAAAGGCCACCTCTTCGCCCGGGTTGAGCGCCGGCATGACGCCCACGACCGTCACGCGTCCCTCACGGTTTTGCGCGCCCGGCAGCGTCTTGCCGCGCGCTTCCAGGCGCAGCACGCAGTAGCCGTTTTCCTGGTTGCGGAAGGTGACGCGCGCCACCCTGCCGCGCAGAGTCGTCATCTGTGGCGGCCTTCATCTGCCTGGGGATTGTCCCAGTATACCCGTGGGCCGTTATACTCGGGCGAGACAGGGAGGACGCGCATGCGACTGGCCGTACTGGGAGACATCCACGGCAACCTGAACGCCCTCGAGGTGGCCTGGGCGGACGTGCAGGGCCGCGGTGAGTTCGACGAGGTCTGGGTGCCTGGCGACCTGGCGGCCTTTGGGCCGCAGCCGGCGGCCTGCGTGCGCCGCGTCCTTGAGCTGCGAGCCGCGCTCGGCGAAGAGAAGCTGCGCGTCATCGGCGGCAACACCGATCGCTACCTGGTTCACGGGACACGCCCGTCCTGGACGCCCGCGGCCGGCGACGAGGCCGCCCTGCGCGGGCTGGCCCCCGCCTGGGGGGGCCGCGACCGCGCGCTCAACTGGGCTGTCGAGCAGCTGGGTTGGGAGGAATACGACTTTCTGCGCAGCATCCTCGGGCGCGAACTGCGTCTGCAGACCCCTGACTATGGCCCGGTCATCGGCTATCACGCCATCCCCGGCGATGACGAATCCATGGCCCTGCGCCCTGATTCGCCCGATGAGGAGGCGCAGGACGCCCTGCTGGACCGCGAGGGCCGCCTGGGCATCGGCGGCCACACCCATCTGCAGATGGATCGCGACCTGGGGCACTGGCGCGCGGTCAATGTCGGCAGCGTCGGCTGGTCCTTCGGCGCGCCCGGCATGGCCGAATGGGGCCTGTTCACCTTTGACGATGACGTCGCGACCGTTGAGTTGCGCCGCGTCCCCTGGGATGTGTCCGCCGTGCTGGCCGATTTCGTGACCGTGGGTCACCCGGCGCCGGAGCCCTTCATTCGCCAGGGCCGCCTGCGCTGAGCAGCGCCTTCACAGCTGCACAAGCCGCCCTTCCGCCGCGCGCAGCAGCCGGTCATTGATGGTCGCGCCCAGGCCGGCCGGCGCCAGCGTGCGCGCGAGGATGACGTCCACATTGCGCGCGTCCAGCTCGCGCAGCGCCGCGAAGAGCCCGCGCCCCGTCGCCTCCAGGTCTGCGCCGGGCGACACCTGCTCGCAGCCCTCAAGGTTCGCCGCGCAGCCGAGCAGGCCCACGCGCCGCCCGGCCGCCTGGTGCGCGCGCGCGGCCTCCTGCATGGCCGCCAGCACGGCCGCCTCTGCGCCGCTGTAGAGCAGCAGCTGCGCGCGCGGCGAATAGTGGCGCAGATGCTGGCCCGGCGCATCCGGCAGCGCGTCCGCGGCATTCAGGTCCAGCATGGCGCCGCCGAATTGCAGGTCGGGCAGCTGCGCGCGCAGCATTTCCAGCGTGATGGCGCCGGGCCGCAGCACCACGGGCGGCGTCGCGGTCAGGTCGAGCACGGTTGATTCGAGGCCGATGCGCGCGGGCCCGCCATCCAGCAGCAGGTCGACGCGCCCGTCCAGGTCGGCCAGCACATGCTGCGCGCTGGTGGCGCTGGGCCGCGTGAAACGGTTGGCGCTGGGTGCCGCCAGCGGCAGGCCCGCCGCTGTGATCAGGGCGCGGGCGACCGGGTGCGCCGGCAGGCGCAGCGCCACCGTGTCGCGCGCGGGCGCGATGACGTCCGGCAGCGTGGGATGGCGTCTGAGCACCAGCGTGAGCGGGCCCGGCCAGAAGCTGCGCGCCAGTTGCAGCGCCAGCGGCGGCAGCTCGGCGACCAGATCCGCCAGCTGCGCCATGTCAGCGATGTGCACGATGAGTGGATTATGCGCGGGGCGCTCCTTGGCGCGGTAGATGCGGCGGATGGCGGCTTCGTCCAGCGCACTGGCGCCGAGGCCGTAGACGGTCTCGGTCGGGAAGGCCACCAGGCCGCCCCGCTGCAGCACGCGCGCGGCGCGGATGATGACATCGGCCTCGGGCTGCTCCGCGTTGACGCGCAGGACTTCGGTGTTTACCAATGAGCAATTTCCACAGACGGACTGTTGGGCAGAATACTAACAGAATGTAAACGCTGTTCTTGCGCCGGGCAGGGTATGCTTGTGCTGGTGTGATGATGACAACATCATCAGGGCCGTACCTTCATCAATGCTGGAGATCCACCCATGATGCGCTTTGAACGCTTCACGGAACGCGCGCAGGATGCCGCCGCCCGTGCCTACGAAATCCTGCAGCGCTACGGCCAAAATCAGGTCGATACCGAGCATATCCTGTTGGCCCTGCTGGAGCAGGAGGACGGCGCCATCCCGCAACTGCTGGCGCAGCTCAACGTGGACAGCAGTGCCATCCGTACGCGCCTCGACGAGGTGCTGCGCGTCAGCCCCAGGGCCGCCATCTACGGAGGCGGTACCGGCCAGGTGTTCATCACGCCGCGCGTCAAGCGCATCATCGACCTCGCCACTGAAGAGGCCAACCAGCTGCGCGACGAGTACATTTCCACCGAGCATATCTTCCTCGCCATCCTCAAGGAGCGCAATACCAGCGTCTCACAGGTGCTGGCCGGGCACAACATCACGCGCGAGCGCGTGACCGGCGCCATCCGCGAGCTGCGCGGTGGCCAGCGCGTGACCGACCCCCAGGCCGAAACCCGCTGGCGCACGCTCGAAAAGTACAGCCGTGACCTGACGCGCCTGGCCGCCGAGGGCAAGCTCGACCCCGTCATCGGGCGCGACGCCGAGATTCTGCGCCTCGTCCAGATCCTCAGCCGCCGCACCAAGAACAACCCGGTGCTGATCGGCGAGGCCGGCGTGGGCAAGACCGCCATCGTCGAGGGCCTGGCGCAGCAAATCCACAGTGGCGATGTGCCGGAGCTCTTGCTGGGGCGCAAGGTCGTCAGCCTGGATCTGGGCGCGATGCTGGCCGGCAGCCGCTTCCGTGGCGAATTCGAGGAGCGCCTCAAGACCTCGATCGAGGAAGTGCAGCGCTCGCAGGGCGAGATCATCCTCTTCATCGACGAGCTGCACCAGGTGGTGGGCGCGGGCGCGGCCCAGGGCGCCCTCGACGCCGGCACCCTGATGAAGCCCGCCCTGGCGCGCGGCGAACTCAACGCCATCGGCGCCACCACGCTCGACGAATATCGCCAGTTCATCGAAAAGGACAGCGCGCTCGACCGGCGCTTCGCGGCCGTCTTCGTCGAGGAGCCCGGCGTCGATGAAACCATCGAAATGCTGCGCGGCTTGCGCGACCGCTACGAGGCGCATCACAAGGTCAACATCGCCGACAACGCCGTCATCGCCGCTGCGCGCCTCTCGAACCGCTACGTCACCGACCGGCGCCTGCCCGACAAGGCCATCGACCTGCTGGACGAGGCGGCGGCCAAACTGCGCGTGGCGCTCTTTTCGCTGCCGCAGGAACTGAAGGACGCGAAGGGCGAAATCGACCGCCTCGCCGTCGAGGAGGAGGCCGCCAGCCTGGCGCGCGATTACGAAAGCGCCGCACAGTTCAAGGTGCGCCGCCTGCAACTGGAGGAAGAGTTCGGGCAGCAGCGGGAGCGCTGGCAGCAGGAAAACACGCTCGATGAAGTGGTCGAGGCCGAGGACATCGCCGAGGTCATCGCCCAGTGGACCGGCATCCCCGTGCAGCAAATGCTGGAGACCGAGAGTGAGAAGTTGCTGCGCATGGAAGACGCGCTGCACGAGCACATCATCGGCCAGGACGAGGCCGTCTCCGCCCTGGCGGACGCCATCCGCCGTTCCCGCAGCGGCCTCAAGGACCCGCGCCGGCCCATCGGCTCCTTCATCTTTCTCGGCGCCAGCGGCGTCGGCAAGACCGAGCTGGCACGCGCGCTGGCGGGCTTCCTCTTCGATGACGAGGAGGCCCTGGTGCGCATCGACATGAGCGAATACCGCGAGCAGCATACGGTCAGCCGCCTCTTTGGCGCGCCGCCCGGCTACGTCGGCTATGAGGAAGGCGGCCAGCTGACCGAAGCCCTGCGCCGCCGCCCCTACCGCGTCGTGCTCTTCGACGAGATCGAAAAGGCCCACCCCGACGTCTGGAACGCGCTGCTGCAAATCCTGGATGACGGGCGCCTGACCGACGGCCAGGGGCGCGTGGTGGATTTCCGCAACGCCGTCATCATCATGACCAGCAACCTGGGGACGGACTTTGTGCGCCGGGGTGGCGCGCTCGGCTTCGTGCAACCCGCCGACGAGCTCGCTGCCGCCGACCACGACCGCATTGAGAAGGCCGTGCGCGATACCTTCCGCCCCGAGTTCCTGAACCGCATCGACGAAGTCATCATCTTCGCCACGCTGTCCACGGCCGATGTGGAGCAAATCGTTGACCTGCAGCTGCAGGGCGTGGCCGGGCGCCTGCAGGAGATGGGCATCGACGTGCAGCTAGGCGCGGCGGCGCGGCACTGGCTGGCGCGGCGCGGCTACGACCCGCAGTTCGGCGCCAGGCCGCTGCGGCGCGCGTTGCAACGCTTCGTCGAGAATCCGCTGAGCATCCGCCTGCTACGCGGGGATTTTGATCCGGGCGATCTGGTGCGCATCGATGAGCAGGATGGCGAACTGGTCTTCGAGCGCCAGGCCGGCGCCGGCGCGGACTGGCTGACCATGCCGCAGCCCCGCGTCGACCAGGACCTGGAGCAGGGTCAGGCCTGAGCCCTCACGTTTCACATAACACCCCCGGTTCCGGCCGGGGGTGTTTTATGCCTGATCGGAATAAGAGCCGCATGAATTCGAAGTCGGGAGAAACTGTACCGCCGCGAGAATATATTCTGTACGCCGACGAGTCCATTGAAAGGGGTGCTTTCTTCTCCAATTGTTACGGTGGTTTACTGATTTCATCACGCGACCGGGGCGCTGTCATTTCAGTGCTGGAAGCAGAAAAGGCGCGTTTAAACCTGCATGGCGAGGTGAAGTGGCAAAGAGTCACTCTGAACTACCTTGACAAGTATCAGCGGTTGACGTCTGTATTTTTCAACTTTGTGCGTGATGGCAGAATCAGGATGCGAATCCTGTTTACAGACAACTTTCGCGCCCCGAATAGCCTGGCGTCACTTAACTTCAAGGAACGCTATCTTCTGCTGTACCTGGCGTTCATCGAACATACATTCGATGTTCGCTACAGAACCCCCTGTAACAACCCCGTCCGGCTGAGATTATTGTTGGACGAGCTCCCCGTTCCCGCTGAAGACAAGCGTGACTTTCGACAACAGCTTTACAAGCTGAACAGCAGTCCCGCCTTCCAGAGCGGGAATGTCCGCATCTTTCCCGGCGCCATCGGTGAGATCGATTCCCGGGACCACGTGCTTCTGCAATGCCTGGATATAGTGCTTGGCGCCATGCAATCCAGAATGAACACTGGCCCTCCCGACCCTTCTTCACCTGTAAGGAAGCGTTCTGCAGCGAAACATCAACTGTCCACATACGTCCTGCACCAGGTAAGGTCAATCAATCCGGGCTTCCAGCTCGAGGAGACGACACCAGTGGCCGCCGGCCAGGGCTGGCTCTGTTCTTGCCGCCATTGTCTGTATGGTCCAGGAGGCATTGAGGACAATCGCCCGGATTAAAACCAGCAGCCCCCCCATACCTACAATCCTCCCAGGTGGCACCTGGTCCTTCGGTATGCAGCGGGCTGCCAACTGCAGCAAGTATGAATCAGAGTTTAGACTTTGTCAACACTTTTGATCCTTTATTCGTAACAGATAGCCCTTCTTGAGATGTCATATGGCCACATGTGCTGGTCAGGCTTGAGCGCCCCGGCTCCCGAATTGCACATGTCACGCATTTCATGTATAACCACGGCGCGTTCGCAGCGGCGGGGGCAGGGATGACCGCCGGAAGTTCAGAAGAGGAAATACCCATGGCTGAGAAATTCTACGACGTGAAGAACCGCGAGAGCGTCGAGATCGACGAGAGCAGCATCAAACGCACCAGCTACGAAGGCAAGAATGGCCAGGTGCGCTACGCCATCCGCGCGAAGACGGCGGACGGCCGCAACCTCACAAAATTCGTCAGCAAGAGCGACTGGGAAGGCAAGTTCGCCAGCCTGGGCGTGGAGTAACGTCAGGCTCCATCATCGTCGGGACTGCGCCGACGGAGTGAGCTGAAGGTCGGCCTGCTCGGCCAGCGCGCTCCATTCCGTCAGCGCAGCTTCCAGCGCAGCATCCGTCTCGGCCCACGTCGCACCCAGCTCCGCCACACGCTCGCCCTGACCGTCTCTGCTCGCCTGCTCTATCGCCTCCGTCAACCGGCCTTGCTGCTGCTCCAGTTCATGGATGCGCGCTTCCAGTTCGCGCGCACGGCGCTCTCGCTGCGCGCTACCCGGGCGGGCGCGGGTGTTGCCGCGCGGCGCCGGGTCGCGCCGGGTCGGCGCGGGTTGGGTGGCGGCAGCCATTTGCTGCGCCCGGCTGTATTCCTCCCAGTTCCCGTCAAACAAGCGCATCGCGCCCGGCTGAGCGATCCAGAGCTGTGAGGCCAGCGCGTCGATCAGCCAGCGATCGTGACTGACGAGCAGCACCGTCCCCGGGAACTGCTCCAGCACCTGCTGCAACACCTCCTGGCTGTCGAGGTCGAGGTGATTGGTCGGCTCGTCCAGCAGCAGCAGGTTCGCGCCCATCAACGCCAGCAGGGCCAGCGCCAGTCGTCCGCGCTCACCGCCGCTGAGCGTACTGACAGGGCGAAACACATCGTCGCCGCTGAAGAGATACTGCCCCAGCAGGTCGCGCGCCTCGCTGACCTTCATGGGGCGCCGCTCCACAATCTCCTCGAGGATGGTTAAATCCTCGCGCAGGTTCTCGTGGGCCTGCGCGAAATAGCCGGGCTGCACCGCGGCGCCGAGGCGCACTGTGCCTGCCAGCGGCGCCAGCTGGCCTGTGATGGTCTTGAGGAAGGCGCTCTTGCCCACGCCATTGGGGCCAATCAGCGCCGCCACCTCGCCGCGCCGCAGCATGATGTCCGGCACCTGCAGCAGCGGCAGCCCGTCGTCGGCATAGCCCAGCACGAGGCCACGCGTCAGCAGCACTTCGTCGCCGCTGCGCTGCGTAGTCCCCATGTCCAGCCCCATGCGCCGCCGCCGTCCGCGCGGGCGCGTCCGCATCAGGCCGCGCTTTTGCAAGGTCGCCAGGCGCTTCTGGCGCCCCTTCGCCTGGGCGGTGAGGCGGCTTCCCATATGTTTGCGGATGAAGGCCTCATCCTTCGTGATACGCTCCTGCTGCGCCTCAAATTCGAGCCGGAGCCGTTCATGGCGCTCGTCGCGCTGCCGCACGTAGTGGCTGTAGTTGCCGCGGTACGCGCTTAAACTGCCGTGATCCAGCTCCCAGATCTGCCGCGCGAAGTGGTCCATGAACCAGCGGTCGTGGCTGACCACCAGCACAGCGCCGGGGAAGGAAGCCAGCCAGCCCTCCAGCCAGGTGACCGCATCAATGTCGAGGTGGTTCGTCGGCTCGTCCAGCAGCAGTAGATCGGGCGCCTGCAACAGCAGACGCGCGAGCAGGGCGCGCGTCTGCTCGCCGCCGGACAATTGCGTCAGGGGACGGGCGAAATCCGCTTCGGCGAAGCCCAGGCCCGTCAGCACCATGCGGATGCGCGCTTCCCGCGTGTAGCCGCCCGCGCGCTCAAAGCGTTCCTGCAGCGGTCCGTACTGCGCCAGCGCGGCCGCGCGCTGTGCCGGATCCGCCATCGCCGCTTCCAGCTGGGTCAGGCGCGCTTCCTGCCGTTCCAGTTCACGGAAGGCGCATCGCGCCTCCTCGTGCAGACTGTGCGCGCCGGCCAGATCGGGACGTTGCGGCAGGAAGCCGATCCTCGTTCCGCCCGCGCGCCGCACATGGCCCGCTTCCGCTTGCTCCGCACCGATGAGCAGACGCAACAAAGAGGTCTTGCCCGCTCCATTGGGCCCCACCAGTGCGATGCGGGCATCGCGCACAATGTCCACACTGACCCCGGCAAAGATCTCGTCAGCGCCGAAGGAACAGGCCAGCCCGGAGGCGCTCAACAGGGACATGAGATGCCGCGAATCCTCAACTGCACAGGGGGACAGGCTGCGCAGTATAGCATGGCGACCGGAGCTCATATCCCAATTTGTCGCAGGGATTTCGCCATTTGTCGCAGACAGGTTGTGCACAACCTGTCGATAACCTGCCAAAAAACTGTGTGTACCTGTGTATAAGTCGCGTTATCGCCTGTGCATTACGGCCCGCCTGTGCACAGCCATCGCACCAGATATGCACAGTGTCGAAAACTTAAAGACTTGTGCACAGCATTTTGTATACAGCCGCGCCTGGCAGGGCCTGCGATATGCTATGGATATGTTGGGATACCGGCATCCTGTCTTTGGATATGAGGTCAAAATCTGCGAAATGCGCCGGCCTCACGCGCGCTCTCAGCCCCTTTTTCTACAGTTTCGACAGGCCCTGCTGTTACGACTACTTAAGAAGAAAGACCAGACTGGAAATATCATTTTTAGACAGGCTGTCGCCACTGGCGCGCGCTGCCGAAGCGCGCTACAAAGCAGGTAGCTCCGCACACCGTTCACCAAGGAGGCACAGGCATGAGCGTTTCCTTCACCTGGCTGGGCCATGGCACCTTCGTGTTTCATTTTGACGGCCACGAAACGCTGGTTGATCCCTTCATCGCTGATAACCCTGCCACGGACGTAGATCCCGACAGTCTCAATCCAGAGTTCATCTTCATCACGCACGCGCACGGCGACCACGTCGCCGACATGGCGTCGATTGCAGCGCGCTCGGGCGCCACTGTGGTGGCGAACGTCGAGATTGCCGACCGGGCGGCTGCGCAGGGCTTGAACACGCACCCGCTCAACTCTGGCGGCGGCCGTGATTTCGGCTGTGTGCACGCGCGCCAGACTATCGCCTTTCACAGCTCGTCCTTCCCGGATGGCAGCTATGGCGGCAACCCCAACGGCTTTATCTTCACCACGCCGGCCGGCGCGCGCATCTACTTCGCCGGCGACACGGCGCTCTTTTCCGACATGCAGCTGATTGGTGCCGCCGGGATCGACGTTGCCTTTCTGCCCATCGGCGACAACTTCACGATGGGGCCGGATGATTCGGTCCAGGCCGTGCGCTTCATAAAGCCGCGCCTGGTGGTGCCCATGCACTACAACACCTTCGAGCTCATTGCCGTGGACGTGGATGCCTGGGCCGAACGCGTGCGCAGTGAAACCGACTCGGAGCCGCTCGTGCTGCAGCCGGGCGGGACGCACACGCTCTAACTACTGGCCAGCACCTGCTCGTAGACCCCGAGGGTTTGCTGTGCGGTCTTGCGCCAGCTGAAGTGTGTGGCGCGCGCCAACCCGGCGTTGATCTGTGCCTGACGCAGCGGCTCCTGGTTGAGCAGGGCGATGATGGCGCCGGCCATGGTGCGCGCGTTCCCCGGCTCGACGAGAAAGGCACCGTCGGCTACAAGCTCCGGCATGCAGGAGACCTCGTTGGCCACCACCGGCGTGCCGCAGGCCATGGCCTCCAGTACCGGCAAGCCGAAGCCTTCGTAGCGGCTGGGGAAGGCAAAAACCCGAGCCATGCGGTAGAGGGCCGGCTTGTCCTCCTCGGTGACCTCGCCCAGCCAGCAGATGTGTTCGCTGATGCCCAGCTCCTGTGCATAGGCGCGCAGGTCCGGGAAGAGCGGTGCGCGCCATTCCGGTTCTCGCCCGGCGATGACCAGCGTGACGTCCGCGCCCTCGGCCCGCGCCACCCAGCTCCAGGCCAGCAGCAACTGTTTGAACTGCTTGCGCAGGTCGAAGCCGCCGATAGCGAAGACGTAGCGCTCCGGCAGCCCGTAGCGACTGCGCACGGCCGCGTCACGCTCTGCGCCCATGCGTGGGTGACAGGTGTCATCCGGCGCAAGCCAGGTCACCGTGATCCTCTCCTCCGGCAGCTCCAGCTGTTCCTCGATGTCTAGTTTTGAGGCCTGTGAGAGCGTGATCACCTGCGCCGAGCCGCGTGCCGAGGCGCTGACCAGCGCGGTGTAGAGCCGCGCCGGCAGGCTGCGCGCGTACTCCGGGATGACCAGCGCGACGACGTCGAGCACGGAAGTGACCAGCGGCGCCGGCGAGCGCAGCGGCGCGCCGTGATAGGGCACGTGGGCGATGTCGGCGCCGCAGGCAGCGACGGCGCGCGGGAAGCTGTGTTGCTCAAAGATCAGCTTGCCCAGGCCGCCACCACTACCGCCCGTGCGCAAGGTCTGTACGCGCTCGGGCAGCTCGGGGCCGGCGTCAGCGTTGGGGGGCAGCACCAGGGTGAGTTGGGGTGGGGACGGCAGTTGTGTCAGCGCGCGCAGCAGCTGGCGCAGATACTGGCCGCTGCCACTGTGCGGCTGCTGCCAGAACCAGCCATTTAGCGCGATGTGCATACGCGTGCTCAGCCGCCCGCCCGGTCAACGCAGGCGCTGTGATGCGCTGGCATGGGCGGCCTCCGCATGACTGTCGCGCCAGCATTGTACACGAAGCCGGCCAGGCCGTGCGGCGTGACTGCCACATCACTTTGCCAGTGTTCTGTGGTACAAGAAACATGAGTTTGCAATCAGTAACCAGGAGCGGCGACCATGGCTGAACCCCGCGCATTTCAGGCGGAAGTCCGACAACTGCTCGATATCCTCGTGCATTCGCTCTATACCGAGCGCGAAATCTTCCTGCGCGAGCTGATCTCCAACGCCTCGGACGCGCTCAACCGCGCGCAGTTCGAGCAGCTGACGCAGCACGACATGCTCGATGCAGCTGCCGAACTGAAGATCCAGCTCAGGGCGGACGAAGCGGCCGGCACGCTGACCGTCAGTGACAGCGGCATCGGCATGACGCGCGCGGACATGGAGCAGAACCTGGGCGTCATCGCCCACAGTGGCGCCAGGGCCTTCATCGCCGCGATGAAGGATGACAACGCCGCGGCGCAGGACGTCATTGGCCAGTTCGGCGTGGGCTTCTACTCGGTCTTCATGGTCGCGCAGCGCGTGCGCGTCGTGTCGCGTTCGCACCTGGCGGAGGAGGGCGCCTGGGTCTGGGAATCCGCCGGCGACGAGACCTGGACGATCGAGCCGGGCGAGCGCGAGCAGCGCGGCACGGACGTCATCATCACGCTCAAGGAGGACGCGCAGGAGTTCCTGAAGTCCTTCCGGCTGAAGGACATCATCCGCCGCCACTCGGACTACATCGCCTTCCCCATCTTCATCGATGAGGAGAGCGAACCGGCCAATCGCCAGACTGCGCTCTGGCGCCAGAGCGCCGGTGAAATCAGCTCGGAACAATACGCGGAGTTCTACCGCACGCTGACGCTGGACTTCGCTGAACCGCGTGGGCAACTGCACATTCGGGCCGACGTGCCGCTGCAGTTCTACGCGCTGCTCTACATCCCGCAGGACGATGGCCCCAACCCCTTCGGCATGCAGCGCGACCCGGGCCTCAAACTCTACGCGCGCAAGGTGCTCATCGAGGAAGCCACCACCGACCTGCTGCCGGAGTGGCTGCAGTTCGTCGTGGGCGTGGTCGACAGCGAGGACCTGCCGCTGAGCGTGAGCCGCGAGAGCTTTCAGGCCACGCGCGTCATGGCGCGCCTGAAGCAGACGCTGACGCGGCGCCTGCTGGGCGAGCTGAAGCGCATGGCGGAGCAGGAAAGCGAGCGCTACCTCGGCGTCTTCCAGAGCTTCGGCCGCTACCTCAAACAGGGCCTGGCGATCAGTGCGGAGGAGCGCGAGGCGCTGGAGCCGCTGCTGCGCTTCAACAGCACGCTGGACGACGACGCAGAGGGCTGGCACAGCCTGCAGGAGTATGTGACGCGTTTCGCGCAGGGGCAGGCCGACATTTATTACATCCTCGGCGAGGACAGCCACAGCGTGCGCCGCAGCCCGCACCTGGACAGCTTCCGCCAGCGCGGCATCGAGGTGCTCTACTTCACCGACCCCGTCGACCCCTTCATGCTCATGGGCCTGGAGTCCTTTGATGAGCATCGACTGCGCAACGTCGACGAGGCCGATATCGATCTGGAGGGCATCGGCGAACTGAAGGACGAGCCGGAAGAAGCACAACGGGAATCACTGGCCGATGACGACCTTGACTCGCTGCTGGAACGCTTCCGCACCGTGTTGGGCGAGCGCGTACAGGAGGTGCGCGCCAGCCAGGCGCTGGTGGACAGCCCGGCGCGCCTGGTCAGCGTGGAGGGCGCCCAGGAGCGCAACCTGTTCCGTATCAACCGCCTGCTGGACCGCGAGTACGAGCTGCCGGTGCGCACGCTTGAGCTGAACCCGCGCCACGCACTGCTGCACAATCTGGGCCACATGCTGGCTGCGCGGCCGCAGGACCCGGTGATCGACGCGGCCATTGAGCAGCTCTTCGAGACGGCGCTGCTGCAGGACGGCCTGCACCCCGACCCGGCCTCCATGGCGGGCCGCCTGCTGCTGCTGCTGGAGGCGGCCACCGCTGGCGCGCCAGCGGCGGTCCCCACGGCCGATGCGGATGATGATGACCCCGCGGCTGACGAGGATGGCGCTGCGTTTGACGGCCCGGCAGAAACGGGACAGGGTACCGGGCGACAGTAGCTCGCAAGCGCAGACCATCATAGGCAGCGTCTATTCGTAGACACTTCTCATCTGCCAGCAATCGAGCGAAAGCAGTTCCGCTTCCTGGCCCCGGGACAGCAGCGAGACGCCCCTGCTGTCCTCGCGTCCCGGATAGACCCGAACCGCGACGCATTGCCGCTCGTTCACAAAAACCTCGACGACGCTGCGATCGACGAAGATGCGCAAGCGCACCGGCTCATCGTCTTCAATGAAGACCGGCGCCGACTCCGGTGGCCGCGACAGCGCATCGGGCAGCGTCGACGCGTGGGAGGTATCGATCGTTATGATGCTCTCGTAGCGAACCGGATTTGAGAGCATCGTCGACATGGTCAGGTTGGAACGCGCGTCGTTGGCGAAGGGTTCCCGGTACTTGTAGCCGCGCTTGTTGAAGAAGCAGATCCGCGTGCATTCTTCCCGGTTCGCGGAACGCAGGACATCGACTTCGAACAGCGACGCGTGTTTCGGGTCCAGTGTGATCTGCAACTCGATCGCGTTGCCCCTGATGTCATCCAGCACGAGCTCCCGGTTCGCCGGCAGGACAGTCCGGCCGACCTGCCGGTGCTCGTACCTCAGGGACTCGATGTCTCCGGCAGGTTCGATATTCAGTTCGTAGCTGTTGCGCAGCGTCAGGCGCCGCGGCAGCGTCAGAATCTGGTCCCAGTCACGCGCATACCGCGACGGGTCGCCTTCCGCCGCGCCGCCCGCGCTCCGGTCTCCGAAGAATCCGCTCAGGTAGCCGTTCATCCGGTACGTGGGTTTGCCCGGGTTCATGTTGAACAGAACGATGACGCCGCCTTTACCGTCGGGTGCGGCCGTGGGCGCGTGGATGCCACCCGGGAACGCGGCGCCGAAATTGAACAGGCCGTGTGCATCGACGACGAACTTTTCACGTAGCGGGTCATGGTCGCCGAGCCAGTACTGGCCGCCGCTCATGTGGCTGAAGAACAGCAGGATGTGCCGATCGCCTATCGGCCAGAAATACGGGCAGGCACCATCATCCCCCAACACCGTGAACCTGTCGCCTTCGATGAAGGGGTGGAGGTACTCCCAGTCTTCCAGGTTCTGCGAGCGAAACAGGTATTCGGCAGCGACGTGTTTGCCCCCGGGTCTGCAGGGAATGATCCCCCCGGCCAGGGCGTAGTACACGCCGTCACTGGACCAGATGAAGGGATCGAAAACCGCGTGGGGCAGTGGCGCTGCGCCCTCTTCACCGAAGGGGATCACGGGGTTGCCCGCCAGCTTCTCCCAGTTCAGCAGCAGGGGATCGCGGGAGATGGCGATCATGTTGCCGAGCTCGACGCCATGATAAAGGGCGATGACCCGGTCCTTTTCGACGAGCGTGGTGCCGGAATAACAGCGGTCCTCCGGCCCGGGGCAGAGCGCATAGGGCAGGTCGCGCCAGTGGATCAGGTCCTCGCTGACCGCATGTGCCCAGTGCTGGCGCGTGTCTTCCGGCGGACAGGCCTGATAGAAGAGGTGCCAGCGCCCCTGCCAGTAACACAGTCCGTTCGGATCGTTGAGCGTGTTTTCCGGATTGACGTAGTGATAGAGGGGGCGCCAGGGGTCTGCCGCCTTCTCCCTGCGCGCAGCGTTCATCCGCAGCATCAGGGGATTTGTCGCCAGTTGTCGTTCCTGCTCCGCCAGCGTAGCGGCGAAGCTGTACCGCGGGACCCGCGAGGGCGGGAATGCCTTTATTGCCACTCTGCACACTCCTTCCGTCGTGATGCAGACTGTAACGCAATTTAACAAGTGAAGGTTCGCTGTTGCCCATAATGGCCGAACCGTTGAAACGGCTGTGGCTGCAGGTTGCTGGTGAGCGCAAGTAGACAAGAGAAGCGCAGGCGCTTGTCAGCCATTCAGGGCTCGTGATATACTCCAGACACAATACCCCCTGGCGTTAACCTGCCTCCCCACTCTACACTTTGGGGAGCACATTGCAGGGGTATGTCAGGTCAAAAAAGGAAGGCCGGGCCGCATGCAGCCCGGTCTTTCGTGCAACAGGAGGTCAGTGAAAGATGGATAGAAAGGAAGACATTGAGTTTCTTGAGCGGTTTAGGGTGCGAGTACAACAGTATTTGACATTCACACAAGCTAGACAGGCGGGAAGCGAGGGACAGCATTTAAAGAAACAGATCGGTGAAATGAGACCAAGAGCCAAAAAACTGTTTGTAGAGTTTGGGCTTGAAGACAGAGGAATTTCTGAACATCCACCACCAATTGCTGCTGGTCGTGCACCAGTGATTGGCTACCCATTACTTGACCTTATTACATCCGACACTCTCAGATCCCACTATTATGATCCAGCAAATGCATCTGACGAGATAGTTCTCGATTTGACCCTTGATGCGGTCAACGAATGTATTGGCCATCTGAAGATGTCACAACCTGAAGGAAACCATGCATCCATGAACAGAGCCCGGAAAGCACGCTCAACAGGCACAGGTGAAGGGCTTGTTTTTATTGCAATGCCAATGACAAGTGACGACCCGCAACTGGAAGACATTCACGAAGCGATTAAAGGTGCCGCCAGTGATGCAGGACTAGTGGCAGAGCGGGTTGACGATCAAATTAGCAACGAAAAGATCACAGACCGGATCGTTGAAGCCATCACTGAAGCAGAATATGTGGTAGCAGATTTATCACAGGCAAAACCGAATGTCTACTGGGAAGCAGGCTATGCGCACGGACTGGGGAAAACACCCATATACATCGCGCGAGAAGGAACAAATCTGGAATTTGATGTAAAAGACTATCCGGTCATTTTCTATGAAAACGCGACAAGACTGAGAAGAGAGCTTGCTAATCGTCTGCAAGGTCTTAAAAGTACGACGTGAACGACAACAATTTGAACGCCAGCGTCTTCTCCGCCTCCCGCGACGCAGCGACGTCCCCGCTCACACTCCCCGCCGATCTGCACTTCGACACCCGCCTCAAAATGGACGGGCTGGACTTCCTCGCCCGCCTGCCGGATGAGGCCGTCCCGCTCGCCTTCCTCGACCCGCAGTATCGCGGCGTGCTCGACAAGCTGGCCTATGGCAACGAGGGCGTCAAGCGGGGCCGCGCCCGCGCCGCGCTGCGACAGATGGACGAGCAGGCCATCACGGGCTTCATCCAGGCCATCGACCGGGTTCTCGCAGCGAGCGGACATCTTTTCCTGTGGCTGGACAAGTTTCACCTCTGCAGCGGTATCGCGCCCTGGCTGGCGGGGACGCGCCTGACTGTGGTGGACCTGATCACCTGGGACAAGGAGCGCATGGGCATGGGCTACCGCACGCGGCGCCAGAGCGAATACCTGGTCGTGCTGCAAAAGGCGCCGCGGCGCGCCAAAGGCGTCTGGACATTGCACGACATCCCCGACCTGTGGCGCGAACGTGCCGAACGCGGCCGGCACGCGCACCGCAAGCCGGTCGGGTTGCAGGCGAAGTTGATCGCGGCGGTCAGCAACCCGGGCGACGTCGTGATCGACCCCGCGGCCGGCAGCTTCTCCGTGCTGGAGGCCTGCCAGCAGCAGGGGCGCCGCTTCCTCGGCTGCGATATCGAGGGCTAGTCTTCTGCGTCGCGTCGCCGCCTTCCGCGAATTCCTTGAAGCGTTCCATGGTCTTCATCGTTTGCTTGCGGAAGGCGCCGCGCATGAAGATCGGCATCAGGCGCATGAAGCCGCTGAAGCGGAACTCGCTGTCCATCACCCAGCGCGTCTGATCGCCCTCGACGAGGAACTGGTTGCTGATCTCGTTCCAGACGCCCTTCGCCTCGTAGGTGGCGGAGAAGCTTTCCGGCAAGTCCCGTGCAATGATGGTCTCGATCATCTCGATCTCGCGCCTGCCCTCGTTGTAGAGCATGCGGGACTTCGCGCCCGGCTGGCCCGCTTCGCCGCTGACGTGCTCGAAGCTCTGCAGGGCCGGCTGCCATTTGCTCAGGTTGTCGGCGTCATCGAACAGGGCGATGACTTCGTCGCGCGGCAGATTGAGCGTTAGCTCACAGGTGTACTTCATTGCTGTTCCTCCCTGATGCAGGGTTTCTGGGTGATCGGGGCTGGCGCTCAGCCGCCCCAGGTTTCGCGGTGCACCACCTCGGCATAGCCGCGCCGGCCGGCGCCGCCCAGGCCAGGGCGCGGCTGCTGCGCGGCGGGGTAGCCGAAGGAGATGAGCAGGCGCGCCTGCCACTCCGGCGGAAAGCCGAGAATCGCGCGCAGGGCATCCGGCTCGTAGACCGTGCCGAGGCAGGAACCGACGCCCAGTGCCTGGCCCGCCAGCTGCATGTAGGCGGCGGCCTGACCGGTATCGAAGTAGTGCCAGATGGTGCGCTCGTTATCCTGCGGAATGACGATGACCACGCAGAGCGCCGACCCCGCGGCGTGGCCCAGATTGGCGCCCAGCGCGGCAATGGCCTCCAGGCGTGAGCGCTCCTGTACGGCGATGAAATGCCAGGGTTGGCTGTTCTTCGAGCTTTGCGAACGGCGGCCCGCGTCCAGAATGGCGCGCAGGTGATCCTCCGCCAGTGCTTCGTCGCGGAAATTGCGAATGGCCCGTTTGCTGCGAATGGCTTCGCTAACGTTCATGGAAACCTCATGACTCTCTGCCTGGCGCCTGATTGTACAGCATCTCGCCGGGGCTGCGCCTTTTTGCTACACTGAAGTTGCCGGGAACAGGGACAGATCATTGGACAGCATCGCAGAACCGGCCTACCGGGTCGTTTTTGTCCCTTCGCTGGACCGACGCCTGCCCCACTGGGCGCGGCGCTCCAACCCCCTTGTGCGCCGTCACCTCGGCATCCACTGGAAAATGTTGCCGCTTGAATCCGGCGTGCTGGCGCGCATCCTGCTCATCCAGGGGGCGCTGCTGGCGCTCTCGTTGCTGGTGCCGCTGCTGCTGCCGCTGATCTTCATGCTGCTGCCGGTCGCGCTGGTTCTGCTGCCCGTCGTCTTCGCGCTCTACGCGCGCCTGCTGCTGCGCATCGGCTTTTTCACCGTGCGCCTCGTCGTCGAGGAGCAGCGCGACAACACCATGACCCTGCTGCGCATCACGCCCATGTCGCTGCGGCAGATCCTCTACAGCAAGGCGGCCGCCGGCGTGTGGCGCCAGGTCGAGGATCTGGGCCTGGTCATCATGTCCGCCTCCCTGCTCACCCTGCCGGTCATCGGCCTGCTCTACGCGCAGTACTGGGCCTTCGAGGAAAACACGCTCGTCTCGCGCCTGACCCTGATGCTGGGCCTGCTGTCCTCGCTGCTGCGCCTGATGCTGGAGCCGCTGATGATCGCGGCCCTCGCGCTCGCCACTGGCGCGCTGGTGCCCGTACGCATCCACGCCAACATCGCGCTGGGCGGCCTGTTCTTCTTCTACTTCCTGCTCCTCAACATGCCGCGCTTGCTGGAGTTGTCGCCGGCCCTGCGCATTGCGCTCGAATTCGCGCTGCCGCTCGCCCTGCCCGTGCTGATCGCCCTCGGCGCGCTGCAGCTGGCGCAGCGCCTGCTCACCCGGGACGGGGCGCCATGAGCGCAAACCGGCCCGTCGTCGAACTGCGCGGCCTGTGCCGTTCTTTCGGTGAGGGCGAGCGCCGCCGCCGCGTGCTCAACCAGGTCGAGCTTCAGGTGACCGCGGGCGAGTTTCTCGTCTTCCTCGGCAAGAGCGGCAGCGGCAAGAGCACGCTGCTCAACATGCTGAGCGGCATCGACCGGCCCGACGCCGGCAGCGTCCGCGTCGATGGCCGCGAACTCGGCGCCATGAGCGAGCGCGAACTCACGCGTTTCCGCCGTGACCACATCGGCATCGTCTTCCAGTTCTTCAACCTCATCCCCATCCTGACCGTGCTGGAGAACGTCATTCTGCCCGCGGAGCTGGCCGGCGAAAGCGGGCCGGAGCTGCGAGCGCGTGGCCAGGAGCTGCTGGCGCGCACCGGGCTGGAGGCCCTGGCCGACAACTATCCGGACCTGCTCAGCGCCGGCGAGCAACAGCGCGTCGCCATCGCGCGCGCCCTCATTCGTGAACCCGCGCTCGTGCTGGCCGACGAGCCCACCGGCAACCTGGATACGGACAGCGCTGCCCGCGTCATGTCGCTCCTGCTCTCGCTGACGCGCGCGGCCGGCAAGACCCTGGTGATGGCCACCCATGACCGGGACTCCCTGCCGCTGGCCGACCGCGTCGGCCGCATTGAGGACGGCAATCTGAGCGTCGCGGCGGGCACGTTCCGGTGGCAGGCAACCGGCGCGCGTAACGGACACGCGGACAGGGAGGCTGCCTCATGAACGGGTCGGAACCGACGGACATCCGCCAGTACCTGAGCGAGTTGCGTGATTACAACAAGGATCGGCGCCGCACAGCTGTCATGAAGCTGGGCCTGGCCGGCGGCGACGAGGCCGTCAAGGCGCTCATCATGGCGCTGCAGAATCGCAACGAGGACCTCATCGTGCGCGGCCGCGCCGCGCTCATGCTGGGTCGGCTGGGCGATACGCGCGCCGTACAGCCGCTCATCAACGCGCTGGACGCGCCCGGCATGCAGACGCCGCTGCACGCCGCGCAGTCGCTGGGCCGGCTGGGGGACAACCGCGCCATCGAGCCGCTGCTGCTGATCGCCGGTTCCGCCGAAGGCAAGCTGCGCGCGGCGGCGCTGGAGGCCCTGCGCTGCCTCGGCTGTTTCGAAGCGGCGCAGGCCGACCCGGAGGGTTGAGCCCGATAGTGCCCCCACGCCGTCCCCGTTACACACAATATCCGACGCAGGAGCCTGCTACGTGGTGATTCTGCGCCTCGTGCGCCGCTCACTGGCGCAGCGCTTTCTGCAATCCACCCTCCTGCTGGTCGGCGTGGCCCTGGGCGTGGCCATGGTCATCGCCATCGACCTCGCCAACAGCGCCGCCAGCCAGGCCTTCTCGCTTAGCGCGCGCAGCGTCCGCGGCCGCGCCAGCCACAGCATCACGGGCGGCCCGGGCGGCCTGCCGACCGCGCTCTACACGCAGTTGCGCCGCGAAGCCGGCCTGCGCAAGGCGGCGCCGGTCATCAGCGAACAGGTGCGCGTTGACGGCCTCGGCGAACGTTCGCTGCGCCTGCTGGGCGTCGACCCCTTCGCGGAGGCGCCCTTCCGCGATTACCTCTCGGACGGGCAGAACGCCGACTATCAGGCCTTCGCGCGCCTCCTCGGCGAGCCCGGCCTGGTGCTGCTCAGCCAACCCATGGCCGCGCGTTTCGGTGTGGCGCCGGGCGACAGCCTGACCCTGCGCAGCGGCGACCGGCTCGCCACCGTTCAGGTTGCCGGCCTGCTGCAACCCTCCAGCCGCGTCAGCGCCCAGGCGTTGGATGACCTGCTGCTAACCGACATCGCCACGGCCCAGGAGCTCCTCGGCCGGCCGGGCTACATCACCCGCATCGACCTGCTGCTGCCGGATGACCAGGCGCTTGCTCCCCTGCGCGCGCTGCTGCCGCCCGGCGTTGCCCTGCGCGCGGCGCAGGAAGACGGCGACAGCCTGTCACAGATGTCAGACGCCTTCGAGATCAGCCTGGAATCACTGAGCCTGATGGCGCTGGTGGTCGGCGTCTTCCTCATTTACAACACGGTGGTCTTCAGCGTGGTACAGCGGCGCCCGCTCATCGCCACGCTGCGCGCCCTGGGCGCCAGCCGCCGCCAGATCTTCGCCTTCATCCTCGGCGAGGCGCTGTTCGCCGGAGTCGTGGGGACGCTGGCCGGTCTCGGCCTGGGGCTCATCTTCGGCCGCGTGACGGTGGCCCTCGTCACGCAGACCATCAGCGACCTCTACTTCACTGTGAATGTGCAGGGCCTGCCGGTGGCGCCGCAGACCCTGCTGCGGGGCGTCGTGGCGGGCCTGCTGGCCAGCGTCGGCGCGGCCTGTCTGCCGGCCCTTGAGGCCACGCGCACCCCGCCGGCGGGGGCCATGTTGCGCTCCGGCCTGGAGCAACGGGCGCGCTGGTTGCTGCCCAGGGCCAGCGCGGCCGCCATCGCGCTGGCCGTCCTGGGCTATGCGCTGCTGCGCCTGCCCGGCGACAACATCCGCCTCGCCTTCATCGCGCTCACCGCCTTCATCATCGGCGGCGCGCTGCTTGCGCCGCTGGCGCTGAACCTGCTGCTGCGCGGTCTCACGCCGTTGACCGGGCGGCTCTTCGGCGTGAGCGGACGTATGGCGCCGCGCGCCGTCCTGCGCTCGCTCAGCCGCAGCGCCGTGGCCGTGGCCGCGCTCACCGTCGCCGTCAGCGTCATCGTCGGCGTCGGTATGATGATCGGCAGCTTCCGCAGCGCCGTCGCCAACTGGCTGGACGTCACCCTCGGCGCGGACATCTACGTCTCGACGACCCTGTTCGCCGGTAACCGCTCCAGCGGCGACACCCAGGACATCGATCCCGCCATCCTCGACGAGCTGCAGGCCCTGCCGGGCGTCGCGCGCACGGCCTGGGTGCGTTCGGTCGCCGTGACGGCGCCGGACTATCCACAGCTGCCGCCGGTGAACCTGGACGTCGTGTCCGACGATGTCTCGCAGGGCAAGCGGCGCTACGCCTGGCTGCAGGTGCCGGACGCCTGGGAGGCCCTGGGCGCGGGCCAGTTGCTGGTCTCCGAGTCCTTCGCCTTCCGCCGCGACATCGGCCCCGCCAATGACCGCCTGACGCTGCTGACGGACCGCGGCCCGCAGACCTTCCCGGTCGCGGGCGTCTACTATGACTACTCCACGGACCAGGGTGCGGTGCTGATGGACGCGACTGTCTACCGCGCCTGGTACGACGACCCCTGGATCTCCTCGGCCGCCCTCTTCCTGGAAGCGGGCGCCTCCCCGGACGCCCTGCTCAACCGGCTGCGCGAGGAAACCCTGGTCGGCAAGAATCTGCTCGCCCGTGCCAACAGTGAGTTGCGCGCGGACGTCTTCGAACTCTTCGAGCGCACCTTCCTCATCACCGGCGCGCTGCAGCTGCTGGCGACGGGGGTGGCCTTCATCGGCATCCTCAGCGCGCTGCTGGCGCTGCAGCTGGAACACACGCGCCAGTACGGCGTGTTGCGCGCCTGCGGCATGTCACCCGCCCAGCTCTGGCGCTACACCCTGCTGCAGACCGGGCTGATGGGCGCGACGGCCGGCGCGCTGTCGCTGCCCGTCGGCATGCTGGTGGCGCTGGTGCTGGTCACGGTCGTCAACCTGCGCTCTTTCGGCTGGGCGCTGGAACTGACGCTGCAGCCGGAGAGCCTGGCGACGGCCGTTGCGGTGGCGCTGGGGGCGGCGCTGCTGGCGGGGGTCTACCCGGCCTGGCGCCTGGGACGCCTGGCTACGGCGCTGGCGCTGCGCAGCGAGTGAGCCCGGGCGACGGCGAAGACCTCGCGCTCGAAAAACCAGCGGAAGGGCGGCACGTCGAAGGCCAGGCGGCGCAGCAGCGCCAGCGGTAGCGTCTCGTCGCGGTCCTGCGGTGGGCTGTCCAGCCACACCCGGCCGCGAAAGCCGGCCCGTCGCAGCGCTATATGCATGCTCAGCAGGGACTGTTCGTTGACGTGCACGTGCTCGTTGGCGTCGACCAGGAACTGGCGCGGGTCTTGCGGGTAATGCGCGCCCTGGCCCATCAGGCGGCGTATCAGGCGCACCAGGGGGTAGGCGTAGCGGTCGTACCAGATGTTGGGCGCGGTGTGGATGACGAGCAGGCCCTCCGGCTTCAGCACGCGCCGCACCTCCAGCAACGCCGCCTGTAGCTCCCAGGGGTGCAGATGCTCCACCACGTCGAAGAGCAGGACGCGGTCGAAGCTGGCGCTGGCGAAGGGCAACTGCCTGGCGTTCGCCTGGCCGAGGGCAATGTGACCCTGCAGCGGGTCAAGGGCCGTCACAACCTGGCGCGCCAGTTGCATGGCCACCGGCGCGTAATCCACGCCGCAGGCGAAGGCGCCCAGCTGCGCGCAGTGGCGCAGGATCTCGCCGCGGCCGCAGCCGACGTCCAGCACGCGCATGCCCGGCAGCACCTCGGCCAGCTCAAAGGCCGCCCGCAGCCGCCGCGACAGCTGCTCGCCCTCGCTGGCGTTGAATTCGTCAAAGCCCTCGCAGGCTGTGCGGAAGTATTCCTCGGTGTACAACCTGGCGGATACGGGCGGCTCACGGTCCATGCGTACGGTCACGGCTGTCGGGGGCGGACGGGAGGAGTATACAGGGAGGCGCGGGCCTCGCAAGCGCGCGGACGGCGCCCGCTCAGGCCTGCCAGAAGGATTCGGAGAGGTACTTGTGGGCGCTGTCCGGCAAAATCGTCACGATGACTGCTGGCTGCCCCAGGTCAGCCTGCTCCTGCGCAACCTGCAGCGCCGCGACCAGCGCCGCGGCCGCGCTGATGCCCACCAGCCAGCCTTCCTCGCGCGCCAGCCGCCGCGCCAGCGCATGCGCCGCCTCGGTGTTAACGCACAGCGCGCGGTCGGCCAGGGCCGCGTCGTAGATGCCGGGGCGGATGGCCGTGTCCATGTGCTTGAGACCCTCCAGGCCGTGGAAGGGCGAATCCGGCTCCACCGAGACGAGCTGCACGCCCGGCTCATAATCGCGCAGCCGGCGCCCGACGCCGGTGAAGGTGCCGCTGGTGCCCAGGCCCGCCACCAGGTGGGTGACCGCGCCGCCGGTCTGCTGCCAGATTTCGGCGCCGGTGGTTTCGTAGTGCGCCGCCACGTTGGCCGGGTTGTTGTACTGGTCGGCATAAAACCAGCGGCCCGCCTCGCGCGCCATCAACTCGCGCACCGCCAGCAGGGCGCCGTCGCTGCCCTCGAGCGGGTCGGTGAGCATGATCTCCGCGCCATGGGCGCGCAGGATGGCGCTGCGCTCCGGGCTGACGTTGGCGGGCAGGTAAAGGCGCACGCGATAGCCCAGGGCCGCGCCGATCATGGCGTAGGCGATGCCGGTGTTGCCGCTGGTGCTGTCGACCAGCGGGATGTCCGGCGTCAGCGCGCCGCTGGCGATCGCCTCGCGCATGATGTACCAGGCGGGGCGGTCCTTGACGCTGCCGCCCGGGTTGTACCATTCGGCCTTTGCCAGCAACTGCACGGAATCCGGCAGCCGCGCGCCGGGCAGGCGCAGTCGCAGCAGCGGCGTCTGGCCGATCTGCTGCGCCAGGTTGCCGGCGCTGATGCGGCGCGCGCTCATGGTCAGGGTCATGGCCATCCTGTCTGTGCCAAACAAAAACAGACCGTCCACAAACAAAAAAAGGCGCAAACGTCTCGTTTCCGCGCGGGCGATGGGGTGCAAGGCCATCGCTCAGGGACGTTTGCTGCCTTTCAGTCGGCGGTGGTCTGCCGGAGTGACTGTCGTCTGAAGCGGCGCTAACGACCCTGCTTCAGACAGACACAATGTGAGTACACGATTTTGAGCCTTCGTTACGGCTTTCTGATTCAGTGAGTATAATTCGGGGCAGGCGTGGAGTCAAGCGCGCCGGGGGCGGGGGGATGAAATACGCAACGCTGTATGACAGGCACCACGATTCGGTACGCGATGCCCTGATTCGGCGGGCCTGCGCGCGCCGCACCATCACCTACAGCGAGCTGGCGCAGCGGGCCGGCCTCCCGCTGCAGCCCTACATTCTGAGCCGGCATCTTCCCGGGTTGCTGAACGACATCAGCATGGCCGAGCACGAGGAAGGCTGGCCCTTGCTCGGCGTGCTGGTGCTGCGCAAGGCGGATGGCCTGCCGGGCGTCGGCTTCTTCAAACTCGTGCGCACGATCGGCCGCCTGCCGCCGGGCGCGGGCAAGGTCGGTGAGCGGGCCTACTTCGATAAAGAGCTGCAGCGCGTGCACTCGGCCTGGGCAGATTGAGGACACAGCCAGTAGAAGGAGAGGGAGCGCGAACCATGACTGACAACACGACCTGGATACTCGTCGCGGTCATCAGCTATCTGCTGGGCTCCATCCCGACCGCCTGGATCATCGCGCGCATGCGCGGCGTCAACATCTTCACGGTGGGCAGCGGCAACATGGGCGGCACCAACGTCGCCCGCGCCGTGGGGACGCGCGCCGGCCAGATCGTGGGCCTGCTGGACATGGCCAAGGGCATCGTCGCCATCCTGCTCGCGCGCGCGCTGGCGCCCGAGCAGATCCACGAGGCGACCGTGCTGGCCGCGCTCGCCTGCATGCTCGGCCACAACTGGTCGCTGTTCGTCCTGCTGCTGACCCGGCAACTGCGCGGTGGCAAGGGCGCCGCCGTCGTCTTCGGCTCGCTGCTGCTGATCGCGCCGCTGCAGTTCCTCGTCTGCGCCCTCGTCGGCTTGCTCATCCTGCGGCAGACGCGCTACGTCTCGCTGGCGGTGCTGACCGGCCTCGGCCTGATGATGCTGTGGATCCTCCTGCTGGTCAACGCGGGCGAACTGGCGCCGGCCTACAACTGGTACGCTGTGCTGGTTGCGCTGCTCATTTTCCTGCGCTTCCTTGGTAACATACGACGTCTGCTGGCCGGCGCCGAGCGTCGTTACGGTGAGCCCGCCTGACACTTTTAACGAGCCTCAACACACAGGAGAACGCAATGATCGTCGTCGCAGGTGACATCTTCATCAACGAAGGCAAGCGCGCGCAGGCCATCGCCGACATGATCGCGGTGGCGCATGGCACGCAACAGGAAGCCGGCTGCATCCGTTACAATTTCTACGCCGACCTCGAGGACGAGCATCACTTCATCGTCTACGAGGAATGGGAGAGCCAGGAACACCTCAACGTGCACCTCTCCTCCGACAATCCGCCCGCGCACATGGCCGCCTTCCGCAAGGCCAGCGAGGGCGTGCGCAAGTCCTCCAACGTCAAGTTCATGACCGCCAGCGTCAACGCGTGACGGGCATTACTTGCGCGCCGCCGCGAAGGCGTTATACTGTCGGTATCTGACAAAATAGACAAGGAGGTGATCCTGTGAGTGATCAAGGTACGGTGGAGGCACGGCTCCGCTAGTGGTACTCACCTCTTGGGGTGAGTAGACACCGCGGAGCGGTGTCGGCCACCCAACCTTCGAAGACTGCGGCCCAGGCTAACCCCCTGGGCCGCACCTTTTAACGCGGCAGGCGCTCCGGCCCGGACGCTCAGAAGGGGTAGATGATGATGCCCAGCGCTTCGGCCAGCGCCACCAGCAGCGGCGCGATAACCAGCGCCGGCAGGAAGTTCGCCATCCGCAGCGGCCGCAATTCCAGCAGCACCAGCGCCAGGCCGATCAATATCAGACCGCCGACCGCCGTCATCTCCGCGATCATGGCGCCGGTCATCACTTCGCCCAGGGTGCTGCCCAGCAGGGCCAGGCCGCCCTGCAGCACCAGGATGGTGATTACGCTGAACAACACGCCCGGCCCCATACTGGCCGCGAGGGTCGCCGCCGTAATCAGGTCCAGCACGCTCTTGATGGCCAGCTGCTGAAAGCCGATCGGCAGCCCCATGCCATCCTGCAGCGAGCCCGCGAAGGTCAGTGGCCCCACGCAAGAGATGAGACTGGCCGAGAGGTAGCCGGTGATGAAGCGCATGCGCGACGCGCTGTCCGTCGCGTCGCCGACGCGCGCCTGCAACCTGGCCGCGAAGCCCTGCAGACGCCCGTCAATGTCCAGCAGCTCGCCGAGGATGACGCCGCTTACGATGCTCACCAGGGGAATGATGATGTTGCCGGTCTGGCTGGCATTGCTGATGCCGACCGCGACGGTCACCAGGCCGATGCCGCTCACCACCGCCTCGCGCAGGCGCGCGCTCAGGCGCTGGCCGATGACCAGGCCGGCGAACCCGCCGCAGAGGACGGCGATGGCGTTGAGGAAGGTGCCGCCCAGGGTCGTGCTCCTTCGTGTCAGCCGCGAGCGTCAATTGTAGGCGTCGCCACGCGTCGGGGCCCACTTTTTTTCGCATTATGGGATAAACATTTATTCCTCGAACTCGACCAAATCCCTACAGATCGCAACGGTTTATGAACTAAAAAGCATTATAAACACAGGAAGCGTTTTTGACCTTATAGAGGCTATCGAGACTTTCTCAAGATGAGGAAGCCTTAATGTAAAGAAACCTTGAATCGCGGTTATCGCTGGCGCACTTTCAGCCCCTGCTGTAAGAGTTCATGCACAAGCCCTTGACCGATCCGCCCGTCTATCGCAATTCCATCAAAGAATCCATCAGTCGGTTGAGACGTGTTGTCAATTGCCAAGCCGAATGCTTCTTTGGGTGAAGCCGTGAACTTGATCAGCAAGAGTGGTTGTCAATTTTCATCCTGCCTTTGCCGAAGCCCTTAAGAAGTTGTACGGCTGGACAAGTGATGAGGAAGGCATTCGTCACAGTTTGATGGATGAGTCCAACCTGCTCAAGAAGATGCACGCTTCATGTTAGTAGCCTGTTCTACCTTCACCAACTACCTCATCGTGAAAGCGGACAAGGCGGGCAAGAATCTCCGCCAGTGAAGCGGGGCCTCCCGTGACGTGACCACATCTCTAGCGATCGCACTATGTTGTCTGCTGCTGCTGACCGCCGCCGCGCCGCTGACGGCGCAGCCACCGGACACGCTGGCCGCGCTGGCCGCGGCGCAGGTGCCGGAACGCGACCGGGTTGCGCTGGCGCTGCGCGTCTTTGGCCTGCAGACGCCGCCCGCGCCGCCGGCTGCCGCGCCGCAGTGGCAGCCTGGCGACAGCAAAACTTTTATGGTCACCAACAACGACGAGGATCGCGTCTTCCCGGTCGAGGCCAGCCTGCGCGCCAGCGGCGAGCACATCTGGCTGTGGGTCGAGCAGGGCGTCGACGTCGACGCGGCGCGCCTGCAAGACCTGGCGCAGCATTTCGATGAGCAGGTCTACGGCCCGTTGCGCGCGCTCTTCGGCAGCGAGAACCGCCCCGGCGTGGATGGCGACCCGCGCGTTTACGGCCTCTTCACCCACGGCCTGGGGTCAAGCGTGGCCGGCTACTTCTCCAGCGAGCACAGCTGGCCGGCGGAAGTGGTCGCCAGCAGCAACGAACACGAGATGTTCCTCTTCAACCTCGACGTGCTGGGCACTGCCTTCGATGCGGGCAGCATCGCCGGCCTCGCCGCGCACGAGTTCCAGCACATGATCCAGGCGCATCTGGACCGCAACGAAAACGTCTGGCTCAACGAAGGCTTCTCCGGCTTTGCCGAGCTCTACACCGGGCTGAACTTCGGCACCACGGGCGAGGCCCAGGCCTTTCTGGCGCGGCCGCAGACGCAGCTGAACACCTGGCCGGAAGCGGGGAACACCTTCCCGCATTACGGCGCCGGCCTGCTCTTCGTGACTTACCTCTACGACCGTTATGGCGAGCAAGCGCTGCGCCGCCTCGCACAGCATCCGGCGCCCGGCCTCGCCTCGCTCGACGCGCTGCTGGCTGACATGGGCGAGCAGGGTGCGGACGAGTTCTTCGCGGACTGGGTGCTGGCGAATCTGTTGCAGGATGCGCAACTGCTGGACGGCCGCTACGGTTACCGCAGCCTGCCGCAGCTCAGTTCGCCGACGCTGGCCGAAGTCGTCAGCGACTACCCCTTCACGCGCGCGGCCAGCCTGGCACAATACGCGACTGACTATTTACAGCTGGAAAATCTGCAGCATGCGGAGGCGCTGGAGCTCACGCTCGAGCTGCCGTCGCAGGCGCGCCTGGTGCCGACGGCGGCCGCCAGCGGCCGGCGTATGTGGTACAGCAACCGCCAGGACAACAGCGACACCACGCTCACGCGGCGCTTCGACCTGCGCGGGCTGACGCGCGCCACCTTGCACTTCAGCCTCTGGTATCACAGCGAGCGGCTCTGGGACTACGGCCACGTGCTGCTCAGCGCGGACGGGGGCCGCAGCTGGCAGCTGCTCGAGAGCGCCGCGCAGACGCGCGCCAATCCGCACCACAACGCCCTCGGCCCCGGCTACACCGGCCGCAGCGAAGGCTGGCTGCGCGAGTCAATTGCGCTGGATGCCTGGGCCGGCCAGGAAGTCCTGCTGCGTTTCGAGATGCTCACTGATGACGCCGTCAATCAACCCGGCATGTTGATCGACGACGTCAGCATCCCGGAGCTGGGCTACAGCAGCGACTTCGAGACGGATGACGGCGGCTGGCAGGCGCAGGGCTGGGTCTGGAGCGACAACCTGGTGCCGCAGCGCCTGTGGCTGCAGGCCCTGCAACAGGGCGCTGACGGCCCACAGCTCCAGCGCTGGCTGGTCGCGGGGTCGGGTGTCTGGACGCTGCCCCTGTTGCCGGAAGCGACGCAGGTGACGCTGGCGCTCTCGCCGCTGGCTACGTTAACGACCGGGCCGGCGCCGTATCAGCTGCGGCTGGCGCTACGCGCTGCGGGCGACTCCGGTCGTTAAAAGGGAATCTCGCCGACGTCGGCGGGCGGCGGGGCGAAGTCGTCGTAGCTCTCGTCTCCGCCACCGCCACGCTGACGCGGCGCCTGCTGCCCGCCGCCAGCGCCGCCAGCGCCGCCGTCATCCTGACGGCTGCTCATGAAGCGCACGTCGCGCGCGCGCAGCTCGAGGCTGGCCGCCGCCTCACCGGCGTTGTTGGTGTAGCCGCGCGCGCTGACGGTGCCCGTCACCAGCACCCGGCTGCCTTTGCTCAGATACTGGTTGCAGTTCTCGGCCTGCGCGCCCCACACCGCGACGCGATACCAGGTCGTCTTCTCACGACGTTCGCCACTCTGGCGGTCGCTCCAGCTTTCGCTGACGGCGACGTTCAGATTACAGACTGCCGTGCCGCTCTGCAGGTAGCGTAGCTCGGGGTCACGTCCCAGATTGCCGATGATGATAGTTTGATGCCAGGTCGTCATGAAGGCCTCTCCATACGCATTCCGTGCCCAAGTATAGCCATTTGGGAGCGCAAACGCAGCGTTCGCCTGCACCCTTTTTCGGGCTTTGCGTCATGCATCTTCAACGGGCTGTGTGCCCGTCCGGCGCAGCCGCGTCAGCAGCCACTGCAGACCGCAGGCGGCCGCGATGGCGAGGAAGGGGATCAGGATGCGGCTTTCGCGCCCGTTCAGCGCGGCGACCTTGACGGCCAGCGTGCCCGCCGTGAAGTAGCCGACGAACAGGAACACGCACCAGAAAATGAGCCAGCGCCGCGTGCGCGCCATGCGCCACAGGCCGGCAAGCGCCGCCAGCAGCAGGGCCCAGTTCCAGAGCAGACGGGGATAGTGCGCGGGGTTCAACAGCTCGCTGCGCGGCGACAGCGGCGGCACGAGGTCAAAGAAGCGCAGCAGGCCTGTCGGGAAGGTCGCCAGCCAGGCGAGCGGGTAGTCGCGGAAGGTCGCCAGGCTGACGCTGTTCAGCGCCTGCTCCACCTCCGGGCTGGCGGCGAACCAGGTGTGTCTGTCCGCCTGCGCCGGGTCCTCTCCGAGCCGGGTCGCCACGGCCGCGGTGATCTGCGCTTCGCTTTCCGCCACGTTCATGCCCGTCGCCAGGCGCAACACCGGCATGGCGCGATAGTAGGTCATGGTCCAGGTGCCGATGGTGGACAGGCTCGGGTTGCCGAATGCCGCCGCGTTGTGGTTCACCCAAAGCTGCATGCCCGCCAGGCTGATGAGCACGAAGGCCAGCAGCGCGGGCCAACGCCGTCGGTTGAGCATTAACAACCAGAGCGCCAGCCCGCTCCAGATCAGGTAGCTGGCGGGGCGCGCGTAGACCGAGAGCAGCAACATCAGGGCCGCAGCAATGCCCCAGAGGATGGCGCGCCGCTGCGTGCGTGCCTGCAACAGCGCCAGCAGGCAGAGCATCAGCGCCAGCGTGCCGACGAAGGCCAGCGCCTCCGGCCCGAGAAAGGCCGTGAAGCGCACGCTCAGCGGATCGATGGCGACGAGCAGCGCGGCCAGCAGGGCGCTGCCTGCCCTCAACCCCAGGCGCCGCGCCAGCAGCCAGGTCAACGGGGCCAGCAACGCCCCCGCCAGCGCGTTCAGTGCAATGACCACGGTGTCGTTCAGCCCGGCCAGCGCGATCAGCAGCGGGAAGGCCGGCGGCCGCACCAGGAAGAGGCGGTCGTTGAAATCGCCATACTCCAGAAGATGCTGTGCTGTGAGCTTGTAGGAGGCGTAATCGCCCTGATCGACGAGCGCGACGTCGCTGGCCAGCGCCAGCAGGCCCCAGGCGAGGCGCAGCGCCAGCGCCAGCAGGGTCAGTGCTGCCAGCAAGGTACCGGGTCTTTCCTCCAGCAAGCGCGCCGGCGACAGACGCATTAACCTCTCCACAAGGATCATGAGTCCGGGATGCGCAGCCGCGTGACTTCCCAGGCATCTCCCTGCGGAGCGCCCTGCGCATCCTGCAGCGGCAGCCTCGCGCCGGTCTCAAAGTTGTAAAGGCCGAGCAGGATGCGATAGTCGCCAGGCGCCAGGTCGGGCGGCAGGGTAAGCGTGAAGCGCGGGCTGATGAGCGTTTCGTCGGCCCTGTCCCAGGTTTGGGTCAGGCGTTCGGGCGCGGCCGGGTTGCCATCGACCTGGGCGAAGGCGCTTGTCCCGTCCGCGGCGACCAGATGCAGGAACAGCGAGTAATTCTCCGGCGGGCGCGTCGGCGCGTTCCAGTAGAAGGTGAAGGCCACTGGCTCGCCAGAGAGGGGTTCAGGGTTATGCAGGTCGTAACCGACGAGGCGGATGTGGTCGCCGAAGCGGATGTCGCTTTCCTGTTGCATGCGCCACAGGCGGTAGAGGCCCACCTCGATTCCGCTACGCCTGGGCGGCCCTGTGAAGTCGCGCAGCGGCAGCAGTTGCGCCAGGAATGCGCGCCCCTCGTCGCTGCCCTGCAGCCTGTCCCGCTCCGCGACGGGCAGGGCCAGCCAGGTAATCTTGTGCGTCTCGATCCACTCCTGCAGCGGCCGTTCGAGTACGTCTTCAGTTTCCAGCCAGTCGAACCACTGGCGGTGCGGGATGCCGCTCCAGAAGGGGTTAAACCAGCGCTCGCTTTCGTGATAGATGAGGATGGTGCCCGGCTCGAGGTTGGCGTCGACCCAGGGGCGCACGATGACGGGCCAGGGCAGGATACGGCGTTCCTGCACATTCGCCACAGCCGGCCCGAGCAGCAGCAGCAGCAGGTAAGCGGAAAGCCCCGTCGCCGCCAGCGCGCGCAGGCGACGTCCCGGCACGACAGCCACGAGTTGCGCCAGTGCGGCGCCGGCCAGCACGAAAAGCAGCGTGATGGCCGGGATTGCGTGGCGAATCTTGAGGTCGACCTCTGTGAAATAGGGGCGAATCGCGCTGTTCGCCCACAGCGTCAGCAACAGGGTCGCGGCCGTCAGTAGCAGTGCCGGCCCCTTTAGCGGCGAGCTTCCCCGCGCGCGGCTGTACAGCCAGGCGATCGCTGCCAGCAGGGCGATCGCTGCCACAGGCAGCATACGCAGCGGCCCGAGCGCCTGCTCAAAATGCCGCGCCAGACCAGGCAGGTCCCACAGGTATTCGCCCAGGGTCTGCGCAGCAACTTCCTGAAAGCGCGCTGGCAGCAAGGTGAGCAGGATGGCGCCCGTCACGAGTGCCAGCGTGATTCCGACGCCGGCCCACAGCGCTGTGCGTCGCCAGCCAGAACGGTAGTGAGCCCTGGCGCGCAGGAGCAGCGCCGCCGCGCCCGGGAAGAATGCGACCAGCAGGCGATATTCCAGCAGGAAACAGAGGGTGGCCAACGCCAGGCTGGCCAGTGCCAGTTGCCAGCGCCGCGCCGGCTCCAGCGCCTGCACGGCCAGCAGCAGGCTCAGGATCAGCAGGGGGTAGGCTAGCGCCTCGCCGATAGCGTTGGCCGGGTCGCCCAGCATGACCAGCGTGAAGGCCCACAGTATGGCGGCCACAATGCCCGCCAGCGCGCCGCCGCAACGCCGGCCCAGCATGGCGCTCCACACGACGCCGGCGACGTTGAAGGGCAGAAACAGGCGCCGCAGATCCAGCAGCGCATCCGCGGCCAGCGGGCGCCCCTGCGCCTCGGCCTGGATCTGCGCCAGCTCATGTAACCAGAGCGTCAGGGGTGGATAGCCGGTGACTGGCTTGAAAACATCTGCGGGGAGCAGGCCCCGCTCCCCGTGAATCGCCAGCCAGATCGTGATCTCTTCGATGCTGTGAACCCAGGGCAGACCGTAGTCGTGCATCAGCAAGCGCAGCGCGCCCCCGCCCAGCGCGATCAGGCCGACGATCAGCCAGAAGCGGCGCTCCGGGCGCAGCAGCAGGGCCTTCGCCCACATGCTTGCGCGGCGGATGTTGTCAGCGCGCATCCAGGCTCCCTGCGCGCCAGCCAGGAGCGTCGACGACCTCACCGTCGATGTAGGCCAGGTGCTCCTCGATGAGGGCGGCCGGCACCAGCGAGCGGAAGAGGCGCATGCTGCCCAGCAGCACTACCAAATCATCCAGCTGGCCCACCACCGGCAGCACGTCCGGGATCAGGTCCAGCGGCGAGACGAGGTACACCGCCGCCGCGACCGGGATCGCCTTCTGCCACAGGGGCACGCGCTCGTCCAGCAGCAGGCGCCGCATCAGCTTCAGCTCACGCACGTGCCTGCTGTCCTGCAACTGCGGCAGCGACCGGGCCAGTTCCAGCGCCAGGCTGCCGATGCGTTGCTGCAGCGCTCCGTCACGCAACAGGCGCCACAGGGCCTGACGCAGACGCGCGTCGCCCAGCCTGCGCACTTGTTGCAACAGCCGCAATCGTTCGCCTGCTCGCATGGCCTGGTCGCTCCACTCCCTGTCCAGTATACGTGCCAGACGCGCTTCCGTCACAGGAAAGTATTCAGGTTACGCTCATACAATCTCGCTATACTTTGGCCTGGAGGAAGGCCCCACTGGCAGAGCGAGGGTGAGCCATGGCCGGCGAACGCATTCTGGTGATCGAGGATGAAGTGGCGATCGCCCGCTTCATCGAGCGCGGTCTGATATTCGAAAACTACCGGCCGGTCGTGGCCCACGACGGCCACAGCGGGCTGGAGTTGGCGCGCGACGACCCGCCGGACCTGGTCATCCTGGACTGGATGTTGCCCGGTCTGGACGGGCTTGAAGTCTGCAAACGTCTGCGCAATGCCGGTGATGTGCCTGTGCTGATGTTGACCGCGCGCGACGATGTGCGCGACCGCGTGCAGGGCCTGGATGCCGGCGCGGACGATTACCTCGTCAAGCCCTTTTCCTTTCAGGAGCTGCTGGCCCGCATCCGCGCGCTCTTCCGGCGCAACGCGCCTGCCAGCCGCCCCGAAATCCTGCGCTTTGCCGATCTCACGCTGGATACCGGCACGCGCCGGGCGCAACGCGGCGAGCGCATGATCGACCTGACGGCCAAGGAGTACGAGCTGCTCGAACTCTTCCTGCGCAACCCGCGCCAGGTGCTGACGCGCGACGTCATCTTCGACCGCGTGTGGGATTATGACTTCGGCGGCGCCAGCAACATCATCGAGGTTTACGTGCGCTACCTGCGGCAAAAGAGCGAGGCCGATGCCGAGCCGCGCCTCATCCACACTGTGCGCGGTGTCGGCTACGTGCTGCGGGAAGCGTAGCCCGCCCTGCCATGACCTTCCGCAAGCGCCTCATCCTCTACTTCTCCGGCCTGCTGGCCATCTTAATCGTGGTCTTCTGCGTCCTCGTCTTCACGGTGCTGGACAGCGCCCTGCTGCAAAATGTCGACCGCCTGCTGGAGGAGACGGCCACGCTGGTAATTAACAACAGCCGCGGGCTGTCCCTCTCGCAGGAGGGCAGCCGCCGCGTGATCGTGCTGCCACGCCTCGATATCTTCAGCTTTCCCGGCGTCGGCGTGCAGGTGTGGTCCGTCGACCGCGAGCCACCGCAGCTGGAGGCCTCCTCCAACAACATCGCCGCCTGGGAGTTGCCGCTGGACGAGCGCGCGCTGGGCGCGGCTGAGCCGGTCTACGCCAGCGTCATGCTGGAAGACTACGCGATGCGCGTGCTGACCAGCCCGATGATCGCGGGCGGTGAGCTGCTGGCCAACGTGCAGCTGGTCATGTCGCTGCAGGCCGTGCATGACACGCGCGAGCACATGATCCTCGTCATGGGGCTGGGCGGCGGCCTGGTCGTGCTGGCCTCGATCGCCGGCGGCCTGTGGCTGGCGCAGCGCGCGCTGCGCCCCATCAACCGCATCACGGCGGCTGCGGCCTCCATCGCGCGTACGGACGACCTCGATACGCGCCTGGCGTGGCGTGGCCCGCGCGACGATCTGGGGCGCCTCGTTTCAGTCTTCAACGACATGATGGCGCGCCTGCAGGGTCTCTTCAGCGTGCAGCAGCGTTTCGTCGCTGATGTCTCGCACGAGCTGCGCACCCCGCTGACCGCCATCCGCGGCAATCTCGACCTCATTCGCCGCTATGGCATGGACGAACAGTCGCTGGCGGCCATTGAGGGCGAGACCGGACGCATGGCGCGCATGGTCGATGATTTGCTGCTGCTGGCGCGCGCGGACTATGGCGGCCTGGCGCTGGAGCTGGCGCCGCTCGACCTGGACACGATCCTGCTGGAGGCCAGCCGCGAGGCGCGCGTGCTCGCCGGGCAGCGCGAGCTGGACATCGAACTGCGCCGCCTCGAGCCCCTGCGCGCCAGGGGCAACGCGGACCGCATCAAGCAGCTCCTGCTCAACCTGCTGGACAATGCGATCAAGTTCACGCCCGACGGCGGCCGCATCACGCTGGGCCTCTACCGCGACGGCCACGAGGCCGTGCTCGAGGTGGCGGACAGCGGCATCGGCATCGCGCCCGAGGACCGGCAGCGCATTTTCGACCGCTTCTGGCAGGCGGATCCCTCGCGGCGGCGCGCGCAGCAGAGCGGCCAGGACGCCGGCCTCGGCCTCTCGATCGTGAAGTGGATCGTGGACGCGCACCACGGTAGCATCGACCTGGTCAGCGAGCCGGGCGTGGGCGCGACCTTTCGTGTGCGCCTCCCGCTGACGCAGGACGCGCCGACGCAGCCGGAGGATAGCTCGTCGGGCCGCAGCGCACGCCGGCGGCGCCCGGGCTGGCTGCGGATGCGCCGTGGCGCGGAGGAAGCGCAGCAGCGGGCACGGGGCAGTTCGTAACGGAAGAAATAGGAGAGCGCTATGGCACACATGCTCGTCGAGCAGTTGCGTTTCACGCGCAGCGACTGGCATCGCGGTCTGAAGGACGTTGACGCGGAGGAAGCGCGCCGCCGCCACGGCCGTATCAACTCCATCAGCTGGATGATCGGCCATCTGGCCTGGCATGAGCAGTATTACTGGTTCCGCATGGCGCAGCAGAAAACCCTGCTGCCGGAGCTGGGAGCCTTCGGCTACGGCAAGCCCGCCAGCGAACCGCCGCTGGACGAGGTCTGGGCCGCCTGGCACCACATTACGGCGGCGACAGACCCCTGGCTCGAGGCGCTCACGCCTGCGCAACTGGATGAGTTCCCGGTCGGGGACGCAGACCGCCGCGAGAGCATCGGCACGCGCCTGCTGCACGTCAACTACCACTACTGGTATCACCTGGGCGAGGCGCTGGCGGTGCGTCAGCTGCTGGCCGGCGACTCGCAGCATCCGCTGCCGGAGTTCATCGGACCCATCGACGAGGTTCCCTGGCACCCGGATTGATGCGCTGACGTTCAGCCGACGCAGCATGACAAAACATGAGGAAGCAGGGAGGAAAACATGGCACACGTGCTCGTTGAACAGTTGCGCTTCACGCGCAGTCACTGGCAACGTGGCTTGACGGATGTTACTGCAGAGGAAGCCCTGCAGCGCCACGGGCGTATCAACTCCATCAGCTGGATGATTGGCCACCTGGCCAGCCACGAGCAGTACCTGTGGTTCCTGGAGGGTCAACAGCAGCCCGGCCCGGCGCCGCAAGTGCATGCTTGCGGCTACGGCCAGCCGGCCAGCGCGCCGCCGCTGGACGAGATGTGGGACGCCTGGCAGCGTATCACCCGGGAGTCCGACCCCTGGCTGGATTCACTGACGGCAGCGCAGATGGAAGCATACCTGCCTGGCGACCGGGAACAGGTGGAGAACATCGGCTCCAGCCTGCTGCACGTGATTTACCATTACTGGTATCACCTGGGCGAGGTCATGGCTGCCCGACAACTGCTGGCCGGTGACTCGCAGCATCCCCTCCCGGAGTTCCCCGGCCCCCTGGTCGGGGCGCCCTGGCGCGCGCCCGACTGAAGCGCTGACGCTCAGCCGGAAGCTTCTGGCGTCGCCGCGGCGGTCAACGTTGCCTCCGCCGTCAGGGTTGCCAGCACGGCGCCGAGTTCCGCGGTAGAAGTAGCCTGGGCGGCGGCGGCGGCCGTCGCCATCTCAACCTCGCTGAGCGGGTTGAGCGTGGCAGAGGGCGGGGGCGTCGCGGTCGGCAGCGGCTGCCAGGGCGGCTCGTCGAGCAGGTCGAGTACGTCCTCCAGCGGCCGGCTGTTGACCAGCTGCACCAGCGAACCCTGCGCCAGCTCGGGCGCGTCGGCGCTGACGTCCAGCTGGCGCGTCATGACGTAATGGCGCGTGCCCTGCGGGTTTTGCCTGCCGACGAAAATGACCTTGAGCGGGCCCTCGCCGCGCTCGACTTCTAGCGTGAAGGCCGGCTCGACCAGGCCGAAGGCGGTCAGGTCATCAATCTCGAAGCTGCTGTTGACGGCCAGCTCCAGCAGGTTGTCGACGGCCAGTTGCGCCGCCGCCTGATCGACCCTGCGCAGGCCCTCGTCCGCCGGGCCGCTGACGGCCCAGTCCTCGCCCTCGCGCGTCAGCCGGATGAAGTCGCCGCTCTCGTTGTCCTGCAGCGCCACACGGACCACGTCCGCTTCGGCCACATCAGGCAGCAGGAGGCCGCCGCCTTCATTGACGACCGGAGTGACGACGGCCGCTTCCTGCGCCTCGTCACGGCTGAGGAACAGCACAGCGGCGATGACGAATACGCTGACGAGCAGTAGCAGCAGGGTGCTCCGGTTGAGACGCATGGGTCTACTTCCCTCCCGGTTGCGCGCTTTCGCGGTTGTTCAGCCAGACCAGCGCCCCGAGCGCCAGCACGCCGAAGGGCAGCAGCAGGGAAGTGATGACGTTGATCAGGGCGACGCTTTGCGCATCGGCGAAGATGGGCGCGTCCTGCGCCCGCGCGGCGCTCTGGATGTTGACCTGCGAGAACCAGTCCTCGAAATCCGTGGCCCAGAAGATGCTGCCCGTGGCCACGTCGAAGTTGGCCACGCCGTTGATGTTGTTGAAGGCGTTGGCGAGCAGCGAGGTGCTGCCAAAGAGCACCACCCGCGCGCCGGTCGCGCTGTTTTCGGCGGCGGCGGCCAACACCAGCGGCCCGCTCAGACCCTCCGCGTCAGGTTCCAGCGCGCCCTCCATGATGGCGCTGAAATCCGTCTTGCTGTAGGAATCCGGCGAGGAAGAAGCGAGCGCCGTCACGCTGACCGCGTCCGGCAAGTCCTCCGCGATCTCGATGCTGTGCGGCGCCTCGAAGATCAGCGCGAAGCGCCTGGCGAAGGGCTGCGTGATGCTGTGGCCGGAGTCGAGTTCCGTGCTGACCGGATAGAGCGGCGACTGGAACGCCTGGTTCTGGTCGAGCACCATGTCGTTGCGGAAGCGCAGGCCGAAGTGCTCATGGAGCCAGTCGCCGAGCGCCTCATCCGCGGCGAGGGGCGCGCTGCCGGTTTCGAGGCCGGGCGCGGCCAGCAGTATCAGCTTGCCGCCGCCGTCGAGATAGTCAGTCAGCACTGCCAGCTCAGGCGCGGAGAGTGGCTGGCTGCCTCCGGCGATGATCATGATTTCACCATCGATGGCGGGGTCGTTCAGGCGCAACGCGCTGCCCGGCGCGGTGAAGTCCAGCAGCGGCACCTCGCGGTTGGTCCAGTCCAGCTGCTGCTCCAGGGCGATGCTGAGCGTGGAGAGACCCTCCGGGCCGGAGGCGTTCATGCCCCTGCCATCTTCTACCTCGATGAACCAGGTGCGGAAGTCTCCGGCGACGGCGTTTCTGAGGATGGCGTTGGTGAGCGAGTCCTGACTGAAAAAGCGCAGCAGCTCGCCTTCTTCTGTGTCCGGCTCACCGGCCTCGTTGAGCCGCGTGACGTAGAGTTGGTTGGGGTTGCTGGCGCCCAGTTGCTCGGCGCGCAGGGGATTGCGATCAAGGTCGACGAATTCGTTGCGCACCTTTCCCTGGCTGACGGCCTCGTATTCCGCCATCAGCAGTTCGATCTGGTCGCGGAAGCCGGCCTGCGAGGCGCTGATGAAGGTGGTTACCTGTACCTGTGGCAGCGTGGGGTCATTGCCGATGGCGGCGATGGCGGCGCGGCCCTCGGCCGAGAGCGCGAATTCGCTGCCCTCGCCCAGGGTGACGCTGAGGTTCGCCTGGCGGATGAGGGTGTAGAGCGCGACGAGGGCGGCCAACATCAATAGAGTGACCAGCACGCTGGTGCCGCCAAAGCGCAGCGTGCGCCCGGTGAGCACGGCGCGGGCCTGCTGTGGCGCGGTGAGGGCCCAGCCGGCCAGGGCGAGCAGCGCGATGCCCAGCGCGCCCCAGGCGACCACGGCAGCTGCGCCCATGGCGAAGGCGACGAGCGCCACCAGCGCGCCGGCCAGGGCCAGGCCCAGCAGGCTGCGCGGCGGCAGAAAAGGCTGTTCGTCAGGATGCGTGTCTTGCATGCTCAGGCTCTCCAGCGACGCGTTTCGATCAGGCGGGTGGTGATGAAGAGGGCGCCGATAATCACGAAGACGAAGTAGGCGATATCCTCGGCGCGTACCACGCCCTGCGCCAGGGTGACGGAAAAGTGGGCCTGCAGGCCCAGTTCGCGCACGAAGTCGGCTGCGATGCTGGAGCTGCCCTGACCGGCAATCCAGATGGCGGCGATCTCCGCCAGATACAGCACGAGGATCGTCGCCGAGCCGAGAAAGGCCGCGACGATCTGGTCCTCGGTCACGGCCGACCAGATCATGGTGATCGCCAGCACGGCGCCGCCGTAGAGCCAGGCGCCGCCGTAGGCGCCCAGGGCCACGCCCGCGTCCGGCGCGCCGACGAAGGTCTGCAGGATGTAGAAGACGAGCGAGAGCAGCAGCAGTGCAGTGTAGTAGGCCCAGGCGGCGAGGAACTTGCCGATGATGAAGCTGCTCTCGTGCATCGGCAGCGTCATCAACACCTCCAGCGTGCCCTCGCGACTTTCCTCGGCCAGCAGCCGCATGGTCAGCAGGGGCGCGATGAGAAACATGAGGAAGGTCAGCAGGTTGGGCGCGAAGCCGGCGTCGGCGGGGATGCCGTTGCCGAAGGAGAGCGAGGCGTTGGCCTGGGCGATGAAGCCGTTGAAGAGTACGCCCAGGAAGAGCAGCAGCGCGAAGGCGATGGCATAGGCCACCGGCGAGCGGAAATAGAGCGCCAGTTCGCGCCGGAACACGGCCAGGGTGCTACGCATGGCTCACCTCGTCTTCCTCCGGCGTTGCGTCCGCTGCCACTTCCATCTGCTCCTCCGCTACGTCCATCGCGGGCGCCTGGCTGCCGGCGACCTCGAGGAAGATGTCTTCCAGCGTGACGGCCACCGAACGCAGCTCGTTGAGCGCCCAGCCGCGCTCCATGACCGCCCTGGCGATGGCCGGGCGCGGGTCCTGCGCCGGGTCGGCCGGGGTGGCGGTGATGCCGTCCGCGCTGATGCTGGCCTGGGCGACCTCGGGCAGGGCGCTGACGAGCGCCAGGGCCTCGTCCAGCGGCGCGTCGACGCGCACGATCACCGGGCGCCCGCTCTCCAGCTCGCTGCGCAGCGCCTGGGGCGAGCCCTCGGCCATGATTTCGCCGCGGTCGATGATGATCACCTTGTCGCAGATCTGCTCGGCCTCGGAGAGGATGTGGGTGCTGAAGAGCACGGTGTGGTCGCGCCCCAGTACGCGCACCAGCTCGCGCAGCTCCAGCACCTGGAAGGGGTCGAGGCCGATGGTAGGCTCGTCGAGGATGAGTACCTCGGGGTCGTGAATGAGCGCCTGGGCGACGCCCACGCGCTGGCGCATGCCCTTGGAGAGCGTGCGGATGCGGCTGTCGGCGCGGCCCAGCAGGTCGACGCGCCCCAGCACTTCGCGCGCGCGGCGCTCGCCGTCGCGCAGGCCGCGCACCGCGGCGATGAACTTCAGGTAGCCGAGGGCCGTCATGTCGCGGTAGAGAGGGACGTTCTCCGGCAGATAGCCGACGCGCCGGCGCACCTCCATGCTGTCTGTGAAGACATCGTGGCCGGCGACGATGGCGCGGCCGGAAGTGGGTGGCATGAAGCCGGTGAGGATGCGCATGGTAGTGGTTTTACCGGCGCCATTTGGGCCCAGAAACCCGGTCACCTGGCCGGGCCTGGCCTGGAAGGAGATGTCCCGGATGGCGCTCACCTCGCCATAGCGCTTGCTCAGGTTTTCAACTTCGATCATGGCTTCGTTTTCCTTAAAGCGCGTTCCGTTTCGCGTTCCGTTTCGCGTTCCGTTTCGCGTTCCGCAGCCCGTTCCGCAGCAGGGCCGCGGCGCGTCGCCATCCTGCAGGCCATGGCCGCTGCTGTCACCCCGGTTGCGGACGGCCAGTATAGCAATGGCCAGGCGGCCTGTGCAGGCGAAAAACAAGGAATCGCATTAAAATGTCCAGTTTTCAGCCAGATTATGTCCGGATTTCAGCCAGATTATGTCCGGGCGCTGCGCCAAAAAAGGGCGGCGGCCACTCGCAGTGACCGCCGCCCGGATTGTTTCCGCTTACGCTGCCTTCATCAGCCAAAGAGGGTTACGGGCGCCACTTCCATGCGCGGGGCATAGAGATAGCGCGCGTTGACCCAGCCGACAGAGCCCTCGCCCTTGTAGTCAATGTCGACCTCAAGCCAGGTGCCCGCCGCGTTGCGGCCCAGCACGGAGATGATGTGGCCGCGCTGGATCTGCGTCAGGATTTCGCCCGCGGGATAGATGGGTTTGGCGCGCACGTTCAGCCTGCCCGTGTCCACGCGCGCGAAGAGGACGTCCTCTGCGGCGAAGGCATTCAGGCTGAGCGGCGCGAGCTCCAGCCTGGGCGAATCGATGTAGCGCGCGTTGACCCAGCCGGTCGTGCCGTCGATGTCCAGCCGGGCCCAGCTCGAATCGAAGTTGCGGCCCAGCACGGGGTAGATGTCCCCTCTCAGGAGTTTCGTCACCACCTCGCCGCCAAGGAAATTCGGAATGTGGCGCGCGTTGAGCCGGCCGGTACGCACCTGGGCGTGAACGGGCAGTTCCTCCGTGGACAGCTCAACTTCCGGCGCCTCCTCCAGCTTGGGCGCCAGCAGGTAGCGCGCGTTGACCCAGCCGCTCGTGCCTTCGATGTCCAGCTGCGCCCAGCTCGAGTCCTCGTTGCGGCCGGTGACGGACCAGATAGTTTTGTTGCGCACCTTCGTCAGCACAAGGCCGAACTGGTGATGCGGGAAATCGCGCACGTTGAGCCGGCCCGTCTGCACACGGGCGTTGATGATGCCCGCCGCCGCTGCATTTGCGCTGAAGGGTGCGTCATCCAGGCCGGGTGCGTATACGTAGCGCGCATTCACCCAGCCGCTCTCGCCGTCAATGTCAAGCCGGGCCCAGGTGCCTTCGAGGTTGCGACCGATCACCAGGTAGGTTTCGCCGCGGGTGATTGTCGTCAGGACGCGCCCCAGCAGGAAGTCGGGCGTGTCGCGCACGTTCAACCTGCCGGTTGCTACTGCCGCTGTGCTCTCCTCCTGGGCAGCCAGCGGCCCCGTTGCGAGGACAACCAGCAGCAACGCAACAGGTAATGCGAGCCAGAATGAACGTTTCATTTCAAGAATCCCCCCTCCATTTGTGTTGCCGGGCGGGCAGTATACTCGCATTTCCTGTAGGCAACATTAAATTGGCTTAACGGTCTTAACCGGTCACGGGCTACCCGGACAGGCCGGGCGTTACCTCGACCCATTCGCTACTCACCCAGCCGATTGTTCCTGCTGCGTCGATCTGCACCCAGCTGCTGTCCGCGTTAAGGCCGAAGACGGGGTGGCTGCTGCCACCCACGACAATCTGTACCACCCTGGCGCCCCGGGCCGGCTGGCTGCGTACGTTGACGTAGTCGCCCAGCACCGTGACCGTGCTGGCAGTCTGTGGCGCTGGCACGGCTGCCTGTTCTGGCGCTGATTCCTGCCCGGTCGGCGCTTGCGCAGCGGGCAGGGTATCGTCGTCGCCGGAATCTTCCTCCGCCTCTTCCGCAACGGGCGTCTCCCGGCTGTCGTCGATCACAGGGACGTCCTCCAGGTCGGGCAGGACGTTGATCCAGGCGCCGCTCACCCAGCCGGCGATGCCGTCGACATTGAGTTGCGCCCAGCTGCCATCGGCATTGCGGCCGATGACGGCGTACACATCGCCTTCGCTGACGACGTGCAGGATACGCGCCTCGAGCGAGGGGTCGGCGCGCACGTTCAGGTAATCCGCGATAATGATGGCGTTGGAAAGCACAGCGTCGCGGTTGAGAAAGGGAACCGTCTCAAGGCCGGGCTGAACTTCCAGCCAGTTACTGTGCGCCCAGCCGTTGGTGCCGTCAACGTGCAGCCACAGCCACTGCTCGTCGAGGGTGCGTCCCAGCACGGGGTAGCGTTCGTCCTTGCTGATTTTCAGCAGCCGCCGGCCTTCGTCCGCGTCCGGCAAATCGCGCACGTTGAGCGTGGCCGCGGTCACGATGGCGGTGATGCTGGTGACCGGGGCGGGGCTGCCATCCGTGATCGGCACGTTGACGAGGTTTTCCGCCTCGACGTAGCTCGCGTTCACCCAGGCGTTCACATCGCCAAAGGCCAGCTCCAGCCAGGTGCCGAGGCCGTTGCGGCCGACCACCGGCAACACCTGGTTCATGCTGACGATCTCGACGACGTCGCCGTGTACGCCGGACTGGTTACGCATGTTCAGGAAACGCGCCATGATACGCGCGCGCGGCGCATCCGGCGGTGGCGGCGGCAGGAGCGGGTCCATGTTGAAGATGATGTTGGCCCGGCCTTCCTGCTCAAGATACTCCACGACCACCCTGTGGCTGCCGGCCGTCAGGGGCAGCTCCAGCTGAAAGAGATCGCCGTCGGTCGCGCGCCACTCGTCGATGACCACTTCGCCATCCACCAGCACGCGCACCCCGTCATCGGCCTGCGCGCTCAGCTGCCAGGTGCCTTCTTCCAGCGACAGGTTGGTTGTCCAGCGGGCGGCGAAGAAGTCGACCGGGACGCCCGTGTGAGGCGAGCCGTTCCCCCAGCTGCCGCGCGGACTTTCCTCGTTGCGGATCACCACCGGCTGTCCGTCCAGCTCCGGGTTGTTGTAATACTCGGCCGTCCAGTTGCCGACCTGCGCGGCCGCCGGCAGTGCGAACATTGTCAACAGCAGCGCCAGAGTTATGTGGATTCCCTTAACGCGCATGATAGCCTCCCGCAGGATTTAACCGGCCCGACCTGGGATGATAACAGATTGTGGCACTGCCGCAGCCAGGGCTCAGGGCAACCAGGGCTCGTCGTCGCGGCCGGCCACGTGGTTTTCATGGCGCGCGAGGGTGAAGAGCAGGTCGGAAAGGCGGTTGATACAAGGCAGCAGCTGCGGGCCGACCGGCTCCTGTTGCTGCAGGGCGACGACGAGGCGTTCGGCGCGCCGACAGACCGTGCGCGCCACGTGCAGCGCGGCCGCCGCGGGTACCCCGCCCGGCAGGATAAAGTTGGTCAGGGGCGGCAGCGCTTCCTCGCGGCAGTCGATCTGCGCTTCCAGCCAGCGCACTTCTTCCGCCCCGATACGCCGGACATGCCCGCTGCGGGCGTCCTGCGGCGTCGCCAGGTCCGCGCCCGCGCGCAGCAGCAGCGCCTGCAACTGCGCGAGGCAGTCGTCGTTGTGCGCGCCCATGCTGCGCGCCACACCCAGCTGCGCGTTTAATTCGTCCAGCGTGCCGCAGGCCGCGACGCGCAAATGCGTCTTGGCGACGCGCCCACCCGCGAAGAGCATGGTCATGCCATCGTCGCCAGTGCGAGTGTAGAGTTTCATCGTGGCCAGTAACCCTTGCCGCTTCCGAACACCTGTGCTATACTGTCCCGCGTCGGTGTGGTGTGGCAATTTCCGCTCGTCAGACTACACTGGGCACTGTCTGATTACCAGCGGGAGCGAGCGATGGCCAGTCGGAAAGCGAACAATGACGACAAGCAGGAGACGGCCAGGCTGAAGGCGCTGGACGCTGCTGTCCAGGACCTCACCAGAAGATTCGGGGATGGCTCCATCATCCGCCTCGGCGAGGCCACGGGCCTGACTGTCGACGTGATCCCCACCGGCTCGCTGGGGCTGGACATCGCCCTGGGCGTGGGCGGCCTTCCGCGCGGACGCGTGGTGGAAATCTACGGCCCGGAATCCAGCGGCAAGACCACGCTCTGCCTGCACGTCATCGCCGAGGCGCAGCGTCTCGGAGGGCTGGCGGCCTTCATCGACATGGAGCACGCGCTCGATGCCATCTACGCCGAACGCCTCGGTGTGGACGTCGACAAGCTTTACATCTCGCAGCCCGACACCGGCGAGCAGGCGCTGGAAATCACGGAGGCGCTGGTGCGTTCCGGCGCGCTCGACGTGGTGGTGGTAGACAGCGTGGCGGCGCTGGTGCCCCGCGCGGAGATCGAGGGCGAGATGGGTGACAGCCACGTGGGCCTGCAGGCGCGGCTGATGAGCCAGGCGCTGCGCAAGCTCAGCGGCGCCATCAAGCAGTCCAACACGGCCGTGCTCTTCACCAACCAGATCCGGGAAAAAGTGGGCGTGATGTACGGCTCGCCCGAGACGCAGCCCGGCGGCCGCGCCCTCAAGTTCTACGCCAGTGTGCGCCTCGACATTCGTCGCATCCAGGGCATCAAGCAGAGCGGCAGCACCATCGGTAACCGCACGCGCGTGCGCGTCACCAAAAACAAGGTCGCGCCGCCCTTCCGCGAGACCGAGTTCGACATCATGTTCTACGAGCGCGGCATCAGCAAGATGGGTGAGATTCTGGACCTGGGCACCGGCCTGGAGATCATTGAGAAACGCGGCGCCTTCTTCCGCTACAACGATGGCCTGATCGGCCAGGGTCGTGAAAATGCGCGCAAATTCCTGCAGGAAAACCCCGCGATCCAGGCCGCGATTGAAGATGCCGTGCGCGCGCACTATGGTCTGCCGCCGCTCGTTGCTGCTGCTGCCAGCGACCTGAAAGGCTGAATGCCGCCCGTCCCGCCCGGCAATGCGCTATCATCGCGCAGCTGCCGGTGCGGACAGGCGGGCCATGCGCATCCAGCGTCGATCCTCTCAGCTGAGCTTTCGCAGGCGACGGCGGCCGGGCTGCCGCTCGCTCTGGTTGTTGCTGTGCCTGCTGCCAGGCGTCCTCGTGGCCGCTTCCTGGCACTGGTTCGGCCGCTGGTCTGCCGCCCCGCCACAGACGCACAACGAGAGTCTGCGCGCCGCGTTGCAGGCCTTCCAGGATGGAGACCTCGACGTCGCTATCGCCCGGGCACGGCTGCGGCTGGCGTCCAATCCGGAGGATGATCAGGCGCTCGCCCTGTTGACGCGCGCGCTCATCTACCGCAGCTACAGCGACCACAATCGCGCGGAAGACCGCGTCACCGCGCTGCAGCTGACCGAAACGGCGCTGGCGCAGGGGGCGGCGGCGGACGACGTGCTTGCCCTGCACGCCTTCGCCCTGCAGGTTAACGATCAGTTGCGCGCCGCGCGCGATGTCGCCAACGCGGTGCTGAAGCGTAGCCCGCAGCACGCCCTCGCGCGCATGGCGCTGGCCCTGGCCTACAGCAGCGCCGGCAATCACGAAGCCGCCCTGCGCCACAGTCTGCTGGCCGTCGCCGCGCCTGGCTGGCGCCTGGATACGCAGCGCGCGCTGGCCATCAGCTACAGTGGCGTGGGCGACTACGAGCGCGCTGTCGCCAGTGTGGAGCACGCCCTCGAGCTCAACGGTCGCCTGCTGCCCCTGCTCTTCGAACGCGCGCTCTACGCCCGACAGCTGGGCGATGCCGGTGCCGCCAGCGTGGCCTGGTTCCGCGTCCTCGCCATCAATCCCGGCAATGTCAAGGCGCGGCTGCGCCTCTGCGAACTCTCCAGCATCCTGCGTGAGCGCGAGCAGGCCATCACCTGGTGCCGCCAGGTCACAGTGCGCGCGCCCGCCTGGGCGGAGGGCTGGTACCGGCTCGGCTACGAGCACTTCCTGCAGGGCGACTTTCACATGGCCCAGGCCAGCTTCAAACAGTGCGCGGCGTTGCAGCAGGAGCAGGCAGTGCCGCTGCTGCAGCGCCGGCTTGAGTGCCGGGTGTTGCAGGGCCAGGCGGCCGAGCTGACGGGGGACTGCATCGGGTTGTTGCAGGCATGGCGCGAGTTTCGCGCCATGGCGCGCAAGGCGGACCTGGACCAGACCTGGATCTATCCGCCCGAGGGGCCCGCCACCTGCCTCACGCCGCCGCCATGAGCGCTCCGGTTGACAGCCCCGGGTCGGCGTATACAATCCGCTCCCTGTCCACGGGAAAGAAATCACATTGACCGGAACCTTGCAGCGCGCTCGCGGCGGCCAGCCCTGTCTGTCGGGCGGCCAGGCTGTGGCCCTGCGCATGTCGGGGCTGCTGCTCATTGCAGCGCTGGCGCTGGCGGCCTGCAGCGATCTCGTTCCGGCCGCCACGCCCGCTGTCGTGCCGACTGTCGGCGCGCCCGCAGCGACCAGGCCGGACGCGGCCGCCCTGGTGACGCAGGCTTTCAGCAACATCCGCGCCAGCGCGACCCTGCGCATGGACGTGCGGCACAGCGGCGCGCCCTGGCTCATCGCCACGGATTTCGGCAACCTGGAGTTCAGGCGGGCGCAGGCCAGCTTTGTGGCGCCGGACACACTGCAGGCCGTCGCGCAGGTGGGCTTCCTCGGTCTGCCGGCGGAGGTCGACCTCTTCGCCAGGGGCGACCAGCAGTGGTACCGCAACCCCCTGCTCACGGCCGGCCGCTGGCAGGGCGGCATCCTCCTGCAAAACTTCAACCCGCAGCAGTTGATCGCGGCGGGCAGCGGCTTCGACCAGGCGTCGAACGCACTGCTCGGCCTGGAGTGGCTGGGCCTGGTCGCGCTGGAGGATGGCCGGCCGGCGCATCATTTGCGCGGCCCGGCGCGCGGCGAGGAAGTCAGCGCGCTGCTGGTCAACCTGGTGCAGCTGAGCGGCGAGGTGCAGACGGAAGTCTATATCGACCGCGACAGCGTGCTGCCGCGGCGCTTCGTCCTGCGGCAGCCCGACCTTGCCAGCTGGGAGGTGGCCGTTACGGAGGTCAACGCCGCCGTCCAGCTGGACGTCCCGCCACAGGCGGCTGGCTGAGGCCGGAGCGGGTGTCAGGCACCCTGCCACTGGTCCACATTCAGAAGAAAGATTCTTCACAGGCGGGTTGGCGATGGCAAAACGGGACAAGGTGCTGAAACGGGCGCGGAACAATCCTCGAGGCTGGCGCTTCGAAGAACTGCGCAGTCTGCTCCAGCAGTTTGGCTTCGTGATATACTTGAGGCAGGGTAGTCATTTCTATGCTGTACACCCGGATACCGACATTCAACCGACTCTCGTGAAACACTCACGCGAGTTGTCGCCCGGGTACCTGAGGGTCGCGGTCAAGGCGATTGACGAGGTAATTGCAAGGCAGGGAGGACAGCGATGATCCAGGATGATCTGTGGCAGCGGGCCGGGATCCTCGCCGAGCGCTGCTACAGTGTCGAGGCGCATGAGTCACAGTTGCTGGATCGTTCGATCGTGGTGTTTGTCGAGAACCCCGGTTTGCCGGGCTGTATGTCTCATGGAGACACGCTCGAGGAAGCGCTGGCAGAATTGAAAGAAGCCCGGCAGTTATACCTGTACACGCTGCTCGAAGATGGCGAGGCTGTGCCGGAGCCCGAGCCAACCACAAACGGTCGTCCGCAGGTCACCTGGCTGGAGCCCGACTTGATCGACGAGGCGCTGTGGGCCCGGGCCGAAACGCTGGCAGCCCGCAACTACGAGGCTGTATTCTCACTCGAGACGCTCGAAGATGGCAGTGCGGGCGTGCTTGCGGAAAATCCGGAGATGCCGGGTTGTATGGAGACGGGACGCACAAAGGCCGCGGCACTCGCGGCGCTCGCTCGGGAACGCCACGTCTTCATCTATTCGTTGCTGGAAGCGGGCAAGCCGGTGCCGGCGCCGGGCGACCTGCGGACGATGGCCGACGAAGATGCCGCCCGGGTCGCAGAGTGAAGGACCGGGCGGGCGCACAGCCAGGGGAAGAGCACAACTCATGAATGCAGTAATCAGACAGGCGCTGGCCAAAGACCTCGTCATTGACATCACCACCACCGGGCGCCGCAGCGGCGCATTGCGCCGCATCGAAATCTGGTTCCATGAAATTGAAGGCCGCTGGTACATTTCCGGCTCGCCGGGCAAACGCGACTGGCACGCCAACCTGCTGGCCACGCCAGAGTTCACCTTCCACCTCAAGGAGAGCCTGCAGGCGGACCTGGCGGCCCGCGCCATCCCGGTGCGCGACGAAGCGGAGCGCCGCCGCATCCTGACTGCCATATTTGGTGAGAAGGACAGCGAAGACGAACTGGCGCGCCGCTTCGCCGGCAGCCCTTTGGTTGAGGTGGTTTTCGAGACGTAGCGCGTCCGACTAGCGTGCGCAGCCGCCCTCGCCGCTGGGGCGCACCGAGGGCCGCGCGAGGTCCGTCACGCCCTTCCACGCATAGGGGTCCCGGCCGGCGACCATGACGATGTCGCGGTAGTCGGCGGTGGCGGCCCATGTTCCTTCTGCGATTTTCATCCAGGGCAGCAAAGACTGCGCGCTCATGTAGTGGTTGACCAGCGCGCGGCGGTGGCCGCTGCGGGCGCGGTTGGGCAGCGAGCGGTGCAGCAGATAGCCGTTGAAGAAGACGATCGATCCGGCCGGCACCTCCACCGGAATGGCATCCTCGTCACGCCAGGGAAAGCCGTGGCTTTCGTCGGTGCAGTCGAAGCGCGAATCATCCTGCTCGCCCAGCGGCCATAACACGCCATGCCGCTGCGAGCCGGGTAATACCCACAGACAGCCATTTTCCAGCGTGGCATCGTCCAGCGCCATCCACGCGCCCGTCAGGCTGCGGTCACGCGTGGGGATGAAGTCCTCGTCCTGATGCCAGGCCTGGCCGGGCTTGCCGGCGGACTTGACGAAGAGCATGGACTGCATGCACTTGACGTCCGGCCCGATGATCTGTGTCAGAACGTCGACGATGGCCGGGTGCGTCAGTTGCGCGTACATCAGCGGCGAAATCTTGTGCGGGAAGTGGATGCACAGGTACTGGCGGATGACCTCCTCATCACTTTCGTCCGCGCTGTGCATCAGGCCGTTGCGCAACGGCCCGCGCTCACCACGGCAGATGCGCGCGATCTCGGCGTGCAACTGCGCGATCTCTTCCGGCTGCAGCGCACCGGTGACGACGAGAAAGCCGTTTTCGCGATACGAGGCGACCTGGTCCGCCGTCAGGGGCGCAGGGGCGCAGGAGACATCAGCAGTTCGCGGGAGCGTCGCAATCTCATGCACGGGGAAGCCTTTCGTCCTTAAGGAAAAGGTTCCCGCCCCGGCTGGCGGGACGGGAACCCCTGTGTGTGATGGTCAGGATCAACCGCCGGAGTCGTCGTCCGACATTTCTTCGTCCTCGTCCATCATTTCGTCATCGTCCATGTCGTCCATATCGTCGTCCGACATGTCATCGTCCATCATCATGTCGACGACCATCAGGTCATCCGCCGAAGGCGCGACCTCGACCCACTCGGCGCTCACCCAGCCGATTGTGCCGTCGACATCGATCTCGATCCAGCTGCCGTCGTCATTGCGGCCGAGGGCGGGGTAGCTGCTGTCCCTGGAAATGACGGCCAGGACGTCATAGTCGAGGCCAGGCCCGCTGCGGACGTTGAGGTTGGCCGCTGTCACCGTGGCCGTGGCCGACATCATCATGTCATCATCCATCATGTCGTCCATCATCATTTCGCCGGTGATGGGGTCGACGCCGGTGCTGATGCTGCCGTCCTGCAGGCCGGCGAAGATCTCGTCCAGCTGCGCCAGGACTTCGTCGGGCACGTCCGAGTCATGCGGCGGCGCCAGGCCGACGCCATCGTTCGCGGCTGACAGGACGTTGTTGCCGCCGAAGCTCATGGCGTCGCCTTCGGCCAGCTCCTTCAGCGAAAGGTAGACGCCCTGGTCCACGCGCTTCATGGCGCTGGAGATCAGGAACTCGGCGCCCGGGCTTTCGCCGTTGCCGAAGGTCGTCAGATACTCATCCTGGTCCACGCCGATGGCGTAAACACCTTCCGCGGCCGCGGCCTGGATGCCACCGGAGCCGGTGGGGCCGCCCGCGCCAAAGATCACGTCCGCGCCCTCGGCGATGAACTGCAGCGCGGTTTCGGCGCCGGTCGCCGGGTCCCCGAAGCTGGGGATGTAGACGCCCAGCGCCTGGGCATCCATGTTGGTATGGGCGACGCCGTTCTCAAAGCCGTTGCGGAACCTGATCACCGGCGGGATGTCGATGCCGTAGACGCCGGCCACAATGCCGCTCTCGGTCATCAGCCCCGCCAGCGCACCGGCCATGAAGCCCGACTGGTCCTCGCGGAACAGGACGCCCACCTGGTTGGCGGGTGCGTCGCCATAGAAGTGGTCCACGCCGATAAAGTAGACATCCGGGTTCGCCTGCGCGGCCGCCAGGGCCGCATCCGTCATCAGGAAGCCCACCGTGATGATGGCGCCATAGCCTGAGTCGACGCAGGTCTGGATATTGGTCGCGTAATCCACCTGGTTGGTCGTCTCGATGTAAGTCGACTCGAGGTCGAAGTCTTCCACCGCGTCAAGCATGCCCTTGTAGGCGAACTGGTTGAAGGTGCCGTCGTTCACGCGGCCGACGTCCGTGATCAGACAGACCGACTCGATCAGCGGATCCTGCGCAAGGGCCGGCAGCGCCAGCGACATACTCGCCAGCATCACCAGCGTCAGTAAAAGCGTCACTTTTCTGTTCACTGTAATAGTCCTCTCATCCTTGACTTCGAATCGTGCGTATAACAACTCTATTTTACCTTATCTGACGGGGCTGTAACAGTCAGGAAGTGGCGTTTAGCTGCCGTCATCAGCCGTTGCCCGCCTCCAGCGACGCTTCCGGCTCCAGCTTCGCGCCGGTGATGGGGTCGACGCCGGTCTCGAGGCTGCCATCCTGCAGGCCGGCGAAGATCTCGTCCAGCTGCGCGAGGACTTCGTCCGGCACTGCCACATCGTGCGACGGCGCCAGACCGACGCCGTCGCTGGCTGCGTCCAGGACGCGCACACCACCCTCGCCGTGGAAGGTCGCGGCGTCGCCCGCGAGGAGGGCCTGCAGCGACAGGTAGACGCCCTGGTCCACCCGCTTCAATGCGCTGGTGAGCAGGAATTCGGCGCCGGAGCTTTCCCCGTTACCAAAGGTCGTCACATATTCGTCCTGGTCCACGCCGATGACGTAAACACTTTCGGCAGCCGCGCCCAGGATGGCGCCGGAGCCCGTGGTGCCGCCTGCGCCAAGGATGACATCCGCGCCCTCGGCGATGAACTGCAGCGCAGTTTCGGCGCCGGCTGCGGGGTCGATGAAGCTGGGGATGTGGACGCCCAAAGCCTGTGCGTCCGCATTGCTGTGGGCGACGCCGTTTTCAAAGCCGCTGCGGAAGCGCAGCACAGGCGGGATATCGATGCCGTAGACGCCGGCCACGATGCCACTTTCGGTTATCAGCCCGGCCAGCGCTCCGGCCATGAAGCCGGCCTGGTCTTCACGGAACTGGAGCCCAACCAGGTTGGCCGGGGCCTCCACATAAAAGTGGTCCACGCCGATGAAGTAGAGCGCCGGGTTCGCCTGCGCGGCCGCCAGGGTCGCGTCCGCGATGAGGAAGCCCATCGTGATGATGGCGTCGTAGCCGGCGTCGATGCAGGTCTGGATATTGCTCGTGTAGTCGACCTGGCTGGTCGTCTCGATGTAGGTTGACGTGAGGTCGAAGGCTTCGGCGGCGGCGAGCATGCCCTCGTAGCCGGACTGGTTGAAGGTGCCGTCATTAACGCGGCCGACGTCCGTGACCAGACATACGGACTCGATCAGCGGGTCCTGCGCCAGCGCCGGCAGCGTTGGCAAGAGACTCGCCAGCAGCGCCAGGGTCAGCAGAAACGCTACATTCCTGTTCATCGCGAGAGGCCCCCTCCTTGATGCCAGTTTCCCCTGGTCTGCTCTGGCGCGGCAGCGACCGGCGCGCAGGGGCGCTCAGCCAAACAGGCCGGGGAGCGTGAGGGTGATTTCGAGGTCCTGGCGGCCCGCGGCCGGCGCATGGCTGCGGAGGCCCAGCTGGCGGATTTGCTGCAGTTGCGGCCCGGCCGCCCCCGGCAGGAGCGTGGCGTAGAGGGGCGCGATGTCGAGGTAGAGTTGCGGCGGGGCCTTCTGCGCCAGGGCCTGCCAGCGCGCGCGGTCGATCAGGCGGTCATCGCCAATGCGCGCCAGGCGCATGGCCTCGGGCGCAGCCCCCGTGCCCAGCAGCAGCAGGCCGTCCGCGCTCCAGGCCTGCAGCAGCGGGCCGCTGAAACCGTCGCCGGGCAGCAGGCGCAGCTGCGTCCCGTCTGACTCGCGCCGCTCCAGCCCGCGCGCATCAAGGGTGAGCGTGACCAGCCGCTCCAGGGCGTCGAGCACGGCCTGGCCGTCGTCCACCTCGGCCACCAGCAGCAGGTCCACGGGAATGTTCAACGGCGGCAGCGGGTCGTTGGGACGCGGCAGCAGCGCCAGGCTGAAGCTGCCGTTCAGGCGCCGCAACAGATCATGCTCAAGGTCGAAATCGGCCTGGTCCCACAGCGCCGCCAGCCAGTTGCTGATGGTCTGCTGGATCGTGTCTGCGTCCGGCGGCGCCAGCAGGCCGCTGTCTGCGCCGGCGGACTGCTGCACGCCGAATGCGCCCAGCAACTGCCCGCCGAAGTTGGAGAGCGGCATGGCCGCCAGCAGGTTGAAGACGAGGCTGCGCGCTTCCGTGCCGCTGACGACGAGCATGGCGTTGCGCGGCACCGCCTCCAGCACGGCCGCGTTGAAGGCCGCGGGCGTTTCGGACGCTGCCGCGTCGTCGTGGTGCAACTGCAGCGTCAGGCGCAGCACGTTCAGGCGCAGCGCGTCGGTCGCCAGGGAGAAGGTCAGCGCCTGCGCCTCGCCCTCCAGTACGAGTTGCTGCAACAGCGACTGGCTGTCGAAGGCCTCCAGCGTCTGGCCGAAGGCGGACAGCAGCGGCGCGGACTCCTCGCTGCCGGAGAGCAGGGCGGCGAGGGCGCGCAGGGTCTTTTCCCCGCGCAGCCAGCCGGAGAGGATCTGTCCGGCCGGGGCCGCGTCGCGCTCCGTCATGCCGGCTGCAGCATCCAGCAGGCGCGGCGCGGCAGCGGCCTGAACGTCCAGCGCGGCGCGCACCAGCGCCTCCGGCCCGATGAGCACGGCCCCGGGCGCGAAAGCGATGCTGCTGCGGTCTGCCAGCCACAGCGTCTGGCCCTGATGCAGCTCGCGCCGCAACAGGTCCTGCTCCTCCAGGATGCTGCTGAAGCTGGCGGCGGCCTGCAGGACGTCGCGCGTGGGCAGGATGAGGAGGGGGTTCGGCGCTGCGGGGTCGGGCGCGCGCCAGGCCAGCAACACCTGTTCTTCCACCCAGGGCGCGAAGTCGCGCGCGAAGATCGGCAGCGCTTCGGTGTTGAGCTGCTGCAGCGGCAGCGCCTGCTCCAGGCCCTGCAGCGGCTGCAGCCCGGCGCGCCCCGGCTGCAACAGCGCGGCCGAGCGGGCGGCCACGTTCAGCGCGTTGATAATGCCGGAGTCGCGGATGTCCAGGCTGAGCCAGGCGTCGACATCGGCGGGCAGAAAGGCGCGCGGGTCAAGATCATCCGTCCCGGCTGGCGCCTGCGCGAAGGCGGGCGCGGTCATGGCCAGCAGGACGAATACGCAGGGCAGCGCGCAGCGCAGGATGACGCTCAGCATGGATGGCTCCCGGATGGGCGGCAGGGCCTCAACAGGCCGAGGATAGCGTTAATGTTGCCCGCCGCGCGCGCCCTTCATCAAACGCTGATGTAGCGCGGCCTACAGGCCCACGTCGCGGCGCCGGAAGGCCCACACGGCGCCCAGGGCCATCAGCGCGGCCAGCGCACTGATGAAGAGCGTCTTGCCCTGGTTCAGACCCTGCTGCACGATGCCGGCGGGGTCGTAGTAACTGAAGAAGGAGATTGCGCGCAGGGTCTGCGACAGGCCCTCGCCGGCGAGGCCAGCCACGGTGTCGAGCATGAAACTGGCGACCACGAAGGCGGTCGTCACGGCCAGCGCGCGCTGGCGCCGCCGCAGCAGGGCCGCCATCAGCGCGGTGAAGGCCAGCACGAAGATCAGCACCGGCACCGCGTTGAAGACCACCGCCGCCATGCGCGCCATGTCCAGCTGCACGTCGACGAGCGCGACGCCCAGCCACAGCCCGGCATAGACCAGCGCGCCCACGCCCACGACCGTCAGGCTGTAGGCCAGGAAGCGCTCGGTGATGACCTGCCAGCGCGGCAGCGGCAGGGTGAGCAGGACCTCCATGACGCCGCTGTCCTCGTCGTTGGCGCTGACGCGCATGCCCATCACCACCGGATAGGCGGCGAAGATGAGCGCGAACTTGCCGAAGAAACTGACCGTGATGATGCCCTCCGGCGTGGCCAGCACCTGCAGGTCGGCGTCCAGGCCGGCAGCCGCCAGCAGGATCGGCGGCAGGCCCTGCAGCAGCTCGACCATCTTCATGGAGTCGAAGAGGGGCACCATGGCCGCGGTGAAGAGGGCCATCAGACCGAGGCCCAGGCCCCAGAAGAGCATCTGCAGCCAGGTGTGGCGCAGCGTGTTGAGAAAGATGACTCCGTTCATCGTGTCCGCTCCCGTAACTGATGGGACGACATGCTCTACAGACCCACGTCGCGGCGCCGGAAGGCCCACGCGGCGCCCAGGGCCAACAGGACGGCCAACGCACTGATGAAGAGCGTCTTGCCCTGGTCCAGCCCCTGCTGCAGGATGCCGGCGGGATCGTAGTAACTGAAGAAGGAGATCGCGTGCAGCGTCTGCGACAGTCCCTCGCCAACGATGCCGGCCACGGCATCGATCATGAAACTGGCGACCACGAAGACGATTGTCACGGCCAGCGCGCGCTGACGCCGCCGGAAGAGGGCCGCCATCAGCGCGCTAAAGGCCAGCACGAAGATCAGCACCGGCACCACGTTGAAGACCACCGCCGCCATGCGCCCCATGTCCAGTTCTACCCGGGCAAGGGTGACGCCCAGCCACAGCCCGCCATAAACCAGGGCGCTCACGCCCATGAGAATCAGGCTGCAGGCCAGGAAGCGCTCGATGATGATCTGCCAGCGCGGCAGGGGCAGACTCAGGATCACCTCCATGATGCCGCTGTCCTCGTCGTTGGCGCTGATGCGCATCCCCATCACCACCGGACAGGCGGCGAAGATGAGCGCGAACTCGCCGAAGAAACCGATCGTGATGATGCCCTCCGGCGTGGCCAGTAGCTGCAGGTCGGTGTCGTAGCCGGCGGCCGCCAGCAAAATTGGTGGCAGCCCCTGCAGCAGCTCGACCATCTTCATCGAGTCGAAGAGGGGCACCATGGCCGCGGTGAACAGGGCCATCAGGCCGAGGCCAAGGCCCCAGAAGACCATCTGCAGCCAGCTGTGGCGCAGCGTGTTCAGAAAAATCACACCGCTCATCAGCTTCGCTCCGCGGCCCGGTCTAGAGACCGATATCCCGGCGTTCGAAGAACCACAGCGCCATGCCCAGCAAGATGACCGTCACGCCCAGCAGCAGGGCCAGGTTGGCCACGGGCAGGAAGCTGCCCGGCTCGATTCCGGCGCTGCTCCAGTGGTAAAAGGAGAGTTGGCCGATCCGGTTGAAGGGCTCATCGCTGATGGCGCCGGCCAGAAAGTTCAGAAAGTAACTGCCGATGACGAAGACGATGCCCAGGCCGGTGGCGACCGTGTGGCGCCGCAGCGCGGCGGCTACCAGGGCCGTGAAGGCCATGACCAGCAGCGTGCCGGGCACCAGGTTGAGCGCCGTGGCGAAGAGCGCGTCTGGCGCCAGCGGCAGCTCCGTGCCGAAACTGCCCAGCAGCAGGCCGAGCGCGCTAAGCAGGGTGATCAGCAGGGTCAGCAGTGCAAAGGCCGCGAAGCGCTCCAGCATGAGGCGCCGGCGCGAGAGCGGCAGGCTGAGCAGGACGTCGAGGATGCCGGCCTCCTCCTCGTTGGCGCAGAGGTTAAGCCCGGCCAGCAGGCCGTAGACCGCCAGCATCAACTGCGCCCAGGTGGCGAAGCCGTACTGGATGAAGCCCTCCGGCGTGGACAGCAGCAGGGTGTCGCCGGCGCCCATGGCGTCCAGCAGCGGCTTCGGCATCGAGGAGATCAGGCCGACGTAGTTGTTGAGCGCGTCCTGGGTGGGGATGACGGCGATGACGTAGACGCCCAGCAGGGCCAGGCCGGCGCTCCAGTAAAGCGTCGGGCGCCAGTTCTGGCGCAGCGTGGCGCGCAGCAGGACGCCGCTCATGACGCCTCTCCGTCCCCGTAGTAGGCGAGGAAGATTTCTTCCAGCGAGGGCTCGTGCACGTGCAGCTCCTCGACGTAGCTCTCCTGCAGCGCGCGCAGCAGCGGGTCGAAATCGCCGCTGAGGCGCAGGCGCAGGCTGTTGTCCTCGACGCTGACGTCGCTGACGCCGTCGATGGCGTCAAGACGACCGGGCAGCGCGCCGACCTCGCGCACTTGCATGCTGACCCAGCGGAAGCCGACCTGCGTCAGGCGGCTGACCTGTTCGACGGTGATCAGTTTGCCCTGGCGCAGGATGCCGACGCGGTCGCAGATGGCCTGCACCTCGGCCAGAATGTGCGAGGAAAGGAAGACGCTGCGGCCCTCTGCGCGCGTCTCGCGCATCAACTCATGGAAAATCTGCTGCATCAGCGGGTCGAGGCCGCCGCTGGGCTCGTCGAGGATGAGCAGGTCGGGCTTGTTCATCAGGGCCAGCACGAGGCCCAGCTTGCGCCGGTTGCCGGAAGAGTAGTTGCGCACCTTGATGCCCAGGTCAAGCTGCAGGCGCTCACACAGCTGGCGCAGATACGCTTCGTCCACGCCGCCGCGCACGTTGGCCACGAAGCGCACCACCTGCGCGCCGGTCTGCCCCTTCCACAGGGCCAGCTCGCCGGGCAGGAAGCCGATGCGGCGGTGCAGGGCCACGCTGTCCGCCTGGGCGTCCATGCCGAGCACCGTGGCGCTGCCGGCGCTGGGGCGGATGAGGTCGAGCAACAGGCGGATGGTGGTGGTCTTGCCGGCGCCGTTGGGCCCCAGGTAGCCGAAGATCTCGCCTGGTTGCACCTGCAAATTGAGCTGGTCCAGCGCGCGCAGCTCGTCGCGGCCGGTCTTGTAAATCTTCGTCAGCTCACGAGTCTCGATGACGGCCATGGCGTTGTCCTTTCACGTGAACATCCCGTGGCAGTATAGCACAGGGGGCAGGCGTCCATGACTGTCGCTGCCTCGCCGCGGACGCTACAATTGGCTGGTCATGAACCAGGACCAGGGCACCAGCCGCGACTGGAACCGCGTCGCCCGCCGCAGCCTCGTCACAGTGCTGAGCGCTGCCCTGTTCGTGCTGGGGCTGGCGCTGGGCGTGCTGGCGCTGATGGCGCTGGTGCGCGTGATGGAGTTCGGCTCGGCGCTGCTGATCGCGCGCCATAATCTGGTCGCCCCCGCCAACGCGCGCGGCGTGACGACGGTGTTGCGCAATCTGGCCGCCATCGGCGGCGGTCTGCTGCTGCTGGCCGTGGCGGTAATGGGTATCGAGATTCACTTCAAACAGCCGGGCCAGCGTCGTTCGCTGCGCCTCTTCGCCCTGACCTTCAGCGTCGAGTTGGCCCTGCTGGCGCTCGAGCGCCTCGTCTTCTTCTCCTGAGCGCAGCGCAGCGGCGCCACGGTCTGCCTGGTCGCAGGTGGGTCCGCTAGAGTGGAAAGAGCAAACTCCGGTCCAGGGCCAGCAAGAGAAAGACCAGCGCCAGGTAAAGCATTGAGAACTTGTACAGGGACAGGGAATCGTCGCGCGTAACCTCTTGCGCCGGCCCCACCTTGCGATACAGGCGCAGCATCTTCGACAGTAACAGCACATTGAGCACTGTTGCCGTCCCCCCATAGAGCCAGCCTGCCTCATCAAGGACAAGCGGGACCAGCGAGGTCAGGACGGTCAACAGTGTATAAAGGAGCATCTGCCGCAAGGTGCCCTGCGTCCCCAGTACCGAGGGGGCCATGGGCACCCCCACGGCGGCATACTGGTCCTTTACCATAAACGCGAGCGCCCAGAAGTGTACGGGCGTCCACATAAAGATCAGGGCAAACAGGGTCCACGCCATCGGGGATAATTCTCCTGTTACCGCTGCCCATCCCAGAAGTGGCAGCGCTGCGCCGGCCACACCGCCAATTACGATGTTTTGCCAGGTGCTGCGCTTTAGCCACAAGGTATAGACAAGGACATAAAAGGCCAGCCCGCCCATTCCGATCACCGCCGTCAACAGATTGGTGGTCAGCCACAGCACGACAAAGGCGCCAACGCCGAGCACAGACCCGAAAAGGGTGGCGCGACGCACGGAAACACGCCCCGTCACCAGGGGTCTGCGGGCGGTGCGCTTCATCCGCGCATCAATGTCGCGATCCAGGATCATGTTAAAGACGCCGGCTCCCCCGGTGCACATGTAGCCACCGGCCAGTACACCTGCCAGGGGCAACCATCCCGGTATGCCACGTACCGCAATGCACATGGCGCCCACCGCCGTAAAGAGCAACAGGAACACCACTTTAGGTTTGGTCAGGGCCAGATAATCGCGCCATGTGGCAAGCGGGGCAGTCGTTATCGCATTACTCATAGTGTTTGTCTACCTCAGGGGTAACCATTGCCCGGGGGTTCCGGCCTTCGCGGGCAGAGGTGAATTCAGGGTCGTCCATGTAACCAGGGTCCACAGCATAAATGCCAGCAGGGCCAGACCCAGGTGCAGCAGCTGAAGCAGAACTGGCCCCGGCAGCGCCAGATTGGTGGCGCCAGCAATCAGCTGCAAGCCGTAAACCCAAACAAGCAACTTGCGAAAGCGGCTGGCCTGCGCCACGGGACATGTCAGGCTCGTCCAGCCCAGAGTCAGCCACAGCCAGCCGCCAACAGCAATGGCGATGAAAGGGTGCAGGAGGCGCAGGCGGATCAGGGGATGTGATTGCGCGCTGAAGTCCTCGACCAGGCCCGCCTGTAGCGATTCCGGCGGAAACATGGTGTTTCCCATAGCCGCGATGCCACCGGAAAACATGAGCACGAGCATCCCCAGTAACCCCAGGCCCATGAGCAACTTCAATCCGGTCTTCCCCTGCCAGGCCGGAGGCCAGGGCTGGCCCGGACGGGAATAGAGGGTTGCCAGGGCCAGAACGCCCATCAACGCCAGGGAATTCAGGAGATGAAAGGCGACCAGCAAGCCGCGGGCGGTGGACACGTTATCCCCGGTAAGGCCGGCCAGCACCGTGCCAGCCCCGATCAGCGCCTCCACCAGCAGGAAAACGATGGAGAGCGCCGCCATGCGCATAAAGCCTGGCATTGTGTGCCGCAGCCGCATGGCTCTGAAGAGCAACCATACTCCCGGCAGCAGGGCGAGGCCGGACAGGGCGCGATGGGAAAACTCGATCCAGGTGGCAAGGCCATGGGTCAGCGGCAACAGCTCGCCCTGACAGCGCGGCCAGTCACGCCCGCAGCCTGCCCCCGAGCCGGTCACCCTGACGACGGCTCCCTGCAAAATCACGACCGCATTGATGATCAACGCGGCCCAGGCGATTTGCTGTGTTTTAACTTTGGCGAAGCGGTTCACATGCGTTGCCAGGGTCTCGTTTGCCGGCGCGACTTTACACGATACAGTCGTGGTACTGAAGGCTGGAAGCATGGCCAGGATCTGGCCAGGATATGGCCATAAACAGGTCAAGGTCAATGTTGGATGGCCATAAACATGGCCAGGGCCCAGCCGGAGGAGCACAAGCTGCGCTACGTGGGGGAGTAGCCCCGGCGCGGACGGGGGGAGGGCGGCTGACCTGGCGGTCCCTCTGACTTAGGAGCATTTGACACAATACCCCTCAGACGCTACTTTCGTTAAATCCAGGTTAGCCCTGTTTGTCGGGGATGGCCGGTAATTGCCGGGAGGGACGCTCACCTTCAACCGGCCGGGAAGAATCGGTAACAGGTGTGCACCATAGTTGAGCCGATCCTGGAGATCATTATTATGGAATGGAGAACAACATGACTCAGCGCAAGTCCCTTTCAATACTCGTTTTGTTGTTGCTGGCGGCCATGACGCTGCTGGCGCCCGTGCAGGCGCAGGGCTGCAGCGCCGACGCGCCCTGCGAAATCGACGCCCTGATCGGCTTCACCGATCATCGTTTTGACTGGGCAGTGGACCGCGCCGCGGAATTCAGCGCGATGTTCCCGCAGTACCAGGTGAACCTCGAATCCTTCGGCGACTATGAGATCCTGCTGGATTCCTACATTCTGTCGCAGGAACAGGGCAACCCGCCCGAAATCATGCAGCTCTTCGAGGTCGGCACGCAGTTCGCCATCGACAGCGGCTACTTCAAGGCGGCCAGCCAGATCATCGCCGGCCGCGACGAGGTGCTGGGTCAGCCGGTGGACTTCGACGACATCATCCCGGTGGTCTCCAGTTACTACACCATCGGCGGCGACTGGTCGTCGGTGGCCTGGAACACCTCCACGCCCATCCTCTACGCCAACCTGAACATCCTTGGCGAGGCCGGCGTCGACGCGCTGCCGGGCACCTGGGCGGAAGTCGAGGCAGTCTGCGCGCAGCTGCAGCCGATGATGGACTCGGGCGCGATCAAAGGCTGTATCGTGTGGCCCAACCACGGCTGGTTCTTCGAGCAGTGGCTGGCGCAGCAGAACACCGAGCTGGTCAACAATGGCAACGGCCGCGATGCGCGCCCCACGGAAGTCCTGCTGAGCAGCGACGCCTCGCTCAACATCGTGCAGTGGCACAAGGACATGTATAACGCGGGCTTCTATGCCTACAGTGGCGTACAGCGCGACTGGTCGGGCGCGGTGCAGGCCTTCAACAGCCAGCAGTTGCCCATGATCATGACCAGCAGCGCCAGCGCGGGCGGCATCGTACGCAACGCGAACGAGAATGGCGTCGAGGTCGGCACCGGCATGATGGTGCATGACTCCGAGGTCGGCTGGACCGGAAACATCCTCGGTGGCGCCACCATGTGGATCACCGACGACCTCGATCCGGAGGTCGAGGAAGGCGCGATGGCTTTCCTGCTCTTCTTCTCCAACACGGAGAACTCCGCCTCCTGGCACCAGACCAGCGGCTACGTGCCCGTACGCAACAGCTCGATCGAGTTGCTGGTGGAGCAAGGCTGGTACGAGGCGAACCCCAACTTCCTCACGGCCAGCATCCAGCTGGGCGAATCGCAGGTGACGATCGCGACGCAGGGCGCCATTTTTGGCACCTTCGTCGAGACGCGCAACATCATCACCCAGGCGATTGAGGACGCCATGCTGACCGACGGCGACGTCGGCGAGATCATGGCCAGGGCGGAAGCAGAAGCAAACGTTCTGCTTGAGGAGTACAATCTGCTCTACGTGGATGAGTAGACCATAGCAGGAACCGGCGGGGCAGCCCGGGTGCAGTGCCTGGCGCTGTCCCGCCCGACAGCAGGGGAGCAGGACGCATGTACGTTGTCTCGCCGCTGATTCTGCTGGCGCTGGTCGCCCTGGCCGGTGGTGGCTGGAGCGCATGGCGGGCGCGGGCGCAGGGCGCAGACCCCGAGATCCGGCGCCGGCCGCAACTGTGGGGGCTGCTCGGCGCGGCCAGCGCGGGGCTGGGCGCCATGATCCTGCTGGCGCCGCTCAACTTTTGTCCCTTCGAACTGGACGGCGACGGCAATGCCGACCAGCTGAACGTGCTGATTGGCGTCGTGCTGCTGGTCGGCGGCGCTTATCTGGTGCATCGCGTGGTGATGCTGCTGGTCGGGCGCTGGCTACGCGGCGAGGGTCTGCCCGGCGCCGGCGAAACGCGCCCGGGCACGTTCCGCGGGCCAGCTGCGCGCCTGTTCGCGCTGCTCTGCCTGGCGCCCACGCTGACCATTCTCGCCGTCTTCCTCTACTACCCCATGTTCGATACCTTTCAGCTGTCGACGCAGCTGGCGCGTCTGGGGGCGCCGCGCACGATCTTTGTCTGCATGCGCAACTTCAACCATCTGCTCAGCGATCCTGACTATGGCAGGACCTTGCTGGTGAGCTTCTTCCTGGCGGTGTTCATCGTGGTCTTCTCGCTGACCTTCTCGCTGCTGATCGCGCAGATGGCCTACCGCCCCATCACCGGCGGGCGCATTTACCGCGCGCTGCTGGTCTGGCCCTACGCGCTCTCGCCCGTCATCGCCGGCATCATCTTCCAGTTGCTCTTTCACAACACGGCGGGCGTGCTCAACCACATCCTCGACACGGCCTTCGGCTTCGAGGTGTCCTGGTTGCTGGATCCCGCTATCGCGCCGTGGACGGTCATCATCGCCTCCATCTGGAACGTACTGGGATTCTGCATCCTCTTCTACATCGCCGGCCTGCAGAACGTGCCCAATGACTTGCTGGAAGCGGCCTCCATCGACGGCGCCGGGCCCATGCAGCGCTTCTTCAGCATCACCTTCCCGCTGCTCGCGCCCATCACCTTCTTCCTCGTGGTGACCACCACCACCTACGCCTTTTTTGATACCTATGGCCTTATTGATTTTCTCACCGCCGGCGGCCCGGTCGAATCCACCACCACCATGATGTACGAGGTCTTCGAGGTCGGCGTGGTGGCGCGCAACCTGGGCAGCGCGGCGGCGCGCTCGCTGTTGCTCTTCGGCATTGTGATCGGCGTGACCATCGTGCAGTTCCGCTTTAGCCGTGGCCGCGTGATGTACGGGGGTTGACGATGGACGTAAAGCGCGAAGGCGCGCGCATTTCGCTGGCTGCGACGGCCGCGCTACCCTTGCGGCGACGCCTGCCCAAACGCTGGTACGCGCACGTCATCCTGATCGTGGCCATCCTGATCACGGGCTTCCCGGTCTACTACGCCGCGGTCGTCGCCACGCAATCCAACACCCAGATCTTCAACTATCAGTTGACGCCCAGCACCTACCTCGCGCGCAACTGGGACCTGGTGATCTACGAGCGCCAGTTGCCGCGCTACATGGTCAATTCGGTCATCGTGGCGCTGGTCATGACGACGGGCAAGGCGACACTGTCGCTGCTGGCGGGCATGGCTTTTGTTTTCTTCCGCTTTCCCGGCAAGTGGCTCATCTTTGGCTTCGTGCTCATCACGCTGATGATGCCGACGGAGGTGATGGCCATCGCCCTCTTCCGCCTCGTGGGTATCCGGCTGCAGTGGGGCGGCTATGATGCGATGGTCGTGCCCTTCATCGCCAGCGCGACCGGCACCTTCCTGTTCCGCCAGCACTTTTCCAGCATTCCGGCCGAGCTGAGCGAGGCGGCGCAGATTGACGGCGCCAACCCGCTGCAGTTCCTCTGGCGCGTGCTGATTCCCATCAGCTGGAACGCCATTGCCGCGCTCTTCGTAATCCAGTTTCTCTACGCCTGGAACCAGTACCTGTGGCCGCTGATGGTGGTGCAGGAGTCGACGCTAAGGCCGGTGCAGGTCGGCCTGCGCACCATGCGCAGCGGCACCGAGACCGGCGACAGCTTCGGCCCGCTGATGCTGGGCGCCGTGCTGGTCAGCCTGCCGCCGCTGATCGTCTTCATCGCGTTGCAGAAGCAGTTTATGAGCGGCTTCGCGCTGACGCGCGACAAGTAGCGCGCCCTGGCCCGCGTCCCCTAGCCGGCCAGTTCCCCGGCCAGGGCCGGCAGCAGCTGGAAGGAACGCATCATCGCGTCCAGTTCCGGCTCGGCGGCGGCACCCGCTTCGCTGTTGAGGTCCACCTGACCGGGGAAGCGCAGGCTGGCCAGGTGCAGTTGGCCGTCGGGGCCGTTGAGCAGCACGTCGAGGCCGCTGAGGCTGTCGCCATCCGCGTTGCGGCTGCTCCAGGAGACGGCGTAGCCCTCGGCCTCCGCCTGCTCCAGCGCGCTCACGCTCAGGATTTCGGCGCCAGCGTGGCGCCCGACGACGCTGGCACCGGCGGCTGCCTCGTCACTGATCGGCTGCGCGTCGGTCTCAATGCGCAGGGAGGCGCCGGCGCCGCTGATGCTGGTGGGGCGGCCGGGCGCGCTGTCGCTCAGCTCCCAGCTGTCCGGGTAGCGGATAAAGTGCGCGTACTGCGGGTCGAACCAGGCGTTCCAGTGGAAGGGCGTGTCGGCCAGTTCCTTCAACGGGTGTAATGAGTCGGCGACGCCGCCCAGCAAATGCAGCAGGGCAGAGGTCGCGTTTGCGGGCGTGACGACGCGCACGGAGTAGATCCACTCGCCGTCGGTCCAGGCCTGCTGGCGCGCGACGAAGGTCTGGCCGCCGAAGCCCAGCGTGAAGTCGATGATCAGCCGGTCGTCCGCGCTGCGTTTGCGGTCGCTTTCCTCCCAGCTGCGGTATTCGCGCCAGCTGCCGCCCAGCCAGGCCTGGTTGAAGCGCGCGTCGATGTCATCCAGCGTCAGGGCGCCGGCTGCCAGGCTGCGGGGCGGCCGGTCGACATCCACCTGAATCAGGCTCTGCGCGGCCTTGTTAGCCAGCACGGCGCGCAGGCCCTCGCGCGTGTTCAGCGCTTCGCTGACTTCCCAGCCAGTGGGCAGGGCGTAGGTGTAGAGGCCGGCCGGGTGCAGAAAGCGCTGCGCGAAGTCGATCGTCTCGACGGCGGGCGGCGGCGGGAAGGTGGGTACGGGAGCGGCAGTCGGTGCCGGGGCCTGGCTGGTCCGGCCCACTGCCGAGAGCAGTGTGGTCAGGGCCAGAATAAGGGCCATCGAGATACCGAAAATGATGGTGATGCGCTTCATCCACATGCGAAGGCGGGACTCCAGTTTCAGCTGGCGGGCACCGACCCGGCATAATACAGCAAAAGGCGGACGCGGTACAGTTGGCAGCCGGGCGGGGATGCGCCTACAGTTGACGGGGACACAGCGCTGGCAAGGAGCGACGGATGAGCGTGGTCAGTCTGGGGGAATTGTTGATCGACTTCGTCGCGCTCGAGAGCGGCGTGACGGTGGGCGAGGCCAGCGGCTTCATCAAGGCGCCGGGCGGCGCGCCGGCCAACGTGGTGGTCGCGCTGGCGCGCCTGGGCCACGCCAGCGCCTTCCTGACGCAGGTCGGCGACGACCCCTTCGGCCATCATCTGGCGCAGGTGCTGGCGGACGAGGGCGTTGACGTGCGCGGCATCCGCTTCTCGCAGGAGGCGCGCACGACGCTGGCCTTCATCTCGCTGGCGGAAGGCGGCGAGCGCAGCTTCGTCTTCTACCGCCATCCCGGCGCGGACATGCTGATGACCCCCGCCGACGTCGACATGGCGCGCATCGACGGGCAGCGCATTTTCCACTACGGCTCGATCACCATGATCGCCGACTCCTCGCGCGCGGCGCTGCAGGCGGCCATCGAGCGGGCGCTGGCGCGCGGCCTGACGCTCTCCTACGACCCCAACCTGCGCCTGGCCCTGTGGCCGGACGCGGCCAGCGCGCGGCACTGGATGCTGGCCGGCCTGGAGTACGCGCAGGTGGTCAAGGTCAGCGACGAGGAGGTGGACTTCCTCTGCGAGGGCGCGGTGGAGACCCTGTGGCGCGAGCGCACGCAGCTGCTCATCGTGACGCACGGGCCGGGCGGCGCCACCCTCTACACGCGCGATGAGCGCCTGCACATGCCCGGCTTCGCGGTGGATTCCGTGGATACCACCGGCGCCGGCGACGGTTTCGTGGCCGCCATCCTGGCCGGCCTGCTGGAGCACGGCGACGACTGGCCCGGCGAGCTGCGCGGCATGTTGCGCTTCGCCAACGCGGTCGGCGCCCTGACTACCACCGTGCGCGGCGCCATCCCCGGCCTGCCGCGCCGCGCTGCCGTCGAGGCCTTTTTAATGGAGCGGGGGGAGGCCGAATGAAGCGCGCGGGCGCTTTAAAGGAGCGGGGGGAGGCCGTATGAAGCGCGGGCGGAGCGTCGTGGCGCTTGTCGGAGGCTGCGCGGAAAGCTTGCAGCGCGCACGGGACGCTGCGTCATGAAACGCCGGCGCCGCATTCTGGTGGTCGATGACGAGCCGACCGTGCGCGAGGTGCTGCGGCGCTATCTGGAGCGCGAAGGCTGGCAGGTGAGCGAGGCGGCGGATGGCCGCAGTGCGCTGCAGCTGCTGCGCGAGGACCCGCCCGACCTGTTGATTCTCGACCTCATGCTGCCGGGCGTGGACGGACTCAGCATCACGCGCCGGCTGCGCGGCGATGTCAGCGTGCTGAGCACGGAGCGGATGGTGCCGATCATCATGTTGACTGCGCGGCGTGACGAACAGGACCGCGTCCACGGCCTGGAGCTGGGCGCCGATGACTACCTGACCAAGCCCTTCAGCCCGCGCGAACTGGTCGCCCGCGTGCGCGCCGTGCTGCGCCGCAGCGACCCCGCCAGCCAGGCCGACGGCCGGCCGCTGCAGATCGGGCCGCTGACGCTGGATGCGCGCGCGCGCGAAGTGCGGCGCTCCGGCGCGCCGGTTGCGCTCACCGCGCGCGAATTTGACCTGCTATGGCATCTGGCCAGCAACCCGCGCCAGGTTTTCAGCCGCGAACAGCTGCTCGACAAGGTGTGGGGCTACAACTTCGAGGGCGACGACAGCACGGTGACCGTGCACGTGCGCCGCCTGCGCGAGAAAATCGAGCCCGACCCGGCAAAGCCGGTCTTCATCCGCACGGTGTGGAGCGTCGGCTACATATTCGAGCCCGAGCAGGATGTCGCCGGAGACTGACTGCCGCGTCGATTTGCGCGGGCGCGCGGCCATCATCACGGGCGCCGGCGCCGGTTGCGGGCGCAACATCGCCCTCGCGCTGGCGGCGGCCGGCGCTGCTGTGGTGGTCAACGACCTCAATCCGGACCGAGCCGAGGCGGTGCGCGCGGAAATCGTGGCGGGCGGCGGCGGCGCGCTGGCCTGCCCCGGCGATGTCTCGAACCGTTTTCAGGCGGCCAACCTGATTGAGCGCGCGCGCGACCAGTTCGGCCGGATTTCGCTGCTGGTCAACGCGGCCAGCGCGGGCCCGCTGGAGCGCCCCTTGCTGCGGCTGGACGAGTGGGACTGGCGCCGGTTGCTGGACGTCAATCTGACGGGGGCCTTCTTCTGCACGCAACTGCTGGGCCGCGTGATGGCGGAGGAGGGTGGCGGGGTGATTCTGAACGTGGTTTTCAGCACCATCCCGAGGCCCATCCCGAGGCCCAGCAGGCCTGTCAGCACCATCGTGGAACCCATCCCGGGCACTGTCAGGCCAGACAATTCGGGCATGGGCGGCGGCGGCGACGCGGCGACGGGCGATGCTGCCACGGTCGCTGCGCGGGCCGGGCTGCTCGGCCTGACGCAGCAAAGCGCGCGCGAACTGGCGCCGTTGGGCATCCGCGTCAACGCGCTCTGCGCCGCCACGGACGCCGACCCGGCAGAGGTGGCCGCGCTCGCGCTGTTTCTCTGCTCGGAGGCGGCCGCCACGCTCAACGGCCAGAGCCTGCAGGTCGGCGCCGGGGCGTGACTCAGGCCACGCTGAAGGAAATTTCGAAGGGCCGCTGCAGCACGTCGCCGGTGGGGGTGATCAGCACCAGGCGCAGGTGATACCAGCCGGGCGCCAGCGAAGGGACGTAGAGGGTTTCCAGCTGGCCGTTGGGCACGCTGTTGCTGTGCGTGCTGCCCAGCGTGACCCACTCGCTGAAGTCGCCGCCGATGAGCTCGAGCTTGTAGAACTGCGCCTGCTCCGGCGTGAAGATGACGCTGCCGAGGATGGGCGTGGTGCGCGTCAGCACGCTGCCGTTCTGCGGCGAAGTGATGACGGCGGTGGCGATCGCCGGGTCGTACTGTTGCACGGGCTGCAACAGCGCGGCGTTGCACTGGATGGTGGGCAGGAAGGCGAGATTGCGGCTGCGCGCGAAGAGCTCGGCCTCAATGGCTTCCTGCGGGAAGGCGGAGGTGGGCGGGGCGATGAAGAGCTGCTGGCGCGCACCGAGGGCGACAGCCGCCGCGGCCAGCGCCTGCGGCACCTGGCAGTAAAGCGGCGGCGGCGGCGGCACGCGGCTGTCCGGCTCCTGGAAGCGGATGGCGCCGGACACTTCCGACGGAATGCGCCAGGCCAGCACGCGGAAGACGCCGGGTTCGATCTCGTCCAGCGCGACGTCGCTGCTGGACTGAACGCCCGGGCTGCCCGGCGTTGGCGGGGGATAGTAGAGGCCGCTGTCCTGGGCCGGGATGCCGGGCGGGCTGGTCAGCAGCCATTCCTCGCTGCGGCGCGAGCACGCGGTGGCCGGGTCCACCAGCGCAGACAGGCTGCACAGGCTGGCGCGCTGCAGGCCGCCAGGCGGCTGCAGGGTGTCGTTCAGCAGCTGGCCGTCGCGGGCGAAGCTGGCCAGCATGCCCTGGTCGCGGTAGATGCCGCTCATCACGGCGTTCCAGATGGGCGCGGCGCCGGTCAGGCCGGAGGAATCCACCATCGGCTGGCCGTCGCTGTTGCCGACCCAGACGCCCACGACCACGTTGCGCGTGAAACCGACGGTCCAGTTGTCGCGGACGTCGTCGGTGGTGCCGGTCTTGACGGCGCTGGTAAGGTCGGGGACGAGCAAGGGGCTGCTGGCGCCCATGGACGGACTGCGCGCCTCGTTGTCGGCGAGGATGTCGCTGATGATGAAGGCGATGCGCGGGTCCAGCACCTGTTCGCCGAGGGGGCGCTGGATGATGCTGAGGCCGGTCTGGCGGCCATGCGGGCAGCCCTCGCCGAGCTGGTAGAGGACTTCATCATTGCTGTCGAGCACGCAGCGGATGGACTGCAGGGGCACGCGGGCGCCCTCGTTGGCGAAGACGCCATAGGCCTGCGTCAGCTCCAGCAGCGTGATATCGCCGCCGCCGAGGGTCAGCGCGAGGCCGTAGCGCCCGGCGTCGGTGCCGAGGCTGTCCACGCCGAAGCGCTGCATGATTTCCAGCAGGCGCGGGACGCCGATGCGGCGCAGCGTGATCACGGCGGGGATGTTGTAGCTGTTGGCGAGGGCCTGGCGCATGCGCTGCGGGCCGTGGTAGCGGTTGTCGTAGTTGCGCGGCCAGTCCGGCGGGACGCCTGGGCCGCGGACATCCAGCTTCGTGTCCCAGAGGATTTCGGCCGGCGACATACCCAGCTCCAGCGCCGCGGCGTAGGTCATGGGCTTCACGGTACTGCCGGGCTGGCGCAGCGCCGTGGTCACGTTGACGCGGCCGTCGATACTGTCTTCGTGGTAGTCGGCGCTGCCGACCATCGCCAGGATTTCGCCGCTGTCCGGCCGCGTGACGAGCACGGCGCCATTGTGCACGTTGTTGCCGGCGAGGCGGACGATTTGCTGCTGGATGGAGGCCTGCGCCAGGTCGTTGATGCGCAGGTCGAGCGTGGTGTAGACCTTCAGCCCGCCGTTGGCGAGCAACTCGGGGCCATAGCCGAGGCCGCGCAAGAGCTGCTCCAGCTTTGACTGCACGTACACGGTGAAGTGGGGCGCGCGGAAGGGCACGTCGGGCGTGTCGAAGGCGAGGCCGGCGGAGAAGGCCTGGTTGCGCTGCGCCTCGTCGATGAAGCCCTCGGTCAGCATGCGATCCAGCACAATGCGCCAGCGCAGATCGACGGCTTCCTGCACCTCGCTTTCCGGGTTGAGGGGATCGAGGCTGGCGGGCGCCTGGGGCAGGCCGGCCAGCATGGCCGCCTCGCCGAGGGTGAGGCGGCTGACGTCCTTGTTGAAAAAGGTGCTGGCCGCGGCCTGGGCGCCGTAGGCCAGGTTGCCGTAGTAGATCTCGTTCAGATACAGCTCAAGGATTTCTTCCTTGCTCTTGCGCTGCGTCAGCACCAGCGCGAGGGCGATCTCCTCCAGCTTGCGCTCGATGCTGCGCTCGGTGCGGCGCTCGGGCGTGAAGAGCAGGTTGCGCACGACCTGCTGCGTGATGGTGCTGCCGCCGCTCCAGCCCCGCACGAGGCCGGTGTATTGCAGGAAGGCGCGCAGCGTCGCCGCCACGTCGATGCCCGGATTGCTGAAGAAGGTGTCGTCCTCGGTGGCGAGGGTGGCGTCGATCAGCGACTGCGGGATGTCTCGCAGGGTGACGTAGGTGCGGCGGCCCTCGCTGAAGGACTCGTAGAGCACTTCGCCGTAGCGGTCGTATATGAAGCTGCTCTCGAAGTTGTGCCAGTCATCGACCTGCGCCACGCGCGTGCCGAGCTGCTCCTCGATGCGCACGCCCAGCAGCGCGCCGGCCAGCAGCACGAAGAGCGTCAGGCCGCCACAGATGAAGCCGAAGGCGCCGATGAGGGCGAAGAGGCAACTGCGGGGCAGAAGACTGCGGCGGCGCCGTGAATGTCGCGCAGGACGAGGACGAGGACGCGCGGCAGGCGTGGCGGGATTGCCTGGCGCGGGCGGGGCGGGGAGACGTTGACTGATGGTACGCCGGCCACGCGCAGCCGGGCCCCGGCGGGGCGGGCCGGATGATGGCGCCTCGGGCGGGGGCAGGCGGAAGGGAACGTCGTCCTGCGCGTGCTCCGGCCTGCGTTCCTCATCCATGCCGGCTTCACTCCCCTGGCCGGTCAGGCTGGTCAGCGGATGGCGATATCGAGCTGCGCCAGCCGGCCGACGACGAAATCGCGCGCCTGCTGCACATCTTCGAGGCGCGTGAGGTGCTCAATGAGCCCGAAGCCATCGGGCAGCAGGGCCTCGAAGCGCCGGAAAAAGTGGTCCCAGTCGAAGAACCCGTTGCCGGGCACAGTCTCGTCAATGTGCAGCACGAGCTGCTCCCCGACGGTGACGTCCTTGAGGTGCGCGGCGCGGATGAAGGGGCCGAGCTCGTCAAAATAGTTGTCGATGACTGCCGCCGTGTTGTAGACGCTGCCGATATCGCAGACAAAGTTGACGAGGTCCGCGTTGACGCCGATCCAGTCCGGGTTGCTGCGCTCGATGATGCGCCGGATTTTGGCGGGCTCGCCCAGGGTGGTGGTGAGGTGACATTCGAGCGCGACGGGCATCTTCAGTTGCGCGGCCGTCTCGCCGATTTCGGCGAGGCTGCGCACGAGTCGCTCTTCGGTTTCGGGCAGGAAATTATCCTTGTGCGGCGCCCACTGGTAACCGGGGTACATGCTGGTGGGGCGCAGCGAGGCCATGTGGGCGCCCAGTTCGCTGGCGCGGCGCATGATGTTGCGGCAGATGCGCAGGCCTTCGCGGCGCACGCTTTCGTCGCGGCTGATGATGGCGGGATAGGAGCCCCAGAACTGGACGAGCTCGATGCCGTGGTCATCCAGCAGGCGTTTGGTGCGCAGCGCCTCCGTCAGCGGCTGGTCGAAGGGATCGCCGTGGAAATGCATCCCCATGCCGGTGAAGCCGAGCGCGTTGAGCTTTTGCACGACGCTTTCGTCGACGTTATGCCAGCCGGCGAACCAGTCATCCACGCCACCCAGTCGCATCGCAATCTCCGTTTAGAGGCAGGTTATTGTCGGCCCGTGACCGGCGTTCAGATCTGAAAGTGCCCTGAAACGCGCACGATCTTCTGCTCGTAGTTGATGACGAAATCCAGCAGTTGCTCGTGCAGGCGCGACCAGGTGTCGCTTTCGAGGATGTCATGCATGGCCGGGAGGTCGCTGGCGATGCCCTCGGTCATGATTTGCGCGGTGCTGCCGAGGCTGTAGGTGGTCATCCATGCGCCGGTGTGGCGCAGGCCGAGGTTCTGGGTGCCGGGAATCCAGTCGCGCACGAGGAACTCGAAGTACTCCTGGTCACGCCCGGCGCGAATGTCCCAGGTCATGATCAGCTTGACGTCCATGCCCGTTCTCTCGTCCGGCACGATTACTCCGGCAGGGGCCGGGGCTGCAGCAGCACCACACGGGACTGCTCCGGCATGTTGCTGGCGGTGATGCGCAAGAATTCCTTTTCCTGCGGCTGGCTGAGGCCCATGGCGCCGAGGAAGCGTTCGAGCGGGTCTGCCGCGTCGGCGGGCGGGCGATTGTGCAGGGGCAGGATGGCCCGCGGCTCCAGCAGGGCGACGAGCCCGACGGCGGCCTCCGCATCAAGTCCACCCGCGCCCAGGGGGATCATCAGGACGTGTACCTCGCCGAGGGTCTCGAGCTGCTCCTGCTCCGGCACGTGGGCCAGCGCGCCCAGATGCAGCAGGTTCAGCTCGCCAAAGTGAAAGAGCCAGGCGACGTTGTGGCGCGTTGCGCCGTTCTCCTGCGCGTGCATGGCGATGCCGCGCATGAAGACGCCGCCGACCTCGTATTCGCCGGGGCGCTCGAAGACCAGCGGGCCATCCGGCGGCCCGGCATGCTGCGGCGCAGCGTCGCCGTTGGCGTGGCTGACGCAGACGACGTCGGCCTTCAGGCCGCGGCCGCTGCGCTGCACCGGCACACAGGGGTCGGTAACGACCGTGAGCTCGCCACGGCCGCTGATGCGCAAGCAACTCTGTCCGTACCAGCTGATGTCCAGTGCCCACCCCTTGCAACTTCCGCGCGCTACGCCCACAGTATAGCCTGGCGAGCGGGGCCTGAACAGATGAAGGCAGGGCCGGAGGCAGCGACGGGACTGTGCATCGCGGTGGTGGGGACGCCGGCGTGGCTGGCTGAACTGCAGGCGCAGGCGGGGCCGGGGCTGCGCATCGTTGCGCTGCGGGCGGGCAGCGGCTTCGTGCCGCGTCTGACGGACCTGGGGCCGGCGCTGCTGCTGGCCGACGCGCGTGACGCGGCGGCGCGGCGCTGGATCAGCGCGGCGCGGGCCAACAACGCCACGCGCCGCATCCCGCTGCTGGCCATCGCGGAGGAGGCGCAACAGGCGGCCGCCCTGCGCGCCGGCGCGGACGCGACGTTGAGCGCGGCACAGTTGCTGGCGGCGCCGGAACAATGGCTGCGGCAGCACGTCCGTCAGCCCGACGCCGCGCGGCTGGCGCGGCTGGCATGCGAATGCGGGGCGCAGTTGCCGCCGCTGGCGCGCGAGGGCATGGCGCTGTTCAACGCGGGCGAATACTACGCGCAGCACGACGTTTTCGAGGCGCTGTGGATGGAGACCGAAGGCCCGGTGCGCGAGTTGTACCGGGCGGTGCTGCAGGTGGGCGTGGCGCTGTATCAGGCGGGGCGCGGCAACCGGCGCGGTGCGCTGAAGCTGCTGCTGCGCAGCGCGCAGTGGCTGCGCGAGCTGCCGGATGAATGTCAGGGGCTGGACGTGGCGCGGCTACGCGCGGACGTGCAGGTGTTGCGCGCGGAGCTGGTGGCGGAGGGCGGGGCGGTCACGCCGGTCAGGTTGTGGGAGGTAGGGGACTGAGGCTCGCTGCCCGGCCGCTTGTGAATTAGGCCACGTGTTATATAGTCTGCGCTGGCGAAGCGTTGGCGAAAGCGCGAGACAATCATGGGCGTTACAGAAAGTATCCGGGAACTGGCCGCAAGTGTGCCTCAGCGGAAGCGACACGTGCGCAGCGAGGAAGCGACAAAGAATGCTTTTGTGATGCCTTTCATCACTGCGCTTGGGTATGACATTCATGACCCGAGCGAGGTGGTTCCCGAGTTCACCGCTGACGCTGGCGTAAAGCAAAGTGAAAAAGTTGACTACGCCATAATGAAGGACGGGCGTCCGTCCATTCTGGTGGAATGCAAGAGCGCAGGCGTTTCTCTTGGCAGGGAACACCTGTCGCAGCTCATCCGCTACTATGCGGTCACCGATGCGCGCTTCGGTGTCCTGACCAACGGCATCGAATATCAGTTCTTCACTGACCTGCGCAAGCGCAACGTGATGGATGAGTCGCCGTTTATGGTTGTTGACATGCGCGAACTGGATGACGTTGCGCTGGCCGAGGTCTCCCGCTTCGCCAAACCCGAATTTGACGCGCAGGCAATCTGGGACCTGGTGCATACGCGAGAAGTCGAAGAGAAAGAGCTGCAAATTATCACAGGCAACATCAGCCGCGAGCTTGCTTCCCCATCCAGAGACCTTGTAAAACTGCTGGCAAAAGGTGTTCTGGGCAGAGGTGTCCAAAAACGGGCCGAGCGGGAGCGCGTCACGAGTCTTACGAAGCGGGCGCTTGACAAGTTTCAGGGAAATGAAACATCGCCGGATGATCCTGACGATGATCAACCATTTTCTGTACCTGAAGAGCCTGACTTTAATATCCACGAAAGATGGGACAAGGCTGATGCAGAGTTGCGACAACTCTTCATGGAACTGCACAATTTTGTCACAAGTTTGGGGAAGGATATTCAGGTAAAAGCAGTCAAGCGATACATCAGCTTTAAGAGAAAACGAAACGCTGTTGATGTGCAATTCATGACTGGAAAGAGAACGCTGAAAGTTTGGGTTGCTCTGGACGCGGACACCGTTCCATTGGAGGAAGGGTTTACACGCGATGTGCGCAAGATAGGGCACAATTCACCCTGCAATTTAGAAATCATCATCAGCAACGGCGACGACCTGGAGCGCGCCAAGCCCTTGATCAAACGCAGTTACGACGAGACCGGATAGGCGGGGAGCGCGCCGATGGGCAGGATTCAGTTGTTTCACGCGACCCTTGATGGCGCGCGCGAGCTTGAGGAAACGCCCTTCCGTAGAGAAAAGGATTTGCAGGCCTTCATTGAAAGGCAGCTGAATGAATTGTTCGGCATAGACTTTCTGGACACCGAACATTCGACAGGTCCGCACGACAAGCAGCGGATCGACTCGTTGGGCATCGATACAAAAGGTCGCCCGGTCGTGGTTGAGTACAAGCTCCGCAGCGACAAGAACATCATCAACCAAGGCCTAGGTTATCTTGACTGGCTTGGAAAGAATCCGGATTCCATTGAATTGCTAGTGATAAAGAAATTCGATCAAGAAAAGGCGAAACGCATTGACATGAGGAATCCCCGTCTACTTTGTATCGCCGGGGCATTCACACGCAATGACATCGTTACCGCGAAAAACTGCAAGGCAAGCGTCGAACTGGTGCGCTATTGTCGCTATGGCGATTCATCCGTCCTGCTTGAGTGTGTGTACGGCGGAGAGGCGGTGCCGAAGCCAGTGCCCTCGCCGCCCGACCCGCAGCCGCCAAGACCGCCTGATTTCAGCGTATACCATCAGTGGGACCGGGTTGTCTCAAACAAGATTCTTCACACGTTGTTCCAGGGATTGTGTGACTATGTAGAGACACTGAGCGAAGAAGTGTGGGTGAAGCCAAGCAAGACTGGATTTTCGGCAAAACTAAAGCGAACTGGACGCTCTAATCTGCTCTATATCTGGCCAAACCTACGCGAGACAATGTTGACCGTACAACTGCGCCTCGATCCCAAGTCAGTCCCTCTGGAAGAGGGGTTTACAAGAGACATCAGCCATTTTGATAGCCATGGTCCTTACAAACTCCAAATCTTCATCCGCAGCCAAGCGGACCTCGAACGCGCGGTGCCGCTGATCAAGCGCAGCTACGATGAGTCGGGCTGAGCGCAGCGCCTAATCTACGAAGCGGTACTTCAGCAGCGTCCACATCACCGGCAACGCGTCCTTGGCGCGGATCTTCTTGCCCTCGCCCCACTCGCGGCCGTTGTAGGAGATCGGTACCTCGTAGATGTGGATGCCGCGCTTCAGCACCTTCGCCGTGAGCTCCGGCTCGAAGTCAAAGCCGTTGGTGCGCAGCGTCATGTCCGCCAGCAGCTCGCGGCGGAAGACCTTGTAGCAGGTCATCATGTCGCTGAGGATGGCGTCGTAGAGGATGTTGGTCAGCAGGGTCAGGCACTTGTTGGCGATCATGTTCCAGAAGTACATGGCCTTGCGCGGGCCGCCCAGAAAGCGCGAGCCGTAGACCACGGTGGCAATGCCCTCCTGCAGCGGCTTCAGCAGCACCGGATAGTCGCGCGGGTCGTACTCCATGTCCGCATCCTGGACCAGCAGCAGGTCCGTGCTGGCGGCCGCGAAGCCCCGGCGCAGCGCGGCGCCCTTGCCCTGGTTGCGCTCCAGCAGCAGCAGCTGCAGGCCGGGGTGCCCGGCGTCAACGATGCGCGCCAGAATCTCGCGCGTGCCATCGGTCGAGCCGTCGTCGACGACGATGATTTCGTCCGCCAGGCCTATGTCCAGTACGCGCTGCAAGGCCTGCTCAATGCTGCTGCGCTCGTTGTAGCAGGGGATGATCACCGCCAGCGTGAGCCGCTTTTCGGGGTCCGTCGCCACCGTTCAGTCCTCCCGTGTCCTGCGCGGCGCCAACTATAGCACAGGCCCCTGCTATACTCGCGCCGGAATGCCGGCTCAGGGGAGAAGGCACACATGGCGCAGGGTCTGTCAATTGCGACCATCAAACGACTGGCGCGGCAGACGCGGCAGCAGGCGCGGGCCATCCTGGAGGAAGCGGGCGAGGCGCCGGGCGAGCCCTTGCCGACGGCGCCCGGCGACCTTGCGGCGGGCCTGGCGCGTTTCATCGACCACACGCTGCTCAAACCCGAGGCCAGCGCAGCACAGATCACGCGGCTCTGCGCGGAGGCGCGCGACTATCACTTCGCCACGGTCTGCGTCAACAGCTGGCGGGTGCCGCTGGCGGCGGAGTTGCTGCGCGGCAGCGACGTCGCGGTGTGCACGGTGGTCGGCTTTCCGCTGGGCGCCTCGCTGCCGGAGGTGAAGGCGAGCGAGTCGCGGCTGGCCATCGCGGCCGGCGCCGGCGAGATCGACATGGTGCTGAACATCGGCGCGCTCAAGGACCGCGACCTGGGCGCGCTGTTGGGCGACATCCGCGCGGTGGTCGCGGTCTGCCACGCGCGGGAGGTGCCCTGCAAGGTGATTCTGGAGACGGCCCTGCTCAGTGACGAGGAGAAGATCATCGCCTGCGCCGTGAGCCGCGAGGCCGGCGCGGACTACGTGAAGACCAGCACCGGTTTCAATGGCGGCGGCGCGACTGTGGCGGACATCGCGTTGATGCGGCGCGTGGTGGGTCCGGATATGGGCGTGAAGGCTTCGGGCGGGGTGCGCACGCTGGCGGACGCGCAGGCGATGGTGGCGGCCGGCGCGACGCGCATCGGCGCCAGCGCGGGCGTGGCGATTGTGCGCGGGGAGCGGGGTGAGGAGGGGTATTGATGGGCGAGATACGGCTGTTTCATCAAGTCTACGGGCGGGTCTTCCCGCTTGAAAGCAATTCGTTTCCACTAGAGGAACCGCTGCATGAGCAGATCGAGAAACATTTGCTGGAGTACCTTGGCGTGTGCTTTCTGGATCATGAGGTGGTGATAGGCGCCAGCGAGCTTGACTCTGATGAAGAGGGGCGCATCGATACGCTTGGCATCGATTCAGAAGGGCGACCGGTCATCGTTGAGTACAAACGGGACAAGAAACAGGACGTGGTGCAGCAGGTACTCGACTATCGGGACTGGCTGCTGAAAAACAGACCGATGTTCCGGGAACTCGTCAGGGAGAGAGACCAGAACTGCGCGGACAAAGTCGTCTGGCAGCCGCGTCTCATCGTCATTGCCGGAGAAATTACACAGAAAAACTTGCGTGAAGCAAAACGTAACAAAGACAACACTATCATTGAACTCGTTCGCTACAGGCGCTTTGGTGATGATTTCCTTACGCTGGAATGGGTGTATGGCGAGAGCAAACTGCCTAGGCCCAAACCGGATGTAGTGCCTGAACCTCCACCTGAACCAACGCCGACAGAGCCGATTGCCGGCAACGGCAACCTGTTCTCCATTAATTATGACTGGCGGAGGGCCAACGAGGAAATGCGAGCGCGGTTCCTGGAGTTGCGCGCCTTCGCTGAATCGCTGGGCAGCGACGTGAGACTGGACGCGTTCAAGACCCAGTTCTCATTCAAGCGCGTGTCAGCAAGACGAGAGCCGGTATTTTGCTATCTGCATCTGACTGTCAGGGATGGCGCGATCGTACTGGGCATTGCGTCTGCGCCTCCGGGAGGCAATCGCAAATACAATCATGTGTTGGTACGAAACCAGGCGGAATTTGAGAAGGCAAAATCCCTGTTACACGAGTCCTACAAAAATCACTAGCGCATGGGCTGCGCTATAATGAGCGGCGACTTGTGAGCGGGAGCGGGATGACATGGATACTTCGGCAACTCTCCTGGAGCTGCACTCCGGCCTGCGCTGGCTGCTGATCGCCGTGACGGTCGTCGCGCTCATCGTGACGCTGCGCAGTTTTCGCGGCGGCGCCGGGATGCTCAACCGCATCGCGATGCTGCTCTTCCGCATCGTCATCACGCTGCAGTGGCTGGTGGGCGTTATTCTGCTGGTCGTTAAATACCCCATCGGCGAATGGCCGGGGCGCCTGGAGCACATTGTGACGATGACGCTGGCGATGGTCCTGACGCACATCTTCGGCGGGCGGCGCGCGTCGCGGCCGCTCGTCAGTTTGATCCTCATCGTGGTCGTGCTGGCGCTGGTGATCTACGGGATCGTGCAGGTGGAGCAGGCAGGGGCTTCTGTGGCCTCCGCCTGAGCGTCTTCAGCCCGGGCGGCTGAGCAGCGCGGTCAGCCAGTACAGCGGCCGCGTGAAGAGCCATAACAAGGCAGTCCGCGCCGGGCCGTGCTGCTTGCGGGTGTAGAGCAGCAGGTCGCGCCAATAGGTCCGCCGCGCGAAGCTGGTGCGCGTGACCGACTTCTCGAAGTGTGTGATGTAGCTGCCGCTCAGGAAGCGGAAGCGCGCGCCCGCGAAACGATGCCCAAGCGTGTCCTCCGGGAAGTAGAGCAGCAGCTCGTCGTCCAGCCACAGGTCCGCGCGACGCATTAACAGGCAGGAGCCGGGCATCACTTCGACATCATGGTCGCTGTCGCGCCCCCAATCCGCGTACCACTGGCGCGCGCTGATGCGGCGGCGCCAGGGGGGAGGCAGCTGCTGGACGGGCAGCGCGTGGGTCAGCAGCAGGCAGCCCCAGGAGGGGACGCGCGCGCAGGTGCGCTGGATGCGGCCGTCGGGCCAGCGCAGCTGCAGCGTCGCACCATGGTAGTCGGGATGCGCATCCATGAAGGCGACCATGGTTTCCAGCGCGTCCGGCTGCGGCAGGGTGTCGGGATTGAGCAGCAGCACGTAGTGGCCGCGGGCCGCGCGGATGCCGACGTTGTTGCCGCCGCAGAAGTAGCGGTTCTGCGCCTGCGGCAGCAGCCGGACGTGGGGGAACTCGCGCGCGAGCGGGGCCGCGCTGCCGTCGTTGTCGACCACGATGAATTCAGGCTGCAGCGTGCTTGCCGCCAGCGCGCGCAGGCAGGCGCGCAGGTAGTCCAGCGTGCCGTAGTTGACGCTGACCACGGAAAGCCGCGGCGCCGGCGGCTTATCCGTCATGCCGGCTTGCGCGCGATGAGCAGCGTGGTGTAGTTGAAGGCCCAGGGCGCCAGGCGCGCCAGCGCCCCGCCCAGCGCCTCGGCCAGCGGGCTGCTGCGGAAGTAGCCCGGCGCGCGGAAGGGTCCACCCAGACCCCAAAGCGTGTAGTCGTGGCTGGTGGGTCGCAGCTCGCAGAGTTCGAAACCGGCCTCCTTAACGGTCCCGACCAGTGCGCGCCGGCCCCAGGCCTTTTCGTAGAAGTCGTCATGGGTCAGCGTGCTCCGTCCCTGCAGCCGCCGTTTGAGCACAACCAGACGCAGCACCAGGTTGGGGAAGGGGATGGTCAGCACCAGGATGCCGCCTGGCCGCAACACGCGCCGGGCCTCCGCCAGGCCTGGGCCCATGCCGTGCTCAAAGTGCTCAAGCACGCCGAAAGAGAGGTAGGCGTCGATGGATGCGTCGGCGCAAGGGATGGCGTGAATGTCGCCTGCAAGCAGCGGCAGGCCGGGCGTGTGGCGGCGCGCAGCATGCAACGCACTCTCCACGTAGTCCATGCCGATGACGTTGGCAAAGCCCGCCGCGCGCAGCGCGATGACCGGACCGCCGAGGCCGCAGCCGGCCTCAAGGATGAGCCCGTCGCGCGGCAGCCAGGGCATGTAGGTTTGCATGATCGTCTGGCTGCGCGGGTAGTACATGGTGGCCAGTTCGTCCGCGGCTGTAGCTCCATCCCACATGTCGACCCAGCCCTGGCGCGTGCTCTCGTAGCGGTCTTTCATAGGGTCTCATCCTTGTCTGTTGGCTTGCGGCCCGACAGCTGTAGCTGGCGGATGATGAAGTCGCCTGCCGGGCTGCCGACGTTCCGCGGGTCGGCCCAGAGCGCGGCCTGCGGCGGCGCGTTGCGCAGCAGCGCCTCAAGGCGCGCGATGGCGTCGTCGTCGTTGCCCTGACGCCGCGCCCAGTCCTGCAGGTTGTGACGCTTGATGGACTGCGCGTTCTGCTCCACGCGCAGCCCGGCGCGCGCGAACATTGCGCGCCAGCCTGACTCGCTGTACGCGCAGTTGTGCGAGGGGTCGCGCAGTCGTTCGAAGTTGTCAATCCAGATGGCGCTCGGCCGATGCGCGGGCAGCATCTGGTCCTGCAGCAGGAGCAGCCCGCCCGGGCGGAGCACGCGCGCGCTCTCGTGCACGAAGCGCTGCGCATCCGGGAAGTGGTGTGCGGCGATGCGGCAGGTGACCAGGTCGAAGGACTCGTCGGCGAAGGGCAGTTCGGTGGCCGCCGCCTCGCGATAGCTCACGTTGTGTATGTTCTGCGCGCGGACGTGGGCCGCGGCCTGCTCCAGCATGGCGGGCGTCAGGTCGCTGGCGACCACGCTGGCGACATGCGGCGCGAAGGTCAGCGCAGTGTGGCCGCCGCCGGTGGCGATATCGAGGACCTGCCAGTGCACTTCTGGCTGCGCCATCTGCAGCAGATGCGCGAGGTCGGGGCCGCTGGCGTGGGTCACACTGGTCACGTAGGCCGCGGCGAAACGACTGTAGCGCTCGCGCGAGAGGGACTGCGGGTCGCTGGCGCGCACGGCGGCTCCTTCCTGATTCACGGAACGCGGTCAGTGTAGCGCAAACAGCGCCGCTACTCCGCGTTGACGTATCGCGTTCGTCGGTCACAATGGACGGCATGAAGCTGGACCATCTGAACGAACAGCAGCGCGCGGCAGTGACCGCCGGCCCCGGCCCCGTCATCGTCTACGCCGGGCCGGGCAGCGGCAAGACGCGGGTGCTGACGCAGCGCCTGGCGTGGCTGGTGCGCGAGCAGAATGTGTATCCGGGCGCCATCATGGCCGTAACCTTCACCAACCGCGCGGCCGCCGAGATGCGCAGCCGCGCCGAGGCGCTGCTGGGCGGAGGGCTGCGGGGCGCCACGGTGGGCACCTTTCACAGCATCTGCGCGCGCCTGCTGCGCATCGAGGCCGAGCATCATGCCTGGACTTCCAACTATCTGATCTTCGATTCGAATGACCAGCTCGAGGTCGTGAAGCATGTGCTGAGCGAGCTGGGGATGAAGGCCGGCCGGCGCGCGGCGCGCGACATAGTGGGCAAGATCTCCAACGCCAAGTGCGAGCTCGTCACGCCAGAGGTCTACGTCGCGCCTTCCTATGAGCACGTGATCGTGGAGCGCGTCTACCCGCGCTATCAGAACCTGCTGCTGGCCGCCAACGCCATGGACTTCGGCGACCTGCTGATGCAGACCGTGTTCCTGTTGCGGGAGAACGAGGCCCTGCGCGTGAAGTACGGGCGGGTCGTCGAGCATTTGCTGGTGGACGAGTTTCAGGACACGAACCTGGCGCAGTATCGCCTCGTGCGGCTCTTCGAGCAGCCACAGCATAATGTCTACGTGGTCGGCGACGAGGACCAGGCGATTTACTCCTGGCGCGGCGCGGACTGGCGCAACGTGGCCAGCTTCCACAAGGACTTCCCGCAGGCGCAGACCTATCGGCTGGAGCGCAACTATCGCTCCACGCAGGTTGTGCTGGACGCGGCGCAGGCCGTCATCCGCAGGAACACACAACGCCAGGACAAGGCGCTGTTCACCACGCGCGAACGCGGCGCGAAGGTTCACCTTTATGCCGCCTACGATGATATCGAGGAGGCCGACCACGTCCTGCAGAAGCTGGGCGAGAGGCTGCGGGTCGATGACCGGAACTGGCGCGATATTGCCGTGATGTACCGCAGCCACTTTCAGTCGCGGGCGCTGGAGGAAGCCTTCATCAACGCCGGCGTGCCCTATCGCCTGGTGCGCGGCATCGCCTTCTACAATCGTATGGAAGTGCGCGACCTGATGGCTTTCCTGCGGCTGGCGCACAACCCGAACGACCAGATGAGCCTGCTGCGCGTGGTCAACGTGCCGCGGCGCGGCATCGGCAGCAAGAGCCTGGCAGCATTCGAGACCTGGCGGAAAGGGGCCGGGCTGGGCTGTGGCGAGGCGCTGGCCCTGCTGGCGGGCGGGGCGGAGACCGCGCTGCCGCCCCGGGTGGCGGCAAAGTTGCAGGGCTTCGCGCGGCTCTGTGAGGAGTGGCAGCGCGTCGCCGCGACGGGCGATCTGCCGCTGCTCTTCGACCGCATCCTGCGCAGCACGGCGTACGTCCGCTGGCTGGGAGAGGTCAGCGACGACGCGGACCAGGCGGAAGAGCGCGAGGAGAACCTGGCGGAGCTGCGCGGCCAGCTGGAGCAGGCTATGGAAGCGTCGCAGTCGCTGGGCGAGTTCCTGGCCGAGAAGGCCCTGTTCGCGGACGCCGACGTGCAGGACCCGGAGCTGGACGCGGTGTTGCTGATGACGCTGCACGCGACCAAGGGCACGGAGTTCCCGGTCGTCTTCATCGCCGGGGTCGAGGAAGGCCTGCTGCCGCACGTGCGCGCGCTCTACGATCCTGAGCAGCTGGCCGAGGAACGGCGTCTGTTCTACGTCGGCATCACGCGCGCCATGGATGAACTCTTCCTGTCCTGGTCTTTCCGGCGGCGGCGGGGCTATTCGGTGCAGGATCCCTCGCGCTTCCTTGAGGACATCCCGGAGGAACTGCTGGACAGCAGCGCCTCACCGGCCCTGCGCACAGAATATGTGTCGCAGGCCAGCGCGAACGACACGAGCTGGGCGCCGGGCCCGACCCTCCCCGCGCCGAGGCCTGCGCTGCAGTTCCGCACCGGCATGCGCGTCATGCACAGCCACTTTGGCGAGGGCATGGTGATTGAAAGCCAGGCCATGCGCGACGACGAGGAGGTCACGGTGGCCTTCAGCAGGCACGGCATCAAGACGCTGTCAGCGGGGATCGCCGGCCTGCGCGAGCTGGTCTAGCCCCGCCGCTACCTGCGCCACCACGGCCTCGCCCACCGCGGCCTTGCTCATCAGCGGCAGCGCCTGCGGCTCGCGGCCCGGCGCCAGCAGCGTGACGCGGTTGTCCGCCACGGCGAAGCCGGCGTCCGTCGCGCTGATGTCGTTGGCGACCAGCAGGTCGAGGCCCTTGCGCGCCAGCTTCTCCGCCGCACGCGTCAACAACTGTTCGCTCTCGGCCGCGAAGCCGACCAGGAAGCGCGGCCGGCCGCAGTGCTGGCGCTGCGCGGCCACGGCTGCCAGCACGTCCTGCGTGCGCGTCAAGGTTAGCTGCAGGCCGGCGTCATGGTCGCGCTTGCGCAGCTTGTGCGCGCTGCGCTGCGCCGGCCGGAAGTCCGCCACCGCTGCGACCATGACCAGCGCGTCCGCCGAGCGCGCCGCCGCCAGCGTCGCCTCCAGCATTTCCTGCGCCGTGTTGACCGCGATGCGCGTCGCGCCGACGGGCGTTGGCAGTTCCGGCGCGCTGCTGATGAGCGCCACCTCGGCGCCGGCATCCAGCGCGGCCTGGGCCAGGGCGTGGCCCTGGCGGCCGCTGGAGCGATTACTGAGGTAGCGCACGGGGTCCAGCGCTTCGCGCGTTGGCCCCGCCGTGACCACCACGCTGCGTCCCGCCAGCGCGCCGGTGCGCCCCAGCGCGCGCCGCACGTGGCCCAGCAGCACGGGCGGCTCCGGCAGGCGACCCTGGCCGCCGAGGCCGGAGGCGAAGCGGCCTGCGTCGGGCGCGATGAGCGTCACGCCGCGTTCGCTCAGGGTCTGCAAATTGGCCTGGGTGGCCGGGTGGTCGTACATGCCGCCATCCATGGTCGGCGCCAGCAGCAGGGGGCAGCGCGCGGCGAGGGCCGTCACCGTGAGCAGGTTGTCGGCCAGGCCATGGGCCAGTTTGGCGATGGTATGCGCCGTTGCCGGGGCGATGAGCATCAGGTCGGCCTGTTCGCCGAGGCGCACGTGGGCGATGTGGCCGTCGGCGCCGGCGTCCGTGGCCCAGAGCTCGCTGTGGACAGCGCGGCCGGTGAGCGCCGCGAAGGTCAGCGGCGTCACGAAACGTTGCGCGCCGGTCGTCAGGATGACGTCAACCTGCGCGCCCGCCTGGGTCAGCTTGCTGGCGAGGTCGGCGGCCTTGAAGGCGGCGATACTGCCCGTCACGCCGAGGATGATGCGCCGCTCACGCAGCAGCGTGATGGCCATGCGGCTCAGCTCCCGGGCGGGTAGCCGAGGGCGTCGACGCGCTCCGCGGCGTCAAAGTCCTTGTGGCTGAGGCGGTTGCCGGCGTCGTGTGTGCAGTAGCTGACGCTGACGCGGCGCCAGCCGATGGTCAGCTCCGGGTGGTGATCGAGCCCTTCGCTGATGACGCCGACGGCCGTCGCCAGCGCGACGCCGGCCAGGTAGCTGTCGGTGCGCCAGTTTTTCTGAATGGTGTCGCCGACGCGCTCCCAGCCGTTGAGGCGGGCCAGACGCTCGCGGATCTCGTCGTCGCTCAAGGCCGGTGTAGGCATGGCATCACTCCCTCGTCGCTTGCTGCCAGTATAGCGGAAATGGCGCGGGCGAATGTCTTGCCCTGCGGGCAGACACGGCCCGCGAAAGAGGTGAATTGATATGCAAGGGATTGTGTTAAAATGGAGAAACGAAAAGTCGGCGGGAGAAAAACAGGATGAGCATGCGCAGGGAACGCAGGAAACGGGAAATGCGCATGGTGCACGAGGCTCTGAAGGCGCGGCGCGGGGCCAGGGCGCGGCGCAGGTCAAGGCGATCCGGCCCTGGCTGGATGTACCGCTCAGCGGGCGCGATTTCACTCAGGGAAATGCCCGTTGCCTTTACGGGTTACGGGTTGTCGGGTCCCGATTGTGGTCAGGATGCCTGTTGAGGAGAGGTATGATTTAACGCGACGACGGAGGGCGATTCGGCATGACACCAAGTGACAGAGAAACATACGATCAGGATGATGCCTGGAGTGGAGACAGGTATGCTGCGGACAGGGCTGCGCTCGCGTGGGCACGCCAAAAGCAAAGCCAGTCGCTGAACAGACAGGAGCGTGAACGTCAGCTGGAAGAGGTCAGGCGCGGCCTTCGCCCCCCGCGAACGGAACAGGAAAGGAAAGAATTTAGCAAGTCAGCGCGCAAGGGCCTGCTCCTTATAATTTTCTTCATTCTTTGCTACTTCTTCATGCAGGAGCAGGATTGGCTTCGCTGCCGGCCGGGGAGCATCGTTGTTTACAATGCGGGCCCCTCGCAGGACGCCTATGTTTGCCCGGACTGGAACGACTGACATCACAAGTCAGGCCTATGACAGCGGCAATAAAGCCAGGGGAATGCCGGCTGTTGTGACTGCCGTACTGACGCCGGCCCTCAGCAGCGCGACCATCCCTGTGCCAGGCAATCGCGGACTCTGGAGAAGGGGTGGCGCCTATCCCCGCACAGATCTGCTTCTCCGCGCCCCGGCCATGGCCGATGACGGCCATCCGCCGCCAATACCGCTAGAATCACGGCAGCGACGGGGTTCGTTTTACAGCGCAGGGGAAGAGACGTGATGAAGAAGATGATATTGAGCAATGCGCGCGTGCTGGATACGCGCGGCGGCAAGCTGCTGGACAAGCGCCACGTATTGATCGAAGACGGCAAGATCGCCTCGGTCAGCGAGGCGCTGCCAGCGGCAGAGGCGGAAAGGATCGACGTCGGCGGGCGCGTGGTGATGCCGGGCCTGTGCGATGCGCACGTGCACGTCACCGCCGCCACGGCGGACCTTGCGGCCATGCGACACTGGTCACCGGCCTATGTGACCGCCCAGGCCGCGCAGGAACTCGAAGAGACGCTGATGCGCGGCTTCACGACGGTGCGCGATGGCGCTGGCGCGGACTGGGGCCTGGCAAAAGCCGTGGACGAGGGGCTCCTCGTCGGACCGCGGCTGTTTTTCTGTGGGCACGCCCTGTCGCCGACGGGCGGCCATGGCGACATGCGCAGTTCTGGCGATGACGGCCGCGGCTACAGTTGGCTGGCGCCGGCCGCGGGCTGGCTCTGTGATGGCGTCAGTGAGCTGCGCCGCGCCTGCCGTGAGGAGATCCGCCGCGGCGCCCATCACATCAAGCTGATGGTCTCCGGCGGCGTCGCCTCGCCCACCGACCGCATCGACAGCTTGCAGTTCTCCGAAGAAGAGATCCACGCGGCGGTGGAAGAAGCCGAAAACGCCAACCTCTACGTCATGGTGCATGCCTACACCGCCCGCGCCATCAATCGCTCCCTGCGCTGTGGCGTGCGTTCGGTGGAACACGGCAACCTGCTCGACGAGAGCAGTGTCGAGCTCTTGCTGGAAAAGGATGCCTTTCTGGTGCCGACCCTGTCTACCTATCAGGCGCTGGCCGAGGAGGGCGTCGCGGCCGGCCTGCCGCAGGAATCGTACAGGAAGGTCTTCGACGTGCTGGATGCCGGCAAGCGCGCGCTGGCCATGGCGTACCGCGGTGGCGTGAAGCTGGTCTATGGCACAGACCTGCTGGGGACGATGCGGCGGCGGCAGCTGGACGAGTTCGCCATCCGCGGCGAGATCATCCCGGCCATCGACGTGCTGCGCGCAGCCACCTGCAACGCGGCGGATCTGCTGGGGCGCAGCGGCGAGCTGGGCGAGGTGATCGCCGGGGCGCATGCCGACCTGCTGGTGCTGGATGGTGACCCGCTGGCCGATCTGAGCGTGATGAGCGAGCCAGAATCGAACCTGCGCATCATCATGAAGGGCGGCGTGATTTACAAGAATAGCCTGGCCTGAACGCTGTCTTTTTTGCGCGACCGGCGCCAGCTCGTCCGGTAGATGGCGGGCGGCCGACGCTTCCGGCGGCCGCGCTTGTCGGCTACGATAGTGAGGTATACCGACCAGCAAAGGGAGCGCGCAACATGGCCGAACCATCCCCGCAGCCGACAACCGGCGCCGAACACATCGTCTGGGACCTCTCGATCTTCTACAGCGGGCCCGAGGACCCGGCCATCGAGGCCGACATGGCGGCGCTGGACGCGGACATCGAAGCCTTCGCGCAGGACTATCGTGGCAGGGTCGGGCAGCTGGAGGCCGCGGGCCTGCTGGCCGCCATGGAGCGCGTCGAGGCGCTGCTGGACCGCGTCTATCGCCTCGAACTCTTCGCCAACCTGCTCTATACAACCGATACCAACAACCCGGCCTTCGGCGCCTTGCTGCAGAAGATCACCGAGCACGGCGCGCGCGTGCAGCAGGGCCTGCTGTTCTTCGAGCTGGAATGGACGGCGCTGGACGATGAGGCGGCGGCGGCGCAGCTGGGGCAGCCCGCGCTGGCGAGGTTCCGACACTATCTGGAGGCCGAGCGGCGCTACAAGCCGCATCTGCTCAGCGAGCCGGAGGAGAAGCTGCTGGTCGAGAAGGCGGTGACCGGGCGCGAGGCCTGGGGGCGCTTCTTCAGCCAGTTGATGGGCGCGGCGCGCTATACATTGCACGGCGAGGCGCTGACGCAATCGCAGGTGCTCAGCAAGCTGCATGACGTCGACCGCGAGTTGCGCCGTGATGCTGCGGCGGCCGTCACCGCCGGGCTGCAGCAACAGGCCATGCCGCTGACCTATATTTTCAACGTGCTGGCGGCGGACAAGGCTTCCGAGGACCGTCAGCGCAGCCACGCCACCTGGGTCTCCTCGCGCAATCTGGCCAACAAGGTCGCGGACGAGGTGGTGGAGGCGCTGGTGCAGGCCGTCACCGCCAGCTACGATATCGTCGCCGACCATTACGAACTCAAGCGCGCCCTGCTGGGCTACGACGAGTTGCACGATTACGATCGCTACGCGCCGCTGCCGGTGGCCGGCAGCGACCGGCTCTACCGCTGGGAGGAGGCGCGCGACATCGTGCAGCAGGCCTACCAGGGGTTCAGCCCGCGCATGGCCGATATTTCACAGCGCTTCTTCGACGAGGGCTGGATTCACGCGGCGCTCGCGCCGGGCAAGATGGGCGGCGCCTTCTCCGCCGGCGGGCCACCTTCGGCGCACCCCTTCATCCTGATGAACTTCACCGGTCGCGAGCGCGACGTCGCCACGCTGGCGCACGAACTGGGGCATGGCGTGCACCAGTTGCTGGCCACAGAGCACCAGGGCCTGCTCAACGCCAACACGCCGCTGACCACCGCCGAGATGGCTTCCACCTTCGGCGAGATGCTGGTCTTTGACGACCTGATGGCGCGCGAACCGGATGCAGAGGCGCGCCTGGCCATGCTGGCGGCGAAGATCGAGGACAGCTTCGCCACCATCTTCCGCCAGATCGCCATGAATCGCTTTGAGCACGGCTATCACAATGCGCGCCGCGAGTCGGGCGAGCTGACGGCTGAACGGCTCGGCGAGATCTGGCTGGAGACGCAGCAGGCCATGTTCCAGGGCAGCGTGACGCTGGGCGCGGACTACGGCCACTGGTGGAGCTACGTGCCGCATTTCCTGCAGGTGCCGGGCTACGTCTATGCCTACTCCTTCGGCGAGCTGCTGGTGCTGGCGCTCTTCCGCCTCTATCAGCAGCGCGGCGCGGACTTCGTGCCGGAGTATCTGGAGGTGCTGGCGGCCGGCGGCTCGGACTGGCCGCACAATATTCTGGCGCGCATGGGCGTGGACCTGACCGACCCGGCGTTCTGGAACGAGGGCCTGGCCATCCTGCGCGACATGGTGGAGCGTGAGCAGGTGCTGGCGCGCGAAGTCTACCCGGAGAAGTTCAGCGACTGAGATTCCCTGCAGGCGGAGGGCCTGTGATCAGCAGGCTGGAGATCAGCGCGGCCACGCTCTGCGTCACCCTTTCCGGCTGGGTGCTGCTGGGGCGGGTCGTGCCGCTGCCGATCATGCTCTTCGTCTGCGTTGGTCTGGTGCTGCTGCCGATGCTGATGAGCGAGGATTCGCATAGCAGCGGCTCGCTGTGAGGAGTCGGCCTCAGTGCGTCTTGTGTTTGGCCGTACTGAAGACGAAGAAAAACATCAGCGCGGCGAAGACGCCGCAGACGCCCCAAAAGAGGAATGGCAGGCCGGCGCCATAAATGGCGAGGCTGTTGCCCAGCGGCGGCGAGAAGGCGATGCCCAGGTTGCGGATGGTCGTGACCATGCCCAGCGCGCTGCCGCTGAGCGAGTTGTCCACGCCATCCACCTCCATTACGGTGGTCTGTTGCAGGGCCATGAGGGAGTCGAAGGCGGAGCCGGTGAGCGCCGCCACCAGCAGAATCAGCGCGCCGGCGACGAGGCCCAGCGTGCCGACGCCGGCCCCCAGCACGAGCGCGAGCGCGATCAGAAAACCACGTCGAATGCGCAGGCGGTCCGAGAGAGTGGACAAGGGCACCACAAAGATCAGACTGGTGACGAAGAAGACGGACAGGGCGCGGTCGGCGTCCAGATTCGCCCAGCCAATGTTTTTGAGGTAGGTGGGCAGATAGCCGGTGAAGCCGCTGAAGCAGGCGCCGACGCCGAGGCCGCCGAGGCCCATCAGCCACAGGCTGCGCAGGCGGGCGGCCTTGCGCAGGCCGGCGAGCAGGCCGGGCGCCTGCTCGTCGTCGCCGACCGCGGTTTTGCCGGCCGGATGCAGCAGCAGCCACAAGAGGCTGACGACGATGGCGATCAGGCCGTAGAGCAGCAGCACCTGGCGCCAGCCGCCCAGGGCCGGCAGGATGACGCTGGTGCTCAGCAGCGGCCCGAGCATGAGGCCGGTGGCGAAGCCGGCAGACACGATGCCGCTGGCCATGCCCAGGTTTTCGCGTGGGATCCACTGGCGGATGGCCTTGAAGATGAGCACCGGGACCGGGCCCTGCGCGAAGCCATAGAGCAGCGAAGTGAAGAGCAGGCTGCCGAAGTCCGTTGAGAAGGCGCGCAGCATGCCGAAGAGGCCGCTGAGGAGACAGGCGACGAAGAGCGCGCGGCGGGCGCCGAAGCGGTCGCCTATGCTGCCGCCGATGATGGCGAAGAAGATGCCGCTGAAGCCCACCATGCCCCACACGCCGCCGATCTGCACCAGCGAGAGGCCCAGCTCATCGCTGATGATGGAGAACATGGGCGGCATCGACAGGCTGGGCAGGGTCACGACGCTGAAGGGTGTCAGCACGCAGAGCGCGAGGATGACGTAGCGCCAGGAGCTGCTGCTGTCCGGGGACTGCACTCTGCTGATGATCAAGGGCTGACCGTCCTCTACGTAGCGTCGTCGCAAGACGCACCAGTGTACGCCGCCGCGGCGCGATTGCCATAGCGCCGTCACGCTCTGTTATACTGGCGCCCCCGCCCGGGGAGGGCAGCAGTTGATGAGCAGTGTGCAGGAAGATACGCGTCCCTTTGTGCCGCTGGAGGAGCGCCCGCAGCCACAGCCGCAGCGACCGCCACAGCCGCCGCGGCCGCCGGCCCGGCGCGATAACAGCGGCTGCCTTTACCAGGGGCTGGGAGGGCTGGCGCTGGTCGCCCTGGCACTGTTGATCGTGGCGCTGGCCGGCCTCGCGGGCTGGACGATCGGGCGGCAGGAGGCGCAGGAGATCGTCGCGGTCACGCAGGCGGCGCGGGTACGCGACCAGATCGCCCGCATTCCCGGCGACGTGGCCGCGGGCAACCGGCAGTTGCTGGCGGCGCGCCTTGAATTCCTCGCTGAGCTGACGCCGGCCGTCGCCGGTTTGCCGCAACTGCGGCTAACCGCGACCGCGCTCGGCCAGCCGACAGTAACCATGACGCCGGGCCCCACCGCCACGGCCACCATCACCGCGACCGTGGTCGCGCCGCAGACCGTGCAGTGGCAGCCTGACGCGCTGCTGCGACAGGCGCGCGCAGCCATCGGCAGCGGCGAATATCAGGAAGGCGTGGACCTGTTGCAGGCGCTGGAGTCGCTGGCGCCGGAATACGAAAGCGCGAGCGTGCGCGAGCTCATTCTCTCCGCCCTCACGAAGCAGGCGCAGCGGCTGTATCGCAGTGACGAGGGCCTGGCCGAGGCCATCCTGGTGACCGACGAGGCCATCCGCTACGGGCTGTCGCGCGACAGCGGCCTGCGCTACGAGCGTCACGTGGCGGTCCTGTATCTGGAGGCGCGCAACCAGCTCAGCCGCGGCCCGGCCGCGGCCGTCCCGGCCCTGCGCGCGCTCCATGACGTGGCGCCCGGCTATCGTGACGGCGCGGCCCGGCAGCTGCTGGTCGAACAGCATAAGCTCTGGGCAGAATTGCTGCTGGCGCAGGGCGATGCCTGCGCCGCGCAGGAGCAGCTGCAGCAGGCCCTGACGCTGAAGGCCGACGCTGCGCTGGCGCAGCGCCACACCGAGGCCGGCCAGATCTGTCAGCAGGGGTCGCTGCCGCCCACCGCCGCTGCGCTGCCCGCGCAGCCGCCACCGGTCGGCGCGACGCTGATCGCGGGCGAGTATTTCACGGCGCCTGGCAGCGGCGGTTGAGGCGGCTCTCACAATGCGCTCACAATTGACTCACAGGATTCTTACGCGCCGGTTCTACACTTGGCAGCAAGTCGAATTTGGCTGACGTGCATGCTGGATCCTCCTTCCTCCATACGTTGTGAGACCGTGGAAGGCCAAATTCGCGGGCGAGCGGGCGACCGCCGCCGGTAGCGAAGCAGATCGTGCGCAGGTGTGTCCCCCCGCACAGCGCGCGGTCTGTTTTTGTTTTTTAACGGTCAGGCCTGCCGGCCAAACCAGCCCCCTGGTGGGTCGGCGCCGGCCGCAACTGCTATACTCGCGCGCGGGCGGGAAGGAGCGCCCCAGGCATGCGCTACTATGAAGATCTGCAAGCGGGCCAGCGCATCCGTCACCGCCTGGCGCGCACGCTCACCGAAACGGACAACGTGCTCTTCTGCAGCCTGACGCTCAACCCGCAGCCGCTGCACCTCGACGAGACCTTCGCGCGCGAAACGCAGTACGGCCGCCGCATCATGAACGGCCTGTTCACGCTGGGGCTGGTGGTCGGCATCAGCGTGCCGGAGCTCAGCCAGGGCACGATCGTCGCCAACCTCGGCTATGAAAAGGTCGCGCACCCGCACCCGCTCTTCCCCGGCGACACGCTCTCGGTTGAGACGGAGGTGCTGGCCAAACGCGAGAGTCGTTCGCGCCCCGGCGAGGGGCTCGTGACCCTGCGCCATTTCGGCCATAACCAGGACGGGGTGCTGTGCGTCGAGGTGACGCGCACGGCGCTCTTCCTCATGCGGCCACGGTGAGCGCGCGTCTCGCGGCCCTGCGCTACCGCGACTTTCGTCTGCTGTGGAGCGGCGAACTGCTGTCCACCACCGGCTCGCAGATGCAGACTTTCGCCATCAACTGGCACGTTTTTCAGCTGCTTAGCGGCCGCACGCTGACGCTGGAGCTGGCGGGGCAGGAGCTGGTGCTGGGGGCGGAGGCGCTGGGGCTGGGCGGGCTGGGGCTGGTGCGCATCCTGCCGATCATCCTTTTCTCGCTGCTGGGCGGCATGGCCGCCGACGCCTGGGACCGGCGGCGGCTGATGGTCATCACGCGCGTGCTGGCGGCCCTGCTCTCGCTGTGGCTGGCGCTGCTGACGCTGGGCGGCGGGGCGACGCTGGCGCTGATTTATCTGCCCGGGGCGCTGGCAGCCGGCCTGATGGCCTTTGACATGCCCGCGCGCCAGTCGCTGGTGCCGCATCTGGTGCGGCGCGAGCATCTGAGCAACGCCATCAGCCTCGAGATGCTGATCTGGCACATGGCCAACATCCTGGGGCCGGCGCTGGCGGGCGTGCTCATCGGCCTCAGCCAGGCGCAGGGCGCGCATTACAACGGACCCATCGGCATGGTCTACGCGCTGACCGCGGCCGGGATGCTGCTGGCGGCCGTCGCCATGGCGCTGCTGCGGCAGCGCACTGCGTCGCAAGGCCGCAAGAGCATGAACCGCGGTGCCTTCATGGAGGGGCTGCGCTTCACCTTCCGCACGCGCATCATCCGCGGCACGATGCTGCTCGACTTCCTGGCGGTGTTCTTCGGCTCGGCGCGCACGCTGCTGCCGCTGATCGCGGCCAACGTGCTGGGCCTGAACGCGACCGGCTACGGCCTGTTGGCGGCGGCCCAGCCGGTCGGCGCCTTCCTGGCCGGGGGCGTGCTGGCGCTGACGCGCGAAATCCGGCGTCAGGGGCTGGTGTTGCTGGTCAGCGTGGCGCTGTATGGCGTGGCGACCACGCTCTTCGGCCTCTCCACCAGCCTGGCGCTCTCGTGGCTGCTGTTCGCGCTGACCGGCGCCGGCGATACCGTCTCCTCCGTCATCCGCAACACCATCCGCCAGATGAACACGCCCGACCGCATGCGCGGCCGCATGAGCGGCGTGAACATGGCCTTCGCGACTGGCGGCCCGCAGCTGGGCGAGATCGAGGCCGGCCTGGTGGCGGCAGTGTTCGGCGCGCCCATCGCCATCGTCTCCGGCGGCCTGGCGGCGCTGGCGCTGACGGCGGTGATCGCCCTGCGCTACCCGCGTCTGCGGCGCTACACCAACGCCAGCGCCAGTGCCTGAGCGCCCTGCGACTGGCATCGCGGCGCCTGCGGCAGTATGATGGCGTCATGACAGCCGTGGCGGCCGACGGAAGCCCGGAAACTCATCCGGCAGGAAAATCCATGTCCGCCTTTAACATCCGAAGCGTCGAACGGGACGATCGAAACTGGGTTCTCGAGTTCCTCGAGCAAAGCCGTGGCTCGACGCGCGTCATCAGCCGGGGCCAGATCTGGCTGGCGCATTTGTTGCCGGGCTTCGCGGCCTTCGTCGGGGAGGAGCCGGTCGGCCTCGTCACCTGGCAGACAGAGGGAACGGATTGCGAAATCATGACCATCAACAGCCTGCGCGAGGGCATGGGCATTGGCACTGGTCTGCTGGGGGCGGTGCGCGCGGCCGCCGTGGCAGAGGGGTGCACGACGCTGCGGATGGTGCTGACCAACGACAACCTGCATGCGCTGCACTTTTGCCAGAAACGCGGCTTTCGGCTGGCCGCGCTCTACCCGGGCTCGCTGGAGCAAGCGCGCAAGATCAAGCCCGACATCCCGCTTTTCGGCCAGAACGGCATCCCCCTGCGCGACGAGCTCGCGCTGCAACTTGTGTTGCAGGCCGGCGGGAAGGCCTGATACGGGTGTATGAGCGCTACAAGACGCGGAGCGGGGATGGGGCCAGGCGAGGCATTGAAGTTCAACGAGGCGGAGCTGCGCGCCAACCGGGAAGGCCGCCTGGGCGTGCGCCAGCGCAACCGGGTCTTCGCGCGTCGGCGCCGGCTAATTTTCGCCCTGTTGCTGCTGACGCTGCTGATCGGGTTGCTGGCGGCCAGCGTCATCCTGGGCCTGTTGCCCGGCGCCACAGCGGAGGGCATCGTGCTGGCCCTGGGCGCCGAAGTCCTGACGGTGGGCCTCGCCTTCCTGGCGTGGAGCCTGTGGCAACGCTTTCGCGCGCGCCTCGCTCCCGGCTTCGTGTTGAGCGTCAGCGGGCCGGTGACCTGTTACGTGCTGCGGGAACGCCAGACGGACGCGCTCGGCGGCGCGCCGGGCACGCGCACCGGCTACTATCTGGGCGTGGCGGAGCTGGAGTTCGCGGTGTCGGAGGCGGTGCTGGCCGCCTTTGAGGACGGCGCGGTGTATACCTTTTACTATGTGGCGCGGCCCTTCACGCTGCTCAGCGCGGAGCCGGTGCCGGATGACGGGAGCCCATGAGCGACGAAACTTCGCTACAGACGAGGGCGGACAACAGTGACGACAAGCCGCAGGAGTTCCTGCGCGTAGGGGGGCTGAGCTACAAGTACGGCTCCTTCCACGCGCTGAGCGACGTGTCCTTCAGCGCGGGCGCGGGCGAACTGATCGCCCTTGTCGGGCGCAACGGCGCCGGTAAATCTACCCTGCTGCGCTGCATCGCCGGCTGGACGCGCGCCAGCGAGGGCGAGGTGCATATCATGGGCGCGCCCCTGGCGGAGAACGAGCGCCAGGCGCGCGAGCACGTGGTGCTGCTGCCGGATACGCCGCCCTTCTACGACGAGCTGACCGCCTGGGAGCATCTGCAGTTCGCGGCACAGTCACACGGCTGGCGCGACTGGGAGGACGAGGGCGAGGATCTGCTGGAGCGCTACGGCCTGTACAACAACCGCGAGGCCTTCCCCTTCTCCTATTCGCGCGGCATGCGCTACAAGCTGGCGCTGTGCATGGCGCTGCTGGTCGAGCCCAAAATCCTGCTGATGGACGAACCGCTCGGGCCGCTGGACCCGGTCTCCGCCGACGAATTGTGGATCGAACTCAACCGCCACCGCAACGAGGGCATGACCATCCTGCTCAGCAGCCACCAGTTGCCGCAGGAAGCCTGGCCTGACCGCTATCTGATCATGGAGCAGGGCGAGCTCATCAGCCAGGGCACGCCGGACGAGCTGCGCGCTTCGCTGGGGCTGGGCAAAGACGCTACATTGACTCTGGACAGTATGCTGCGCGCAGCCTTGCGCCGGCGCAAACCCCCGCGGAAGGCCGATGACGCCGCTGCCACTGACTGATCTGCGCATCCTTTTCGGCCTGCGCTGGCGCCAGTTCCGCTCCGGCGCGGTCTACTGGTTGCGCCTGCTGGGCTACGACTCGCAGGCGCGCTCGTGGATGCAGCGCGTCTATGTGCTGTATCTGCTGGGCATCGGCTCGATCTGGTTCTTCGCCATGTGGGCCTGGGGCTACGAAGGTGCCAGCGCCCTCGGGCAATCGCTCGAACGGCAGAGCCTGGCGGACTTTCTGCAGCGCATCCCGCCGGCCGTGTTGCTGCTGCAGGTGTGGGCCATGATGGCCTCCCTGCGCAGCACGCCGCTCAAGCTCAGCTTCGCCGACATGGCCTGGATCGTCGGCTCGCCGCTGGCGCGTTCGGTGCCGGTGCTGCCGGGCTTCATCCGCCAGGTGCTGTCGCGCAGCATCGTCTTTGGCGCCATCTGGGCGCTGTTGACCGTGCTGCTGCGCGGCCCGGTGGCGCCCGCCCGGGCGGCGGACAGCCTGCGCGTGGTGCTGGTGGTCGCGCTGCTGGTGCTGCTGACCTGGTCGCTGGCGTGGCTGCTGGGCATCCTGCGCCTGGTGTATCCGCAGGTCAGCCGCTGGCCCGGGCTGTGGCTGACGCCGCTGCTGCTGTTGGGGGTGGCGCAAGTGGTGCCGGACCTGCTGCTGTGGCCCGGGCGCCTGCTGGTGTTGAGTCTTTACGACATGGCGCCGCTCTGGACGCTGGCGGCGATTGGCTTGATGGCGGCGGGGCTGGTGGCCAGCTTCGTGCTGCTGGGGGCGCGCATCAACATGATTCAGGCGGCTGACGAGAGCGTGGTATACGCGCGCCTGGCGGCGCTGGGCCTGCTCGCCTGGCGCATGCCGGATTTGCAGCTGCGCATCCGCATGCAGCAGTCGCGCGCCGGCCAACGGCCGCGTTTGCGCATGCCGCGCGTTTACGGCCGGCGCGCCATGTTCATACGCTCGGCCATTGCCGGCCTGCGCCACCCCTCGCTGATGCTGATCAATGCGCTCTGGGGCGCGGGCATGACCTGGGCCGCGGCATTGATCCTGGTCAACGAGTTGCCTGCCCCGCTGTGGATTGGCTGGCTGCTGATCGCCGGCATCGCGCCGCCGGTCGGCCTGCACTACACCTTCCGCCGCGACGTGCAGGAGCCCTTCCTGCGCCAGTTCCTGCCGCTCGACGGCTTTCAGATCTTCTTCGCCGACGTGCTGCTGCCGCTGGGCTTCCTGGTGGTCGGCGCGCTGATCGTCTGGTTCCTGCAGCCCCTGCCGCCCTTGCTGCTGCTGACGGGCGCCGTCTACATTCCGTTACTGGGCCTGCTGCTGGCGCTGTGCGGCGCGGCTGCGATGACCTCTACGCGCGAGCTGCAGACGCGGCTGCTGGGCACTGCGGCCAGCTTCGGCATTGCGCTGGTGGCCTCGATGTTGCTGGGCACGCCGCTGGCCGGCCTGGTGGTGGTCTGCGTCTCGATCGCGCTGCTGGGCGGCATCCTGATGCAGCACGCCTGAGAGATTACCTTGCGCGCCGGCGCAGCCAGAGGGCGACCAGCAGCGCGCCGCCCGCGTTGAGCGCCAGGTCCAGCGCCGAGAGGCCGCGATCCGGTACGAAAGTTTGGGCCAGCTCGGTCAGCAACCCCAGGTTCAGGGCGATGAGCAGTGCGGGCCGGATCTGCGCGAGCGCGCGCCACCACAGCCAGGTCATCACGGCGAAGCAGACGAAGTGGCCGAGGTTGAGCAGCAGGACGACGGGCGGGCTGTGGTCGCCCGCGGCGGCGGGACCGACGAGCGGGTCCCTGCCGGGTTGCAGGAGCAGCAGGCAGACGAGGAGAGTCCAGGCGACGGCCAGAACACTGCGCCAGGGGGAATGTTGAGCGTAACGGGTCAGCATGGAGCCACTATAGCCGTCGCCTGGTTTGCAAGACAAAGGGGGGAGGTTAAGATATTGTTGCGAATGTGACAAACAGAGGAGGTGCGCCGACAGCAAAGCGATACGCACCATAGTAATAGAACCACGCGATCGAAACAGATTTGAGGAGAGGGAAAATGAACCAGAAATTGAGTCGTCGCGACATGCTGAAGGGCACGGCCGCCGGCGCGGTCGGGTTGGCTGCGGGCCTCGCGCCTGGCGCGGCGCCCGCGCAGGATGATGTCGGCGTTTCCATCAGCGGATAAAGGCCTGGACGCCGGTAGTTGAGAACTTCAAGGAGCTGTTCCCCGGCACTGTGGTCGAGTTCATCAACGTCAGCGGTATCGACGATGAAGAGGTCGCCAGCAAGACCCTGCCGCTGGACGCGGGCAAGGCCTCGACCGAGGTGACCGCGCTCTACGCCGGCGAGGGCATCGCCGCGCCGCTCAGCGAGCGCGTGCTGGATGCGAAGGACGAACTGGCCGGTACTTCTCGCCGCCGATCCTGCCCGAGACCATGCTGTGGGAAGGCGACCTCTACGAGTTGCCGGATGGTTGCGCTCCCAACATGCCTGGACATGCCGCCGGCGGACTGGACCAAGGACGACTTCGTTGAGTATGCGGCCACGACCAACGTCGCCCGCGCAGGAGCTGGGGCCCGTGGCACTACGTCAACGATACCAACTTCCTGACCGAGGAACGCGCGCCGGGTGGTGAATGGTTCTGTTCTACGCGGACAACGACGACGTGGGTCACCGCGGCGGCGGTTTCCGCTGGCCCGCGGCCAATGCCAACCACCCCAACATGGTCGAGGCGCTGGAGTTCGTCGTCTCGCTGACCACCGACGGCCTGGCGCCGGGCATCGAACTGGGCGGCGGTTCCTCGCTGGAGGGGCTCTTTGTCTCCGACAGGATTGCCATGACACCGGCCGGCGGCTTCTGGGCCGGTGGCTTGCACAACGAGGGTATGGAGAAGGGCACCTATGACGTGCAGTACTGGCCGAAGTGGAAGTCGCAGCGGCACCAGCTGGGCGTCGGCGGCAACTGGCTCTCCAGGCACCGCCCGGTGTGGGAACTGCTCAAGTGAAGAACTTCGCCCTTGAGGCCGCTACCGTCTGTGACGACCACACCGGTGCGTCCTCGATGCACGGCCTATGAGCTCAGGTCGACACGATTCCCGATCACCGGACGTCATGACCGGCATACAATCGACGGTCTGGCCGTCTCCGGCGATGAAGGCGCAGGTGGAAGCGCCAGCAAGAGCCCTACGACGTGCAGCAACAGGGGGAGCCGGTGGCTGGGAGCCTCGCGGGCAGCGCGGACGGGTGCGACGCGGGCAGGGTGAGGCAGGTGAATGCAGCGGTCGGGACCGAGGTGACTGTGCCGCGCAGGCAGAGGGGAGGTGCTACCACACGCGATATAGAGGTTTGGGAGAGGAAAAATGAACCAGGCGACATGGGCACGGCCGCCGGCGCTCCGGGCCGCGGGACTCGCGCCTCATGACCGAGCACGGTGACGCTGCTGGGCCGCTGGATGGTTGAAAACGGAACTGGACGAACTGGCGCCAGCAGTACTTCTCGGACATGGAGGTGACGCCTCTACGCCGGCGATCGCCGCCCCGCTGCCCGATGACCTGGCGGATGGACTGTGGGAAGCTGCGACCTCTACGAACTGCCGGATGGTTGCAACGCGCCCAACATGTTCATAAACGTGAACATGCTAAACGCGGCGGGCCTGGACATGCCGCCGGCGGACTGGACCAAGGACGACTTCGTTGAATATGCCACGGCCATGACCAACCTCGGTGGCGAGGAGACCTTCGGCTACGGCTGGCCCATCCGCATCTGGGGCAGCTGGGGCCCGTGGCATTACGTCAACGATACCAACTTCCTGACCGAGGAACGCGCGCCGGGCGGCGAATGGCTCTGGGAGACTTTCTACGCGGATAGCGACAACGTGGCGCATCGCGGCGGCGGCTTCCGCTGGCCCGCGGCCAACGCCAACGACCCCTTGATGGTCGAGGCGCTGGAATTCGTCGTCTCGCTGACCGCCGACGGCCTGACGCCGAGCATCGAACTGGGCGGCGGTCAGTCGCTGAGTGGCCTCTTCCTCTCCGACAAGGTTGCCATGACGCCGGCCGGCGGCTACTGGGCCGGTGGCTTGCACAACAACGGGATGGAGAAGGGCGAATTTGACGTGCAGTACTGGCCGAAGTGGAAGTCGCAGCGGCACCAGCTGGGCGTCGGCGGCAACTGGCTTTCCAGCGTCACCGACAATGGCGACCGCATGTGGGAACTGCTCAAGTTCTCCGTCAGGACAGAACAGATGCTCTCCCTTAAGGGCCGCTACCGTCCGGTGATGTCGACCACACCGGTGCGTCGCTCGATGGTCGAGGAGTCGGCCTATGAGCCCAGCGGCCCGGCCAACTGGAAGGTCTTCTACGACACGATCGACCGGCCGGACACCTACCCGATCCCGTCGCCGCCGGAAGCCAGTGGCATGACCGGCATCCACAATCGCGCCATCGGTCTGGCCATGTCCGGCGAGATATCGCCGCAGGCCGCGCTGGACCAGGCGCAGGTGGAGCTGGAAGCGCTCCTCATCCGCTCCCGCGGCGGATAGGCGCGGCCGCTGCGGCGGATCGTGCAGCAACAGGGGGAGCCGGTCATGGCTCCCCCTTCACATTAAACCAACCAGATCAATCGATAGCCGGCAAGGCCAGCGCAAGGGGCGAGCAAGGCCCGCGCTGCCGCGATCCTGGCGCGCGCGGGCGAATGCAGCGGTGTGCGCGACAGCATGTAGACAACCATGCACGCAGGAGAGTTGGTATAATATGAGGGAGGGGTGTTAGGCTGTGCCGCATATGCAGGCAGAGGGGAGGTGCCCCGACAGCAAAGCGGCACGGAAAGTAGTAATTGAACCACACGATCGATATAGAGTTTTGGGAGAGAAGATATGAACCACAATCTGAGCCGTCGTGACATGCTGAAGGGCACGGCCGCCGGCGCGGTCGGGCTGGTCGCTGGCCTGACGCCTGGCGCGGCCCTGGCCTCCGCGCCGTCGCAGGATGTCGTACAATTGCGTTTCCAGCAGAACGAGGCGCGCTTTACGCCGGTCTTTGAGAACTTCAACGAACTGTTCCCCGGCACCGAGGTCGAATTCCTCAACATCAGCGGCATCGACCACGAGGAAGTGGCCTCGAAGATCCTCAATCTGCTGGCCGCCGGTCAGCCGCTGGACGCGGGCTACGCCGCGACCGAGGCGACCGTGCTCTACGCCGGTGAGGGCGTCGCGGCTTCGCTCACCGAGCGTGTGCTGGATGCCAAGGACGAGCTGGCCGATTACTACGCGGACATGGCGCCGACCCTGCCCGAGACCATGCTCTGGGAAGGCGACATCTACCAGTTGCCCGACAGTTGCAACGCGCCCAACATGTTCTTCAACCTAAACGTGCTGGAAAAGGCGGGCCTGGAAACGCCGCCGCCCGACTGGACCAAGGACGACTTCCACGAGTACGCCGTGGCCACCACCGGCGTCGGTGGCGAGGAGATCTTCGGCTACGCCTGGACGAACCGTCTCTGGGGCAGCTGGGGCCCGTGGTATTTCGTCAACGACAGCAACTTCCTGACCGAGGAACGCGCGCCCGGCGGCGACTGGTTCTGGGAGACCTTCTACGCGGACAACGACGACGTGGCTCACCGCGGCGGCGGCTGGCGTTGGCCGGAGCCCAGCGCCAACCACCCCAACACGGTCGAGGCGCTGGAGTACGTCGTGTCGCTGACCAACGACGGCCTGGCGCCGGGCATCGAGATGGGCGGCGGCGCCTCGCTGGTGGGTCTCTTCGTCTCCGACAAGCTGGCCATGACGCCCATGGGCGGTTTCGGGGCCGGTTACCTGATCAACAACGGCATGGAGAAGGGCATGTTCGACGCGCAGTTCTGGCCGCACTGGAAGTCGCAGCGGCACCAGCTGGGCGTCGGCGGCAACTGGATCTTCACCGGCAGCCCCAACGCCGACCGCATGTGGGAGTTTCTCAAGTTCTCCATCCAGGTGGAGCAGTTGCTCTCCCAGGCTGGCCGCTACCGTCCCTTGATGACGACCACCCCGGTGCGTCGTTCGATGGCCATCGCCGAGGCCTACGAGCCGACCGGCCCGGCCAACTGGGAGGTCTTCTACGACACGCTGGACCGGCCGGACACGGCCCCGATCCCGGCGCCGCCGGAAGCCAACGCCGTCACCAACATTCACACCCGTTTCACCGGTCTGGCCCTCTCCGGCGAGATGTCGCCGCAGGAGGCGATGGACCAGGCGCAGGCGGAGCTGGAAACGCTCTTCGCCCGCACCCGCGCATAAACCCGCGCAGCCGGCTTGCCGGCCTGCACGCAAACCGGGGGAGCCAGCAATGGCTCCCCCTTCACGTTAACCAGCAAGAACAACCAGTCGTCGGCAGAATCAGCGCAAGGTCCGGGCTGCGGCGATCCTTGTGCGCGCGGGTGAGTGCAGCGGGATGCGCGACAGCATGCCGACAACCATGCACGCAGGAGAGTTGGTATAATATGAGGGGGTTACACTGGGTTGCACATGTGAGAACAGCGGAGGTGCGCCGACAGCAAAGCGGCACGGAAAGTAGTAATAGAACCACACGATCGAAATAGAGTTTGAGGAGAGGGAAAATGAACCACAATCTGAGTCGTCGTGACATGCTGAAGGGCACGGCCGCCGGCGCGGTCGGCCTGGTGGCGGGCCTGGCGCCTGCCGCGGCTCCCGCGCAGGATGCCATCCTGATCCGCTGGCATCAGAACGAGGAACGCTGGACGCCGGTCATCAACAATTACAACGAGATAGCCGATACGCCGGTGGAGATTGAGTTCCTCAACATCACCGGCATCGACCACGAGGAAACGGCCTCGAAGATCCTCAATCTGCTGGCCGCCGGTCAGCCGCTGGACGCGGGCAGGGCCGCGACCGAGGCCACGGTGCTTTACGCCGGCCAGGGCGTCTCCGCGTCGCTCACCGACCGCGTGAAGGACGCCGCCGACGAACTGGCCGAGTACTTCGATGACATGGCGCCGATCCTGCCCGAGACCATGCTGTGGGAGGGCGACCTCTACCAGTTGCCGGATGGTTGCAACGCGCCCAACATGTACTTCAACCTGAACGTTCTGGAACTGGCGGGCCTGGAAATGCCGCCGGCCGACTGGACCAAGGACGACTTCCACGAATATGCCGTGGCCACGACCAACGCAGGTGGTCAGGAAACCTTCGGCTACGCCTGGACGAACCGTCTGTGGGGCAGCTGGGGCCCGTGGTACTTCGTCAACGACAGCAACTTCCTGACCGAGGAGCGCGCGCCAGGTGGTGAATGGTTCTGGGAGACCTTCTATTCGGACAACGACACGGTATCGCATCGCGGCGGCGGTTTCCGCTGGCCGGAGCCCAACGCCAACCACCCCAACGTTGTCGAGGCGCTGGAGTACGTCGTCTCGCTGACCGCCGACGGGCTGGCGACTGGCATTGAGATGGGCGGCGGTTCCGCGCTGCAGGGTCTCTATGTCTCTGACAAACTGGCGATGACGCCCGCGGGCGGTTTCTGGGCCGGCGGTCTGATCAACGCCGGCATGGAGAAGGGCACCTTCGACGTGCAATTCTGGCCGCAGTGGAAATCGCAGCGGCACCAGCTGGGCGTCGGCGGCAACTGGATTTTCACCGGCAGCCCCAACCCCGATGCCATGTGGAACCTGCTCAAGTTCTCCGTCAAGCGGGATCAGATGCTCTCACTTAAGGGTCGCTACCGCCCCCTGATGCGGACCACGCCGGTGCGTCGTTCGATGGCCAACGCCGAGGCTTACGAGCCCAGCGGCCCGGCCAACTGGCGTGTCTTCTACGAAACGCTGGATCGCCCGGACACGGGCCCGATCCCGGCGCCGCCGGAAGCCAACGCCGTCACCAACATTCACACCCGTTTCACCGGTCTGGCCCTCTCTGGCGAGCTCTCGCCGCAGGAAGCCATGGACCAGGCGCAGGCGCAGCTGGAAACGCTCTTCGCCCGCACCCGCTAGTTCTCACGTCCGCTACGGCGGATCGTGCGCCAACAGGGGGAGCCGGTCATGGCTCCCCCTTCACATTAACCAGCCAGCAGGCACAATCTGTAGCCGGCAGGATCAGCGCAGGGGACGAGCAAGGCCCGCGCTGCGGCGATCCTTGCACACGCGGGCGAATGCAGCGGGATGCGAGAGTGCATGCAGTCCAATATGTCCGCTGGCAACCTTGCGCAACGGGGGCGAGCTTGTTATGCTACGCTTCGCAATTGTGAAGAACTATCGGGGAGGTGCGCCGGACGAGAGCGATGAAACACAGTAGTTTGGTCGTACCTGTTTCGAGAGAAAGGTTATAGAGGAGAGAGAATGAGTAACAATCTGAGTCGTCGTGACATACTGAAGGGCACGGCCGCCGGTGCAGCCGGGCTGGCAGCGGGCCTCGCGCCTGCCGCAATCCTGGCCTCCGCGCCGTCGCAGGATGCCATTCAGATCCGCTGGTCGCAGAACGAGGAGCGCTGGACGCCGGTCGTCGACAATTACAACGAGATCGCCGATGTACCGGTGGAAATTGAGTTCCTCAGCATCACCGGCATCGACCACGAGGAAACGGCCTCGAAGATCCTCTCGCTGCTGGCCGCCGGTCAGCCGCTGGACGCGGGCTACGCCGCGACCGAGGCGACGGTGCTTTACGCCGGCCAGGGGGTGGCCGCGGTGCTCACCGATCGCGTCAAGGACGCGGCCGACGAGTTGGCCGAGTACTTCGATGACATGGCGCCGATCCTGCCCGAGACCATGCTGTGGGAGGGCGACCTCTACCAGTTGCCGGATGGTTGCAACGCGCCCAACATGTACTTCAACCTGAACGTTCTGGAACTGGCGGGCCTGGAAATGCCGCCGGCCGACTGGACCAAGGACGACTTCCACGAATATGCCGTGGCCACCACCAACGCAGGTGGTCAGGAAACCTTCGGCTACGCCTGGACTAACCGTCTGTGGGGCAGCTGGGGCCCGTGGTACTTCGTCAACGACAGCAACTTCCTGACCGAGGAGCGCGCGCCAGGTGGTGAATGGTTCTGGGAGACCTTCTATTCGGACAACGACACGGTATCGCATCGCGGCGGCGGTTTCCGCTGGCCGGAGCCCAACGCCAACCACCCCAACGTTGTCGAGGCGCTGGAGTACGTCGTCTCGCTGACCGCCGACGGGCTGGCGCCTGGCATTGAGATGGGCGGCGGTTCCTCGCTGCAGGGTCTCTATGTCTCTGACAAACTGGCCATGACGCCCGCGGGCGGTTTCTGGGCCGGTGGTCTGATCAATGCCGGCATGGAGAAGGGCACCTTCGACGTGCAGTTCTGGCCGCAGTGGAAATCGCAGCGGCACCAGCTGGGCGTCGGCGGCAACTGGATTTTCACCGGCAGCCCCAACCCCGATGCCATGTGGAACCTGCTCAAGTTCTCCGTCAAGCGGGAGCAGATGCTCAGCCTCAAGGACCGTTACCGCCCCTTGATGAGGACCACGCCGGTGCGTCGTTCGATGGCCAGCGAAGAGTCCTACGCGCCCAGCGGCCCGGCCAACTGGCGTGTCTTCTACGACACGCTGGATCGTCCCGATACGGGCCCGATCCCGGCGCCGCCGGAAGCCAACGCCGTCACCAACATTCATACCCGTTTCACTGGTCTGGCCGTTTCCGGCGAGATGTCGGCGCAGGCAGCGATGGACCAGGCGCAGGCGGAGCTGGTAACGCTCTTCGCCCGCACCCGCTAGTTCTCACGTCCGCTACGGCGGATCGTGCGCCAACAGGGGGAGCCGCTTATGGCTCCCCCTCACACAAACCAACAGGATATATTTATGGCCAGCGAGACCATTGAAACCAGAGAGCGACGGGGCAGCCTGCTCGGCTGGTTCCGGGCGGACACCTTTAAGGGGGTGCAGCGCCAGCGCGCCATCCTCGGTTATCTGTTTTTGCTACCGACTTTCATCGGCCTGGCAGTCTTCGTCGTCGGCCCGATGCTTGTTTCCTTTGGCCTCAGCTTTTATCGCTGGAACATTTTCAAACCGCCGGATCCCACCGGCATCGCCAACTTCCAGCGCCTGCTGACGGATTCACGCCTGCCCGGTATTTATGGCAACACCATGATGCTGGTGGTGGGCACGGTAGTCATCACCCAGGTGCTGGCCGTGGCGCTGGCGCTGGGCGTCGCCAATATACGCAGCCGTAAACTCGCCTACTTCCTGCGCACCTCCTGGTTCCTGCCGGTGCTGATGTCCGGCGCGGCCGTCGGGGTGACGCTGTCCTATCTCTTCCAGCGCGAGTTCGGCCCCATCAACTATTACCTGGGCCTGATCGGCATCGAGCGCGTGCCCTGGATGACGTCCGCCAGAACGGTGATGTGGACCATCATCATCACCGCCGTCTGGAAGCATCTGGGCTTTACTTTCATCATTTATCTCGGCGGGGTCACCAATATCCCGCGGGAGATTCTGGACGCGGCCGACGTGGACGGAGCCCAGGGCTGGCGTCGTCTGTGGACGGTGACGCTGCCATTGATCAGCCCAACCATCCTTTTCGCCACGGTGACCGACGTCATCCGCGCCATGCAGATCTTCGACGAACCCCAGATCATGACGCGCGGTGGCCCCGGTGATGGCAGCCGCACGGCCGTGATGTACATGTACGAGGTGGCCTTCAAGGAACAGGAGTTCGGCTACGGCTCCTCGATCGCCATCACCCTGTTCACCGCCATTCTGATCGTCACCGGTCTCCAGTTCCTGCTCAGCCGGCGCTGGGTCTTCTACGGGTAGGGGCAGCCAATGACCAGCACATCCACGACTCCCGTCATAGAACGGCACACCGTCAACCCGCTGGACAGGCCATGGGGCCACTGGCTCCAGATGGCCTTCCTGATTGTCATCGGCATTTTGACGCTGATGCCGCTGATGTGGGTGATCGCGACTTCCTTCCGCACGCTGCGGGATTCCTTCACCGTGCCGCCGGTGTGGATCCACTTCGACTTTGATTTCAGCAACTATCAGGACGTCTTCGATTCCATCCCCTTCCTGAACATGACCAAGAACAGCTTCATGTACGCCGGTGGCGCCGTGCTGGGCACGGCGGTGACGTCCGCGCTGGCGGGCTACGCCTTCGCGCGCCTGCAGTTCCGCGGCCGCGACGCGCTGTTCTGGGTGGTGCTCTCGACGATGATGGTGCCGGGTCAGATGACCATCATCCCGGTCTACATCCTGATGGGCGTGAAATATCTGAACCTGGTCAACACCATCTGGTCGCTGATAATCCCTTCGCTGTTCACGGCCTTCGGCACTTTCCTGCTGCGCCAGTACTTCCGCCAGATTCCGGCCGATTATGAGGAGTCGGCGATTATTGATGGCGCCAACCAGTGGCAGATCTTCCGCCGTATCTACCTGCCGCTGGCCGCGCCGGGCATCGCCATCCTCAGCATCCTGACCTTCAACGGCCGCTGGAACGATTACTTCACGCCGCTGGTCTTCATCAACTCGCAGCACGCCATGCCGATCACGATGGGCATCGTCGAGCTGCAGGGCGAATGGTCCACCGGCAGTATTTCAGTCGTCTTCGCCGGCATTGTGCTGAGCGTGATCCCGGTCATCGTGGTCTACATCCTCGGTCAGCGCTACCTGCTGGAAGGCCTGATGATGGGCGGCATCAAGGGCTGAAGCTGAAGCCAGGGAGCGCAACATGAGCGTGTTCCATCGACCTGCCGACGGCATCGTCGGCGATGTCATCCCGTTTTACTGGCAGGGCCTGTATCACGCCTTCTACCTGAAGGCGCCGCTGCCGCCGCGGCGCGAGGGCGCCTTCCACACGCCATGGGCGCACCTCGTCTCGCGCGATCTGGCGCACTGGGAGGAATGGCCGGAGGCTATCGGCCCCGGCGGCAGGCCCGGCGACGCCGACGAAATCAGCTGCTTCACCGGCTCGCTCATCGAGAAGGACGGCCTGTTCTACATGTTCTATACGGGCTTCGCCGGCCGGGACAAGCCGCAGACCGTCTGCCTGGCCACCAGCGAGGACCTGCGCAGCTGGCACAAGGACGAGCGTAACCCGCTGATCGTGGCTGACCCGCGCTGGTACGAGGCGCTTGACTGGCGCGATCCCTTCCCCTTCTGGAACGAGGAGGCCGGCGAGTACTGGATGCTGCTGGCGGCGCGCGAGCTGGAGGGGCCGGATAACCGCCGCGGCTGCCTCGCGCTGATGACCTCGCCCGACCTGCTGGAGTGGACGGTGCAGCCGCCCTTCTGGGCGCCGCGCCTCTACTTCACGCACGAATGCCCCGATCTCTTCCGCCACAACGGGCAGTGGGTGCTGGTCTATTCCACCTTCAGCGAGCGCAACATCACGCACTTTCGCGTCAGCGATTCGCTGGCGGGCCCGTGGCGCGCGCCGCACAACGACGGCTTCGATGGCCGCGCCTACTACGCCGCCAAGACCGCCGGCGACGGCCAGCGCCGCTTCGTCTTCGCCTGGGACCCCACGCGCGAAGACAACAGGGACAGTGGCAAGTGGGAATGGGGCGGCGACATGGTCGTTCACGAGGTCACGGACGAGCTGGGCGTGAAGCCGGTGCCGGCCTTGCTGGAGCGTTTCAGCGAAGCATGCACGACGAGCTTCGAGCCATTGTTCGGCACCTGGAACGTGGCCGACGGCACGTACCGCGCGGCCTGCAGCGACGGCTTCTCAGCGGCCAGCCTGGGCCAGCTGCCGCCGGTCGCAGCGCTGGCCGCCAGCATTCGCTGCGACGCGCAGACGCGTTCCTGTGGCCTGCTGCTGCGCACGGACGCGGCGCTCGAGAATTACTATCAGGTGCGCTGGGAACCGGCTGCGCGCCGCCTGGTGTTTGACCGCTGGCCGCGCCCGGGCGACGAGCCCTTCATTTTGGAGCGGCCGCTGGGCGAATGCGAGCTGCTGGACTTGCGCGTGCTGATTGAGGGCAGCGTGGTGGTCATCTATGCCAACGACGAGGTGGCGCTGACCTGCCGCATGTACGATCATGAGGCGGGCGCCTGGGCCCTCTTCGTCAACGAGGGCCAGGCGACTTTCAGTGACGTCAGCTGTGCGGCCGGCTGAAATTTCTTGCAGGGGGACGGAGGATTGATGCGAATGAAAAGGAGCGGCACCTGATGGACAACGCCATGAGCATCATGCAGGGCAAGAAAGGCGAGGGCCTGAAAGGCAAGGGCACGCCGCGCGTGATCTTTCAGCCGCACACCAGCAGCGCCCTGCGCGACGGTATCAGCCAGCTGGCCGGCGCGATCCGCCCCACGCTGGGCCCTTCCGCCGGCACGGTCGCCATCGATTACATCACGAAGGAGAAGGGCCGGCCGGAGCTGCTGGACAGCGGCGGCGTGATCGCGCGGCGCATCATCGAGCTGAAGAACAGCAGCGAGGACATGGGCGCCATGCTGTTGCGCGCCATGGTTTGCCGGCAGCATGATGAGATCGGCGACGGCACGGCCACGGCCACGGTGCTTTTCGAGGCCATTTACAAGGCCGGCCTGCGCTACATCGCCGCGGGCGGCAACGGTATGCGCCTGCGTTATCACCTCGAAAAGCTGCTGCCGCTGGTGCTGGCCGAACTGGAGCGCCAGACTTTCGCCATCGAGAGCCGCGAAGACTACGCGCGGATCGCCGAGTCGCTTTCGCATGACCCGCCCATGGCCGACCTGATGGGCGAAATCTTCGACGTCATTGGCGAATACGGCCAGCTGGACATCCGCAAGGACAATACACGCGGGCTGCGTCGTGAGTACGTCGAGGGGATGTACTTCAACAGCGGCCTGTTCTCGCGCGTACTGATGAACGACCAGGTGGTGAAGCGCGCCGAATTGCTGGACCCCCATGTCTTCATCTGCGATTTCACCATCGAGGACCCGCGCGAACTGTTCCCGGTGATCGAGACCGCGGTGGACGCAAAGATCAAGTCACTGGTGATCTTTGCGCGGGGCATGAACGAGGCGGCCATGTCGCTGGTGCATGCGGCCAACCGGCCCGGCAAGTTCCAGGCGTTGGCTGTCAAGATTCCCGACCCCAACCCCGATCTCCGCAACGCCGCCATCGAGGATCTGGCGGTGCTCACCGACGCGAAGCCCATGCTCAAGGTGATGGGCGATACGCTGGCCGCGGTGACGCCGGCGCATTTCGGCCGCGTACGCCGCCTGTGGGCCACGGCGCACCAGTTCGGTCTGCACGGCCCGCGCGGCAATCCACGTCAGTTACGCACCCATTTGTTGCGACTGGAAGAGCGATTCCGCAGCGAGGAAGACAAGGATGAGCGCGATCGGCTGGAGGCGCGTATCGGCAAGCTGATGGGCGGCTCGGCCACGCTGTGGGTCGGCGGTTCCACGGAGCCGGAGATCGAGATCCGCAAGAGTCTGGCGGAGCGCGCGGCAAGTTCGGTGCGCATGGCGCTGCGCGAAGGTGTGCTGCCGGGTTGCGGTCTGGCACTGATAAACGCGCGCCCCATGCTGGAGGAACGTCTGGCCGCGGCGACCGAAACAGACGAACGTGCGGCCATCGGCATCCTGCTTGATGCCCTGGTGGTACCGACGCGCACCATCTATGAGAACGCGGGCCATGATGCCAGCGAGGTGATGGCCAAACTGTCCTTTGCCCCGCCTGGCTCAGGATTTGATGTATTGGCCGGAGAGGTGGTGGACCTGAAGGAGGTCGGCATTCTGGATTGTGCGGCCGTGGTCAAGCGTTCCACGCGCAACGCCATCGCCACCGCCGCCCTGGCGCTGACGATCGACGTGCTGGTGCATCACCGCGCGCCGGAGCTGATCGGGGTGCCGGTATGATGGACATGGCAGAAACGACACTGGAAAACCAGACGACCTTCGCGCTGGCCGCAAGCGACGGGAAACTCTTCGCCGGGCGCGCCGGCGGCCTTTACCGTTCGCCGGACGGCGGCGTCAGCTGGGAAGAAGCCGGTACGGAACTGAATGCAGAAGGGCCGGTGGCGACGACCTCGCTGGCTGCCCAGGGTCGCAGCGTCTTTGCCGGCATCAACGGCGGGATATTGCGTTCCAGCGATGGTGGCGGGGCCTGGTTCGCCGCCGCGCTGAGCAACCCGCCGCCGCTGGTGGTGGCGCTGGCGCTCTCGCCGGCCTTTGAAGAGGATGGCGCCTTGCTGGCCGCCAGCGCCGAGGACGGCATCTTCGCCTCCACCGACCGCGGCGTCTCGTGGCGCGGGTGGAACTTCGGCCTCATCGACCTCAACGTCAACGCCCTCGCCTGGGCCACGCCCGAGCTGGCCTTCGCCGGCACGGAGAGCGGCATCTTCCGCAGCCGCAACGGCGGCCGCGCCTGGCGCGCGCTGCCCTTCCCGATGGATCTCGCGCCGGTCATCAGTTTGCAGCTCTCGCCGGACTTCGCGTCTGACCAGACGCTCTACGCCGGCACCGAGGAACATGGCCTGCAGGTGACGCGCGACGGCGGCGCGACCTGGCAGGCCGTGGCGCTGCCGGTTGATGGCGAGGCCGTGAACGCCATGGCCAGCACGACGCAGGGCCTGGCGCTGGTGCTGGACGAACACCTGCTGCTCTCGCGCGACGCGGGCGCATCGTGGCAGACGCTGCGCGAGTTCCCGGGTCAGACCGGCCTGGCGCTGCTGGCGCAGGGCGCGCAGTTGCATGTGGCGCTCTCCGGCGGCGAGGTGCTGACGCTGGAACTGAACGCGGCGACGGGCTGAAGCAGGCCCGCGCCGCTTTTTTTATTTTGCACACAAGACAGGATTAGCCACATGGCCGGCCCCCGACAGTTCCCTGATTCACTGAAAGCACAACTCGAGGCGCTCGAGAGCGACGGGGAGGTGCTGGGCTACATCGCCGGGCGCGAGCGCCTGGCCGACGATCCGGCGCGCCCGCTTTATCACTTCTCGCCGCCGTACAACTTCATGAACGACCCCAACGGCCTCTGCGAATGGCAGGGGCGCTTCCACCTCTTCTTCCAGTACCTGGAGCGGGGCGATCTCGAGCCCGGCCGGCGCGAGGGCGTCTGCTGGGGCCACGCGGTCAGCGATGACCTGGTCAACTGGCGCGATCTGCCCATCGCGCTGTACCCGGACGTGGAGCGCGACTGCTTCAGCGGCCAGACGCTGGTTGAGGACGATCGCGTAATCGCCATCTATCATGGCACAGGCGCCGGCAACGGCATCGCCACGGCCTCCGATCCACTGCTGATCAACTGGGAGAAGCACCCGGACAACCCGGTCATCCCCGGCGACCCGCAGGGGCGCGGCGGCGGTGGCGGCGGCGAGGTCGTCGACCCGAGGGGCAAGTATCGTATTTTCGATCCCTGCATCTGGAAGGAAGCCGACGGCTACTACTCGATCTCCGGCACCTATATGGACGGCCCCTTCGGTGGCACGCGCAGCGTCAACGCCCTGGGTGTGGACCATTTATTTTATTCGAAGGACCTGGGCAGTTGGGACTACCTCGGACCGCTGGTGACCGACGACATCCTGGCCGAGCCGGGCGAAGACATGGCCGTGCCCAACTTCTGGCCCATCAGCGATGACAAGCACATGTTGCTGCTCTTCAGCCACAAGCGCGCCGGCCGCTACTACATCGGCAGCTACGACCAGCAGACGCACCGCTTCACGCCCGAGACACATGGCCGCATGAACTACGGCCCGTGGACGGTCGGCAGCCTGCACGCGCCCTCGGCTACCGTCGACGCTTCCGGCCGCTACCTCGGCATCTTCAACATCAAGGAAGGCCGCGACCGGCGCGGCTGGAACGACATCATGTCGCTGCCCCGGCACTACTGGCTGGGGGAGGACAATTTGCTGCGCATGGCGCCGGTGCCTGAACTGGAAGCCCAGCGCTTTGATGAGCAAACTGTCCCGGCGCAGGAGATGCCGGCCAACAGCGAGCAGCTACTGGAGAACGTCAGCGGCCAGGCGATCGAGATCGAGGCGGTCATCGAGCCGGGCGCGGCGCGCGAGGTCGGCTTCAGCGTGCTGCGCTCGCCGGACGGCGCGGAGCAGACGCGCATCTCCTTCTTCGCGGCGCTGCAGGACCGTCGCGCCAACCCCGGCTGGCTGCAGATCGATACCTCGCAGTCCTCGCTGGCCAGCGACGTGCACGGCCGGCCGCCAGAGCAGGGGCCGCTGAACCTGGCGGCGGACGAGGCGCTGCATGTGCGCATCTTCATCGACCGCAGCATCATTGAGGTCTTCGCCAACGAGCGCCAGTGCCTGACCCTGCGCGTTTACCCGTCGCGCGAAGACAGCACGGGCGTCACGATTTTCGCCCGCGGCGGCGCGGCGCAGCTGCGTTCGCTCAGCGCCTGGCAGATGCGCAGCGCCTGGCCGGAGTTGAAGCAGTTCGAGGGCCGCTGAACGCGGCGACGGGCTGAAGCAGGTTCTCGCCACTTTTATTATTGACTCATAGAGAGGATTAGCCTGATGGCCGGCCCGCGACAGTTCCCGGATTCGCTGGAAGAACAGCTCAAGGCCCTGGAGAGCGACGGGGAAGTGCAGGGTTACATCGCCAGTCGCGAAGGTCTGGCTGAGGACCCGGCGCGCCCGCTCTACCATTTGTCGCCGCCCTGCAACCTGATGAACGACCCCAACGGCCTCTGCCAGTGGCAGGGGCGCTACCATCTCTTCTACCAGTTCGTGCCGCGGGGCAGTGTCGAACCCGGGGAGCGCGAGCCCGTTTGCTGGGGCCACGCCGTCAGTGACGACCTGGTCAACTGGCGCGATTTGCCGATCGCGCTGCATCCGGACGTGGAGCGCGATTGTTACAGCGGCCAGACCCTGGTCGAGGACGACCGGGTCATCGCCATGTATCACGGCACCTACGCCGGCAACGGCATCGCCACGGCCTCCGACCCGCTGCTGCTCAACTGGGAGAAGCACCCGGACAACCCGGTCATTCCCGGCGAACTGCGGGATCGCCCTGGCGGGGGTCGCGTCGACGTGGTTGGCGGAAACGGCAAGTATCGTATCTTCGACCCCTGTATCTGGGTGGAAGATGACGGCTACTATTGCGTCTCGGGCACTTTCATGGACGGCGACTTTGGCGGAACGCGCGGCGTCAACTCCCTGGGCGTGGACCATTTGTTTTACTCGAAGGACCTCGGCAACTGGACCTACCTCGGGCCGCTGGTGAGCGATGACCAGTTGGCCGAGCCGGGCGAGGACATGGCGGTGCCCAACTTCTGGCCGATCAGCGATGACAGGCACATGCTGCTGCTCTTCAGCCACAAGCGCGCGGGTCGCTACTACATTGGTACCTATGATCAGCAGACGCATCGCTTCACGCCGGAGACACACGGCCGCATGAACTACGGTCCCATAAGGATCGGCAGCCTGCACGCGCCCTCGGGCACCATCGACGACTCGGGACGCTACCTCGGCATCTTCAACGTCAAGGAAGGCCGCCACCGACGCGGCTGGAACGACATCATGTCGCTGCCGCGGCACTACTGGCTGGCGCAAGACAACACGCTGCGCATGGCGCCGGTGCCCGAGCTGGAAGGCCAGCGCTTCGACGGCGTGCAAGTGGCTGCGCAGGAGATCGCGGCCAACAGCGAGCAGCTGCTGGAGAAGGTCAGCGGCCAGGCGATCGAGATCGAGGCGGTCATCGAGCCGGGTGACGCTCACGAGGTCGGGCTGACGGTTTTGCGCTCGCCGGACGGCGCGGAGCAGACGCGCATTTCCTTCTACGTGTCGCTGCTGGACCGCCCCACCAACCCGGGCTGGCTGCAGATCGACACCTCGCAGTCCTCGCTGGCCGACGACGTATACGGTCGCCCGCCGGAGCAGGGGCCGCTGGCGCTTGCAGCGGACGAGCCGCTGCAGCTGCGCATCTTCGTCGACCGCAGCATCATCGAGGTCTTCGCCAACGACAAACAGTGCCTGACGCTGCGGGCGTATCCCTCGCGCGCGGACAGCGTTGGCGTGAGTCTCTTCGCGCGCGGCGGCGCGGCGCAGCTGCGCTCGCTCAGCGCCTGGCAAATGCGCAGCGTCTGGCCGGAACTGAAGCAATTCGAGGGCCGCTGAGCCCGGTGTTTCACCCAGGAGGAGGGTCCTGATGGCGCCTGACGCGCATTTTCCCCTGACGCTTGAAGGCCAGTTGCAGGCCCTGGCGGAGAACGGGGAAGTGCTGGGCTACACCGCGGCGCGCGAGCGCCTGGCCGATGATCCGGCGCGCCCGCTTTACCACTTCTCGCCGCCCGGCAAGTGGATGAACGACCCCAACGGTCTCTGCCAGTGGCAGGGGCGCTACCATCTCTTCTACCAGTATATCCCGGTCAGGCTGGAGCCGATTGGCTCCCCGCGGCAACATCGCGGCATCAGCTGGGGCCACACGGTCAGCGACGACCTCGTCAACTGGCGCGACCTGCCGATCGCGCTGCGTCCGGTGGGGAAGGAACTGGGCTGCTACAGCGGCCAGACGCTGGTCGACGAGGACCGGGTGATCGCGACCTATCACGCCCCTTTCGCCGGCAACGTGATCACGATCTCCAGCGACCCGCTGCTGCTCAACTGGGAACACCCGCCCTACAACCCGGCCATCCCCGGCGAGACCGACCCCGACAGCGTCGGCGTCTGCCACGGCCCCGACGGGGACTATCTCCTCTTCGATCCCTGCATCTGGAAAGAGGAAGACGGCTACTATTCGCTCTCCGGCACCTACACGCAAGGCTCCCGCGGCAGCACCCGCAGCGTCGACTGCCGCGGCGTCGTTCACATTTTCTATTCGAAGGACCTGAGCGAATGGAAGTGGCTGGGGCCCATGGTGGCCGACGAGGTGCTGGCCGAGCCGGGCGAGGACATGGCCGTGCCCAATTTCTGGCCGATCAGCGACGACAAACACATGCTGCTGCTCTTCAGCCACAAGCATGCCGGTCGCTACTACATCGGCCACTATGACCGGCAGACGCATCGCTTCCATCCCGAGACGCACGGGCGCATGAACTACGGCCCCTGGACCCTCGGCAGCCTGCACGCGCCCAGCGCCACGGTGGATGCTTCCGGACGCTACCTCGGCCTCTTCAACGTCAAGGAGGCGCGCGATCATCGCGACTGGAACGACGTCATGACCCTGCCGCGGCATTACTGGCTGGCGGAGGACAACACGCTGCGCATGGCGCCGGTGCCCGAACTGAATGCGCTGCGCCATGATGAACAGCAGCGCGGCCCGCTGGAGATTCCGGCCAACGAGGAACTGCTGCTGGAGGGCATGGGCGGCCAGGCCATCGAGATCGAGGCCGTCATTGAGCCGGGCGCGGCGCGCGAGGTGGGCCTTACGGTGCTGCGCTCGCCGGATGGCGCGGAGCAGACGCGCATCTCGTTCTTCACGGCGCTGCGTGACCGCCGCGCCAACCCCGGCTGGTTGCAGATTGACACGTCGCGGTCCTCGCTGGCGGCGGACGTGCACGGGCGGCCGCCGGAGCAGGGGCCGCTAAACCTGGCGGCGGACGAGGCGCTGCATTTGCGCATCTTCATCGACCGCAGCATCATCGAGGTCTTCGCCAACGACAGGCAGTGCCTGACTCTGCGCGTTTACCCCTCGCGCGCGGACAGCGCGGGCGTGACACTCTTCGCGCGCGGCGGCGCGGCGCAGCTGCGCTCGCTCAGCGCGTGGCAGATGCGCAGCGTCTGGCCGGAACTGAAGCAGTTTGAGGGTCGCTAAAGGCAGGTTTTTGCAAAGGGGAGACCGCCGATGACTTCTGGTGCGTCATTTCCGTTGACGCTGGAGGCGCAGTTGCAGGCCCTGGCGACGGACGGGGAAGTACGGGGCTACACTGCCGCGCGCGAGCGCCTGGCCAGTGACCCGGCGCGGCCGCTGTATCACTTGTCGCCGCCCGGCAAGTACATGAACGACCCCAACGGTCTGTGCCAGTGGCAGGGGCGTTACCATCTCTTCTACCAGTACCAGCCGGCCGGGCTGGAGCCGGGCGGTTTCCAGCCGCAGCGCGCCGGTGTCAGCTGGGGCCACGCGGTCAGCGATGACCTCGTCAACTGGCGCGACCTGCCGATCGCGCTGCATCCGGCGGAGGGCGAACTGTCCTGCATCAGTGGCCAGACCCTGGTCGAGGACGACCGGGTAATCGCCATGTATCATGCCCTCTTCGCCGGCAACGCGCTCGCCATCGCCAGCGACCCGCTGCTGCTCAACTGGGAACGTCATCCGAACAACCCGGTCATTCCCGGCGAGAACGACCCCGACGACGTCGGCGACTGTCGTGGCCTGGACGGGGACTACCGCATCTTCGATCCCTGCATCTGGAAAGAGGAAGACGGCTACTATTCGCTTTCCGGCACCTACATGCAGGGCTCCCACGGTGGCACGCGCAGCGTGGACTGCCTCGGCGTCGATCACATCTTCTATTCGAAGGACCTGTCACAGTGGGAATGGCTGGGGCCGATGGTGGCCGATGAGGTGCTGGCCGAGCCGGGCGAGGACATGGCCGTGCCCAACTTCTGGCCGATCGGCAACGGGCGTCACATGCTGCTGCTCTTCAGCCACAAGCGCGCCGGCCGCTATTACATCGGCCACTATGACAATGAAACGCACCGCTTCACGCCCGAGACGCATGGCCGCATGAACTACGGCCCGTGGACCATCGGTAGCCTGCATGCGCCCAGCGCCACCGTCGATGCCGCGGGCCGCTACCTGGGCCTCTTCAACGTCAAGGAGGCGCGCGAGCACCGCGGCTGGAACGACGTCATGACCCTGGCGCGGCATTACTGGCTGGCGGAGGACAACACGCTGCGCATGGCGCCGGTGCCCGAGCTGGAGGTGCTGCGCCATGACGGGCAGCAGCGCGGGCCACTGGAGATACCGGCCAACGAGGAGCTGCTGCTGGAGGGCCTCGGCGGCCAGGCCATCGAGATCGAGGCCATCATCGAGCCGGGTGACGCGCTCGAGTTCGGCCTGAACATGCTGCGCTCACCGGACGGCGCGGAGCAGACGCGCGTCTCCTGGTACCCCTGGCAGTTCGGCCGCCGCGCCAACCCCGGCTGGTTGCAGATCGACCCGGCGCGCAGTTCGCTGGCGGCCGACGTGCATCCGCGCCCGCCGGAGACCGGCCCGCTGACCCTGGCGGATGGTGAAGCGCTGCATTTGCGCATCTTCATCGACCGCAGCATCATCGAGGTCTTCGCCAACGAGCGCCAGTGTTTGACCCTGCGCGTCTACCCGGAGCGCGCCGACAGCCGTGGCATTTCGCTCTTCGCCCGCGGCCGGCCCGCGCAGTTGCGCTCGCTGAAAGTCTGGCAGATGCGCAGTATCTGGCCGGAACTGAAGGGACGCGAGGGCCAGTAATCGCAATCCTGTATCTGAAGGAAAGCCCGAAATGACACAAGCGCCCAACATCCTTTTCATCCTGGTGGACCAGGTGCGCGCCTGTTCGCTGCCGACCTGGGGCGAGACGCAGATCGAGACGCCGCATTTGCAGCGTCTGGCTGGCGAGAGCGTGCTGCTGGACAACATGATCGCGACCGCGCCGGTCTGCACGCCCTACCGCGCCATGCTGACCACCGGGCGCCACCCGCAGACGACCGGTCACATTATGAACTTCATTAATACGCGCCACGACGAGATCGGCCTCGGCGACGTCTTCGCGCGCGGCGGCTACCGCACGGCCTGGGTGGGCAAGTGGCATCTGCACCGCGGCTCCTTCCCGGAGATCGACGGCGGCGACTACGTGCCCGAGGGCCGCGACCGGCTCGGCTTCGAGCACTGGCGCGGCTACAACTTTCACACCGACTACTTCGGCGGCAAGGTCAACACCGAGGACTGGCACAACGAGCGCTGGGAGGGCTACGAGACCGATGCGCTGGCGCGCCATTCAATCGAGTTCATGGAGGGCGTCGCGACGGACGAGCGCTTCTGTCTCTTCGTCTCGCCGCACCAGGCGCACTACACGCCCTACCAGTATGCGCCGGAGAAATACTACGAGCGCCTGCCGGACGAATTGACGCTGCCGGACAACGTGCCGCCGCAGATGGTGGAAGCCTTGCAGGGCCCGCTGCGCGACTATCTGGCCATGATTCTGGCCATCGACGACATGGTGGGCGAGTTGATGGATTACCTTGAACGCAGCGGCCGCGCGCAGGACACGCTGCTCATCTTCACCTCCGACCACGGCACGCAGATGGGTTCGCAGGGCGGCCATGCCTGGGAGAAGAAACAGCCCTGGGAGGAATCGCTGCGCGTGCCCTGGATGATGCGCTGGCCGGGCGTCTTCGAGGGCGGGCAGCGCCGCGACGTGCTGACCGCGCCGGTCGATATCTTCCCGACGCTGTGCGGCCTTTGCGACCTGCCGCTCCCGCGCACGGTCGAGGGCCACAACCTGGCCGACGCCTGGCGCGGGCGGCCCGGCGCGTTTGAGCAGGAGGCCCTGCTGACCATGAACTTCAGCGCCTCGCATGACTGGCTGGTCGACGGCCACGACTGGCGCGGCGTGCGCACGAAGACACATTCCTTCGCGCGCCGGCTGGCTGGCGCGGACGAGCTCTACGACCTGGCCGCGGACCCGCTGCAAATGAACAACCTGGCGGGCGCGGCGGGTTCAACTGAGCTGCAGGCGGGCCTGGAGGCGCAGCTGGACGCGCTCATGGCCGCGCGCAACGACAGCTTTCTGCCCTGCAGGGAGTACGCGGGCTGGTTCGACTATCAGCGGCGCGTGGTGCGCAACATGCACGGCCCGCTGGGCGACCCCGAAGACGAGCCGGACTGGTCACTGCTGCGCTGAGGGGGTGAGAAAAATTCTCCCGTGGCAAAGATTTTGATGATTCCCTAGCGGTTTGCGCAGGTACAGGGAATTATATACCTGTTCGGCGCGCGTCAGGCGTTGCAGCAGCGCTTGGAGCAGGCTTAACCAATCGCATTTTAAATGAATCAGGACTGACCTTGTCCACAAAACAAAAAACTCCATTACGTAGAACGGTACTGGATGACCTCGGTAGTGCCTCCCGTAACATCTACTGTCGTTTCTGTGATCTTACAAACGAGGCTTCAGTTGAATCCTTCTTTATGTCCCGTCTCATCCCGGACCTCGGTTATCAAGATAGCCAAGTAAAAACAAAGGAGAGACTCCAATCATTGGCCGTGGGAAGGGGAAGAAGACACGAGAAATATAGGCCGGACTATGCATTGCTGTACGGTGGGGAGCCTCGTTGTATCGTAGACGCAAAGGGTGTAGACGAGAATTTGGACGACTGGATTGAGCAATGCAGCGGTTATTGTCTCGCACTCAACCGAAAGTACGAGAATCGAAATCCAGTTCGCTATTTCGTGCTGTCGAATGGCCTGACCACAGTTCTTTATGAATGGGACAAGGATGAACCGTTGCTTGTTCTGGATTTCTCAGACTTCACTTGGGGCAATCCGAAATACGAGCATCTAAAGGCTGTTATCGGACCCGAAACCATTACGACTTCGCTCGCCAAACCTCTAGAGGCAGAACGGGCCAATTTCGGATTTGCCCGTCCCACAACTTCACGTGCCCGACAGTTATTCGTCACCTGTCATAAAGCGATCTGGAAGTCCGAGGGATATGGGCCGGGGCCAGCCTTTTTAGCCTTCATAAAGTTGATGTTCGTAAAGTTGTGGGCCGACAAGAACATCCGACACAATCATGCCACACGCCACCTGTTTGAGGGAGATGTTGATGAAGTGATGCTTCCCAAGAGCATCGTTACCTTCTCAACGCACTGGATTGAGCAACGAGAAGCGGAAGGGATAACAAACCCTATCAACGACATGTTCATCCGACTTCGAAACGAGATCGAAAAGGACATAGTGCTTCGTAAGAAGAAGAGGATCTTTGACAAAGATGAAGAGCTCAAACTGCGGCCGGACACGGTGTCGGATGTTGTGCGGCGGCTGCAACACATTGATCTGTTCGGCATAGACGAAGATTTGAACGGCAGGCTTTTTGAGACCTTTCTTAACGCAACGATGCGTGGTCGTGAATTGGGCCAGTTCTTCACACCACGCTCCGTTGTAAAGATGATGACGCGAATTGCGGATCTGCAAGTCACAAGAGAGCATCAGGACAGAGTCATTGATGGTTGCTGCGGGTCGGGCGGTTTCCTCATTGAGGCGCTGACAATAATGCGAAACAAAGTCCGTGAAAACGGCAGCCTGTCGGCCCTAGAAAAAGTTAGTCTGAACAGCCGAGTCGCGAATGAATGCATCTACGGTATTGACTATGGGCAGGACCCGCCTTTAGCCCGCATAGCCCGCATTAACATGTATCTCCATGGCGACGGCGGCAGTCGAATTTACTATGCCGATGCCTTGGATAAGGTGATTGACAGCGCAACAAGAACGGATCCAGAGATCATCCAGACAATGGTGGAATTGCGAGAGAATTTGCATGAGTCACAATTTGATGTAGTTCTCACGAACCCGCCATTTTCGATGACGAAGGAATCTAAGAATCCTTCGGAGCGGAGAGTACTTGAGCAGTATGAAATGGCAAGACGAAATGAAACATCAGCGGGGCTCAGGACTTCGCTGCGCTCAAGCATCATGTTTATGGAGCGGTATTACGATATACTCAACCTTGGTGGTCGGCTAATAACGGTCATCGACGACACGCTCCTATCCAGTAGCAGGTTCAAATATGTAAGAGATTTCATAAGGGCTCATTTCCTAATCCGCGCCATAATTTCTCTCCCTGGTGATACATTCAAAAGGTCTGGGTCGAGAGTAAAAACATCCGTTCTTATCCTAGAAAAGAAACAATCCCTAGATGATGCCCAGCCAAACTGGTTCTACTTCTTTTCTGAACATCTCGGCGTTGATGATTTAACCCCAAAAGCGTCAGAACATGACGTTAGAGAAGCACGTGAAAAAGCTGAGGCGGAAACGGACAGACTTATTGCGGGATACGATAGCTATCTGAAAGGAGATACCTCGTCCAATGTCCTAGGGCCTGAGCGTATAATTGATCGGCTTGATCTTCGCAACTGCGTTCCGCTATTTGGTCGCATGGCAACCAAGTGGGAAGCTCAGGGGATTGAAGTTAAACGATTGGATGAAGTAGTCACGCCTACGAACAATGTTATTAAGCCAGCAGATCATTCGGACGAATTGTTCACACTTCTAAAGGTCTCATACGATGGCAAATGCGAAGTTGAGAGTAAAAGACTAGGCAGCCGGATTAGGGCCAATTCAATGCATCGTGTCGCTGCGGGCCAGATGGTCTTTTCTAAGATCCGTGCTACGGATGGTGCCGTGGGGATCGTCTCGCCAGAACTAGATCAGGCCTTGGTGTCTGAATCAAGTTACACGGTGTTCAACTGTGAATCGCCACTGGATGCTGCATACCTTTGGTCTGTCTTGCGCTCACATGAGATCCGCGCAGACATGCAATCTCTTTCTCCGGGATCAGGGAGATATACAACTTATTGGCCTGACGTTCGGCAATTGTTAATACCATGGCTTTCAGATCAGCGGCGATGGGAAATAGGCGAACGTCTGATGCAGCTATGGGATGGTGAACGCCAGATAGAGCTACTCCGACAAGCAAGTTTGGAGCACATAGACCAACTGGGAGTCGAGTCAGAGGATAGCCAAAGACGCTGGAAGGTATCGAAGGCCCCGCAATAGTTGTGCTTATCTTGCCCGCCACCAGGTCCAGATATCGGATGAGCACAGGTCGCCGGTATACACAGGTGTGCAATCCCCAAAGTTAGAATTCCTCTCCTTGAGGGAGAGGGGTTTGGGGTGAGGGGCGCTTGACTCAGGCCTCGCCGAGAGCCTCGAGCGCGCGCTGCGCCTGCTCCTCGTTAAGCGCCATGTGTACGATGCGGCGCAGGTGCAGTTGGGCGTGTTCATTGCCGTTGCGGGCCAGTTCCAGCGCTTCCGCAAAGCCCCGCTCGCCGAAGGTGGTGTCGCCCGCCCGTACCGGGAATTCATGCTGCTTCCAGTAATACTGAAACTCGTCGGATTCCCAGCCCGCGTAGACATCTTCCCAGGTGTAGGCAGGCACCACATGGTTGTCCAGATGGGGGGTCAGCATGCCCTCGCTGACCGGGTTGCCAATGGCGAAGTAGCGGTTGTCGAGCGAGACGCGCATGCGGTCGTCGGTGACGTTGGGCAGGGCGCGGTGGATCATCAGCGCCTCGAAGATGAGCGTGTCGCCGGCCTCGTAGTTGGTGGTGTGCCAGGCGTTGTCCATGTGATCGGTCTCAACGGCCAGCCCGCCGGCGCCCAGTGAAAAGTGATGGTCGAGCACGCGGTTGACCTTGTGCGAACCGGGCAGGATGGCCAGGCCGCCCAGCTCAATCGGGCAGTCGCCGACAGGAGCCCAGGCCGTCCAGGTATCGAAGCTGCCCTGGAAGTGCACGTAGTCCTGGTGGATGGGCGTGGTGTGCTCGGTGTATTGCGGGAACCACAGGCGCGCGATCTTCTGCGGATGCGGCAGCACCGGCTTGCCGGCAATGCGCGCGATTGCGTCCATGATCTCCGGCTCGTGCGCGGAGCGATGGAAGGATTCGAGATTGTAGACCGGGTGATAGACGTCGGTGTAGCCCTCGTCGCCCTCGGTGCAGACGCGGGTCACGTCGGCGATGCCGTCCATCGGGTCGGTGTCCGGCAGCAGCCAGCCGCCCTGCTGCATCACCGTCAACATCTCGCGCCGCAGTTCCATCATCATGTCCGGGTCCTGCAGCTTCTTGAAAAAGAGATAGCCTTCGTCAGCCAGCCGCCGTTGCAACTCTTCCCCGTCGTACATGGCGTCATTGGAGACCCGCAGTTCTTTCAGTTCGTTGTCCATTTATTCTGCTCCACCAAAAATAGTCATTCGCGGCGCGCGGCAGTATAACACAGATCTGCCTGATACCACGAAAGGAATTGGTATGAACCCGCTCGATAACAGCATTCTGCTGGACAAGGTACGAGGCTGCCTCTACGGTGGCGCGATCGGCGACGCCCTCGGCGCGCCCGCCGAAGGCTATACACCCGAAAGGATTCGCGAACTGTACGGCCAGATCACGGACTTTGTCCCGACCCTGGACGACAGCCCCAGACGCCGTTATCGCACGGAAGGGCGCTACACCGACGACAGCCACATGGTGCAGGCGCTGAGCCAGGCCTACCTTGATGAAGGCGGCCATCTTGACGCCCACAGCTTCGCGCGCCGCATCGTGCCGCTGATTCTGGAGCCGCGCTGGATACCTGACCGCGAGCAAGAGATGCCGATTGTGGAGCGACTTTTCTACCCCGAGAAGTGGCTTTACATCCGTAATGGTCTGGCCAACGCCGACCCCCGCCTGGGCGGCGCGGGCAACATGGTCAACTGCGGCGCGGCCATGTATGCGGCGCCGGTCGGCATCGTCAACGCCGGCGACCCGGTCAGCGCCTACCACGAGGCCGTCGACGTCCTGAGCGCACACCAGTACAGCTACGGTCTGGAGGCCGCGGCGGTGATCGCCACCGCCGTCGCCGAGGCCTTCCGGCCCGGCGCCAGTGTTGACAGCATCATCGACGTCGTGCAGTCGCTGGCGAAGGATGGCACGCGCAGCGCGATCGAGGCGGTGGTCGATTGCGCGCGCAAATACGACGACTGGGCCGCTGCGATCGGGCCGCTGCGCGATGCCATGCGCCCCTGGGATGGCGCCCCTGATGTCCTGGGCGACCGCGGCAAGGGCAATAATGACAACACGCCCAGCCGCGAGCACAGCATCGAGGAGGTGCCGATCGCGCTGGCCTTTCTCGTCGTGGTCGGCGGCGACTTCGCCGGCAGCGTCTGCGGCGGCACCAACTACGGCCGCGACAACGACTCGATCGCGGGCAAAGCTGGCGCCATTGCCGGCGCGCTGCACGGCGCCTCGGCCATTCGTCAGGACTGGATCGAGACTGTGCGCAGCGCCAACGACATCGACCTGGACCCCATGGCGACGGATCTGACGGCGCTGATATGCAAGTTGCAGCAGGAACAGCTGGCGGCTGCTGAGGCCCGTCAGGCGGATTTTGCGACGTTGCTGGCCGCGCGCTGATGCGCCAGTCAGGACGATCCGCCTGGCTCAAGGAAAGGAACCGGCATGGGACCGTATGAGAACAGTGTTCTGCTGGACAAGGTGCGCGGCTGCCTCTACGGCGGCGCGATAGGCGACGCCATGGGCGCGCCTGTCGAATGGTATACGCCCGCAAGGATGCGGGAGTTGTACGGCAAGATCACCGACTTCGTCCCGACCGTGGAGGACAATGACCTTGGTCGCCACCGCAAGGAAGGGCGTTTCACGGACGACAGCCACATGGTGCAGGCGTTGAGCCAGGCCTACATCGATGAAGGCGGCCATCTGGACGCGCACAGTTTCGCGCGCCGCATTATTCCAATCATTCTGGAGCCGCGTTGGGTTTCCATCCTTGATCGCGAAATGCCCATCGTGGAGCTGCTCTTCTACCCCGAGAAGTGGCTCTACATTCGCAATGGCCTGGCCAACGCCGACCCGCGCATCGGCGGTGTGGGCAACATGGTCAACTGCGGCGCGGCCATGTATGCGGCGCCGGTCGGCATCGTCAACGCCGGCGATCCGGTCAGCGCCTACCATGAGGCGGTCGACGTCCTGAGCGCGCACCAGTACAGCTACGGTCTGGAGGCCGCGGCGCTGCTGGCCACCGCCGTGGCCGAGGCCTTCCGGCCCGGCGCCAGCGTCGACAGCATTATCGACGTCGTGCTGTCGCTGGCGAAGGATGGTACCCGCAGCGCGATCGAGGCGGTGGTCGACTGCGCGCGCGCTTACGACGACTGGGCCGATGCGATCGGGCCGCTGCGCGATGCCATGCGCCCCTGGGATGGCGCCCCTGATGTCCTGGGCGACCGCGGCAAGGGCAATAATGACAACACGCCCAGCCGCGAGCACAGCATCGAGGAGGTGCCGATCGCGCTGGCCTTTCTCGTCGTGGCCGGCGGCGACTTCGCCGGCAGCGTCTGCGGCGGCACCAACTACGGCCGCGACAACGACTCGATCGCGGGCAAAGCTGGCGCCATTGCCGGCGCGCTGCACGGCGCCTCGGCCATTCGTCAGGACTGGATCGAGACTGTGCGCAGCGCCAACGACATCGACCTGGACCCCATGGCGACGGATCTGACGGCGCTGATATGCAAGTTGCAGCAGGAACAGCTGGCGGCTGCCCAGACCCGCGAGGCGGATTTCGCGAGGTTGCTGGCCGCGCGCTGAAAGCGGTCGTAGCGTCAGGACAGGTCCGGGCCGGGCTGCAGTTCCAGCAGGGTCAGCTCCGGGCGACAGTTGAAGCGCAGCCAGGGGCGAATCATCCCCAGGCCGCGGTTGGTGTAGACGCTCAGTCCATCGAGGCGGGCCAGGCCGCCGGTGTAGTGCTGGCCCCAGGAAGGCAGCACGTGGGCGCGGTTTAACAGGGGCAGGCGCACCTGGCCGCCGTGAGTATGCCCGGATAGCTGCAGCGCGAAACGCTCGCTGGCGGCCGCCTGGTCGGCGACGTCCGGCTCGTGCGCCAGCAGGATGGCAACGCCCTGCGGCGGCAAGTGTTCCAGTAGCGCGTCGAAGTCGTCATCATGCCAGGCCTGGTCGCCGAGGCCGGCGAAATGCAGTTGCGCCGCGTCGCGCTGCAGGGTGTAGACCTCGTTGCGCAGCACGCGGATGCCGCAGGCCGTCAGCGCCTGGCGCACCTGGGCCGCGCCGCGCCGATGGTCATGGTTGCCGAGCACGGCGAGGGTCGGCGGCTGCAGCGCCCGCAGGCAGGCGACGAGCTCGTCCGTGGGCTGGTCGGCTTGTTCCTCGACGAAATCGCCGGTGATGACCACCAGATCCGGCTGCAGGTCATTGATGCGCGCCAGCCAGCCAGCCAGGCGCGCCGGCGTCAGCCAGCCGCCGAGATGCAGGTCGCTGACGTGGGCGATGCGCAGGCCGGCGAATTCCGTTGGAAGTTGTGGCAGTTGCAGCCGGACCTGCCGCAGCTGCAGGCGTCGCGGCTCCACGAAGCGCGCGTAGAAGAACAGGGCGGACAGCAGCAGAATCAACGCGCTCACGCATCGGCCTCCGCGCGCAGGGAGAAGCGCTGCAGGATGCGGTAGCGGGCGCCTGCCGGCGCAAGCTCACTTGAGTAGAGGCAGAATTCATGCAGGTGGACGGACGGCGCGTACAGGTTACGCTGCGACTGCAGCCAGGTGTCGAGCCCGGCCGGCGGTCGGCGCGCCGGGAAGCGGCCGAGTGTGACGTGTGGGCGGAAGGGCCGCGGATCCGGCTCCAGGCCACAGTTGGCCAGGGCCTGGGTCACGCGCTGCTGCAAGTCGGTCAACGCTGCGTCAGGTTTCACGCCGGCCCAGAGCACGCCGCTCCAGCGGCCTGTGCCCTTCAGGGCCAGCATCACGGGAGGCGCCTGCAGCTCTGCCAGCGCAGCGCGAACGTCAGCGACCGGCGCGCGGTCACCGATGAAGTAGAGGGTGACGTGGAGCTGGTCCGTTGCCAGGCGGCGCAGCCCGGGCAGTTCCCTGGGCAGGCCGGCCAGGCGTTGCTGCAGCGGCGGCGGCAGCTCCAGCGCGACGAAGAGACGGTGAGATGGATGAGATTCTTTCGGATTGCTCAGGGTGTAATTCCTACCAAGACCAGCGGAACCGCTGGTACGCCTCTACCTTGTCGTAGCACGTTGAGCAAATCCCGTTCGTAATAAGGAACGCCGGAGGACATCTCCTGCTCCAGTTCCTTCATTGGCAGGATTTCTATCCCTACATCGATTACATCCGAGACATAGAAGCTGAGATGTTTGACGAACAGGTCATGTGCGACAAAGGCATATTTACCGAACTGAACCTCAACAGCAACCCGTTCCTTTACAAAGTCTGTCTGGTTGTATGTCATGATCGGCGTTTGACCGGCGCCTTCAATCGCCAGCTTCTGTTGATCCTCCGGCAACGTGTAAATATTACGCATGAGTCTTTCGTCAGCGGACAGCCAGAAACTTCTCCGGCGCTCACTCCAGCCAAGAGCCGTAAGGCCCTCGCGGAAGGCCCTGTTCATGTCAATCGGAGAGTACAGTAGTCTGCCGGACCTGGTTTTCTCTTTTGACTTTTTTGTTCGGCATGCAGCCGCATCAATGCTTTCGATAACGTCCTGGACTTCCTGCCACAATCGCCTCCGATGGACGAGCAGGTACTCTTCACCATTCAGGTGAGAGTAGCGAGCCTTGATCTGCATCAATGACCGCCATTGGGCTTTGCAGGGTCATACACGGGTTTGCCCATTGGACGCGTACGCAAGGTCCCGGCGCGCAGTTGACGCACCCGATCATGCGCAATCTCCACATATTCAGGAACAATGTCGCACCCATAGGCCATGCGGTCATGCATCAATGCTGCGATGACTGCTGACCCGACACCCATGTAAGGATCAAACACCGCGTCCCCCTCGTTTGTCATTGACAGAACCAGGCGTTCCACCAACTCAACGGGGAACTGGCAAGGGTGAATCGTTTTCTCAACATGGTTGCTCTTGACATTCGGGAAGGACCACACGTCACTCGGATTCTTGCCCTTCGGGTTTCCGGAGAGTTGACCGACATTCGGGCCCTTGAAATGTTTTTTGTCGGGATACTTTGATGGCACACGGATCGGGTCCAGGTTCCAGGTGTAGTCGTCGCCCTTCGTCCACCAGTTGATCGTTTCGTAGCGTCCCGAAAGGCGTTTGGAAGCATGCAGGCCATGCCCGAAATGCCAGACAATGCGGTTGCGCAACCGCAGGCCCATGTCCCGAAACATCGGGTAGAGGACCGAATCAAGCGGAACGATTTCCCCACCCCTGACGTAGTTGCCTACCTGCCAGCAAATCGAACCTTGCGGATGCAGCAGGCGGACGCATTCGCGTATGACGCGCTGCTGGGCCTCCAGGTAAGCATTCAGCGGACTGCGCGTCTCGTACTCTTTCCCCAGGTTGTAAGGTGGCGAGGTGACGATTAGCCTGAAAATCTCGTCAGGGAGACCGCGCATGAAATCCAGATTGTCCTCGCAGGCAAGGACAGGTTCACGGACTGCAGCAGGCATGTGGCGCGAGTCTTCAGACGGAACAACGGATTCGTCTTTTTCAAACAACTGCAGCGTGGCCAGATTTTCCGCTGTGTGATCGAGGCTCACTTTCCTGTCTCCATCCTGCCTGCGGCCAGTTTAACCTGGTCGGAATAGCATATGTCAATTTCTCTTACTCCGGCAGCACCTCGCGCGGTTTGCTGCCATCCTGGGCCGGGCCGACGATGCCCTGGTCCTCCATCATGTCGATCAGGCGCGCGGCGCGCGTGTAGCCGATGCGCATGCGCCGCTGCAGCAGCGACACCGAGGCCTTGTTCAGGCGCCGCACCATCTCCACCGCCTGGTCGTAAAGTTCGTCGCGCTCGTCGGTGACGCGCTCGTGCAGCTCGACGCCCTTTTCCGCTTCCCAGGCGCTGAAATCCGGGAAGGCCAGGTGCGCCTGCTGCGGGGTCTGCGCTTGCTGTTCTGGCTCCTGCGCCCGCAAGGGCGGGGTGTCAGGCAGGGCCGGCGGCTGCGATGTCTCTCCGGCGGGCTCCGGCGCGGTATCGGGCAGCGGCTTCGGCGCAGGCTCATCCAGCGCCTGGCGTTTCCAGTAGCGCGTGACGTTGTCGACCTCTTCGGGCGAGACGAGGACGCCCTGCAGACGTGCTGCCGCCGGCGCGCTGCCGCTGAGGTAGAGCATGTCGCCCTTGCCCAGCAGACGCTCGGCGCCCGGTTGATCGAGGATGACGCGGCTGTCCACGCCGCCGGCCACGGCGAAGGCGATGCGCGCCGGGAAGTTGGCCTTGATAAGGCCGGTGACGACGTCCACCGAGGGGCGCTGGGTGGCGATGACGAGGTGAATGCCGGTGGCGCGCGCGAGGGCCGCGATGCGGGTGATAACACGCTCGGTCTCGTCCGGCGCCAGCATCATCAGGTCCGCCAGCTCGTCAATGACGACGACGATGTAGGGCATGCGCTCCAGATCGTCGCCCAGATGACGGTTGTAATCCTCGATGTTGCGCGCGCCGGCTTCGCTGAACTTGCGGTAGCGCTCCTCCATCTCGCGCGTAACCCACTTGAGCACGCCCAGGGTGCGCTCCAGGTCGACGACGACCGGCGCCACCAGGTGCGGCACGCCGTTGTAGCTGGTCAGCTCCACGCGCTTGGGGTCGACCATGATGAAGCGCACCTGATCGGGACGGTTGTTGACCAGCAGGCTGACGATGATGGCGTTGACCAGCACGGACTTGCCGGAGCCGGTGGTGCCGGCGATGAGCAGATGCGGCATGCTCGCCAGGTCCGCGGCGACAGGCGTGCCGTCCACGCTCTGGCCGAGGCCGATGGCCAGCGGCGCCTCGACCTTCAGCGCGCGGAACAGTTCGGATTCCATGACGTCGCGCAGACTGACGACCGCGGCATTGGCGTTGGGCACCTCGATACCGACGTAGCCCTTGCCGGGCACCGGCGCCTCGATGCGGATGGTTTTGGCGCCCAGCGCCAGTTGCAGGTCCTTGTCCAGTTGGGCGATGGCGCTCACCTTGACGCGCGTCTTCTTGCCGGAGCGCGTTAGTAGATAGTCCGGCTCGACGCCGAACTGGGTGATGACCGGGCCGGTGTTGACCTCGACGACGCGCCCGGGCGCGCCGAAGCTCTGCAGCGTTTCTTCGATAGTGCGCGCGCGACCGAGCAGAATCTCGCGGTCGAGGTCGGATTCCGAGCCGACGTTGAGCAGGTCGCGGATGTCCGGCAGCTGCCAGTCGCGGCGTTTGCGGCGCGGCGCGGCGGCGAGCGTGGGGCGCATGGAGGTTGGCGACGGCGGGATGCTGGTGGCGGGCGCTTCCCCGGCCTCGGCTGCGGGTTGCGGCGGCGAGGCAGCTGTGGCGGCGATGAGCTCCGCCGCGGCGGGGTGCTGCGCGGGCAGGGTCGAAACTGTGTCGGGGGTCGTGTCCGCCTCCGCCAGCGTCGGCGCGCTTTCTGCCGCCGCTGTCGCGTCTGGCGCTGTCGCGCGCTTGGGGTCGCCCTCGACGGGAACAGGCTGCGGCGCTGCCAGGGATGGCATGGCGGGCGCCGGGGCAGGCGTGGCCGGCGGCGGAACGGCTGGCGGGGCGTCGGCTGCGGCGCTGCGTCTGGCCAGGGCAGCCTCGACGCCGGCGCGCAGGTTCGGCGACAGATTGCGCAGCCCCTTCCCGCGCGGCTGGTCCGCCTGCTGCTCGTCGCCCACCCAGGCCGTGACGGTGCGCCCGCCCATGGTGATGGGGATGGGACGCGGCTCGTCGTCTTCTGCCGCGCCGCCGGGAAGAGCCGATACGCGCCGCTCCGCAGCAGTGCCCGACCGTCTGCGGGTTACCCGCTCCCTGGCGTGACGGGCGCGCACGACGCCGACACGACGCCACAGACTGCTGGAGACGGCGGCGAGGTCAGCGGCCGAAACCTGTAGCGCCAGCATGGCGCCAATTAGCAGCAGCCCCGCCATGGTGACCAGCATGCCCACCTCGCCGAGGCTGGTCACCAGAAAATAGTAGAGTCCGGCGCCGGCAGAGCCGCCGCCGCGGCCCGCGTTCCAGGAGAGCTCGAGCTGCAGCCGCAGCCGCACGGGGTCCGAAAGGTCGATGCTGGAGTAGTTCGGGTTGAAGCTGTCGACGAACTGGAAGAACAGCAACAGGCCGACGTAGGCCAGGACGATGCCGGTCAGGCGCAGGGGATCGATGACGGGCGCGTCCGCGCCGAAGTGGCGCACGATCAGCCAGATACCGATGGCGAAGAGCGCCAGCGGCACGGCGATGGCGCCCCAGCCGAAAAGGTTGCCGAGCAGGGTGTTGACGAGTTGCGTCACTTCGCCGCGCATGCTGGAGAGGCTGCTGAGGAAGAGCGCCAGCGAGCCCAGCAAGAGCAGCACGCCGAGGATGTCCAGCTTGTTGTCCAGCGTCAGGCCGCGGCCGCCGAGACGGGGCGCCTTGCTGGCGCCGCGCCGCCGTTTGCGGGCCGCGCCGGACGTGCTCGCAGCAGCGTCTGCGCGCCGACGCAGGACAGGCAGGCGCAGCGCAGACAGCGCCCGTTGCGCGGTGCCGGAGGCGGGGCGGGAGCTGCCCGCCGGGCCACCAGGCAGTCGTGTCCGCAGAGCCTGCAGGCCCTGCAAGGGGTTGCGCCGTGGCCGCGCGCTGTGTCCCTCCTTGCGTGGCTGGCGGCGCAGCAGGTGGGAGAAACGGGAGAGGCGGCCTGGTTTGTCCGCTGCGCGCGCGGGACGTTGGGGCGCCTGGGCGCCGCCGAATTCGCCGGAACGTCGGCCCGGGGAGCGGGGCTGGCGCTCCGGCCGGCCGGGCGGGCGGGCAGGGCGTTGTGTTGGAGGTGACGGCCGCTGCGCCGGCGGGCGGGACGAACTGGCGGGCGGACGCTGTGGTGGACGCGGCGGCGTGCGCGCGGGACGGTTGACTGAGGGACGTTCGGGTTGCTGCGGCTGTGTCGGCGCGCTGCCTGCAGGTGGCTGCTCGTCGGGTTTGGGCGCAGGGCGGCCCTGTTGGCGCTGAACGGGAGCGTCGTGGCCGGGCGCTGCGGCCGGTGGCCGGCGCTGCACAGGCCGCGGGGGATAGGCCGGTGGCCGGGCGGCGGGCTGGCGCGACGAAGTCTGCAGCGGCCTTACCGGCGGACGCTGCGGCTGATCCGTTTCCCCATTCTCCCCTGCCTCATCGTCGTCGGGGATTTGGTCGCGGATGTCATCGTCGTCGTAATATTCGAGTTCGTCATTGTCAGCCATGGCGGGGCTCGCAGCTTTCAGGGGGCGAGTACGTGAACTATAACATATGCGGCCCGGCGCGCGCCTGAGGCCCTGCCAGCAACGCGCGATAGACTGCCTCGTAACGCAGGGCGATGGCATCCCAGGTGAAGGACTCGCGCACCAGGGCGCGTCCCTGGCAGCCCATCTGCGCCCGCAGCGGCGCATCCGCCAGCAGGCGTTGCAACGCATCCGCCAGCGGACGGGGTTGCGGCAGCACTTCCAGCGCGGCGCCGCGCGCGGTCGCCTGCGGCAGGTTGCAACCCGGCGCGAGGATCAGCGGCAGGCCGGCGCCCATGGCTTCCAGCGCGACCATGGGCAGGCCCTCGCCGCGGGCGGGCAGCGCGAGCAGGCTCGCGGCAGCCAGCGCATCCAGACGCTCGCGCCCGGTCAGCAGGCCCGTGAACAGCATGCGTTCGTCCAGCAGGGGCCCGAGGCGCGCGCGCATGCCCTCGTCGGGGCCGGCGATGATCAGCCTGGCATCTGCGCAATGCGTCAGCCGGAAGGCCTCGACCAGTGCCTGAAGCCCCTTGCGTTCGTGCAGGCGTCCCATGAAGAGGCAGAGCGGCCCCGCGCCCGTTTGCCAGCGCGCGCGAAAGGCGGCGCCGTCGCCGAGGTCGGCGTAGTCCGCCGGATCGATGCCGTTCGGGATGACGCTGAAGGGCGTGGGGACTGGCCAGTGCGCGCGCAGATCGGCGACTTCCGCCTCCGTCAGCCCGATGACGTGGCTGAAGCGGCGCGCCAGGCGGGGGCCGGCAGCGCGATCCCAGAGCATTTTGAGCGCAATGCGCCCGGTCGTGTGGGTGAGCGTGCCATGCGGCGAGAGCAGCAGCGGCAGCCCCGCCGCAAGGGCCTGGGGCGTGACCAGCAGGTTCTCCAGCGTGCGCAGCTCGTGGCAATGGACGACGTCCTGCTGCGGCAGCAGCTCGCGCGCCACAGCGCCCATGCGCAGCGGCGTGGAAAGGTTGAGGCGACTGCGCAGCCAGGGCGCGAGGTTGGCGACGCGCAGCACCCGCACGCCGTCACGCACTTCCTGCGCCGGGCCGGCGGGACCGGCGTTCGTCGTCAGCACGGTAACCTGGTGGCCGCGGCGCGTTAGCGCGCGCGCCAGGCCCTCCACTGCGCGCGGGACGCCGCCGAAGGCCCAGGCGGGGGCGTAGTAGGGGGTCAGGTGCAGGATGTTCATCGTCTGAACCGCCAGGGATGGTGGGCGCTGGAGCGGCTGACGCTGCATTGCCGCTCATCCGCTCCTGTATTATACTTGCTTCGCAGCCCGATGGAGCGATTGTGCCGGCCCTCGACCTCAGGGATGGAGTGCACGCGATGCGGCGAGTGACGCCCGTTTTGTTTGTGTTATGCCTGTGCGCAATGTACGCGCTGGCGCTCGGCGCTCAGGGACAACTGCTGCGCAATCCCGGTATGCAGGGAAGTTTTTACAGCGTTCGCGAGGGCGACAAACCGATCCGATTGCCAGAAGGCTGGCAAGTCTGGCTGGCCCCCGCAACCGGTGAATACCTGAATCGCGGCGACAAGGTCGACATCCAGCCACATCCTGGGCCTGGTCCCGATCCAACAGAAGGCACCCACGCGATCAACGTCGATTGCGGCTATGTGACCTGCACGGTCGCGGTGTATCAGCAGGTCGGGGTGGCTGCGGGCAGCAACGTCACCGCCAGCGCCTGGACGCAGGTCAAGGCCTGTAACCCGGGTAGTAGCGGGAACTGCGGCTCGGCCATCGAATCCGGCTCGCAGACGCGCATCGGCATCGACCCCAATGGCGGCAACAATCCCAACGACGGGGATATAGTCTGGTCCAATTGGTCACAGCCGCATGATGAGTGGAAGCAGCTTTCGGTCAGCGCGACCACGACCGGCAGCACTGCGACACTCTTTCTCTATTCGACCCAGAGCAGCACAGCCGTGCTCAACAAGAGCTACTGGGATGCCGTCTCGCTCACCGGCGGCGGCCCGGGCGGCAACGTCGCCGGCGGCGGTGAGGCAGCCGCGGTGGCGCTTCCGCCACCCACAGTTGCCCCCGAGGTGCCCTTCGTGGCGCCCCAGCGAGCGGAAGATGATGGCTCGATCGTGCATGTCGTGCGCCCGGGCAACACCATCGACAGCATCGCCGTGGCCTACGACCTGACGCGGTCCCAGCTGCTCGCGCTCAACCCCGGCATCACGAACCCGCGCATCATCAGCATCGGGCAGGAAATCATTGTGCGCCGGGCCGGGGGTGGCGCCGGGCGCGAAGAGCGCCAGCCCGAAGCCGCAGTGCCCGACGAGGAGCTTGCGCCGGAGACGGAAGCTGAGCCCGTGGCTGGGACTGTGGTCAGGTCAGCCGGGCCGGTTTCGCGCCGGGCCATCACCTCGGACGTGGGCGCGGATCATGCGCCGGCGCCCGTCTCGGTTGCAGCGCTGCCCGCCCGCGATCCGCTGGCCATGAGCGCCAGCATCTGTGTGACCCTCTTCGAAGACGCCAACAGCAATCGTCTGCGCGAGCCGAACGAGACTGCGCTGGCGAACGGCCTGTTGCTGCTGACCGGCGGCGGCCGCGATGTACGCATGGCAACCGGCACGGAGGCCAGTTGTTTTGAGGAACTGGCGGCCGGCGCCTGGCTGCTGGAGATCGACGCGCCCGCAGGCTACGGTCTCACGGCGCCCGGGCTGTTGCAGTTGAGCGCCGCGTCCGGCGCGCGCCTGGACATCGCGGTCGGCGCGGCCGCAGGTCGGCAGCCGCTCGAGCCCCCGCCGCCGGACGAGGTTCACGTATTCGGCGAGGACATGACGCAGGATACGTCGGCCCCGCTGCTGGAGGTGCTCCTCGGGAACATCGGCTACGCTGTCTTCGCCCTGGCCGGGCTGGTGCTGCTGGCCGGCGGCGCATTGACGCTGACGCTCTGGCGTCGTTGACGTGCGCGGTCTGCTGCTGCTGGCGTCGGCCCTGCTGCTGGCATCGGCCACACTGACGCTGGCGCAGGGCGGCGGCCAGTTTTGCCTGCGCTCCTTTGAAGATCGCAACGGCAACGGCAGCCTTGAGCCCGGCGAACCGCTGCTGACGGCGGGGGTCAGCGCCGAGTTGCGCGACGCTGAAGGGCTCGTGGTCGCCAGCGGCCTGCTGGACAGCTCGCCGATGGCGGCGCAGGGCGTGATCTGCTTTCAGTTTCTGCAGCCGGGCGAATACACGCTGGTGGTGAGCAGTGCTGCGCGGGCGGCCACCGGCGATACCAGCTTCACGCAACGCATCGACGAAGGCGCGCTGCCGACTCTGGTTGACTATGGCGCGCGGCAGTTGCCCGCAGCGGCCCCGTCCGTGCCGGCCAGAGCGACCACAGACCTGGCGCAGTTGCTGCCCAGAGTTGGCCTGTCGCTGCTGGGCGCGCTGCTGGTGATGGCTGGCATGCTCGTCACGGGCGCGCTCATCTGGTTCTTCGCGTTGCGCGGCCGCGTTCCGAAGCGCGCGACCCCGGGTAGACCGCAGGCGGAGCGCCGTCGTGAGCGCCTTCGCGAGCGAGGCTGAGGCCGTCACCTGGGTCTTCCGCTCGCTGCGCAAGCTGCGCGGTCTGAAGCGTTTGCCCGATGAGCTGGGGCGCGACCCGTCACCTACCCGCCAACTGCTGCAAACCCTGGGTCTGCCCGCAGTGGCGCGCGAGTACGCGGTCGTCACCGGCAGCAAGGGCAAGGGCTCGACGACGGCCATGACGGCGCGTTTGTTGCAGACGCCGGGCCGGCGCGTCGGCATGCTCACCAGCCCGCACCTCGTTTCCTGGCGCGAGCGCGTGCGCGTGGACGGTCGCAGTATCCCCGAAGCGGACTTTTTGCGCATTCTCGGCTGGCTGGCGCCGGCGGCGGACCGCATCGAGGCGCAGCTGGGGCCGCGGGAGGTTTTCAGCCCCACCGGGCTCTTCCTCGCGCTGGCGCTGCGCTGGTTCGATGAGCAGGAGGTCACGGCGGCGGTGCTGGAAGTGGGGCGTGGCGGCCGCTTCGACGATGTCGCGCTGGTGCCCAACGCCCTGTCGCTGATTACGCCCGTCGTCCGGGAACATGACTACTGGCTGGGGCCGGGGCTGGCGCGCATCGCCTGGCACAAGGCCGGCATCATCAAGGCGCACAGCCGTGCCATCAGCCTGCCGCAGGCCGCGCCGGTCGTGGAGGCGCTGGCTCAGGAGGCGGAGCAGCTGGACGCGCAGTTCGACCTGCTCACAAACGCGCAGCTGGCACAACCGGTCGGCACGACGACGCAGGGACAGCGCCTCTGCCTGCCGCCCTATGGAACCTTCAGCCTGCCGCTGCGCGGGCGCCACCAGGCCGCCAACGCCACGCTGGCGCTGCAGGCCGCCATGGACCTGAGCGCGCGTCTGGGGGACGCGACTGAGCCCCCCGCCCTGGCCGTGCGCCTGGCGACGCTGCGCTGGCCCGGTCGCCTCGAGCAGCTGCAGGACGCGCCGGCGCTTTACGTGGACGGCGCCGTGCAGCGCCAGTCCGCGCGTTATACGCTCGAAGCGTTGGGCGCGCAGGTCTGCCGGCCGCTACAGGTCATTCTCGCGGTGCCGCAGGACAAGGACTATGCGGGCGTGATCGAGGCCCTGGCGCCGGCCTGTGACGGCCTGCTCTTCTGCGAGACGCCACGCAACCCCATTCTGAGCTTCGCGCCGGCCGACGAGCTACTCGGCCTGGGCCGGGCGAGTGTGGCGCAGGGCGCGCAGGTCAGGCATGTCCCGCAGCTGGAGCAGGCCCTCGAGCTGGCGCAAAGGGCGGCGGGCCGCGACGGCACGATCCTGCTGTGCGGCACGCACTCCATCCTCGCGGACGTCATGCTGCTGCAGGGCCGTTCCTTCGAAAGGCTGTGGGACTAGCGTTCTGGGCGTTCGCCCAGGGTCAGCGGCAGGGCGAGCGGCGCGCCATCGCGCCAGACGGAGAGCGTGACCTGGTCGCCGGGGCGGGTGTTGCTGGCCAGCCAGGAGACCAGTTGGTTCATGTCATTGATCGGGACGTCATTGATCGCGGTGATGATGTCGGCTGAAGTGGGCACCAGCCGACCGCGGACGCGCACGGCTTCGCCGGGGGTGCGCAGGCCGGCGCGGCTGGCCGGACCGCCCGGCGCGACGCTGCCGATGACCACGCCGCGCAGGTTATTGGGCAGGTTGAGCGTTTCAATCAGGTTGAGGTTGATAGACAGGTCGACGGCCTGCGGGCGGGCGCCGAATTGCCAGGTGCTGCCGATGCCGAGGTAGCTGTAGCTAACCTCGCCGTCGCGGATGAGCTCAGCGACGACGCGGCGCACGAGGTTGGCGGGGATGGCAAAGCCGACGCCGGAAAAGCTGCCCGACCGGCTGGCGATCTGCGCGTTCACGCCGATGACTTCCCCCTTCAGGTTGAAGAGCGGGCCGCCGCTGTTGCCCGGGTTGATGGCGGCGTCAGTCTGAATGCCTGAGCCGATGGCGAAGTTGGTCATCCCCTGCATGGTACGGTCGAGCGCACTGATGATGCCGCTGGTCAGCGTCCAGCGCTGGCCGAAGGGGCTGCCCACCGCCAGCGCGGTCTGGCCAATGACGAGGGTGTCGGAGTCGGCCAGGGTCAGCGGCTGCAGCTGTTCCGGCGGCAGCGAGACCTGCAGCACCGCGAGGTCGGAGTCCGGGTCAACGCCGACGATGCTGGCGCGGACGATGGTGCCGTCCACGAAATTAACCTCGATGCCGTCGCGCATCGCGTTCTCGACCACGTGATAGTTGGTGACGACGTGGCCCTCGTCACTGATGACGAAGCCGGAGCCGGAGGAGCCGCTCAGGCGGCCGAATTGGCGGTAGGTCACGTTGATGGAAACGACCGAGGGGCTGACCTGGTTGTAGATGCGCGCGATCCGGCTTTCGTGCGGGGACAGGTCCAGCGCGTCAATGTCAGGCGTGGGGAGGGGAATGCCGGCTTGTGGCAGCGGCGCGGCCCTGCCTGGCGTCATCAGTGTGCCCAGCGCAAAGCCGAAGCTGATGAGCAACAGGGGCAGCAGCAGCAGCAGAAGACGCCGCAGCGAAGAGGGGTTCACGGGGTTGGCTGTCACAGGATCGCGGACGTTAGCCTAAATATAGCCGCTGGCCGCGCATAGCGAATGAGAATCGCCTAAGTCAGGCGGGCTCCCGGGGCGGGGTATACTGCGACGCTGTGCACTGTCGCTATGACGGAGGAGGAACATGGCCGCTTACCTGCTCGCCCAGGTCGACGTGCGGGACATGCAGCAGTATCGTAAGTACACGGCGAAGACGCCGGACATCATCGCAAAATATGGCGGCCGCTTCCTCACGCGTGGCGGCGAGGTGGTCACGCTGGAGGGCGCGGAGTCGACCGGCCGCATCGTGCTGATCGAGTTCCCGTCGCTGAAGCGGGTGCAGGAGTTCTACGACTCAGAGGAGTATCAGGCGGCGAAGGAACTGCGCCTGCCGGCGTCAACCGCCAGTTTCCTGGCATTGGATGGGGTGGATTAGGGGGCGAGGTCTAGCTGGCCAGTTGCCGCAGGTAGGCCTTAACCTTGTTAAAGGCCGGGCTGTCCCAGGACCACCAGTCGCTACGGAACGCGTATCGCATCTCCCAGGAGTCTCTGTCCTTGCCGATGGCTGCATCATCGACGATCTTGCCAGCGATGAAAACTCTCGCCCTGGCTTTCGGCAAGACAACTCTGTTGAGTGTGATGCCGCGCGCTCTCAGACATGTGAAGTAGTCATTCACACAACCGGAAACGGGGTCCTTCGAAAAGGCGTTCAGGATAAGATTCTCGAGCATTCCATCAACACCCTCATCCGGCATGATGATTGCTGAAACCTTGGGAGATTCTCCCGTCGGTTCCATGTGGCGTTTCGGCTTGGCAAGACCCCTTCCAGTTTCTCTGTTAACCTTGTCAATATTGCTTCGGACACTGCTCAAGGCGTCTGTGTCGAAGTCCGCATCGCGAACGATTCCCAGCTGAACCAGTTCTTCGAAGCGCTGGTTGTTAACCACGTTGGCGAGGCCCTGCGCCAGATTGTCCTTGCCCTGGTAATGGATAACGTGAATCTCCTTGTCCAGCTCAAGCTGCTTAAGCAGGGCCAGAAAAAAAGCGAAGTCGTCTTCACCTTCGACCAGTAGCAAACGGGTGTACGGTTCAGGCAGGATTTCGTCTGGCATCAACGAACCTCGGCTTCCGCGTCAAGTGCCGCTGACATCGTGAACCTGTTGAAGGTGGTCGGGGTGATCTCGCCGGTTTTCGTGCTGCGGTGCAGACGATGCAGGCGGAAATCGTATGGCTCGTCAACAAGAAAGGCCTTGTGCGCAGCGAAAATCATCTCGTAGCTGTGGGTTGTAGCGAAGATTTGGACGTTGTACTCGCGCGCGGCCTCGGCGATGGCTTTCCAGACTCCGCCTTGTACTCCGAAATGTAGTCCGTTCTCGATTTCGTCGATGAAGACGACGCCATCCCGGGTCGTACTGATGGCCAGTAACAGGCTGGTGAGGCGGCGCATACCCTCGCCCATCGAAGAGATTGGTATGGGTTGTGGCAGTCCTTCAAGGTCACCGCAGATACTTGCTGGCTCTCCGATCAGGGCTAGGTTAATGAGTCGAGGCATAAACTTCTTCAACACCTGTAGTAGCTCGTCACTCTTGCGCGCGAATAGCAGCTCTGAAAACCGCTTTGTCACTTCCGATCGGGGCATCATCTCGCTGGAAGGGATAAAAGTGGCTGGGAAACGCATTTCTGGATCGCGAATGTACCTGGAATAGCGGCGACTCCAAGCCAAATGAACGGGATCTTCTTTTTCGGGCCCGGACTTGAACTGGAGGAATTTCGTTGAAACGTCGATACCTTCGCCAGAAGAGAATCGGAACAAACGTGAGTCAGCAGGCAATTCATCAATGTCAACGACTAGAATTTCTAAACGATCTTTCCCTTTTTGAACCAGTTCCTGCCCATCAGTGATTTCACTGCACATTCGGATAGGGTCGTCTGATTTAAGATTGTGGAACAAGGTCTCCCATCCGGAATACTCTGTATCGCCCGAGTTTAATTCTGGTAGGTCCCTGAAAGTTCGCGGAACCGGCGCGCGCAGGAGACGGCTTGCGTCATATTCGCCGGTGTAAGTCAGGATCGCTTCCAGCAATGCTGATTTGCCGGTGTTGTTCTTCCCGGCAATCAGATTGACTCGTGCCAGGTCATCAAGACGCAGGTCCTTGAAGCCACGGAAGTTTTGAACACGAAAGGATTTGTACATTTTTTGCACCCCGCAACATCGTGCGTGGAGCCATTGTACACTGCGAATTCCGGTCGCGGGAGATGGAGTGAAGGGCGCTCAGGGGCAGGGATTGCGGTGGGGCAGCTCGCAGAAGAAGTACTGCGTCGTGTCGCTCATGGCGTAGCGCACCAGCTGCTGCGCGCTGTAGACGAAGTCATTGCGCGCGTTGGCCTGGTGGCAGTTGAAGCAGGCCGTCAGGTTCTCGTCGATGTGCGCGCCGCTCGCGCGCTCGAAGGAGCCGAAGTTCCAGTTGCCGGCGCGCGCCGCGCTGCCGAAATCCTCTGAACTCCAGTCCATGCGCTTGTGCGCCACGTGCAGCGCGGGTTGCATTTCCGCCTTGCGATAGCGTCCGTCCGCATCCAGCAGGGGCTCACCGCTCTCGTCCAGGGCGGCCTGCCACAAGTCGATGACCAGCACGCTGTCATGCGGCAGGCGGCCGGTGCCCCGCAGGCCCTGCAGCGCGCGCGGACTGATGTAAAGATCGCGAATGGTCGCGTCGCCGCGGTCAATCGTGGCGTAATGCTCGAAGGTCGTGGCGTAATCCGCCGGGAAGTTCACACCGGCGTAGGGTTGTTGCTCCTCAGCCGCGCTGCAGGCAGTCAGTAACAACAGCGTGATGACGATCCACTTCCTCATGGTGCTCCCGCTCTCATGCGCCCTGCGACCCTCTTTGTACCACGCGGTTCTTGCGAATCTGTGACGCGGGCAGGCTCTATTGTACAACGCGCGCAAAGGCACACAGCCGTCGTGCTTGACATATTGATGAATATCAATATAATGAGCGTATGACTGCCGACTCACTGCAATTCGCTAAGGCCCTCGCCGACGGCACGCGCCAGGAAATATTGCGGCAGCTGTGTTGCCGCTGGCTGACGGTCAACGAGCTGGTGCTCGCGCTGGCGGGCCAGGTGCAGCAGCCGACGGTCAGCCACCACCTGCGCCTGCTGGAAGAAGCCGACCTGGTACATGTGCGGCAGGAGGGACGCCATCGTCACTACACGCTCAACCAGGCGCAGCTGACGACCTGTTGCGGCGAGTTGATGCGCGTCTTTGCGCCGGATTTCGCCCTGGCGCCGGCCGGGGCCAGTGAAGCGGAAAGGGAGACAGCATGAGCGAGACGATCCACGACGTCGTGCGTTCGCGCTACGGAGAAATGGCGCGGGAGAGCCACAGTTGCTGCGCGCCAACATTCTATGACGAGGCGCTGCTGACGGAGCTGCCGGAGGAGGTGACGGAGTTGTCGCTGGGCTGCGGCAACCCGCTGGAGAGCGCCGACCTGCGCCCGGGCGAGACGGTGCTGGACCTGGGCAGCGGCGCGGGCATCGACTGTTTCCTGGCCGCGCACGTGGTCGGGTCGGAAGGGCGTGTCATCGGCGTTGACATGACGCCGGCCATGCTGGCGCGCGCCGAAGCTGCACGGGAGCGCATGGGCCTGGCGCAGGTCGAGTTCCGCGAAGGGCAGATCGAGGACCTGCCGGTGGACTCCGACTCGGTCGACGTCATCCTCTCCAACTGCGTCATCAACCTGGCGCCGGACAAGGCAATGGTCTTCCGCGAGGCCTGGCGCGCCCTGAAGCCCGGCGGCCGCATCGCCATCAGCGACATCGTCAGCGCGGGCGAATTTGCGCCGGAGCTGCGCGCGGACCAGGAGAAGTGGGCGGAGTGCGTGACGGGCGCGATCCCGCTGGCGGACTACGTTGCGCTGATGCGTGAGGCGGGCTTTGTGGAGATTGAGGTGGCCGGGATGCAGGATGCCTGCGGGATCGTGCCGCTGCAGCCAGGCATGCCGCCGCTTTTCAGCGCGCGCATCGCTGCCCGCAAGGCGCTGACCTGAGCGCGCTGCCCTGGCTCCCGCGCCCGGCTGATGGTTTGCCGGGACGCGGGCGCGACAGGTCGATGCGACTTACTGCATTTCCGATTCGTAGAGGCCGGCGCCGATGGAGACATGCTCGCCGTCAAGTGTCGAGCCGATGATGTAGGAATTCTTGGTCTCGAGCGAATCGCTGGCCGGGTTCAGCCACACATAATCAACCCAGCCCGCGCCCGCTTCGCTGGTCGACATGTCGAGGATCGCCTGGTTCACCCGGTAGCCGGTGGAGTCCTCGAAGGCGCAGGTCCGGGATTCATCGTAGAGGTAATCGAGGGGGTAGAAGATGTTGCGGCAGTCCGAACCCGAAACGAAGAGGTAGGTCGAGCCGCCGACCCACTGCGGATGATAGCGCAGGAGATCCAGGGCCAGCTCGCCGCGTTCCTCGACCAGTTGGGTGCCACAGCGCACAAACAGTTGCAGCTCGTCACGCGTGTTGATGTCGCGGGCCAGCGGCAGGGCGCGGCACTCGTCCGAGGGGACGTAGAGGCCGGCGGCGAGGATGTAGGCGCGCCCGTCAACGAGCACGCGGCGCACATAGGTGGTCTTGCGACCGTCCTCGTCAGTGGCCGGATTTCTGAAGGTGTAATACACGTAGCCGTCGTCATGGCTGGCAAGGATGCGCTGCATCTCGGGCACGACCAGCACCCGGCCTTCGGCATAGGAGGCCGCATCGCGGATGGTGCCGACCACCAGTGGCTGCCCGGCGTTGGCTACCGCGAAACCGGTCTCCAGATCGTAGAGGAAGAGGTAGGTGGGGCCGGCGTTCCAGCGCTCGTCATGCTCGAAGTCGTGCAGGGCCTGCAGACCATGCTGCTGCAGGTAATGGGCGGCGCAATTCACGAAGGTTTCGACGTCGCGCTCTTTGTAGACCAGCGAGGCGCGCACGGTATCCGGCGCACAGGTGGCGTGCGAATCCGTCGTGAAGTAACCTACGCCGATCATGGCCGGCGCACCGTCGCGCTCCATCAGCTTGATGTAGGCCACTTTGGGCTCTTCCTGACCGGAGACGCGGTTCATGAAGCGGTAATAGACGTAGCCGCCGCCGAAGTTGGTGACGATACGCTCCATCTCCTGCGTGATCCAGACCCCGTCCGAATCTTGCAGCCCTGTCATGTCGGTGTCGGCGGGAATATCCGAACCGACGATGAAAAAGGCTGCGCCATACGCGCCGGCGAAGAGGTAGATCGGCTCGTCGTACCAGGCGCCCCCCTCGAAGTCCAGCATGGCCTGTTCCCAGCCGACGGCCGCGACGTGCGCGGCGGCGCAGTGAACGAACTGTTTCAGTTGCTCGCGGCTGTTGATGTCGGCGAGGCGACCGGCGTGCTCGTCACAGGGAGTCTGCGCCGTGACCGGCAGGGCCAGCATCGTCAACAGCAGGGCGAACGCAAGGACCAGCAGCCAGGAGCTGTTCATCCGGAATCGCATGATCTGTTCCTTCCGTTTGACATTGAGCGTCGGGGCCAGGCGCAGCTCACGCCCTCCTGACGCGGAATAATTCAGGAAGAATATAGCAGAAATTGTCGCTGGTGATGCCTGTCGCTTCAGTCCTGTGGCGCGGCTGCGGCCCGGCGCTGTGACCAGGCGACGGCCTCGTGGATGCCTTCGCGCAGCGAGGTTTGCGGCGCGTAGTCCAGCAGCTCGCGCGCCTTGTCGATGTTGGCCACGTAGTGCGTCACCTCGCCCGTGCGGCTGGGCTCGATGCACACCCTGGGCTCGACGTCGAGCGCCTCGCCGATGTAGCGCACCATGTCCAGCAGGCTGTGGCCCTCGCCGCAGGCCAGGTTGATGGTCTGATCGCGCAGGGCGCCGCCGAGCAGGCGCTCAATCCCGGCGCTGACGCCGCGCACGCAGTCATCGACGTAGGTGAAATCGAGCACCTTTTCGCGCCCGTAGACCGTGACCGGCCGGCCGGCGCCGATCTCGCGGATGAAGAGCGGGATGACGCGCTCCATGCGCCCGAGGTCATTGTCATAGCGTCCGTAGACGTTGCTGAAGCGAAAGACGAGGTAGGGCAGGTCGTAGCACTGCGCGAAGGAGTAGATCAGCGCCTCGCCCGAGACCTTGCTGGCCGCGTACGGGCTTTCCATGAAGGAGAAGTCGGCGTGGGCCTCGTCGGTGATGTAGCGGTGGATGTCGCCGTAGATTTCGCGCGAGCTGCTGAAGATGATGGGCAGGCGGTTCTGGCGGCAGAACTCGAGTACGTTGAAGGTGATGGCGATGTTGTCCAGCGCGCGCAGGGGCTGCTCGACCAGCTCGTGCACCTTGGCGTGGGCGGCCAGATGCACCACCAGGTCCAGCGCCGGCGGCCAGTCGTTGCCGCCGATGCCGCCCGCGAAGCGCGTGGTCGGCTGGGCCAGATCCTGCAGCAGCGTCGGGATGCGCGTCGTCCAGCGGTTGGGACGGATGTCGACGCCGAAGACCTCGTGGCCCAGCGCCAGCAAATGCAGGCCGAGGTTGCTGCCGATTTGTCCGCTCGAGCCGGTGATGAGTACGCGCATTGCCGCTCCTGTCCCGCATCGCCGCTCACTATAGCGCGCGCAGCCCCTGGCGGGCAGCCCCGCCTGGCGCGTGCCGCCGCAACTGCGCTATGCTGCGCGGCACTGTGTACTCAAGGAAAACCATGACTCCTGACATCGTCCATACGCTCCTCGACTATCACTATGCCGAACAGCACAAGGTATGGCAGGATTGCATCCTGCAGCTGGAAGAGGTGCAGTACATCTACGACATGGACTACTCGCACGGCAGCATCCGCGACTGCCTCGTGCACGTGCTGAACGGGGAATGGTGGTGGCTGGAGCGGGCCCGGGGGCGCTCGCCCGTGACACGCCAGCCCGCCAGCGACTTTCCCGACCGCGTGGCCGTGGGCGCGCGCATGGACGCGATCGAGGCGGAAGTGCGCGCTTTCGCCGGCGGGCTGGATGCGGCTGGCCTGGCTGCGCCGGTGCAATACAGCACGCCGGAAGGCGAGCGCATCGACAACCACGTGTGGCACATCCTGCTGCACGTCGCCAACCACGGCCTCATCCACCGCGCCGAAATCATGGCCATGTCGGCCAGAATGGGCGGCCCGTCCTTCGATCTCAGCCTGATGCGCTGGCTTTACAATGGGCGTTACTGAGGAGCAGAGCATGATCGACACACAGTATGTGACGAAGTTCAAAGAAGAAGGCTACGTGGTCGTGCCCTCCGTGTTGGCGCAGGAGGAAGTGGAGACGATCAAGGCGCACTTCATACGTCTGCACGCGCGCAAGATTGGCTTCCATGACGACGGCATCTCCGACGAGCATGATCCGCTCTTCCGCTATCCGCGCATGATTCACCCGCACCGTTACGATCGCCTCAGCCGTGACTGGTTGCTGGATCCACGCCTGCGCGCCTGGACGACGGCCCTGCTGGGCCGCGAGCCGCTGGCTGCCCAGACCATGTTCTACTTCAAGCCGCCCGGCGCCCGCGGCCAGGCCCTGCATCAGGACCAGCGTTCGCTGGAAGTGCGGCCGGGCACCTGCCTTGCGGCCTGGATGGCCGTCGACCCCAACGATGAGGACAACGGCTGCATGAAGATCGTGCCGCACACTCAGGACCTGCCCAAACTCTGCCTGGTGGACGCCAACATGCGCAAGTTCTTCAGCGGCACCACCATCGAGCTGGCAGACTGGATGGAACTGCGCTCCCTGCCCATGCAGCCGGGTGACGTACTCTTCTTCAACGGCCAGGTCATTCATGGCAGCTGGCCCAACACGACAGCCGACCGCTTCCGCCGCGCCATGATCGCGCACTTCGTCGTCGGCAAGGCGCAGAAGGTTGCGAAGTTCTATCAGCCGCTGCTGACCTTCGACGGCGAGGAAGTCGAAATCGACCTCAGCGAGAAGGGCGGGCCCTGCGGCGTGTGGGTGCCGGCCGCCGGCAGCGAGGCAGGCCGCGAGGAACTGGAGCTCGTCGAGCGCGCCTGACGCGGCAGCCACCCATGGAAGCGCAGTATGCAGTGCATCAGTCTCGACCACGTCACGCTGTCCTACGCCGCCCGCGAGATATTCGCGGACCTCGCCTGGGGCATTGACAGCCGCGCCCGCAGCGGCCTGATCGGCCCCAACGGCGTCGGCAAATCCAGCCTGCTACGCATCATCAGCGGCGCGCTGACGCCGGACAGCGGTCTGGTGCAGCGCCTGCCGGGGACGCGGGTCGGCTATCTGCCGCAGCAGGTCACGCTGCCCACGGGCCGCAGTCTGCTGCAGACGGCGCTGGAGTTGCCGCCCGCGCTGGCGGCCGTCGAGCAGCGCCTGACGCAGCTGGAGCAGCGCCTCGGCGAACCGGCAGTCTACAACGACGAGCGACGCCTGACGCATGCGCTGGCGCAGCAGGAGCGCGTCCTCGCCGAATACGAGCGCTTGGGCGGCGCGCAGCACCACAGCCGCGTGCGCTCGCTGCTGGCGCATCTGGGCCTGGACGAGGCCGACCACGACCTGCCCTGTGAGGCCCTCAGCGGCGGCCAGAAGAAGCTGGTGGCCCTGACGCGCCTGGCCGTAGCCCGCCCGGAAGTGTTGCTGCTGGACGAGCCGGACAATCACCTTGATCTCGTCGCCCGGCGCCGCCTTGAGGACTTCATCCGCAACTACGAGGGCGCGGTCATCATCGTCTCGCACGACCGCTGGCTGCTGGACGAGGTGGTCACGGAAATCGTCGAGCTGGAAGCTGGCAAACTGAAAATCTGGGCCGGCAATTACAGCTGGTACGCCACGGAGCGCGAGCTGGCGCGGCTGCGGCAGCAGCAGCTCTTCACGGCGCAGCAGAAGCGCATCCGCCAGATCGAGGAGGCCATCAAACGCTTCGAACACTGGGCCCGCATCACCGAGGATCCGCGTCACGCCCGCAAGGCGAGGCACCGGCGCCGCATGCTGGAGCGCATGGAGGAAAAGGGCGAGATGGTCGACAAGGTCGTCGAGCGGCGGCAGCTGGACGCGGAGTTCACCGGCTGGCGTGGCAGCACGAAGGCGCTGGAGATCACGGAGCTGGCGATGGGCTTCGGCGACGAGCTGCTCTTTGTGGATCTGGCGCTGCTGCTGCGCCACGGTGAGCGCGTCGGCCTGATCGGCCCCAACGGCGCGGGCAAGTCGGTACTCTTCCGCCTCGTGCTGGGTGAGGAGACGCCGCTGGACGGCCGCATCCGGGTTGGCCCGGGCACGCGGCTCGGCTACTACGCACAGGATCACGAAACGCTGGGCGCATGGCTGCAGCGCACGCCGCTGGAGCGCATCCGCGACATCCGGCCCATGCCCGAGAACGAGGCGGTCGCCTTCCTGCTGAAGTACCAGTTTCAGTACGAGCAGCTGCGCCTGCCGGTATCCACGCTCAGCGGCGGCGAGCGCAGCCGTCTGCAACTGGCCACGCTGGTGCTGGAGCGGCCCAACCTGCTGCTGCTGGACGAGCCGACCAATAACCTCGACATCCCCACTGCCGAAGTGCTCGAGACGGCGCTGGCGGATTTCAACGGCGCCATCCTGGCCATCTCGCACGACCGCTACTTCCTTGAGCGCACTGTGGACCGCATCGTCGAGCTGCGTGACGGCGCGTTGACCAGCCACGTGGGCGGCTACAGCGACTGGCTGGAACGGCAGGCGTAGGCGGGCGCACAGTCGTCCAGAGCCTCGCCGAAGCGCAGGGACGCGACGCGTTCCCGCGCAATCTCGCAGTAGTCGCGCTCCTTGTCGATGCCGATGTAGTGGCGTCCCAGGCCCTTCGCGGCGACGGCCGTGGAGCCTGAACCAATGAAGGGGTCCAGCACGACATCACCGGGCCTGGTGAAAAGCTGAATGAACCACGCAGGAAGCGATACAGGGAAAGCTGCGCTGTGGCCGACGTTGTTGCACTCGGTGGCCATGTGCAACACATTTGTCGGATAGGCTTTTTCGCGTCCTTCCCAATTGGAAACGTTCTTGCCAAAGCCACTTTGCACACGTGATTCATCGCGCAAGCGGTCCGTTTCACTTAGCGATTTCAGGCGCGTTTTGGCCCAGTCGCCTATGGGCACCATGACGGCTTCCTGATACATGGCGAACTTGTGTTGTTGGTTGAACTGCAGACAGCGTTCCCAGGAATCGCGGAAACGGTTGGGCCACTTGCCGGGGTAACAGTTTTTCTTGTGCCAGCAAAACTCCTCGGTCCAGAGCCAGCCTTGTTCACGCAGCGCGAGGATGAGCTCCAGCACGTAAGTGTGGCGCTCGCCCTGCACCACACGCTCCTTGATGTTCAGGACGAATGAACCCTCCGGCCGCAGTACGCGCTGCAGTTCGGCAGCAATGGGCAGAAACCACGCGACATAGTCGTCGGGCGCGATGCCGCCGTAGGTGCTTTTGCGCTGGTCGGCGTAGGGCGGCGAGGTGAAGACCAGGTCCACCGAATCCGGTGCCAGGGCCGACAGGACTTCCAGCGCGTCGCCGTGATGAATCTGGTCGATGCTCACTGGAAGAATGACTTGCTCAGACACGTCTGCGAATCCCGGCAATTTTGGTGCTGTGAGAGTTTGCTTCATTGTTTGCTGCCTTGCTCACTGACCCCCAAAGCATAACAGGGTTGGCTAGTCAGGCAAGGCGGTGGCGGCGCTCAGGTCGCGGCAGGTTTGTCCGCTGGCGCATCGGGCGCGGCGGGCAGCGACTCGATGTAGAGCGAGCGGCTGGGGAAGGCGACGCTGAGGCCCAGTTCCTCGACGATGTCCATCACCGTCAGCAGGATCTCGTGCTGCTCCTGCATGAAATCCGCCCAGGCGGGCTCGGTCACGTTGCACCGGATCAGGATGTTGAGCGAACTGTCGCCAAAGCCGGAGAAGAAGACCGAGACGCTGTCGGAATCCACCTTTTCGTGCGCGCGTAACATGGCGCGCAGGCGGGCGACGAGGGCCCGTAGATCGCTGCTGGTTGAATCGTAGGTGACGCCGACGGTGACGGCGAGCCGGCGCTTTTCCATGCGTGAAAAGTTGGTGACCGGCGCGTTGGTCAGCATCGAGTTGGGCACGGTTACCAGCGCCTGATCCAGCTGGCGGATGCGCACGGCGCGCGCGCCGACTTCCTCGACGATACCGGTGACCTGCGGCGTGCGGATGAACTCGCCTTCACGCAGGGGCTTGTCGCTGATGATGGTGGCGAAGGAGAAAAGGTTGGCGACAGTGTCCTGGGCGGCCAGCGAGATGGCCAGCCCGCCCAGGCCGATGCCGGCAATGAGGCCGTTGACGTCGTAGTGCCACTCCTGCAACATGGTGACGAGCGCCAGCGCGAGGACGAGGACGCGCAGCGCGGTACGCAGGAAGGGCAGCAGTTGCTCGTCAAGCGTGATGCCGGTGATGCTATGCAGACGCGGCGAGGAGGCCACGATGATGCCGATGCTGTTGTAGAGTGCGGCGAAGAGCGCCAGGATGACGAAACTGCGCGCCAGTTGCGTGAAGAACTGCACGGTGCCAGCGTCGCCAGGCAGCAGGACGCCGGCGATGAGCAGCCCCGGCGCGATGACCAGCAGGCGCACCGGACTCTCGACGATGCCGAGGACGATGTCGTCCAGGTCCGAGTGGCGCCGCTCGAGGATGTGGCCCAGGGGCCGCAGCACGAGCCAGGACAGCAGGTGACGTAGCAGCCAGACGACGAGCAGCGCCAGCAGCGCGAGCAGGACGCGCAGGACAATGTTGCGGAGCTGCGGGTCCAGCTGGTCGAGGAAGGCGATCTCGGGCACGGGGCGCTCCTCAGCTGCGCGCAGCCTGGCGCGCCTGGGCATCCATGACGGCGACGGCGGTCATGGCCACGATGTCGTCGACGTCATCGCCGGCCTGCAGGACGTGCACCGGCTCGCCCATACCGAGCAGGACAGGGCCGATGGCCTCGACGCCGGCGAGGCGGTTTAGTAGCTTGTAGGCGATGTTGGCCGAACCCAGGTCCGGGAAGACCAGCACGTTGGCGTCGCGCACCTCGCTGAAGGGGTAGCGCTCGTTGACGATGGCATCGACGACGGCCGTGTCCGCCTGCATCTCGCCATCGATCACCAGGTTCGGGCGGCGCTCGCTCACCAGCGCCACGGCGTCGCGCACCTTTTGCGAGAAGGGGTGCGGCGTGCTGCCGAAGTTGGAGAAGGAGAGCATGGCCACGCGCGGCTCGATGTCGAGGGTCTTGGCAAAGTCCGCGCCGAGGACGGCGATGTCGGCCAGGGTCTCTGCGTCGGGGTCGATATTGACGGTGGTGTCGGTGAAGAAGTAGCTGCGGTCCTCGACGATCATCAGGTAGAGGCCGCTGGCGACGCGGGCGCCGGGCGCAGTGCCGAAGATCTGCAGTGCCGGGCGCATAACGTCGGGGTACTCCTGCGTCAGGCCGCTTATGAAGGCCTCGGCCGCGCCCATGTGCACCATCATCAGGCCGTGGTAGGTGCTTTGCTGCAGCAGGGCGGCGGCGAGCGTGGGTGTCATGCCGCGGCGCCGGCGCAGATTCACCAGCTCCTGCGCCCAGTCCGCCCGTTCCTCCTGATGCGGCGTGACGATACGGGGCGCGAAATCCAGCCCCAGATCGCGAATCGTCGCCTCGATCGCCTCGTGGTCGCCGAGCAGGACGGGCGTGCCGATGCCCTCCTCACGCATCTGGTAGGCGGCGCGGATGATGCGCGGGTGTTCGCCCTCGCCATAGACGACGCGCGTTTGCGCCCCGCCGGCGCGCGCCTTGTTCATGATGCTGGCGCGCACGGTCTGGCCGTGGCCCTGACGCCGCAGCATCTCCATGCGATATTCCTCAAGGTCGATCTGGCGCCGGGCGGCGCCGCTGTCCATAGCGGCCCGGGCCACCTCCGGCGCCACCCACAGCAGCACGCGCGGGTCGAGCGGCTTGGGGATGAGGTAGTCGCGGCCGAACTTCAGCGATGACAGGCCGTAGGCCGTGAGCACGCTGTCGGGCACGTCCTCGCGCGCCAGCGCCGCCAGGGCATGGGCGGCCGCCAGTTTCATCTCCTCGTTGATGCTGCGCGCATAGACATCCAGCGCGCCGCGGAAGAGGAAGGGGAAGCCGAGCACGTTGTTGACCTGGTTGGGGTAGTCGCTGCGGCCGGTGCCGACGATGGCGTCGGGGCGCACGGCCAGCGCATCCTCGGGCATGATTTCGGGGTCCGGGTTGGCCATGGCGAGGATGATGGGATCGCGCGCCATTTTCTTCACCATGTCCGCTGTGAGCACATCGGGGGCGGAGAGGCCGAGGAAGACGTCCGCGCCGACGATGGCGTCATCCAGCGTGCGCGCGTCGGTGTAGTTGGCGAAGCGCACCTTGTATTCGTTCAAATGCTCCTCACGCCCGGCGTAGATCACGCCGCGCGAATCGAGCATGAGGACGTGCTCGCGCGCGACGCCCAGCTGCACGCAAAATTCACCGGAGGCGATGGCGCTGGCGCCCGCGCCAGAGATCACCACGCGCATGTCGGGCAGCGACTTGCCCACCAGCTCGGCGGCGTTGAGCAGGGCCGCGCCGGCAATGATGGCGGTGCCGTGCTGGTCATCGTGAAACACGGGGATGTCCAGTTCGGCCTTGAGGCGCGTCTCGATCTCGAAGGCCTCGGGCGCCTTGATGTCCTCGAGGTTGATGCCGCCGAAGGTGGGCGCGAGGGCCTTGCAGATGGCGATGAATTCCTCGGGGTCGTCGGTGTCAAGCTCGATATCGAAAACGTCGATATCGGCGAAGCGTTTGAAGAGCACGCCCTTGCCTTCCATGACGGCCTTGGCGGGCAGGGGCCCCAGGTTGCCGAGGCCGAGGATGGCGCTGCCGTTGGTGATCACGGCGACCAGGTTGGCGCGCGCGGTCAGTTCCCAGCCGGCCATGCTGTCGCGGTCGATTTCCAGCACGGCCTCGGCCACCCCCGGCGAATAGGCCAGCGAAAGATCCTGCTGGGTGACCAGGGGTTTGGTGGCGCGCACCTCGATCTTGCCCGGGCGTCCGCGGCGGTGATATTCCAGCACGTCCTGCTTTGTGATTGCCATCAATCCTCCGACGTCGACTGACGCTATCCTAACCTGAATTTCCGCGCCTTGCCCCGTGCCACTATAATGATAGCGGCGCGCCCCCTGCGGGGATGTCCGCATCGTCGTCGCTGCGCTTCGCGACGCTCCCACGCCAGGCTTCGTTGAAGTTGTGACGCGGGCCCTGCGGCGCCAGCAGGCCGCTGCGCGCGGGATGATCGTATTGTGCGAAAAAGGCGTCCAGCTGCGCGCCCAGCGCCCCGGCCAGTTCCGGCTCCGCGGCGCGGAGGTCGCGCGTCTCACGCGGGTCGGCCGCCAGGTCGAAGAGCAGCTCGCGTTGCCCCGGCGCCTGGCGCACCAGCTTGTGCCGCTCCGTGCGCCACATGCGCGTCGGACCATATTCGCCGGCCTGGGCCTGGCGCCAGTCCGGCAGCGCCTGCGCGTCCGTGAGCAGGGGCGCGAAGCTGCGCCCGGGCCCGGCGGTCGCGGTCGCGTCCAGCCCGGCCAGGTCGAGCAGTGCCGCGTGCAGGTCACAATGATCGACGAAATGCTCGCTGGTGTGACCGGCGGACACATGACCGGGCCGGTTGAGCAGCAGCGGCACGCGGATCGATTCCTCCAGCATGTTGGGCGGTCGCGTGGCGTTGCCCTTGCCCCACAGGCCGTGATGGCTGCAGTTCAGGCCGTGGTCGGCGGTGTAGACCACGAGGGTCTCCTCGCGCAGACCTTGCGCCTCCAGCTCGTCCAGCAGACGGCCCACGCCCTCGTCGATGTGCGTGACCGCGGCGTAATACTGGGCCAGGGCCTCGCGCCGGTCGCGCACCTTCACGCCCTCACCGGTGAAGTTTCCGTGTGGCCAGGCCTCCTCCTGCGGGATGTCGGCGAAGCTGGCGTCGCGGTAGCGCTCGACGAGGCGCTGCGGGTGGCCGCGCCAGGGGCTGTGCGCCCCGATGTAGCCGACGAAGAGGAAGAAAGGCTGGTCAGACTCGCGCTGGCGCAGAAAGCGCAAGGCATTGTCGGTGATGATGTCGCTGTGCCAGCCGCTGCGCTTGATGAGCTGACCGTCAACGCTGTAGTCGCCGTCGCGCGGCACAGTGTTCCGGCGCAGGGCATCCCAATACGCGAAGCCCGGCTGCGGCAGATCGTCGCCGCCGCAGTGCCACTTGCCGCTCAGGCCACAATGATAGCCCGCCGCGCTCAGGCGCTGTGCCAGGGTCTGTTGACCGACCAGGGAGGGCTGCTGCGCCAGTGCATTGCGTTGTGCTGCGCTGCGCGCGTTAACATTGTACCAGAGCCAGTCATGGATGCCGTGCTGTGAGGGCAGCAGGCCGGTGAAGAAGGAGGCGCGCGCCGGCGAGCAGACCGGCGAGGGGGTGAAGGCGTTGGCCATGCGCAGGCCGCCGGCGGCCAGGTGATCCAGCGCGGGCGTGTGCAGTTCCTGGGCGCCGTAGCACCCGGCGGCCCACTGCGCGTGATCGTCGCTCATGATGACCAGCAGGTTCGGGCGTGTCATGGGGGCTCCTGGGCCGGGCGCTACACTGCGCAGCATCATACAGCGGGAAATCCTGCGGGCAATGGCGCCCTCACCCCCTGACCCCCTTTTCCCGTCTTCGACGGGAGCCCTCTCCCGCTTGCGGCGGGAACCCTTCAGGGACAAGGGGAAGGAAAACGTGGAGCCCCGCTGTCCCGCTCCGGCGCGGGACAGGGATCACGGCGTATCCATGCCTGCTTTAAGCCCCTCTCCCTTGGAAGGGCTCCCGTCGAAGACGGGAAAAGGGGTTGGGGTGAGGGCGCCCTTCAGCAGAAGGGAGCAAAGGCAGCCTGCGACAGAGGGCCGCATGGTACACTGCGACGGGCGGCAGCAAGGGCTCCCGTCTCAAACGGGAGGGCTCCCGTCGTGAACTACGGGATATGGCCATGGGCGTGCTCTACATCGTGCCGACCCCCATCGGCAACCTGGAGGACATCACCCTGCGCGCGCTGCGTGTGCTGCGCGATGCCTCGCTGATCGCCGCCGAGGACACGCGCCGGACGCGCGTGCTGTTGCAGCACTACAATATCAACACGCCCCTGCTCAGTTACCACGACTACAACGAGCGGCAGCGCATCGAGGCCCTGCTGGATGCGCTGTCCCAGGGCGACGTGGCGCTGGTCAGCGACGCCGGCATGCCCGCCATCGCCGACCCCGGCTACGAGTTGCTGCGCGCCGCGCTGTCTGCGGGCCTGCGCGTTGAGGCGCTGCCCGGCCCGAGCGCGTTGACCACAGCTCTGGTCGGTTCCGGCCTGCCGACCGACACGTTCATCTGGCTGGGCTTTCTGCCAAGGCAGGCGCAGGCGCGGGCGCAGTTGCTGGCGAGCTTGCGCCACGAGCGGCGCACGCTGCTGGCCTGCGAGAGCCCGCACCGGCTGCTGGCGACGCTGGCTGCCATCCGCGCGACGCTGGGCGAGCGGCCGCTGGCCGTCGCGCGCGAACTGAGCAAGCTGCATGAGGAGTATGTGCGCGGGACGGCGAGCGAGCTGCTGGCGCACTTTGAAGCGCAGGCGCCGCGCGGCGAGATCATGCTGGTCATCGGCGGCGCGGCGGCGGCGGCGGCCTGGGATGAGGCGCAGGTGCGCGCGGCACTGGCGGCGCAGCAGGCGGCGGGCGAGCCCCTGGGCAGTGCGGCCAGGACCGTGGCGGAGCTGGCGGGCTGGAAGCGCCGCGCAGTCTACGCGCTGGGCCTGGATGCCACTGGCAAAGCGAAGCAGGCGCGCGAAGGATGAAGGTGATCGACCTCTTCGCCGGCATTGGCGGCATGCGCCTGGCCTTCGAGCGCGTCGGCGCTGACTGCGTGTTTTCGTCCGAGTGGGACCGTTTCGCGCAGCAAACCTACGCCGCCAACTTCGGTGAGGCTCCTGCCGGCGACATTCGCGCGATTGATGCGGCGGACATCCCTGACCACGATATTCTGCTGGCCGGTTTTCCCTGCCAGCCCTTCTCGATCGCCGGCGTATCCAAGAAGAACAGTTTGGGTCACGCGCACGGCTTTGCCGATAACAAGCAGGGCAACCTTTTCTTTGAGATTGCGCGCATTCTTGAGGCGAAGCGGCCGCCAATGCTGCTGCTGGAGAACGTGCGCAACCTGAAGACGCACGACCGCGGCCGCACCTTCAAGGTCATTCAGGAAGAGCTGCAGCGCTTGGGTTACCACGTCCATCATCAGGTGCTGGACGCCCAGGGCCATGTGCCGCAGCACCGAAAACGAATCTTCATCGTCGGCTTTCACAGGGACAGTTGGCCGGATTGGGGATTCACGTTCACGCAACCTCCGACGCATGGCCCGCACCTGGCTGACATCCTGGAGCCGGAGGTCGATAACAAGTACACGCTGAGCGACCATCTCTGGGGCTATCTGCAAGCCTACGCCGAGAAGCACCGGCGTCGCGGCAACGGCTTCGGCTTCGGCCTGGTCGACCCGGCGCGCGACCGCATCACGCGTACGCTCAGCGCGCGCTACCACAAGGACGGCTCGGAGATCCTCATCAGGCAGGCGGGCCGCAACCCCAGGCGCCTGACGCCGCGCGAGTGCGCGCGTCTGATGGGCTTCCCGGACGACTTCGTCATCCCGGTCTCGGACACGCAGGCCTACCGCCAGTTTGGCAACTCGGTGGTCGTGCCGCTGGTCGCGGAGGTGGCCCGCGCCATGCTGGACTGGCAGGAACGGGCTGCGATCATGGCGCTGCGGGGTCTGGAGCCGGGGGTGTTCGTGGCCAATCCGGGACAGCTCGCTCCGGCGTCACACCCCAATGGCGCCCAGGAAAAGGTCAGCGCAGGGCAGGTGGTAGCGGAGCCTCGTTAATTCACGCTGGCAATTGCGCGCGCGGCCTGTACAATGGGCCTCCGTTCTGATTGAACAGTCCATGTCTGGCCGCACGCGGCCCGCAAGGCAGAGAGAAGAGGCAGATGGCATCCTATCACGGGCCCAAGGCGAAAGTGCAGCGCCGCTTCGGTGAGGTGCTGGTGCCGCGTCCGAAATATCAGCGCATTCTCGAGAAGCGCCCCTATCCGCCCGGCGAGCACGGGCGCGACCGCCAGTATCAGTCCGGCCGCCGCAGCAATTACAGCCTGCAGCTGGCCGAAAAGCAGAAGCTGGCCTTCATCTTCAACGTGCGCGACGGCCAGATGCGGCGTTACTTCGTACGCGCGCGTCAGCAGAGCGGCAACACCGGCACCAACATGCTGGTGCTGCTGGAGCGTCGCCTCGACAACCTCGTCTTTCGCGCCGGCTTCGCGCCCACCATCTGGGCCGCGCGCCAGCTGGTCAGCCACGGCCACATTCTGGTCGACGGCCGCCGCCTCGACATTGCCTCCGCCAGCGTCCGCACCGGCCAGGTCATCTCCGTCCACGAGCGCATGCGCAAGAACGGGCATATCGCCGAGTCGCTGGACTCGATGGGCGCCGTCCCGGAATACATGTCGCTCGACAAGGACAACTTCGCCGCCACCTTCGAGCGCGTGCCCGAGCGCAACGAGATGCCCATCCCCGTCGATGAGCAGCAGATCGTGGAGTGGTATACGCGCCTGACCTGAGGCACGACGGGCGCACGGCCATGCAGGCCCGACGTCTCTTCGATAGACCGATCATCACGGCGGCCACGCCTGGCGCCGACCCCTTGATGCAACAGAACATCAACGGGCCCAGCCTGTTGCGCGTGCCCGACTGGGTGCCGGCGCCGCTGGGCCGCTACTATCTCTACTTCGCGCATCACGCCGGTGACCACATCCGCATGGCCTACGCGGACGAGCTCGCCGGCCCCTGGCGCGTGCATGCGGGCGGCGTGCTGCAACTGGCCGACAGCTATTTCGAGCGTCACATCGCCTCGCCGCACGTCTGCGTTGACCAGCAGCGCCGCCGTATCCACCTCTACTATCATGGCATGATGTCGGCCGCGGACCGCGTCGGCATCGTCCCCGAGATCGACGAGCGCTTCTTCCGCACCCAGCGCAGCCGCGTCGCGCTCTCGGACGACGGCCTGCACTTCGAGGCACAGCAGCAGTTGATCGCGCCGGCCTACCTGCGCGTGGTCGCGCTGCGCGGCATGCTCTACGGCATCTCCATGCCGGGCCTGCTGTGCCGCTCCGCTGACGGCTTCGGCGTCTTCGAGAGCGGGCCGTTGCTGCTGGGCGACGACGCCCGGCGCGAAGATTTCTTCTTCCCGCCCGGCAAACCCTCTGTGCGCCACCTCGCGCTGCACGTGGAGGGCGACACGCTCTACGTCTTCTGCTCGCGCCAGGGCGACGCGCCCGAACACGTCATGATGACCACGGTCGACGTCAGCGAGATGGACTGGCATCGCTGGCAGCCGGAGCCGCTGCGCAGCCTGTTGTTGCCGGAAATGCCCTGGGAGGGCGGCGACCTGCCGGTTGCGTCCTCCGACCGCGGCGCGGTCCATGTGCCGGTGTGCCAGCTGCGCGATCCCTGTCCCTTCCAGGACGACGACGGCCGCCTCTACCTGCTCTACACGGTGCAGGGCGAACAGGGCATCGCGCTGGCGGAGTTGCGCGCCTGAGAAACAGGGGGCTTTGGCCGAGATCTCCATCCATGCTACATTGATGCAAAATATTCTTGAGGGTATCCCAATGTTTGATCGTTCGCGCAGTACGCAATACCAACGCAAGCTGGCTGAGGCGCATGCTGCCGATGTCAGGCGTGCTGTGGCACGTGAACAGCAAGCTGAGGCTTTTGCTCAGCCGGGCAAGGGTCGCACACGGTCGCTTCTGAAGCTTTTTCTGCTGCTGCTCGTCGCGGTGATCGTGCTTGCGTTCGTGAAGAGCACGGATGCATCGATCGGAGCATTTTGACAGTCTGCCAGAATACAGGCCGGGATACAGACGGCTGCCATTATCCGCTCTGCACTGTGCAGGGCGAGCAGGGCATCGCGCTGGCGCAACTGGTTCAGGCTGAGAACTGCCCTTCCGTATAACTCCCGACTATGTCGCACTTTTCCCGCCCGTTCCGCCGCCTGTTGTACACTGCTGCCACGGACGAAAGCGGGAGATAATCATGCCCATCCTCGAAAACTACAATGAGTTCGCCGGCCGCCACTATGAGACCGGCAGCCTGCGCGATGCCCTCGCCTGGGAAGGCGTACGTGCCCCGCACACCGGCGAAGCGCTCAGCGAGGCGCTGCTGCTGGGCATCAGCGGCGGCATCGCCTTCGGCTACTTCACCTTTCATTACCAGGGCTATCCGCCGCACCTGGTGCTGCTCACGCGTAATACCTTCGATCCGCTGCAGACCATCTACGAGCGCCTCGCCATCCCGCGCGACGTGCGTCAGACGGCCAGCGCGGACAGGGGCGCGGCCAACCTGCGCAGCGCTCTGGAAGTCGGGCACGCCGCCATCGTCGAGGCGGATGCCTTCAGCCTGCCCTGGACGCTGCTGCCGCCCGACGAGCGCAACTGGGGCATGGCGCCGCTGCTGGTCTACGGCCTCGACGAGGAGCGCGCCTGGATCGCCGGGCCTTCATCGCAACCGTTGGTCATCCCCGCCGCGACCCTCGCCGCGGCGCGCGGCCGGGTGAAGAAAGAGAAGTTCCGCGTGACCACCCCTGGCGCGCCGGATTTCAGCCGTCTGCCGGACGCGGTCGAGGCGGGCCTGCGCCAGTGCCTTTCACTGTTTACCGAAGGGCCGCCGCGCGGCAGCAGGAAAAATTTTGGTCTGGCCGCGCTGGAGCACTGGGCGCAGCTGCTGACCAACACGCGCAACAAACAGTCCTGGGCGCGCTACTTCGCGCCGGGTCGCGACCTGATGATGGCGCTGGCCGGCAATCACACGCAGCCCGGCGCCTTCAGCTGGATCGAGCTCTGGGGCTTCGACGGCATGGAGCGCGCGGTTTACGCGGACTTCCTCGACGAGGCCGCCGTCATCCTCGAGCGGCCCGCGCTACAGGACGCGGCGGCAGGCTTTCGTCACAGCCACGCGCTGTGGCGTCAGCTGGCGCAAATGCTGCTGCCGGATGACGTGCCGGCGCTGGCCGAGACGCGTCAGCTGCTGCAGCGGCGCTACGCGCTGCTGGATGAACAGGGCATGGACGCGCTGCCGGAGATGCGCCGCTGCCACGAACGCCAGTCAGCGCTCTTCGCGCAGCTGAGTGAAGACTTCCCGATGTCAGAGGCGGAGCTGGTGGCCTTTCGCGAAGGCCTGGCGGGGCAGGTGCTGGCCATCCGCGCGACGGAGGGCGAGGCTCTGGCGCGCTTGGCCGAAGTCCTCGGCGGCTAGAGGGCCAAAGTCCTCGGCGGCTAGAGGGCCAAAGTCCTCGGCGGCTAGAGGGGGGATGCGCCGGGTTAGGGCAGTTAAACTCCACTGTAGTGTGGAGAAATGCAGGGTAGCGAAGGACTTGAAATCGAAGTTCAGGAACGCGGCTTGCGAGACATGATGCCAACTCCAGTTCCTATACCTCCCGCCAGGAGAACCAGGAACTGAATGAGCGTAAGAAGCAATTCCCTGTCGCGCGGCAACAGATAGACGATACCTACGCAGAAGACAGAGACAAGCAGCAGCACAAACGCAACGAGCAATTTACGGTCTGTTTTCTGGAGTTCGTGGGCTCGTTCTTCACTTTTTGCACTTGGTCCAGGAATTGAGTTGTGTGCTCTTCGTTGAACTTGCTGAAGAGAGGATCAGTTCCGGGACCGGAGGAGAAAAACGACATGAATGACGAGAACAGCATTGTGACGATTTCAACTCTCGATTCTGGAGGAATTACAGCAAGAAGGTCCTCCGGATTCGGGGGTTCCGGATTAACAGTCTCTTCTACAGGCTTATCGTTTTCGCTCATTCTCTTGTTTTGGATATTAGACGTAACTTGTCAAGGCGCTCACTCGCCTTTCTTTTGAAGCGCGCGACTTGTGAATTCTGTCGTTGCACGTGTGGCTGCAGTTTCGAAGTGACATCAAGGACCATTGCATGTCTCACCATGACTCTGAAATCAGAGTCACTGATAAACTCGCGACCACGCAAGTTCTGAGCACCTCGTAACAGAACGCGCACTTTCTCTTGTCTTTCGTTTTGAGACATTATGCATACCACCAGTTCAGACCGCACACTCATGAGTCTACGGCCTGAGAGGGTAGTTGGCAAGACTTATGGTTCAGTCCGCAGACAGTTGCTTGGCACCGTAGCGCTCAACCACAATCTCGTCGGCCCACTTGCGCACCTGCGCGACGTCCCAGGCCGCCTGCATGCGAATCCACAGCTCGGGGTTGGTGTCAAAGGCCTTCGCCAGGCGTACCGCCATCTCCGGCGTGACTCTGGCGCGCCCGTTCACCAGGCTGGAGAGCGCCTGGCGACTGACTCCCAGCGCCCTGGCGCCTGCGGTCACGCTGAGACCGAGCGGCTCAAGGCAGCCGCTGCGCACGATTCTGCCGGGGTGGGACGGATTGTACATGGGCATTATGTTGCTCCTGCAATGGAAGTCGACGGCGATTGCCCGGTGAATTATTCAGTATCAATATACCTTGCTCACGGCAGCGAAGGGCTCCCGCTCACGGCAGCGGAAAGTCGCCGATGACCTCATCGATCTCGCGCATCAGGCGCTGCGTTTCGCGCAGGGAACGCACGATGCGCTGGTAGTGCGTGATGTCGTCGCTGGTGAGCGTTCGCCCCTTGCGGTCCTTCAGCCACTTGTCCAGCACCTGGTAGCCGCCAACCATGTGCGCCCACAGTTCCGGCGCGACTCCCTCGAAGTACTGTGTCTTGTTGATGTAAACGAGATGTTTGGCCTCGTCGTATTTGGGGTAGCCCTTGTCGACGCGGTTGTCGCCGCTTTCCGGGAAACGGGTGTCAAGGCCGCTGACGCCCTCCAGCGCCTCATGTTGCAGCAGATGCCAGGCGACCAGCTCGCCGCCCAGCGCGCCCAGCTGCCGGAAGAGCGGCACGCTGGTCGTCAGCGGCACGCGCGGGAAGTCGATTCTGAGGAATTCGGCGTAGCGCTCGCGGTAGAGCGGGCTGTGGAAGATGGCGTAGATGTAGTTGAAGACGTCTTCGGGCGAGAAGCTGTCGGCACCTTCGTGAAGACCGCCGGTGGCCTCCGCGACGAAGCGCAGGCCCAGCTTCGCCTCGCAGTCGCGGATGAATTCCGGCGCCAGGTTGGGCGTCCGCGTCGGCGGTTGCAGCGAAGGCAGCTGCTCAGCGCTCACAGACACTCATCCATATCGGTAAAGCGGGAAAAGGTAGTTGGTGTCGTATACGGAAAATGATTTGTGTCCGCAAATTGTTCTGGTGCACAATGCGCCCCACTCATCCTTTGTCGTCCTGGTCGTAATCAAACCCAGGTTGTCCCCTGGTCGTAGAGGTAGAGCGGGAAGTGGTAATTCACTTCCTTGACGGATAGTGAATGGTGGGTCGCTATCGCCTGGGTGCAGATGGCCTGATCCCAGACGCGTTGCCGTTCCAGTCCCCGTGACGTCATCAGTGCCAGATTCATCGCCTTGGGGTAGAGGTAGAGCGGGAAGAGGTAGGCGATTCCCTTGTTGCTGAAGGTGATCCGGTTGTCGATGGGGTAATTGCTGACGATGGAGTGGCTGAAGGATTCCCCGGCCACCTGGCGAACTGTGACGAGCCCGAGTGCTCGCTGCTCGCTGCTCGCTGCTCGCGCTCCGAATCCGCTCCGCTCCGGCTCCGCTCCGCTCCGCTCCAAGAATTCTCACCCTCAACCTCGTACCCTGCTTCTTCAAGATTGTCAAATTCTTCTGCCACAAGCATGTGGCGCATGATTTTTTCACGGGTGCGGTGAATTACGTCTGAAGAGAAGATAATGAAGCGTTGGTCGAACGGCCGGTAAAGGCAGGGGATTGCAACAAGAGGTTCCAATCCTTGACCTTGCGCAAAGCCTCTCGCGTATCTGAAATCTTCCAGTGCCTGGGTTCCTTAATTTTGTATCTGTCACAATAGTTCCTGGTCTGTAAACTCTTTCCCTATCATTTCCAGAACACGTTGTTCCAGGTCTTGAGCGGTAAATCCGATGGCAAGGTTGTCTCGTGACGTTTGAATATCCTGATGAATACTCTCCAAAAACCTCTCGAATATCCCAGTAATCGTTGAATTCGCCAGCTCGTGTTCGTAGTCACGAAGGGCCGGAAGAAATACGAATGGTGTACGCGGCACGAGTTCCTGCCAGTCGGTGCTCTCAACATCGCCCGACTGTTGAGCCAGTTATATTTCTCGCGGCGCAGGCCCCAACAGTTCGCTGTGGAACACGCGCGCCGGCCCGCTGTGACCCTTGTGCTTGATGAAGAAGGCGATGCTGACGCCCTGCTGGATATCGAAGACATTTTCGTCCTTGTTGCCTTCGGGCGTGGTTTCCTTCTTTTTGCTGTTGCCGTGCAGATTGAGCACACGGATCTCGCTGAAGCTGTTCAACAGCGACTGGCGCATACCGCGGAAGGTTACGGGTTGTCCAGCCAGCCATGATTGGTGATGAAGGCCAGCACACCCTTCTTCGTTGCTGTTCAGATGCGCCACTGACCGAAGCGGATGAACTTTACGTAGTCGTCCGTGCAGTTTGGGTTTCTTCGCTCTCGCAGTGTCGCTTCCATCAACCTTTCTAGTAATCGCTTTCAGCAACTTCGCGTGATCCAGTCACCCTTTGTTGGCGCTGTTCACCGCTGTAAGGTGGATTGCCAAGCACGACCATGATGGGCTTGTCGTTCTTGACCTCGGCCGCGGCGTTGGCCTCCGCCACGATGTGGTCTTCCCAGAGTTCCCCTTCCTTCTTCTTGCCTTCGGTCCAGCGAGTTGGTCAGCAGGATGTTCAGCCGGTCGTCCTCGCCGAGCGGGCAGCCCGTCTCGCCCAGATAGAGGCCGAGGCGCATGTGCGCCAGGGTGTAGGGCGCCATCAGCAGTTCGAAGCCGTGCAGCCGCGGCAGCAGTTGGCGGCGCACGTAGTCCGGCCAGATGCCGCGCTGACCGCGCATGGTCTCGTAAATTTGCTCCACCACGGCCAGCAGGAAACTGCCGGTGCCCGTCGCCGGATCGAGGATATGTACGCTGTCGCTGGCCAGGCCGTCGCGCCGGCCAAAGTGACTGCGCAGCAGCGAGTCCACGCTGCGCACGATGTAGCCGACGACCGGCTCCGGCGTGAAGTAAACGCCGCGCTGTTCGCGCATGACCGGGTCGTGCGTGGCCAGGAAGTCTTCGTAGAAATGCACGATGGCGTCGCGCTGGCGGGTGCCGCCGCGGAAGTCGCGCATGACCTCGGCGATCTGCGTGTTGGCCAGGCGCGTCGTCAGTTGCTCGACGGCCCACTTCACCTCGCGCTCCAGGTCCTGAAAGATTTGTCCGAACTCGCGATGCAGGAAGCGGTTGGTGCGCGGCATGTCGGCGAAGGCGCGCGCCAGCGTGAAGTCGCGCGCGGGCAGGTGCTGCAGTTCCATGCGCGCGGCGAAGAGCGCGTAGGCCAGGGTCTGCGCGTACATGTCGGCGAATTCGCCGTTGTCCAGTTCGGGCAACAGTTCGACTTCCAGATCATGTTTGTGCTTGTGCAGGAAGCTGCGACGGTTGGGCGTGTTCAGGGTCTCGTTGATCAGCTCGGCGATCTCGCGCGTCAGGTCGGCCATGACCCTGGCCAGCTCCTCCGGCGAGGTGATGTCCGCCGGCGACCTGCGCTGGAAGCGCTCCAGCAGCGCGCTCAGCCCCTGGTATTGTCTGCGCTGCGGCGACAGCCCGCTCCCCGTCAGCCGCGCGACTGTTATCGACTGCCCGCTCGCTTCGCCGCCGCGATACCAGCGGAACTCGCGGTAGTTGGTGAGGATGAGGTTGTCGCAGGCACTGCGGTAACGTTTCAGTTGCGGGGAGTTCTCAACGGCATCCAGCGCGACGCGCACGTCCTTGCACTCGACGTAGCCGACAGGTTGCCCGGCTAGTTGCATCACAATGTCTGGCGCGCCGAAGTCCAGCTGCCGCGGTTCATTGATAACCTGGACGCTCTCGTCAAACGCCTTGAGCAGGCCTTCCAGCGAGGAACGGTAGCTGTGCTCGGTAGCCACGCCGCTGCCGTACATGCTGCTTATTTCATTGACGTAGCTGGTCACCGGGTTCATGCGCCCATTATGGTCGCCGTGCCTCGCTCCCGCCAGACCGGCTCAGACCCCGGGCGCGGGCGTCTCTGCTGCCAGACTGTGCTCCAGGGCCTGCGCGACCCGGCAATCGAGGCTCAGTCCGCTGTCCCTGGCCGCCTGCTCAACGCGGCCCGGCAGGGTCTCGTCCATACGCAGGTGCAGCCGTTCAGAGGAACTCTCCCAGCGCTTCGGGCGGCAGCGGCTCGACACCGTCTTCTGCGCAGGACTCGAGATAGATGTCAATGGAGATTTCGAACTCGCGCTGCAGATCCTGCTTCTGCAGACCCTCGAAGATCACGATTGCGTAATCACCGCTGTTGATTACCGCCCCGCTATAGTCCCCGGTAGCGTCATCGTATGTGGCCTCGGCGATATAGCCCTTGTGTTCCAGAGTAATGTTTTTCATGGTTGCACTCCGGTTCTCTCAAGGAATTTCGTAATTTCACGTACAGACCCTCGTTTGAGCTCCGGTCGCGGGTGAGGTCTGTGGACGACAATGTGGTGCAGGCCCCGTTTCAGACGCACGCGCGAGCCCGAACGTTCGGTGATTTCGAAGTTCAGCGCATCCATCAGGGAGACGACCTCCCTCCAGCGGATGTTGGCCGGTGTCGGCTGGCTGAACAGGCGCTCAAGGGTTCGTCGTTGTCTCGCCCGCATGCGCCTGAGGGTATCACAGACGCTGCAGCCATGCACCAGGCTATACTGCGCGCATGACGGGAGGGCGCATGGACGGCGGCCCGCTGCTGCTGCAGCCGGCGCTGAAGGTCAAGGTCTGGGGCGGCTAATCGATAACCTGGACGCTCTCGTCGAAGGCCCTGAGCAGGCCTTCCAGCGTGGAACGGTAGCTGTGCTCGGTGGCCACGCCGCTGCCGTACATGCTGCTTATTTCATTGACGTAGCTGGTCACCGGGTTCATGCGCCACAGCGTAGCGGATGCATGGCGCAGTCGCAATTACGCTCGGCTCAGACCCCGGGCGCGGGCGTCTCTGCTGCCAGACTGTGCTCAAGGGTCTGCGCGACCCGGCAATCGAGGCTCAGGCCGCTGTCCCTGGCCGCCTGCTCAACGCGGCCCGGCAGGGTCTCGTCCATACGCAGGTGCAGCCTTTCGGAAAGGAACTCCCCGAGCGCTTCGGGTGGCAGTGGCTCGACACCGTCTTCTGCGCAGGACTCGAGATAGATGTCGATGGAGATGGCGAACTCGCGCTTCAGTCCCTCGATGTCGGATGCCAGGCAATTGGCGATGGAGTAAGAGCCGCTGTTGGCAACTCTGCCGTGCAGCATGTCCACAGAGGCATCATACTCAATTTCGGCGATATAACCCTTGTATTCGATCATGGATTTTCTCCCAGACTCTCCAGGAACTCTGCAATGTCGCGTGCTGCTGCCTGACGAATCTCCGAACGCGGATGGGGTCGATGGACCACTGTTCGCAAGGCGCCTCTTCTCAACAGTACCCGCGAACCGGCGCGCTGATGCATCTCAACGTCCAGCGCATCCAGCAGGGAAACGACATCCGCCCGGCGGATGTTGGCTGGCGTTGGTTTGCTGAACAGGCGCTCGAGGGTGCGTCGCTGTCTCGCCCGCATGAGCCTGAGGGTATCACAGACGCTGCAGCCATGCACCAGGCTATACTGCGCTGGCGCATGGTGACGGGAGGGCGCATGGACGGCGGGCCGCTGCTGCTGCAGCCGGCGCTGAAGGTCAAGGTCTGGGGCGGCTAATCGATAACCTGGACGCTCTCGTCGAAGGCCCTGAGCAGGCCTTCCAGCGTGGAACGGTAGCTGTGCTCGGTGGCCACGCCGCTGCCGTACATGCTGCTTATTTCATTGACGTAGCTGTTCACCGGGTTCATGCGCCACAGCGTAGCGGATGCATGGCGCAGTCGCAATTACGCTCGGCTCAGACCCCGGGCGCGGGCGTCTCCGCCGCCAGACTGTGCTCAAGGGTCTGCGCGACCCGGCAATCGAGGCTCAGGCCGCTGTCCCTGGCCGCCTGCCAGATGCGCTCATGCAGCGCTTCGCCCAGCTGCAGGTAGAGCGGTTCGGACAGGGTCATTTCAACCGGATCGGGTTTTCTGGGCGTTTGGCCCGCTTCAGCGCTTGCCGCCAGATACTCATCAATGGAGATGGCAAACTCGCGCTCCAGACCTTCGACGTCATTGGCGACAAAGGTGACGATGGAGTACGGGCCGCTGTTCACCACACTGCCGCACAGGCATTTGAAGTCATCGTCATATTCAATTCTGGCGATGTAGCCCTTGTATTCCATTACGGTGTAATCCCTTCATCCCTTAGAAACCGGGCGATGGCGCGCGCTGCATTCCTGTCGATCTCCGGGCGCGGGTGGGGTTGGTGCACTACCAGCGTCTCCTGGCTGGATTGAAAGGCTACGCGCGAGCCCGAACGTTCGGTGATTTCGAAGTTCAGCGCATCCATCAGGGAGGCGACCTCCCTCCAGCGGATAATTGCCGGCGTCGGTCGTTGAAACAGGCGCTCAAGGGTGCGTCGCTGTTTCGCCGCATTAGCCTGAGGGTATCACAGACACTGCACTCTGTAGCCATGCACCAGGCTATACTGCTCAGGCAATGACAGGAGCAGGCATGGACGGCGGGCCGCTGCTGCTGCAGCCGGCGCTGAAGGTCAAGGTCTGGGGCGGGCGACGGCTGGCGACGGCCGGCGTGGCGCTGCCGGACGCGCAGCCCTATGGCGAGGCCTGGCTGCTGCACGACAGCGCGACCGTGGCCGAGGGGCCGCTGGCGGGCCGCAGCCTGGGCGACCTGCTTGCCGCAGCACGGCGCTGCGCTGGCCGGGCCGGAGGTCGACCCTGCCGCGGGCTGGCCGCTGCTGGCCAAGCTGCTGGACGCCTCCGCGTGGCTGTCAGTGCAGGTACACCCGGACGACGCCTGGGCGCAGCTGCTGGAGGATGAGCCGCGCGGCAAGACTGAAGCCTGGTACGTCGTCGCGGCGGAGCCGGGCGCGCGGCTGGTGCATGGGCTGCGGCCCGGCTGCACGCGCGAACAGCTGGCGGCGGCCATTCGTGACGGGACGCTGGAGTCGCTGCTGCTGGACGTGCCGGTGACGGCCGGCGACGCGCTGCTGCTGCGCGCCGGGACGGTGCACGCGCTGGGGCCGGGCCTGCTGGTCTACGAGCTGCAGCAGACCTCCGACCGCACCTATCGCCTCTACGACTGGGGCCGCCGCGGGCTGGACGGGCAGCCGCGTCCGCTGCACGTCGAGCGCGGCCTGCAGGTGGCCCGGCTGGACGCGCCCGCGCCGCTGCATCATATGGCCGGGCGGACGGAACAGGTCGTCGAAATCGCGCGTTGTGACCATTTTGTGACCGAATTGTGGCTGCTAAATGACCGCGCCGGCCGACGCATCACGCGTGACACAGGCGGCCGCCGCTTTCAGGCGCTGACCTGCATCGCGGGCAGCGCCACACTGGCCTGCGGCCCCGGCCAACTGGCGCTGCGGGCGGGGCAGACGGCGCTGGTGCCTGCCTGCGCCGGTGAGTGGAGTGTGGCGGGCGAGGCGCGGCTGCTGCTGGCGCGTCAGCCCTGATCCACGGCCACGTCGGGCACGATCAGCAGGTCACAGCTGCTCATGAGGAACTCGTACTCCCCGACCAGCACCTCGTTGCGTCTGCCTGGGCGAGGCGATAGCCGCTCTGCAGCCAGGGGATGGCCGCCACGCAGTTGCCCTGCAGCGCCTCGGCGCGGGCCGCCCACCAGAAGTGATAGGCGTTGTCGGGGCCGATTTCGATGGCCTTGCGGAATGAGGCGGAGGCGATGGTGTACTGCTCTCTGCGCATCTGCGCGCGGCCCAGCATGTAGTGACAGCTCTGATGGCGCGGGTTGCTTTCGATGCAGCGCGCGAGGTAGTCGCTCGCCTGGCCGGGATCGCCGAGCACGCGCAGGTAGACCCGGCCCAACTCGTAGAGCGCGGCGGTGTTGTGTGGGTTGAGTTCGACAATGTCGGCCAGCAGGGCCACGCTCGTGTCGACGTCGTCGAAGCGGTAGTTGTGCAGGCGCGCCAGGTCGATGGTGATGTAGGGCAGATGCGGCGCCAGCTCGCGCGCGCGCTGCAGGTCCGCCAGCGCGGCATCGAAATCGAAGCGCGCATTTTCGTGGATGAGGGCGCGCACGCGCAGGGCTTCGGGGCTGTCGGGGTCCTCCTGCAGGGCGCTGTTGACCGTGCTGAAGGCGCGTTCGCCGTGGCCCAGGTCAAAGAGCGCCTCGGCCAGCCAGGCGCCCGCGCGTGCGGCGGCCTGCGGCTGCGCTGTGCCAGCCAGTTCGAGCGCGTGACGGGCGCTGGCAAGGGCCGCGCCAAAGTCTGCGTTGCGGTCCAGGGCGAGGGCGCGCACTGCCCAGGCGTCGGCGCTGAAGGGGTCGGCGGTGACGGCGTTTTCGGCGGCGGCGAGGGCCGCTGCGGGGCGATTGTCCATGATCATGGCCAGCGCCAGGCGCTGGTGCAGATAGACTGAATTAGGCAGGGCCGAGATCAGATCCGCATAGAGCGCAGCGGCTTCCCCGATGGCGCCCTGCTGCCAGGCGGCGTCGGCGAGGCTGCGACGTACGGAGGGGTCTTCGGTCGGCGGCGGCGTGGGAGAAAACGCGGTGGACAGGACGCGTTCGGCATTATCGACGAACTCGTCGAAGCGCTGCTCGACGGCGGGGGCGTATTGCTCACGGTTCTGCAGGATTTGCAGGCCGAAGTAGACGACCAGCGGCGTCAGCAGCCAGAGCCACAGCCAGCGCAGGGAGAAGATGCTGCGGCGCTGGCCGCTGCGATAGCGTTTGGGGATACGCAGGTTCATGCGCGCTCAGCCGCCGATGGGCGTCGGCGGCACCGGCGTGGGCGGGATGCTGGTGGGCAGCGCCGCGCCGAAGTAGTCCAGGCAGGAGAGGGTCGTCAGGCGCAGGCCCTCGCGGATGTTGGCGACGATAGGCCCGGGTTCGGCGAGTTGCTGCGCCAGGGGCAGTGCCTCGTTCAGGATGCTCCAGGCCTGGTCGCAGTGGCCGAGATAGTAGTGCGCCAGGCCGCGCAGATACCAGCACTCGATGGAGCTCGAGCCGTACTCGATGCATTTTTCGAAGGCATCGATCGAGCCCTCGTAGTTGCGGCGCGTGTAGCGCGCGCGGCCGACCTCGGTCCAGGCGTCGGCATATTCCGGATCGATATCCAGCGCGTCCTCGCAGTAGCCCTGCGCCTGGTCGTTCTGGCCCACGCGCGCCCAGGACTGGCACAGGCGCAGGTAGGCGCGTTTGTCGTTCCGGTCGAGCGAGAGGATGTGCTCGTAGGCGGCGATGGCCAGCTCGTCCTGGCCGGTAGCCAGATACTGGGCGGCCAGCTCGAAGTAGAGGGCCTTCAGTTGTGGCTGCAGGGAGAGCGCGTCCTCCAGATGGCGGATGGCCTCGTAACGCTCGCCGACCCAGATCAGCGCGTAGGCATAACTGCGCCGCGCCTCGGCGTCCAGCGGGTCCAGCTCCACGGCCTGGCGGGCGAAATCGAGGCCCTGCCGGTAGCGGCCGATGCGCGTGTAGGCGCGGCCCAGAGCAGCGTAGAGCGGGGCGGAGCGGTTGTTCTGCTCCAGCCCGGCCATGCCCACCGGGATGGCGTCGGCCGCCTCGTCGATCCAGACGAGGGCGCGCGCCTTGAGCGCATAGCCGCGCACGTCCTGGCTGTTGAGCTCGATGCTGCGGTCGGCCAGCGACAGACCGCCGTAGAGTGGCTGCGGCGTCAGCACTGCTTCAGCCTGGTCGAGCTCAATCAGCAGCTGGCCGTATTCGTAGAGATAGTCGAGACTGTCCGGTCGTTGTTGCACCGCGCGCTGGAACTGCGCGGCGGCGGCGACCAGATCGCCATCCTGCGCGAGCGCGGCGCCGCGGGTGGCCCGTTCGCTGGCGAAGGGCGTGGGTGTGGGCGCCAGGCCGACGAGATCGAGGGCGAAGAACTGCAGGTTGTCGCGCCGCGTCCAGGCCAGCGCCAGCAGGCTCGCCAGCAGCAGCAGGGTGAGCAGCAGGTTGCGCAGGGGAAGCCGGCGCCGGCGGGTGCCGAAAAAGGATCGCGAATAGTCGCGCTTGATTTGCATGGTCGCGCCTGTGGGTTGCTACCTGGCAGGGTAGCCTGGGGGCTGCGCGCGTGTCAAGAGACCACGCCAGCGGCCGCCTGCGGCCGCGAGGCGATGATGAGCGTCATTGAGCCGGACTGCACGGTGCGGCCCTCCTGGTTGAGGATGCGCACGGCGGCCGTGATGGAACCGCCGCCCAGGCGGCGCGACGGTGCGCTTGTCCGTGATGCGCAGGACGCTGTGCAGCGTATCGCCGATGAAGACCGGCAGGCTGAACTTCATTTCCACGCTGCGAAAGGCGATGACCGTGCGTTCCATGAAGCCCAGCTGGTAGATCTGGCCGACGGCGTAGCTGAGCGAGAGCATGCCGTGCGCCACGCGCTGGCCCATGGGGTGTGTCTGCATGTAGCGTTCGTCCGTGTGCATTGGGTTGTAATCGCCGGTAAGCGCGGCGAACTGGACGAGATCGGCCTCGGTGATGGTGCGGCCGCGGGTGACGAACTCCGCGCCGGGCTCAATCTCCTCGAAGTAGAGGCCCTGGGGGCCTGTGTCCGTATGGCGCATGGGCGGCTCCTCCGGCTAATGGTGACCGGGGGCATTGTAGCGCAGGCCAGGATCCGTCTGCTGCGCGACGGCCACGGCCGCCGCCTGGCCATCGGTGTGCGTCAGGCTGACGTCCCACTGCGTCAGGCCGAGGCTGGCGGCAACGCTGGCGGCCGCGCCGTGCAGACGCAGCTCGGGGCGGCCCTGCGGGCCATCGCAGCGCACCTCGATGTCGCGCCAGCGCACCGCGCCGATGCCCGTGCCGAGGGCCTTGGCGACGGCCTCCTTGGCGGCCAGGCGAGCGGCCAGGCGCTGCGGCCGGTCCTCACAGTCCGCGCGTTCGCCGGGCGTGAAGAAGCGCTGCAGAAAGCGCTCGCCGTGGCGCTCGATGCCCGCTGCCACACGCGGGATTTCGATGAGGTCGATGCCGCAGCGCACCATGGCCGGCTCCCCTTGCTGTACAAGGCGGCATTGTAGCGGCCAGAGGCCGGGGTTCACAGTAGCCGTCAGACGGGGCCATCGTCTAAAATTGGCTTCAGGTCAGTCAGGGAGAGTTCATGCGTCCGGTGTTGAGGCTGATTGCGGCCGTCCTGCTCTGCGCCGCTGCAGGCCCGTTCGTCGCCCAGGAGACGGCGCTGCGTGCGCTGGAGACGGCCATCGTGCTGCGGCCCGACGCCTGGGGGCAGGAACAGGCCTACATCGAGGGCCGGCTGCACAACGATGGCCCGCTCGCCTGGGCAGTGGAGCAACTCGTCGCCGAGGTCAGCGACGCGGAAGAGACGCTGATCGGCGAAGGCTTCGGCTTTCTGACGGGCGTATGTGGCGAAGCGCTACTGCTCGACCATGCGCTGCAACCGGGCGAAAGCGCGCCTTTCGCGCTGCAGCTCGACCTCTTCGGCGCGCCGGAAGCGCCGCCCGACGCGCGCATCGAGATTCTGCCGCAGGCCAGCTCACGCGAGCCCGCGCCCGAGGCCGACGTGCCGGCGCAGCCGGGCATCACGCAGATCGACGGGCGGGAAATCGTGGAGCTCGAGTGGGTGGATGCGCAGCGCTTGCGCTACAGTAGCGGTTGCTGGCGCGACGTGTTCACCATGCGCGCCTGGCACGAACTTAATCTGCTGTCGGGCGAACGCAGCGAACTGGCAGCCCATCCGGACACGGAGGACGTGACGCCGGACCTGCTGAAGGCCATCGACCAGACGGATCCGCTGGCCTTTCGTCGTTCCTTCTTCAGCTTCGCGCCCGGTCAGCGCCGCGCCCTGTACCAGAACGCGCTCAACTCGCTGGTCACCGTCGAGCCAAACGGCAGCTTCCAGCGGGTGCTCTTCGGCAAGCTCTACAACATCACCCTGCAGGGCGTCATGTGGCAAGGGACGAGCGGAATCTTCATCGCCTGGTTTCATGCCGGCCCCGGCAAGGCAGTGCGTTACGCCGTCGGCAACTCCGAGGGCCGCCCGATAAGCCAGCACCCGAACCGGGCCTTTTCCTCCAACACCGTGCCCGGCGTCTCCGCCAGTGGCCTCGGCGTGGTCATCAACGCGACCCTCAACGGCGTAACCGGCTACTTCCTTAAGGACACTGCCAGCGACTTCACCCTGCCCATGTTTACCGCCGAGCCGCCCGGCAATCACTGGCCGGCGCCCTGGTACGCGCACAGCCCTGGCGGCCGTCGCATCTATATCGCGCGCCCGGTGGACGGCATGGCGCGTTTGCAATGCTACAACCCGGATACGAAAATCCTGCAAGACCTGGTGGCGTTGCCCTTCCTGCAGCTCGCGCCGGACGCGCGCAGCCGCATGGCGCTTTCGCCGGACTTCAGTACGCTGGCGCTGGCCGCGAATGGCATCCACGGCGGGCTGTGGCTCATCGACCTGCAGCGCTTCGCCTTTTGTATCTGAGGCCTGGGCGCGGCCGTTCAACCGTCCAGTGGCGGACAGTCAATCGAGCGCACCACGTCGCTGCGCACCCAGCCCCGGATGCTGGCGCTGGGGCCAGGCTCGTCTTGCACCAGGAACCACAACTGCCCGTCCGTTTCGCTGATCTGCTGGCCGCCGACCTGCATCGCCTCGCCCTGTTCCAGCAATCCGACCCGGCTCGCCGAGGTGGACTTGTCCGAGCGGATGTTGATGGCTGTGTCGCCGTCGTTGAAGACAAGACAGAGCACGACGGGCGTGGGCGTGATGGTCGGGGTGGCCGTGATGGTCGGGGTCGCGGTGATGGTCGGCGTGGCGCTGGGCGTGAAGGTGTGGGTAGGTGTCGGCGTGGCGCTGGGCGTGCTGGAAGGCGTCACGGTCCAGGAGGGTGTGACGGTGGGCGTGCCGGTGGCGGTGGCGGTGGGGGTGCTGCTGGCCGTCGGCGTGTTGCTGGGGGTGGGCGTCGGCGGCGGATAGAGCACCGGGAACCATACGGGCTGCGCCAGCAGGACGACGCTGATGCCGCCGATGAAGATCAGGCCGAGGAAGAGCAACAGCCGCGTACGCCGGCGGTTGCGCCCTCGCTGCACGGACCTCTCCAGGCGTTGCAGCTCGGTACGCCGGCCGGCCAGGTTGAAGGGTGACTCGTTGGTGGCGTCCAGCCAGGTCTCGGCGGAGTCCAGGTCGCCCGCTTCCAGCGCATCCTCGGCGCGCTCGACATAGCGCGCCAGCAGCTCGCTGACCACGCTGCGCCAGCGCGCATCCTGGGAATATTCCTCGAGTCCGGCGAGCATGCCGCGCGCCTGGGAGAGTTCGTTCTCGAAGTTCTGCGCCACGAGGGCGGCGGCGCGCTCGATGGCCTGGCGCGCGTTCTCCATGTCGTTGATCTGGCCGCGCGCGGCCATCAGCGCGGCGGAGAGCTCGCTGTCGCCGGGGTCCAGCCTGGCGGCCAGCTCAAGCAAGGCGGTGGCCTCGCCCGCCAGTTGCAGCCGCTCCTCCAGTGAACTGGCGTTGTCGTTGCGGTTGAGCGCGATGCGCGCCTGGTCGAAGAGGCGGTTGCGGATGGCGACCTGGCGCTGGCTGGTGGAATCCATCAGCTGGCGCAGGCGCTGGCTGCCGGGCAGGCGCTGGCGCGCGCGCTGGATGATGGCCATGATGCTTTCCAGCTGGCCGGCCTGCTCCTGCAGCGACCCACTGAGCATGCCCAGCTGCGTGTTGGCCTGGTCGGCGTCCTGCTGCACGCGGCGCAGGTTCTCGATACGCTCCTCGGCTTGGGGGTCGTTGGCGACCACGCGCAGTGCGCCCTCGTACTTGCGCTGCGCCTCGCCCCAGTTGTCGCTCTCCATCAGGCGATCGCCCTCGGTGAGCAGCTCGCGCGCCAGGGCCAGGTCCTGGATTTCGAGCATGGCCTGCTCGGCATCCTTCCAGCTGAGGATGCCGCTGCGTTCAGCCAGGTCGCGCGCCTCGCGGTAGAGGCGTTCGGCCTCGTCGTAGTTGCCGGCGCGCACCAGCGAGTTGGCGCGGTTATAGGCCACGCGCGCGTCGAAGGGGATGCGGTGGTCGGGCACCACGCCGCGGATGAGGTTGTCTTCTGCCTTCTGGCGATACTCGAGCGCGGTGGGGTTGCCGGGTTGCATGGTCAGGGCGCGGTTGGAGAGGTCTACCGTCTGCTGATACTCGCCGGCGTAGTAGGCCTGGGTTAGCCGGGAGAGCGTGTCCTCGATGTCCGGCCCGAACCAGGTCGCGCTTTCCGTCGCCGGCGGCTCTGCTTCCATGGCCCCCGGCGACCAGGTCCTGGGCGCGAAGCCGGACGACTGTGGCGCCCGCTCCTCCATGAAGTCCGGGGCCTCGTCCGCTGCCGGGGACGCGCCTTCCCCGTCGGTATCCGTAGTGGCCTCGGCCTCGACGTTGTGGCGCGCGAAGAGGTCGCTGACGCGCTGGCGGGTTTGCCCGCTCCAGGCGCCGGCCTGTTGCAGCATGACGATGGTCTCGGGAGCTCTGGCATCAAGGGCCAGCGCCTCGGCGAGGATGTCGATGGCCTCGTCGATGTCGTCGTCGTCGCCGGCGATCTCGATGCGGATGCGCGCGCGGCGCAGCAAACCGCGCACTGTGGCGGCGGTGGGTGAGGTGGGGTTACTGATGCGAGCCAGCTCGGCGAAGAGCGCCTGGGCGGCGGCCTCGTGCGCGGTATTGCGCGCGTCAGCCAGCAGGGCCCGCGCCTCGGCTTCCAGTTGCGCCAGGGCGGCCGCATCGTCGGTTGCCGTCAGCAAGCGTCGGCGCAGCTCTTCGAGGCGCTCCTGCAGATGGCTCATGTACGGCTCCCGGGGCAGTCAGGCTGCGGAATCGTAGCGCATCCGGGTGGCCACGACAAGCGCAGGGCGCGCCACCATGCCTGCCGTGCTAATATAGTGGCAGGGTTCAGCCATGGACGTTGTCATGCCGAGAACCATCACCCCCGGATACAAACTGTTGTTGACCTACGACATTCGCCCCGACCAGGTGGAGAAGTACTATCATTACGTGCTGAAGGAGTTCGTGCCGGAGCTGGAGACGATGGGGCTGTATCTATTCCGCGTCTGGCACATCGCGTGGGGCAACTATCCCGTGCGGCAACTGGAGTTCGTGGCCGAGAGCCACGAGACGCTGCTCAAACTGTCGACCAGCCGGCGCTTCGATGACATGGAATTGCGGCTGCAGGAACTGACGAGCACCTACGAACGCAAGATGCTGCGCTTTCGCAACGGGTTTCAGTTCTAGTGGCTGCAGCGCCTGGTCAGGGCGCAGCCGGGAGCACGCGGAAGGTACAGCTGCCCGTTTCCTGCGTTATGTTGGTACCTGGGCCGAAACGCCGGTAACCGTCGCTGACGGCAGCGCGCCAGGTCAGCTCGTAGGTGATGCGATGCTCGCCGGCCTCAAGCGGCCCGTAGAGCACATACCAGGCGACATAGGTGTTGCCATCGTCCTGGCGCCAGGGCGGCAGGCGGTAGTCCTTCCAGTCGTTCAGTGGCTCGCCATCCACCGTGACGGTGTAGACCGCGTTGGCCAGGTGCGCCGCGATCTGCGCTTCCGTGCTCGCGTACCAGTTCCACCAGACGTCGATGGTCGAGCCGGCGACCAGATCGGTCGGCGGTGGGAAGCCGTGTTCGGCGGCATCACAGTAGGCCAGCACATCCACGCCCGTGCGTATTGTGCCGCCGCCGGCTTGCTCAACCGGGCCTTCACCCGCCCGGGACCCGCCCTGCGCAAGCGGCGCGGCGACCGGGCCGGCGTCACTGGCGAGGGCGGTGGCCGTCGCCAGGATTGACTCCACGGCGATGACCGGCAGGTCGCTTGCCGGCGCCGGCGCGTCTTCCTCTGCGATCAGGCTGGCTGCGACCCAGCCCTCGCGGCCGTCTGCGAGCTGCACCTGGTGCCAGCTGTCTTCCGCGTCCTGCGCCAGCAGCGTCACCCGCTCGCCCGGCTGCAGGGCCGCCAGGGGCGCATAGCCCACGCCCGGGCCGGCGCGCAGGTTGACCGAGCGCACGGCGTCAATCAGCCCGCTGCGGGCCGGGGTGGCGCTGGGCGGGGATGTCGCGCTGGGGGGTAGCGTGGCGGTTGCGCTGGCGACCGGCGTGACGGAGGCGAGTGGCGTGGCAGTGGGCAACGGCGTGGCGCTGGCGACCGGCACCAGGGTGACTGTCGGCGGCGCAGCCGCTTGCCGTCCAATAGTACTGCAGGCGCTCAGCCAGACCAGGGCCACAATTATCAGCCAGAATCGACGCATCGTACGCTCCTGTGTTGCGGCCAGCATAGCAAGTTCGCGCGTCCCCCGCAACGCAACACAGCGCCCGCCGGAGCCGGTTGACAGGGTTGGCCCGGCGCAATACACTGGCTGCGTTGCCAGTCCGCTGCATGAGTTCCCCGGGAGCCCGTATGATGCGCCGTATCGCTATATTCATGATTCTGCTGCTTTTGCTGACTGGCGCCTTGCTGGCCCAGGCCCAGGTGGCGATTGAGGGCCTGAGCGAAACCGACCTGGCCCTGCTGACCAGCGCCAGCGAAGGCATGGACGCTGACACGCTCCATTTTGATTTGACGCTGGACGTGAGTGTGGATGGCGCGCCGGAAGTGGACCTGGAGGTCTCGCTCAGCGGCCCGGCTGCCTTTGGCACGGACGATGACGACCAGCCGCTCATGACGATGGACCTGGAGGGCACGACGTCCACTGGCACCGACGAGGAAACTCCGCTGATCGTCCGGCTGCGTCTGGTTGATGGTGTGCTCTACCTGCTCACGGGCGCAGGGGAAGCCTGGCAGGGCATGGCCTTCGATGACAGCCTCTCTTCCTCCGGCCTGGATCTGACCCAGGTGGCCGGCGCCCAGGCGCTGGATTTCCTCGGTTGGCTGGAATCCGCCGGCCTGAGCGAGTTCAGCAGCGGGGAACGACTGGAGGATGAGGATGGTCGGGCGAACTTCCACATTGAAGTGGATCTTGGCGCCTGGCTGACCTCGCCAGCCTTCGCCGACCTGTTGGCGCTTGTCGGCGAAACGACCGACGATGAGTCGCTCGCCGCGATAGGTCCTTTGCTGGGTATGTTCCTGGATGACCTGTTGCTGGAGCTTGAGCCAGTCATCGAGATTGACGGCGGCCTGATGCGCCAGCTCACGCTGGAGCTCGGGATGAGCGTGAACGCGGCCGTGCTGGGTGGCAGCAGCGATGCCGACCCGACCGCAATCTCGATAACGCTCCTGCTGGAAGACATGCGTTACAACGAGCCGCTCGAGGTCACTGTGCCGGAGGGGGAAGTCACCTTTAACGAATGACGCCGCTCGCCCCGGACTTGACAGTCTGCACTGCCTGTGCGACGATTGGTGCCGGGTGCCTGTAGCTCAGCGGATTAGAGCGATGGTCTACGGAACCATAGGTCGGGGGTTCGAGTCCCTCCAGGCACGTGTGCGACGGCCGGCCCTGGCGCCGGTCGTCCTGCTTTCTGCATGACGCGCTGAGCCTCCCTCTTGTCCACCGAACTCATCCTGCTCGGCACTGGTACGCCCAACGCCGAGGCCGACCGTCACGGGTCGGCGCTGGCCGTCGTGGTGGACGGCCGCTCCTACCTCGTGGACTTCGGGCCGGGCGTGGCGCGTCGCGCGCTCGCTGCCTGGCGCGAGCAGGGCATCGCCGCGCTGGCGCCGCCGAACCTGCGCCTCGCCTTCCTCACCCATCTGCACCATGATCACACGGCCGGCCTGCCCGATTTACTGCTGACCCCCTGGACGCTGGGGCGGCGCGCGGCGCTCACGGTCTATGGGCCCGGCGGCCTGGAGGCCCTGGCGCAGGGCGTACGCGCGGCCTGGAGCGAGGACATTCGTGAGCGTTTGCAGGGGCTGGAACCGGCCAACGATGGCGGCCAGCAGTTGATCACGCAGGAGATCACGGCGCCTGGCCTGGTTTACGAAGACGCGCAGGTGCAGGTCACAGCCTTCCGCGTCAGTCACGGTTCCTGGCCCGCCTGGGCCTTCCGCTTCGACACGCCTGCCGGCCGCATCGTCATTTCCGGCGACACGGCCCCCTGCGCGGGCATCGAGGAAGCCGCGCGCGACTGCGACATCCTGGTGCACGAGGTCTACTCGGCGCGGGCCTTCGCCGGCCTGACGCCGGACTGGCAGCGCTATCACGGCAGCGTACACAGCTCCACGCGCGAGCTGGCGGCGCTGGCCCGGCGCGTCCGCCCGGGGCTGCTGGTGCTGGTGCATCAGCTGTGCTGGGGCGGCAAGGTGGAGTCGCTGCCGGCCGAGGTCCGTGAAAGCTGGGATGGCCCGGTCATCGGTGGCCGCGACCTGCTGCGGATCCCCCTGCCGCCCTGAGCGCAGGGCATTTGCTATACTCGCAGCCGCGCTTCCGTAGCCCATGACAGGACGACCCATGAGTGAAATCAGATCGCTGTTGCCGGCCGCGCGCCAGGCGGCCGCGCTGTGCCAGGCGGTGCAGCGCGCCCACATCCGGCCCGCAGAGCATGACGAAGCGGTCAAGCACAAGGTCGGCGCCGAGCCCGTCACCATCGCCGACTACGGCGCCCAGGCCATCCTCTGCCGCTGGATCAGCCGGCTGCACCCGCAGGACGCGGTCATCGCCGAGGAGGGCAGCGAACAATTCCTGCAGCTCATCAATGCGGCGGAGCACGAAGAAGTGCTGCGCCAGGTCAGCGCCGCGCTGGGCGAGCCGGTGAGCGAAACGCAGCTCTGCGCCTGGCTGGATCATGGTCAGGGCCGTGAGGCCGCGCGCACCTGGGTCATCGACCCCATTGACGGTACCAAGGGCTTCATCGCGCTGCGCCACTACGTGGTCGCCGTCGGCCTGCTGGACGCGCGGCGCGAGGTCGTAGCGGGTCTGCTGGCCGCGCCAGGCTGGCCGGGCGGCGGACAGTTGCTTTATGCGCAAGGAGATGCCGCCCTGATGGAGCCGCTGGAGGGCGGCGCGGCGCGACGGCTGCAAGTCTCGCAGCGCAGCGAGCCGGCGGAGATGCTGCTCATGGAAAGCTACGAGCCGGCGCACTCAAGCCGCTCGCGCACGGAGCGCGTGCGCGAAGGGGCCGGTCTGGGCGCGGCGCGCCTGGGGCGCATCGACAGCCAGGAGAAATACGGGCGCGTGGCAGCGGGCGAGGCCGACCTGTATCTGCGGCTGCCGCGGCCAGGCGTCGGCTCGGCACATCGCATCTGGGATCACGCGGCGGGCACAGCGCTGGTACAGGCCGCCGGCGGCATCGTCAGCGACCTGGATGGCTCGGCGCTGGACTTCACGCAGGGGGCCACGCTGGCGCGCAACCTGGGCGTCATCGCCGCCAACCCGCGCATCCATGAGCGCGTGGTGGCCGCCGCAACGGCCGTGATGTCCCAGGATCAACAGGCAGCAGCAGCCGGGGGCGAGTGACATGCAGGACTTTCGGGGCAAGGTCGCGGTCATCACCGGCGGCGCCAGCGGCATCGGTCTGGGGCTGGCGCGCAAGGCGGCCAGTGAAGGCATGCGGCTGGTGCTGGCGGACGTCGAGCAGGGTGCGCTGGACGCGGCGGCCGCGGAGCTGCGCGCCGGTGGCGCGGAGGTGTTGGCGCTGCGCACGGACGTCTCGCAGCTGGCCGACGTGGAAGCGCTGGCGGAGCAGGCCTGGGCGCGCTTCGGCAGTGTGCATCTGCTCTGCAACAACGCCGGCGTGGGCTCGACGGTGGCCGGCAGCGTGCTGGCAGGCACCATCGCTAACTGGAACTGGCTGCTGGGCGTGAACCTGTGGGGCGTGATTCACGGCGTGCAGGTCTTCGCGCCGCGGCTGCTGCGGCAGAACGAGCCGGCGCACATCGTCAACACGGCCTCGGTCGCCGGGTTGATGGCCGGCCACCTGGGCATTTACACCGTCACCAAGCACGCCATCGTGGCGCTGAGCGAGACGCTCTATGAAGAGCTGTCGCGCATGGACACGCCCGTGCAGGCGCACGTGCTCTGTCCCGGGACGGTGGCCACGGCGCTGACGGGCGCGCGGCGCAACCGGCCGGCGGCCATCGCGCGCGAGCCGGACGAACGCGATGAGGTTGAGGTCCCTGGCCGGCGCGCATGGATTGCCGGGCATTCGACGAAAATCGACAATGGCATGGATCCGGCGCTGGTGACGGAGCACGTTTTCGCCGCGCTGCGCGAGGGCCGCTTCTACATCTACACGCATCCCTGGGACGACGCGCACATGGCCAGGATCGGGCAGCGTTGCGAGAATCTGCTGGCGGGGAGGAATCCGGTGGTGATGCCCTACGAAGCGACCTGAGAGCAGGGCTGCAAGGTTTTTGACGAGGAAGTTGCCCCAACGCCGGCTCCTGCCGCTCGCGTGGCGGGAATGACTACCAGCCGACCGTGCGCGAACGGGTGAACCTGACGCAGGATGGCTGGACGGTGAACGCCGGCGACAGCGTCCGAAGCGCAGTGCTTGTTGCGGCTACCCACCACATCTACCTGCTGGACGCGGCGGGGGAGGAAGGCTGGCAGTGGTGCGGCTCTGTCCGCCGTCCGGCGCGGCGCTGCTCAGGGCGCGCTTTGGGTGAGGGGTTTCAAGCCTTTCCCGCGTCTTCGCTGTCCGTCAAATTGTGCAACAGCGCAGTTACCGCAGCCTTGAGAGCCGGCAGGTCTTCCTGCACGAAATCCCACACCAGATCCGGGCGTATGTGATGATACTGGTGAATCAGGACATCACGGAAGCCGGCAAAATCGCTCCACGTCACCTGCGGGTAGTCTGCGGTCAGGTCCGGGTCCAGACGTTTGACTGCTTCGCCTATTACCTCAAAGCTGCGAATGACCCCGTCCTGAAGCAACTCGGACTGCATAAAGGCAGCCCGTCCCGCCGCGCTGTAGTTTTCGATGCGCCTGATGCGATCCAGAATGTCATGGCAATAAATGCGCTGGTTCCTGCTCACAGGCCTTGCGCCTCTTGTAGGATGGCCGCCCGCAATTCTGCGCGCAGGCTGTGGCGATCGACCACTTCCACACGCCGCCCCAGCAGGTGGCGCAAGGCCTGCGTCAGGCGGATGTGGTCGCGCAACTTGTAGCCCGCTTCGAAATCGACCAGGATATCAATATCGCTGTCAGTACGGGCTTCACCGCGCGCCAGAGAGCCAAAGACGGCTATCCGGTGCGCGCGATGCCGGTGGGCCAGGTCGATGATTTGCTCGCGCCGGCGCCGCAGATCGTCCAGGCTGTTTATCGTTTCGCCGCTCAAAAGCCTTCCCCTCCGCCGACGGCCTGTCGGGCTGCGCTGATTGTATCACCTCGCGCAGCATGGCGATGCGCTCCCGCTTCGGTCGAACGCTGTCGGCGTTGGTCGCGTCCGGCGTAGCGTTGTTGCGGGCGTGGCTTGGGTGAGGACTGAACCCCACTGTTGCGTCCGCTATTGTAAGAAAGACATATATTTTGCCCGCGCGGCGTCATGCCGCATTCCACGTGCCTTAAGTTTGTTGTACTGTGGAGGATGCATATGGACACGAGGGCATCACATGGGCATCCCGAACACTCAACTGGAAACTTGGGCGAAACCTGTTCAGCACATATCCGCAAAGAACACGCGCGAATCAATAGAAGGCGCGCTTCGATTGGAGAGATGGGTAGATTCATTCATAGACATATATCTCCAAGGGTCTTACAGAAATCACACTAACGTTCGTGGCAGCAGTGATGTCGACATTGTCGTGCAATACGGTTGGCCAGGTTACTGGGAGGCTTTTCGTCAAGATGTCCTGAAAGATTTAAGGGAAAGCTATGGGGTCGTAGAAGAGGGCAACAAGTCTATCAAGGTTAGATCAGGCTCATTTAACGCTGACGTAGTTGTATGTGAAAAACTCACAGGTGGTATTGAAGGCATCCGATTCTATACCCACAAACAATATCCGCGTCGGAAAATCAAAAACTACCCCAAACTCCATATTCGAAACGGTGAAATCAAGAATCAAAACACTGCCGAGGTTTACAAGCCAACTGTTCGGATTTTCAAGAACATGAGGAACCGGCTTGTAGAAGAAGGCAAGTTAGACGAAAAGACAGCCCCATCTTATTTCATTGAATGTTTGCTGTACAACGTTCCGGATCCGAACTTCATCAACGTTTGCGACTGCACGGTCCTGAACGCATTAAATTGGCTTGTCAATAATGTGCAAAGTGATGAACTCAAGCACCAAAGTGTTCCAATTCCGCTATATGGGCCTTCGCCTGAGCAATGGTCAAAGTACGATGCGACTAAATTGGTTCTTGCTTTATGGAATATGTGGAACGAGTGGGGCAGCTAGGTGTGCATCCTTACGGTTCAAATGAAGATCGAAAGAAGGTGCATTATGCGATTGCTGCTCTAAGCATTGCTTTAGGAGGAGCACTTCTCATTCCAATTCGCTCACAATTGTTGTCAGTTGCTGACACTTCAGAGATTTCTCAGTCTCTCACTTTGCTGGTTATTCCTTTGTTGTCTCCCATGAGTGCGTATGCAGTCCTTTACTGGGCATTTGATAAGTACATTTGGAAGCTCCCGTTCTTGCGCCGTTTGGGAGTTGTAAAAGTCCCCAATTTGGCCGGCGAGTGGAACGGCCATCTGAAGAGTTCATGTGACAATTTCACAAAACCCTACGACATTGAGGTTTGGATCACACAGACTTGGACAAGCATTTCCATTGATCTTCGAACTTCCACATCTTCTTCTGAAAGCAACGTAGCCTCTCTCGTGCTTCGTGGAAATCGGCCGCCCAAGTTGATCTATACCTATGAAAACAATCCCAAAGGTGACGCCGTAGGTACCATGAACAAACACTCTGGAACCACGGTACTTAGGTTGGAATGCGATTCACGTTTGACAGGGGAATACTACACAGGCAGGGGGCGAAAGAATCACGGAACGATGGAACTTAAGAAAGTCTGACTCAGATTTACGATTGAATTTATCAATCCCGCCGGCCACAACTTCTGACTTAACAATCCAGCGAAACACATAGCCTCACACGCCCAGCCGCCCCCTGCTTTGACCTGGGCAGCCGGGTCGGGTATATTGGCCCGGTCGCGTTTCCGCCCGGCGGAGCGCGGCACAGGACTGTGTCCGTTTGCAGACTGTTCGTTCAAGGCAACCATAGAGAAAGGAAGTACTGATGTCCCGCAAGCTGTTGAGTGTGTTGCTACTGACCACCATGTTGCTGTCCTTCACGCTGGTAGCGCAGGCGCAGAACCCGGATTGCCAGGGTGACGTCACCCTGACCTACTGGCACCACTGGGGCGGCAACCGCATCCCCATCATGCAATCGGCCATCGCGGCCTTCGAGGTGGCCAACCCGGGCATTTGCGTCAACAACATCTTCCTGCCCTGGGACAACCGGCTGCCCAACCTGCTGACCGCCATCGCCGCCGGCTCGCCGCCGGACGTGACGATGTTCGGCCGCCAGGACCTGCCCTTCTTCGCCGCCACCGATTCAATCATCGCGCTGGATGACTACATGGCGGCGGACGGCATCACGATCGACATGTTCGTGCCCGCCGAGTTTGGCGGCAACCAGTATGACGGCAAGACCTGGATGCTGCCCAACCCCACCGGCGGCGCGCTGGGCATCGCCTGGTACAACAAGAAACATCTGGCTGACGCCGGCTTCGAATCCTTCCCCGAGACCTGGGACGAGCTGATGGAAGCCGGTATGGCGCTGCGCATCGGCGCGGATGGCTTCCTTGACCGCGTCGGCGTGAACGTTAATGCCCAAGGTTTCCTGTACTGGCTCAACGCCAACGGCCAGGACTGGATCAGCGCGGACCTGCGCACGGTCACCATCAACAACCAGGCCGGCTACGAGACCCTGGATTTCATCCAGTCCTTCACCGATGACATCAACTTCGGCGTCGAGGAGGTCAGTTCCTTCTACGAGATGACCGGCGAGTTCGACCAGACGCCGCTCATCCTGGGCTTCGACTCGATCCAGATCAGCGGCTCGTGGCAGCTCTTTCAGCTGGAGAGCCATGGCACCACCGACGTCTTCGGCGATGACGGCGAGGGCAACCTCGGCTTCGGCGTGGCGCCCATGCCCTACGGGCCCAGCGGCAACCCGGGCCGGCGCGGTCCGGTCTTCGGCGGCTGGGGCTTTATGGTCCCCAGGAATGCGCCGCACCCGGACGAGGCCTGGCAGCTGGTCAAGTGGATGACGGCCCAGGTCGAGTCGAACGTTGAACTGGAGCTGGACTTCGACGAGGCTGGCGCCCTGCTGGGTGTCGGCGACGTCAACGGCGATGGCGAGACCACGACCAGCATGGTCGGCGGCGCCTGCTGGTTCCTGCAGCAGCAGCAGCGGCCCTCGCCGCTGGCCGGTTGTGACGGCTACGCCAGGGAAGGCGTGTCGCACCGCATGGCCGAAGACATCCTCGGCGTGGCGGTGCTGGACAGCGTGGTAACGGTGTCGCCGGTGCAGCCGGAAGCAAACGAAATTCTCCGTCGCATGTCGGACGAGGTGCTCTTCGGCGAGAAGTCGATCGAGGATGCCCTCGCTGACGCCGAGGCGGAGATTCAGGAGCTGCTGGACACGTTCTGGGCCCAGTACGGCTAAACGAGGCAAAAACACAGGGGGAGGGGCGCCCGCGTCCCTCCCTTTCAGCGCAAGCCGGACAGCAGGAGGCGGGCATGACGGCAGCATTCGGCACGCAGCTGCGCAGCATTAAAGGCAAACGCGAGCGCTGGCGCGATCTGACGCCCATGCGCCGCCGCGAGGCGCTGACCGGTCTGGCTTTCGTCAGCCCCTGGATCATCGGCCTGCTGCTCTTTTCCTTTTTCCCCTTCGTCGCCTCCTTTGTGCTGAGCTTCACGCGCTATGACGTCATCAACCCGCCCGCGTGGATCGGCCTCGACAACTACGCCGAAATCTTCAGCGGCGACTCGCTCTTCCTGAAGTCGCTGCGCAACACCGTGCTCTACGTGGTCGGTTCGGTCACCATCCGCATCACGCTGGCCTTCTCGCTGGCGATGCTGCTGAACTCGAAGGTACGCTTCCTCGGCCTGTGGCGCACGCTGTTCTACATCCCCTCGACGGTGCCCATCGTGGCCATCTCGATGGTGTGGATCTACATCCTGAATGCGCGCTACGGCCTGCTGAACTGGTTCCTGGGGCTCTTCGGCCAGGAGCGCATCCGCTGGCTGAGCAGCCCGAGCTACGCCATGAGCGGCCTGCTGGTGATGAGCACCACATGGGTCGGCGTGACCATGATCATCTTCCTCGCCGGCCTGCAGAACATCCCGGAGGAGTACTACGACGCGGCGCGCATCGACGGCGCCAGCTGGTTGCAGCGCCTGCGCCGTGTGACGCTGCCGCTGTTGACGCCCACCATCTTCCTCAACGTGCTCATCAACATCATCGGCGCCTTCCAGGTCTTCAACCAGGTCTTCATCATGACCAGCGGCGGCCCGCGCGACGCCACGCGCACCTACATGCTGCACCTCTACAATCACGCCTTCGAGTTTTTGCCGCCGCAGCTGGGCTACGCCTCGGCGCTGGCCTGGATCCTGTTCATGATCCTCTTCATTTTCACCGCCACCATCGTCGTGACATCCGATCGCTGGGTGTTCTACAACAACTGAGCCCCAGGGAGGGGACGCCAGCACCATGGCCAGCACAGGCGAGAGCAGCGCAATCCTGCGGACCAGCGTTCCCGCGACGCAGGTGCAGAAGCCGCTGTCGCAGCGGCTGGCCCGCGCGCTGCTGTATCTGCTGCTGATCGCCTGCAGCCTGTGGTTCATCGCGCCGCTGATCTGGATGTTGATGACTTCCTTCATGCCGCTGTCGCAGGTGGGCATCTTCCCGCCCGAGTGGATCCCGCGCGTGTGGCAGCCGGAGAATTACACGGAGGCGCTGCGCTTCTGGAACTTCGGCGTGACCTTCCGCAACACGATGATCATCACCATTTTCTCGCTGGTGGGCAGCCTGATCTCCTCGACCATCGTGGCCTACGGCTTCGCGCGCTTCCGCTTCCCCTTCCGCGACCTGCTCTTCCTCGTCCTGCTGGGAACGCTGATGCTGCCCTTCGCGGTGCGCCTGATTCCGGTTTACATCGTCTACAACGAGATCGGCTGGGTGAACACCTTCTACCCGCTGATCGTGCCGGAATGGTTCGGCAACGCCTTCTTCATCTTCCTCGGGCGCCAGTTCTTCCTCGGCATCCCGCAGGACCTGCTTGATTCGGCCAAGATCGACGGCGCCAGCGCGATTCGCATCTTCACGCGCATCATGGTGCCGCTGGCCAAGCCGGCCATCGTGGTGATGGGCATCCTCAGCGTGCAGGGCAGCTGGAACGAGTTCCTCGGGCCGCTGATTTACCTGAAGGACGAGAACCTGCACACCCTGGCGATCGGCCTTTACAAGTTCACCTCGCTGCCCGGCCAGGGCGGCATGCAGCACCAGCAGATGGCGGCCACCGTGATGATGGTCATTCCCGTGCTGGTGGTCTTCTTCCTCTTTCAGAAACAGTTCATCCAGGGCGCCAACCTCTCCGGCATCAAGGGCTGAGCGCAGAGGTGCCGGCAACCAGCCCGCCCAACCTGCTCTTTCTCTTCCCCGACCAGCTGGGCGCGCGCTGGACGGCGCTGGATGGTCATCCGCTCATTCACACGCCGCGGCTGCTGGAACTGGCGCAGCAGAGCACGGTTTTCACGCAGGCCTGCAGCAGTTCGCCGCTGTGCACACCCTGGCGCGCCTGTCTGCTGACCGGGCGCTGGCCCACGCAGACCGGCGTCACGCGCAACGGCCAGGCGCTGCCGGCCGAACTGCCCACGCTGGCGCAGCATCTGAACGCGGCCGGTTATCACACGGCCTGGCTGGGCAAGTGGCATTTGAGCGGCGCGCCACAGGCCAACCGGCGCGTGCTGCCAGACGAGCGCGGCGGCTTTCAGCGCTTCGCCGGCTGGGAGAGTCATCACGTCGATCACTGGCGCGGCCGGTTGTGGGCGGACGAGTCGCCCGAAGCGCAGCTGCTGGCCGGCCACGAGACCGATGGCCTGACCGCCATTGCGCAGGAGTGGCTGACGCAATTGCCGCAGCCCTTCTGCCTCTTCGTCTCGTATCAGGCGCCACATCCGCCCTGCGCGCCGCCGCCGGAGTTTCAGGCGCGCTACGCGGGCCGCGACCTGATGTGCGAGCCCAACGTCGACCCGAGTGCCTGGTACCATATGCCGCAGTGGGACGCGGACTATGACTTGCAGACCTTTCGCGAGCGTTACTACGGCGAGATCACGCAGCTGGACGCGGCCATCGGGCGTCTGCTGGATACCCTGGCGGAGAGTGACCTGGCGCGCAACACGGCGCTGTGCTTCACTTCAGACCACGGCGAGATGAACGGCGCTCACGGCCGCTTCAGCAAGGGCGTCATGTACGATGAGTCGCTGCGCGTGCCGCTGCTGCTGCGCCTGCCGGGGCAGACGCAGGGTCAACGCTGCGTGACGCCGGTCGGCACCGTAGACCTGCTGCCCACGCTGCTCGAGCTGGCCGGCGCCGCGCCCGACTCCGGAGCGCCGGGGCGCTCGCTGCTGCCGGCGCTGCGCGGCGAATCGCTGCCGGAGCGGCCGCTCTTCAGCGAATGCGGCGAACTGCTCTGTGTGCTGGCGGCGGGCTGGAAGCTGGTGGCGCAGCGCGAGCCCTTGCAGCCGCTGCAACTCTTCGACATGCAGCGCGACCCCTGGGAGCTGGAGAATGCGCTGGCGCAGCAGCCGCAACGCGCGGCGGAAATGCTGGAAGTACTGGAGAACTGGCTGGGCTGGATGGGGCCCTCACCCCAAACCCCTCCCCCTCAGGGGGAGGGGCTTTAACAGGGTGTGTGGTATGGTTCTCCCCCTCTCCATTAGGGAGAGGGGGCCGGGGGGTGAGGGCTGGCAAGGCGCTTTAGGTGGAGAGGGCAGGCCCGCAACAATCGTGGCAGGAGAAAGCAGGCAACCATGAGTCTACCGATGCAAATCAGCGGCGTGCTGCCTTCGCTGGCGCTGGGCGCGCGGCCCGGCCCGCCGCGCACCGAATGCGGCGTGGGCGCGCTCTTCGCCTGGGCCGACCGGCTGTGGGTCATCACCTACGTCTCGCACAAGTCGGCTTCGGGCGTGGGCACCGGCCTCTACGAAATCGACGAGGACCTGCGCATGGTGCAGCATCCGCAGAGCCGCGTGGGCACCTACACCAACCGTATGCTGCACTGGCACTCCAACCAGCTCATCATCGGCCCGCACGTCATCGACGCGGAACGCCGCGTGCGCACCATCGAGAGCCTGTGCGAAGTGCGTTTGTGCGCGACCATGCGTCACCTGAGCGACCCGGAGCACAAGGTCTACATGCTGGGCATGGAGGGCGAGTTCTACGAGCTGGACGTACATACGCTGGAGGCCACCTTCCTCGGCGATCTGACGCGCGAGCTGGGCGTGCCCGACCACAAGTACGCGCACTTCAAGGCCGGCTACAGCAACTTTGGCCGCGTCGTGGTCGTCAACAACAGCTACGACGAACGCGACTTCCGCGGCGATGGCATGGCCGGGCGCCTGGCGGAATGGGACGGCGAGCGCTGGCGCATTCTCGAGCGCGCGCCCTTCATCGAGGTCAACGGCCGCGGCGACTTCAGCGGCACGATGTTCGCCATGGGCTGGGACCGCGCCTCCGCCATCCTCAAGGTCTACACGCACAGCGACGGCCAGTGGCGTCGTTACCGCCTGCCCAAGGGCAGCCACTGCTTCGACCACATGTGGCAGACCGAGTGGCCGCGCATCCGCGAAGTGGATCACGAGCGCTTCCTGATGGACTGCCACGGCATCTTCTACGAGCTATCGCCCTGGGCCTACAACAATCGTATCTGGGGCCTGCGCCCGGTCTCGACGCATTTGTGGGTGCTGGGCGATTTCTGCGCCTGGCGCGGCCTGCTGGTGCTGGGCTCGGACAACGCCAGCGCGCATGGCAGCGCCAACCAGCTCGCCGGCGAGCCACAGTCCGGCCTGTGGTTCGGCAAGACTGACGACCTCTGGGGCTTTGGCAAGCCGGCCGGCTGGGGCGGCCCCTGGTGGCGGGCACAGATACAGGCCGATGAACCCTCTGATCCCTATCTGATGACCGGCTTCGAACACAAGACGCTGCACCTGCGCCACGGTGCAGACGCCAGCGTGCGCTTCCGCGTGGAAGTTGACTTTCTGGGAGATGGCGAATGGGCGGGATATACTGAACTCGATGTCGCGCCCGGCGCCTATGTGCCGCACGTGTTCCCGACGGGCTACAGTGCGCACTGGGTGCGCGTAAGCGCCGACCGCGACTGCCAGGCGACCGCGTATTTCACTTATACCTGATGCAGAAGAGGGATTGCCGACATGCTCAAATATCATCCGGTAAGCGAAGAAGATCGACGCCAGTTTTACGACAAGGGCTACCTGATCGTCCGCAACGCGCTGGACAGCGATACCGTCGGGCGTCTGATTGAGGCCGGCGACCGCCTGATCGCCTCCGACGAGACGCTGGGCCGCCAGACAAACAATGACCTCTACGACGGCTTCCGCAACGTCGTTTCTCATGACGACGCCTTCATCCCGCTGATCACACACCCCACCATCCTGCCGCTGGTGATGCAGCTCTTCGGCTCCAACCTGCAGCTCTCCACCAGCCACATGATTTACAGCAAGCCGGAACTGCCAGGCACCAGCCCGGACAAGCGCGCGCCCGGCTGGCACCGCGACAACGGCCGCACCACGCTCGACCTCGGCCACTTCCAGTACCCGCGCATGGGCCTCAAATGCGCCTACTACCTCAGCGACCAGAGCCAGCCAAAGTCCGGCGTGACCATGTTCCTGCCGGGCAGCAACAACCAGAAAGAGCGTATCGAGATTCCGGAAGGCCAGCCCGACCCGGTTGGCGCCATCGAGCCCTCGCTGAACCCGGGCGACTGCGTGCTTTTCGAATATCGCACCTGGCACGCCGGCGCGCCCAACTTCAGCCCCAACACGCGCAAGGCCGTCATGGTCGGCTACTGCTACCAGTGGCTGCGGCCGATGGACTATCTGGTGCAGCCGCGCGAGCTGGTCGAAAAGCTGGACAACATGCAGCGCTTCCTCGTTGGCGAGCGCATGGAAGAGACGGCAACCTTCAAGCCCACGGGCTATCACAATCCGATCAACGAATGGTGCGAGCAGCACGACATCGAGACCGACCGTCACGGTCACTGAAATTCTCACAGGAGCGAACATGCCCGAAACCTGGCCCCGGATGCTGAGCGAGCCCTTCAGCCCGGAATTACGCGAACTGAAGACGAAACGCCTTGAGGTCGGCCTCGTGGTCGTGGGCGGCGGACTGGCGGGCACCTGCGCGGCGCTGACCGCGGCGCGCGCCGGCGTGCAGGTGGTGCTGGTGCAGGACCGGCCGGTGCTGGGCGGCAACGCCTCCAGCGAGGTGCGGCTCTGGGGCCTGGGCGCGACCTCGCACATGGGCAACAACAACCGCTGGGCGCGTGAGGGCGGCGTCATCAACGAAATCCTCGTCGAGAACTTGTACCGCAACCCGGAAGGCAACGCGCTCATCTTCGACACGGTGTTACTGGAGAAGGTGCTGGACGAGCCCAACCTCACGCTGCTGCTCAACACCAGCGCGCACGTGGTGCGCAAGCGGGGCTCCGAAAGCATTGAGAGCGTGCACGCCTTCTGCAGCCAGAACTCGACGATGTATGAATTGCAGGCGCCGCTCTTCTGCGACTCCTCGGGCGACGGCGTGGTCGCCTTTCAGGCGGGCGCGGCCTTCCGCATGGGCGCGGAGGCCAGCGATGAGTTCGGCGAGAAGTTCGCGCCGAGCGATGAATACGGCTACCTGCTGGGCCATTCCATCTACTTCTACAGCAAGGACGTGGGTCGGCCGGTGCGCTTCGTGCCGCCGCGCTACGCCCTGGATGACATCTCCGAGATTCCGCGCTTCCGCAGCTTCAACACGAAGACTGATGGCTGCCGCCTGTGGTGGATCGAGTATGGCGGGCGCCTTGACACGGTGCACGAGACCGAGACCATCAAGTGGCAGCTGTGGCGCGTGGTCTACGGCGTGTGGAACTACATCAAGAACTCCGGCGAGTTCCCGGACGCTGAAAACCTGACGCTGGAATGGGTCGGCCACATCCCCGGCAAGCGCGAGAGTCGCCGCTTCGAGGGCGACACGATGATGATCCAGCAGGACATCATCGAGCAGCGCCAGCATGAGGACGCCATCGCCTTCGGCGGCTGGTCGATCGACCTGCACCCGGCGGACGGCGTATTCAGCGAAATGCCCGGTTGCGACCAGTGGCACGCGCCCGGCGTCTACCAGATTCCCTATCGCACGCTCTACGCGCGTAACATCAACAACCTCTTCCTCGGCGGCCGCATCATGAGCGTCTCGCACGTGGCCTTCGGCTCCACGCGCGTCATGCTGACGCTGGCGAACGCGGCCCAGGCCATCGGCATGGCCGCCGCGCACTGCCTGCACGAGGGCCTGCTGCCGCGCGATATCAGCGAGCCGGGGCGCATGGCGCTGTTGCAGCGTGACCTGATGCGCGCGGGCCAGCACATCCCCGGCCTGCGCCTGCAGGATAGCGAGGACCTGGTGCAACTGGCGCGCATTGGCGCAAGCAGCAAGTACTGCCTGGAGGGGCTGCCGGACGACGGGCCGCTGCAACCGCTGGAGCACTCGATCGCGCAGATGCTGCCGGTGACGGCCGGGCCCGCGCCGGAGGTGGACTTCATCGTTGACGTCGATGAGCCCACCACGCTGCGCCTTGAGCTGCGCGCCAGCGAACGCCTCGGCAACTACACGCCCAACGTCACCCTGGGCGCGCTCGAGTTCACGCTGCCCACCGGGCCCAACCAGACGGTCACGGCGGATTTCGACGTCAGCGTGGCGGACGACCAGTACCTCTTCTACTGCCTGATGGCCAATGAGGACGTGCACGCGCACCTGAGCGAGCAACGGCTCAGCGGAGTGCTGCCGCTGCAGCAGCGCCGCACGCAAACGCCGCCGGCGGACATCGGCGTAGACACTTTTGAGTTCTGGGCGCCGCCGCGCCGCCCCGCCGGGCAGAACCTGGCCATGGCCATCCGCCCGGTGGTCGACGCCTTCGACCCCGCCAACGTCAGCAACGGCCTGGGCCGGCCCACCACGGGCGTCAACGCCTGGGTGGCCGACCCCGATGACCCACGTCCCACGCTGCGGCTGCGCTGGGACGCGCCGCGCAGCATCCGCGAAATTGTGCTGGTCTTCGATTCCGACGCGGACCACCCGATGGAAACCACGCTGATGGGCCACCCGGAAAGCGTGGTGCCCTTCACCGTGCGGCGCTGGCGCATCCTCGATGGCAATGGCGCGCTGGTCGCCGAATGCGACGACAACCACCAGACGATCAACCGCGTCCGCCTGGACGAGCCGCTGTGCACTGACCGGCTGCAGGTTGAATTGCTGGAGACCGAGGGCGAGGTGCCGGCGGCGCTCTTCGAGTTGCGCTGCTACGAGTAGGCGGCGGGCGCGTTCAGCGCAGCGCGTCCAGCCCGCCGAACTCCGCCAGGGCCGCCTGCAGCATTTCCAGCGGCAGGCCAACCACATTGCTGTAGCTGCCTTCAATGCGCGCGACCGGCGCGAAGACCGGGTGCTGGATGGCGTAGGCGCCGGCCTTGTCGAAGGGGTCGCCGCTGGCGATGTAGGCCTCCTGCTCGGCGGCGGACCAGGCGCGCATGTGCACGCGCGTGCAGCAAAGGCGCGTCACGCGCGGCGCTTCCTCGCCCGGACGCTGAAGGGTGAAGGCCGTGCAGACCTCGTGCGCGCGGCCGCGCAGTTGGCACAGCATGCGCCGGGCGTCGGCGGCGTCAGCAGGCTTGCCGAGCGCTTGCTCGCCATCGATGACCAGCGTGTCGGCGGCCAGGATGAGCGCGGGCGCTGCGCTGCGCGCGGCGACGATGGCCGCCTTCGCCTGGCTGAGACGAGAGGCCCAGGCGCGCGGCTCCTCGCCGGGCAGGCGGCTCTCGTCGAGCTGCGGCGCGTCAACCGTGAAGCGCAGCCCCAGCGAGGCCAGCAATTCGCGCCGCCGCGGTGAGGCGGAAGCCAGCACCAGGTGGGGCGTCACAAGGTTATCCCGGTCACAAGAGTCGCTACAGTCATGTGAGTCTCCCCGCCCGCCGCTCGCCCGCCGCTCGCCCGCCGCTCGCCCGCCGCTCGCCCGCCGCTCGCCTGCGCTCGCCTGCGCAGTATAGAAGCGGGGCGGCGGCGAGGGTAGCGTCGGGAAACCCCGGCGGGAATATGCTAGAGTAGGGAACATTGGACCAAAAGGAGCAACATGACTCGCACGGAACGCATTCAGGCCGGCCCGGGCGTGGCGCCCCGCCGGACGCGGCTGCAGGGCTACCCGGCGGCCACGCGCGCCTTCGACCTTGTGGCTCTGGCTTTGGCGGCCTGGGTGTTGCTGGGCGGCTATGTGGACGGCATCGCCCACGTGAACGGCGCCACTGACGACACCTTTTTCACGCCCTTCCACCTGCTGCTCTACGCGGGCCTGCTGGCCAAGGGGCTCTTCCTGGTGGGCGCGCAGCTGCGCAACGTCAATCGCGGCCACAGCTGGCTGCAGGCGTTGCCGCGCGGCTATCTGACCTCGCTGGTCGGTGTGGCGCTGATGGCCATCAGCGGCAGCCTCGACTTCCTGTGGCACACGGCCTTCGGCATCGAGGCCAACATTGAAGCCTCGGTCAGCCCGCCGCATCTCATGGGCGCGCTCAGCACGCTGATTTTCATGAGCGGCCCGTTGCGCGCCCTGTGGGGGCGTGCGGAGGTGAAGCGCGGCTGGGCGCAACTGTTCCCGGCCATTGCCTCGGCGCTGCTGGTGTATTCGATGTTCAGCCTGTTCACACAGTTCGCCCAGGCGATCTCCTGGGCGGGCCTCTACATGTTGCCAGGGGCGCCGGGCGGCCTTTTCATATGGGACCACGCGCTGACGGCCATGGTGATCGTGCCGGCCATGCTGATGAGCGCCACGCTCCTGCTGCTCTTGCGGCGCTGGGCGCTGCCTTTCGGCGCGGTGAGCTTCCTGCTGCTGGGCAACAGCACGCTGATGTACCTGCTGCGCGCCGCCGACCATGGCGGCGCACAGGGACCGGTGATCCTGCTGGCCGCGCTGTTCGCCGGGCTGGTCGGTGACCTGCTGCTGCGGCGTCTGCAACGGCCGCGCATCGGCGCCGGGGCGCTGCATTTCTTCGCCTTCCTCGTGCCTTTCAGCTACTTCATCGCCTTCTTCGTCATCCTGCAGCTGTCCGGCGGCATCTGGTGGAGCGTCCACATGTGGACGGGCGTGAGCGTGCTGGCGGGCGCCTTCAGCCTGGGACTGAGCTTTGTGGCCGTGCCGCCCTCACTGCCGGAAGAAGCGTAACCGGCGAACGAGATGGCAGGGAAGGTGTGAACAACGCGGGAAGCTGAAATGGCTTTTGGCGAACGACTCGTCGCCGCACTGAAACCGGCAAGGACGGCACGCCGGGAAGGGCACCCTCCGGTCACCCTCGCCTTCACCTGGACGGCGATGGCGCTGGGCCTTTGGGTGCTGCTGGGCAGGATGGTGGACGTCCATGCCCACAGTCATGGCCTTGTGGACGAGAGCTTCTTCACACCCGCCCACTTCCCGCTGATCAGCGGCGTGGTGGCCAATGGCCTCTTCTACGCCGGCGCCCAGTATCGCAACGTCGGCCGCGGCTACAGTTTGTGGCAGGCGCTGCCCGGACAGTACCTGCTTTCCTTCGCCGGCGCGCTGTTCTACGGCATCGGCGGCGTCCTGGACCTCATCTGGCATGAATTCTTCGGCGTCGAGCAAGGCATTGAAGAGGTCATCAGCCCCACACATCTCCTGCTGATCACCAGTGGCATGATTCTCGCCAGCGGCCCGCTGCGTTCATTCCTGGCGCAGGACAACCTGCCGCGCGGCTGGAGGCAGCTCTTCCCGCCGATCACCTCGGCCCTGATGGCGCTCAGCGGCGCGACCCTCTTCACGCGCTTTGTCAACGTTTGGACCCTGACTGATCGCTACGTGCCACACGACATCGTCGGCAGCCGGACGGCAGTCGAAGCCTGGACGGTGGCCGGCGTGTTGATTCCTGCGGCACTGACGACCGGCACACTGCTTTTCCTGCGCCAGCGCATGGTGCTGCCCTTCGGCGCGGTGACCTGGGTGTTGCTGGCCAACGCGCTGATCATGCTCTACGTACGCATCGAATGGACCGGCAAGCATGCGCTCGTGCTGCTGGCCGCGTTCAGCGCCGGGTTGCTGGGCGACTGGCTGCTCACACGCGCGTCCGGGAGCTCAGAGATCGTGGCGCTGCGCCGCTTCGCATTCGTGACACCTTGCGTGTGCATGTTATTATTCTTTGTCAGCCTGCAGTTGAGCGCCGGCCTGTGGTGGAGCATCCACATGTGGCTGGGCGCCAGCTTCATGGCCGGCGCAGTCGGTCTGGGCATGAGCGCGCTGCTGACACCGAAGGCCATTCCGGAGGCGACCTGAAGCGGGAGGCGCTGACGGGCCGGGATTACCCTTGCAGCCGTGCCACCGTCGCCAGGGCGGCCGTGTACGGGGAAGACACAGACAAGAGTATTGGGGGTTTGCCATGGCTGTTGCCGAGAGCACCGGTTCGAAAGGCAAGACGGCGGGGACAGCGCGCCGGGAAGGGTATCCGGAACTGACGCCGGCCTTTACCTGGGTCACGCTGTTTCTGGGGATCTGGGGCTTTCTGGGCTCGGTGGTCGACATCAATGCCCACAATCACGGCTTTGTGGATGAGACCTTCCTCACGCCCTTCCACTTCCTGATGTACTCCGGGGTAGCGGCCAACGGCCTGTTCTACGTCATCATGCAATATCGCAACGTCGGCCGCGGCCACCGCCTGATGAAGGCGCTGCCGAAGGAGTATCTGCTCTCCTTCGCCGGCGTGCTGATCTTCGGCGTCGGCGGCGTCTTCGATCTCTTCTGGCACGAGATCTTCGGCTTCGAGGCCGGCGTCGACGCGTTGGTCAGCCCCTCGCATCTGGTGCTGTTGGTCGGCGGCATGCTGTTCATCAGTGGGCCGTTGCGCTCCTTTCTGTCGCAGGGCAGGAGCGAGGGCAGCTGGTCGGAGCTCTTTCCGCCGATCGCCTCGGCCCTGCAGTTGTTTACCATCGGCACGCTATTCACGCTCTACACCAACATCTGGACGCAGCTGGACCGTTACGTGGTGCAGGAAGTCATGCTCGACAGCCAGCGACCGCTACATGCCTACACCGTGGCCGGCGTGCTGATTCCCGCAGCGCTGATGGTTGGCACGCTGCTCTTCCTGCGCCAGCGCATGGTGCTGCCCTTTGGGACAGTGACCCTCATGTTGTTGGTCAACGCGTTGATCATGCTTTACGTCCGCTGGCAGTGGAACAACGTGCATCTGGTCGTGCTGCTGGCGCCGCTGCTCGCCGGCCTGCCGGGCGACTGGTTACTCACGCGTTCGCCAGGCAACCTGCGAATCGTGGATCTGCGGCGTTTCGCCTTCCTGGTGCCCTTCGTCTACATGTTCAGCCTGTTTGTCATCCTGCAGCTGACTGCCGGCAGCATCTGGTGGACGGAACACATGTGGGTGGGCGTCAGCTTCATGGCCGGCGCAGTCGGCCTGGGCATGAGCGCGCTGTTGACGCCGAAGGCCCTGCCGCAGGAGTCCTGAAGCGGACTGTAGCGCTGAAGCGGCGGGGAGGCTGAAATGACGCTTGCTGAACGGCTGCTCTCTCTGGCGAAACCGGCTGGAGTGACGCGCCGGGAAGGGTATCCGGCGCTGACGCCGGCCTTCACCTGGGCAGCGCTGGCGCTGGGCGTCTGGGTGCTGCTGGGCGCGGTGGTGGACATCAACGCCCACAATCACGACGCGGTGGATGAGACCTTTTTCACGCCCTGGCATCTGCTGATGTACTCTGGCATGGCGGCCAACGGCCTGTTCTACGTCATTGTGCAGTTTCGCAACGTGGGCCGCGGCCACAGCCTGCTGCAGGCGCTGCCGCGGGCCTACCTGTTCTCCTTCGCCGGCGTACTGCTCTTCGGCCTCGGCGGCGTCTTCGACCTCATCTGGCACGAACTCTTCGGCTTTGAATCCGGCATCGACGCGTTGGTCAGCCCCTCGCACCTGGTGCTGGTGCTGAGCGCCATCCTCTTCATGAGCGGGCCGCTGCGCTCCTTCGTGACGCAGGGCAGGACAGGGGGCGGCTGGACGCAGCTCTTCCCGCCGGTTACCGCGACCCTGGCCGTGCTGACCCTTGCCACGCTCTTCACGGGCTTCGCCAACGTCTGGAGCCAGGTCGACCGCTATGTGGCGATCGACCCCGACAGCAGCCTGAAGCTGGCCGAGGCCTGGACGGTGGCTGCTGTGCTGGTTCCCGCGGCGCTGATGACCGGCGCGCTGCTCTACCTGCGCCAACGCATGGTGCTGCCATTTGGCGCAGTGACCTACGTGCTGTTCAGCAACGCGCTGATCATGTTTTACATCCGCTTCGAGGATACCAGCCCGCACCTGGTCGTCCTGCTGGCGCCGCTGCTCGCCGGTCTGCTCGGTGACTGGCTGCTGGCGTGGCCGCCCGGCGGCTCGCAACTCGTGGCGCTGCGGCGCTTCGCCTTCCTGCTGCCTTTTGTGATGACCTTCAGCCTGTTCGTCATCCTGCAGCAGACGGCCGGCATCTGGTGGAGCACGCACATGTGGGTGGGTGTCAGCTTCATGGCTGGAGCGGTCGGCCTGGGTCTGGGCGCGCTGCTGTCGAAGAAGGATATCCCGACAGCGCTCAGCCCGGCAGGGTGAGCGGAAAGCGGCCGACGGGCACCGGCGTCAGCAGGTACACATCCACCCATTGCGACCAGGGTCGGTAGTCCGCGTCGCTGTAGCCGAGGTCGATGAACAGGGGTTGCTGCTGCACATACCAGGCGGCGGCGGTGTCCTCCATGCTGCCGACGCCATAGCCTGCCACGTAGACTTCGGTGCCGTAGGGGATGACCCGCGGGTTGGAAGCGATGATGCCCTTGCGCAGGGTAGCGCCGGTGGCGGTGGCGGTGCTGTTGCCCTGTGAACCGGGGTGATAGCTGGTAGCTTTCATGCGCAGCACGCGCCAGTATTGCCGCGGCCCCTGCGGCGTGTTCACGCTGCGCAGCACGATCTTGCTGCCGAGGCCGATAATGTGGTCGCGCGGCTCCTGCAGCAATTGCTCAGCGCCGACTTCGCGGCTGACTGCCACGCCGTTCTCGTAGCGGATGCGCTGCGGCAGGCCACGGATGCCGTCCTGCCCCTGCTGCAGAACGCGCCGGTGGTCGAGCTCCAGGTCGGCATCGGCCTGCGTGAGCGTCTTGTGCGGCACAATTTCCTGCTCGTACTCGATCTCCTCATGCACGCGAATGACGCGCACCAGCATGCCCGGTTGCAGCGGCGCGTCTTCCTGCGGGATGCTGTAATCAAGGCCGGCCAGCAGCAGGCCGGCGACGTCGAGCGCGTCCGCCACGCGTATGCCGCGGGCGCGCGTCTCCAGCGAGACGCCGTCCGCGACGATGGTGAGCGGCTGCGCGCGCGTGATCTGCACGCTCATGCCTTCTGTCAGCGCAGTTTCGGGCGGCGGCTGCAACCCGTCCGCCAGGTAGAGCGTGACGCCCGCCTCGAAGAGCGCCTCGCCCACAGTGCGGCCGCTGCTGCGCAGGGTGCGCGTTGTCGCGCCCTCGCGCAGCTGGAAGGTCTTTTGGCGCTGCAGACCGAGATGCGTCACGAGCGCGGGCGCGGCAATAGCTTGTGCAGGATCAAGGCGCAGGCCGTTGACGAGCAGCGCGTCTCCGGCTGCGACCTGCAGGCCGGCGTCGGCGAGGATGGCGGCGGGGTCGCTGTGCAGGGTGCGCAGGATGTGCGTCGCGCCGTCGACGCTCAGCAGGACGCTGCGGGCGCGGCTGACCCGCACCTGCTGGCCGCTGAGCAGCAGGCTGGCGGGCCCTGGCTCGACGAGGTCGCCCGCCTGCAGCGCGATCGCCTGTTCGCGCAGCAGCTGGCCGACGAGGCCGGCGCGACTGCGCAACTGCCGCGTTTGGCCGTCAGTGACTAGAGTGACCTCTTTTTCCACGATGAACTGCGCCAGCAGCAAGGTGGCTGGCAGCAGCATGAGCAGCAGCAGGATTGGCAGAAGAAAGATGATGTGCCAGCGACGAAGCGGCAAGCGATCACCTGCAGCGGCAAGCGGGGGAGGTTGTCACGGCGATACCCGGTCCAGGCTTGGCTGCGACACCCGGGAAGAACCCCTTAGTGCTGCTCCCGTCAAGGCCTGACACGGTTCGGAGGACCCGCCGCACAGGGCCTGGGCCGGGTAGCCCCGTGACAACCAGTACCGCCTCATACTAGCCTGCATCACGGACGGGGGCAAGCGCGGATGGCGCCGCGCTTAACCTGCGCTGCGCAGCAGGCTGATCGCGTCCTGCCAGGCGGGTGAGGCGATTGGACCCTGCAGCAGCGGGTCGCCGGTCGCTTCCATCCAGTGGTACAGTCGCCCCAGCAACGCCCGTTCGCAGGCGGCATGTTGTGGCTGACCGGCCAGGTTGTCCTGCTCAAGCGGGTCGGCGACCAGGTCATAGAGTTCGACGCGCGGCCGGTGCGTGGTGATGGCCTCGATCATCTGCGGGTAGATCGGGCTGAGCTGGATGTCGCCCGGCACGTTGATGGCGATGTCCTGACAGAGGTTCAGGATGAGCTTGTGGCGTTCCGTGCGCAGGCCGCGCATGGGCTCCCAGGCGGTGTGGAAGGTCTTGCCGCAAAAGACGACGTCGCGCGTTTCGTAGTCTGCGCCCTGCAGCAGCGGCCAGAAGCTGCGGCCATGCAGGCGCTGCGGGCGCGGCAGGCCGAGCGCCTCGAGCACGGTGGGGACGACGTCCACGTGGCTGACCATTTGCGAGATACGCCCTCCGCCCGCCAGCCCGCCGCCGGGCCAGTGCATCAGCAGCGAGGTGCCGATGCCGGGGTCGTAGAGCGTGCACTTGGCGCGCGGCAGCGCCAGGCCGTGGTCGGTCACGAAGATGAACCAGGTGTCCTGCAGTAGATTCTGCGCCTCAAGCGCCGCGAAGATCTGGCCGACACCCGCGTCCAGCGCAGCGATGGCGCCCTGCAGTTCGGCGACTTCGGCGCGCGCCTCACTGGTCTGCGGCAGATACGGTGGCACATCCGCGCCGAGCTGGTCGTCGGGCGCGACTCCGCCATGGTCGAAGGGGCGGTGTGGTTCGAAGAAGCCGACCTCAAGATAGAAGGGTTGCGCGCTGTCTCCCCGCGCAGTCAGCCACGCGGCCGCGTCCTGACCCAGCGCGGCGGCCGGCGCGCGTTCGTGCGCCTCGTCGTAGCCGAGAGTGGCAGCCTCGTCCAGGCCGGTCAAGTGCTGAATGCCGAAGAGCGCGCTGGCATAGCCGGCCTCGCGCAGGTAGTCCACCAGATGGCGTTCGTCCGCGTGCATGCGCCAGCGGAACTGGCCATGCGCGAGGCCATGCATGCCGTTGGCGTGGGCGTGACGGCCGGTGTGCAGCGCGGCGCGCGAGGGGCTGCACTGCGGCGCGGTGCAGAAGCTGCGCTCGAAAAGCAGGCCGCGGTCGGCGATCGCATCCAGCGCGGGCGAAGCCACCGTGCGCTGGCCGTAACAGCCCAGATGGCGTCCCAGATCGTGGCAGGTGATGAAGAGGATGTTGGGTTGCATGGCAGTCTCCTGTACGTGCCGCTTCAGTGAATCCGGGGCAGAGGATAGCGTGGCGGCGCCCGACTCGCCCTGAGTCAAATGGGGTACACTGGGGACGCATGAGTCCCGGGAGTGTGAACATGGTAGTTGAAGCCCGTGAGGCCCGCACAACCCGCCTTACCATGGATGAGTTCATAGCGCTGGTAGAGCGCAACCCCGAACGCCACTACAAATTCGATGCCCGGGGGGACGTGGTTGAAATGTCACCGAAGTGGGAACACGGCGAAACCCAGGGTCTCATCGTAACGATGTTCAACAGCTGGCTCAGGCAAGGTGGGTTACCGGGCTACGGAGCCGCAACGGAAGTTGCCCATGAGTTGGGTGACTGGCGATGTATTCCGGACGTGGCCATCCAGCCACGGGGGATCAATCCCGTCCCGCGCGAGGCGCCACTAGTGGCAGTAGAGATACGCAGCGAGAGCAACACGCACAGCGAGCTGCGCGCAAAGGCCCGGCGCTATCTGGAACAGGGCACGCAAATGGTGTGGCTGGTCTACCCGGAGTCGCGTACGGTCGAACTCTACCGCGCGGACGCGGCCATGCAGACGCTGTCTGGCGACGACGTCATCGAGGGCGGCGCGACGCTGCCCGGCTTCCAGGTCAATGTGAGCGAGATCTTCCCGCCGCCAGGGACGGACTGAACCCGGAGGCGGCAGTAACGATCCGCCCGGTGTCATAACGAATATACCGGGAGATTATGAGCCACAGGAGGGTAGCCGTGGCCGTTGCCATCAGCGAAAAGAAGCTCAGCTTGCACGAGTTCATCGGGCTGGTTGAGCAATATCCCGATCGCAAGTTCAAACTCAATGCCGCGGGAGACGCCGTCGAAATGTCGCCGAGCCGTAGTCACGGGTTTCTGCAGGGGTGGATTTGTGGGTTACTCCAGGGTTGGTTGAGCCCCGGCGTCTTGCCAGGCTACTGGGCTGGTACGGAGATCACGCACGACCTGGACGGCTGGCTCTGCGTCGCGGATGTAGCTGTGCTGTCTGTGGCAGGCGAGCCCTACCCGCGCGAGGCGCCGCTGGTGGCGGTGGAAGTGCGCAGCGAGAGCAACACACGCAGCGAGTTGCGCACGAAGGCCCGGCGTTACCTCGAACAGGGCACGCAGATGGTGTGGCTGGTCTACCCGGAGTCGCGCACAGTCGAGCTCTACCGCGCGGACGCGGCCATGCAGACGCTGTCCGGCGACGACGTCATCGAGGGCAGCGCGACGCTGCCAGGCCTGCGCGTCGCTGTGAGCGAGATCTTCCAGCCGCCGCCAGGGACGGACTGAACTCAGAGGCGGCCATAACGGCGCAACAGCGCGCGCAGCCGCTCCTCTGGCAGCGCCGGCACCAGCAGCCCGTCGCGTCCGGTCATGGTCTCGGCGGCCAGCAGCGCGTTGAGGATGGCCTCCTCCACCGCCTCCACCGTCGCCAGGAAGAAGGCATCGAGCGTGGCGCTGCGGTCGTGCAGGCGCGGCGTCTGATGCAGCATGTCGGCCGGGTCATGCGGGATGTGCGTGCCGGTGGCGAAGGCGATGATGAAGTCGCCGCTCTGGTCGTGGCTGACGGTGCCCGTGCGCGCCAGGCCGAGGGCCGCGCGCTTCGCCAGGCGCGTCAGTTGCAGCGCATCCAGCGGCGCGTCGGTCGCCAGCACGATCATGATCGAGCCGGGGTTGTGACGCGGCATGCACTCCTCGCGCAGCGCCAGCCCTGCCGGCACGCCCAGCACCATCAACTCCTCGCGCTTGCCATGGTTGGCCTGCACCAGCGCGCCCAGGGTGTAGTCCCCCTCGGGCAGGCGACGCGAGGCCGTGCCGATACCACCCTTGAACTGGTAGCAGGTAGTGCCCGTGCCGCCGCCCACGTTGCCTTCCAGCACCGGGCCCGCCGTCGCGCTATCGATGGCCGCCCACACATCTTCCGGCTGAATGTGACGGCCGCGCGCGTCGCTGAGCATGCCGTCGTTGCATTCGCCCACCACGCAATTGACCGTGCCGGTCGTCAGGGCGATGTCGGGGTTTTGCCGCAGCATGTAGCTCATCAGGGCATCGCCGACGCGCGCTACGCTTAGATTGCTGGTGAGCAGGACGGGTGTCTCCAGGCTGCCGCGCTCGCGAATCTGCTCGAAGCCCAGCACCTTGCCGTAGCCGTTGAAAGAGTAGACGGCCGCCGCGACCTTGTCGTGATAGCTGTTGCCCGCGTGCGGCAGCACGGCCGTCACGCCCGTGCGCACCGGCCCGACGCCCTCCTGCAGCGCGCCTTCGCCGCGGATGAGCGTCGTGTGGCCCACGCGCACGCCGGGCACGTCCGTGATGGCATTGTGGCTGCCCGCCGGCAATCGCCCCACCTCAACGCCGAAGTCGCGCAGGCGGCTCATGCAGAGACCGCAGCGGCGCGGGCGGCGAAATCTTGTGCCAGGTCGTCCGGCAGCAGGCCGCGCGTCAGCGACTCGACGTAGATGCACTGCTGCCAGGGGATGGCCACGTCCGCGACGGAGACCGGCGCATCGTCCAGGACAACGCCGCTGCCGCGCACGATGGCCAGCGGCGTGGCCTCGTCGCGCTCGCCCATCACCAGCTGCGCCGCGCTGCTGATGGTATCGGCCAGGCCGCGCTGCGTGACCGTCATGGGGTTGCCGAAGAGGTCCTGTTTGCCGCGTTCGTCCTGCACGGGCCGGAAGCCGGCCGTCGCCAGCGCCACGCCGCTCGTGCCCAGGCGTCCGGGCACGAGCCAGCTGTCGGTCAGCACTACGCCGACATCCACCGCGCAGCGCTGTTGCAACCCCGCGCGGATGCGCGCGGCAGTCACGTAGGGCTGGGCGGGGAAGAGCACGACATGGCCTTCGGGAATGTTGGAGCGGTCGAGGCCGGCGTTGGGCGAGAGGATGCCGGTTTTCGCGGTCAGCAGGAAGCCCATTTCGATGCCGCCGAAGATGTGGTCGGCTTCCTGCAGCACCAGTTGCGCCATCACCGGTTGCATGTGATATCGTCGCGCCAGGGCTGCGGCCTGTTCCGTGACTGTAACGTCCGCCATGCGCAGCACGCGACCCTCGCTGATGGCCGCATACTTGCTGGAAACGGCCAGCACGTCGCCGTCAGACAGGCCGGCGGGCGCGGCAGCCAGCGCCTCGCTGATGACGGCCAGCAGGTCAAAGGCGGCCTGCTGCACCGGCGCTCTTAATGGCCAGATGATCAGGGGAATCATGGAGCGTTCTGCCTTGGGCCAGCCATGGCGCCGGATTATCGCAGCCCGCGCGGCCGAATCACAGGGGCAGACGCTGACGGGAGCCGCGGAATGTGGATAATGGGGCGGTACTCCGTCCAGGAAAGGAATGAAGCGATGCTCGCCTACATAGCCGGACCGCTGTTCAACGAGGGGGAGCGCTGGTTCGACGAGCAAATCAACGCTCTGGCAGAGGCGGCGGGTTTTGTGACCTTCCTGCCGCATCGTGACGGGCCGCCGGAACTGGCTGGCGAGCGGGACCCGGAAGGGATCTTTCGCGTGGATCTTGAGAATCTGGAGCGCGCGGACCTCGTGGTCGCTAACCTTAACGGGGTGACCAGCGATGACGGCACCGCCTGGGAACTGGGCTATGCCTATGCACGCGGCAAGCACCTCGTCGGCATCTACTCGGACATGCGCCTGACCTTCCCCGGCGAGGTCGTCAATCTGATGCTGGGCTGCTCGCTGAACCGCATGACGCGCTCGCTCGAGGAGCTGGAGGCCTATCTGCAACAGTACGGCCGCGAAATGGGGCTGCGCTGATGACGGGGCCGGCGAACCATGACGGAAAATATGAAGCGGATCTGGCTGCCGAAGCAGAGCTGTGGGGCAACGCTGCGAGCAATCTGGCGCAGCAACTCCCGCCGGACTGGCGTCATCATCGCGTAAAGCTGCGTCACAATATCCTGTATCAGACGGCCCAGGTGGACGCTTTCCTGAGCCATATTCGGCCTGGAATGCGTGCGCTGGAAGCTGGTTGCGGCTCCGGCTGGCTGACACTGGCGATGGCGCAGCGCGGCGCGCAGGCCACCGGCCTTGACATTAGTGATCAGGCCCTGACCGTCGGTCGCAATTACTATGAGTCGATCCGCGAGGAAGTCGACGGCAGTGTGACCTACAAGGTTGCGGATCTGAACGCGCTGGAACTGGAGCCGGATTCGCTGGATGTGATCGCGGTCTGTGGCGCCTTGCACCATCTGCCGCAAGCGCAACATACGGTTTCCGAGTTTTACAAGGCGCTGAAACCGGGCGGGTTGTTGTGGGTATCAGACATTACGGAAGAAGAGCCGCTGGCGAATGTCCTGTTCAGCGCCTTCTTCATGTTTCTGTTGCCCATTGATCCTGGCTATCGCGAAAAATTTTCCAAGCTGATCCACTTTGGCCCGCGTGCCCTCTCACGCGTGAGAGCCAGCCTGGAGGCAGAAGGGCTCTCGCCCTTTGAAGGCGCTGGACGAGGGATGGGCTGGCTGGAGACCATCGAAGAACACTTTGACGTGCTTGAACGCGGGGTCTCCCCGTCCTGCACGAAACATCTCACCGATGTTCGTCTGCCCGACCGCAGTGCCCTGATTGTGCTGCGTGTGATGTCCGCTGTGGAACGCTTCCTGCTGCGCCTGGGACTGTTGGGCGAGACGCTCATTGTGCTTTACGCTCGCAAATCCTGAATGAAGGAGTGGGGCACACTGCAATCGACCGAGACGCAGGAGGTCGTCATGGATGCTGCGCTGCACGAGCCGAAGGTAGCCGAGAGCGCGCTCTTCCCTGCAGCGACCTGATTGGTTTAGCCGACCGGGCGATACGCCCGGCCGGCCATTGCCTACAGGCCGTAGATGCGCGTCTCGGGACGGAAGGCCGCCCAGGCGAACCAGAAATGTGGGAAGGCGAGGTGCTGCCGCAGCTGGCTGCCGACCAGTTCGCCCGCCAGCGCGGTGCCGAACACATTCCACTGCGTGCCCGTCTGCTCGTCGACAATGCGCCCCTCTTCGTCATGCGCGAAGCTGAGCAGTTGGCCGTCCAGTTCGCGGTCATAAAGCGCCGCCATGCCGACATCGCGCGAGTTGTCGATGTCCCGGCCATCGAGCGCGCTGGTCTGGCCTGGCTGCCAGAGGGCGACGACCTCGAAGTCGCCGACGCTGTCGTTGATGACCGGCGTTTCCATCAGCGCCGGGAAGGGCCAGGCGACCGCCTCGCCGCCCAGCAGCGCGCCCAGCACGCGCTCGGTCGCGAATAGCCGGTCGTCCGGCTCGCCGAAGAAGAGGAAGGGTTGCGGACTGCTGTCATAGCCGACGTAGGGGTTGGAGCCGTAGTCGCGAAAACCGGGGGAGAGCACCTCGCCCTGCGGGTACTGCTGCGCGAACTCGCCGAAGCTGACCAGCAGCGACGGCAGAATCTCCAGCTGCTTGCCGGCGTGGACGCCGACGATGCCCTCGCCGGTGAACTGCTGCCACCAGCTCTTGCTCAGGTCATCCCACATCACCAGGTCACTGTTGCGCAGGTTGCCGGAAACGCCGAAGCGCAGCGTTTCGCCGTCAAGGCGTGAGTCGAAGACCACGGCCGAGTTGCAGAGCGGGCAGAAGGTCACGGCCACGGGCTGCTCGCCGATGACGTCGTTCACGATTTCGTGGCGCGTCAGGATCGCCAGCGGATAGGCGCGCGCCACGTCGTTCAGCTCCAGCGCGAGGACGGGCGACTGCGGCTGCAGCCATTGCCCGGCGATCTCGAGCGAATCGAAGGCCGGGTCGTCGATGGGCGGGATGCCATCCGGTGGCACGCCGCCGGAGAAGATCTCCTCAAGCGGCACCGTGTGCATGCAAAAGTCCGTCGTATCCCAGAAACTGAGGAAGCGGACGAAGGCCGGCGCAGCGCAATCCGCGTGTTCCGGCGCCGGCGCCGCCTGCAGGCCGGGCGCCGTGGCGCCCAGGATGAGCGCAAGCAACAACACGCGCGTGATGCGTCTGCCGGTAGCGATGGTCATGGTCTGGCCTTTCCCTGTGTGCTGCATGCTCTTCTGATGCGGCGGGCACTGCAGAACTTACCGCCGTCGCCCATCGCAGTCCAATGGGGTTGCGGGCCGGCCGCGGCCGCGGCAAGATTGACGCCGACCCAACGCCACCCCGGCCCGCAACGAGACCCGATTGAATGTACTTCCCGCGCACCCGGCAATTCTGGGCCGTCTCCCTCGCACACTTCGCGCTCGACACAGTCATGAGTTCAATTCCGGTGCTGCTGGCCTTCATCAGCCTCTACGTGCTGCCGTTGAGCGCGATCCAGTTCGGTCTGATCATTGGCGTGATGCAGCTGGTGGGCGCGGTGACGCAGCCGCTGTTCGGCTGGCTGACGGACCGCATCGGCGGGCGCTTGACGGGAGCCATCGGCCTGGGCTGGACGGCGAGCATGCTGCTGCTGGCCCTGCTGGCATCGGAGAGCGGCCTGCTGCTGCTGACGGCCTTCATCTTCATCATCACCGCGCTGGGCAGCGGCGCCTTTCATCCGACGGGGATGAAGTACGCGGTGGAGAGCAACCCCCCGCGCGAGGCCAGCAACATGGCCTGGTTTTTCCTGTCCGGGCAGCTGGGCCTGGCCTTCGGGCCGGCGCTGGTGGGGCAGTTGCTGAACAACGCGGTGCCGGTCAGCAGCGTGTTCGGCGCGACGCTGGGGCCGGGCATGGCGGGCCTGCTGCAGGAGCAGGGGTCAGCCTTGCCGGCCGCATGGGCGGCACTGCTGTCCCTGCCCTGCATTTTCCTGCTGCTGATGTACCTGCCCGGCCGCCGTGCCCACAAGGCTGCCGCGGCTGCCGTCAGCAAGGCGACGAATGCAGCCAACGGCAAACGCGCGCCTCTGTCGCTGTTCGTCCTCCTGCTCTTCCTCGTGATGGTCAGCCTGCGCAGCCTGGGCTCGCCGGGCGTCGTCTCCTTCATCCCGCTGCTCTTCCAGCAGAAGGGCTGGACGCCGGCGGAATACGGCCTGATCACCAGCTCCTTCTGGGTCGGTTCGGGGCTGGCCGGCGTGTTTTTCGGCGGCCTGGCAGACCGTTATGACCGCCGCCTGGTGATCGCCATCAGTATGTTGTGCTCGGCGCCTACCTTTTTCCTGCTGCCAGTGGTGGATGGCGCGCTGGCCTTCGGGCTGGCGATTCTGGCGGGCGCGTTGAGCGGCGCCTCGCACGGTCTCATCGTGGTGTTGGCGCAGGGCTTTCTGCCTGCCAGCCGGGCCATGGCCTCCGGCGCCGCGCTGGGGCTGGTCTTCGGCACCGGCGCGCTCGGCAGCGCTTTCATCGGCTGGCTGGCGGGTAACATCGGCCTGGGGACTTCCTTCCAGTTGGTGTCCGGCGCGATCGTGCTGGCCGGGCTGTTGACGCTGCTGCTGCCGGCGCAGCAACGTCCCGTCGCGCAGCCGGCGCAAGTCGCGACTGCGCGGAATTAAGGTCACAAATGCGACTTTTTGTATTCTTGCGCACGGTGGTGTAGAGTTTCTTTGCCGGGGGGTTTATGCCTCGTTGCAGCTGCGTACCACAGACACTCCCTGAAAACGGGACAGGCTGTGAGCACAAGGCCATTCTCGTTTATTTTTGATGATAATGCAGGGAGTGTAAAAGATGGCCGACCGCATTAAGGGCGTGGTCAAGTGGTTCAATGCGGACAAGGGCTACGGGTTTATCACCCAGGAGGGTGGCCCGGACGTTTTTGTTCACTATTCGGCGATTCAGGGCGGCGGCTTCCGCAGCCTTGATGAGGGAGAAACTGTGGAGTTCGAAGTCGTTGAGGGCCAGAAGGGCAAGCAGGCCAGCAACGTCACCCGCGTCTGACCACCGGACGAACGCTACAATAGATACAAGTCGACAGCGGGCTGCGGCCCGCTGTTTGCATTTCCGGCGCCTTACGTGCGCGTAGCGCTCTTCAGCGAGACCTTTCTGCCGCGCGCAGACGGCATCGTCACGGTGCTGTGCCGCCTGCTCGACCAGCTGGCATTGCGGGGCGTGGAGTCGGCGCTCTTCACGCCGCGTCTGGGCCCGGTCGACCGCTACGCCAATACGCGCGTCTACAGCGTGCCAGGGCTGGCCTTTCCCGCCTACGCTGACCTGCGCATGGCCCTGCCCGGCGCGCAGATGCGCCGCGTCCTGCGCGACTTCGCGCCGCATGCCACGCACTTCCTGCACCCCTCCATCTTTGGCCTGGCGGCCTGGCTGCTGGCGCGCCGCGCCGGCCTGCCCACGCTGGTCTCGTGGCACCTGGATTACGGTCGCATCGCCCGCCACTGGCGCATGGGGCCTTTTCACGCTGGCGCCATCGAGCCGGGCATCAACCTGCTCACGCGCCATATCCTGAACCGTGCCGACTGCGCCCTCGCGCCGTCGCGCAGCGCACAGCAGCATTTGCGCGATCTCGGTGTCACGGCGCCGGTGCAGCTGTGGCGGCGCGGCGTGGATGCCGACCGCTTCCACCCGCGTCACGCTGACGCGGCCATGCGGCACCGGCTGGCCGCGCGCGCGCCGGAGGACTTGCTGCTGCTCTGCGTCGGTCGCCTCTCCGCGGAGAAGGGGCCGGGCCAACTGCGCGCTGTGCTGCAGGCCCTGCCTGGGGCGCAACTGGCGCTGGTCGGTGAAGGCCCGGCGCGGCGGAAGCTGGAAGTACACTTCGCCGGCCTGCCGGTGCGCTTCACGGGCGCGCTGCGCGGCGCAGAACTTAGCCGCGCCTACGCCAGCGCGGACCTCTTCGTCTTCCCCTCGCTGGCCGAGTCCTTTGGCCTGGTGGTGCTGGAGGCCATGGCCTCGGGCCTGCCGGTGGTCGCGGCGCGCACGGGCGGCGTGCCGGAGCTGCTGCGCGAGGGCCACAATGGCTACAGCTTCACGCCGGGCGACGAGGCCGGCCTCATTGCTGGCGTGCGGCGCCTGGCCGCGGACGGGGAACAGCGCCGCCGGCTGGGCCGCGCGGCGCGCCTCGACGCCGAAGCGCTCAGCTGGCCGGCCGCGATGGACGAGGTCATCGAGCACTACGAGCGTCTGGCGCGCCTGGGCCGGCCCTGAGCCTGCCTGTGGTATAGTCGGCCTCACGCTGAATCGCGGGAGCCTGCGTCCTTGTCTTTCAGGGGTTTGACCAGCAACGAAGTCGCCGGGCGTGTGGCAGGTGGACAGAGCAACGCCTGGCAGCCACGCGTGGGCCGTAGCTACCTCGACATCCTGCGCGACAATCTCTTCAACGTCTTCAACCTGGTGCTCTTCCCGCTGCTGGGCGTCATCGTCCACTTTCGCGAATACGCTGTGGCCATCTTCGCGGGCTTCAGCGTGATCAGCAACGCCGTGCTGGGCACGGCGCAGGAGATGGTGGCCAAGCGCCGTCTCGACCGACTGGTGGCGCTGTCGGAGCGCAAGGTGCGCGTCTACCGCGATGGCGCGCTGACCGAGGTCGGCATCCGCGAGCTGGTGCGCGACGACGTCATCCCCCTGCAGCCGGGCGAGCGGCTGGTGGTGGACGGGCGCGTGCTGGCCAGCGACGCGCTCGAGCTGAACGAATCGCAGCTGACCGGCGAGTCCGACTCCGTGCTGAAGGAAGTCGATGCCCCGGTCTATTCCGGCTCCTGGTGCATCGCCGGGACGGGCGTGATGCTCGCCACGGCAGTGGGCGCGGAAAGCATGATCAACCGCATCGCGCAGTCGGCCAAAAGCTGGAAGCAGCCGCTGACGCCCACGCAGCGCAAGGTGATGGTCATCGTCGACATTGCCATCCTGCTGATGCTCATCCTCGCGCCCATGCTGTGGCTGGCCGGCAGCCTGACCGGGCTGAGCCTGCTGGAGCGCGTGAAGGAGAGCGTCGTCTTCATCACCAGCCTGGTGCCCTATGGCCTGCTGCTGGTGATGATGATCTCGCTCAGCATCGGCGCGCTGAGCATCTCCCGTCACCAGACGCTCATCCGGCGCGTGAACGCGGTGGAGTCGCTGGCCAACGCGACGGTGTTGTGCTTCGACAAGACGGGCACCATCACCGAGAATCGTCTGGCCGTCGCTGACATCCTGCCGCTCAATGGCGCGTCGCCGGAGGAAATCCGGCGCCAGCTGCATTGCTACACCGCCAATCTGGCGCACCACAACGGCACTGCCGCGGCCGTCGCGGAGCATTTGCGCGCAGCCCTGCCGGCGGCGGAACCGGAAGCAGAGAAGCTGCGCGAAATCCCCTTCAGCTCCGGCCGGCAGTGGGGCGCGGTCATCTTGCCGGGGGAGACGCTCATCCTGGGTGCGCCGGAACGCGTCCTCAACGGCGCGCAGCAGGAGTTGCGGCAGCGTGCGCAAATGCTCTCCGCCCAGGGCCTGCGCGTGCTGACCTTTGCGCGCAGCGCAGCGCCGCCGCAGGACGATCAGCTCACGGAGGACGCCGAGCCGATCGCCCTGGTCACGCTCAGCGACCGCATCCGCCCGGACATCCACGAGACGCTACAGGCCTTCCGCGAGCAGGGGGTGGGGCTGAAGGTCATCTCCGGCGACAACATGGAGACAGTGCGGGCCATCGCGGCCGCGGCGGGCATGGAGACGGAACCGGCCTGGGCGGGGCCACAGCTGGAGGCCATGAGCGCGCCGGAGTTTCTGGCGGCGGCGCAGCAGGGGGCTATCTTCGCGCGCGTGGCGCCCGATACCAAGCGCCGCATCGTGCAGGCCCTGCAGCAGGACGGCCACGTGGCCATGGTCGGCGACGGCGTCAACGACGTGCCGGCGCTGAAAGCGGCGGACCTGGCCATCGTGATGAACGACGGCGCCCGCATCGCGCGCGAAATCGGCGACATTTTGCTGCTCAACAACGCCATGTCCACGCTGCCGAAAGCCTTCGCCGAGGGCCGCGAAATCACGCAGACGATCTACGGCACGGTGCGCCTGTTCCTGACCAAGACCTTCTACAACGTGCTGCTCTTCGTCTACCTGGGCTTCATGGCGCTGCCCTTCGCCATCACGCCAATTCAGATCAACTGGGTCACCTTCGGCACGGTCAACTTCATCGCGACGCTGGTGGCGCTCAAGCTGCTGCGGCCAGCCTTCATGGCCAACTTCCGCGACGACGTGCTGGATTACGTGGTCACGGGCGCCTTCATCGGCTCGGCCATGATGGCGCTGCTCTTCGCGGTGACCTGGCTCGCCAGCGGCCGCGACGCGGCTGCGGCGCGCAGCGCGCTGGCCATCTTCGCGACCTTCTTCGGCATCCTCATCTTCTGGAATACCTTCGGCATCGACCTGGCGCGGCCGCGCACGCTGTGGCAGCAGCGCCGGGCCACCTTCATCGGCCTAGGTTTCCTGCTGCTGGTGATTGTGGGCTTCTACGCGCAGCCAGCGCTCTTCGAGTTTGTGCGCCCGGACGGGGGCATCATCGCGCTGATCGTATCGATCCTGCTGCTGACCATCGCGCTGCTCAGTCTGGCCATGCGCCAGCGCGGCCTGCTGCACCGCCTCTGGCTGCTGTTTGAGCGCTGAGGGTTAGGTTGCAGCATTGGCAGGCTACAATTGCGCGCATAACGACGAGGCAGGAGTGAAGGCATGAATCGAGTAGCCAACGCGCCCTGTTCCTGGGGTGTAATCGAGAATATTGAGGGCGAGCGCTACGACTACGTGCGCGTGCTGGACGAAATCGCTGCGACGGGCTATGGCGGCACCGAGCTGGGTGACTGGGGCTTCATGCCCACCGACCCCGCGCAGCTGGCGCAGGAGCTGGCCGCGCGCGACCTGCGCCTGCTCGGCTCCTGGGTCAACAACTGGCTGCACGATGCGGCGCGCCTGCCGGAGGACATCGAGACCTGCGTGCGCACGGCGCAACTGCTGGCCGCGGTCGGCGGGCCGGAGTGCTTCATCGTGCTCGGTAACAACCCCTATGGCGACCCTATGCGCTCGCTGCACAGCGGCCGCATCACGCCGGAGATGGGCATGGACGACGCGCAGTGGCTGGCCTTCGCCCGCGGCGCGGAGGAGGTCGCGCGTCAGGTGCGCGCCGCAAGCGGCTTGCGCACCGTCGTGCACCCGCATATCGGCACCTGGGTGGAGACGCCGGCCGAGACCGAACGGCTGCTGGCGCTGACCGACCCGGAGCTGCTGGGCATCGTCTTTGATACCGGCCACTGGCGCTTCGGCGGCGGCGATCCCGTGGCGGACCTGCGGCGCTTCGCCGAGCGCGTCTGGTACGTGCACTTCAAGGACCACGACCCGCAGGTCGCGCAGCAGTCGCGCTTGCAGGGCTGGGACGGCCCGCGCTCGGTCGGCGAGGGCGTCTTTCCGGAGCTGGGACAGGGCGACGTCGACTTTCCGGCGGTGCTGCGGGTACTGGACGAGATCGGCTACGGGGGCTGGATCGTGGTCGAGCAGGATGTGCTGCCAGGCTTGGGCACGCCGAAGGAAAGCGCGCGCCGCAACCGCGAGTACCTGGCCAGCATCGGGCTTTAGGCTGCGCTGCGCGCCGGGCTACGTGCTACACTGAATGGAGACCTGTTGCAGGGGGCTGTCGTGGCCGTAAGAACCCGCTACACCATCGAAGACTACATCGCGCTGGAAGGGGAATACCCCGACCGCAAGTTCAAGCCGGATTCTACGGGAGCCCCTGTCGAGATGTCGCCAAATATGGATCACAGTTATGTACAGGGTGAAATCGGCTGGCTTGTCAGGTCGTGGCTGAATAGCGGCGCGCTACCAGGCTACATGGTTGGCCCTGAACTCATGCATCGTCTGGGGGACCGGGTGTGCCAGCCGGATGTGGCAGTCGCGCATGTGGATGACGGACCTTACCCAACCCGTTCGCCCTTGCTGGCGGTCGAGGTGTGGAGTAAGCGCAATACCTGGCCAGAGATGCGCGCGAAAGCGGCGCGTTACCTGGAATACGGCTCGGCAATGGTCTGGCTGGTTGACCCGGAGACGCGCTCGCTCGAGCTGCACCGGGCGGACGCGGCGCCGCAAACCCTTTCCGGCGATGATGTCATCGAGGGTGGCGCGACGCTGCCCGGCTTCCGCGTCGCTGCCAGCGAACTCTTGCCCGACTTATAAATGCGCAGTGCGTCTGCACAACGTGCTACACTTGAACCACCCGAGCCGCAGGAGGCCACCATGGCCGTCACAACCCGCATGACCATGGAGGAGTTCGTCACGCTGGTTGAAAGCTGCCCCGAACGCCACTTCAAATTCGACTCCGCGGGAGCAGTCGTTGAAATGTCACCGAAGCTGATCCATGGATTGCTACAGGCGGATATTTGCATCTTGTTGAATGAATGGCTGAGGGGTGGCAGGCTCCCTGGCTACCGGCCTGCAACCGAGGTTGCGCATGAACTTGACGGCTGGCTCTGTCGGCCTGATGTGGTGCTGCAACGCACAGACGCCGACCCCATCCCGCGGCTGGCGCCGCTGCTGGCGGTCGAGATTCGCAGTGACAGCAACACGCGCCGCGAGTTGCGCCGTAAGGCAGCGCGTTACCTGGAAGCCGGTACGGCGATGGTTTGGTTGGTCGACCCCGAAACGCGCTCGCTCGAGCTGCACCAGGCGGACGCTGCGCCGCAGACCCTCTCCGGCGCGAAGCTCATCGAGGGCGGCGCGACGCTGCCCGGTTTCCGCGTCGCTGCCAGCGAACTCTTCCCGGCGTGATCACCGGCGTCCCGCGTCCAGCTACTTAAGCAGAATTCAGCAAGGTGGAGAGGGGCACGGGCTGCAGCCCGCGCCGTTTAAGCAGTTCGATCGTGGGATCAATGGCGAGATATGAAGACTGGATCGTGTGCTTCAGGACGATGCTGCCGGGCACCAGGTATTTTCGCAGGGTCACGAGCATCTCACTACAACAGACCAACGCACTCTTGATCTTGTTCGCGGCGCAAATCGTATCGCCCGTGTCCAGGTTCCACAGCACCAGCGGGATGTCATACTGCAGGGAGAGATCCTTCATGGCCTGCGTCACGATGCCGTAGGGCGGGCGAATGGCGACCGGTACAAAACTGCTGCCAAGAGCGCGCCGCAAAGTGTTCAGCGCCGGGTTCATCTCACGGTCAATGAGCTCCGTCAGGGTCAGGTTGCGGAAGTCGCCATGCGTGAACAGGTGGGTGCCGAATTCATGCCCCATATCCCGCAGACGCGGATAGAGATTTTCAAAGCCTTCGTTGGGCCGCTCAAGGTTGTTCAACAAGGCAATGCCGGTGGGGAAGAAGGTCACGCTGATGTCGCGCTTCGCATAGGCGCGGCCAATGCGGAGCGCATGGTATTCGTACCACATATCGTCAAAGGTCAGGGAAATCTGGCGCAAGCCGGTGTCCCGGGAACGGATCGGGACGCCGCGGGCGACAGCGGGAGCCGGGCCGGCTGGCCAGGCGTCATAGGCTCTGGCCACGGGGCCGGCGCCAAAACCTGCGCCCAGCGCCGCGCCCGCGCCCAGGCGCAGCAGTTCGCGCCGTGAAAGCGCTCCGCTCCTCACCGCCCCGAACTACCGTTCCGTGAAGGAACGCGTTCGAACCAGACGTTCATCTCGCCGACGCCGCGGTGGCCCCAGGCGTAGTAGGGGATGGCCGTGAAGCCCGCGCCACGCAGGACGGTCACGCCGCCCGTCAGCTCCGACCGCGATTCCGGGCGCAGCTCCAGCTCGTCCGGCAGCGCCAGCGCCAGCGCGCGGCCATCGTTGTCGATGCCTTCCGCCGCGTATACCAGCGGCCCGCGCTCGAGGGCAACCCGGCCCGCCAGCTCTGCGACCTGGGAATGCGCCAGCACGCGCCGTACCGGCAGCTCCAGCTCCAGCTCGACCACGTCACCGGGTTGCCACGTGCGCGTAAGTGAGAGGTAGCCGTCGCTCGCTTCCGCTGCCTGTGCCACGCCGTTGACCCGGAGTTGCAGCGCAGCCGGGCTGTCGTCCAGGTAGTGGTAGAGGTCGCCCGGCACTGGCTGGCCCGTGATCGGGCCCGGCACGCGCAGCTTCAGCGTGAAGTTCAGGGCGCGCGCCGGCTGCAGCTGCAGGCGCACGCTGCCCGCCCAGGGCCAGGGCGTGTCCAGCTGCAGGCCGACGGCAACGCCCTCGATCTCCATGCTGGTCTCGTTTCCAATGAACAGGTTGACAAGAAGCTGGTCGTCGCGCTGAGCGTAGATGGCGCCGCTCAGCGCAGGCAGCAGACGGATCACGTTGGTCGGGCAGCAGGAGCAACTGAACCAGGGCTGGCGTTCGAAGGAGTCGTCGCGGTTGAAGTTCGTGACGCCGTCGGCCGCCAGGGGATTTACGTAAAAGAAGCGGTCGCCGCTGAGGTCGATGCCGGCGAGGAAGCCGTTGTAGAGCGTGCGTTCCAGCACGTCGAAGTAGCGCGGGTCGCCATCCAGCTGAAACAGGCGCTGGTTCCAGAAAATGTTGCCGATGGCGGCGCAGGTCTCGTTGTAGGCGCTCTGGTTGGGCAGTTCGTAATCGTCGCCGAAGGACTCGCCGTGGTGGCGCGCGCCGATGCCGCCGGTGAGCGCCAGCTTGCGCTCGCTGACATTGTGCCAGAGGGCGCGGCTGGCGGCGGCCAGCGCATCATCGCCGGTCAGCGCGGCCACGTCGGTCATGGCGGCGTACATGTAGGTGGCGCGCACGGCGTGGCCAACGGCTTCGCGCTGTTCGCGCACCGGCAGATGATCCTGCGTGTAGTCGGCCAGGCCGAAGTTGCCATGCAACTCGCGCCCGTTGGCATGGCCGCGTTCGTCGAGGAAGAAGCGGGCCTGATCGAGGAAGCGCTGCTCGCCGGTGAGGCGATACAGCTTGACCAGGCCGAGCTCGATCTCCTGGTGGCCCGGCACCTCGCGCAAGGCGTCGGGGCTGAAAGTTGCGTCGATGAGTTCGAAACTGCGCAAGGCTACGTCGAGCAGAGTGCGGCTGCCGCTGGCCTCGTACCAGGCGACAGCGGCCTCGTAGAGGTGGCCGAGATTGTAGAGTTCGTGGCTGGCGAACAGTTCTGACCAGCGCTCCGGCCCGGCATGCTCATGTGGCTGCGCCGGGTTAATGGTACGCGCGGTGTAGAGGTAGCCGTCCGCTTCCTGGGCCGCGGCGATGTGGCCGATAATCGTTTCGACTTCCGCCTGAAGCGCCGGATCTGGCTGCAATTGCAAATCGAGGGCCACGCCCTCGATCACCTTGAAGACGTCGGAATCGTTGAACTGGATTCCCTCATGCGCGCCGCGCAGTTCGCCGGCGGCCTTGCGGAAGTTGTCGATGCGACCGCTTTCCGCGCACTTGTCCAGGTTGACTCGCAGGGTGACCTGTCGGTTGGTCTCCAGGCGCGGGCCCCAGAAGCCGTCGTTGATCTGCACTGTGCTAAAGGGCAGCGGCCGGTAAGGATAGTCAGTCATTTGCATTGCCAGGTGTCCCCCGGGGGCGTTCAGCCGAGAAAGTTGTCCAGCCGCTCCGCCACAGCGTTTTCGTCCAGATAGCCAAACCACCTGAATTGCGACGCGCCCGCCGCGTCTGCCAAAATATATTGTGAGCGCGCGACGATGTCATATTGCTGGCGCAGGGGCAGACTGTCTGAATCGTCTACATTCAGGCTGACGAATTCGATCTGCTCTCCGAAACGTGCTTTCAGCCTGTCCACGACAGGCGCATTCCGCTGTCAGGTCGGTCACCAGCTGGCGTAGGAAAAGAGAAAGCGGGGGCGCAACTGCTCGGCCAGCGCGCTTTCCGGCACCGCCGCAGTTGAGCCCGTCTCGTCGGGCACCGGTGCAGCTTGCTGACCAGAGTTGTCCGCTTGCCCGGAAGGACTTGCGCTGCAGGCCGCCATCAGCAGCCCGCAGAACAACAGCGCCAACGAACGCAGCAGGCCGCTGGTGGCAGGATACATCGCAACTCTCTTCCCCGTGTCCTTCCGGTCACAACATGGCCGGAAGGGACTCCCGATGCCGAATGCGAGCGGAGCGCAACCCCTTTCGGGCGCGCTCAGCCGATAACGTCGTCGAAGGCTCCGGCAATCACATGCTCGTCAATGTAGCCAAACCATTTCTGCAGCGGCGCGCCGTCTGCATCCGCCAGCACGTACTGGGCCTGCGCGACGAGGCCATACTGATCGCGCATGGGACGGCTGGCCGGATCATCCACATCCAGCTCAAAAAATTCGACCTGTCCATCGTAACTTGCTCTCAGCCTGTCCACGACAGGCGCATTCCGCCGGCAGGTCGGTCACCAGTCCGCGTGGGAATAGATGAATTGCGCGCGCGGGCCGGAGACCATTACATTTCCCCCCGCGGACGAGCCCTGTCTGGCCTCCAGGAACTCCTGCACGTTCATGTTGCAGGCGGCCGCCAGCAGGCCGAAAAGTACCAGCGCCAGCACTCGCGCCAGGTTACTTGCTTTCAGGTTCATCAACACCTCCTGCCACCAGGGGCGAGAAAGCCGAACACAGTCCCAGTATAACGCGAATGCGGCGCATCAGGCCGGCGAATTGTCATTTCCGTTGGCACGGTTGCTGAGCGCGCTGCCAGCGTTCCCCGGGCGCTATGCCGGGAAGATGTCGCGCACGCGCAGGCGGAAGCCGGGCAGCAGCGCGCCGCCCTCAATGAGGTCGTCGCTGTGCAGAGTCCGGGGTGCCTCACCCGCACGTTGAATTTCGACCTGGCGCTCGTCGGTGTCGACCAGCCACACCATCTGTGTCCCCTGTTCCAGGTAGCGCCCTGCCTTCTCCCGCAGCTCGGGCCAGGTGTTGCTGTCACTGCGCACTTCCACGGCGACGAGCGGGGCTTCCTGCGGGATGCTGTTGCCGCGTTCGGGGCTTATGGCCACATCCGGGCAACAACGCCATTCACCCAGATCATAAAGGCACTCCGTGATTGACCCGTAGCCCGGCAGTGCACCCGTCCATAGCCAGATGTTGAAGTGTGTGGAAATCAGCGACTGGACCCGGCTGTGTATGTATTTGCCTGACATTTCGATGACATCTCCCGCGGCGTTGAATCGGTAGTGGATGTCGGGATTAGCCTCAACCAGTGCTATAAATTCATCCATGTTGATGTCGGAGAACGTCGCGACGATTGTATTGTCCGCGGTCTCCGTGCTGCGCACCGGGGATTCCATGATGCCTCCTGCGAACTGTTCCCCTTCAGTATACCCTGCGCCCTGTTGGGCAAGGATGTTGCGTATACAGGGAAGTCGGGCGAACCTCTGTCATGCTCCTTGCAGCACTGTCGTCACTGTATCCGGCAGGTCGGCCCCACCGGCGCAGCGCTCGCTATGTTGGGAAAAGCTCACGCACGCTCACGCGGAAGCCGGGCAGCAGCGCGCCGCCGTCGATGATGTCGTCGCTGTGCAGGGTCTGTACCGGCTCACTCGCGCGGCGAATCTCGACCGCGCGCTCATCCGTGTCGACAAGCCACACCATCTGCGTACCGTGTTCCAGATAGCGCCTTGCCTTCTCCCGCAGCTCGGGCCAGGTGTTGCTGTCACTGCGCACTTCCACGGCGACGAGCGGGGCTTCCTGAGGGATGACCTTGCCGCGCCGGAGGTCGATGGCCACGTCCGGCTGGCAACGCCAGTCGCCGAGATCATAGGTCGGCTCTGTGCCCGCCTGGTAGCCGGGCAGGGCGCCCTGCCACAACCAGATGTTGAAGTGCGTAACGATGGCGCCCTGAACAGCGGCGTGAGTAAACGTCGGTGACATCTGGATCACATCTCCCGCGGCGTTGAATCGGTAGTGGATGTCGGGATTAGCCTCAACCAGTGCTATAAATTCATCCATGTTGATGTCGGAGAACGTCGCGACGACTGTATTGTCCGCGGTCTCCGTGCTGCGCACCGGGGATTCCATGATGCCTCCTGCGAACTGTCCCCCTTCAGTATACCCTGCGTCCTGTTTGGGCAGGATGTTGCATGCACAAGGTAATCGGGCACCCCGCGCGCCTCACAACACCTTCGTCACACTGCCGGGCAGATCAGCGCGTTCCGCGCCGGCCGCCTCAAGCGCCGCGGCAGCGCCCAGCACGACGATGTCGCCATGGTCGCGCACGGTCGCCAGCGCGTCGGCGAAGCGGCGCAGGTCCGCGCCGGTGGTGGCCAGCACCTGCTCGCGATTCTCTTGCCGCAGCTCGTCACTGAGGCCGACGAGGTGGCGCATCAGCGAGGTGTAGCCCTGCGCGTCCGGCAGCTGATAGCTGTCCAGCGAGCCGATGGCGCCGATGATGGCGCGCGTCACCTCGTCACGGCCTGGCCGGTACGCTGCCAGCGCGGCCGCGGCCGCGTCGCAGGCGTCCAGCGTGCGCAGCAGATGCGGGTCGCGGTAGGAGAGGAAGTTGAAGACGCCCGACAGGCGATCGTGGACGGCGAAGCCGCCATAGGCGCCGCCCTGCACACGCAGCTTCTCCCAGAGGTAGGCAGTGTTCAGCCAGCCGCGCGCGACCATGGCCGAGCCCTGCCATTCATGGCCGAAGTCGCTCAGGCGCGCGCCCTTGCCGACGTAGTTCACTTGCGCCGGGATGCTGAGCCCCTCGCGCGGCGGCAAGGACTCGCGGCCCCAGGCGTGCCGCTGTGGCGTGGCGGCGGGCAAGGTCTCAAGGAAGGCGCCCAGCTGCGGCCGGAAGGCGGCCATGTTGGCTTCATCCAGCGTCACGTTGGCGACCATGCTGTTGCGGTTGACGAGGCGGCGGCGCATGTCCTCAAGCACTGCTCCGGCCTCCGCTTCTCCCGCTTCGCTCTGACGGATGCGCTCGCGCAGGAAAAAGAGGTTGCTGACGCCGCCCATCTGCTCGCCGACCCAGCCGGCCTCGGTGAAGTGGGCGCCGAGGCGCGCGTTGACGACCGCGTGTCCGCCGGGGATGAGGCCGCTTTCGGCGCCGGCCTTCTCCTCCAGCGCCAGCTGCAGGAAGCGGCCGGGATTGTCGAAGTCGACGTCCAGCAACACGTCGCGCAGGATGTCGAGCATGTCCTGCGCCTGGGCGAGGGTGCCCTTGGCGCGCAGCACCAGCCAGGCGCTGCATTCCTCGCTGCCACGCACGGAGGAGAGCAGCGTGCCGGCGCGGATGCCGCCAGTCTTGCGGCCAATGCGCTGCGACAGGCGGACGTAATCCTCGTGGCGCGTGCCCATCTCCAGCAGCGCGGCGCTGAAGAGCGGCAGCCAGGGCAACATTTCACGCGGCAGCGCACGCAGGTTCAGCCCCAGGTCGAGGTAGACGATGCCGTTGGTGAAGAGGTCGTGCGTCAGCAGTTTGACACCCTGCAGCTCTTCCTGCGCCAGCGGGATGACGCGGCTCTCACGTTCGAGGTCCTCAAGCCGCAGCAGCGGGATGCTGGCCTGGGCCTCCGGCGTGTCGGGCGTTTCCTGGGCCAGGCGCAGAGCCTCCGCTTCCGCTTTCAGTTCCTCCAGCTGAGCTTCGCTCATGGCATTGCGGGCGGCATCCAGGCGTGCACGCTCGGCGGCGCTGCGGATTTCGTTGGCAGCGGGGTCGGGCTCCAGCAGCACCGTGGCGCGGTGCTGGTTCTCGAGCAGCCAATGGCGGATGAGCGATTCAAACCAGGGCTCGCCCTGCGCGAGGCGCGCCTTGATGGACGCCAGCGGCGCCTCGAAGGCTAGCGGCGCGAGGGGGTCCTGGTCGTAGAGCCAGGTGGTCAGCGAGCGCAGCATCAGCGCCAGGCCGCGCGGAAAGCCGCCGGTGTTGTTCTCGCGCAGGCGGAACTCGACGGTGTTGATGGCCGCCTCGATCATCTCGGCCTCAATGCCCTCCGCCGCGAGCTCGGCGAGAGTCTCCAGGATGAGGCGCTCGACTGCGTCGGCATTGGCCACCTCGATGCCCTTCATGCCGGCGGAGAAGGTCAGCTGGCGCTGATGATGTGATATCCCGCCGCCGGTGACGTCCTCGCCCAGGCCGGAATCGATGAGCGCCTTGCGCAGCGGTGAGGCGGGCGTGCCCAGCAGAATGTGATCAAGGATGCCGAGGCCCAGCGCCAGCTCCGCGTCGCTGTTCTCGTCCAGCAGCCAGTTGAGCGTCATCAGGCCCTTCTGCTGCTCTTCGTCGGCCGCGGCGTCGTAGCCGACGCGGACGCTGCGCGGCGCCGACCAGCGCGCCTGCAGCGGGATGGGTGGTGAGCCTGGCTGCGGTCCGAAGTCGCGGATGAAGTCGTCAATGAGGCGCAGGCGCTCCTCCGGCGCGTCATCGCCGTAGAACCAGATGCGCGCGTTGGCGGGGTGATAGCAGGTCTCGTGGAAGCTGCGGAACTGCTCCCAGGTGATGTCCGGGATGTATTGCGGGTCGCCGCCGGAGTCGCGGCCGTAGACGGTGTCGGGAAAGAGCGCCTGTTCCGATTCGCGGTCTAGCAGGCTGTCCGGCGAGGACCAGGCGCCCTTCATCTCGTTGAAGACCACGCCCTGAAAGTGGAGCTGGCCGTCCGCGTCCGGCTCGAAGCGCCAGCCTTCCTGCGCCAGCACGCGCGGCGTGATGCGCGGGTAGAAGACCGCGTCCAGGTAGACATCGACCAGGTTGTAAAAATCCTGCAAATTCTGGCTGGCGACGGGATAGGTGGTCTTGTCCGCGTAGGTCATGGCGTTGAGGAAGGTGTTGAGCGAGCCGCGCGCCAGCTGGATGAAGGGGTCCTTGACCGGGTACTTGCGCGAGCCGCAAAGCACGGAATGTTCGAGGATGTGCGGCAGGCCGCTGGAATCCGGCGGCGGCGTGGTGAAGGTGATGCCGAAGACCTTGTTGCTGTCCTCGTTTTCGAGCGAGATGAGCTGTGCGCCGCTGCGTTGATGGCGAAAGATGCGCGCGTGGCTGTTGATTTCGGGGATGTCCTGCTCGCGGATGCGCTCGAAGCCGTGAAGGAGGGTCATCGCAACTCCCTGCTGTTGGGTGTCTGATTGGGCCGCGATTGTAGCAGTTGCGCCGCTGCGCGGGCAGGCCGGACGCTTGTCAGGCAGGGCAGCGGCATGCTATGCTGAAACACCCTGAAGAATTTGAGTAAACAGGGAAGCGAGGAGAATCATGGCATATCAACAAACTCCGGCCATTCAGGAAGTGGGTGGCCTGCCGGGCGTACCGCGCATTGCAATGCAGCCGCTGCTGCGCCAGGTGTACATGTGGATGACGCTGGCCATGCTGGTCACGACCGCCAGCGCTGTGGTCATCAGCACGGTCGCCCTGGACCTGCTCGGCAATCCGGCGCTGGTGCTGGGCGCGATCATCCTCCAGTTCGCCCTGGTGATGGGCCTCTCCTGGGGCATGCAGCGCATGTCGGTGGGGCTGGCACAACTGCTCTTCTTCGTCTACGCAGCCAGCGTGGGCGTGACCATTTCGTTGATCGTGCTGGTCTATGAAGGCTCGACTGTGGTCTCGGCTTTCGCCACGACGGCCGTACTCTTCCTGGTGATGACAATGCTGGGCCTCACCACCCGCGTCGACCTGACGCGCTACCGGAGCTACTTCTTCATGGGTCTGATCGGGTTGCTGATCGCCATGGTCATCAATATGTTCATCGGCAGCTCGGGGCTGGAGTTGCTGATCAGCTTCGCGGGCGTGGTGATCTTCACGGCGCTCACCGCCTACGATACGCAGCGGATTCAGCGCCTGGCCGCAGACCCGCGACTGGCGGGCGAGGGCACAGCCACGATGACGCGCCTGGCCATCATGGGCGCGCTGGGCCTCTACCTCAACTTCCTGAACCTCTTCCTCTTCCTGCTGCGCCTCTTCGCCGGCGGACGACGCTAGCGCAGGGACAGACGTACAGCGCCCGTCGGCAACGACGGGCGTTGTTGACGTCGAGACGAACCGTCGCGAAACCATCCCCGGTCGCTGGCCGGTCTCGACGCGTTACGGCTACAATTGAGGAACAGATCACAGGAGCACATCATGGCAGCCGCAACACCCCGTCCAGTAGTCACCGACAGCCCGATCGTCGCGAAGTACTCTGACATCAGCATGGATGACTTTGTCGCTCTGGTCGAGCGCAACCCCGACACCTACTTCAAATTCAACGCCGCAGGGGATGTTGTCGAAATGACGCCAATGCCTGATCATGCCAACACGCAGACGATGACGGGCACTCGCCTGACCCTGTGGCTGTGGACCGGCGCACTGCCAGGGTATGTTGCCGGCAGCGAACTCACTATTGACCTTGGCGACTGGCGTTGCCAGCCGGATGTTTCTGTCCACCGGGCGCGCGGGCGTGTCATCCCGCGTGAGGCGCCGCTGCTGGCGGTGGAGATCCGCAGTGACAGCAACACATGGCGCGAACTGCGCGCGAAGGCCGCGCGTTACCTGGCGCACGGTACACAGATGGTCTGGCTGATCGACACGGACGCGCGTTCGCTGGAACTGCATCGCGCGGATGCCTCGCCGCAGACCCTGCGCGGGGACGACCTCATCGACGGCGGCGCTACACTGCCGGGCTTCCGCCTCCCTGTGAGCGACCTTTTCCCTGACCCGTCGCCCTGAGTGTCACTGCCAGCGCACGCGATCAGGCGATACGCAGGGACAGACGTACAGCGCCCGTCGGCAACGACGGGCGTTGTTGACGTCGAGACGAACCGTCGCGAAACCATCCCCGGTCGCTGGCCGGTCTCGACGCGTTACGGCTACAATTGAGGAACAGATCACAGGAGCACATCATGGCAGCCGCAACACCCCGTCCAGTAGTCACCGACAGCCCGATCGTCGCGAAGTACTCTGACATCAGCATGGATGACTTTGTCGCTCTGGTCGAGCGCAACCCCGACACCTACTTCAAATTCAACGCCGCAGGGGATGTTGTCGAAATGACGCCAATGCCTGATCATGCCAACACGCAGACGATGACGGGCACTCGCCTGACCCTGTGGCTGTGGACCGGCGCACTGCCAGGGTATGTTGCCGGCAGCGAACTCACTATTGACCTTGGCGACTGGCGTTGCCAGCCGGATGTTTCTGTCCACCGGGCGCGCGGGCGTGTCATCCCGCGTGAGGCGCCGCTGCTGGCGGTGGAGATCCGCAGTGACAGCAACACATGGCGCGAACTGCGCGCGAAGGCCGCGCGTTACCTGGCGCACGGTACACAGATGGTCTGGCTGATCGACACGGACGCGCGTTCGCTGGAACTGCATCGCGCGGATGCCTCGCCGCAGACCCTGCGCGGGGACGACCTCATCGACGGCGGCGCTACACTGCCGGGCTTCCGCCTGCCTGTGAGCGACCTTTTCCCTGACCCAGCGCCCTGAGGCCCACGAGTAAACTTTCGACGCGCGCAATGTGCATTTCCATCCGGCAGCATCGGAATCTGCAACCAGTTTCCAAGTAGCAATCAGTCGTGCCGGGCGCCAGGCAGCGGCATGTGCAGCGTCTACCCGTAATCGCGCAGCGTCAACTCGAATCCGCCCTGCGCCACCGCGGCGCGAAAGACGCTCTCTTCCAGCGCCAGCCCGAAGCCAGGCGCCTCGGGGATGACCACCTGCCCCTGCTCGACGCGATAGGCGGAGGCATCCAGCCCCGGCGTCGTCACCTCGTCCCACTCGACAAAGGTGTAACGCTCGAGGGCAGCGGCCAGGTGGCCCGAGACATAGTTACCCAGGTGGCGGCCATAATGATGCGGCGCGCTGCGCACCCCCCAGGCATCGAGTTGCGCGCCGGTGCGCAGCCAGTTGCTAAAGCCGTGACTGAAAATGTCGTACTGGATCACATCCACAATGCCCTGGCGCGCCCAGTCCATGAGCTGCGGCGGCGCCCACACCTCGCCATCAGCGATCAACACCGCAAGGCGCTCCTGCTCCATCCAGCCGCGCAGCTCCTCATACAGGACCGGGTCTTCCTGAAAGGCCTCCTCCAGCCAAAAGAGCTGGCAGTCCGCTGTCTCTGCCAGCACGCGTTTGGCGATGTTAAGGTTGTAGCCGTTGTTGGCGTCAATCATGATGCGCGCATCGGCGCCGACAGCCTCGCGCACCGCCCGGATCACGGCGATATCGCGTCTGATGCCCTGCTCCAGCGGCATGTGAAGCGCGCCGCGCCCGACCTTGATCTTGAAGGAACGGTGATTGTGCGCGTGGCCATAGTGCGCTTCTTCGGCGATCAGGGCGGCGGCCGCTGCATCGTCATCCAGCTGCAGGTCGTCGAGAAGGAGCGTTGTATCGTAGCAGGGGACGCGCAGGGGTCCTGCTGCCAGGGGTCTGCCCGCCCGCCCGGCCACGAGCCGGTAGACTGGTTTTCCCGTCACTTGCCCGAGCAGGTCCCACAGCGGGAATTCCAAAGCAAGCGCCCCGTCGGCTACACCCCGCTCCGCCGTGATCAGCGCATCGAGATCCGCGCCCAGGAACGCGCCAGCCTGCCCCGCATCAAGACGGGCGGGACCAAAGCCGCTGGCGCCGTCCTCCGTGCTCAGGTGGAGTAATGGCACACGGACCTCTCGCCCGTGCGCTCCAAGGCGCGCATTGCCGCCGGCTTCACGTGGCCGGCGCCCTACCAAAGTCCCCGCCTCGATTCTGGTAATACGAGAACCTGACATGGAGTCCGCTCCCCTAAACCGCCCCAAAGGCGATGCCGTTGGGGATCACGTCGGTCGCTTCGCCGCGGCGGATGGCTTCGGCCGTCGCCAGTATGCTGTTGAAGTCGTGCTGCGGACGGAAGCCCAGCACCTCCCTGATCTTGCTCAGGTCGAGCTCGTAATAATTGGCGTATGGCAGGCGCGCCTCTACAACGGGCAACCGGTAGCGCTCCGCCAGTCGGGGCACCAGTTCGGCCCAGTCGAAGTAGGCAGCGCCGGCGAGGTTAAACACTTGACCGATCGCTTCATCGACCTTGATGCTCAATTCCAGCCCCTGCACGATATCGCGCACATCGCTGAAATGCTCGTAGTAGGGCACGCCGTTGGGGTTGAGGCTTAGCAAGAGTTTCTCCTGGCCATCCCAGCCAGCCACCAGCGCATCGATCATCGCCTGTTCAGCGGGATCATCGCGGGTCTGTGTTTTGTAGCGCTCGTATGCCGTGCTGTAGAGAAAGAGCCTGGGCCAGCCTTTCTCGTTGAGGAACTCGCTCGGTTCGAAGACCGTGGAGAAACGCAGCGCCGTGACCGGCACAGCGTACTGAAGGTGATACGCGACGGCCAGTTCCTCGCCCAGCCACTTGGTCAGCAAGTAGGGCATGTCCGGATAGCGCCCCGCCATATCCTCGCTGATGGGCGTTTCGAAATAACGCCCGTATTCCCGCAGGCTCCAGTACACGCCCGCGGTGCTGGCATAAACAAGCCGATGCAGGTCTGGGCAACGTTCGCGGACGCTTTCCAGGATGTTGAGCGTACCCATGACGTTGATATCGAGGAACTGGCGGTTGTCGAAGGGTCCCTGAAACGCCGCCGCCAGATGATAAACGACGTCGACGCCTGTCACGGCGTCCCGCACGTCCTGCAGGTTGCGCAGGTCACCCCATACCGTTTCCACATCGGCACAGGCATCCAGCTTGCTGGCGCGGCTGGCATCGGCGGGATAGACAAAACTCCGTATCGTGTGCCCTTGTTCCAGCAGGCGCATGACCAGGTTGGCGCCGATGCGGCCCGTGGCGCCGGTGACCAGAATCTTCATCGCCCTTACCCCGTAGCTGCCATCCGCATCCAGAATATTATGACAGCAAGTCAATCAGGGTGCCGGTGCCGGGAAATATGACGGGGCGGGCGGGCCTGCGGGTTCGACTTTGCTATCGTCAGGCATTGCCTCTATCATGGCTGGCCACTCAATGCAGTGCCTTTAGCGCGCCCAGGAGATTGAAATGTCGCAAATACCCCGCAGCGAATACCCGCGTCCGCAGTTCGTGCGCAACGACTGGCTCTGCCTCAACGGCGAGTGGCAGTTCGAGCTTGACCAGGGGGACAGCGGCCTCGAGCGCGGCCTGCTGCAGCGCGAACTGCGTGACCGCATCCTCGTGCCCTTCTGCCCGGAATCGGAGCTCTCGGGCATCGGCAACCACGACTTCCTGGAAGCCGTCTGGTATCGGCGCGAAGTGACCATCCCGGCGGCCTGGGCCGGGCGGCGCGTCCTGCTGCACTTCCAGGCGGTGGATCATGACGCGACGGTGTGGGTGAACGGCGTCGAGGTGGGACGCCACCGCGGCGGCTTCGCGCCCTTCAGCTGCGACCTGGGTGACGTGGCCGCGCCTGGCGACACGGTGACCCTGGTCCTGCGCGCGCGCGACACGCATCACGGCGCCCAGCCGCGCGGCAAGCAGGCGATGACCTTTGGCCCCCATGGCGCCATCTACGTCCGCACCACCGGCATCTGGCAGAGCGTCTGGCTGGAGCCGGTGCCGGACATTGCCCTGCGCCGCCCGCGCCTGACGCCCGACCTGGCCAACAGCGTCATCCGCCTCGAACAGCCAATCAGCCGCAACCGGCCCGGCCTGCGCCTGCGGGCGACCCTGTGCGACGACGCGGGCGTGGTCAGCAGGGCGGAGTGCGCGGCCGACCTTGACCTGGCGCCGCGCCTCGACCTGCCAGTCCCCGCCGACCGCCGCCGCCTGTGGGCGCCCGGCGATCCACAGCTCTACGACGTCGACATCCAGCTGCTGGCTGCAAACGGGAGCGTCGTCGACGAGGCGCGCAGCTACGCCGGCCTGCGCAGCGTGGCCATCGTCGGCAAGGCCATCCTCATCAACGGCGAGTCGGTCTTCCAGCGCCTGGTGCTGGACCAGGGCTACTATCCCGACGGCATCATGACCGCGCCCGACGACGACGCGTTGCGGGCCGACATCGAGCTCAGCATGGCGGCCGGCTTCAACGGCGCGCGCCTGCACCAGAAGGTCTTCGAGGAGCGCTTCCTCTACCATGCCGACCGCCTCGGCTACCTCGTCTGGGGCGAGTTCGGCGACTGGGGCTGCCGCCACATGGGGCCGCTGGACGGCGAGCACCAGCGGCCTGGCGCGGACTACATCACGCAGTGGCTGGAGGTGCTGGAGCGCGACTACTCGCATCCCGCCATCGTGGGCTGGTGCCCGCTGAACGAGACCTGGCAGTCGCTCACCGATCGCATCACGCTGCTTGATGACGTGACGCAGGGCATGTACCTGGCGACCAGGGCGATGGACAGTACGCGTCCGGTGCTGGATACCTCCGGCTATTCGCATCGCGTGCGCGGCGCCGACGTCTACGACAGCCACGATTACACCCAGGACCCCGACGAGCTGGCGCGGCGTCATGTCGGCCTGGCCGAGGGCAAACCCTACGAGAACAGTTTTGAGGGCCGCGGCATTCCGGAACGCTACCGGGGCAACGCGCGCTGGTCGATTCCCTACGCCGGCCAGCCCTACTTCGTCAGCGAATTCGGCGGCATCTGGTGGAACCCGGCGGTCGGCGAGGACGAGGACTCCTGGGGCTACGGTGAACGGCCGCGCGATATTGAAGAGTTTTACCATCGCTTCGAGCGGCTCTGCGCGGTGCTGCTGGATGACGTCAACATGTTCGGCTACTGCTACACGCAGCTGACGGACATCCTGCAGGAGCAGAACGGCATCTACGGCTTCGACCGCGCGCTCAAGTTCGACATGGCGCGCATCCGTGCCGCACAGCAGCGCCCGGCCGCGATTGAGCAGGGGTAGGGGCGCCTGAGCAGCAGCGTCCGATTCCAGACTATACTGGTGGAGGTGCGAAAAGGGACGCGGCCATGAGCGATGAAGAGAAGGTGCTTGAGCACCTGAAAATGATTCAGGGCTCGGTCCTTCGGATGGCTAGCAACTCCTTCCGGTTGCGCGGTTGGAGCGTGGTGCTGGTGGCTGGCTGGCTCGTCTCGCTGGCCAGAGTTGATGTGAATGTCATGACAACGTTGGGTGAAACTGCGTCATTTCGCACCTATATGCTGCTGATTCCTTTCGTGCTGATTTTCGCGCTGGATGGATACTACCTTTGGCAAGAGCGGCTATTTCGACGCCTCTACGACGAAGTGAGGCAAGAAAAATCAACTGAATTCTCGATGGACACGAGATTCGGTGAGCCTTTCAAGCAGCGCGCGTCAGGCTATATTGCTTCGTGCTTCCCGACACGCTCCAGAATTATCTCAACACCATTCCTGTTTCATGGTGCGATCATTGCATTGCTGTTCGTCGTGGAGAGTCACGTTGCATAAGGTGTATTTTAGTTTTCATTACGAAAGGGATGTTTGGCGCGCTGCTATCGTGCGAAACAGTCAGCGATTCCGAAAGGATTTAGCGACCGTTGACCGTTTCCTGAACGCAGTGAACTGGGAACAGGTACGTAGAACCAGCGATTCAGCCATTACTCGCTGGATCAATGAGCAACTGAAAGGCACTTCAGTCACGGTTGTGCTCATCGGTGCCGAGACGAGCACACGCTATTGGGTCAAGTATGAGATCGATCAATCGATAAAACTTGGCAAGGGGCTGTTGGGTGTCCGCATCCACGCGATAAAAGACTCGGATGGGTCGATCGATGTGGTAGGGGCAAACCCGTTGCCTCCTCGTTGTAAGGTGTACGATTGGCATAGAGATAGCGGCTACGCAAACCTCGTTTCCTGGATCGAGCAGGCTGCTAAAGTCGCCGGACGCTAGCGCAGCTGCCTAGCGACTGCGCTCTATACCGCGCATGCTACAATGGCCGTGAGCGGACAGGAGCGCGCCATGGCCAGCACAATTGACAAGGAGACCTTTCAGCGGCTCACGCTGCTGTATCTCATCGGACAGTTTCCGAACGGCGTGTTCAGCAGCTTCCGCCTGCAAAAGGTGCTCTACTTCGCCACGCGTGACGTCGAGCCGAAACCCTTCTCTTACTATCACCTGCCGGTTGGTGCCTTCAGCAAGGATGCCGCTGTCCAGCTTCTTCTAATGCTGGAGAGTGAAATCCTGAAACGAGAGGTATCGAACGGCGAGTTTGGTGGCGCCCTGTGGCAGGCAGGTAACGATCTGAACAGGGAAGAACTGGACGCGGCATTTGAACTTTGTTTCCCGGATCTGGCCAACTCCATTGCGGAGTACGTCGCGGAAACCGGGTTCCTCTCGCCCATTGAACTCGAGGAACGCATGCGTGCCGATCCGCTTCTGACAGGGAGCCCACAGGGCTGCATGTTGCTGCAGGGCTATCAGCAGAACAGCCTTGTCGTCGCGCTGGATGAGGACATGGCGGAAGATTTTGCGATGCTGTTGAGCTCTCACTTCATCAGCATGATGAACCAGTTGCCGGATTTGAAGAAGGCCCACGGCGTGCTCCCGGCCGAGTGGGCGCCACTTTGAGAGTTCGTTACGAAATCCTGATCCATCATTCCCTGTGGCTTGAAATCGAGCGCCTTTGTCTGCAACGCAAAGGGTTTCGAGATGCGCTTGAGCAGGCCATGCGCGAGCTTTCCCTTGGAGATGACCGGCCGTGGTTAAGAAGGATGAGCGGGATACGCGATCCGCACTGGCAGAGATCCGTCCGTCGCATTCGGGTTGGTGGCAGACGGGGTTACCGCATGATCTTTTGTAATGTTGCAGAAGACGAGCGCGTGATCCCGGTGTTTGTCTCATCAATCACCAGAGGTGAAGGCTTCGAATACGCTCCGGTACAGTGGCACGGACGTTTTCACACGATTTTCGGACATTATCAGGCAGACACACACGAATTCGGCCAGGATTCCAGTCGCTACCGTTACTTCACCCCCTGGCCAGTTGACGACTAGATCTGCCCTACCCCCAGCCTTGTCCCTGACCCACCTGCGCAGTAGAATCCGGGGCCCGTCCGCAGCAACTCCACCCGCGTGAGGTGACCCCGTGGAATACCCCCTGCAGACCCAGGAAAGCATGAGCAAGAACGTCGTGCGCTTCGACGATATGAAGCAGCATGGCATGACCCTGATGTTTATCGACTGCATTTTGCCGGAGCACTGGCGCATGAACTTCGCCGTCATCGGCGACACCGCCAGCGAGAATCCGGACTTTCAGCAGCAGCGCATGATCACCGCGCCGCACCGTTACCAGCTTGGCATGGTCTGGGCGCCGCCCGGTTGCGGCCCGGCCTGGCACACTCACGACTACATCGAGAGCTTCTTCATTCTGCGTGGCCAGCGGCGTTTCTACTGGGGCAACAGCGACAATCCCGGCGAGGCGGAGGGTCACTTCGACCTCAACGAGTGGGATCTGATTTCGCTGCCGGCCGGCATGTACCGCAGCTTCGAAAACTGTGGTGACGAAATCAGCTGGTTCTTCGCTGTGCTGGAGACGCACGAGGTCTACGAGGGCAAGGACCCCTACTGGTCGCCGCAGGTCGAGCAGCAGGCCGCGGCCCTCGGCTTCCACGCCAATGAACCTGGCAAAATGGTGTACCCGGCGGACTACGAAAATCTGAAGCAGCAGCAGCAGGAGCGGATGCTTTCAATCTTCAGTGAGATGACCGGCGGCAGCCTTGAGAATTGGCGGCCGGACGCGCGAGGGAATGGCAGCGCATGAAGCATAGCAGCGAGCGCATCCTCACCACCCACGTCGGCAGTCTGCCGCGCCCGCAAAACGTCGTCGATCAGCTCTTCGCGCAGGACAGCGGCGCCGACTATGACGAGACCGCCTTCGACGCGACCATGACGCGCGCCGTGCGTGATGTCGTGGCGCAGCAGGTGGCAGCCGGCGTGGATGTCGTCAGCGACGGCGAGATGAGCAAGATCAGCTACGCGACCTACATGCGTCATCGTCTGACTGGCTTCGAGATCACCGAAACGTCGCCGCCACGCAACACCCCGCGCGACATCGAAGACTATCCGGCATTCAAAGAGCGTCTGGCGCAGCAGGGTGGCACGCCGCAGTATCTCCGGCCGGTGGTGCGCGGCCCCATCGCAGTGCGCGACATGGCGCCGCTGGAGAAGGACATCGCCAATCTGCAGACTGCCGCGGCCGCCGCCGGCGCGACCGGGGTCTTCATGAACGCCGCCTCGCCGGGCGTCATCGCCGTCTTCCAGCCCAACGAGTACTACCGCAGCGAAGAAGACTACCTCGAGGCGCTGGCGGCGGTGATGAAGGTGGAGTATGAAAGCATCATCAACGCCGGCCTGCTGCTGCAGGTCGATTGCCCGGACCTGGCGCTGGGACGCCATGTCCGCTTCCGCGACGTGGATACGGTGACATTTCTCCGCGCCGCCCATCGCCAGGTCGAGGTGCTAAACGTCGCCCTCGAGAACGTGCCGGCGGAACGGGTGCGCATGCATCTCTGCTGGGGCAACTACGAGGGGCCGCACACGCACGACATCGACCTGCGCGAGATCATCGACATCGTGCTGCGCGCGAAGCCGCAGGCCATCCAGTTCGAAGGCGCCAACCCGCGCCACGCGCATGAGTGGCAGGTCTGGGCCGACGCCGACCTCGGCGACGAGCGCATCCTCATCCCTGGCGTGCTCGATACCACCACCAACTTCGTCGAACATCCGCAGCTGGTCGCCGAACGCATCGAGCGCTACGCGGCCATCGTGGGTCGCGAGCGCGTGCTGGCCGGCACGGACTGCGGCTTCGGCACCTTCGCCGGCTTCGGCGCCGTGCACCCGGACATCGCCTACGCCAAGCTGCGCTCGTTGACCGAGGGCGCACGCATCGTCAGCGAGCGCCTGTGGGCCTGACGAAGGTGCGGCGCTGGTGAGGGTCTTCCATCTGAACTGGCGCCGGCTGCGACTTCAGTTACAACGCTATTCGCCACCTGTGCTGGTTGCCACGACCCTGTGGCTGGTTTGGGCGCTGCTGGCCCTGGCGCTGCGGGGCAGGGAGGTCGGCCAGTTCCTCGCGCTGCTGCTGCTGGGGCTGTTCGTGCTCGGCGGCGGGACCTTGGCTGCGCTGTGGGCCTTCCACACCTTGCGCCGGCAGCGTCAGCGGGACGCCGCGCAGCAGGCGCAGCTAATCTGGTTGACGCAGGTAATCCAGCCTCGTCGTCCACTTCCTTCGGTCGGCACCTGGACGGCGGATGCTGAAGTCCTCGTCGCGCTCTGGCTGTGCATCCGGGAGCGGCGCCCGCGACGCATTCTGGAGCTTGGCAGCGGCATTTCGACCCTGATCATGGCCTATGCGCTGGAGGCCAACGGCCAGGGGGAACTCTGGTCGCTGGAGGATGGCGCGCAATACGCGGAGGTCGTCCGCCGGCAGTTGGACGATCACGGCCTGGGCGAGCGCGCGACGCTGCTGACGGCGCCGCTGCGGCCCTGGCAACTCGATGGCGCGACGTATCAATGGTATGACCTGGCTGCACTGCCCGCGGATCTGGAATTTGATCTGCTCCTCGTGGACGGGCCCGCCGGCTTCCTCGGCCCGCTGGCGCGCTATCCGGCGCTGCCCTTGTTGCGCAATCGGCTTTCAGACGGGGCCTTCATTTTTCTGGATGATTACGGGCGTCAGGATGAAGCTGCCAGCGTGCGCCGCTGGCTGCAGGAGTTTCCGCAACTGTCGCAGGAAACGCAGAGGACGCAAGGGGGAGCGGCCGTCCTGCGCCTGGGCGGCACATCGTCAACGGGTGCCTGAAAGGAAAAGTGGATGGCTCTTCGCTATCTCAAACGTGGCCGGGCGCAGCAGGAACGCGCTGCAGCCAGCGCGCAGGTCGAGGCCACTGTGCGCGAGTTGCTGGCCGACCTTGAAGCACGCGGCGACGAGGCCGTGCGCGAGCTTTCGCAGCGCTTCGACAACTGGTCGCCGCCGGACTTTCGCCTCTCGCCCGAACAGATTGAGGCCGCAATCGGGGCGCTGCCGCAGCAGGTCTGCGACGACATTCGCTTCGCGCAGGCGCAGGTGCGCAACTTCGCCCAGGCGCAGCGCGCTTCCCTGCGCGATATCGAGGTCGAGACGCTGCCGGGCGTGATCCTTGGCCAGCGCAACATCCCGGTAGCGCGCGTGGGCTGCTACGTGCCCGGCGGACGTTACCCGATGGTCGCTTCGGCGCACATGAGCGTAGTGACGGCGAAGGCTGCCGGCGTGCCCCACATAGTCGCCTGCACGCCGCCCATCCACGGCGAGCTGCCGGCCGCGACCATCGCCGCCATTCACTTCGGCGGCGCGGACGAAATCTACCTGCTCGGCGGGGTGCAGGCCCTGGCTGCCATGGCCCTCGGCGCGCTCGGCATTGCGCCGGTTGACATGCTCGTCGGCCCGGGCAACGCTTTTGTGGCCGAGGCCAAGCGCCAGCTCTTTGGACGTGTGGGCATCGACCTGCTGGCCGGCCCCACCGAGGTGCTGCTCATCGCCGACGACAGCAGCGACGCGCAGCTCTGCGCCACCGACCTGCTGGGTCAGGCCGAGCACGGCCCCACCTCGCCAGCTGTCCTGCTCACCACCAGTCCCGCGCTGGCCGAGGCGGTCGAGGTTGAGGTCGGGCGCCAGTTGGAAACCCTGGAAACGGCTGACCTGGCCGGCGCCGCCTGGCGCGACTATGGCGAAATCATCCTGGCCGACAGCGACGCGGACATGCTGCAGGCCGCCGACGAAATCGCCAGCGAGCATGTCGAGGTGCTCACGCGCGACCCCTCCTTCTACCTCGAGCGGCTGCACAACTACGGCGCGCTCTTCCTCGGGCCGCGCACCAACGTGGCTTTCGGCGACAAGGTCATCGGCACCAACCACACGCTGCCGACCAAAGGCGCGGCGCGCTACACCGGCGGCCTGTGGGTGGGCAAGTTCCTCAAGACGGTGACTTACCAGCGCGTCACCACGGACGCGGCCAGCGCCCGCCTGGGCGAGGTAGGCGCGCGTCTCTGCGCCATCGAGGGTTTCAGCGGCCACCAGGCCCAGTGTGAACTGCGCGCCGAACGCTACGGCGCGGGCGAGTAATGGACGCGCAGCCGCTGACCGGCCAGGTCGCGCTGGTCACCGGCGGCGGCGGCGGCATCGGCAGCGCCATCTGCCGCGGCCTGGCGGCGGCGGGCGCGACGCTGGTCATCACCTGCCGTAACAATCAGGCGCGGGCGGAGTCGCTCGCCGCGGAGCTACCCGGCGCAGACCATCTGGTCGCGCGCGCGCCGGTGGAGGACAGCGCTGCCCAGGCGCGTCTCGCGCAACGCATTCAGGATGGTCCCGGTCGGCTTGACCTGCTGGTCAACAGCGCCGGCATCACGCGCTCCGTGCCGCACAGTGACCTCGACGCGCTTGAGGACACGCTCATCGACGATATCTTTCGCGTGAATGTACGCGGCGCCATCGCTACGGTGCGCGCCATGCGTCCGCTGCTGGCGGCTGACGGCGGCGGCCTGGTGGTCAACATCAGCTCGGTGGCGGGGCGCACGGCGCTGGGCAGCAACATCGCCTACTGCGCCAGCAAGGCCGCGCTCGACAACGTCACAATGAGCCTGGCGCGGGCGCGGGCGCCGCAGATCCGTGTGGTCAGCGTGTCGCCCGGCTGGGTGGAGGGCGAGTATGCGCAGCGCATGCCGCCTGCGCTGATTCAGGAGCAGCGCGACAAGACGCCGCTGGCGCGCATCGCCAGCGCGGAGGACGTGGCCGATGCGGTGCTGGCCCTGGCGACGAAACTGCGCTTCACTACCGGCACGGTGATCCCGGTGGATGGCGGGCGGCCACTGCTGTAGCTGCATTGTCTTTCCATTGTTCATACATTAGGATGCTCGCTCTGGTTTCGCGCGTGATGTCGAGGTGTAAGCATGGTTGAGCTGAAGATCAAATGTCCCGCATGTGGCAACGAGTTTCCTCTGGATGCTGCGTTTCGGGAGCATTTTGAAGAGGAAAAACAACAGGCTGTCGCTGTTGCGATGGATACGGCGCGCAGGGAAGGTAGGGAAGCCGCCGCGGAAAGTATGCGGGATGAGATGGCACAGCAAAGCGAAGACCAGAAGAAAACGCGCGAGGAGTTGTCCTCAGTGCGCGCGAGTCATCAGGCGGAACTGGAATCTGTTCGTTCGGAAGCAGAACATGCGGCCACGGAACGCCTGCAGCAGCAAGTTGCACAGCAAGGCAAGGATCTAAAACAGGCGCAGGATGAATTGTCCGCAGAGAGAAAGGGCAAAGATGAGGCCGTGAACTCTGCTCGAGAGGAAGCAGAGGCTGAGGTAGAAAAACGTTATCGTCTGAAATCAGAGGAGGACAAGACGGAAAAAGAACGGCTTCTCAGAGAAGTGGAATCTCTGCGACGTCGGCTGAGCCAGGGGCCGGTTGAATTGCAAGGTGAGGCCCTTGAAGTCTGGCTGAAAGAATGCCTGCGATCTGCCTTCCCGCTGGACAGTATTGAAGATGTGCCGAAGGGCCAGCGTGGCGCCGACCTCACCCAACAAGTGACCAATCGCTTGGGCCAACGGTGTGGAGTCATCGTTTGGGAAGCAAAGAACACGAGAAACTGGAACACTGCTTGGCTTGCCAAGGCCCGTCAGGATGCTGCAAGGGTGGGAAATGCATTGCCGGTCATTGTCTCCTTCGCCTTGCCTGATGGAATCCGTACTGCTGAATGCATTGACGGGGTTTGGGTAAGCAGCATGGAATGTGCACTGGTAGTAGGACATTTGCTTCGTCAGCAACTCGTGGAAACCTCAGGTTTGCAACGTGCAATGGAAGGTCACGAGGGGAAAATGGCGAATGTGTACGCCTATGTGGTTAGCGACAGCTTTCGTAGTCATATGGAACGTATCATAGACACTTGGGTTGAACTCACGCAGCAAATCAATACAGAAGAAAAAGCGATGAACGCTCAGTGGAAGGTACGGCGCAAGCAATTGGAGAAAGTGCTTAACCTTACTACTGACATGCATGCTGAAATCAAGGCAATTATCGGTTCAGAGTTCCCGCAAGTAGAGGGCCTGTCACTTGCCGTGTTGCCTTCCGGTGAAGAAGACAAGGAACTCGTTTAGTCCCCCAACACCCAGGCCGCGCAGCGCTCGGCCAGCGTGGCGACGGTCAAATTAGGGTTGACGCCGGTCTGCAGCGGGAAGACCGAGGCGTCCGCCACGCGCAGGTTGTCGAGGCCGCGCAGACGCAACTGCGGGTCAACTGCCGCACCCTCGTCGTCCGCCGCGCCCATGCGGCAACTGCCGACCGGGTGATAGCTGGTGCCCGAGCTCCGGCGGGCGTACTCGCCCGGCGCCGCGGCGCGCGCAAGCTAGTTTATGCGGAATCGCTCAAGGAATTCAAAATCCGGCGTGACCGCCAAACCCGGGCGATCGGGAACGGTCAAACAGCCGTCTTCATCCAGTTTCATTTGTTCCTGGAAAATCTTGCCGCGGTTGGCATCGACGGTTTCTCGATAGAATTCGACGATGAGACCGTTGGGGATGGCGCCGACCAGATGCAGATGGATCTCCTGGTCGCCATGTGGCGCGATCTGCAGATCATGGGCGGCCGCCAGGGCGGCGACATTCATGAATTCCGTAATGCCACCGAGAATCTGTGCATCCGCATTGAATATCGCCGCGGCGTCGGCGGCGATCAGGTCACGGAAACCATAGCGCGTATATTCGTTTTCGCCTGTTGCGATCGGGATCGCGGTGGCCTCCGCCAGTTTGCCGTGCCCGCGGTAGTCGTCCGGCGCGATCGGTTCTTCAAACCAGAATACGTCATAAGGCTCTATCTTGCGGGCGATGCTGATCGCCTCGTGCACGCTGTAGGCGCAATTGGCATCCACCATCAGCTTGACCCCGTCGCCGATAGTCTCGCGAACGACGCGAACGCGCTCGACATCTTCATTGATTGTGACGCCGCCGATTTTCATTTTGACGGCTTTGGCGCCGAGCGCCAGGTTCTCCTCCATTTCCGCGGCCAGGCCGGCAAGTCCCTTGCCCTCTTCGTAATAGCCGCCCGCGATGTAAGCGGGCACGCGAGCGCGAAAGCCGCCGAGAAGTTTATGGACTGATTTGCCCGTCGCCTTGCCCATCAGATCCCAGAGAGCGATGTCCAAACCGCTGATGAATCGCGTCGTGATGCCGCGGCGCCCGACCAATTTAGGTTCCCACAGCGTCTCCCAGATGCGCCGGTAATTGAACGGGTCCTGGCCGATCACAAGCGGTTTGAAATGCTCCAGCAATCCCTGCGCCACCCTGGCCATGCCGGTCGTCTGCGGCTTGTGCGCCCAGCCGATGCCACTGACGCCCGCATCCGTATGGACGCAAATCAGATTCAGACCGCTATGGGTATAGGTGTGTTTGCCGTTGCGGATGGGCGTGCCCCGCTCCCAACGGTACTGTCGCAGTTCAATGTCGCTGATCTTCATGTCGCCACCTTCTCAAGGTATGGATATGCCGTCAACGCATCCTCTGGCGCCGCCGGAAAATGTAGTGTGCCACACGTTTGCCGCGCTGTCGACCGGATGGCGCCGCGCCGCATCCGCCAGCAATTCGTATTCGCGCTGCGCCAGCATCGGTAGCGAGTAGTTCTCGACGGCGAATTTCCGCGCGTTTGCGCATCAGGTCCGGCTGCGCCAGAACGGTCTCGATAGCCGTGGCGATACGGTCGGTGCGGCCGCGGCGCAGGTCACGCGCGGCGCTGCTGGGCTGATAGTCAAGCTTGAGGGCGGCGCGCAGGACGAGTTCGCGCGTGTCGCTGGCCACGTCACTGTAGCCGTTGAGGGCCCTGGAGATGGTAGAGGGGGAGAGCTCGAGCCGACGCGCGATTTTGACCAGCGAAGTGCGTATACGACGCTTCCGAAAACGATTTCGTAACCTGCGCGACACTGAGCATAGATTGCCGGACCTTGCAAGAATTTCAGCGCAAGGCTGGCGCAGCACAGCCGAAAGCGGAAATTGCCGGGCAGACAGCGGGAGACGCAGGGGCGGAGAGACATGACAGCCGTTTCACGAACCCGCTCTCAAGGCGCGCAACATTTTGCAATTCGAAGCGGCGGGTGTATATTCCGCTTTCGCACCAACGATCACGGATTTACAGGTGGGCAGTCTATGTCTGACCCGGCCCGCCAACGACGTGGTCGCTGTTGGCGAGTCGCTTATGTCACCTTCCCGCCGGGGAACTGTCAGGCAGGCGGTGGATGGGTCTTTCTGTGGAGTGCAAGAAAGTGAGGGGTCTCATGAAATCCGGTTTACGCCGCTGCATCCTTTGCCTGTTCCTGCTGCTGCCCCTGCTGGCTGTCGGTCACGTGCTGGCGCAGATCCAGGAAGAGGAAAAGACCGAGTTGCCCCTGCCCCTGGCGCCGGTCGTCGCGCTTAACTCTGACATCGATGAAAATGACGTGGAGCAAGGCACCTTTACGATCACCTCGCCCAACACGACTCAATTCAACAACGCTGAATCGGTCGACTGGCTGGTGGTCAATGCCGACACCCGGGACCAGCAGGGAGGCAGCCTCACACCAGCCAATGCCGGTACGATCACCATCAACGCCACGGACCTGGGTTACGCGGATGGCCACATTGTCTCCTTCTCCATGGTTCAGGTGGCCGCCCTCGATGATGAGGACTACATCAACAGCCAGCGGCTGGTCTTCTGCTACCCGGTGCATGAGGACTGCGCGGACCCCGAAACCCTGGTGCGCGCGCTGCCGCCACCACTGAATGCAACCATCACCCTGGTGCCTGCCGCCGATGCAATTTCGCAGGCAGAGGCCCAGGCAGAGGCCCAGACGTCGGATGATGGCGGCACCTTCGAGATTACTGTTCCCTTGCCTGGCACGGTCATCAACAACGCCAACGGCTTCGGCTGGAGGGCTGATAACTCGGACGGGACGTCGGGTTCCGGTACGGAAATCCTGGATGATCCCGATGCCCAGACCCAAGCCCAGACTGTTGACCCAAGCGAAACCATCCGCTTCGGTACAGACCTGATCGACTTCCAGCCGGAAGAGGTCCTTCGCATCACCCTGACCACGCTGGCCGTAGATGATGACAGCCACTATGTGGACAGTCATCCGGTGATCTACTACTACTGTGAGGACCCGGATGACCCGGCGCCTGATTGTGAAGCGGCCTGGAATGAAGCAACCAGCGGAAATACTGGCGGCAGTGGTGGCGACGGCGGTGGTGGCGACAGCAGCAGTGGCGGCGGTGGTATCACCGGCACTTGCCTGAATACCGATGCGGCTGCGCCCATCAAGGTCTGCGCCAACGAGGAATACACGTCCTACACGCTTTACGGCGTCAATTCGGACAGCACAACTGTGGAACTCACGACAGTAAGTAGTTCGTCCGCGCTGCTGGCAGCAAGCACTGCTGCCAATACAAGTCTGGCGACCGGCACCAACAGTGCGGCCAGCAAGACCTATACCGTCAGCTACGACGGAGCCGGCCTCATGACACTCGACACCTACTACGCCGACAAGGGACCGGATGTAGACAAGGTCTACAAAATCACCATCGACCAGTTCCACACGGTGCGCTACATAGACTGGTAGGCAAACGCAACCCCTGAAAACAAGGTTGGTCTCCGCAAGGGGGCCGGCCTTTTGTTTGCCTGTGGTGTCGTTCCGGCAGTTCAGTCGCTGGCGGTAGTCTTTTCGCAGTAGCTGTTACCGATGACCAGCACATCCATGCGCGTACGCAGGAAGCAGTCGCTGGCCTCCTGCGGCGTGCAGACGATGGGCTCGTTCTCGTTGAAGCTGGTGTTGACGAGGACGGGCAGGCCGGTGCGCCGCTCGAATGCGAGCAGCAGGTCGTAATAACGCGGGTTGTGCGCGCGCACGACGGTTTGCAGGCGGCCGGTCTGGTCCACGTGCGTCACCGCGCAGAGCCGCTCGCGCCACTCGTCGCGAATGCGATGGACGTGCAGCATGTGCGGTGAGGGCTGTCCGCTCTCGAAGACCTGTGACTGCGCCTCCGCCAGCACGGCCGGTGCGAAGGGACGGAACCATTCGCGGCGCTTGATTCGGTCGTTGAGCGTCTGCTTCATGTGCGCCAGGCCAGGGTGGGCGAGTATGGAACGGTTGCCGAGCGCGCGCGGTCCCCATTCCATGCGCCCCTGAAACCAGCCGACAACCTTGCCGGCCTCAAGCGCCACCGCCGTACGCTCCAGCAGTTCAGGCTCAGGTAACTCCTGCGTGGCGACCTGCTGCCGCGCGAGGGCACTGCGTATCTCCTGCTGCGTGAATGCCGGGCCGAGTCCGGCGCTGCCCATCACGTAGCGCTCACGCTTGCCGGGGAGGGTCTGGCTGGCGTAAAGGGCGGCGCCCAGCGAGAGGCCCTCGTCGCCGGCGGCGGGGTGAATCAAGGTGTCGCGGAAGGGCGTTTGCGCGGTGACGAGGCCGTTGGCGACGCTGTTGAGCGCGCAGCCGCCGGCCATGACGACCTGATCGGAAGGCGCCAGTTGATGCAGGCGCCGCAGCAAATGCAACCAGACGCGCTCGAAGGTCGCCTGCAGCCCGCGCGCCAGATCCATGTCGCGCTGCGTGATGTCGCTGCCCGGCTGCCGCGGCGCGCCGAAGGTATCCACCATGTGGTCGGAGAAGTGACGGCCGATCTCCATCTCGCCGCGGGCGTTAATGCTGATGGACTGCTCCGCGCCGAAGGGCAGGAACCAGCGATTGTTGAGTCGAAAGCCGTCGACAGTGAGGCGCAGCATGTCGTCGAAGTGCTCGCGATAAGCATCTTCGCCGTAGGGCGCCAGGCCCATCACCTTGCCTTCGTCACCGTAGCGGCCGTAGCCGATGAACTGGCACAACATGGTATAGAGCGAACCCAGTGAATGCGGCACGTGGATGCGCTGCAGCACCTCAATGTCATTGCCGCGACAGGCGGCCAGCATGCAGGTGACGAAATCGCCGGAGCCGTCCACGCTGAAGCCGGCGGCCTGCTCATAAGGTGAGCTGAAGAACGCGCTGGCGACATGCGCCAAATGGTGTTCGACGCGCAGCTGACGGAAAGTGAGCGCAGCCGGGTCGAGTTCGAACTCCGCGGCCAGCTGCGACTTCACGTCCAGCTGCCGCACCTGGCCGGCGCCGGTTTTTAGCAGGGCCGGTAGACGCGTCGGGTTGCCGAAGAGGAAGGCGGCCTTGCGGGAAAGGTTGGCCGCCGGGTCGCGCGGGATGGCGACGCAGTCAATATCCTGCGGGCCGAGGCCGGCCATGCCCAGCACGCTGCGCACTGCCAGGCGCGGAAATCCGGCGTAGTATTTGACGCGATTCAGGCGTTCCTCGGCGATGGCCGCGACTGGCAGGCCGTCCACCACGAGGGCGGCCGAGGCGCCAGCGTGTTCGCTGTTGATGCCGAGGATGACGGTCATGGGGCCTGGTTCGCTCCTGTCGGCGGGCGCTAGGCGGCGCCAGCCAGCGCATTACTGGCCGGGGCCGCGGCGATTGTACAGGAAAACCGGCTAATTCTGTTGTTCGGGCCAGGACCCCGGGAAACCTGGGTCACGCGCGCCATGCCAGAAGGACAGAATCTATCTCAAACCCTCCGGCGCCAGGTCCCCGATAGAGTTTTCCAGTTCCATTTCCTCCGGCGTGTCGCTGCGTACGCTGCGGGCCGTCGGCGGCAGCGGTGTATCGAACTGGTAGTCCGGGTCTTCCTTCTGCCGCTGCCAGACCATGCGCATCTCGCGCCAGGCACCGATCAACGTGCGCGGTTGGGGCATGTCGTCGGCGATTTTCTCGTAGAGCTCGCCGAGGTTGTAGCAGGGCACACCGGCGTACATGTGGTGCTCGGTGTGCCATTCCATGCGCCAGTAGAGGAAGGAGAAGAGCGGGTTGAGGCGCATTGAGCGCACACTCTTGCGGAAGTCGGGCACGTTGTCCTGCAGCCCACAGTGCTGCGGCAGGGCGACGAAGTAGCGAATCCAGTTGGCGGTGAAAGTCGCTGTGCTGAAGATCAGCGGCAGCACCCACAGGCCGGTGACGATGGCGGCCAGCAGTATGCCTCCGTGGAAGAGGACCAGGATGCGCGACCAGCGAACCGACTTGCGGAACTCCTCCGGCTGGTCGACGTGCAGGGCGCGAATCCATTCGAAGACCGGCACCCTGGCCGGGCCGACGACGCCGAAGGCGCCCTTCAGCGTGACCAGCAGGGTCGAGATCAGGCCGCCCTTGTCGAAAACGCGCCGTGGCTTCGTCACCAGGTTGACGGTGAAGAGTTGCAGCATGAAGAAGGAGGCCAGCGAGGGTTCGAGCGGCAGCAGCACCTCGCGGTCGCCCTCGGGGTGCAGGGTGTAGCGGTGGTGGTAGGTGTGACTGCTGCCGTAATCGTAGAAGTCCCACCAGCCGATCAGGCTGAACGGATAGAGAAAGACCTTGTTGAGCCATTTGCTGCGAAAGACGGTGCCGTGTCCCAGTTCGTGCGCAGCGACGCCCCTCATAAAACTGGTGACCGTGCCGTGGCAGAAAAGCGCCAGCAGGAAGGCGCCCCAGAGCTGCAGCGACCAGAAGTGAAAGACCAGCGCGCCGGTCAGCAGGAAGAGGGCGAAATGCCCGCCGGCCTGAAACCAGCCCTGGCGGTCGCTGCGCCGCGAGAGTTCGCGCAGGCGTTTGCCCGGGATCGGGCTGCGGTACCACTCGACCCGCAGCGTCTTGCGCACGTCAGCAAGCGGTGGGTAACTCATCATTCCGTCTCCCTGCACGTTTGCCGCCTGCGCCGGAGTATAGCCAGGGAGGTGATGGTCTGCCTGGCTAACGCAGGCCTTCCGGCGCCAGGTCCCCGATTGAGCTCTCCAGTTCGATTTCCTGCGGGGCGTCGCTGCGTACGCTGCGGGCCGTCGCTGGCAACGGTGTATCGAACTGGTAGTCCGGGTCTTCCTTTTGTTTCCGCCAGACCATGCGCATCTCGCGCCAGGCGCCGATCAGGGTGCGCGGCTCGGGCATGTCTTCGGCGATTTCTTCGTAGAGCTTGCCGAGGTTGTAGCAGGGGACGCCGGCGTACATGTGGTGCTCGGCGTGCCATTCCATGCGCCAGTAGAGGAAGGAGAAGAGCGGGTTGAGGCGCATCGAGCGCACACTCTTGCGGAAATCATTAACGTTATCCTGCAGGCCGCAATGCTGTGGCAGACCGACGAAGTAGGCCAGCCAGTTGGCGATGAAGACCGAGGCGCTGAAGATCAGCGGCAGCACCCAGAGGCCGGTGACGATGGCGATCAGCAGCACGGTTCCGTGAAAGAGGATCAGGATGCGCGACCAGCGCACAGACTTGCGGTACTCCTCCGGCTGGTCGGCATGCAGGGCGCGCGCCCAGCTGTCCCCAGGCGCGCCCCCGGTCTCGCCGCGGCCAAGGGCCATGTTCAGGTTCGCCAGCACCGTCCCGATGAGTCCGCCCTGGCTGAAGGTGCGTCCGCGTCGCGTGAGCAAATTGACCGTGAAGAGTTGCAACACGAAGGTCGAGGCCAGTGACGGTTCTATTGGCAGTAATACCTCGCGATCGCCCTCGGGATGCAGGGTGTAGCGGTGGTGGTAGGTGTGGCTCATGTTGTAGTCGAAGGTGTCGAACCAGGAGATCAGGCTGTACAGGTAAAGGAAGGCCTTGTTGAGCCATTTGGTGCGGAAGACGGTGCCGTGCCCCAGTTCGTGCGGGGCAATGCCCTTGAAAAAGCTGGTGACCGTGCCGTGGCAGAAGAGCGCCACCAGAAAGGCGCCCCAGAGTTGCAGCGACCAGAAGTGAAAGACCAGCGCGCCGGTCAGCAGGAAGAGAACGAAATGGCCACCGGCCTGGAACCAGCCCTGCGCGTCGCTGCGCCGCGAGAGCTCGTGCAGTTTCGCGCCCGGGATCGGGCTGCGGTACCAGTCCACCCGCAGCGTCTTGCGCACCTCGGCAAGCGGTTGGTAGCTCATCTCCAGTTCTCCTTTCCGGCTGCCATGTTTGGCGGGTAGTATAGCCGGGGGAGCGAGAGGCTGCCGCTCACGACGGGAGCCCTGGGGAGAGGAGGAGAACATCCGCGGAAAGCGAAGGTGGCTATGTACTGTAACCTCAGGCACCCGTCTGGCCCGCTGATGTCCGCGCGACGCCGGCGCCATTTTCTCACACGGCTGCTGCAGTACGCGCTGCTGGCGCTGGTGTTGCTCGTGCTGGTCTTCCCCGTGCTCTTCATGCTGCTCACTTCCTTCAAGACGTCCAGTGAGTTCCTGCGCGTCCCCCCGACCCTGTTCCCGCGTGCGGCGACCCTGGCCAACTACCCCTACCTGTTCCGCCAGATGAGATACTTCATGGCGCTGCGCAACACCGTGCTCGTCGCGGGCCTGTCCGCGCTGGGCGCCACGCTGCTGGGTGGCATGGCGGCCTACAGCTTCAGCCGCGCTACCTTCGTTGGCAAGGCGCTGATGTACGGCCTGCTGGTCGCCAGCATCGCCGTGCCGGCCATGGTGACCCTGGGGCCCGTCTTCATCACCTACACCGATATCGGGTTGCTGGATACGCTGCACGGCCTGGTGCTCATCAATCTCGCCACCGGCCTGCCGCTGGCCGTGCTGGTGCTCTTCGCCTATTACAACGCCGTCCCGCGCGAACTGGATGACGCGGCGGCCATGGACGGTTGCGGCTGGTTCAGCGCCCTCTTTCGCGTCATCCTGCCGATCGCCATGCCCGGCGTCTTCGTCGTTTTTCTGCTGCTGCTGATCGCCGGCTGGAACGAGTTTCTCTTCGCCTTCGTGCTGACGGTAGGGCCGGAAACGCGGGTGCTCATGGTACGTCTGCTGGAGGCAGGGGGCCGCTCCTACGTCCTGCGCTCAGCTGGCGGCGTATTGATTCTGCTGCCGCTCGTGCCCCTGCTGCTGCTGGTGCAGAAGCAACTGGTCACGGGCATCACCTTCGGCACCGTCAAGGAATAGCGCGGCGGCACCACATGCCCTCACCCTAATGCTCTTTTCCAGTCTTTGGTGGGAGCCCCTCTCAGGGTGAGAGAAAGAACGCAGGATGTACCAAAAGCATTAAAGTCCCTCTCCCTGAGGGAGAGGGATTTAGGGTGAGGGCTGCCTGGCCACATATTGGCCCTCACCCCCCAACCCCCTCTCCCTGAGGGAGAGGGGACACTTTGTTTGTTTCCCTTTCAGGTCTTGTAACCAAAAGAGCAACTCCAAATCTCTTCGCAAGTTAAAGTCGCTCTTTCTGAGAAGGGCTCCCGTCCCCCAAGACGGGACATGGGATTCAGGGTGAGGGCATCTGACTTGATACATCAACGGAGGTCTCCATTCGCTGTCAACAAAGGACCCGAATGGACTCACGGCATTTTGCAATGATGTCTGACCCGCGCTAAAGTCCGGCAGCTTTTATTATTCAATTAGGTTGCAGGGGTGCGTTATGAGTCGCTCACAAAAACTTTCACGGCGGGATTTTCTCAGAACGGCAGCAGCGGCCGGCGCCGGCCTCGGGTTGACGGCGACCTCAACTTTTGGCGTGGCGCAGGAGGACAAGGTCGTCAACATGGTCGGCTGGGGCGGCGACGTCCCGCCCGAATTCATGGCGGCGGTCTCGGAGGAGACCGGCATCCAGATTAACTACGACGCGCTGCCGCCGGTCTGGAACGACGTGATGGCGAAGATCACGCTCTGGGGCCAGACGGGCTTTGACGGCATCGACGTGCTCTGGGCCGACGACCTCATCGGCGGTCTGTGGGGCATGAACGGCTGGGCCGAGGACATGACCAACACTAACGCCTGGCAGGACAACAAGGATGACGTGGTCGACAACGTTCACGTGCTGAACGAGGCCGTCGGCGGCGTCTTCCGCCTCTTTTACTTCCTGGGCCTTGAACCTTTCATGTACAACAAGGACCTGGTGCCCGAGCCGCCCACGACCTGGGAGGAGCTCTTCAGCATCGGCGAGGCCGTCACCGACCAGGAGAACGGCGTCTGGGGCTGGCACCCGCGCACGGAGGGCGGCCACGCCTTCAACACGGTGCTGCTGGCGCTCAATCACGCCGGAGGTGACCTGTCCACCCTGGCGGACGAGAATAGCCTGACGGCCTTCCAGTTTATGCAGGACTGGATCAAGCGCGGCATCAGCTCACCCACCATCATCTCCGAGAACAACTTTGGCCTCGCCGCCGCCGGCAAGGTCGGCATGTGGTGGAACTACGAGGGCAACTACAACAGTCTCCTGACCGTCGAGGACACGGTGTTTACCGAGGAGAATCTGGGTCTGGCGCGCTTCCCGGCCGGCCCGGGCAGCGACGTCGGTCTGGTGCATGGCTGGGGCTATTCGGTGCCGTCGGCTGGCAAGAACAAGGCCACCGCGCTGGAACTGATGGATGTGCTGGCCACCCGCGACAAGATGAAGGATATCAGCGTCCGCTACAATGGCCTGGTGCCGGCCATGAACTCGCTCATCGAGGACGAGGAAATCATTGCGCTGGCCAAGGTCCTGAGCGCCGGCCCCGGCTGGGCCGAGATGCTGCGCGGCGCGAAGTTCCGCGAGCCGATCGTCAACAGCCCGCAGACGACCCAGCTGTGGCAGATGTTCGAGCTATTGGGCCAACAGACGCTTTCGCTCGAGCTGACTCCGGAAGAGGTGCAGGAGTGGGCCGTCGCCGAATACGACATCATCAACATGGGCATATAGCCCGCAGGGACGGGTGACCGGGACCATACCCGGCATCACCAGTAAAGCGGGTCCACGGCAGTGCCCACACTGCCGGAGACCCGCCCACGCCAATCGGGACGGAAGTACATGACCACAGGCAGCGCCGCGCCAGTCGCCAGGGAGCACGGGCGCCCGCGCATATTCGCAAGCAAATACGCCATCATCTATCTCTTCGTGCTGCCGGCCTTTCTGCTGCGCATGCTCTACAGCTTCATCCCCCTGGCGCAGACCTTTTACCTCAGCCTGACCAACCGTTCCCTCGTTAACCCGGGCGCCTTCGTGGGCCTGCAGAACTACCAGTTCGCCCTGACGCGCGACAGGACGCTGCTGAACTCCCTGGGCTATACCCTGCTGTACACGGCGGCCAGCACGGCGTTGGAGACGGTGCTGGGACTGGGTATCGCCGTGCTGCTGATGCAGAAGTTGCGCGGACGCGGGCTGAGCAATTTCGTCATGCTGCTGCCCTGGGTCATGGCGCCGCTGCTGGCCGGCGTCGTCTGGCGCGTGCTCTACTGGGAGCAGTCCGGCCTGCTGAACTACATCCTGCTGGAAACGGGTCTGATTAGCGAACTGGTGCGCTGGACCAGCAACCCCGCCATGGCGCGCGTCTCCGTGATCGTACTGACCGTCTGGAAGAACGTGTCCTGGGTCGCGCTGATTTTCATGGCGGCGCTCGGCTCCCTGTCAAGGGAAGTGCTTGAGGCCGCCGCCGTCGATGGCGCCAACGCCCTGCAACGCTTCTGGTACGTGACCCTGCCGCTGCTGCGACCGAGTATCTATCTCGTGCTCATGCTGCGCGGCATGGCCGAGGTGCAGACCTTCGAGCAGATTCTGGGCCTGACGCAGGGCGGCCCCGGCAACGCCACGCGCACCCTCGCGCTCTACTCTTACCAGCGTTTCTTCGTCGAGTTGCGCTACGGCTACGGCTCTGCCGTCAACGTCCTGCTATTGCTGATGACGGTGGCCATTGGCGGCGTTTTCGCCTGGCTGCTGTATCGCTCCGGCACCCGCGTGGCCCGCTGATGTCTGCGCAAGCCACGCACACCACGCGTCCTGTCCCGTTTGTAACGAGAGCCCTGTTGCTGCGGCTGGGGCAATACGCCCTGCTGCTCGCCATTCTGGTGGTCCTGCTCTTTCCCATTTACTACATGGTGGCCACATCCGTCATGCCTCTGGACGAGTTCCTGCGCGTCCCGCCACGCCTCGTCCCGGGGAGTATCAAACTGGACAACTATCCCTTCATGTTCCGCCGCTGGAGCTACGTTCCGGGGCTGATCAACACCATCCTGATCGCGGGCCTGTCCGCGCTGGGCGCCACGTTGCTGGGCGGCATGGCGGCCTACAGCTTCAGCCGCGCGACCTTTGCGGGCAAGGCGCTGATGTACAGCCTGCTGGTGGCCAGCATCGCCGTGCCGGCCATGGTGACCCTCGGGCCCATCTTCATCACCTATTTCGAAATCGGCCTGCTGGATACACGCCACGGCATAATCCTCGTGTATCTCGCCGGGGGCCTGCCGCTGGCCGTGCTGGTGCTCTTCACCTACTACAACGCCGTCCCGCGCGAACTGGATGACGCGGCGGCCATCGACGGCTGCGGCTGGTTCGGCACGCTCTTTCGCGTCATCCTGCCGATCGCCCTGCCTGGCGCCTTCGTCACCTTTCTGCTGCTGCTGATCGCCGGCTGGAACGAGTTCCTCTTCGCCTTCGTGCTGACGGTGGGGCCGGATATACGGGTGCTCACCCTGCGACTGCTTGAGGTGCCCACGGGCACGAACATCATGCAGGTGCCCTATGACCTCTACGCGGTCGGCGGCGTGTTGATCCTGCTGCCGCTGGTGCCGCTGCTCTTCCGCGTGCAGAAGCAACTGGTGACGGGCATCACCTTCGGCGCCGTCAAGGAATAGCCGGGTGGCGACACAGGCCCTCACCCTCAATCCCTTCTCCCGCTTGCGGCGGGAACCCTTCTCAGGGAGAGGCACTCTAACTCGCGTAGCGATTCAGATTTATTCTGTTTATACAAGACCTGAAGTGGAAACAATAATGGTTTCTCCCCCTCTCCCTGAGGGAGAGGGGGTTGGGGGGTGAGGGCCGCCAGACTGACCAGGTCTCTCATCCAGATTCTTTACGCGGCAAATAGTGCGGAAGGTACAAGTGACCATGGACCGTAACATCCGGGTAGGGCTGGCCGGGCTGGGCTTTGGCGCGGAGTTCGTGCCCATCTACCTGCATCATCCGCGGGTGCAGCAACTGATCATCTGCGATTCGAACCCGGCGGTGTTGCAGAAGGTCGGCGATCGCTTCGAGGTCCGGCAGCGCACCACTGATCTCGACGACCTGATCAACAACGACGCCCTCGACGCCATCCACCTGGTGTCGCCCATCCCTTTGCACGCTGAACAGACCCTCGCCGTGCTGACCGCGGGCAAGCATTGTTCCTGCACCGTGCCCATGGCCACCACTCTGGAGAACCTGCAGGCCATCATTGAGGCGCAGCAGGCGAGCGGCAAGGTATACATGGGCATGGAGACGGCCGTCTACACCAAACGCTTCCTCTACGCTCGCGAGATGCAACGAAAGGGCGAGCTTGGCCGCATCCAGTTCCTGCGCGGCGCCCACTACCAGGACATGGAGCACTGGCCGTCCTACTGGCTGGGCCTGCCGCCCATGCACTACGCCACGCACGCCGTCTCGCCGGTGCTGGCCCTGGCCGGCATGCAGGCGAAGGCGGTGCACTGCTTCGGCTCCGGCGTTATGCGCGCCGAACTGCACGATCAATACGGCAATCCCTTCCCGATCGAGACCGCCATCTACGAACTGCAGGACGATCCGCCGCTGGCCGCCGAGGTCACGCGCAGCCTCTTCCATACCGCGCACGGCTACGTGGAGAGCTTCAACGTCTATGGCGAAAAGGCCACCTTCGAGTGGGAGCAGGTCGAGGGCGAGCAGCCGGTCGTCTTCCGCATGCGCCCGGTCGTCGAACGCTGGGGTCGCGGCAACGAGATCCGCCATGAGCTGCTGGACGTGCCCGATCGCCAGGACCTGCTGCCGCCGGAGATCGCGCGCTTCACGCAGCGCGGCGTCTACGACGAGCAGCACGCGCATTTGTCCTTCGTGCAGGGTGGCGGTCATGACGGGTCGCACCCGCATATGGTGCACGAGTTCGTCAGTAGCATTGTGGAAGAACGCCTGCCCTGGCCGGACGCGGTGCGGACGGCCGGCTGGACGGCGGCCGGCATCTGCGCCCACCAGTCCGCGATGCAGGGCGGCGCGCGCGTGGAGATCCCGCAGTTCCACCACAACAAGCCATTCAAATTCAGGGTCTGACCGGGGTGTGGACCTGAGGGGACTCGAACCCCTGACCTCCACAGTGCGATTGTGGCGCTCTCCCAACTGAGCTACAGGCCCGACTGCGGCACATTCTACAGGACGCGGCGCCGCAGCGTCAAGCGGGGTGGCATTGCGGGGCAATGCCTGCGCTGCTATACTGCGCCCCTGCCGCCCGCACCCGGGAAGGAAGATCCTTGACGTCGCTGGTAATCACGGTCACGGAGACCCTGCGCTACCGGGGCGCCATCGGGCAGTGGAGTTGGGCGCTGCACCGCCTGAGCGGGCTGGGGGTGGTGCTCTTCCTGGTGCTGCACGTCATCGACACCTCCTGGGCCGTCTTCTGGCCGGAGCTTTACGTCGAGGCGATCGCCGCCTACCAGTCGCCGCTCTTCACGCTGGGCGAATTCGGCCTGGTGGCGGCGGTGGTCTACCACGCCATCAACGGCCTGCGCATCACCTTCTTCGATTACAAGCCGCATCTGTGGCGCCATCAGCAGCGGGCGGCGCACATCGTGCTGGCCGTCGTGCTGGTCATTCTGGCGCCGGTCTTTCTGCTGATGTTCGGCCACGTGCTGGATTTCTACAACTCGGCGCCGTCGGTGCTGCCGCTGACGGATGTGCTGCGCGCGCAGCTGGTCTTCCTGCCAGGCTTCGTGGCGGCCATCGTCGCGGCGCTGCTGCTTTCCGGCCTGCACGGACTCATCAGCGGTGGTGGCAGCACAGCAGCCGCATCTGCGCAACAGGGCAGCCGCAGCGAGCGCTTCTGGTGGTCTTTCATGCGAGTCAGCGCGCTGTTGATCGTGCCGCTGGTTTTCGGCCACCTGGCCATGATGCACATCCTGCAGGGCGTCTTCGACCTCACGGCGCAGGGGCACACGGTGGTGGGCACGGGCGGCCTGATCAATGAGAGCGGCACGGCAGTCGAGTTTGTGGCCAGCCGCTGGAACCTGCTGGTGGGCGGCGTGGCTATCTGGCGCGTCTACGATTTCGCGCTGCTGGCGCTGGTAGTTGCGCATGGCTTCAATGGCCTGCGCTACGTGCTCACTGATTACACGGCAGGCAACCCGCTGCTGCGGCGCGCCAGCGTCTACCTGTGCCTGCTGGGCGCGTTGACGCTGCTGCTGCTGGGCGTGGGCGCCCTGCTGGGCACCATCGACGAAACCGCGATTGAAATGGGCGTGGCGGCCATGGAGCGCCTGCACGCTGCATCCTGAGCTGCGGGAAGGGCTCCCGCATTGGAGCGGGAAGGGCTCCCGCAGTTAAGCGGGAAAAGGGAGACGATGCAGACCCACCAGTTTGACGCGCTGATTGTGGGGGCCGGCGGCGCCGGGTTGATGGCTGCGCTCTACGCCAGCCAGGGCGGCGCGAAGGTCGCCGTGGTCAGCAAGCTCTACCCCACGCGCAGCCACACCGGCGCGGCCCTCGGCGGCATCGGCGCGGCCCTCGGCAACCTTGAGGAAGACCGGCCGCTGTGGCACATGTACGATACCGTCAAGGGCGGCGACTACCTCGCTGACCAGGACGCGGTCAAGGTGCTGGCCGAAGAGGCCGTCGACTCAGTCATCGAACTGGAGCACATGGGCCTGCCCTTCGACCGCACCTCCGAAGGGCGCATCAGCCAGCGGCGCTTCGGCGGCCACACCAGCAACTTCGGCGAGAAGGCCGTGCGCCGTGCCTGCCATTCGGCGGACCGCACCGGCCACATGATCCTGCAGACGCTTTATCAGCAATGCCTGCGCAACGAAGTGCGCTTCTTCGACGAGTACCAGGTGGTCGACTTGCTGCTCAACGAAGGCGTGGCCTGTGGCGCAGTAGCTATCCGCCTCGGCAGCGGCGACTTTCATTGCTTCCACGCAAAGGCCACGCTCTTCGCCACCGGCGGCTGGGGCCGCGTGTGGCAGGTAACCAGCAACGCGCACAGCCTGACCGGCGACGGCGCGGCCATCCTGCTGCGGCGCGGCCTGCCGTTGCAGGACATGGAGTTCTACCAGTTCCATCCCACCGGGCTTTACGGCCTGGGTGTGCTGCTGACCGAGGGCATTCGCGGCGAGGGCGGCGTGCTGCTCAACCGCAACGGCGAACGCTTCATGGAGCGCTACGCGCCGACGATCAAGGACCTCGCCAGCCGCGATGTGGTCAGCCGCTCGATTTACCTTGAGTTGCGCGAAGGGCGCGGCATCGGCGGCCGCGACTACATGCACCTCGACATCCGCCCGGAGACGGTGAACCGCTATCTGGCGGAGGCCGGCGAAACGCGGCGCATCGACGAGAATTACATCGCGCGCAACCTGGCCGAGACGCTGGAGGTCTGCCGCACCTACTCCGGCGTGGACCCGCTGCAGGAGCCGATGCCGGTGCAGCCGACGGCGCATTACGCCATGGGCGGCATCCCCACCAACATCGACGCCGAGGTGCTCATCGACGCGGCGGGCACGGTGTTGCCCGGTCTGTATTCTGCGGGCGAGGTGGCCTGCGTCAGCTGTCACGGCGCCAACCGCCTCGGCACCAATTCGCTGGTGGATCTCGTCGTCTTTGGGCGCCGCGGCGGCAAGCGCATCGCCGACTTCGTGCGCGGGGCCGAGCTGGTGCCGCTGCCGATGGACGCGGGCGAAGAGGTGCGCGCGGAGTTCGAGCGCATTCGCAACAGCGCGGGCAACAGTCGCCCGGGGCCGCTGCGCGCCGCCATGCAGGACGAGATGATGAGTCAGGTCGGCGTCTTCCGTACCGGGGCAGGCATGCGCGCCGGCTGCGACGCGGTGCTGGAACTGCGGCAGCGCTTCCTGCAGGACCTCGGCATCGACGACCGCGGCCACATCTTCAACACCGACCTCATGGAAGCCTGGGAGCTGGGCTGCCTGCTGGATACGGCCGTCGCGACGGCGGAGAGCGCGCTGCAACGTGAGGAGAGCCGCGGCGCCCACAGCCGCGAAGATTTCCGCGGGCGCGATGACGTCAACTGGCTGGTGCACTCACTTGTCAGCAGCGACGCGAGCAGCCTCGTATCATCACAGCTGCAACTCTCGCTGAACCACGACAAGCCGGTCGACCGCTCGCTGGAAGCGGAGGACGAACGCTTCGCGCCGAAAGAGCGCGTTTACTGAACGCAGGACGTGCGTCTCGTGGCGCGCGTCTTCAAGGGCCGCAGGAAGCAGGGAGCCGCATGGACATCACTTTTCGCATCCGGCGCTACAACCCGGAAGCCGGGAGCCCGAAGCCCTACTGGCAGGAGTTCGCGCTCGCTGACGTGGAACCCACGCAGCGTGTGCTGGAGCTGCTGCACCGCGTCAAGTGGGAACAGGACGGCACGCTGGCTTTTCGCCGTTCCTGCTCCAGCGGCATCTGCGGCTCGGACGCCATGCGCATCAACGGGCGCAACGCGCTGGCCTGCAAGCTGCTGGCGCGCGACGTGGGCGACAGGATTCAGGTGGAGCCGATCCTGGGGTTGCAGGTCATCAAGGACCTCATCGTGGACATGGAGCCCTTCCTCGCGCACTATCGCCAGGTGCTGCCCTGGTTCGTCAACGACGGGCCGCTGCCGGCGGACGGGCGCGAGCGCCTGCAATCGCAGGAGGACAAGGACCTCATCACCGACACGACCAACTGCATCCTCTGCGCGGCCTGCACCACTTCCTGCCCCAGCTTCTGGGCCAATGGCGAGTACGTCGGCCCGGCGGCCATCGTGCAGGCGCATCGCTTCCTCTTCGACACGCGCGATACGGGCGATGAAGCGCGCCTCGACGCCCTGGGCGCGCCGGACGGCGTCTGGCGCTGCCGCACGATCTTCAACTGCACGCCTGCCTGCCCGCGCGGCATCGAGGTTACGCGCGCGATCGGCGAGGTCAAGCTGGCTGTGCGCAATGGTAGTAGCGCGGGCATCATCGACCCGGCGACCATCAAGCAACAGCACTGAGTTCGCGTCTCAGCCGAGTGGCACGGGGCCGTCGTCTTCCCCGCCCAGGCTCCAGGGGTTCAGGTGCCCCGTGGCGCGCAGGGCCTTCGCACGCTCCTCGTTCAGGAACTGTTCCAGTTGCGCCGGCACGCGCACGGACTGGCCCCACTGCGCTGATTCATCGCTCATCACCTGCAGCGTGTTCTCCACGTAGGCGCGCAGGGCGGCGCGATAGGTCAGCGTGTCCATGTCATCCAGTGGCGACTGCGAATCGGCCACTTCCAGATTCTCGAGCGCACTTTCGTAGACGCTGGCCGAGCGATCCCATTGATAAAGGCTGGCGAGAGTGGTGAAGGCGCCGCCGATGGCGGGCGCGACCACGGCGATGAGCATCAGCGCGTACACGAGGGCCTGCACATTGGCGCATTGCTCGCTGTCGAGGCTGGTCATGCTGATCACGGCGTCGGTCAGGGTTTCGTCGTCCACGCGTGACTGCGCGAGGGGCGAATCGGCCAGCAACACGCCCACCGTGATGACGTCTTCTTCCTGGGTGATGAGGCCCAGTTGCTGCATGCTGCGCACCAGGCCCTGGCTGTCCGCCAGCTGGGCGCAGGCGCCGTTGTTGGCGAAGGAGCCAGGCACCAGCCAGGCGGAGACCAGCAGGCCGGCGAGCGCGGCGGAGAAGCCGGTGAGGAAGGCGAAGATGGCCACGATGAAGTTGACCTGGCCGCCGGCGCGGCGATACTGGCCGGAGGCGCGCTGCCAGTAGCTGCGCTGGTCCTCCAGCGAGAACCACTGAAAGACGCGGAAGGCGGCGCGCATGCGCATGCGCTCAAGCTGCTCGGGCGACATCAGTCCAGCGTCCCCACTGTGATTTCCTGCGGCTGCATACCGCGGTTGATTTCGGCCGCGCGCTGCGCGAGCAGCATCCGCCGCTGGTAACCGGCGATTTCGTCATAGGGCGGCACGCGCGTGAGGAAGCGGAAGTACTCGCGGCGCAGCTGTTCGGCGCGGCGCCGGTTGAGCAGCCACTGCTCCTGCGGCTGCTCGCGCCCGCCGAGGGCCGCGAGGAAGGCCGTCATCAGCGCGATGACCGTCTCGAGGAAGGCGAAGACGGGCATGATTTCCGGCTGGTTGCCGAACGTGATGAGCTGCAGCGAGCCGACCAGGGTGGCGATGATGGCCAGCATGAGGAAGTTGAGCTGCTGGCGCCGGTAGCGATTCTGCTGCACCTTGGCGCGGTGGTCGCGCTCGCGAAAGAGGCGCAGTACCTCGTATTCGAGGAAGTCGATGTCCTCGTAGATTTCCTGGCGCACCGCGATGGGCACGCCCTGCAGCACCTCTTCCAGCAGGTCAGGGTTAAGCAGGGTGAAATTCGGGTCTGGCTCGGATGGGCGAAAGGCGCCGAAGCGCGGCATTTCCTGGACCCAGACGGGCATGCGCCGGCGAAAGCCTCCCCCGCCCTGGTTACTGGGGGGGCGCCCTTCTGCAACCTGGCGGGGCCCGATGTTCATCGCGATGACTACTCCTCCTGCCTGTGGGCTACCCCGTCATTATAGCCCCCGCCTTGGCCTGTGGTAGAATGTATGTCATGTTTCGACGCTGCCTGCTGCTTGCGGCGCTGCTGCTGTGGCCCGCGCCCCTGCAGGCCCAGGACGCAGGCGCGGACCTGGTCAGGCGCGTCAACAGCCTGCGCACTTCGCTGGGGTTGCCGGGCATGCGCCTCAACAACACCCTGGGCGTGGCAGCGCGCAGCCAGGCGAACTGGATGGCCGAATCCGGCCTGATACGCCACACCCGTCCCGACGGCACTGATTTGCGCGCGCGCACCCGCAGCGCCGGGTATCCCTCCACCTGGGTCGCCGAAATCATCTATATGGGCGGCGGCGTCGAGAACGCCTGGAACTTCTGGCTCGGCTCGCGCATTCACTACGAAACCATCACCGGCCCCTCGCTGCAGGAGCTGGGCGTCGGCTACGCCAGCGCTGGACGCCGTACGGCCTACGTGATCGTCTTCGGCAATCCGGGGGGCGCGGCCGTCACCGCCGGTCGAACTGGCAGCGTCGCTAGGCCGCCTTCCTACGTACGCGGCCGCGATGCGCGCGGCTTCATCATGCACGAGATTCAGCCTGGCGACACGTTGGGCCTGATCGCGCTGATCTACGGCTACTCCTGGGATGACCTGCCCTACATGCGCACGGTCAACGGCCTTGAGGGCGATCTGCTGCAGCCGGGCGAGATCTTCCTCGTGCCGCCCGCCGACGGCACCTACACGCCCACGGCGGGCACGCCGGCCACAGCCACGCTCGCGGCGGCCACGGCCACAGCCGCAGCGACGGTCACAGCGACTCCGCGCCCCGTCGCCACCAGCGCGAGTCTGCCGCCCGCCCTCGCCCTGGCCGCGCGCGCGCCGGTCAGCAGTGCCACGCCTGTCCCGCCGCCGGCCGCGAACAGGGTTGCGGACAGCGGCGCGCCGCTGTGGGTGATACTGGCGCTGGCGGCGCAGGCAGCGCTGCTGGGCCTGGCCGCCATCCTCTTCGCGCTGCGCAGCCGGCGCCGCAGATGAGTGCGATGCGCCTGTTGCGCGCCTTCGGCATCGCGCTGTGGCGCACGCTGCGCGGCGAGCTGCCGCCGCCGGACGCGTTTGAAACCTGGCTGCAGACGGCCCGTGATCAGTTGGCGGAACTTGAGCGCCTTATCGCGGGTGAAGCAGTCGCGCCGGAAACGCTGCGGCTGCGCATCGACCGGCGCGAGATGAGCCTGCAGCTCATCCTGGCGGCACTGCGCTTTCATCTCGACGAGGAGTTCCCGCAACTGCGGCGGCGCTTCGGCGACGAGTGCCTGACCGTCCTGCGCGCGACTTGCCTCGACGACAGTTTCCGGCTGCAAAAGCTGGCCGCCATGCCGCAGCTTTCGTCCGCGTTGCAGGAAGGCCTGCAGGCGCTGGCGCAGCATTTGCTGCAGCTGCCGGACGCCGGCACGCGCTGACAGTCATGCCGGCGGTCGCTATACTGGGCGCCATGAACGTACCGAACAAACCCCGGCTGCCAGCCGATCACATCGGCGCGTTGATCGCCGCCGCGCTTATGATCCCGCTCGGCTGGGGCGGCCTGTACCTGCTGGTCATCAGCACGACGCCGCGCGTGGGCCCACGCTGGGTGTTTTTCGTGCTGCTGCAAGTCGCCGTCACCGGCACGGCGCTGCCGCTGGTGCGCATCCTCAACGCGCGTTTCACGCCGCGTCATCAGCCACATGCGCCGGCCGTGGTGCTGGTGCGCCAGAGCGTCTGGATCGGGCTCTTCGTCGTCATCTGCGTCTGGTTGCAGATTCCGCGCGCGCTGCAGGCCCACGTCGTGCTGCTGGTGGCGCTGGTCTTCACTGTCCTCGAGGGCATTCTGCGCAGTCGGGAGCTCATAAGTGAACGCCGCTGAGATGTTGCGCAGTCTGCCGGCGGTGGACGCCCTGCTGGGCGACGCGGCCGGCCAGGCGCTCTGCGCGCAGTATGGTCGCGCGGCGACCCTGGAGGCCCTGCGCGCGGCCCTGCAGCAATCGCGCGGCGACATCCGCAGTGGTGCGGGGACGGCTTCGTCTCCGTCCGCGCTACTGGAGTGCGCTACGGCAAAGCTGGCGCAGCGCTTCCGCCCTGGCCTGCGTCGGGTCATCAACGCCAGCGGCGTGATCCTGCACACCAACCTGGGCCGCGCGCCGCTGGCAGAGGCGGCCGTCCAGGCCATGGTGGAGGTCGGCGCGCACTACAACACGCTGGAATATGACCTTGAGCGTGGCGCCCGTGGCGGCCGGCTGAAGCATTGCGAGGCGGCCCTGTGCGCGCTGACCGGAGCCGAAGCCGCGCTGGTGGTCAACAACAACGCCGCCGCGCTGGTGCTCTTGCTGGCGACGCTGGCGCAAGGGCGCGAGGTGATCATCAGCCGCGGCCAGTTGATCGAGATCGGCGGCGGTTTTCGCGTGCCGGAGGTGATGAGCAGCGCCGGCGCGCGCCTGGTCGAGGTCGGTACCACCAACCGCACGCGCCTGGCCGACTACGAGCGCGCCATCGGCCCCGACACGGCGCTGCTGCTGCGCGCCCACGCCTCAAACTTCCGCATGACCGGCTTCGTTGAGGAAGCGCCGCTGGCGCAACTGGCGCAGCTGGCCCATGCGCATGGCCTCTTGCTGGTCGATGACCTCGGCAGCGGCGCGCTGCTGGACACCGCGCAGTTCGGCCTGCTGCACGAGCCGACCGTCGCGGAGAGCATGGCGGCGGGCGCGGACCTGGTGGCCTTCAGCGGCGACAAGCTGACCGGTGGGCCGCAGGCGGGCATCATCGTGGGTCGGGCGGAGCCGCTGGACGCGTTGAAGCGGCATCCGCTGGCGCGGGCGCTGCGCGCGGACAAGCTCTGTCTGGCGGGACTGGCCGCCACGCTCGATCTCTGGCAGCGTGGCGCGGCGCTGACGCAAATCCCGATTTGGCGCATGATCGCGCGCGAGGCGGAGGAACTGCGGGCAGTTGCCGCGGCATGGGCGCAACGTTTGGGCGGCTCGGTCGTGGCCGGCGAATCGGCCGTGGGCGGTGGTTCGCTGCCCGGTGCGACGCTGCCGACCTGGCTGCTGGCGCTGGAGGTGACGCAACCGGACGAATTTCTGGCGCAGCTGCGTGCGGCACAGCCGCCGGTCATCGCGCGCATCGCCGATGGCCGCGTCCTGCTGGACCCGCGCACGGTGCTGCCGGGCGAGGAAGAAGAATTACTGGCCGTGCTGGAAGGGCTGCTGTAGTAGCGCTGAAATTCGGGCTCAGGCGCGGGCGCAGGCTGCGGCCATGCGCTCCAGAATCTCCGTCAAGGTGGCGCGCGGACAGCCGAAGTTGAGGCGCGCCAGCTGAGGGTAGCCCTGCGGGCCGAAGTTGCCGCTGAGCGCGACGCGCGCCTCGTCAAGGAAGAACTGCACGGGGTCGGCGGCGAAGGGCGTATCCGCGCAATCCAGCAGCAACAGGTAGGTGGCCTCGGGGCAGGTGGGTTTCAGCGCCGGCATTTCGCGCTGCACGAAGTCGATGGCGTAATCGCGGTTGGCCTGCAGATACGTCATCAAGGCATCCAGCCATGGCTGCCCCTGGCGGAAGGCCGCCTCGGCCGCCACCAGGCCCAGCGACGACACGGAGTGGAGCCCCTGGCGCCTGTACCAGTCGCTCAGCCAGCCCAGCAGCTCGTGATTGCTGGAAATGGCCACGCCCAGCTTGAAACCCGCCAGGTTGTAGGATTTGGTCGCGGCGTTCAGCGTGACGCAGCTGGCGGCAACCTCGGGGTCGACGCCGGCGATAGTGAGGTGCTGCTGGCCGGGGTAGGTCAGGCCTGCGTGGATTTCGTCAGAGCAGATGAGCAGGCGATGGCGCAGACAGAGTTCGGCGATGCGCTCCAGCTCGTCGCGGGTGTAGACACGGCCGACCGGATTGTGCGGGTTGCAGAAGAGCAGGAGGCGCGTTTGCGGCTGGATGGCCGCCTCGAGGGCGTCGAAGTCGATTTCGTAGCGCTCGACATTGCCGTCCTGGCGCGCGACCAGCGGCGCGCTCAGGGTGGCGCGCGGGGCATTATCGGCGGCGCTGAAGAAGGGCCAGTAGTTGGGCGTCTGGATGAGGACGCTTTCGTCAGCCTTGATGTAATGACAAACGGCGTAAAGCCCGCTGACCACGCCGGGCACAATCAGAACGTCTTCGGGCGCGGTGTCCATGCCGTAAAGCTGGCTGTAGCGTGTGCTGACCGCCTCCTGCACCCCGCCTCCGGTCGCAAAGCCGCCCGCCATGCTGTAGCCGAAGATGCCGTGAGCGACGCGCTTTTGCAGAGCCTCGGCGACCGCCGGCGGCGAAAGGAAATCCATGTCCGCCGTCCACGAGGGGATGACGTCCGCGTCGTAGCGATTCCACTTGGCGCTGTCCGTGCTGCGACGGTCGATAATTTCATCAAAGTTGAAGGTCGTCATGCCTGCTCCCTGCGTCAGCGCTTGCGCGCATTGTAGCCCTCAATCGGCGCTGCGGGTAGCCTGCGTCCCGGCCGCGCGCAGCAGCGCGCGCGCAGTGTCGCTGCCGCTGTCCCCTGTGGCGCCCAGCATCGCCGCCAGTTCGCCGACGCGCTCCGCCTCGCCCTGCAGCAACTGTACTGTGGCGCGGGCGTGGCGATCGTCCGGGTTCTTGTCGACGCGGAAGTGATTTTCGGCGCAGGCGGCCAACTGGGCGAGGTGGGTGACGGCCAGCACCTGGTGATCCTTGCCGAGCGAATGCAGCTTGTGGCCCACCACCGCGCCCACGCGCCCGCCGATGCCCTGGTCGATCTCGTCGAAGATCAGGGTGGGCGTGCGGTCGGCCTGGGCCAGCACGTGTTTTAGCGCCAGCATAAGGCGCGCTGCCTCGCCGCCGGAAGCGACCTTTGCCAGCGGCCGCAGCGGCTCGCCGGGGTTGGCGCTCAGCAGGAACTGGACTTGATCGATGCCATCGGGCCCGAAGCGCAGGCGCTGCCCCGCTACCGGGCAGCCGTCCTCACTTTCCTGCTGCGTAATCTGCACCTCGAAGCGCGTACTGCCCATGCGCAGGTCGCCCAGTTCGACGACGATCTGCTGCGCCAGGCGTTGACCGGCCGCCTGCCGCGCTGCGCTGAGCGCCGCCCCGGCCTGGCCCAGCGCGGCCAGCAGACGCGTTTCCTCCGCCTGGCAGGCCTGCAGCTGTTCCTCGTTGTGCTCCAGCGCGTTGAGCTGCGCGCGCGCCCCGTCAGCGTGTTGCAGCACGGCCTCGATGCTGGCGCCATAACGCCGGCGCAGCGTGTTGATGGCTTCGAGACGCCCCTCCACTTCTGCCAGGCGCTGCGGGTTGTGTTCCACGCGCTCGCCATAGTCCTGCAGGGTGCCTGCGATATCCTGCACCTGCTGGGCGAGCGTGTCGGCCAACTCCTGCTCCTCCTGCAACTGCTGGTCGATACGCGCCAGCCGCGCCAGCAACTGTTCGGCCTGCATGAGCAGGCCGAGCGCGCCGGGCGTCTCCGGGCCGCTGTCCTCACCGGCCAGCGCCAGCAGCGCCTGGGCGCCGAGCTGCGCCAGTTGTTCGCTGTTGCCCAGGCGACTGCGCTCGTTACGCAGGTTTTCGTCCTCGCCAGGCTGCAGGGCCGCGGCGTCAATCTCCGCAATTTCTCGCCGCAATTGTTCGGCGAGGCGTTCGCGTTCGCCCTCGTCCTGCTGCAGCTGCCGCAGTTGTGCGCGCGTCGCCTGCAGCTGCCCGACCAGTTTGGCCAGCGCGGGACGCCTGTCCAGCAGCCCGGCGTGGCGGTCCAGCAGGTCGATGTGGGTGGCTGGGCGCAACAGCGAAAGATGATCGGACTGGCCGTGGATGTCCACCAGCATTTCGCCGATGGCCTGCAGCAGCCCGCTGCGCACGGCGATCCCGTTGACGCGCGCGGTAGAGCGGCCGTTGCGCCGCAGTTCGCGCGTCAGCAGCAGGGAGCTGCCGACCTCGTCCTCCAGTTCCTCGCGCTGCAGCAGGGGCGCCAGTCGTTCACGCGCAGCCTCATCAAGGCTGAAATAGCCCTCGACGCTGGCGCGCTCTGCGCCGGCGCGGACGAAGACGGGGTCTGCGCGGGCGCCCAGCACCAGGCTCAGGGCGTCGACCAGCAGCGACTTGCCGGCGCCGGTCTCGCCGGTGATGACGTTGAAGCCGGGCCCGAAGCTCAGCGTCAGGTCCTCGATGACGGCCAGGTTGCGGATCTGCAGTTCCTCGAGCATGCGCGCTTTCCGGCTCAAATCCTGACGCGGTAGCGGCCGTAGACCGTGGCCGCCATGATGCCGGCGAAAAGCAGGGTGCTGATGCCTGGCCCGCCCAGGAAAAGGGTGAAGGCGAGGCTGCCGGCCACGACGCCCGCCGCCGCCACGGCGCCAGACCAGCGACCGCGCCGCCGCCCGCTCAGCCGCAGGGCCAGCGTGGCGATGGCGCCGCCGGCCGGCACGGCCAGCAGGATGACCAGCAGTAGAAAGCCGCCCACCAGGCCGATGAGCAGCCGGGCAAGGGCCGCTCCCAGCGTGCAGACGACGAAAACCACCAGGTAATCCAGGTACGTGCCGCTGAAGAAGCGATCCTCGTGCACGCGCACGCATTCGCGACAGCGATAGCCCACCGGCGTCTGCACGGCGCAGGCGGGACACATCAGCCGGTCGCAGTGGTTGCAGCGCAGGTTGGTCTCGCGCTGCGGATGCTGCTCGCAGTAGGTCGTTTCGGGCACAACGCTCATCGGGCGGCGAGCCTGCGTCGGGGCAGGGCCGGGCGCTGCCGCGCATCGATACGCGGCTCCAGCCGGTCCAGCAGCGAGCGATAGAAATAGTTGCGGTCGCGCATGCGCACAAAGCGACTGATGTGCGCGCTGGCCTGTACCCGCAGCTGCTCGTCCGGCTCCAGCGCGCGTACGACGCGCCCGTCTACACTCAACAGCGCCGGACTTTGATCAACGGCCGCCGGCAAGACGTCGACGACGGAGCCCTGGGAGAGCACGAGGGGGCGGCCCATGCTGAGGTGTGGCGCGACCGGGATCACGAGGATGTTGAGCAGTTCCGGCGGCAGGATGGGCCCGCCCGCGGCCAGGGCATAGGCGGTGGAGCCGGTGGCGGTGGCGATGACGAGCGCGTCGGCCGTGTAGGTCGTGGCCCAGTCGCGGTCGATGTACATCTCAAGGCGCACCGTCGCCGTGACGCGGTTGCGGCTGAGCACCACGTCGTTGAGGCCGTCCGCGCCGGCCACGACCGAGCCATCGCGCAGCACCTGGGCACGGATCATCATGCGCTGTTCGAGCCAGTAGTCTCCAGCCAGCAACTGGTCAATATGATCGGCACAGTTGCCCGGGTCGTCGATCTCGGTCAGGAAGCCGAGGTTACCCATGTTGACGCCCAGCACCGGCACCTGCGGCGCCGCGCAGACCCGCGCCGCGCGCAGCATGGCGCCGTCGCCGCCGATGGCGACCACGAGGTCGGAATCGGACACCTGCGCGCGCACGTCTTCTTCCGTCCACACGTCGCGCACCCAGGTGTCGAGGCCGCGCGCGCGCAACTGGGCGGCGATGTCCCTGGCGACGGGCGCGGTCTGCGGGCGGCGGGGGTGCGCCAGAATGCCTGTTCTGTGGAAGCTCATCGTGTCCCGGGCTCCTGTACCGCCCATTATAGTGCAGCCAGGCGCAACTGCGCAGCCCACGCACGTGCCATGTTATGTTTGGGAGCAGATCCTGCAGTTTTCCTTTGAACAGCCCGGGAGAATTGAGCCTGTACATCTGGCGCAGCGCGCGTGTCTGGCGCAACGGGGGCGGGAACATGAAGCAACGCTGCAGCCTCCTCTTCCTGATCGCTGTACTGGCCTCCTCACTGGCAACCGTGCGCTCCGCGGAAAGCAATCTCGCCGACCTGATCGCCGCTGACGGGCAGTTTTCCACCTTGCAGATGCTCGCCAGCGCAGTCGGGCTGGGGGACATGCTCGCCGCTGAGAACCCCATGACGCTGTTCGCTCCGGTTGACGAGGCCTTCGCCGAACTGCCGGGCTTCGCGCTGGCATGGTTGCAGGACAATCCCGCGGCATTGGGTGAACTGCTGCTGTTGCATGTGGTGGAGGGCGCCTGGGGCAGTGCCGATCTGGCTGCGATGGAGCGGGTCGGCGCGCTGGACATCAGCGAGGGCGAGGCCGGCCTGATGGTCAATGACGCGGCCCTCGTTGCCGCCGACACGCGCGCCGGCAATGGCCTGTTGCACGCCATCGACCGCGTGCTGCTGCCGGAGCAGAAACCGGGGGTGGTCGTCCCCGCCTTCATGGAGGGTAGCATCGTCAGCGCCGGCAGCTCGACCGTCTTTTTGCTCAGCGCGGCCATCGCCGCGCGCTTCCATCATGAGGGCTATCGCGGTGGCAACGTCACCGTCTACAGCATCGGTACCGGCGCCGGCTTCGAGCGCTTCTGCGGGGAAGGCATCACCGACATTGCCAACGCCAGCCGCCCCATCAAGGATTCCGAGCGGGAGAATTGCCAGGCCATCGGCCGCGATGTCTTCCCGCTGCGCGTGGGCATGGACGTGCTGGTCGTGATCGTCAGCAGCGACAACACGTTTGTCGACAACCTGACCAGGGAGCAGCTGGCCCGCCTGTTCAGCACGGCGGATACCTGGCAGGACGTCAACCCGGACTGGCCCGCTGCGCCCATCGAGCGTTTCATCCCGGGCACCGACAGCGGCACCTTCGAATACTTCGTGGAAGAACTCTTCGACAAGGATCAGGCGCCCATCCTGGACGCGGCGCGCACCAGCCTGAGTAAAGACAACAACCTGCTGCTGCGCGGTGTGGCGAACTCTCCCCATGCGGTCGGCTTTCTCGGCTACGCTTTCTTCGCCGCCAACCGGGACCGGCTGAAAGCGGTTCCGCTCGAGGGCGTGGTGCCGCAGGGCAGCAGCGTGCACGATGGCAGCTACCCCCTGTCGCGGCCGCTCTACCTCTACACCGCTCCCGAAGTCATCGCGCAGCGGCCGCAGGTGGGCGAATTTTTGAGCTATTACCTCACCGTGGTCAACGAGGAAGTTGCGGCGGTTGGCTACTTCGCCATGAATGTCTACGAGCTCAACCGCTCGCGCCTGCTGCTGAAGGCGGCTGGCAAGAGCTGACACAAACCTGACGTCGCTGAGCCGCGTTATTCCGGGATTAAGGAGAACTTCGACGAGTCTTAACAAGAGGGCAGTCTGTGCTTAAAACGCTCGTGCGACCATGTGCAGCGGACGCATGGTGTCATACGCACAAGGAGCGTAAAAGCATGGTGAAACTCCGCAGCATCCTCTTCCTGATTGTCGTACTGGCCCTGCCGCTGGCAAGCGTACAGGCCGACAGCCACAGTCTTGCGGACGTGGTCGCCGGTGACGGGCAATTCTCCACCCTGCTGGAACTGGCCGGCGCGGCAGGAATTTCTGACGCGCTTGCCGCCGGGGGCCCCATAACCCTGTTTGCGCCGGTCAACGAGGCCTTCGCCGGGCTGCCGGGCTTTGCAGTGGCGTGGTTGGCGGGAAACCCCGAGGTGTTGACCGAGCTGCTACTGCTGCATGTGGTGGAGGGTGCACACGGCAGCGCCGACCTGAGCAGCATGGATATGGTGGGCGCGCTGAGCGTCTCCGCGAGCGCAACGGGCGTGATGATCAATGACGCCAACGTCGTCGTCGCCGACATCAGCGCCGCCAATGGCGTGCTGCACGCCATCGACCGCGTGCTGCTGCCCGAGCTGGAACTGGTCGAGACCGTGCCCGCCTTCGTGGATGGCGACCTCATCGCCGCCGGCAGTTCGACCGTATTCCCGCTCAGCGACGCCATCGCCACGCGCTTCCGTGACGAGGGCTACGCGGGCAACATTACCGTCGATAGCATCGGCTCCGGCGCCGGCTTCGAGCGCTTCTGCGCGGAAGGCGTGACCGACATCTCCAACGCCAGCCGTCCCATCAAGGACGCCGAGGTGGAGAATTGCCACGCCATCGGCCGTAGCGTCTTCCCGCTGCGCGTGGGCACGGATGCGCTGGCAGTGGCCATCAACAGCGAAAACGACTTTGTCGACAACCTGAGCCTGGAGCAGCTGGCGCGCCTCTTCAGCACGGCCGACACCTGGCAGGATGTCAACGCGGACTGGCCCGCAGAGCCGATCGAGCGCTTCATCCCTGGCACCGACAGCGGCACCTTCGACTACTTTGTGGAAGAGGTCTTCAACAAGAACCAGGCGCCCATCCTGGACGCGGCGCGCACCAGCCTGAGCGAGGATGACAACGTGCTGGTGAACGGCGTTTCGGGCAACCCCTACGCCGTGGGCTTCTTCGGCTACGCTTACTTCGAGGCCAACAGGGACGTTCTGACAGCAGTCCCGATCGAAAACGTGGCACCGGCCGGCAGCAGCGTGGACGACGGCAGCTACCCGCTGGCGCGCCCGCTCTTCCTGTACGCTGCGCCCGAGATCATCGCGCAGCGGCCGCAGGTGGGCGACTTCCTGATCTATTACCTGGCCGTGGTCAACGAGGAAGTTGAGGCGGCCGGCTACTTCCCGGCGGACGTCTGGGGGCTGAACCGTTCGCGTCTGCTGGTGACGGCTGCCACCGGCGGCTGACCCGGATGAAGGTCAGACAAGACGAAGGCGGCGGGCCAACACCCGCCGCCTTTCCAATGTTACTGTCGTTGAGACATGGCCTTCTCAAGGCAGACTTCCGGTGGGTTGTCGCGTAACCAGGCCATGTCCTGGTTCTGTTCACCTTTCTTTCCGATCATGGCAACGATCTTGTCACCTACCAGGCTGTTCTTTCTGCAGTAATAGAGTCGCCAGTGCCGACGGTCAATGTGCAACTCCATCCAGTTATCGGCTCCCTGAACAGCCTTGCTGCCCGGTACCTGATCATCTCGAACGATGCTGCTGAGCCTGCGCAAAACGGGTTCGTGGTTCAGATCCCCGAATTTGAGGTGATCCCAGGAGCTTTCAACCAGATGCAACTCGGGCAGAATGGCACGCAGGACAGATTCAATATTGCCGTCCAGGGAGTTGCCGGTCGTCGTTTTTGATTCTGGCTCGCTGCCACTACTCCTGGCCAGTTCCAGTTCGTTCCTCAGATTTCCGTTTTCTTCGCTCACGGCGTCGAACTGCTGTTTCCAATTGTCCCTTTCGCCTTCGGCGCTGATGAGCGACTTTTTCAGTTGCATTTTCTCTTGCTTGAGACTCTTGTTTTCTGCGTCAGATTTCTGTTTTGCTTTTTCTACACGTTTGAGTTCTTCATTCAGACCACCGCTCCCGCTATGAGACAATTCGTCTTCCAGGCGCTCAACTTTTTCTTCTGTGGCGGTCAGTTTGTTCTGTGTCTCTTCCAACTCCTCTTGCGTTTCCTCAAGTTCCTGCTGCTTATCTTTCAGCGCGACGCTGTTGGCCGAGCCTTGCGCTACTACATCCCTTAATTCGACCTGGGCAGCCGTTCCGGCCTGCAATTCACTTTTCAATTCGCTGAAGTCCCGCTTCAATCCTTCAACAGATTGCTCGTAATGCTCAAGTGTCTCCACAAGCAGATCCTTCACGAGTTTCTGTGTTTCAGGTTGTTGCGGCGAAGGCTTAGGCGGCTCCAGATGCCCGCGCAGAAAGTCATCTACGGCCTGCGCGGCCGGCTTGTCGTTACCGCCGCTGTGCAGGCGGATATACCAGTGGTACATCTTGCCGTCATTGGCGGGGCGGAAGCTCTTGCCATAGCGGTACCAGCCCAGGCCGCCGGGTTGCGCGCCCTGACCCAGCGCCTTCAGCAAGCCATCGCGCGTTTTCGTGTCTCCGTTGAAGACGATGTAGCCGTAGTAGCCGCTGTGGTCGTAATGGAAATCGTCGCGCGCGTTGAAGAAATAGTCTTTCATGCCTGACCTGCCATACTCGTTTGTCCTGCTGGCACAGAGGCGAAGTATAGCATTGTGCCTGGCGTCGGAGTGCAGGCTGCCACAATGCTGTCTGCAGCGCCCGCGCCGCAGATCCGGCCCGCTGCAGGGCGATTTAATCTGCATTTAACAAAAATGGACATTTCTTTAACCTGTGGGCTACTATAATTCTGCCCGCATGCACATCCCCGAAATCACTTCAGGCAGGAATATGGCGCAATATCAGGGTACGCGGCGGCTCGCAACGCCGAAGGCCGCCACCCTCGAAAAAGTGCTGCGCACGCGCAGCCTCAAGCGTCGGGCCCGTCCGGTCGAGAGCTTCTTCCGCATCCTGCTGCTGCTCTGCGGCCTGGTCTCCATCCTCTCCACCGCCGGCATCCTCTACACCCTCGGCGAGAACTCGCTGCTGTTCTTCCGCCAACGCTCCTGGCAGCAGGTGAAGTTCGACACGGTGGAGCGCGCCGAGGTGACAAACCTGGGGCAGGAGGTCACGCTGGCCGCGGATCTGAAGGCGCAGGACCAGCGCCTGCTGCTCAACCTGGACGAGCGCGCCACGCTGCCTTTTCATGAAGGCCAGGTGATTGAGCTGGGCAACGAACAGATGCGCGTGCTCGCGGCCAGCCGCGCCGGGCTGGATGTGGAGCGCGGCATCAACGGCAGCCTGGCCGTCAACCACGGGGCCGACACACCAGTGTTTGCGCACAACGAGCGGACGGTGCTGCTGGGCGTGGATGTGACGCCTGGGGACAATGTGATCCAGTTGGTGGAGGGCGCCGCTGCCGCCTTCAAGGCGGACAGCCTGCTGCGCGCGGACGAGGAGGTCATGCGCGTCCGGAGTGTCTCGCGGATTTCCGACACCCTGATTGTGGAGCGCGGCATGGATGGCACCAGGCCGGCCCGTCACGACGCCGGTCTGCCGCTCTTCAGCACGGACGCGGTTACCCTGGGTGAATTCCTGACGGGGACGCGCTGGAACCCGCAGCTGGGGCAGCTGGGCATCTGGCCGCTGCTGAATGCCACGCTGATGACGACCTTCTTCGCGCTGCTGGTGGCGCTGCCGCTGGGCCTGGGCGTGGCGGTCTACCTCAGCGAATACGCCAGCCTGCGCGTGCGTTCGCTGGTCAAGCCCGTGCTGGAGCTGCTGGTGGGCGTGCCGACAGTGGTGTTCGGCTACTTCGCACTCACCTGGATGACGCCGCTGCTGCAGCAAATATTCGGGCCGGAGGTGAAGCAGTTCAACACGCTCTCGGCCGGGCTGGTGATGGGCATCATGATCGTGCCCACCATCGCCTCCATCAGCGAGGACGCGCTGGCCGCTGTGCCGCGCGCGCTGCGCGAAGCGTCCTACGCGCTGGGCGCCACGCGCCAGGAAACCGTGCGCCGCGCCGTGCTACCGGCCGCCATTTCCGGCATCATGGCGGCGTTCCTGCTGGGGATCTCGCGCGCCGTGGGGGAGACCATGATCGTGGCGCTGGCGGCGGGCGCCGGCCCCAACTTCACCTTCAATCCGCTGGAAGGCGCGGAGACGATGACCGGGCATATCGTGCGCATCTCCGGCGGCGACATCAGCTACAACACTATCGACTACAACAGCCTCTTCGCCATCGGCCTGCTGCTCTTCCTGCTTACGCTCATCTTCAACGTCATCAGCGGCGTCATCACGCGTCGCTATCGTGAGGCAACCTGAGGTGGCCGGCGTGACGGGACAGGTCAAGGGCGGCACCCTGCGGCGCCGTCAGCGCGTCAGCGGGATCTGGAAGAGGCTGTACCAGGCCTGTGTGGCGCTGGCGGCCCTGGCGTTGGTCATCCTGCTGCTCAAAATCGTCGATGATGCCTTCGGCACCGTTGCTGTCGTCAACGTCGTCGAGCCGGCCAGCCTGGTCAGCACGGACGGGCGAAGCCTGGAGCAACAGAGCGCGGCCCAACTGGTCGGCCTGACGCGTGACCTGCAGGACGCGGAAGGTCGCCATTACGTCAGCACTGACCGTCTGCTGACGCTCTTTCTTGATGAGGTCGCGCAGACCACGCTGGCGCCTTCGGCCCTGCGCAATTTGACCGTCGGCCAGGCCCTGGCGAGCGGCCAGCAATTCCCTGAAGATTGGCAGGATCGCACGCTCTTCGAGCTGCGGCTGCCGGATGTGGCGCGCGCCGAACGGGACGCAAGGGCCAGGGAGGACCTCGCCCTGCTGCTCAAGCTGAATGTGGAGCCCGCGCGCCTGCTGCAGCTGGTCTACTCGGACATCGTGCAGGTGGAGCTGCTGGAGAGCTGGAACCTGATCGACTCGCTGCTGCGCCAGGAGGAGATACAGGCCCGGGCCGCCCGGGACTTCCCGCAGGCGCGCCTGGAGTTCCGCTCATGGCTGAATGCCGATTTCCTGCGCTCGCCCGGCTCCAGCCAGGCCTTGACCAGCGGCATCCGCGTGGCGCTGCTGGGGACGCTGTGGATGCTGGTGATCGCGATTGGCGTATCGCTGCCGCTGGGCCTGGGCACGGCCATCTACCTCGAGGAGTACGCGCGCGACGTCGGTGACCGGCGTTACCTGCGCCTGCTCAACGGCCTCATCGAGACCAACATCCGCAACCTGGCCGGCGTGCCCTCCATCATTTACGGCATCCTCGGCCTGGCCGTTTTCGTGCGCGCGCTGGAGCCACTGACCAGCGGGCGCCTGGTCGGTGTGGAAGCCACGGACGGGCGCACCGTGCTCTCCGCCGGCCTGACCATGGCGCTGCTGATTCTGCCGATCATCATCATCAATGCCCAGGAAGCCATCCGCGCCGTGCCCCAGGCGCTGCGCGAGGGCAGCTACGGTCTGGGCGCCACCCGCCTGCAAACGATCGCGCGCCAGGTCCTGCCGGTGGCCATGCCCGGCATGTTGACCGGCGTCATCCTTTCCGTCTCGCGCGCGATTGGCGAAACGGCGCCGCTGGTCGTAGTCGGTGCGGCGACGACCATTTTCATCGACCCGGACAGCCCCTTCTCCCGCTTCACCGTGCTGCCGATTCAGATCTTTCGCTGGACGGCCGACCCGCGCGAGGGCTTTCAGGACGTCGCGGCCGCCACCATCATCGTGTTGCTGGCGCTGCTGCTGACGCTCAATGCGACCGCAATCATCTTGCGTAACCGATATAGTTCCAGGGCGCGCAGAACTGTATGATCGAGACGATGACTACCCGGCAGGACGAACTCGGCATCGATGATATGAGCGTCTGGTACGGCGAGACCTGCGCCGTGCGGGGTGTTTCGCTGCGCATTCAGCCGCGGCGGATTACCGCGTTCATCGGGCCTTCGGGCTGTGGCAAGAGCAGCGTGCTGCGCGCCATTAATCGCATGAACGACCTCGTGCCGGGCGCGCGCGTGCAGGGCAGTATTTTCTACCAGGGGCAGGACCTCTACGAGGAAGACATTGACCCGGTCGAGCTACGGCGACGCATCGGCATGGTCTTCCAGAAGCCCAACCCCTTCCCCAAGTCCATCTTCGACAACGTCGCCTACGGGCCGCGCCTGCTGGGCATCCGCGACCGCAAGTCGCTGACGACCATCGTTGAACATAGCCTGCAGCAGGCTGCGCTGTGGGACGAGGTCAGGAACGACCTCCACAAGCGCTCAGGCCTTGAGCTGTCAGGCGGGCAGCAGCAGCGCCTGTGCATTGCGCGCGCCCTCGCCGTCGAGCCCGAAGTCATCCTGATGGATGAGCCCTGCTCGGCGCTGGACCCCATCGCCACGCAGCGCATCGAAACGCTGATGCGTGAGCTGGTGCGTGACTACACCATCATCATCGTCACGCACAACATGCAACAGGCCGTCCGCGTCTCGGATTACACGGCCTTCTTCAACATCCGCAAGCGTGAGCTGGATGGCGCGGAACTGCGTTGGGGCGAGCTGGTCGAATTCGGGCCGACGCAGCAGTTGTTTGAGGAGCCGGAAAGCCAGGAAACTGCGGACTACATCTCCGGCCGCTTCGGCTGAGCAGGAGCCGGGTGCGGGCCGGCGGGCTGTGGCTCCGCCGCTGCCACCGGGGTCTCGTTCACTTCCTCGCTGACGTCGCCTTCCCACAGGCGCCGCATTTCGCGGCAATGTAACAGCAGATCGTCCAGTCTGCCCTGGGCGTGGATCTGCCCGTCCTTCATCACGATAATCTGGTCGGCGCGACGCAAGGCGGCCTTGCGGTGCGAAACGGCGAGGCAGGTAGCGCCGTCGCGCGCGAAGACGCGGTTCCAGAGCAACTGCTCGGTCTCCACGTCCAGCGCGCTGGAGAGGTCGTCGAAGATCAGCAGCTCAGGCTGGCGTACGAACATGCGTGAGGCGGCGGTGCGCTGCATCTGGCCGCCGCTGAGGCGCACGCCGCGCGGCCCCACGAAGGTGTCGAGGCCCTCGTCGAGCTCCTTCAGGTCGCGCTCCATCACGGCGGAACGAATCGCGTCCGGAATGTCGGCTTCCTTTTCAGGGATGCCCATCAGGATGTTGTCGCGCAGCGGGTCGCTGAAGAGGCGCGGCACCTGGGGCGTGTAGGCCGTGTGCGGTGGCACGAAGAAATCGGCCAGATGTTCGACCGGCTCGCCGTTCCAGCGGATTTCGCCGCGGTCCGGCGGCAACAGACCCTGCAGTGTGCGCAACAGCGTGGTCTTGCCGGAGCCGATGCGCCCGGTGACCACGGTGAAGGTGCCGCGCTCAAGGCGCAGGTTGATGTTGTCGATGCCGTTCTTGCTGCCCGGGTGCTGATACCCCAGGCCGTCGATTTCGAGCGCGTGCAGGCGGTCCTGCTCGCTCATGGAAAAGCGCGGGATTCCCGGCAGCGAGCCATCGAGCCAGACCGGGTTGTGCTCGACCATGATCTCGCGCGGCGCCCCGCCCAGCAGCCACTCCACGCGGTCGATGGAGATGCCAATCTGCTTGTAGCGCGACATCGACATGCCGAAGATGCGCATGAACTGCGTGATGCGCTCCAGGTAGAAGATGAAGAGCGCAAAGTCGCCGAGGGTGAAGCTGCCCTCGCGCATGGCGCCGGCGGAGAGGATCAGGACGATGCCGGTGCCGATGTTGACGGCGTTGTAATAGGTGGAGCGCTGGATCTCCTCGAAGACGCGATCCTTGAGCGCGGCAGCGCGGCGAACCTCGTTCAGGCGCTCGAATTCGCGGACAACCTGCTCCTCGCTGCCGGCCACCTTGACGCTCTGGGCGGCGCCGAAAGTCTCGGCCACGAAGCCGACCACGCGCGCTGCGGCGCTGCGGCGTATCCTGCGGTAGTACTGGACGCGCTGGTGCGTCAGGTTGGCGATGAGCGCGACCAGCACCAGGGGCGTGAAGGCCACCACGGCGATGAGCGGGTTGATGCTCACCATGAAGTAGACGGCCACCAGCGAGGCGATGCTGAAGCCGATCAGCATCTCCAGCAAGCGGAAGAACATCCCGATTTCTTCGAGGTCGCCGCCGAAGCGACTGATCGATTCGCCGGGCGAGGTGGGCATGGGGCGCGCGCCTGGCTGGCGCAGCACGTGGCGGAAGATGTTCTGGCGCATCAACGCCAGCGCGGTGAACTGGAAGGTGACGCGGGTCCAGGTCACGCCGAAGCGCACCATGATCTCGGCCAGGCCGGACATTGCCAGCAGGGCGACAAGCGCCCAGAGGTCGAACTGAACCTGGGCGCTGCCCGTCAGGAAATTGAAAAATTCGCGCGTGATCAGCGCCGGCGCCTGCTGCGCCAGCTGCCCGAGGGTGGCGAAGATCACGGTGGCGCCGAAGAGGCCGGGCCGGAAGCGCACCAGTTGCCAAATGATCTGCCAGTCTTTCATGCCAGCGCTTCCTCCAGGCCGGTGCGCAGAAGTTGCGCGAAGCGCGAATCCGGATCTGCGGCGAGGCGGGCGCGGCTGTCATGCTCGACGATTTTACCGCGGTCGATCACCATGATTTCGTCCGTACGCTGCACGGTGGCGAGGCGGTGGGCCACGATGATGCCGCTGCGCTGGTGCAGCAGCTTGTCGATGGCGCGTTCGATGCGGTGCTCGGTCACCGGGTCCAGGCGCGAGGAGGCTTCGTCGAGGATGACGAGGCCGGGGTCCTTGAGGAAGACGCGCGTGAAGGCCAGCAACTGTGCCTCGCCGGCGGAGAGGCCGCGGCCGCCGGAATCGATGCGCGTGTCCAGGCCCTCCGGCAGCTGCGCCAGCCAGGGGCCGAGGCCCAGATCATGGATAGCCTCAAGGATACGCTCGTCGGGAATGCTGTCGTCGAAAAAGGTCAGGTTGTCGCGCACGGAGGCGCGGAAGAGCTGCACGTCCTGGGTGACGATGCCGATGCGCTGGCGCAACTGATGCAGCGAGGCGTCGCGCAGGTCGGTGCCGCCCAGGCGGATGCTGCCATAGACGGGGTCGTAGAGGCGGAAGAGCAGGCGACTGATGGTCGTCTTGCCGCTGCCGGTGCGCCCCAGCAGGCCCAGCACCTTGCCCGGCGCGAGCCGGAAGTCCACGTTCTGCAGCACCACTTCTTCGTCGTTGTAGGAGAAGATGACGTTGTCGAACTCGACGTTGAGCGGGCCCAACGGCACCGGCACGCCAGCCCCGTCCTCGATTTTGGTCTGGATGGCGAGCAGTTCGTTGACGCGACCGATGCCGGCGCCGGCCTTTTGCAGCTCCTGGACCTGCATGGTCAGCTCGCGCATGGGGCGCACGAGGATGTGCGTATAGGACACGAAGAGGAACACCGTGCCCAGCGTGATGACTCCCTGGCTGTAGAGCAGGTAGCCTGCCACCAGCGAGATGCCGGTGCCCAGGACGGCGCAGAAAGCAACCACACCGAAGATGCCGGCATTCATCATGCCGGCTTTCTGCTCGCTCTTCAGGCGAAAATTCATCAGGCGCGCGAAGTTGCGCAGCGTCCAGGGGACGGCGCCGCTGGCGCGCGTGTCCTCGGTGCCGGAGAGTTGCTCTTCAAGGAAGCCGTAGAAACTGGCGCTGGCCTCGCGCGCGGAGCCCCAGGCGGGGATGGCGAAGCTGCGCACGCGGTTGAGCGCCCACAGGGTGAAGAGGGCGTAGATGCCCATGACCACGCCGACCAGCGCATTCTCGCGGAAGATCATCGTGACCACGCCCGCCAGCAACAGGACGTGGGCGATGACGATGATGACGAACTGTGAGAAAAAGTTGGCGATCTGGGTCACGTCGCTGTCGACGCGCTCGATCATCTCGCCGGGCGTGCGCTGGTGATGAAAGCTCATGTCCAGCCGCAGGCAGTGCGCGGCCAGGTCCGAGCGCAACCTGTTGGTGGCCTTCCAGCCGACGTCCTCGCCGTAGAAAACGGCGCCGACGGCGACCAACTGCTGCAGCACCGCGATCACCATGAAGAGCAGCGCAATCATGAGCAGTTGAGTCTGCGTCGTGTCGGGCGCGGGCCAGTACAGGCCGGGCAGTGCCGGGCTGCCGCTATCGATGGCGGTGTCGATGAAGAGGCGCAGAATCTGCGGGTTCACCAGCTGCAGGCCGATGCTGGTGAAAAGCATCAGCGCCAGCAGCAGCACGCGATTCCGCCAGGGGAACATGTAGTTGACGAGGACGTGGCGGTACTGTTCGAGGCGGGGGACGATCATCTGTGGCAAAAGTCCCGCGCTGACCGATGTTGCGGCGTACAGGGTAAGTCTGTGGACATGGCGCCGGTCAGCCGTGCAGTGCGGCTGACGCTGGCTTCTCCTTCCCGATGAAGGGGTATGTCTGGTGAGCGACGCTTATTCTAAACAGAGGCCGCGCGGCAGGTCAAGCGCGAATGGCCTGCGATGGACATGGCGTCAGCCTTCGTCGGTCGTTGCGGTTGTGAGCCGGCTGCTGTGGATGAAGGCGCGCGGCCGCCCGTCAGGGATGAGGGACAGCTCCCAGACATGGGCCGCTCCTTCAGGTGTCATACTACTGAATTCTATTCCGCTGGCCGCGATTCGATTTCCAGCCGGCGACCAGGCAAGAGAATCCCCCAGAAAACCACCCGTGTACAAGTCAGGTTTCGTAAATAGTCGGGCGAGCGTCCTGCCGTCGTCCGTGTCCACGATGGAGATCCCCCCGTCGGCACTGTATACGAGGAAGCGGCCATCGGGCGACCATGAAATTCCCAGGACCCAGTCCTCTGCCACGACCAGAGGTGACGGATGGTCCTGGCCGACCGCGTCCCAGATACGCAGGGAACCGTAGGGCGGGTTGTTGTCGGTACGGACGTCATTGATCGTGTGGGCAAGGTTGAACGTGTAGGCGATGCGCGTGCCGTCCGGCGACCAGGCCACATCCGAGATGTGGTCGAAATCGTCTCCGCTCAGGGAGTTGAGCAATTTTCCGCTGGCGGCATCCCAGACTCGCAGCCCGCCTTCATGGCTGTTCGTTACGATGCGCGTGTCGTCAGGCGACCAGTCCACAATCGAGGCGGACGCATCAATGGTAACCAGCGACACGCCCTGCTGCGCGTCCCAAATGCGCAGCTCGTCGCCGGCAGCTGCGATGCGTGTCCCGTCATGCGACCAGGCTACATGCCTGACTCCCTTGTCCTGCCCGGTCAGGGGTGCAGGGAAGTGTCCGTCGGCGCCCACGATCAGCAAGTTGCGCTCCGGCTCGTAGCGGGGCTCGTTGCCCTCCCCGAATCGAACGCCCCCTCCTGCAACGATACGCGTGCCATCGGGTGACCAGGCCATGTGGTACGAATGGAAGATGTCCAGCGATTCCTTCACCCGGCGCTCACCACTGGTCGCGTCCCAGACATACAGGGCGCTGCCGGCGACGGTGGCGATACGGGTACCGTCCGGCGACCAGTAGGGATGCCAGGAATACCATCTGTGCAACTCCAGATCTTTGGTATTCGGAAGGTCTGTCAGATCACTGCGTTCGTAATCGAAGCAGGGGCAATCCAGCAGCACCTCATACCACAATCCGTTGTCCTCAAGCGTTCGACCCTCCACTTCAGCGATTAATGTGACTCTGGCGCCGGCAGGCAGCCAGGCCAGGCGTTCGCAGTCTTCCTCCGCACAGGCGAAGGCTGGCGCCGCGTTGCCCGGGCGCACAATCATCACTTCCGCTTTTTGCAGCAGCGCAACTTCCTGCGCGGCGAGCGGCAACCCTGACAGTAACAGCAACAAAATCAGCAGCAGCAATCCGGTGACTCTGGTGTGCATGCGTGCCACCTCTCCTTGCTGCATATCTTTAAATTTATTCTACATCAAGAATTGGAGGGGCATTGCGCCCGCGCCCGGATCACCTGGCCTGTGCTGGATATGGCGTCAGCCGTCGGCGGCGGCATCAGGGATGAGCTGGCTGCTGTGGATGAAGGCGCGCGTCTGCCCCTCCGGGATGAGCGTCAGGTCCCACACCAGGGCCGCCGAATGCAGCTCGAATTTCTCCTGGACAAAGACCTGCCCGGTGGCTGCGATATGCTTCCCGTCCGGCGACCAGTCCACGAGACCCATCAGATAGCTGTTGCCGTCCTGGTCCCGAGTGTAGGGATTGACAGCCGCCGTCAGCCTGGCGCGTACCCGGCCGTCGTCCACGTCCAGTATCGAGACCGCGCCACGAATCTGGGTCACAAGGAAGCGGCTGTCGGGCGACCAGGAAATATCGAAGACCCAGTCTGGATCCTCCAGCAGCGTTTCAGGGTGATGCTGGCCAACCCCGTCCCAGAGGCGCAGGGCGCTGCCGGTGACGAGATTGCTGTCGGACTCGCGCTCGGTTACTTCGTAGCTGGTGAAGGCGATGCGCGCGCCGTCGGGCGACCAGGCAACATCCGCGATGTGGTTGACATCGCCTCCGCCCAGGGAGCTGAGCAATTCACCGCTGGTCGCGTCCCACACCTGCAGGCCGATATCGTGGCTGATTGCGACGATGCTCGTGTCATCGGGCGACCAGTCCACGACCGAGGTGGATGAATCGATGCTTAGCAGCGAGATGCCCTGCTGCGCATCCTGGATACGCAACTCCTGTCCGGCAGTTGCGATGCGCGTTCCATCATGCGACCAGGCCACGTGCCAGACGCCCTTGTCCTGCCCAGGCAGGGGCAGGGGGTTGCGCCCGTCAGCGCTCACGAGCAGCAGATTGCGCTTCGGCTCGTAGTGAATCTGGTCTTCCTCGTCGAAACGATAGCCCCCGGCTGCGACGATGCGCGTCCCGTCGGGCGACCAGGCCATGTGGTACGCATGGAAGATGTCCAACGGCTCTTTCACCAGGCGCTCGCCGCTCTTCGTATCCCAGACATGCAGGACGCTGCCGACGACGGTGGCGATGCGGCTGCTATCCGGCGACCAGTAGGGATGCCACGAATACCATCTGTCCAGATCCGGGTCTTTGGTGTCCGGGAGGTCTGCCAGGGTTCTGCGTTCATAATCGAAGCAGGGACAGTCCAGCAGCACCTCGACCCACTGGGCGCTATCCTCGAGCTCGCGACCCTCCAGCTGGCCGATGAGAACGACGCTGGCACCGGCCGGCAGCCAGGCCAGGCGTTCGCAGTCTTCCTCCGCACAGGCGAAGGCGGGCGCCGCTTCGCCCGGGCGCACAATCATCACTTCCGCTTTCTGCAGCAGCGCAACTTCCTGCGCGGCGAGCGGCAACCCTGACAGTAACAGCAACAAAATCAGCAGCAGCAGTCCGATGAGTCTGGTGTAAATGAGTGACTCCTCGCTTTAGCTGTACTGCCAGTATGATGCAAAATCGGGCAGGAGGTAACAGGCAGTTGCGCCCTCGCTCAGAACAGGCTGAGCTGGGTGGGCGTCTCGTCCGCGTCCTGTTGTTCCGCGCGCCGTTTGCGCACCTCGGCGGCGATTTCCGGCAGGCGCCGGATATCGGCTTCCATGTCGCGGCGCAGGCCGGGGTTGCGCAGCGCGGCCGCCGGGTGGAAGAGGGGGTAGTAAGCCATCAGGGGCTTGCCGCTGAAGCGCGCCTGGCCATGGATGCGGCTGATGCGTTCATTTGGGAAGTAGCGCGCCATACTGAAGCGTCCCAGCGTGGCGATGACGGCGGGCTGAATGATGGCCAGTTGCTCGTCGAGCCAGGCCTTGCAGGCGAAGATTTCGTCGGGGCGTGGATCGCGGTTGTCGGGCGGGCGGTGCTTGACGACGTTGGTGATGAAGACCTGGTCACGCTGCATGTCGATCAGGCCCAGCAGATATTCGAGGTAATCGCCGGAGCGCCCGACGAAGGGCAGGCCGCGCCGGTCTTCGTGAAAGCCGGGGCCTTCACCAATGAAGACGATGTCGGCCGTGGCGCTGCCGCTGCCGGGCACGGCGTTGTTGGTGCCCTCGTACAGGCCGCATTCACGGCAGGTACGGATCTGTTCGGCTATGGCGGCCAGGCCCTCTGTGCGTGGATCGCTCATGAATCCCCCGTATAAGGCGCCTATCCTACCCGCGGCGAAAGCCCGCGCGCCACTTGTTGCCGGGCGGGCGCTATGCTATAGTTTGCGCGGCGCCAGGGTAGCTCAGCTGGTAGAGTACCTCACTGAAAATGAGGGTGTCCCCGGTTCGAGTCCGGGCCCTGGCACAGAGGCCTGACAGGCGCTGTCGGGCCTTTGTCTTACCTCATCATGCCACAGCGCGGAGGCTATTGTGAGCGGAAAAACCGGCGGACGCTTCTCTCTGGCCGGGCAGAGCGCCCTGGTGACCGGTGGCGGCAGTGGCATTGGCGCCTCGCTGGCCAGCGCGCTGGCGGAGGCCGGCGCCCGCGTAGCGCTGGCGGACCGCTACCTGACGTCAGCGCAGAATATCGCGCAGCAGCTGGCGGCAACTGGCGCGACGACGCTGGCCATCGAGGTTGACGTGACGCAGGCCGACCAGGTGCAGCGGATGGTGGACCAGGTGCTGGCAGCCTGGGGCCAGCTGGACGTGGCCGTCAACAGCGCGGGTATCGCCCGGCGCAGCCGCGCCGAGGAGCTGGAAGAGGATGACTGGGACGCGGTGGTGGGCGTCGATCTGAAGGGTATTTACCTCAGTACGCGCGCGGAAGGCCGCGCCATGCTGGCGCGCGGCAGCGGCTCGATTATAAACATCGCCTCAATGTCCGGGCGCATCGTCAACCGGCCGCAGCTGCATTCGCACTACAACGCGGCCAAGGCCGGCGTCATCCAGTATTCGCGCTCCTGCGCGGCGGAATGGGCCGCGCGCGGCGTGCGCGTCAACTGCATCAGCCCTGGCCACACCGTCACACCCATGACGGAATTTGCCATACCAATCATGGGTGATGAGTGGGTCTCCAACACGCCTATGGGCCGTTTGTGCCGGCCGGAAGACCTGCAGGGCGCAATGCTCTTCCTCGCCTCGGCGGCCTCCGCCTACGTCACCGGGCACGACCTGGTGGTGGACGGCGGCTACACGCTCTGGTAGCGCCCCCTCCGCCTTACAACAGGATACGCAACACGTTGACCGAAGCGGGCGCGAAGGTCTGCGCCCAGGCGTTGCCGCTCACGGCCAGCGTTTCTGTGCGCGGCTGCACCAGATCGGGCGCCTCGAAGCGGTTGTGCGCGTGGATGCCCGGGCCCGCCAGCGTGCTCAGCGTGACCTCGCGCGCGCCCGCCCCGATGAGTTCGATCTCCGCCTCGACAGCCGTATCGGCGTGACAGTTGACGACGCTGAGCGTGAGTTCGCGCCCCTTCAATGAGGCGGAGCCAGCCAGGGCCGGCAGCTCTTGCTGCGCGCCGCCGCTGGTGAAGGTCAGCGACTCACTCTCAAACGAAGTGTGCAGGCTCTGGCCGCCCTGGTGGGCGCGGTACATGGCGTAGACGTGGCCGCTGGGCGTGACCAGCATGCGCTCGCCGTCGGTGAGCACCATGGCCTGTAGCACGTTGATGGTCTGGGCGATGTTGGCCATCACCACCTTGTCCGCGTGGCGGTTGAAGATGTCCAGCGTGGTGGCGGCGACCACGGCGTCGCGCATGGTGTTCTGCTGCCAAAGGTGGCGCGGATGGTGGCCCGGCGACGGCGGATGCCAGGTGCCCCATTCGTCGACGATAAGGCCGATGCGCCGTTCGGGGTCGTAGCTGTCCATGGCCGCGCGCTGCTGCACGACCAGGCGTTCCATCTGCAGGCCGAGCTGTACCTGGGTGTACCACTGCGTTTCGTCGTATTCGGTGGCCGCGCCGGTCTGGGCCGACCAGGGATTCTCCGCATTGTGGTCGCGGGCGCGGGCGTAGTAATGGGCGGCGAAGGCATCGATGCGCGGGCGCAGGGCGCGACCCAGCTTTTCGAAAAAGCGCAGCGTCCAGTCTATGTCGTTGTTGCTCGGGCCGCAGGCGATCAGGAAGGGTTCAGGGCCGCCGAAGCTGCGCAGATAGGTGCTGAAGCGGCGGTAGGCGCCGGCGTAATCCTCGGGGTCCATGTCGCCGCCGCAGCCCCAGTTCTCGTTGCCGACGCCCCAGTAGCGCACGCCGAAGGGCTCCGCCGCGCCGTTGGCGGCCCGCTCGTGGCTGAGCGAACTGTCGCCGCCGAAGTTGCAGTATTCGACCCAGTCGCGCAGTTCCGCCGGCGTACCGCTGCCCACGTTGCCGACGATGTAAGGCTGCGCGCCGGTCTGGCGGCAGAGTTCGATGAACTCGTGCGTGCCGAAGTGATTGGTTTCGATGTCTTCGCCCCACCAGATGTTGATGCGCCGCGGCCGCGACTCGCGCGGGCCGACGCCGTCGCGCCAGTGATAGTCATCGGCGAAGCAACCGCCGGGCCAGCGGATGACCGGCGGCGCGAGGCTGCGCAGGGCCGCGACCACGTCATTGCGCAGGCCGTTGGTGTTGGGGATGCTCGAGTCCTCGCCGACCCACAGCCCCTCGTAGATGCAGGCGCCCAGGTGCTCGGCGAAGTGACCGTAGATATCGGGATTGATGCGGCCGAGCGTTTGCTCCGGTGCGACGCGAATGTGGCTGGCGGTCACGTTCCCTCCCGAGGTTCCGCTGCTGGCAAAGTCTTACCACAGAACGGAAAACCGCGCAGTACATCACGGCGCGGTCGGTTCCAGAGATATTTCTACAAAATTCTATTTCCAGAGAAAGCACATGAGAAAGGCGAGTGCCAACCCCCAAATGATGAGTTCCCGACGCATGAGCATCGCTTCGTACGGGATACCTTCGATATTGTTTCTTCCTTTCTGTCGGGACAACTTGCTTTCCAGTTCGCACACCCTGTTTTGAAGAAATCCTGTGTTCGTTTCTCTCGTCATGGCTCTGTGCTCCGACGTAGGCTGCGATGGGTCCATTATGAATTGTGTCCGACCGGTAAGGTCAAAAGAACGCCGGCCAGCTAGCGCAGCACAAACATCAGGACGCCCAGACCAACACCCAGGAGTGAGATGGCCCAGGTCATCGTCCAGCGCAGGGACTTGATCTCGACGCGATTTTCTCCAATCTCGACGCGCATTTTGCTCATCTCCCCGCGCAGCGAGCCGATCTCTTTGTCCATCTTGCCGCCCAGCGTGCCGATATCGCCCTGTAATTCACTCCGCAGTGCGCCGATCTCGCTGCGCAATTCACCGCGAAGATCGCTGATGTCCTCTCTGGTGGCAAGAAATGGCAATGCGCCTTCCAGCCTTGCCATCCGCACGTCCAGGGATTCCAGAATTGAAGTTTCGGTTGCCATGGTCGCTTGCTCCGGCGTCAGGCTGCGATGATATTTTGAGCATACTGCAGGCAGGCAGTGAGGTCAAACAGGTACAGGCGAGACAGCCCCGGTCATGGCTCCCGGTAGGGCGACCAGTAGTTACGCGGGTCGGACTTGAAACGGTAGCGGCGGCGCGGATGCGGCAGCGGATCCTGGGCGCGCAGGGTCCAGGCCAGTAGTTCGGCCAGCAACTCACCCTGGATGGCGGCGTATGCCGGGTCGCCATAGAGATTGTTCAGCTCGACCGGGTCCTGCGCCAGGTTGTAGAGCTGGCCGTGTCCCTGCATGTCGAAGAGCAGCTTCCAGTCGTCGCGGCGCAGCATGCGCAGGTTGCCGCTCTGTGACCAGCCATTCAGTTCGTCGAAGCTGACCGTGGCGTTGAGGCCGTCCTCGTAGGGGTCGTAGTCGTCCTCCGCCGTATAGTGCAGGCCGCCGAAGCCCTGCTCGGCATAGGCGCTGGCGAATTCCTCGCGCGGCCAGTCGGCGCCGGTGAGCATGGGCCACAGGCTGCGGCCCTGCACGCCGGGCGGCATGTCTGTGCCGGTCGCCTCGCAGATGGTGGGCAGGATGTCGACGATGTTGATGTGCGCCAGGTGGGGCCCGGCGCTGGCCAGGATGCCCGGCCCGCAGACCTGGAAGGGGATGCGCACCAGCACCTCCGGCAGTTCCGCGCCCTTGCGCACCAGGCCGTACTCGCCGACGTAGTCGCCATGGTCGGAGAGGAAGAAGAGGATGGTGTTCTCGCGCAGGCCGCGCGCATCCAGGTGTTCCACGAAGCGGCGCACCTGGTCATCGATGAGGCGCAACATGCCGAAGTAGTTGCTGCGCGCGCGCGGCAGCTGTTCCGCGTAATCGGGGAAGGCTGTTTCACCGATGTGGCGCAGCCACTGGTACTTGAAGCCCTTTACTGCCAGCGCGGAGGCATCGGACAGGGTGGGCGGCAGCGTCTCGGGCGGGAAAAGTGAGAAGTAAGGCTCCGGCGCCTGGTAGGGGTTGTGCGGCTCCGGGAAGGAGAGCCACAGGAAGAAGGGATCGTCACTCGCTTCGTCGACGAAGTCGATGGCGCTGGACACGGCACGGTAAGGGCACTGCACTTCCACGCCGCCGGGCGCGGAGTTGAAATCGGCGCTGTGCTTCAGGCCGGCGAGGTAGTCGTCGAAGGCCACTTCTTCCGGCGTGCGGTCAGGGCCGGAGCCGCCGTGATGACCCAGCGGATGGTAGCAGTCCATGTCGTCAGCGCCGACGTGGCTGTGATTCTTGCCGCAGAGCGCGGTGCGATAGCCCTCTGCGCGCATCAGCTGGTAGAGGTCGCGCTCGTAGCAGGCGTCCTCGGCGTTGTGGTTGGTGCGGGCGCGCGTGGCGCCGGGATAGCGCCCGGTCAACATGCTGACGCGCGCCGGCAGACAGGCGGGCATGGAGGTGTAGGCGCGCGTAAACCATGTGCCCCCGGTCGCCAGGGCGTCGAGGAAGGGCGTGGTATCCAGCGCAAAGCCCTCGCGCGCCGAGACGTCGGCGCGCTGCTGGTCACTCATGATGATGACGATGTTGGGCCGCTCGCTCACGCTGCCTCCCGGTATCAGTTAGTCGGCGCGGATTTCATGCAGCAGGTAGCGAAACTCACCGCCAACGCCTTCTTCAACTTGCTTGTAATTACGCCAGAGGTTGCGATATCTGCCGTACAGGCACAGCGTCGCTTCCCGCCCACGCTTCGTACCCGCCGAGGCGTTGGCATCCCAATGGCGTTTGCCGAACAGTCGGCTGTCTTCGTGAAGGCGAAAGGCAGAGTCGACCGTATGAGAAAGCGCGGCCGTCCAATAGCCAGGGTCATTGCTGAGCAGGATGGCGTAACCCCGGTTGCAAAGTCTCCGATTGACCAGTGTTTCCAATCTCACAATGTCCCTGATGTAATCGTAACGACCGACATCCTGAGCGCCCTGGTTGGCAAGCCGGAAACTTTCTTCCCCAACGCTTAACTCCAGGCCACGCGTCTTGTACTTCAATTCCAGCAATACTCGCCCGTCGCCGTCCTGAAACAGGATATCGAGGTAAATGCGATGCCCTGCCGCGAAGGGCACTTCGAGGCGCACTTGTGCAGCGGGATGTTCGCGTTGCAGTTGCCAGGCGAGCGCATGCTGGAAATCTGCCTCGGAATGGAAAACGGGTCGCTCTGTGGCAAGGTCGCCAAGGACTTCAGGGAGGGCAAGCATTTTTATCCTTTCGGGCCGACACCAGCGGCAACTGCGCAGGGCGAAGGAGGAGGCCCGCTGGACGGGCCTCCCCGAAGCGTGCGAACCAGAGCAGGTCGTTGATCTGCTCGACGATGCTGTCGGCCACTTCCTGGACGGCCGCTCCGCTGCCCCCTCGCCTGGTGCCTGAGTGGAGTATAGCGCACGCTGTGCACAACCTGGCCGGTGGCATGGCATGGGCGCTGACAGCCGCGCCCGGTCTGCGCTAGAATGGCCCCTGGTTGACGAGGTGAGGAGAGAGCGCTTCATGGCACTGCAGCTGTTCAACGTGCTCGGCCGCAGCAAACAGCCCTTTGAAGCGCTGACCGCGGGCCAGGTCAACATGTACGTCTGTGGCCCCACCGTCTACGACGACGCGCATATCGGCCACGCCCGCACCTACGTCTCCTTCGACGTGATGGTGCGCTGGCTGCGTTACAGCGAGCATGACGTGCTCTACGTCCAGAATCTGACTGACGTGGGCCATCTGCTGGACAGCGGCGAGGATCGTATTCTGCGCAAGGCGCGTCAGGTACAGGCCGGCCCCATGCAGGTCGTCGAGACCTACGCGCGCAGTTACTTTGCGGACATGGACGCGCTGGGCGTTGTCCGGCCGGACATCTCGCCGCGGGCCAGCGCGCACGTCCCCGAACAGATCGCCATGATCGAGGAGCTCATCCGCGGCGGCCACGCCTACGCCGTCGCGGGCAACGTCTACTTCGACGTCAACACCCACGATGGCTACGGCAAGCTCTCCAACCGCGTGCTGGAGGAGCAGGAGGCCGGCAGCCGCGAGGCCGTGCGCGACGAGAAGCGCAACCCGGCGGATTTCGCCCTGTGGAAGCAGGCCGGGCCGGAGCACATCCTGCAGTGGGACAGCCCCTGGGGCGTCGGCTTTCCCGGCTGGCACATCGAATGCTCGGCGATGGCGCGCAAGTACCTGGGGCCGACCTTCGACATCCACGGCGGCGGCATCGACAACATCTATCCGCACAACGAGAACGAGATCGCGCAGAGCGAATGCGCCAACGATGCCGCCTTCGCGCGCTACTGGCTGCTGGTGGGCAGCCTGATGGTGCTCGACGAGGAGGGCATCGCGGTCAAGATGTCCAAGAGCCTGGGCAACTTCATCACCATCCGTGAGATGCTGACGCGGGCGCGACCGGAAGCCCTGCGCGCCTTCATCCTCGGCGCGCACTACAGCAACCCGGTCACCTGGAGCGAGGACGTGCTGACGGCGGCGAGCGCCGGACAGGAGCGGCTTTTCGGCGCGGTGCGACAGACGCGGCAGCGCCTGAACACGGCGGCGGAGAGCGCGGCAGGGAACGGCTTCCTGCCGCGCCTGGAACGCGCGCGCGCTGAATTTGCCACGGCGATGGACGACGACTTCAACGCGCCGCGGGCCCTGGCCGTGCTGCACGAATTGACGCGTGAGGTCAACACGCTGCTCAATTCGCCAACGCAACCAGGCCTGGACGTGCTGGGAGCCATCAACGCGGTCTACAGCGATCTGGGTGGGGCAGTACTGGGCGTCATCCCCTCCGGCGAGCAGGAGCGCGGCGGCGACGGCCGGCGCGAGGGTGGCCTCATCGAGCTGCTCGTCGCCCTGCGCGCCGAAGCCCGCGTCAACCGCGACTACGCTGCCAGCGACCGCATCCGCGACGAACTGGCCGGCCTGGGCGTCCTGCTCGAGGACGGGCCCAACGGCACGGTCTGGCGCGTGGCGGGAACATGAGCGATTTCCTCTACGGCCACTGGGCAGTGATGGAAGCCCTGCGCGCGAACCGGCGCCGCTGCGAGCAGCTGTTGCTGGCCGATGCGGCCGACGAGCGTGGGCGCAGCGGCGAAATCATCGCGCTGGTGGAGCAACGTAACCTGCCGCTGCGTCGCGTGCCGCGCCGTATCCTGGATGATCTGGCCGATGGCGCCAATCACCAGAACGTCATCATGCGCGTCAGCAATTATCCCTACGCCGAAACGGAAGACGCCTTTGCCCTGGCGCGTGAGCGCGGCGAACGGCCCTTTTTCCTGCTGCTCGACCTGCTCAAGGACCCGCAAAACGTCGGCAGCCTGCTGCGCGTGGCGGACGCGGTGGGCGTGCACGGCGTCTTTCTGCCGCAGCGCAACACGGTGACCATCACGCCCGCCGTAGTCAATGCCTCGGCCGGCGCCATCGAGCATCTGAACATCATCCGCGTGTCCAACCTGGTGAACGCGATGAAGACGCTGAAGGCGCAGGACGTGTGGCTGGTGGGGCTGGAGATCGGGGCGGAGATTCCGCCACTGGGTCACACAGACCTTAACATGGCGCTGGGGCTGGTGCTGGGCAGCGAGGGCGAGGGCATGCGTCGGCTGGTGCGCGACAACTGTGATATGCTGTTATCATTGCCGATGCGCGGCCAGGTCGCCAGCCTGAACGTAGCCACGGTCGGCTCCATCGCGCTGTACAGCGCCTGGCAGGCGCGTGGCTGGGAAGGACAGGAGCAGGCAGTGGCCGGCCGCGGCACAGGGGGACAGGCATGATCGACGATATTATGGCCGAGGCCAGGGAGAAGATGCGCTCGACGCTTTCCTTTCTCAGCGAGGACCTGGCGGGCCTGCGCAGCGGACGCGCCAGCACCGCGCTGGTGGACCGGCTGAAGGTTGAGTATTACGGTCAGGAATCGGAACTGCGCCAGCTGGCCAACATCTCGACGCCGGAAGCCCTGCAGATTCTCATCCGCCCCTACGACAAGGCGGCCATCAAGGGTATCGAGCGCGCCATTATGCAGGCCAACGTGGGCGCCACGCCCGGCACTGATGGCGACGTCATCCGCCTCAACATGCCGCCCCTCACGCGCGAGCGGCGCCAGGAACTGGTGAAAGTGCTCAACCGGCGTCTTGAGGATGCGCGCGTGTCCGTGCGCAACATCCGCCGCTCGGCCAACGACGATCTGAAGGAGTTTGAGCGCGAGAAGCTGATCTCCGAGGACGAGATGAAGCAGGGCCAGACGGAAGTGCAGCAGCTCACGGATGACAGCATCGCCAAAATCGATGCGCTGGGCAAGCTCAAGGAGACGGAAATCCTGGAGGTCTGAGCCCTCGCGGGCCCGGTATGACGGAAACCATGGTTGCTTCTTCCCACAACGGCAAACTCCCGACACACATCCCGCGGCACGTCGCCATCATCATGGACGGCAACGGGCGCTGGGCCAGGTCCAGGGGGCTGCCGCGCGCCGAAGGGCACCGCCAGGGAACCGAGAACTTGCGCGAAATCCTGCGCGCCGCAGTCGAATTCGGCATTGAGGTGCTGACGCTCTACGCCTTCTCCACCGAAAACTGGAAGCGGCCGCGCACCGAGGTACGTGTGTTGATGGACACGCTCGAGCTGGTCATCGACCGCGAGCTGCGCGATCTGGATGAGCAGGGCGTGCAGATCCGGCACATTGGCGAGCTGGAGGGCATTCCCGCCTCGCTGCAGCGCAAAATCCTTAAGGCAGTCGCGCGGACGCGCCACAACCGCTGCATCATACTCAACGTGGCCCTCAACTACGGCGGCCGCGACGAAATCGTGCGCGCCCTGCGCCGTATCGTCGCCGACGGCATTCTGCCCGAGGCGATCGACGCGGCGCTCATCGACCGCTACATGTACACCAGTTCCCTGCCGGACCCCGACCTCATCATTCGCACCAGCGGCGAGCAGCGCCTGAGCAACTTCCTCGTGTGGCAGGGTAGCTACGCCGAATATCACTTCACGCCGGTCTACTGGCCGGACTTTGGCCGCGACCACCTGCTGGCCGCGCTGGAGGAATACAGCCGGCGCACGCGGCGCTTCGGCAAGACCGACGAGCAGCTGCGCCTGAAGCTCCCCGGCTCACATGTCTGACGACTGCGCCGCCCTGGGTTCGGCACTGGGCGCGCAGGGCTACATAGCCAGCGAAGAGCTCGCGACAGTTCTCTTCCTTGCGCAAGAACTGGAGCGTCCAGTGCTGGCCGAAGGGCCGGCCGGCGTGGGCAAGACCGCGCTGGCCGGCGCCTGGGCCGCCGCCAGCGGCCGCCGGCTCATCCGCCTGCAATGTTACGAAGGCCTGGACGAGAGCCGCGCGCTCTACGAATGGGAGTACGCGCGGCAGATGCTCTATACCCAACTGCTGCGCGACAAGCTGGGCGAGATGCTGGCCGCGGCCGGCAGCCTGGCGGAAGCCGCCGACCAGCTCGCCAACCAGGAGGAGGTCTTCTTCTCCGAACGCTTCCTGCTGGCGCGGCCCCTGCTGCAGGCCATCACCAGCGACGAGCCGGCGCTGCTGCTGATCGACGAGATCGACCGCGCCGACTCCGAGTTTGAGGCCTTCCTGCTGGAGGTGCTGAGCGAGTTCCAGGTCAGCGTGCCGGAGCTGGGCACCATCCGCGCGCGCCATCGCCCCGCCGTCGTGCTCACCAGCAACCACACGCGCGAACTCTCCGAGGCCCTGCGCCGTCGCTGCCTCTACATCTTCATCGATTACCCCACGCAGGAAACCGAGCTCGAGATTCTGCGCCTGCACGTGCCGCAGCTGAACGAGCGCCTGGCGGCCAGGGCCGTGGCGCTGGTGCAGGGTCTGCGCGAGCTGGACTTGCGCAAGAACCCCGGCATCTCCGAGACCATCGACTGGGCCAGGGCGCTGGTGGCGCTGCAGGCCGAGACGCTCGACCGGCGCACGCTGGAGCGCACGCTGTCGGTGCTGCTCAAGCACGAGCAGGACCTGCAACGCGCCCGCCGCCGCCTGTCGCGCCCTGCCAATGGCAGCACCGCGCGCGGGGAACCAGGCCCGCATTCCGACTGAGCGGGTCAGGTCCGCTCGCGACCAATTCTGCCTGTGCTACAATCAGGCCGTCAGCAGAGACGGGATAACGACGATGGAACGCGTTGGTGACATGACGCGCGAAGAATTGAAGCAGCTCGGTCGGCGAGGTGGTCGAGGAGCAGGTCATCCGCGCGTTACGTGAGAATGGTGTTGCGCGCAATTCACAGGACCGCGGGAGGAACGGGCGAAGTCGCAAGGAACGCCTGGCGGCAATCCAGAGAAACAGCAAGAAGCTTAACTACACCTCCAAATCGTGGTCAAACCCGGTAGTAGAGGAACGGGAAGCGGTCCGCAACTGGCTGGCCGGGCAACAACTCCAGCGCCGCAAGGTTTAGTCGGATTCGTATGGTCCGCGGAACCTCTCGCCATCGAAGTGAATCAGGTGTTCGGGCGCATCGGCGACCCAAACTTCGGTCTCCCAGTCAATTTCGGGCAAGTATTCGCGCATCACTGAGCGATTGAGAAACGCTGTTACGAAAACCAGGCCAGCACTCGATCCTGCAAAGAGGTCCTTGAGCTGATTGTGGCGTAATGCGTTTACTGGCCCATGTGAAGTGACAGCCTCGATGATAATCAGCCAGTTTTTTTCCAGGTGGTGGATGATCACGTCCGGCATTTTCCCGTGAGGGTCAATCTCGACGCCGAGGCGTTTGAGATAGCCGACATCATAAAACTTGTCTTTCTCATCAGTATCACCCAAATAGACTAGGTTTCCGCCAGGTGTGAAGCGCGGGGCGAATTGCTCGACAATCTCCTTGACAAGCACATTTTGTCCGCCAGCGGAAAGCAAAAGTGTCTGGCCGTCCGGTAGCGTAACCGGTATACGCTCCATTTGGCGCGCCTTCTCACGAAGGCGATTTTCGTCCTCAACTGATGCCAGGTAAGAAGCCAATGCGGTGTCCCATTCCGTTGTGCCAAAAAGCCTTATCAGCGCAAGTGCAGAGGGCTCGATTTGGTAGACGCTCGAAGGACTATTGGTAGGGCGCTCCGAGTTGTCCGGGTTATGAAGAATCAGGCCCATTTCAATGAACTGGTGAAGCGTGAAGCGACGGATCGTCTCACGTGTGTTTGGCTGATAATGCTTGCCGTATACGTCCCTCATCCAGTCCATCAACTGCGTGACCCTGCATAGAGGTGCGCTGGCTGATGACCACGGATCCAGCGGGGAAAGATCAAGCAGACCGAGAAGCGTGAGCGCTGATCGCTCATTGCGTTGGTCCGCAGGTGCCCTTAAGGATTTCAGAATGTCTTCTGTAGCCTGGACTTTCCTCTTCGCTGCTATCGAGCCCCCAGCTTCCTGCATGGAAGGGATTACCTTTCCAACCTGTTGGTTTAGTTCATCCTCCGTCGGCATCTCGTCACCGACGAAACGACCCAGATACTCGAGTTCGTCAAAGCTTGGAAAATATAGCGAACGCAGGTCTGCCGCGTTGACCTGAGTGTGGCCGCTGAACTGGCGGAAATACACATCGACGGCTGTACTGTTGAGGAAAGCCGCAAGACCTTTGGCCAGTCCTTCAGAGAGCCCCGCGTTTTGACGATGCAGAACGTTCAGTTTGTTGTCGAAAGCGACTCTCTCGGAATCGATTCGGGCAGGATCGAAAAGTGCGGCAACTACACGCCGGCTCTCCTCTTTTGCAGTGAAACGGTTTACAAGGACATACCACCCTTTGGGCAACAGGAGGTCATCATATTCTTTTGATTTGGCCAGGGCATTGGGTTTGGTTCCTGAAGTACTTGGCCAGCATACAAACCCCTTGGCGAAATGCCGGGGGAAAACAAGAGGTATGTCATCCGCCCCGGCTATGGCCCGCAGGCGTTCCCTGGCTCTGAATGAAACTACGCGACCAGTGGAAACTATAACTCCAAGATCGGCAAGTGTGTAAGGGAGGTCTTGTAATGCTTTGGCGATGCGGGCATTCGTTTCGTCTGGAACCAGTCGCAGCACATATTCCGAATCGTGAGGCAAAATGAGTTCGACCGGGTCGACGATTCTTTCAGTTAGACCAGTGTCGGAAGGGCTGGCCGAGGTTGTGACTTTAATATTTTCGTGTTCTCCGTTACGGACGCCATGAAAGATTACGTTCTCTTGCAGGACGTCTTCACTCGCGAAAGCGGTGTTGCGAGTGTCGTAGACATGAACGTGCCGGAAAGCAAGGTTTTGGGCGAGAGCGCGACGAAATGGGCGGAAATAAGAACCGTTCATGAAACTGCGCGGCGTAATCGCCACGAGCTCACCACCCTCTTTGAGAAGTTTAAGTGAAAGCCAGACGAAAGCAGAGTAAAGATTGCTGGTTTCAATCCCGACTGAACGCAGCCGCGAACGTTCTTCGCTGTCCCCTCTCAACTTGCGATAAGGTGGATTCAGAATTGCTATATCGAAATGTGAAGGATTCGCAGGAACAAAAATGTCCGAACCGTGAATCAGGTTGACTGCGTCGAGAATAAAATTTCCTTTGCGAAGTTCGCCAGTGAACTGAATTCCAGCCTGATTACAAATTGCGTGGCAATGCTTGAAGGTATGGGCAATGGTAGAGGTGAACTGGTCGTCAATTTCCCAGATCGTAGCGGAAATATATTTAGGACGGTTGTTTGTTGGTCTGGTACAGAGTTCGGCAATCGCGGCAGCAGTGAGAATGCCGCTGCCACCGCCAGCGTCAAGAATGGTTAGCGAGTCAGGGAGATTTTCAATCCGGAGCAGACCAGCCATGAAGCGGGCCACATTCTCCGGAGTGAAATACTGTCCCAGTTCTGCACGCCGCTTGGGATCAGTGGCCAGACGATTCGAGACTACCAGCCGCTCAAGGTCCAGGCGTTCAAGAAGATTGACAGCGCTGACGGAACCCGCCATTGGAGACAATCGCCCTGACCTCACGAGAGGCCTCAATGCCGTCAAAGTCACTTTAAAGAACCGTGAAGATGGAGGGGAATGAATTCACTGCACCCTCCAAAACTCAACAAACAGAAAGAATGTGCGTAGTGTACGGCGCGCGCAGGACACTTGCAAGCGTTCAGGCGCGCTGACCTTGCCGCTGACGCAGCCAGGCCTGCAGCGCCGCGTCCGGCTGACCGGGCAACAATTCCAGCGCCGCGAGGAAGTGCTGGCAGCGCGGCGGCGGGCTGAGCCGCGCCCGCGCCAGCAGACGCCGCTCCAGCTCCGGCTCACGCGAACCGGCCAGCAGCACCACGATATAGTTGTGCAGTTCGTCGTGGCGCGTGCGCGTCAATATCGTCTCCAGTCCATCGTAGAGCGACTGCGCGCGGCTCTCGACGACGTGCGTCGCCAGGCCCATGCTCACCAGCGCCCGGTCGCGCCCGGCGAATTGCTCCAGCAGCGGTCGATAAAGCCCGGGCGGGAAGTCCGCGCCCAGCGACTCCAGCGCCCGGCCCACCAGCTCGTCAAGCGCGAGCTCCAGCGCTTCCGCAGCGCTGGCCAGCAACCAGCCATAGATCACCAGCGGCTGCTTCTGCTGAGCCAGCAGGTTGAGCGCCGTCAGCGCCGGTTCGCTGTTGAAGCGTGAGGCGGACTCGAGCTCGTGCAGCAGGCGCGTCGCGTGCAGCTGCGCCAGTTCGGGCGCGTGTTCGGCCAGGCCAACGAGGCCGATGGCGCGCAGGTTCTGCGTGACCTCGCCCATCATGGGCTCGATTTCGTAACAATGCAGCGCGCGCAGCCAGAGGTCACGCTCATCGGGATGGCCGATCTGCAGCAGCAGGCGCAAGAGCTGCTCGCGGATGAGGGCGCCGTTATCCCGCTGCGTTTCGTCGAAGTAGTAGAGCGCGCGTTCACGCAGCAACGGCCGCGCCTCGTCGCCGGGGTCGCTGCCCTCCAGCGCGCGCAGGGCCGCGTCGACATGCTCGCGCCGGTGGCTGCGCGCCAGCAACTCCAGCGCCAAATCGCGCCGTTCGTCGTCTTGCGCCTGCCGAAGTCGTTGCACGAGATCAGCAACATTCATGAGCGTATCCAGGTAGCCAACTGCGACGCGATGATGGCATACCGCCAAAGTGCGCGCAAACCTGACAGCGCCTGACAGGGCCCATACGCAGGTGTATAGTCCCGGCATGCCTGTTGACCCCCTGAACGTCGCCCTGGCGGCGGCCCCGCCCCTGACCGTGCTGGTGCTGATGACCGGCCTGCGCATGGGCGGCGCGAAGGCCGGTCCGGCTGGCTGGCTGGTCGCGCTGCTGATTGCCGTGCTGCGCTTCGGCGCGGGTGGCGAGTTGCTGCTCTACGCGCATCTGCGCGCCCTCGTGCTGACGATCGACGTGGTGTTCATCGTGTGGGCCGCGCTGGCGCTCTATCAGGTGGTGCATGCGGCCGGCGCGCTGGACGTGATTGCCGCAGGGTTCGGCGGCCTGACCGGCGACAGAGTGCTGCGCGTCCTTCTGACAGGCTGGGTTTTCGCCTCCTTCCTGCAGGGCGTGGGCGGTTTCGGCGTGCCCATTGCGGTTACCGCGCCGCTGCTGGTTGGCCTCGGCCTGTCGCCGCTGACGGCGGTGATCGTGCCCTTCATCGGTCACGCCTGGGCGGTGACCTTCGGCTCGCTGGGCTCCTCCTTCATCGCATTGATCGGCGTAACCGGGCAGCCGTCAGCCTTGCTGGCGCCGCCCACAGCGATTCTGCTGGGCCTGGCCGCGCCGGGCTGCGGCGCGTTGGCGGCCCACGCGGCGGGCGGCCTGCGCGGACTGTGGCGGGCGCTGCCGGCGGTGCTGGTCATCGGCCTGGTGATGGCCGTGGTGCAGTATCTGGTGGCGGTCGCCGGCCTGTGGAACATCGCTTCGGCCTGCGCCGGTCTGGCAGGCCTGCTGACCGGGCTGTGGGTCACGCGCTGGCGTCGCTGGCGCGGCGCGGGCAACGTCGCCTCCGGCCAGGCTGCCGGGCCGCCGCTGCGCCTGGCGATCGCGCCCTACGTCATCCTGATCGTCCTCGCCGTGGGGCTGATTGGCGTGCAGCCGGTGAAGGCCTTCCTCGGCCAGCTACGCCCCTCCATCCATATCCCGCAACTGGAGACCACGCTGGGCTGGGTGACGCCCGCGACGCCGGCGCCGGGCGTTGGCATCCCGCTGCTGGTGCATACGGGCTCGGTGCTGCTCTACAGTACGCTGCTGGCCTTCTGGCTCTTTCGCGCACGCGGCTGGCTGGGGCGCGGCGCGGCGCGCGCGGTGCTGGGGGGCGTGCGTCAAAAAGGCATGCGGCCGGCCATCGGCATCCTCGCGATGGTGGCCATGGCGACCGTGATGCAGAACGCCGGCATGACGCGCACCCTGGCCGAGTGGCTGAGCCGCGCTGTCGCGCCCGACTGGTACGCCGTCGTCGGCACATTGATCGGCGCGCTGGGCTCCTTCATGACCGGCAGCAACACGAATTCCAACGCGGTTTTCGCAGGCCTGCAGCAGGACAGCGCGCAGTTGATGGGGCTGAGTGTGTCGCTGGTGCTGGCCTTGCAGACGGCGTCGGCGGCCATTGCCAGCATGATGGCGCCGGCCAAGATTCTGGTGGGCGCCAGCACCGTCGGCATCAGCCGCGGCGACGAGGGACGTGTACTGCGCAGTCTGCTGCTCTATGGCGCTGTGTTGCTGGCGGGCATGGCGGCGGTCGCCTGGCTGCTGCTGCGCGCGGGCTACTGAGTAAAGCGGCTACATTGCGTCGAGACGGGCCTGCAGGGCCTGACGCACGGCGGCCGGATTGCCTTGGCCGCGCAGCGACTTCATCGCCAGGCCCATCAAGGCACCCATCAGCTTCGTTTCGCCCGCCTGATAGCGCGCCACCAGTTGCGTTTGCTGCGCCAGCACCTGGTCGACGGTCGTTTCGATCACGTTACTGTCAGAGATTTGCGCCAGGCCGCGCTCGCGCACGATTTGCTGCGGTTCCGCGCCAGTGTCCCACATGGCTTCCAGCACCGTCGTCGCCGTGCCGCGGTTGAGCGCGCCCTCGCTCACCATGCGCAGCAGGGCAGCGAAGTGCGCGGCGCTGAAACGCAACTCACCGATGTCCTCGCGCGCAGTTTCGCGGGCGTTCATCAGCGCGAAGAGCGCGCCGCAAATCCACCTTGCGCAGGTCTGCGGCTCCGCGCCAGATTGCAGCGTCGCCTCGTAGAAGTCCGCGACAGCCCGCTCCGTCACCAGCTGCAGCGCGTCGGCCGCAGCGAGGCCGTGCTCTGCCATCAAGCGTTGACTGCGCGCTTCCGGCAGCTCGGGGATGCGCGCGCGTATCTCATCGACCCAGGCCGTGCTGACCTCAATGACGGGCAGGTCCGGCTCCGGGAAGTAGCGGTACTCGTCGGCGCGTTCCTTGTAACGCTGCACGACGATGCGTTGCGCGTCCTCGTCCCAGCCGAGCGTGGCCTGGCGCACAGTGTCGCCGTCTTCGTAAAGTCGCTGCTGACGCTTCAGCTCGCTTTCGATGGCGCGCGTCATGTGGCGGATGCTGTTGAGGTTCTTGATTTCGGTGCGCGTGCGCAGTTCGGCGTCATCGGGCCGGCGCAGGCTGACGTTGGCCTCGAAGCGCAGCACGCCCTTCGACATGTCGCCGCTGTTGACGCCCAGCCAGCGCAGGATGCCGCGCAGGCTGCGCGCGTAGGCCTCGGCTTCGGCCGCGCTGGCCAGGTCGGGCTCGGTCACGATTTCCAGCAGGGGCACGCCGGCGCGGTTGTAATCGACGAGGCTGAAGCCGCCGGCGACGTGCGTCAACTTGCCGGTGTCTTCTTCCATGTGCGCGCGGCGCACGCGGATGCGCTTGCGCGTCCCGTCTGCCAGTTCGATGTCGACGTAGCCGTTGATGGCCAGCGGATGCTCGTACTGGCTGATCTGGTAGCCCTTGGGCAGGTCGGGGTAGAAGTAGCTTTTGCGGTCGAAGCGGTTGAGAGGCGGGATTTCGCAGTTGAGCGCCAGGCCGACCATCATGCCGTACTCCATGGCGCGGCGGTTGATGACCGGCAGCGTGCCTGGCAGGCCCAGCGAGACAGCGTCAACGGCGCTGTTGGGCGCCGCCTCGACGCTGTCGACCACCGGGCAATCGCTGAACATCTTGCTGGCGGTCTGCAGCTCGGCGTGCACCTCAAGGCCGATGACGGGCGTCCAGTCGCTCATGGCTTCACTCGGTGTTAGCGTCTGCGCCATCGTGCGTATTCGTCCAGATTGCGATAAGGCTGAGAGGAGTCTATGGCCCGAGCCATATCCAGTGTCAAATAGTTTGTCCAGTAGTCGTCAAAGACATCAGCTCCGTAGTGAGAGAAGGGGCCTGCACCATTCTGCAGATCGTAGATTCGTTTGACGGAGCCAATGTTTTTTGTGTTGCCACTTCCCGGTTTATCGTTGGCGATACGCCATTTTTCATGCAGCAGGAAAGCGAAATCGCTCGTTACAGATGAAATATTCTCAAGGTCATCTATGGTGTAAATCTCGCGCTCATTAGCAACCGTGCTGCTTCGGCTGTAAATCACACCCAGGACGAGATGTTTTTCGTAAGACCCATAGGGGAAAGCGATGTTCTTCTTCGTCTTGCGCTGGCGGAAATAGCCTGTAAATGACCCGAGTGTAAAGTCGCTGACGGTTCTTGAATTCACTCGATAAGTACTTTTTATATCTAGCGCGACCAGGGTGTTGTCGGGAGCAATGAAAGTGATGTCGGGATAGTGATTTTGGTGTTCGCTCAACAGCATCCGAAGCTGGTTTTGGTGAGCGAATCGGGCGATGACAGGAAACAACATGATCTCTATGATTTTTGAGATGACCTTGGTGTCAGTCGAAATCGTGAAAATGTTGCGATACACGTCGATGAATCCCTTGACCGCCCATTCTCCATTCGGTGTGGAGAGGGTGGAATGGAATTCATCCACAAGATGCGCAAGGTTCTCCTGAAAGTCTGTCATTGCGCAATGAGCAGCATTTCGCCGGAGTTCCTGTTTGTTGAAAGTGCATACTGATACCGGCCATAGTCAGCGATCCGCACGTCCGACTTGTACTTCCCGAGCATCTGAATGAGCTGCGACTTTGAGGGAATACCATCCGTCCGGTACGAGACCACGAGGATGCAATCCTGAAAACGGTCAAAGATGCTCTCAAAGGCTTCATGGATGCGGTTCTTGTCTGACCAGATATCGGGAATCCGCCGGAGGCGCCGATGCCCCGACCTGTGGTCGATGTGTTCCGACCACTGATCATACATCGTCAAGCCCTCCAGAAAGTGATAAAAATCCCGATAGTCTGTTCCAGTCCCCTTTCCTGAAATGTAGGGTGGGTCCAGGTACACGAGGTCATACTCGGGTTCCAGCATCAATGCGTCACAGTTGAGTGCCCGATTCTCCAGCTGGTTGTCAAAAACAGCGTCGTTGGCTTCCCGTGCGAAGATCTGGAACCAATCGTCAAATGGTCTGTCCCAACTGGTTTTGTTCCCGAAGGAACGCTCGACGTCCGCGAACCGAAGATACAGGTTTTTCCGATGGAAGAGGTTGTAGGGTCGTTTGACTATGCAGGCCTGGGCCAGTGAGAAAAAAGCCAGCGCAAATTTGTAGGGATTCCGGAGGTGGTGGATGTTGGTGATGGTGCGATCAATCCACGCATTTTCCTCATCCGTGAAGTAGATATTCGCGAAGGTGTTTTGCACGAATGTCGGATAGTTGCGATTGCGACAAGGTGTCAGAATTTCTTCAACATCCTCGTCCGAAAGTCGGATGCTGCAATTCTCGACCAGTGCCTGGCCGATGTGGTAGTTGAAGCGCAACAAATCGTTGCAGGTTACCTGTTTCCCGGCTTGCTTAAATTGCCATGCGATAGAACCCGTGCCGCCGAAAGCATCCAGACAGGTCTCGAACTCAAGCTGGTAAACTTGTTCCAGTATCCATCTGGCAAGACGAGCCTTGCTTCCCTGGTAGCGGGTGGAAGGGAAACGGGCTATGTGATTCGTGAACAGTGGTAGTTGATTGAGCATGGGAAACCGGTACATCTCGTCCGCTACGAGTTGAGCATGGTGAGTGTACCACAGGGTCGCCGGAGGACGTGCTGCGTGTCATACTTCCCGTAGTGGAGGAGGTGCCCATGGATGAGGAACGCAAATTCCTGACGGAAGACCAGGTTGTCGAGATGATGACGCTGTTCTTAAGTTGTTCGCTGTTGCTCCTGCGCGAGCCGGCGCTTTACGGGCCGTTGCGCCAGTTGACCGCCGCCGAGCGCCTGGCCGCCATGGTGATCGACGACGTCTCGCCGGAGGTGCGCACGCTGCTGGAAGTGGCGCTCGAGCGCATCCCGGTCTCGCACACGCTCACCACGAGACGGGACCAGTACAAGGCGATCGTGGTCGAGCTGAACGAGGCGCTGGGCGAATGCCTGGTCGCGCGCGCCGGACTGACGACGGGAGGTGAGGCATGAGCAACCCGGTGCTGGACAACATCAAAACGCGTCGCGTCGTGCGCGAAATGACCGATGAACAGGTCTCGGAAGCGGACCTGGCAATCATCCTCGAGGCTGCCCGCTGGTCACCGACCGGCAGCAACCACCTGCCCAACCGCTTTCTGGTGGTGCAAGATCCGGAACTGATTGAGTTAATTCGCCGCGTCTCGCCGGGCATTTATTCGAACGCGCCCACGTATATTTTCGCGTGTGTGGACCGGCGCGACTTCCCCACCTACATCGACGAGCAGGCGGACGACCCCGTCTTCCTGATGGACGTGGGCCAGGCGACGCAGACCATGGCGCTGGCGGCGCATTCGCTGGGCCTGGCGTCCGGGCCGGTGACCTCCTTCAACGTGCCCGCCCTGCGCAAGATCCTCAACCTGCCGGACCGTTTCACGCCCTGGATGGTGCTCTGCGTAGGACATCCACAGCCGAACCCGTCCTTCGTGATGAAGCCGGGCAAGCGGCGTTACTGGCAGGACCTCGTCTATCGCGAGCGTTTCATCGCCTGGCGCGAGTTCGAGTCCGACTGACGCCCGTCCCTACAGCGGCAGCGTGCTCTGCAGGACGGCGCGCTTGCCGTTGACGCGCCAGTCCGCGTCGAGCGCGTCCAGACGGGTTGCCAGTCCCGGCGCCAGACCCACGACCGGGTCGCTCTTGAGCGCGCGCAGGGCCAGCAGCGGGCAGGGGAAATGGCCGGCGACGTCGCGCAGCGGAGTCTCTGTCGGCCAGATGCTGTCGTAGACCATGCGCCGGTAGTTGGCGTCGCCCTTGATGATGGCCAGACGCGCGTTGGCGAACTGCAGTTGCAGGCGCGGCGGCAGCGCGTAGAGGAAGGCCGTGCTGTTCCACCAGGCGTCGGGCGCCAGGCGCAGCCGCCCCTGTTCCAGCAATGATTCCAGTTGCGCGCCGAACTGGCGGGCGGCGCGCTCCTGTGTCCCTGCGCGCAACATGGCGAGGAAGCCCAGCACGTCAGTGACGGTGGCGTCGCTGACGAAGGTGGGGTGCAGTTTGAGGTGCAGGACGACCCGCGGCGCCAGGTCTTCAGTCAGCAGCAGCGCTGCCAGCGTCAGGTCCATGCTCAGCTCGCTGCCGGCGTTGTCGGCGATGATGTGCACGTCGCCGGGCGCGTGCATGAGATGCGTGATGACGCGCGCGCGCTCATCGACGAGCAGGTCATCGGCGCCGGCCTGGCTGCCATGCGCGGAGGAGACCGCGTAGCTGAGGTCGATGCGGTTGCCCCAGACGGCCAGTTCCAGCAGCGTCGCCAGCCGTTCCTCGCGTGAGCCCTCCGCCCCGCTCGCTTCGCCGCTCCCGGGATAAACCGCGAGGGCGCGCGCCAGCAGCTCCCGATGCGCCGCGCCGGCGTATTCCTCCGCCTTCTTCGGCGCGAAGGGGTCGCGGCCCGTCTCCCACCAGCGCACGGCCTCCATCAACAGACGATAGTGATAGACCTCGGCGAAGAACCACTGGCAATGCTGCCAGGACGCTTTGTGGAACGGAAACCAGGCCGCCTGCCAGTCGTCGTAATCGGGCGCGGGCGTCTCGATCAGGCGAATTTTCGCGTCACCCACCAGCTCGTCATGCAGGCGCTGAATGGCGTCGTGAATCCGCGGCGAGTAGTCGGGATTGAGCGCGCGCGTCTCGCGCAGAATGGCGGGCAGGCGTTCGCGCAGGGTGCGGTTGGCGAAGGGGTTGCTGGCGTCGGTCTGGATGGGCCGGGGGCAGTTAATCATGGCGCCCAGCCTACTGGAGCGGCGGGGACGCGGCAAGTGTTGGAACGCCGTAAGAACGCCGAAAAACGCCGTGGATGGACTGGTTGGACTCTTGAACCGGACTGCTATCTGTCGCGTAATGAAGACAGGACGTATGAGAAATGGAGGCAACAAAATGGCAACGGTCAGTCTGCTGCGCGGAAACTGGATACCGCACCGGACACGCGCGCAGGGTCTGGTCCGACGGGCGACGGGCGAAGCGCCCGCCGCGACGCAACACGACACGCTGCTGGCAACTGGCAGCGGCTCCGGCAGCGCCTGGCGCTGGCAGCAACAGCTGGACGCGCACTGGATGCGCGCGCGGGGGTAAAACCAGACTCGCCAGTACATGTATGCCGGGCAAGCTGCACATGCTAGACTGTGCGCGGCAGGTTCAGGTAATGTACTGGCGAGCAGGTAATGAAACGTCTGCTAAACCGCTTCTTTCGATTCGTCGGTTGTGTTGTTGTCGGCGGAGCGCTATTGATTGCTGCGGTTTTGTTTTTGACCAATGTTTTACCTGACCTGCAAGGCCCGACCTCGGCACAAATAACAGCCACAAGTCGCGCATCCTCGCGCACCGCAACTCAGCGCGCGTTCGTACGTGCCAGTCAAAGTGCACAGCGTACGGCAACTGCTGCTGTAAATATAACAGAGACCTTCGCACACGGTCTAACAGCCACAAGTGCAAGCGCAACGCGTGAAGCTGAGGAGCAGAAAACCGCCACTGAACTTGCAAAGAATCGTGCTACTTTGAGTTCACATAACACGGCAACAGTTGCCGTACAAGAGACAGTGGCCTTCGCAAATGCTTTGAGAGCAACTAGTGCCAACGCAACGCGTCAGGCTGTGGCGCAGAAAACAGCAGAAGCGTTGCTGGTCGAAACCGCCGTGCAAGCGATCCTGGCTACGAGTGTCGGCAAAACTCAAGCTGCAGTGGCGACGGAAAATTTCTTATCGGAGATGACGGCCACCAGCGCAGCTGCGACAGCATTGGCCATCCGCGAATTGACGGCAACGAGCACAGCGACGCCGACCCTGACGTACACGCCAACGAACACGCTGACCCCAACGAATACGGCGACACCGAGCTCAACGTACACGCCGACGCACACGCTGACTCCAACGAGCACGCCGACGCACACCCCGACGGACACGCCAACGAACACGCTGACCCCAACGAATACGGCATCGCCGACTCCTACGGACACGCCGACGAACACGTTGACCCCAACAAGAACGCCGACGCCGACGCCGACGCCGACCTCAACGTACACGCCGACGCACACGCTGACTCCATCGAGTACGCCGACTCTTACCCCGACGGACACGCCGACGAACACACTGACCCCAACGAATACGGCGTCGCCGACTCCTACGGACACGCCGACGAACACGTTGACCCCAACAAGAACGCCGACGCCGACGCCAACACGCACGCCGCGTCCTACTGCGGACCCTGCGGCGGGCACCTATCACATCACCAGGTCGGGTGGAGTCAATGTACGATCTTGCGCCAGCACTTCATGTTCTGTGGTGGCGCAATATCAGTATGGTAGGACTGTTCGTGTGACTGGCTTTGAGACCGGTCAGACTGTCGGTGGGGATAGCCGCTGGGCAAGAACGAGTGACGGCAATTACATTCACACTTCACTCTTGAATCGAGGCGAATTTTCACCAACGCGCACTCCACGGCCGACATCGATACGTCGAGCGACAAGGACGCCGCAGCCAACACGCACACCACGACCGACTGCTGATCCTGCAGCAGACACTTACACCGTTACGCGCGCTGGCGGCGTAAATGTGCGTTCATGCCCAAAGACATCATGCAATGTAGTAAGACAATATCAGTACGGCAACACTGTACGAGTAACAGAGTTCGTAACTGGTGATTCAGTTGGGGGGAACAGTCGATGGGCAAAGACAAGCAATGGAACTTATGTTCATTCTTCTCTATTAAGACGTGGGACAAGTACTTCTTCTCGTACTTCGACAAGCAGCAGATCGACAAGTTCCTCCCAACAACAATCCCCTTCAAGGTCTCAATCATGTAACTCTCAGCACATTGCTGACAAACTTGGTGGGTTACAATTTCTAATGGGTCTCTGTAATGCTTATGCGGCTGTTCACGAGGGCAAGTGTACTGGGCAAGTCGACTATTGGTCTGACAAATATGGAGAAGAACGTGATGATGAAGCCTATGGAATTTTAGGGAAAATTGCCCGGAGAGTTATTGAAGAAGAATTGCCAATTGAAGGAATGTTCGTGAGATTATTCGACAAATCATGTTCTGCAGTGAAGGATTCGGTCTACCTTACACGTGATGAGTTACTGCGATTCAGAAATACTTTTGGATAGGTCTCAATTATTGGTTGACGAACTTCCAAATGGATGCTTGTGTCAATACAGTAGATTTTTCGAGTTATCCAAGATTTCGGTTTGCGGGCCTACAAATGACCGCGCATGATGCCCAGCAGCTGACGCGCGCGGTGACGCATGGTGTGTTCGGCCAGCACGCGCGCGCGCGCGGCCGCGCCCATGCGCTGCCGCTCCGTATCATGCGCCAGCAACCAGCGATAGCGCTCCAGCGCCTCCTCGCCCGAATTGACCACGATGATTTCGCGCTCCGGCTCGAACCATAGCTCCAGACCCTCGTAAGGGCTGGCCACGATGCAGGCGCCCATGCCGCCCAGCTCGAAGGGCCGTGAGCTGGAGGAGCCGTAGACGCTGGCGTGCGCGCGCCGCGTGATACACAGGTTGACGCGGCTGCGCCCCACGTATTCGCACAGCTTGCTGAAGCTGAGGTAGGGCAGCAACTGCGTCGGTCCGAGCTCGCCGAGGTTGGTGCCGCGTACCGCGAAGCGCGCGTCGGGCATGGCCAGCGCCGGCCGGGCGATCATTTCGTCGATCCATAGCGAGCGGTATTCGCGGCCGTGGCCGTAGAAGAAGAAGTCGATGTCCTGCGTCGGAACGCGCGCCGGGCTGAATACCGTCTCGTCCACGCCGTAGTAGACGGTGTAGGCCGCGCGCGCGCCCAGCTTGCGCAGTTCCACCGCGCCGCCCAGGCTGTTGCAGATGAAGGCCGTGTATTCCTCCGGCTGCGCCCCCTGATAGATACGGAAGCCGCTGGCGAAGCCGCCCATCTGCGGCAGGCTGGCCGGCACGTCGCCGTCGTAATAGAAGACCGGCACGTCAAATTGTTTCGACAGCTCGCGCGGCACGCCCGTCAGCTGGTTGAGCGGCACGGTCAGGAAGAGCAGCGCGTCGATGTCCGGCTGCTCGCGCAGGATGCGCTCCAGATGCGCGTGCCACAGCGGCGCGATCGTCGCGTGGGCGAACTGGCGCAGCAGCCGCGAGGACCAGAGCTCGCGCGCGACACGGGATGGCGGTGCGTCATCCTCGTCCAGCTGCAGTTGCGGCGGCGTACCCGCGAAGCGGCGCCACAGGTTACGCGCTGCCAGCCAGACGTCGCCCTGCCACTGCGCGGGATTGGCCGCGGCGCGCCACCACAGCGATTCGATGGGCGGCCCCTGCCAGGGGCAGGCGATGACTTCGCTGCCTTCCTCGTGCAGCGCCTTGAGCAGTTGCCACCAGGCGGGCGTCGCGCTGAAGGGCTGCCGCAGGTCCAGCGAGGCCGGGACGACGAGAAGTTTCACGGGTCTGCGCTCTCTTCCGCCGCCGGCAGCGAATAGCGGAAGTCGCAGTGGGACGCGCCCTGCATGATGGTCTGCGTGCGCTCCAGTTGCACGTCGGGATTGAAGCCCTCAATGAGCGCGAAGTCGCGGTTGCAGGAGAGCAGCGCGCCCAGCTCCGGGATGCCCAGCGCGTGATAAAGCTCGGCGTAGCGGCAGCGCGTGACGTTGAAGTGTAAGGCGCTGTCGTCCTGGCGCAGCGTCTCTATGCGCAGCGCGTCATCCTGCTGCCAGGCGGGCAGGGTGTCGGCGAAAGCCTGCATGTCGTCGCTGCCCATCTGCTGCGCCATGGCCGCGCCTTGTTCCTGCGCGATCTTGATGATGGTCTCGCGCAGGACGTTGAGCACGCGCTCGCGGCCAAATTCCTCGCCCAGCGCCTCGATCAGCGGCGCGAGGATGCGCGCCTCGGTTTCGCGGCGCGTGAGCACGCCGATGCGTTGGTTCAGTTCGTCTTGTGCGGGCATGGGCGGCCTCCGGCTACAGTTTTCCTGGCCGGATTGTAGCACGGCGCGCGCTGCCGGCCGCGTCAGCAGTTACAACTCACAGGCGATGCCATCCCCGTCGCGGTCCCTGTTACCGTTGTAGGCGGGATGACCTGGCGTGAAGTTGCCGTCACCATATTGCTCGCGAATCGTCTTGCAGGATAAACTTCGATATGCCGATCTGGTATCAGCAGTGGGTTGAGCAGGCGCGCTGACCGGGGCCGGTTGCGCTTGTTGTGGTTGTGCTGCTGCAGGCTGCGCAGGTCGAGCTTGCTGAGGTTGTGGTCGGGTCCGGGAGAGCAGGGGCGCGTGGATGTAGACCACCCCGTTATTGTGCTTCACCGCCTGCCAACCCGTGTTGCCACTGACTGATTCGCCAGTGACGCGCTGTAGGACGTTGACTGATGCCCCGCGCGCGAAGCTTGTGACGACGTTGCAGCTGGTACGCGGGCAACTGCGCGCGTTGGCCCGGGCTGGCGCAACAACGTAGTAACGGGTCGTTGCCCGGTTTGGGTTGACCGCCGGCGCACGGCTGACCGTGCGCGCGGCAGTCGTGGCTGTTGGCCGCGCTGACGTTGATGGCTGTGAGCGGCTGACCAACGCGCTGTGGACGAACGCCTCCTTGTTGTTCAACAGAATTCGCGTCCATTTGCTGCTGCCCAGGAGGAACTCACCGTCGACCTGTCCGGTAGATGTAATTCTGGTTCCGCTCGCGAGGGATTGCACCGTTGCGCAACTGGTCCGCGGACAGGAACGGACGTTGGCATTTGACCTGGAGGAAATGTATTGCGTTGTGGTGGTCCCGGATTGTGAGCGTGCGGGCGTGGAAGTGGATGAGCTTCTGACGTTGACCAAAGAACGTCGCGTGGTGACAGATGTTGAATTGGTGGTTCGTGATGAGGAAGAAAACAGCATCACAAGCAGAATTGCGCCAACTGCCATGAGCACCACACAACCGCATCTGGACATCACCCGGCGATCACCTTGCCAGCTGAATAACGCATCATCCCGGCTTCGTCACTGCCTCCTTCAGCCGCCTCCGCAGATGCTTTCGCAGGGCACGCCGTCGTTGTCTCCATCACGTCTGCCACAGCGGCACTGGTTCAGTTGGAAGTAGGCTTCTGCACAGGAGGCCATCTGAGTGCAGGTCTTTGAACAGTTGCAACTGAACTGCGGGCCCGACACGGCGGTTGGCGGCGCGCTGACCTGAGCCGGTTGAGCTTGTTGTGGTTGTGCTGCTGCAGGCTGCGCAGCTTGAGCTTGCTGAGGTTGTGGTCGTGTCCGGGAGAGCAGGGGCGCGTGGATGTAAACCACCGCGTTATTGTGCTTCACCGCCTGCCAGCTCGAATTGCCGCTGACTGAATCGCCGGAGACGCGCTGCAGCACGTTGACCGCCGTGCCGCGCGCAAAGCTGGTGACCACATTGCAACTGGTACGCGGGCAACTGCGCACGTTGACACGGCCGGGCGCGACTACGTAGTAGCGGGTCGTCGCCTGGTTGGGGTTGACTGCCGGCGCGCGGCTGACTGCCCGAGTGGCGGTCGGTCGCGGCGTGGAAGTTGGCGTGGAAGTTGGCGTGGGTGTGGGTGTGGGTGTCGATGTCGGCCGTGGCGTCGAAGTTGGCCGAGGTGTGTGTGTGGATGATGGCCGTGGAGTGGGCGTTGGCTCGGGTGTCGATGTCGCCCGTGGCGTGGAAGTTGGCCGTGATGTGGCCGTTGGCTCGAGTGTCAATGTCGCCCGTGGCCACAATGTTGGCCGCGATGTGGCCGTTGGCTCAGTTGAGAATGTTGTTGCGGTCGATGACGATGGCCTGGATGCCACGGTCTGTGCAGGAGCGACAGCTTCCGAATTCAGGAAAATGATGTGCACTTCAGTAGCCAGGGCAGCAACGGTCGCCACAATGTGCCGGGGTGCGAATCGCTCTGCTGCGCTAGTTAGCGCAGGGGGAGCAAACAACGTCGCAGGTGACAGTCTGTCTGTGGTGGGCTGTGAAGTCGCAACCAACAACAGAATCAGGAGGACCAGACCGGTATTGATGAGTAGCAGGCAGCCGCAGCCAGCGAAAAGCACTTTGGCGCGCCGTGAGATGTGCATCACAAGCATCTCCTCTTTAGGACCATCTCAGCCGCCCGGGCAGATGCTTTCGCAGGGCACGCCATCGTTGTCTCCATCACGTCTGCCACAGCCGCATTGATTCAGCTGGAAGTAAGCTTCCTGGCAGGAGGCCATGGCGCCGCAGGTCTTTGAGCAGTTGCAGCTGAACTGCGGGCCTGACACGGCGGTCGGTGGCACGCTGACCTGGGCTGGTTGTTGCTGCTGTTGCTGTGGCGCCGGTTGCTGCGAACGCGTTACCGGGCGCGGCGCGGGTGTGCTGGTCGGGCGCGGCCGGGTCTGCGAGAGCAGGGGCGCGTGGATGTAGACCACCGCATTATTGTGCTTCACCGCCTGCCAGTTCGAATTGCCGCTGACTGAATCGCCGGAGACGCGCTGCAGGACGTTGACCGCCGCGCCGCGCGCGAAGCTGGTAACGACATTGCAGGTCGTGCGTGGGCAGCTGCGCGCGTTGGCGCTGACTGACGCGATCACGTAGTAAGTGGTCGTCGCCTGATTGATGTTGACCGCCGGCGCGCTGCCGCTCGCAGGCGTGGACGTTGGTACAGGCGTCGGCGTTGGCGTGACCATGCCCGCGAGTGATGCGTGGACAAATACTTCGGCGTCCCCGTGGCGGACCTTCAGCCAGCGCGTGTCGTCGTTCCAGGCCGCGCCCTCCACCTGCTCGATGACGTCCAGCGCCTGGCCACTGCTGAAGGTGGTGACGACGGCGCAGGTCGTGTCCGCGCAGGCGCGCGCGTTCACCGTGCCGCTGTGGCTGACGACCCAGACCGTTTCTGTCGGCTGATCCACGGTCGTATCCGCGGGAACAGTCACATCGCAGGTGGCGAGTACGCCGTCCAGCGCATTGGCTTCGCGCCGGTCGATCGTCAGGTTGTAGGCGCGGCGCACGGTGATGATCTGGTTGGCGAACCAGCAGCGATTCTGGGCGGGCATCCAGTCGGCCGCGTCCTTCGCGCGCTTCTGGTTGCGGTTCAACCCGGGCGAAGCCAGGGTCAGATTGCGCAGGTCGGAGGAGAACTGCCGTTTGATGGCGTTGTTGACAGCGCAGAGGCCGCTGTCGTGCGCTTCCGACACGGCGACGATGTGCTCAATATCCGTGTCAAATCGTGAGTCGAAGCACTCGTTGGTATAGGGGCTGCAGATGTTGCCGCCCTCGCGCGCGATGATGGCCAGCTCGACGGACTGGGAGTAGGGGTAGTCATCGCGGTCGTAGGGCGCGCAGCGGTTCTCGGCCGCAACGCGAATGCCACGCCATTCCTCTTGTGCCAGTGAAGCGTTCTGCGTGCCCGTGACGTGCAGGACAGCGGCAGCCAGGGCGACCAGCAGCGCGGCATACAGAAAACGACTCATGGAATAGCCTCCTCGCGAAGTAAAAAACGCCCGCTGGACGCGGTGTCGGGGGTGCGAGGAGGCCACAATGATGAAACCACGCCCCGAAGGGCGACCTTAACACTGGGTCAAGGCAGGCGGCCAGTGTACATCAACACTGTGTTCTATGGCAGTCATGCATTTGGCCTGTGGTAGCGGTCACAGCGCAGCAGCCCTGGCGCGCGCCTGGTCAGCGCAATTTCACTGAATTACTGCCTGGATTCAGGTCTCCGAATCCATGATTGCCATGCAGCCAGGCAGATTAGGTACAGAGTAGGCGATTTTGGGTCGATGCGAACAAAGTGGGGATATAACGTTCGCAAGGGAATTGTGGTCAAGCAAAGGGCAACACCATCGCACGGCAGCGACGCAGCTGTATCAATGTTGTGTAACGGGTTTGGCTGGCTTTAGCCGAAGAGGCGTAGCTGTTTGAGCGCGAGCTGCAGGTCGAGCCGGGCGGCGGGCTCGCTGAGCGGGTCGCCGCAGATGCTGCGGATGCGTTGCAGGCGATAGTTGAGCGTGCTGCGGTGGATGTGCAGCGTGCGGGCCGTGCGGGCGCCATTGCCGCCGGCGTCCAGCCAGGTCTCGAGCGTGCGGAACAGGTCCGCCTGTTCCTCCTGCTGCAGCTGGCGCAGCGCCTCCTGATGCGGGCTGTGCGCCAGTTCCTGTGGCCCGGCCTGCCACAAGGTGAGCAGGTAGCCGAGGCCCGCGTATTCCGTCACGGGGGGCAGCTCCAGGCGGCGCGCGATCTGCAGCGCCTGCTGACACTGGCTGAAGGCGAGCGGCACGTTGGCCGCGTCGCGCTGCGGCGGGCTGATGCAAATGCGCAGGCCCCTGCCCAGGCGCAGGCGCCGCAACTGCGCGCTGATGTCCTCATGCGGCCTGTCCGCCGGGGTCAGCAGCAGCACCTGGCCGGCGAACTGGCCGACGACCGTCGGCCATGCTTCGCGCGCCGCCAGTTGATGAATGCGTTGCTGCACGCGTAGCAGCTGCTGGCGTTCCGGCGGCGCCACCAGCAAGAGACGCCAGGGCGCGGCGAGGTCGATGCCGAAGCGCAGGGCCTGATCGGCCAGCAGGGCATTCTGTCCGTCGCCGCCCTCGATCAGGCGCGCGAAGAAGCTGCCCTTCAGCGACATCTCGGCGCCTTGCACGGCTTCCTGGTGCAACATCATCAGGGCGGCGATGGTGGCGCCGCTTTCGATGGCCATGTGGTCGATGTCGGTCAGCGGTCGGTCGTCGGCGATGATCCAGACGTAGCCGTAGATGTCGCCATGGACGACGACGGGCGCGAGGATGCGCTCCATCTCGAGGCCGACTGCGGGCAGCGCCGGCAGCGCCAGCGGGCGCAGCGTACTGCGGATGGTGGCCAGGTCGCCGCGTTCGCGCAGGGCACGCACGAGGCGCGGGTCGGTGCGCCCTTCCCGCAGGGTGTAGCGGCGCGCCTCGTCGAAGATGCTGATGTTGGCGCTGGCGAGCGCCTCGAAGCGCTGGTTCTCGATGCTGACTGACTGGTCGATGAGGCCGGCGAGGGTGTTGGCCAGCTGCTGCAGGTCACCGCCATCCAGCACCAGCTGCGTCAGCACGCGCTGGATGTTAAGCGCGCGCTCCAGCAGCGCCATGTGCTGCTGGGCGATGAGTTCGTTGGCGCTGCGGGTGATATCAACGAAGCGCAGGCGCGAGGGCAGCTCGATTAGCGGAAAGCGGTGATGCTCCGCGGCTGCGCGCAAGGCCTCGGGCGCGCAGTCGATGGCGTTGCCGACGGCCAGGCCCATGCCGGCCACGCCCTTGTCCACGAGGGCCTTCAGCCAGGCGCGTTGAGCGTCAGCGTCGGCCGGCAGGTTGATGGCGGTGATCAGGATGAGCTCGCCGCCGTTGAGCCAGTTGGCGGCATCCGGCACGCTGACCGGGTGCACCTGGCGGATGGGCCGGTGGCTGCCCGCCGCGCCGGCGACCAGTCTGGCGCCAGCGAAGGCCGGCAATTGCAGGGCGTCAGCTACCGTGAGCACGGGCGCTCAGGACCAGAAGGTGGTTATGGAGTTGGGGCCGGCATGGCTCATGGTTCGCGATCCGCGCCGGGCGCTGCGGAAGGGGCCTGCTCCAGCAGTTGACGCAGGGCTGCCATGCGCGGGTCCAGTTCCTCGTTGTCGCAGTTACAGTCCGTCTGGTTGCGGTTGGCGCCACAGTCGGGACAGAGGCCGCGGCAATCTGCCTTGCAGAGCAGGCCCTGCTCGCTGGCGATGAGCACCTCGGCGCGCAGCAGCGGTGCCAGGTCGAGCATGCCGTCCTCGCCAATGCTGAACTCCACGCTGGTGGCGACCGGGTAGCTGTAGAGTTCCTCCAGCTGCAGCGAAAGTTGCGCCATGGTCGGCGTCAGACAGCGGTCGCAATCGCTGCTCAGCCCAGCCTGCAGCTGCCCCTGGAGCAACACGCCTTCGCGCGTGCGGCTGAGGCGAAGGGGGCCGCGCAGGTATTCCAGCGCCAGGTCTGGGGCGACGCGCAGGGCAGGGAGGTTCAGCGTCGCGTCCTGGCTGTAGCCGGGCCCGGCGCCGGTGATGTCACCGACGTTGAGCCGCAACACGCGTTTGTTGAGGAAGTGTGTCGAAGCGCACATGGGAATTGTCGTCACAGGATCGGCTATGTTGTGATGATAGGAGAGAGTCGCGCGCACTGTCAAGCGCGCGGCGCCGCCAGCACCCGGTCGAGCGTAGTTTCAAAACGACGCGCGCAGGCGGCAGCAGTGAAGTTGCGCAGGACGTGATTGCGGCCGGCTGCGCCCATGCGCTGGCGCAGGGCCGGATCGCGCAGCAACTGCAGCACGCGCTCGGCCATGGCGGCCGGGTCGCCTGGTGGGACGAGAAAGCCGGTCTCGCCATCCAGCACGGTTTCAGACGGGCCGCCGCGGTTGGTGCTGACCACCGGCCGGGCGCTGGCCATGGCCTCCAGATTGACCATCCCGAAGCTTTCGAAGTGCGAGCTGCAGACGACGACGTCGGCGGCTGCAAGGATGTGCTCGGTGTCCGCGCGGAAGCCGAGATAGCGCAGGCGCTCGCGCAGCAACGGGTCGGCGCGCGCGCTTTTCAGGATGCGTTCGCGATAGCGTACGTCGGCGCGCGTGTGCGGATTGTCGCCGGCGACAAGGAAGCGCGCCTCTGGCAGGGTCTGGGCGACGCGACGCGCCATAACCTGGAAGATGTCGTGCCCCTTCACGTTCTGGAAGCGCGCGAGCAGGACAACCAGCGGCGTCTCCGGCGCGAGCTCCAGGTCGGTGCGCAGCAGCGCGACATCCGCACGCGGTCGAAAGCGCTCGCAGTCCACACCGAGGTAGAGTAGTTCGATTTTCTGTGGCGGCATGAAGGGTGGCTGGCCGAGAAAGCCGTCGCGGATCGCGCGCGACGAGGCGAAGGTAGCCGCCGGGCGCCGGAAGAAACTGTGCTGCCAGGGACGCGGCCGGAACCACCAGCCCGAGCAGGTCCACAGGACCGGGACGTTGACGCGCTCGGCCGCTGGCAGCAGCAGGGGCAGGCTGTGATACTCGCAGTGCGCCGCTACAAAGTTCGCCGAGCGCAGCACGCGTTCCATGCGCCGCGAGCCAGGCAGCCGCGCCCACAGCGATGGCAGGAAGTAGACGCTGGCACCGCGCCAGGGCGCGATGTGTACTGGCCAGCCCTGTGCCTCCCAGGCAGCGCTGAGCTGGCCCGCGCCTGGCGCCAGCAGATGCGGCCGCCAGCGCGCCGTGTCGAGCTGCTGCGCCAGCGCGAGCAAGGTGGTCTCGCCGCCGCCAAGGTCCCTGTAGCTACTGACGAAGAGCAGATCGCGGGGCATGGGCTGCATCACTGCATGGAAGCTGGCGGCAATTATGCGGGCTGGCAACGCTGAATGCGAACTGGCGTCTGATGTTGTGGCGAATGCGGCTGTGCTATACTGGCGCGCATGACCGGGCAGGACTGGATTCGCGAGTTGCAAGCGCGCGGTCTGGGTGGCCCGCTGCGGCTTCTGCTGGACGTCATCGAGCCGCTGGGCGTTCCAGGGGCGCAGTTGCTGTGGGTCGCGCAGCCACTCTTTGGCCTGTTCGGCGCGGCAGCGGTGGCAGGACGCCTGGCCGCGTTGTTGCAGGAACCGGACGGCATCGCGCGCCTGCGCGAAATGCTGGAAAACGACTGCTGATGGCCTTGCTCGAACCCCTGCTGATCTGGCTGGAACAAAACGGTAGTCTGGCGCTGCCCCTGCTGGTCGCGCTCGGCTTTGGCATGTCATCATTTGCTGTCAGCCGCCGCGGTGCGCGCAGCCTGCGCCTCATTGCCGCCTGGGAGGCCTTGCCCTACATGCTGGAGGAGAGCGCCGGGCAAGGGCGTCCGGTGCATCTGTCTACCGGCGCCGCCGGTTTGCAGGGCAACGATACCCTGCTGGCGCTGGCGGGCGCGGAAGCCATGTATCAGGCTGCGCGCCAGGCGCAGGGTCCGGTCATCCTGACCACCAGTGCCACCACGATGATCCCGCTCGGCTACGAAACCTTGCGTCGGGCCCAACGGGCGCGCGGTTTCGCCGGCAGCATGTTGCCCGGCACCCTGCGCTGGTTCCCGGACGGGCCGCGCTCGCTGGCCTGGGCCGGCGCGACGAGTGCGCTGATGGGCAGTGAGAATGTCGGCACCAACCTGCTGGTCGGCGCGTTCGGGCCAGAGCTGGCGCTGGTCAGCCAGGCGGCCGCGCGGCACGGCCAGCATTTTCTGGCCGCCAGCGACCAGCTGGATGGCCAGGCGGTGGCCTGGGCGACCGGCACCGAACCCCTCATCGGTGAGGAAATCTTCTTTGCCGGCGCCTACCTGAACCCGACGCCGGGCAACCAGGCGGCGCTGGTCATGCAGGACACGCTGCGCTGGCTGCTGATTGCGGCGCTGGTCGCGCTGGCGTTCCTCGCCTACACAGAAGGGGCCAGCCCGGCATGACGCGCGGCTTCTTCACAATGATCGCGGTGCTGGTCGCGCTGGCCACCGCGCTGCTCACGCTGACCGGCCTGCTGCTGGAACAGCAGCCGCTGGTGCTCGGCGGCGCGCTGGCGACCTGGGAGCCGCTCATCCTCGAGTGGAGCGCCACGCTGCTGCAGGTATTCTCGATCAGCGTCGCCGTGACCATCATCATCGGCATCTTCAATCTCTTGCTGGTGCATTCGCGGCGCGCCGGTCGGCGCGAAGCGGGCTGCGGCTACAGCTTCATCCTTTTCCTCAGCGCAGCGACAGTCATCGCGCTGACCTACCTGGAGCGCGAGAATCTGATCAGCACCGGGGCGGAATGGCGCGACCTGTTACTGGAGCAGGTGCAGGTCACGGTCGAATCCTCGCTGGCCGGGCTATTACTGTTCGCGCTGGTGTATGGCGCCTCGCGCGTGATGTCCCTGCGCACCAGCGGCTGGGGCGCGCTCTTCGTGGGCACCGTGCTCGTCGTGCTGGCGGCTTCGTTGCCGCTGCCGCTACTGGCGGTGCTGATCCCGATACGCGACTGGCTGCTGGCGGTGCCGGTCAACGCGGGCGCGCGCGGCATCCTGCTGGGCATCGCGTTGGCCACCATCGTTGCCGGCGCCCGCGTCCTCATCGGTCAGGATCGCAGCCTGCGGGGCGAGCGCGATGACTGACGCTTACGGCCAGGGCTCGGGCGACGATGCCTGGCCGCCAGGCGCCGGAGACCCCCCCCTGGCCTGGTCCGGAGACCCTTCCAGCTCCCCCCTGCACGCCCTGCTCGGTCAGCTGAGCGACCGCCCTCTCGGTCGTCTGACCAGGCGGCTGCGCCGGCTGCGCAGGCGCAGCGAACAGCTGGCCCGCCGCGATCCTTCGTCGGTGCCCAACGTCTTCGCGCCTGAGGTCGGGGCCGTCGCCAGCAGCGCGCCGGGCCGCCGTCGGCGGCGACGACGCCTGAGCCTGAGTGGCGACCGCTTCCTCATTTCGCTGGTGCTGGCGGGCGGCATGCTGTTGCCCTTCTACAGCGCGCAGACGCGCCTGGGCGAGAGCGCCCCGCTCGAATTCGCTGCTGACAGCCCGCAGCAGACGCTCTACGAGGCGCTTGATGCGCTGCAACCTGGCGAGCTGGTGCTGGTCGGGATGGAATACGGCCCGACTGCCGCCGGCGAGCTGGACACGGTCGCCAGCGTGCTCTTGCGCCACATCCTGCTGCGGCGCGCGCTGCCGGTCGTCGTCAGCCGCTACCCGGTCACGCTCCTGCGCGCCGAGCATATGTTGCTGGAGTTGGGCGCCGCCGCTGCACCTCTGCTGCAGCAGCTGGAGCGCGAGGACCCCCTGCTCGCCAACGGGGACTGGTTTGTGACCCGCTTCCTGGCCGGCGACATGGCGGGCCTGCGCTCGCTGACGATGAATATTGAAAAGCAGCTGGCCAAAGACCTGCGCGGCGCCCCGACCGGCCTGACGGTGGATGAACTGGAGGACTTTGCGCGCGTCCTCGTCGTCGCCGAGCGGCCCGGAGATCTGCGGCAATGGGCGGAGCAGATCGCCCCGCTGGCCGACAGTAATTTGCTGGGCGCCGTGGGTCAGGCCGCTGCGCCGCTGACCCGGCCCTGGCTGGAGGTGGCGCTGGCGGGCATGATAACCGGCTTCCGTGACGCGCTGACCTATGACTCGCAGCTGCAGGGCCTTGAGGTGACTGTCGGGCCGCCCTCAGCGCCCAGGAATGTTATGGTGCTGAGTCGCGATGAAAGTATCGCGTTGACCTGGGACCCGCCCCTGTCCGACGGCGGCGCGTCAATCACCGGCTATACCATACGCCGCCAGTCTACGCCCTACCTGACGTGGGTGGAAGTTGCTGCCACGGGCACAAGTCACACGCTGACGTCTCTCGATAACGGCACGTCCTACGACATCCAGGTGCGCGCCAGCAACAGCGAGGGCGACAGCGGCTGGAGCGACCTGATAACCGCCACCCCGCGGACGGTGCCGTCGCAGCCCCGCTCGCTTGACCTGACTGCTGGCGACACGAGCGTGGCGGCCAGCTGGCAACAGCCCGCCGACGACGGCGGCTCGGTCGTGACCGGGTATCGGCTGCGCTGGCGCACAGGCAGCGAGGACTGGCAAGACGCAAACACGACCGAAACGGAATTCACTGCGGCGGGACTCACGAACGGCGATAGTTACGAGTTCCAGGTGCGCGCCAGCAACTTCGCCGGCGATGGTGACTGGAGCGCGTCGGAGACAGCCACGCCGCTAGCAGGCGCGCAAGCGCTGGCCGCCGGCGCGGCAGACAGTCAGCAGTCGGCGGATACGCCAGCCGCCACCGCGACTGCCGGCATCATCCTCGGCATCATTCAGGACGGAGCCGCAGTGCTCTCCCTCTACAGCGCCCCGGATTCCGGATCAGCGCTGGCAGGTCAGGTGAGCCCGGGAGACGCAGTGCTGGTGCTGTTGCGCAACGGGGCGGGGGACTGGCTCTTCGTGCAGACCAACGGCGGCCTGCGTGGCTGGCTGACGAGCGCGAGTGTGGACCTGGGCCCGGCCAGCGTGGCCGACGTGCCGCCACAGGTGAGGCCTGAACCCGCCGCGCCGGTGCCAACGCCGTTGCCGCCGCCCACTCCGACGGTCACCGGGCCGCCGCCTGAGGCCGCCCAGGCGCCGGAGGAAGCAACGGACGAAATGAGATCGTCTACAATTCTGCAGGCGGAGGAACGCGAAGCCTCCATCCACGTCGGCCTGGCGCTCAGCATCGTGCTAATCGCGCTGGGCGGGTTCGGCAATACCGGCCGGGCCGTGTTGAGCAGACGGAGAAGACGCCGCGATGTTTGACATGGAGACGATTGGACTGTGGGCGTCCTTCATCCTCACACTCATGATTTTCAGCTACCTGCTGGGCGACAACCTGCTGTACCGCCTGGCGGTGTACGTCTTCGCGGGCCTGGCCGCCGGCTACAGCGCCATCGTGACCTGGGACGGCGTGATCGTGCCCTGGCTGCAGGACACCCTGTTGCAGCCGAACGCGACCCTGGACCAGCTGGCCCTCGGTGTGGCGCCCCTGCTGGTCGGCCTGCTCTTGCTGGCCCGGTCCTGGTCGCCGCGCGGTGACGGACTGAGCAGACTGGCGTTGGCCTTTCTGATCGGGGTCGGGACGGCGGTTGCGCTCAACGGTGCCGTCCACGGCACGCTGCTGCCCATGTTGCGCTCCACTGGCGAAGGGGTCGTTCCGGGCGACCTCAACAGCATCCTGCTGGCGGCTGGCGTGGTCTGCACCCTGGCCTGGTTTCAGTATCAGGCACGGCGCCGGCCGGAAGGGCCGGACCGGCGGCGGCCGCACGTTCAGCTGCTGGCGGTAGTGGGCCAGGGCATCATCGTCGTCACCCTGGGCGCGATTTACGCGGCGGCCATCCTCACCAGCCTGACCATCTTCAGTGAACGGCTCGGCTTCCTGGTGCGCCAGGCGCTGACCCTGCTGGCCACGAACACGCCTCCAGCCTGAAACGCCGACCGCCCCGGGTCAGCATGTCAACAACCGCATTGCCAGAGACGCAGTGGGATGGAGCAGATGGCAGAGCCCGCCTTTGATCAGCGACTGTATCTCTGTTCGCTCATCATCGTCTTTGCTGCCGCACATGTGGTGATCGGGATGCTGCGGGGCGCGCGCAGCTGGCGCGCCGTCCTGCTCATCCTGCTGGCTCTCGCCATCCTGTTCTCGTTGCTGGCGCGGTCACGCTGAGCGCCTCTGCTTACTTAACAGAACAGGGCGCCCCGCATGGAGCGCCCTGCCAGATTGCGGGCCGGGCCGCAGCCCGGCCTCACTTGCCTCAGGACATGGCTGCTGCCAGCGGGCCACAGGCGGGACAGTTCCCGCCGGGGCGCACGATGGCGTAGCCGGCCTGCGGATCCGAGTCGAAGCGCGTGGCATCGACGTTCCAGACAATTAACAGACGCACGCGACCGCTGTTGCGCGCGAGGGTAACCGCGCGGCCCAGCCAGGCCGCCTGGTTGGCGACAGTAACGTTGCCCGCCCAGGCGAAGGAGGACGGCAGCGCGCCGTAGCCTTCAGGGCTGAGGTAGCCGAGCTCGGTGAAGCAAAGCGGCTTGCCGGGGAAGGTTGCGGCGTAGGTCTCGAACATCGTCGGGTAGTAACGCGTGTAGTGTCCGCTGTTGCCGCGCGGATCACCGCTGCGGGCGTCGGGGCTGAGGATGCCCTCGTTGTAGTGTACGCCGACACAGTCCATGTAGTTGGCGGCGCCGGCGGCAGCCATGCCCCGGATGAAGGCCAGGTCGTCACAGCCGGAGCCCGTGCAGCCGCCACCAAAGAAGCCGGTGGGCGCCGGCGCGCCGCTGATGACCATCACGTTGCCGTTGGCGCCCTTGATGGCGTTCCAGGCCGAGCTGAGCATGGCGGTGTAGGACTGCGGGCTGATCTGCCCGTTGGGCCACTCACGATCGATGTTTTGCTCGTTCCAGACTTCGATAGCATCCGGGCCCAGCGAAGCCACGCCACCCAGGAAGTTGACGAATTCCTGGGTGTAGCCCGTGGGGTTGGGCGCCATCTGGCCCGGCTCGCCCACGATGCTGAGCAGCACGCGGAAGCCCGCGCCATGCGCCTGGTCGATCACGCCGCGCACGTTCGCGGCGTTGTCTCCCTGGTGATAGCGCACCTGGCGCTTGACCCAGGTCATACGCGCCGCGTGCATGTGATGTGGCCAGGCAAAGCTGAGCGCCTGCCCGCCGAGCGCGAAGCCACCGCCGACAGCGGGCGCGCTAACGGGCGGGGGTGGGGGTGGCGCATCCGGCGCCGGGGCAGGCGCTGCGGGAGCCACGCCCGGGATAATGAGCACGGTGCCAGGATAGACAAGATCCGGGTTGGAGATGTTGTTGCGGCGCAGGATGTCAGCGACGAGCACGTCGTAACGCTCGGCGATCAGTCCCAGATATTCACCGCGCGCGACCGTATGCTGAACCTCGCCGGCCGGTTGCGGCGCCTGTCCCGGCGCTGGCACGGCAGGTACGGGGTCGGCTGCGACAGTCACGCCCGGGATGATGAGCACGGTGCCAGGGTAGACAAGATCCGGGTTGGAGATGCTGTTGCGGCGCAGGATGTCAGCGACGAGCACGTCGTAGCGTTCGGCGATCAGGCCCAGATACTCGCCCACTGCAACAGTGTGCTGGACTTCGGTGGTTGGCTGTCCGGGCTGCGGGGCCGGGGCCGGAGCCGGGGCCGGTTGGCCAGGCACCGGGATAATCAGCTGATTGCCCGAGTGGATGACGTTCGGATTAAGCGAGGGGTTGGCCGCAAGAATCTCTGCCACAGTAACCCCGTAGCGCATCCCGATGGAATAAAGTGTCTGGCCGGGCTGGACGGTGTGAATGGTTTGCGCGGTCACAGCCGCGACCGGCAACAGTAAGGCCAGAACGATGGCCAAAAACAGTAAACGACGCATACTTCCTCCTGGTTTTCCTGCAAAGCCCTGTAACATGACCACAGCGGCTGGTCTGTTGCCCACAGGGCCCCGCCGCTCTTTGGTGTGAACCGCGGCCACAGTCTACCATGATTCGTGCCGCGTCGCGCAGGACAGGAAATTGCCTATTAATTGGGCATAGTTAACAGCGCGAATACCCTGATTTTGTCGGGTATTTGACTAACGATGACAAAACCCTTGCCTATACTTGTGCAGTCTCGTAAAGTCTATGCAAATTTGCCAGCAGGGGAGCAGAGTGATGATGGACTATACAGTGCCCGCAGAAGCCAGGGAGTCAGCCGAGGCGCTGCTGGCCTGGGCCGCCGCGAACGAGGTGGAGGCCCTTGACATCCGTTTTACCGACATTCGCGGTATGACGCAGCATTTCAGCATGCCCCTGGGAGGCGCTGACGCGGGTGCGTTTGAGGACGGCTTCGGTTTTGACGGGTCCTCCGTGCGCGGCTTCCAGAGCATTGAACAGTCCGACCTCATTCTCAGGGCGGATCTGAACACTGCGCTAATCGATCCCTTCTTCGCGCGCAAGACGCTGGCTTTCGTCTGCGACATTTACAATCCTGTCACGGGCGAGCCCTACGGCCGTGACCCGCGCGGAGTCGCCCGGCGGGCCGAGGCCTACCTCGCCGGCCTGGATCTTGCGGACACGGCCTACTTCGGCCCGGAACTGGAATTTTTCATGTTCAGCAACGTGCGCTACCAGGTCAATGCGCACAAAAGCTACTACGAGATCGACTCCCACGAGGGCTTCTGGAACAGCGCCGACAAGGACCCGGACATGAGTTACCTTAACCCCATCAAGCAGGGCTACTTCCCCCTGCCGCCGCTGGACAAGACCCAGGATGTGCGCGCGGACATGGTCGCGACAATGGTGGCGCTGGGTATCGACGTCGAGGTTCATCATCACGAAGTGGGCGGTAGCGCCCAGGCGGAGATCGACCTGAAGTACAAGCCGCTGCTCGAGATGTGCGACGCGGTAGGCGTCTACAAATACGTCGTCAAGAATGTCGCGCAGCAGCACGGCTTGATCGCCACGTTTATGCCCAAGCCCCTGTTCGAGGAGAACGGCTCCGGCATGCACGTGCACCAGAGCCTGTGGAAGGATGGCACGCCGCTTTTCTTCGGCGATGGCTACGCCAACCTCAGCCAGATGGCCATTTGGTACATGGGCGGCGTCCTGAAACATGCCGCGGCGCTGCTGGCCTTCACCAACCCCATCACCAACAGTTATCGTCGGCTCGTGCCGGGCTACGAGGCGCCGGTGAACCTCGTCTACTCCAACAGCAATCGCTCGGCCGCCATCCGCATCCCGGTCTACAGCAACAGTCCGAAGGCCAAGCGGGTCGAGGTCCGTTTCCCGGACCCGGCTGCCAACTGCTACTATGCCCTGCCGGCCCTGCTGCTCGCCGGCCTCGACGGCATCGCCAACAAGATTGATCCAGGCGACGCGGTGGATGTCGACCTTTACGAAGAGGACATCGATACCCCGGTTGTGCCGGGCTCGCTCCATGCCGTGCTGGATGCGCTGGAGGCCGACCACGACTTCCTGCTGCAGGGCGGCGTCTTCACGGAGGACATCATCGAGTCCTACATCGACTACAAGCGCTCCAACGAAGCCGACGCGGTCGCCATGCGCCCGCATCCCTACGAGTTCGAGCTTTACCTCGGCTGCTGAGCCGGCTGCGGCGCGAAACGAGAGGGGCGTCCAGTACGGGCGCCCCTTTCTTGTTTAATTTGTGGGGATACTTCTCCTGCGATTGACACTTCCTGCCTGACGCGAGGGGTGTTACCCTGCTGATGGAGGACTCCGTCTCTTCGACCGGTGACACTTCGCGATATGCTTCACGGAGTTCCGTTTTCTTGTCGCAATAGCCCGGTTGAGGCGTCGGTGCGCGACAGGCAATGCACCTGGATGCCCGCCGGTCTTCCGTTACCCAACAGACGAGCAAGCATGTTTATAGAAGGAGAGTGTAAATGACTCGCAAATCCCTTACTTTCGTCCTTGCCCTGGTCCTGCTCACCGGCCTGCTGGCCGGCAGCCTGGTCAGCGCGCAGGACGACTTTCTTTTCCCGATAGGTGAAGGTGTTTTCAACTGGTCTGACCTGGATGCCTTCATGGAGATGGATCTTGCCGGTCAGGAGATCCGCGTTTTTGGCCCGTGGTTGGGAAGCGAACGTGAGGTTTTCGATAGCATTTTGGCCTACTTTGAGGATGCGACCGGTGCCAACGTAGTCTATGCCGGCTCGGACAGCTTCGAGCAGCAGATCATCATCGACATCGAGGCCGGCAGTCCGCCCAACATCGCCGTCTTCCCACAGCCCGGGCTTGCGGCCAATGTGGCCGGCTCCGGCGGCCTGGTGCCGCTGGGTGACGACCTGCGCGACACCGTGCTGGAGAACTACGCCGCCGGCCAGTCCTGGGTCGATCTCGGCACCTATGCCGACGAGAACGGCGAGCCGCAGTACTATGGTTTCTTCTACAATGTCAATGTCAAGAGCCTGGTGTGGTATTCGCCAGACGCCTTTGACGAAGGTGGCTACGAAATCCCCGCGACGATGGAAGGATTAATCGCGCTCAGCGACCAGATCGTCGCTGACGGCGGTACCCCCTGGTGCATCGGCCTCGGCAGCGGCCCCGCCACTGGCTGGCCGGCCACTGACTGGGTCGAGGACATCCTGCTGCGCACGCAGTCGCCTGAGGTCTACGACGGCTGGGTCAGCAACGAGATCCCCTTCACCGACGAGCGCATCGTCAACGCCCTTGAGGTCTTCGGCATGTTTGCCAGGAACGACGCCTGGGTAGATGGTGGCGCCTCGGCCGTGGCCGGCACCGACTTCCGCGAAAGCCCGGCCGGCATGTTCACCGTGCCGCCGAAGTGCTACATGCACCGTCAGGCCAGTTTCATCCCGGTCTTCTTCCCCGAAGGCATCGAGCTGGGGCTGGACGCGGACTTCTTCTACTTCCCGCCCTTCGAGGCCGAGGGCCTCGGCAACCCGGTGCTGGGCGCCGGCGCACTCCTGGCCATCACCCAGGACAGCGAGGCCACTCATGTGCTGCTGGACTATCTGTCTACGGCGCTGGCCAATGAGCTGTGGATGGCACAGGGTGGCTTCCTGACCCCGCACAAGGGCGTGAACATCGAGGCCTACGCCAACGACACGCAGCGCGGCCTGGGCGAAATTCTGCTGGCAGCGACCACTTTCCGTTTCGATGGCTCCGACCTGATGCCTGGCGCGATTGGCGCCGGCGCTTTCTGGACGGGCATGGTGGACTTCGTCAGTGGCGCTTCCGCAGAAGATGTTGCGGCGGAAATCCAGGCTGCCTGGGACGCCATCAAGTAACGCAGTTACGCGCGACCCGCATTACGCGGGCGCACAACAGGGTCGGGGTGGCTGCGCGTCGCCCCGACCTTTATCCTCTTATTCCGCCTCCAGACCCCGGAGGGGTTCCCTGTGGAAAGACTATTCAATGCGATAGTGGCCATCGTCCTGGGCGTTGGCGCGATGGCGCTTTATTTTTATGGCTCCAACTGGCTGCTGGATACCCTGGTGCCGGACCGCGGTCTGGTCGATGGTGTCTTCATCAGCCGCGAAAAGCAGCGCGAGCGCATCCGTCCCTGGCTGTTTATCGCGCCGGCGCTGTCGATCCTCGGCCTCTACCTCGTGTATCCGGCGATACAAACCCTGATCCTGAGTTTTTACGACAGCGACGGCGACATCTTCGTCGGCCTCAAGAACTATGCGCGGGCGGCCGGCGACAGTCGCTTTCTGGAATCCGTCCGCAACAACATCCTGTGGCTGCTGTTCGTACCCTCCTTCAGCGTGATCTTCGGTCTGATGATCGCCGTGCTGGCGGACCGCGTCAGCTGGGGCAACATTGCCAAGTCGCTCATCTTTATGCCGATGGCCATCTCCTTCGTGGGCGCCAGCGTCATCTGGAAGTTTGTCTACGCCATCAACCCGGACATCGGCCTGCTCAACGCGCTCTACACCAGTTTTGGCAACGAGCCGATTGATGTGCTGCAAATCCCTTTCTGGAACAGCTTCTTTCTGATGATCATCCTCGTCTGGATCCAGACCGGCTTCGCAATGGTGCTGCTCTCGGGGGCGCTGCGCGGAGTGCCGGAGGAGACGCTGGAGGCCGCGCGCATCGACGGCGCCAACGAGGTGCAGACCTTTTTCCGCATCATGGTGCCGCAGATCATGGGCACCATCTTTGTGGTCTGGACGACGATCATCATCACGGTGCTCAAGGTGTTTGACATAGTGCTGTCGATGACCAACGGCAACTGGGACTCCCAGGTCATGGCCAACTTCATGTTCGACCAGATGTTTCGCGCCTTCGACACAGGCTACGCCAGTTTCCTGGCGCTGATAATCATGGTGGCCGTGGTTCCCATCATGGTGATCAACATCCGGCGCATGAACCGTGAGGAGGCCCTGCGATGAGCGCCCGAATGGATAATGTTGGTTCCACTGCGCTAATACTGCCGCTGGTCAACATGACGGTGAGCGCCCTGCTGGCGCGTCTGGCCCTGTTGCTGATCGTGGTTGCCTGGACGGTGCCGACCTTCGGCCTGTTCATCAGCTCTTTCCGCGACAAGGATCTGCTGGCCGTCTCCGGCTGGTGGACCGCGCTGAGCATCACCGAGCGCGGGTCAGCGGCGCGCACCGGCACCGCCGCCGACCAGGTTGAGGAAGACGGCGCCTGGGTAATCCGTGGCGAGGCCTTCGTCGCGGGCGACATGGAGTTGCTGGCCTTCGGCATTCGCTCAACCGAATCGGAGGCTTACACGCCGGGCGAGAGCGTGGACCTCGGGGACGACGTGACACTGACGGTCGACGTGGACGGGCGCTACGAAATGAGTTCACCCATCCCCTTCGATATCACTCGGGGTCGGCGTTTCTACTACCGCGCCGCAGTGCCGCCGAAGTTTTCGCTGGCGAATTACGAGGAGATTCTGGACACCGAGGGCGTCGACCAGGCCTTCATCAACACTTTCACGGTGACCATCCCGGCGACCATCATCCCGATCGCCATCGCGGCCTTCGCCGCCTACGCCTTCTCGTGGATTGAATTCCCCGGGCGCCAGCTCCTGTTCGCGCTGGTGGTGGGGCTGCTGGTCGTGCCGCTGCAGATGTCGCTGATTCCCCTGCTGCGCATGTACAACCAGGCCTCCACTGTACTGCCATTCTTCGAGGCCAAGTCCTACGCCGGCATCTGGCTGGCGCACACCGGCTTCGGCCTGCCGCTGGCAATCTTCCTGTTGCGCAACTACATCGCCGGCCTGCCGAAGGAGATCATCGAGTCCGCCCGCATCGACGGCGCCTCGCACTTCCAGACTTTCATGCGCCTGATTCTGCCGCTCTCGATGCCGGCGCTGGCGTCCTTCGCCATCTTCCAGTTCCTGTGGGTGTGGAACGACCTGCTGGTGGCGCTGGTGTTTCTCAGCAAGGACCCGGACCAGATCGTGATGACCTCGCTGCTGCGCGAGTTGTTGGGGTCGCGCGGCGACAACTGGGAGATTCTGACCAGCAGCGCCTTCGTGTCGATCCTGGTGCCACTGCTGGTGTTCTTCGCGCTGCAGCGCTACTTCGTGCGCGGCCTGCTGGCCGGCTCGGTCAAGGGCGGCTGAGCGACGGGAGCGGGCGAGTGCCGGGCAGGGAAGTCGAAATGGACGAGGGGCTGAAAGCGCCAAGGGCGTTTGGGCGGTAAACTCCGGGCAATCATGACCGACAGCTTGCGCCCGGCAGGAACTGCTGCAACGGGATGTCCGTCGGCCAGGCAGTTGCGAGGAGGAACATCGTGCTGACCACCAAAGTGGCCCTGGAAAAACGGGAATTCATGCTGCGCGAGGGCTACGTGCTCCTCGAGAACATCCTGCCGGATGCATTTCTCGAGGAGTTGCGCGCGGAAACCGAGCGGCTCATCGCGGGCCATGTCGAAGCGCCCGAGCTCCGCTTTCAGGGCCAGCACATCCCGGTGAAGGCGTCAGACAACGCCATCATCGACAAACTGCTGACCTGGAAACCCGCTTATCAGGCGCTCGCCGCCCTGGGATTCGGTGATTTCAATCCCCACGGCTCGATCATAATTCTCACCAAGGAAGCGGGCGGGCCGCCCCTGTACTGGCACCAGGACTGGATGCAGTGGAACGATCCCCTCAGTTTGTCGCCCTGGTCGCAGAAGTTCGCCCTCAACTACTACCTGACCGACACGTCTGTGGAAAACGGCTGCCTGAAGGTTATCCCCGGCAGCCATCTGAAACGCTTCCCCATTCACGATCGGCTCGTGCCCGCCCACGAACAGGGTGCCCGCTTCATCGACGAAGACGACCCGGTCATGTTTAGCGAGGACCCCGATCAGGTCGAGGTGCCTGTGAAAGCCGGCGACCTGGTCCTGCTGGATGCCCGCATCCTGCACGCGGCCGACAGAAACCAGACCGACGAACGCCGTACCCTGGTGCTGGCCTGGCACCGGCGCCCCGAAAACACGGTTCCCGACTACTGGCAAGGCAAGATCCCCGAGGCGCTCGCGCAGCGGGACCCGGAGCACGACTATGAAGGCTCGCGCATTCCCGGGGAATATCTCCGGGCGTAGCAATGTTTGGCAACTTGCCAGTTGAGCCCCTGCCAGGCGAGTCTGCTGCCAGCGCGCCAGTCTGACCTGAAATCAGCCCGGCTACGGCCAGGCCGCGTCAGGCTCTGGCGCCGGGGCCGAGATCCACGTAGACCATGCCGTCTTCCACGCTCGTCGGGAAGCGGCGCAGCCGGCGCCGGTCGGTCAGGCAGTTGCCGGTCAGCAGGTCGAATTCCCAGCCGTGCCAGGGACAACGCAGGATCTCGCCCTCGCGCCCCCAGTTGAACTGACCCGGCAGGGAAGGCGAGGTCGTGCCGCTCCAGCGACCCAGGCAGACGGGCGCCAGTTCATGCGGGCAGACGTTCAGTACGGCGATGAACTCGCCATGCACGTTGAACAGGCCGACCGAGCGGTTTTCCAGCGTGACGATCTTGCGTGAGCCGGGCGGCAATTCGCTGGCGGGCGCCACGGCGTGACGGCTGCGTTCAGGCATGTTCGGGCACCGGCAGCTTGTAGAGCTGGCAGGCCGTTTCCCACATGACCGGGTTGCGCAGTTCTGACGGCAGCATACGCATGGCGAAATCCGGCGTATCACCATCCCAGTGCGGATAGTCCGTGGAGAACATCAGCATTTTGTCCGCCGGCAGCATGGCGAGCATGGCGTGCAACCAGGCCCGGTTGTCCGGCTCCTCGATGGGCTGGGTGGTGAGCAGAATATGCTCGAAGGCATACTCGCTGGGGGGACGTTCCAGCCAGGGAGTGGTCATCCGCAGGGATTTCCAGTTCTTGTCAAAGCGCCACAGGACGGGCGGCAGCCAGGACACGCCGCCCTCGATGAGGACGAATTTTAGACGGGGAAACTTGCAAAAGACGCCTTCGGCCACCAGGCTGATGACGTGGGCGATATAGCTGCCCACCAGGTTGGTGTGCCACTCGAAGTAGCTGCCGGGGTAGCCGGCCGAGGACGGGGCGCCGGATACGCCGCGGCCTTCCGAGCCTGGATGGACGGCCACCGGCAGGTCATGCTCCTCGGCCGCCTGGTAGATGGGGTGGTAGAAGCGGTGGCCGTAGCCATATTGGGAGCCGCTGGGCATCAGCACCTGCACCACGCCGGGATGATCGCCGAGGCGATGGATTTCCTCGGCCGCCAGAAAGGGGTCTGCTGGCGAGACGATCAGTGAATAGCGGAAACGCTCGTCCGCTGTCAGCCAGTCGGTGACGAAGACGTCATTCATCGCGCTGCAATAGGCGGCGGCGAAATCCGGCTCCGGCGACAGGCCGACGTGAACGCCGCCGGCGTTGAGGATGCCGAAGTCGATGTTGTTGAGGTCGAAATGGTAGTGACCCAGGGTGTCGGGAGCGCCTTCGATGCGGCGTCCGTCAGGCGTGATCGCATCGCGCCGGTTGACGCCGTTGGGGTTCCAGTAGCCCAGGTGACCGGGCCCGTCGCTGCCATCAGCGACGCGGGTGCGCCAGGGTTCGGGCAGGAAGTCCATTAGTCGCTGGCGGCTGGCGCCGCAGTGTACGTCAGTGTCAACGATCATGTTCATCGACTATGATTCCCCTTCGCGCTATCATCAAGGCATGACCAGGCGCGAGCATAACGCCCCCTGCGCCAGGCCGCCACGGGCGCAGCAGCGACGCTGGCAAAGGAGTCTTGACTGTGGCAGAAGCTTCTAATGAGCGGCGCGCCCTGAACTCGAGCCATCTGACGAAGCCCTTGCGTGATTATGATCGGCCAACCTTTCACTATCTGCCGTCGGAGGGTCTGCTCTGGGATCCCTGTGCGGCCATCAAGTGGCAGGGGCGCTACCATCTGTTCTACCTTCACAGTTCCTGGGAGGATTCGGGACCACCCCGCCGCTCCGATGGATACGTCTACAAGGCCTGGGCGCACATCTCATCACCCGACCTGATTCACTGGGAGCGGCATCCCGACGCGATCGAGCGGGGACAGACGGGCGGCCTCTTTGTCTTCAACGGGACTCCGACCATCATCTTCCCCCATCCTGACGGAGGAGGGGCCGGCTGCATCGCCACAAATCCTGCAGGCGATCTCATGTCGTGGCGCTTTGACCCCCGGCATCCCGTTCTCCGCCACCCGGTCCAGGGTGACGGGCTGTATACGCCGTACAACGACGTGACAGCCTGGCAGGAGGGCGAATGGTGTTATGCCTTGACCGGCCAGCGGGATCTCACAGAAGGGGGCGACACCCAGTATTTCTTCCGCTCGCGCGACCTGAAAAGCTGGGAGTTCATGGGCAGGTTCTACAAGTCGGAGAGGCGCTGGACCGATGAGGGCGACGATGGCGCCTGTCCCCAGCTATTCGAGCTCGGTGACAGGTGGATGCTGCTGCATTTCTGCCATCGCAGGCCACAGGGAAGCATGAGGCCGGCGGGCAGCCGCTTCTATCTCGGTCAATACCGGAATCATCACTTCTATCCGGAGGCTTTTGATAACATCAACTGGCCAGGCGGTAACCTGCACGCACCACGAACACTGCTCGACGACGACGGGCGACGCATTCTCTTTGCCAACCTGAACGAAGGGCGCAGTCAGACCGCTGGCGAGCAGTCGGGCTGGTCCGGTACGTTGAGCCTGCCGGTGGTCATCTCACTCGCCCCGAATAAAGATGCCATCCACTTTGAGCCGGCGGTGGAACTGGAAGCCCTGCGTCACGAAGCCTGGGAGCGGAGCTCACTGCTCGTGGAAGCGGACACGGAGCTCGAGTTGCCGGAGATTCGTGGCGACTGTCTCGAGCTCGACCTTGAGTTCGAGGCGACGAATGCTACGGAGTTCGGGTTGATCCTGCGCCGCTCGCCCGACGGCGCGGAGCAGACCCGCGTCTCTTTCACCCGTGACCCGTCCAGCGTCCGGATTGACTTTGGCAAGTCCAGCAGGCGCAGCGATCTGGACTACCTGCAGGGGCGGGCCGTCCAGGAGGCACCATTCCAGTTGGATCTCGAGACAAGGCTGCGCCTGAGGGTGTTCCTCGACCGCTCCGTGATGGAGGTGTTCGCCGGTCGCCAGCGTTATCTGGTGCAGAGGATCTACCCCGGTCCGGATGCGACGGGTGTGAGACTCTTCAGCCGGGGTGGCAGCACGTCTGTCAGGCGTTTAAGAGCATGGCGCATGGGACGGGCCCATTGACCGACCGACGGCCCAACATTCTGCTCATCGTGACCGACCAGCAGAGCGCCTTTATGCTGGGCTGCGCCGGGAACCGCCATGTGCGCACGCCGGCCATGGACCGGATTGCGGCGCGCGGCGTACGCTTTGCGCGTACCTGGTGCAGCAACCCGATGTGCCTGCCGTCGCGCTTCAGCCTGGTGACGGGCCGCCTCGGCAGCGACTTCGGCATCCGCCATAACGATGACGGCCAGCGCGCAGACATCCCCGCCGCAGTCAGGGAGGCGACTGCGGGCTGGTTGCTGCGCCGCGCCGGCTATGAAACGGCCTGGGGCGGCAAGGCGCATCTGCCGGCGGGCTGGACGCCCGGGGCGCTGGGCTTTGAGACCATCACCAGGGACGAGCGCGACGGCCTGGCCACTGTCTGCGCGGACTATGTGGGCCGCAAGCGGCAGCGCCCTTTTTTCCTGATGGCCTCGTTTATCAACCCCCACGACATCTGCTTCATGGCCATCCGCGATCATGCGGATGACGAAAGGCGCAGGCAGCTGGCGCGCAAGAATCCCGATGCGTTGCGCGAGCTGGATGCGGCCCTGCAGCTGCCGCCGGGCGTGGGGCGGGATGCCTTTTTCGCCTGGCACTGTCCGCCGCTGCCAACCAACTTTGAAATCCAGGCGGACGAGCCGGAAGCCATTCGTCTGATGCAGGCCCGCAGCCCCTTCAAGCGCATGGCGCGCGAACAGTACGACGAGGAGCGCTGGCGTCTGCATCGCTGGGCCTACGCCCGCCTGACGGAGCGGGTGGACGGGCAGGTCGGGCGCATCCTGGACGCGCTGGAGGCCGGCGGCGTGGCAGACAACACCCTGGTCATCTTCACCAGCGACCACGGTGACATGGATGCCAGCCACCGCATGGAGCACAAATCGGCGTTTTACGAGGAAGCTACGCGCGTGCCCCTGTTGATCGCGGGCGCGGGCGTAGAGCGGCGCGGCGCGGTAGACTCCTGCCCAGTTTCCAATGGCCTGGACCTGCTGCCGACGCTCTGTGATTTTGCCGGCGCGGCGCCGGCGCCAAAGTTGCCGGGGTTGAGCCTGCGCCCGCTGCTGGCAGGGCAGGACGCTGTGGCATGGCGCGACCTGCTGCCGGTGGAAAGTGAGCTGGGGCGCATGGTGACGGGCGGACGCTACAAGTACATGCACTATGATGAAGGGGCGCATGGCGAACAGCTCATCGACCTGCTGGCCGACCCGGACGAAATGCGAAACGCTGCTGCTGATCCGCAAAACAGGGAGGTGCTGGCGCGCATGCGCGTCAGCCTGGAGGAGGTATTTGCCGGGTAGGGAAAGTGGCCTGATCGAATTCGCAATACAGCATTGTTTCTGTTGCAGACAAAGGATAGGTAATGAACATGTCTCGTAATCTGATCGTGTTACTCGTAGTGACGCTGGCCTTTGCCATTTCCGGCGGCGTAGCGCTGGCGCAGGACGCCGGGCTGGATCCCTTCCAGGATCAGGTGGACGCCGGGACGCTGCCGTCGCTGGCGGAACGGCTGCCGACCAACCCGCTGGTTATCGGCCCCGGCATGCTCGTCTCCTCGGAAGACCAGCCGGACTGGGAGCCGGGCGTGCATGGCGGCACGCTGCGTACCGCCTTCACCAGCGCCTTCGGTTTTTCCGGCGAGATGTACGTCATGAATCTGGAGCCCATCATTGCCGCGCCTGGCATTGATGTGGAGGGCTTCTACGGCAATCTGGCCGAGAGCTTCGCGGTTAACGAGGATGCGACTACCTTCACCTTCACGTTGCGTGAAGGCCTGCGCTGGTCGGACGGCGAACCGGTCTCGACCGCCGACGTGGCCTTCGTCTTCAACGACCTCTACGGCAACGAGGAGTACGGCGCCTTCCCCAACAAGTTCAAGTCGGCCAGCGGCACGCCGGCGCAACTGGAGGTTGTTGACGATCTCACCTTCAGTCTGACCTTCGACACGCCTTCCGGCGGTATCCTGCGCGACCTGGCGATCACCGGCTGGACCTCCTACAACGACATGATGAAGCCGCAGCACTATCTGGCGGACTTTCACCCGGCCTACGCGGACGCTGACGCGCTGCAGGCCAAACTGGATGCCGAGGGCCTGGGAGCCGGGGAGTGGACCATCCTGTTCAATAATGTGGACTGCCCGCGCAACCATATGATGCGCGAGAAGTGCATCGGCTTCCCGCAGCTGACCCCCTGGCTGGTATCCGAGCTCTCCGAATCGGGCACGATCATGGAGCGCAACCCTTACTACTGGAAGGTGGATACCGAGGGTAAACAGTTACCTTATCTGGATCGCCTGGTCGCGCAGGTCTTCGGCGATGGCGAGATGGTCAACCTGGGCGCCATCGCGGGCCACATCGACTTCCTCTACGGCACCCAGTACAGTAACTATCCGCTCTACAAGGAAAACGAGGCGGCCGGAAACTTCGTGACCATCCCCTTGATCCTGCACGCGGACCCGACGGCGCTCTACGTGCAAACCTGCAATTCGGACCCGGCCTTCACGGCCGTCGCCGGCGATGTCCGCTTTCGCCGGGCCCTGAGCCACGCGATCGACCGCGAGGAAATCATCGACGTGGTCTATCTGGGGCTGGGTGATGTCCCCACCTGGATTCCTGCGGCGTTTGACCCGGATACGGCCAACGCGCTGCTGGACGAGATGGGCATGGACCAGCGTGATGGCGATGGCATGCGCATGGCCCCCGATGGCAGCGAGTTCGGCTTCTTCATCGAGGTGTCTCCCGTCCGGCCGGACATGATTCCGGTGGGCGAACTCATTATTGACCACCTGGCGACCTTTGCCGACGTTCGCGCCGAGTTGCGCCAGGAAGACCCCAACGTCAAGAATGAGCGCATCCGCAACAACGAAACCCAGGCCTCCATTTTCTGGATTCAGACCTATCAGTGGCGTCCCGGCATGAATCAGGAATACGCGGGCAGCAGCCAGTGGTGCGCTTCCTGGCGGCAGTGGCTGGACACGGGTGGCGCAGCGGGCACCGAGCCTCCGCAAGAGGTGAAGCGCCTCTACGAGATCGTGGTGGCGCGCAAGGCGACCATCCCGTACTCGGCGGAGGATCTGGCGCTGGTTGACGAGCTGTTCCAGCTGCACTATGACAACGTGTGGATTCTGCCGATGATTGAGAATGTGCTGCGGCCGACGATCTTCAACGCCGACTTCGGCAACATTGCGACCGGCGGCACCCAGATGGGCGCCTCACGCGCGGGCGAGCAATTCTTCTACCGCACGGCGCCATAGCTAACTGCTTCAACTCTGGCGGAGTCGCTGCCCTCATGGCAGGGCAGCGACTCCGCCTCCTGCCGCGCGTGGCGATGCGCGGCGCCGGCAGCTGAACCGGAGACAGACCGTTGGAAATCTTTATTATCAAGCGGCTTCTGACGATGATTCCGCTCTGGCTGATGCTGTCCCTGATCACCTTCTTTCTGATCGAGTTGCCGCCCGGCGACATCGTGACCAACGAGGTCATCGCGCTGCGGGCGCAGAATCTGGAAATCGACGATGAAGTGATTGCCCGTATGCGGGCCCGCTGGCGTCTGGACGACCCCTTCATGTCCCGCTATTCGCGCTGGCTGGAAAACATTGTGCTGCGTGGCGACCTGGGGAGCACGGTCGATGGCCGCGACAACCTGGATGTGCTGCTGGAAACCATCCCCTACACCGTGATTATTGGCGCGGCGGCCCTCAGCATCGCGCTGGGCCTCGCCATCCCGCTGGGGATCTATTCGGCGACGCACCAGTATTCCATCATCGATTACATCACGACCTTTCTGGCCTTCATCGGTCTGGGCGCGCCGGGGTGGCTGCTGGCCATCATCGTGGCCTGGGGCGCGCTCTACTTCTTTGATTTTGTCCCTCTCGGCATCAATTCACTGGAATTTTTTGGCGCGCCCTGGAGCCAGGCGAAACTCATTGACACGGCCAAACATTTGTGGGCGCCCATCCTGCTGACAGCCCTGCCGGCGGTGGGCGCGATCATCCGCGTCGTGCGCAACAATCTGCTGGACCAACTCGGGCAGCAGTATGTCGTCACCGGGCGCGCCAAGGGGCTCACCGAGCGCCGCCTGGTGACCAAATATCCGGTCAGAATCGCCCTCAATCCCCTGGTCAGCGACCTCGGCCAGCTCGTCTACGGCATCGTGGCGCAACAGGGCCTGATCGGCATCGTGCTGGGCCTGCCGACCCTCGGGCCGCTCCTGCTTAATTCCCTGATGGCCCAGGACATGATCCTGGCGGGCACGATTCTGCTGATTTACGCAACCCTGATCTGGGTGACCACGCTGATTTCCGACGTGGTGCTGGCCTGGTTCGACCCCCGTATTCGCTTTGAGGCGCGCGCCTGATGGCCACACACCTCGACCTGCAGGCGCGGCGCGAGCGCGTCCGGGCCCGTCATGGCATCACGGGGCCGGAGGAAGCCATCGACCTGACTCCCGATGTGCTGCCGGAGGCGATTGCCGACGAACGTCATTATTACGCGGGCCAGTGGCGGCTGATGTGGTGGCGTTTTCGGCGCCACCGTATGGCCCTTGTCTCCGCCTTCCTGCTCTTCCTGCTGTATCTGGTCGCCGCATTTGCGGATTTCGTCGCCCCCTACGAGTCGACCCAGCGTTTTCGGCGCTACCAGCAGGCGCCACCCTCCACGATTTATTGGTCCGACGAGAACGGCTTTCGTGGCCCTTTCGTCTACGGCCTGGACCAGGAACGCCATCCCGTAACCTTGCGCCTGTCCTTCGTGGAAGACCGTGAAGTCATCCTGCCCTTGCAGTTTTTCGTCGAGACGGAACCCTACAAACTGGCGGGCCTTGTGGAAATACGGCACCGGCTCTTTGGCCTCGGCGCGGCCGGCGACCAGGCCCGCATCGGCATCTGGCTCTTCGGGCTGGATTCACTGGCGCGCGATGTCTTTTCACGCACGGTGCACGGCGCCCGCATTTCGCTCACGATCGGCCTGGTGAGCGTGGCGCTGACCTTCTTTCTGGGCGCGCTGCTGGGGGGCATGTCCGGCTACTTTGGCGGAATTGTGGATTACGTCATCCAGCGCGTGATCGAGTTCCTGCGCGCGATTCCGCAATTGCCCCTGTGGATGACGCTGGCGGCGGTGGTGCCGAAAGAGTGGCCCCCGTTAAATGTCTACTTCGCCATCACGCTGATTCTGGCGCTCCTGAACTGGGTCGGTCTGGCGCGCGTCGTCCGCGGGCGGCTGCTTTCCCTGCGCGAGGAAGATTACGCGCTGGCAGCGCGCGCATCCGGCGCCGGCGACCTGCGCATCATATTCACGCACTTGCTGCCTGGCTTCACCAGCCACCTGATTCTGTCCGTGACGCTGATGATCCCGCAGATGATTCTCTACGAAACCGCGCTGAGCTTCCTCGGCCTGGGGATGCAACCTCCGGCGGTCAGCTGGGGCGTGCTGCTGCAGGACTTCCGCGACATCCTGGCAATCTTTCACATCCCCTGGTTGCTGTGGCCGGCCGTCTGCGTGCTGGTCACGGTATTGTTGTTTAACTTCATCGGTGATGGCCTGCGGGATGCGGCGGATCCCTATTCCAATGTCTGACGGCGGCGCAAGGCAGCGGCGGAGCGACATGCGGGGTGAAGTGGCGCGCCCGTCACAGCAGCGCCGCGCGGCGGAAGATGACACGCTGCTGGAGCTTCGCAACCTGAAAGTCAGTTTCCCGCTGCGTGAGGGAACCATCCGGGCCGTGGATGGCGTCAGCCTGGAGGTGCGCCGGGGCCGCACCCTGGGGGTGATTGGCGAGAGCGGCAGCGGCAAATCGGTGATGGCGCAGGCGGTGCTGCGCCTGACCCCGCCGCCGGGCGTCATCACGGACGGGGAAATCCTGCTGCATGGCGCTGCCGGCCTGCAGCAAGAAATCGTTGATCTGGTGCAGGTTGCCCCTTCCGGCCCGGAGATTCGCGCTGTTCGCTGGAATGACATCAGCATGATCTTCCAGGAACCGATGACCTCGTTCAGCCCGGTGCACACCATTGGCGACCAGATTACCGAAGCCATCCTGTTGCACGTTGAGGGCACCAGCCAGGCAGAGGCGCGCCGTCAGGCAGTGGCGTTGCTCACCCGCGTTGGCATCCCGAATGCAGAGAACCTGGTCGATACCTGGCCCTTTCAGCTGAGCGGCGGCATGCGGCAACGGGCGATGATCGCCATGGCGCTGGCCTGCAACCCGCAGCTCTTAATCGCCGACGAGCCGACGACGGCGCTGGACGTCACCATCGAGGCGCAAATTCTGGCCCTCATCAAGGCGCTGCAGGCCGACTTCAACATGGCGGTCATGTTCATCACCCACGACCTGGCCGTCATCGGCGAAATGTCGGACGAGGTGGTGGTGATGTATCTGGGCCTGGTGATGGAGCGCGGCCCGGTAGAGCGCATCTTCGAGGAGCCCCTGCATCCTTACACCCGCGCCCTGTGGCATTCCATTCCCACCATAGATGGCGAGCTGGTGCGGCTGGAGTCCATTGCCGGCGTGCTGCCGGACCCCTATGCGCCGCGCCTGGGCTGCCCGTTTTTCTCGCGTTGTGGCCTGCGCATTGCCGGCGTTTGCGATCAGGCACTGCCGCCGCTGATCGAGGTTGAGCCCGGGCACGAGGTGCGCTGCGTTCTGTATGAGGATGAGGCGGGAACAGCGTGAGTCAACAGGAGACGTCGATGGCAGCACAGCCGGAGAACATCCTTGAGGTGCGCGGGCTCAAAAAATACTTCCCCCTGCGCAGCAAGGGCTTTCTGCGCCGCACCATCGGCTATATTCGGGCGGTTGACGACGTTAGTTTCGTGATGAAAAAGGGCGAAACGCTGGGCGTCATTGGCGAGAGCGGTTGTGGCAAGACGACTCTTGGCCGCTGCGTCTCCTGGCTCTACGAACCCGACGGCGGCGAAATCGTCGTGCGCAGCGGCGAGCGTGAATTTCGTCCTGGCCAGATTGACCGGGAAGACAACAGCGAATTTCGCAAGATTGTGCAGGTGATCTTTCAGGACCCGTTTTCTTCCCTGAACCCGCGCATGAGCGTGCTGCGCAGCGTGGGCGAACCCCTGCGCGTCAACAAGCTCGCCAGCGGCCGTGAACTTGAGGAACGCGTGGCAGCCATCCTGAAACGGGTGGGCCTGGATGAGGGCCATTTGCAGCGCTTCCCGCACAGCTTCAGCGGCGGTCAGCGCCAGCGCATCTCTATCGCGCGGGCCCTCGTGATTAACCCGCAGCTGGTCGTCGCCGACGAGCCGGTGTCGGCGCTGGATGTCTCGATTCAGGCGCAAACGCTCAACTTGCTCAAGGACCTGCAGCAGGAGTTCGGCCTGTCCTATCTGTTCATCTCGCACAGCATGAGCGTGATTCGCTACATGAGCGACCGCATCCTGGTGATGTACGCCGGCAAGGTCGTCGAAACCGGCCTGCGCGACGAGCTGTTGCAGCAGCCGCTGCACCCCTACACCGAGATGCTGCTCAAGGCGGTGCCGCGGGTTACGCGTCGCCAGGGCGCGCGCTTGCAGGACGTGACTGCCGGCGAACCACCGGACCTGCTGACGTTGCCGACCGGCTGTGTGTTCCATCCCCGCTGTCCCCATGCCCGCGACATCTGCCGCGAAGAGCGCCCGCAGTTGCGTCCGCTGGGAGACGGGCGCCAGGTGAGTTGTCATCTGGCGGAGGAGCTCACTCTGGCGGGCGTGTTTGACTGACGCTATCGCTACTCGTCAAATAGTTCGCGCAAGGTCAGGCGGAAGTCGGGCAGCAGCGCCGGGCACGTGAGCGTGTCGTCGGGGCCCAGTGTGAGGGGGCCCTGGGCCGGGTCAGCGTCGGGCGCGTGTACTTCCACGCGCTGCGCCCTGGGCAGCACGACCCAGACGGTGACGCCGGCCGCGCGGTAGTGGCGCAGTTTGGTCTCCAGCCCTTTCAGTTCCTTGCCATTACTCTCGTCAGAGACGACCTCGACGGCAAGGTCGGGCGGGTCGGGGTTGTAACCGCGGTCAACAAGGCGCTTGTCGGGGCCGACGTAGGCCACATCGGGCGCGAAGCGCTGGTCGTTGACCATGAAGCCACCGTCTGCGCCTGAAATGTTGCGAGTCAGACCTCTTTGTCTCAGATGCAACCAGAGATAGGAAAAGATTATTCCGGCAATGTTGCTGACCCAGGGGTTGCTCGGCACCTCTACCACCTCTCCGTCGACGAATTCGTAGATTTCGTCGCCCATGTGGTCTGCGATGAAGTTGTCAAAGTCGGTGGCGCTGAGCAGTTCCCTGACCTGCATGTCAGTTGGCCTCTTGTTCGTCGAACAGTTCGCGCAAGCGGCAGGCGGAAGTCCGGCAGCAGCGCCGGGCCTGACAGCGTGTCGTCGGGGCCCAGCGTCAGGGGGTCCTGCGCCGGGTTATCGTCGGGCGCGTGTACTTCTACGCGCTGTGCCCTGGGCAGCACGACCCAGACGGTGACGCCGGCCGCGCGGTAATGGCGCAGCTTTGTCTCCAGCCCTTTCAGCTCGCTACGCTCACTCTCGTCTGAAACGACCTCGACGGCGAGGTCTGGCGGGTCGGGATTGTAGCCGCGGTTGACGAAGCGCTTGCCGGGGCCGACGTAGGCCACATCAGGCGCGAAGCGCTGGCCGTCGACCATGTAGCCGCCGGCCTCGGCAGATACGTGGCCTGCCACGCCACGTTCGCGAAGATACAACATAAGAAAGAATATGAATCTCGCAGCAATGCTGCTGACCCAGGGGTTGCTCGGCACCTCTACCACCTCTCCGTCGACGAACTCGTAGATTTCGTCGCCCATGTGGTCTGCGATGAAGTTGTCGAAGTCGGCTGCTGTGAGCAATTCCCTGGCGATCATGCGCGCCTCCGCTTTCTGCACAGCAAGTATAGCGCAATCCGCGCTCAGCCCAGCAGGCAGCCCTGCATGGCGTCGCCGCCGAGCACCCAGCCATCCAGCGTGACCAGTGCCAGGAAGCCGCTGCTGACGTGGATGCGCTCGTCCACGTCCACCTGCAGCAGGCGCGCCAGCGGGCTGCTGTTGCGGTTGCCGCCGGCGTAGAATTCGATGTGCCGCAGCAGGCTGCCGTCCTCCGTGTCGATCAGGCTGAGGCCGCCCCGCGCATCCAGCGCGTAGAGCAGACAGCCGCTGCCGCTGTCCAGCAGGGGCGGCAGGGCCGAGCGCGCGCCGGGCCAGTCAACGCGCCAGCGCATGCCGCCCTGCGCGTCCAGCGAGAGCAGGCTTCGGACGCCGCCGCCCAGGTAGAGGTAACTGTTGCCCGCCACGTCCATTGTGATTGCGGCTCCGCTGCCGACCCGCCCGGCGAGTGTCGCCAGCTCCTGGCGCTGCCCTTCGGCAATGCGGAAGAAGTGCTGGCCATCGAGTCCGAGCCAGGTGCCGTCGCCCGCGGGCGCGAGCAGGGAACGCTGCGCCATGTTCGCCTGGTAGCGGACAGTGCCTTTTGCGTCGACGAGGCGCCAGAGGATGCCATTGCCCGGATCGCGCAGCCCGATTGCCAGCAACGTCCCGTCGCTGACGAAGTCGCTCAACTGCAGCGTGGCGGGGAAGGGCGGCAGTTGCCAAAGGCGCTCGCCGGCAGTGTTGAAGGCGTCCAGCGCGCCGCCCTGCAGGGCAAAGACGAGGGTCTCGCCCAGAGTTTGGAAGGGCGCGTCCGGTTCAGGTACCTGCCACAAGGCTTCGAAACTTCCGTGCGCCAGAGTCATGGCCTGGCCAGCGCGCGTATGCGCCACGACGCGGCCGTCTGGCAGCGCGGCGAGGCCCTGCACATTGCTGCCGGCCTCGACCTGCCACTGCGCGCTGTCCTGCCCCAGGGCGCCGGCCATGATGCGCTCGCCGCTGGCCAGGACGTAGCCGCCCGCGCCTGTCAGGCGGACTGGCAGGGTGGGGACGGCGTTGAAGCTCGTCGAGGCGAGGTAGCCAGGCCCCAGGCGCAGTTGCCACAGGGAGGTGAAGGCCAGCGGGTGATACCAGCCGGCGGCCAGCGGGTCGCCTTCGATGTAGCCGGGGCCACCCTCATCCGGCAGGTTGTCGCGGATTTCGTAATGCAAATGCGCCCGCCCGCGCGAGGGCCAGCCGATGCCGCCCAGCACCGTTTGCCCGGTGACACAGTCGCCGACTGCGGGGAAGCGCAGCTCGTCGAATTGCTCCATGTGGCCGTAGAGCGTGTAGACCAGGCTGTCGTCCGGCAGGCGGTGGGCGACGATGACCACGCCCTTTTCGCTGTCCCAGCCCGCAACATCGGAGTAGGTGACGATGCCGCGCATGGCGGCGCGCACCGGGTCGCCCCAGCGGTCAAAGGCGAGGTCAATGCCGACGTGGTTGCCGCCGAAGCGCCTTCGGTGCAGGCCGAAGTCGTCGTAACCCGCTGCCAGCCCGTCGACGGGATAGCCGATGGCATCAACGACACCGCAGGGCGCGTCCGCCTGGGCCTGGATGAACGGGCCAGGCAACAACAGGCAGAGCGTGAGCAGCAGGACGCTGCGGGCGGGCATGCGCGTCCGCAGGATCAGGCGAGGCTGGTATCAAAGACGATTACGTTGCGCAGCGCCTCACCGCGCTCCATCGATTCGATGGCTTCGTTGATCTGCTCCAGCGGCCAGGTTTTGGTGATGAGCTCCTCCAGTTGCAGATTGCCGTGCTCGTAGTGCGCAATCAGGCGCGGGATGTCGATCTGCAGGCGCGTGGAACCCATGAAGCTGCCCAGCATACGCAGGCCGCGGAAAACCAGATCGCGCGCGGCCAGATTGACGGTCAGGCTTTCCGGAGGCATACCCACGAGGACGATCGTGCCGGATTTGCGCGTCATCTGCAGGCCCTGTAGCATGGCTCGCTCGCTGCCCACAGTGACGAAGACGTAGTCCGCCATGCGTCCGCCGGTCAGCTCGCTCACCGCCTCTACCGGGTCGACCTCGGCGGCGTTGACCAGGTCGCTGGCGCCGAACTGCTGCGCCGCGGCCAGCTTGTTGGGCAACAGGTCAACAGCGATCAGTTGACCGGCGCCGGAGAGCGCCGCGCCCTGCACGCTGTTCAGGCCCACGCCGCCGGTGCCAATTACGACGACCGTGCTGCCCGCGGTGACCTGCGCCGTGTTGACGACTGCGCCGAAGCCGGTGATCACGCCGCAGGCCAGCAGCGAGGCCGCCTGCAGGCTCATCGATTCCGGCACGCGCGCCAGCTGCGACTGGTCGACGATGGCGTATTCTGCGAAACCGGCCACGCGCACGCCATGGCGCACCGGCTCGCCGGCAGCGTTGCGGATACGGCTCTCCGTATCCAGCGGCCACACGGCGGAGCAATGGTTTGGCGTGCCCGCGAGGCAAAAGTCGCAACGGCCGCAGGAGCGCAGCAGCGAGACCACGACGCGGTCGCCCGGCTGCACCAGGCTCACGCCGGGGCCGGTCTCGACGACCACGCCGGCGGATTCATGGCCGGCGATGAAGGGCCGCGGCATGGTCCACTCGCCGCGCAGGTAGTGCACGTCGGAATGGCAGATGGCGGTGGCGGCCAGCTGCACCTTCACCTCACCCTGCTCGGGTGGCGCGAGCGACACTTCCTCAATGACGAGCGGCTGATTCGTTTCGTAGCAGATGGCGGCTTTCATGGCGCTTCTCCCAGGTTGTCAGGCCGGAGCGCTGCCCCGGCGCGGTGAGGGCTCAGCCGAGCAGCCTGGTATACAGGCGCTGCTGGCGTTCGATGGCCCCCTGATAGATACGATGATACTCCGGTCGCGGCTGGCAACCGGACCCGGTTGCGGGCAGCGCTTCCTGTTGCATGGCCAGCAGGGCCGCGCCGCGGATGGTCGCCTCGCCCTGCGCGCAAAGATACACGGGCGCGCCCAGCACGTCGGCCATGATCTGCAGCCACAAGGGTGAATTGCGCAAGGCGGCGCCGTTGGCGATGAAGCGCGCGTCCGGCGGCAGCAGCGGACGCAGCCGCTGCAGGATCTGCGCGAAACGGCAGGCGACGGCTTCCAGCGCGGCGCGCATCAGATGCTCCTGCGTCGTGTCGAAACTCATGCCCGCGAAGACCGCGCGCGCCTCGTCGCGCCAGCCGGGCGCGCGCTCGCCGGCGAGGAAGGGCAGCACGGTCAGGCCATGGCCGTCCGGCGCCAGGGCGGCGAGCGCGTCCTCGTCGATGTTCGCCAGCACGCGGCGCAGCCAGGCGTAGAGGTTGCCGGCGTTGCTGAGCGCGCCGCCCACCAGTGAACGCGCAGCGTCGATGCGATAGACGAAGAGGCCGGGCGGCGTCTGCTCTGGCGTGCCCGGCAGCACCACGCGCATGGCGCCGCTGGTCCCCAGGCTCAGCGCCACGTGGTCCGGCTGCGCGCAACCGGCGCCGATGTTTGCGGCCGCGCCGTCAGCGACGGCGGGCGACCATTGCGCGTCCCTTAGCGCGGGCCAGCGCGCCGCCCAGGGCGTAGCGAGTCCCTGCAGTGGCTCGTTGCTGATGGCGGAGAGCTGCGCCGCTTCCAGCGGCAACTGGCGCAGCATGGGTTCGTCCCAGGCCAGGCTGTGGCGGTCGAGCAGGCCGCTCCAGGAGGCGACGCTGTGGCTGATGCGGCGTTCGCCGAAGAGGCGCAAGAGCAGGTATTCGCCCAGCGAAAGCCAGTAGCGCACGCGCCGGAACAGTTGCGGCTGCTCCGTCTGCAGCCACAGGATGCGCAGCGGCCAGTAGCTGGTATGCACGCGGCAGCCGCTGCGCCGCGCATAGTCGCGCGCGTCGAGGCGTTCGGCCAGGTCGGCGCCGCGCGTATCGGCCCAGGTGTACAGCGGCGTGACCGGTTGGCCCTCTGCGTCAATGCCCAGCAGGTTGGCCACCAGGGTGTCCATGGCCACGCGTATGATCCTGCGCGGGCCGGCCTGTTGCAGCGCCTCGTCGATGCAGGCGAAGGCCAGTCGGGTCAGCTGCTCCGGGTCCAGCGTGACGCCGCCGTCGGGCGTGGTGTCCGCCGTGCAGGCCAGCTGCACAAAGACCTTCGGCACTGCCGCGCCCTGCGCGTCAAAGAGCATGGCGCGCAGGGACGAGGAGCCGATGTCGAGGGCGAGGGTGTGCGTCATCTTCCGCTTTCCAGCGCATCATGCGCGCACAAAAAGGGACGCTACATCTTCATTATGAAGCGTCCCGATTGTAGCGCATGGCGGCCGGAATCAGGCCCCCGTCAGGCGGGCGACGAGCGTGATCTCTTTCACGGCGGCCAGCGCGCCGGAGACCGGGCAGCCAGACTTGGTGGCGGTGGCCAGCTCCTGGAACTGCGCCTCGTCGATGCCGGGCACGACGGCTTCACATTCCAGCTCGATCTTGTCGATGGCGAAGCCGCCGGGCACCTGGTTGATGTGCACGCTGGCGCTGGTGCTCACACGCTCCGGCTCGAAGCCGGCCCGGCCGAGGCCGGCGCTGAGGGCCATCGAAAAGCAGCCGGCGTGCGCGGCGGCGATGAGCTCCTCGGGGTTGGTGCCCGCGTCCTCGCCGAAGCGCGAGCCGACTGAATACTTGCCCGAGTAGGCGCCGCTGGCCATGTTCATGACCCCGCTGCCCTCGCCCAGGCTGCCACTCCAGATTGCGTCTGCCTTGCGTACCGCCATGGGTCTCTCCTTTGCCTACAAGTTTTGTATCACGCTAACAGGGATCATCCAGCGATGTAAGGCCAGCGCGCGTTCCATTTCGCTCATGCGCCTGTAGCCGGCGCGCACCTGCGTCCGCGCCAGTCCGACTTCGTTGCCGGCCTCCACGATCTGCTCCTCGTCGTCCTTGCGTTGCGCCTGCCACCAGGCTTCAAGCGCTCCGTAGTGCCGTTCGCAGAGCTCCTGAAACTCCTCGAGCGTGACCGGCTCAGCCAGCAGCCGGGAACTGGGCGAAATGAATCCCTTCCGGTCGCTCAGGCGCTCCCGCGCAGGGGTCATCATCCCGCTCCCTCTCCCGACAGTTCTTACCGTCGGGCGCGTGGCTGCCTCGACTTCCAGTTCCGCCACTGCAACGCCCAGTTCGTCGACAAACCATTCCGCTACCATCTGCCGGTGACACCAGTTGTCCACCGTGAGCGGCGGCTTCTCGAAGCACAGCAGCACCGGCTCCTGACCGGGCACCAGCGCGTGCAGCTCGTCCCACACCTGCTGCGCGTCCAGGGCCTCCAGCCGCTCGAAATACAGTGGGCGGTATTCGTCATAGGGCAGGCCCAGCCAGCTCCAGTCCGGCGCCAGCTGCGGGTAGACTTCGTACTCCTCCCGTTTGATCCAGCGAGGCCGTCCGATGGAAATGCCAATCCGCCCTGGGCCCGTGAAGCTGGAGAAACTCGCTGTCTTCACGGCCACACCCTCTGTTGGATACTATGCCTGTTCCCCCGGCCGGGCGCAGTCAGCGCAACTGACTGCAGCACCTGACTCTAGCGTGGGCCGCAATCTTGGGCAAGAGAGTGTAACGCTTGTGTTTGTATTTGACTCGCCCACAGGTATAATTGCGCGGCAGAACAGGTAGCCGCAGATTAAACAGGGTTTCTATGAATTCGAAAGACGCAGGGGTTGAGGCAGAGCCGATGGCACAGCCGGACGCGCAGCCGCAACCCGACGGAGCAATGGTACCAGCCACAGCAGACGCAACCCCCATAAACGGGGCGGACGCTGTAGTAGAGGAAGTGGCAGCGGAAGCCCCGGCTCCCGTGGCCGAGGCAGAGTCCGCAGCAGTTGAGGCGGACACGCCAGCAGCAGCAGCCGCTCCCGTAGATGTTGCCGAAGTAGCAGCGGAAGAACCGACTGCAGCAGCAGCCTCTGTGGCCGAAGCAGAAGCAGCAGCAGAAGTGGCTGCCGCCGCTCCCGTAGCTGTTGCTGAAGTAGCAGCGGAAGAACCGACTGCAGCAGCAGCAGCCTCTGTGGCCGAAGCAGAAGCAGCAGGAGAAGTGGCCGCCGCCGCTCCCGCAGCTGTTGCCGAAGCAGCAGCGGAAGAACCGACTGCAGAAGTCGCAGCCTCTGTGGCCGAAGCAGAAGCAGCAGGAGAAGCGGCCGCCGCCGCTCCCGCAGCTGTTGCCGAAGCAGCAGCGGAAGAACCGGCAGCAGAAGCAGCAGCCTCTGTGGCCGAAGCAGAAGCAGCAGGAGAAGTGGCCGTCGCCGCTCCCGCAGCTGTTGCCGAAGCAGCAGCGGAAGAACCGGCAGCAGCATCAGCCTCTGCGGCCGAAGCAGAAGCAGCAGGAGAAGTGGCCGCCGCTCCCGCAGATGCTGCCGAAGCAGCAGCGGCCCCGGCAGCCGAAGCGGCCCCGGCGCGCCCTGCCTTGCCCTTCCGGCGCGGCCAGGTCGTCGATGGCGTGGTGCTCACGACCGCGCCGACCGAGGTGCGCATGGACCTCGGCGACGGGCATGAGGGCATCATCCCCGGGCGCGAGCTGGAGGGTATGCCGCGTGAGCAGATCGAGGCGCTGCAACCCGGCGCGACCATCCCGGTGTACGTCGTCAATCCGCAGGACCACCAGGGCAATATTCGCCTGTCGGTCACGCACGCCCAGGAAGAGCTGGACTGGCGCAAGGCGGAAGCCTGCCACAAGAGCCAGGAAGTCTTTCAAAGCGTTATCGCCGGCTACAACAAGGGCGGCCTGATCGTGCGCTTCGGGCGCGTGCGCGGCTTCGTGCCGCAGAGTCAATTCGGTGGCGAGCGCCGCAGCGCGAGCGGTGGGACGCCGGAAGAGCGTTGGAGCGGCATGGTCAACCAGCCGATCGCCGTCAAGGTCATCGAGGTCGATCGCAGCCGCAACCGTCTCATCCTTTCCGAGCGGGCCGCCGCGCGTGAGCAGCGCGAGGTACGCAAGGAGCGCCTCATCAACGAGCTGGAGGTGGGTGAGGTACGCCAGGGACGCGTCGTCAGCCTGGTGGATTTCGGCGCTTTCGTCGATATCGGCGGCGCCGAGGGCCTCGTGCATCTGACCGAAATCTCCTGGCAGCACGTCACGCACCCGCGCGACGCCCTGAAAATTGGTGCCGAGGTGCGCGTCGAGGTCATTAGCGTGGACCCGCAGCGCAAGCGCATCGGCCTCAGCATCCGGCGTCAGGCGGCAGACCCCTGGGACACAGTGGCCATCGATTACAAGGTTGGCCAGCTGGTGCAGGGCCTGATCACCAAAATGACCAACTTCGGCGCCTTCGCGCGCCTGGTTGCCGCGCCCGAGATCGAGGGCCTGATCCACATCTCCGAATTGGCCGAGCAGCGCGTCACGCATCCGCGCGAAGTCGTCAGCGAAGGCGAAACGCTGACCCTGCGCGTGGTCAAGATGGACGTGGCCGAACGCCGTCTGGGGCTCAGCCTCAAGGCCGTCAACTCAGCCGAATACCTCGACCAGGACTGGCTTTCCTGAACCCGGGCCCGTAACGGCCTGCCTGCACCACGTCGAAATCCAGCCTTATCCCGGCCAGCAGTGGTGGTATACTGGTTCTGGCCGATGCTGCCCGGAACCCCTTCGGGCCGGCAGCGCTGCAGCGACTGGCGTGTACGTGCGACCGGAACTGGCGGAGGGAGGCCGACGTGCCAAACAAAATGGAACGCTTCACCCAGCGGGCGCGGCGAGTGCTCAGCCTGGCGCAGGAAGAGGCGGAGCGCTTCCGGCACAACACCATCGGCACCGAACATTTGCTGCTGGGCCTGATGCGCGAGGAAGGCGGCGTGGCCGGGCGCGTGCTGCGCGACCTGGGCCTTGAGCAACGGCGCATCGAGGAACTGGTCGAACGCCTGACGCGCGCCAGTGCGCGCAGTGGTAGCGGCCAGATCGACCTGTCGCCGGGCACCAAGCGCGTGCTCGAGCTGGCCGTCGATGAGGCGCGCCGGCTGGGGCATCACTACATCGGCACCGAGCATCTGCTGCTCGGTCTGGTGCGCCAGACCGAGGGTGTGGCCATCGAGGTGCTGAAGCGCCTGGGAGTCAGCCCGGAGGAAGTACGGCGCCAGACGCGCCGCGTGCTGCAGGAAAGTCCCTTGCAACCCCGTCAGGCGCCGCAGGAAGAACGGCGCCAGCGTCCGCGCGAAGGCAAGACGCAACTGGTCGACCAGCTGGCGACGGACCTGACCGCCGCCGCCCAGGAAGGCAAGCTGGACCCGGTCGTGGGGCGCGAGATGGAGATTGAGCGTGTGATTCAGGTGCTCAGCCGGCGGCGCAAGAACAACCCGGCGCTGATCGGCGAGCCGGGCGTAGGCAAGACGGCCATCGTCGAGGGCCTGGCGCAGCGCATCGTCAGCGGCGACACGCCGCGGCCGCTGCTGAACAAGCGCGTGCTGCAGCTGGACGTCGGCTCGTTGGTGGCGGGCACGATGTATCGCGGCCAGTTCGAGGAACGGCTGAAGCGCGTCATTGAGGAACTGAAATCCTCGGACAGCATCCTCTTCATCGACGAGGTGCACATGCTGGTGGGCGCCGGCTCGGCCGGCAGCAGCGTGGACGCGGCCAACATCCTCAAGCCGGCGCTGTCCCGCGGCGAACTGCAATGCATCGGCGCGACCACGCTGGACGAATATCGCAAACACATCGAGAACGATGCCGCGCTGGAACGTCGCTTCCAGCAGATTCAGGTGGAAGAGCCGGGCATCGAGGAAACGATCGAAATCCTGCAGGGGATCCGCGTCCCCTATCAGGAACACCACAATGTGGAGATCACCAACGAAGCCATCGAGCAGGCCGCTCACCTCTCGGCGCGCTACGTGCCAGACCGCTTTCTGCCGGACAAGGCCATCGACCTGATCGACGAGGCTTCTGCGCGCCTGCGCATGTACAAAAGCCCGGAAGCGGCCCGCGTGCGCACCATGGAACAGGAACTGCGGCGCGCCCGCGAGGACATCGCGCTGCTGGATGCCGAAGTGGAAAAGGGGCCAGACGAAGCCCGCGAGGAGCGTCTGGGTCAGCTGCATCAGCAACGGGACACGCTGCAGGAGGCGCTGGCCGGGCTGAAGACCAACTGGAATACGGAGAACAACCAGCCGCGGCTGACGGGCGAGGACATCGCCGAGGTCGTGTCCATGTGGACCGGCATCCCGGTGATGCGCATCGCCGGCGAGGAGAGCGAGCGTTTGATGCAGATGGAAGCCGCCCTGCATCAGCGCATCGTCGGCCAGAACGAGGCCATCGATGCCATCAGCAAGGCGGTGCGTCGCGCCCGCGCTGGCCTGAAAGACCCGCGCCGGCCGATCGGTTCCTTCATGTTCCTCGGGCCCACGGGAGTCGGCAAGACCGAGCTGACCAAGGCTCTCGCCGAATTTCTCTTCGGCAGCGAGGACGCGCTGGTGCAGCTGGACATGTCAGAGTTTATGGAACGCCATTCGGTGGCGCGCCTGGTGGGCGCCCCGCCCGGCTACGTGGGCTACGAAGACGCCGGCCAGCTGACCGAGGCCATCCGCCGCCGTCCCTACAGCATCGTCGTCTTTGATGAGATCGAGAAGGCGCACCCGGAAGCCTTCAACATGCTGCTGCAGGTGATGGAAGAGGGGCAGCTGAGTGACGCGCGCGGCCGCAACGTCAACTTCCGCAACGCCATCATCGTCATGACCAGCAACGTCGGTGCCGACACCATCAAGCGCAACACCAGCCTCGGCTTCGACCTGAACCGCGATGAGGTCGCCACCGAGCAGGAAGCCTACAGCGACATGCGCCGCAACGTGATGGACCAGCTGCGCCGCGCCTTCCGCCCGGAATTCCTCAACCGCGTCGACGCCACTGTCGTCTTCCGCTCCCTGACGCGCAGCGAAATCCGCGACATCGTCGAGCTGGAACTGGAGAAGGTGCGCGCGCGCCTGCTGGAGCACGCCATCACACTCGAGGCTACGGACGCGGCGCGCACCTGGCTGGCCGACCATGGTTACGATCCCGAGTTCGGCGCCCGTCCGCTGCGGCGGCTGATTCAGAACGAGGTTGAGGACGTGCTTTCCGACGGCATCCTCTCCGGCCGCTTCCAGCTGGCCAGCATCGTGCTGGTAGACGCGGACGACGATGGCCGCTTGCTGCTCGAGGCCGTTGATGCCGTTGATGCCGTTGATGCCGTCGATGCCGTCGAGGAAGCGCAGGAGCCGGCAACACCCGCCTGAGCGCCAGCCTGACAAATCACAACTCGCTGATTGACAGCCTCGCCTTGCGCGCCGGCGTCAGGAGCCATGATGACCGTCCGTCTGAACAAGGTTGCCGCGGTGCTCGCTTCGCTGGACATCAGGCGCACCGTCGCTTTTTGCGAGCAGCGCCTCGGCTTCACGACCGACGCGCAATATGACGACTACGTCATCTTCCATCGCGACGACGTCGGCGTGCACTACTGGCTTTGCACCGAACGCCACGTCGCGGAGAACACCAGCTGCTATGTCTACGTCAGCGATGTGCGGGCGCTATACGCAGAGTATCAGGCGCAGGGGGTGATTCACCCCAACGGCCCGCTGGCGCAGCAGCCCTGGGGCCTGGAATTCGCCGTGCTGGATGTGGACGGCAACCTCTACAAGTTTTGCGGGCCCGCGGACGGGGACTGAGCGTTACTCAGGTTCCTCGCCGCCGGGAGTCAGGGTTGACTGATAGTCTCGTAGCCAGGACATGTTGCCACCGGCGGCGATTTGGGCCTGTTTGATCCAGGATCGCAGCGACGCCGCAGTCGGCGCAACCGCGCCAACGTCCTCCAGCATGCGCCCCAGCTCGGATTCGCTGAGCCGCGCCAGATCGCCGTAGCGGGGACAGCCCGCCTGGGCCAGGGTGCGCGCCCGCTGCGGGCCGATGCCCTTTATGAGCGTCAGATCGTCCGCAGCCACTTGCGGCATGCGGGATGGCTCCCCGGCGACGGGCACGGGGCTGGACATGGCAGACTTGCGTTCCGGCAGCAGCGCCAGCGCAAGACCGGCGAGCGTCAGAATTAGTGGCAGCGGCCAGTCAAAAGCGACGGCGTCGGCGGTAACCAGCTGCCGGATGACCAGGAATCCGGCCAGCGTCAGCAACAAGGTAGCGACCAGGTTACGAAATTCGCGCGACACGGTGTCCTCTCTGTGCAGGTAACCTGCCCACAATTCCTATCCTGTTCTGGACTTCAGGCCGTAACCTGCGCCGAAGCCGCCGGCAAAGCCAAGCAGAATCTTCAGAATGGTATCCAGAAACTCGGGGTATTTCGGTAGCAACCAGACAACGGCTGCACCCAAAACGATGATCACGCCAAAAAAATATATTAGTTGATAGTTACGATTACTCTTTCTTAATTCGTGAGTCCTCTCGGAATCACGCTGGACAATGTCCAGTGCCTTGTCAATATGCGACTCAGTGAGTTTGGAGAAGACAGGATTTGGCGATGGGCCAAAGCGTTGCTGTATAGAGAGGAACGAGGCTATAAATTCTCGGCGAGTTTTTGGTGGTAAATCTCCAATGAGCTCATCAATCACTTCATTTGAGAGAGCCGCAGATTCTGCTGCTTCTGATTCCGGCGATTCTTCGGCGTCATTATTTTCATTCTCTCGCGGTTCTGTGTCTGCTCTCAAGAACCAGCCCCTTCAAGGTGAGAAGCAAAGATACTGTCCGAACTCTGTTCCAACAGGTGAGCGATACTCTGTTCCAGTCTGGACATGGATTGATTCATGAATTCAGTCATCTCAAGCGAAATCGCGTAGGCTACGATGTCGCGCAATTCCACTTCACTTAGTTGCTCTTTGTGATAGAGTTGCACCGCTTCACGCACAATTCGGCGCAATTCTGCCCGCTTTTCTGCTTCGCTCATAATGCGTACCTCCGTCAGTCGCCGCGGACCAGCACATTATGGCACATGTACATGCATTTTAGACTGGATTGTCAAGCCGTACAAGCAGGTAGTCATACATATCTTGTGCTCTCAGCTTCTTCCGCCCGACCACAGGGAGCCCCATGCGCCTGGGAATTGACTTCGGCACCACCAACTCCGCCATCGCCTTCTACGAAGACGGACGCTTCATCACCGTGCCCACCAACCCGGGTAACGAGAACCCTTTCGTACTTCCTTCGCTGATCTATATCGACCGCCAGCAAGTCAGCACCGTCGGCATCGAGGCCGCCTTCGCCTACCTGGAGCATGACACCGGCCGCCCGGTGCGCTGGCGCCGCCGGGTCGTTGGCTCGGCCGAAATCACCGTGGCCGGCCGCGACGCCGATGCCATCCGCTACGATCAGGAACTGGCGGCGCTGGTAGACGTGGCCGCGCACGGGCGCCTGCTGCAGTCCATCAAGACCATCCTGCGCAACCCGGAGTATGACGGCACGCGCATCTTCGAGCGCTTCCAAACCGTCGACCAGCTCATCTCTCTGCTGCTGACGGCCCTGCGCGACTGCGCGCAGTCGCACTTCGGCGCCGACTGCGAGGAAGTGGTTATCGGGCGGCCGGTTCGCTTCGCGGAGGACGAGCGCGTCGACGCCCGCGCCGAGGAGATCCTCTACACGGCAGCTCTGACGGCCGGCTTCCGCGATATCCGCTTCGCGACCGAGCCGCTGGCCGTCACCTGGCTGCATCACGTGCGCAGCGCGACGCGCAACACCAGCCTGGTCTTCGACTTCGGCGGCGGCACGCTGGACCTCACCCTGGCGCGCGTGGGCGGCGCGCAGCCGCCGGAGATCCTCGCCAACCGCGGCGTGCTGGTCGGCGGCGACGACCTCGACCGCGCCCTCATGCGCTCCCTCACCCGGCATTTCGGACGCGGCGTCAAGGACAGGGCCGGGCGGCTCTTTCCGGCGGACTGGCTCGAGATGTTAACCAGCTGGCAGACCATGTCGGACCTGTCGCGGCCGCACAATCTGGAACGCATCCGCGAGTTTCAGCATGACAGCAGCAACCCCCAGGCGCTGCGGGCACTCGAGGCCCTGGTCACCCGCAACCTGGGCTACCAGCTCTTCCGCACCATTGAGGGGGCCAAGCGCGAGCTCTCCGACCAGACAGAGACCACCCTGGTCTTCGAGCACGGGCCGATCCAGATCCGCGAACAGATCACGCGCGAGCGTTTCGAGCGCTTGATTGCGCGCGAACTGGCCGCCGTTGATGAAGGCCTGCAACAGGTGGTGGCCGACGCCGGCCTGCAGCCCGCCGACATCGACGTCGTGCTGCGCACTGGCGGCTCCTCGGCAGTGCCGGCTTTTGTGGAGATGCTGGAGCGGCGCTTCGGCGCGGAACGCCTGACCGAACTGGAGCCGCTGGTCTCGGTGGTGGGCGGCATGGCGGTCATCGCCAGCACACACGAGCGCCCGCTGCCGCCCTGCGCCATCCGCTACGAAACGCCGGGACGGATCATCCTGGCCGGGGCGGAGGTCAGCAGCGGCGCTGCCTGCGAACGCTATGCGCTGCGCGTGGGCGCGCCGGCCTACCTCGAAGACAGCTTTACGCTCGACCGCATGCCGGCGGAGCTGAGCGGGCTGCCCGCGTTGCGCCTGTCCGCCTCCGACCGCGACTGTCGCGATGAAGACTATCTGCGCCTGCGCATCACGCGGCGCGCGCGCGTCTACGTCGCCTGTGACAGCGGGGTGGTGGAGCGGCCGCGCTGGCTGCGCAGCTGGCAGCTCGACCGGCAGCGTATCGAGCTGCGCGATGAGTGGCGCAGCCCGCGCTCGCTGCAACTCTACAGCAAGGTCTGCGCGCCCGGCGAGCATGTCTTGGGCGGCAACCGGGCGCGCGGCCACGCCGGCGAATTGCCGCTCAACTATCTCGTCATCGTCAAGGCCCTGGACTGAGCGCACGCGCTATACTGCGGCGGCGAGGGCCACCTCACTTTTTTGTTTTGTGCAGAAGGGACAGAAAACAAGATGAACACACGCACCGGCAATTTTCCAATCGGCTGGCGCCGGGTCAGGTTCGCCTGGGAGCGGGACCTGGAGGGCATGATTGCCTGGGCCCGGGCCAACGACCTGAACGTCATCGATCTGGCGCCCTATAACCTCGATGACACTGCTGCGCTGAGCGAAGCCGGCTTCAGGATTGGCTCGGTGGATTTCCCCGTCTTCCATCCGCTGGTCTCGGCCGACCGCGCCGAGCGCGCGGATGCCGTCGCGCTCTGCGCCGAGACCATTCGCAAGCTTTCGCCGCTGGGCGCGAAGAACTACTTCATCGTGGTGCTGCCGAAAGACCCCTCGCTGCCGCGCATCGAAAACTTCGGCTACGCGGTCGAGAGCTTCGGTGAGCTGGCGCCGACCCTCGAGGAATGCGGCTCGCATATCGTCATCGAGGGCTGGCCGGGGCCGGGCTCGGTGGTCTGCACGCCGGAGACCTACGGGGCCTTGTTCCGCGAAGTACCTTCGCCGGCCATGGGCGTCAACTACGACCCCTCGCATCTGCTGCGCATGGGCATCGACCCGATGCGCTTCCTGCGCGAATTCGTCGGGCGCGTGTATCACGTGCATGGCAAGGACTGTATGATCATGGCCGAGAACCTGTATCAATACGGCCACGAACAGGACGCGACCTTCGCCAAATCTTTCGCCTATGGCAGTTACCAGTGGCGCTACACGATCCCCGGCCACGGTCTGTCGGACTGGATCGAGATCTGCACGATTTTGCGCGACAACAACTACGCGGGCGCGATCTCTGTCGAGCTGGAAGATCACTACTTTAACGTCACGGACGAGGCCACGCAGCTGGGCGTGTTGCAGGGCGTCCGCTTCCTCGCCGGCTGCTGAAAATTAGCCGCCGGCCGCTGCGCTGTTGCTGATCACGATGAAGGCTTCACGTTGCGCGTAACCGCCGCCGGCAGCATGGGCGGTCAGGCGCAGCGTGTATTGCCCGTCCGGCACCGCGCCCGTGTTCCACTGCACCAGGGTTTCGGGGTTGGGGCGCTGCTGCTCCCAGCTGCCCAGCTGTTGGATGAGTGCCCCCTGGGTCGTGAACAGCGTAAGCTCAAAGCGCGCCAGGTTTTCGGCGGCGACACTGCCGATGACCGGGATGCTGCCCTGCACGACCGAGTTGTGCGGCGGATTTTGCAGCAGCAGGGAAGGCTGCCGCGTGGACACGTCGCAGGCGGCGGTCGGCAGGGCCTGCGATGGCAGGCTTGCCAGCCCGGCCGCGTTCATGAAGCCCTGGCCCGCCGCAGAGCCCAGCCAGGCAGTGACCAGCGGGTCCTCCGGCTCCAGCCGCAGGAAAGTCTGTTCACGCCGGTTGTCCAGGCAAAACTCGTTGGCCAGCAGGCCGCTCCAGCTATCGATGCTGCGCGTCAGGATGACGCCCAGCTCCGGCGGCGGCGGCGGATAGCCCGGCACGAAGAGCTCGCTGCGCGCGCCGCCCGGGCACACGGGGCCTGGTCCCGCGCCCGTCAGATTGCAGACCGGCGCAGCCGCCAGCGTGGCCTGCGGGCCGGCGAAGCGCGTCGGTTGCGGCAGCCCCTGTAACGCGGCCTGCATGACGCGCCTGAAGACCGGCGCGGCCTCCAGCAGGCCGCTGGAGCTGGTGGGTTGGTCGTCGTTGCGGCCCAGCCACACGCCCACCACGGCGTTGTTGCTGTAACCCATGGCCCACAGGTCGCGCGCGCCGATGTTGGTGTTGGCGATGGCGGCGATGGCGCCCTCCATGCCCGCCAGGGTGAGCGGGCCGCCTGCGCCGATGATCGTGCGTGCGCTGTCCTCCGCCATCAGGTTGCCGAGCAGCAGGGCCACGCCTGGCTGCAACACGTCCCCCGCCTCACGTGCCTGGAGCAGCGGCAGTTCGCTGCCGTCCGCCGCCGTCACCGCGTGGATGGCGCGCAGGGGCTGATAGCGTCCGAAATTGGCGAGGGTGCTGTAGGCCTGCATCAGTTCCGTCAGGCGCACGCCGGTCTCGCCGGCGGCATTGCCCAGTCCCGCGCCGCTTGCAGTCTGGAAGCGGCGCAGGCCGAGACGCTCAGCCGTCTCCAGGAAGCGCTCCCGCGTCACGAAGTCCCAGACCTTGCCCGCGGGGATGTAAAGCGCGTTGGCCAGCGCGCTGCGCAGCGAGACCGGGCCGCGCGCCTGGTTGGCGTAGGGCAGCGGCGGGAAGAAGGGGTTGGCCGCCTGGCCCGGCACGTCCCACAGGATGGAAGCCGCGGTCAGATATTCGTCGTAGTCCAGCTGGCCGTTGCCGTTGCGGTCGCCGACGCCCTCGAGCGCGGCGGCGTAAAGCACGGGCATGATGGCCGCGCCTGGCGCCTGGAAGCCGGGCACGGCGTCGGGCGCGCCGCCGCCGCCCACCAGCGCCAGCATGTCGCCGCTGGCGGGATCCACCACGCTGACCGCGCCGGTCAGCACGTTGCGGCCCATCCCGCTGCTGAGCAGCTGCTCGCGCAGGGCAGTGTCTGCTGCCTGCTGGATGAAGGGGTCGAGCGTGGTGAGCACGGTTGCGCCGCTGCGGAAAGCCATTTCGCCGTAGTCCGCGCGCAGTTGCTCGACCACATAAGCTGTGAACTGCGGCCAGCGCGCTGCGGTCGCCGGCGCGACGAAGCTGCGCGTGCCGAGCATGGCGCGCTGCAGGTTGATGGCCGGGTTGAAGTTCCCCTGGCCGTCAAGAATCTGCTCGCGATGCGCGCAGAAGGGCGTCGCAAAATCCGGGTGGGCGGACTGGTGTTGCATGTTGAGGCAATGGAGCGCGGCCAGCTCGCGCAGCAGCGTGTCCGTGTTGGCGAAGGCCGCAGCGCGGGCATTGCCGTCCAGCGGCGTCACCTCCGGGCTGACGAGGATGCTGGCCAGCAGGGCCGCGTCAACCGGCTGCAGCTCGCCCGCGTCCACGCCGAACCAGAAATTCGCGGCCGCCTGCACGCCGAAGACGCGCGGTCCGAAAGCGACCTCGTTCAGATAGCGCTCGAGGATGGTGTTGCGGTCGTAACGGCGGGCGATTTCCGCGGCGACGATGTTGCGGTGGCGCGCCTGGGCGGCTGCGCCGACGCCCTCGTTGTTGATGCTCAACGCAGCCAGTCGCTGCGCAATGGTTTGCGCTTCTCCCGGCGCGCTGCCGAAGAGGTCGCTGACCAGGCCTGGCAGGTTGAAGTCGCTGCCGCCATAGAATTGCGGTTCCTGCGCGCCGACGACGGCGGCGATCAGCCAGGGTGAGATCTCGCCGAGCGGGCGCGGTTCGCGGCGGCCGTCCTCGCTGTCAAGCTCGGCCAGCAGTTCGCCGCCGGCGTCAAGGATGCGCAGGCTCTGGAAGCCGGGCTGTTCCTCCACCAGCGCGTCGATCTCCGCGCCGTAGCGCGCGACGATGTTGTTGTAGCGCAGCAGGACGGCCAGCGCGCCCAGCGCGAAGAGCAGCAGGCAGGCCGCGCCGAGCAGGATGGCCGCCAGCAACAGGCGCTGCGGGATGATATTGCGCCCGGCAACGCGCGCGGCAGCCAGGCGCGGCAGCGGCACATTGGCGCGGGGCGCAAGGCGCGCGCCCAGCTGCGCGGTCGGCAGTGCCGCGCCCGCGGCCTCGTCTTCATCGCTGAGGCGCAGGGTGGCCTGGTTGATGGCCGCCATGCCGGCGATGGTCGCTTCCTGGTCGTAGAGCGGCGTGTCGGTGCGCGGCAGTTCGTCCTCGTCGAGCGCGAAGCCGGGCGGCAGGGTGCCGGACAGGGTCTCTTCCGGCGATGCCAGCATTTCGCTGAATTCGACGCCCGCGGCGGCGGCGCTGCCCGCCCCGGCCGGTGGCTGCGCGATGACCCAGCCTCCGGCGAGCTCGTCATAGCGATACCAGGTGTCGGTCTCGACGCCCAGCATCCACCACACGCCCTCGTCCTCGATCATGTGGCGCCGCAGCTCTTCCTGCAGCTGCGCGTGCGTGATCAGGCCGGCGCGCTTGCGCTGACGCAGGCTGCGCACTTCAGTTGCGGTGGCGTGAAAGCGGGCTGCGCGTTCGTCCCTGGCGGCGACGGGCTCCGGCGCGGGCTCCGCATCTGCTTCCGGCGCCAATGCGGGCCTGCCGGCCAGGGAATCCTCGGGCGCCAGTGGCGCTTCCGGCGCGGCCGCGCCGCCCTCAAGCCCGTCGACCAGCGCGGCCAGTTCCTCTATGCCGGCGTCCGGAACGGGACTGTCCTGCGCCTCTCCGGGCAGGGCATCCTCCGGGCGTGGCCCGGCTGCGGAAGACTCCGCATCGGAACGGGGCTGGTCGCCGCCAGCGTTTTCCTTGTCAGACATGACCGTGGCCGGGCATTTTGCAGGGAGTCGTATTGTATGCCAGGGCGACCAAATTGCAACCTGGGCCAGGCTCACTATGTGAGGAATGCGCCAAAGCGGATAGACTTGCCGCCATGAGCGACTCCCTTGCCGCACGCTATCGCATTGGCAATTTCAATGACACCTTTGCGCTGGGCCATTACGCGCGCGTGATGGACGCGCAGGATCGGCACACCGGCGAGACTGTGGCCTTCAAGGTGATGCGCAGCGAGCACCTGGTGTCCGGCGGCGAGCTGCGCTGGGAGTACCGCGCCTTCGGCAACGAGGCGCAGATCCTGCAGAAGCTGGCGGAAAGCCCGCAGGCCGTCGAGTTGCTGGATTGCGGCTTCGTCGAGAGTCGCAGCGATCACCCGCACGACGGCGCAATCGTCGCGCACGGCCTCAACGTCGAGGCCTATGTGCAGGAACTTGAGCAGCGCTCGCGCCAGCGCTGGCGCCCCTACCTGACGCTGCGCAACCTGCCGCGCACGCGCAACCTGCTCTACCTGATGAAGCCCAACCATCCGGGCCTGCGCCGACGTCTGCCGAGCGAGGAGGGCATCGCGCTGGCATTGCAATTCGCCAGCTTGCTGCGCCTGGCGCATCAGCAGGGCATCGTTTACATGGATCACAAGTTGGAGCACGTCTACTGGGACGGGACGCGCCTGCAGGTGATCGACTTCAACAGCTCGCGTCAGCTGGAGGGCCAGAACAACGCCGACCAGCATTTCCGCACGGACCTGCACCACCTCTGCGTCGGCATCCTCTATCCTGTCTTCACCGGCCTGTCGCCGCAAAAGGGCTCGCTGCGGCCCCAGCCCGGCACCCTCAGCGATGTGGCCGGCCGCTACAGCGACATCAACGACCTGGACTTCGGCGTGGAACCGACCCTGAGCCCTGGCATCCGTGCGCTGCTACAGCGCGGCGCCGCCCAGGAATTGCCGAACGTGGAGGCCTTCCTCGCCGCCGTGCAGGAAGCCGGCGCCATGCTGGGGCGCGACTTCCCGGAGGCCTACGCCAGCGTGGCCAGCCGCGAGGCGCGTGACCGGCTCTGCGAGGGCCTCAGCGAGCTGCGCAGTGGCCAGGAACAGCTGCGCGCTGCGCGCGAACACTTCCGTGAGGCGGCCATCCTGGAAGGCGTCAGCGAAGACCTGGAACTGGAGTTGCGACGTCTCGTCAAGAACGTGAGCGACATGCTGAACGGGCGCGTCATCCCCTGAGACGCGCCAACTTGCTACTACGGGGAGGAGAACCAATGGCCACTATCGTCAGTATCGTCTACCGGCCCGCAGATCTGCCGCCGTCGCCCGCCGACCATTATGCGCGCGTGGAACTGGAGCGCGCCGAGCTCGTCTGTGGCAAGGGCATTCGCGGCGACCGCAAGGGCGGGCATCCGAAACGCCAGCTGAACATCATGGGCCAGGCCACGCTGGCGACCCTGAACGCCGAGGGCCTGCGCACCGGGCCCGGCGAAATGGGCGAGCAATTGGTCATTGACGGCTTTGACGAGCCACTGGAAAGCATGGCCGCCGGCACCCGCCTGCAGCTTGGTGAGCAGGCCGTGGTCGAGCTGGTGGAGCCCCGCACCGGCTGCGAGCGCTTCGAGAGCATCCAGGGGCATTCGCCGTCGTTGCTGGCCGGGCGCCTGGGCATGATGGCGCGCGTCGTGCAGGACGGCAGCGTCGCCCGGGGAGATGACGTCCGGGTTCTGTAACGTGTCCGAGTACGTCACCGTCGAGAGCGAGCCGGGCGATGACCCGCAGCTCATCGAGATCTATACCAACCAGCGCCTGACTGCGGCCGAAAGCGAGCACTACGCCAATGTGACCGAGGGCGAGTGCGGCTCCACCGTCGCGCAGATGCTTTACGATAACGTGCCCGGCATCGGCGCATTGACCATCACAGACGACAGCCTGCTCATCCGGCGCCTGCCGGATTACACGCACGAGGAGATCGTGGACGCGGTGCGCGCGGCCCTGCGCGACTTTTTCCTCTAGCCACGTCCCTCAACCGGCGCAGAACTCCTCGCGCAGAATGCCGTAGTACACCAGGTCGTGGGCCTCATTCCAGCGGATGACGTGCTGGCGCAGACAGCCTTCGTAGCGCATGCCGGCCTTTTGCATGACGCGCCCGGAGGCGAGGTTGCTGGCGAAATGCGAGGCATACACCCGCTGCAACCCCAGGTCACGGAAGGCGTGCTGGATTACGGCCAGCAGCGCCTCGCTCATGTAGCCCTGATTCCACCAGGGGACGCCCGTCCAGTAGCCAACCTCCGCGCTGTGGCCCTGCTGCGGGCGCAGGCTGATGACGCCGATGAGCTGTCGCTGCGGCTTGCGCGTCATGGCGAAGGTGAAGCTGTCGCCCGCGGCCGCGGCCTGGCGTGTCCCCGCGATGAACTGATGCGCCATGTCAATGCTGTAAGGGTGCGGGATGTTGAGTGTGGTGGCGGCGACGCGCCGGTCGCCGGCGTATTGTGTGATGGCCGCCGCATCGCCGGGCTCCAGCAAGCGCAGCCACAGTCGCTCCGTTTCCAGTGTGGGGCTGGTCATCAGGACTCCAGGCATTCCGGCGGCGCCGACTCATCGCCGTCGCGCGGGCGCGCGCCCAGAACCAGCGGCAACTCGAGCGTCTCCTCGCCGCGCACGACCAGCAAAATCACCTGGTCGCCTGGCCGGCCGTAACTGACCAGCCAGGCGAGCAGTTCGTCGAGGTTGTTCACGAAGTGACCGTTAATGGCCACGATGATGTCGCCGCCGGCGCAGACTTCGACGCGGCGATGCGTGACCAGTTGCGAACCGCCGTGCAGGCCGGCCAGCTGCGCTGGCGAACCCGCGCTGACGCGGTCGACGAGCACGCCCTTGTTGGCCGTCAGGCCCAGGGGCTCGGCCAGCGCGGCCACGTTGAAGCCGTCTTCCTCGCGCAGGGTCGAGATGCCCAGCCAGGCGTAGCTGACGCGGCCATCCTGGATGAGCTCGGGCGCGACGCGGCGCAGGGTGTTGGCCGGGATGGCGAAGCCCACGCCCTGAAAGGCGTTGCCGGCGCTGCGGATGGCCGTGGTGACGCCGATGACCTCGCCGCGCGTATTGAGCAGCGGGCCGCCGGAACTGCCGATGTTGATCAAGGCGTCCACCTGCAGGATGGCGGGGTTGCTGAAGCCAGGTGGCAGCCCGGTATCCAGCAAATGCAGCGGCGGCAGCTGGCGCCCGGTGGCGCTGATGATGCCCTGGGTCATCGAGCTGTTCAGGCCGAAGGGGTTGCCGATGGCGATGGCGCGCTCGCCCACGCGCACCGCGTCCGAATCAGCCAGCGCCAGTGGCGCCAGTCCCGCCGCGGCCTCGCCGATGTGCAGCACGGCCAGGTCGCTGAAGGCGTCGGCGCCCCGCAGCGTCGCCGACGCAATGCGGCCGTCATGCAGGGTCACCTCGATGTCGCTCGCGCCGCGCACGACGTGCGCGTTGGTGACGATGTGGCCCGTGTCATCGATGAGGAAGCCGGAGCCGCGCTCGATGGTCTGTTCAGCGCCCTGGCGGGATATGGCGGCGATGGCGACGACGGCGGGCGCGACGCGCTCGTAGAGTTCGCTCAGCAGGCGATATTCAGCGTCGGCCGCGTCGATCAGGGCCTGCTGCAGCGGCTCGTCTGTGACTGGTACGCCGGTTGGCAGCGTTACCCTGGCAGGGGTGCTGGTGGGCAGAGGCGTCACGTTGGACTGACAGGCGCTGGCCGCGAATAGCAGTACGACCAGGCCGCGTCGTACAAGGCTCACAGGCTGTCGCGCAGTTGCTCGGCGAGGCGGCGCTGTTCGGCGTTCAGCCGTGAGGGCACGGTGATGAGGACGCGCGCCAGCAGGTCGCCAAACTCGCTGGAATCGCGCAGCTGCGGCATGCCGCGGCCGCTCAGGCGGAAGCGGCGGCCGGATTGCGTGCCCGGCGGAATCTTGAGGCGCACGCTGCCGGAGAGTGTGGGCACCTCCACCTCGCCGCCCAGCAGCGCGGTGAACATGTCCAGCGACACGTCGACTTTCAGGTTGTCGTCCTCGCGCGTGAAGCGCGTATCCGTCAGCACGTCGATAATGAGGTAGAGATCGCCAGGCGGGCCGCCGAAGGGGTCTTGCTCGCCCTCGCCGTTGAGGCGCACTCTGGTGCCTTCGCGCGCGCCACGCGGGATATTGACGTTGATGTTGCGATCGCCGCGGCGAATCTGACGCGTGGCTCCGCTCCAGGCTTCCTGCAGGCTGATGCGCAGCGGCTGCTCAATGTCCTGGCCGCGCGACGGCCGCCTGCCCCCGCGCCCGCGCCCGCCGAAGAAACCCTCGAAGATATCGTTCAGATTGGCATCGTCGAAGTCGCGGGCGGGTCCGCTGCGCGCGCCGCGCGCGCCGTTGCCGCCTAAGTCGGCGAAGCGATGGCCGTAGCGGTCGAACTGACGCCGTTTTTCGGGGTCTTCCAGGATTTCGTAGGCGCTGCTGAGTTCCTTGAAGCGCGCCTCGGCCTCGGGGTTATCCGGGTTGGCGTCCGGGTGCCAGCGTTTGGCCTGCTTGCGAAAGGCCTTCTTGATGTCTTCCTCGCTGGCGGAGCGGCTGACGCCGAGCACCTGATAGGGATCGCGATCCATGGTTCATCCCCGGGGTCCGCTGTGGCGGCTGCGCAGGACGAGCCAGGCTGTGGCCCGTCCTGCGCGCGAAACTGTCTCTGCTAGCTACCGGAATCTATTGCCGTTTCTGGCGGCACGAAGCTGGAGTTGGCTGCGGCCAGGCTTTCGAAATCGAAGAGGAAGGGGCTGTTGGAAGGCACCAGCGCCAGACTGATGTTGTCCGCCAGCTTCTGAATGTACTCGTACTGGATGAGCGTCGGGTTGGCGGCCAGCTGTTCGCTGACGAGTCGCAGTGCCTGGGCCTCGGCCTGGGCGCGCAGGACAATGGACCGGGCTTGACCTTCTGCCGCGGCGATCTCTGCATCGCGCGCGCCAGCTGCCCGGACGCGTATGCGCTCGGCCTCGTCATTTTCGCGCAGCAGACTTTGCTCGGCGATCTCACGCATCTCGATGGCGTTGGCGAACTCGGAGGAGAAGGAGACGTTGCGCACGATCAGGTCGCTGAGTTCGAGGCCTTCAGCCAACATGCGGATGCCCAGAATGCTCTTGATTCCATCACGGACCTCGGTGCGGCGTACGCCATAGATGTTCTCGGCACGGTAGTTCGAGATGACGTCACGGGCCAGACCGCGCACGGTCGGTCGCACGAACTGCTCCTGATAGCGGTTGCGCCAGCGCTCATGCACGAGGTTGGCCTGCAGCGGATCGATGCTGTAAATGACCGTCATGTCGAGGAAAACCACCTGACCATCCAGCGAGCGGCCCTCCACCGAGTCGTCCTGGGCGGAACGCTGACCTTCGCCACTGGTGCTGGACATCGTGTATTCCTGCTGCTCGATCGGGTAGATCGTAGCAGTCTGCATCACCGGGATGACGATGGATGTACCGGAGCGCCGCGGCGGATCTTCCAGCTCGCCGTTGATGGTGTTGAAGACGACGGCGACTTCCTGTGGCGCGACGATCAGGATGCCCTGGCTAATGACGCTGAAGACCAGGCCGAGGACCAGGCCGATGCCGGCCAGTGAAACGCCGCTGCGGAAGTTGCGCCCCTGCGAGGCCGCCACTACCACCAGGCCGACGCCGCCCAGAAAGACCAGGAAGCCGACGAGGGCCACCGCACCCAGCAGTGAACTAATACCACCCATGTGTTTTCTCCTAATAGGGTTGCCGCACCGGCGCGCTCTTGCGCGGCTGACAACGCGCCTTGGCGCGTTGCCTCCGGTGAACGGACAAACGAGGCTGGTGCTACAATCCACCTGATTATAGCACGGGCCGCGCCCTTGTGTCGCACGCCAGTGCCGTCCACAGTGATTCTTGCGCCGTTTTAACGCGCGGCCGTCGGAGTCGCCTGCCCGCAGCGCACAGGACTTCCGCCATGACCAGCATCGGCCCCCTGCAGCTGCAGACCTTCAGCCTGGCGCTGGCGCTGGCCATCCTCCTGTCCGCCGCCGTCGCGCTGCGGCAACGGCCCGGCCCGCCGGGCGCGGTGATCGATGTTTGCCTGCTGGCGCTGGCGACGGGCCTGCTGGCGGCGCGCAGCGGCCACATCCTGCTGCACGCGGCGCACTTCGCAGCCCTGCCCTCGGACATCCTGCGCCTGGAAAGCGGCGGCCTCGAATGGCACAGCGCCCTGGCGGGCGCGCTGGGCGGGCTGTGGCTGGGCGCGCGCTGGCGCCGCGTCGACCGGCGCGCCCTGCTGGACGCGCTGGCGCCAGCGCTGCCGCTGCTGACCCTCGGCGCCTGGCGCGGCTGCGCGGCGGCCGGTTGCGCCTACGGCCGCGAGGTCGACACCCTGGCGAACCATTCAGCGCTGCTGGTGGCCGAGCTGCCTGATATCTACGCCATTCACGCGCCGCGCTACAATACGCCGCTCATGGGGCTGCTGCTGGCCCTGGCCGCGCTGCTGCTGACGGGCCTCCTCTTCCGCCGCGGCTGGCTGCGCGGACGCCGCTTCTGGCTGACCCTGCTGCTGCTGGCCGCCGGCACGTTCCTCATCGGCTTCCTGCGCGCGGACAGCGTGCCCCTGTGGGCCGGCCTGCGCAGCGACCAGTGGCTGGACCTGGCAGTAATGCTGGCTTGCGCCTGGCCGCTATGGCGCGGGCGAAGGAGATGACCATGACGATCGACTGTGAGCTGCTGCTGCGTGGCGGCCTGCTCTACGATGGCAGCGGCGACCCGCCCCGGCGCGCCGATCTGGCGCTGCGCGGCGACCGCATCCTCGCCTTGACGGCGCCCGACGCGGATGTCTCGGCGCAGCGTGTGCTGGACGTGGACGGCCTGGCCGTCGCCCCCGGCTTCATCAACATGCTCAGCTGGTCGAACGAGTCGCTCATCGAGGATGGCCGCTCGCAAAGCGAGATCCGCCAGGGCGTGACGCTGGAGGTGATGGGCGAGGGCGAGTCCATGGGCCCGCTCAGCGCAGAAATGAAGGCCGCCGGCCCCGGCTCCTACATGTCGCAGGGCGACATCCTTTACGACATTGGCTGGACGACCCTGGGCGAATATCTGGAATGGTTGGCAATGCGCGGCGTCGCCTGCAACATCGCCTCCTTCGTGGGCAGCAGCACGCTGCGCATCCACACCATGGGCCGCACTGACCGCGCCCCCACGGACGCCGAACTGTCGCAGATGAAAGACCTGCTGCGCCAGGCGCTGCGTGAGGGCGCCATGGGCCTCTCCGCCGCGCTGATCTATGCGCCGGCCTGCTTCGCGCAGACCGACGAGCTGATCGAGCTGGCGCGCGTGGTGGCCGACCACGACGCCATGTTCATCTCGCACATCCGCAACGAAAGCGCGCAGTTGCTCGAGGCGGTCGAGGAGCTGATCACCATCGCGCGGGCCAGCGGCGTGACAGCCGAGATTTATCACCTCAAGGCCAGCGGCGCCGATAACTGGCACAGGATGGAAAGGGCCATCGCGGCCGTCGAGGCGGCGCGCGCAGAGGGTCTGGCGCTCACCGCTGACATGTACACCTACACCTTTTCCGGCACTGGCCTCGATACCTGCATCCCGCCCTGGGCCCACGAAGGCGGCATCACGGCCCTGATCGAACGCCTGCGCAACCCCGCCATGCGTGCCCGCATCGCCGCCGAGATGGCACAGCCAGGCGTGGACTGGGAGAATCGCGGCCTCATGTTGCCGCCGCAGAACATCCTGCTGGCCGGCTTGCGCCAGCCGCACATGCAGGCGCTGCAGGGCATGACCCTCGCCGACATCATGCAGCAGCGCGGCAGCGACTCCGCCGCCGACACGCTGATCGACCTCATCATCGAGGACGAGAGTCGCATCTTCACCATGTACTTCGGCATGGCCGAGGACAACCTGCGCCGTCAGGTGCAGCTGCCCTGGGTCAGCTTCTGCTCGGACGCCGAGTCGCAGGCGCCGGAGGGCGTCTTCCTCAACAACATCCCCCATCCGCGCGCCTACGGCTCCTTCGCGCGCGTGCTCGGCAAGTACGTGCGTGACGAAGGATTGCTCACGCTGGAGGAGGCCCTGCGGCGGCTGAGCGCCCTGCCGGCGCAGAACCTGAAGCTGCGCGAGCGTGGCATGCTGCGCCCCGGCTATTTCGCCGACGTCGTCGTCTTCGACCCGTCCCAGGTGCAGGATTACGCCACGCCGCAAGACCCGCACCGCTACGCCTCGGGCATGCAGCATGTCTTCGTCAACGGCGTTCAGGTGCTGCGCGACGGCGAGCACACAGGGGCGCTGCCCGGGCGCGTCCTGCGCGGGCCGGGCTGGACGGGCCACGCCTGAGCGACTCGCGCGCGTATTCTGGTATGATGCGCGCCACGAAGGGCTCCCGTCGCAAACGAAGGGCTCCCGTCGCAAACGGAAGGGCTCCCGTCGCAAACGGGATAGGGGAGTGAGCCGATGCGGGTGACCGTGGGCCTGGCGCAGATGGCCCCCAAACTCGGCGATCTGCGCAGCAATCTCGACCAGCACCTGGCGCTGGCCGAACAGGCGCGCGCCCAGGGCGCCGACCTGCTGATCTTCCCCGAGCTTTCGCTGACGGGCTACCAGGTGATGGACCTCGTGCCGGAGCTGGCCATGCGCGCCAGCAGCGAGGACCCGACCTTCCGTGCGCTGCTGCAGGCCAGCCACGGCCTCGACCTGGTCGTCGGCTTCGTGCACGTCGACCGGCGCCACCGCTTCACCATCGCCCAGGCCTGGCTCTCCGGCGGCGAGTGTCTGCACGTGCATCACAAGCTTTACCTGCCCACCTACACCATGTTCGATGACGGCCGCTACTTCGCCCGCGGCGACAGCGTGCGCGCCTTCGAGACGCGCTTCGGGCGCGTCGGCATGCTCATCTGCGAAGACTTCTGGCACCTCTCCGCGCCCTGGCTGCTGTGGCTGGATGGCGCCGACCTGCTGGTCTTCGCCAACAGCAGCCCGACGCGCGGCATCAGCAGCAGCGAAGGCGGCCGGCTGACCGTGGCGCGCTGGGTCGAGCTGATGAACCAGGCCTGCGCCAGCACCTTCACCAATTACGTGCTGATGTGCAACCGCGTCGGCTACGAGGACGGCAAGAACTTCTGGGGCGGCTCGCTCATCGCCAACCCGGAAGGCGAGCTGCTGGCCCAGGCGCCCTACTTCGAGGAGACCCTGCTGCTGCAGGAGATCGACCTCAACCAGTTGCGGCGCACCCGCGCCCACATGCCGCTGCTGCGCGACGAGCGGCCGCATCTGGTGCAGCGCGAACTGGCGCGCATCCTGCGCCAGGACGAAGACTGAGCGTGGACGGACGCATGGCGTTGGCGGGCAGCAACGCCGGCATGCGCCTGATTGCGCAATGCAGCCTGCTCAAACGCGGCGACGAAATGCGCCTGCGCGAGTTCCTGCGCAGCGGCTACACAGAGGCGGCGCTGCAGCAGAGTCCCGCGGCGCAACGCCTGGCCGACTTGCAGGCGGCGCAGGCGCATTACGGGAGTCTGAAGCCCACGCAGGTGCTGGCGCTGGAGAAGCACCGCGCGCTGGTGCTGCTGCAGGCGCAGCAGGACGGGACCTTCCTGCTCTGCGAGCTGACGGTCGAGGAGGACTATCCCCACCGCATCACCGCATTCAGTCAGCGGGTGATGGGGGAGGAAACAAAATGAGGGCAATCGCCTACGTCATTTTCCAGCGGCAAATCACGCTGGCGGTCATGGTGACTGGTTTTCGCGGGCGTTGGGCAGACGCGTTTTCGAGGCGCCCGATTTGAGGGCCTGCCAGATCCCACTCCTCTAAATAGTTGGAAACTCCGCCAGCCGAATCCATCCTGCGTTTGTCGAAGCCCAGGGGCTACGATACGCTATTAACAAGGGCAGTGAAAGAGACCGTCGGGTTTTCGTACAGGAGGTACGCCATGTCCTTCATCGATAGAATCGACCCTGAAGTCGTCCACGCCATCAATGAAGTCCCGGCCGAGCGATTTGTCGCCATTGGCGAAGACCCTCCCCTGGCGCGCGAGATGACCAGGGCGATGAACCTCGAAATGCGCGCCAGTCTCCCGCCCACCGATGTGACGATCGAAGAAATGACGATCCCTGGAGCGGATTGCGAGATTCCCGTTGTGATTTACCAGCCACCTGGTCCCGCGCCGCGCGGGGGGCTGCTCTGGATGCATGGTGGCGGCTATATCGTGGGATTGGCTCGTGATGATGCCCGTTGCATTGAGTTCGCCGAATTTGTCGGCTGCAAGGTTGTCTCGGTCGATTATCGTCTGGCGCCCGAATCGACTTACAGGGAAAGCATCGCCGATTGCTTCGCCGCACTGGAGTGGATGGTCGACAATAGCGACGACCTGGGAATCGATGCCAGGCGTATTGCCATCGGCGGAGGGAGCGCGGGCGGTGGCCTGACTGCCGGGCTGGCGCTTTACAACCGGGACAACAAGGGTCCCGCTGTCGCGTTCCAGTTGATGATCTATCCCATGATCGACGACACGCACGATACACCGTCAGGACACGAAGATACCTGTCCAACGACCTGGAACCGGGATGTGTCTTTTAAAGCCTGGAGGATGTATCTGGGCGATGAATATGGAACCGATGATGTCTCGCCATATGCGGCGGCTTCGCGCGCAAAAGACCTGACGGGGTTGCCGCCCGCTTTGGTTACGGTTGGCACGATGGATTTGTTCCGCGATGAGAATATTGACTACGCTCAACGATTGATGGCCGCTGGCGTACCGACCGACCTGCTTGTATATCAAGGATTGTTTCACGGCGTAGAGATGCAGGTACCAGACGCAGTAGCCAGCAAGCGAATGAGAACGGGTTATCTCTCAGGCTTAAAGCGCGCAATTGGCTGAACTTTCGCTTTTCGGATTGCTCGCCTGAAGCTGAATTGCCCCTGCATTGAGGTGAGACAAACGACATGAAAACAGGTGCGGTATTTCCCCAGACAGAAAGCGGCACGGACATCGCTGCAATACGCGACTATCTCCAGGCGCTCGAGACGATAGGCTGCGACTACCTGCTCTGCTTCGACCACGTGCTGGGCCACAAACCGTCGGACCCGGTGACCTGGCCCGGCCCCTATACCAACCGGCACTCCTTCCACGAAATCCTCACCTTCTTCGCCTGGGCCGCCGCAGTCACCGAACGCATCGAGCTCTTCACCGGCATCGTCATCCTGCCGCAGCGCCAGGCGACGCTGGTCGCCAAGCAGGCCGCCGAGATCGACCTGCTCTCCGGCGGACGCCTGCGCCTGGGCATCGGCATCGGCTGGAACCAGGTCGAACTGGAAGGCATGGGCATGCGCTTCAACAACCGCGGCCGCCGCTCCGAGGAGCAAATCAACCTGATGCGCGCCCTGTGGACGCAGGAGCTGGTCGATTTTGACGGCCAGTACCATCAGCTGCGCCAGACGGGCATCAACCCGCTGCCATTGCAGCGCCCCATCCCCATTTGGCTTGGCGGCTACGCTGACGTCACGCTGCGCCGCGCCGCGCGCCTGGCCGACGGCATGTTGCCCGGTTCCGATCTGGCTGAAGGACGCACGCGCATCCCGCTCCTGCGTCAGTACCTGGCGGATGAAGGCCGCGATCCCGACGACTTCGGCATCAACGTCTGGCTCAACGCCGGCGAAATGGAGCGGGCGCAGTGGGCCGACTTTGTCGGCGAGTGGCGCGAACTGGGCGCGACCCACGTCGCGCTCGATACCATGAACGCCGGTTGCGCTTCGCTGGCCGACCATCTGCGCCAGCTTGAGCACTTCGTGTCAGACTTCGGGGGCATGTGAGCGCGATGACTCAGCAGGGTCTGGCCCGCCTGGCAATCGACACGCAACTGGCCACGGACATCATCTGCGGCTTCATCCGCGATCAAACGCAGAAGGCCGGCCTGCCGCGCGCTGTCATTGCCCTGTCCGGCGGCATCGACTCGGCGCTGGCGGCGGCGCTTTCCGCGCGCGCGCTGGGGCCGGCGAACGTGCTGGCCATACGCATGCCCTGGCGCGACTCCTCGGCCAACAGTCTCAGCGACGCTGACCTGCTCATCGAGGCCCTGGGCCTGCCCGCGCTGACCGTCGAGATCACGCCCATGGTCTCGCCGCTCTTCGAGCGCTTTCCGGAAATGGACGCGCGCCGCCGCGGCAACATCATGGCGCGCCAGCGCATGATCGTGTCCTACGACCAGTCGGTCGCCTGGGGCGGCCTTGTCATGGGCACCAGCAACAAGACCGAATTCCTGCTGGGTTACTCGACCATTTATGGCGACAGCGGCTCGGCCATGCAGCCCATCGCCGACCTCTACAAGGCGCAGGTGCGGCAGCTGTCGGCCGCGCTGAACCTGCCGCAGTCCATCCTCGACAAGGCGCCCTCGGCCGACCTGTGGGAAGGCCAGACCGACGAAGAGGAGCTGGGCTTCCGCTACGAGGACGTCGACCAGGTCCTGTATCTGCTGGTGGACGAGCGCTATGTGGTGGATGAGGTGGTGGAAGAGGGCTTTGCGCGCGACTTCGTCGAGGACGTCTGGCGCCGCGTGAAGGCCAACCACTACAAGCGCACCATGCCCAACGTCGCCCGCGTCAGCAAACGGGCGCTGGGCCACGACTTCCTCTACCTGCGCGACTGGGTCGGCTGAGGCTTACACGCCCTCATCCCCCGGCCCCGTGAAGCAGGCATAAGCTGGGTTTGGGGTGAGGGCCGCCCAACCAAATGCAACACCTGCTCAGGGAAGCGGGAGAATTGCAGCCACGAGATTTGCAGCAGACAAAACAGAAACTGACGTTGTTTGAGTTTCCTTAGAGCCCCTCTCCCCTCGGGAGAGGGGTTTGGGGTGAGGGCCGCCCAACCAATTGCAACACCTTCTCAGGGAAGGGACCTGAACTGCGCCTGAATGGAAGAATTCATTCACTGCGTTGTTCCCCCTCTCCCTGAGAAGGGCTCCCGTCGCAAACGGGACAGGGGGTCAGGGGGTGAGGGCCGCCTCACTGGCATCATCTCTCTCTGAAGGGCTCCCCGGGGGCTCCCGTCGCAAACGGGAGAGCGGGACAAAGGGGTTTGGGGTGAGGGCCGCCCCCAACCCCTTTTATTGGCAGTTGCATAAGAACTGTGCCAGAAATCTCACACAAGTAACCCATGTATTGACGAAGATGGCGCGTCCTGCTACGATGCGTTCAGTGAACTGGCACTCCAGGTCTTGAGTGCCAAAATCGGGATTATGAGTGGAGGAGCCAATGAGTATCAATCTTCGTCCCCTGGGCGACCGCCTGCTGATCGAACCGGCCGAGCAGGAGGAAACCTTTGCCGGCGGGCAGCTGGTGCTGCCGGAGACGGCCAAGGAAAAACCACAGCGGGGCAAGGTACTGGCAGCGGGCGCAGGTCTGCGCGATGACGACGGCAACCGCATTGCGATGGATATCGCAGTGGATGACATGGTGCTGTTTGCAAAGTACGCCGGCACCGAGATCAAGCTGGACGGCCAGAAGCTGCTCATCATGAAGGAAAGCGACATTCTGGGCGTGCTCGAAAGCTGAGCGGACGTCCGTCACGAACGACCTGATGCATTGACCTGTAGTCTGGAGAAGAAAACACCATGGCAAAACAGCTGGTATTCGAGGAGAACGCCCGCGCCAGTCTGAAGCGCGGCGTGGACAAACTGGCCAACGCGGTCAGCACAACCCTGGGGCCCAAGGGCCGCAACGTGGCGCTGGACAAGAAGTTCGGCGCGCCGACCGTAACCCATGACGGCGTTACCGTGGCCAAGGAAATCGAGCTGGAAGACCCCTACGAGAACATGGGCGCCCAGTTGCTGAAGGAAGCCGCGACCAAGACCAACGACATCGCCGGTGACGGCACTACCACCGCCACCGTGCTGGCCCAGGCCATCGTCAACGAAGGCCTGCGCAACGTGGCCGCCGGCGCCAACCCCATGCTGCTCAAGCGCGGCCTCGAGGCCGCCACCGAGGCCGTCGCCGCCAACATTCGCGAGCAGGCCACCCCCATCAACACGCGCGAGGAAATCGCCAACGTCGCCAGCACCTCCGCCCAGGACACCGAGATCGGCAACCTCATCGCCGAGGTGATGGACAAGGTCGGCAAGGACGGCGTGGTCACGGTTGAGGAAAGCCGCGGCCTGGAGTTCGAGACCGAGTACGTCGAGGGTATGCAATTCGATCGCGGCTTCATCAGCCCCTACTTCATCAGCAACCCGGAAACGATGGAAGCCAACATCGACGAGCCCTACGTCCTCATCCACGACAAGAAGGTCAGCGCGGCGCAGGACGTCGTGCCCTTGCTCGAGAAGATCGTGCAGCTGGGCAAGCGCGACCTCGTCGTTATCGCCGAGGACGTGGATGGCGAGGCCCTGGCCACGCTCGTGCTCAACAAACTGCGTGGCATGCTCAACGTGCTGGCCGTCAAGGCCCCTGGTTTTGGTGACCGGCGCAAGGCCATGCTGCAGGACATCGCCGTCCTCACCGGCGGCACTGTCATCAGTGAAGAGACCGGCCGCAAGCTGGACAGCGCCACGCTCGAGGACCTCGGGCGCGCAGCGCGCGTCGTCAGTGGCAAGGACGACACCACCATCATCGACGGCGCCGGCGAGCCGTCCGCCATCCGCGGCCGCATCGAGGAGATCCGCCGCGAAATCGACAACAGTACCAGCGACTACGACAGCGAGAAGCTGCAGGAGCGTCTGGCCAAGCTTAGTGGTGGCGTGGCCGTCATCCGCGTGGGCGCGGCGACCGAGACCGAGCTGAAGGAAAAGAAGCATCGTGTCGAGGATGCGCTGAGCGCGACGCGCGCGGCCGTCGAGGAAGGTATCGTGCCCGGCGGTGGCGTGACCCTCATCAACGCAGTGGTTGCGCTGGACAGCATCCCCATGAACAGCAACAGCGACATCAACACCGGCGTGGCCATCATGCGCAAGGCGCTTGAGATGCCGATGCGCAAGATCGCTTCCAACGCCGGCGACGATGGCGCCGTCATCATCGAGAACGTGCGTCGGCAGCAGCAGGCCAGCGGCAACCCGCGTCTTGGCTACAACGTCATGACCGGCGAGTACGTTGACACCATCGAGGCCGGCTTCCCGGACCCCGCCAAGGTGACCCGCGGCGCGGTCGAGAACGCGGCTTCCATCGCCGCCATGATCCTGACGACCGAGGCGCTGGTCACGGATCTGCCGGAACCGCCAATGCCGATGCCGGCTGGTGACCCCGGCATGGGCGGCATGGGCGGCATGATGTAGGACGACGGGTCGGCGGCTGCGCCTGAGGCGTGGCCCTCACCCCAAACCCCTCTCCTTTATGGAGAGGGGGTTTCGTTTAACGGGGTGAGGGCCGCTCCAACTTCACCGAGGAATGCTCACCCCTCCCGCTCGTAGCGCGCCTCAACCGTGAGTCCAATGCCACCACGCACACTAAAAATGCCGCGCACCTCGCATTCCAGCGGTTGCAGCGCGGCCACCAGATCGTCGAGGATCTTGTTGGTGACGTGTTCGTGAAAGACGCCCTGGTTGCGGTATTGCCACAGGTACAGCTTCAGCGACTTGGATTCGACGATGCGCGCGTCGGGGATGTAGCGGATGCGTAGCGTGGCGAAGTCCGGCTGGCCGGTCATGGGGCAGACGCAGGTAAATTCGCTGGTCTCCAGCGTGACTGTGTAGCGGCGCCCGGGATGCCGGTTGGGAAAGGTCTCCAGCGTGCCGGCATTGGCGCTGGCGCTGTTGCCGAGGATGGTCAGGCCTTCCGTGGCCCCTTCAGAAATGCTGCTTTCAGTCATGCGTTTTCTCCTCTTCCTGCGCAAGCAGTGTACAGTTTGCTGACCGGCAATCAACGGGGAGCCGCCTGGCCATGTCCATAGAAGCCCTGCTGCGGCAGCTGGTCGACGAACTCGTCGATGACAACAGCGAGGCCATCGGCCTGACCGGCAGCCACGCGCGTGGCGACGCCGGCGCGCACAGCGACGTCGATGTCTGGCATTTCGTGCACAGACTGCCGTCTGATCCCTTCGCCGCTTACACGCTGCACATGCTGCAGGGCCACCTCGTCAGCGTCTCCGTACGGCGCCTGGCGGATGAGGCGGCCCTGATGCGCGCGCCCGTCACGGCCATCGCCGTCGTGCCCGGCTTCCGCCAGATGCGCCTGCTGCACGACCCGCAGGGCGCGCTGGCGCGGGTGATCGAGGAGGCGCAGGCTTTCGAGTGGGACACCTTGCAGCCGGCCGCCGGCGCGTACGCCAGTTACGATCTTTACGGCAACGCCGAGGAGGTTGGCAAGCTCATCAGCGCGCTGGCGCAGCGCGACGAGAGCATGGCGCTCTTCTGGCTGAACGCGCTGCTGCCGGGGATGACGCGCGCGATGACCCTGGGGATGGGCCTGCTGGTGGACAGCGAAAACCGGCACTTTCAGCAATTGCAGGCCGCCATCGGCGCGGAAAGTGAATGGAGCCGGGCCCTGCGCGCGGCCCTGGGCCAGCCGCCCGCCGCCGCAGACGTCCGCGTCCGCGCCGGGCTGCGCCTGTATCAGGAGACGGCCGCTTTGCTGGCGCCACAGATTCAGCCTGCCCACCGGCCGGTCATCGCCGCGACCCTGGCACGCATCAAGGCATCACTTAGAAAATAGAGACTTTCCAAGTTTGAGTTTGTAGTATAGATCAGACAAGGACATCATCAATTCGAGTTTCAGAAAGAGAGAAAAATGAAGACCAGAGAAACCATAAGAGTGACCGTCATATGTGTTTTCGTAGCAGCAGTTTCCTTGATCGCTGGAACTGTTAAGGCTCAACCAGAACTATGTGAAGATGATGGTGCATATGTTCCTGAGAACATAGAAATCGTTCACGGGTGTGCGACGGCCCCTCCAATTTCTTGGAAGACTGTGTTTGAAGCTACCATCATGGATTTTGATGTGTTTTACATTGAGTCAAGCGAGTGCAACCCTCTTTGCCCTCATCAATTAGCTGGTCCCGTGAAACATGGAGCAGAATTAATCGTGCCTCTAAGCGCTGGCGAATGGGTGGTAGCATATCAGGAACTGTTGACATACAGGTACATCATCGATGGTGATGAATACGATAGCTATTATGTCAGTGACGGCAGGATATTGATCGAGTTTGATGGTAGAGGGCCATGTGATGAAAGAAACTTCATAGAAGGAGTGTTAGTTGGTCGTAGAATCGTTGCGAACTGTGACACTAATCTAAGCATCAAGTTTTCCAGCGACTATCCATTAATCCTCCAAATGATGATTTGGCAGACCAAGGAGTGGGAGCCAATCAAGTGATCTCGCGTTCCTCGCGTTTCGCGCCGAGGAAGGCGCGTTCGCTGTCAACGATCTCCGGCTCCAGCCGGGTGAATAGTGGTTTTGGCTGACGCAGCTTCTGGCCCGACGCCAGCGCGCTCTTGCGCCATGCTCCGGTCGCGCCATCCGCGTTGTAGACCAGCGCCTCGTGCGCGCGCGTCTCTTCCTGAAAAGTTTGCATCTCCAGCGTGCCGAAGAGCTGGCCCTCGTAGCCCAGCATCTCGTGCAGCTCCTGCGCGCTGAAAGGCAGGAAGGGCGCCAGCAGGATTTTCAGGTTGTCGATAACGCGCAGCACGCAGAAGATGCTTGTCGCCGCGTCCTCGCGGTCGCTTCGAATGCTGATCCAGGGTTCGCGTTCGCTGAGGTGGGCGTTGGCCGCGCGCACGATTTCCATCGCCGCCTGCAACGCCTCGCGCAAACGCACCTGCTCCAGCAGCGCGCCGATCTCGTCGAAGCCGGCCTCGGCGCGGGCGATGATCGCCTCGTCGCTGTCGGTCAGCGCACCCGGCTGCGGCACCTGGCCGTCAAAGCTGCGCCAGGCGAAGTTTAGCGTGCGGTTGGCCAGGTTGCCCCAGGCGGCCACCAGCTCGTTGTTGACGCGCGCGAGGAAGCCTTCCCACGCGAAGTCCGAGTCGTGCGTCTCCGGGAAGGTCATGGCGACGTAGTAGCGGATGGCGTCTGCCTGGTAGCGTTCGAGGATGTCCGGCAGCCAGATGGCCCAGTTGCGACTCTTGGAGAACTGGCGCCCCTCAATGTTCATGAATTCGTTGGCGGGGACGTCATGCGGCAGGTTCAGCGCCGGCGTGCCGGCCTCGTGGTAAAGGCCGTCGATGCCGAGCAGCATCGCGGGCCAGATGACGGTATGGAAAGGGATGTTGTCCTTGCCGATGAAATTGTAGATTTTGGCGTCCGGGTTGTACCACCAGTCCTTCCAGGCCTCGGGTTTACCCTCGTTCTGCGCCCATTCTACGCTGGCGGTGAAGTAGCCGTTGACCGCCTCGAACCACACGTAGATGCACTTGTTCTCCCAGCCAGGCAGCGGCACGCGTATGCCCCAGTCCAGGTCACGCGTGTAGGCGCGGCCGCGCAGACCTTCCGCCTCGCCGCGCAGAATGAGATTGCGCGTGAAGCTGTGCACGTTGCTGCGCCAGTGCGCCTGGTTGCGTGCCAGGTAATCCAGCAGCGCCGCGGATGTCTGGCTGAGGTCGAGGAAGTAGTGCTCGCTGCGGCGCACCACGAGGCGGTCGTCGGGGTGGGCGCGGTTGCGCGGGTTGATCAGCATCGTGGCGTCGAGCAGCTGGCTGCAGTTGTCGCACTGGTCGCCGCGCGCGCCCTCGAATCCGCAGAGGTAGCATTCGCCCTCAACGTAGCGGTCGGGCAGAAAGCGATTCTCGAGCTCACTGTAGAGCAGCGCCTGCTCCTCGCGGTAGAGGTAATCGCGCTCCAGCAACAGCGAAAAGATGTTCTGGGCGATGCGGTGATGGGTCTCGGTGTCGGTGTGGGTGAAGAGGTCGTAGCTGATGCCGAGCTTCTGCTGCGTGCGCAGGAAGCGCTGGTGATAGTGCTCGAAGATGGCTTCTGCGGGCAGGCCGCGCCGGTCGGCCTCGACCGAGATGGGCGTGCCATGCGCATCCGAGCCGGAGACCATGAGCACGTGGTTGCCGCGCAGGCGATGATAGCGCGCGAAAATGTCCGCCGGCAGATAGACGCCGGCCAGATGGCCCACGTGCAGGTCGCCGTTGGCGTATGGCCAGGCGACGGAAACATGGATGTACTCGGCTGTGCGGCTCATGGATGCTCCTTTTCTCTGGCGCCATGATAGCACAGGCGGCCTGGCCGTTTCAGGTTGTGAAAGCGCCATCTGGCCGCTATACTGCGCCTCAGATTTAGGCAGAAGAACGGGGCCTGACCATGCGGGTTAGTGTGAGACAGGAAAATCTGGCGCGGGGCCTGGGAATCGTTGGTCGCGCGGTGGAAAGCCGGCCCACGCTGCCGGTGCTGGGCAACGTGTTGCTGCGCACCGGTGACGAAGGCGACGCCCGCCTGCGCCTGGCCGCGATGGACATGAGCCTCGGCCTCAGCATCACCTGCTGGATCGGCGCCCAGGTCGGCGAGACCGGCGGCATCACCCTGCCGCGCAGCACCTTCTCCGATCTCGTCAACAACCTGTCGCCCGAACGGGTTGACCTCAGCCTCGATGACGCGACGCGCAGCGTGACCGTGCGCTGCGGCGCCAACGTCTCTACCGTGCGCGGCATCGACGCCGAAGAGTTCCCCCTGCTGCCCTCTGGCAGCGACAGCGACGTGACCCTGCCCGCGGGCATGCTGCGCAGCATGATCCAGCAGACAGTCTTCGCCACGGCGAAAGAAGACAATCGCCCGGTGCTGACCGGCGTCTACACCGAGTTCAAGGGCAACATCCTGACCATGGCCGCCGCCGACGGCTATCGTCTGGCGGTGCGCACCGGCCCGCTGGAGCAGGAGTTCAGCGAGCCACGCAGCATGGTCATCCCCGGCCGCTCCCTGGCCGAAGTCGCGCGTATCATCAGTGATGCCGACGACGAGGTGCGCATCACTTTCCCCGACGAGCGCGAAGTCGTGCTCTTCCACCTCAACCAGGTGCTGGTCTCCTCGCAGTTGCTTGAAGATCGCTTCCCGGATTTCAGCGCCGTCATCCCGAAGGACTTCACGACCTCAACCGTCGTCTACACCGGCGAGCTGCTGCGCGCCTGCAAGCGCGCCGCCATCTTCGCGCGCGACGCCAGCGGCAGCGCCCGTATCCTGGTGCGCCCGGCCGACAACCCCAGCGACCCGGGCGAGGTCGTCATCGCCGGCAAGAGCAACGAGCGCGGCGACAACACCGACATGGTCGATGCCAGTGTCGAGGGCGGCGAGCTGGACATTTCGCTAAACGTGGAATATCTGATCGACGTGCTCAACGTCATTTCTGACGAGCGCGTCGTGCTGGAGAGCAGCGGCCCGCCCGGGCCCGGTGTGCTGCGCCCCGAAGGTCGCGAAGACTTCGTCCACGTCATCATGCCCATGGCGCGCACTGGCTGATTGCCGCGCCGTCACAACCAATTTGCCAGCGTCAAGATTGCTTCAGCGTGCCCAGGGATAGTCGCCGGGCGGATGTTTAAGTAGTTCTTCCTCAATCAGGTCCGTGCCAAGGCCGGGCCGCTCTGGCAGCTGTAGCATCCCGTCGTTCAGTTCCAGTGGGTGGCTGAGCAGGTCGTCGCGCCAGGGCGCGTCATCAACGTCGAACTCCAGAATGTAGAAGTTGGGCACGGTGGCGCAGACCTGGGCCGCCACCAGCGTGGCCAGCGGGCTGTGGCAGTTGTGCGGCGCGAAGAGCGTGTCGTGGGCGTGTGCGAGGTCAGCCAGCTTTTTGCCCATGGTGATGCCGTTCCAGGCGAGGTCGGGCATGATGACGTCCTGGGCGCGGCGCTGCAGGAAGGGCAGGAAACCCTGCTGGCCGTAAAGGCTTTCGCCGGTACAGATCGGCGTGCGCGTCGAGTTGCGGATGCGCAGCAACGCGTCGGGGTCGAAGGTCTCGACTTCCAGCCACATCAGGGCGTAGGGCTCCAGCGCCTGCGCCAGCTTGATGGCGCCGCCCAGGCGGAACCAGAAAGCCACGTCCAGCGCAATGTCGACGTCCGGCCCCAGGGCCTCGCGCAAGGTGCCGACGATGGCAATGGCGTTGCGCAGCACCTGTGGCGGGGCATCGCCGCTGGCATGGCTGAAGCGGCTCAGGTCCGCGCTGGCGTCCGGCAGGTCGCGCAGGGGCATCAGGTTGGTCTTGACCGCCGTGAAGCCACCCGCCAGCACCTCATCGGCCAGACGTCGCAGGTCATCCGTCGTCTGGCAAGCGGGCAGGCCCAGCAGGTCGGCGTGGCGGTTACGCGTGGAGCCGCAATGCGACCAGTAGAGGCGCAGCTTGTCGCGCATTTTGCCGCCCAGCAGCTGCCACACGGGCGCATTCAAGGCCTTGCCGCGGATGTCCCACAGTGCGGAGTCGATGCCGGACATGGCCTTCCAGGCGAGGCCGCCGCTGTGGCGGATGGAAGCCGTCGCCAGGTCCCACCAGATGGCCTCCACCTGCAGCGGGTCGCGCCCGATGATGAGTTCGGCCAGGCGCGCGACGGTCGCCGTCACCGGGCCGGGCGCGCCCCAGTCGCTGCAGTCGCCCCAGCCGATGAGCCCCGGCTCGCTGGTCTCGATCCTGACGAAGGTCCAGGGCCGGAAGCCGCCGTCGACAATGTAGGTCTTCACCTTCGTGATTTTCATGTGCTCTCCTTGCGGCGCAGGCTGAAGCCGAAGGCCAGCAGCCACACGATCCAGGCGCCCAGGCCGGCCAGCAGCGCGCCCGGCAGCCAGACTGGCTGATAGCGCAGGCTCACGGTGTTGTCGCCCGCCGGCAGCGGCAGACTGCGGAACATTAGGTTGGCGCGCTCAAGCGGCACGTCGGCGCCGTTGACGCTCGCGACCCAGCCCGGATACCAGGCGTCGCTCAATACCAGCCAGGCCGGCACGCTGCTCGCCACTTCCAGCCCGATCTCCGTCGCAGTGTAGCGCGTGAAGCGCAGCGTTCCAGGAGCTGGGTCCACATCCGATGCCGGGGCGGGGGCCGCAGCTGGTGGTATGGCGTGGATTAACACCGTGCGCGTGGGGTCAAAGTCCGGGTCACGCATGAGGGCTAGCGCGGCCTCGTCGTCGGGCTCGAAGCGCGCCTGCGGCACGAGGAAGGCGCGCGGCAGGACTGCGTCATTGCCGTAGACCAGGATGTCGCTGGAGAGCAGGCGCCGCCAGGGCTCCGGCGTGAGCTGCAGGAAACTGCCGTCGCGCGTGTCCACCAGCGTGGCCGCGATGATGCGCGCCGCAGTGGCGCTGCGCAGCTCGATGCGCTGCGGCGTGAACGCCGTCTCCGGCCGCAGCCGCAGATGCAGCAGGTCGTAAACGGGCACGGGCTCGCTGACTACTGTGAGCGGCGCGCGCCGGCCCGCCGCAGTGACGAAGCTCGCCTGCGGCGCGGCGCCCGGCTCGACCAGCAGGTCGAGCGCGTCGGCCGTGAACGCGCGCGGATTGGCGCTGTTGATCGCAGCATCGGGCCCCTGTAACTGCGCCAGCCGGGTGTCAAACGCGACGTCCTCGTGCCACAGCGTCTGGGTCTTGTCGGTGATGAGATAGCGTGTGTTGCTCAGCTTGAGCCAGCGCATGTCCGGCACGCAGGCCCTGCGGCAGGTAGCGTCCGCCAGCGACAGGAACAGGCGCCCGTCCGCCAGCGCTTCCGTCGGCAACAGGCTGCTGAAGGCCGTGTACCAGCGCGTGGGCAGCAGGCCGCCGCCGAAGCCGTCCACGCCCGGCAGTCCCTGCGCCAGCGCCAGATTGGGCGCCAGAATCTCCTGGCGCTTGGTCGCCACCAGACCCCAGCGCACGGCTCGTGGCGCAAGCCCGAAGCGGGCATAGCGGGCCTCCAGCGCGTCCTTGTCGCCGGGGTCGAAGAGCAGCTCGCTAATCGACAGGAAGCGACCGGGCGGCGTCTCGTCCGCGTTCCAGGCGCGCAGCTGGCTGACCGTGAAGCGCTGCCCGCTCCAGGTTTCGGGCGGTAGCAACAGGTTGAAGGGCAGCACGCGCCCGGCGAGAAAGAGCTCCGCGCCCAGCGCGACGAGGGCCAGCAAGCCGCCGCGCGCGGGGTTCATGCGCGGCAGGCTGCGCAGCAAGAGCAGCAGAATGGCCAGCGCCAGGCCCCAGGCGAGCCAGGTGCGCGCGCCCGGCGCTACCGGGCCAATCACCGCGCCTGGCTGTCGCGTGATGAGCGTGCTGGCGGCCATCAGCGCGGCCAGCGCCGCGGCCATGAAAAGGAGTTCACGGGCGCGCGGGCGCAAATCGCCGCAAAGCAGACTCTGCAGGCCGATGCCGCCCAGCATGGCGCTGCCAACCGCGAAGAGCAGTAGCCAGCGCGCCGGCACGCGAAAGAGGTTGAAGCCCGGCAGCTGCGCCAACAGCTTCCAGGCTGGATTGAACTCGCCGAGGGCCAGCAGCAGGCCGCCGAGCGCCAGCGCGCCCCACAGCAGTCGCTCGTGATGAAGTGCTGCCCGCCGTGGCAACAGCAGCGCCAGCAACGCCAGGCCAAGGCCGATGACGCCGCTGTAGGCCACGTACTCGCCGAAGAGCAGACCTTCGTAGCCGGGCAGCAGGCCGCGCCCCGCCACCAGCGGACTGAAGGAGAAGGACAGCACGTCGCTGACCGGGAGGCCGCCGCTGCGCTGCGACTGGCTGCTGAGCTCGAGCGTCGGCAGCACCTGCGGCAGCGTCAGCAGCAGCGCCATGGCCGCCGCCAGCAGCAGCAGCAACAGGGCGCGCAGCACACGGCGCGCGCGACCGGGCGCGGCCGGCAACAGGATTGTGAGCAGCGCGACCAGCGCCAGCCCGGCGCCGCTGATGAAGCTCGTTTGCGTGTGACCGCTGAGCAACTGCAGCGCCAGCCCCCCAGCCAGCAGCATCAGACTGCGCCGCTCGCCGCGCAAAGCCCTCGTCAGCCACAGCAGCAGCCAGGGCAGCCAGGCCATGCCCTGCAACTGGTTGATCTGCTCGACGTGCGCGCCGACGAAGCCGCCCAGGCCGAAGAGCAAGGCGGCCGCCAGCGCCGGCATTGTAGTTAGTCGGCGCCGCGCCAGACAGTACATGCCCCACAGCGCGAGGAAAACGTGCAGCAACACGCTGAGGCGGATGCCCTCCGGCGCGGAGAGCGGCACCAGCGGCCAGTTGAGCGGATAGAAGCTGCCGGGCTGCGGGTTGGCCAGCAGCGGCACGCCCATGAAGATGTCGGGCGACCACAGCGGCAGCTGACCGGCCATCAGGGCTGCATTGCGCGCCGTCCACCACGGGTAGAAGTAGTTGAAGGTGTCGCCACGCGCGAGGATGAGCCCGCTGAAGGCCAGTGGCGCAAGGTGCAGCAGCGTCAACGCCAGCAGCAGCAGCGGCACGCCCGCGGCGCGCAGGCGCGGGGAGATGCGCATCGGCGCTCCGGATTAGGTACAATGCGCGCCCAGTGTACTGGCAAGCGTCGGTAACGGCGAACGAAGGCGGAGGTGGCCATGTTGCGCGGGATTTCCCCGTTAATCTCACCGGAGCTGCTGGATGTGTTGTATCGCATGGGCCACGGCGACGAGCTGGTGCTGGCCGACGCGCACTTCCCGGGGGAATCAATGGGGCAGCGCGTCCTGCGCGCGGACGGGCTGCGCGTCGCCGCCTTGCTGGATGCCATTCTGCCCCTGCTGGTGCTGGATGACTACGTCGAGACGCCCGTGCTGATGATGACGCCCGTGCCCGGCGACGACCTTGACCTGGCCGTCGAGCGCAGCTTCCGGGCGGCCATCGACCGTCACGCGCCGCACACCGCGCCCGTCGCCCGGCTGGAGCGCTTCGCCTTCTACGAACGCGCAAAAGGCGCCTATGCAGTAGTGATGACTGGCGAGACGGCCAAATATGGCAACATCCTGCTCTGCAAGGGCGTGACGCCTGTGCCGGACTGATGAGGAGCAAATGATGCGATTTGCGGACAAGGTGGTGGTGGTCACCGGTGGCAGCACCGGCATCGGCCGGGCCTGCGCCCAGGAATTCGCGGCGGAGGGCGCGGCGGTCGTCATCGCCGACATCAACCTGCAGCAGGGTCTGGAGCTGGCCGCCGCCATCAAGGCAGAGGGTGGCCGCGCGCTGTTCCAGCACACAGACGTCTCCCAGGACATCGCGGTGGAGCGCATGGTCGGCGTGGCCTGCGAACGCTTCGGCGGCATCGACTACCTGGTCAACTGCGCCGCCATCCAAAGCTACGGCTCGGTAGTCACGACCGACGAGGACACCTGGAACCGCACCATCGACGTCAACCTGAAGGGCATCTACCTGGCGGCGAAGCACTGCATCCCGCGCATCGTGCAGCGCGGCGGCGGCGCGGTGACCAGCATCGCCTCGGTGCAGGGCCTGACCACCCAGCCGGGCGTGGCCGCCTACACCGCCACCAAGGGCGCAATCATCGCCATGACACGCACCATGGCGCTGGATCACGCCGACGAGGGAGTGCGCGTCAACGCCGTCTCGCCTGGCTCGATCGACACGCCCATGCTGCGCGAGTCGGCGCAACTCTTCAACCCGGACGCGGTCGAGGAAACGGTGGCGTCCTGGGGCGCGCTGCATCCTCTGGGGCGCGTGGGTCAGCCGCGCGAGGTGGCGCGCGTGGTGCTCTTCCTCAGCAGCGACGACGCTTCCTTCATGACCGGCGCCAACGTCGTCGTCGATGGTGGCCTGACGATCGGCCTCTTCAGCCCCGGTGGCGACCAGGCCCGGGATTAGCCGCGCTGGTCTTGCGGCTGAGCAGGACGGCGTCCTCATGCAGACTGAGCAGCCAGTCCGCCACGGCGTTTGCAGCCGCGTGGATGCCGGCGGTCGGGCGCGGATGCCCGAACATCCCCAGTTGCAATGTGTATTCGCCGGGCCGGTTCTGGCGCTTCAGCAGCATCAGGGCGACGTGCTGGTCGATGCCCGGCTCCTTCACGTAGACGTCAAAGAGCAGCGAACGCTCGCCCAGATAGACGTAGCCGCAGTTGATGTGCGTCCCCTCGTTGTGCAGCTGCAGCGGCCGAAAGCGCGCGCGCATTTCTGCCAACGAGAGCGGACTGCTGAAGACGACGTGCGGCATGGGGAACTCCTTCGCAGCCGGTGCCGGCGGCGGCGGCAGCGCGTTGCGCCGCCAGACGAAGAAAAAACAGGGGCGGCCTTCCGCGCGCGCGACCCGTTCGTAGCGGGTGACGACGCGGCCAGGCAGTCGCTCCGTCCAGGCCGCGGCCAGCTGATTGTCGAGGCCGGGCGTGGCGGCCAGCAGCGCGTGGCTCATCTCTGCGTATTCACGGATGTCCGTGGCCAGATAAAGGCCGGCGCCGGGCTGCATGCGGTTGACCAGCAGGTCGAGCGTGTCGCGCTGCAACAGGCGGCGATGGCCGTGGCGTTTGCGGAACCACGGGTCGGGGAAGTTGATGTGCACCTCGCTGAGCGAGGCCGGCGTGAAGAGGAAGCGCAGTGCGGTCTCCGCGCTGCTGTGGATGACGCGCACCTGCTCCAGGCCCTGACGCGCGAGGGCGCGTTCGACGCGCGTCAGGCAGCGGTTGGAGATCTCGAGACCGACGAGATTCGCCTCGGAATACTGCCGTGCCAGATGCAGCAGAAAGTGTCCCTGGCCGAAGCCAATTTCAAGGATGAGCGGGCGTTCCGCGCCGAAGAGCGCTGTCCAGTCCGGCGGCCAGGGCAGGGAGCGGCTGTTCAGCCGTTGCAGCTGGCTCATGCCCGTGGCGGGCGCTGCAACAGGCTGAAACGATTGGCGGCGTCTTCCGGGCCGTCGGCGTACCAGCTGGACAGCTCGCCCAGGCCACTGGCGCGCACCAGCTCATCGTGCTCGGAAAGCTCGAAATGGTGGCAGTAGCGCAGGGCATAGGCGCCGCGGCGCCAGTCCAGCAGATAGTCATTCTGCTCCACCTGGTCGGCCAGCTCCGCCGGCCAGGGAACGATGCGCTGACGGAAGCGCTCAAAGTCCGCAAAGCGCCAGGTTACGAAGGTCAGCATCCCGCCTGCGGCCAGAGCGGACCCCAGCGCGCGTACCAGTTCCATGCGCTGGGCCGCGCCGGGGATGTGGTGCAGAAAGCCGAAGCAGACCACCAGATCGAAAGGGCCGGCGGGCGGCGCCTCGCTGACCAGGTCGCGCGACAGCAGCTGCGCGTCAGGCAGTCGCTCGCGGGTGATTTGCAACATTTCCGGGCTGTAGTCCACGCCGGTGTAGCGCGTGGCGCCCAGATGTTGCGACAGGAAGTGGCCGAAGCGGCCGTTGCCACAGCCGATATCGAGCACGCGTGGCATCGGCGGCAGCGCGGCCAGGTGGGGCAGCAGGGGCTGCCAGCCGGCCCAGGGCTGAGCGCGCGAACGGTCAAACTCCGCTGCTACCGTACTGTAGAATGCGCGGTTGATGTCGCTCAGTTGCTGGCGCGTGGCGTCATCCATGTCAGCAGTATAGCGCGGTCGGGATTCCGTCTGGCGGACGACTCGCATACGGGAGTATAAAGGGGCCGGGCAGGGAGCCACGGGATGAACAGCGAAAAAATCACCATCAAACGCATCGGGCCGAACTCGGCGCTGAAGGCCGGCGCGGCAGTCGGGCTGGTGCTCGGCGTGCTCTATGCGGTCCTTGGCAACCTGTTCATAGATGACTCCGCCGGCCGCCTTGCGCTGCTCTGCGGCGTGGTGATCGGTGGCGCAGTCGGTGGCGGTGTATCTGCGCTGGTCGCCGCCTGGGTCTACAACATCGCGCTCAACCTGACCGGCGGCCTGCAACTGGAGATCAGCTTCGAGGATGACGGGGCAGCGGCCTCCAAAGGCAAGCACGGGCCGGAGTCCCTGGGCAGCATAATGCAGGACGACGCATGAGCCGCAAGCGACCGCGCCAGCTCGAACTGGACGCGGCCCACCGCGCGCAGCTGCTCCCTTTGCTGCGCGCGGTCGTTGCATCTGACGGTCTCTCCCCGAAGCGACTCAACCGGCTGCAGCGTCGCTACCCGCGCCCCGGCGGCGGCCTCTTCAGCCGTAGCGAACTCATCCAGGCCTGGCGTCAGCTGGCCGGCACCCAGGGGCTGCCGCGCTGCGAGGAGCGCGAAGACGTGCTGCTGCGCCTGCGCCGCAAACCGCAGCGCAGCGCTTCCGGCGTGACGCCGGTCAGCATCCTCACGCGGCCGCACCCTTGCCCGGGCGAGTGCATCTTCTGCCCCGCTGACGTGCGCATGCCCAAAAGCTACCTGGCCGACGAACCCGGCGCGCAGCGCGCCGAGCAGAACGCCTTCGACCCCTACCTGCAGACCTGGGTGCGCCTGCAGACCTACTGGCACACTGGTCATCCCACCGCCAAGATCGAGCTCATCATCCTCGGCGGCACCTGGTCCTTTTACCCGGAGCACTACCAGATCTGGTTCATCAAACGCGCCTTCGACGCGCTGCACGACTTTGGCCGCGGCATCGACCGGCGCGCGGAAGTGCTGGAGGCCCTGCGCGCGGAGACCGCGCTGCATCCCGCTGCGCCGCGCGTGACGGCCCAGGTGGATGGTCGCCGCATGCAGCGCAACTACAACCAGGTCGTGCACGAGGTCTGGCGCGGCGAATTGCAGCGCTCACCAGACAGCGAATATGCGACCTGGGAGGAACTGGAGGCCGCCCAGCGCGAGAACGAAACGGCTCCCTGCCGCTGCGTCGGCCTGGTGATTGAGACGCGGCCCGATCACATCAGCGAGGCCGAGGTGCTGCGCGTACGGCGACTGGGCTGCACCAAGGTGCAGATCGGCATCCAGAGCCTGAACGACGCGGTGCTGGCGGCCAACCGGCGCGGCCACGACGTGGCGGCGACCCGCCGCGCCCTGCGCTTGCTGCGCCGGGCCGGCTTCAAGATCCACGCGCACTGGATGCCCAATCTTTACGGTTCTGCGCCGGCCGCCGACATCCTCGACTACGCGCGCCTCTTCGACGAGCCGGACTTCCGCCCCGACGAGCTCAAGATCTATCCTTGCTCACTGATCGAAAGCGCGGAGCTAATGCAACGTTACGAGGACGGCAGCTGGCGGCCCTACAGTCACGACGAGCTGCTGGCGGTGCTGACGGCCTGTCTGCGGCGCACGCCGGAATACTGTCGCCTGACGCGCATCATCCGCGACATCCCCTCCACCGATATTGTGGTCGGCAACCAGTTGACAAACTTTCGCCAGATTGCCGAGGAGGAACTGGCGCAGCAGGGCGAGCGCAGCCGCGACATCCGCGCGCGCGAAATCCGCCAACGCCAGGTGCGGGCCGACGAGCTGGAACTCGACGAGCAGCGCTACCGTACATCCTGCAGCGAGGAAGTCTTCCTGCAATACATTACGCCACAGCGCGACATCGTGGCTTTTCTGCGTTTGTCGCTGCCGACGGATGAGCCGCTCACGGAAGAACTGCGCGACGCGGCCATGGTGCGTGAGGTGCACGTCTACGGCCAGTCGTTGCGCCTGGGCGAGGCCGCCGCCGGCAGCGCGCAACACCTTGGGCTGGGCACGCAGTTGCTCGAGCGCGCGGCTGACCTGGCCAGCGCCGCCGGCTATGCGCGCCTCGCCGTCATCTCCGCCACGGGCACGCGCGACTACTATCGTCGCCGTGGCTTCGTGGATGGTGAACTCTATCAACTGCGCGACCTGACGCCCAGGCCCTGACTGGCCGGTTGCGCAGCGCTCCCCTATACTACGTTTGCACCCGGATAGACGCCCGCCAGCACGGAGCCCGCGCGTTTGGCCACCCATGCGGCTCCGCCGGAGCCACCCGCAGCCAGCGAAACCCAGGCAGAGACCGAGCTCGGCGTGGCCCGCGCCACCGGCCTGCTGGCGCTGGGCAACGTCGCCAGCCGCGTGCTGGGTCTGGCGCGCGAAATCACGCTGACCAACCTCTTCGGCGCCTCGGCAGCCATCGACGCCTTCAACGTGGCCATCATCGTGCCGCGCGCGCTCTACGATCTGCTCATCTCCGGCCACGTCAACAGCGCGCTCATCCCCGTGCTGAGCGAGGTGGCGGCGCGCGATGGCCGCCGCGAGCTGTGGCGCCTTTTCTCGGCGCTGCTCAGCATGGTGACGGTGCTGCTGGCCCTGCTGGTGTTGTTGCTGGAGCTCTTCGCACAGCAGGTGGTCGGCATCGTGGGCGGCGGACTAGAGCCGCATACGCTGACGCTGGCGGCGGACCTGTTGCGGCTGACGGCGCCAGCACTAATCTTCCTTGGCTGGTTCAGCCTCTTCGCCGGTGCGCTCTACGCCCTGCGCATCTTCGCCTGGCCGGCCTTCGCCGGGGCGGGCTTTAACGCGGTCATCGTGCTGGTCACCTTCGCGCTGGTGTCGCCACTACAAATCGTAGTGAGCGTGGGCGTGAGCGGTGCGCAATGGAGTCAGGCGCGGCCGGCCAACGCCATCACGGCGGCGGCGCTGGGCTGGCTGGCCGGCTCGCTGCTGCAACTGGTGCTGCAGCTGCCCGGCCTGTGGGCTGCGCGGCTGCGCTGGGCGCCGGCCTGGCGTCATCCGGCGCTGCGCCAGATTGGCCGCCTCTATACGCCGGTGATGTTCTCCCTGCTGCTCGATACCCTGGTCATCCGCAGCTTCAGCTACAACCTGGCGACGCAGAGCATCGCCGGCGCCACCGGCTACATGAACTGGGCCACGACGCTGACGCAGTTCCCGCAGGGCCTGGTGGCGACGGCCATCAGCATCGCCATCCTGCCCACGCTCTCGCGCCAGGCGGCCCTTATGACGGCCGCGGCCCGCGCCGCCTTCCGCGATACCCTCGGCCTGGGTCTGCGCCTGGCCATCACGCTGATTTTGCCGGCGACTGCCGCGCTCTTTGTACTGGCGACGCCGGTTATCGCGCTGCTCTTCGAGCACGGCGCCTTCACCGCCACCGACACGCAGATAACGGCGACAGCGCTGCGGCTATACTTGCCCGGGCTGCCCTTCGCCGCGCTGGACCTGCTGCTGGTCTACGCCTTTTACGCGCGCCAGGATACGCTCACGCCCGCGCTGGTTGGCGCGCTCAGCCTGCTGGTCTACATCCTCATTGCCATCGCCCTGTTTCCGGTGCTGGGGCTCTTTAGCCTGATGATCGCCGACAGCGTCAAGCACATCATTCACGCCACACTTTGTGGCATCATTCTGGCGCGCCGGGTGGAGGGCCTCGGCCAGCAGCGCTTCTGGCTCACCCTCGGCAAGTCCGGCCTGGCGTCGCTGGTGACGGGCCTGGTCGTCTGGCTGCTGTTGCCGGCGCTGGCGCAGCTCACCGGCACGGGGAATACGCTGGCGGAGTTGCTGCTGGTGCTAATCGCCGGCGGCCTCAGCGCGCTGAGCTTCGCGCTCATGGCATGGGCGTTGCGTCTGCACGAGCTGCGCTGGCTGTGGGGCCTGGTGACGCAACGCCTGCGGTCCTGAAGGGAGTGACGAGATGAAGCGACGCTTGTGCCGCTTACTGGCTGTGATCCTGCTGCTGTCCCTGGCTGGCGCGCTGCGCGCCACGGAGGAAGCGGAGCCCTGGACCCTGTTGCGGCCCGAGGTGCTGGCGGAGTACCCGCATGACCCCGCGGCCTTCACCCAGGGCCTGCTGTGGCACGCGGGGTTGCTCTACGAGAGCATTGGCCTGTACGAGCAATCCGCGCTGCGCCAGGTCGAACTGGCGACGGGCGAAGTCGTGCAGGATGCGGCAACTGGTCGACTCTACGAAATCTCGCTGCGACATCTGCCGGTCTTCGCCGAAGGCCTGGCGCTGGCAGAAGGGCAGCTCTACCAGCTCACCTGGCGCCAGCAAACCGCCCTCCGCTACAACCTCGACTTCTTCACCGAAAATGCGCCATTTGAATACGCTACCTTTGCCTACGAAGGGGAAGGCTGGGGCCTCTGTTATGACGGCGCGGCGCTGGTGATGAGCAACGGCAGCGACCGCCTCGCCCTGCGCGACCCGCAGGACTTCACGCTGCTGGAGGAGCGGCAGGTCACGCTGGATGGTGCGCCGCTGGCCGAACTCGTCTGGGACGGGACGCAGGTCTTGCCGCTGGCTACTTTCGATGAGGAGCAGCAGCACTGGCGCCTGGAACTGCTCAACGAGCTGGAATGTGTCGACGACCTGGTCTACGCCAACGTCTGGCTCAGCGACGTCATCCTCGTCATCGACGGCGCCAGCGGCGCCGTGCGCTCCCTCATTGACGCCGCCGGCCTGCTGACGGAGGAAGAGCGACTGGACGCGGACGTGCTCAACGGCATCGCCTGGCTGCCGGAAAGCGAGACCTTTTTGCTGACCGGCAAGCTCTGGCCGAAGCTCTTCGAGCTGCGCTTCGTTGCGCCCGCGCCCGATGACGAGGCCTGAGTTCGTGTAAGCCTTTGTTCACATCCGCCTGCCATACTACGCTCGCAGACAGTTTCCCGGAGTGGGGAGGAATATCATGCGCATGAGAAGATGGCTCGTTCTTCTGTTGCTGATCACGCTGGTGACTGGCGGCGCAGGGACGCTGGCCCAGGAGCCGGAGACGCAAGGCGGTCGCTATGTCGGCAGTGCGGACTATCCCGCCCCGGATTTCCCCGGCGGGCTGGACTGGCTGAACGTGCCCGCGCCGCTGAACTGGTTGGCCCTGCGCGGCAAAATCGTCCTGCTCGACTTCTGGACTTATGGCTGCATCAACTGCATCCACATGATCCCGGTGCTGGAGCGCCTCGAGCAGGAATACGCCGACGAACTGGTCGTCATCGGCGTGCATTCGGCCAAGTTCGCCAACGAGGGCGAGACGGAGAACATCCGCCAAATCGTGCAGCGCTACGAGTTGCATCACCCGGTCATCAACGACCACGAATTTGCCGTCTGGGGGCAGTGGAGTCCCTATGGCGTGAACGCCTGGCCGACCTTCGCCGTCGTCGATCCGCGCGGCAACATCCTCGCCGTGCAGCCCGGCGAAATTCCCTACGAGGCCTTCGTCAACGTGCTCGACGGCATGGTCCCTTACTTCGACAGCACTGGCGAGCTCGACCGCGCGCCCCTCAAGCTGGCGCTGGAAGCTGACCAGCAGGCGGCCACGGCGCTGGCCTTCCCGGGCAAGGTGCTGGCGGATGAGGCAGGCGGACGCCTCTTCATCAGCGACAGCAACAACAACCGCATCGTCATCGCCGACCTGGCCAGCCATGAAGTGCTGCAGGTCATCGGCAGCGGCGAGCGCGGCCTGCTGAACGGCGACTTCGCGGAAGCGCGCTTCAACAAGCCCCAGGGCATGACGCTGGTGGACGAAATACTCTACGTCGCCGACGTCAACAACCACGCCATCCGCGCCCTGGATCTGGCGGCGGGCAGCGTCACGACCGTAGCCGGTACCGGCGCCCAGTCACGCACTTATCCGGCCGTCGGCGGGCCGGTGGCGACCACGGCGCTGGCCAGCCCCTGGGACGTCGAGGCCGGCTCGGCCGGCACGCTCTACATTGCGATGGCGGGCCGCCACCAGCTGTGGTCGCTGGAGCTGAACGCGGGCCGGGTGGCGCCGCTGGTGGGCAGCGGCCGCGAAGGTCTGCTCGACGGCGCCTTCGCCGATGCCGAGCTGGCGCAGCCCAGCGGCCTGCACTACGAGGACGGCCAACTCTACTTCGCTGACAGTGAATCGAGCAGCATCCGCGTGGCGGACACGCTCGCGGGCGAAGTGCGCACCCTGGCCGGCCCGACTCAAAACAACCTGTTCATCTACGGTGACGTGGAAGGCGCAGTGGGCACGTCGCGGCTGCAACATGCGCTGGGCGTGAGCAGCGACAGCGCCGGCGGCCTCTACGTGGCGGACACCTACAACAGCCGCATTCGGCAGATTAACCTGCAGGACAGCACGCTGGCCAACCGCTTTGGCCTGGGCGGGGCGGGCGGCTATCGTGACGGGAATGCCGCCATCGCCGCCTTCGATGAGCCCGGCGGACTCAGCTACGCGGACGGGAAGCTCTACGTCGCCGACACCAACAACCACAGCATCCGCATCATCGAGCTGGACAGCGGCGCGGTCAGCACGCTGAACTTCGCCAACCCGGAACGCCTGCAGATCGCCGGGCGTGCGACGGTGGTGGCCGGCAACGCCGCTGCCGGCCTGCAGCTGCGCCTCCCGGAGCAGATTCTGGCGCCTGGCGCCGGCGAAATCGCGCTGCACATCAATCTGCCGGAGGGCCACAAGCTCAACGGACTGGCGCCCTTCAGCAGCGAGTGGAGCACTACGGGCGAGGCCGTTCAGATCGCCAGGGATCAGCGGCAACAACGCCTGCTGGCGCCGGAGCTGCCGCTGCGCGTGCCGGTCACCCTGCAGCCGGGCACGGACCTGCTGCGCGGCGAGCTCACCATCTACTACTGTGAGGCGATCCGTGACAGCCTCTGCTTCATCGAGCGCGTGACGCTGGAAGCGCCGCTGACGGTGGCGGACGACGCCAGCAGCACCAGCATCCTGCTGCAACATGACGTCGTGCCGCCGCAGCTGGCGACGGGCGGATTCTAGGCTGGAAGCAACGCGGATGGCGGCGGCTACTCGTTGGTGAGGCCGCCGCTGTCATGTTCGACGAAGTTCACGTCGAGGCCCAGGTCCGCCAGTTCGGGGAAGGGCAGTTCTTGTCCCAGCACGTGCGCGGCCGCCAGTTCGCCGCCTGCCGGCGCGGACATGATGCCGTGGCCGACGTGCGCGACCGAGATGACCAGGCCCTCCAGGCCCGGCCAGGTGTCGATGATGGCGCGCTGGCTGGCGACGGGCAGGCGCGCGCCCTTCTCCTCGCGCCAGGCGTTGCTGCTGTCGCGTGAAACGTAGTAGCCGACGCGGTGGTCCACGCCGCGCAGATAGCGCGGGCTGGCGAAGCCCTCGCCAGGGCGATGACCGAATTGCCGCGCCAGCAGCAGCAGCGTCACCGAAGGGAAGCGCGGATCGCGGCAGCGCGCGGGCGGCACCGGCTCGATCAACTGCTCGCGCGCTGGTTCGTCCGGGAAGAGTTGGCGCGTATTCCAGCGATACTCGAAGCCGAAGAGCGCGCCGTGCTGCGCTTCCGGGCGCACGTGAGCGTAGGGCGCTGCGCTGATGAGCAGCGGCGCGTCGACCGGGAAGGCCTCGTGGCGCCAGGGCGTGGTGAAGCTCTGACGTGGCGTGAGGTGAACCGGAATCTCGATGCCGGCGCTGTGCCCCAGGGCGCGCGACCAGGCGCCGGCGGCGATGACGACGCGCGGCGCGTCGATGCGCCCGCCCGCGTGCTGCACGCCGCGCACGCGCCCGCCCGCCGTTTCGATCTGCACGTCATGGCAGTCGAGCACGACCTCGAGATTTGCCGCGCCGCGCGCGAAGGCCTGAATCATCGCGTGCGAATCCAGCCAGCCGGCGCGTGGGTCGAACTTGGCGGCGCGCACCTTCGGCCCCACCCAGGGGAAGCGCTGCGCCACCGCCGTTGCGTTCAGCCATTCGATGTGCGACAGGCCGAGGCTGTGCAGATGATCGACGTCCGCGCGCAGGGCCTCCGCGTCGCGCTCCGTAAAGCCCACGTAGAGGTAGCCCGGCTGGCGCATGCCGAGCGCGTCACGAACGCCAGGCGCGATCAGGTCGTCGGCGTTCTCGAAAATCTCGAGGCTGCGGGTCATCAACCGCATGAGGCAGATTGCGGGCCAGGCAGTTCGGTAGTTCTCGAGCGAGGCGTTGCTGGCGCCGGCGCCCAGTTGACCGGCGCGCTCCAGCAATAGAATGCTCAGGCCTGGCTCGCTGCGGCCCAGGGCCCAGGCCGTCGCCGTGCCCGCCGGCCCGCCGCCAATGATGATGACATCCGCTGTGCGCGGGGCCTCGCTCCCGCCGGAAAAGGTCGCCATGGCGCACATTGTAGACAGCAGGGTGCGACGCGTAAAGACGGGCGTTGCATGATTGACCACAGTGCGGGCTTCCGCTACACTTCGGGCGGCTGAGCCCCTGACCATGCCTCCCCGGGTGCACGTGCATCGGCAGGACGACGCTGCGCCCCCCCCGGTGTGTACGGTGGAGACTGGAATGGCAAACGCAAACGGTACAGCGCTTCCCGACATTGAAACCCTGCTGGACTGGTACCGGCAGATGGTGTTGATTCGCGAATTCGAGGAAACCTGTTACGAACTTTACCAGCAGAAGCGCATCACCGGCGTCTACCTGCATCTCTACAGCGGCCAGGAGGCGGTGGGAGTGGGCTCGCTGGCCGCCATCGACAGGCGCGACCACGTCATCACGGCCTATCGCGACCATGGCATCGCGCTGGCCCGCGGCGTCGCTCCCGCCCCGCTGATGGCGGAGATGATGGGCAAGCGCACTGGCGTCAGCGGCGGCAAGGGCGGTTCGATGCATCTGGCTAGCCGCGAACACAACTTCTGGGGCGGCTTCGCCATCGTCGGCGGGCATCTGCCGTTGGCGGCGGGCATCGCGCTGGAGGCGCAGTACAGCGGCCGCGACGAGGTGGTGCTCTCCTTCGTGGGCGATGGCGCGACCAACAACGGCTACTTCCACGAGTCGCTCAACCTCTCTGCCGTGTGGCAGTTGCCAGTCGTGTGGCTGATCGAGAACAACCGCTACGGCATGGGCACGCTCATTGAGGAAGCAGCCGGCCAGCCGCTGTTGCACAAGCGCGCGCAGGCCTACGGCATGTTGGACGGCGGCCGCGTTGATGGCCAGGATGTGGTGGCAGTGCACGAGACCCTGACTGCGGCGGTGGCGCATGCGCGCAGCGAGGGCCCCGTGCTGGTCGAGGCCGTCACCTATCGCTACCGCGGCCACGGCGTCTCGGACCGCCAGTACAACGAGCGCCTGAAGGCCGAGCTTGACGAATGGAAGCGCGACCGCGACCCCCTCACGCTGCTCGGCGCACGCCTCAAGCAGGCCTGTGCGGACAGCCGGCCGATCATGTGCGCGCTGGAACAGGAAGCGCGCGACCAGGTGGCGGCCGCGGTGCAGTTCGCCGAGGAGAGCCCGCCGCCCGACGCCGCCGACCTCGTCCGCAACGTCTACGTGGAGTAGCGTCAATGGCAGCCAGAAACCAGCCGATGCGCGAGGCGCTGCGCAAGGCCCTGCGCGAGGAGATGCTGCGCGACGAGCGTGTCTTCGTGATGGGCGAGGAAGTGGGCAAGTGGCAAGGCACGCATCGCGTCACCCGCGGCCTCTACGAGGAATTTGGCGCCAGACGGGTGCGCGACACGCCCATCTCCGAGATGGCCATCTGCGGCGCGGCGGTCGGCGCCGCCATGGCCGGCCTGCGCCCGGTCGCGGAGATGATGACCATCAACTTCGCCTTCCTGGCGCTGGACGCCATCGTCAACCACGCGGCCAAGATTCGCTACATGTTTGATGGTCAGTTCACCGTGCCGCTGGTGATCCGCGCGGCCAGTGGCTGGGGTGACCAGGCCACGGCCACGCACTCGCATGCGCCGGAGCCGATCTTCGCTCACTTCCCCGGCCTCTACGTCGCGGCTCCTGCCACGCCCGGCGACGCCTACGGCATGCTCAAGACTGCCATCCGTGACGAGAACCCGGTGCTCTTCAGCGAGAGCATCGCGCTCTATCCCCGGCCCGGCCCGGTGCCCGATGACGAAGACTACCTGGTGCCGGTCGGCGTGGGCGCTGTACGCCGCGAGGGCGCGGATGTGACGCTGGTGGCCTGGGCGCGCGGCGTGGAATGGGCGCTGCAGGCGGCGCGCCAGCTGGAGCGCGAGGGCGTCGACTGCGAGGTCGTTGACATGCGCTGGCTGCGGCCGCTGGATATGGAGTTGGTCTACCAAAGCTTCCGCAAGACCAACCGCTGCGTGATCGTCGAGGAATCGCTGCCCATGTACAGCTTCGGCAGCGAGATCGCGGCGCGCATCCAGGAGGACATGTTCGATTACATGGATGCGCCGGTCAAACGCGTTTCTGCCATGGATGTGCCGCTGCCCTACGCGCGCGAGATTGAGTTGATGGCCCTGCCGGACGCCGACAAGGTCGTCGCGGCAGTGAAGGAGATCATCTGATGGCCCAGGCTATTACCGCCACGATGGATGGCACCCTGCTCAACTGGCTTGTGGAAGTCGGCGAGACGGTGAACAGCGGCGAGGTCATCGCCGAGATGGACGCGGACAAGGCCACGCTTGAGATCGAGGCGCCGGCCTCGGGCGTACTGCTGGCGCGCAGTGCGGAGGTCGGCGACAGCATCAGCGAGGGCGATGTGCTCGGTCAGCTGGGCGAGCCGGAGGAATCCGCCGCCAGCGAGGGCGCGGCAGCCGGCGCCGCGGCGGCAGCGCCCGCGGCTACCAATGGCGCTGCTGCAGCAGCGACCCCCGCAGGTGAAGAAGAATTGCCGGAGGGACGCGCGCGCATCTCGCCGGTCGCCCGCCGTCTGGCGCGCGAGCGTGGCATCGACCTGGCGCGGCTGCGCGGCAGTGGCCCGGGCGGCCGCATCGTGCGCGCGGACGTCGAGAACTACCGGGAAGCAGCGCCTGCGCCTGCGCCGGCCGCGGCGGCCATTCCGGCTGCAGTACAGCGCACGCCGCCGCCGGAAAGCGAGGACGTGGAGCATGTGCGGCCCGACAGCATGCGCCGCCGCATCGCCGCCACCACCATCGAGAGTCAACAAACCATCCCGCACTTCTACATCACGATGGAGATCGACGCCGCGCCCCTGCAGTCCTTCCGGCGCCAGCTGAACGCCAGCCTGCCCGAGGGCGGGACGCGCGTCACGGTCAACGACCTGGTCGTCAAGGCGACGGCGCTGACCTTGCGCGACTTCCCCAATTTGAATTCGCACTGGTATGGCGACCGCATCCTGCGTTTCCGGCGCATCAACGTCGGTATCGCGGTGGCGCTGACCGGCGGTGGGCTGATGTATGTGGTGGCGCAGGACGCGGACAAGACGCCGCTGGCCGAGCTGGCTACTAACAACCGCGCCATGGCGCTGCGCGCGCGCGAGGGACGCGTGAAACTGAGCGACCTGACCGGCGCGACCTTTTCGACCAGCAATCTGGGCGCCTGGGGCGTCGCGCACTTCGCCGCGATCATCAATCCGCCGGAAGCGGGCGTGCTGGCCTTCGGCGCAGCGACTAAAACGCCGGTGGTTACCGAAGACGGCCGCCTGGCGGTGGGTGAGCGCATGAGCGCGACCATCAGCATTGATCATCGTGTCAGCGATGGCGCCGAGGGTGCGGCCTTCATGCAGGCCTTCCGCCAGCGCCTGGAGGCTCCCCTGGCTCTGCTGGGCTGGCCGGGAGGCTCCTGAGACAGTGCCGAACATGACCTTCACGCGTACAGAATTGCTGGACGCCCTCGACACTGTCATCAGTATCCCGCTGATCCCCTTTGATGCTGGCCGCATCGACTACGAGGGCCAGCGCCGCAACGTCGACTACCTGATGCGTAACAATCACCTGTCGGGTGGTCGCCCGCGCGTCATTTCCCTGGCCGGTACCAGCCTCATTAACCATATTCGGCCGCAGGAGCAGTTGCGCCTGCTGGACGTCACCGGGCAGCAGATGGGCGGCGAGGGCCTGCTAATGGCTGCGCTGGTGCCCAATCCCCTGGCTGTGGCCGGCGACTTCATCGACGAGCTGGCCCGGCTGTCGCGTCCGCCAGATGTCTATTTGCTGATGCCGCTGGCCGGCACTTTCAGCCCCGAGGGTCTGTACGAGCAGTTGCTGGCATTCACGGCCTGTTACGGGGAACGCCACGGCGCCCGCTTTCTTTACTACTATCGCAGTCCGCGCGACCGCGAACAGATTCTGCGTCTGCTGCGCGACTCGCCGCACATGGTGGGCGTCAAGATCGGCACGGACGTGGCGGATGTGCCGGCCTTTGTCACGGGTGTCGGCGCGGACCGCATTGTCATCTGGGGCGTGGGCGATCGCTCAACGGCGGCGGCGGAACTTGGTGCGCGCGGCCACACCTCTGGCATCAATATCGTCTTCGCGCGCGCCTCGGATGCCATCAACAACGCGCAACGCAGCGGTGATTTCCACGCGGCGCGCGAAGTCGAGGCGCTCATCGACCCACTGGAGCAGCTACGCTTCGTGAACGGTCGCGCCTGGAATTATGCTGCAGTAGCCGAGGCGATCCGCCTGGGCGACTTTGGCGACGTGGTCGCCGGCTGCGGCGCGCCTTTCAACCCGCGCGTGCCGGCGGAGGTTTCTGCGCAAATCGGGCAGATTGTGGCGGACTTGCGCGCCTGGCACTAGACTTCATGCCCTGATGGCATTGTTCGTCTGACCGAAAATCCTTGTTATGAGCACTTGTGTCTGCCAGTCCGATTGAGGAAACGCCCGGCGAATCCGGCCTGATGGACGGGATTCCGGCGGACCGCCAGGACGGCGGCGCCATCGACGGTAGCATCTACGATGTGCCCGGCTTCATGTTCGTAGACTGGATGTGCTACCGCGCGGGCTGGTTCGAGGAGGCCGGGCTGGATCCGCCCACACGCTTCCCCGGCAGTCCCGGCTGGGAGCGCAACGTCGTCCTGCCCACCTTCCAGCGCGTGTTGCTCGGCGAGCTTACGCCCGAAGCAGGCGTCGAAGTGATGATGGCAGGCCTTGAAGAAGCAGTAAACGGCTAAACTCCTTTGTCGGGCGGGAGCCAGCCTCTCGCCCGACAAAGCTTTGCGGAACGAAACGAAACGGAACGGAACGGTGGAACGCATGTCGGAACGCGCGCGGCCCAATCTGCTCTACATCCATTCGGACCAACATAACGCGGCGGTTGCAGGCTGCTACGGCGACCAGCACGTGCATACGCCGCATCTGGATCGCCTGGCAGGCGCTGGCGCGCTGTTCACCAGCAACTACTGCTGCTCGCCGATCTGCGTGCCCTCGCGCATGGCCATGCTCACCGGTCGCCACCCCTGGCAAAATGAAGTCTGGACCAACAGTCACGTGCTCAATTCCGGCATACCCACGCTGGCGCACAGCATGGGCGCCGCCGGTTACCGGCCCGCGCTGATCGGGCGCATGCACTCGGTCGGCCCGGACCAGCTGCACGGCTACTGCGAGCGCCTGGTCGGCGACCATTCGCCCAACTTCCCCGCCTTCCCGAAAATCAGTTCCATCCTGGGCCAGCTGCACGGCACGGCCGGGCCAGAACGCACCAGTCTGCGCCTGGCCGGGGCCGGGCAGTCCGGCTATCAGGTACATGACGAGGCCGTCACCGCGGCCGCGGTGGACTGGCTGAATCGCCTGGGCGTGCAGCCGTCGCGCCGGCGTGGACGACGCGCCCTTTTCGCTCAGCGTTGGCTTCATGTTGCCACATCCGCCCTACGTGGCGCGCCGCGCCGACTATGAACGTCACGCCCACAGCCTGCCGCCGCCGCGCAAGCCGCGCGAATATGAGCAGGAGACACACCCCTTCCTGCAGCGCTGGCGAGCGACCACCGGCCTGACAGACACGGACGCCGACGAAACGCGGCGCGCCCGCGCTGCCTACTGGGGCCTGGTCGAGTGCGTGGATAGCATGATCGGCGAGATTCTCCACGCGCTGGCGGCCAATGATCTCGAACGTGACACGCTGGTGGTCTACACCTCCGACCATGGCGACATGGTCGGTGAGCACGGCCTGTGGTGGAAGCACGTGTTTTACGAGGAGGCCGTGCGCGTGCCGCTCATCATGGCCTGGCCGGGACGCATCGCCGCCGGCCAGCGTTGCGAGCGAGTGGTCAGCGCGCTGGACGTGACCGCGACCATGCTCGACGCGCTGGCAGCGCCCGCGCTGCCGGGCTCGCCAGGCCGCAGTCTGCTGCCGCTGCTGTCGCCGGGGGCGGGGTCCGTCGCCTGGCGCGACGAGGCCTTCAGCGAATACTGCGCTGATAAGTACGCGCCCGACGGCGGTGAGTGCTACCTGCGCATGCTGCGCCAGGATGAATGGAAGTTGATTTACTACCATGGCCTGCCGCCGCAGCTCTTCAACCTGGCCGAAGACCCCGACGAGCTGGTCGATCGCGCCGCAGACCCGGGCTGTCAATCGCTGCTGGGCGACATGCGCGCGCGCGTGCTGCGCGACTGGCGGCCGCAACGCATCCAGGCGCGTATGGCACAACTGCGCGCGGGGAGGGACCTGCAGGCGCGGTGGGCGGGCGCGACCCTGCCGCATGAGCCCATTCGCTGGCGTATGCAGCCGGAAATGAACCGCCTCGACGACGACTGAGTGCTTATGGCCGAATCATGGCCGAATTATAGCCGGGTGCTGTGGCGGGTTATGGTCGGGCACTGTGGCAGGCGCTATAGTTCGCTGCAAAGATTGAGGACGAGATGGCTCTCCTGATATACGACCACGGACGCCGTGACGAAATGAAGGTCGCCCTGACCTTCGACGACGGCCCCAATCCACCGCGCACTGACCAGATCCTGCAAATCCTCGAATCGCGCGGCGCCCGCGGCACCTTTTTCGTGCTGGGAAAATGGGTTGAGCGCTGGCCGGAAGCCTTCATGCGCATCGTTTCCGGCGGGCACACGGTGGCCAACCACAGCCATTTGCATCAGGCGCACCTGGGCGACTTCGACCAAGCCGAGGCCGTCCTCGGCAACCTCATGGGTCGCCCGACGCGCCACCTGCGCGCGCACTACTTCAACTACTTCACCTGCCTCGTGTCGCCGCTCGCCATGTCGCAGTACATGCAGGTCGTTGACTCGGACGTGAATCCGGCGGACTGGAACAAGAGCGACCCGCAGGAAATCATCGATGCCACGCTGAGTCACCCTGTGCTGGCGCCAGGCTCGATCATCGACCTGCACGACAGCTCCGAGACGGAAGACGACGGGCTGCGCCTGGCGCGGCCGCTGCCGCTGATCGAGGCGCTGCCGGCCATCGTCGACGGGCTGCAGGCGCGCGGCTATGAACTGGTCGGCCTGGACGACATGACCATGGTGGAGCCGACGCTCTGGCAACCGGACGACCGGGCCATGTACGCCTCGCGGGAGGTGCGTGACGCTATTTTCTCCCTGGGCTCCACGCAGGAATAACTGCGCCGGCAGCACAGGTTTATTTGACAGGAATATGAAGGGGGAATTGATTGTGAAACGTCCGCTGTTGTTACACCTTGTGCTTGCGCTCCTGCTGCTGGCCATGCTGCCTGGCGGCCTGGCGCTGGCGCAGGAAGAAAACGTGCTCGTGATCGCCATTTCCGGCGACATCGAGACGCTGGATCCGCCCTTTTCGCAAAACCAGCGCTCGAACGAGACTAACCTGAACGTCTACGATCAGTTCTTCCGCTATGGTCGCATCGATTCTGGCGAGGGCTACAGCATCGCCGACACCGGCACCATTGAGGGCGCGGCCGTAGAATCCTGGACCTGGTCGGAAGACCTGAGCTCGATCGTGCTCAAGATTCGTGAAGGCGCGACCTTCCCGAAGACCGGGCGCGACCTGACGGCTGACGACTTCATTTTCTGGTTCGAGCGCGCCATTGGCACGGCAGGCCGGCACTGAGTGGAACGTCAATACCGCCGGCATCACCTCCTGGGAGAAGACCGGTTCGCACGAGGTGACCTTGCAATTCTCGCGGCCCAGCCCCTGGCTCTTCTTCCTCTTCCGCGATCAGTCGCAGGGTCCCATGGACGCCATTGAGGCCCAGGCGAACGCGACAGATGATGACCCCTGGGCGAGGCTCTGGCTGGCGAAGAACGATATCGGCTCAGGCGAATATTACGTGGAAAGCTGGGAGCCGGGCGTGGCCATGGTGCTGCGCGCCAACCCGGATTACTGGGCTGGCAAGGCCTTCTTCGATCAGGTCGTGCTGCAGATCGTGCCCAACTCGGCTGATCGCGCGCTGCTGCTGCGCGAGGGCGAGGTCGACATCGCCACCGGGCTGAGCACCGATGAACTGGCGTCGCTGGAAGGCTCGGAGGGTGTGAAGGTGCTCTCGGTGCCGACTCGCAACCAGATGATGCTTGGCCTGAACACGACGATGGGGCCGACGGCTGATGTTCGCGTGCGCCAGGCGCTGTCTTATGCCGTGCCCTATGAAGACATCATTGAGGGCATCTTCGCCGGCAAGTCGCGCGTCTCCGCCGGGCCAGTCCCGCTCGACGGCCAGTATCACGACAGCTCGCTCTGGCCCTTCAGTTATGATCCGGACGCGGCGCGGGCCCTGCTGGCCGAGGCCGGTTATGCGGATGGCTTCGAGATCACGCTTGATATTGCCTCCGGCGTGTCGACAACCGAACAGATCGCAGTTGTGCTGCAAAGCGCCTGGAGAGATATTGGCGTCACGATGAATATCAACTTGCAGCCCGCCGCGATTTTCGCCGATCAGATGGGCACCCTGGAGCACGAGGCCTGGATGCGCGACCTGCTCTGGTACGTCGATGACGCCGGCTACACAGGTGACATCTTCTTCAAGACGGGCGCGGTCATCAACTGGACGGGTTACAGTAATGAGGCGCTGGATGCCGTCATTGACGAGCTGAACGTCACGCTGGACCCGATGAAGAAGGCCGAACTGGCGGCGGAGTACCAGCGCATCCTGAACAATGATGCGCCGGCGCTTTACCTGGCAGAGATGCCCTTCGAAATCGCCATGCGCGATAACATCCACGGCTACGTGCAACTGCCTGACAATTTGCTGTGGTACTGGCCGCTCTACCGCGAGTAGGGTAGCTGCAGGAACGCGGACGGGGCGTGACCGGAACCGGTTACGTCCCGTCCTTGCCTATGCCGCGGACAACCTGAAGGCAGGCGCGGGAGCGAGACATGCTGGACTCGATGCGCGAGTGGGGCCTGTTCCTGCTAAGGCGGCTGGCCCTTTTCCTCGTCGCGCTCTTCGGCGTGTCCGTCATCACCTTCACGGTAACGCACAAAATTGGCAATCCCGTCTACCTGATCGTCGGCACGCGCTACTCGCAGGAGACGCTGGACAACGTCACGCGTGAGTTGGGGCTGGACCTGCCGCTGCACGAGCAATATCTGAACTACGCGGGCAACCTGCTGCAGGGTGACCTGGGCATCTCCCGCTTCACCTACAATCCTGTACTGGAGGACATCAGCCGGCGCCTGCCGGCCACGCTGGAGCTTTCGACCTGGGCGCTGGCCATGGGGGTGCTGTGGGCCGTGCCGGCGGGCGTGCTGGCCGCCATGCGCCCGGCGGGGTTGTTGGCGCGCGCGGCGGATCTGCTGGCGCGCACGGGAGTCTCCATGCCCGGCTTCTGGCTGGGCCTGTTGTTTATTTTCATCTTTTACGCGGAGCTGCACTGGTTTCCGGCGCCGTTGGGGCGCATCGCGCGCAGCCTGGGGCCGCCGGTGACCGTCACCGGCTGGTACACCCTGGATTCGCTGCTGGCCGGCGACCGCGAGGCCTTCATTTCCAGCGTGAGTCATCTCATCCTGCCCGCGTTGACGCTGGCCATAACCACCAGCCCCAGTACGCTGCAAATCACCCGCAAGCGCATGCAGGAAGTGCTGCAGAGCGACTACATCCGCAGCGCGCGCGCCTTCGGCCTGCCAGCGCGCACGGTCTACCGCTACGCCCTGCGCAACACCCTGGGCCCGGTCATCACCATGATCGCCATGACCTATGGCTATCTGTTGAGCGGGACGGTGCTGGTGGAGGTGGTCTTCACCTGGCCCGGCCTCGGGCTCTACGCGGTGGACGCCATGAACAATTCTGATTACGAGCCCATCATAGGCGTGGTGCTGCTGAGCGCCGGCTTCTACCTGCTGGTGTATATGGCCACAGACGTGATCAACGCGCTGCTCGATCCGCGCGCGCGGGCGGAGGGCTGAGCGTGCTGGCCGGAGAGCAGGCCGTACCCGAACGCCCCACGCTAATGCAGCGGCTGCTGCGCAGCAACGGGCCGCTGCGCGTGCGGCTGAACCTGGGCCTGCTGGCGCTCTTCATCCTCACCGGGCTGTTGGCGCCCCTGCTGCCGCTGCATGACCCGGTGACGCCCTACCCGCTCAACCGGCTTAAGCCGCCCTCCGCCGAACACCTCTTCGGCACCGACGGCAACGGCATGGACGTGCTGTCGCGCACCATTTTCGCCATCCGTACCGACTTCGCGCTGGCGCTGAGTTCGGTTGCCCTGGGCATCGTCGTCGGCGCGCCGCTGGGCGCGCTCTCCGGCTACTTCGGCGGCAAGCTGGACAGCGCCATCACGCGCGTCACGGAGGTGTTTCAGGGCTTCCCGCAGATCCTCTTCGGCATGGCGGTGCTGGCCGCGGCCGGCAACACCATGGTCAACCTGGTGCTGATCATCGCCTTTTACAACGTGCCCGTCTACAGCAAGATGGTGCGCAGCGTGACCTTGCCGCTGCGCCAGGCGGACTTCGTGCTGGCGGCGCGTGTGGCCGGCAACAGCCCGCTGTCGGTCGTCTTCCGCCACGTGCTGCCCAACACCCTGGTGCCGGTCTTTTCCCAGTTGCCGCTCAGCTGCGCCTACGCCGTACAGATGATCGCCGGGTTGAGCTTCATCGGCCTGGGCGTGTCGATCCCGACGCCGGAGTGGGGCTCGATGATTCAGCTGGGCGCCAACCAGATGGTCTTTGGCAAATGGTGGGCCTCGGTCTTCCCCGGCCTGGCGCTCTTCTTCTCGGTGTGGCTGCTGAACAACGTGAGCGACTTCTTCGGCACGCTGGTCGTGCGGCGGAGTTGAGCGTGTCCCTGCTGCGGGTGAGCGGGCTGCAGCTGCAGTTCCGCGTGGAGCGTGAGACGGTGTATGCCCTGCGCGACGTGGCGCTGACGATTGGCGCGGGCACGCGCACGGCCATCGTCGGCGAGAGCGGCTCCGGCAAGACGGCGCTGACGCTGGCGCTGCTGCGTCTCTTGCCGCCCAACGCGCAGCTGAGTGGCAGCATCCGCTTCCGCGACCAGGAGCTGTTGACGCTGTCCGAAGGGGACATGCAGCAGATTCGCGGCGCGCAAATCGCGATGATCTTCCAGCACGCGCAGGCGGCGCTCAACCCGCTGATTCCGGTTGGACGCCAGATTGCCGAAGTCTGTCGCCAGCACAGCGGCGTCAGCCGGCAGCAGGCCTGGGAGCGGGCGGTGGAGGTGCTGGCGGCCACCGGCATCCAGCAGGCTGCCGCGCGCGCCCGCGATTATCCGCATCAGTACAGTGGCGGCATGGCGCAGCGCGCCCTGATCGCCATGGCGCTGGTCTGCGAGCCGCAACTGCTGATCGCCGACGAGCCCACCAGCGGCCTCGACGTAGCGGTGCAGCAGCAGGTGCTGGCGCTGGTGGAGCAGGTCGTCGCGCAGCTGGACGCCACGCTGCTGCTCATCACGCACGACCTGGCCGTGGTCGCCGACACCTGCGACCACATCATCGTGATGTACGCCGGCGAGGTGATGGAGACAGGCACGACCGACCAGGTGCTGGTGCGCCCGGCCAACCCCTACACGGCAGCGCTGCTGGCCTGTTTCGAGCAGACCGATGAGGCGCGCATGCCCTTCATCCCCGGTCGTACGCCGGACATGCGTCGGCCGTTGTCAGGTTGCAGCTTCGCTGCGCGCTGTCCGATGGTCCGTGAGCGCTGCCGCCAGGAACGCCCCCTGCTCACCGAGGTCGCGCCCGGCCACTTCTCCAGTTGCCACTTCGCGCAGGAAGTCATCGGGCCATGAACGCGCCGGAGGAGGGCGCGGCGCTGCTACGTATCGAGGGCGCGACCAAAAGCTTCAGTCTGCGGCAGCGTGGCTGGCGCCGGCAGCGGGTAGTCGCGCTGGACGGCGTGTCCATGACGCTGCGGCGCGGCGAGACGGTCGGCCTGGTGGGCGAGAGCGGCTCCGGCAAGTCGACGCTGGGGCGCTGCGTGTTGAATCTGACGCGCCTGGACAGCGGCCGCATCCTCTATCAGGGCCGCGAAATCCAGGCCCTTGGCGAGCGCGAGTGGCGCCCGTTGCGACGCCGCCTGCAGATGGTGTTCCAGAACCCGGTCAGTTCCTTCAACCCGATGATGACGCTGGAGGAGACGCTGCTGGACGCCCTGCGGCAGCTGCCCGAACTGGACAATGCCGGTCGACGCCGTCGCGTCAGCGAGCTGCTGGAACAGGTGCAGCTGGGCGCGCGCTTCGCCCCCCTGTACCCCTACGAGATGAGCGGCGGCCAGCTGCAGCGCGCTGCCATTGCGCGGGCGCTGGCGCCGGGGCCGGACTTCATCTTTCTGGATGAACCCACCGCGTCGCTGGACATGTCAATCCGCGGCCAGATCATCAACCTCTTGCTGGATCTGCAGCGGCAGGAGGGCGGGCCAGGCTTCGTCTTCGTCACCCATGATTTGCGCGTGTTGCGCTATGTGGCGGAGCGCATTTACGTCATCACCCAGGGGCAGATCGTCGAATCCGGCAGTCGCGACCAGATTTTCAACTCGCCGCGTCATCCCTGGACGCGCGCCCTGCTGGACGCCGCGCAGATTGGCCGCAAGGGCCAGGCCAACGCCGCCCGTCCCGCCGACGGCGCGCAGCTCTCGCTCGCCACCGGGGCCTCCGGCGGCTGCAAGCTACTGGCGCGCTGTCCCCACGCTCGCGAGCGTTGCGCGCGCGAGCAGCAGGTCCTGCGCGAAATTGAGCCGGGACAATTTGTGCGTTGCTGGCGCGCTGAAGAGATCGACTGAGCGAGCGAGCTAGTTCTGTCGGCTGCGGCCGTGACAGCGCTTGAACTTGCGGCCGCTGCCGCAGGGGCAGGGGTCGTTGCGACCCGTGCCGGCCAGCAGCTCCTCGAAGGCCATTTGCTCGCGCGCCAGTGTGAGCATCACGTTGGCGGGCGGACGTCCGGCGTGCAGCTCGGCCGTCATCAGCTCCATGGGATGCCGGATGTGGTTGAAGAAGTGACGGTAACCGGCGCAGAGGTAATTTAGTCCCTCTTCCCCGTCGGGCGTCTGGATGAAGCGGTTCTTGGGGCAGCCGCCGTTGCAGACGAAGCGCACCTCACAGTCGAGGCAGTACTGCGGCAGGCTGTCACGCTTGTGCTGGCCAAATTCGAACTGCTGCTGCGAGCCGACCATTTCTTCCAACGGCACGAGGTTGATGTTGCCGAGGCGGTAGTCCGGCTCTACGTAGTGATCGCAGGAGAAGACGTCGCCGTTGTGCTCCATGGCCAGCGCGGCGCCGCAGGTCTCCTCGAAGATGCAGAGACCGGGCCGGTTGCCGCTCCAGGTGGCCAGGGCCACGTCGAAGATCTGCACGAAGACGCGCCCCACGTCGTGGCGCACCCAGTCGTCGAAGATATCGCTGAGGAACTTGCCGTACTGCTCCGCGCCGACCGAGCGGTCTTTCACGCTGTTGCCCTCCTGATAGCCGCTGTCGTTGTCGCGCTCCACGATCGGGATGAACTGCATGAACGACACCTGCAGCTCGTCGCGGAAGAAGCGATAGACCTCCAGCGGATGATCGGCGTTGGCGGCGTGCACGGTGCAGAGGATGTTGAAATCAACCTTGTTGCGGTCCAGTATCTCGCGCCCGCGCATGACGCGCGCGAAGGTGGGCTGGCCGCCCTTGTCGACGCGATAGGCGTCATGCAGCGGTTCTGGCCCGTCCACGCTGAGGCCGATGAGGAAGTCGTTTTCGCGAAAGAAGCGCGCCCAGTCGTCGTTGAGCAGCACGCCATTGGTCTGGAAGCTGTTGAAGATGCGCATGCCCGGCTTTTTGTGCTTCTGCTGATAGCCGACGGCCTCGCGGAAGAAGTCGAGACCCATCAACGTGGGCTCGCCGCCCTGCCAGGCGAAGGTGACTTCGGGCACCTGCTGCGCCGCGATGTACTGGCGTGTGTACTCCTCGAGCAAGGTCTCGCTCATGCGGAAGTTGCTGCCGGGGTAGAGTTTCTCCTTGGAGAGAAAGTAGCAGTACTTGCAGTCGAGGTTGCAGATGGCGCCGCTGGGCTTGGTCATCAGGTGGAAGGAGGGCGGCATGGGCCCCGCTTCCAGAACGGGGATGTCGTTAATCTGAATGGGAGCTACGGGCATGTGTGCACCTGCGGGCCGCGGTTGACAAGTTGATTATGCCGCCTTCGCGTAGAGTTGCAAAGGTTAGCGCTCAGCCGGTGAGGATGCTGCGCAGCAAAATGCCGGTCAGCAACCCGAAGCCCCAGATATAACTGCCCATGGCCGGCCGCTTGCGCGCCGTCACTTCCACGAAAATGAAGAAGGGCAGGGCCAGCACCGCCGCCATGCCGTAGATCAGGTGCACCTCCTGCGTCGGACGCAGGCCGCGCGCGTAGAGCAGCAGGCCCAGCAGCGCCTGCAGCAGCATCGTGCTGAAGATGACGTAGGTCGCTGCGCGGAATAGCGGCGTCACGTCGCCCTTGCGCAGGATGCCGACCTGAACCGCCCGGGCCGTCATCAGCAGGGCCAGCGCCAGCCCGGCGCGTCCGAGCTGATTGTGTAGCGCGCGCCCTTGCAGCCAGATTGTGAGCGACGCGTTGGCGGCCAGCACCAGCGCGCAGAAGAGCAGCAGGGCCAGCGCCAGGCCGGCGACGAGCCGGCGCTCGCGCTGCGTCAGGACCCTGGTCCAGCCGCGTGTGGGCCGCGGCTTCACGGCTCCTGCGGCGCCTGTCTGGTGGCCAGCAAAAAGCCGGCGAAAATCAGCACCACGCCGGAAAGTTCAGCCAGATACTTGAAGGAGGGGTAATCGAGGCGAATGAGTGTGCCGCCCGTGGCAGGTAGCAAACCGCCCGCCGCGATTAGCCAGTTGCCGTAGACGCGGTCGCGCATAATCTGCTTCCTGCGGAAAAGGCGCGCGGACCAGATGGCGCCGCCGACGAGCGCGATAGTGCCCCAGATATTCATCACTGGCGAGAAGCCGCGCACCGTGCCGCGGCCGGGCGGCATAATGCTGCGATAGAGTGTGGTCATGTCCGCGTCCGGCTGCCAGGCGCTGCTGTCGAAGGGCGTCAGCCACAGCGCCCAGGGCAGGGTCATCACGGCCACCAGCAGCAGGGCCATCTGGAGGTTGCGGGCGATGTTGCCGCGGCGCAGCAACAGATAGACCGTCCCCTGGCCCAGCCAGGGCGCCACCATCAGCGCACCGCACCAATACCACAGGGCGAAGAAGACGGGGCTCCAGACCTGCGTCAGCACCACCTGGCTGAGCGCGCCGGTGAAGTAGAAGGCCATGCCGAGGCCCCAGGCCAGCTGATGCGGGCGCCGCCCTTGCCACCAGCGTCTCAGGATGGTGAGCGCGAAGACGCCGCTGACCAGCGTCGTCAGCAGCGACGTGCCGAGGGCCAGGCTCATGGCCGCGGCCCGGGCCTCATTGCGTCAGTACGCGCCGCGCGCTGATGCGATAGGTGACGCGCCGTGAGCGCGTGTCAGCCGGCGCGAAGTCGCCGAAGTAGCTTTTGGCGCCGACGTAGAGCCGCGCCAGTTCGTCAATCGTGGCCTCGTCGTCCTCGTTGATGGCGCTCACCTCGCCGCGCACCTCGATGTAGTTGTAGGGGTTCTGGAGATTGAGGGCGAGCACAGTGACCTTGTTGTTGGCCCGGATGTTAAGGTCCTTGCGCCGGCCTGGTGCGCTGTTGATGAGGATGTCGTCGCCGTCCAGCTTGCACCAGACCGGCGTGGCCTGGGGCTGTCCGTCGGGCATCATGGTGACGAGGGTGACCACGGTGGGGCCGGCCAGCAACTCACGGTGAGATTCCGGGATTGTTACGTTCATCAAGGCTCCTTTGGCTGTGGGGGCTGCGGGTCACGGATGCTCGTTGATGGCAAACTCGTGCCCCGGCAACCCCCGTATTGAGTCTTCAACATCCTCGTCATTGTGAAGGCGCAGGCAGGGCGTGTCAATGGTCTGCGCCGGCTGACAGTCACGCCGGCTACCAGGCGACGGTCTTGCCCTCATGGTCAAGGTAGCTGCCGTTGTGCGCGGGCGTCAGGCCGGTAATGAGTGCGAGCATGTCGCGCACGGACTCGGTCGGGGTGATTGCCGCATTCCAGCCGCCCATTTCGGTGCGCACCCAGCCAGGATGCAGGGAACAGACGGTCACGCCCGCCGGCCCCAGATCCGCGGCCAGGCCGCGCATGACCATGTTGAGGGCGGCCTTGCTGCTGCAGTAGGCGTACTGGCCGCCCGTCTGTTTGCGCGTCAGCGAGCCGAGGCCGGAGGAGATGTTGACGATGCGGGGTCGCCTGCCGCGGCGCAGCAGTGGAACGCAGGCCTGGGCCACCAGCAGTGGCCCCAGGCTGTTGATGCGCAGCGATTGCAACATGCTGTCCGCATCCAGCGTCGCGAGTTCCTGCTCGACGGCGGGTGGCTTGACCGCCGCGTTGTTCACGAGCAGCTCCAGTCCGTCGACAGTATCGGCTACGGTGGCGACGGCCGCGCGGATGGAAGCGGGCGCGCTGACATCCATCGGCAGAATCGTCAGTTGCGGGCAAGCCAGGGCGTTGAGCTGGTCGGACTGCTGCGGCCGGCGCGTGGTCGCGAAGACCTGGACGTCGCTGCGCTGCAGCCACTGGCGCACGAATTCAAGGCCGATGCCGCGGTTGGCACCGCTGATAAACACGCGTTCCATGTTCTCTCCTGCCTGAATGCTGTGATAGGATAGATGTCCAGCATAGCGTCCGGTTTCCTGGGTAACCACTCCGCAATTTTTGCTGACGCTGGCTGTTCACTGCTGCGGAGAGGGAGTTTCGCATGCGTCGTGTCGCGTTGCTCATAGTGTTTCTGATGCTGTTGACTGCTGTTGGCGCAGCGCAGGCGCTGCCGCTGCCGATATGCGAAGGGCCGGACCTGAGCACCTGTGCGCTGAGCGACGAAGTCCTGGCGAACTACCGCTGGCCGGCTGTAACCCCGCTGAAAATCGATGACAATCTCTTGGCAGACCGCGACTACCGGCGCGTTTCGGGCATTCTGCCGATCTACAAGGAACCGTTTGGCGAGCTGATCGAAACGACCGGTGAAGGCTACAGTTTCGTCACCGTCTCGAAAATAGAGGAGGACTGGGCGGAGATCGGTGAGGAGCAATGGGTGCCGGCTGATGTGCTCAGCGAGGAAATTGAAGTTTCCCGCTATGCGGGGGTGGAGCTGCCGCAGGATGGCCTTGAATATCCGATGGCCTGGACGCTGCGCCATCTACGCGCCGCCACCGAACCCGGCGGGCCGGATTCGTCAATAAACCCCTTCCTCTATCGCTACACGCGCGTAACCATCTTCAGCTGTGTGCGCATTGAGGGCAAGTGCTGGTACCAGATTGGCAAGGACCAGTGGGTGCACCAGTACAAACTCGCCATGTTCAAACCGGTCGAGCGGCCAGAAGACATGAACACGGAGAAGTGGATCGGCATCGATCTCTACGAGCAGGTGCTGACGGCCTATGAAGGTGCGACGCCGGTATTTACCACGCTCATCTCCTCCGGCTTGCCGGATTGGTCAACCCGCGAGGGGGTCTTCAACGTCTGGCTGCGGCGACAGCGCGGTGACATGAGCGGCGCCTTTCAGTTGCCGGATTTCTATTCATTGCAGGAAGTGCCCTGGACGCAGTACTTCGACGGCGGCATCGCGCTGCATGGCGCCTACTGGCACGACGGCTTCGGCTTCCGGCGCAGTCACGGTTGCGTGAACGCCTCCCTCACCGACGCCAACTGGCTCTACACCTGGTCCAATGACTTTTGGGACTGGGAAGAGGGCCACGGCATCGCGGTTTACGTCTACAGCACTGGCGCTTACGAGTCGGATTAACCTGCTCCCTGCTCCCTGCTCCCTGCTCCCAGCTCCCGGCGAGCCCTTCGCCTTGCCTGACGGGCGGGTCAGGCAAGGCGGGCTACAAGGTGATATCCCAGGCGGCCAGGTCCGCCAGGAAGCGATGGGCGGTCAGGTCCAGGTGGATGGGCGTCACACTGGCATAGCCATTGTGCACCGCCCACAGGTCCGTGCCCTCCTCGTCGGTCATGCCGCCAGGCTCGGGGCCGACGATGCGATGGACGCTGCCGTTGCTGGCCAGCTCGTCGTTGTAGATGCGGATGCCCTGGCGCGTGAGGCGGATCTCGCTGATTTCATCGCCGGAGGGCAGGTTGACGTTTAGGATGGTGAAGGGCGGCAGGCTCCGCTTTAACAGATATTCACCAACGATGCGCACAGCGATGCGCGCGGCGGCAGTGTAATCGGCGACGTCGTTGGCCCCCTGGTCAGCCAGCGAAAAGGCGATTGCCGGGATGCCATGGATGGTGGCTTCCAGCGCCGCGCTGACCGTGCCGCTGTAGGTGATGTCCTGGCCCATGTTGGCGCCCCGGTTGATGCCGGAAACGACGACGCGCGCCGGCCACTCTGCCATGCCCAGCGCGGTCAGCGCGATACAGTCCGCCGGCGAGCCGCTCACGGCCAGCGCGGGCGAGCCGTCCGGCATCAGCGTCTCGGCAACCGGGATGTCCTGGAACAGGGTTTTCTTGTGGCCGCTGGCGCTCTGGTTGGTCGCCGGCGCAATGACGCGCACGTCGCCGAGCGCACGCATGGCGCTGGCCAGGGCCACGATGCCAGGCGCGCGCACGCCGTCATCGTTGGTGACGAGAATGTAACTCACTCAGGTTCTACTCCCTTGTTATTCGGATTCCCCATGCCCTGCATTGTACGCGAGCATGTCAAGCGGGGGCGTTAATCTGGTTAAGGTCGGTTAAATCGTCTTCGGGCGAAGTGCCTCAGCCCTCGATGAGAATGATCCCCAGCGGGATGCGGGCATCGACCGGCTGCGTGCCATCGGCAAGGGTTACACCCAGGCGTTGCAGGTCTGACAGCCGATACAGTCCACTGTAAATGGCGTAGCGTCCTGCCTGCAGGTCGGCCGGGAGCGTGAACTGCCACACCTCGCTGGATCGCAGCCCTTCGTACCAGAGGCGGGTTGGCAAGCGCAGGCCCAGCGGCATCTGGTCTACATTCCAGAGCGCTCCGCTATCCTCATGGACAAGGTGGAGGAACTGAATCCAGTCCTCACTCCCATTGTTTTCCGTACCCCAGGCAAAGGTCACGTCCATCTCTGCACCCGCCTGCGCCCGTTCCGGGATGGAGGCATTCTGCAGAACGAAGCCGTTGGCAAACTTTCCGGGTGCTTCACCCTGGCTGGCGCGCTGCGCTGGCTGCGGCAGCACCAGTTCGTCGAGGATGACGTGGGTATCGCCCAGCAGCGGGTAGTCGCTGTAGTCAACCGGCAGGGAAACAAAATCATTTTCATCGGTCTTCCAGAAAGAAAGCGTCAGCCAAAGCGCGCGATCTGTCGGGATTGATTCAGGCAGAAAGAGAAGTACTTTCTGAAAAACAGAGTAGCGGATTCCAGGCTGCCACTGACTGGCTGGCGTGTCACTCCGTTTGTTTTTAGTCAAAACAACGGCCATGCTTTCCTGATCCAGGAGCTGGACGGTGAAGCCAAAGTCATCCTGCAGTGGACGAGTGGCATGCAGCCAAAAGTCGACCGGTGCATAATTACCGGGGCTGAAAGAACTGGACGACCACCCACGTAAGGCCAGCGCACTGTCGGCGAAGTCGACAGAAATCTTGCGGCCGTAATGTTTTCCAAGAAAACGGATCTCTACATAATTCCAATCTCTATCCCTGACAAGAGCCCCCAACAGCAAGGCGACCAGGACCACGCTTGACAGGAAAACCAATCGTTGAGTTCGTGCAGGCGTCAAGATTTCTGACGCATATCCAGCTACGCCGGTGAGCGCGACAAGAATGCCAAGGAATTCCAGTGTCTCTTCCAGAGGTGATGTGGAAAGGCAAAGGTCCCCAAACGCCCGGAAAATTACACAGTAGTCTTCGACCTCGTCGAGGGCAAGGGCGCCCAATGCCCATATCCACAAACCAATCAGCAAGAACAGCAGAAATGTACGCCGGCTGCCACCCCTGTAGTGCCGAATTCTGGCTACAGTTGCTGAAGTCAGGAGAATTCCAGCAGGTACCTGGAAAGAAGAGGTCAAAAAACTTTCGGGTATGAGTCTATGTTCATATTCCAGCAGAGTCATGATGGCAGTTCCCATGCCTGGGACCAACCAGTACGCACGTTCCACGCGGGAAAGATATGCTGAGGAAAAGACGATAGAGAAGCACAGACAGCTGAGCAGGGACAATTGCAATGTAGATAGCGCAGAAGGAAAGCTACTCTCCGAAGTGAGTCCCCAGAGACTCACTCGGATGATGTCCGTCCCGTTCCAGGTCCTGATGATGTTAATCACAATCAGCAGGATCTGGATGGAAAGGAACAGGGTTGCCAGACGCAGGCTTGTTTCGGGAATTAGCGTTCGCAGCCTGTATCTCATCAGCCAGGCAAAGAAAACGCAAAGTCCCAGAGACAGAAACAGGAAGGGCAGTTCAGGATGAACGTTGGTCATCAGGGCTGAGTTAACCGGCCTAATATGCGGAACTAAGAGGGGTGAAGATTATCATTCCGAATTATTGCACAACACGAGCAGGAGAGCACAGGTCAAACTAGATTACGTTAGTTACCCTGTTCAGGAAGGCGGGATTCATAAAGTTGTTTGGGAGACGCTCGCAGTGCTTCAGCCCTCGATGAGAATGGTCCCCAGCGGAATACGGGCGTCGACCGGCTGCGTGCCATCGGCAAGGGTTACACCCAGGCGTTGCATGTCAGACAGGCGATACAGACCGCTGTAGATGGAATACCGTCCTGGCTGCAGGTCGGCGGGGAGTGTGAACTGCCACACCTCGCTGGATCGCAGCCCTTCGTACCAGAGGCGGGTTGGCAAGCGCAGACCCAGCGGCATTTGATCCACAACCCAGTACTCGCCGCTTTCTTCATGGAAGAAGTGCAGAAACTGGATCAGGTCTTCGTTGCTCGGGCTATCCGTACCCCAGTGAAAGGTCACATCCAGCGCTTCACCCGCCTGCGCCTGTTCTGGAATGGAGGCATCATACAGGACGAAGCCGTTGGCGAACCGGCCGCGCGCATTCATCTGGCCGATGCTGTCCACTGGCTGCGGCAGCAACAGTTCGTCGAGGATGACGTGCGTATCGCCCAGCAGCGGGAAGTCGCTGGAACCCACGGGCAAGGGGCTGTAACCAGTTTCATCGGTCTTCCAGAAAGAAAGCGTCAGCCAAAGCGCACGATTAGTCGGAACTGATTCTGGCAGAAAGAGACGAACTTTCTGAATACTTGAGTATCGGACACCAGGGTGCCATTGGCGGGCCGCCGTGTCACTCCGCTTGTTCTTGCCCAAAACAACGGCCCTGCTTTCCTGATCCAGGAGCTGGACGGTGAAGCCAAAGTCATCCTTCAGTGGACGAGTGGCATACAGCCAAAAGTTGAACGCTGATGAATGTCCGGCTCTTGGGTGGTCGTGTGTCCAACCGCGCAGGGCCAGAGCTCCGTCATCGATATCGACAGTGATCTTGTGGCCAAATTTATAATTCAGAAAACGTATTTGCCATTCTACGTTGTCTTCTATAGCAAGAGCTCCACACAGCAGGACTACAGCCACAACGTTTGTCAGGCACAAGCTTGTGAGGAGTCTTTTCCTCCATGTTCGGGTTTGCCGCAAGCTCTCTGTTGCGTATCCCGCCACACCGGCCAAAGCTATAATCACTCCAAGTGTTTCCAGCGTCTCTTCCAGAGGTCCGAAATTGATGAATATGTCAGGAGGCATTTTGTCGACGACAAAGGCGGCGTATGCCCAAATCCACAGTCCACCCGGCAGAAGCAACAACAAGCTGAGACGGTTGTGATTACTTTTTAGCAAGACTATGACAATAGCTCCCACAGTCATGAATATACCGGATGGCAAGATAAACGGTTTAGGAAAGTAGGTCCTGGGAAAGACATCGAATTCCACAAGGCTCATACCAGCGATGCCAATGCCAAGGATCAACCAGTACACTCGCTCCAGAAGAAAAATTCTCCCGGATGCAAACCCCGTAAGCAAGCACAGGCTACACAAGAGAAACAACTGAATTGTAGAATTAATCGAGGGGATGCTGAATTCCTTGTCCAGGTGCCATAGATATACCGGAAAGATGTCCGTCCCGGTCCAGGCCATAATGATGTTGATCGCAATCAGAAGGATCTGGATGGAAAGGAACAGGGTCGCCAGACGCAGGCCTGGTTCAGGGATGAGAGTCCCCAGCCTGTAGCTCACCAGCCATACGAAAAAAGCGCAAAGCCCCAGGGTCAGAAACAGGAAGGGCAGTTCAGGATTAATATGGGACATCAGGGCAGAGTCAGCCGGCGAATCATGCGGAACCAGGAAGGGTGAAGATAATCATTCCGCAATTTTCGCACAACACAGGCAGGAGCGCACAGGGCAAGCCAGACGCTGTTGACGGCCCTGTGCGAGCAGGCGGGATGCGTAAAGTTATCGCGGAGTCGCCAGAAGCTTTCGTTCAGGCGATGCCGCCGACGCGGATGCCGGGCCCCATGGTGGAAGTGAGCACGACACGACGCACGTAGCTGCCCTTCACCGCGCCTGGGCGGGAGCTCGTGATCGCGTCGATGACCGTGCTGACGTTCTCCAGCAGGCGCTCCTGGTCGAAGCTGGCCTTGCCGACCGGCACGTGCAGGTTGCCGGTCTTGTCATTGCGGAACTCGACGCGGCCGGCCTTGCGTTCCTGAATGGCCTGCGGCAGGTCGGCGGGCTGCACGACGGTGCCGGCGCGCGGGTTGGGCATCATGCCGCGCGGGCCGAGGATGCGCCCGAGACGGCCGACGCGGGACATCATGGAGGGCACGGCCAGCGCTGCGTCAAACTCGAGCCAGCCTTCGTTCTGGATGCGCGCGACCACGGCGTCGTCGGCGATGACGTCGGCGCCGGCTTCTTCGGCGGCACGGGCATCCTCGCCCTCCGCGAAGACCAGCACGCGCACCGTGCGCCCGAGGCCATGCGGCAGCAACACGGTGCTGCGTACCTGCTGGTCGCTGTGGCGTGGGTCGATGCCGAGCCGCATGTGCAACTCGACGGTCTCGTCAAATTTGGCGGTCGCCAGCTGGCGCACCAGACTGACGGCCTCTTCCAGCGGGTAATCCTGCTTGCGATCGTAGCTCTTCAGCGCTGCGTCGCGTCGTTTGCCATTCTTTGCCATTTTGTCCTCCCTGTGGTGCTGACGGGCGCAGCCCTCCCACAGTGTATTAACGATCAGTCAACGATGATGATACCCATCTGGCGCGCGGTTCCCTCGACCTGCCGCATGGCCGCAGCGATTTCCGAGGTATTGAGGTCCGGCATTTTCACCTCGGCGATCTCCTTCACCTGGCGGCGATTGAGCTGGCCGACCTTTTCCGTGAGGGGATTGGAGGCGCCCTTTTCGACGCCGGCAGCCTTGCGAATGAGGAAGGCGGTCGGCGGGCTCTTGAGCTCAAAGCGGAAAGAACTGTCGCTGAAGATTGTGATTTCGGCGGGGATGATGTCGCCCATACGGTTGCTGGTGCGGGCGTTGTATTCCTTGCAGAAGCCCATGAGGTTGATGCCATGCTGGGCCAGCGCCGGGCCGATGGGCGGGGCCGGGTTGGCCTTGCCGGCGGGGATCTGCAGGGTAAGGATGGCCTTGATTTTCTTTGCCATTAACGTTCGTCCTCAGGCTTTCTCGACTTCCAGGAAATCCAGTTCGACCGGCGTATCGCGCCCGAAGAAATTGACCATGACGCGCACCCGGGTCTTGTCGATGTCGATGTTGTCAACCGTGCCGATGAAGTCGTTGAATGGGCCATCAATGATGCGCACCTTGTCGCCGACGCTGAAGTTGACGACGATGGTCGGCGTCTCCTGCGACATACGGTCCATAATCTTGTCGACTTCTTCTTCACGCAACGGCGTGGGGTCGTTGCCCATGCCCACGAAACCCGTCACGCCGGGAGTGTTGCGCACCACATACCAGGAGTCCTCGTCCATCACCATCTCGACCAGCAGGTAGCCAGGAAAGACGCGGCGCTCGACCGGGCGGTGCTTGCCATCGCGAATCTCGATCTCTTCTTCGGTGGGAATGATGACGTCGAAAATCTTGTCACGCATGCCCATGGTCTCAATGCGCTGCTCAATGGCGTGGCGCACCTTGTTTTCGTAGCCGGAATAGCAGTGGATGACAAACCACTGTTTGTCAATTTCTGGCGTCTCGCTGCCGTCCTCAAGGACAATGTTGATGCCGTCCTCGTCATCGTCCAGCCAGACCGGTTCGGGGTCGAACCTCTCTTGGGGCACCATAGTCTCCCGTTCCTGCTACCAGGACGTAGGTTTTTTGCGGTTGGCGCGAATGTAGAAGTAGGCGCCCAGGCCCACCACCACGACGAAGAAGCCGAGGAAGATCAGGGGCTGGCCAAGGCCAATGCTGAAGAGTTCGCTGTAGCCCAGCGTGATGAGCCCCAGCACCAGCGCCGCCAGCAGCGTCGATACCAACACGATCACGCTCAGGCGCCGTGCTTCCTCGTGCGTGGGCCAACTGACCTTTTTGATCTCGTCGCGAACGCCCTCGATATAACCAAACAGGCTGACGAAAGGCCGCGTCAGGCGGTTGCCGCCCTCCTGCACCACCGGCAGATTGCGCCGGCCGGGCGTGGCACGTCCCTTGCGCGTGGTGACGCCGTGTTCCAGCGCCTGTTCCGACTGCGCGTCGGCGCGGCCGCCAAAGGGCCACCAGTTACGCCGCGCTCTGGTGCCGGTCGTCTTCTCGGTTGACATACGTACTCCTTGCTTCAGCACAGGGCGCCACTAGCGTGGAGAGCCCCCGGGCCGGTGCAGGGGAGGCAGGAATCGAACCCACAACCTACGGATTTGGAGACCGTTGCTCTGCCAATTGAGCTACTCCCCTATAAAAGCGAGTCCGCGCTTCAGCGGGTCTCGCGGTACAGCACATGACGCCGCACATGCGGGTCGTACTTCTTCAGCTCCAGGCGGGCGGTGGTGGTGCGCCGGTTCTTGGAGGTGATGTACATGTGCCCGCTCTCGGTGCTCTTGAGCTTTACGATGACGCGATTTCCCTTTTTGGCCATCCCGGCTCCTGTTCTGCTGGCGCGCTCACCCCTGGGCGAGACCTGCATTCCCCTGCGGTTGGATAAAAGCCTCTGATGGGATTTGAACCCATGACCTCATTCTTACCAAGAATGCGCTCTACCCCTGAGCTACAGAGGCACTGTGGGCCGGGCTGGATTCGAACCAGCGTAGGCTCTCGCCAATGAATTTACAGTCCATCCCCATTAGCCGCTCGGGCACCGACCCCTATTCGCGCCCCTGCACCGCGCCCTGCGCGCTAAGCCACCGACGGGATTCGAACCCGTAACCGCTCGCTTACAAGGCGAAAGCTCTGCCGATTGAGCTACGGTGGCAGCATTGCCAGCGCAGTATAGCAGGCCGCCATGGTGCGACAAGGCGCGACTCACGTGCGGCGCATTCCAGTCGGACGCAGGCCGCATTCTAGCCGGGGGGTTGGGCGCTGTCAATGCCAGGCCTGGCCAGGCTCGCGGGGGCGAGCAGGCCGTTGCGCAGCAGCCAGGCGCTCAACTGCGCCATACCCGGCTCGCTGATCATGGAGCCGCGGTCGATGCCGCGCGGGCTGATGCCTGCATCCAGGGGGCGCGGCGCCTCCAGCGGCAGGTCGCTGCCGCCTTCGGCGATGATGAGCGTGGGCACGGAGAGGAAGCCGACCCAGGCCAGCAAGCGGCCGTGAGCTTCTTCGTCCTCGTCGATCAGCAGCTCGCGCCAGGCCACGCCATGCAGCTGCAAGGTCTGCTTCGCCAGAGTGACCCAGGGGCAGGGCTGGCGGCGGCTGTACATGATCAGTTCGCGCGTCACAGGCCGCCGCTCCTTGCGGGCAGATTAACGCGCGCATCAAGGAAACAGAGGATGCCGTTGGTCACGCCCTCGGCGACGCGGTCTGCGTCCCCGGTGAGCAGTTCACGGTCCGCCAGCATAAAGCCCGTTTCAATAATGACCGCCGGCGTCCAGAGATTGATCTCGCGGAAGGTGTGGTAGCTGGTCATGTCTTCGGTGACTCCCTCGTGGCGCTCAAGGCCGGTCGCGCGCGCGTAGTGACGCGCGATGCAGTCGACGAGAATATCGTCACGACTGCGCGCCGCAACCCGTGCCGCGGCGGCCGCGACCAGAAAGCCGGAGACTCGCTCGGTGAAAGGCAGGCAGGTGTTGGCATGGATGGAGACCAGCGCCGTAGCCTGATACTCCTCAAGGCGCGGGTCAAACTCGTCGAGCAGGTCGACCGTGTAGCCGCGTACGCGCAGCTTGCGCACGATTCGCTGCGCAACGTCGAAGTTGATGTCGGCCTCGGCCAGGCCATCGAGGCAAACGGCGCCCGGGTCCGGGTCTGCCGCCGGGCTGCCGGGGTTGGGGCCGCGATGGCCGGCGACGACGCCGATGCGTTGCAGCCAGTTGGGCGTGGGCACACTTGTTGCGCGCGGCTGCACAGCGACGACCAGTTCCGCCATGCCCAACTCGCGGCGCAGGGATGCGGCGATGAACTCCGGCGGCGTCCACCACACCAGGATGGTTGCGATCATTCCGCTGGCGACGGAGACCACGAAAAAGGCGCGCATGAAGCCGCCCAGCAAACTGACCGCGCTGCGCTGACGGTCGCTGCGCCGGCGTTGCAGGCGGCGGTCGCGCTCCTGGGCCAGGGCGGCCGCCCGACGCTGTCGGCGCTGCTCCGGCGCAGGGGGCTGCTGGCTGCGCGCGTGCGCCGCGCCGCGCATCATTTCTTCGAATTCCTGCGTGGCGGGTCCTTGCGGCTGCTGCGGCTCGTCGCCGGCTGCCGTTGGCTCAGGCGTATCGGACATGGCTCGGCTGGCTGAACGGGCTGTCTGATTCGATTGTAGTCGGCGGCGGCAAGGGGGACAAGCGCTCAGGCCAGGCCGTTCAGCAACTGGCCGGCCGACTCAATGTATTCCAGCGACTGGTGGCGGAAGTAGGTGTTGTAGAGCTCGGCGTAGTGGCCACCCTGCGCCAGCAGCTGATCGTGGTTGCCTTCCTCAATGATTTCGCCGTTGCGCAGGGCAATGATGCGGTCGGCGTGGCGGATCGTGGAGAGGCGATGGGCGATCACAATGCTGGTGCGGTCCGCCAGCACCATGTCCAGGCCTTCCTGGATAAGCGTCTCGGTCAACGGGTCCACGCTGGCGGTGGCTTCGTCCAGAATGAAGATGGAGGGGTTCTGCAGCAGCACGCGCGCCAGCGCGACCAGCTGGCGCTGGCCCATCGAGAGCCCGCTGCCGCGCTCGCCCACGCCCGTGTCGAGGCCTTCAGGCAGGGCGCGCAGCCAGTCCCCCTGGCCGACCATGCGCGCGCTGCGCGCTACCTCCTCGTCGCTGGCATCGGGCCGGCCGTAGCGGATGTTTTCACGCACGCTGCCATCGAAGAGGAAGGGCGTCTGCGTCACCATGCCCAGCTTCGTGTGATAGTCCTGCAGGTCAAGGTCGCGAATGTCCACATCATCGATACGAATCTGGCCGCCCTGGAACTCGTAGAAGCGGGCGATGAGCTTGCCGATGCTGGACTTGCCGGAGCCGGTGTGGCCGACCAGCGCCAGCGTCTCGCCCGGGTGAATGGTGAGCGAGAAGTCCTGCAGCACCTGCTCCTTGTCCGTGTAGCGGAAGTCGACGCGGTCGAAGCAGATTTCGCCGGCGATGGCGGGCAGCGACCGCGCGTCCTGCTGAATGACCTTCGGCTCGTCGTCGATGAGGGCGAAGACGCGCTCGCCGGCGGCCAGGCCCAGCTGGAACTGACTCCAGAAGGAGGCGATGCTGGTCAGCGGGAACCAGAACATCTGGATGCCCTGGATGAAGAGGAACCATGTGCCGGCGCTGATGCCGCCCGCCTGGGCGTCGAGGACGCCGAAATAGACCAGGGCGGCGGTGCCGACGCCGGCCAGCAGGCCGAGAATGGGGAAGATGCTGCTGAAGGTGTAGCCTGTCAACAGATTGATGCGATAGGAACGCGCGTTGACGCCGAGGAACTCACTGTAGACGCTGTGCTCCTGGCGAAAGGTCTTGGCGATGCGGATGCCGCTGACCGTCTCCTGGATGTGCGCGTAGACCTCGGCGTTGATGCGGCGCGACTGCGTAACGGTCTTGCGCGCGAGGTGGCGAAAGGCGAGCGCCGTGACGATGATGAGCGGCGCCAGCAGCAAGAGGATAACCGTCAGCCGCGCGCTGACGGTGAAGAGATAGCCGACCAGCAGGATGACCAGCAGAAACTGGCTCATCAGGTCCGTCGAAAGCGTGACTACCGCGGAAAAGGCCTGGGTATCCGAGGTGACGCGGCTGACGATCCTGCCGGAGGAGTAGCTGTCGTAGAAGGAGAGATCGCGGCGCAGCACGGCATCCATGGCGTCCTCGCGCAGGCGCAGCGTGACGTTGCCGATGGCCGTGGCCGACTGCCACTGGCGCAGCGCGTTGAACACCCAGGCCACCGCGCCGAGCAGGACGGTGCCCACCAGCGCCAGGATCAGGTTGCGCTCGGTGGGGTCTGCCGCGATGCGGTCAATCGAGATCGAGATGAAGACGGGCAGACCGGTGTTGAGCAGCGACACACAGAGGATGGCACTGGCGACCAGCAGCATGCGCTTGCCCTCGGGACGGAAGTAGCCGAGGATGCGGCCTACGAGCTCGCGGTCGTTGTACTGGCGGTCGTACTCTTCGGCATCAAGGCCGTCCATGATGAATCCCACGGATCAAGGCTCCCTGTGATTGTCGTGCATTGCTTCAGGCGACCGGAAGGGCGACATCGTAGCGCGCAAAGATGCGGCGGTAGAGTCCGGAGTTCTGCAGCAACTGTTCGTGGCTGCCGCTGGCGACCAGGTGGCCGTCGTCGAGCACGAGGATGTGGTCGGCCCAGCGGATTTGTGACAGACGATGCGTGATGAGCAGGGTGGTGCGGCCCTGCTGCGCGCGGGTGATGGCTTTCTGGATATCATCCTCGGTGGCGCTGTCGATGGCGCTGGTGGAGTCATCAAGGATGAGGATGCGCGGGTCGCTGAGGAAGGCGCGCGCCAGGGCGAGGCGCTGACGCTGCCCGCCGGAAAGCATGACGCCGCGTTCGCCAATTTCCGTTTCGTAGCCCTGGGCGAAGGACTGGATGAAGTCGTGCGCCTGGGCTTCCTGCGCCACCTGCTCAATCTGCTCGTGAGTGGCGTCGGGCGTGCCGAAGGCGATGTTCTCGGCGACGCTGCGCGAGAAAAGGAAGACGTCCTGCTCGATGCGCGAGATCTGCGAGCGCACCGAGTCCAGCTGCCAGTCGCGGATGTCGACGCCGTCGATGAGGATGCGGCCGGCAGTGACGTCGTAGGTGCGATTGATGAGTTCGGTCAGCGTGCTCTTGCCGGAGCCGGTCTGGCCAACGATGGCGACGGTCTCGCCGGGACGCACGTGGAAGGAGATGTCCTGCAGCAGCATGCCGTCCTCGTAGCCGAAGCTGACGTTCTCGAAGACGATGTCGCCTGCCACGCGGCTGCTGTGGCCCTCCACGTTCTCGTCCATGTCGGCGCGGGCCTTGATGAGCTCGAGGATGCGTTCGCCGCCGGCAATGCCCATTTGCACCATGGAGAAGGCGAAGACCGAGATGAAGACCGGGAAACGCATGGCGCCTACCAGGCCGGTCACAGCGACCACGGCGCCGATGTCGAGGCTGCCCTCGCCGAACAGGATCATGGTATGCAGGAAGGTCAGGCCCAGCGCGAAGCCGAAAAAGAGATAGGGTAGATAGCGCGCCTCGATCGTGCCCTGCTGCACCAGATACTCGCGCACGGCCCTGGCATTACGCCGGAACTTGCGCCGCTCGAAGGCTTCCTGGGCGCTGGCCTTGACGACCTCGATGCCGGAGATGGTCTCCTCGAGGCCGGCGTTCATCACGCCAAAGGCCTGGCGTTGGGCGCCAATCACCGGGCTGAGGCGCCGGAAGTAACTGCGCACGGTCACGATATAGACCAGCACGAAGAGCAACGGTACCAGTATCAGCTGCCAGTGAATGGCTGCGATGTAGAGCATCGGCAGTGCCATGCCGAGCACGATCTCGATGATGAAGAAGATGCCTGGGTGGATCATGTGGGTGAGAAAGCTCACGTCGTCGTTGGCGCGCGCCATGACGTCGCCGACGCGCTGCCGGTCATGAAAGGTCTGGCTCTTGCCCAGCAAACTGACGTAGAGTTCCTCGCGTGAGTCGCGCGCCAGGCGCTGGGCAATAATCGTGATTGAGAGGCTGCCGCCGAGGTGGCTGAGGCTGTCGATGATGGAGGCCAGCAGCACCGCCAGCGCGGCGAGCAGCACGCCGTCGGGACGAGTGGGGCTGGTGATCTCGCGGGCCGCCTGGCCGATCAGCACGCGCACCCAGGCCATGGCGCTCCAGCCGACCAGGAAGAGCAGCACGGAGCGCAGGAAGAGGAGGCGATAGCGCAGGACGTGCGACAGGATCCAGCGGCGCACCCCCTTGTGATTGTAGTTGTAGGAATCGGCAACGGTGAACTCGCCGTGGTTACTGGACACGCACGCTCCTGCTGGCTGGCTGGGTGAGCGGACATTGTAGCACAGGGCCGCGCAAAGGGAATACCTGTTCTACAGAATTGCTGGTCTGGCAGCAATACTTGTGAACCCCAATGAAACGTTAAGACCCACTTGCTGGAAGGCCCGCTGCCGCGTCGGAAGACTGATGCCGCGTCGGGCGCGGAGGGGGTATACTGGCGCGGGCGAATTGAGAGGAATTCAATGGACGTCGCGACGATTCTGAATCTGATTGATGTAGGGGAATACGGGCTGCCGGAATTCCAGCGCGGCTACGTCTGGAGTCGCGAGCAAGTGCGCCACTTCATGTCCTCACTCTATCACGAGAATCCTGTGGGTAGCCTGCTCATCTGGACCACGAACACAGATGCTGATGTCCGCGGGGACGTGGAATCCTCCGCAGGCAACATCAAACTGATCGTGGATGGTCAGCAGCGTATCACCACACTTTATGGCATCAGTCGGGGCAAGGCGCCCCCTTTCTTCAGGGGCAACCCCAACAGTTTTCTGAATCTTTACTTCAACCTGGATGGGGCCAAGGGCGAGGAGTTTGAATTTTACGGCCCGGTGAAAATGAAAGACAACCCGCGCTGGGTGAGTGTCACACGGGTGCTGCAAGAAGGCGCTGTCAAGGTCTTCCTTGAGAGTCGCCAACATGATGAACTGGCGCTCGCAAAACTGAATCGCCTGGAGGCCGTCCAGAAGAAAATGTTCCATATCGAAACCATCACAGGCAAGGACCTGGACGAGGTTGTTGACATCTTTAACATGGTCAATAGTGGCGGCACAAAACTGAATGCTGCCGACCTGGCGATGGCTAAACTCAGCGCCCGGTGGCCCGCCGCCCGGGATGAAATGGAAGCGCGCCTGCATAAGTGGAACGCAGCCGGCTACGGCTTCGACTTCAACTGGCTCCTGCGCGGTGTAACCATCAACGTCACAGGAGACGCGCGTTTCAGTACGTTGTCGAAAGTCGATCCAGCCGCTTTTGAGCATGGCTTGCGGCGTTTCGAGAAACACAATAATGAATTGCTGCTGCAGATTCGCGCCAACCTGGGGCTGGACCATGGGAAGGTCCTGCGCAGCGAGTTTTCACTGCTGGTGCTGGCGCGCTATCTTGAACTCCACAATGGACTGCGGCAGGGTGAGGCGGAAGTTGCCCACATCCTGTACTGGTATATCCACGCCATGCTCTGGGGACGCTACTCAGCCTCTACCGAATCGCGCCTTAACCAGGATCTCGGCAATCTCCGGGAAACGGAATTGGCGGATGCGCAAATCGCCGGCCTTACAGGAGCGCTGCGCAGCGAACGCGGCACGTTGCATCTCCAGGAACTTGATTTCCACGGTTCCTGGGTGGGAAACCGCTTCTACCCGCTGCTATACTTGCTTACACGCGTTGCGCGCGCACGCGACCTGCTCAAAACATCCCACTCAGCATGTCCCTGATTGGCAATCCACTGGAGTTGCATCACCTCTTCCCCAAGACCCATTTGTACAAAGCCGGACGTAACCGGCGCGACGTGAACACGCTAGCCAACTTCGCTTTTCTGACGAGCGAGAGCAACCGATTGATCGGCGCTTCCCTGCCACGTGAATATCTGAAGGACTGTGAAGCCAAAAACCCCGGTGTGCTGGCGTCGCAATGGATTCCGGAGGATCCTGCCCTGTGGGAGCTGGACAACTACGATGCCTTCCTCGACACACGCCGCAAACTGCTCGTTGGTGCCGCCAACGCCCTGCTGGACGGCCTCCGCAACGGGAAATTGCCGCAGCTGGTGCAGGTACAGGCCACGACTCCAGAAGCGCACCTGTCCGTGCGACCGGCTCACATCACCAGCGACGACGAGGAGCGAGCGCTGCAGGAGTGTCAGCTGTGGATGGAGACACATGGTCTGCCGCGTGGTGAGACTGGCTATGAATTGGTTGACGAGGCCAGTGGCGATTTGCTGGCAATACTGGACCTTGCCTGGACTGATGGCGTGCAACCCGGTTTGGGGCAACCCGTTGCCTTGCTCATCGACGAGGATGACGAGACACGCTATGCAGTCCAGCAGCATGGCTTCCGCTATTTCACTGACATGCCGGAGTTTCAACGTTTCGTAATGCAGACCGCACTTGCAGAATAGTAACTGTCACTATGACAGACGAATATCGATTGCTGAATTGCGTTGCCAGCAACTAAAGAAGACAAGCGTAGCGATACCTGTATAAATCTTTCTGACGTCAAGAGTCACATTCACTCGCAGTCCCGCAGCATATCGCGCTGACCCGGCGGCTGTACCTGGCACTTATGTGTGCGTTGGCCGTGTTATTGGCCGTGTCTTTGGCCGTTTTGTGACCGTGTTTGACCGTAATTGGCCGTGTTTGGCCGTTTTGTGGCCGCGATTCAGCGCAGAATCTCGCTGCAGGGCGCCAATTTCAGGAATCCCGTTGCATAAGTCCGCCCTGCCGACAGCGCGCATCAGGTGTATACTGGCGCTGCCATTTGCCTGCACGGGACAGGAACCATGACCAAGCGCGCGTCGGTCTACCCCTTCACCGCCATCGTGGGTCAGGAGCGCATGAAACGCGCCCTCATCCTCAACGCCATCGATATGCGCATCGGCGGCGTGCTCATCCGCGGCGAACGCGGCACCGGCAAGTCCACCGCCGCGCGCGCGCTGGCGGCCCTCTTGCCGGAAGTCAATGTCGTGGCGGACTCGCCCTTCAACGATGATCCTGACCAGCCCGGCACCTGGTCCGACATGGTGCGCGAGCGCTACGAACGCGGCGAACAGCTGCCGGTAACGCAGCGGCGCATCCGCTTTGTGGACCTGCCCGTCAGCGCCACCGAGGACCGTGTGGTGGGCACGCTCGATATTGAGAAGGCCATCCAGCGCGGCGAGCGCCACTTCGACCCCGGCGTGCTGGCCACCGCCAACCGCGGTATCCTCTACGTGGACGAGGTCAACCTGCTCGATGACCATGTGGTCGATCTGTTGCTGGACTCAGCGGCCATGGGCATCAACGTGGTCGAGCGCGAGGGGATCAGCTTCTCTCACCCGGCGCGCTTCATCCTGGTGGGCACGATGAACCCCGAAGAAGGCGATCTGCGGCCGCAGTTGCTGGACCGTTTCGCGCTTTCGGTGGACGTAACCAGCATCGACGCGGCGCTCGCGCGCATGGACATTCTCGAGCGTCACATCGCCAGTGAAACCGATGCCGAGGCCTTCGGCGAGCAGTGGGCGCCCAGAGAGCAGGAGCTCTCGCAGCGCATCGCTGCCGCGCGCGAACTGGTCGACGAGGTGCAGTACGACCGGCGCGACCTCTACGCCATCGCCACCCTGTCCAGCAGCCTGAAAATCGACGGCCATCGCGCCGACCTCGTAATCCTCAAGGCGGCGCGCGCCCATGCCGCCTTCCAGGGGCGCCGGCGCATCACGCAGGAGGACATCCTGCTGGCCGCCGAGCTGGCCATCCCGCATCGCCTCAAACGCGGCCCCTTCGCTGACGCCACCATGAGCATGGATGCCATGGGCGATCAGCTGGAGCAGGTCATGTCCGAGTGGAGCGAAGGCGACGACGCCTCCGAGGCCAGCGCGGACAGCGAGGAACAGGCGGCTAAAAAAAAAGCCAGTCTCTGAGCGAAAGCAGCGATGAAGAGCTGCCGGACCTCGGTCAGGCAGAACCGACCCCGCAAAACGTCTTTGACCAGCAGGACGCCTACTGGTGGGAGGGCGGCAAGCAGGTCGAAAGCAAGTCCGAGTTCACGCCGCGCAAACTGGATACGCCGCTCGACCGCCTGACGCGCCAGCGCGCCGGGCGCCGCTCGCGCACCAAGACCGAGCGCAAGCGCGGCCGCTACATCCAGGCGCGGCCCGCCAACGGCCGCACCGACGACATCGCCTTTGACGCCACGCTGCGCGCCGCCGCGCCGTATCAGCAGGAGCGTGAGGCGGAGCGCGCCGGGAAAAACGTGGCCTGGTCGCTGCGCAAGGACGATTTACAGCGCAAGGTGCGCGTGCGGCGCGCCTCCAACCTCATCCTCTTCGCGGTGGACGCCTCGTGGAGCATGGCCGTTTCGGAGCGCATGCAGGCCACCAAGGGCGCCATCATGTCACTGCTGACGGACGCCTATCAGCGGCGTGACCGGGTTGGGCTGGTGGTCTTCCAGAAGGACCGCGCCTCGCTGGTGCTGTCGCCCACCAACTCGGTGCTGTTGGCAAAGAAGGCATTGGCCAACATCCCCGTCGGCGGCAAGACGCCGCTCTCGGCCGGGCTGTTGCTTTCCTACGAAACGATACGGCGCGAGCAGACGCTCAACCCCGACATCGTGCCCATGATCATCCTGCTCACGGATGGCGCCGGCAACGTCTCTATCAGCGAGCAGGCGCCGCAGGACGAGGCACACCGCATCGCCACCATGATCCGCGAGCATGACATCAAGGCCGTCACCATCAACATGGAACACGTGGCTTTCGACCGCGGCCTGGCGAGCCGGTTGGCGGAGAATCTGGGCGGCCCTTGCTACACCCTGGGCCAGTTGCACGCCGAGCTGCTCTACCAGACCGTGCGTCAGGAGATCGACACGCCGCACTGAGCGCGGGGAGAACCCTGTGACCGACACAAACCATGATGAAGCGCGCGTGCCGCAATACGAGTTGCCGCCTTTGCTACAGCTGGCGGATGGCAGCCCGGTGCGCGATGCTGCCATGTGGACGCAGCAACTGCGCCCGCAACTGCTCGCGCTCTTCGCGCAGCAGGTCTACGGCCAGACGCCCGTGCAGACTATGCCGCTGCACGTCGAGACGCTCGAACGGACGATGCTGCCGGGCGGTGCCGAACGCCGGCAGCTGCGCATCCTCATTGGCGACGGCGCCCATGCGCTGAATCTGCTGCTGTGGCTGCCCCGCGAACGGCCGGCGCCGACTTTTCTCGGCCTCAACTTCAACGGCAATCACAGCACACACGCGGATCCGGCCATTCTGCAGCCGGCGGGCGCGCATGCTGCGCGCGGCGCCAACGCCAGTCGCTGGTCGGTGACCCGCATCCTCGAACGCGGCTATGCGCTGGCGACGCTGTGGAGTGGTGAGCTCTTCCCGGACCGCATTGATGGCCGCGCTGACAGCGTACAAGGGCTCTTCGCGGCGCCGGAGGCGGGCGATGGCGCTGCCTGGGGCGCGGTGGCGACCTGGGCCTGGGGACTTAGCCGCGCGCTGGACGCGCTGCTGCAGGAGGAGGTCTGCGGGCCGGTCGCGCTCATCGGTCATTCGCGCCTGGGCAAGACGGCGCTGTGGGCGGCTGCGCGCGACGAACGCTTCGCGCTGGTGGTCAGCAACAACAGCGGCTGCTGTGGCGCGGCGCTTTCGCGGCGGCGCTTCGGCGAGACGGTGGCGGCCATCAACACGCGCTTCCCGCACTGGTTCTGCCGCAACTTCCATGCCTACAACGAGCGCGAAGACTCCCTGCCCCTCGATCAGCACATGTTGCTGGCGCTCATAGCGCCGCGTCCGCTCTACGTGGCCAGCGCGACCGAAGACCTGTGGGCCGACCCGCGCGGGGAGTTCCTGGCTGCAGTGCAGGCTGACCCGGCCTGGCGTCTGTTTGGGCAGGAGGGTTTGCCTGTGCGCGAACAGCCGGCGCCGGATGCGCCGGTGACCGGAACGATTGGCTACCACTTGCGCAGCGGCGGGCATGATGTGACCGCCTGGGACTGGGAACGTTACCTCGATTTTGCTGACGCAGAGCTGCGCTGACGCTCAGTTGCCCTGCCAGGCCTCCGCGCCGCGAAAAGCCATCGTCTCCCCCGGCACATAGCGCGGCCGTTCGGCATAGAGATTGCCGTTGTGCGGGTCAGGCTGACCGCGCACGAGGATGTTGCGCCAGCCATCGGACTTGACGCGCGTGCTGGTAGGGATGTAACGCAGCGTGAGGCCGATGCGCCAGCTGTCCGAAGTGTTGCCTTCCGAGCCGTGGATGATGCGCGGGTTGTGGATGGAAAGGTCGCCGGCGTCCAGCTCGAGGTCGACGACGTCGGAATCGTCGATGAGCGAGGGATGGACCTGCGAGTTCAGAACGAACTGTTCTTCATCGACGTCGACCATTTCGCGCCGCGAGAGCAGACGCATGTCTTGCGTGCCAGGCAGTACACGCATGCAGCCATTTGCGCGCGTTGAAGCTGTCCCGGCCAGCCACACTGTTATGACCTCCATCGGCTCCAGCGGCCAGTAATAGCCGTCCTGATGCCAGAGCACGGGCTTGCCGTCGCCGGGCGGCTTGGCGATGTAGTGCGGCGCGTAGAGCGCGATGTCGGGGCCAATGAAAGGCTCGATGAGGTCGAGGATGCGCTCGTCGCTGACGAGGCGGTGCATGAAGGGGTCATCCATCAGAAAGTTATGAAAGAATTTTTCCGGACGCACGCCAGGGTTCTTGCGCGCCAGCCAGTGAACGTGCCCGGCAGTCTCGGCGGCCAGGCCGGCGTCGATGGCGCCGCGCACGATGGCGTAGCCCTGTTCCTCATATTGCTGCTTCAGTCCGCTGCTCATCATCTGCCTCCTTGTGCAGCGGGACTATAACTCGCCAGGCTCGATTCCGCCCCGGGCCACTCACGTTTGCCGTTCAGCAGCGTACCAAACCAGGTGTAGCGCACCTCACGGCTCCAGGCGACGAGCAGAATGCCGGTTACGATCAGCACCAGCAGCAGGTAGTGCAGGTGCGGGTTATTCACGCGCGCCCAAATGGCCCCACTCAGCAGCTCCATCAGGAGCTCGTGCATCAGGTAAATCCAGAAGGCAGAGTCCGCGAGGAGACGCAGCCAGGGGCGCTCGCGCAGGGCGATGGCGTGGAAGAGGCCCATCATGCCAAAGCACATGAGCCAGGCGAAGGTGGTCTCCAGCAGGCTCGCCTGCAGCTGTGAAGCCTCGCGGATTCGTGCGGGGACGAAGAGCAGACCTGTGGCGAGCGGGTAGATCAGCGTGACGGCGGGCAGGATGGCGAGCATCCAGCGCCGCCGCACTTCAAAGCCGCGCTGAAAGAAAAAGACGCCGAAGAAGAAGAAGGTTGCATAGAAGCCCGGCACCGGCGCCTCTACGGCGACGGCCACTGACGTTTGGGGGCCGAAGACGAGAAAGGTCTGGTCCATCAGGGCCATGGGTAGCCAGGAGGCGGGAATCAGCAGCCACCACAAGGGATGACGGAAGCGCAGGCCGAGGCGCGCGGCGATCAGCAGGAGGCCGCAGAGCAGCAGCAGCTGCCAGAGGAACCACAGATTGCTGAGGTCCCTGACCATGGCTGCCGCCCACTCGGCGCTTGTTGCGTCGTAGCCCCAATCGAGCAGGTTGAGGAGTACTCCATGCTGCGCACGGTCGGGATGCAGATGAGCAGGGGCAGGGCGATGCGCAGGATGCGATTCTTCAGCGGACCGCGCAGGCCGCGGCGCTGCCAGAGCAGGGCACAGAAGAAGCCGCTGAGCAGGAAGAACACCGGCATGCGGAAGCCGTGCACGAGCTGGACGAGGTGGAAGTAGGGCAGGGCCCAGGCGTTGGAGGCGCCGGGCAGCACATGATGGCGAAAGTAGCGGAAGGGGATGGTGTAGAAGACGGCGTGCAGCAGGACGCCCAGTAACATGGCGCAGGCGCGCAGGGCGTCCAGGTCGTGCAGGCGTTTCATGGAGGGGCTTCCTCAGGCAGGGGCGACCGCGCGTGCCTGTTCGACGAGCTCGGCAGCGAGGTCGTAGCGGCCGAAGGCCGGGATGATGTAGGCGCCCTGCACCTGATCATGCATGGCGGCCAGTAACTCGCCGGCGATGCGCAGGCCCTCGCGCGGGGCGTCCGCGCCGGCGTCGGCCAGGCGTTCGATGAGCCGCGGCGGGATGTCTATGCCGGGCACCTCGTTGTGCAGGAATTGCGCGTGCTTGACGCTGTAGAGCGGCATCAGGCCCATCAGCACGGGCAGGCGCAGGGGCTGGCCCGCAACCGCCTTGTAATGTTCGTGGAAACTGGCGATGCGTTCCGGCTCGAAGATGGCCTGGCCGAGCGCGAAGCTGGCGCCACCTTCCAGCTTGCGCTGCAGCACGCGAATCTCGCGCTCCGGGTTCACAGCGCACATGTTGAGTGCACAGCCTACGGTGAAGGAAGTCGGCTGGCCGATTGAGTTGCCTGCCTGGTCCATGCCATGGTTCAGGCGCTGGCGGATGAGATGGATGAGGGCCGAGGGCGCCACGTCGTAGTGGTCCATGGCATCGGGGTAGTCACCGACCTGGGTGGGGTCGCCCATGACCACGAAGAGGTTGCGCAGGTCCAGCGCGTGCGCCGCCAGCAGATCGCCCTGTACGCGCAGCAGATTGCGGCCGCGCGTTGGGAAGTGCAGCACAGTCTCCAGGCCGAGGCGCGACTGCAGCAAATGACCGATGGCCCAGGGGCTCATGCGCATGCGCGCGGCCGGGCTGTCGGCCACGTTGATGAAGTCGGCGCCGGCCTCCTGCAGGGTGCGCGCGGCGTTGAGCAGGCGCTGCGGCGTGTAGCTGCGCGGCGGCGTCATTTCGACGCTGATAATGAACTCGCCGCGGGCCAGCTGGTCGGCGAGGCGGGTGGGGCGGTCAGGCGCGACCGTTTCCTCTTCATCGTCGAACACGATTACGGGCAAGTGCGGTGCCGGGCTGGCCGGATCGTCCAGCGCCTTGCGCATGGCGACGATGTGCTCGGGCCGGGTGCCGCAGCAGCCGCCGATGAGGACGGCGCCCAGCGCGCGGAAGGTGAGCGCGTATTCAGCGAAGTAGTCCACCGTGGCCGGGTACATCACGCGGCCGCCCACGGCCTCCGGGAAGCCGGCGTTGGGTTGCGCGGAACTGGGCAGGCCGGGCGCGCTGTGGCGCATGGACTGCAGCAGGCGCGCGACCTGGGCCGGGCCGCTGCTGCAGTTGATGCCGATGACGTCCGCGCCGGCCTCCGCCAGTCCACGCGCGATGGCGCCCGGCAGCCAGCCCAGTTGCGTGCGGTCATCGGGCTCGAAGGTCATCTGGCAGACTGCGGGCAGCGCGCTGTCCAGCTCGCGCAGGGCGGCCAGCGCCTCCAGCAGCTCGCTCAGGTCGCTGAAGGTTTCCAGCATGATTAGATCCACGCCTTCTGCGAGCAGCGCCGTGGCCTGTTCGCGGAAGGCGCTGCGGGCGTCCGCCTGCGAGATGCGGCCGTATGGTTTCAGACGTACGCCCAGCGGCCCGATCGAGCCGGCCAGATACAGGTTCGGGCGTCCACTGTCGCGCATGACTGCGCGCGCCAGGCGCACAGCGGCGCGGTTGATGGCGTCCAGCTGCGACGCCAGACCATGTGCGTCGAGCTTGTAGCGGTTGGCGCTGAAGGTGTTGCTCTCCAGCACTTCCGCGCCGGCGTAGAGGAAGGCCCGGTGCACCTGCGCCACGCGCTGCGGATCGCTGATGCACAGTTCGTCGAAACAGGCGCTGATGGCTGACCCCTGTTCGTGCAGCATGGTGCCCATGGCGCCATCCACCAGCAGCGGCGCGCCCTGCTGAATGCGTTGCGCGAAGGGCATGGTGAGCATCAGTATCCCGTCCTGCTCTGCTCCGGCGCCTTATACACCGCAGCTGCTAATGTAAACGAGCCGGCCCTCGGGCACGCCTTCACGTACCGGGTGCACGCCCCAGTTCAGCGCGGCCAGGCCACGGAAGCGGTTCGCGCGCAGCAACTCGAGGTTGCGCTCGCGCAGCCACTGCCTCAGCGTCTCCTCGTCCTCGTCGGTCTGCAGCACGAGGGTTGTCATGCCCATGGCGCGGGGGCGGATGAGGTCATACTCCTCGGAAACGATCCTGGCGCCCGGGTACATCGTCTGGCGCGAGGTGATGTCCATGTAACAGACCTGGTCAAAAAGCAGCACAATCAGCGCGATGAGAATGATTGCGCCCAGCACCATGGTAAGCACGGTGCGCCACAGCGGCGGCGCCTTGTGAAAGATCATGGCGTTTGCCCGGAGTGCAATAGTGTTGCGACGATTACGGGTCGGGCCCGCTGGGGCAGGTGAGGCAAGCTGTTCCTCCGAATGCTACGATTCTGCGCTGACATCAGCCCTGATCGAGGATCATGGCTGAACGGTCGAGGTTGCCGACACTGAAGTAACGCGCGGCGGGATGATGCACGACGATGGCCGCCGTACTCTGCTCCGGTATCCACTGGTAGGCGCTGGTCAGTTCCAGTCCCAGCGCCGGCGCGCCCGGCAGCAGTCGCAACACAGTCTCATGATCGGCCAGATCAGGGCAGGCCGGGTAACCCCAACTGTAGCGTTTGCCTTGCTGCGCCGGAATGCCCAGTTCGCGCGTGATGTGCTGATGCGCGTAGACCGCCGTCGCCTCGGCTGCCTGCACCGCCAGACCGTGGAAGAACCAGGCTTCGCTGTATTCGTCGGCCGCCTGCAGGGCGTCGACCGTCTCGGTGGCGACCGCGCCCACGGTCACAATCTGCAGCGCGACGGTATCGACCTTGCCGGCCTCCGCCGGTGCGAAGTAGTCGGCGAGGCAGAGCTGGTCACCGCCCGGCTGGCGCGGGAAGTGGAAGCGCGCCACTTCGCGCCGCTTTCCCTGGTTCAGGGTTTCGTGTTCCCAGACGATCAGGTCGTCGCCATCGCTGTTGGCCGGGAAGTAGCCGTAGACGGCCTGGGGGCGCAAGGTACGCTCGCGCTGGGCCTGGCGGCTCATGGCTTCCAGTCTGGCCGTGAACTCCGCCTCCAGCTGCGTCCATTCCTCGCCGCGGGTGTTCTTCGCGCCCCAGGAGAGCCGGAACAGCTCCGGCCGGTGAATGTGCTGTAGCACGATCTCAAGCGGCAGGTACTCAATGGTCTTCGGCCCATAGAAAGGTGGCTGCGGGATGGCTGGCGCCGCTGCCACAGTTTTGGCACGGGCAGGAGCGACGCGCCCGCGGCGCGCGGCGGGACGATCGCGTTCGGCCCTGGCCCCGGCCAGCAGCTGCGTGACGAGCTGCGCGCGCCGCTCCGGATCCACCAGACCCTCGACGACCTCGAGGCCCTCGAAGGCGTCCTTGCAGTAGAAGACGCCGGGGGCATAGGGCTGGCCGTCGTCCTCAAGGAAGAGGATGCGCCGTCCAAAGCGGCGGTTGATGGCCGCGCCGCCGATGAGCACAGGGTACGCCAGGTCGCGCCGCGCCAGTTCGTTGACAATTAGCGGCATCTGCTTCGAGGTGCTGACGAGCAGGGCGCTCAGGCCGATGGCGTCCGCCTTGAGCGCCTGCGCCTGGTCGATGATGGTGTTGGCCGGCACCTGTTTGCCCAGGTCGTGCACCGTGTAGCCGTTGTTGCCGAGGATGGTCTTGACCAGGTTCTTGCCAATGTCGTGCACGTCGCCGTAGACCGTGGCCAGCACGACCGTGCCCTTGCTGGCGCCATCCAGGCGTTCCATGAACTGCTCAAGGTAGGCGACGGCGCGCTTCATGGCCTCGGCGCTCTGCAGCACGAAGGGCAGGATCAACTCGCCGGCGCCGAACTTGTCGCCAACCTCCTTCATGGCCGGCAGCAGCACGTTGTTGAGGACGCCGACGGCGTCCTGGCGCAGCAGGCAATCGTCGATCAGTGCCTCAAGGCCATCCTTCTTGCGATGCAAAATCTGCCAGTGCAGGGCCTCTTCGCTGCTCATATCGGCCGTGGGGTCTTCCACTTCCTGACCGGCGAGGCGCACCTCGTTATGCTCGAAGAACTGGATGAAAGTCGCCAGGGCGTTTTCGTCGCGGTTGAAGATGAGGTCTTCGGCCAACTCACGTTGCTGCTGCGGAATCTCCGCCAGGGGCGTGATGTGCGCCGGGTTGACGATGGCCATGTCGAGACCGGCCTTTACGGCATGCGACAGGAAGACGCTGTTGAGCACGCCACGCGCCGCCGCGCCCACGCCGAAGCTGACGTTGCTGATGCCCAGCGCAGTCATCACGCCGGGGATCTGCTGCTTGATGAGCCGCAGCCCCTCGATGGTCTCCACCGCGCTGTCGCGCAGCTCCGCCTGGCCGGTGGTCAGCGGGAAGGTGAGCGTATCAAATATGAGGTCTTCCGGGCTCATCCCGTAGTCGTCGCAGGCGATCTGCGTGATGCGCTGCGCAACAGCCAGCTTGCGCTCGCGCTCGTGGGCCATGCCCTCCTCGTCGATGGTCATCGAGAGCACGCCGGCGCCGTGCTCCTGCGCAATGGGCAGGATGCGGTCGATGCGTTCACGGCCATTCTCGAGGTTGTTGCCGTTGATGATGGCGCGGCCCGGGTATTGCTCCAGCGCCGCCGCGGCGACCTCGGCCTCGGTCGTGTCGATGATGAGCGGGGCCGGCACGGTCATTGCCAGTTTTTTAACCAGTTGCTGCATCTGTTCCAGCTCGTCATCGCGCTCGGTCAGCGCCACGCAGACGTCCAGCATGTGCGCGCCGCGCTCGACCTGGTCGACGGCGATTTGCACCACGCCGTCATAGTCGTCGGCCAGCAGCAGCCTTTTCACCTTGCGGCTGCCGAGGCTGCTGACGCGCTCGCCGATCATGGTGGGGCCAGGCTGCTGCATCATGGGCGTGGCCGTCATGGCGCTGGAAGCCTTGGCCTCGTGCAGCGGCTGGCGCGGAGTGGGCGGACGCAGCGTCAGTGGTCGGCCGTCGCGCAGTTCGCCGTGCACCCGTCTGGCCAGCTGCGCCAGATGCTCCGGCGTGGTGCCGCAGCAGCCACCGACCACGTTGACGCCGCGCGCGGCGAAGTCCGCCACCATCTCGCTGAAGGGGCCGGGCTCCATCGGGTAGACGGCCTCGCCCTCCACGTTGACGGGCAGGCCGGCGTTGGGCAGCACGCTAAGCGGCAGACGGCTCTGTTCCAGGAGATGCTGGATGGGCGCGCGCATGTACTCGGGGCCGGTGGAGCAGTTCAGGCCGATGACGTCGACCGGCAGCGCCTCGAGCGTGGTCAGGGCGCTGTCGATGTCGGTGCCGAAGAGCATGCGACCGCTGGTATCAAGCGTGACCTGCACCTGCAGCGGGATGCGCACCCCTGCCGCTGCGAAGTAACGTTGCACGCCGTGCACGGCGGCCTTGACTTCCAGAATGTCCTGGCTGGTCTCCAGCAGCAGCAGGTCGGCGCCGCCTTCGTAGAGGCCGTGAGCCTGCTCTTCAAAGAGGGTGGCCAGCTCCTCCCAGGTGATGTCGCTCAAGTCAGGGTCATTGCCGCCCGGTAGTTTGCCGGAGGGGCCCATGCTGCCGGCGACGAAGCGGGGCAGGCCGCTGCTGCGTTCATGACGGTCGCAGACGCGGCGCGCCAGGCGGGCGGCAGCGCGGTTGATCTCGAGCGTGCGCTCGCCGAGGCCGTATTCGCCGAGCGTGAGGCGGTTGCCGCGGAAGGTGTTGGTCTCGACGACCTCGCAGCCGACGGCAAGGAAGGAGTCGTGGATGGCTTCGATCATGTCCGGGCGGGTGATGGAGAGGTAATCGACACAGCCGAGGTACTGCTCGCCGCCGAAGTCCGCGGCGACCGGTGCGTACGACTGGATGCTGGTGCCCATCGCGCCGTCGAAGAGGACGACGTGATCGGCGATCGCATCAAGGTAGCGTCGGTTGCTGTAAGTCCGCTGCGCCCTGCTCATCACTTCTCCGCGCCTGTCAGGTTCTTTCGTAATGAAACTTGACTTGTGCGACGCTTCTGTCGCACAAATCATTTAGTGCGACAGATACGTCGGAATATGTCCGACACATAGATTTGTCGGACAAAAGTGTCGCACAAATCAATTAGCACGACAAATAAACGATAATATGTCGCGCTAAATGATTTGTGCGACAAAAGGGTCAATCAAATGCAGTCTCGCCTTCTGCAATTATCAAGAGCTCTGTAAAAAGAAAAACGGACGGAAGCTGTCCTCTTCCAGGTTTGACTTCAGCCAGTATGCCACTGTCCCTCATTCTCTCCAGAATTCGCTGCGCTGCCCGAACGGGGACTTTTGTCTCTTTCACCAAGCCCGAAGTGGTGAAGACTGGACGATTGAAAATCCCGTCGAATATGTGGACTCCATATTTGGATCTACCTATGTCAGTAATCTGATCCTTCATGTTGTCATACAGAAACATAATTTCCCGCACTTTGGACAGGTTGTCTTCTGCTTGGCTCTCAACAGCCCCAAGAAAGAACCGGCACCATCCGGTCCAATCATTGTCCCTAGAAACCGCAAGTAACCCGTCAAAGTACTCATCTCGATTGGCCTCAAGGTATTTACTAATGTAAAACACTGGAGCTTGGATGAGACCATACTTCCACATTAATAGTGGAATGAGAATTCGTCCCAGACGTCCATTCCCGTCCCAAAACGGATGAATAGCCTCGAACTCGGCATGCAGCACAGCAATCTCGACAAGCGGATTGGCATGGTTGTCTTTTGTTGCATATGTCTCCCATGTCTTCATGGTTTGAGACAGCTTGCTGGCAGCGACAGGTACATAAATCGCATCTTTCATTATGCTACCAGATGGGCCAATCCAGTTCTGGTCAGTACGATACTTTCCAGGAGTCTTTCTTCTTCCACGTACACCAGAGAGAAGAATCTTGTGCACCTTCTGAATTACACTTTGAGAAATTGGCTGAACTGCAAGCACCTTCCTCGCTTCCTGCATGGCAACTCTGTAGTTTATTACTTCGTCATAGTCATCTCGACGTGAAGGGGATTCTGGCTCTTGCCCAGCCTCAAAAAGCAGCACTTCTTTCATGGTTGCTTGGGTTCCCTCTATCTGAGAGGAAAGCACTGCTTCCTGCCTGGTTAAAGGGGAAAGTAATACATTGCTGTTGGGGATGGCATCCAGTGCTCCAGAGTAGCGTCCCAAAGCCTGGGCTGCCTGCTCGATCAAAGGAGCAAGTTCCTTCCATTCGAGACCTTCATCGGGCGGAAATGCTCCTTGGTGGTAGTGCACCGCTGCCATCTGACTGATCTCCACAGAACAAAAAACCCCCGTTGCAGCGGGAGCCTGGACTCGCCATGCTCATCAGCCGGGCAGGCCCGCCGCTGATGGCACCTTCCCGACGCTTCGGAGGTTGCCGCAGGCCCGGCCGACCATGCCACGCCCGCTGTAGATGAGACTGTTGCCAGTCTGGCAGAGATTCAGGTGGCTGTCAAGATGGCCTCAGGCCAGCCAGGGCGACACCATGTCGGCCTCAAGCCGCAGGCCGGCCCATTCGTCTGCGTCCGGGCCGTCGTAGATAAGCGTGTAGGGGCCGGAGAAGTTGCCTGCGTCGCAAATCTGCAGGCAACGAGTGAAGTCGTTGGCGTCGGCCTGCAGCGGCTCGGTGAAGCTGCACTTGGCGTGGGTGGATTCGGCGAAGCTCATCACCTGCGCGAAACCGTCGTACTTGTCCGCGCCCTTCCAGTTGCCGAAGTCCACGCACAGGCCCACCTGCTCGCGTAGCGGCTCCAGCAGCGAACACACCTGCTCCGGCGTGTCGGTTACGGCGAACCAGTTCTCGGTCATCAGGCGCACATTGTGCTTCTCAGCGGTCCCGGCCAGGGCAGCGAGGGCCGCGCGGCTGCGCGCGACGGCGCCATCATCGAGCGTCTTGCCGGCGATGACGCGCGCGCAGTCCGCGCCGAGGCGGCCCGCGATGGCAAGCCAACCCTCGATCCAGGCCATGTCGCGCGCCTGGTGCTGCGGGTTGGTGATGTCGCCGTCATCAATGAGCAGCGAAAAGAGCGAGACGCCGGCAGCATCGAGCGACTCACGCAGCTGTTCCAGGTAGGCGTCGTCAAGCCGCGGCAGGTGAAAGTGGCAAATTTCGAGCGTGTGGACGCCGAAGCCCGCCAGGCGCGCGGGCAGCTCCAGCAAGGTCAGCGCGCCGGGGCCCCAGGGCTCGCCGTAGGTTTTCTCCGGCTGCTGCGGGCTGTCCCACCAGCTGGGCCCGAGTTGCCGGTGCAGGCTCCAGGTCGATACCGAGAGTCGCTTTCCCTTGTCAGCCATGACAGATTCCTTTCTGCAGCTTCAACCGGCGCGGCGGGCGTCCCCGTCAGTGACGGGAGACGCCGACATCCGCGCGCACGCGACTTCATCATATCCACTGAACTGCGTCGCGGCCAGAAGTTACAGCAGGTCGACCGGGTCGAGGTCGATTAGCCAGTCGCGGCCCGGGCTCAGTCCGTCCAGCGCGAGCGCAGGGTCCGGGCTGCGCAGCAGTAAATGCCAGCGATACTGCTTGCGGATGCGCGTGAAGAAACAGGGCGCGGGTCCGATCAACTCCGTGGCGCGCAGGTCGCGCTCGTGAATGATCCGGCGCAGTTGTTGCGCGGCGTTGCCGGCTTCCTGTTGCGCGCGCGCGTCGTTCTCGTGCTGGATGAGGATGCGCGCCAGGCGACGAAACGGCGGATGTCCCAGCTCGCGGCGCCAGACAATCTCCTGTTCATAGAAGGCCTCATAATCCTGGGCGGCGGCAGTCTGGATGGCGTAGTGTTCCGGCTGGTAGGTCTGCAGGATGGCGCGCCCGCCCGCCAGGCCCCGGCCGGCGCGTCCGGCCACCTGGGTCAGCAGCTGAAAGCTGCGCTCGCCGGCGCGGAAGTCCGGCAGGTTGAGGCCGTGGTCGGCGCTGACTACGCCCGCCAGGGTGACCAGCGGCAGGTCGAGGCCCTTTGCGATCATCTGCGTGCCGACCAGCACGTCGGCCTCGTGGTCGGCGAAGCGCTGCAGCAAGCGGTCATGGGCGCTGGCGTTGCGGGCGCTGTCGGCATCCCAGCGCAGGACGCGCGCGCGCGGGAAGTGGCGCTGCAACTCCTGCTCTACCTGCTGGGTGCCGGCGCCGAAGTAGCGGATGCGGCGAGAACGACACTCGGGACAGTTGCGCGGCGCGGCCCGCTCGTGGTTGCAGAGGTGACAGCGCAGGCGGCCATCGTGGCGGTGCCAGGTGAGCGCGCTGTCGCAGTGCGGGCAACGCTCCACGTGGCCGCAGTCGCGGCAAAAGACCCAGGTGTTGGCGCCGCGCCGGTTCAGGAAGAGCAGCGCCTGCTGCTGGCTGGCCAGCACCTCGCGCAGCGCAGCCAGCAGCTTGCGGCTGAAGATGCCGGTGTTGCCCGTGCGCAGTTCGCTGCGCATGTCAACCAGTTGCACCGACGCCAGTTCGATCATCAGCGCCAGCCCGGCGGGCGCCGGCACATAGCGCGCTTCCAGGCCCCGCTCGTCGGCCAGTTGCCGGATGCGGCGGCGGTGGCCCATGATGCGCTGCGGCAGTTGCAGCAAACGCAGGTCGCCGCGCTGCGCGTGATAACAGGTCTCGACGTCCGGCGTGGCGCTGCCCAGCAGCAGGATGCCATTGCTGGCGCGCATCATTTCGCCGGCGACGCTGCGCGCATGATAGTAGGGGATGGCGGCGTCCGTGCCCTGGCGATAGCTGGCGTCGTGCTCCTCGTCGAGGACGACGAGGCCGACGTCGGGCAGGGGCGTGTAGAGCGCCGAGCGCGTGCCAACCACCACCTTGATTTCGCCCCCGCGCGCGCGGCGCCAGAGATGATGTCGTTCGCCATCGCCGAGGCCGCTATGGGACACGGCGACCTGGCCGGGGAAGCGGGCGGCGACGCGGCGCAGCGTTTGCGCGGTGAGCGCGATTTCCGGGACGAGGAAGAGCGCCTGCCGTCCCTGCGCCAGCGTGAGTTCGATGGCGCGCAGGTAGATTTCGGTCTTGCCACTGCCGGTCACGCCGTGCAGCAGGAAGCGGCGCCGGGCGGCTTCGCTGACCTGTGGCCAGCGGCGCAGTTCTGCCTCGATCTCCTGCCAGACGGCCTGCTGCCCTGGGGTGAGCGGCGGCGCAGAGTCGGGCACGAAGTCGCGCGCGATGCGAGCGTTGTACCAGCTCTCGGTCTCGCCCAGGTGTATCAGGCCCAATTCTTCGAGGCGCTCCAGCTGGGCACGCGTGACGCTGGTTTCCGCCCGCAGCTCCGTCAACGCCAGGGGCGCGTCGGCGCGGGCGAGCAGACGCAGGGCCCGCAGCGGACGCTCCGCCTGGCGCAGGGAGATGAGCCTGTCCTCGAGCGCATCGGCAGCGACGGCGCTGACGACCCGTTCGCCATCCTCGTGCGGGACGCGCTTCAGCAAGCCCTCCTGCTCCGCCCGGCGCAGGGTTGAGCGCGTCGTTTCAGCGCGGGCCAGAGCCTCGTTGACGGGCAGTCCCTGCGGCCCGGCAGCCGCGACCTCCTGCAGCAACGCCGCGCGGCGCGACTTGCGGCCGAGCTGGCACGCGACATCGTCGATTTGTGGCCGGGAAATGGCCAGCGCAGCCGTGCGCGCCAGCTGCGGCCGGGGCGGCGGCAAGAGCGCCGGTTCGCTGCGCAGCCAGCCGGCAGCCTCCAGCCGCGCGACCGTCTCGCGCCAGTTCGAGCCCGGCAAAGCGCCAGTGAGTTGCCGGCTCGTCAATGGGCCGCGGCGGCGCAGCAGGGCCAGCAGTTGCGCCGCCTGTGCGTCAGCGGGGAGCTGCTCGTCCGCGATTGCCTCCTCGCTGAGCGAGACGCGCAGTCCGCGCCGGCTGCCCGCGCCAGGTGGCAGGAAGAGCCACAGGCAGGGCCCGGGCGGCATGCGGTAGCGGCGGCTGATCCATTGCGCCAGCGCGATCTGTTGCGCGCTTAGCAGGGGCTCGGGGTCGAGCAGGGCCTGCAGCGGCAACGTTTCCGCAATCTCGCTGCTGTCCTTCAGTTCGACGATGAGGCCGGGTTGCAGCGCGGTGCGAAAGCGAACCTGCACCAGCTGGCCGGGACGGACCGATGCCAGCAGCTCTGGCGGGACGTGCCAGGTGAAGGTGCCGGGAAGCGGCGCGTTGAGGGCGACTTCGGCGAAGCGCTCCGGTTTGGCGGGCATGGCAGGCGGCCTGCGACGGACATAACCAGTATAGCAAAGGCGGCGGCGCGGGCGCTCAGCGGATGAGGAAGACTTCGGAGAGCGGGCCCATCAGGCCGTTGCTGTCGCGGGCCGCGATGGCGAGGCTGACGAAGTTCTGCGGCACGAAGCCTTCCCAGGTGATGCTGGTGGCGCCATCGAGTTCGAACTGTTCGTAACGGCTGGCGCCCGGCCGTCGCAGGGCCACGACGTAGCCGCTGGCTCCTGGCACCGGCTCCCAGACCAGGGTGCGCGCGCCGTCGCCAGTCTCGCGCAGGGCGATGTTTCGTGGTGGCCGGGGGCCGTCGGCGAGGGCGCTTACGATGCCCAGCACGGCGCGCGTCACGCGAGTGAGGTAGTCGGCCTGGACGATGTCGATGGTGTCGCGGTCGTTGTTCTGGCGCGTGACATCTTCAAGGCTCTGGATGAGGCGGAAGGCGGGATAGCCGACCTCGCTGAAGGAGATGTGGTCGCTGAAGCGGCCGGCGCGGTCCTCGCTGTCCTGCAGCGTGAGCACCAGGTCGGGCACGTGGTTGAGCGCGACGAGTTCGACGGTGCGGGCGGCCTCGCGCGAGGGTGACTCTTCGGGGCCGGCGGAGAATATGCGCAGTGAGCCGGTGTCCACGTTTCCCTGCGCATCGCGCGGACTGCCGATGCTGTCCATGTTGATCATGAGACGGATGTCGATGCCACTGGGTTGCAGATAGTTGCGGACGAAGGCGATGCTGCCCTGGCGACCCACCTCCTCGGCCGAGAAGGCGACGAACATGATCGCGCTGCGATGCGGACGCGTGCTCAGCACCCGCGCAAGTTCAATCAGCGCGGCCACGCCGCTGGCATTGTCGTTGGCGCCGGGCGCGGGCGCTTCCCCGTTGCGCTGGTCGTTGCCGGTGCTGTCGTAGTGCGCGCCAATGAGCAAGGTGCCGGCCGCCGGTTCGCTGCCGCTGAGGAAGGCGACGATGTTGCGCGCCTCACTTTTGACGCCAGCCCACTCCAGCTGGAAGGGCTGTGGAAAGACGACGAGGCGTCCCTGAGAGTCTGCGCGGATGCCTTCGAACTGACGCAGAAGCCAGTCTGCCGCCGCGCCGATGCCACGACTGCTGCTGTCGTAGCCGGAGTTTACGTGCCGGGTCGTGAAGCCCTGCAGGGTCGCGACGTGCGCCAGCAGCCGGTCCGATTCGATCTGTTTGCCGTAGTTGAGCAGCAGCGAGGTTGCGTCGGGGGCGCCGGTGGCAACGGCCTGAGGCAATTGCTGCGGGCTGAGTGTGGCGTAGCCGATGGTGGGCGGCGGAGTGACAGTCGGCCGCGGCACGAGGGTCGCCGGGCCGCTGCGGGTACCCAGGTCGCAGGCGAGCGCCGCCAGCGCCAGTGCCGCAATGAAAAGAGTGCCCCTGGCGACCGGTTTCATGGCCGGAATACTACCACAGGCGGTTGCGGCCAGGCTCAGTTTTTGCGCACGATTTCCCAGGCGAGGTGGTTGAGCTCCGGGAAGAGGAGCTTCTCGCAGGCCAGACGTACGGCGCCGCTGCTGCCTGGCAGGGAGACGACCAGCGTGCTGCGGTAGACGCCGGCTGTCGCGCGGCTGAACATGGCGGCCGGGCCAATCTCCTGGTAGCTGAGCATACGAAAGAGCTCGCCGAAGCCGGGCAGCGTCTTCTCCAGATGGCGGCTGAGGACGTCGTAGGTGGTGTCGCGCGGACTAATGCCGGTGCCGCCGTTGAAGAGGATGATCTGGACATCAGGCAAGGCCGCCAGCTCCTGCAGCGCGGCAGCGACCTGGTCAGGTTCGTCGCGGATGAGCCGGTAAGCACTGACGCGATGACCCAACTCCTCGAGCTGCGCTTCCAACCAGGCGCGGTTGCGGTCCGTCTCCGGTGTGCGACTGTCGCTGACCGTGACGATGGCGAGGGTGACGGGTTTGTTGCCGGCCAGCTCGTGATGTTCAGTTACGCCCATGGTGATCTTCCGCATTTCCTGATGGTAATTGAAGAGCACATTCCGGAGATCGACGCCAGTGGTCGCATTCAGGAATCCTGCAGGCGGCGGGCCGCGCGCTGTTCCTCAAGCAGTTCTTCCAGGGTGACGATGTCTTCCTCGTCAAGGTCTTCTTCAGCCAGGCGTTGTGCCAGGCGCTCGCTGCGTTTGGCCTTCGCGCGCGCATCGGCCTGTCTGTCGGCAGTGGCCGTCCCCCAGATGATGCCCGTACAGGCGATGGCGCCGATGACCAGAAACAGGGCGATCCCCGTCAGATCGTCGCTGCCCAGGACGGACAGCACGATCATGATCACACCAAGGATCAGCCAGATGGCGATGGTGGCCACCATCCGGGCGATGTCACTCATCAGCTGGACTTCCCCGGCGCGTCAAAGACACGGGGCGCAATCAGCCACTCCAGATAGCCACTGCGGGCGTCGGAGTCGAGCTTCAGGCGCGCCAGGCCGCCGGGCTTCATGGCCACGAAGGCGCCGCAGAGCTCATGGATGACCATGGGCAGGTAGGGGTTGTGCCCCACACAAAGCAGGTCGGCGTCGGCCGGCAGGGCAGTGAGCAGCGCGGGCAGGTCTGCGGCACTGAAGCCATAGTCGAGCGCCGCGCGCACTTCGACCTTGCAGTCCAGCGCAGCGGCGACAATGTCAGCCGTCTGGCGGGCGCGCACGCGTGGACTGCTGTAGATGCGGGCGGGGCGTATGTTGAGGCTGGCCATGACCCGGGCGGCGGTTTGCATGCGCAGGACTCCGGCGGGCGTCAGTTGGCGCTGCGCATCGCTGCCGCTGCCGATTTCTGCCTTGCCGTGGCGCAGGAGATAAAGACGCATGGTAGGTCGCTGCCGTCAAATGACACCGGGGCCAATGGCCCCGGACGTCTCAAGCGTTGGTTGCGGTGAGCGGGAGATGAGATTCGAACTCACGACATCTTCCTTGGCAAGGAAGCATTCTACCGCTGAATTACTCCCGCATGGTACAAATAGTCTAGCATAATTTCCGTGTGGCGCAAGTCTTTTGGAAATCGAGGTATTGTTTGAACTCAGAAGAACGGCGCGCCTGGCGCGTCTGGTTGCTGCTGAGCGGCGGGCGCTCTTTGCTGTTTTCGATGGCCTTCACCGCGTCCATGATTTACCGCATCACGGTAGTCGGGATGTCGCCGCTGGAGCTGGTGCTGGTGGGCACGGCGATGGAACTGGCGGCCTTCGTCTTCGAAATCCCGACGGGCGTGGTGGCGGATGTCTACAGCCGGCGCCTCTCCATCCTCATCGGCAGCGTGACCATCGGCCTGGCGTTTTTGCTCGAGGGTCTCGTGCCACTGTTTGGCGCGGTACTGCTGTCCCAGGTGATCTGGGGCCTGGGTTACACCTTCACCAGTGGGGCCAGCGAGGCCTGGATCTCGGACGAAATCGGCGAGGAAGCCGCGGCGCAGGCCTTCGTGCGCGGCGCGCAACTGGGCACTGTCGGCGGCCTGCTGGGCATCGTCGTCGGCATCGCGCTGGCCAGCGTCCAGCTCAACCTGCCCATCGTGCTGGGCGGCGCGTTGATGATCGCCCTCGCCGCATTGCTGGCGCTGTGGATGCCGGAAAGGGGCTTCAAGCCACTCCAGCGTGAGGAACGCAGCAGCTGGTCCGCCATGGCCACCACCCTTCGTGCCGGGATCGCACTGCTGCGGCAACGGCCGGTGCTGCGAATCGTTTTGTTGGTGGAACTCGTCAGCGGCCTCTACAGTGAAGGCTTCGACCGTCTGTGGCAGAAGCATTTCCTCGAGAGCTTCACCTTGCCGACCCTGCGCGGCATCGAGTTGCAGCCGGTGGTGTGGTTCGGCCTCCTTGATCTGGGGGGCGGGCTCTGCGCCATCGGGCTTACGGAATTACTGAGCCGGCGCGTGCGTCTGACGCGGCACGGCCCGGCGGTGCGCGCGCTGTTGCTGCTCAACACGGCCATCGTGGGGGCATGCTGGTCTTCAGCTTGGCCGGCGGTCTCGGCCTGGCCGTGCTGGCGCTGTGGTGTGTGGCTGCGGCGCGCGCGGCCAGCGCCCCGGTCAGCAGCGCCTGGCTGAACCAGAGCGTTGCGCCGGAGATTCGCGCCACAATGTTCTCGCTGAACGGCCAGGTCAACGCTGTCGGACAGATCGCGGGTGGGCCACCGGCAGGGTTCATTGGACAGCGCTCGCTGCGGGCCGCGCTGCTGACCAGTGGCCTGGTGCAGGCCTGTTCGCTACCGCTGCTGGGTCTCTCGCTGCGACGTCCGCCCACTGAAGTGGAGGCCGCGGATCAGGTGGGCGCCTGAGTGAAGCTGCCGGGCGACCCCTGGTTGCCTTCCGTGCCATCGGGCCAGACGGTGTTGTGGTTGAAGCGCACGCCGTCGACGTTGGCGCCGCGTAAACTGGCGCGCAGCAGGTTGGCGTCATTCAGGTTGGCGCTCTTGAGGTTGGCGCCGGCCAGGTTGGCATCCTGCAGGTTGGAACCGCTCAGGTCGGCGCCCTGCAGCACCGCGCCCTGCAGGTCCGCTCCCGGTAGCTGGGCCAGCGACAGATTCGCGTAGTAGAGGTTGGCCGAGCGCAGCGTGGCCTCGCGCAGGCGCGCGGAAGACATGGAAGCCTGTTTCAGGTTGGCGCCGTTTAAATCCAGGCGCGTCATATCCAGTTCCTGCAGATTCACGCCCGCCAGGCGTGGATTGGGACCGGCAGCAATGAGCATGAGGACGAGCTGCTGCCGGGTTATTTCAGGCATGGTCATGGCTCCGGCTGACCGAGACGGAACAGGTGACAGTGTACCGCCGCGGGCCCGTTGCGGCCAGTTCCGGCAACATCGATTTGCCGCAGCCGTCTTTAAGGTTAGAATTGGGTTGGAAAGAAAAGCGGGGTGGAGCGCCGTGGTCCGCAAGGTGCTGGTCATCAACGCGAATGTGAACCTCCTGCGCGCGGACGCCAACTTGCTGGAGCGCGCCGGCTACGAGGTAGCGCGCGCGCTGGACGCGCACGAGGGTCTGCTCAAGGCACAGCACCGTCAGCCGGAGCTGGCGCTGCTGGAAGTGGATCTGCCGGGCATGGACGGCTGGGAGATCTGCCGCCGCCTGCGCGCCAGCTCGGACCTGGCGATCCTCTTCTACACCTGGCGCCAGGGGGCAGGGGACGCAGCGCGCGGGCTCGACCTGGGCGCCGACGACTACATCCGGCGGCCCTGCGAGGACGAGGAGTTGCTGGCGCGGGTGAGCGCAGCCCTGCGCCGCACACCGCTGGGCGGGCCGGACACCAGTGGCGAACAACGCTTCCATGATGACGAGTTGCGCGTCAATTTCCGGCGGCGCGAGCTGTGGCTGCGCGGGGAACGCTGTGAACTGACGCCGATCGAGTTCGACTTGCTGGCGGTCCTGCTGCGCAATGCCGGGCGCGTGGTGCCACGGGCGCAACTGGTGAATGAAGTCTGGGGCGACAGCTACGAAGGCACTACCGACAGTCTGAAGCTGTACATCCACTATCTGCGGCGCAAGCTGGAACGTGACCCGGCTCGCCCGGTGTTCATCCAGACCATGCGCGGCGTCGGCTATCGTTTCGGCGACCCTTGAGCCGCACTCACTGCATGCGAAGGCGGCTGCCCTCCGCAGTTTTCTCGACCAGAATGTGCAGCGGGAAGCGCTCGCGCAGCTCCTCGATATGGGTGATGACGAGGATGAGGTCGAAGTCGTCCTGGATGGCAGCGATCGCCTCAACCAGGCGCTCGCGGCCAGCGGCGTCCTGAGTACCGAAGCCCTCGTCAATGAAAAGGGTGCGCAGCTGCGCGCCAGCCCGCCGCGCCAGCATACGCGAGAGCGCGATGCGCAGGGCGAAGTTGATGCGAAAGGCCTCGCCGCCGCTAAAAAGTTCGTAGTCGCGCTGGCCTAACTCGTCGGCGATGAGAATGTCCAGCGTTTCAATCTCGCCGCCGCGTTTGCGCTCGCGCGTGGTGCTCAGTTGCAGGCTGAGGCGGCCGTCGGTCATGCGCAGCAGCAGCTCGTTGGCCGCTGCCTCCAGCTCCGGGATGGCGCTTTCGATGAGCATTGCGGGTACGCCGTCGCGACCGAAGGCCCGGCGCAGCTCGCGGTACAGCTCCGCCTCGTGCCGGACGGCGGCAGCGCGCTGCTGCAAATCGCCCTGACGTGCGCGCATGCTCTCCAGCGCGGCCAGTTCCTGCTGTGCGCTGACCAGCGCCTGGGCCGTTTGCTGCGTCTCCGCGCGCAACTGCGCTACCTCCAGCTGTCGCGCGCGATGCTCGTTGAGTCCGGTTTCCAGGCGCGCGATGTCGCTTTCCAGCTGCGCGACCAGCTGCCGCGCAGCGGCCTGCGCGGCCTGGTTGCGTTCGCTGCGCTGGCTGGCATCCCTCAGCGCCTGGCGCGCTTCGGGCAAGCCGTTGAGCGCGATCTGCAGCGCGGTCTGGCGCTGTTCATAGGCCTCGAACTGCGCGAGCTGCTGGCGCGTGGCGTCATGCTGTGCGCTGTCGTAGCCCAGGGCCTGGCGGCTGCGCTCCAGCGCGGCCAGTTGCGCGCGCAGCTCCTGGCCGAAGTCGCCGGCCTCAAGGCGCTGCTGGACGGCAGTCAGTTCCGCGCGCTCCGTGTGCAGGCGTTCCGCGGCCTCCGCGGCGGAGTCGGCCCGGGCCTGAAATTCACCGGCGCGCGCCAGCAGCGGTTGCAGCTGACGCAGCTCATCGTCCAGCTGTGCGACGCGCGCGCGGCGCTGTTCACCCTCGCCGGCCAGCGCCCGCATGCGTTGCTCGTTACCGCGCCAGCGATCGCCCTGGGCGCTGCCTTCCTGCTGCAGACTTGCGATCAGCGCCGCGCGGCCGGCCTCATCCAGGGGCTGGCCGCAGAGCGGGCAGGTGACGCCGCTGCTGCGTTCCAGGCGGTCGATGCGGGTTCGTAATTCCACCATCGTCTCGCGCAGGTCGCGGTTGGCGCCCTGCAGCCCGGCCTGTTCGGCCCGTCCCCTGTTCGCGACGGCCTGCAGTTGCGCGCGTTCGCGCTCCAGCGCGCGCAACGCTGCGATGCGCTCCCTGGTCTGCGCCAGCGCCGCGCCCGGCTCCGCGCTGACTTCGCGCTCCAGGCCCTCGATGCGCACGCGCAGGGCGGTGGCCTGGGCGTTGAGTTCCTCGCGCGCGTCGCGCAGGCGATTCTGTAGCGTCTGTTCGCGGGCGCGGAAGTCGCCGAGGCGGCGCAGACTCTCGCCCAGCTGCTGGCTGCTCTGACGCGCGCTCTGCAGCGCGTCCCAGCCTTCCTCGATCTCTGCCTGTTGCGCCTGGATGGCCTCGAAGGCGGCGATGCGCTCCCGTTGCCGCACGCAGTCCGCGGCGGCGGCCTCACAGTCAGCGACGGCCTGTTGCAGGTTGGCGCGCGTCTCCACCAGACGCTCGCGGGCGTGGCGCAGGTCGTGTGGCACGTGCTCGCTGACGCTGGCGGCCTCCTCGGCGGCGGCCAGTTTTTGCTGCGACGCCTCATGCGCCGCCTGAGTCTCTTGCAACGCGGCCTCCAGCGCGCCCTGCAGCGCCAGGCCCTCCTCGATCTCAGCGCTGCGCGCTGCCAGCAAGGCGAGCTGCGTCTCCAGCCCTGAAAGTCGCGTTTTGGCGGCCTCCTCGTAATCCCCCCACTGCGAGAGGTCGAGGATGCTGGCCAGCAGTTGCTTGCGCCCGGCGGGCGGCAGGGTGGTGAAGGCGTCGGCGCGACCCTGTTGCAGCCAGGCGGAGTTGACGAAGGTCTCAAAGTCGAGCCTCAGCAACTGCGTGATGCGCCGCTGGGCAGCGCGCATGGTCGGCTCGCTGATGCGGTTGAAGTCACCCTGCGCGTTCTGCGCGAAGAGCGCCAGCGTGCCTTCGCCGCGTTGACTGCGTCGACGTTGCCGCAGAACGCGGTAGATTTGCCCCTCCTGCTCGAAATCGAGCTGGACGCGCATCTCCTGGCTGCCTTCGCGCACGAGCTCCTCAGCGCGGCGGCCCCGCGCCCGGCCCCACAGCGCCCAGCTGATGGCGTCCAGCAGGGCGGACTTGCCGGCGCCGTTGGGGCCGCTCAGACAGGCGAGGTGGACGCCCTCGAGGCGCAGGGCATCGAGCTCGCGCCAGGCCATGAAGTTGCGCAGTTCCAGGCGCAGCGGCAGCATCAGTCGGGCCCGCTCGTGACGGCTTCGTCACGCAGGAGGTCTGAGGCTGCGATCAGCAATTCGGCCTGGCGATCGGGCGCCAGTTCCTGCGCCTGCAGGTAACGTTCCAGCAGTTGCAACACATCAAGGCCTTCTACACTGCCCGCCGCCACCTGTGCCGGCCGATCGACCAGGCGCTGCAGGCTGGCCAGGTGCCAGACGCCGGCCCGGCGCAGAGTCGCGCGCAACGTGCTCACGTTCAACGCCGCCTCGTTCTCCGCCGACAACTGCAGCTGCAGGCGCAGGATGACGTGTTCCAGCGCCTGCCCTTCGATGAGCGATTGCAGGGCCTCGTCTGGCGCCGGACTGTCGCGCAGGTCGAGGCGCAGCGTGCGCAACGGACGCGCCGGCAGGGGCAGGAAGCGCCATGTCGTGGTATTACGAGCCAGCTGCACCAGGCAGGCGCCGCGTGGCTCGTCCTCCTCGCTGAAGTCGATGCGCTCCAGGCCGCCGCTGTAGACCACAGGCGGACAGTCCGCGCGCGCTTCCGTCAGGTTCTGGTGGATGTGGTGGTGGCCCAGCGCGACGTAGTCCCAGCGCGAGTCGGCGAGATCAGCCAGGGGTACGGTCGGCGTTGCGCCGGGCATATAGCTGGCCTCACTGCCGCTTTTGGCGCCGCTGACGGCGAGGTGTCCGACGAGCAGGCGCGGCATGCCAAAGCCATCGGCTGCCGCCGCCAGCTGCTCGAGGCGCGCCGTCAGAGCTGCCGCGAGCGCTGCTTCGTCCATAGCGCCGCTGCTGTCGGGCAGCAGACGGGCGCGCTGTGGCCAGGGCGCCGTCGCAACGGCGAGCGGGCCGCGCTTCGTTTCCAGCTGGAGCACTTCGTAGTCGTTGGCAACGTGGACACCGGAGACGGCCAGGGTCGCGAAAATGTCCAGGCTGCTGGCGCGGCGCGGATGCGGCGGCAGGTCGTGGCGGCCCGGCAGCAGCAGCAGCGGCGCCAGCTCGGCAAAGGCCTGCACGCGTAGCGCGAATTCGCGCTGCAGGGTGGGGTTGGGCGCGCGGCTGTGGAAGGCGTCGCCGGCGAAGACCGTGAGGTCGACTTCCTGCTCCCGTGCCAGAGCGACGAGTTCGTCGAGGAGCTGCAGAAAGTCCTGCGCGCGCCCGCCCACGCCGCTCTGCGGATTGACGGGGCCATAGCCCGCGACTCCGAGGTGCAGGTCGGCGAAGTGGAGTACGCGCAGGGGTTCATCCATGGGCCCATTTTAGCATGGACAGCGTCTGCGACCCCTGGCCTTTTGTGGCCCACTGCCGCCCCTCAGGCGGCTGTCCGCCACTGCAATTCCCGCCTGCCACGTGTATACTGCCCGCGGAGGCGATGGGACAGGCCCGCATGAACGCAAAGGCGCTGCAGGCGCTGGAATTGCACAAGGTGCTGGATCAGCTGGCGGAACATTGTTCCTTCTCCGCCGGCGCGCAACTGGCGCGCGAGCAAGTGCCCACGAGCGACTTCGACGAGGCGATGCAGTGGCAGCGCGAGACCGCCGAGGCGCGCATCCTGCTGGAGCAGCGTGAGGTCACGCTGGGCGGCGCGCGCGACGTGCGCGACGCGGCCCTGCTGGCGACGCGCGGCATCCTCTGCGACCCCGCCACCTTGCTGGACATCCGCCAGACGCTGCGCCGCGCAACGACCCTGCGCCGCACCATCGGCCGCATGCGCGCGCAATATCCGCTGCTGGTCGAACTCATCAACGAGGCGCAGGAGTGCAGCGAGCTACAGGCGGCCATCAGCGTGACGCTGACTGAGAACGGCGAAGTGCGCGACCACGCCAGCCCGCGCCTTGCGATTCTGCGCCGCGACCTGAAGCTCGCGCACGAACGCCTGGTCTCGCGTCTGGAGCGCATCGTCGCCAGCAGCGAGCATCGTCCCTTCCTGCAGGAGCCGCTGGTGACCTCGCGCGGCGGGCGCTACGTTATCCCGCTGAAGGCCGGCTTCAAGGGCCGGATTCCAGGCATCGTGCACGACTCATCGTCCAGCGGCGCCACCCTGTTCATTGAGCCGCTGGCGACCGTCGAGTTGAACAACGACTGGCGCGAACTGCAGCTGGAAGAGGCGAAAGAGGTGCGCCGCATCCTCGCGGCCCTGAGCGCGCAGGTGGGCGAGGAAGCGGAAGCCATCGTGCGCACGGTCGAGGTGCTGGCTCAGGTCGATCTGGTGCTGGCGCGGGCGCGCTATGCCGAGCAGTTCAACGCCGTCGAGCCGATCTTCGTGCCCTTCCGCCCCGCTGAGGACGCGCCGGGCAGCGTTATGCACATCCAGGGCGCGCGCCACCCGCTGCTGGGCAGCACGGTCGTGCCCATCGACATCATCTTCGACGCCGACACCTGGGTGCTGGTCATCACCGGGCCCAACACCGGTGGCAAGACCGTCTCGCTAAAGACGGCCGGCCTGATGGCGCTGATGGCGCAGTGTGGCCTGCAGCTGCCGGCGGAGGACGCGCGATTGAGCGTGTTCACCGGCATCTACGCCGACATCGGCGACGAGCAAAGCATCGAGCAGTCGTTGAGCACCTTCTCGTCGCACATGACCAACACCATCAACATTCTGGAGGTGGCGGACGCGCGCGCGCTGGTGTTGCTCGACGAGGTGGGCGCCGGTACGGACCCGGCCGAAGGCTCGGCGCTGGCGCGCGCACTGCTCACGCATCTGCGCGACCGCGGCGTAACGACCATCGTGACGACGCATCACCCGGAGCTGAAGATCTATGGCGTGGAGACGCCCGGCGTGCGCAACGCCAGCGTTGAATTCGACCCGCAGACTCTGAGCCCGACCTATCGTCTAATCATTGGGCTGCCCGGCCGCTCCAACGCGCTGGCCATCGCGGCGCGCCTGGGCCTGGACGCGGGCATCATCGCCGCGGCGCGCGGCATGGTCGCCACCGAGGAACTGGTGGCGGATGATTTGCTTGACGAGATTCAGCGCACGCGCGAGGAGATTCGCAAACAAAATACGGCCCTGCACGCCACGCTGGAAGATGCCGAGGAGCAGCGCGAGGCTTTGCAGTCGCGCCTGGACAAACTCGACGACGAGCGCAGGGACGTCATCAACGCGGCGCGGCGCCAGGCGGAAGAGGAACTGAAGTCATTTCACCGCGAGTTGCGCCGGCTGCGCAAGGAACTGCACGCGGCCGGTCAGCCGCTGGCGGAGCTGGGCGCGCTGCAGGAAACGGCGGAAGGCCTGGCGCAGCACATCACGCCGCCGCAACAGACGGAGATCGCAGCGCCGGAGCTGGACTGGATACCAAAGGCAGGGCAGCGCGTCTGGCTGCGAACGCTGAACAGCGAGGGAACCATCAGCGAGCTGGACGGTGACGAGGCGTTGGTGCAGCTGGGGGCGCTGCGCGTGCGCGCGGGCCTCCATGAGCTGCGGCGCCGGCCGCGCAGCGAAAGGCCCGCCATGCAACTCGGCGGTCAGCGCATGTACGAAGCGTCGCCTGACCCGGTGGCGCCGAAGGGGAAGTCGCCCGGGCTGGAACTGGACCTGCGCGGCGAGCGGGTGGAGGAGGCGCTCAAGCGCTTCGAGACCTGGCTGGATGCCGCCTGGACGTCGGGCCTGCCTTTCGGGCGCATCATCCACGGCAAGGGCACCGGCGCGCTGCGCCAGGCGGTGCGCGAGCGGGCGCGCGAGCACCCGCTCATCTCCAAGGTGATCGAGGCGCACCCCAACGAGGGTGGCAGCGGCGTGACGGTCATTCACATGGTGCCCATCACCTGAGCGCGGTCAGCCCAGACCGGGCCGCAGAATGCGCAGGTCCTCCGGCGCGAAGTCGGCGCAGGACAATCCCCCAAGCAGGCCCCAGCCGCTGACTTCGTCCACTTGCAGATGCAACCAGGCGCCGGAGGGGTCGCGCCCGTCCACCTCAACGCTACGCTCAGGTTCCAGTTGCGCCAGCGACGCTGCATCGGCCTGCGGGTCGGCGCGCAGTGGCAGCGTTGCCTGCGTCACCGTGCAGGTCGCGGCGCGCGCGGGAATGGTCAGCGTCTGTTCCAGCACTGTGCCGTAGCCGTCCGCGGCGATCAGCGTCAGGGTCAGCGGGCCATCGACGAGCACCGGCAGCCCTTCCACGCCGTCGCTACTGCTGTCGACCTCGACCTGATGGTTGGTAGCCTGCGCCAGCCCGTCAATGCGTACCTGCTGCGCGCCCGGCACCTCCCAACGCAGCGCGAGCGTCTGCACGACATGGCGCAGCAAGGTCGCCGGCGTTGCGCTGAAGGAGTCCACCCTTAGCGGCTCCTGGATGGTTACCGTCAGGCTTTGGCTGGCGCTGAGCTCGCCGTTGCGCGCCTCCAGCTGCAGCGTGACCTCGCCGGCGAGCGCAAGGGTGTCGAGACTGTGACCAGTCAGCTGCGCGTCAGCGGGCAGGTCGAGCGGCTGGCCATCCAGGCTGAGTTGAAGCGATGCGGCATCGCTGACCTGCCAGCCAAGCTCCAGCGTTTCGCCGCGCGCCAGCACTGTATCGCTGGCGTGGAAGTCCAGTATGACGGGCGTGACGGGCTGCGTCGCGAAGAGCGTCAGAATCAGCGCCAGCAGCAGGGCGAGCGCGAGCGGGACGATGCGCCAGTCCAGGCGCGGCACGACGGCGAGGCGGGCCGGCAGGGCGACCATGAAGCCGGCTTCATCCAGCGAATTGGCCTCGACCGTGAACTCCAGCGTCCGGCGTCGCCCGAAGAGAGGGCGGTTGCCGGCGCGCAGGCGCAGGGGGATGCTGCGCTGCTCCCCGGCGGTCAGGGTCAGCGGCTCGGACGGAAGCACCGGAGCTATCGCTTGCGCCGGGGCGAGCGCGCCGAGCTGCAATGGAAGCGGGGCGTTGCCGTGGTTATGTAGCAGGAGCTGCAGTGCATCCCCGTCCTGCGCCAGCGCCATGCCGAAGCCGCTGCCGGGCAGGAGCTGCAGCGTGAATTCCTGCTCGCGGGCGGCCTGCGGCGCTCGCTGTGGTTCCACGCGCATATAGAGCGTGTAGGCGCCGGGCGGGAAATCCGGATGCCGCTCCGGGTGCAGCAGAATGACCTGCGAGCAAGTGGCGTTGGGCGAGACCTGCTCCGTCAGCGGGTTGAACAGCGCCCAGGCGGCGGGGATGCCGTCCAGCGTCAGCCGGTAGCGGGCAGGCAAGTCATCAATGTTGCGAATGCGCAGCCGGACGCTGGCGTGGCCGCCGGGCGCGACGGGGGTGCGCGGCGCCTGCAAGGAGAACTCTAGGCGCGGACGCAGTGCTGTTACGGGCCGGGTCGACCCGTCTACGGCATCCGCCTCCCGGCCTTCACCGGCAGCAGGGTCGGCGGGTTCTGTGGCGGTCACATGCGGGGTGGAGGCTAGCCCACCCGATGGCAGGCGACGAAGTGTCCGGGCGAGGCCTCGATAAGGCCTGGATCGGGCGCCTCATAGCAGAGGCCAAAGCGCACCGGGCAGCGCGTGTTGAAGTTGCAGCCTTCGGGCGGATGGGACGGGCTGGGCACGTCACCGGTAATGATGATGCGTTGCGCCTGTTTCTCACGCATGGGGTCCGGCACCGGCACGGCGGAGAGCAGCGACTGGGTGTAGGGGTGCAGCGGGTTCTCGTAGAGTTCGTCGGCGGTCGCCAGCTCAACGATCTTGCCAAGGTACATAACCGCGACACGGTCACAGATGTGGCGCACCATGCTCAGGTCATGGGCGATGAAGAGGTAGGTCAAATTCAGCTCTTCCTGCAGGTCCTCAAGCAGGTTGACGACCTGGGCCTGAATAGAGACATCCAGCGCGGAAATCGGCTCGTCGGCGACGATGAATTTCGGCTCCAGCGCCAGGGCGCGGGCGATGCCGATGCGCTGTCGCTGGCCGCCAGAGAACTCGTGCGGATAGCGATTGACGAAGTAGGGATTCAGGCCCACCCGTTCCAGCAGTTTCTCGACATAGCCTTCCTGCTCACTGCGGCCCATGGTCTTGTGGATGCGCAGCGGCTCACTGACGATGCGGCCCACGGACATGCGCGGGTTGAGTGAGGCGTAGGGATCCTGGAAGATCATCTGCATGCGACGTCGCATACGCCGCAGCTCTTCGCCCTTCATCTCGGTCAGCTCATGCATAACGCCTTCATCGCGCAGCCGCACCGAGCCGGCCGTCGGTTCGTAGAGCTGAAGTATGGTGCGGCCGGTCGTGCTCTTGCCGCAGCCGGATTCGCCCACGAGGCCGAGCGTTTCGCCCTCGATGATATCGAAACTGATACCATCGACGGCCTTGACCGCGCCCACCTGGCGCTGGAAGACGATGCCGGAGCTGATGGGGAAGTGCTTCTTAAGGCCGCGCACGCTTACCAGCACGCGCTCATCCAGCGCCTCGTCGTCTTTCATCATGGCCGGTCCTGCCATTGCGCTCATGACTGCATCGCTCCTTCGCTCGCGGCCACCATGTCTATGTCGCGCACATCCACCCAGCAGGCCATCATATGGTCCTGCGCGCCGCCCGGTACGTGCTCCAGCAAAGGCGTATCGGTCGCACAGCGCTCAATACGAACGGGGCAGCGCTGCACAAAGGGACAACCGCTGATCGGGTTGCGCATGTCCGGCGGCGAGCCCTCGATGGAAATGAGGCGCTGCGAGCGGCGATCCATGCGCGGCAGTGACTGCAACAGACCGAGGGTGTAGGGATGGCGCGTGTCGGCGAAGACCTCTTCGACGAGGCCGCGCTCGACGATGGTGCCGGCATACATCACGATAATGCGGTCGGCAATGCCGGCCACCACGCCCAGATCATGGCTGATCCAGATGATCGCCATGTCAAATTCTTCGCGCAGGCGCTTGATCAGCTCGATGATCTGCGCCTGGATGGTGACATCAAGCGCGGTGGTGGGCTCGTCGGCGATGAGCAGCTTGGGGTTGCAGGACAGGCCCATGGCAATCATCACGCGCTGCCGCATGCCGCCGGAGAACTGGTGCGGATAATTGCTGAGGCGGCTGGTCGCGTCGGGGATGCCGACCAGGGTGAGCAACTCGGCGGCGCGCGCGTTGGCTTCCTTGTTGTTCATGCCCATGTGCAGCTTAAGCGCTTCGGTGATCTGTGAGCCGATGGTGAGCACCGGGTTGAGCGAGGTCATGGGGTCCTGAAAGATCATGGCGATCTCGGCGCCGCGCACCAGACGCATCTGCTCGGCCGGCAATTGGAGCAGGTCGCGGCCACGGAAGATGACCTCACCACTCTCCACCTTGCCGGGCGGGCTGGGGATGAGCCCCATAATTGAGAGGGAATGCACACTTTTGCCGCTGCCACTCTCGCCTACAACGCCGAGGGTCTCGCCCTCCTCCAGCTTGTAGGAGATGTCGTTTACGGCGTAGACCGTACCTTCCTGGGTATAGAACCTCGTAACGAGGTTGTTGACCTCCATCAATACAGCCAAGTCCGCACTCCTCCCGGGCGCACGTTGGCCTGCTGCAACGAGCCATCAAGTTCTGCCGGCCGCCGTCACCCTGTGTCGACTGAAGCCCGCTGACTCTGGCAGGTGCGGGCGCGCTTGTCAAATTCTCACGCGGTCGTTTCGTCTTCGGCATGGATCATGCCCTTCAGCAGGCGCTCCATGGCGATGGTGTGGCTGGAGACGCCACGCCGGCGAAATGAGTCGCTGTCGCAGTGCCAGTTGCCCCCGCCGTAGCTGACGTTGTGGTCGCTGTTGAGGCCGCGCAGGGTCGCCTCGAAGGCCTGAACGCTGACGCGATCGCTCTCCTGGGCATAGCGACTGGCCTTCTCGACGTCGCTGACGACGTTCTGGCCGGGCGCGTAGGGCAGGGGCGCCAGCGGCAGCATGGGCCGCAGCAGACGCTCCAGGGCCATGATGTGCGGGCAGATGCGGTGGGCCTCAAAGCCCTGGCAGCTGCAATGCCAGCCCCGGTCGTTGAGTGAAATCCGGTAGGCGTCGTTATCGCCGTGGAAGTGAATCTCCAGTGTACGGAAGGTCACGCGCTCCGGTTCATCGGCGTAGAGACGCGCTTTTTCGAGTTGACTGATCATGCCGTTGTCCATGGGCTGCTCCCCGGTCCGACGCCGCTGGCGCCGGAATCAAAACACGCGCCGGGCGGGTTGCCATGCGCGTGTCGTCGGACACTGCGAATGCTGCTGCAAACAACAGGTTTCCATTGATGGATTTTAGGTCGGCGCGACCAGATTGTCAAAAAAAGTGCCAGACCCCTGATTGCCCTCGCTGACGGTGGCCGCGCTGACGACCAGGTTGTCGAAGCTGATTTCGGCGCCGAGGCGGCTGAAGGCGCTGGCGGCAAGGCCGACCTGGCCGCTGGCGAAGCTGTTGTCCTCCACCTCCGCCACCAACTGCTCGTTAATGTAGAGTGCGAGGTAATCGTCCGCGCAGACGGCGCGCAGGTGGTTGCGCCCGCCACGGCCGCGCTTGATGAGCTCCGACGGGGCCCAGTCGTGCAGCGGGAAGAGATCCCGGCCGCGCGCGCGGAAGATGCCCCAGGAGCCGCCGCCCTGGATAAGGAAGAGGTAGCCGTCGCCGTTGGCGATGGCAGCAGCCGCGGGCGCCTTCAGCGCGATGCCCGCGGAGTCGCCGTCAGCCGCGTCGCCGGCAACGAGCGCCTCGAACAGCGGGTCGGGCGCCAGTTGCTGGCCGACCTGACCGCGCAGGCGGCAGGCCACGCCGTAGGCGGCCTCCTCGCGCTCGCTGAGCTGCTCAATATCGACGTCGATGACCACGTCGCTGTGCGTCGCGCCCCACTGCCCCCACCAGACTTCGCTGTCGCCGCTGTCAACCTTGATCAGGTAACTGCCGTCATCGACGCGCAGGGTGGCAGAGGTATAGGCGCCTTCCTCAAAGCTGCCCGGCTCGGAGAAATCCTGTACGATCAGCTCCTCACCGATGGTGAGTTCGCGCTGCGGGCCGCTGCTGCAGGCGGCGAGCAGGATCGTAACAGCCAGCAGGGACAGCTTGGATGAAAGGAGTCGGGTCACGCGGGATGCTCCTGCGCATCAGGAAGGCAAGGTTATCATACCAGCCCTGCCGCGGGCTGTGCAGGTTGTTCATAAAGCGTTTATATGTCACGGGCCGCTCCCGCGCGCGTGCTACAATGATTCGTGCAAGACGCCGGCGCGGGAGCGGATGCATGAGTGTGGAACAGGCGATTCGGGCGCAGCGGGCAGCCCAGGGCGACCTGTTGCGCCGCGCCAACGTCGTCGGTGTGGCGGTAGGGAACAAGGGCAGCAAATCCGAGGTCGAGGGCGAGAAGGCCGTTGTGGTGCTGGTGGAGCGCAAGCTGCCGCTGACGGCCCTGTCGCGGCGCGACCGCGTGCCCGGCGCGATAGACGGCATTCGCACCGACGTTTACGAAGTCGGCTATCTGCGCGCGCTGGCCACGCCGCGCGATCGCTTTCGGCCGACCATGCCGGGCGGCGTCAGCATGGGCCACTACAAGGTCACCGCGGGCACCCTGGGCGCGCTGGTCACCGACCGGCTCACCGGCGAGCGGCTCATCCTCTCCAACAACCACGTGCTGGCCAACGTCAACGATGCCAGCGCGGGGGACCCGGTTTTGCAGCCCGCGCCCAGAGACGGCGGCCGCAACCCCGCCGATGTCGTGGCTCATCTGGAGCGCTTCATTCCGCTGCAATTTATCGGCGAGCCGGCGCCGCCGCCGCAGCCGACGAGCCGCATCCGCCCGGCGCCCGACGGCGGCAAGATCCTGCGGTTGCTGGTGAACATGATCAACCTGATGAACGAGCTGTCCGGCTCGGACTGGCGCGTGCAGACCGCGCCCGCGCCGGGCTCGGCCCTGGCGGCGCAGCGCACGGCCCGGTCCAGCGGCAACAACCTTGATGCCGCGTTGGCGCGACCAGTCAACCAGGGTATGTTCACAGGCGAGATTCGTGGTATGGGACGTGTGCAGGGCACACGCGCGCCGGCGCTAGGCATGGACGTGCGCAAGACCGGGCGAACCACGGATCAGACCAGCGGCAAGGTCGTGTTGCTGAACGCCACGGTCAACGTGGCCTACGGCAAAAAGACGGCGCGTTTCACCGGCCAGGTAATAACCTCGCCAATGAGCCTCGGTGGCGATTCCGGCTCGCTGATCGTCCATCGTCACGACAGTGTTGCCGTGGGCCTGCTCTTTGCCGGCTCCACCCAGGCAACGATCTTCACGCCGATTCAGGCGGTACTGGAAGCGCTGGATGTGACCCTCTAAAGGTGGAGCGATGGACCAGGATGAATTGACCAACCGGGCCAAACGGGTGCAGGAAAAGTACAACGGGCAACTGATGGCGCTGCCGCGGGTCGTGGGCACGGCCGTCGGCCTCAGGAAGCGTCAGGGACAATACACGAACGAGGTCGCGGTGGTCGTCATGGTCGAGCGCAAGGTGCCGGCCGCTCAGCTGGCGCCGGGAGAGGCAGTGCCCAGGGAACTGGAAGGCGTGCCTGTTGACGTGATGGAGACAGGCCGCTTTCACAGCGCCTGATAGCCGCTCCCCTTGCGCTGTACTCCAAATTGCGGCAGGATTAGTATGAGGAAGCGCGCACCCGGGCGCAGGAGAGGTACACATGAGGTGGGACGCAAAACTCCTGGCAGTCCTGTCCGGCCTTGTGCTACTTCTGCTGGCTGCCTGCAATCTGTCCACCCAGCCGGATCCCGCGAGCCAGGCGCTGGCCGGCGTGCCGGCGGTGCAGATAGTTGCGCCGCTGCCCAACGCGGCCTACCTCGAAGGCGTGACGGTCAACATACAGGCGCAGATACAGAACGCCGGCCCGGACCTGGCTCGCGTTGACTTCGCCGTCGATAATCAGGTCTTCGCTTCCCTGACAGACCCCAACAGCACCGGCGCGTCCGTTCTCAGCGTCTCCGAGAGCTGGATCTCTTCCGGCACCGGCGCGCACAGCCTGAGCGTAAGCGCCGTGCGCGGCGATGGCAGCTTCAGCGTCCCCGTCAGCGTAACAGTCACGGTCGTCGGCCAGGTCTCACAGCCGTCTCAGGGCGATTCCGGCACGAGCTCCGGGGGTGGCACGGGCAGTGGTGACGGCGGCCAGCAGCCGCAGGAACAGGCGCAGGAACCGGATCGCCCGGCACCGGCACCCGAGCCCACGTCTGACAGGCCCATGGCGCGTTTTCTGCGCGGCGCGAACGTGCGCAGTGGCCCGGACACGCGCTTTGCGCCGCCCATCGGCAGCATCGCCGCCGGTGACCAGGCCGAACTGCTGGCCATCAACATCCACAAGACCTGGTACAAGATCAAGTACTACAACAGCGAAGGCTGGATCTTCGGCAGTTTGGTTGAAGTGAGTGGCAACCTGGATGATCTGCCCGTCGTTTACGGGCCGCCGCTGCCCGCGCCCACAGCCATCCCGGTCACCGCTTTGCCGCTCACCGCTGTGCCGCCGCCCGCCGCAGTGCTTGATGTCAACCTGGTGGCGGGCAACATGCGCCACAACTCGCCAGGCGGAGATATTAAATGCGGCACTGGCTTCAGGGTGGAAGTGGACGTGGCCAATGTCGGCTCAACGCGCTCGCCGGGCGGAAACGTGCGCTTCCTGGATTACGCCACCAGGCGGGATGGCGGCCGGATAGAAGGGGTCGAGGCCGAAGTGATCGGCACCTTCCCGCCGATCGAGCCGGGCCAGACGGTGGGCGCCAGCGCGTCCATCACGGTCAGCTTTCATCATGGTGAACGCCACATCATCTGGGCCTACGTCAACCATGACAATTCGGTCCCGGAGGCCGACAAGAGCAACAACGACAACCACTTCACCTATACCCTGCAAAGAGGGAATTGCCCCGGCTAATAAGGTCGGGCTTCGCTGCTATCTACAGATCCACGCGCAACACGCGGTCGAGTCCGGCCAGGTCCTGCAACACCTGAGCCTGGCGTGGCCGCAGCGCCCTGGCCAGGCTCAGGGCCGCAGCGCCCTGGTTCATGCCAATCTCCAGCAGCACCAGCGCATTTGGCTGGCAAACCTGACGCAGCTGACGCAGTAGCCGGCGCAGCAACGCCATGCCGTCCGCGCCGCCATCCAGCGCGACGCGCGGCTCATGGCGGCTGACCGCCAGCTGCGGCAAATCTCCGCGTTTGACATAGGGCAGATTGGCCACTAGCAGGTCCACGCGCTGCCCGCGCGCCAGCAAGGGTTGCAGCAGATCTCCCTGAAGAAACTCCGGCTGCACGTGGTGACGGACCGCGTTGATGCGCGCGACGGCCAGCGCCGCCGTGCTGACGTCCGTGACGAAGACGCGACTGCGCGGGCGCAGGGCCGCGAAGGTGAGTCCCAGCGCGCCGCTGCCGCTGCCGACATCCGCGACAGTTCCGCTGAAATCCGGCGCGGCAAATTCGAGCGCCAGCTCGAGCAGCTGTTCGGTCTCCGGGCGTGGGATGAGCACCGCCGGCGAGACGTGAAAGTCGCGATCGAAGAAGGCCTGGCGACGACGGATGTAAGCCAGCGGCTCGCCGTCGGCGCGGCGTGCGACCAGAGCCGCATAGCGCAGCGCCTGCGCCTGGGTGAGCGACGCGTCGCCGTGGGCCAACAGCCAGGCGCGCTCCCGCCCGGTGACATGCGCCAGCAGCAACTGCGCGTCCAGCGCGGCCGTGTCGCTGCTGTGCAGGCCTTGCGTCGCCGCGCGCAGGGCCGTGGCAATGTTGCTCATGGACTCTGGAAGTGGAGGTCGGAATTGCGCAAGGGGATGAGCGCGAGCAGCACGGCCTGCGCGTAGTATTCAGTGCGTGTGAGCGCGTCACCGCTGAGGATGCCGACTGAGCCGCTGCCCTGTTTGGAGTTGCTGCGGCCGAAGACATGGTCGTTGGCGCTGCCAAGTTCAAGGCCCGCCCGCACCAGCCTGGCGACCTCGTCGGGCAGGTCGTGGGTCGCCGTGCGGCTGCGACCCGCACTATCAGGCGTGAGCACCTGTACCCAGGCGAAGCAGCGCAGGACCTCGCCGACTGCTTCCAGCCCGCCCTCGATGCCGAGCCAGAGTTGAGCGTCCGGCACGGCATTGCGCGCATTGCGGGCCCGATTCAGCGCGCCCTGCAACGTCTCCGCATCGGACATGGGCTGGTCGGGCACGCCGGAGGGCAGGTCGCGCCCGCAGATCACCCAGGCCTGCTGCGGGAACATGCGTTCAAGGGCGCGACGCGCAGCCTCAATCTTGACGGGGTTGGTCGAAGCGATGATGGCCTGGGGCACGGCTACTGTCCTGGATGTCGACGATGGGCCAAGTTTCTGTGGGAGCCGGGTCGCTGTCAACGGGCAAGCGCTGGCCAGATGTGGACGCGCAAGAAAAGCGGGCGAACCGGAGTCCGCCCGCTTCGGGGCACTGCACTGTATGGAGGAAGGCGCGTTACGAGGCGCGCTTCCAGTCCTCGATGTTCCACATCTCGGAGTTCCAGTCGTTGACCCACACGCCCTCGAGCCGGTTGGAGACGCCGGAGACGCCGCCACTATAGACCAGCGGGATGAGCACGCCGCTGTCAACCAGCATGTCGTTGAGCTGGATGGTCAGCGCGGCGCGAGCTGCCTGACCGCCGGTGCTTCGCAACTGCTCGAAGAGTGCATCGTACCCGGCGTTGCAGTGCCGCGGGATGTTTCGCCCCAGCCAGCCCGTATCCGGGCCGGGCTCGCCGCCGCAGGTCCAACTAACGAGGAAGTTCTCCGCGTCTGGCGAGCCGGTGCCGCTGGCATACATCTGGATGTCGGCGTAAAACTTCTGGAAGGTATCCGGGCTGGCAGGGTCAGAACCGAAAAAGACGCCGGCACTGATGTTGCGCAGCTCGGTCTCCACGCCGATCTCGGACCACCACTGCTTGATGAGCGCCTGGGTGCTCTGGCGCACGGCATTGGTGGAAGTCTGGTAGGTAACGCTCAGGGGCGTGCCATCCAATTCGCGGATGCCGTCGCCGTCAGTATCAACGATGCCAGCCTCGTCAAGCCTGGCGTTGGCGCCGGCGATGTCCTGCATCAGGCAACCGTCATTGTTGGGCGAAACGTTGTGGGGCGGGCCGTTGACGATGTTGCAGGCCGGCTTGCCACCGGCGCCGTAGAGCTGGCCGGCGATGATGTTGCGGTCAATCGCCATTGACAGCGCCTGGCGAATGGTCTGGTTGCTGAGGAAGGGGTGCGGGTTGTTGACGGCATCGACGGAGCGGACGTCGGCGGGCAGGTCCGGGCCGGGGTTGGTCTGGTTGAGTAAGAGGCGCTCAAGCTTGGAGGCGAAGGCCACCACGACCGTGCCGTTGCCGGCAGCTTCCATGGCGCCCAGCACGGCGGGCGAGATCTGCAGGTTCCAGGCGTAATCGGCCTCGCCAGTCTCAAAAACGGCGCGCGCCGCGGATTCGGCGTCACCGCCGCCCTTGAAGACCACGCGCTGGAACCAGGGCTTGCCCTCCTCACGGTAAAGCGGGTTGGCGTAGTAGGTCACCACGTCGTTGGCGCGGAATTCGTCCACGACGTAGGGGCCGGTGCCGAAAGGGCCGAAGTTTTGTTCGGTGCAGGCCGCCGCGGCGCTGCCCATGCAATCGGCAAACTGTTCGCTGTGCAGAATGACCGAAGTCTCACCGACGAAGGGGCCATAGGGGTAGGGCCTGGGCATGCTGAAGGTGATCTTCGCCGTGTAATCGTCGACGGCCTCGACACGCTCTACATCCTCAAACCACTGCAGGCCGGCACAGCCCATATCCGGGTGCGTGCAGTATTGCCAGGAGAAGACCACGTCCGCGGCGTTGAAAGGCTTGCCATCCGAGAAGACGACGTCCTGCTTCAGCTGCCAGGTGATGGTCGTCAGGTCTTCGGAGACGCCGCCGTTCTCCAGCGTCGGGATGCTGCTGGCGAGCACGGGCACGAGGATGCCGTCAGGATTGATATAGGCCAGGGGCTCCAGAGTGAGTGAGGCTGCTTCCCGATCCTTGGTGCCGGGGGAGAGATAGGGGTTCAGAGTGGACACGGCCTGCCAGTAGAGAATGTTGAGTGTCTCTTCCTCGTCCTGGGCAACGACTGTACCGAAAGACCCAAGCGCCACCAGCAGGGCCAGTAGCAAAAGGGAAGGCCGGACAACAGTTCGTTTCATGGGGAAACCTCCGTTGTTCTGCAGCACGTCAGCATAGCACAAACCCTTCTGCTTGCCAGAGTAGCCCCGGCCTGGCTCAGGTATACTGCGCCTGATGATTCCGCTTTCGATCATGTTCATTCCTGCCAGCGTGCTGCTGGGGGCCGGCGCGCTGCTGGCACCTGCGTTGCCCGGCAGGCAGGTACGCATTGGCCTGGGCGCGGCGCTGGCGCTGGCCGTTGTGCTTTGCGGCGCGACTGGCTGGACGATGCTCTTCGGCTGGGACACGCTGGTCATCGACTATCTGCTCTTCGCGCTCGTCACCGTGGTGCTGCTGGGCGGGACACTGGGCCGCGGCCAGCTGCGCGCTGCGCGGCAGGGCGCCGAGGTTGCAGATGCGGACATGGGCTGGCCCGCCGCGCTGGACCTGGCCTTTTTCGCGCTGGTAGCCGCGCTCTTCGCCCTCCCGACGCTCATCCTGCCCGTGCCGCTGGACACCGACGCCCAGGGCTTCGGCTACCTCGCGCTGATGACGCGCCTGGGTGGCAGCCTCGGCACCCTGGCACCCTTTCATCCGGAGATCAGCTACCTCTACGCGCCGGGCTTCCCCCTGCTCGTCGCCTGGCTGAGCTCACAACTGGGCCAGCCCCTGCATCAGGTGCAGTTTGCGCTGGCGGCCGTGCTGGGTCTGCTCAACGTCTGGGTGGCGCATGATCTGGGTTCGGAGCTGGGCGGGCGGCGCCTGGGGCGCGCGCTGGCGCTGGCGCTGACGGGCGGCCTCGGCCTCTTCCTCGCCTTCATGGACTCCCATTTCACGACGCTGCTGGCGCTCGTCTTCGCCCAGGGTTTCGTGCTTTGTGTGCTGCGCTATCAGCGGGATGGTCAACGCACGGACCTGTTCGCCGCCGCGCTGCTGCTGGCCGCCGTCGTGCTGTCGCATCCGGACACGACCATCATCCTCGCGCTCGGCTTCGGCCCCTGGCTGATAACGATGTGGTCCGGCGAGCCGCGGCCGTCGCTGCGGCGCTGGTTGCTACTTTTCGCCGGTGTGCCGCTGCTGGCCCTGCTCATCATCAGCCCCTGGCTGCTGCGCAGTCTGCCGCTGCTGGGCGGGGACATCGTCTCGCCCTTCGCCCGCGACCCGGGTCATGCGCTGGTGATGCTCGGCTTTCACGGCCTGTGGAGCTGGCCGCTGGCGATAGTCGGCGCGCGCATGGGACTGCGCCGGCGCGAGCAGGCGACGCTGCTGGCGCTCGGCTGGCTGTTGTTCTGCGCGGACTTCGCCTTCCTCGGCATCAGCGAGCGCATCGCCCCCTGGCTGCCGCTCTTTCGCTACGACTATCCCTTCAGCATCGCCTGGCACGGCCCGCTCATACCGCTCAGTCTGCTGGCGGGGCAGGGCTTGCTGCGCCTGTGGCAATGGCTTGCGCCGCGCTGGCCAGAGCAGCAATGGCGCCGGGCGGCTTGGGCGCTGCTGACTGCCGGCTTCGTGCTGACCTTGCTGGCGCTCGCCTTGCAGTCGCAACTGTTGACCTTGAGCAAGGGACATTTCGGCATTCACGGCGCCTTCGCCTCGCACGCCGACGTGGCCGCCATGACCTGGCTGCGCGAGAACACGCCCGAAACGGCCCGTGTGCTCAACTTTCCGGGCAGCGCGATGGATAGTTCCTGGGAGGGCGACTGGGCCGCGGTGATCAGCGAGCGCGATAACGTCTACTACCGCTGGCAACCTTTCTTCCGTGGCAACGAGACCAGCGTGGCCGAGCAGGAGCGCCTGCGCAATTTCTGGCTGGACCCGGTCAGGCCGGAGCATGCGCAACTGCTGGCCGAGACCGGCATCGACTACGTGCTGGTGCCGCAGATCGTGGCGGCGCCTGAGAGCTTCGCCCAGGCCTGGCGCTGGCACGAACCCGACGCCTGGTCGCTGCCCATGGCCTCGGCCGTGGCGGACGCCTCATGGCTGACGCTGGTGTTCGAACAGGATGGCGCGCAGGTCTACGCCGTCAGCGCGGAAGGCAACGATGGCTGAGGCTGCGCCCTCCAGCTTCGCGACGGCCGCGCGCCAAAACGCGCGCGACATGATCGGGGCCTTCGTGCCGCGCTTCCCGGAGGCCGCCTTGCCGCTGGTGCGCGGCCCGGCGCAGAACATCACGCGCCTCGTCTTTCACTACGAACGCCTGGTGGGTGAGACCGACCTGGTGCAGGCCTCGCACTGGCTGCTGCCGCACTTCACGCGCAGCGTGCAGCCGCTCGGCCTGACCGCCATACCGCCCGGAACGCCGCTGCTGGTGGTCAGCAACCATCCCGGCGTGATGGACGCCATGGCGCTCTTCGCCTGGCTGGCGCGGCCGGACCTGAAGGTCATCACGGCCGAACGCCCGATTCTGACGCTGCTGCCCAATGTCGCGCAGCATCTCATCCTGCTGCCGGACGCAGACGCGGACGAACGTCGCATCCGCGTGTTGCGTGCAGCCCTGGCGCAGTTGCGCGCAGGCGGCGCGCTGCTGCACTTTCCCGCTGGTGAAATCGAGCCCGATCCTGCGTACTACGCCAGCGCATTGCAGTCGCTGGCGGACTGGTCGGCGAGCATTGCGCTCTTCGCGCGTCAGGTGCCAGAGCTGACCATTCTGCCGGTGGCGGTCAGCGGCGTAATTTCATTGCGCGCCCTGCGTTCACCGCTGGCGCAACTCTATCGCGAGGGACGGCGGCGCTCCTGGGTGGCGGCGACGTTGCAGGTGATGTTCACGCGCTGGCGCGACTGTGAGGTGACGCTGCGTTTCGGCGCGCCGCTGGCGGCCGGCCCGTCAGTCGCCGCGCAGGTACAGGAGTCGATGACGGGACTGCTGCGCGCGTCGCTGCTGGAGGGGGAGGCGGGCCGGCAGGGCATGTGGTGAAGGCCGCAGTCAGGAAGGCCGGGACGGGTGTATAATGATGCCGTTCAGGAGGCGTAGAAATGGCTAAGCGCGCGCAGGGCATCACGGCGATCACCGTCGGCGGCTACAAGTCCATCCGCGACGAGACGACCATCGAGATTCGCCCGCTGACCATCCTTGCCGGCGCCAACAGCTCCGGCAAGTCCAGCATCATGCAACCGATGTTGATAATGAAGCAGACATTGGATGTGTCGTATGATCCTCCTAGGCCGCTGTTGCTGGATGGACCACATGTAAAATTCACGAAGTTTGAACAAATTATCCCTTTCGACAAATGTGAAGAACCTCACAACATTTCTTTTGGTTATGAAATAGAGAATGAAGCTTCTGTAACGTGCCACTTCAAATTCCTGAGAAGCGAAGATGATAAGTTAGGCTCAATTGAACTCGACAAGGTACATGTTTTTGATCCAGTCAGCGCAAGGAGTGAATCTCGATCCAAGAGATTTACACTATCCCCCCAAATGCGCAGGGATCGCATCGTTAAGTTATTGCCAAAGAGATTGCGAGAAGTGGAAAAGGAGATGAAGGAAGAGAATAAAGATTACACACACTACATTGGCTGGAGGGTAATTCCATCAAGAGGCTTCTTTTTTGTTGAGTGGTACAGAAAGGGTGATGAGGAACGTTCTTTAAGACTTCCAATTAGGTTTCCGTTGGACCCCATTCCCGAAGTTCAGTCTGCGATTGTCAGATTAATCCACTTACCAGGATTACGTGGAAATCCGGAACGCATATACAGAGCCACGCAAGCTGAAGCGCCGATTTTTTCAGGTCCATTTCAGACATACACTGCCAGCTTAATTGCCCGCTGGAGGGAAGTTGGAAGTGTACGGATTGAGATGCGTTGAGAAGAATCTACGCCAGTTAGATTTAACAAGATGGGTAGAGGCCGCTCCTGTTGACAATGTAAGCGTAGAATTAAAAGTAGGTCGCTTACCCGTTTCTCGCGGTGATGTCTCACGAAAAGATAGCGTAAACATTGCCGACGTTGGATTTGGCGTTTCACAGGTTTTGCCGGTTATCGTGGCCTTAATCGCGGCGGAACCTGGGCAGACTGGTCTACATAGAACAGCCAGAATTGCACTTGCATCCGCGCGCGCAAGTGGCCCTGGCCGGCGTGCTGGCGGACGCTGCGCAAGCGGGGTGTGCGCGTCGTCATCGAGACGCACAGTTCGCTGCTGTTGCAGGCAGTCATGACGCTGATTGCCGAGGACAAGCTTGTCCACGAAGACGTCATGCTGCACTGGTTCCGTCGCGATGAAGAGGGCAACACACAGGTCGACAGAGTGGAATTCGATAAGAATGGCGTTTCCTAAACTGACTGGCCCGTAGATTTTGCGGATGTACGGCTAACGGAACAAAGGCGGTACCTGGATGCGGTCGCCAAGCGCAGGATGGGCTTGGCAAATGACCCATCCTGAAACAATAGATCTGGTTGTAGATGCCAACATCGCCCAGTCCTCGGGATATTCTGAGGATCAAACATCCATCAATTCCCGGGAATTCCTGGAGACATTACGTAACTTTGGTCACCGAATTGTTATGTCTACAGATATTGAACGTGAGTGGAACGACCACCACTCTGGATTCTCGACGGATTGGCTCACTACGATGACCACGACAGGCAAAGTGCTCAATTTGGGAAATGTTCAGGATCAGGAGCTAAGAAACAAAATTGAATTGTTTGCGCCAGACATCCACATTTATAAGATAATGCAAAAGGATACACATCTGTTGGAAGCAGCTTTGATGACAGACAAGATTGTCGCTTCCAGAGATGATAGAGTGCGCGGACATTTTGGCAGCGCGTGTCAGCATATAGAAGAGATTCGGGACGTGATGTGGGTCAATCCTGTTGTTGCAGAAGATGCATGTGCAGGCTGGCTGAAGCAGGGAGCGCCCGTAGAGCAGCATCGTCAACTGGGTTATCGTCAGGGGAGTGCTGAATGCAGCCCCTGACCTTCGTCCACATCAGCGATTCGCACGTAATGACTGACCCCGACAGGAAAGGGTCGGAACGCGGTTCCACGCTCCCGGGCGCTGAAGCCCTGATACGCGAGATTGACGCGCTTGCCGCGCCGATTGAATTCGTGCTCCATACGGGCGATGTCAACCACGACCCGGAATGTGAAGAGGAGTATCAGCTGGCGCTGGAAATGTACCGCCAGCTGAGCGTGCCTGTGCACTACCTGCCCGGCAACCACGACCGTAGCGACTGGCTGCAGCGCGTATTGCTGGGGCGCGCGGAACCCGCCCGCCACGCTGACCAGGAGTTTGAGGCCGGCGGCGTACAATTCCTCCTGCTCGACAGCAGCGTGCCCGCCGTGGACGAACATTTCGGCCAGCTGGAGCCGGAGCAACTGGCCTGGCTGGAACAACGTTGTGCTGCGCAGGACGCCCGTCCTTTGGTGGTGGCGCTGCATCACCACCCGCTGGCCATGTCGGTGCCCTGGCGGGATCGCTACATCCTGCGCAACGGCGAGACGCTGCACGAGATATTGCTGCTGGCGCGGCAGCGCCTGCGCTGCGTCCTCTACGGCCACATCCACGAGAGCGTGCTGACCCTGCGCGACGGCATCCCCTACCAGAGCGTACGCAGCAGCTGGTTCCAGACGCAGACCTGGTTCGGCCAGGAGCATTCTTTCCCGGAGCCACTCCAATGGCCGGGTTACAATCTCGTCACGTTGACTGAACGCGACACCTTTGTGCGTCACTGCCGGGTTCGCCTGTAAGGCAAGGCCGGTTTCGGCACAACTTGATGCTTCTGTCCTGTTAACGCGCAGCATCTCATCCTGTCGCCGGGCGGTCCGGGCGCCGCCGCGCTGGTGGATGAAGCGGTGGATGATCAGCTGCATGACTCCCGGCGTGAAGAGTCGGACAGGGTGGGGGTGTGGAAAAGTCACCAGGATCCCCGGCAATGTTTGAGCGTCTTGTCCGGTATGCCTGTCTCCTGTAGAGTAGGCACATGCAACCCCTGACCTTCGTCCACATCAGTGACTCGCACCTGGCGACGGACCCCGGCTGGAGCGGGCATCTGACCGACATCCTGCCGCGGCCGGGCGCCGAGGCCCTCGTGCGCGAGATCAATGCGCTGCCCTGCCACGTCGACTTCGTGCTGCACACTGGCGATGTCCACAGCGTCCCGGAGCAGGAAGACGATTACCAGCAGGCTGCCGCGCTTTATGCCCGGCTGCCCATGCCGGTGCACTACCTGCCCGGCAACCACGACCGGGGCGACTGGCTGCAGCGCGTTCTGCTGGGGCGCGCGGAACCCGCCCGCCATGCGGACCAGGAGTTCGAGCTGGGCGGCGTGCAGTTCCTCCTGCTCGACAGCAGCGTGCCAGCCGTGGACGAACATTACGGTCAGCTGGAGCCGGAGCAACTGGCCTGGCTGGAGCAGCGCTGCGCGGCGGGTGACCAGCGGCCGCTGGTGGTCGCACTGCATCACAACCCGCTGTCCCTCGTCGTCACCTGGCTGGAGGGCATCGTTCTGCGCAACGGCGAGGCGCTGCATGAGGTTCTGCTACTGGCACGAAATCGCTTGCGCTGCGTCTTCTACGGCCACGTCCACGAGAGCGTGCTGACCCTGCGCGACGGCATCCCCTATCAGAGTGTGCGCAGCAGCTGGTTCCAGACGCGCACCTGGTACGCGCAAGGCGACCCATTAAAGGAGCCTCTGCACTGGCCCGGCTTCAACCTCGTCACGCTCACCGAGCGCGACACCTTTGTGCGCCACTGCCGGGTACGCTTGTGAGCCGGGGGCGGCCCCGGCACAATCTGCCCCTGCTGCTGCTTGTCATCCTGCTGCTGGTCAACGTCGCCGCGCCCGCGCAGGCACAGGCCATCACGCTGGAGGTAGAGGCGGGCTTCGACAGCCTCTTCCGCGAACACCACTGGTTTCCGCTGCGGGTGCGCGTCACCAACGCGGGCGGCGACCAGCGCGGCCGGCTGGTCGTACGGCCGGAGACCTCCGGCAAGGCCTTCAGCAATACCTTCAGTACTGCGGTGGAGTTACCCGCTGGCGCGCGCAAGAGCGTCTTCCTCTACGTGACCGCGCGCAGCTTCGCCAGCAACGTGCGCGTCGAGTTTCTCACTGACGACAACTTCGTGCTGGCGGCGCAGGAAGCGCCGCTGCGGCATGTGCCGGCACAGGACACTCTGCACGTCCTGCTGAGCGATGCGGCCAGCGGGCGGGTCGATCTCGCGGCGCTGGCGCCGGGCGAACGACAATCCTGGCGAGCCGCCTGGGACCTGGCCAGTCTGCCGCCGTTGGCGGCCGCCCTGCAGTCAGTCGACACCTTTTTCTTCAACGACATCGACACCGGCGCGCTGGGCACGGCGCAGCGTCAGGCGCTGGCGGACCGCGTGCTGGCCGGCGCTCACCTGATTGTCACCGGAGGTGCTGGCTGGCAGGCGACCGCCGCCGGACTCGCAGAGCTGTTGCCGCTACAGCCTTCCGGCAGCCTGTCCACAGCGGACCTGGCGCAACTGGCCGCGCTGGCCGGTGAGCCGAACGCCAGCTTTGGCAGCGAAACACTGGTCGCCACCGGCACCCTGCGCGCGGATGCCCGCGTGCTGGCGGCGACGGCGGATGGCGTGCCGCTGCTGCTGCGCCGCCAATACGGTCTGGGCACGGTGGACTATTTCGCCGCCGATCCGCTGGCGGCACCGCTGAACGACTGGGCGGGGCTGGATGCACTGTGGTTCACGCTGGCGGCCACGCGCCGGCCGCTGCCTGGCTGGTCGCAGGGGATCACCAATCTCGATCGCGCGGCCATCGCCAGCGAAATCCTGCCCGGACTGGATCTCTTGCCGGATTTACTGCCGCTTTGTGGCTTTCTGCTCTTCTACGTCGCGCTGATCGGCCCGCTGAACTACGTCGTGCTGCGGCGCATCAACCGGCGCGCCTGGGCCTGGGTGACCATTCCGCTCTTCATCCTGCTGTTCAGCGCGTTGTCCTGGTCAGTAGGTTTTGGCCTGCGCGGCAGTACGGCCACGCTCAGCCGCCTGGCGCTGGTGCAATCCTGGCCGCAGAGCGAGCGGGCCCAGGTGACCGGACTGGTCGGCGTACTTTCGCCGCGGCGCGCCAGCTATGATCTCTTGACGGCTGAAGGCAGCACCTTGCGCCCGCTGGCGCGCGACATCCCGGCCAACCCCTTCGCCGCTGGCATTCAGGCCCGTACGGACATCCGCCAGGCGGAGCAGTTCAACGCCCTGAACTTCAACGTCGACGCCAGCTTCATCGCGACCTTCCACAGCACGGCCACCATACCCGCGCCGGCCATCAGCGGCACGGCCACGCTGCGCTACGTTCAGGGCGAACCGAACGTGTTGACCCACGAGCCCACCTGGCACTGGCTGCTGCGCGGCACGGTGCGCAACGAGGGCGACTTTGCGCTCAGCCAGCCGGTCATCCTCGCGCGCGCGGCGAGCCAGGCCTTGCCCGCAACGTTGCTGCCTGGCGAGAGCGCCAGCTTCGAACTGCCCTTGCTCGCCGACGTCCTGCAGCCGGCCGCGCCCGCGCCGCTGGAGCGCCAGGGCGAGCCACAGCTCACACAGCTGCGTTTCAGTAGCTATTCACGCAACCTCGCCTCACGCGAGCAGAGCGTGATGGACATCATGGACGAGCGCTACAACAGCCGCGCCTACCGTCAGGGTCCCGGCTCCAGCATCAGCGACCAGGAAAACCATCGACGTCAGTTGCTGCTCTCCGCCGCCATGACCGACCCCTTCCTCTCCACTGCGCGCAGTGACCAGGTGTTCCTGGCCGGCTGGGGCGTCATGCCGCTGGAGATCGAACCGGGCGAGGCGCAATGGGAGCCGAATGACGCCGCCCTCTATCTGATCGGCCTTGAGGTGACGCAGGATGCACCGGTGGACCTGGTGCGTATCGAGGCAGACCAGTTCACCTGGGTCGCGCAAGAGCGCACCAGCCTCTCGGGCAACGCCTCGCCGGTCAACACAGACCTGCAGCCCGGCGATCAGGTGGTCTACCGCTTCACGCCCCAGCCGCTGGCGCAGCTGGCGCAGGTGGAGGCGTTGCACGTCATCCTCAACCTGAGAACCATCGGCCCCGACGAAATCTTCCCGGAGCTGTGGGATTGGCGAACGAGCCGCTGGCGCCCCGTCACATTGCGCCGGCCGGCTGTGCGCAGCACAACGCGCTCGGCGGTCATCGGGGCGCCCCAGGCCCTGCTGGGCCCGCAGAATGCCGTCCTGCTGCGCCTGATCGTGGACGAGGCTGGCGGTTCGCTGCGCATGGACCGCCTCGCGATCGAGCAGGAGGGCTATTTCAGTTATACTGACGTCATGGCGACGGGACCGGGCGCATGAACCTTATTATTGAAACCAGGGAACTGGTCAAACGTTACTCGCGCTTCACGGCGGTCAGCGGGCTGTCGCTGGCGGTGCCCGAGGGCGCGATCTACGGTTTTGTCGGCCCCAATGGCGCGGGCAAGACGACCACCATGCGCGTACTGACCACGCTGACGCGGCCCAGCGAGGGCCAGGCCCACGTGGCCGGCTACTCCGTCACGGCGCATCCACGCGCGGTGCGGCGCGCCATCGGCTACATGCCGGACGAGTTTGGCGTCTATGACGACATGCGCGTCTGGGAATACCTCGATTTCTTCGCGGCCTGCTATGACATCCCCGAGAACGAGCGCCGCCGCCTCATCGATGATCTGCTGGAGTTGGTGGACCTGACGCACCGGCGAGACGACATGGTCGACAAGCTCAGCCGCGGCATGAAACAGCGTCTCTCGCTGGCGCGCACTCTGGCGCACGACCCCGAGGTGCTCATCCTCGACGAGCCCGCCTCGGGCCTCGACCCGCGCGCCCGCGTCGAAATCCGCGAACTGCTGGTCGAGCTGGCGGGCATGGGCAAGACCATTTTCTTCTCCTCGCACATACTTGCGGACGTCAGCGAAATCTGCACCCACATCGGCATCATTGAGGCCGGCCAGATGGTCATCCAGGGCAGCGTGGCGGAGATGCGCGCGCAGCTGACGCCCTGGCGCGAGATTGTCGTGACCCTGGCAGACAGCGCAGCGGTCGGGACGGTGCGCGGTCTGCTGCAGGACTTGCCGCAGGTGCTGGAGATTAATCAGCTGGAGTCGCGCGACGAGCGGACGCGCCTGGCCGTCCATTACGAGGGCGATGATGCCGGCGTGGCAGGCCTCAACCGCGCGCTGGCCCTGGCAGACATTGGCGTGCTCGGCTTCCAGGAGGAAACAAGGGACCTGGAGTCGCTCTTCATGAACGTGACCCGGGGCGTCGTCAGCTGAGTATGGTCGCTTCCGGCGTCCGGCTGATCGACGAACCGGAGGAAGCGCTGGACCCGCGCGAGCGGGCGTTGCTGCGTATCGCGCGCGTGCTGCTGGGCGGCGCGCTGGCCAACGGCGCCGTGCTCGCGCTACTGTTGTTGCTGGCCCTGGCGGGCGGCCTGGGCCTCTTGCCAGGCGTCTTCGCCACAGCGCAGAATCTGCTGGCCGGCAGCCTGGAGCTGGCGCCGGACAGCGCGCTGGCTATCGTCATTATGCTGCTGCTGGTGGACTGCAGCCTGTTGCTGGTGCTGATGACGGGCGTCCTGGCGCGCGAGTTCTGGGCGCTGCCAGGCATGGCGCTGTTGCTGACAATAAATCTGGTCGGCCTGCTGCTGGCTGGCCTGGCGCTGGGCATCGTGACCCTCGTGCCCTGCGCCTGGGCGCTGGCGCTGGCCCTGCGCGAGGCCCGTAGCTTCCGCGTCAACCCGGTCATGCGCAAGGAACTGCGCGGGCGTATGCGCGGCCCGCGCTCCTTCATCGTACTAACAGTCTACCTCGGCCTGATGAGCGCCTTCACCGCGCTGCTCTACCTCGTCTTCAGCGCGGGCACGATTTCGAGCAGCGGCTCGGCCTCCATCGGCGCGATCGGGCGCGTGCTCTTTCTCGGTCTGGTGAGCATCGAGCTGCTGCTGATCCTCTTCATTGCGCCGGCCTTCACTTCCGGCGCCATCACCGGCGAGCGTGAGTACGGCACCTGGGATCTGCTGCAGACCACGCTGCTGGTGCGGCCCGCGCTGGTCATCGGCAAGCTGGAATCGGCGCTGGGCTACATTCTGCTGCTGCTCTTCTCCTCCATCCCGCTGCAGAGCATCGCCTTTCTCTTTGGTGGCGTGACCCTGGGAGAGCTGGTCATCTCCTTCGTGGTGCTGGCGGTGACGGCCATCGCCCTGGGCACGCTGGGCATCTACTTCTCGGCCTACACACCGAGCACCCTCACCGCCAGCATGCGTTCCTACACGGTTGCACTGGGCCTGCTCTTCGGCATCCCGCTGCTGCTGGGCCTGCCGCTGTTCAACGCCTTCGTCAACGCGTCTTCCGGCTTCGGCTCCGGCATCCTCGCCTCGCCGGTGGTGGAGGCGATCTTCATCTATATTGGCTTCTTGCTCGTCAGTCTGAACCCCGTGGCCACCGCGCTGGTGAGTCAGCAGTTGCTGGCCGACCGCAACGTGGCCGGCCTGTGGACGCTGGTGCTCAGCAGCGATGGCAGCACCATCCCGCTGGTGTCGCCCTGGATCAGCCTCGGGGTCTTCTACCTGTTGATCTCAACGGTGCTGGTCGCGCTGGCGGTGCGCCGCATGCGTAAGGTCGAGGCCTGATGGCCAGCCTGGCCACAGGCCCTGGCGGAGACGCGCAGCACACGGCCCTCACGAGTTTATTGCGCCGCTGGGAACGTCGGCAACGCCTGCAACGCACCTGGCTCTGGCTGCCGCGCAGCCTGTTGCCCGGCCTGGCGACGGGGGTCGCGCTGGCGTTGTGGACGCGGCTGCGCTTCGCGACGCCAGCCGACGAGTTGTTGCTGCCTGGCGCTCTGCTGGTCGGGACGGGCCTGCTGCTGTTGCTGGCACACGTCTGGCTGCGGCCGCGGCCCTCACTACCGCTGGCGCGCAAGTTCGAGCAGGAATTTTCGTTGAACGAACGGCTTTCGACGGCGCTGGAGCTGATCGAGGGCCGCATTCACAGCAGCGCCGAACTGGCCATGCGCCAGATCGCTGATGCCCGCGCCCGCGCCCAGACCGTGGACGCGCGCGCGCATTTGCCGCTGCGCAGTGACCGGCGCGCCTGGGCGCTGGTGCTACTGGCGCTGCTCGCCTTCGGACTCATGTTGCGCCTGCCCGTCACGGGAGTCCCGCCTGCCGGCCAGACAGACGCGCAGGAGGCCGCCATTGACGAAGCCGCCGCAGCGGTCGAGCGCATCAGCGAAGAGCTGGAGCGTGACAGCGCCTTGCCCGAGGAATTGCGCCAGCAACTGTCGCGTGAACTGGAACGCACGGCTGCGGTGCTGGGCCAGCAAGCCCTGTCGCCGGAGGAAGCGTTTGCTGCGCTGGCTGAGAGCGCAGAGCAGCTTGAACAGCAGGCCCTGAGCCTGAGCGAGAGCATTCGCCAGCAAATGCAGGCGCTGGCAAGCGCGCAGGCGGCGACGGGTGCGGAGTTGGCGGCTGCGCTGCAGCAGTTGCAGGACGCGCTGCCATCGCTGCCGGACGGCGAAGACACGGCGTCCAGACTGGAGCGCGCGGCGGCGGCGCTGGAGGAGAGTAACCCGCTGCTGGCGGAAGCCCTGCGCCAGGCGGCGCAGGCCTTGCGCGACAGTCAGTTCCAGGCCGCCAGCAACAGCGCCCAACTGGCCAGCCAGCTGCTCTCGCAGCAGCAGCAACAGTTGACGCGCGAACAGGGCTCGGAGCAACGGCTGCAGGCGGCTTCGCAGCAGATGCGCGGCAGCGCGGAGCAAATCGCGCGCCAGATGCAGCGGTCAGGCTCTCGTCCGCCCAGCCTGTCACAGCAGTCGCCCGCCATGAACGAACTCTCGCAAAGCGGAGACATCGCCCAGCCTGGCCAGGCGCGTAGCGAGCAGAGCAGTCAGCAATCTGACCAGGGCGCACAGCCCGCTGCCCTGCCGGGCAGCAGCGTGCAGCCCGGCAACCAGGATAACGGGCAGGCTGGCGCGCAGCAGGGTGGTCAGCCCGGTGGCGATCAGGGCGGTGTGGGCGAGAGCGAAGAGAGTGTGCCGGGCCTGGGCGGCCAGGCCGGTGACTCACCCGGCGATGACGGCAGTGACGATAGCAGCATGGGTCAGCAGGGCGCGCCGCCGGCGCAGAATAACAGCCCGGACGGCCTGGGCGAGGGCGAGTTCGCGCCAGTCTACGCGCCGCGCCGCATCGGGGCAACGGAAGGGCCGCAACTCTTTCTCGAGACGGATCCGGGCGATGCCCCCCTGGTAGAAGGCGACTTCGCGCCCAACCCCTCCGGCGAGGCGTTGGTGCCCTGGAACCAGATCTTTGGCGACTATCGCGATGCGGCCAGCCGGGCGCTGGAAAGCGACTACATCCCGCTTGGGCTGCGCGACGTGGTGCACGATTATTTCAGCGGGCTTGAGCCGGGACAGTAGCGCTACAAAAAGGAGCGAACATGGCGGATGATCTGAACCTCGAGGCTTTTGGCGCGCTCGCGCAGTCGATCGAGGCCGAAGTAGGCCGCGTGATTGTCGGCCAGCGCGAGGTGGTGCGCAGCGTGCTGATCTGCATCCTCAGCGGCCGTCACGCGCTGCTGGAGGGCGTGCCCGGCCTCGGCAAGACCATGCTCATCCGCACCCTGGGCGCAGCGCTGGACTTGAAGTTCACGCGCATCCAGTTCACGCCGGACCTGATGCCGGCGGACATCACCGGCACGGACATCATGGAAGAGGCGGAGGATGGCAGCCGTCTTTTCCGCTTCCACCAGGGGCCGGTCTTCGCCAACCTGGTACTGGCCGACGAAATCAACCGCGCCACGCCCAAGACCCAGTCCGCCCTGCTGGAGGCCATGCAGGAGAAGACGGTCACCGTGGCCGGTCACAGCTACCAGCTGCAGGATCCCTTCTTCGTGCTGGCCACGCAGAACCCGCTGGAGATGGAAGGCACCTATCCCTTGCCGGAAGCGCAACTGGATCGCTTCATGTTCAAGGTGCGCGTCGACTTCCCGCGGCCGGACGAGCTGGTCGACATCCTCGAGCGCACCACCGGCGCGGAAGAGGCGCAGGCAGGGCGCGTGGCGACTGGCGAACAGGTCTTGCAGATGGGGCGCCTGGCCTTGCTGACGCCGGTGGCCAGCCATCTGATGGAGCGCGTGGCGCGCCTCATCGTCGGCACGCATCCGCAGGAGGCATGGGCCACGGAACAGGTGCGACAGTACGTGCGTTACGGCTCCAGCCCGCGCGGCGCCCAGGCGCTGATCATCGGTGCCCGGGTCAACGCGCTGCTGGAAGGCCGCTTCAACGTCGCCTGGGAGGACATCGAGGCGGTCGCGCCGGCGGCCTTGCGCCATCGGCTGCTGCTGAACTTCGAGGGCCTCGCCGAGGGCGCGGACCCGGACGAGATCGTGCGCGAAGTGCTGCAGTCCGTCAGTCGCCAGCCCGCCTGAGCGCCGGCAGATGGCCGAACCGCGCGTATTCGACGAACGCACGCTGCGCAAGCTGGAGCAGGTCATGCTCTGGTCACAGCGCGCCCGCGCCGGCGCCATGAAGGGCGAACGGCGCTCGACGCGGCGCGGCACCAGCATCGAGTTCGCGGACTATCGTAACTACGCCCGCGGCGACGACCTGCGCCGCCTCGACTGGAACGTCTACGCCCGCCTGCAACGGCCCTACATCAAGCTGCTGGAAGACGAGGAAGACCTGGCGCTGCACATTCTCATCGACGCCTCCGCCAGCATGGACTGGCCGCAGGGGGCGGAGGATTCCGACCGGCACAAGTTTCGCCACGCGCAGCGCCTGGCGGCCGGGCTGGCCTGGTGCGCCCTGGCCAGCAACGATCGCACACGACTGAGCAGCGTCAGCGCGGCGGGCAGTGCGACCTTCGGCCCCCTGCGTGGCCGCGGCCACAGCCTGCGTATGTTGTCCTTTATCGAGGGCTTGCAGCCGGCGGGCGAAGTCGACCTCGACGCGGCCCTGCGCGAACAGGCGCTGCGTAGCCGGCGTCCGGGGCTGTTTGTGCTGATCAGCGACATGCTAACGACCGTCAGCCTGACGGAGGCGCTCAACGCACTGGCTGCGGCGGGCCATGAGCTGCTGCTGCTGCATCTGCTGGCGCCCGACGAAATCGAGCCGCCCGTGACCGGCGACCTGCGGCTCATCGACGTCGAAAGCGGCACGGCGCGCGAAGTGACGATCGACGCGGCCATGCGCACGCGCTACGCGCAGCGCCTTGATGACTGGCGCGCGCAGTTGCGACGCACGCTGTTGCAGGGCGGCGGACACTATCTCTCTGTCAGCAGCGAAGAACCCTGGGAGCGCGTCATCCTGCGCGACCTGCGGCGCCTGGGTGTGATCCGGTGAGCGCGACGGGCTGCGCGGGAGGCGCTGACGCATGCAACTGCTGACGCCGCTGGCACTGGCTGGCGGCCTGCTGGCCCTGCCGGTCATCCTGCTCTACATGCTGCGTCTGCGCCGCCAGGAGATCGAGGTCTCCAGCATCATGCTGTGGCAGCAGCTGCTGCAGGACACCGAGGCCAACACGCCCTGGCAGCGCCTGCGCCGCAACCTGTTGCTCCTGTTGCAACTGCTGATTCTGGCGGCGCTGGTCTTCGCGCTGGCGCGGCCCTTCATCACTGTGCCTGCCTCGGGCAGCGGCCAGATCGTGCTGCTGCTGGATGCCTCGGCCAGCATGAACGCGGGCGACGTGGCCGCCGGCACGCGCTTTCGCGCGGCGCAGCAGGAGGCGCAGGCGGTGGTGTCTGCCCTGGCAGCCAGCGACCGGCTGACGCTCATCCGCGTAGCGGAACAGCCGCAACTGCTGGCCGCGGCCAGCAACGACCGGCTCGCCCTGCAGACAGCCATCAACGACGCGCAGCCGGGCCGGGGCAGCGCCGACTGGCCCGCCGCGCTCACCCTGGCACTGGGCGGCATGGCCGAGGCCAGCGAGTTCAGCCTCGTCATCGTCAGCGATGGCGGCCTCGGCGATCCGGCGCTGCTGCCGGAGCTGCCGGCCAGGGTGACCTGGCTGCCGGTAGGGACGTCGGGTGAAAACCTGGCCATCACCGCCCTGGCCACGCGTCGTCGCGCGACGCAGCCGCCGCAACTCTTCACGCGCGTGACGAATTACGGCGCGCAGGACGCCGAGGTAGTGTTGAGCCTGCGGGTCGATGGCGAACTGGTCGCCTCGGCCTATCACGAGGTCGCGGCCGGTGCGGACCTGCCGCTGGTGGTCGATGCCCTGCCGCCGGGCTTCCGTGAGATTGAGGCCAGTTTGACCGTGCCGGTCGCCTCGGACATTCCCGATCACCTGCAGCAGGATGACCGCGCCTGGGCGCTGGTCGATGCCGGCGAGAGCAGCCGTGTCCTGTTGTTGACGCCGGAAAACCGCTTCGTCGAGGAGGTGTTGCGTAGCATTCCAGGCGTGCAGGCTTTCCGCGGCGATCTGGGGGCTGGCCTGCCGCGCGAGCCTTATGACCTGACCATTCTGGATCGCTGGCAACCGGCGCAACTGCCGCCCGGCGACCTTCTGTTCATCAACCCGCAACGCGGCAACACACTCTTCAGCCTGGGCGAATTGCAGGAGAACGCGCAGCACATCCGCCTTGCGCCTGGCGACGCGCGCACCCGTTTCGTCGATCTCGACGACGTCAGTGTGCAGCGCTGGTTGCCGGTGAATGCGCCTTGGGCGCAGACGCTGATCGAGGCGGACGGCAGTCCGCTGCTGCTGGCCGGCGAAATCGACGGGCGCCAGGTCGCCATCTTCACCTTCGACGTTCACCGCAGCGACCTCGCGCTGCAAATCGCCTGGCCGGTACTGATGGCCAATCTGCTTGACTGGTTCGCGCCGCAGAGCCTGTTGGCAGCGCGCGAAAGCCTGGCGGTCGGCGATGCCTTGCAGCTGCGCCCGCCGCCCGGCGCGGAGGCCCTGCGCGTGCGGCTGCCGGACGGGGCGCTGCAGGAGCTGTCGCTGGCGCGGCGGCCACTGCTCTTCGCCGGGACGCAGCAGCCGGGCATCTACACGCTTGAGGTGATCGAAGGCGGTGCCGTCACGCGCAGCCAGTCCTTCGCCGTCAACCTCTTCGATCCCGCCGAGAGCGACATTCTGCCGCGCGAAATGCTCTTCTTCGGCCAGGCGAGCGTCGCGCCTGGCGCGCGCGAGGAGCAGGGCCAACTGGAGTTCTGGCCGCTGGCGGCCCTGCTGGCGCTGCTTGTGCTCTTGCTGGAGTGGATCGTATATCAGCGCCGGCGCGCGCCGCTGGCGCTACGGCCGCAACGCTCATGATGCTTGCGACGCCACTGGCGCTGTGGCTCCTGCTACTCCTGCCGCCGCTGGTCTGGCTCGGCTGGCCGCGGCAACGTTTCCGCCGCGCGCGCGATACGGCCAGCACTATTCTGCGCGTCCTGATTCTGCTCTGCATTGTGCTGGCGCTGTCCGGCGTGCAGCTCAGCCAGTCCGCCGACCGGCTGGCGGTGGTCTTCCTCGTCGACGTCTCCGACAGCCTGGGGCCGGAACTGCAGGAAGCGCAGCTGGCCTGGGTGGAGCAGGCGATGGAGGCAATGGGCCCGGACGACCTGGCCGGCATCGTCGCCTTCGGCGCGCGGCCCTATACCGAGCGCGTGCCTGGGACGCTGCGCGAGCCAGGCGCCTTGCAGTCGCAGCCTTCACGCAGCAACACGGACCTGGCGGCGGCTATCCGCCACGGCAGCGCGCTGCTGCCGGGCGATGCCGCGCGCCGTCTGGTCATCCTCAGCGACGGCCGCGCCACGCTGGGCGATGCGCCTGCGGCGGCGCGTCAGGCCGCGGCGTCCGGCATCGAGATCAGCCACGTCGTTTTTGCGCGGCCGCCCGGGCCGGAAGTGCAGCTCACCGCCCTCGACGCGCCGGCCGTGGTCAGCGCCGACCAGCCATTCGACGTGACCCTCTCCGTTCTGGCCGGGGCGAATACCGACGCCGCCCTCACTGTGCTGGACAATGGCAACATCCTGCAGCGCGAGACGTTGCAGCTGCGCGCCGGGGCCAATCATTTCACATTGACGCTGCCGGGTTCCGGCGACGGCTTCCGCGACATCCGCGCCCGCATTGACCCGCAGGGCAGCGACGGCTTCTACCAGAACAACCAACTCGCCACCTTCACGCGCGTGGTGGGGCCGCCGCGCGCCCTGTTGCTGACGGAAGATGACGCGGAAGCCCTGCATCTGCTGCCGGCGCTGGAGCAGGCCGGCGTCATCGTGGATCACATGCGGCCGCGCGAGCTGCCCCTGGGTCTGGCGCCGCTGCTTCAGTACGAGAGCGTCATCCTGGCGAACCTGTCGGCGACGGCGCTGGGGCGCGGCCGGATGGAGGCGCTGGAACGCTATGTGCGGGACCTGGGCGGCGGACTGGTCGCCATCGGCGGGCCGGACGCCTTTGCGCCGGGCGGCTGGTACCAGACGCCGCTGGAGGACCTGCTGCCACTGGAGATGCAGATCCGCGACCAGCAGCGCCTGCCGCAGCTGACCATCACCTACCTCATCGACCGCTCCGGCAGCATGGGCATGCGCGGCCCCTCCGGCGTCGCCAACATCGAGCTGGCCAAGGAAGCCATCATCCGCTCGCTCGACTTTCTGCAGCCTTCGGACCGCGCCGGCGTCGTCTCCTTCGACACGGTCGGCACCTGGATCGCCGAATTGCAGCCGGTGCTGGATCGTCTCGGGCTGCAACGTCTGGTGGCCACCCTGCGCGCGGGCGGCGGCACGGACATCCTGGCGGGCATGCGTCTGGTGGCTCAGGCCATCAGCGATGAGCCTTCGCAACGAAAACACGTCATCCTGCTCACCGACGGCGGCGCCAAACCGGACGGGCTGGTGGAACTCAGCGAAGAGCTCAACCAGAGCTCGGGCGTGACGACCTCGGTGATCTCCATCGGCGAGGGGGCGGAGTTCTTGCAGGAGATGGCGGAGGCCGGCGGCGGCAACTATCATGAGGTGCGGCAGATCGCCAACATCCCCACCATTTTCACCATGGAGACCGTACTGGCCAGTCGCTCCTATCTGGTCGAGGAGCCTTTCTTCGCGCAGCAGATCGCCCCCAGCCCGGTGTTGAGCGGCATAGATGGCCTGCCGGGCCTGCGCGGTTACGTCGCCAGCACGCCCAAACAGACCGCGCGCGTCATTCTCACCGGCCCCGGCCCCTGGTACGATCCGCTGCTGGCGACCTGGCAATACGGCCTTGGGCGCGCGCTGGCCTTCACCAGCGACGCGGGCGCGCGCTGGGCCTCCGCCTGGACGGGCTGGGACGGCTTTCCGCGCTTCTGGGGCCAGGCCTTGCGCTGGACCTTGACCGCGGGCCGCACTGACAAGCTTGAGGCGCGCGTTCAGCCGGAAGGGGAGCGGGCGCGGCTGATCGTGGATGCGCGCGATGACGCGGGCGACTTCCTCAACGGGTTGACCCTGCAGGCGCGCCTGGTGAGTTTGCAGCAGGAAACGGACGAGCTTGTGCTGCAACAGGCCGCGCCCGGTCGCTACGAGGCCCTGTTCACGCCGGCGGAGGAAGGCGCCTGGTTCATCAACATCCAGGGCGAAGGCTTCGTGGACGGGGTTGCGCAGCAGTTCACGCAGACTGCCGGCTGGGTGCGCGGCTACTCGCCGGAATACGACAGCGGCGCCAGCGGCACGCGCGGCGCGGATCGCAAGCTCTTGCGCGACATCGCCGCGCTGACCGGCGGTAGCGACATGACGGAGAGCCCGGCGCTGTCCTTCGAACACAATTTGCAGGCGCGCGAGGCCTGGACGCCTCTCTGGCCATGGTTGTTACTGGCAGCGCTGCTGCTGCTGCCACTGGACATCGCCCTGCGACGCGTCATCGTCACGCGCGGCGATCTGCGCCGCCTGCGCATGGCGCTCTTTGGCTTCCGCCGCCCGCTGACGCCTGAAGGCCCAGGCGAGCGCCTTGCCAGCCTGATGGCCGCCAGGGACCGTGGCCGCGGACGGGCGGAAATTATCGGTCTGGCGCCTCAGTCAGACAGGGCGGCCGGGGTAGCGCCCCAGGGTGAGGCCGCGCCATCCGCAAGTGACCCGGCCGCCGGACAGTCAGAGCGTCGACGACCCGCGCGCACCGGCCTCAGCACGACCTCCGCGTTGTTGCAGACGCGGCGCAAGCGGCGTGGCGATGAGGAAGCTTGAGTTGCCGCGCTGCCCGGCAGACCACACACAAGGTATTAAGGGCCTGTCAGGCGGCTGATGTACACTGGCGGCGTGATGGGCAGAAAGGCGATTTCTGCTGTGGCGATGCAAGACCTGAAGCCTGAGTCTGTCCTGCGCATGGCGCGCGCCGAAGACGTGGACGCCATCCGGGCGCTCATCGAGCCGCATGTCGCTACCGGGCGTCTGATGCAGCGTGCGACCGAAGAAATTGAGTATCTGCTGCCCACCTTCGTCATCGCCGAGCTGGACGGGGAAGTGGTGGGCTGCGCGGCGCTGGAGGTGTATTCGTCCCGCCTGGCAGAGGTGCGCAGTCTGGTGGTCGCGTCGCAGCTGCGTGGTATGGGCGTGGGACGGCGCCTGGTCGATGCCTGCGTGGCGATGGCGCGTGAACGCAGGATCCTGGAAGTGATGGCCATCACCTCCAACGAAGAGTTTTTCCGCGCCGTGGGCTTCGACTTCACGCTGGTGAACGAGCGAAAAGCGCTCTTCATCCACACCAGGGATGACCTGTGACTGATGTTGGCTGCGTCGCTTGACCGGCGCCGGAGCCTTTCGTACAATCGTGCCCTGCGCCCGGGGGAGGGCGCCAGGCGCCATCCGGCGACTCGCAGGAGCCAACCCGCATGACTGAGGAAATGATCGTCGCGGTCTTTCCCTCGCGCGTGATTTTGGGCAAGGCGCTTGATCACATCGGCGAACTGAACGACCTGGCGCTGCGCCACGCAGTCATCATCGCCCGCGCCCGCGACGGCGAAATCGTCGTGCTCGACGACGACATCAGCTCGAAAGAGGTGGTGCTTGCCGGCGGCGGCCTGGGCGCAGTTATGATGGCGGTCGGCGTGGCGCAACAGGGCGCACTGGCCTTGCCCGGCGGATGGTCGCTGGCCGCGCTGGCCGCAGCGCTGCTGGCGGGCGGCCTGGTGGGCGCGGGGGTCAGCCGCGCCGCCGCCACGCTGATCGACTCCGATTACCGCAATATGCAGGTGAAGACCCTGGCCGCCGAGCTGAAGGCGGGCCACCCGGCGCTGGTGCTTGAGTTCGAGGAAGGCGTTGACGCGCTGGAGCGCCTGCGCACGGAGCTGGCACCCTACCGCGTGGAGCTGGTGGAATACCTGCACGAGGCGCGCTTCGCCGTCGCCCGCCAGGATGACCAGGCCGGGTAAGGCTCCCGCCGTCCGTTTACCACTGGCGACCCTCACGCTGTGCTGAACTCTTTCACTGTTACAAATGATTTCGACTTTGCAACCAATAGGTAAGATTCTGCGTGCAGATACAAGTCTAAATCACTATAAACATACAATTGTGTCAACGTATTGCAAAACAGTTGCAATTATAATTCACTACATGTCAAATTCATTCGAAAGCTGTGATTCTGTATAATTCCGTTTGCAATCAGCTGTTATGGCTCAAATATTGACTCTCTTAACTCAGTTGTGTTACACTCGCGTAATGCAGAAAAGGAGAAAATGATGACCTCAAAAAAGCAAATTGTCGAAAGCGGTTCCATTGAATCGGGTGATTTAGAGTACATCAAAAGGCTCCGAAATATCATTTCTGGTGATGTACAAAGCATTCGGGAAACGCTTGAAGATACTCAAAAAATACTGGATCAGAAAGTAGACCAACTCAATCACCTGGATCACTTCTTGGCATCAGTGAAGGGAGCTCGCGAAAGTTCAGTGGCAGAGCGCAGAGTAGCATCACACAGGACTGACTGGACAAAGATTTTGGATAAAGTCGTGCTAATTCTGCGAGAGAGAAATGGAGTCCACATGAGCTTTCGTGCTTTGTTTCAGGAATTGAAGCGTCAAGGTGTGGAAATAAATGTCAAAAATCCGGATATGAGGCTTACGAAAGCACTGACTTACGATGATAGGTTTGTCCGGCCTCTTCGTAAAGGCCACTATGCTCTTAGAGAAGATCATCCGAATGCTCGAAATGTCGGTGAACGAAAAAGTCGTCGGGGGAATGTCAATGAGGGGGATGAATTATATGAAGGAGCTGGAAGTGGGTGAGAGCAGGAGAATTAGAAGACAATGGTGTAGTTTATCGGGAGTGCGAATAAGTTCAATAAGAGGGCCTGAGGGTTCTGCAGAGTCGGTCGATACATTTGAGCACTTCGATAGAAATACCTACTCAGAAGATGAGTTTTGTGTTGAATCTGGAGATGGAGGGCAGACTAGTGAGGAGGCATCCGAACTAGAGATTGCAAGTAAAAATGGAGGGTTGTGGATACTGTTAGCAAAACTGGCATCTTTAGTGACTAGAATTGTTAGTTTCACAGATTTTTTAAAGGGCAACTCATAGAAAGTAATTGCAACACGCAAAGTTATGCAAAGCAAGGAGCACGACCATGATAGCCATCGGGCAGGAGGCGCCGGTCTTCACCTTGCCCAATCAGGACGGCGTTGACGTGAGCCTGCGCGACCAGCGCGGCCGCAAGGTCGTGATCTTCTCCTTCCCCAAAGCCGGCACCGCCGGTTGCACGCGTCAGGCCTGCGGCTTCCGCGATGAATTGCCGCGCATCGAGGCCGGCAACGCCGTCGTGCTCGGCCTCAGCACAGACCAGCCCGCCCAACTGAAATCATGGCACAGCGACCGTCAGCTGGGCTACGATCTGCTCAGCGACCCGCAGCAGCGCGTCATCCGCCAATGGCAGGCCGGTGCCTCGCTCTTCGGCCTCATCAATCTGCCTGTCGCCCGCCGCTCCTTCTGGGTGATCGACGAGGAAGGCCTGCTCGTCGACATGCAAATCGGCATCAGTCCTGATGATAGCGTGGCGCGCGCGCTGCAGGCGCTGGACGGGGCTGGGGCGGACTGAGCGGACCCTTGCCGCGTGGACTGGCCTGAGTCACAATTCCCGCAAGCAAAGTCAGGAGAGAGCCATGCCCGCCATCGGCCAACAGGCGCCGGATTTCGAACTGCTCAACCAGGAGGGCCAGCCGCAGCGCCTCAGCGATTTGCGCGGCCGGCGCGTCATCCTTTTCGCCTATCCCAAAGCCGCCACGCCCGGCTGCACCACCCAGGCCTGCGGCTTCCGCGACAACTTCCCGCAGATCGAGGCCGGCGCTGCTGTGGTGCTGGGCATCAGTCCGGACGAGCCCGCCGCCCTGCTCAAGTGGAAGCAGGAGGAAGACCTGCCCTACGATCTGCTCAGTGACCCGCAGCATGAGGTGCTGGAGGCCTGGGGCGCCTGGGGCGAGCGCTCGATGTACGGCCGCAAATACATGGGCGTCATCCGCTCGCACTGGTTGATTGACGCTGAAGGTGTGGTCGTGGACGAGCAGCTGGGCGTCAGCCCGAAGAACAGCGTGCAGCGGGCGCTCGCTGCGCTGTAGCCTCAGTCGCGCTTCGGCGCAGCGTCGTCACTGCCGCGAATCACCAGCGCGGGCGAGTCCGCGGGCAGCCAGGCGTCGATCTGGCCGATGACCTGCTCCAGCGGTTGCCGTGTGCGCCCCTTCAGGGCGCACTCCCACACATCGAGAATGCGCCAGCCCGCCTCGGCCAAAGCCTGGCGGCTGGCCGCGTCGGTAGCGCGAGTGCGGGTGATTTTCGCGTGCCACCATTCGGCGCGGCTGGACGGCCATTTGAACAGGTGACAGTCATGCCCGTGCCAGAAGCAACCGTTGACGAAGATGACAGCGTGATAGCGCGGGAAGACCAGGTCGGGCTTACCAGGCAGTTTGTTGCTGTGCAGGCGATAGCGATAGCCGAGGCGGTGAAGGCTGCGGCGGATGAGCAGTTCGGGCCGGGTGTTCTTGCCCCGGATGCCGGACATCATACGGCTGCGCACCTGCGGACTGACCACGTCAGTCATGGCAGCCCTCCGTTTGCGCGCGAACGTGAGCCGATTATAGGTAAGGGGCGTGTGGACAGGCAAGCAATGCCCCCGTAAGATAACGGGCTACCGCTTCACCATGATCATAACAGTCTGGCGCTCCGTGCGATCTCCGCTGCTCCCCCTCATGCTCGCGCTCCTCCTGCTCGCCGCCCCGGGGCGGTCTGCGACGCTTGCGCAGGACGAGCCGGACTGCGCTGAGTCTCTGCTCCGGAGCTGGGTCATGGCCGGCGAGACCTGTCTGGCAGCGCGCGTGGGCACGCTTTGTGCCGGCGGCGAGCTGCCGCAGCTGGAGCGCAAGGGCGATGACTTTGCGTCCGAGGCGGTTAGCGCGCAACTGTTGGCCGCGTCTGTGGCGGCGATCATCAGCGCGCCGCTGCTGCCGGCGGGCGCTCCACTGTGGCTGCGCCCGGCAGCGTTGCCGCTTAGTGCTCTGCTGATCGGCGAAGTGACGCTGCGCGATGTCTCTGCCGCAGGCCTTCCGGCCTGGCATTCCCTGCTTGTGCAGACCGCCCCGGCGCGCCCGCTCTGCAGCGCCGCGCCCGGCAACGCCCTCGTGTTGCAGTCGCTGAGCGAGTCGTCCGCAGTCAACCTGGTCGTCAACGGCGCATCCCTGCAGCTGCGCGGCACGCTGGTCGTACGTACTGCCGCGGCGCAGACGCAGTTCATCGCGCTGGAAGGGGAGGCGCGTGTGCTGGCGCGCGGCCAGGAGGGCGCGCTGCGTAGCGGGCTGCAGCTGGATGTGCCCAACAGCCAGGGGGACTTTGCCCAGGCGGGTGGGCCGCCGGGCGAAATTCGTCCCCTGGAGTATGCCGCCATCGCCGGCCTGCCGGTCGGCCTCTTCGAGCGTCCCTTGCACTTGCCACAGCCGGGCATTGTCACCACCTTCGGCGCGGTGAACCTGCGCGCAGCGCCGGACTTGCAGGGCGCGCTGCTGGCCAGCGTGGCGTCAGGCGAGACACTGACGGTGCTGGGGCGCAACCCGGCGGGCGACTGGCTGCATCTGCGCCGCGAGAACGGGCAAAGCGGCTGGATGTTCGCGGAGTTGCTGTTTCAGAATCTGGGCGAACTCAACGCGGTCTACGAGGCCACGCCCCTGCCGCCGCAGCGCTATGGAAGACTCGGCGGCAGCGGGCACGTAGTCGCGCGCACCGGCGTGAACCTGCGCCGGGGCCCGCACGTCCGCTTCGCGCTGCTGGGTTCCTTGCCGGCCGGCAGCGAAGTGACCCTGCTGGAACGCAGCCCCTACAGCCCATGGGTGAAAATAGAATTCGGCGAGGTGGTCGGCTGGGTGTTGCTGGCCGCGCTGCAGACGGATGCCTGGTTGCCCTCGCTGCCGCTGGCTGCTGGTGTGCCGCAACCACCAGCGCCAACGCGCGTCCCTGGCTCTTACGACAACGCTTTCCCGCGCGGCGGCTAGCCGCCCAGCAGCTTCAGGTCCGCGTCGACCATCATGCAAACGAGTTCCTCGAAGCCGACGCGCGGCTCCCAGCCCAGGTCGGCCTTGGCCCGCGCCGGATTGCCGCGCTGTGCGAAGATTTCCGTGGGGCGCAGGAACTGCTCGGCCGTGATGACGTGCTGCTCCCAGTCGAGGCCGACGTGCGCGAAGGCGATGCGGCAGAGATCGCGAATCGTCCAGGCCGTGTTGGTGCCGATGACGTAGTCGCGCGGTTCGTCCTGCTGCAGCATCAGCCACATGGCTTCAACGTATTCCTTCGCGTAGCCCCAGTCGCGCCAGGCGTCTAGGTTGCCCAGCTGCAGGCAGCCATCCTGTACCAGTGGCTGTCCGGCCTCGTTCAGCGGCGGCGCGCTGATGCCGAGGCGAATGCAGGCCGCGCCCATGGTCACCTTGCGCGTGACGAAGTGCAGGCCGCGGCGCGGGCTTTCGTGGTTGAAGAGCATGCCGGCGCAGGCGAACATGTCCCAGGACTCGCGATAGTTGACGGCCATCTGGTGGGCGTAAAGCTTGGCGATGCCGTAGGGGTTGTTGGCGTGAAAGGGCGTGTCCTCGTCGACGGCTTCCTCATGCACGCCGCCGTAAATCTCGCGGCTGGTGGCCTGGTAGAAGCGCGCGTCGGGTTTGTGCAGGCGCACGGCCTCAAGCATGCGCACCGTGCCCAGCGCCGTGATTTCGCCGGTAACCAGCGGCTGATTCCAGCTGTCGCCGGGGACGGACTGCGCCGCGAGGTGATAGACTTCGTCTGGCTGCTGGCGCTGGATGATGGCGGCCAGGGCTGCGGTGTCGAGCAGGTCGCCATATTCCAGCTCGATGCGGCCGGCCAGGTGGGCGATGTTGGGATAGTGATAGTTCGTCGAGCGGCGCGCGAGGCCGACGACGCGATACCCCTTTGTCAGCAACAGCTCCGCCAGGTAGGAACCGTCCTGGCCGGTGATTCCGGTGATGAAGGCCGTCTTTGCCATGTCTGCGACTCCTTCCAAAGCGCCAGACGCATGATAGCGAAGCATGGCCCGATTGCCAGACCCGAAGCGCAGCCGGCATTGACCCCGGCGCGCTGCGCAGGCATGATGGCGCAGCGCTCAACGCAGATCCCGGGGGAAGCATGCTGGAGCAACGCGAAAGTCACGCGCGACCGCGCAGCATCACAGAATATGCGCGCCTGTTTCTGACCGGATGTGCCATGGGCGCGTCCGACCTGGTGCCGGGCGTATCGGGCGGGACGATGGCCTTTGTACTGGGCGTCTATCAGGATCTGCTGGACGGTATCCGCTCCTTCAATCTGGACGCGCTGCGCCTTGTCCTGCGCCTGCGCCTGCGCGAACTGGAGCAGCACATTCCGCTGCGCTTTTTGCTCGCCCTCGGTCTTGGCATGGTTACTGCTGCGCTCTCGCTGGCGGGCCTGCTCAGCGCAACGATGGATGATCCGACCGGGCGCGTTTATCTCTTCGCCTTCTTCTTTGGCCTCGTGTCGGCGTCCATCGTGGCGGTGGGCGCGCAGCTGCGCCGCTCTGCGCTTACGGCGCTGGCGCTGGTGCTTGGCACGCTGGTTGCCTTCGGGGTCGTCAATCTGGTGCCGGCCAGCGCCGAGTCGACCCCGCTCAATCTCTTTCTGGCGGGCATGGTCGCCATCTGCGCCATGATTCTGCCTGGCATCTCCGGCGCCTTCATTCTGCTTATACTGGGGCAGTACGATCACGTCTTGCGCGCAGTCAGCGCGCGCGACATCGTAACCATGCTCACCGTCGGCGCAGGCGCGGTCGTCGGCCTGGCGGTGTTTTCGCGTGTCCTGGGCTGGCTGCTGCGCAACTGGCCGCAGTTGACCATCGCCGGTCTGGTAGGCTTCATGGTTGGCTCGCTGTGGAAGATCTGGCCCTGGAAAGAATGCGTGGCCAGCGACCTCGACCGGCACGGCGATTTGCGTTGCCTGCAAGAGCAGAATCTGCTGCCTCAGGGAGATACTCTGCTGCCGGCGCTGCTGCTGCTGCTGGCGGGCTTCGTGGTGGTGACGCTGTTCAGCCGCTACGCTCGTCGTGCGCATCAGGATTAATGCCGGACTCTGCCGGATTCGCCAATAACAGAAATTGAGTCATCATTTGATAATTGACCGGAGACAGGAGTGCATCATGGACAAGGCAGAACGGGAGCAATACATCACCTGGATTCGTGAGCTGCCGATGCGGCTGCGCGCGCTGGTTAAGGGTCTGGACGAAGAACAGCTGACCACTCACTTCCTTGAGGGCGAATGGAACGTCGCGCAGAACGTGCATCACCTGGCGGACACGCACATGCACGCCTTCCTGCGCATCAAGCTGGCGTTGACCCAGGACAAGCCGACCGTCATGAGCTTTGACCAGGACCAGTGGGCAGTTACGGCGGAGGCCGAGGGCCTGCCGCTGGAGACATCACTCTCGTTGCTGGACGGGCTGCAGGAGCGCTGGGCCTTGCTCGGTGAGTCATTGACTGACGAGCAGCTGGCGCGCACCTTCGTCTCGCCTTCATATGGCGAGGTTCCGGTGAGCGACATCCTCAAGTTATATTCGCGCCACGGCCTGAATCATCTCGACCAGATCACGAAGACCCTGGCGGCGCAGGGCTGACATGAACGCCGGTCAGGACTGGCCGGTCATCGGGCACGGACACGCTGTCGCGCGGCTGCGCCAGAGCCTGCAACACGGACGCGTCCGACACGCCTGGCTGATCACCGGGACGGCCGGGCTGGGACGTCACACGCTGGCGCGCAGCTTCGCCATGGCCCTGAACTGCACGGCGGAGTCGCCGGCGCTGCGTCCCTGCCAGCAATGCCGCTCCTGCCGCCGCATCCTCAGCGGCAACCACCCTGACCTGCTCTACGCGCAGCAGGATGCCGGAGGAGCGCTACGTATCGATGCCATCCGGGCCGTGCTGCGCGGGCTGGCGCTTAAGCCCTTCGAGGGCCGCCACCGTGTCGCCATCTTTCGCGACTTCGAGCGCGCGCTGCCGCGCGCCCAGGACGCCTTGCTCAAGACCCTGGAGGAGCCCGCGCCCAACGCCGTGCTCATCCTCATCGCGTCTTCCACCAACGCGCTGCTGCCCACCATCACCAGCCGCTGTCAATTGCTGGCGTTACGACCATTGCCCCACGCCACCTTGCGAGCGGCCTTGCTGCAGCGGGGCGCGTGTGAGGAGCGCGCGGCGCTGCTGGCCCGCCTCAGCGGCGGCCGCGTCGGCTGGGCGCTGCAGGCGCTGGAGCAGGAGGAATTGCAGCAGCGCCGCGAAGAAGCGCTGGACATCCTCGAAGACTGCCTCGGGCACAATCGCGCTGGCCGCTTTGCGCAGGCGCAACAACTGGCGCGGCGCAGCCGTCCGGAGCTACGCTTGCTGCTGGAACAGTGGCAAACGCTTTGGCGCGACCTGTTGCTGCTGACGACGGGCAGCGCTGTGCCGCTGGTCAACAGCGACCGGGAAGAGTCCCTGCGTTCGCGGGCTGCGCAACTGCAGTTGACGGAGGTGCGGGTGGCGCTGAACGCCACGCGTCAACTGATGGCGAATCTGCGCACGAACATGCAATTGCGGCTGGCGCTGGAAGTGATGTTGCTGGAATATCCTGGTCTGCAACGCGGGTGAAACTTAGTCTTCGTCTTCTTCGGCTGCAGTGGGACGTGGCTCCACCTCAAAGCGCAGGGCGGTTCGCTCCTGGCCGTCAATGATGACTTCGGTGAACATGGGCGTACAGACGATGTCGATGTTATCCTGCTCAAGGTAGCCGCGGCAGATCGCCAGGGCCTTGACCGCCTGGTTGACGGCGCCGGCGCCGATCGCCTGCACTTCTGCGAAGCGATGCTCGCGCATCACGGCGGCAATAGCGCCCGCCACGGAAGTTGAACGGGAACGTGAGGAAACCTTGATGATGCTGACGATGGGTTCGTAGGCTTCCTGCTCGTCAGACTCCGGGAGTTCTTCCGGCGAATCCGGCGGAAGCGCTTCAGAAAATGGATCGTCGTGCATTGTTATCCCCCTGGAGGCGGATTTAGATACAATCAAATCCGCATAAACTTTCGTCATTCTAACAGTCAGACTGCCTTAACACAAAGTATTCGCAAAATGAATGAAAAGCAGGGGCGTAACTCTTTGAAAATCACGACGGCGCTACGCTATACTGAACGCAGAAGGCGGCGGTCGGCCAGTGCAGGCAGATTCGCGACCGCCTTCATCCCTCCGTCAACAGCGTAATTCATGCTCGCGAGACCTGGATTGTGGACCCACTGGAAGCCTGGAAGACCACACTGAACCAGTTGGAGATTCAGCTGGACCGCGGCAATTTCGATACCTGGCTGCGCGACACCAACTTTATAGACTGTGAAGTAGCGAAGGATGCCGGGGCGGCCAGCACCTTCATCATCGGCGTGCGCAACAGCTTCGCGCGCGATAACCTGCAACATCGGCTGTACCGCAGCGTGCGGCGTGTCCTGCGCGACGTCTACGGCGCCGAAGTGGAATTGCGCTTCGAGGTGCATCACCCGGAAGAGGCCGGCAATGGCACCGACGCGCAGCGCGAGGACAGCAAGCCGCTGTTCAGCTTCGCCAGGCGTCAGGAGAGCCAGGCCAGCCTGGGCGAGCGGACCGAGAGCAGGGCGCCCCAGGGCGAGTTGCCCGAAAGCCACCTTAACCCGCGTAACACTTTCGACCGTTTCGTGACCAGCAACGCCAACATGATGCTGTATTCCGCTGCGCGCACCGTCGCGGAAGAGCCGGCGGCGAAATACAATCCCTTAGTCATCTATGGCGGTGTTGGCCTGGGCAAGACGCACGTGTTGCAGGCCATCGCCAACGAAAGCCAGCAGCGCGGTTTTCGCGCCCTCTACATTCCTTCTGAAGGCTTCATCAACGATCTGGTGAACGCCATCCGCTACCGCACCACGGCCCTGTTCCGCGAAAAGTACCGCTCGGTCGACTTGCTGCTCATCGACGACATTCAGTTCATCGCCGGCAAGGAGAGTACGCAGGAGGAGTTCTTCCACACCTTCAACGCGCTGCACACCTACAACAAGCAGATCGTCGTCGCTTCGGACCGTCACCCGCGCGAGATGGAACTGCTGGAGGACCGGCTGCGCTCTCGCTTTGAAGGCGGCCTGGTCATCGATATCCAGCTGCCGGAATTTGAGACGCGCGTCGCTATCGTGGAGAGCTGGGCGCAGGAACGCGGCAGGCAGTTACCCCGCTCCATCAGCGAAAAACTGGCGGACGGCGCGCGCAGCAGCATTCGTGAACTGGAAGGCCTGTTCACCAGTATGCTGGCCACCATGGACCTGTTCGACGAACCCTTCTCCACCACGGCGGTCGGGCGCGTGGTGCAGCAGCATGAGAATGCGCGGGCGCGTCAGACAAAAATCACGATTGATCAGGTGTTGACGGCCACCGCCGCCGCGCACAGCCTGAACGTGACTGATCTGACCGGCAAGAATCGTTCAGGTCACATCAGTCGCGCACGCCACATCGCCATGTACCTGGCGCGCGACCTGACCGAGGCTTCGTATCCGCAAATCGGCCGGGCCTTTGGCATGCGCAGCCACACGACCGCGATGCACGGCCATGAAAAGGTCAGCCAACAGATGCAGCAGGACGAGGGCTTCCGCTACGAGTTGCTGGCCCTGCGCGAGCGCATCATGAAGGGCGAGTAACGTAGCGACCTGCAGCTGTTACGCCGCACCACTCCCTCAACGCACAACCAGATTAACCTTCGGTTCCTGCCCGGTGCGGGCGGGGATGAAGATGGCCTTCTGCGGCGCCTTGCCCTGCAGCATACGGCGCGCGGCCTCGCTCTCAATGGCGGTGGCGATGGCCTGTTCGCGCGTGATGTCCACGGCGACCTGGGCCTCACCGCGCGGCCGGCCGTTGATCATGACTACCAGCGTTACGCTTTCCGCGCGCGCCTTCTCCTCGTCCCACTCCGGCCAGGCCTGGCTGTGGATGCTGTAATCGCCGCCGATGCGTGACCACATTTCCTCGGCGATGTGTGGCGTGAAGGGCGCCATCAGCAGCAGCTTGGTGCGCAGGGTCTCGTGCCACACCTCTGCGCCGATGCTGCCATCGCGCAGGGTCGCCCGCAGCGCATTCTTCAGCTCCATCAGGGCGGCGATGCCCGTGTTGAAGCGGAAGCGGCGCAGGCTCTCGCCCACGCGCCGGATGGTCTGCTGTGTGTGGCGCTCGAGCTCGCGTTCCGCCTGCGCGTCACCGGGCCCGGCCGGCGCACCGGCGCAGACGAGCTCCCAGGTTTCGTTCAGCCAGCGCTGCGGCCCGCGGATGCCATTCGGATCCCAGGGGCCGCCCTTCTCCCAGTCAAAGGCGAACATCAGGTAGGCGCGCACCGTGTCCGCGCCGTACTGCGCCACCAGTTCGTCCGGGTCGGCGACGTTGCCCTTGCTCTTGGACATGCGCTGGATTTCCAGGTGCTGCTGCAGCTGGTTCACGTTGTTTACGCCCGGGATCTGTGGAATGTGGATCGCCGCGTCCGGCGTGACCTCGACGATGTGCCGGACGCCGGCCATGTCCACCTGCAGCGTGCTCTCGGTGCGGCGCATGATTTCGCCGACCACGCCCTCGAAACCTGGTGGTGTATCCGAGGGACGCTCGATGACCTCAACGCGGTTGGCCAGCAGGCGCAGGCCATCCATCCGGCCGGAGGCGAGAATGATGTCGCCGCGGCGTTCCATGCCCAGCACCTGGCCCTGGTTGCGCAACTGCAACATGGGTTCGCCCCAGGTCATCACCTCCGGGTCGCGGCCATGTTCAGCCATGATCTGCAAGGTCTCGTCGAAGAGGCCGCAATCGCGCATGGCGCGCGCGAACCAGCGCGAATAGAGCAGGTGCATGGTGGCGTGTTCGGCGCCGCCGGTGTAGGTATCGACCGGCAGCCAGTAGGCCGCTTGCTCCGGGTCGAAGGGCCCCTGTGTGTAGTGCGGGCTCAGGTAGCGATACCAGTACCACGAGGAACACATAAAGGTGTCCATCGTGTCAGTTTCGCGGCGCGCAGGGCGACCCTCGGCGTCGGTAGTGTGCAGGAAGGACTCATGCCAGGTCAGCGGACTGCGGCCGCCTGGCTCGAACTCGACGTCTTCCGGCAGCAGCACCGGCAGCGCGTCCTCCGCCAGGGCCTCGATCGTGCCGTCAGTGCGGTGGACGACGGGGATGGGGCAGCCCCAGTAGCGCTGGCGGCCGATAATCCAGTCACGCAGGCGATAGTTGATGGCCTCGCGGCCGATGCCCTGTTGCTCCAGCCAGTTGATGACGGCGTTGATGGCCGCGTTACGGCGGCCGCGGCTGTTGTCCGAGACCAGGCCGTCGAAGGGGCCGCTGTTGGCCATGACGCCGGGGCCTTCCCAGGTCGCTTCCATGGTCACGCCGTCGAGCGTTTCGCCCTCCGGCTGGATCACGGCGCGCACCGGCAGGTCGAACTGGCGCGCAAAGCCGAAGTCGCGCTCGTCATGCCCTGGCACCGCCATGATGGCGCCGCTGCCATAGGTCAGCAGCACGTAGTCGGCGATCCAGATGGGCACCCGCTCGCCATTGACCGGGTTGATGGCATAAGCGCCGGTGAAGACGCCGCTGCGCTCCTCCGTCTCGGCAATGCGCTCGATCTCGGTGGTGTTGACGGCGCGCTCGATGTAGGCCTCGACGGCGGAACGTTGCGCATCGGTGGTGAGTTTGGGCACCAGGCTGTGTTCCGGCGCCAGCACCATGAAGGTCGAGCCCCACAGCGTGTCCGGGCGCGTGGTGTAGACCTTGAGGGGGTCGCCCGCCTCGCTGTGGAAGGTCACCTGCGCGCCCTCGCTGCGGCCGATCCAGTTGGTCTGCATGATGCGAATCGGCTCGGGCCAGTCGATGCGGCTGAAATCCAGCATTTCGTCGGCGTAGCGCGTGTAGCGGAAGAACCATTGCGTCATCATCTTCTGAATGACGGGTTGGCCGGTGCGCTCGTCGCGGCCGTCGATGACCTGCTCGTTGGCGAGCACGGTCTGCAGGGTGGGCGACCAGTTCACCTGGGCTTCGCCGCGATAGGCCAGGTCATTGAGGTAGAAGAGGCGGAAGAACCACTCGGTCCAGCGATAGTACTCCGGCTCGCAGCTGACCATCTCGCGGCGCAGATCGAACATCGCGCCCATGCTGCGCAGCTGGCCGCGCATGCGCTCGATGTTGGCGTGCGTCCAGCGCGCAGGGTGAATGTTGCGCGTGTTGGCGGCGTTCTCTGCCGGCAGGCCGAAGGCATCGAAGCCCATCGGGAAGAGCACGTTATAGCCCTGCATGCGCATGTAACGCGCGCGCGCATCGGAAGGCGTCATGGCGAACCAGTGGCCGATATGCAGGTCGCCGCTGGGGTAGGGCAGCATCGTCAGGGCGTAATGCTTGGGCCGCTCCCAGTCCACCTCCGAATGGTAGAGGCCGTCGTCCTCCCAGCGTTTCTGCCAGCGGGACTCAACAGACGCGGGGTCATAACGTTCACGTTCCGAATTCATGGCGTTTTCCTGTGTGTGGCTGTTAGCGGGCCTGGCAGCCCTGCGCAAGAGAAGAGCGGGCCACCCCCAGGTTGCCCTGCAGGTTGTGAGGTATGGCGATCATGCGCTCTCCCCCGGTGCGAAACCAGTAAGAGTATAGCAGGGCCAGGGTGGACAAGCAAGGCGCGCGTATCCTGTATACTGGCACGGCCGACGAAGCGGAGCAGGGACGTGGCGGACGAGACCTTCGAGCTGGATCTGATTGCGATGGCCCATGGCGGGCGCGCAATGGGCCGCCACAAGGGCCGCGTCGTTTTCGTGCCCTACGCCATCCCCGGCGAGCGCATTGAGGCGCGTATGACGGGCCGCAGCGGCGGCGTCAATTTCGCCGAGGGGCGGCGCTTGCTGGCCGCCTCCGCGGACCGCGTCTGGCCACAATGCCGCCATTTCGGCCCCGGCCGCTGCGGCCAGTGTCACTGGCAGCACATCGACTACGCGGCGCAGTTGCTGCTGAAACAGGACGTGCTGGCCGACCAGCTGGCGCGTATCGGCGGCTTCGAAGAAGCACAGGTGCTGCCGACGATCCCTGCGCCCGCCACCCAGGGTTACAGTTGGCAGCTTGCGCTGCGCGTCGACCGCGAGGGTCAGCCCGGCCTCGCGTCAGATGTCCCCGGGCGCGTGGTGCTGCCGGTAGAATGCCACGTCGCGCATCCGGATCTGCTGGAGCTGCTGGGGGCGCTGGACCTGCAAATCACGGGCCTGCGCGAAATGCAACTGCTGCGCGGCCACGGCGGCGACCTCATGTTGCTGCTGACCATGAAGGACGATCAGGCGCCCGAGCTGCACAGCGACCTGCCGGCCAGCGTCAACATGCTGCTGGCCGGCGGCGAGCCGGTGAACCTGATTGGCGCCTCACATGTGCTGCGCGACGTTGCGGGGCATAGCTTCCGCGTCACGGCCGGCAGCAGCTTTCGCGAACACCATGCCCTGTTGCCACAACTGGCTTCTCTGGTGAGCGAATGGCTTGCGCCCGCGGCCGGTGATCATGTGCTGGACCTCTATGCCGGCGTCGGCTGCTTCAGCGCCTTGCTGGCGCCGCATGCGGGTCTGGTCACAACGGTGGAACGCTATCCGCCCGCCGTGACCGATGCCGAGAGCAACCTGGCGGCCTTTGACAACATCGATTTGATCGAGGGTCGGGTGGAAGAAGTGTTGCCGGAGATGGCGACGCCGGCCGACGCTGCCGTGCTCGATCCGCCGCGCGAGGGTCTGTCTACGGATGCCATCAATGCGCTGGTGCAAGCCAAAGTGCGGCGTCTGGTGTACGTGAGCGGCGACGCGGCTGCACTGGCCCGCGATGCGCGCCGGCTGCGCGCCAGGGGCTGGCAACTGCGCCAGGCGCAGCCGGTGGATCTGGAGCCGCTGACCTGGCGCATACACACTGTGGCCCTGCTGGAGCGCAGCCGGGCCTGAAAGGGAGGGCTAGCCGCCCGACTGTTCCTGCCTGCCGGCGCGCATTCCCTCGATCGCCTCGCCCTCCCGCTCGATCATGCCGAGCAGCACCGGGGTGCCAGGGCGCGGGTCGAAGCCGTAGTCGTTGCAATCGCTCTCCAGCGTGACCACGAAGGCATCGTAGGGGTCGAGGTTGTAGCCGGAGAAGAAGATAGCTGAGCTGAGCGTGCCGTCACCATTGTCGGCGGCGACGCCGGTGCTGAGCGCGTAGGGCGCGGCCTCGACCGCGGCGTCCAGGCCAACGCCTTCCTTGTCGTCGAAGGGCAGGCCGAGCGCTTCATCGCCGTCATTGGCGTTGCTCGTGCCCGGGCCGCCCAGCAGGCCCGCGTCCACCACCCAGCCCTCCAGCACGAGACAGCCCTCGGGCCCGGGGCTGCCGGTGAGGTAGATGGTAACGTTGATGAAGGCGCCCAGTTGGCTGTGGTAGAGCGTGGCGCCGGCGACTGCCATGGAGAGATTGGCGTTGGCGGCCAGCGGCGTGGCGTCCGCGGTGGCAATGCCAACGAGTTCGTCAGTCACAGTCACGTCGCGGTCTATCCCCGCCGGGCCGATCATGCCGAAGACTTCCATCTCCACTTTTTCCAGGTCGGCGTACATCGGGTTCATGCCGGCGCTGAAGAAGGGCGCGCCGGGGCGCGGGTCCCAGTCGCCCGTGTTGCCGTCCGACTCCGCGGTGATGACGACGCCGTCGTAGGGGCTGAAGTTGTAGTTGGGGACGTGGAAGTCGAGGCTCCAGTTGCCTGCCTGGTCCTCCAGCAGCACGCCGGTGCTGAGCGCGTAAGGCGCGGCGCTGACCAGCACGTCGAAGGCCAGGTTGCCGAAGGGCGGTCCGTAGCCCTGGTCGGCCACGCTGGCGTTGGTCTGGCTCGGGCCGGTGAAACGGCCCGCATCAACCAGCCAGCCTTCCAGCACAACGCCTTCCGGCAGCTCGGCGCCATTGGGGATCAGGTTGATGAAGATGCTGCCGTAGGAGCTGTCGAAGGTGGCAGCGCCGGTGACGCCGCCGAGGCCGGCTTGCTCGGCGTATTCAGTGGCGCGGAACTCCGACGAGAAAACGCCCGTGGCCACGTCCTGCGCGGCGGCGCTGCCAAAGACGCCCAGCAGCAGCGCGCACACCAGCAGAATTGCTGCACTGTGTTTCATGTTACTCTCCCTGAAGCGAAGATAAATGTTGTTGCTTGTCTATAGTTTACAGCACGTCTTGCACAATTCCTACGGTCGGTTGCCCCTGTTTCCAGGGTAACTGCCCCTGTGCCGCCGGGGATGATGCTGGCATAATGCTGCTCAAATGGCGGGTTCTGGACGAGGGGTAATGAGCGCGGACGACAGCTTGAGCGTGTACATCACCGGCGCGACGACTGCGCCGGGTCTGGCGCTGCTGCGCGCTCTGGTCGCGCGCGACCATAAAGTGGCTGGCAGCGCTGCCACCCTCGTCGAGGCGCAGCGCTTGCGCGCGGCGGGCGCCCTGCCGGTGTACATCAACGAATGCGATGCCGGCGAACTGGCTGGCGCGCTGCGGCTGACGGAGGCCAAAGTCCTCATCCACGCTGCGCCGCTGGTCGCGAGCAGCTTACTGCCAGACGAGCAGCAGCTGGCCGCTGCGCTGGACAGCCTGGGCGCGGGCACTGCAGCCCTGTTGACCGCCGCGGCAGCCTGCGACGACTGCTTCGTCATCCACTGCAGCCACGCCTGCCTCTATGGCGACACGCAGGGCGAAGCCGTCGGCGAGGACGCCGCACTGGCGGGCGCGGGCGCGCTTTTTGAGGCTGCCGTCGCGGCGGAACGTGCTGTACTGGCAGCGGCGACGCCGGCCTGCATTCTGCGCGCGGGCCTGCTGTATGGCCCGGAGAGCGCGAGCCTGAGCGCCCTGCGCGCGGCCTTGCTGGACGGCGGCGGCCTGCCGCCGGGCATTGGGCAGGGCATGGCCAGCTGGCTGCATTTCGAGGACCTGGCGTCGGCAGTTGCGCTGGCGGCGGAGCAGCAGCCGGCGCATGCGATCCTCAACGTCGCCGATGACCGGCCCGAAACGCGCAGCGCCTTCCTCGAGCATTTTGCGCAACGCATGGGCCTGTTGCCGCCGCAGCCCGGCCGCTTCGGCGTCGTGCTGCATATGCTGCGTCGCCCGTCAGCGGGAAGCGCCCTGCTGGCCAGCGCCTTCAGTGTGAGCAACGCGCGCATCCGCGCGACCCTGGGCTGGGCGCCACAGTACGCCGACATTGAAAGCGGACTCGAGCAGACCCTGCTTGCCTGGCGCGCCGTGGCCGCCCGTGTCTGACATGCTCAGAGCCGTCCTCTTCGACCTTGACGATACCCTGATCGACTGGAGCGGCTGGAACGGCGACTGGGAGCAGCGCGACCCTCAATTGCTCGGCAGTATGCTGGGCACGCTGGGTCACAACGGACAGCGACCGCCCACACTGGAGCGCGTGCTGCCCGAGTTTCGCGCGCGCAGCAAACATGCCTGGGCAAGCGGGCGCAACAGCCTGCGCGCCCCCAATCTCGGCAACGTCCTCGTTGATACGCTGACTGCTCTTGGCATGCCGCGCGCGGCGCTGGACCGCCAGGCGCTGCTGCAGGCCTACCCCTGGACGCCCTATCCGGGCGTGGTGAGCTTCCCGGACGTGCCCGACGCCTTGCAGACGCTGCTGGACAACGACATTCGCGTCGGCCTCATCACCAATGCCTACCAGCCGATGTGGATGCGCGACCGCGAGCTGGAGGCCTACGGACTGCTGCACCTGTTTTCAGAGTGCCGCTTCACCGCCGCCGACGTGGGCTGGCTGAAGCCGCATCCACGCATCTTTGAGACCGCGCTGGAGTGTCTTGGGGTGCAGCCGACGGAAGCCGTCTTCGTGGGCGACAACCCGGTGGCGGATGTTGCGGGCGCGCAAAACGTCGGCATGCGCGGCGTGTTGCGCGTCGGCCGCCATGAAACCGGGATGCTGGAAGGCCTGATCGAGCCGGATCACCGCTTGCATTCGCTGGCAGAATTGCCGCCCGTGCTGGACGCCTGGTACCCTGGCTGGCGCTCGTGAGCGACGCGCGCAGGGCGCCGGTGCGCGGGCGCAACCTGGTGTTGAGCGGCTACATCGGGCCGACGCAACCGGCCGTCGCGCGCCAGGTAGCGGCCAGGCTGGGCATGCCCTTCGTTGACATCGACACGCGCGTTGAGGCGCGCAACGACCTCACCACCGAGGAGATTCGTTCACGTTTCGGCGAGGCGCGCCTGAAGACCCTCGAGGCCGAGGTGCTGGAAGAGGCGCTGCTGCAGCGCGCGGCGGTGATTCGCGTGAGCGGCTACCGGCTGGCGCAGGGCGACTGGTTGCGGCGCTTCCGGGAGACCGGGCTGGTGCTGTGTCTGGTGTCCAGCATCGACGCCGTGCTGCAGAGTCTGCACCAGTCGCTGGGCACGCGTTATCATGATGTTGACGAGCGGGCCATGGCGCTGGGCGAGTTGCAACGCGAATGGGCCTTGCGCGGCAGCCCGGATATTCTGGAAGTGGACACGACCGATCTTGAGTTGTCGCAGATCGTCACGGCGGTTGTCCGGCTGTGGGAGCGGGCGTTGTTGCGGGAGGAGATGAGATGAGCGACGAAGTTGCGATCAGCATTGCGCAAATGAACATCGTCCTGGGCGATCCGGCCGCCAATCTGCGGCAGCTGGAGCAGATGACGGCCGACGCCGCCAGCCGCGGCGCGCAGCTGCTGGTCTGCCCCGAGCTGTGGTCGACGGGCTACGTGCTGGATCGCGCGCAGGAACTGGCCAGCCTGCCCGGCGAGGGCATGTTCGCCGCAGTCGCGGCCCTGGCGCGGCGCCATCACATTCACATCCTCGGGTCGTTGCTGGAGCGTGACGGCGCGGCAGTCTACAACAGCGCCGCCTGCTTCACGCCCTCCGGCGAGCTGGTCGGCATCTATCGCAAGATCCACCTCTTCGGCCTCTTCGACGAGGATGTCTGGCTGGCGCCGGGAGTGGCGCCGCTCTGCCTGGAACTGCCCTGGGGCGCGACCGGCGTGGCGATTTGCTACGATCTGCGTTTCCCGGAACTCTTCCGTGGCTATGCGGTGGGCGGCGCGCGCCTGATCGTTCTGCCGGCCGAGTGGCCCATGGCGCGCGTGTCACACTGGCGCACGCTGCTGCAGGCGCGCGCCATCGAGAACCAGTGCGTCATCGTGGCCTGCAACGCCGCCGGCACGACCGGCGATCTCGTCGTGGGTGGGCACTCCATGATCATCGACGCCTGGGGCAACATCGTAGCCGAGGGCGGCGCGGAGCCGCAGTTGCTCGGCGCGACGGTTGACCTGGCACAGGTGGACGAAGTGCGCCAGCGTATCCCGGTCTTCGCCGACCGCCGGCCGGACGTGTATGAGCGGCAGCCCGACCCAATGGCATTGGCTCGCTAAATCGTTTGCGCCGGCCCTCACCGGTCGGCAACTGACTTCAGACTGTCCAGCACCAGTTCGAGCGCGGCGCTGGCGCTGGCGCGCTTGATGTCCAGGCGCCCGCCCGCATGCACGTGGCGCTCGCTGCGTAACAGTCCCCCTGGCCCCGCCAGCGCCATCCAGGTCAGTCCGACCGGCTTTTCCGCCGTGCCGCCGCCGGGCCCGGCAATGCCGGTGATGCTGACGGCCAGGTCCGTCTGCAGCAGACGCCGGGCGCCCAGCGCCATTTCGCGCGCTGTTTCCTCGCTGACGGCGCCCTGGGCCAGCAGTGTGGCCTCGCGCACGCCCAGCAGTTCACTCTTGATCCGGTTGTCGTAAGCCACCACGCCGCCCATCACCCAGGCCGAGCTGCCGGGCACGTTCGTCAGCCTGTGCAGTACCAGGCCGCCCGTGCAGGATTCCGCCGTGCTGATCGTCCAGCCGCGCGCGCGCAGGGCCTCGCCCAGCGCTATTTCCGGCGCAGCGTTCATGTTGCTCCTCCTGACTGAATGCAGAAATCGTGCCAGTCGGCAAGCACAACGCTATACTTGTGGCGACCACTGCCGTGATAAACGAGGGCGTTCTGGCACATGGGTCACTGGGGCTGGCGACCGGGATTGGGGGCCCTGTGTTTCTGTGTCTGGATTTCCGGATGCACGCTGGCCTGGCAGGCCGCACCTGCCGCCACGCCCGCCCAACTGCCGCCGGTCACCCTCATCGTGCGCGGGCGGGAACCTGCCCGCCAGGCAAGACCGGCGCCCGCCGTCCCCGCCAGCCCGACCTCTACTGCCGCCGCTGCGGCCCCTGTTGAGTACAGCGTTCAGCACGGCGACACCCTGACGGGCATTGCGTCAAATTATGGTCTCGAGCTGGCGCAGCTGCAAGCGGCCAATCCTGAACTCGAGTTGCAGTTCCTGCAGGTCGGCCAGCGCATCCGCATCCCGCAGACGAACGCGGCGCCCGCGCGCGAGTCGCTGCGGCTCGACCTGTCACCGCCGGATTGCTGGCCCCTGCCAACCGGCCGCCTGCTCTGCCTCGGCCAGGTCATCAACCGTGAGGAGCGCGCTGTTGCGGATGTGCAGCTGCGGCTGCGGGCGGGCGCTGCGGAAGGGTTGGGCAGTGCGGCGTTGCGCCTGCTGCCGCCCGGCGTCGCCGTGCTCTACAGCGTCCTGCTACCGGGCAACGCGGCGGGCCTGCCGCAAGTCACGCTGCACAGCGGCCATTTCAGCGACGCGCGGACGCTGGCGCTGGAGCTGCGCGCCCAGCGGGTCAGCCAGGCTGGCGAACGCTATCAGGTTACAGCGACGTTATTCAACGCCTCCGCGACGGCCAGCGGGCCGCTGCGTCTGGCGCTGCTCGTGCTGGATGCGGAGGAACGCTTGCGCGCGTTGCGGGTGCGTGAGAGCGAAACAGGGCTGGCGGCCGGCGCTGCGCGCGACTTCGTCATCGAGGCCCAGGTTGCAGGGGAAGGCCTGCGGCATGTGTTGCTGGTCGAGGCCTTTGCGGCACAGTGAAATCTAGCTTACGAGGGTGCCGATGCCGGGCACGCCCTTCACCGCCTGCAACAGGTCGTCGCCGGCGAAGAAGTTGATCACGAGGATGGGCATGCCGTTCTCTTCACAGACGGTGAAGGCGGTCATGTCCATCACCTCGAGCTTGTCCTGCAACACCTGACGATAGCTGAGGCGCTCGTAGCGGCGCGCATCGGGATGGCGCAGGGGGTCGGCCGAGTAGATGCCGTTGACCTTGGTGGCCTTGATAACGATGTCCGCGTTGATTTCCGAGGCGCGCAGGGCGGCGGCAGTGTCGGTTGTGAAATAGGGATTGCCGAGACCGCCGGCCAGGATGACCACGCGCGACTTCTCGAGGTGGCGGATGGCGCGCAGGCGGATGTAGGGCTCGGCGACGGCGTTCATCTGCACGGCTGTCTGCACGCGCGTGCGCACGTCGTGGCGCTCGAGGGCGTCCTGCAGCGCGAGGGCATTCATGACTGTACCTACCATGCCGATGTAGTGCGAGGTGGGCTCGTCCATGCCGCGCGCGATGCCGGTAGTGCCGCGCCACAGGTTGCCGCCGCCGATGACGACGGCGACTTGCACGCCAAGATCGTGAACCGAGCGAAGCTTGCGCGCAATTTCGTCGGCGCGATCCGGGTCAATTCCCTGGCCGTCCGCGCCGCCGAGCGCTTCGCCGCTCAGCTTGAGGACGATGCGGCGATAGATGCTAGCTGCCGCCATTGCCGTCCTCGCCCACGGCGAAGCGGGCAAAGCGGCGGATCTCGATGCTTTCGCCGACGCGGGCCACGGTTTCAGCCAGGGCCTCGGCCACGGACTTTGAGTCGTCCAGCAGGAACTCCTGTTCCATCAGCACGATCCCGCTGAAGAACTTGCCCATGCGGCCCTCAATGATCTTCTCGAGGATGGCCGGGGGTTTGGAGGCGTTCTTCTCGTCTTCCTTGAGGATGCGCTGCTGAAGATTACGCTCGGCCTGGACGACTGCTTCGGGCACATCCTCGCGTCGCACGTACTCCGGCGCCATGTTGGCGATGTGCAGCGCGACGCTGCGGGAGAACTCCTGGAAGAGCGCGGCGCTGGCGACGAAGTCGGTCTCGCAGTTGACTTCCACCATGACGCCCAGGCGCTGGTTGAAGTGTTGATAGGTCTGGATGACGCCTTCGTTCATGACGCGGCCGGCGCTCAGCTTTTTGGCCGCGCTCGCCAGGCCTTTCTCGCGCAGGAAATCAACCGCGCCGTCGAAGTTGCCATCGCAGGCCTGCAGCGCCTTCTTGCAATCCAGTGGTCCGGCGCCGGTGGCTGCGCGCAGTTCCTTGACCATGGAGGCGGTGATCCGGGTCATGACTGGCTCTCGTCCTTTTCTATGGCTTCTGCCGGGGCTGCCTCTGCAGCAGCGGCGGGCGTTTCGGGCGTAGCGGGCGTGTCTGGAGTGGCGGGCGCAACGGGCGCATTTGTAGCAGCGCTGGCCGGTGCCTCGAAGAGGTTGGCGTCACGCAGCTTGGCAAGGGTGGCTTCACCGAGGAATTGTTCGTCGGCAGCGTCTTCGCCGTCACCATCGTATTCGATACTGACGTAGTCCGGCAGGACGGCGGCATCTTCATCTTCGTCATCGGCCTTGCGCATGGCCTGGCCCTCGAGTACCGCGTCGGCGATGGCCCGCACCAGCAACGTGATGGAGCGCACGGCGTCGTCGTTGGCCGGGATGATGTAATCGACTTCGTCGGGATTGCTGTTGGTATCGACCAGGGCTACGATCGGCACCTTGAGGATGTTGGCTTCCTTTACGGCCGTCGCCTCGCGCACGGTGTCGACGATGATCAGCATCTCCGGCATGCGCTGCATCTCGCGGATGCCGCCCAGGCGCAGCTGCAGCTTGTCAATCTTGCGCTGCAACATCAGCGCTTCCTTCTTGGTGAGCAAGTCGAACTCACCGGCGTCACGCCGTTTCTCGAGGTTTTTCAGAGTGTCGATGCGCTCCCGGATGGTGCGCCAGTTGGTAAGTGTGCCACCCAGCCAGCGATGATTGACGTAGGGCATGCCGCAGCGCTCGGCCTCGCGCCGGACTGTCTCCTGCGCCTGGCGCTTGGTGCCGACGAAGAGGACGCTGCCACCGCCGGCGACGAGGTCGCGCACCATGTCGTGATAGCGGTTGATATTGACGATGGTTTGCTGCAGATCGATGATGTGGATGCCGTTGCGCTCAGTGAAGATCCAGGGGCGCATCCTGGGGTTCCACTTGCCAGTGCGGTGGCCGAAATGGACACCGGTCTCAAGCAACGCCCGCATTGTTACATTGGAAGGCATGGTTCAACTCCTGACTGTGTTTGTACGATCATGCCCTTCATCCCGCGGCAAAATCCCTGTGCGGGACAACACCTGCCGCAGTCCGGACATGTGATATTTTCGGCTGACGCCGGGGCCGGCAGTGTAGCATGGCGCTGCGGGCCGGACAAGGCGCAGTCCCCCGGCAGTGGCTGCTGCGCGCTCAGCCAGGACGCCGCCTGCGATAGCGCCGGCGCAACTGCCATACGTTGAGCGCGGCCTCCAGCGCGATGTTCGCCCCCATCTTGGATTCGCCCGCTACCCGGTCCGGAAAGTGGATCGGGACTTCGGCGATACGGTAGCCGAAGTTGTGGGCCATACATATCATCTCTACCTGAAAGACGTAACCGTTGGATCGAATCTGCCCGAGTTCGAGGCCGGTCAGTATCTCGCGCCGCCACAGCCGGTAGCCGCCGGTGGCATCGCGCACAGGCAGGTTCAGCAAGAGCCGCACATAGACACTGTTGGCCCACCAGCTGAGGAGTTTGCGTGCCAGGCTCCAGTTGGCGTCCACGCTGCCGCCCGGTACATAGCGTGAGCCGATCACGACGTCGGCATTGTCAGCCTGCGCAATCAGGTCAGGCAAATAGCGCGGCTGGTGCGAGAAGTCGCAATCCATTTGCACGATACAGGTTGCATCGGTCTGCAACGCCGTCATAAAACCGGCCATGGTCGCCGGTCCGTAGCCTTCGCGGCGCGCACGGTGCAGCACCGAGACGCGGTCAGGATGCTGCCGGGCCAGGTCGTCGGCAAGTCGACCAGTGCCGTCCGGCGAATTGTCGTCGACGACCAGCACCCTGAGGCACTCAAGCGGCAGCGCCAGCAGGACAGCGACCATGCGCGGCAGATTCTCCGCCTCGTTCCAGGTGGGCAAAATGACGACCGTTGCCGGCATAAACCTCTCCGCGCCAGGGTGTAGCGGACACTCCGTAAGCGCATCATAGTATGCTATATTCTCCCTGTTGACCATTCCCGCGGAGCAGCATGAATTACGATCTTGAACAGGCACTGGCGCTGCGCGCGCAGTTGCGGGCAGATGGTCACCGCCTGGTGCTGGGCAACGGGCATTTCGACCTGCTGCACGCCGGCCATCTGGACTATCTGGAGCGGGCGCGCAGCCTGGGCGACGCGCTCATCGTCGGCGTCAACGGCGATGCCAGCAGCGCCCGGCTGAAAGGGCCCGGCCGGCCGCTGGTGCCCGCCGCGGAAAGGGCGCGTCTGCTGGCGGCCTTGCGTCCGGTGACGGCTGTAGTTCTTTTTGAGGAGGACGTGGCTGACGGCCTGATCATGGCGCTGCAGCCTGAAATCTACGCCAAGGGCGCGGATTATGCGCACAAGCCCCTGCCGGAGCGTGCCGCGGCTGAAGCCTGTGGTGCGCGCGTCGTGCTTATTCCCCTGTTGCCGCAGCGCAGCAGTTCGACCCTCATTGCGCGCATCCAGGCGCTGCCCGCCGCCGACCTGGCGTGCTCCGGAGCCACATGAGCACAGCGGCACGTCGCATCGAGGCCCACAGCCTGCGCGAGCGCGTCTACCGCCGCAACTTTTACTTCTTCACGCTGGATGGCGTGCTCTTCATGGTGGCGATGGGCATCATCGGCACCAACACGGTGATCCCGGATTTCGTGCGGCGCCTGACCGATTCGGAAATTCTTATCGGCCTGTCGGGCAACCTGTTCATGGTTGGATTCGCCCTGCCGCAGCTCTTCGTGGCGCGCCTCATTGTCCGTAGCGCGCGCAAGAAGCGCTGGTTTATCCTGCCCAACATCCCGACGCGCTTCATCATCCTGGTCTTCGCACTGCTGCTGTTTCTGGCCGGGTCGCGCTATCCGGGCCTGATTCTGCCCGCCTTTTTCCTGTGTTACAGCATCGCGGCCCTGGGGGATGGTCTGGTCGGCGTCCCCTGGGTAGATCTGTCTGGTAGCAGCCTCGACTCGCGCTGGCGCGCCCGCCTGTTCGGCTTCATGTCCGGCGCCACCGGGCTGATTATGCTGGGCGTTGTGCCGTTGGTGGCGCTGGTGCTGGGCGAGCAGGGCCCGGGGTTTCCGCAAAATTACGCGTTGCTTTTCGGCGCAGCGGGGCTGGTTTTTGCGCTATCGATTCTGCCCATGATTTTTGTGCGTGAATTGCCCGGTTCCAGCGCGGTCAAGCGAGTCCCCGGCTTCGCTGAATATCTGCCGCAACTTGGACAACTGCTGCGCAAGGACCCGCCAATCCGCGCGCTGCTGGCCATCCGCATCCTCACCAGCCTGTTTCTGATGGCCACGCCCTTCTACATCGGCTTTGCGACGGTGCGCCTGGGGCTTTCCAGCGAAGTGGCCGTCCCGAGTTTGCTGGCGATGCAAACCCTGGGCACGATGGGTGGCGCGCTGCTCTACATTTGGCTGGGGGCGCGCAACAATGTGCTTTATTTGCGCCTGGCGCTGCTGGCGTCAGTGCTGCTGCCGCTCTGTGCCTTGCTGGCGCCGACACTGGGGCCGATCACCCTGTCATTTGGCTTTCTCGCCTCCGGCCTGGCCACCTCGAACCTCTTTTTCGGCTTCCAGAACTGGCTGGTGGATCACGTCACGCCGAAAGAATTGCCCGCCTGCGTCGGCCTGACCAATACGGTCGCTGCCGTCGTTTCGCTCATTTCGCCAGTAATCGGCGGCATCATCGCCCATCACGCCGGTTTCGAGACGCTCTTCAGCGTGTCCCTGGTGTTGGCGCTCGCCGCGCTCTTCGTGATGCTACGTTACATCCACCGCCCGGTCGCTGTTCGTCCGCAAGTGGTTGCCGGTACGTGAGCAGGAAGCACAGCGATTATTCCCATTCGATGGTGCCTGGTGGTTTGCTGGTGATGTCGTAAACGACGCGGTTGACGCCGCGGACTTCGTTGACGATGCGCCGGCTCACCTGCGCCAGCAGTTCGTGCTCCAGGCGTGACCAGTCTGCTGTCATGAAGTCGTCCGTCGTCACAGAGCGCAGGGCGATTACCTCTTCCCAGGTGCGCTGGTCGCCCTGCACACCAACATTTTTCACAGGCAGCAACACGGCGAAGGATTGCGACGTGTTGCGGAGCAACAGGCCGGCCGCATGCAGCTCGTCGCGGAAGATGGCGTCGGCTTCGCGCAGGGTTGCGAGGCGCTTGCGCGTGATCCTGCCGACGCAGCGCACTGCCAGCCCCGGCCCAGGAAAGGGCTGACGCCAGATGATTTCTTCTGGCAGACCCAGCGCAGTCCCCACCTCGCGTACCTCATCCTTGAACAGGTCACGCAAGGGCTCGACCAGCTCAAATTGCAGTTCCTGTGGCAGGCCGCCAACATTATGGTGGCTCTTGATATTGCGGGCGCTGACGCTGCTGGCGGCGCTTTCAATCACATCAGGATAGATGGTGCCCTGCGCCAGAAACTTCGCTCCCTGCAAGGCGCGCGCCTGCTCCGCGAAGCACTCGATGAACAGCGCCCCGATGATTTTGCGCTTGCGTTCCGGCTTGCTGATGCCGCGTAGCGCGCGCAGAAACCTGTCTCCCGCATCTACCGCCAAGAGCTGCAGTCCCAGCCTGTCGCGGAAGGTCTCGATCACCTCGCGCGCCTCGTCCTTGCGCAGCAGGCCGTTGTCGATGAAGATCGCCGTCAACTGCGCGCCGATGGCGTGCTTCAGCAGCATCGCCGTTACTGCCGAGTCGACGCCCCCGCTCAGGCCCAGCAGTACGCGCTCCTCGCCGACGCGGTACCGAATTTGCGCGCTGGCCGATTCGATGAAGGTCTGCGGTGACCAGCCCGGCTGGCAGGCGCAGACTGCGAAGAGGAAGTTGCGTAGCAGTGTGCTGCCCTGCGGCGTGTGCGCGACCTCGGGATGGAACTGTACGCCGTAGAGTCGCCGTTCGGCGTGGCCGATAATGGCGTAGAGCGAATTGTCTGAATGGGCCAGCGCCGTGAAGCCAGGCGGCAGCGCCGTAACCCGGTCGCCATGCGACATCCACACCTGTTGTGGTGATGGCAGACCGGCCAGCAAGGGGTCGCTGACGTTGTGGTGGATGTCGGCCGGGCCGTATTCATGAATACTGGCGGCCACGACTGTGCCGCCCAGCGCCTGCGCAAGCGCCTGCAGGCCATAGCAGATTCCCAGCAGCGGCAGGCCGCTGGTCAGCAGGTAACGCGGCAGGCGGGGCGCATTCGGTTCATTGACGCTGGCCGGCCCGCCGGACAGAATGACGCCGCGCGGCCGGTGCCACATGAGTTGTGCTTCGTCTGCGTCCCAGGGGTATACGGCGGCGTAAACGCCTTGCTCGCGAATGCGGCGGGCGATCAACTGTGTGTATTGTGAGCCAAAGTCGAGAATGGCGATGCCGCCGGCGCGCGGGTCCGTCACGTTTTCTCGTCCGCCAGCATAATCTGATCGCCATCCATGCCGGTTACCACCGCGAGGGCCTCGACCGGAAAGTCAGGAAAGCCGGCGGCATGCAAGTTGGCCCGGCCCTGTTCAAAGGCCTTTTCGACGACCACGCCGATTCCCGTCACCGTGGCCTGTGCACTTGCAACCATGCGCACCATGGCCAGGGTTGTCAGCCCGCTGGCGAGAAAGTCATCGATTATCAGCACGTGCTCACCGGCCTGCAGGAACTCCGCAGCGACCATCAGCGTAACCTCGCCACCACGGGTGTGGCTGGGCGCCGTTTCCAGATACACCGGGCCTGACATCGTGATGGGCTTGCGTTTGCGCGCGTAAACGACGGGCACATTAAGCACAATGCCCGTCATCAGGGCCGGTGCAATCCCCGAGACTTCGCTGGTTAGAATGCGGTCAACGGGCACGGAACGGAAGCGATGCGCAAACTCCTGGCCAATGGAGACCATCAGGGAGGGATCGATTTGATGGTTCAGGATGTGGTCGACCTTGAGGATGCCCTGACCCAGGTTCTGGCCACCGGCCCGTATGGCATCATTCAGCTGCTGCATTCGGAAACAACCCCCTGGCATCGTCGCTGACCGAGACTGTCATAATCCAGCTGGTGTGCTTCCGCCTTCCTCTTCATACACCTCGGCGAAGACCATCTCGAAGGAACCGGCGGGCAGGCGCTTCAGCTCCTTGCCGGCCTTCTGGCCCGATCCGGAGGTGAGAGCGAGTTCCATTTTGCCGCGGTCTTCAAAGTAGATTTCGAGGATGCGGAACAGCTGCGTCTCGCCGACCGGGCTGCCGAGAATGTCGATTACCTGGCGCCGGCTGATGTGGGGCATCTTCTCCACCAGCGCGAAGAAGTCGTTGTAAACATCCTCGAATTCCCCTGGCTGCTCCGGCTTGCCGAAGAGGATCATAAACTTGCTCATGAAGCTGGACATGGCGCCTCGTTGTGTTCCTCCTGCGACCCGCGTGAGTATACCCGCGGGCCTGGCCAGGGCGAAGCCCGACCTTGATTACGGCTGGTATACTCGCCGAAATTCGGGGAGGGATGGACATGCGCGGGCGCAGGCATTGGCATGAGGTGGCGCCGCAGCTGGTGGACGTGGCTGCGGGACGCGCGCCGGCGGAACTGGTGGTTCGCGACGGGCGCTGGGTCAACGTACTCACGCGCGAGGTGCTGCCGGGGATGGACATCGCCGTCAGCCAGGGACGCATCGCCTGCATTGTGGCGGACGCGGATTACTGTGTCGGGCCCGACACGCGCGTCATTGAGGCGCAGGGGCGCTTCATGTTGTCTGGTCTGGCGGACGCGCACATGCACGTGGAAAGCAGCATGTGCAGCATCACAGAATACGTGCGCGCGGTGCTGCCGCGCGGCACCACGGCCATCTTCGCCGACCCGCACGAGATCGCCAACGTCTTCGGCCTCGACGGCGTGCGCATGATGCTTGAGGAAGCCGCGGCCATGCCAATCAACGTCTTCCTGCAGATGCCGTCCTGCGTGCCCTCCGCGCCGGGCCTGGAGACGGCGGGCGCGCAAATCACGGCGGCGGACGTGGCCGAGGCCATGACCTGGCCCGGCATCATCGGCCTGGGCGAGGTGATGAACTTTCCTGGTGTGGCCGCCAACGACGCCACCATGCGCGACTCCATCGCGGCGGCGATGCGTGCCGGCAAGACCGTCGGCGGACACTACGCCAGCCCGTTGATGGAGCGCGAGTTCCACGCCTATCTGGCGGCCGGCCCGGAAGATGACCACGAGACCACGCGGGAGGCGGAGGCGGTCGCGCGCGCGCGGCGCGGCATGCGCCCGATGCTGCGCTACGGCTCCGCCTGGCTCGACGTGGCGGCGCAGATTACGGCCATCACCGAAAAGGGGCTGGACGCGCGCCAGTTCATCCTCTGCACCGATGACGTGCACGCCGCCACGCTGGTGCAGGAAGGCCACATGGACCGCGTGCTGCGCCACGCCGTCAGCGAAGGCTGCGACCCGCTCGTCGCGTTGCAAATGATGACCATCAACCCGGCCCAGCACTTCGGCGTGGCGCGTGACCTCGGCTGCCTGGCGCCGGGCCGCTATGCGGACCTCGTGCTGGCCGACAGCCTGGATGACTTTCATGCCGGGCTGGTCATCGCCAACGGCGAACTGGCCGCGCAGGATGGCCGGCTGCTGCTCGAGCTGCCGCCCTGGCAGCATGAAACGCGCTTTCGCCAGTCGCTGCATCTGGCGCGCGAGCTGGTGGCGGCGGACTTCGCGCTGCGCAGCGAAATCGAATCCGGCAGCGTCTGCGCCAATGTTATCGGCGTGCTGGAGAACCAGGCGCCGACGCGTCATCTGCAGGCGCGGCTGCAGGTCGTGGAGCAGGTGGTGCAGCCCGACCTGACCAACGACGTGCTGCGCCTGGCGCTGGTAGAGCGGCATCGCGGCACGGGCGCGGTGGTCAACGGCTTCGTCAGCGGCTTCGGCTTCAGCGAACCCTGCGCAGTGGCCAGCAGCGTCGCGCACGACAGTCATCATCTGCTGGTGACGGGCACTGACGAGGATGACATGGCGCTGGCGGTCAACACCCTGGCGCGGGTCGGCGGCGGCGTGGCGGTGGTGCGCGCAGGGACGCTGGCGGCGCTGGTTGAGCTGCCAATTGGCGGGCTGATGTCCGACCAGCATGCGGAAGTGGTGGCGCAGCAGTCGGCGGAGATGTTGGCGGCCATGCGCGCCTGCGGCTGCCCGCTCGAGAATGGCTTCATGCAGCTCGCGTTGATGGCGCTGGTGGTCATCCCCGAGCTGCGCATCTCGGATCTGGGGCTCGTGGATGTGACGCGTTTTGAACACGTTCCGGTGATTGAGGCATGACCCGGCGGCGGGCGCTCGGCGCCGGCCTGCTTTGCGTCCTGCTGCTCATTGCGCTGGCCCTGGACCTCGGCAACGAAGGACTTGCCTGGCGCACAATGTATGACCTGACCGGCGAGGAGCGGCCGCTGTCGCAGCTATTCGGCATGGTAGAACTGGCCGGCAACCTCACCCGTGCCCAGCCGGACACACGCCCATCGCTGCCCATAGCGCACACCCACGTCTCGCCCTACGGCATCAACGTCTTCCTCGAACAGGAAGTTGAACCGGAGAAGCGCGCGCGCAGCCTGGCACTGGTGGCGCAGACCGGCTTCCGCTGGATCCGGCAACAGTTCCCCTGGGAGGACATCGAGATCCACGGGCGCGGCGATTTCGAGGATCGCCGCAATCCGGAGACGACCGGCGCAATTTCCGCCTGGGACAAGTACGATCACATCGTCGCGCTGGCAGAACAGCACGGGCTGCGTATCTTCGCGCGCCTCGACAATCCGCCTGCCTGGTCGCGCAGTGACACGCAGGCCGGCGACCAGGCGCCGTCGGACGACCCCGAAGACTTTGTCAACTATGTGACGACGGTAGCTGAGCGCTATCGTGGCCGCATCCACTACTGGCAGGTTTGGAACGAGCCCAACATCTATCCCGAGTGGGGCAACCAGGACGTGGACCCCGAAGCCTATACGCAGCTGCTCTGCCGCAGCCACGCGGCGCTGAAGGCGGTCGACCCGGCCAACGTGGTCGTCAGTGGCGCGCTGGCGCCCACCGTCGCGCTCAGCGGGCGCGACCTGAACGACTACGTCTTCCTGCAGCGCATGTACACAGCCGGCGCCGCCGACTGCTTCGACATCATGGCGGTGCAGGGCTATGGCTTCAACAGCGGCCCGACGGACCGGCGCATGCGTCCCACCAGCTTCAATTTCGCCCACAACCTTTACATCCGCGACATGATGGTGGCCAACGGCGACGCCCACAAGCCAATCTGGCTCAGCGAGGCGGCCTGGAACCCTGTTGACGCGCCCGATGTGCCGTCGGATGTGCGCGGACGGGAGAACTATGGCGTCGTCACGCAGGAGCAGGCGGCGCGCTACATGCCGCAGGCCTGGCAGCGGGCGCAAGAGGAATGGCCCTGGACGGGCGTCATTTTCTACTGGTTCCTCAAGCGGCCCGCCGACAGCGAGCGCGACCAGAGCTGGTACTACTTCCGCATGCTGGAGCCAGACTTCACACCGCTTCCGATCTATGAAAGTGTGCGCGCCTACATCGCCGCCAGGCAGCCGACCCTCTATCCCGGCGTCCACCAGGCCGAGTCGCGGGAAGTCCAGGCGACGGCAGCCCAATTGATCCCTGTCGCCGACGCGCAGTTCGGCGCGTTGCTCGAAGCCGACGCGCTCGAATTCAGCGCCCATGGCACGCATGTATGGGCGCGCGTTCGCAGCGATGGCGCCTGGCGGCGCGTTCTGCTGGCGCAATCGCCCTTGCCGCAGACGCACGAGCTGCGCATGGATGCCGCAGACGGCGAGCGCCTGGCAGTGGACAGCATCACGGTCAGCGAACGCGCCTGGGCAACGCTCTACGGGCCGCTGGCGGCGGTCATGATTGCGGCGACTTTGCTGCTGTGGGTCGTCGCGGACGCGCTGCGGCAGCGTCGCCGGTGAGTCAGCCGCTCTGGCGCTGGCTGGCGCCGCTGCTGATTCTGCTGCTGGCGACCTTGCTGCGCCTGCACCAGCTGGGCACGCAATCGCTGTGGAACGACGAAGGCAACAGCGTGGTACAGGCCCTGCGTAGCCTGGACGAAATCGCACAGCACGCCGCGCGCGACATCCATCCACCCGGCTACTACTGGCTGCTGCACGGCTGGAGTCGCTTGACTGGCAACAGCGAATTCGCCCTGCGCCACTTTTCCGCACTGGCCAGCCTGCTGGGCGTGGCCTGTTTCTACGCGGCCGGGCGCTGGCTCTACGGCAGGGCTGCCGGGCTGGCGGCGGCGCTCTTCCTCGCGCTGAACGGCTTCAGCATCTGGTACGCACAGGAGACGCGTATGTACGCGCTGCTGGCGCTGTGGGGTGCGGCGGCAGTGCTGGCGCTGGCGGCCACGCTTGCTCGTCCAATGCGCGGACGCGCGCTAACGCTGGCGCTGATCAACGCGGCCGGGCTGTGGACGCATTACGCCTGGCCCTACGTGCTGCTGGCGCAGGGCCTGGTATTGCTGCTGTGGCTGGCCGGTACGGGCCTGCGCAGCGCTGCGACATGGCATCGCCTCATCGCCTTCATCGCTGCCATGGGCCTCGCCCTGCTGCTCTTTCTGCCCTGGCTGCCGACCGCGCTGGAGCGCGTGACCAGCTGGCCCGGCACCGGCGTACCGGTTGCCATGGAATCGGCGTTGGGCGAGATTTTCGGCCGTCTGGCCGTGGGTTCGAGTTATCACAGTCTCTCAACCGACTGGCAGCTGCTGGCGGCCATGGCCGCGCTGATACTCGTCCTGGCCGGGTTGTGGCCGGGGCGCAGGCCGCTGTGGCGCAGCTGGCTGCCCCTGGTCTGGACGCTGGCACCGCTGGCGCTGTTTCTGGCGCTCGGCCTCTACCGCGAGGCCAACCTCAAGTTTCTGCTGCCGGCGCAGGCGGGTTTCGCCCTGTGGGCGGGGCGCGGCTTCTGGCAGCTGGCGACACGGACAAGAGCGCTGCCGCGGATACTGGCGCTGGCGGCCGCTGCGATTCTGGCGTCGGGCATGGCGCTGGCGCTGGCGCCGCTGGGGCATGAGCCTGCTTACCAGCGCGCGGATTATCGCGCTCTGGTCGCCAACATCAGCGCCGGCCTGAGTGCGCAGGACCTCATCGTGCTCAACGCGCCCAACCAGCGCGAGGTCTTCGACTATTACTATCGCGGCGCAGCGCCGGTGCTTCCCATGCCGCCAGGTACTGGCCCCGTCGATGAATTGTCGCTGGCGCAGTTGCGCGAACGCGTCGCCGGGGCGCGACACATCTTCGCACTCTACTGGGGCGAGACCGAACGCGACCCGCAGCGCATTGTCGAGCGCAGCCTGGTCGAACTGGCCTTTGTGGCCGGCAGCAACTGGTATGGCGACGTGCGCCTGGCGCGCTACAGTGTGCCGCAGTCGATTATGCTAATCCTGCGCACTGAAGCCAACGCGCGCTTTGGCGAACACATCACGCTGCTGCGTCATGATCGCAGCGCGCAGCGCCTGCAGCCTGGTGACTGGTTGTTGCTGCCGCTGGTCTGGCGTGCGGACGCAATGCTGTCGACGCGCTACAAGGTCTTCCTGCACCTGCTGGACGCACAGGGCCGCCTTGTCGCCCAGCACGACAGCGAGCCCGGTGGCGGTCTTGCGCCCACCACAGCCTGGACGCCGGGTGCAAGGATTCTGGACCGGCGCGCGCTGATTCTGCCAGACCAGTTGCCGCAGGGGAGCTATACACTCATCGTCGGGTTGTATACTGGAGATGACCCGGGGCAACGCTTGCGGGTCGGCGACGCGGATCATCTGGTACTCGGAACGCTGGAGATCTCAGGGGAGAGCGATTAATGCGAGTGCTGATTGGTGGAGGCAGCGGCATGATCGGGCGCGCGCTGGCGAATTCCCTGGCCGCGGACGATCACGAAGTCATCGTGCTCAGCCGGAGCCCGGCGCTGGTACGGGGTCTGGTGCCCAGGGTGCGCATCGAGGGCTGGGATGCGCGCACGGCGGCCGGCTGGGGCCCGCTGGTGAACGGCGCCGACGCCATCGTCAACCTGGCGGGCGCCAGCATCGCCGGCGAAGGCTTTCTGCCGGCGCGCTGGACGGAAGCGCGCAAGCGGCTCATCCGCAACAGCCGCGTCCACGCCGGCGCGGCCTTCTGCGAGGCCATTACCCAGGCGGACAAGCGACCGTCAGTGCTGCTGCAGGCCTCGGCAGTCGGCTACTACGGCACGCACCGCGCCGAGGTCGACATCACCGAAGAGTCGTCCTCAGGCACGGACTGGCTGGCGCAGGTCTGCCGCGACTGGGAGGAGTCGACCCTGGCTGTGGAGGCCCTTGGCGTACGGCGCGCGCTACTGCGCACGGGCATCGTGCTCAGCTTCGAAAGCGGCGCGCTGCAACGTATGGCGCTGCCCTTTCGCATGTACGCCGGCGGCCCGCTGGGCAATGGCCGTCAGCCCTTCCCATGGATCCACCCGGCCGACCAGGTGGGCGCGATGCGATTTCTGCTGCGCGACAGCGGAGCCGCCGGCGCCTTCAACCTGTGCGCGCCCGCGCCCCTGACCAACGGGCAGTTCAGCCGCGTGCTGGGCGCAGCCCTGCGCCGTCCCTCGCTGCTGCCGGTGCCAGGCTTTCTGTTCCGCGCCATGTTCGGCGAAGTGGCGACTGTGGTGCTGGAAGGGCAGTGGGCGCTGCCACAGCGCCTGCAAGCGTCAGGCTACGAGTTCAGGTTCGCGCAGGCCGACTCCGCGCTGGCGGATCTGTTGCGAACGCAGGACTAGTCTTCCAGCGCCGCCAGCATGTCCGCCACGCGGCTGTACTTCAGGCGTGGGCGGCCCAGTTCGGCGCCCCGTTCCTGCTCCAGCGCGTCCAGGCGCTGCCAGTCCGCGAAGCTGACGGGACGCAAATCACGCTGGCACAGCAGGGCGTCCATGGCTGCGGGCGACGCTGCACAAGGTTGCCACAGTCGCTCCGCCGCGAGGTCTTCCAGCAGCATCATGACCGTTTCGACCGAGTCGGGTTTGTTGGTGCCGATGACGCCGCTGGGGCCGCGCTTGATCCAGCCCACCACATAGAGGCCGGCCAGGGCCTCCGCGCTGTCCTGCTCGCGCAGCACGCGCCCCTGCTCATTGGGGATGATGCCCCAGGCTTCGTAAAAGGGGAGGCCCGGCAGGGGAACGCCGCGATAGCCGACCGAGCGGAACACGAGGCCGACCGGGAGGGTCTCGAAGATGCCGGTGGGGCGCGCGCTCAGGTAACCGTTGTCGCGGGCCTGCAACTCGTTACGCACGATGCGGATGGACTCGACGTGGCCATCGCCGCGGACTTCAACCGGCGAGGTCAGGAAGCGCATGATGATGCGAACGCGTTTGCCCTGGGGTTCCTGCTGCGCGTAGTTGCCCAGAATCTCGACGTTGCGCGTGGCCGTGCGGCTCTCGCCGCTTTCGACGTAGGCGCGGCTGTGCGGATCGAGCTCCACCTCTTCGGGCGCGACGACGACCTCGGCGTCCTCCATGGCGCCCAGCTCGCGGATCTCCGGGTTGGTGAAGGCGGCCTGGGCCGGGCCGCGCCGCCCCAGCACGTAAATGTTGCGTACCTTGCTGTTGGCCAGCGCCGACAGCGCATAGTCAGCGATGTCTGTTTCATGCAGTTCGGCCTGACTGCTGGCGAGGATGCGCACCACGTCCATGGCGACGTTGCCGAGACCTATGACGGCCACGTCGCTGGTGGAGAGGTCGAAGTCAAATTCGCAATAGTCCGGGTGCGCGTTGTACCAGGCGACGAACTCGGTGGCGGCGTGGCTTCCCGGCAGGTCCTCGCCGGGGATGCCCAGCTCACGGTCGGTCTGCGCGCCGACGGCGAAGATCGCGGCATGATAGTGGGCCTGCAGGTCCGCCAGGTGAATATCACTGCCGAAGGTGATGTTGCCAAAATAGCGGAAGCTCGCATGCCCGGCGATACGGTCATAGACACGCGTGACGGACTTGATTTTCTGGTGATCGGGCGCGACGCCGCCGCGTACCAGGCCGTAGGGGGTGGGCAGACGCTCGAACATGTCGATGGCGACGGCCAGGCCGCGCTCGCGTTGCAGGCGTTCGGCCGCATAAAAACCCGACGGGCCGGAGCCGATGATGGCCACGCGCAGCGGATTGTCCGTCGTCCCGATTGTCATGCAAGTCTCCCTCAGTCCTGCAGCGGCAGCAGCAGGTTTTTGCGAAAGTCGGTGAGTGTCTGCAGCGTGCCATCTCCATCAATGAAGACAGTATCCTCCACGCGCAGGCCATAGCCACGTTCCGGGTAATAGAGCCCGGGCTCGATGCTGAACACGTTGCCAACCTGCAGGCGGTCATCCCCCAGGTGCGAGAGCGAGGGGCGCTCGTGGATGGCGAGACCGAGGCCGTGCCCCAGGCTGTGCACATAGCCGACATCAGTGCCGGGATGGCTGCGCGGCGTGGGGTGGCCAGCGCTTTCGAAGTAGTCCAGCACCGCTTCCTGCAGCGCGCCTGCCGGCTGACCAGGCTCCGCGTAGGCGTCGAGCGCGACCTGACAGGCGCGCAGCACAGTCTCGTGCGCTGCTGCAATTTCAGCGGGTACGTGGCCGGGGCACCAGGTACGCGTGACATCGTGATGATAGCCGCCGCCATATTCGCGCGGGAAGAGGTCGAAGACAAGGGTCTGACCACAGCGCAGCGGCTGGTTATCCTGGCCGCGGCTGTGCGGGAAGCCGGCATCGCGCCCCTGGGCGAGGATCATGCCGGTGTCCTCCAGGTCATGCTCCAGCAGGGTACGGCGGATAAAACGGCGCAGGGCGCCGATGGTCAGCGGCTGGCCGGCGGCATCGGTGACCAGGTCGTCCCGGGCGCGATGGCCGGCGATAAAGTCCCAGGTCGCGCGCAGGGTGGCGTTGGTGCCCGCGGCGACGCGGCGGATGCGCTCCAGCTCGTCCGCATCGCGCGTCATGGCCGCCTCGTCGAAGAGCGTCATACCGCGCTCACCGCAGAACTCGTAGCCCTCCAGCGCCTGCAGCTCCGGCAGCAGCTCGATCAGATTCTGCGCAGCCGCGCTGCCGTAAATGCCGATACGCCCGGGCGGCACGTCCAGGCGCTGCAGGGCCCGGCTCCACAGGCCGGCCAGGGCGCGCTCGCGCTCGCCGTCGGCTTCCTGCAGCAATTGCGCCCAGTCCAGCTCCTGCCAGCTGATGACCTCAAGTCCGCTGCTGCGCGCCTCCTCAATCTCCATCGGGTTGACGATCAGCACCGGCGCCGCGCCGCGCAGCTTGACGACCAGTCCGCCGGTCACCCGTGCGCCGTTGCCCAGATAGTCGCGTTCCACGCTGTAAAGTTCATCGCCCACGACGACGACGGCCTGCAACTCGCGTCCGGCCATCAGGCGATCCAGATCTGCTTTCATATGCTCACCTGCTTGCGAAGTTACGGCGCACAGTCTATAGTTTTTGCCTGCGAATGCCAACCATCCTGAGCTTCGAAACCGGGTGGGCAGTTCCTGTGCCCGGGTGGCGCATGCACATTCGGGGTCGGGATGTCCGGGAAGGGTGCGGTCATGCAACGCTTCGCGATCATCATGGGAGTACTGGCCTTGCTGGCGGGAATTGCGAGCCATGCGGTCGCCCAGTCAAGCGATGACACCACGCTTACCATCGAAACAACCCCGGAAGATCTGGCCTGTGCCACGGCTGGCAGCACGATCCTGACGCTCGATCTGTCGAAATGGAGCGTCTACACCTTTTTCTGGGTAGGCACGGAAGTTTCACCAGAGAATTTGTCCCTGCAGTATTGTGACAGCGCGGACACTGCGCTCGTTGACGAAGGGGCAAACGCGGTCATTTCGCGCGAGGGGCTGGAGCTCGAGGACGAAGTGGACGGCTTCAGGGCCGTTGAAAACCTTGGTGGGGTGTCGGTCCAGCTGTCTGCTACGAGTGGTGTGCTCACGCCAGGCGAATACATCTTGCGCCACTGGATTTTTGAGCGCGATGTTGAAGAACGGATCTACCTGTTTCCTGAAGGCCACGTAGCTGTCACTGCATGTGGCAACGGAACCAGCGACAGCAATGGGGTTCAGGTCATATTGTACAGTGGCGAGGTGAACGAATTTGCCGGCAACGTTCATGTGGATGCGCTCGCCATCTGCGAGAAAGACGGTTTGAGCTACGTGAATCCGGCGACCCCTGCGGAGGACCTGCGCGAGGCTGACGGTGTGGTCTATGTGTTTGAGGCGAACGCCGTTGCGCAGGCCGCCGTGCAGGCGGATGGTGGTTCGGGCCTCACGACCACCGGCCCGGCCACGGTAAGCGGCCCGGCCTTCACAGTGACCGCCTACACGCCCGGAGCGATTCTCTATTCCGGGCAGCCGGAAACGCCAACCGACGAGGAGTCGACCGACGAAGAATCGACCGACGAAGAATCGACCGGGACTGGCGCCACCGGTCAGCACTTTGCACTGCTCGGTTCCCTGGGCGCGCTTTACAAAGTGACGCTGGATGACGGAACTGCCGGGGTTGAAGTGTACAGCATAGATTCCGGTGGCAGCGGCACCCTCCTGCTGAGCGTGGATCAATCCCAGGTGGATGCGGTCGACTCAGGTCTGGTGGCCTCTACCAGCGACAATCGCCTGATCGTCAAGGTTTCCTCACACGACATCATCACCTTCTCCATGGGGCCTGACGACGAAGGCAAAGTCTACAATATCGAGATGGACGAAGGCCTGGCCGGCCCGGTCAGTGGCACGAGCTTCACGCGCGGTGGCCCGCCGGGCGATGCGTATTCATAAGGAAAGAAACAGAAGATGATCATCAGCGAGGCGCAGCGCGAGCAATACCGGCGCGAAGGGTATTTCCTTCTGGAGCGTGCGATCCCGCCGACTGTGCTGGAAGGTCTTCGTGAAGAATGCGGCCGCCTGGTTGCCGAGCAGGACGCGCAAATGGAAGCCAAAGGCGTGCAGACGCAGGGCATCAGCCACTATCGCAAACGCTACTTCATCAGCAATGGCTGGCGTACAAGCGCCGCCATCGCCGACTTCCTTTTCAGCGACCTGATGGCGGAAGTCGGCCGCGCGACTCTGGGAGAGGATGTCTATCTCTTTCACGAGCAATATGTCGTCAAGGCTGCGGAACGCGGTACGAAGTTCTCCTGGCATCAGGATTCGGGCTATATCGGCCATTATCATCGCCCCTATCTGTCCTGCTGGTGCGCGCTGGACGACATGTCGATAGAAAACGGCACGGTCTATGTGTTACCTTACGAGCGCGCCGGGATGCAGCCGGACGACCTCTTCGATCATCAAATAGAAGATAGCTCGAATGACAAGGTCGGCTATCATGGCGATGACCCTGGCGTGCCGGCGCTGGTGCCCGCGGGCAGCATCGCGGTCTTCAGCAGCCGCACCCTGCACCGCAGCGGGCCCAACACGTCGGACCGCGTGCGCCGCGTCTATCTCGCGCAGTACTCCGCCGGGCCGATCATGAACAAGGCCGGCGACGACTACTGGAACCAGGCGATACCGTTACTGCTGGGAGGTCGCAAACAGCCGGCGCCGGTCATAACGGCCTGAACGTTCCCTGCAGTAGATTGGCCCCGCCATGAACCCGGAAGCGCATTCCAGCGGGAACGGGCCGCAGCAGCGGGGCGCTCCAGACAACTCAACCAGGCTGGCTAACGGTCTGTTCGCCCTGGCGGGTGCCGGGGCGTTCCTGTTTGTCCTGCTGCTTGCTGTCCGCAATGCCGCTCCGCCGGGTTATGGCAAGGGAACGACCGCGCTCTGGCTGCACCCTTCGCGGGACGCGCCCGGGGGGCCGACCAACTGTCCGGCAGATTAGAAGTCGCGAGGGACGCAGCGCTTGCTGTGCGTCACAGTAAGGCGGCTCGGTCGATCTCCTCATAATCGCAGGCCAGCTCGCGCCAGGCCAGGCCCAGGCGCTGAAAGCCCCGCTCGATTTGTGCCGGCGGGTGCGCGCCGAAGTTGAGGCGTATGTGCCAGGCGCCACGGCTGTTGGTGTGGAATATGTTGCCGATGGCGTAGGACACACCGTCATGCACGGCTGTGACGTAGAGCTCCGCGGCGTTCGGGCCGTTGCGCGGCAGCTCGACCCAGAGGTAAAGCCCGCCCTCCGGTACTTCCCAACGTGTGCCCGGCGGCAGATGCCGTTCTGCGGCGCGCAGGGCAGCATCGCGGCGTCTCCTCAACTCGAATATGTTACGCTTCAGTTGCTGTGTCATCAGGCCCTGTTCCAGCAGCAAGTGGATGGAGCGCTGATTGAGGCCGGGCGTGGAAATGTCGGCGGCCTGCTTGACGCGCACGAGGCGCTCGTGGTGGCGCGCGTCGCTGATCAGGTAGCCAATGCGCAGGCCGGGCAACATCATCTTGGTGAAGGCGCTGACGTGCAGCACGATGCCGCTGTCATCCAAAGCCTTTAGCGGCGGCTGATTCTCGCCCTCAAAGCGGAATTCGTGGTGTACGCCGTCTTCCAGCAAGGGAATGCGGTAGGCGTTGGCAAGATTGAGCAGCTGACGGCGACGATGCAACGGCATCACACAACCGGTTGGGTTGTGAAAGCTCGGCATTACGAAGATGAGGCGCGGACTGTGTTCGATGATGAAGTTTTCCAGCATGTCCAGGCGGATGCCGTCCCGGTCCATCTCGATGCCCTGCAACTGCACGCGCCGCACGCGCGCTATGTCGAGTATGCCGAGATAGGTTGGGTTTTCGGTAACGATCATCTCCCCTTCGCTGAGCAGCGCCTGTACGACCAGGTCGACGCCCTGTTGCGTGCCGCCGGTGATGAGCACCTGGTTGCTGCTGCACTGGATGCCGAGCGCGCTGACGTAGTCGCGTACAGCGCTGCGCAGCGGGGCGTAGCCTTCCGGTGGCTCATAACCCAGCGCGCGCGCGCCGTCACGCACGAGCACCCTGTTGATGGCGTCGCGCAGTTGCTGCAGCGGGAAGAGGTCCGCCGAGAGCGTGCCGTGGCTGAAGCTGATGACGCCCGGCTTGCGGCCCAGCTGCATCATCTCGCGGACGGCGCGATGTGGCACGGTGGGTGCGTCCGGGGGGCGGACAACCGGGTTGGCATTGTCGGCAGCCACTTCACTGGCCTTGCCATTTTTGGCGGCGACGAAAGTGCCGCGCCCGGCGTGCGCGCTCAACCAGCCCTGGGCGCGCAACTCGGCATAGGCGTTGACGACGCTGATGCGGCTCACGCCCAGTTGATGGGCCAGATCGCGACTGGCGGGCAGGCGCGCGCCCGCGTCGAGGCTGCCACTTTCGATCTGCATGCGAATGTGGCGGATCAACTGGCGATAGATGGGCTCTTCACCCTCACGCTCAAGGGCGATTTTGAGGTTGATGTGGTTCACTGCCGGGCTCCTCGGGGGACGCTTGCGCGTGAACCGAGTATACCGCAGTTTCCATTTTGGCCCTATATGGACTTAAAGAGGAATCAGACGGGTTGAGGCTTGCGCTGCAGGCTGCGCACGAAGCGGCGGATGCGGCGCAGCGCTTCCTCAAGGTTCTCGTAGCTGGTGGCGTAGCTGGCGCGCACGAAGCCACGACCGCTTTCGCCAAAGGCGCTGCCAGGCACCACTGCGACGTGCTCCTCCTGCAACAGCCGCTCGCTGAAGGCCTCGTCGTCGAGGCCGCTGGCGCGCACGTCGGGAAAGGCGTAAAAGGCGCCGCGCGGCTCGAAGCAGGGCAGGCCAAGTTCGTTGAAGCCGGCCACAATGAGGCGCCGCCGCCGGTCATATTCGCTGCGCATGGCCTCGACGTCGGCAGCGCCATGCTGCAGGGCCCGCAGCGCCGCGACCTGACCCATGGTGGGCGCGGCCATGGTGAGGTACTGGTGTAGCCTGGCCATGGCTGCCAGCAGATCGGGCGGGCCACTGGCGTAGCCGATGCGCCAGCCCGTCATTGCGAAGGACTTGCTCATGCCGCTGAGCAGGATCGTCCGCTCGCGCATACCGGGCAACGTGGCAAAGCAGCAATGCTGATGGCCGTAGACCAGGCGCTCGTAGATTTCGTCGGAAACCACCACCAGGTCATGGGCGCGCGCCACTGCCGCGACCTGCTGCAAGTGCTCCTGCGTGAGCACGGCGCCGGTGGGGTTGTTGGGATAGCTGATGAGGATGGCGCGGGTGCGCGGCGTCAGGCGCGCCTCGAGGTCCGCGCCCTTTACCTGAAAGTCATGCGCGACGTCGGTGCTGACTGGTACGCTGACGCCGCCGGCCATTTTCACCGCGGCCGGATTGCTTACGAAGCAGGGTTCGACGACCAGCACCTCGTCGCCAGGGTTGAGCAGAGCCCTGAACGCGAGGAATAGTCCCTCGCTGGCGCCGACGGTGACCAGAATCTCGTCATCAGGGTCGTAACGCAGGCCGTAGAGCTGCTCCATGTAGTCGCTGATGGCGACGCGCAACTCGAACATACCGGCGTTGGCGGTATAGCCGGTGTTTCCGCCCAGCAGGCTGTCTGCACCGCTGCGCGCGACATGGGCCGGCGTCGGAAAGTCCGGCTGACCGACGCCGAGGGATATGACGTCTTCCATACGGGCGGCGATATCAAAGAAGCGACGAATGCCGGAGGGCGGCAGCCGGCGCACATCATCCGCAATACGCGAGGGCATGGTCTACCTCAGGTGTGCGAAATCCCGCATGATAGTGGCGGAGTGGCACTCCACTGTCCAGAGCAGGCCAGTCCAGGTTCCTGGACGATATTACTGCACAGTGTACGAAACATGCGAAAAATCAGTCCGGCTGCGCGGCCCACTGCAGCAACAGTGCTTCCAGCTCGCGGCGGATTTCCAGACGACGGGCCGGCTCCCAGACAGTTGTGTAGCGGCTGGCAGTCGCGACTGGCGGCTGGCCATTGTCCATGTAGCAGGTGCGGAATTCGCGCTGGATGCGGTGATAGTAGCTTTCGGCGCTGAAGAAAGGCAGCGTATAGTGCAGGGCCCGCAGGCCACTGACAATTGCGATGCTGTTCTCGTCACGGCGCAGCGCCCAGATGCCGAGCAGGTGGATGCGGTCGTAGAAGTAGTAGCCCTTTAGTTTGTACCAGAGCGCCACGCCCAACCAGGCGCGGGGCAAAAAGCCGCGGAACACGTCCGGGCCAAAGGGCGTGATGTCGCGGTGCTGTGCCTCCTGCTGTGCGGCCAGCAAGCCCCAGGCGTTGACCTCGTCGAGCACGCTGCCGAGTTCATCGCCCGGCACACGGTTACGGCCGCGTTGGCGCCGCAGCCCGCGCGGGTCATGCCTGGGAAGTCTGGTGCGGCTCACACCCTGCTCCTGTGCCAGGGACGGACACGCCTGCAGTATACCCGCTGTGTGTCGGCAGCGTGCGCAGACGCTCTGCCGCAGCGCTGCTATAGTGCCGGCTGCGGCTGCGGCTGCGGCTGCGGCTGCGACGGCAAGGAGAGACGCATGGAACCCCGCTGGCTCGACTTCGCACGACGCATCCAGGCGATCGCCCAGACCGGCCTGCACTACAACCCGCAAAGCTATGATCGCGAGCACAATGAAAAGTTGCGCGAGATCGCCGCGGAGATGCTGGCTGCCGGCAGCGACGCCGGCGAGCCGCAGTTGCTCAATCTGCTTGAGCATGAGACGGGGCACGCCACGCCCAAGGTCGATGTCCGTGGCGTGGTGTTCCGCGCCGGTCGCATCCTGCTCGTGCGTGAATTGCTGGATGACGGTCGCTGGACCCTGCCTGGCGGCTGGGCGGAGATCAACGAGACGCCGGGCGAAGCAACCGCGCGCGAGGTGCTTGAGGAGAGCGGCTGGCACGTGCGCACGACGCGGCTGCTGGCGCTTTATGACCGGCGGCTGCACGGGCATCCGCCCAATCTGTTTCATATCTACAAGTTGTTCTTCCAGTGCGAGCTGCTGAACGAGGCGCCGGTGGCTTGTCGTGGGTGTGGCGCGTCTTTCCGCGAAACAGGGGAGGCGACCTTTTTCGCGGAGGAGGACCTGCCCGCGGAACTTTCCACGCGGCGCGTGACGCGTTCGCAGCTGCGGCGTTTCTTCGAGATGCAGCGCAACCCGGGCTTGCCGACGGATTTCGACTGAGCGTTCAGCCGATGCGGAAGCTGTGCAGGGTGTGCATGTCACTGACCTCGTCCGCTACGACATCGCGGGCGGTGAGGCGTTCTCCGCTCTGCCAGTTGTATAGCGCGACGCGCACTTCATAGTCGCCAGGCGGCAGCGCGCTGATGTCGATTTCGCTGCGCAGCGGGACAATAGCGCCGGGGCCTGCGCCGGTGTCGGTCTGGGAGACGCGCTGGTCGGTATGCGTGTCGATGAGATGCACGGCAAAGGAGTATTGGGAGAGGACATAATCGTCTTCGCTGCGGAGGTGGGCGTCAAGGCGCAGCCGGCCGTCCAGGATGGCGATCTCTGGCGCCGTCAGCTGGATGTCCTTTTCAAATTCCAGGCGCAGGGGCAGCTGCGGACAGTTAGCCGCAGAATGCAGGGCGTACAGTTCCAGGGTCAGGCGATTCTTGTCCGTGACCTGCTCATCCAGCACCCGCTGACAGAACACGCGTCCCAGCTCACGGAGCATTTCTGCCATGATGTCCCGATGCTTGCTGAGGTAGAGCAGCCAGACGAAGGGATAGTCTTCATGGACAGGCCGGATCGAGGCAAAGGGGTCATTCCGGTCTCTTTGGATGGTGTCCCAGGACAGCTCCAGCAACCTGGTATACAGCCTTCTCCCGTCGAGTTTCGCTGCCGGCAGGTCCAGGATCAGCAGGTCGGTGCCGGGAATGCGCTCACTCATGGCCGCGTAAAAGTGATTGAGATCCGACCGGAAAAAGTAGCCCAACTCGTAACGCAACCCGGAGGCGGAGCTGAGCCATGCGCCTGTCACCAGCCAGAATAGCAGCAGCCCGGTCACCAGGTGTCGATGTCTGTTGGAGAAATGCCATAGTCCGGCCCCAACAAGCAGGGCGGTCAGGGGCCAGAAGGGCATCAAATAGCGAATCCGGTTGTCTACGATGACCTTGAGCAGCTCGTTCACCGCGACCTTCAAGGCAAGCAGCGCGGCTGACACGAAGACGACCAGCCAGGCGGCGCTGTTCCAGTTGCCGGTGCGCAGTCGCAGCAGAGTGACCAGCGCCAACACGAGTAACAGGGAGAAAAGCAGCAGTCCGTCCACAGGCGGAGCCAGATCAACCAGGCCATTGGTTAAACTGCGGGCGAGACCTGAAAGCACTGCTGTCGCCGACAGGGCCCGGCTGTGCAGGTCTTCCTTGCCAGCCGTGCGGCCCAGCCCCCGCAAGAAAACCGGAAGTTGCGGCAGGGCCAGCAGGATGCTCGCCCCGAACAGGAGGACGGGCTGCCACCAGCGACGCTGCTTGCGGACAAAGAGCAGGTGGAAGAGCGCCAGCGCAGGAAGGAGTAGCGCGCCGAAGTAGTGTGACCAGAGCAGCCCGGTCGCTCCCAGCAACAGTCCTGCCGCTGCCCTCCAGTCCGGTGGCTGCGGCCGCAGCGCCAGGCGCCAGTACGACCAAAGGCTAATCGTGGTGAAGAGCGCCACCAGCATGAAGACGCGCGCATGCACCATAAAGGCGAGGAAAAGCACCGAAACTGAAAGCAGCAATTCGGCTATGAACCCGGTCCGGAATGCGAACAGGTCACAGCCTGTGCGGAAGACCCAGGCGAGAGCCAGCACGCCGCTGAAGAAGGACAGCGTGCGCACTGCGAGCTCGCTCCAGCCGACGAGGCGCCCCCATGCAAAGAGCAGCATGGGCCAGCCCAGCGCCTGTTCCGGTGAATACTGCTCCACTGCCTGCCAGACGTCAGCCAGCGTGTGCGGTCCGGCAGGGAGCGCGCCGGCAACATAGACGGACTTGGGTTCGTCGCCGTTGTAGGCATCCTCATCCAGTAGCGGGATGACCAGCGCGGCGGCCAGCAGCAAGGGGAGCAGGGCCCACAGCCAGGAGAGACATGACGCCCGGTCTGGATTGTGCATCGGCGGAGTTCTCTCTCGTTGCTGACGGCAGGCAGTATAGCATCGCCACACAGGGCCCGGCATGTCCGCCGGACGAAGCGTTGCCCGGGCGTCTTACCTTGTTCGGAAGCGCTGGAGCGTGTGAATGTCGCCGCTTGCTGCTGTCTCGAGGTCGACGGCGTGGAGACGCGCGCCGGTCTGCCAGTCGTAGAGGGCGAGGCGCAGCTCGTACTCCTCATGCGGCAGCGCGCTGACGTCGATTTCACTGCTCACAGGGACGAAGTTGCCGGGGCCGACGCCCACATCGCCCTGGGCGACGCGCGCGCCGGTGTTCACATCAACGATGTGCACGGCGAGGGAATAGCGGGCGAGCAGGGAATCATCGTCGCTGCGCAAGCCGGCGTGGAGGCGCAGTTGCCCGTCCTCAAGCCGGATGTCCGGCCCGGTCAACTGGATGTTGGCTTCATATTGCAGGCGCGCGGGGCTGTCGGGACAGTGCACCGGCGACAGGGCAAGGCGCTCAAGCGTGAAGCCGCCTGCCACCGGCACCCGTTTGCAGATTACTCGCCCCAGCACAACAGCCAGCGCTTCCATGCGTGCCTCGTCCTGCGCGTGGAAGAGCAGCCAGAGGTACGGATATTTGGCGTGGAGCCGCAATACATGTTTGAGCGGATCGTCCCGATGCCGGTTGTAGACTGCGGAAGGCTGCTCCAGCAGCTTGATATAGTATTCTTCCGGATCGAATTTAGCCACTTCATGGTCCACTACCAGCGCTTCAGACACAGGGATGTGCTCGCCTGCGGCCCGGTAGGCAAGATGCACATGGATCTGTTGAAAAAAGCCCAGCTCATAGCGATAGTCAGTGGCGAGGCCCAGCCAGGCTCCCAGGAGCAGCCAGAACGCCAGCAGACCAGCGGCCAGGCGGCGCTGACTGTCTGCCAGATGCCGCAGGCCGGCGCCGGCCAGCAGAGCCAGCGGCGGCCATAGTGTGATCAGGTAGCGCATGCGCCTTTCCGTCACAACCCTGAGTAATTCGTTGGCGGCGATGAAGAGCAACAGGAGCATGGCAGAGGCAACGCCAAGATACCAGGCGGCGCCGGTCCTGCGCCCGGCGCGCAGGTGCAGTAGGATGGCGATCAGCAGTGTGACGGGCAACAGGACGACGAGCAGCGCGCCAACGCTTGCGGGCGGCGCGACCACCCCGTTGGTCAGGTAACGGAGAAACTGCGCCAGCATTTCGGGCGCCGTCAGGCCAGGCCTGGGTAAATAGTCAATGGCAGCTGTGCGTTCCAGCCCCAAAAACAAATTGGGCAACTGTAGCGTGACGGCCAGGACAGCGAGCCCGAGCAGGACGACAGGCCGCCACCAGCGCCGGTTCTTCGGGACAAAAAACAGGTGGTACAGACCGAGCGCCGGCAGGAGCAGCGCGCTGAAGTATTGCGAATAGAGCAGGCCGGCAGCGCCGAGCAGCAGCCCCCCCTGCGGGCGCAACCCAGCCCGCTGCGGCCGCAGGGCAATTTGCCAGTAAGACCAGAAGCACATTGCCCCGAAAAGCATCGTCATCGGGAAGGCGCGCGCGTGCAGCATGTTGGTTTGCGGAAACATCGAGGCTGCCAGCAGCAGGGCAGCGAACAGGCCTGCCTTCGGCGAGAAGAAGTCGCGGCCCGCGCGGTATACCACGGCATGAGCTAGCAAGCCGGCGCAGAGGGGCAGCACACGCGCTGCGATCTCGCTCCAGCCGGCAAGGCGCACCCAGACAAAGAGCAGCAGCGGCCAGCCCTGCGCCTGCTCAGGGGAAATATGATCAGAGACTTCTGCCAGCGATTGTGGCCCGGACGGGAAAGCGCCGGCGCCGTCGACCAGCGATCTGACTTCGTCCCCGTTAAAGGCGATATCCCCCAGTTGGGGAATGGTCAGAACAGCGACAAGCAGCAACGGGAACAGGGCCCACCACCAGAAAGGGAAGCTTGTTCTGTTGTGCGAAATTCCTTGCAAGATTCGCCCCTGATTTCGCCTGACGAGCAGTTTAGCACAGGCGGCAGCGGGTGTATCAGCCGATGTGGAAGCTGTGCACTGCGAGCAAGTCTCCGGCCATCCCGGTCTCAAGGTCGCGGGCTGTGAGGCGTTCTCCGCTCTGCCAGTCGTAGAGCGCGACGCGCACTTCGTACTCGCCTGGCGGAAGCGCGCTGATGTCGATTTCGCTGCTCACGGGTGCGAAGCTGCCCGGACCCACGCCCACATCACCCTGGGCGACGCGCTCGCCGGAAAGCGGGTCGATAATATGCACGGCGAGGGAGTAGCGCGTGAGGAGGTAGTTATCTGCGCTGTGGAAGCCGGCATGGAGGCGCAGCAGGCCGTCCTCCAGCCGGATGTCCGGTCCGGTCAGCTGGATGTCGCTGTCGAATTGCAGGCGCGCGGGACTGTCAGGACAGTGCGCCGCAGACCAGGCATGACGCTCGAGGGTTAAGCCCCAGTCGTCGAGGGCCCGATTGCAGCGCACCCACCCCAGCATGTCTGCCTCGTCGAGGACAGCTGCGCGGTCTTCAGTTTTGTAGAGCAACCAGAACCAGGGATTCATAGTGTGGTCATCGGTCAATTCGGTGAGTGGTTGTTCGCTGCCCAGGTTGAGGTAACCGAAAGGCAGGCCCAGCGTACTGGCGTACACGGGGCGCCAATTCTGATACCCGATCTCGCGCTCGATAATGAGGACGTTATTCTCAGGGACGTGATTGCGAACGAAGCGGTATGCAAGATGGACGTCCGAGCGCCGGAAGTACCCTAACCCGTAGCGAAAATCAGTCGCAAGCGTGAGCCAGGTGCCGAAAACCAGCCAGAGCACCAGCAGAGCAGCGACCAGACGCTGATATTTGCCGGCAAGGCACCACAGGCCGGCGCCGGCCAGCAGGGCGCTCAGGGGCCACAGCGGCATCAGGTAGCGAATCCGGTTGTCTACTATCACCCGGGTTAACGCATTGATGGCGATCATTACCACAAGCACGGTCAGGGACGTCCAGGCAAGAAGCCAGAGCGGACTGGCCCTGATAACGTCACGCAGACGTAGCAGGGTGACGAACACCAGAACAAGTAGCAGGCAGATGAGCAACAGTCCGTTCAGTGGTGGAGAGGGATCAAGAAGCCCATTGGTCATATAGCGAATGACGTGCGAAACCAGGGCGGGCGCTGTGAGGGTCCGGTTGTGCAGATCTCTGCCTGCTGCTTTATCCAGTCCCTGCAGAAAGCCGGGCAACTGTAGCATGGCCAGCAGAGCAGCGATGGCGAGCAGGAGGACGGGTTGCCACCAGCGCCGGTTCCTGGGAACGAAAAGCAGATGAAACAGGCCGAGGGCCGGCAGAAATAGCAGGCAGTAGTAGTGCGCGTAGAGCAGGCCGATACTTCCCAGAAGCAGGCCTGCCTGTGCGCCGCGGCCCGGCAGCTGCGGGTGCAGGGCTATGCGCCAGTAGGACCAAAGGCAGAGCGCAGTGCACAGGGCGACCAGCGTGAAGGCACGTGCATGGATCATGTAGGCGATAAGGAACACGGAGGCGCTGAGCAGCAGCGCAGCGAACAGACCGGCAGCGGGCGCGAAGAGGTCGCGGCCTATGCGGTAGACCCAGGCGAGTGATAAAAAGCTGGCAAAGAGGGAAAGTGCCCGGATGGCGACTTCGCTCCAGCCGGCAATGCGCCCCCAGACGAAAAGCAGCATCGCCCAGCCCAGAGCCTGATCCGGGTCCGTATTCACGATAAAGTTCCAGACGTCCGGGAGCGTTTGTGGCCCGGAAGCGTATCTGCCGGCAACGACGAGGGACCTGGGTTCGTCGCCGTTAAAGGAATCGTCATCCAGCAGCGGAATGGACAGCGCGGCGGCCAGCAGCAGCGGCAGCAGGGTCCACAGCCATACAAGGTTCGACGCGCGCGCGAGCAAGACCGACCTTCCTCCGTGGTTCGACGCGGGCCAGTGTAGCATATTGACCCGGAACCAGTGTCGTGCGGCGTTTACCCGGTCCTGAAGCTGTGCACTGCGTGCATGTCGCCGGACGTCCCGGTCTCAAGGTCGCGGGCGGTGAGGCGTTCTCCGCTCTGCCAGTCGTAGAGCGCGAGGCGCAGTTCGTACTCGCCAGGCGGCAATGCGCTGACGTCGATTTCGCTACTCACTGGAACGAAAGTGCCCGGGCCGATGCCCGTATCGCCCTGGGCGACGCGCTCGCCGGTCTTCACGTCAACCACATGGGCGGCCAGAGAGTAGCGGGCGAGCAGGGCTTCGTCATCACTGCGCAAGCCGACGTAAAGGCGCAGCAGGGCGTCCTCGAGCCGGATGTCCGGCCCGGTCAGCTGGATGTCGGAGTCAAACTGCAGGCGCGCGGGACTGGTGGGACAGTGCACAGTTGAGCGGGCATAGCGCACCAGCGTAATGCCCCACTCTTCCAGTGCCTGTTCGCAGAATTCCCGACCCAGCCTGGCGGCCAGCTCCGCCATGCGAGCGTTATCCTGCGGCCGGAAGAGCATCCAGACGTAGGGGTAACTGGTGTTGAGCCGCCTCACATGCTTGAGCGGATCATCCCTGTGTCTGTTATGGATTGTGTGAGGCTGCTTCAGCATCCGGACATAGAATCCCTGCCAGTCGAATTCATCCACTTCGTGGTCCACGACCAGGGCATCAGTAACAGGGATGTGCTCGCCTGCGGCCCGGTAGGCGAGGTGCATTTGCGACAGTTCGAAGAAGCCCAGCTCATAGCGATAGTTGGTCGCCAGACCGAGCCAGGTACCCAGGATCAGCCAGAACGCCAGCAGAGCGGCTGCCAGATGGCGCTGGCCACCAGCAAGTTTGTGGAGGCCGGCACCGGCCAACAGGGCAATTGGGGGCCACAGGGCCATCAGATAGCGCATGCGTCTTTCTGTCACCACCCTGAGCATTTCGTTGGCGGCTGTGAAAAGCAGCAGCAGGGTGGCAGTTACGAAGATGAGAAACCAGACAGCGTCGGCCCTGCGCCGGGCTCTCAGATGCAGCAGGGTGGCGATCACGAGCGCGAGAGGCAACAGGATAACGAGCAGCTCGCCGACGGGCGATGCCGGCGCGACAATCCCGTCGACGAGGTAACGAAGGAATTGCTCCAGTAGATCCGGGGCTGACAAGGCCCTGCTTGACAGGGAAGTTTTGGCAGCGGTGAATGCCGGAGCTCGCAAAAAGAAAGGTGCCTGTAGCAGGGCAATCAGGATGGCCAGCCCGACCAGGAGGACGGGGCGCCACCAATGCCGTTTCCTTGGGACGAAGAACAGATGGAACAGACCGAGGACAGGCAGGAGCAGCGAAGCGAGATAATGTGAAAATAGCAGGCCGGTTGCGCCCAGCAGCAGGCCTGTCTGTGCGCGTCGTCCTGGCGGTTGCGGTCGCAGGGTGACACGCCACCAGGACCAGAGGCACAGCGAAGTGAAGAGTAGCACCAGCGGGAAGGCGCGTGCGTGAAGCATATTTGTTTGCGGAAACATCGAGGCCGCAAAAAGCAGTATGGCGAAAAGACCTGCTTGCGGTGAAAAGAGGTCACGGCCCGCGCGATATACCACGGCGTGAGCCAGCAGGCCGGCGAGGAAGGACAGCGCGCGTACGGCGACCTCGCTCCAGCCGGCAATGCGCCCCCAGATGAAGAGCAGCACTGGCCAGCCCAGGGCCTGATCGGGGTTGACGTTGATCATGTTATCAGCGAGGGAAAGCGGTCCGGGATGAATCGCACCGGCTACCAGGATAACCGAGTTAATCTCGTCCCCGTTATAGGCGATGTCCCCTAGTTTGGGGATGACTAGTACAGCGACCAGCAGCAGCGGGAACAGGGCCAACATCCAGAAGGGAAAGGTTGTCCTGTTGCGGGCATTTCCTTTCAAGGTGACCTCTGCTTTGCCTGACAGCAGTATAGTAGCACGAGCGTTTTTGTCGTTTCAGCCGAGGTGGAAGCTGTGCACTGCGTGCATGTCGCTGACGGCATTTGTCTCCAGGTCGCGGGAGGGCAGGCGCACGCCGGTCTGCCAGTCGTAGAGGGCGAGGCGCAACTCGTACTCGCCTGGCGGCAGCGCGCCGACATCTATGGAGCTGCTCACGGGAACAAGAATGCCCGGGCCCACGCCGACATCGCCCTGGGCGACGCGCTCGTTTGTGTTCACGTCAATGATGTGAACGGCGAGGGAATAGTTGGCGAGCAGGGCGTCGTCAGCGCTGCGCAATCCCACATGGAGACGCAGCATCCCGTCCTCGAGCCGGATGTCCGGCCCGGTCAACTGAATGTCGGAGTCAAACTGCAGGCGCGCAGGACTGTCAGGACAATGCGCCACGGACCAGGCATGGCGTTCCAGGGTGAAGCCCCAGTTATCCAGGGCCCTTTCGCAGCGCACCCACCCGGGCTCGCTGGCCCTGTTGAGGACAGCCGCACGGTCCTCCGTACGATAAAGCAACCAGATCCAGGGATGCTCGGTAGCGTCGGAGGTCAATTCAGTGAGCAACTGCCCACCCTCCCGGTTGAGGTAGCCGTAGGGCAGTCCCAGCGTACTGGTGTACATCCGTCGCCAGTCGAGATAGCCCGTATCACGCTCGATGATCAGGAAGTCGGTCGCGGGAATGCGCTCGCGCGCGACCCGATACACGCGATGGAGATCCGAGCGGAAGAAGAACCCGATTTCATATCGGGTGTCAGTTGCCAGCACTAGCCAGATTCCTGACAGAAGCCAGAAGGCCAGCAAGACTGCCGTCAGACGGCGCCACCTTTCTGAATGTCGCCACAGACCTGCGCCAGCCAGCAGCGCAATCAGAGGCCAGATTGGCATCAGGTAGCGGATTCTGTTGTCCTCCAGAAATTTGAGTACAATATTGACAGCAAGTAGCAACAGCACCATCGTGATGGATGCGAAGGTGAGTAGCCAGACGGCGTCGGGTTTGCGCCTGGCACGCAGGCGAAGCACGGTTATGGTCAGCAGCGCAAGCAGCAACACTAGCCCCGGCACCTCGCCGGGGGCAGGCGTCAGTTGTATGGCGCCATGGGTCATCAGGCGTAGCAGGCCGACCAGCAGGCCCGCCGAAGTAAGGGCGCTGTCATGCAATCTTTCGTTGCCAGCCGTGCGTCCCAGTCCCGTCAGGAAGACAGGCACCTGTGGTGTGGCGGCCACGGCGGTCATGCCGAGCAGGAATACGGGCCTCCACCAGCGCCGGTTCTTCCGGACGAAAAAGAGGTGAAAGAGGCCGATGGCGGGCAACAGCAGCGAAGCGACGTAATGCATGTACAACATCACGGCGGCGCCCAGCAGCAGGCCGATCTGCGCCGCCCGCCCCGCCGGTTTTGGCCTCAGGGCGATGCGCCAGTAACACCAGATGCACAACAGTGCGCAAAAGGCGACGATAGTGAAGGAGCGCGCGTTAATCATGTAGGCCTGAAAGAAGGCCGAGGCCGAGAGCAGCAAGGCCGCGATGATGCCTGCCTGTGGCGCAAGCAGATCACGGCCAACGCGGGCGACGAGGGCGAGCGCCAGCATGCCGGCGAGCACGGATAGCATACGGATGGATGGCTCGCTCCAGCCTGCTATGCGCCCCCAGACGAAGAGCAACATCGGCCAGCCCAGCGCCTGTTCGGATGACCTGTTGGCCACAGCGTTCGGGACGTCTGCAAGCAATTGCGGCCCGGAAGCGAATCGGCCGGCAACTAGAAGGGATTTGGGTTCGTCGCCGGTAAAGGCGTCGTCATCCAGCTGAGGGATGGACAGCGAGGCGGCCAGCAGCAGCGGCAACAGGGTCCACAGCCATAACAAGTTCGACGCGCGCGCGGACAAGGCCGACCCTCCTCCGTGTCTCGGTGCGGGCCAGTTTAGCATATTGACCCGGAACCTGTGTCTTGCGGCGTTTACCCGGTCCTGAAGCTGTGCACCGCGTGCATGTCGCCGGACGTCCCGGTCTCCAGGTCGCGGGCGGGAAGACGGACGCCGGTCTGCCAGTCGTAGAGCGCCACGCGCAGCTCATACTCTCCCGGTGGTAGCGCGCTGACGTCAATTTCACTGCTCACAGGAACGAAAGCGCCAGAGCCGATGCCTGTATCGCCCTGTGCAACGCGTTCGTCTGTATTTATGTCAATGATGTGCACGGCAAGGGAATAATGGGCGAGCAAGTAGTCGTCAACGCTGCGGAAGCCGGCATGAAGGCGCAGCGTCCCGTCCTCGAGCCGAATGTCGGGCCCGGTCAGCTGAATATCATCGTCGAATTGCAGACGCGCGGGACTGTCGGGACAGTGCACCGGTGACAGGGCATGACGCACCAGCGTGATGCCCCATTCGCCATCTATGGGCCGCTCGCAAGGAACCCGTCCCAGCACATCGGCCATCGCTTCCATGCGCCCCGTATCCTGCGTCAGGAAAAGCAGCCATAGGTAGGAGTGCGCCTTGTGAAGCCGCAATACGTGCTTGAGCGGATCATCCCGATGTCGGATATAAAGCACGTAAGGTACGTCCAGCATCTGGACGTAGAGATGTTGCCAGTCCAAATAGCCGGCTTCATGATCCAGGATGAGGCCATCGGCACTGCTAACATTTTTGCCCACCTCGCGATAGGCAGTGTGCACGTCTGAACGCTGGATGTAGCCACTTTCATAGCGAAATCCGGTTACCAGGTTGAGCCAGGCGCCCAGCGCCAGCCAGACCGCGAGCAGGACAGTAACCATTCGGCGATGCCTGCCGGCAAATCGCCACAGACCCGCAGCGGCCAGCAGCGCCGTCAGGGGCCACAGCGGCATCAGGTAGCGAATGCGGTTTTCGACGACGACCCCGACAATTTCATTGATCATGATCAGCAGCAGCAGCGTCGTGGCGGCTACGAAGCCAACCAGCCAGATGGCGTCAGCCTTGCGTCCGGAGCGCAGGCGCAACAGGGTGGTGAGCGCCAGCACAAGCAACAACACTAGGCCCGCTGCTGCGCCCAGGACCAGCGGCGGTTGAAGGATCTCGTTGCTCATGAACCTGATGAGGCGGGTTAGCAGTTCTGCCGTACCCAGGGCACGGTTGTGCAGTCCTTCATCGGTGACTGTCTTGCCGAATCCCACCAGGAATACCGGGAGCTGCGGCGTGGCTGCCAGGGCGGCCAGCCCGAGCAGAAAGACCGGCCGCCACCAGCGCCGGTTCTTCGCGACAAAGAGCAGGTGAAACAGGCCCAGGGCTGGCAGAAGCAGTGAGCCGACATAATGCATGTACAGCAATCCGGTTGCGCCCAGCAACAGGCCCATCTGCGCTGCCCGGCCCGGCGACTCTGGCCGCAGGGCGATGCGCCAGTAACACCAGACGCACAATGTCGCGCAGAGGGCGACCGTCGTGAAGGCTCGCGCGTGGAACATGTAGGTCAGAAAAAAGGCGGAGCCGGCAAGTAACAGGGCCGCGATCACGCCCGTCGCCGCCGACAGAAGATCGCGGCCGGTGCGGGCGACGAGGACGAGCGCCAGCATGCCGGCGAGAAAGGGAAGGATGCGAATGGCGGGTTCACTCCAGCCGGCGATGCGACCCCAGATGAAGACCAGTATGGGCCAACCCAGCGCCTGTTCAGGTGAACGCACTGCTAGCGCGTCCACGACTCCCGCCAGGGTGTGTGGCCCCGAAGACAGCACACCGGCGACGAACAGTGTCTTGGGTTCGTCGCCGGTGAAGGCGTCGTCATTCAGAAGCGGAATGGTCAGCGCAGCGGCCAGCAAGAGCGGCAGCAGGGCCCACAACCAGACGGGGCATTGCGTCCGAATGTTGAGGGGGGTCGTCGGGTTCATCTTTCCCCTGGGAGTGACCGCTTGCACAAATCGATCATAACCTTTCGGCGCACCAATATTTACTCGATGCGGAAGCGAAACAGTGAATGCATATCACTGACTGTGCCCGTTACGGGGTCGCGGGCGGGCAGGCGCGCGCCGGATTCCCAATCATACAGTGCGACATGGACTTCGTAGTCACTGGCGGGCAGCATGCTGATGTCAATTTGGCTGCGCAGCGGGACAAAGGCGCCCGGGTCTGCGCCCACGTCGCCCTGGGCGACGCGCTCGCCTGTGAGCACGTTGATGACATGCACGGCCAGGGAATAGCGGGCGAGGAGATTCTCGTCAAGGCTGCGCAGGCCGGCGAACAGGCGCAACTCACCATCCTCAATCCTGATGTCTGGCCCGGTCAGCGCGATGCCGGAGTCGAATTCAAGGCTCGCGTCGCTGTCCGGGCAGTGCGCCGGAGAAAGGGCGTAGCGTTCCAGCGTAAAGCCCCAGGCTTCCAGCACCCCATCGCAGAAGACCCGCCCCAGCCCGGCGGCCTGCTCGGCGATGTGGTCGCTGTCCTGCGCGCGAAAGAGCATCCAGGCGTAGGAATACGGGAGGTGCGCCGACCCGACGCTTCCAAGCGGGTTCTCCCGGTCCCGGTAGATAATCTTGTAGGGCAGGCCCAGAGAGCGGGTGTAGAGGCGGCCAGGATCGAGACGCTCCGCCTCGTAATCCAGGATCAGGAAATCGGCCTCGGGCAGACGCTCGCGCATGAGCCGGTAAATATGATGGAAGTCCGAGCGCTGCAGAAAATCAACCTCATAGCGAAAACTGGTTCCCAGGCTGATATACATCCCCAGGCCCAACCAGAGAACCAGCAGGGCTGCCAGCAGCCGACGCTGCCGGTTTACAAGTGGCTGCAGCGCAGCAGCGGCCAGCAGGGCGCTCAGGGGCCACAGCGGCATCAGGTAGCGAATCCGGTTTGATTGCATCATCCTGACTGCCTCGTTGGCAGCGATCATCAACAAGAAAGATGTGGCAGCCACGAAGACAAGCAGCCAGCCGGCGTCAGCGCGCTTGCCGGAGCGCAGGCGTAGCAGGGTGGCGACCACCAGCGCCAGCAGCAACAGTAGGAGTGACGCCGCGGCGACAGTTGGCGGCAAAGTGACAAGCAGGTTAGTCAGGTAATAGAGGAAGCGCTCTGGAATTTCGGTGGCCGAAATTGCAATTTGCCGCAGCGCTTCGTTGGCGACGGTCTTGTTCAGGCCACTCAGGAAGCCGGGCAGCTGCAGCGTGGCGACCAGCACGGCAAGGCCAGCAAGCAACACGGGTTGCCACCAGCGGCGGGTCTTCGGCACGAAAATCAGGTGAAACAGGACCAGTGCGGGCAGGAACAGTGCAGTAAAGTAGTGTGACCAGAGCAGGCCGATACTGCCAAGCAGCAATCCTGCCTGCGCGCCACGGCCCGGTGGTCGCGGCTGCAGGGCGATGCGCCAGTAACTCCACAGGATAAGTGTGGTGAAGAGCGCCACCAGCGTGAAGGCGCGCGCGATTGACAAATACGCGAAGAAGAATGCCGAGCCTGCCAGCAGCAGTGTCGCGATGAGGCCTGTCGGCGCTGCGAAGAGGTCGCTTCCCGTGCGGAAGACCAGCGCAAGGGTCAGGATGCCGGCGAAGAGGGGAAGCGCCCGCGCCACTAACACGCTCCAGCCAACGTTGTATCCCCAGACGGAAAGCAGCAGGGGCCAACCCTGTGCCTGATGCGGGTCCAGCTCAGCGATATAGTTCCAGACATCCGCAAGGGAATGTGGCCCGGAACGAAGTATTCCGGCGGCGAGCATGGAGAACAGCTCGTCGTGATGGAAAGCATCTGTATCCAGCTGTGGAACGGCCAGCGCGGTGGTCAGCAGCAGAATTGGCAACAGCCACGGCCATGCGGAGGTTTTAGCCTGGTAGCGCATGCGTGCCTGCAAGGCCCACTCCTGTTCCCGGTCGATGGCCAGCGTGTCACGGGAGCTACGGTCCATGTCGGTGCGCAGGATTTCTGCTGCACCAGCAGCGTCTCTCCGACATTTTACTCGACGCGGAAGCGCTGCAACGTATGCATGTCGCCGACTACATTCGTCTCCAGGTCGCGGGCGGGGAGACGGGCGCCGGTCTGCCAGTCGTAGAGTGCCACCCGCAGCTCATACTCTCCAGGTGGTAGCGCGCTGACGTCAATTTCACTGCTCACGGGAACGAATGCGCCAGAGCCGATGCCTGTATCGCCCTGAGCAACGCGCTCGTCCGTATTCACGTCGATGATGTGTACTGCGAGAGAATAGTTGGCGAGCAGATAGTCGTCAACGCTGCGCAAGCCGGCATGCAGGCGCAGCATCCCGTCCTCAAGCCTGATGTCCGGCCCGGTCAGCTGAATGTCGGCGTCGAACTGGAGGCGCGCGGGACTGTCGGGACAGTGCACCGGTGACAGGGCATGGCGCACCAGCATGATGCCCCATTCGCCATCTATTGCCCGCTCGCAGGGCACCCGTCCCAACACATCGGCAATCGCTTCCATGCGCGCCATGTCCTGCGTCAGGAAGAGCAGCCAGAGGTAAGGGTGCGCGTTGTGAAGTCGCAAAACATGCTTGAGCGGATCATCCCGGTGCCGGATATAGAGCACGTAGGGCACGTCCAGCATCTGGACGTAAAAGTGTTGCCAGTCGAGATAGCCGGCTTCATGATCCAGGATAAGGCCATCGGTTTTGGCAACATACTTGCCCACTTCACTGTAGGCAGTGTGCATGTCTGAACGGCGGATGTAGCCGGCCGAGTAGCGAAAGTCAGTTGCCAGGCTGAGCCAGGCACCCAGAAGCAGCCAGAGCACGAGCAGGGCTGCCGCAAGGCGACGATGCTTGTCGGCAAGCCGCCAAAGACCCGCAGCGGCCAGCAGCGCGGTCAGGGGCCACAGTGGCATTAGATAGCGAATTCGGGTGTCATCTACCAGTCTGATCAGTTCGTTAATTCCCAGTAGCAACACCAGCAGCGTGGCGGACACGAAAGCGAGCAACCAGACGACGCCAACCTTGTGTCCCGACCGCAGACGCAGCAGAATCGCGATCACAAGTGCAAGTGGCAACAGGATTCCCAATACCTCGCCCAAAGAAATCGTCGGCTGAACAACGTTGTTGCTGATCAGGCGAACGAATTGTGCGAGCAGTTCGGCCACGGACAGGGCCCGGTTCTGAACCGTTTCGTTGCCAAGGGTGCGTCCCACACCGATGAGGAAGACAGGCGCCTGCAATAATGCTGCCAGGACGGCCAGCCCGAGCAGAAAAACGGGTCGCCACCAGCGCCGGTTCCTGGCAACAAAGAGTAAATGAAAAAGACCCAGGGCTGGCAAGAACAGCGAGCCGACATAATGCAGGTACAGCATTGCGGTTGCGCCCAGCAGCAGGCCTGCCTGTGCCGCCCGGCCAGGTGGCCCTGGCCGCAGGGCGATACGCCAGTAACACCAGGTGCACAGTGCCGCGCAGAAGGCAACCAACGTGAAGGCGCGCGCGTGTGCCATGTAGGCCAGAAAGAAGGCTGAGGCAGAAAGCAGCGCGGTCGCAAGTAAGCCAGCTGGTGGCGTAAGAAGGTCGCGGCCGGCGCGGGTTATCAATGCGAGAGTCAGCAATCCGGCGAAGAGTGGCAGCGCCCGCACGGCGGGTTCGCTCCAGCCGACGAGGCGGCCCCAGAGGAACAGCAGCGTTGGCCAGCCGAGCGCCTGTTCGGAGGACTTCTCTGCGACCGCATTCAAGACACTTGCGAGTGAGTGCGGCCCTGAAGGGAGCGCGCCGGCAACAAACAGGGATTTCGGTTCGTCGCCGGTGAAAGCGTTGTCATTCAGCAGCGGAATGGTCAGCGCAGCGGACAACAAGAGCGGCAGCAGGGCCCACAACCAGACGGGGCATTGCGTCCGAATGTTGAGGGGGGTCGTCGGGTTCATCTTTCCCCTGGGAGTGACCGCTTGCACAAATCGATCATAACCTTTCGGCGCACCAATATTTACTCGATGCGGAAGCGATACAGTGAATGTATATCACTGACTGTGCCCGTCCCGGGGTCACGGGCGGGCAGGCGCGCGCCGGATTCCCAGTCATACAGTGCGACATGGACTTCGTAGTCACTGGCGGGCAGCATGCTGATGTCAATTTGGCTGCGCAGCGGGACAAAGGCGCCCGGGCCTGCGCCCACGTCGCCCTGGGCGACGCGCTCGCCTGTGAGCACGTTGATGACATGCACGGCCAGGGAATAGCGGGCGAGGAGATTCTCGTCAAGGCTGCGCAGGCCGGCGAACAGGCGCAACTCACCATCCTCAATCCTGATGTCTGGCCCGGTCAGCGCGATGCCGGAGTCGAATTCAAGGCTCGCGTCGCTGTCCGGGCAGTGCGCCGGAGAAAGGGCGTAGCGTTCCAGCGTAAAGCCCCAGGCTTCCAGCACCCCATCGCAGAAGACCCGCCCCAGCCCGGCGGCCTGCTCGGCGATGTGGTCGCTGTCCTGCGCGCGAAAGAGCATCCAGGCGTAGGAATACGGGAGGTGCGCCGACCCGACGCTTCCAAGCGGGTTCTCCCGGTCCCGGTAGATAATCTTGTAGGGCAGGCCCAGAGAGCGGGTGTAGAGGCGGCCAGGATCGAGACGCTCCGCCTCGTAATCCAGGATCAGGAAATCGGCCTCGGGCAGACGCTCACGCATGAGCCGGTAAATATGATGGAAGTCCGAGCGCTGCAGAAAATCAACCTCATAGCGGAAGTTGCTTCCCAGGCTGACATGCGCCCCCAGGCCCAACCACAGAACCAGCAGGCCTGCCAGCAGCCTGCGCCGCCGGTTGACAAGTGGCCGCATCCCGGCAGCGGCCAGCAGAGCGACCAGGGGCCACAAAGCAATCAGGTAACGCATCCGGCTTACATGCATCACCCGCAGCACTTCATTGATGGCGAGAACCAGGATGAGCAAGGCGGCGGATGTGAAGACGAGCGGCCAGGTGGCGCCGGCCCGCTTGCCGGAACGCAGGCGCAGCAGGATAGCGAGCAGTAGCGCAAGCGGCAGCAGGATGGTCAGCAGCGCGCCGACCGGCGGCGGCGGATCGAGAAGGCCATTGCTCATATAGCGCAGCAGGCGTTCGAGCACATCTGCTGCGCGCATGGCTTCGCTGCGCAGGCCCTCGTTGGTGACCGTGCGATTCAGGCCCATGAGCAGGACCGGGAGCTGCAGCGCTGCGATCAGGGCAGCCAGCCCGATGAGGGACACAGGTTGCCACCAGCGCCGGTTCTTCGGTACGAAGATCAGGTGAAACAGGCCGAGCACGGGCAGCAGCAGCGCGCCAAAGTAATGTGAATAGAGCAGACAGATGCTGCCCAGCAGCAGGCCTGCGCGCGCGGCCCGGCCCGGCGGCGGCGGATGTAACGCGATACGCCAGTACGAGCGGAGACACAGGGTGGCGAAAAACGCCACCAGTGTGAAGGCGCGCGCGATTGTGAAATAGGCCATGAAGAAGGCCGAGCCCGTCAGCAGCAAGGCCGCGATGAGACCGGCCGGCGACGCGAGGAGGTCATTGCCTGTGCGAAAGACCAGCGCAAGGGTCAGGATGCCGGCGAAAAGCGGGATGACCCGTGCCGCATACTCGCTCCAGCCGACCGCGTGCCCCCAGACCGAGAGCAGCATCGGCCAGCCCAGCGCCTGCTCCGAAGATCTCTCCGCGGTCGCGCTCCATACGTCCGCAAGGGAATTGGGGCCAGGGCGAAGCACCCCGGCGGCTAGCATGGAATAGGCCTCGTCGTGATGAAAGGCGTCTGCATCCAGCTGCGGGATGGCCAGCGCGGTGGCCAGCAGCATCAGGGGCAGCAGCCACAGCCAGGCAAGCGTTGTCGCCCGCTCATGCGTGTTTCCCTGCAAGGGCTGCTCCTGTTCCCGGCTGGCGAGCAGTATAGCACCGCTGACGCAGCCGTGAGGACGCAACGACCTGGGCCCCGGGTCGGGCGCAGCGCCCCGGCGTTTCAGCCGAGCCGGAAGCGCTGCAGTGCGAGCATGTCGCCGGCCGCGCCTGTCTCAAGATCTCGGGCAGGGAGGCGTACGCCGGTTTGCCAGTCATAGAGTGCAACACGCACTTCGTACTCGCCTGGCGGCAGCGCAGCGATGTCCACTTCGCTACGCAGCGGGACGATGGCGCCCGGGCCGACGCCCAGGTCACTCTGGGCGACGCGCTCCCCGCTGTCCGCGGCGAAGACATGCAGGGCGAGTGAGTAACGCCCGAGGCGCTGCTCGTCGGCGCTGCGAATGTGGGCGTCGAGTCGCAGCACATCGTCGTTGAAGGAGAGCTGCGGCCCGGTCAACTGAATGTCGCTGTCGAATGCCAGCCGCACTGGTCTCTCCGGGCAATTCGCCACGGAATGGAGGGCATAGCGTTCCAGGGTGAAGCCCCACTCATCCAGGACACGCTCGCAGAAAACGCGCCCCAGCGCGCCAGGCAGACCCTCAAAGCCGACGCGGTCTTTCGTCAGGTAGATCAGCCAGGCGTAGGGGTAGTCGGCGTTGACCGGCCTTACAAATTCGTAGGGATCCTCGTTGTATCTGCGCACGATCTCCAGATGCAGGCCCAGCTTCATCTCGCTGTAGTAGCGGCCCGAATCCAGCCGGGCGGCAAAAGTGTCCATGATAAGCAATTCGCTCGCCTGCACATGCTCGCGCATCACCTGGTACACGCGATGGAAATCTGTGCGTCTGAAGATGTCCAGCTGATAGCGATAATCAGTCGCCAAAGTGAGCCATGCGCCCGAGATAAGCCAGAGCGCTACCAGACCAGCTGCCAGGCGGGCTCGCCTGCGCGACAGCCGCCACAGGCCTGCGCCGGCCAGCAGGGCCAGCAGGGGCCACAGTGGCATCAGGTAACGAACGCGGGTGGCTTGCACCACACCGAGCGCTGCGTTGGCCGACAGCATCAACATTAGCAGGGCAGCAGACATGAAAGCGAGTAGCCGGCCGGTGCCTGGCCTGCGTCCCGCCCGTAACTGCCACAGGACGGCGATCACCAGTGCAAGGGGCAGCAACGCCGTCAGCGCTTCGCTGATGGGAGCTGACGGCTGCAGGGCGCCATTCGTCAGGTGCTGAAGAAACTGCGCGATTAACTCCGGCGCTGTCAACGCCTGGTTTTGCAGGCCTTCGTTGGCTACCGTGCGCTTCAGGCCCGCCAGAAAGACGGGCAACTGCAGCATGGCGATCAGGACGGCCAGGGCGAGTGGCAGAACGGGCCGCCACCAGCGCCGCTGCTTCGGCATGAAGAGCAGATGAAACAGGCCGAGCGCCGGCAGCAGCAACGCAGCGAAGTAATGCGACCAGAGCAGGCCGCTCGCCCCCAGCAGCAGGGCTGCCTGCGCGCCCCGCCCCGCCGGTCGCGACAGCAGGGCGCAGCGCCAGTAGGACCAGAGGCACAGCGTCGTAAAGAGCGCCACCAGCGGGAAGGCGCGCGCGGTCGACAGGTAGATGAGAAAGAAGGAGGAGCCGCTGAGTAGCAACGCGGCGAAGAGGCCGGCCCGGGGCGTGAAGAGGTCGTTGCCGGCGCGGTAGACCCATGCGAGGGCCAGCAATCCGGCGAAGAGCGGCAGCGCCCGTACGGCAAATTCACTCCAGCCAGCAACGCGGCCCCAGACGGAGAGCAGCATCGGCCAGCCCAACGCCTGCTCCGAAGAGCGTTCGGCGACGGCGCTCCAGACCTCCGCTATGAAATATGGTCCATCAGCGGCTGCGCCGGCGACAACGATGGAGTTAACCTCGTCGAAATAAAAAGCGTCGACGGTCATCCCCGGGATGATCAGGACGGCGGTCAGCAGCAGCGGGAACAGGGCCCACAACCACGAGTGATTCGTTGTCCGCTTGCCTGGTGCTTCCCGCAAGTCTCACCTGTGCCTTCGCCCGTAAGGCGTCAGTGTAGCGTACGCAGACATGACCTTGTGTCAGACTGCTGACTTTAGCCGATGCGGAAGCGTTGCAGCGTGTGCATGTCGCCGACCTCGTCAGTCACGAGGTCGCGCGCCTGGAGCTGTTCGCCGCTCTGCCAGTCATAGAGCCCGACGCGCAACTCGTAGTTGCCATGCGGCAGCGCGCTGATGTCGATTTCGCTGCGCAACGGGACAATGGCGCCGGGGCCGACGCCTGTATCGCCCTGGGCGAGGCGCTGGCCAGTGCGCGGGTCGATGACGTGCACGGCGAGGGAATAGCGGGCGAGCAGGGTTTCGTCAACGCTGCGGAAGTGCGCGTCCAGGCGTAGCCGGCCGTCCCTGAGGGTAATCTCCGGCGCGGTCAACCGGATGTCCCGCTCGAATACCAGGCGCACGGGCTTGTCCGGGCAATTCTCTACGGAATGCAGGGCGTAGCGTTCCAGGGTCAGGCCCCACTCGTCCAGGGCACGTTCGCAGAACACCCGTCCCAGCGCCTGCGGCAAGTCTGCGAAACCCACCCGGTCCTTCGTCAGGTAAAGCAGCCAGGCGTAGGGATAGGCAGCGTGCACCGGCCGTATCGTCTCATAGGGGTCTTCCTGAAACCTGCCCAAGGTTACCCAGTCAACGCCCAGCAGCCTGGCGTAATAGCGGCGCGTATCGAGCGCTGCTACATGATAGTCCTGGATCAGAAAGTCCGACGGTGAAATCTGCTCGCGCATGACTGGCATTATCCGGTGAATGCTGGATTGCGAAAAATACCCCAACTCATAGCGAAGGTCGGTGGTCAGGGCGAGAGATACTCCCAGGATCAACCAGAGCGCCAGCAGAGCTGTCACAAGGCGACGCTGCGCGCGGGCCAGCTGGCGGAGGCCGACGCCGGCCAGCAGGGCCAGCAGCGGCCACAGCGCTATCAGGTAGCGTATACGCCGTTCCGACACAACCCTGAGCCCTTCGTTGGCGGCAATGATCAGCAGCACCAGCGTGACAGAGACGAAGGTCAGCAGCCAGCCGGCGCCTGCCGGGCGCCTGATGCGCAGCTGCCACAGCGTGGCGACCAGCAGAGCAAGCGGCAGCAGGATGACCAGCAACTCGCCGACCCATGGAGCCGGGGAGACGACTCCGTTGGCCAGATAGCGAAGAAACTGCGCCAACAACTGCGGTGGCGTCAGGGCGATACTGTGCACCTGGCTCCTGGCCCCGGCAAGCGCGATGCCGTTTAACAGGCCGGGCAATTGAGGTAAAGATGCCAGTGTGGCCAGCCCAAGCAGGAAGAGTGTCCGCCACCAGCGACGGTTTTTTGGGACGAAGAGCAGGTGAAACAGGCCGAGCACGGGCAGCAGCAGCGCACCGAAGTATTGCCAATAGAGCAGCCCTGTCACGCCCGCCAGCAAGCTCGCCTGGGCCCGGCGTCCTGGCGGGCGCGGCTGCAAGGCGTTGCGCCAGTAGGCCCACAAGCTCCATGTGGTGAAAAACATCACCATGGGGAAGGAGCGCGCGTGCAGCATGTTGGTCTGCGGAAACATCGATGCCGAAAGCAGCAGCGCAGCGAAGAAGCCCACCTGCGCAGTGAAGAGGTCATTACCTGCGCGGTAAACCCAGGCGAGCGCCAGCAGACCGCCGAAGAGCGGCAGCGCGCGCGCGGCCATTTCACTCCAGCCGGCCAGGCGCCCCCAGACGGAAAGCAGCAAGGGCCAGCCCAGCGCCTGATCCGGGGATACCCTGGTAGTGTAGTTCCATACGTCGGTGAAAGAGTGGGGGCCGGGACGGAACACGCCGGCAGCCATAAGCGAGAAGGTCTCATCGCCATTTAGCGCAATATCACCCAGCGCCGGGATGACCAGCACAGCCGTCAGCAGCAAGGGGAGGAGGGCCAGTACCCAGTTGCGGCTGGTGCTGCGGGAAGTGCGCGCCGGGTCCGTCAAGGTCAACTCCTTCAGGGGTGTAGGGGCAGTGTAGCGCAAGTATCCGCGAACCCGTCCTGCAACAGCCACGCGCCTCAGCCGATGTGGAAGCGGTGCAGCACATGGATGTCGCCCGTCTCGCCAGTCACCAGGTCGCGGGCTGGCAGGCGCTCGCCAGTCCGCCAGTCATAGAGCGCCACGTGAACGTCGTAGTCGCCCGGCTGCAGCGAGCTGATGTCGACCTCGCTGTGAAGCGGGACGAAGAACCCCGGGCCGACGCCAACGTCGCCCTGGGCAACGCGTTCGTCCCTGCGTGCATCAATGAGGTGAATGGCGAGGGAATAGCGATCGGGGAGGTGATAGTCGGCGCTGCGCAGGACGGCCTCAAGCCGCAGCAGCTCGCTGGACTGGACGAATTCCAGCCCGGACAGTTCGATGCTGTCCTCGAATTCGAGACGCAGGGGGCTGTCAGGGCAACCTTCCGCGGCCAGTGCATGGCGCTCCAGGGTAAAGCCCCACGCGTCCAGCACACGCTCGCATGCGATCCGGCCCAGCGAACGGATCTGGGCAGTGACGGCTTCGCGATCCAGCGTCCGGTAGAGGAGCCAGGCATGACGGTGCGCGGCGTGGGCAGGTGCCACCTCTGCAAGCGGTTCCTCTGCTTCCCGATAGAGGATGCCGTAAGGCCGGGCCAGTAGCCGGGTATGTAACAGGACTGAATCGAGGTTCCTTGCCTTGTGGTCCAGAATCAGAAAATCGTTTGCAGGGATGTGCTTGAGCATATAGCGATACACGCGGTGGAAGTCCGAGCGTTTCAGGTAATCCAGTTCATAACGAAACTCTGATTCCAGGTTTGTGATAGCGCCGAAGACAAGCCAGAGCGCCAGCAGAATGGCCACCAGCCGACGACGTTTGCCGGCCAGCTGCCAGAGGCCAGCACCGACCAGCAGCGCGCTCAGGGGCCAAAGCGCAATGAGATAGCGTAGCCGCTCCGTTCCAATGACCCTGAGCACCTCGTTCAGGGCGACAATCAACAGCAGCAATGTGCCCGTCACAAAGACGAGAAACCAGCCAGCGCCGGCACTTTTGCCTGAACGCAGCCTAAATCCGGTGACAATCACAAGCGACAGCAGCAAGAGAACGAGCAACCCATCGCCAGACGCAACCTGCAGATCGACGATGCCGTTTGTCAGGAAACGGGCGAAGCGCCCGAGCAGCTCTGCCGCGTTCATGGCCCGGTTCTGCAAACTACTGTCGCTTGCAGCCTGCTCCAGCCCTTGCACATAAATTGGCAGTTGCAGGGCAGCGATCAGGCCGGCCAGCCCGAAAAGCAGAATCGCTTGCCACCAGCGCCGGTTTTTCGGGACGAAGAGCAGATGAAACAGGCCAAGCACGGGGAGCAACAGGGCGCCGAAGTAGTGCATGTACAGTAATCCGGTCGCAGCCAGCAGCAGTCCTGCCCGTGCGACCCGGCCCGGAGGTCGCGGCTGCAAGGCGACGCGCCAGTAATGCCAGAGGCACAAGGTGCCAAGGCAGGCCACCAGCGAAAAAGCGCGTGCATAGGACAGGTAAAGCAGGAAGAATGCGGAAGCCGCCAGCAGCAATGTGGCGAACAGTCCTGCCTGGGGCGCAAACAGGTCGCGGCCCGTGCGGCCGACCCATGCGAGGGCCAGCATGCCGCAGAGGAAGGGCAGCGCTCGCACGGAAACTTCGCTCCAGCCGGCGACGCGCCCCCAGACGGAAAGCAGCATCGGCCAGCCCAGCGCTTGCTCCGGGGATCTCCTGGCGACCGCGCTCCAGACCTCCGCCAGGGACCAGGGCCCTGGCCGCAGCGCGCCGGCGACGATCAGGGACGAAGACTCGTCGGCGTGGAAGGCGTCGCGATCCAGCTGCGGAATGGCCAGCGCGGCAGCCAGCAATAAGGGCAGCACCCATAGCCAGGACAAACGCGCAACTCGGGCTTGTGTGCGTTCCGTCATGCTCGGCTCTTCAACCGATCGCAGGCGATGTCGGCCAGTGTAGCATGGACGGGAGCGCTGGCGGCCTGGCGTGCCAGATTCAGCTGGCAGGTGTGTCACCTGATGCGGAAGTGATGCAGCGTATGCATGTCGCCGGTTTCGCCGGTCTCCAGGTCGCGGGCGGGGAGGCGCACGCCGGTCTGCCAGTCGTAGAGCGCGACGCGCAGCTCATACTCGCCTCGCGGCAGCGCGCTGATGTCGATTTCGCTGCGCAGCGGCACGATGGCGCCGGGGCCGACGCCGGTGTCGCCCTGGGCGACGCGCTCGCCGCTTTGCGAATCGAAGACATGCAAGGCGAGGGAGTAGCGGGAGAGGAGATAATCGTCTTCGCTACGGAAATGGGCGTCCAGGCGCAGCAAGCCGTCCAGGAGGGTGATCTCCGGTGCGGTCAGCTGGATGTCGGAGTCGAATGCCAGGCGCACGGGGCTGTCCGGGCAGTTCTCCACAGGATTCAGGGCGTAGCGTTCGAGGGTGAAGCCCCACTCGTCCAGCACACGTTCGCAGAGCACTCGTCCGAGCGCCTGCGGCAGGTCAGCGAAGCCCACACGGTCTTTCGTGAGATAAAGCAACCAGAGGTAGGGGTGGGCTGCGTGTACCGGTCTTACGTTTTCATACGGATCCTCCAGGTACCTGCGGACTATTTCCCAGGGCAATCCCAACATCCTGAAGGAGAAGAGAGCCCTGCTTGTGGGAACAGCGAACCTGTCAAAGATTATTAGGTCAGTCTCGGAAAGATGCTCATGCATAACCCGACTTATTTGATGATAGTTGCCACCAAAAAAATATCCCAGTTCATAGCGGAAATCAGTGGCGACGGTGAGCCAGGCTCCCAGGACAAGCCATAGAACCAGCAGGACAGCGACAAGGCGACGGAAACTGCGTGCGAGGCGCCACAGGCCGGCTCCAGCCAGCAGGGCAGTCAGGGGCCAGAGGGGCATCAGGTAGCGGATCCGGTTGGCTACTATCACTTGCAACATTTCGTTGATGGCTATCACCAATGCAAGCAGGGTGACAGAAGTGAAGAGGAGCAGCCAGATGGCGCTGATCCGGCTTTCTTTACGCAGATGCTGCAGGTTGACGATCACAAGCGCGAGCAGCAGGGCGAGAAGCAGAAGCTCGCTGAAAGGCGGGGATGGATCGACAAGGCCATTGGTCATGAAGCGAATGAAATGCGAGATCACAGCCGGTATGGTGAGGGCCCGGTTATGCAGGGCTTCATCGCTTACTGCTTTATCCAGTCCCTGCAGAAAGCCGGGCAACTGCAGCATGGCCAGCAGGGCAGCGAGGACGAGCAGGAAGACGGGCTGCCACCAGCGTCGGTGCTTCGGAACGAAGAGCAGATGAAACAGGCCGAGGGCAGGCAGAAACAATGCGCAGTAGTAGTGCGCATAGAGCAGGCCAATGCTGCCCAGTAGCAGGCCAGCCTGAGCGCCCCTGCCGGGCGGTCGCGGGTGCAGGGCGACGCGCCAGTAGGACCAGATGCTGAGCGCGGTGCACAGGACGACCAGCGTGAAAGCGCGCGCGTGGATCATGTAGGCGAGAAAGAACACGGAGGCGCTGAGCAGCAGTGCAGCGAAGAGACCTGCCCGCGGCGCAAGGAGATCGCGGCCCGTGCGGTAGACCCAGGCGAGAGCCAGCATGCCGAAGAATAGCGGCAGTGCCCGGACTGCAAGCTCACTCCAGCCGACGAGACGCCCCCATATGGCGAGCAGCGTTGGCCAGCCAAGGGCCTGTTGCGGGCTAACGCTGCTCCAGGCATCCACAAGGGACAGTGGCCCGGATCGGATAATGCCTGCGGCTCTGAGAGAGGCCTGCTCATCGCTATCGAAGGCGTCAACGTCCAGCAGCGGTACGGTCAGCGCTGTGGCCAGCAGTAGCGGCAGCAGGGCCCACAGCCAGGAGAGGCGCGACGCCGGGAATCGAAATGGCTTCTGCAAGGTCACTCCAGCTTCAGGTCGGCAGACAGTATAGCATCAGAAATGTGCCGTCCCTGCCGTCTTCCAGGTGCTGCCGTGACGCCTCAGCCGAGGCGGAAGTGATGCAGCGTGTGCATGTCGCCCACTTCGTTCGTTTCAGTATCGCGGGCGGGCAGACGTACACCGGTCTGCCAGTCGTAGAGCGCGACGCGTACTTCGTAGTCGCCAGGTGGCAGGGCGCTTACGTCGATTTCGCTGCGCAGCGGGACGATGGCGCCGGGGCCGACGCCAACGTCGCCCTGGGCGACTCGTTCGCCGCTTTCCGCTTCGAAGACGTGCACGGCGAGAGAGTATCGGGCGAGTAGCGTTTCGTCAGCGCTACGGAAATGGGCGTCCAGGCGCAGCAAGCCGTCCAGGAGGGTGATCTCCGGCGCGGTCAGCTGGATGTCGGAGTCGAATGCCAGGCGCACGGCTCTGTCCGGGCAGTTCTCCACGGAATGCAGGGCGTAGCGTTCGAGGGTGAAGCCCCACTCGTCCAGGTCACGTTCGCAGAGCACGCGTCCGAGCGCCTGCGGCAGGTCAGCGTAACCCATGCGGTCTTCCGAGGGATAGAGAAACGAGAGGTAAGGGTAGGCTACGTGTACTGGTCTGACGTTCTGATACGGGTCATCCCAGTGCCTGCTAACTATTTCCATTGGTAACCCCAACATCTTGAAGTAGAAGTAATCTCTGTTTTCGCGAACAGCTAACTTGTCAAAGACAATAAAGTCAGTCTCGGCAAGGCGCTCTTGCATAACCCGATGCATACGGTGGTAGTTCCCACTGAAAAAGAAACCCAACTCATAGCGGAAATCAGTGGCGACGGTGAGCCAGGCTCCCAGGAACAGCCAAAGCGCAAGCAGGACAGCGACCAGGCGACGATATCTGCGCGCAAGGCGCCAGAGAGCGGCAGCGACCAACAGGGCTACAAGGGGCCAGAGTGGCATCAGGTAGCGAATCCGGGTAGGTCCGATTATCTTGAACATCTCGTTGATGGCGATCACCAGGGATAGCAGGGTAGTAGAAGCAAAGACGAGCAGCCAGATGGCGCCGGCTCTTTTTCCTGAACGCAGAAACCACAGGGTAACGATCACAAGCGCGAGCAGCAGGGCGAAAAGCAGCAGCTCGCTGAAAGGCGGAGAGGGATCGACAAGGCCATTGGTCAAACTGCGAACGAAGCGTGAGATCAGTGCCGTCGCCGACAGGGCCTTGTTGTGCAGGGCTTCGTTGCTTACTGTCTTGTCCAACCCCTGCAGAAAGCCGGGCAGTTGCAACATGGCCAGCAAGGCAGCGAGGACGAGCAGGAAGACGGGCTGCCACCAGCGCCGGTTCTTCGGGACCAGGAACAGATGAAACAGACCAAGGGCAGGCAGAAACAATGCGCAGTAATAGTGCACATAGAGCAGGCCAATGCTGCCCAGTAGCAGGCCAGCCTGAGCGCCCCTGCCGGGCGGTCGCGGGTGCAGGGCGACGCGCCAGTAGGACCAGATGCTGAGCGCGGTGCACAGGACGACCAGCGTGAAAGCGCGTGCGTGGATCATGTAGGCGAGAAAGAACACGGAGGCGCCGAGCAGCATTGCAGCGAAGAGACCTGCCCGCGGCGCAAGGAGATCGCGGCCCGTGCGGTAGACCCAGGCGAGAGCCAGCATGCCGAAGAATAGCGGCAGTGCCCGGACTGCAAGCTCACTCCAGCCAACGAGACGCCCCCATATGGCGAGCAGCGTTGGCCAGCCAAGGGCCTGTTGCGGGCTAACGCTGCTCCAGGCATCCACAAGGGACAGTGGCCCGGATCGGATAATACCTGCGGCTATGAGAGAGACCGGCTCGTCGCCATTGAAGGCGTCCACGTCCAGCAGCGGTACGGTCAGCGCTGTGGCCAGCAGCAGGGGGGGCAGGGCCCACAGCCAGGAGAGGCGCGACGCCGGGAATAAAAATGGCTTCTGCAAGGTCACTCCAGCTTCAGGTCGGCAGACAGTATAGCATCAGAAATGCACCGTCCCTGCCGTGTTCCAGGGGCTGCCCTGACGCCTCAGCCGAGGTGGAAGCGCTGCAGCGTGTGCATGTCGCCAACTTCGTCCGTCTCGAGGTCACGGGCGCTGAGGCGCTCACCGGTCTGCCAGTCATAGAGTGCGACGCGCACTTCGTAGTCGCCAGGTGGCAGGGCGCTTACGTCGATTTCGCTGCGCAGCGGCACGATGGCGCCGGGGCCAACGCCGGTGTCCCCCTGGGCGACGCGCTCACCGCTCTGGTCGATGACATGCACGGCAAGGGAGTAGCGAGAAAGGAGGTAGTCGTCAGCGCTACGGAAATGGGCGTCCAGACGGAGCAAGCCATCCCTGAGGCTGATCTCCGGCGCGGTCAGCCGGATATCCTTGTCGTATTCCAGGCGCACGGGGCTGTCCGGGCAGTTCTCCACGGAATGCAGGGCGTAGCGTTCGAGAGTGAAGCCCCACTCGTCCAGGTCACGTTCGCAGAGCACGCGTCCGAGCGCTTGCGGCAGGTCAGCGTAGCCCATACGGTCTTCCGAGGGATAGAGAAACCACATGTAGGGGTAGGCTGCGTGTACTGGTCTTACGTCCTTGTACGGGTCATCCCAGTGCCTGCTGACAACTTCCAATGGCAACCCCAGCATCTTGAAGTAGAAGAAATCCCTGTTTGTGGGAACAGCGAACTTGTCAAAGATTATTAAATCAGCCTCAGGAAGACGCCCTTGCAGTATCCGATGCATGCGGTGGTAGTTCCCACTGAAAAAGAAACCCAACTCATAGCGGAAATCAGTGGCGACGGTGAGCCAAACTCCCAGGACCAGCCAGAGCGCAAGCAGGACGGCGACCAGGCGTAGATGTTTGCTGGCAAGCTGCCAGAGGCCGGCGCCGACCAGGAGAGCTGTCAACGGCCATAGTGGCATCAGGTAGCGGAGCCGGTTTCCTACAATCACATGGGCTAACTCATTGATGGCGATCATTACAACAAGCGCGGTCATGGACGTCCAGGCAAGCAGCCAGAGCGAACTGATCCTGATAGCGTCACGCAGGCGTAGCAGAGAGACGAACACCAGTACAAGTAGCAGGGAGACGAGCAGCAAACTGTCGAGAGGCGGGGGCGGATCAAGAAGACCATTGGTCATGAAGTGAACGAAATGCGAGACTACAGCCGGCGCTGTAAGGGCACGGTCGTGTAGAGTTTCTTTGGCGACTGCATCATTCAGTCCCAGCAGAAAGCCGGGCAGCTGCAACATGGCCAGCAGGGCAGCGAGGACGAGCAGGAAGACGGGCTGCCACCAGCGCCGGTTCTTCGGAACGAAGAGCAAATGGAACAGGCCGAGGGCAGGCAGAAACAATGCGCAGTAGAAGTGCGCATAGAGCAGGCCAATGCTGCCCAGTAGCAGGCCAGCCTGAGCGCCCCTGCCGGTTGGACGCGGATGCAGGGCGATGCGCCAGTAGGACCGGATGCTGAGAGCGGTGCACAGGACGACCAGCGTGAAGGCGCGCGCGTGGATCATATAGGCGAGAAAGAATACGGAGGCACTGAGCAGCAGCGCGGCAAAAAGACCTGCCCGTTGTGCAATGAGATCACGGCCCGTGCGGTAGACCCATGCCAGAGCCAGCACGCCGAAGAACAACGACAGCGCCCGGATTGCAAGCTCACGCCAGCCGACGAGATGTCCCCAGACGGAGAGCAACAATGGCCAGCCGTAGGCTTGATCCGGGTCGTCGTTTGTGATGAAGCTCCAGGTCGCCTCCAGCGAAAGCGGCCCTGAACGCAGCACACCTGCGGCCAGCAGCGAGGGTGGCTCATCGCCATTGAAGGCGTCAACGTCCAGCAGCGGTACGGCCAGCGCTGTGGCCAGCAGCAGTGGCAGCAGGGCCCACAGCCATGAGAGGCGCGACGCCGGGTTACGACAAGGCTTCTGCAAGATCACTCCAGTTTCAGGTCGGCAGGCAGTATAGCACTCGAGATACGCAATTTGTCGTGTTACAGGTGCTACCCCAGGCTTCAGCCAAGCCGGAAGCGCTGCAGGGTGTGCATGTCGCCCACTTCGTTCGTTTCAGTGTCGCGGGCCGTGAGGCGCTCACCGGTCTGCCAGTCGTAGAGCGCGACGCGCAACTCATACTCGCCTCGCGGCAGCTCACTGACGTCGATTTCGCTGCGCAGCGGGACGATAGCGCCGGGGCCGACGCCGGTGTCGACCTGGGCGACGCGCTCACCACTCTGGTCGATGACATGGGAAGCAAGGGAGTAGCGGGAAAGGAGATAGTCGTCAGCGCTACGGAAGTGGGCGTCCAGACGGAGCAGGCCATCTCTGAGGCTGACCTCCGGCGCGGTCAGCCGGATATCATTGTCGTATTCCAGGCGCACGGGGCTGTCCGGGCAGTTCTCCACAGAACGCAGGGCGTAGCGTTCGAGGGTGAAGCCCCACTCGTCCAGCACCCGTTCGCAGAGCACGCGACCGAGCGCCTGCGGCAGGTCAGCGAAGCCTACGCGGTCTTTCGAGAGATAGAGAAACCAGATGTAAGGGTAGGCTTCGTGTACCGGTTTTACGCTCGCATATGGATCCTCCCGGTACCTGCGGACAATTTCCCATGGCAATCCCAACGTCTTTATGTAGAAGAAATCCCTGTTTTTGGGAACAGCCAGGTTGTCAAAGACAATTAAGTCAGTCTCGGAAAGACGCTCTTGCATAACCCGATTCACACGGTGTGTGTTCCCACTGGAAAAGTTTCCCAGTTCATAGCGGAAATCAGTGGTTATGGTGAGCCAGGCTCCCAGGGCCAGCCACAGTGCCAGCAGGACGGAGACAAGGCGGCGGAAATTGCGTGCAAGGCGCCACAGGCCGGCGCCGACCAGCAGGGCAGTCAGAGGCCAGAGGGGCATCAGGTAGCGGATCCGGTTGACTTCAAGCACCTGGATCAACGCATTGATGGCGATCATTACCGCAAGCACGGACAGTGACGTAAAGGCAAGCAGCCAGACTGAACCAACTCTGCTAACGTTACGCAGATGTAGCAGGGTGACGAGCGCCAGCGTGGAAGGCAGGGATATGAGCAGCAATGTGTCGAGTGACGGGGGCAGATCAAGAAGACCATTGGTCATGAAGTGAACGAAATGCGAGACTACAGCCGGTGCAGTGAGGGCCCGCTTATGCAGAGCTTCGCTGCCTGCTATGTTTTCCAGTCCCTGCAGAAAGCCGGGCAGTTGCAGCATGGCAACCAGGGCAGCGAGGACGAGCAGGAGGACGGGCTGCCACCAGCGCCGGTTCTTCGGCACGAAGAGCAAATGGAACAGGCCGAGGGCAGGGAGAAACAGCAGGCAGTAGTAGTGTGCGTAGAGCATGCCGATACTTCCCAGCAGCATGCCCGCTCGCGCACCCTTGCCAGGTGGCCGCGGCTGCAGGGCAATACGCCAATAGGACCAGAGGCAGAGCATAGTGCACAGGGCGACCAGCGTGAAGGCGCGCGCATGCGCCATGTAGGCGATAAAGAACACGGAGGCGCTGAGCAGCAGCGCGGCAAAAAGACCTGCCCGTTGCTCAATGAGATCACGGCCCGTTCGGTAGACCCATGCCAGAGCCAGCACGCCGAAGAACAACGACAGCGCCCGGATTGCAAGCTCTCGCCAGCCGACGAGATGTCCCCAGATGGCGAGCAACAACGGCCAGCCGTAGGCTTGATTCGGGTCGTCGTTTGTGATGAAGCTCCAGGTGGCCTCCAGCGAAAGCGGCCCTGAACGCAGCACACCTGCGGCCAGCAGCGAGGCTGGCTCATCGCCATTGAAGGTGTCAACATCCAGCAGTGGGACGGCCAAGGCTGCGGCCAGCAGCAGTGGCAGCATAGCCCACAGCCAGGAGGGGCGCGACGCCGGTTTAGGCAATTGATTCTGCACGGTCACTCCAGTTTCAGGTCGGCAGGCAGTATAGCATCAGAAATGCACCGGCCTTGCCCTGTTCCAGGTACTGCCCTGAAGTTTCAGCCGAGCCTGAAGCGCTGCAGCGTGTGCATGTCGCCGAATTCGTCTGTAACCGTGTCGCGGGCGTTGAGGCGCTCACCGGTCTGCCAGTCGTAGAGCGCGACGCGCACTTCGTAGTCGCCGGGCGGCAGCGCGCTAATGTCGATTTCCCGGCACAGCGGGACAACATCACCTGGGCCGACGCCGGTATCCCCCTGGGCAACTCGCTCGCCGCTACGCGCGTCAAAGACGTGGATGGCCAGGGAGTAACGGACGAGGAGGGTTACATCAGAGCTGCTGAGGTTGGAACGAAAGCGCAGAAGACCCTCGCGCAGCTCCGGCGTGACGGGCGCAAACAGCTCGATATCGTTCTCGAACTGCAAGCGCGCCTTATTTAGCATTTCTGAGGAAAAAGGGGACAGCAACAGTTCCAGCGTCATACCGTCCTTCTGCCGGGAGCGACAGCGGAACCAGCCTTCCCTCCTGAAGCGCTTAAGGTAGGCGTGTACGTTGAGGATATCGTTTTGCGGGCTGCCCAACTGCGTACTACGCAACAGTATCCAGAGCGTGTCGTAACCTTGCGCGCGCTCCAGGAGTTCGTCAGAAGACAATTTTTCTTCGAGTTCCACGCGGCGGTCACCGTATACGCCAGTGTAGAGTTCGTGGATTCGCCCGCCACGGAACATCCTTTCCTCAGTAGCCAGCAGCCCATCCTCGCTACCCTCGGCGGCAATTGCTCGCGTGGCAGCAATGGAGACGGGCAAATTTCTCCAGGACCAGGAATAGGGGACCATTTCATCCTGGCTCAGAAAGTTACTTACTCCCAGGAAAGCAAATATTGCGACCGCCACAAGGCCGCCCGACCGCAGCACAAAAAAGCGTGACGGGCGCATGAAAGCCATACTGATGAGCAAAACGGAAGCTGGCCACAGCGTCGCCAGGTAGCGAACACGTTTCTCTTTGAACACCTGCAGCCATTCATTGACGCCCAGCACGGACAGCAAGAGCAGGATGCTGGTGAGCGCAAGGTACCAGGCTGCTGCGGGTGACTGGCGCCGGCGCCGACTGCGCCAGCCAAAAATGAGCAATGGCAAGGGCAGGGCGAGGGCGAACAGGGTGCTGAAGGGCTGCCGGACTTCGAGTAGCCCGTTGCTCAGGAAACGTAGAAACGTGGCGATGACTTCAGGATAGCGCAGTGCCGCTGCATGGAGACTATCCTTGTTCTGATTGTGTTGAATGCCACTCAACAGATCAGGCACTTGTGGCAGGGCGAGCAATGCGGCCAACCCCAGCAGAACCACCGGCTGCCACCAGCGACGCTCCTTGCGCACGAAGATCAGGTGGAAGAGCGCCAGCGCGAGCAGCAACAGTGCGCCCAGGTAATGGGCGTAAAGCAGGCCGGTTGCGCCCGACACAAGGGCGACCATGGCGCCATGCCCGGAAGGGCGCGGATTCAGGGCAACGCGCCAGTACGCCCACAGGACGATCGCTGCAAAGAGCATTACGAAGGCGTAGGATCTTGCAATGTGCATGTAGGTGAGAAACAGGACGGAGGTCGACAACAACAGCGTGGCTGTCAGGGCGATGCGCGCTGCGAACAGGGCACGACCGATTCGGTAGACCCATGCGAGGGTGAGTACGCCGGTAAGCAAGGGCAATGCACGAATCGCCAGCTCGCTCCAGCCCACGACACGCCCCCACTGCGAAAAGACCACCACGTGGCCCCAGGCTTGATCCGGCGAGCGTAAAACTGAAGCATGTATCGCTTCGGCCGGGGTGGACGGACCCAGGTGACGCGCGCCGGCGCTGAGCATCGTTGACGATTCATCAACGTCAAAAGTCATCCTGTTTAGAGCAGGGACGGCCAGCGCAGCAGCCAGCAGCAGCGGCAGCAAGGCCCAGATCCAGGAGAGGTGCGACGCCGTGTAACGAAATGGCTTCTGCAAGTTCGCTCCTGTTTCAGGTCAACAGGCAGTATAGCATCGGAGTTACGCAGATTTGTCGTGCTACTGGTGCTGCTCCGGGCTTCAACTGAGGCGGAAGCGGTGCAACGTGTGTATGTCACTGACCACGCCCGTTTCAGTATCGCGGGCGGAGAGGCGTTCTCCGGTCCGCCAGTCGTAGAGGGCAACCCGCAACTCGTAGTCGCCAGGCGGTAAGGCGGAGATGTCGATTTCGCTGCGCAGCGGGACGATGGCGCCCGGGCCGACGCCAACGTCGCCCTGGGCGACGCGCTCTTCGCGTTGGTCGAAGATGTGCACGGCGAGAGAGTATCGGGCGAGTAGCTGCTCATCAGCGCTGCGGAAGTGGGCATCGAGACGCAGCCGGCCGTCCAGGATTGTAATTTCTGGCGCGGTCAGCCGGATGCCAAAGTCAAATGTCAGGCGCACAGGTCTGTCCGGGCAGTTCTCTACAGAATGTAGGGCGTAGCGTTCAAGGATGAAGCCCCATTCATCCAGTACCCGCTCACAGAAGACGCGCCCCAGTTCCTGAGGCAGGTCCGCCACGCTCACCCGATCCTTTGTTCGGTAGAGCAGCCAGAGGAAGGGGTAGGCAGTGTGAACTGGTCTGATCGTTTCGTAGGGGTCCTCCCGGTATCGGTAAAGAGTATCCCAGGGTCCGTCAAGGTTTCTGGCGTGAACCAGTCTTTCGTTCCGATTCGCGACTTCAAAATCCATGATCAGGAGTTCACTTGCACGTACATATTCGCTCGTGGCGCGAATGAAATGGTGAATATCCGAATGGGAAAAGAACCCGGCTTTATAGCGTAAATCAGTAGCGAGTGTGAGCCAGGCGCCGCTAATCAGCCATAGCGCCAGCAGGCCAGCGACAAGGCGTCGATGTTTGCCGGCAAGATGCCACAGGCCGGCGCCGATCAACAGCGCTATCAATGGCCATAGCGGCATCAGGTAGCGGATGCGGTTGTCTACAATCACCTGTGCTAACTCATTGATGGCGATCATTACGGCAAGCACGGTCAGGGACGTAAAGGCAAGTAGCCAGAGTGAACTGATCCGGATTACGCCACGCAGATGAAGCAGGACAACAAGCGTCAGCGTGAGCAGCAGGGAGATCAGGAGCAACTCGTTTAGCGGTGGCGAGGGATTGAGGAGGCCATTGGTCAGATTGCGAACAAAGTGCGAGACCAAAGCAGGTGCCTCGAGGGCCCGGTTGCGCAGACTTTCCTTGATTGCTGCTTCATTCAGTCCCTGCAGAAAGCCAGGCAATTGCAACATGGCCAGCAGGGCAGCGAGGACGAGCAGGTAGACGGTTTGCCACCAGCGTCGGTTCCTGGGGACAAAGATAAGATGAAAAAGTCCCAGAACGGGCAGAAACAACGCGCAGAAATAGTGCATGTAGAGCAGGCTGGCACTGCCCAGCACCAGGCCTGCCTGTGCAGGCCGGCCTGGTGACTGCGGGTGCAGCACCATTCGCCAGTAGGACCAGATGCTGAGCGTGGTAAAGAGGGAAACCAGTGTGAATGAGCGCGCGTGGATCATGTAGGCGAGAAAGAACACGGAGGTGCTTAGCAGCAGCGCGGCAAGGAGACCTGCCTGGGGCGCAAGGAGATCGCGGCCAGTGCGGTAGACCCAGGCGAGAGTCAGACAGCCGGCGAAGAGGGGGAGGGCCCGAACAGCAACTTCGCTCCAGCCAACGACACGCCCCCAGATGGCGAGCAGCGTTGGCCAGCCAAGGGCCTGTCGCGCATTAACGCTGCTCCAGGCATCAGCAAGGGACAATGGCCCGGACCGGTTAATTCCCGCAGCAAGCAGTGAGGCTGGCTCATCGCCATTGTAAGCGTCGACATTCAGCAACGGGATTGTCAGCGCGGCGGCCAGCAGCAGCGGTAGCAACGCCCACATCCAGCTGAATTGTAAACATCGGGTGTGACGCGCGTGTATTTGCAAGGCCCGTTCCTGTCCTGGTCGAGGCCAAGTGTAGCATGGTCGATTCACCGTCTGTGAAAAGGGGCGGCTCACCCGATGTGGAAGTGGTGCAGTGTGTGGATGTCGTTGACTTCGTCCGTCACAGGGTCCCTGGCGGAGAGACGGGCGCCAGTCTGCCAGTCGTAGAGCGCGACGCGCACTTCGTAGTCGCCAGGCGGCAGCGCGCTGATGTCGATTTCGCTGCGCAGGGGGACGATGGCGCCCGGGCCCACACCGGTATCGCCCTGGGCGACGCGTTCGCCGCGCTGGTTAATGACATGCACGGCGAGAGAGTAGCTGGCCAGGAGCTGCTCGTCAGCGCTGCGGAAGTGGGCGTCAAGGCGCAACCGACCGTCAGAAACCGTAATCTCCGGTACGGTCAGCTGGATGTCGGAGTCGAATGCAAGGCGCAGGGGTCTGTTCGGGCAGTTCTCCACAGAATGCAGGGCGTAGCGTTCCAGAGTGTAGCCCCATTCATCCAGTACACGCTCACAAAGTACGCGTCCGATCGCCTGCGGCAGGTCTGCAAAGCCCGCGCGGTCTTTCGAGAGGTAGAGCAACCATACATAGGGGTAGGCAGCCTGCACCGGCCTGATCGTCTCATACGGGTCGTCCTGATTCCTGCCCACAGTTGCCCGGTCTGCACCCGGCAGCGCGGCATAATACCGGCGCGTGTCGCTCGTCGCTACGGTGGAATCCAGGATCAGAAGGTCTGATGTAGAGATCTGCTCACGTATAAACGGGAAGACCCGGTGGATGCTGGATTGCGGGAAATACCCCAGCTCATAACGAAGGTTGGTAGTCAGGGCGAGAGTCACCCCCAGGATCAGCCAAAGCGCGAGCAGAGCTGCCACAAGGCGACGCTGCGCGCCGGCCAGCTGGCGCAGGCCGGTACCGGCCAGCAGGGCCAGCAGCGGCCACAGCGCGATCAGGTAGCGCATGCGCCTTTCCGTCACCACCCTGAGCGCTTCGTTGAAGGCAACGTAAAGGAGCAGCAGCGTGGCAGAGACGAAGGCGAGCAGCCAGCGTGCGCCGACCGGGCGCCTGGCGCGCAGGCGCAGCACTGTGGCGACCAGCAACGCGAGCGGCAACAGGACGACCAGCAACTCGCCGACCCATGGAGCCGGGAAGACGACTCCGTTGGCCAGATAGCGAAGAAACTGCGCCAACAACTGCGGTGGCGTCAGGGCGATACCACGCACCTGGCTCCTGGTCACTGTGAATGCAACGCCATTTAGCAGGCCGGGCAATTGCGGTACAGAAGCCATCGCAGCCAGCCCGAGGAGCAGGACGGTTCGCCACCAGCGACGGTTTTTTGGGACGAAGAGCAGGTGAAACAGGCCGAGCACGGGCAGCAGCAGCGCACCGAAGTATTGCCAATAGAGCAGCCCTGTCACGCCCGCCAGCAAGCTCGCCTGGGCCCGGCGTCCTGGCGGGCGCGGCTGCAAGGCGTTGCGCCAGTAGGCCCACAAGCTCCATGTGGTGAAGAACATCACCATGGGGAAGGAGCGCGCGTGCAGCATGTTGGTCTGCGGAAACATCGATGCCGAAAGCAGCAGCGCAGCGAAGAAACCCACCTGCGCAGTGAAGAGGTCATTGCCTGCGCGGTAAACCCAGGCGAGCGCCAGCAGACCACCGAAGAGCGGCAGCGCCCGCGCGGCCATTTCACTCCAGCCGGCCAGGCGCCCCCAGACGGAAAGCAGCAAGGGCCAGCCCAGCGCCTGATCCGGGGATACCCTGGTAGTGTAGTTCCATACGTCGGTGAAAGAGTGGGGGCCGGGACGGAACACGCCGGCAGCCATAAGCGAGAAGGTCTCATCGCCATTTAGCGCAATATCACCCAGCGCTGGAATGACCAGGCCGGCCGCCAGCAGCAGCGGGAACAGGGCCCATAGCCAGGAGAGGCTTGTTTTGGGCGCAGTGAGAGCAGGGTCTTGCAAGGCCGGTTCCTTCAGGGATTGAGGAGTAGCATAGCGCATGTTGTCGCAATCCCGCTCTGTGACAGCAGCCCGTTTCAGTCGATACGAAAATAGTGCAGCGCATGGATGTCGCCGTATTCGCCCGTCTCGAGGTCGCGGGCGGAGAGGCGCTCACCGGTCTGCCAGTCGTAGAGCGCAACGCGCACTTCGTAGTCGCCAGGCGGCAGCGCGCTGATGTCGATTTCCCGGCACAGCGGGACGTAGGTGCCCGGGCCAACGCCGGTGTCGGCCTGGGCAACGCGCTCGCCGGTACGCAGGTCCATGACGTGGATGGCGAGTGAGTAACGGGCGAGGAGAATTTCATCAGCGCTGCCGAGGTTGGAACGAAAGCGCAGCAAACCGTCGCGCAGCTCCGGCGCAACAGGCGCAAACAGCTCGACATCATTCTCGAAATGAAGGCGTGCCTGATCCAGCATCGCCGCCGGGAACTGTGGGAGGAGCAACTCCAGCGTGACACCGGCCTCCCGCGAGGAGCGGCAGTGGAACCAGCCTTCCTGCCTGAAGTGATCCAGATGGGCGCGTACGCCCAGGGCCGCTTCCTGTGAGCTGCTCGCCAACAGCCAAACCAGGTCCTGTCCCGGCGCGCGCTCCAGCAGTTCGTTGGAAGCTGCAGGCTGGTCGAGTCGCACGCGACGGTCACCATAGCTGCCGGTGTAGAACTCATAGACACGCTGGAATCTGGCAAAAAGCCCGCTTCTGTCCACCGCCAGCAGGCCACTGTCCCTCCCTTCCGCAGCGATCGCGCGCGTGGCAGCGATGGAGATGGACGTCTCACTCCTGAGCCTTGAGAAGCGGACCAACTCCCCCTCGAGCAGAAAGTCGCTCGCTCCGGTGAGGGCCACCAGAGCGACCAGCGCCAGACCGGCTGCCCGGCGCAGGTTAACGCGCGAGGGTTGCATGAAAGCTTGGCTGAATAACAACAGGGAAGGTAGCCACAACATTACCAGGTAACGAACACGTTTCTCTTCGAACACGCGCAGCCATTCACTGGCGCCCAGCAGGAGCAGCAAGAGCATGATGCTGGTGAGCAAAAGGTACCAGGCCGCTCCGGGTGGCTGGCGACGCCGCCGACTGCGCCAGCCGAAGACAAGAAGTGGCAAGGGCAGGGCGAGGGCGAACAGCGTGCTGAATGGCCGCCGGATTTCGAGCAGGCCGTTGCTCAGATAACGTAAGAACGTGGCGATAACTTCAGGATAGCGCAGCGCTTCTGCATGGAGATGATCTTTTTCCTGATTATGTGCGATGCCACTGAGCAGATCAGGCACTTGTGGCAGGGCGAGCAGCGCGGCCAGGCCGAGCAATAACACCGGCTGCCACCAGCGACGCTCCTTGCGCACGAAGAACAGATGGAAGAGCGCCAGCGCGGGCAGCAGCAGCGCGCAGAAATAATTGGTATAGAGCAGCCCGGTCGCGCCCAGCACCAGGGCGACCTGGGCGCCGCGTCCGGGCGGGCGCGGACTCAGGGCCACGCGCCAGTAGGCCCAAAGGACGATTGCCGCGAAGAGCATCGAGAACCCGTAGGATCTTGACTTGTGCATATAGGTGAGAAAGACGACGGATGTTGACAACAGCAGCATGGCCGTCAGGGCAACACGCGCTGTGAACAGGGCGCGGCCGATACGGTAGACCCAGGCAAGGGTGAGCATACCGGTGAGCCAAGGCAAGGCACGAATCGCCAGTTCACTCCAGCCAGCGACACGACCCCACTGCGAAAACACCACCACGTTACCCCAGGCCTGATCCGGCCAGCGTGAAACAAACGCAGCTACAGCTTTGGCGGGTGTATAGGGGCCGAGGTGGCGCGCGCCGGCACCGATCATTGTCGCGGCTTCGTCAACGTCGAAGACGTCCCCGCCGAGAATGGGCACGACCAGTGCGGCGGCCAGCAGCAGGGATAGCAAGGCCCACAACCAGGAGAGGCGCGATACCGTATTACAAGATGCCTTCTGCAAGTTCGCTCCTGTTTCCGGTCAACAGCTAGCATAGTACCGGAGAGGCGGGCATGTAACGACGCGCATTCTTGACCGTGGGTATTATCCTGGCGTTTCAGCCGAGGCGGAAGTGGTGCAGTGTGTGGATGTCGCTGACTTCGTACGTCACAAGATCCCTGGCGGAGAGGCGGGCGCCAGTCTGCCAGTCGTAGAGGGCAACGCGCACTTCGTAGTCGCCAGGCGGCAAGGCGCTGACGTCGATTTCCCGGCACAGCGGGACGTAGGTGCCCGGGCCAACGCCGGTGTCGGCCTGGGCAACGCGCTCGCCGCTACGCGAGTCGATGATATGGATGGCGAGGGAATGGCGGTCGAGGAACGTTTTGTCCTCACTGTGCAGGCCGGTCCTGAGGCGCAGCCGGCCGTCAAGCAACTGCGGCTCATCCGGCGCAAACAGCGTGGCAGCGCTCTCAAACTGCAGGCGGCCACGGGCAGTGGACAAGGGCGCGAGGAGCAGTTCCAGCGAGACTCCGGCCTCCCGCGAGGAGCGGCAGTGAAACCAGCCTTCCTGTATGAAGCGCTCAATGTGGGAGGGCAGGTGCAGGGCCTGTTCCTGTGAACTGCGCAACATCAGCCATACCAGGTCATTGTCCTGCGCGCGTTCAAGGAGTTCGTCAGAAGTGGTATACGCTTCGAGCCGCATGCGACGCTTGCCGTAGGCGCCAGTGTAGAATTCGTAGATACGACCCGCTGCAAGGAGATGCCGGTCCACCACGAGGAAACCACTTGCGCTTCCCTCCGCTGCGATCAAACGTGTGGCAGCGATGGGGAAAGACATATTCCCCCAAGACCAGTTGCGGGCCAGTTCGCCTTCGTTCAGATAATCACTGGTCCCGAAGAAAGCCATCAGGGCGACCAGCACGAGGCCAACTGGCGGCCGCAGGAGGGCCCGCGTCGAGTGCAGCAAGGCCAGACTGATGAGCAATACAGCAAGCGGCCACAGAGTCGCAAGGTAACGAACGCGGTTCGCCTCCAGAACCTGCAACCATCCATTGGCGCCAAGCATCAACAGAAACTGCAGGATTCCAGTTAGCGAAAGGTACCAGGCTGCTCCAGTTGCCTGGCGGCCGCGCCGGCTGTGCCAGCCGGCGATGAGCAGCGGCAGCGGCAGGGCCAGGGCGAGCAGGGTGCTGAAGGGCCGCTGTATTTTGAGCAGGCCGTCGCTGAGGTGTCGTACGAGCAGCGAAATGACCTCCGCGTAGCTCAGCGCCCGTTGGTGGAGTTTTCCATCGGCCTGGTGATGCCCGATGCCGGCCCGCAGGTCAGAGATTTGTTGCAGGGCGAGCAGCGCGGCCAAACCAAACAGAATTACCGGCTGCCACCAGCGGCGCTCCTTGCGCACGAAGATCAGATGGAAGAGCGCTAGCGCGGGCAGCAGCAACGCGCCGAAGTAATGGGCGTAGAGCAGCCCGGTCGCGCCCAGCACCAGCAAGGCCCGGTCGCCGCGTCCGGGCGTGCGTGGGTGCAGGGCCACGCGCCAGTAGGCCCAAAGGACGATTGCCGCGAAGAACATCGCGAGCCCGTAGGACCTTGCCTTGTGCATATAGGTAAGAAAGAGGACGGACGTTGACAGCAGCAGCATGGCCGCCAGGGCGATGCGAGCTGTGAACAGGGCGCGACCGATGCGGTAGACCCAGGCAAGGGTGAGCAACCCGGTGAGCCAGGGCAAGGCGTGAATCGCCAGCTCGCTCCAGCCAACGACACGCCCCCACTGCGAAAAGACCACCACGTGGCCCCAGGCCTGATCCGGAGAGCGTGTAACTGAAGTATGTACCGCTTCGGCAGGGGTGAACGGGCCCAAATGGCGCGCGCCTGCGTTGATCATCGTTGAGGACTCGTCGTCGTCAAATACCATGCCGAGAGCGGTCACAGTCAGTCCGGCGGCCAGCAGCAAGGGGAGCAGTGCCCACAACCAGGCGTTGCGTCGCGTTCGAGCTTCGTATGAACGATGCAGCACGGTTCACTCCGGTTTCGACCGGTTGCCAGTATAGCAACGCCGCCTGCTGTGATGGCGCAGCACTTTTCTTCGCTGCCCTGACGACTCAGTCGAGGCGGAAGTGATACAGCGTGTGCATGTCGCCGACTTCGTCAGTCTCCAGGTCGCGGGCGCTGAGGCGCGCGCCGCTCCGCCAGTTGTAAAGCGCGACACGCACTTCGTAGTCGCCCGGCGGCAGCGCGCTGATGTCGATTTCCCGGCACAGCGGGACGTAGGTGCCCGGGCCGATGCCGGTGTCGGCCTGGGCAACACGCTCGCCGCTACGCGCGTCGATGATATGGATGGCGAGGGAATGGCGGTCGAGGAACGTACTGTCATCACTGTGCAGGCCGGCCCTGAGGCGTAGCTGGCCGTCAAGCAACTGCGGCTCATCCGGCGCAAACAGCGTGGCAGCGCTCTCAAACTGCAGGCGGCCACGGGCAGTGGACAAGGGCGCGAGGAGCAGTTCCAGGGTGACCCCTGAATCCCGCCAGGAGCGGCAGGGGAACCAGCCATCCTGTATGAAGCGCTCAATGTGGGCGGGCAGGTGCATGTCCTGTTCCTGTGAACTGCGCAACATCAGCCATGCCAGGTCGTTGTCCTGCGCGCGCTCAAGGAGTTCGTCAGAAGTAGTATACGCTTTTAGCCGCATGCGACGTTTGTCGTAGGCGCCGGAGTAGAGTTCGTAGACACGACCAGATTCAAAGAGTCCCATATCCACGACGAACAGGCCATCCGTGCTTCCTTCGGCCGCAATAGTGCGTGTGGCAGCGATTGAGACACGCGAGGCTCTCCAGGACCAGGCGCGGGCCAGTACGCCTTCGCCCAGATAGTCACTGGTCCCGAAGAAAGCCATCAGGGCGACCAGCACAATGCCGCCTGGCGGCCGCAGGAGGGCTCGCTTCGGGTGCAGCAGGGCCAGGCTGATGAGCAAAACAGCGGGCGGCCACAGAGTCGCCAGGTAACGAACGCGGTTCTTTTCCAGAACCTGCAACCATTCATTGGCTCCCAGCAGCAACAGCAGTTGCAGGGCGCCAGTGAGCGAAAGATACCAGACCGCTCCATGTGCCTGGCGACCGCGTCGGCTGCGCCAGCCGGCGATGAGCAGCGGCAGCGGCAGGGCCAGGGCGAGCAGGGTGCTAAATGGCCGCTGTATTTTGAGCAGGCCGTCGCTGAGGTGGAGTAGGAGCAGCGAAACGACTTCCGGGTAGCCCAGCGCCTTTTGATGGAGTTCTTCCTTGCCCTGGTTATGCTCGATCCCGGCCAGCAGGTCAGGGGCCTGTGGCAGGGCGAGCAGCGCAGCCAACCCCAGAAGAACAACCGGCTGCCACCAGCGGCGCTCCTTGCGCACGAAGAACAGGTGGAAGAGCGCCAGCGCGGGCAGCAGCAGCGCGCCGAGGAAATGGGAGTACAACAGCCCGGTCGCGCCCAGCACAAGAACGGCCCGGGAACCATGTCCGGGCGGGCGTGGGTGCAGTGCCACGCGCCAGTAGGCCCAGATGACAATCGCCGCGAAAAGCATCGCGGCCGCGTAGGACCTTGCCACGTGCATATAGATCAGAAAGAGGACGGACGTTGACAACAGCAGCATGGCCGTCAGGGCGATGCGCGCTGTGAACAGGGCGCGACCGAAACGGTAGACGCAGGCAAGGGTGAGCAACCCGGTGAGCCAGGGCAACGCGCGTACGGCTAGTTCGCTCCAGCCTGTGGCACGCCCCCACAGCACATGGGCCACCACGATTCCCCACCCCTGGTCTGGCCAACGTGAGGAGGCTGCTGCGGCCTCGGCAACGGTGTGAGGACCGATGTGCCGCGCGCCGGCGCCGATCATGGTGCCGGCTTCGTCAGCGTCGAATACATCCTGGCCGAGAGCGGTTACAGTCAGTCCGGCGGCCAGCAGCAAGGGGAGCAGGGCCAACATCCAGGCGTGGCGTCGCATTCGAGCTTCGTATTTGCGATGCAGCATGGTTCATCTCTGTTTCGACCGGTGGCCAGTATAGCACCGTGCCACCTGCTATTGATGGCGCGGCGCCGCCCAGGCGACTCAACCAAGCCGGAAGCGATGCAGGGTGTGCATGTCGCCCACTTCGTTCGTTTCAGTATCGCGGGTGGGCAGACGCACACCGGTCTGCCAGTCGTAAAGCGCAACCTGCAGCTCGTAGTCGCCTGGCGGCAATGCCGAGATGTCAATTTCGCTACTTAAGGCGACTATGGCGCCCGGGCCCGCACCTACGTCTCTCTGGGCGACGCGCTCACCGCTGCGCGGGTTGATGACATGCACAGCCATGGAATAACCGGCGAGGAGATAGTCGTCGGCGCTTGTAAGGCCGGCCTCAAATCGCAGCAGCTCGTCCTGCAGGCTGAACCCTGACCAGGTCAACCTGACATTGTTTTCGAACTCCAGGCGCCGGTCATCACTTGCACAGCGCGCTTCGGATCGGGCAAGGCGCTCCAGCGCAAAGCCCCATTCGTCCAGGGCCGGTTCACAGTGAACCAGTCCCTCGGCATCAGTCGAGTCCTTGATGAGCGCGCCATCCCGTGAGGGGTATAGCAGCCAGATATAGGGATATGCCGTATAGGTCTCCCTTATGTTTTCCAGCAGAAACTCACCTTCCACAGGGATCGCGTTGAAGTTTTGATCCAGCAAATTGCTGTACAAACTGCGGCTATCGGTCCAAAGCGCCGATTTGTCAATCATCAGCAGGTCGGTCTCGGGAATCTGTTCGCCCAGGGCCCGATAGATACGATGGATGTCCGAGGGTATGAAGTACCCCAGTTCAAGGCGGAACTCGCTACCCGTGCTGAGGTGAACCCCAAGGATGAGCCAAAGCGCCAGCAGGCCGGACACTACCTGGCGGAATCTTTGGGCCAGACGCTGGAGGCCGGCCCCGGCCATCAGGGCAGTCAGGGGCCAGAGGGGCATCAGGTAGCGAATTCGATCATCAACAATCACTCTGGCTACCTCGTTAATGAGGATCATCAACGCAAGCAGCGCAGCAAAGGTGAAAACGAGCAACCAGATGGCGCTGGCTACTTTTCTTGTACGCAGAAACCGCAGGATGACGATCACAAGCACGAGAGGCAGGGCGAAGAGCAGAAGCTGGCTGAAAGGCGGGGATGGAACGACAAGGCCATTGGTCAGGAAGCGAATGAATCGCGAGAGCAACGCTGGTGCTGTGAGAACACGTCTTCCCAGTTCCTCAACTTCTGTTAACGCCAGCCCTCTGGTGACAAGCGGAATCTGCATGGCGGCTGTCAGTAGGGCGAGCCCGAAAAGGAACACCGGACGCCACCAGCGCCGGTGCTTCGGCACGAAAAACAAATGAAACAGGCCGAGGGCGGGCAGCAGCAGCGCACCGAGATAGTGTGAATATAGCAGGCAGATGCTGCCCAGCAGCAGGCCCGCCTGCGCGCCCCTGCCGGGCGGTCGCAGGTGCAGGGCGACGCGCCAGTAACTCCACAGGCAGATCGTGGCACAGAGGGCCACCAGCGTGTAGGCGCGTGCATTCACCATATAGGCAAGGAAAAATACTGAAGAGCCAAGCAGCAAAACAGCGAACAAACCCGCTACAGGTGCGAACAAGCCGCGGCCCGAGCGAAAGACCCAGGCGAGGGTAAGCAGGCCGATGAAGAGGGACAGTGCCCGGATGGCGAACTCGCTCCAGCCGACGAAGGGCCCCCAGACGGATAGCAATATCGGCCAGCCCGGAGCGTTTCGCGGGTCATTCTCCGCCAGGAAATCCCAGATATCTGCAAGGGAACGAGGGTCAGAACTCAGAATTCCCGCGGCGAGCAGTGAGGCGGGCTCGTCGCCATTGAAGGCGTCCACGTCCAGCAACGGGACGACCAGCGCGGCAGCCAGCAGCAGCGGCAGCAGCGCCCACAACCAGGATTGGCGCGACCCCGGGTTACGACAAGGCTTCTGCAAAATCACTCCAGTTTCTGGTTGGCAGGCAGTATAGTATCGGAGTCTTGCGGACTTGTCGTGTTACTGGAGTTGAACAGAAGCTTCAGTCAAGACGGAAGCGATGCAGGGTGTGCATGTCGCCGATTGCTCCTGTCTCGAGGTCATGAGCTATGAGCCGCGCGCCAGTTTGCCAGTCGTAGAGCGCGACGCGCAACTCGTAGTCGCCCGGCGGCAATGCCGAGATGTCAATTTCGCTACTTAAGGCGACTATGGCGCCCGGGCCCGCACCTACGTTTCTCTGGGCGACGCGCTCACCGCTGCGCGGGTTGATGACATGCACAGCCATGGAATAACCGGCGAGGAGATAGTCGTCGGCGCTTGTAAGGCCGGCCTCAAATCGCAATATCTCGTCCTGCAGGCTGAACCCTGACCAGGTCAACCTGACATTGTTTTCGAACTCCAGGCGCCGGTCATCACTTGCACAGCGCGCTTCGGATCGGGCAAGGCGCTCCAGCGCAAAGCCCCATTCGTCCAGGGCCGGTTCACAGTGAACCAGTCCCTCGGCATCAGTCGAGTCCTTGATGAGCGCGCCATCCCGTGAGGGGTATAGCAGCCAGATATAGGGATATGCATTATAGGTCTCCCTTATGTTTTCCAGCAGAAACTCACCTTCCACAGGGAGTGCGTTGAAGTTTTGATCCAGCAAATTGCTGTACAACCTGCGGCTATCGGTCCAAAGCGCCGATTTGTCAATCATCAGCAGGTCGGTCTCGGGAATCTGTTCGCCCAGGGCCCGATAGATACGATGGATGTCCGAGGGTATGAAGTACCCCAGTTCAAGGCGGAACTCGCTACCCGTGCCGAGGTGAACCCCCAGGATTAGCCAGAGCGCCAGCAGGCCGTTCACAACCTGGCGATGTCTTCGGGCCACTTGCCGGAGGCCGGCGCCGGCCAGCAGGGCAGTCAGGGGCCAGAGTGGCATCAGGTAGCGAATGCGGTTGGCGACGATCACCTGCAACACTTCGTTGACAGCGATTATCACTGCGAGCAACGCGGCGGATACGAAGACTGGCAGCCAGACGACAGGGATCTTGTCAGTTGCCCGCAGGTGCAGCTTCGTGCCGACCACCAGCACGAGGGGTAGCAAAATGGCCAGCACTGTGCCAAAGGGCATGTTCGGCTCAAGGATTCCATTGGTCAGATTGTGGACGAGACGTGAGAGCACACCAGTCACCGTCAGGACATGATCCCCCAGGTCTTCGGCGGAAGTATTGTCCAGTCCCTTGAGATAGAGTGGGATTTGCAGTGTAGTCGTCAGGGCGGCCAGCCCGAGAAGGAAAACCGGCTGCAACCAGCGCCGGTTTTTCGGGACGAAGAGCAAATGAAACAGGCCGAGCACGGGCAGCAGCAGCGCGCCGAAATAGTGTGACCAGAGCAGGCCAATGCTGACCAGCAACAGGCCACCCTGGGTAGCCCGGCCGGGTGATCGGGGCTCCAGGGCGATGCGCCAGTAGCACCAGAGACAAAGCGTGGCGCAGAATGCCACCATGGCATAGGTACCCGCGCGAGCCATGTAGGCAAGATGGAAGAGTGAAGCACTGAGCAGCAACGCAGCGAGCAAACCCGCTGTGGGTGCGAACATGCCGCGGCCAGTGCGGTAGACCCAGGCGAGGGTCAGCAGACCGACGAAGAGTGACAGCGCCCGGATAGTGACTTCGCTCCAGCCGGCAATGCGTCCCCAGACGGAGAGCAGCATGGGCCAGCCAGGCGCGTGCCGCGGGGCGGTGTGGTCCCAGACATCCGCAAGAGACCAGGGTCCGGGACGCAGAACACCCGCAGCAAGCAGTGAGGGTGGCTCATCGCCATTGAAGGCGTCAACCTCCAGCAACGGGACGGCCAGCGCAGCAGCCAGCAGCAGCGGCAGCAGGGCCCACAACCAGGTGTGGCGCGACCCCGGGTTACGACAAGGCTTCTGCAAAATCACTCCAGTTTCTGGTTGGCAGGCAGTATAGTATCGGAGTCTTGCGGACTTGTCGTGTTACTGGAGTTGAACAGAAGCTTCAGTCAAGACGGAAGCGATGCAGGGTGTGCATGTCGCCGATTGCTCCTGTCTCGAGGTCATGAGCTATGAGCCGCGCGCCAGTTTGCCAGTCGTAGAGCGCGACGCGCAACTCGTAGTCGCCGGGCGGCAGCGTACTGACGTCGATTTCACTGCGTAGCGGGACGATTGCGCCGGGCCCTACGCCAACGTCGCCCTGGGCGACGCGCTGGCCACTCTGGTCGATGACATGCACGGCGAGGGAGTAGTAGGAAAGGAGGTAGTCGTCAGCGCTACGGAAGTGGGTGTCCAGACGGAGCAAGCCGTCCAGGAGGCTGATCTCTGGCGCGGTCAACTGGATGTCGGAGTCGTATTCCAGGCGTACGGTTCTGTCGGGGCAGTTCTCCACAGAGTGCAGGGCGTAACGTTCGAGAGTGAAGCCCCACTCGTCCAGCACCCTTTCGCAGAGCACGCGTCCCAGCGCCTGCGGCAGGTCAGCGTAGCCCATACGGTCTTTTGAGAGATAAAGCAACCAGATGTAGGGGTGAGCTGTGTTTACCGGTCTTACGTGTTCATATGGGTCCTCCCGGTACCTGCGGACAATTTCCCAGGGCAATCCCAACAAGATGAAGGGGAAGGAATCCCTGCTTGTGGGAACAGCGAATCTGTCAATGATAATTAGGTCAATCTCTGATAAATGCTCTTGCATAACCCGATACACATTGTGATAGTTCCCACTGAAAAAATATCCCAGTTCATAGCGGAAATCAGTGGCGACGGTGAGCCAGGCTCCCAGGATCAGCCAGAGCGCAAGCAGGACGGCGACCAGGCGCAGATGTTTGCTGGCAAGCTGCCAGAGACCGGCGCTGACCAGCAGCGCTGTCAACGGCCATAGCGGCATCAGGTAGCGGATCCGGTTCTCTACTATAACCCTGAACACCTCGTTGATGACGGTCGCCAGGAAAAGCAGGGTAGTAGAAGCAAAGACGAGCAGCCAGATGGCGCCGGCTCTTTTTCCTGAACGCAGAAACCACAGGATGACGATTACAAGCACGAGTGGCAGGGCGAGAAGCAGAAGCTCGCTGAAGAGCGGGGATGGATCGACAAGGCCATTGCTCAGGAAGCGAACGAGATGCGAGACTACAGCCGGCGCAGAGAGGGCCTGGCTGTGCAGACCCTCGTCGCTGGCTGTATCTTCCAGTCCCTCCAGAAAGCCTGGCAGCTGCAGCATGGCCAGCAAGGCAGCGACGGCGAGCAGGAGAACGGGTTGCAACCAGCGCCGGTTCTTCGGCACGAAGACCAGATGAAACAGGCCGAGGGCAGGCAAAAACAGCGCGCTGAAGTAGTGCGAATAGAGCAAGCCAACGCTGCCGAGCAAAAGGCCGGCTGGTGCACCCATGCCGGTTGGCTGCGGATTCAGCACAAGGCGCCAGTAAGACCAGATGCAGAGCGTGCTGCACAGGGCAATCAGAGTGAAGGCGCGCGCGTGGATCATATAGGCGAGAAAGAACACGGAGGCGCTGAGCAGCAGCGTGGCGAAGAGACTGGCCCTGGACGAAAGTAGGTCACGGCCTGTGCGGTAGACCCAGGCGAGAGTCAACAGACCGATGAAGAGGGACAGCGCCCGGATGGCGAACTCGCTCCAGCCGACGAAGGGTCCCCAGACGGATAGCAATATCGGCCAGCCCGGCGCGTTTCGCGGGTCATTCTCCGCCATGAAATCCCAGACATTTGCAAGGGAACGAGGGCCAGAATTCAGAATGCCCGCGGCGAGCAGTGAGGCGGGCTCGTCGCCATTGAAGGCGTCCACGTCCAGCAACGGGACGACCAGCGCGGCAGCCAGCAGCAGCGGCAGCAGCGCCCACAACCAGGATTGGCGCGACCCCGGGTTACGACAAGGCTTCTGCAAAATCACTCCAGTTTCTGGTTGGCAGGCAGTATAGTATCGGAGTCTTGCGGACTTGTCGTGTTACTGGAGTTGAACAGAAGCTTCAGTCAAGACGGAAGCGATGCAGGGTGTGCATGTCGCCGATTGCTCCTGTCTCGAGGTCATGAGCTATGAGCCGCGCGCCAGTTTGCCAGTCGTAGAGCGCGACGCGCAACTCGTAGTCGCCGGGCGGCAGCGTACTGACGTCGATTTCACTGCGTAGCGGGACGATTGCGCCAGGGCCGACGCCGGTGTCGCCCTGGGCGACGCGCTGGCCGCTCTGGTCGATGACATGCACGGCGAGGGAGTAACGGGCGAGCCTGGTTTCGTCAGCGCTGCGGAAGTGGGCGTCGAGACGCAGCAGGCCATCCCGGATGGTGATCTCCGGCGCGGTCAGCTGGATGTCGGAGTCGAACGCCAGGCGTACAGGTCTGGCGGGGCAGTTCTCAACAGAAGACAGGGCGTAGCGTTCGAGGGTAAAGCCCCATTCTTCCAGGGCCCGCTCACAGAACACACGTCCCAGCTCTTGCGGCAAATCTGCAAAGCCCACCCGGTCCTTTGAGCGGTATAGAAGCCACAGGTAGGGGTAGTCGGCATGGACCGGTCTGATCGTCTCATAGGGGTCCGCCTTGTATCTGTAAATGTTTTTCAGTGTACTTTTTCTGTCGTAAAACCATCCTGATTGGACAAGGGCTGGCGTGTAGTCGAAGGCCAGGAGATCGGACGCAGAAACGTTTTCGCGAACGACAGGGAAGAGTTGGCGATTTTCCTTGCGGAGAAAGAATCCTAGCTCATAACGGAAATCAGTGGCGGCGATTAGCCAGGCTCCCAGAACAAGCCAAAGCGCAAGCAGGCCAGCCACCAGGCGTTGATATCTGCCGGCGAGGCGCCACAGGCCTGCGCCAAGCAGCAAAGCTGTCAGGGGCCAGAGTGGCATTATGTAGCGAATCCGGGTAGCTACGATTACCTTGAGTACCTCGTTGATGGCAATTACAATCTCAAACTGTGCAGCAAAGGTGAAAACGAGCAACCAGATGGCGCTGGCTACTTTTCTTGTACGCAGAAACCGCAGGATGACGATCACAAGCACGAGAGGCAGGGCGAAGAGCAGAAGCTGGCTGAAAGGCGGGGATGGAACGACAAGGCCATTGGTCAGGAAGCGAATGAATCGCGAGAGCAACGCTGGTGCTGTGAGAACACGTCTTCCCAGTTCCTCAACTTCTGTAAACGCCAGCCCTCTGGTGACAAGCGGAATCTGCATGGCGGCTGTCAGTAGGGCGAGCCCGAAAAGGAACACCGGACGCCACCAGCGCCGGTGCTTCGGCACGAAAAACAAATGAAACAGGCCGAGGGCGGGCAGCAGCAGCGCACCGAGATAGTGTGAATATAGCAGGCAGATGCTGCCCAGCAGCAGGCCCGCCTGCGTGCCCCTGCCTGGCTGCTGTGGATACAGGGCTACTCGCCAATAGAACCAGATACACATTACTGTCCAGAGGGCAACCGGCGCATAAAGTTCTGCGCGCGCCATGAAGGCGAGATGAAAGACCGAGGCGCTGAGCAGCAGTGTCGCGAACAGGCCTGCAGCAGGCGTGAAGAAGTTGCGGCCCGTTCGGTAGACCCAGGCGAGGGTCAACAGACCGATGAAGAGGGATAGCGCCCGGATGGCGAACTCGCTCCAGCCGACGAAGGGCCCCCATATGGAGAGCAACACAGCCCAGCCAGGCGGGTGCCGCGGGGCGGTGTTTTCCCAGACATCCAAAATGGACCAGGAGCCGGTACGCAGAATTCCCGCGGCGAGCAGTGAGGCGGGCTCGTCTCCATTGAAGGCGTCAACATCCAGCAGGGGGATGGCCAACGCGGCGGCCAGCAGCAGCGGCAGCAGGGCCCACAACCAGGTGTGGTTTGCCGTGCGCGTGCCTTTGCCCGTAGACAGGGTAGCTGCCCTTTCTGATGCTGCCTGGTCGGCATTCGCCGGATGCTACGGAATGATAGACAGGCGCGCCTGATCTCTCAACCGATGGGGAAGCGCTGCAGAATATGCATGTCGCCGGTTTCGCCGGTCTCCAGGTCGCGGGCGGTGAGGCGTTCTCCAGTCTGCCAGTCATAGAGGGCGACGCGCAACTCATAGTCGCCAGGTGGCAACGCCGAGATGTCGATTTCGCTGCGCAGCGGCACGATGGCGCCGGGGCCGACGCCAACGTCGCCCTGGGCGACGCGCTGGCCGCGCTGGTCAAAGACATGCACGGCCAGGGAGTAACGGGAAAGCAGGGTTTCGTCAACGCTGCGGAAGTGGACGTCGAGGCGCAGCAGGCCGTCTGAAACCGCAATCTCCGGCGCGGTCAGCTGGATACCTGAGTCGAACGCTAGGCGCACAGGTCTGGCAGGGCAGTTCTCCACAGAATGCAGGGCGTAGCGTTCAAGGGTAAAGCCCCATTCATCCAGGGCACGCTCACAGAACACGCGTCCCAGCTGTTGCGGCAGATCTGTGAAGCCCACCCGGTCCTTTGAGCGGTATAGAAGCCAAAGGTAGGGGTAGTCGGCTTGGACCGGCCGGGCCATCTCATAGGGGTCCGCTTTGTATCTGTAGATTAATCCACGTGGGAAGCCCAGATTCCCGGCGCTAAACCAGCCACGGATGAATTTTGTAACCGAATAGTCCACGAGCAGGAGGTCAGTTGTGGAGACATGCCCGTGGAGGATTTCGCGAACGTGATTAAGATCCGAACGAGAAAAATTCCCCAGTCTATAGCGATAGTCTGTGCCGATAGTGAGCCAGGCGCCGAAGATCAGCCAAGATGCCAGCAAGCCAGTAGCCAGTATGCGATGCCTGATTGCCAGGCGCCACAGGCTGGCGCCAACCAGCAGGGCTGTCATGGGCCAGAGTGGCATGATGTAGCGAATTCGGGCAGCTGCCATTACCCTGAGCGCCTCGTTGACGGCAATCACTAGGGCAAGCAGGGTGGCAGAGGCAAAGACAAGCAGCCAGACGACCTTGGCATTAAACCCTGCACGCTTGCGCAACAGGATGGCGACCATCAGCACAAGCAGCAGGTCTTGAAGCAGATACACGCTTGTAGGAGGAGATTGCGTGACAAGGCCATTGGTCATGTAGCTCAGGAAATTCGAAAGAAATGCTGGCGCTGTCAGAAGGCGGTTGCCAAGGTCTTCACCGCCTGTATACGCTATTGCCGCGGGGAGAAGCGGGACCTGCAAGGCGGCTACCAGCGTGGCGAGCCCGAATAGGAGCACCGGACGCCACCAGCGCCGGTCCTTCGGGACGAACAGCAAATGAAACAGGCCGAGAACGGGCAGCAGCAGCGCACCGAGATAGTGCGAATAGAGCAGGCCGATGCTGCCCAGCAGCAGGCCCGCCTGCGTGCCCCTGCCTGGCGAACGCTGGTGCAGGGCAACGCGCCAGTAGTACCAGATACAAATCGCTACACAGAGGGACACCAGCGCATAGAGATCCGCTCGTGCCATATAGACGAGATGGAAGACCGAGGCGCTTAGCAGCAGCGCAGCGAACAGTCCGGCCGCGGGCGTGAAGAAGTCGCGGCCGGTGCGGTAGACCCAGGCGAGGGCCAGCAGGCCGACGAAGAGGGATAGCGCCCGGATGGCGAACTCGCTCCAGCCGACTATGCGCCCCCAAATGGAGAGCAGCGTGGCCCAGCCCGGCGCGTGCCGCGGGGCGGTTTGATCCCACACGTCCGCAATGGACCAGGGGCCGGGACGCAGAATACCCGCAGCAAGAAGAGAAGCGGGCTCATCGTCATTGAAGGCGTCAACACCCAGCAGCGGGACGACCAGCGATGTGGCCAGCAGCAGCGGCAGCAGAGCCCACATCCATGCGGGGCTCGCTGCGCTTTTGTGCGCGCCTGTTGACAAGAACGCTCCAGAATAGACTTTGGCTTGAGAAACACTGAAAGCCAAAGCAGTTTAGCATTGAGAGACTTAACTCTCAATTGTTCAATTGTGCTGGAAGCGATGCAGTGTGTAGATGTCGTTGACTTCGTCCGTCACAAGGTCCCTGGCGGAGAGGCGGGCGCCAGTCTGCCAGTCGTAGAGGGCGACGCGCACTTCGTAGTCGCCAGGCGGCAGCGCGCTGATGTCGATTTCGCTGCGCAGCGGGACGATGGTGCCCGGGCCCACACCGGTATCGCCCTGGGCGACGCGCTGGCCACTCTGGTCGATGACATGCACGGCGAGGGAGTAACGGGAAAGCAGGTAGGAGTCCTCGCTGTGGAAGTGGGCGTCAAGGCGCAGCAGGCCGTCCGAAACCGCAATCTCCGGCGCGGTCAGCTGGATACCTGAGTCGAACGCCAGGCGCACAGGTCTGGCAGGGCAGTTCTCCACAGAATACAGGGCGTAGCGTTCCAGAGTGTAGCCCCATTCATCCAGTACCCGCTCACAAAGTACGCGATCCAGTTGTTGCGGCAGATCCGCGAAGCCCGCCCTGTCCCTGCTGCTATAAAGCAGCCAGACGTAGGGGTAGGCAGCCTGCACCGGCCTGATCGCCTCATAGGGGTCTGCCCGGTACCTGCTCAGGGTTGTCCAGTCTGCACCCGTCAGCCTGACGTAAAACAGGCTCGTGTCGCTCGGCGCTACGCGGGTATCCTGGATCAGAAAGTCTGAAGCAGGGATCTGCTCACGAATGATCTGGTAGACTCGGTGAATGCTGAGTTGACGGAAATACCCCAGCTCATAACGAAGATCGGTGGTCAGAGCGAGAGTCACCCCCAGGATCAGCCAGATTGCCAGCAGGGCCGCTGCCAGGCGACGATGCGCGTCGGCCAGCTGGCGCAGGCCGGTACCGGCCAGCAGGGCCAGCAGCGGCCACAGCGCGATCAGGTAGCGCATGCGCCTTTCTGTCACCACCCTGAGCGCTTCGTTGAAGGCAACGTAAAGGAGCAGCAGCGTGGCAGAGACGAAGGCGAGCAGCCAGCGTGCGCCGACCGGGCGCCTGGCGCGCAGCTGCCACAGCGTGGCGACCAGCAGAGCGAGCGGCAACAGGATGACCAGCAACTCGCCGACCCATGGTGCCGGGAAGACGACACCGTTGGCCAGATAGCGAAGAAACTGCGCCAACAACTGCGGTGGCGTCAGGGCAATACTGTGCAGTATTTCTCTGGATTCTGTAAGTTCCAGTCCGTTAATAAAGGCAGGCAACTGCAACGCGGATATAAGGGCTGCCAGCCCCAGCAGGAGGACAGTCCGCCACCAGCGCCGGTTCTTCGGGACGAAGAGCAGGTGAAACAGAACGAGGACGGGCAGCAGCAACGCACCAAAGTATTGTGAATAGAGCAGCCCTGTCACTCCGGTCAACAGGCTCGCCTGGGCCTGCCATCCTGGCGGACGCGGCTGCAGGGCGTTGCGCCAGTAGGCCCACAGGCTCCACACGGTGAAGAGCATCACCATGGGGAAGACGCGCGCGTGCAGCATGTTGGTCTGCGGAAACATCGATGCCGAAAGTAGCAGCGCAGCGAAGAGGCCCGCCTGGGGTGAAAAGAGGTCATTACCTGCGCGGTAGACCCAGGCGAGCGCCAGCAGGCCGCCGAAGCAGGGCAGCGCGCGCGCGGCCACTTCACTCCAGCCGGCGAGGCGCCCCCAGACGGAGAACAGCAGCGGCCAGCCCAACGCCTGATCTGAATCTTCCTCGGCAATATAGTTCCAGACATCGACCAGGTAGAGCGGCCCCGGGCGGAACACGCCGGCAGTCACCAGTGAGGCGAACTCGTCACCATTGAGCGCGATGTCACCCAGCGCCGGAATGACCAGGCCGGCGGCCAGCAGCAGCGGCAGCAGGGCCCACAGCCAGGAGAGGCTTGCTTTGGGCGTAGTGAGAGCAGGGTCTTGCAAGGCCGTTTCCTTCAGGGATTGAGGAGTAGTGTAGCGCAAGTTGCCGCTATCCTTCTCTGTGGCAGCAGCCCGTTTCAGTCGATACGAAAATAGTCCAGCACATGGATGTCGCCGTATTCGCCGGTCTTGAGGTCGCGGGCTGTAAGGCGTTCTCCAGTCTGCCAGTCGTAGAGGGCGACGCGCACTTCGTAGTCGCCAGGCGGCAGCGCGCTGATGTCGATTTCGCTGCGCAGCGGCACGATGGCGCCCGGGCCCACACCGGTATCGCCCTGGGCGACGCGCTGGCCACTCTGGTCGATTACATGCACGGCGAGGGAGTAACGGGAAAGCAGGGTTTCGTCAACGCTGCGGAAGTGGACGTCGAGGCGCAGCAGGCCGTCTGAAACCGCAATCTCCGGCGCGGTCAGCTGGATACCTGAGTCGAACGCCAGGCGCACAGGTCTGGCAGGGCAGTTCTCCACAGAATGCAGGGCGTAGCGTTCGAGGGTGAAGCCCCACTCGTCCAGGGCCCGCTCACAGAGCACCCGTCCCAACTCGCCAGGTAGATCTGCCATGCTCACACGGTCCTTAGTGCGGTAGAGCAGCCAGATGTAGGGGTAGGCAGCGTGGGCCGGTCTGATCGACTCATAGGGATCCTCCCGATATCGGTACAGGGTATCCCATGGCCCATCCAGGTCCCTGGCATAAACCAGTCTTCCGTCACGAGTTGCGACTTCGAAATCCATGATCAGAAGGTCGGTTGTCGGGACATATTCGCTTGCAAGGGGCAAGATTCGATGGAAATCCGAACGGGTAAAATATTCAAGTTCATAGCGATACCCTGTGGCCAAAATGAGAAAAACTCCCGCAGCCAGCCAGATCATCAGCAGCGCGATTGCAACACTGCGATTTATGGCAGAGAGCCGCCAGAGACCGGTGCCGGCCAGCAGGGAACCCAGCGGCCAAAGTGGCATTAGATAGCGAATTCGGTTGTCTGGAACAGCCCGGATCACTTCGTTTACAACCAGGAAGAGCAGTAGCAAGGTGCCGGACACGAAGATGAGCATCCAGCCGGAGCTGACCTCCTGTCGAATACCCAATCGAAACAGGAATACTGCCAGGAACATGAGTATCAGCACAATCACGATGCCATCACCAGTCGCAGCAGGTGGGTCGAGCAGGCCGTTGCTTATTCTTCGAATCAGCTGGAGGAACAACGCCGTCGCCGACAGGGCCCGGCTGTGCAAGCCTTCATGGGAGCCCGTCTTTTCCAGACCTTGTATAAAGGCAGGCAATTGCGGCAAGGCCAGCAAGGTAGTCAGCCCGAGCAGGAAAACGGGTTGCCACCAGCGCCGGATCTTCCGGACGAAAATCAGGTGATATAGACCGAGCGCAGGCAGGAACAATGCAGCGAAGTAGTGCGAATAGAGCAGCCCGGTCGTACCAAGCAACAGGCCCGCCCTTGCGCGCCTGTTTGGCATCCCCGGTCGCAGGGCCACTCGCCAGTAGGCCCAAAGGCTCATCGAGGTGAAGAGCGTCACCAGCGTGAAGGCGCGTGCGTATGACATGAAGGAGAGAAAGAACACTGAGGTGCCAAGCATCAGTGCAGCGGAAAGACCAGCCGCAGGCGCGAAGAGCTCACGACCAGCACGGTATACCCAGGCGAGTGTCAGCAGACCGGCAAAAAAGGGTATGGCCCGGACTGCAACCTCGCTCCAGCCAGCCAGACGTCCCCACATGAAGAGCAGCACCGGCCAGCCGTGAGCCTGATTCACATCCAGCGAACGGCCGGAAGGTAGTATGCCTGTTGCGAGCAGAGAGAGAAGTTCATCGCCACTGAATGCGTCAAGGTTCAGCAGCGGAATCGTCAGCGCAGCAGACAGCAGCAGGGGTAGCAGGGCCCACAGCCATGCTGTAGTCGTCACGCGTGTGGGCAAGTGAATTCCCCTCCCTTATTTCTGTGGGGGCCAGTATACTACTGCTAGTCATGAAGGTTCATTCGTGTTCTGCCTGGATGCAGCCGGGCTTGCGGCCACACAGCGAGGGAGACAGCGTGCCATGTCCAAAAGACGCAGACGTCAGCCCAACCTGCCGCAGGAAACGCTGGCGCGCGCCCGCCGCGAGGCCGGCCTGGAGGCAGAGCCCGCCCAGGCCGCGCCATCACGTCCGGCCCGGACGCGTCGCAGCGAGGAGGCGCGGCCAGCAACGCCACGTCGCGTTCGCAGCCTGCGCAGCACGGAGGAGCTAACTCAGGACGAAATTGCCGAGCGCCTGGCCAACCCGGTACGCCAGGTCAGCGAGGCGCAGTTGCGCGCGCAATACGGCTACGTCTTAACCGACCTGCGCAGCATGGGCTTGCTGGCGCTGGCGCTCTTCGTGTTGATGATCCTTGCGGCACTGTTGCTTTAAGCAAGTTGCAGCAAGAAATCTGTTGCGTGTGTACTGGACAGGGGCTCTGGTGCCTGTTACGCTAGGTTCAGTTGAGCTGGCATCAATTGTGGCGAGGAGACCCGAAACATGACGCACATCATCACCCAGCTGTGCCTGCGCGACAGCGCCTGCGTGGAAGTGTGTCCGGTCGAATGCATCATCCCGGGGCAGCCCGAGAGCGAGTGGCCCTGGTACTATATCGATCCCGACACCTGCATCGATTGCGGCGCCTGCATCCCCGAATGTCCCTACGAGGCCATCTTCGTCGAGGAAGAGGTGCCGGATGACTATGTGGCGGATGGCAGCCAGGAAATCATGCCACATGACAGCAAGGAACTCCGCACCCCTGACGAGGGCGAGGTGCTGGACCTGACAGTCGACATCCAGCCCAACTACGATTACTTCATCGACGGCCCTGGCTACGACGCCCTCGGCTGAGCTGGGGGACAAGCGCAGCCACCGGCTTCGGAAGGTGCCCCGTGCAGGATAATCTGCTGGTCTCGACGGACTGGCTGCAGCAGCATCTGGATGGCCCGCAGCTACGCGTCGTCGATATTCGTGGCCATGTGATTCCTGCCAGCGAGCCGCCGCCGCACTACTTCAACCATCGCGACGCCTGGTCACAATCACACATCCCCGGCGCGGTCTTCGTCGACTGGGTGCACGAAATCACTGACCCTGCCGACCCGCGTCACGCCCCGGTCGCCGGGCCGGCGCGCTATCAGGATTTCGCGCGTCGCATTGGCATCTCCGCCAATACGCGCGTGGTCGCCTACGATGACGCCGACGGCATGTTTGCGGCGCGTTTGTGGTGGACGCTGCTGTACTACGGCCATCGTCATGTCGCGGTACTGGATGGCGGCTGGGACAAATGGATCGCCGAAGGTCGTCCGGTCGCGGACGCGCAGCCCGCTGTCGCGCCAGGCGACTTCGTCGCCCGTCCGGACGAAGGCATCCGGCGCAGGGGTGAACAGCTGCTGGCCGGCCTGGAGAGCGCCGAACGCGTGCTGGTGGACGTCCGCTCGCCGGCGGAGTACGCCGGTCAGGCCAGCCGGGCGCGCCGCTTCGGGCACATTCCCGGCGCGCTCAACCTGCCGCGCACTTCCCTGGTCGGCGCGCAGGGTGGCATGCTGCCGGCTGACGATCTGCGCGCGCTGTTCGCGCAGCAGGGCCTGGAAGATGACTCCGCAGAAGTCGTGACTTACTGCAACGCGGGCGTCTCGGCCAGCTATGGCATGCTGGCGCTGCGCGTCGCGGGCTTCAGTGACGTAGCCATGTACGACGGCTCGTGGAAAGACTGGGGCAATGACGATAGCAAGCCGGTCGTCCCCTGAGAGCAACGCCCTGAAGCCCGGCTCCCCTGGTCACATACCTCATTCCAGAAAAACATGCTGCAATGTGTGTATGTCGCTGACGTGACCCAGCGTGAGGTCGCGGGCGCTGAGTCGGACGTCAGTTTCCCAGTTGTAGAGCGAGAAACGCAGCGCATACTCGCCTGCCGCCAGCTGCCCCAGGTCAAACTCTGCGTGCAGCGGGACGATGTTACCTGCCCCGATACCGAGATCGAGCTGGGCGCTGCGCTCCAGCGTGGCGACGTTGATCAGGTGCAGCGCGATGGAGTATTGCACGGGCGCCTGCGCGTCTTCGCTGCGCAGCAACAGGTCCACGCGCAAGCTTCCGTCCACGACTGCGATGTCAGGTTCCGCCACCGTAAAGCCCTCGTCGAAAGCAAGGCGTATGGGGGCATTTGGGCAAGCGAGTCCTGGCAAGGCGTGACGTTCCAGTGTGAAACCACGCTCGTCATAGACGACTTCACAGAGGACGCGTTCCAGTCCGGCTGTATGTTTCATCACCGATATGCGATCCCCACTCCGGTAGAGCATCCAGACCCAGGGGCTGCGCTCATGGATTGGCAGGATGTCACCGAGCGGGTTGTCGAGGCTACGATTCAGGATGCGGTGTGGCTGCGACAACCAGCGATCGTAGTTCCGGGCCGGGTCCAGTTGCATGGCTTCATGATCGATGACGAGCAGGTCGCCGGCCTGCATGTTCCGGTCCAGGACGCGATAGACGTGGTGGATTTCCGACGGCTGAAGGTAGTCCATTCCAACGCGATAGTCGCGCGCTCGACTGAGCTGTAGGCCCTGCACCAACCACAGGGCCAGCAAGAGCGCCAGCACGGGCGGGGCCAGCATACGCGCAGAGCGTCGCAGCAGGACAGCGCCCGCCAGCGCAGCCAGCGGCCACAAGGAAATCAGGTAGCGAATTCTGTTGGATGGCATGACCTGGAAGCGGGCGTTGACAAGCAGCGCCAGCCACAGATACGCAACGGCAGTGAAGACCAGCAGCCAGAGTGCGTTCCACTGCCCCTTGACGCGCCTGCGACTAAGGGCAGCCAGCAGCACGGACAGCGTCACTATCAGGAGCAGGGCTGCGCTGACAGTCAGGCTCGGGTTGATGAGACCGTTGCCGAGATTGTGCAGGACTTGCGCAAACAGCTCCGCCGTGCCTTGCGCATTGGTACGCAGCATCTCGTTGTTGAGCGTTCGGTTCACGCCCCGGAGGAACACCGGCAACTGCAGCAGCCCGAGCACCGCCGCCAGCGCCATCAGCAGCACGGTTCGCCACCAGCGCCGTGACAGTTTGACGAAGAGCAGATGGTACAGACCCAGAGCGGGAAGCAGCAGCGCTCCAAAATAGTGACTGTAGAAAAGACCTAGCGCGCCCAGGAAGAACTCTGCCAGGGCGCCGGGGCCAGGCGCGCGCAGACGCAAGGCGCTACGCCAGTAGCCCCGGATGGCTAGCGTGGCGAAAAACGGCACCAGCGTAAATGCTCGCGCGACCCCGACATATACGAGAAGCAGCGATGACCCACCCAGCAGCAGCGCGGCAGTAAGTCCGACGGATGGTGTAAAGAGATCGTTTCCGGTCCGATAGACCAGGACGATCGTCAACAAGCCGATGAGCAGGGGCATCGTCCTCACTGCCGGCTCACTCCAGCCGACAAGTCGGCCCCAGGCGTAGAGCAGCATGGGCCATCCCAGCGCCTGCTCCGGGGAGTGCTCCGCGGTTTCTTCCAGCACCCTGGCGATGGGGAACGGGCCGGTGTGCAGCGCGCCGACATTGAACAGGGACGCTCCCTCGTCAATGTAGAAGGCTTCCAGGTCCAGCCGCGGAATGGTCAGCGCGCAGATCAGCAGCAGCACCGGCACCATCCATGCCCATATGTACGGCCAGCCGCCTGCGCCCCTGACGAAATGGCGCACAATCATCGTTGCTGTCTCATAATGCGAGTCATGGTCGTCGCGAAGTAAGGGGTGTAGGTCACGCCATCGGCTGAAGTTTCCGAACTCATCAGCAGCCGGCCATCGCCTGGCAGCGTGTAGACCACCCGCGCGCGTTGCGGCGACAGGGGATGGACCTGGTCGAAAACCAGGCGCGGCCCGCCCTCCAGGCGGCCTTCATAGACCAGCAGCTTGCCTATATTGTTGGCCGCCCAGGCACGATACATGCCGGCATTATCATCATGTGTCACGCCGCCTTGTACCTGATAGGCGCCCATGCCGGGCAGCTGTAGCCGACTGTCGTAACACAGCCAGCGCGCCTGCAGCTGCCAGCGGAAGCTGGTCTCACCACTTATGCTGCCGCCCGGGCCGAGGCGCCCCGGCTGCACGCTGCCGCTGTTGCGCCAATCGCCGACGAAGGCGTCCAGCAGTCGTTCCGCTGGCGTTCGCTCTCTTGTCTCGCTCATGCCGTGTGTGCCTCCGCGCTGTTGCCGTCGGGGCCTGCCAGCGGCAACCAGACCGTGAACGTGCTGCCCTTGCCGGGGCCATCGCTGCTGGCATGGATGCGACCGCCCAGCGCCTGGACGATTTCGCGCGCGATGGCGAGGCCGAGTCCGCTCCCCCGCAGGGGGCCGCGCGCCTTGTCCACCTGGTAAAAGCGCTCGAAGATGCGCGGCAGATCTTGCGCCGGAATGCCGCTGCCCTCGTCCTGCACGCGAATCTCGATGCCCTCCGCGAGCGCCCGCGTGCTCACGATGACCGCGCCACCGGTCGTCGTGAAGCGGATGGCGTTGCCGAGCAGATTGGTCAGCACCTGGGCCAGGCGATCGCCATCGCCACGCAGGGGCGGCAGGGGCTCGCACTGCGTCGTGAGCCGTATTTGCTGCGCTTCAGCCACAATCGCCAAACGCTGCGTCACAGCGTAGACGATCTGGTTGACGTCCAGCTGCGCCAGGGTGAGCGTCAGCTGTCGGTCCTGCAGACGCGCGAGATCGGTGATGTCGGCGACCATGCGGTTGAGACGGCCGGCTTCCTCGTGAATGACGCGCGCCGCCGCCACCGGGTCCTGCGCCGCGCCGTCGATGACCGCCTGCGAATAGCCCTGGATGGAGGTCAGCGGCGTCCGGAGGTCGTGCGACACGTTGACGAGGAAGTCCTGCTGCGCCTGCTGCGTGGCCTGCACCTCGTTGCTCATGTGGTTGAAGGCCGTCGCCACCGCCTGTATCTCGGGCGGGCCACTGACCGGCGCGCGTTGCTCGTAGTGGCCGCGGGCGATGGCGCGCGCGGCGCCGGCGATATGCTGTAGCGGCCCGGCAATGGTACGGCTGACGACCAGCGCCATGATCACCGCCACCAGCGCGCCCGTCAGGGCGGCCTGCAACAGCGGCCCGCCCAGGGCATTGGCGAACTCGTTGAGCGCCTCGCCCAGGGTTTGGCGCGGCTGCGGACGCGCCAGCACGATGGCCCTGGGCGCGTCATGCTCACGGCCGTAGCGCATGCCGATAAAAAGCCAGGTCGTGCCATCCGGGTCGCTGAAGCTGCCGGCGATGACTTCCGGGCGCTGTCGACCAGGAAATTGCAGTGTGTTGCCGCTGCCTGCATCGATACGCATCTCGATCGTAGCGTCCGGGGAATGGACGCCGCTGCTGTCGTAGAGCACACGCGGCGGGCGGGAGAAGTCCAGCGTCATGGTGCGCAGATCGGTCGCCTCGGCGAGTGCCTGCAGCAAGTCCTCTGACGGTCCACCCACCCCAGACGTCGCGCGAACATCCTCGTCCAGGTCCAGGCTGCGAAGACCGACCTGCAGATTGCCGATAAGCTGGCGATAGACGGCCAGTGGCGGCGCCGGACGGGTGCCCAGCACGAAAAGCAGCGTGACCACAATCACGCCCAGGGTGACGGCGATCAGCAGCAGGTAGGAGAGCAGCAAGCGCGCGTGCAGCTTCACGGCTTTTGCGTCTCCAGCCGGTAACCGACTCCCCATACTGTCTCGATGCTCGCCTGCATGCCCGCCAGTTTGTGGCGCAAATGCGCGATGTGCACGTCCACCGTGCGCGTCTCGCCGGGGACTTCGTACTCCCATACCAGGTTGAGCAGTTGGTCGCGGCTGAAGACCATGCCCGGACGCCGTGCCAGAGTGTACAACAGGTCGTATTCCAGGCGGCGCAAACGCACCTCGCGCCCCTCCAGCAGCACACGATGTTGTGGCGGCTCGATGCGCAGGTTGCCAATAACCAGCGCGCGCTCATCTTGCGTCTCGTCGCGGGCCCGGACGCTGCGGCGCAGAATGGCGCGGATGCGCGCGACCAGCTCGCGAGGGTTGAAGGGCTTGGTCAGGTAATCGTCGGCGCCCAGCTCCAGCCCGACAATCTTGTCGATGTCGTCGTCGCGCGCGGTGAGCATGAGGATGGGCAGGTCGCTGCGGGCGTGCAACTGACGGCAGATCTCCCGGCCATCAAGGCCGGGCAGCATCAGGTCGAGCACGACCAGGTCTGGCGGCCGCGCCAGCAACTGCTCCAGCGCGACCTGGCCGTCGGTGGCGCTGTCGACCTGGAAGCCCTCGCGCTCCAGATAAAGCCGCACCAGATCGATGATGTGCTGTTCGTCATCGACGAGGAAGATCGTCTCGCTCACGAAGCGATGTCCAGGCGCATGTGCAGCACCTCGCGCAGCGGGCGGAAGAAATATCTGCGCAGTACTTCTGTCACGGCTTCCTCGTCGGTGGGATGTTCCAGCAGCAGCGTCTGACGACTGGCGCCGTAGCGGCGTACTGCATTGCCCAGCAGCAGTGCCGCGAGTTCGGCTTGCTGCGGCGCATCCGCCAGCAGCGTGAGTTGGGTGGAGCCGCCCAGCAGCCCGTGGTCGATGCGCAGGCTGGCCAGCAAATGCGTCTCGTCCGCGGCGCGAATGGCCAGGCGTTCCTGGCCGCGCATGTTGAGCCAGTCGCCCAGGCGTTGCTGCAGGGGCCGCCGAAACAGGTCGCGCTCCAGGGGGCGCTGCCAGCCGAGACCGCCACGCTCTGGCGGCCGCAACCGCTGCGCCAGCTCGTACTCGGCCTGCCATTCTCCGCGCTGCAGCTGCGAAATGCGCGTGGCGCCCACTTCCCCGGTGGGCAGGCTGCGGATGCTGCCGTCGCGGCGCCAGTGCGTCCAGGCGCGTTCGTCGCTGAAGCCGCGACGCGCGTAAAGTCTGCGCGCTGCCTCATTGGCACAGTCGACCTGCAGCAGGGCGAGGCGGCCGCGGCGCCGGCGGATGGTATCGATTGCGGCGAGCAGCAGCTGATCGCCGATGCCGCGGCGGCGAAAGTCCGGGTGTACGCCGACGTTGGCAATGAGCCAGGTGTCGGGGCGCGGCTTGCCGCTGGCGAAGAGCGAGATGTTGCCGACCAGGCGTCCCTGCGCGACCCACACGTAGCCGTGTCCCATGCCCTGCACGATGTCGCTCATGCCGGGCAGCGCGCCGAGGCCGCTGCGGCCCAGCAGGCGCATCTCGCGCACAGCCTCGCGTCCGGCCCGGTCCATGCCGGGGCTGAAGACCATCTCGATCAGGTCGGCCAGCTCGCCCAGGTCGCTGCGCAGGTTCACCGGGCGCAGCCCTTCGAAGTTTTGGCTGCCTGGCGCTGCAATCGTGGTCACGCAGACCTCCACACAGGAGCGTCCCGCCCAGTATAACGAAAACACGGGGCGGCGCTGCGGCAGCCCGCGGTGCCGGCAGCCGGTTGCTTCTGACGCGGGCCTGTGGATAATGGCCGCTTCAGGCCCCGTAGTTCAGTGGCAGAACAGCGGACTTTTAATCCGCGTGTCACAGGTTCGAATCCTGTCGGGGTCACACAGCAAACAGCCGCCTTGCATTGTCACCCAGGGAGCCATGATGCGACTCGTCAATCTTGCAACCCGTCTCTACCGCCTGCCGCTCAGCCATCCCATGAGCGACGCGACGCACGGCCAAATGACACATTTTGAACTGGTGACAGTCACCCTGCGCGATGATGAGGGTCGTGAAGGCCTCGGCTACAGTTACACCATCGGTGTAGGCGGCGTCGCCCTGCGCGCGCTGCTTGAGCACGCCATCAGACCGCTGTTGATCGGCGCCGATCCACGACGCATCGAGCAGCTCTGGCAGCGCATGTGGTGGCAGCTGCACTACATCGGGCGCGGCGGCCTGGTCTCCTTCGCCATGTCAGCGGTAGATATCGCCCTGTGGGACCTGCGCGGCGTGCGCGAGGGCGAGCCGCTCTGGCGCCTGCTGGGCGGCTACAGCGGCTCGGCGCGCGCCTATGCCGGTGGCATCGACCTGCAACTGTCGCTGGAGGATTTGCTGGTGCAGACCCAGGCTAACCTCGATGCGGGCTTCCGCGCCATCAAGATCAAGGTCGGGCGCGAACGCCTGCGCGAGGACGTCGAGCGCGTGCGTGCCGTGCGCGAGCTCATCGGCCCCGACATCCCGCTGATGGTCGACGCCAACATGCGCTGGACGGTCGAGACCGCCATCCGCGCCGCGCGCGCCTTCCGCGAGCATGACGTCTACTGGCTGGAGGAGCCGACCATCCCCGAAGATTTCCGCGGCCACGGACGCATCGCGCGCGAGGGCGGGCTGCCACTGGCGGCCGGCGAGAACTTCCGCAGCATCTACGAGTTTCAGCATCTGCTGGCGGAGCAGGCGGTAGACTTCCCGGAGCCGGACGTCTCCAACATCGGCGGCATCACGCCCTGGCTGCGCGTCGCGCAAATGGCCCACGCCCACAATCTGCCGGTAACCTCGCACGGCGTGCACGAGTTACACTTGCATCTGCTGGCCGCCATTCCCAATCCTTCCCTGATGGAAGTGCACAGCTTTGGCCTCGAGCGCTTTATGTTCGATCCACCCAGGTTGCAGGAGGGGATCATGTACGCCGGTGAGGCGCCCGGCCACGGCGTCCGCCTGAACATGGACGCGCTCGCCGAATTCGAGCAGGAGCGCAACTGAACCTTGTAGCCTGCAGTGCTTGTCCGGGCGATGACGGGTATGGTTGCAGGGCAGGACGACACTCCGTTGCAATACCTGCAGGTCGAGATTCCATGAGTTGAGTAATACTGGTCACCAGTGCCAGGCTTGCGGGGATCAATCAATTCATCTTTTAGGGGAAAACACCCATGCGAGTTATTGACGCAATTGCACAAATCATGAAACTGGAAGGTGTGGAGCATCTCAATACCTTCCCCACGACCCCCGTTATTGAGGCGGCGGCCCAGGTTGGCATCCGGCCGATTGTCTGCCGACAGGAACGGGTCGGTGTGGGCATTGCCGATGGCTACTCCCGCACCACCAACGGGCAACCCGTTGGCGCGTTTGCCATGCAGTTCGGCCCCGGCGCAGAAAATGCTTTTGCCGGCGTCGCCACCGCCTGGTCCGACTCAGCGCCCCTGCTCGTCCTGCCACTGGGTCACCGCAGGGACCAGGCGCAGGTCTTTCCCCTGTTCAGTTCGGCACGCGCCTTTGCCTCCGTGGTTAAGTCGGTCGAGACTCTCAACCAGGCGAGTGAGGTTGAACCCGTGATGCGGCGGGCCTTCAACCTGCTAAAGAACGGCAGGCCGGGGCCGGTCATGGTCGAAATCCCGGCCGACCTTGCCGAGGCGGAAGTTGACGAGGCCGCCCTGACCTACAAGGCGGTGAAGGCCACCCGCTCGGCCGGCGATCCCCGCGACATCACGGACGCAGCACGGGTCCTGCTGCAGGCTCGCAACCCCGTCATCCTTGCCGGTCAGGGCGTACTCTATGCCGAAGCCAGCGACGAGTTGGTTGGGCTGGCCGAACTGCTGCAGATTCCGGTCATGACCACCATGGAAGGCAAGAGCGGCTTCCCGGAAGACCATCCTCTTTCACTGGGTGTAGCCGGTGGCGGCGTTATGACCGGCCCTGTTTACCATTACCTGAACGCTGCAGATCTCGTCCTCGGTATCGGCTGCAGCCTGACTGACCACTTCATGCACACCCGCCTTCCGGCTGGCAAACAGCTCATTCATGTTACCAACGACGAACGCGACCTGAACAAGGGTTACCCGACGGATCACCCCGTCCTGGGGGACGCCAAACTCGTGCTGCGCCAGTTCATTGAGGCCATCCACGATCTGGGCGTCAAACCATCTGAAAGCCATGAAGTAGTAACCGTGATTGAGCGGACGAGGGAGACCTGGCTCAGCCAGTGGTTGCCAAAGCTCACGTCCGCCGAAGCGCCGATCACGCCCTACCGGGTCATATGGGAGTTCATTCAGGCGTTTGACCCAGCTGAGACCATCGTCACCCATGACTCCGGCAGTCCGCGCAACCAGCTGCTCCCCTTCTACCGCGCCACCACTCCACGGGGTTACATGGGCTGGGGCAAGTCCCATGCATTAGGTACCGGGTTGGGTCTGATTATGGGCGCCAAACTTGCCAGGCCCGACAAGTTCTGTGTGAACTTCATGGGCGATGCGGCCTTTGGCATGACCGGGCTGGATTTCGAAACGGCAGTACGCTGTAACCTCCCCATCCTGACCGTGGTGCTGAACAACGCCACGATGGCCATCGAGACAAATGCCCGTAAACTGTCCCACAAGCTGTACCGCACCCGGGATCTGGGTGGCGACTATGCTGATATGGGACGGGCCATGGGCGGCTACGCCGAGCGCGTCGAGCACCCGGAAGCAATCGCAGCCGCGTTCCGGCGGGCCTGGCAGGCCAACCAGGAAGGGAAGGCGGCCCTGCTGGAGTTCATTACCAGCGAAGAGATAACCTTTTCCAATTTTCGCTAGGTTCAGACTTGTTGCACATCATCACTTTCAGGCAGGTGCTGAAAGACCTGCAACCCAGGACATTTATCGACCCACACAGGTGACCAGAACAAATGAAACCAAGAATCTGGGCAAGCAAGAGACCTCCGACACCTGAGCTGTTTGCTCCACTCAGCAAACTGGCCGAGATCAGTGTTGATGGCGACCAGAACCTGCTTGCGGGGTCCACCGTCGTCATCTCTGGCCAGGGGCGTATGTTCGACGGACCCTGGATGGACGGGGTTGGGCCGCAGTTGCAGCTTCTGGCAATGCCCGGCATTGGCCTGGACCACATTGACGTTCCTGCTGCGACCGAACGGGGGATTCTGGTGTGTAACAACCCTGATGCCCCCACTGAATCCACCGCCGAACACACGGTCGGCCTGCTGCTGGCCGTTGCCAAACGAATTGTGACCGGTGACATGCAGCTACGGGGAGCCGATATCTCCCGTTCGCACTTGCGGGGGACAGAAGTCCTGGGCCGAACCCTGGGGGTACTGGGCTACGGCCGTATTGGACGACGGGTGGCAGAAATTTGTGCGCTGGGATTGAAGATGAACGTTTTGGTGCATGATCCATACGTTGACCCGGACGAGGAAGTTGAACAGGGAATCAGCTTCACGAGTGATATGGACGCGCTGTTTTCCCAGGCTGATTTCGTGACACTGCACACACCGCTTTCTGCCGCTACCCATCATCTGGTCGGGGAGCGTCAGTTGCGGCTGATGAAGCGCGGCAGCTACCTGATCAACGCCAGTCGGGGGCCGGTGCTCGATGAGGCGGCGCTGATCCGGGTGTTGCAGGACGGCCACCTGGCCGGAGCTGGTCTGGATGTGTTTGATCCGGAACCGCCGTTGGCCGATAATCCCCTGTTGCGTATGTCCAACGTTGTTCTGACACCCCATACCGCCCCCTATACAGAAGCGGGCGTGATGGCGATGTGGAGCGGGGTTGCGAGCCAGATCAGTCAGTTTCTTCGTGGAGAACGTCCCGCCTTCCTTGCCAATCCCGAGGCCTGGCCGGGTCGCGCCGGGATGAAGGATTACCAGGCGTAGGCTTCCGGCGCCTGACCGCCAGGCCCCGGCCAGATTTCATCCAGGCTGGCCATCGTCGCATCGTCCAGCTCAACCTCCAGCGCGCGCATGCTGCCGGTAAGATGGTCAAGTGTGCGCGGCCCGAGGATTGTCGCAGTGACCACAGGATTTTTCAGCAACCAGGCAATTGCCACGTGGGCCGGCTCCACGCCCAGATCGCGACAGAGCGATTCCCAGGCATCGACCTGCGCCCGCAGCTTCGGGTCGAGACTGTCGTATGCGGGCGTCCGGCGGCCAGCTTCCGCCTTCTTCAGGGTGCCGGCCAGCAAGCCGCCATCCAGTGGCATGTAGGCCAGCAGACCCAGGCCATACTCGCGACAGGCCGGGATGACTTCCAGTTCCACCATGCGATCGTTCAGATTGTACAAACTCTGGTCACTGACCAGGCCGAGAAAATGCCGTTGCCGGGCCCGTTCACAGGCCTGGGCGATGTTCCAGCCGGCGAAATTGCTGCTGCCAAGGTACGTCACCTTGCCCTGCTGCACCAGCAGCTCCATTGCCTGCCAGATTTCTTCCCACGGGGTCTCCAGCTTGCGGTGACCAGGCCGATACAGGTCTTTGCCCTGCCGCGCCATGCCCCATTCGTATTCCGTTGGCTGGGGTTCTCCCCGGTCCACGTGATGCATCTGGTACACGTCGATGTGGTCCGTCTGCATCCGGCGCAGGCTGTCCTCGCAGGCCTGGCGAATGTGGTAGGCCGACAGGCCCCGATCGTTAATGTCGTCGCTCATCGGGAAATACACCTTGCTGGCCAGGACAATTTGCCTTCTCCGCGACCTGTCCTGCGCCAGCCAGCGCCCGATGATTTCTTCGCTCAGGCCCGGCTGTTCCCTGCCACCCCACCAGCCGTAAATATCAGCCGTATCGAAGCAGTTGATGCCCAGCTCCAGGGCCTGGTTCATAATTCTGAAGCTCTCTTCTTCCGGCGTGAATGGCCCCAGATTCGCCGTGCCCAGGCATAATCTGCTGACCGCCATGCCTGTCCGACCCAGATGCGTGTATTGCATGGCTGTTATCCCTTCGCTGGTGCAGATGCTTTAGCCGCTTCATCTGCCATTTTGGCCTGGCCTGCGCCCGGCTGCCAATTGCCGTCCCTGACCCGTGAGCATGGTTTGTCAATCCTGACGCAGCGTACTATGCTTTGCCCTGCAGGTGCTGACCAACGCGGGCAGGGATCTGGCTGGCGACCAGTCGCGGGCCGGACTGGCCTGTGGCTTGCGCAGGCGGGCGTTCAGTCATCGTCTTCAACTGATGCCGGCGGAGCATGTGGCCGCAGCCAGAAATGGCAAAACAGAAGGGGATAGCATGAACGGAAATGATGCGCGTCGCCCCAATATCGTGCTCGTCATGACCGATGACCAGGGCTATGGCGACCTGAACTGCACCGGCAACCCTGTCCTGCGCACGCCAAACCTTGATGCCTTCCATGATGACAGCCTGCGCCTGCGTGATTATCACGTGGGCCCCACCTGTGCGCCCACGCGCGCCGGCCTGCTGACCGGGCGCTACGCCAACAGCACCGGCGTCTGGCACACCGTCGGCGGTCGCTCTCTGCTGCGCCAGGACGAACGTACCCTGGCGGACGCCCTGCGCGCGGCCGGCTGGCGCACAGGTCTCTTTGGAAAGTGGCACCTGGGCGATGTCTCCCCCTACACGCCGCTGGAGCGTGGCTTTGACGAGGCCATCGTGCATGGCGCCGGTGGCATCAGCCAGACCAACGACCACTGGGGCAACGACTATTTCGATGACGTGTACCGCGAAAACGGTGAGCTGCGCCAACATGCCGGCTACTGCACTGACGTCTGGTTCCGCGAGGCGTTGGCCTTCATTGAGCGCCAGGGCGACGCGCCCTTCTTCTGCATGATCACGCCCAACGCGCCGCACCTCCCCTGGAACGTCGATCCAGAATACAGCGCGCCCTACCTCGGCCAGACCACAGCGGCGCGCGCCCGTTTCTTCGGCATGATCGCCAACATCGACGAGAATTTTGGCCTCCTGCGCACGCGTCTGGCGCAGCTGGAGCTGGAAGACGACACTATCCTGATCTTCGCCACCGACAACGGTTCGGCCGGCGGCGTCAGCGTGGACGAGGCGGGCCATGTGCTCGAGGGTTACAACGCCGGCATGCGCGGCATGAAGGTCTGGCAGTATGAGGGCGGCCACCGCGTGCCCCTGTTCCTGCGCTGGCCGGCCGGCGGCCTCGCCGGCGGGCGCGATATTGACCAGCTCTGCGCAAACATCGACATCAAGCCGACCTTGCTGGATCTCTGCGGTATTGAGGACAACGCCGGGCCGCCGGTGCATGGCCGCAGTCTGCGCCCGTTGCTGCAGGACGCGCAGGCCGACTGGCCGGAGCGCAGCATCGTGACCGATTCGCAGCGCGTCACCACGCCGCGCAAGTGGCTCAAGAGTTGCGTGATGTGCGGCCGCTGGCGTCTGATCGACGGCCACGAGCTTTACAATCTCGAAACCGATCCCGGTCAGCGTGAAGACATCGCGCAGGAACATCCGGAGCGCGTCGCCCGCATGCGCGCGGACTACGAGCGCTGGTGGACGCTGGTCAGCGAGCAATTCGAACGCGACATTCCCATGCCGCTGGGCGCGCCGGATGCGCCACAAACGCTGCTCACGGCGCATGACTGGCGCAACGAAACCAGCGACGCCATCGCGGGCCAGAGCGGCATTCGCCGCGGCCATCAAGCGGAAGGCTACTTCGAGGTGGAGATCGCCCAGGCCGGGCGCTACCAGTTCGCGCTGCGCCGCTGGCCGCCGGAGACGCAGCACGCCATTGATGCGGGCATTGAGGGCGATGACGTCGAGTGGCGCCGCGAGTGGGTCGATGAAGACTACTGGCACTGGTACACGGGCGGTCGCGCCCTCCCCGTGAAGCGGGCCACGCTGCGCATCGACTATGCCGACGGCCGCGCCCCGCTGGAGCTCGCGGCAGAGATAGAGCCTGGCAGCCGGAGTACGAACTTCACGGCCGAGCTGATGCCGGGCGCGGGCCATCTGGGCGCGCGCTTGCTGGGCGATGATGGCTACGTCGTCGGCGCCTACTACGTCCAGGTCACGCTGCTGGAGCCCGTGCCTGCTTGACGCGCTGTTGACCGGTCTACTGCTTGATGTTCGCCAGAGGTGGGCAGGCTCAGCCCTCGCTGACCAGCGGATCGGCGGCGCTGTGCTGCCAGGCGCGCAAACGCGCGGCCATACGCTCCGTCACGTGCTGATAACCACGTAGCGCTGCCAGGTTGTTCATCTCCTGCGGGTCGGCCTGCAGGTCGAATAGCTGAGTGTGCGCCGCGCCACTGACCCGCGACTCGATCAGTTTGAAGCGTTCGCCGCGCAGGCTGCGCATGTGCGGCCTGGCGCCGGGGTGCCCCTCCACCTGCTGCCAGGCGCCGAAAAGCGAGCGGCGGTGCCTGCTGCGCTGGCCGTTCAGCAGGGCATTCAGGCTGTAGCCCTCGTTGGTCTCAGGCAGGGCGCAACCGGCGCGCTCCAGCAACGTGGGAAAAAGGTCGTGCAGGTAACACAGGGCGTCTGAGCGCTGGCCGGCGGCGATGCCCGGGCCGCGCAGGATGAGCGGGACGCGCAGGCTGTGTTCGTAGAGGTTCTGCTTGCCCATTAACCCGTGCTGACCGACCGCCAGGCCGTGGTCCGCGCAGTAGATGACGATGGTGTTCTCAGCCAGTCCGCTGCTCTCCAGCGCCTCCAGAATGCGCCCGATTTCGGCGTCCAGGTGTGTGATCATGCCGTAGTAGTCGGCGATGTGCTGGCGCACTTCGGCCTCATCGCGCGGCTGCGCGGCCAGCAGCTCGTCGCGGATTTCGCTGATGCCAATGTCAAAGGGGTGGCTGGGCATGAAGTTGGGCGGCAGCTCGATGTCGTCCGCTTTGTAGCGTTCGGCGTATTCGCCAGGCGGCGTGCGCGGGTCGTGCGGCGCGGTGAAGGCGACCCAGGCGAAGAAGGGCTGCTCGTCCTGCGGGCCGCGCGACTGCAGGAAGCGCACGGTCTCATCGGCGAAGAGCGTGGTGGAGAACGTGTCGTTGATTTCGAGGCGGCTCTCGTCCTGCGTGCGCACGGCGTCCCAGGGGTAGACGGGCACGGCGTACTGGTCGGACATGCCGCCGAGAAAGACCTTGCCGCCGGCGTTGAAGCAGCGCGCGAAACTTTCGCTGTGGTTGTGCCATTTGCCGGTGCCGAAGCTGCAGTAGCCCTCCTGCCACAGCAGCTCGGGCAGCAGCGGCGTGTCGACCGGCAGCGGATCGGGCGTGCGGAAGACGCCGCGACCGCTGAGCAGCATGGCGCGGCTGGGCAGACAGACCGCGTCCGACGTCGCGCCCATGATGCTGGCGCGCGTAAAGGTCGTGCCCTGCGCCATGAGTCGGTCGAAGGTCGGCGTGTCTACGGCTTCCTGCCCCAGCGCGCCAATGGCGGAATGGCGATGGTCGTCAGCGATGAGCAGGAGGATATTGGGTCGGCTCATGTCAGTCCCTGTCCAGTGGATAGCGTTCGTCACCGACCTCGGCCTGCAGGCGGTGCAGCTCGTCCTTCAGCGCAGCGATGGTGCCCGCCAGTTCCGGGCGGTCGATCAGATTGTGCAGTTCGGCGGGATCATCCTGCAGGTCGAAGAGCTCCCATTCGGGCTCATGGCGCTCGTCTATGCTGCCGGCCTGGCCGAGCCCGTCAGCGTAATAGTAGATGAGCTTGTGGCGCCGCGTGCGGATGCCGTAATGGGCGTAGACGTTGTGCTGCGCCTTGTGCATCCAGTAACGGTAATACATCGCCTCGCGCCAGTCCGCCGGGGCAGCGCCCTGCAGCAGCGAGCGAAAGCTGCGGCCCTGCATGGCCTCGTCGGGCTCGATGCCGGCCAGCTCGAGAAAAGTGGGCGCAAAGTCGACGTTGAGCACCATGTCGGCGTTGCGGCTGCCGGCCTCAATGGCTCGCGCATAGCGCACAAGCAGCGGCATGCGCAGCGATTCTTCGTACATGAAGCGCTTGTCGTACCAGCCGTGGTCGCCGAGGAAGAAGCCCTGGTCGGAGGTGTAGACCACGACGGTGTCTTCGGCCAGGCCCTGCTCATCGAGCCAGCCCAGCAGGCGGCCGACGTTGTCGTCGATACTGGCGACGACGCGCAGGTAGTCCTTGATGTAGCGCTGGTAGGCCCAGCTGCGCAGCTCGGCCTCGGGCAGGTCGTGGGCAATTTCGGCCTTGATGTCGCTGTGGCGCATGTGCACGCCGACGCGCATTTCGGCAGCGGCCGCGGCGGCGGCGCGCTCGCTGTAGTCGTCCTGCAGCGTGTCGGGCTCCGGCACCATTTCGTTCAGGAACAGATGCGCGTGTTTTTCGTCAGGCTCCCATGGGCGGTGCGGCGCCTTGTGGTGGCACATGAGCATGAAAGGCCGGTCGCGGTCAAGGCCATTCAGCCAGTCCAGGCTCATGTCCGTGATGATGTCCGTTACGTAGCCGGGCACGACGCGCTGCTGGCCCCCGTTCGGGCCGTTAAAGATGAAGGTCGGGTTGTGGTAGAGGCCCTGGCCGGGCAGGACGGCCCAGTCATCGAAGCCGGCAGGGCAGTGCTGCGGCCCGCTGCCCAGGTGCCACTTGCCGAAGATGCCGGTCTGCCAGCCCTGGGCCTGCAGCGTCTTGACGAAGGTCGGCAGGCGGTTGTCCATGGGCGTGGCCAGTGTGGTGACCCCGTTGATGTGGTTCCATGTGCCGGTGAGGATGGCGGCGCGGCTGGGCGTGCAAATCGAGTTGGTACAGAAGCAGTTGTCGAAGCGCATGCCACCCTGCGCGATGCGGTCGAGGTTGGGCGTCCGGTTGATGCGGCTGCCATAGCAACTCATGGCGTGCGCGGCGTGGTCGTCTGACATGATGAAGAGGAAGTTGGGCTGGCGGGTCATGCTCGCTCCCTGTGCGTTGCGGCCAGGCGACCAGTGTAGCGCGAAACTTGCCTCAGGCGCGTGAAATTGAGGAGCTGATGTGCCGGTTTACGCTTCTTGTGGCGTGCTGATCACAAGAGTCGTCACGAACAGCGAATCGGAACCATCCGGCGCAAGGAGGCGCGTGCCGTCCTCACGGCGGTAGAAACCGCTGCGCAACTCATAGCCGCCTGGCGGAAGGACCGCGGGCAAGTCAATCTGATATTCTCGACTGAAGAGCGTTTCGCCGGGGTCATCCCAGTCGGCCGTCGAGCGCCGCAGCAAGGGATCGGGCAGGGGCGGCCCGTCGCTCTGCGCGACAATCTGGCCATCTGCATCCAGCAGATGGTTGAAAACAACGTAGGCGGAATCTGTCGCTTCCTCCGCTTGCCAGTAAAGGTGCAAGGGAACGCTGGCGCCGCCTGGTTGCTGCTGGCGAGTTTCAAGATCGTGACCCAGCAGGTGAACCGGGCCCAGTTGTCCTTCGAGTTTTCGGTGTTGCATGGGGTAAAGACGGAAGACGACCACGGCATGTCCGCGCGGTAATCCGGCTGCTGCTCCCAACGTTTCAGCAAGGTGCTTTGCTGCAGGAAGTCCTGTGGATCATCCTCCAGCAGCTGGTCATGCTGAAAGGTGTATAGAATGCCGTAGCTGGTGTTGTCTGCGCGCATACTTTCGATGGATTGTGACAGCGGCGATTCGAAGTTGGCCAGTTCGAACTGAGTCACGCCCTCATAGCCGCCCCAATGCCGCTTGAGCACCCTGGCCTCGTTCTTGTAAAGATAGCGGCCGGGCGCCAGGGTGACGTCAATCCATTCGGCCAGGAAATTGCGCGGATCAGCGTAGGTGAAATCGAGCGTTTTGGCGATCGAGTTCTGGACGTTCGAAAGGTTCAGCGCCAGGTAAACGGTGGCGAAGAGCACGCTTGCGAGCAGACGGCCGTGCCGGGAGAAACGTTTGAGTACGACGACTGCTGCCCGCCACCAGAGCGCATAGCCCGCTCCGGCGAGCATGACCAGCAAGGTTATTTGTCCGAACAGAAAACGTTCCGCGTGGCCTCCCTGTTTGCCAAACAGGCTGACCCCCAGCAGCCAGCTGGCAGCGCCGACTGCCAGACCGGCCAGCATCAGCCGCCGCCTGCGATCAAGTTGCCAGGCGAACAAAATCATCCCGATCCACCCGAAGCTCAGTGACGGGTGTTTGACCGACGAGAGCGCGAGGGTCTGGTTGTACACGATGTCAGACAGGTAATCGGACAGCGAGTCCGGCCGCTCGCTGTTTGTGGTGACATGGCGCACCCAGGACTTGCGGGCCTCATTTTCTGTGGCGGGCACTTCCGCGAAGGCATCCAGCGCCGGTGTGAGCAAGACCAGCCAGGCCAGAAACAGGGCGAAGCGCGCCAGATTGGCGAGAACCCTGCGCATACAGGCCCGGCCATTGATCAGCGGCGCCAGCAGGATGAAGGGCGCCAGCATCAGGGCGTGATACTTGAAGAGTACCGCCAGCATCAATGCATAGGTGGCCCAGGTCGTCCAGGCCGGTCGACGATACACTGCGCCCACCATGGCCAGCCAGATTGCCAGCATGGCAAGGAAGGCAACATGAATTTCTGCGGTGGCGTAACGAGCCAGGACCTGAAACACCGGAGTGATCGCATACAGGGTCGCGGCTGTCAGACCGGCAGCGGGATTGAGCGCGTGGTAACCCAGCAGGGCGATGACCAGGGTCGTTCCAATACCTGCCGCTACCGAGACCAGGCGCACCTGCCCGACCACGCTGCCAGGCGGTTTGTCTGTATCGTGAAACAGCCGCAGCATCAGGTAATTCAGCATCACGATGCCGGGCGGATAGTGGTGTGTATTCAACGACTGCGACGTGCCGAAGTCGATGATCATGCGCGCGGAGAGATTGTGAAAGGGTTCGTCCAGCTGGTCGATGAAGGGCAGGCTGAAGTTGTAACCTGGCAGACGCAGCGCCCCGGACATCAAAAGGATTGCCAGCAGTGCCAACCACCAGTATTGCGTTGGACAGAACAAACGTTCTGTGGGGGGGGGTGATTTCGACTTCAACACGTTTCCGCGTCCCGCTTCACTGGCCACGTTCAGCGCCCCATCCAGCCACCGTCAACGGTGAGGATTTCGCCGGTCACGTAGTCCGAGGCCTCCGAGGCGAGGAAGAGCGCCGCGCCACGGAAGTCATCCGGCCGGGCCCAGCGGCCGGCGGGGATGCGTTCGAGAATGGCCTGGTGGCGCGCCACGTCATTGAGCAGGTCGGCGGTGAGGTCGGTGGCGACGTAGCCGGGCGCGATGGCATTGATCTGCACGCCCTGGCCGGCCCATTCATTGCTCAGCGCCTGCGTCAGCCTGGCGATGGCGCCCTTGCTGGCTGCGTAGGCCGGCACGCGGATGCCGCCCTGAAAGCTCATCAGCGAAGCGATGAAGATGATCTTGCCGCTGCCGCGCGCCAACATCCCGCGCCCGAACTCGCGGGCGAGGATGAACTGCGCGTTCAGGTTGACCTCGAACACGTGATCCCATGCCTCGTCAGGAAAGTCGACCGCGTCGAAGCGCGGGACGACGCCGGCGTTGTTGACGAGGATGTCAACCTGCATGGCCTCCGCCTGTATTGCACGGATGAAGGCATAGAGCGCGTCACGCTGGCCGACGTCGCAGGCGCGGGCGTGGAAGCTGCGCCCCAGCGCGCGCACCTCGGCGCCTGCTGCGCCGCCGTCCGCCTCCATATTCTGGCTGATGCCGATGATGTCCGCGCCGGCTTCGGCCAGCGCCAGTGTGATGGCCTTGCCGATGCCGCGCCGGCAGCCGGTAACCAGCGCGGTCTTGCCATCAAGGCGGAACAGGTCCGGCAGGGACATTAACTTCTCCAGTACGGTTCAGGCACGCGCCGGGATGGTACCCCTGCGCATTGGCCGGTGCCAGCGTGAGGCTCGCACAGGGCAGGGGAAAGAATCCCGAATGCTGTGCAAGTCACTGGTGACCGCCGCGATCACCTTGCGCAGGGCGCTGCTTATGGCTCAGCAAAATCGCCACGGCCTGCGCTGTGGCGATTTTCGCTTGTTTACTGCCTTACTGCCGAACCTGCGCCTTCGCAGTTAGCAACCCGCGCCCGGCGCGCCATCATAGGTCGTCGAAATGCCGCCGACGCCGCCACTCAGGCCACCGTTGAAGATTACGTGGAAAGTCTTGTTTTCGCCGTCCGGCCCCATGGCTATGACGGCGTTGCCGTTATCCTGTTTTGTAGCTGTGATACGGCCATCCGCGCTGGCTTTCACACAGCCTGTGCCGGCGGCGGCAAATTCCCCTTGCGTCACCCAGAACGCGATCTCGCCCTGCGACGCCGAGACATACCGATACACCACGAGGGCAGCTGCTGAGTCGTGACTTGCGCGGTATACGCCGCCCAGTCCGCCCAGATTGTTGGCCAGCTCATGGACCTCTCCGGGAAAGCCGACGGACGGTGAGGTGGAACCGGCAGTCGTGGTCGTAGTCGTAGTAGTAACAGTGTCGGGTTGTGGAGCGCCAGCGTTGGCACAGTTCCAGAGCTTGTCAATACCTGCCCTGGGGTCGGTGCTGGGGGAGGAGAATTGCGCCGGATTGACGCTTCCGCGCAGAAGACCCACGTCTAACTTCAATACAGCGCCGTCTCCCCGGCTCCGGGCAAGGGGGACCTGCTGTCGCTGGTCCCTGATAACGTCATCCAGGGAAGCTGCGGCAGAGTCCCTGGTTTGACCGGGCGGAAGGTGGAGCGCTTCCCCCGCGACTATCCCCGTGCCGGTGTCCCACAGGCCTGGGCTGAGCCACGAAACGGCCGTCGGCACCTTGAAATCAGGGATCAGTACGTTGGAGAGGGTCCGTGGTGGCGTCCAGGTGACCGTGGCAGACCCATGCGCCACGTCGTTCACCATCGAGGTCACCGTAACGGTGTAGGGGATCCTCGGATTGAACGACCCAACCCGGGACCAGAGATCTCCTGCGGCAGATACCAGCGCCGCTCCGGAATCGCAGCGCGGTCTGGGCCTGATGACGTACAGGTAGTCGGTCACGCCGGGCACTGTGTCCCAGGTGACGATCGCCTGCGTTGAATTGATGTCGACATTGAAGGCAAGGTGCGGCGCGGGAAGTTCCTGCGCGCTTACAGGAGACAGCAGGGCAATCATGACGAATGCAACTATCAGGATGAGTCTCATGGCGCGCTCCCTTGCCGTCCCTGCACGACGTTATACAGTCCTGCATCCGCTTGCGCAAGCGAACCATAAACTGATGCGAGTGAAGTGCCCCTGACTTTATAAAGCTTGCGCATTCCAGTGGACAGTAACGCATGTCCCTCTCGCTTTTCCGTCTGGCTGACCGGCTCTGGCGAGCGCCCGGGCACGGCTAACGCGGCGTGATGCGCGCGTACTCCGGCCACTCCAGCACGAAACCCAGCTGATTGCGCAGCATCGCCTGAAAGTCGTCCAGCCGCGCCGCGTCGTTGCGAATCTGCTGCGGCTGCAAACCCTGCGCGTGGCACCAGGCGGCCAGCGCGCCGGCGGCCTCGCCGATGTTCCACTCCACCGGATGCAGGCGATAGCAGCCGTTGGTGATGTGCGTCACGCCGAGGTTCTTGCAGGCCGGCAGCAGGTTCTCCACGCGCTGCGGAATGAGCGCGCCCAGCGGAATCTGGAAGGGATAGCAGCTGATATCGACGTAGGTGCGCGGCAAGGTGCTCGGGTGCAGGTCGATGCGGTAGCTGCCCACGCCGACCGAGTCTGTGAAGCGTTCCGCGCCGACCAGCCCGCCGCGCTGCTCCACGCCGACGTCCTGCTCGCGCGCGGTGAACTCCGCCAGGATGCGGCGCGCCTCACGCACGTAGACGTACTTCGCCAGGCCGTCCTCGCTACCCGTGACGTCGCGGCGCAGGCGCAAGCCCGGGTAGCCCTGGCCGCCGTCATGACGCGGCGCCTCGGTCTGCATCCAGTACAGGAAGGCGAAGCTGAGCTGGCGGCAGGAGCGCAGATTCTCCTGCACCTTCGCTTCCGGGACGCCGACCAGCGGCCCCAGCCAATAGTCGATCTGCGGCCAGTTGACCAGCGTGATGTCGCTGGCGAAACGGCCTGCCGGATAGTAATCCTTGCACAGGATGCGGCGGTAATGCCAGAAGTCCGCCGGCCGGCCGCGCCGGCCGCTCGTTTCGCCGGAGTCGAAGATGGCGCGGTAGCGCGTCGCCAGCGTGATGGGGTGGACGTCCTGCCAGCCCAGCTGCGGTCCCGGCCAGAAGTCAGCCTGGTAGCCGCGCCAGAAATCGTAGTCCGGCGGCCGCTCAATGACGTGGTTTTCGCCCGGCAGCCAGTCCACGGCGAAACACCAGGTGATGGCCTGCTGGTCGAGCGGGTCGGGCGCGCCGGGCAGGGCGTGCAGCTCGCCGGTCTGCGCCTGGCTCTCGGCGCCGATAATGTGCTCCACGTCGGCCAGTGCCAGCAAATCACCCAGCTCGGTGGCGTCAAGGATCCAGGGCGCGCTGATGCAGGTCTCGTCGCCGCTCGCCAGGCTGCGCAGCGTCACCGCGCGCACACGGTCGCCGTCGGTTTCGGCGCTGACCGGGACGTACCGGCGCCAAATCTCCAGTTGGCCGCTGCTGCACCAGGGCGCCAGCATGGCCTCCATTACGGCGAGAGCTGCGCGCGGCTCGTGGCACAGGCGGCTGACGTTACCGTTGCCCGGGTTGAGGTTGACGATGCTGCGCGCAGCTTCGGTCAGCGGATAGTTGCGGCGGTAGTAATTGCGCACGCCTTCGGCGAACTGCATGTAGCTGTGGGTGGCGCCGGTCTGCTCGATCCAGGGGTGCTCGTCGGGCGGGACGGCCTGGGCGGTTAGCTGGCCGCCGATCCAGTCCGTCTCTTCGCTCAGGATGACGCGCCGGCCCAGGCGCAGGGCCGCCAGGGCCGCGGCCACGCCGCCCGTGCCGCCGCCGACGATCAGAATGTCCGTTGCCCGCTCGGCCGTCATGGGTTGCTCCTCGTCACTTTGTTAGATTTCGTAAAACATACCGAACTCAATTTTGGCAGCTGGCGCAACCATGTGCCATTTTTTCATTATCGCAACGTCCACATTCTATCAGGAGTCCTTTGATGAAGTTCAAATCTCTGGTCCTGCTGGCGGCAGTTCTGCTGCTGACGGTCATGCTCCTTACCGCGCAGGAGCCTGTTACCATCACCTGGCTGACGCTGGGCTGGAACGTTGATGACGCCATCGCCGGGTTTGAGGCGGCAAACCCCGACATCAAGATTGAGGCGGAACAGGTCAGCTTCAACGCGCTCTTCGAGCAGATTCAGGTGCGCCTCGGCGGCGGCGCGTCCGACCCGGACGTGATCGCAGTTGATGTGCCTGTGACTGCCGGTTATGGCCTGCGCGGCTGGCTGCTGCCGCTGGATGACGTCTTCACTGACGAGGATCGCGCGGCCTGGTTGCCCGCGGCTCTGGCTGCCGGCAGCTACAACGGCGAGCTCATCTCCGCGCCGGTCAGCACCTCCACCCAGCTGCTCTTCATCAACACCGATATGTTTGACGCGGCTGGCATCGAGGTGCCCGGCGTCGACGATCGCCTGACCTATGAGCAGATTGCCGACATCGCTGCACAGTTGACGCTGGACACGGACGGCGACGGCATCACCGACCAGTGGGGCTTCAGCTGGGAGCAGACCGTCCGCATTTACCAGCTGCAGCCGCTGGCTGTGGGACTGGGCGGCCAGTCCATCGGCGATGACGGCCTGACGGTCGACGGCGTCGTCAATTCACAGGCCTGGATCGATGGCTTCAGCTACTACTCGGACATGTTCAACGAGCTGAAAGCTGCGCCGCAGGACGACACCATCGGCACCAGCGACCTGTTCTGGTCCGGCAAGATGGGCATGATGATCGCCGGCCCCTGGAACGTCAACCGCTACCTGCGTGAGGCGGATGACATCGACTTCAACTGGACCGTGTCCCGCCATCCCTACTTTGAAAATGGCGCGATCACCACGCCTACCGGCAGCTGGCACATTGGCGTGAATGCCAGCAGCGACAGCCCCGAGGAAGCCAGGCGCTTCGTGAAGTACATCTCCACCGGCGAAGGCGCCGAAAGATGGTGGCGCTTCGGCAGTGGCGACTTCCCGGCGCAGCAGTCGGTGCTGGCGCTCTTCCAGACGGATGAAGAGTTTGACGAGGGTGTCAAGAACTTCCTGCGCGTGGCCGCCGACGAGGCGACCGTGAATCCGGATCCGCGCGCCGTGTCGCCCGGCTACCTTGAGTACGAGCAGATTCTGCAGGATGCTTTCCAGGACATCCGCACCGGCTCTGATGTAGAGGAATCGCTGAATCTTGCGGTCGCCCGTATCGAAAGCGAGATGGTGAAGTATCGCGGTTAGTTGACTGACCGAAACTTGACCGAAACTTGACCGACACTTGACCGACCGGGGGCTGCCTGACAGGGGCGGCTCCCGGCTTCGGCAGTGAATGGAACTGAATTGCAATGACTCGTCGTGAGCGCCTGATCCCCTATGCCTTCTTACTGCCGGCGCTGGCGCTAATCGTCATCTTCAACCTTTTCCCCACCATCGCTACCCTGATCGAAAGTCTGCACGCAAACTCCCTGGTGCGCGGCGGGCGCATCTTCGTCGGCCTGGGCAATTTCACCCGCGTGCTCAATGACCCCATCTTCTGGAAGTCGATGCAGGTCACCGCGCTGTTCAGCGTGCTCGTGAATCCGATCCAGATTGCGCTGGCGCTGGGCCTGGCCCTGCTGGCCAACAGCAGGGTGCGCGGCATCAGCATCTTCCGCAGCATTTACCTGCTGCCGGTGGCCGTCTCAATCAACGTGACGACCGTCGTCTGGGGCCTGATGCTCAACAGCGAGGGCGGCCTGATCAACGGCATACTGACCCTGGCAGGCATCGAACGCCAGCCCTTCCTGATCGCGCCGACTCACGCCCTCGCGTCGATCATCCTCCTGGCGACCTGGAAGGGCGTGCCGCTGTGGACGCTGTTCTTTCTCGCCGGCTTGCAGGGCATCTCGCAGACGGTGCTTGAGGCGGCGCGCATCGACGGCGCCGGCCGTTGACAGAGCTTCCGCTTCGTCACCCTGCCGCTGCTGCGCGGCGTGCTGCTCTTCGTGCTGGTGGCCGACACCGTCGCCAACTTCCTGCTCTTTGCTCCGGTTCTGCTGCTGACCAGGGGCGGGCCGCAGCTGAGCACCAACCTCGTCATGTATGAAACCTATCGCCGCGGCTTCGTTTACGGCGACCTGGGCGCCTCGTCGGCGATGCTGTCGGTCATGTTGCTGCTGGTCTTCGCCGTGATCGGTGTCCAGTTTTCGCTCTTGCGGCGGCGTAGCTGAGGGTTTTATGAGCGTGCAGTCAGGCACTTTCCCGCCGAAAGCAGCGTCGCGTGACAGGTCACGCTGGCGCCAGCGGCACGAGCTGCTCAGGACGGGCGAGCATCTGCTGACCTATGGTCTGCTGTTCATCGTAGCCATATTTGTCCTGCTGCCGCTGATGTGGGCCTTCGCAGCCTCCTTCACGCCCAACGCCAAGGTCTTCGAGTACGCCTTTCCTTTTTCCCTGCGCGCGCTGTTTCCGGTGGACTTCACGCTTGAGGCCTACGAGGCCCTCTTTGCGCGCGGCTTCGGCAACGCGCTGAAGAATTCCTTCTGGCTCTCCGGCGTCACGGTCGTGCTGGGTGGCAGCATCAACGCCCTGGCCGGCTTCGCCTTCGCGCGCTTCGAGTTTCGTGGCAAACGTATCCTCTTCCTGACCGTGATTCTGTTGCCCTTCCTGGTGCCGGTGGACCTGACGGCCATCCCGCGCTTCATCCTGGTGAACTCCCTGGACTGGCGCAACACCTGGCAGGCGCTGATCGTGCCGGGCCTGGGCAACAGCCTGGCGATCTTCCTCTTCCGCCAGTTCTTCGAGGAAATCCCGCAGGACCTGATCGACGCCGCGCGCGTGGATGGCGCCTCGTGGTTGCGCCTGTTCTTCAATGTCGTCCTGCCGCTTTCGAGACCGGTGCTGATCACCGCGGCCCTCTTCCTCTTCCTGCAGCAGTGGGACGCCTACTTCTGGCCGCTTGCTGGTCGCGCCGCGGCCGGAATTGCGCCTGGTGCAGGTAGCCATTTCCGGCGCGGTCGAGGAGTTTCGCACGCGCTGGAATGAACAGCTGGCCGGTTCCATGCTGGCCGCCATCGTCCCCATCCTGCTGCTGCTGCCCTTCCAGCGCTACTACATCCAGGCGGTCACCAGCAGCGGCCTGAAGGACTGAGTCTCCGCTCCCCGCTCCTCGCTTGCTTTTTGCCCCATATTGCGTGCCGCGCTATACTCAACGGATCACATGCGGGGCCGCGCCTGCTTGCAGAGTCGGCTGGGCCAATCGGGCCGCTGCCCGTCCGCAGTTCTGTCTCTACTGTTTACTGGAGGATTCTGATGCGCAAGAGTTTGGTACTGTACATCCTGCTTCTGGCGACGCTGCTGCTGGCGCTGGCGCCCGTGCAGGCCCAGGACGACGTCACCGAAATCCGCTTCATGAACTGGTGGGACGCCTCGCGCGAGGTGCTGATGCTGGACCTGATCGCGCGCTTCGAGGCAGAGAACCCCGACATTCGCGTCATCAACGAGGTGCAGCCCTGGGACAACCGCGCCGAGCTGGTGTCCACAGCCATTTCCAGCACCACCCCGCCGCACATCATCATGACCAACCGCCAGGAGACCTTCCAGTTCGCCGGCCTGGGGCTAATCCGTCCCATCGACGAATTCGTGGCCGAGTCCGGCCTTGACCTGAGCCTCTTTTATGATGGTGAAGTGGGCAACCAGTACTGGGCCGGTGAACTATACGCCCTGCCGCTGCCCACCGCCGGTGGTCTGACGGGCATGTTCTTCTACAACAAGGACATGCTGGCTGCAGCCGGTATCGATGGCCCGCCGGCTACCTGGCAGGAACTGGAAGCGGCGGCCCAGGCGATCAACGTTGGCGATGCGATGGGCATTGATATTCTGGGGGCCAACTCCGGCTCCAGCGCCGGCGACTTCATAACCTGGCTCTACACCAACAACGGTCGCTACGTCGATGATCTCGGCCGCGTCCTGATGTTTAACAACGCCGAGGGCATCGAGACGCTGGAGTGGATGATTCGTTTTACCAACGACATTAATGGCGGCATTGAGAACATCACCGACTTCTTCCAGGGTGCTGACTTCACCACCAGCGATCACCCCTGGTACCGCAGTGAGTATGCCTTCAACCCCATCAACACCTCGCACTTCAACCACATGAACAAGGTTGCACCCGACTTCTTCGCGGCGACGGACAGCTGGGGCGTGATGATGCGGCCCTACAATGGCGACAACCCGGATGCGAAGACCGCCGGCGTGGTCGGCTATTCCTCCTCCGGTGGCTGGGGCTATACCATCCCGGTGGCACACCCGCCAGAGTTGCAGGCCGCTGCCTACCGCTTCGCCGAGTTCCTGGGCGCCAGCGAACAGGGTGGCTGCGTCTTCCTCTTCGCGCAGGGTCGTCCCTCGCCGGTGCGCGCATGCAACGAGAACCCGGCCTACTACGACGCCAACCCCTACTGGGACGTGGTGCTGGAAGGCCTTGGCAACGACGTGGCGGTGTCCATTACCCCGGTGCAGGGTAAGTTGCATGACATCCTGCACGCCCGCATCGAAGAGGCCTTCTTTGGCGTAATGAGCGCCGAGGATGCGCTTAACGCAGCGGCGGAAGAGATGCAGGCCATTCTGGACGAGTTCTGGAGCGGCCTGGATGGCTGAGGCCCTGCCTCGAGTATCAGAGGAGAGCCGGGTTCGCGCCCGGCTCTCTGAACTGGGCTTTCGCTACCGGCACTGGATCGGTTTTCTCTTCATCGGGCCGTGGCTCCTGTCGCTGCTGCTCTTTGACATCATGCCCTTCTTTGCCAACCTGTACCTGAGCTTCACGGATTACTCCGTCGGCCTCGTCCAGCCCAACTGGGTCGGGCTGGACAACTACATCGAGATGTTTACGGAAGACAGGATTTTTGCCAAGAGCGTTTACAACACGGTTTACTTTTTGGTATTCAGCGTGCCGCTGCGCCTGGTACTGGCTTTCGCCTTCGCGCTGCTGCTGAATGCGCGCCTGCGCGGCATGCAGATGTTCCGCACGATCTTCTATCTGCCGTCAGTCGTGCCGATTGTGGCGGCCTCTATCATCTTTATCGGCCTGCTGAACACGCGCTACGGGGTCATCAACCAGTTTCTCGTGCTCGTCGGCATGGACCCGGTGCGCTGGCTGTCGCGACCTGAATGGATCAAGCCCTCGTTGATTCTTATGAGCCTGTGGGGCTTCGGCGGGCAGATGGTCATCTTCCTCGCTGGCCTGCAGAGCATCCCGAGTGAGCTTTACGAGGCGGTGTCGATTGACGGTGGCAACGGCTGGCACCGGCTGCGCCACATCACCGTGCCGCTGATGACGCCCACTATCTTCTTCAACCTGATCATTGGCATCATCGGCAGCTTCCAGGTGTTCACCCAGGTGTTCGTGCTCATCGGCACCACTGGTGGCCCGCTGCAGTCCGGCCTGGTCTACATGATCAACGTCTACAACAACGCCTTCGCCTACTTCCGCAAGGGTTACGCCGCTGCGCTTTCGGTCGTCCTCTTCTTCATTATCCTGGTGTTCACGGTGATCATGGTGCGCAGTTCCGACCGTTGGGTTTTCTATGGCGATGACAACTAGCAGCGGGAGAGCCGCCGGTGATTGAAAGCCAGCAGGCGCGCCTCACCCGCCAGTCGATTACCTATCTCATCCTGCTGGCCGGCGCGCTGGTGATGTTCTTCCCGCTGCTGTGGACGGTCTCAACTTCGCTGAAAACGCCGGACAAGGTGACCCTGCGCCACATCGAGTTGATTCCCGATCCCTGGGCCTTCGAGAACTATCTGGAGATCTTCTTCGACCAGCCCCTGCTGCGCTACACGCGCAACACGATGATCCTGGTCGGGGCGGCGGTCTTTGGCGCGCTGGTGCCCTGTTCGCTGGCGGCCTGGGGCTTCGCGCGCATCCCCTTCCCGGGGCGGCGCACGCTCTTCGCCCTCCTGCTGACGACCATGATGCTGCCCTACGTCGTGCAGCTGATTCCGCTCTTCATCGTCTTCGATCGCATGGGCTGGGTGAATACCTTCTGGCCGCTGATCCTGCCGCGCGTGCTGGGGCACAACGCCTTCTACATCTTCCTGATGCGCCAGTTCTTCCGTGGCATCCCGGTAGACCTCTTTGACGCGGCGCGCATCGACGGCGCCTCCGAGTTCGGCGTGTGGTGGCGTATCGCCATGCCCATGTCGCTGCCGGTGCTGGCGGCCGTCTCGATCTTCGCTTTCCAGTTCGCCTGGGACGACTTCCTCTGGCCCCTGATTTATCTGGGCGGCAACAAGCAGAATTGGACCCTGGCGATGGGCCTGAACGCGCTCAAGGGCTTCGAGGGCGACGAAAACACGATGAACGTCATGATGACCTTCTCCACGCTGATGCTCATGCCCATGCTGCTGGTCTTCTATTTCGGGCAGAAGTATCTGGTCAAGGGCGTCTCGGTCGCCGGCCTGAAGGGCTAACTGTTCGCCGCGCTCAATTTCGCCACGTCCGGCTCTACGCCCAGGCCTGGCCCCTTGGGAATCTCGAATTGCCCCACGCGCGCCACCAGCGGCGTCTGCAGCAGGCTGTTGGCCAGTTCAACCACTGGCGGCTGATACTCCAGCATATAGAGGTTGGGCAGGGCGGCGGCCAGCTGGATCGAGGCGGCGATGCAGGGGCCCAGGCCCACGCTGAGGTGCGGCGCCATGCGCGCGTTGAAGGCCTCGGCCATCTGCGCAATGACCATCGATTCCGAGATGCCCGCGCGTCCGATGTCCGGTTGCAACACGCTCGCGGCGCGCTGTTCCAGCCAGGGCCGGAACTGGTAGCGGGTGCGCTCGGTCTCGCCGATGGCGACCGCTATGCCCAGCCCCGCGGCCAGCCGCGCGTGCCCGGCGATGTCCTCTGGGTTCATGGCCGCCTCGAAGAAGCCGGTGTCCAGTGCTTCCAGCTGTCGCCCCAGCTGCATCGCTTCTGCAGGGGTGTAGGCCCAGTGCGCATCCAGTAACAGCGTGGTCTCTGCGCCGAGGGCCTCGCGCAGCCGGCTCATGGTGGTGACGTCGGCGCGGACGCCGTAGCCTGCCGACAGCTTGAAGGCGTTGAAGCCCTTTTCCTGCCAGTCCAGCGCCAGCTCGACACGTCCATCATCATCGGGCCGCGGCAAGCCGGAGACGTAACAGGGGATAGCGTCGTCGAAAAAAGCGCCGCCCAGCAGCGCGTGTACGGGCTGATCCTGCAACTTGCCGCGCGCATCCCACAGGGCGATATCGATAGCGCTGATGGCGTCAAGCATGTGGCCGCCGTAATAACCGCGGTCGCGCATCAGGTTGTACATCAGATGCCAGAGACGGCCGGCGCCCAGCGGGTCGCGGCCAATGAGGGCCGGCGCCAGCAACTGATCGATGATGCTGCACACCACCTCCGGCGCCACCGGCGCCAGCGCCTCGCCCCACGCGGTGACGCCCTCGCTGGTGCGCAGGCGCACGAACACGGTCTCGTAAGTCGCGGAATACAGGCAGCGATAGGGCGGGCGAATGAAGTATTTGCCGACGTCGGCGTGCGGCGGCAGCGGGCCCAGATAGGCCTCGTCGCGCCTGAGGCGCAAGGGCAGCGCCTCGATACTTTCGATGGACATGGACGGGCTCCTCTGCGTTCGGGCTCTGAAGCGCCCATTGTAGTACCTCATCCGGAATCGGGACAGCCTGTTACGGCATGAACAATCCGCCCCTGGCAGTCCTGGCAGCCGGAGCGCGTTACGGCGTTATCTGCACTTGGCAGCGCGCCTGTCAAGATTTATAATCCGACATTCCGGTGAGCGCAGCAAACGGGCGGGGAAGCAGCTATGAAGGTGATTTTGCTCGACTATGTCTTTAAGCACGGCGTGGCCGGCGAGGTGATCAACGTCGCTGACGGATTCGCCCGCAACTATCTCATCCCTGGTGGCCTCGCAGTAAAGGCGACCGGGGCCGAGATGAATCGCGCCACGAAGCTGCGCGAACAGGCATCCGCGCGCCGCGCTGCGATGGAAAACGAACTGAACGAGCTCGCCCGGCAGATTGACGGGGTAGAGTTGGTGTTCGGGCGTCGCGCCGCCGTGACCGGCAAGCTCTTCGGTTCCGTGACCTCGCAGGAGATCGCGGAGGCGCTGGAAGAGCAGACTGGCGTGGACATCAACCGTCGCCGCATTGGTCAGCAGCCCCTGCGCGAGACCGGCACGCATGAGGTGGTCGTCCGCCTCGGCAACGAGCAGGATCCCGCGCTGAAGGTTACCATCGTGCCTGAACAGGAACTGGCCGCATGGCTGGCCGGGCGTGACGCAGAGGAGGCGCCGCAGGCAGACGAGTCCGGGGAGGACGATCTGGCCGGGGCGGCGGAAGCCGCTTTGGTGGCGGACGAAGAAGTAACTCCCTGAATCCCGGCCTCCGCGCCGGGCGTATGGCCTGACCGGCCGGGGCAGGCCGGGGCATCCTGAAACGATGGACGCACAGGCGCTGGGCCGCTTGTTACGTGAAGCCCGCGAGGCCAGGGAAATCTCGCTGGCCGAGGCGGAGCGGGCGTTGCGCATCCGGCAGCGCGTGCTGGTCGCGTTCGAAGATGGCGTCTTCGACCAGCCTGAGGCCTCCTCGGTTCAGCTGCGCGGCTTTCTCGGTAACTATGCGCGTTACCTCGAACTTGACGAAGACAGAGTACTCGAGCAAGTCGAGTTGCAGCGTCACGTATCGCAGCGCCGCCAGCAGCGCGAGCGTCGCCGTCGCCGGCCAGGAAATCAAATTGAACAACCGGAGCCAGTCCCGCAGCTGGATCTGAGTGGGGGCGAACGCCTGCAGCAGCGCCGCCGCCGGCAGCGGGGCTTCCTGAGTGGGCTGCTGCTGCTCCTGACGGGGGCCGTTGCCATCGGCGTCATCGTTTTCGTCGCCCTTCAATTCCTTGAGGATACGGAGGCGCCTTTCGTGCTCGAAGGCGAGTTGCCACAGTTAATTCCGCCGACGGCCCTGCCGACGGTCGTGATGCAGCTGAATGTCACGGAGCCGCCAGGCCGGACGCTGGCGCAGCGTCAACGTCAGGTGACCCAGCTCTGGAATGGCAGTGGCGTGCTGGTGACGACCGAGGCCGCCCAGCGAACCTGGCTGCGCGTGACGGCGGATGGCGAGGAGGAGTTCGTGGGTATGTTGCGACCCGGCGAGCACATCGAGGTTGCTGCGCGCACCGAGATCCTGCTGACGGCCAGCAACGCCGAAGCGCTGCTGATCACCTGGAACGGGCAGGAGCAGGGCGTGCCCGGGCTGCGGGGCCAGCTGGTCGAGATGACGTTTACGCAGACCTCGGTCGCCCTCGACGCGGGCGTCGGTTTTGAGCCAACGCCGGTATTCACCCCGACTGCGCAGCCGACGTCGCTGATTGACGTGGGCGCGCTGCTTCGAACCCTGACGCCCGAGACTACTGCCGGCCCGCTGCCCCAGGGGGCTGTCTTGCAGTCTCCGCCTTCATCCACGCCGGCGCCAACCTCCACCCCTGCGCCCACCATGATGGCTACTCCTGGCGCGAGCTCGACCGCCATCCTGACCCGGACGAGCACAGCCACGGCCACGGTGACCGCCACCGCCAGCGTTACCGCGACTATAGCCCGGCCAGTAACGGCTACCGCTGTATTGCCGTCACGCGAGACGCAGACACCGGCAAAAGCGCTCCGGAATGACTAGAATGGGTCGGCTTGCCTGAGGAGAACAGCCATGGAATTTACTCTTAACCTGCCAGAATGGGCCTTGCGAGAAAACGAGGCCCTGCCGGCCAGACTGCCGACCCTTGAGGAACGCATGGCCGCGGTGATCCGCTTTTCACGGCTGAATTTCGAACAGGGGACAGGCGGCCCCTTCGCCGCCGGCGTGTTTGAGCGCGATACGGGGGTGCCGGTGCTGATCGGCGTCAACCGCGTGATGCCGCTGCAATGTTCCTCGGCGCATGCCGAGGTGACGACGATCACGCTGGCGCAGCAGCTGCTGGGCACCTGGGATCTGGGCGCTCCTGGCCTGCCTGCCTATCAGCTTGTCGTGAACTGGCGCACCTGCGTCATGTGCTATGGCGCAGTGATCTGGTCCGGCGTCCGCTCGCTGGTGATTGCCGGCAGCGGCCCCGAGCTGGAGGAGATTACTGGCTTTGACGAAGGTCCCATCCACCCGCAGTGGCAGCAGGAACTGGCGCGGCGCGACATCGACGTGGTCGACAACCTGCTCAAGGACGAGGCCGTGGCGGTCTTCCGCGACTTCGCGGCCAGCGGCAGCACCGTTTACAATGCGCGCCAGGGATGATCGCCCCCGGCGTTTCGTGTCAAATGGCCGAGAGGTGAGTACACCCTTGTTGCAGGACGTGAAACCTTTCTCGGCGGCGAACTTCTCGCGGCAGAGTGGCGGACAAAGCCAGACTCGATGAAAAAAGACAACTTCTATCTCCTCAGTCTGGGCTGCGCCAAAAACACGGTCGATTCAGAAAGCATGGCCCAGGTGCTGGGTCAACACGGCATGCGCGGCACAGGCGATCCCGCCGAAGCGGCTGTGCTGATCGTCAACACCTGCGGCTTCCTCGAGGCGGCGCGCGAAGAAGCGCTGGCCGCATTGCGCGAGCTGGTCAGCCAGCGGCGGGCGGGGCAGATGGTCATTGCCGCCGGCTGCCTTGCGCAGCGCCACGGCGCCAGCCTGGCGCAGGATGTGCCGGGCCTGGACGGGGTGATTGGTACGCGCCGCTGGATGGACATCTTTGAACTGGTGCAACGGCTGCGCGCGCGCAAGCATCCGCAGCCGCTCTATCATCTGCCGACAGATGCAGAAACCGTCGGCCTCGACGAGCGCGGCGTGCTGCGCGCCAGTGTCCAGGGGGCCAGCGCCTGGCTGAAGATTGCCGACGGTTGCCGCCGGCCCTGTGCCTTTTGCACCATCCCGAAGATCAAGGGCACTGCCGTCAGTCGGCCGCTGGCGACGCTGGTGGCCGAGGCGCAGCGGCTGCAGGCGCAGGGCCTGCGCGAACTCATTCTCATCGCCCAGGATTCGACCGACTATGGCCATGACCTGGGGCTGAAGGATGGCCTCGCGCAGCTGCTGGAGGCGCTGGTTGCCGGGGCGCCCGACATTCCCTGGCTGCGCATCATGTACGCCTGGCCCGGCTATGTGACGCCGCGTTTGATTGAGACGATGGCCGCGCAGCCGCAGGTGCTGCCCTATCTGGATATGCCGCTGCAGCACGGCCATCGCAGCACCCTGCTGCGCATGCGCCGCCCGGCCAACATCGAATGGGTGTATGCGACCCTGGCCCGAATGCGCGCGCTGATGCCGCAGCTGGCGGTGCGCACGACCTTCATCGTAGGCTATCCGGGCGAGACCGACGCCGAATTCGAAGGCCTGCTCGACTTCGTAAGCGACCTGCAGTTCGATCGCGTGGGTGCCTTCACCTACTCGCAGGAACCTGGCACGCCCTCTGCCGCGCTGCCCAACCAGGTGCCGGAGGACGTTAAGCAGGAACGCTACGAGGCCTTGATGACGCTGCAGCAGGGCATCAGCCTGGCGAAGAATCAGGCTTTGGTCGGCCGCACCATCGACGTGCTGGTGGAGGGCCATGGCGCTAGCGAAGATGAACAGGGCCGGCCCGACGGGGCAACGCTCAGCCTGGGCCGCAGCTGGCGCGACGCACCCGAAATTGATGGCTACGTCATCGTTGAGGGGGAACTGCCGCCAGGCGAAATTGTGCCGGTGCGCGTCACCGGCGCAACGACCTATGACCTCTTCGCCAGCGTGGATGTGCAGCCGCCCGCGGTGATCCGGCCCGGCCAGATTCTGGCTGAGGGCGCCATTCAATTGCAGGACTGAGGCGTGAAAACGAACCACATGGAAAGGGAAGGGGTATGACGGAAGCGGAAGCGCAGGGGGCCTTGCACCCATTCATCTCGGGGCGGCGCAGCCCGCGTAACTATCTCGACCGGCCGGTGGACAGGACGACCCTGCTCACCCTGCTGGAGGCGGCGCGCCGGGCGGCCTCCTCGTCCAACCGCCAACCCTGGAACTTCATCGTCGCGAGCCGCGCAGATGCTGCCGCCCACGAGCGCCTCTTCAGCTGTCTGCTGCCCGGCAACCAGACCTGGGCGGGCGGTGCGCCAGTGTTGATGCTGGTCGTCGCGGCTGTGGAGCATGAAGGCCGGCCCGCGCGCACCAGCTTCTACGATACTGGCCTGGCGATGGGTAACCTGACGGTGCAGGCCATGGCGCTGGGACTGATGCTGCGTCAGATGGCAGGCATTGACCGCGACCGCGCGCGCGAAGTCTTCGCCATTCCGACAACGCACGAGCCGATCTGTGGCGTGGCGCTGGGCTGGCCCGCGCCGCCCGAATCCCTGCCCGAAAAGCGTCGCCTGTTCGAGCAGGAACCCCAGGAGCGCAGGGTACTCACTGAATTCGTCTTCGGTGACAGCTGGGGGCTACCGGCGCCCTTCTTGTAAGCCGGCTGCAGCCGCCCAAACTCAGCGCAGTTTAATGCCAACAGCCATGCCGTCCCCGATAGAGAAAATGGTGCTGGAAAGCCGCGCCTCCGCGGCCAGCGCGCGGTTGAACTGGTCCATGCCGCCGTCGTCCGCAGTCTCGGGCGCGAGCACCCTGCCTCCCCGGAAGGCGTTGTGGGATGCAATCACGCCGCCGACGCGCAGGTACTCGAGCGCCCAGGCGAGATACTGTGGATAGCCTTCCTTGTCTGCGTCGATGAAGATGAGATCGAAGGGTGCCTGGGCGCTCACCGTTTGCAGCGACTCGAGCGCCGGGCCTTCCAGTAGCTGCACGCGTGCAGTCAGCCCTCCGCGCGCAAAGCTCGCCCGGGCCACGCGGGCGTGCAGACTGCTCACCTCAAGGGTGTAGAGCATGCCGTCCTCCGGCAGGGCGCGTGCCAGCCAGGTGCCGCTGTAGCCGGCCAATGTGCCGATTTCTACAATCCGGCGCGCGCCAACCACCTGCGCCAGCCACTGCAGCAGTCGGCCCTCCTGCGCGCTCAGGCTGATCTGCGGCATGTTGTGACGCCTGGTCTCGGCCTGGATCCAGGCGAGCACCTCGTCCTCCTGTGCAAACAGTTCACTGACATAGGCGTCACGGGCGGCTTTGTCGTCCATGTTGCTCCTCGTTTTTGTTATCGCTGTCGGATTCGCTCGACCGGTCGGTCGCGCTGGATGATGTAATGGTCAAAGTCGCGCGCGACCCGGGCAGCCGGGAAGACAGCGCGCGCCTCCTGTTTGATGTCGCGCTCGCGGTAGCGGCGCGAGACGTGCGTGAGGACGAGCGTCTCTACGCCGTTCTCCGCGGCGAGCAGCGCCGCCTGGCGTGCGGTCAGATGCCCGAAGGCGCGCGCAGTTTCCGCGTCCTCGTGCAGGAAGGTGGCCTCGATGACGAGCACAGTGGCATCCTGCACATATTCGCCCAGGTTGTCGGTGCGGCCACAGTCGCCGATGTGCACGTACTTCGCGCCGGGCAGGGCCGGCCCCAGCACCATGTCCGGCGTGATGCAACGGCCGTCCGCAAGGGTGACAGCTTGTCCACGCACCAGCTCGCGCCGTTCCGGCCCCGCGGGAACGCCCAGCGTCTGGGCCTGCTCGACGAGGAACGGACGGTGGGCCTTCTGCTGAAAGATAAAGCCGAAACTGCCGCTGCCGCGATGGCTGACCGGGAAAGCGCTGACCGTGAAGGCCTTGTCGTCCAGCAGCAGGCCAGGGCTCAGTTCCTTCATCCGAATGTCGATCTGCATTCGCTCGTAATCCAGCACGACGCCGTAGAGCAGGGCCTGCACCCGGCGCAAGGGATTGCGGCCGGCCCAGATCTCGATCTCGCTGATGTTCTCCCAGCTGGTCAGCGTGGACATGAGGCCGCCCAGGCCCAGGATGTGGTCGAGATGGCCGTGGGTCAGCAGCACGCGCCCGAGATTGCGAAAGCCGACGCCGCTGCGCAGGATCTGGCGTTGTGTGCCTTCGCCACAATCGATCAGAAAGCGCTGGTCGCCGGCCAGCAGCAACTGGGCGGGCAATCCACGATGAATCGAGGGCGCGGAAGCCGAGCTGCCCAGCATCACGAGTTCGAACAAGGTCAGCCTTCCTTGTGCCCTACAGTGAAGACGTTGGTATTCAGGAAGAGGCGGGTGCCGCGCAGCTCACCATCCTGCAACACGGCGAGGCGCTGTTCGTCACCCTGGCGGTAGGCGCCGATGGAGACGAGGTAATTGCCGGCCGGGGTAGGCACGGGCAGCCTGACGTAAGTCACCTGGATGAAGATATCGCGCGGGTGCAGGCTGGCCGCCAGCACGCTGAGCTTGTCATTCTGCGAAGTGATCATGGCCGGGTCGGGCATGACGTGGGTGAACAGGTGCAAGTCCGGCGGCAGCGGCCCATCCACGCGCCACCAGGTCACTGACGTGATGACGTCGCCATGCTGGTAACGCTCCACCCCGGAAGGTTCGTAACCGAGAAAGGTCAGGTTGCCATCCAGCGTGACGGGCGGCAGGATGTTTTCTGCGCCGCCCGGAGCTTCCGGCGCAAGGCGCACCGAAGCCGTAGTGGTAAAGCTGCCAATCTTGTCGCCCAGCAGATCGCCGACGTCCAGCGTGAAGACTGAATCTTGTGGCAGGGCGGGGTCCTGCGGCAGGACGCCGCGTTGCAACCAGTCGCGCAGGAGGGGATGCATGTCCGCGAGCATCGCGCTGTCCGGCAGGATGATCTGCTGGCGCTCGCCGCCCTCGGCAAGCACGAGACCGGTGCGGCAATCGGCGTAACGCAAGGCTTCGCTGCGGTCGTGCAGCAGCAGCAACATGCGCCAGGCGTCGCTCAGGCCGGCCGCGGGTTCCGGATCGACGCTGGGGATGCAGACGACGGTGGGCATGCTGTCGGCGCTCCGGTCAATGTGCCTGGCCAGCTGGCCGATGCGCCCGTTCCACGCGCTCATGGTCTCCGGCGACTCCGCCCAGACCTTGAAGAGGTCGTTGCTCGTCCAGGCGATGTTTAGGCCGGGCAGGACGACCAGCGCAATGACGGGGACGTAGCGCGCCGCCTGTCCCAGGCTGTTGGCCAGAGTGACGACGCCGAAACCGAAGAAGAGCGCCAGCAGCGGCAACAGCAATGCCAGGTGCGCAAAGTCCGGGCTTTCGTTGCTGAGCAGGGCAGCGGGTGCAAGGGCAAGCAGGAAGATGAGAGGCAGGCCGAAGCGCGGATACCGCCGTGAGCGCAGCGAGGCCATCAACCCGACCAGGATGACCAGCCCGCTGAGCAGGTCGAACAGCGGGCGTCCAGGTAGATTGTGCAACGGGCTGGCATCACCGATGAACAGGATGCCACCGATGTTGTTGACGATGGACTGCAGCGGGCGACTCGCGGACATATCATAGTCGCCGAAGATGCGCCCGAGACCGCTGATTTCGTTCAGGCGCATGGTGGACAGCCCGTAAGGCAGCAGGACAGCGGCCATCACCAGCAGCGAGAAGAACAGCGATAAAATCAGGTTCAGCGTTAGTGGCCCCTGACTGCGCGTCAGCCAGAAAATAAAGAGGAGCGCGCCGGCGAGCAGCCAGAACTGCGCCGGGTGGACGTAGAACCCCAGGCCCGCCACCAGACCCAGCCCCGTAAAGGCGATGGTGCCGGGCACGCGCCGCGCCAGCCGCTCAGGAACCGTCAGGACATAGGCCAGCGCCAGCATCAGCGCGGCAGCCAGAAAAGGCAACAGGGTCACCGGGCTGATGCTGCGTCCCAGCAGAACCGGCCACAGACTCACAGTCAGCAGGGCCAGCGCCGCCAGGCCGCCGCGCGTGCCGCAGAGTCGCGACGCCAGCGCATAGACCATCGCCAGCGTGAGCATGCTGATGAAAAACGGGAGCGCGCGGTAGCCTGTCGGGGCGCCGCCGGTCAGCAAGGTGCTGACCGCCAGCAGCGCAGAATAGAAGCCTTCGCGCCCTCGCGTTTCCTCTTCAGCGGGAGCCTGATCGTAGAAGACGGCGATCTGGCCCGCGCGCTGCGACTCGGTGATGCGCAGCGTCGCGTACTCATCCTCGTTCAGACCGGGGGGCAGATCTGGCAGCCGGTGACTGCGCAGCAAGGCTCCGAGCAGCAGCAGCAGGGTTGCCAGGACGAAACCGGTGCGGGAGGACAATGCGGGTCTCCAGAGAAGGGGCCGGGTGGCAGGTTGTTCAGAGCGCCGTGGCCCAGGCCGTGAAGATCAATACCAGCAGACCGAGCGCGATGCTGATCCGCGCGAGCCGCAGCTCCTGGCGTCGCAGCCGCGCCCATTCCGCTGCATCGCCACGCTCGCGCTCCAGCAGCCACCCCAGCCGCTCCAGCGCCGGCGCCACGCGCCACTGCAGCAGGATGCCGCAAACCACCATCCCGGCTAGGGCCACGTGCTTGAGCAGGATGGCGCGGCTCCAGGGATTGCCAAATTGTAACATACCTTCGTAATGGCGGTCGGCCGTCATCTGAAAGACGCCGGTGACAATCAACACTGCCAGGCTGATCCAGGTGAGCGGCTGGAAGCGTTTGCGCAGCCGGCCAAGCAGGCGATAGCGCTCCGGGTTGCCGGCCAGGCTGCGGCGCGTCTCGGGCCAGACTACCAGGGTGAGCAGGAAGAGGCCGCCCAGCCAGACGACCGTTGCCAGCAGGTGCAAAAAGAGGCTAGCTGCAAGGAGTGACAGGGACAAGGCCCAGCGCCTCCGGGCTGTCGGGTGCGCGCGCCGGGATGATGCGCTCGCCGCAGACCTTTTCCATATTGGCGAGGTCGAAGTAGGCCTGTTTTGTCTTTCTGTCGGGCGGGATGATGCTCCACCAGTACTGCTCGTCCTGCTCGTCCCAGGCCGGGTCTGCGATGGAGAGGGTCGTCATCAACCCCACCCACGGTAGCCAGTGTTCGACGGCGTAGCGATAGGCGCGCACGAGATAGTCCGCCTGGGTCGCCTCGTCCACGGCGAACCAGGAGTAGGCCTTGTCCTGGCCGGCCACGTCGCGCGTCCAGCCGGTTTCGAGGATGGCGATCTGGCGCGCGGCGTCGTCATTGGCAACCATGATGCGGCGCATGTCCTCCACGCGCCGGAAGGTAAAGAAGCGCTGCCCACCGCTGGCCTCGGCCTCGTCCGGGCTGAGCTCCGGCGCAGAATAGCCCGGCGCGTGCAGGCCGACGACGTCGATGTGCTGCTGGAAGCCGGCGTTGTAGAGTTCCTGCAGATACTGGTCGTCCGGGTGGGCCAGTTCACAGCAGTTGCCGGTTGGCGCCAGCCCGGCCGAGATTAGGATGGCCTGCGGGTCGGCCGCTCGGATGGCCTCGCTGCATGCGCGCAGCAGTTTGACGTACTCGCCGGCGGAGGGGGAATTGCCGCCCCATTCGCGCGCGAGGTTGGGCTCGTTCCAGATCTGGTAGGCGGCGATGCGGCCGGCGTAGCGCGCAGCGATGGCTCCGCAGTACTCCCCCCAGGCGTCCATGTGCTGCGCAGCGGGCGGGACGTCGACCGGCACATCCGCGCCTGGCGCGCTGTTGCCTGCCCGCACCCAGTCCGGGGCATGACCGAGGCGCGCGACCAGTTGCAGCTCGCGCCGTTCTATTTCGTCCAGCAGCTCGTCGGCGCGCCAGAAGAGATATTCGCCCTGGCTCGGCTCAATGTCCGCCCAGGCGATGCTTTGTTTAACGTGGCTGAAGACCATCAGCCGCACGAGATCAAGGCGATGCCCCACGAAGCCGTCATCCCACCAGAGAAAGGCCTGAATGCCATAGGTGAGGGGCGTGAAGGGCGGGTCGACCACCGCGGCTGCGCCCAGGGGATCCGGATCAGGCTGGCGCAGAAGCGCGGCGGCCACGATCAGCAACAGCAACAGACCGATAACCGGCCAGTGTGGAGAGGCGCGCTTCATCCGCCGACGGTGCTCTCCAGGCGTCGCTCCAGCTGCCAGGCGCCGAGGGCATCATAAAGGGGGCGGAAGGCCCAGTCCTTGCCGATGATCGAGTAGGGCACGTTGTCGTTGTTGGGGTCCCAGCCTGCCTGTGGGCCGTAGTTAAAGTTCCAGATGAAGGCCAGCCAGATGTCGCCCCAGTCCTCCATCAGTTCGAGGGCCTGAATCGTCCAGCGCGACTGCTCCTCAAGCGTGTTGTCGTTGGCGAATTCGAAGCCGCGCGGATAGCCGTCGAGGTCCTCGGTAGAAGCCCAGCCAAATTCGGTGACGCACAGCGGCTGGTCGCCGCCGGCCAGCTCGATCTTGTCGGAGTAGGTGCGCAAGGTGCTGTACAGGCTCCAGCTGTGATGCGGGTTTTCGAAGGGGCCGCGGAAGGAGGCATCCGGGTCATTGACGACCTCGTTCCAGGGCACGTCCGGGCCGATGTTGTAGCCGTTATGATGGGCGCCGACGCAATCGGCGTAGTTAAGCAGCCCGGCTGCCAGCAGACTGTCCAGGTAGGCGAAGTCATCGATCGCACTGACGCGTCCGTCCGGCTCGGTCCAGCCGCCAGTGGGCGACAGCGCGCCGCTGATGATGATGATGCCGGGATCGATCGCCTTGACTGCCAGGGTTGTGTCGCGCAGCAGCTGGACATAATCCGCCGCGTTAAGCCCGCGCGCTGCAGTCCATTCGCGATCGAGATTCTGTTCGTTCCAGACTTCGACCGCGTGTACCATACCAGGGTAGCGCGTCACGATGTCCATGACAAAGTCGACATAGTCCTGGGTGCGGGCCGGCGGGCCGTGCCGCTCGAGGTCGACGCCCTGGTCCCGTGCCCATTCGGGCGCCGTAACGATCGAGAGCATCACGCGCAGCTTGTATTCCGCCGCCAGCGGCAGCGACAGATCGAGCTCGGCCCAGTTATAGCGGTTCTGCTCGGCCTCGACATACTCCCAGCGCACCTGCTGCTTGTACCAGCCCAGCCGGAGCTTGTTGGCGACATCACGCATCCAGGTCTCCTGGTTGTCGGGGTTGAGGTCGGGACTTACCTGTACCTGTATACCTGGCTGGAAGCTGCGGTCAGAGACGGGCAGGGCGGTCGGCCTTGGCCGTTGCTCGGAGGGCCCGGCCACGACGATCTCCGCCGGGGCGACGGCCGTGGGCGGCAGCGTGGGCGGCGCGGGCACGATGGTGGCGAAGGGCTGTGCGATGGCTGCGGGCTGCAGGACAGCAGGAGCGGGCAGGGCCGCGCTGCTGGCCGTGTTGATGTTGCGCGGTTCGTTGACGAGGCCGTAGACGAAGTAGATGGCGACAAAGGTGCTGGCGCCCATCAGCAGCGTGATGACGCTCCAGGCAATGGCAAACACCTGAATGCCACGGCGGTTGCCTGACATTGTCATGCTTCTCCTTTGGCCGTCGTCAACGGGCGGCGGCGATGGCGCTGCAGGCCGGGCAGCTGCCGTCCGTGCGAATCATGGCGTAGCCGGCCTGTGGGTCCGAGCTGTAGAGCGTGAAGTCAACGTTCCAGACGATGAGCAGCCGTACCTTGCCGCTCTGCGAGGAGAGCGCGATGGACTGCGCCAGCCAGGCGGCCTGCTGCTGCAGGGTAACGTTGCCCGCCCACGCGAAGCCCGCGGGCAGCGGCCCGTAGCCGTGCGAGGTCAGGAAGCCCAGCTCGGTAAAGCAGAGGGGTTTCTGCCCGCCGGTGATGCCCCAGTAAAGGTTGAGCATGCCGAAGTAGTAGCGCGAATAGAAGCCGTCGCGCGGGTCGCCGCTGGTCTGGGAGGGCGGAATGATGCCCTCGTTGTAATGGATGCCCACACAGTCCAGCCACTGCATGGCGCCGGCGTTGACCATCTGGCGCATAAACTTGTCGTCGTTCATGACGCGGCCCGGGAAGGCGGCTTCGGCGCCGGTGGGCGCGGGCGCGCCGCTGATGACCATGGTGGCGGGATTGGCGCTCTTGATGGCGCTGTAGGCGCGGCGCAACATGTCGGCATAGGCGGCGCCGCTGATCTGGCCCTGCGGCCACTCACGATCGAGGTTTGGCTCGTTCCAGACTTCGATGGCGTCTGCGCCCTGGGAGGCCACCTGGCCCAGCCAGGCGGCGAACTCGTCCATGTAGGCTGTGCCACGCGAAGCCAGTTGGTTCTTGTCGCCGAGCGCCCCGATCAGTACCTTGAAGCCGTTGGACTTCGCGGCGTTGATGACTCCGCCGGCGTCGCCGCCGGGGTGGCGCACCTGCTTCTTCATCCAGGTCATGCCGGCCGAGCGCATGGCATTGATGGCGCGCACGCTGCCGGCACTGGTCACGTGGCCGCCATACTCGAAGGAACCGGCCTGGATGCTGCCCGAACTCGGCGCGACAGCCGGCGCCTGGGAGACTGGCCGCGAAACGGCGGGCCTGGGAATGGCTGTGGGCGCGGGCGTCGGAGTTGGCGTGGGCGTCGGCGTCGGCGCGAAGAGGCCGATGGCCTGGCCGTCGCGCGCCACCGCGTCCCGACCGGTGACCACGTCCACGTTGATGGCGTAGTTGCCGTCCGGGGCCTCCAGCGTGGTGAGCAAGCCCTGGTCGAGCTCGGTCAACGCTTCGCTTTGTACGCCGTCCGCGCCTTCAACGCGCCAGCGCAGGGCCGGTTGCCCCGTATCCGGCACAGAGGGCAACTGCAGCTTGTAGGACAGCACGGCTTCAAGCAGATCACGGGATTGATCCGGCGCCAGCAGGTCCTCGACTCCGACGCCGGCCAGCGCGTAGGGCAGCGTCCGCTCCAGGCGGAAGCGCAGGGCTGCGCCGGTGGTCAACCAGTAGCGGGCAGCGGGTGCATCGCCCATGGCGCGGTATTCGACCCAGGGCGCCATGGCATGGGCGTCGAAACCGGCGTCGGCGCTGAAGCCGTCCAGACGCGCGTCAATCTCTGTGCCCGGCAGCACGGCGCCGTCACTCGTGGTCTCGACTTCGATGATGACGTCGCCCAGCCCGGCGTGCGCCTCGGCATAGCCCGCCGACGTGAGGCTTCCCTCCGACTCGCGCAGTGTGCTCGCGCTGAAGCCGGCCAGCAATCGGCCGCGCTCCACCTCGCCCACGGCGTGTCGCAACATGAGCTCGACCGGCTGGCCGGCGCCAGTGCCGTAGTCCCTGGGCTGCAGCGGCAGACGCACCTGCAGGTAATTGGCATGGCGACCCAGCGCGCGCCAATCGTAGGCGCCGGTGTCTAGCGCACCATCAACAACCGCGGCGGGCGGCACGACGACGCCCAGCTTCAGGCCCATGGCCGCAAAGTCTCCCGCCAGTTCGCGGATGAATTCGCTGAACAACCTGCGTTGCTCTGGCTCCAGGCCACGCCAGTCAATCAGCAGGCCACCAAAGCCGCTGTTGGCGAAGGCGGTCAGCTGGGCAACGTGCGCCTGGCGCAACTCCTGGTTGGCCAGGATGCTGCTGACAGTGAGCGAATCGAGGGCGCGCTCGTCGGTGAAGTTGCGCACCACCGGCATGACCAGGTAGCCGCTGTTGAAATCGAAACCGGCGGCGAGGCTGCCGGTGAGCCCGCCTGTCAGCGTGGGCTGAATGCCGGCGGGGGCGACGATGTTTGCCACTTGCGCGACTTCGGGGTTCAGCGTGTGCTGCACCTCTACGGTCACCAGCACAGTGGGCTGCGAGGGCGGCGACACCTGGAACACAGCCAGCTGCTGCGGCAGGCGTTCCACTGTGGTGCGCAGGGCGCCTGTGCCCAGCTGTGTGGATGGCAGGAAGTCCCAGCTCATGCCGTCCCAGCCATAGAGCGAGAAGAGCTGCGCGTTGCCGATTGCCGCGGGCAGGGTCAGATCCAGGGTGAGGGTCTCTGGTGCCATGCCCTCGCTGTAGAGCGAATAGACCGGGCTCTGCAGGGCCAGCTGCGCCGGCAGGGCGGAACGTGCCCCGGCCAGCCACTCCGGCCCGGCAGCGCCGGCGAGGAAGTCGTTGGTGGGCAGCGATTCGATCGCGACGCTGAAGTCTTCGCCCGGCGCTGCCGGATCGACCTGCAGGGTCAGGCCTTCCAGCTGAACGGCGTAGGTATCCGCGCTGAGCTGGAGAAATCGGGGCCCGGTGAAGCAGCCGACAAAATCTGCGTTGCCCTCCGGCCCCAGCGCCCGGACCGCGCATCTGGCTTTGTCGATGAGCTGCACCGGCGGTAGCAGGAGACCGGCAGCGACGAGCACCAGGATCAGGAACAGGGTAAAAAGCCCGGTGAGCCAGCAGCCACAGCCGCCCCTGCGGCGGCGTGGTGCGCGCGGCGCCTGGCCGCTGTCATCGCTCGTGCCGACCTCGCGACTGTCCTCTGGCTGGGCCGACTCCGCTGACAGCGGCGTGAGTGACCGGGTGTCGCCCTTGTCGAATGCCATGAGTGGTCCTCAACACCTCGTCGACAGCACCGGCGCGTACGCCTCCGGCGACTCTTGGCCAAGCCGGAATTGACGCCCGAACCCTGGCGGCATTGTAGCAGTGGCCAGGGGCAGCGGCAAGCGTGCCGCCCGCCGGCGGACTGCGCTACAATGACCGCCGCTCAGAGCAGGGGGCCGCCTATGGCTGGCTTTTACGCGCAAATCGCGCGCTATTACGACGCCGAACACAGCGACAAGAGCGACGACCTGGCGTTTTATGAGCAACTGATTGATTCCGGCGGACACGGCCCGCTGCTGGAAATCGGCTGTGGCAGCGGTCGTGTCCTGTTTCATCTGGCGCAGCAGCTGGAGACGGTGCACGGCATTGATAGCGAGGCCGCCATGCTGGCGCGCGCGCGCCGCCGCCTCGCGCAGACGCCGCCCACACAACAAATGCGCATTCGTCTGCTGCACGGCGATGTGCTGCAGCTGGAGCCGCCGCAGCGCTATCGTTACGTCCTGCTCTCCTACAACTGCCTGATGCACTTTCATGAGCAGGAAACCCAGCTTGCCCTTTTGCAGCGCCTGCACGCCTGGCTGCAGCCGGAGGGGCTGCTGGTGATCGACCTGCCCAACGCCGGCGAGGTCTTCACCAGCGCTGTCAGCGACGCGCTCACGCTGGAGCGCAGTTTCCTGGACCCCGAGACGGGCCACCTGATCATGCAACTGGCGACCAGCCAGCTGGACCGCGTGACGCAACGCATGCACACCACCTGGATTTACGACGAAATTGATGGTGAAGGCGTGGTGCAGCGCACCCTGGTGCCCGCGGTGTTTCGTCACTTCTTCTGGCCCGAGCTGGCCCTCTTGCTGCGGCAATGTGGCTTCGCGATCGAAGCGAGTTATGGCGACTATGAGCAGGGGCACTTCGAGGACGGCTGCGCGCGCATGATTGTGCTGGCGCGCCGCAATTGAACGGGATGATGCAGCGTTCAGTCAGCCTCGACAATGATCGGCATCTTGCCGCCCAGTTTCTCCACGAATTCCGTCAGGACATCCCAGGTGAGCGGGAAACCGCGGGTGTCTGCGGCGGCGAGGTACATGATGATGTCGTCGAGCAAGTCGAAATCCCCCTCAATAACGATGTCTTCATCCACGAAGGTGTTTTCAGCCCAGGCCACGAGCGCGGGCAAGGTGATCTCGTGCCGGATGAAGCCATGTAATTTATTCAGCAATACTTCTTGTGTAATCACGCGGTCATCCATCAGCCTACTCCGTACCGTGCACGACGTGTCCGGTATCACGGGGGAATTTCTGGTGGGATTCGATCAGGACCCCGTTGTCATCCAGAATCTCCTGTACTATCCGGATTGTAACCTCGTTTTCGTCCACAATCTTTACCATTCGTTGCCAACCGAAATCTCCCCCGGCACGCAGTTTCCAGTAGCGACGACCGCCACCGGGCAGTTCTTCGTGATAGTGATAGCGGCGTTCATTCTGCTCGCGTGTCGCCATCAGCCGCCCATGGCGCTCACCAGCGCCTGATACTCCTCCGCGCTGAGCGGGCGCCAGGATTCGCCACGGCGCGGCCACTTGTCGTCGCCGAGGATTTCGCGCACCTGCTCCAACGGAACCGGCGTCACACTGGCGCGCGCCTGCACCACGATAACTGGCAGCAGGGAATCGTGCTGCTCACTCTCTACGCGCATTCCAGCGCCGTCCTCAAAGCTGCCAATGACCTCGATCTCGCCAATGATGGACTTTGTGCCCTTCGCCTTCGAGCCCTTTGCGCGGCCGGTCGTTTCATAGAGCAACATGCGTGTGCCCACCGGCAGGGACTCCGCCCAGCGTTTGGCGGCGCGCCCGCTGAAGCCGATGGTCGGGTCGCTATCCCAGCCGGCCCAGACCAGTTTGATGCCGGAGTTCGTCATGGTGTGTTCCTCTCTGTGTGCGCTCAGGCGTGCAGAATGCCGCGCGTGTTGAGCCGGATGACGTAGAGCGAGCTGGTCGCGGTGATGTAGAGCTGGTCGCGCTGCGGGCCGCCGAAGCAACAGTTGGCGATGGGTTCGGGCACCATGATCTTGCCGAGGAGCTCGCCCCCCTGCGTGTACACCTGGATGCTGTCGGCCGAACTGGTGAAGAGGTAGCCGTTGTGGTCGAAGCGGAAACCGTCTGGCAGACCGGGGTTAATTACGGCAAAGAGCCTCCCGTTGGCCAGCGACACGCCATCCACGACGTCGAAGACGCGCATGTGGGGCGGGCCATCCGGGTCATCCGAACGGCCGGTGTCGCTTACATAGAGGCGTTGCCCGTCCGGCGCGAAGGCGAGGCCGTTGGGCCTGACCATGTTGTCAATGACGCGCGTGATCGCGTCGCTGGCCGGGTCGAGGCGATAGACGTGGCAGCCGTCCTGCTCCATCTCGCTGGCATGGCCTTCTTCCGTGCCGGGCAGAATGCCGTAGGGCGGGTCGGTGAACCAGATGCTGTCGTCCGGGCGCACCACCACGTCGTTGGGCGAATTGAAGCGTCCGCCCTGATAGCGCTCGGCCAGTGTGACCACGCTGCCATCCGCTTCCGTTCGGCTAACGCGTCGTGCGCCATGCTCACAGGTGACCAGCCGCCCCTGACGGTCGAGGGTGTTGCCGTTGCTGAAGTTTGAGGGTTGGCGAAAGGTCTCCAGGCCCGCCGCGGCAGACCAGCGCAACATGCGGTTGTTGGGGATGTCGCTCCAGACCACGCTGTCGTCCGGCAGCCAGACCGGGCCCTCCGCCCAGATGCAACCCTCCGCCAGATGCTCCAGGCGCGACTCCGGCAACAGCAGCGCGCGGAAACGCTCGTCAAAAACCTCGAATGGCTCGGACATGTCAGACGCTCCTTCTGCTGGTCAGCATGGTCAAATTGTAGCGACTTCGGCTCAGCACCGCAGCGCCTGGTCGAGATCAGCGATGAGGTCATCGACGTGCTCAAGGCCGATGGAGATGCGCAGCAAATTGGGCGGGGTGGCGGTGACGCCTTTCTCCATCGAGGCGCGGTGTTCTATCAGGCTGTGCGTGCCGCCGAAGCTGGTCGCGCGCCGGAAGAGCTGTACCCTGCCGGTCACCGCCAGGGCCGCCTCGGCGCCGCCGCGCACCTGCACTGACAGCAGACCGCCATAGCCGCTCATCTGGCGCCGGGCGATCTCGTGCGCGGGGTTGCTCACCAGGCCGGGATAGCGCACGCGCTCCACAGCCGGATGCTGCTCGAGGAAGCGCGCCACGCCCAGCGCATTCTCCGCGTGGGCGCGGAGGCGCAGCGGCAGGGTCTCGATGCCGCGCAGCGTCAGCCAGCATTCGAAGGGCGAGGGCACCGCGCCGCCTAACTGCTGAATCTGTTGCAGATGCTCGAAGCGCTCGTCCGGCGCGCCCGCGACGACCACGCCGCCCAGCACGTCGCTGTGCCCGCCGAGATACTTGGTGGTGGCATGAACGACGTAATCGGCCCCCAGCTGCAGCGGCTGCTGGAATACGGGCGTGGCGATGGTGTTGTCGCAGGCCACGCTGACGCCGGCGCTGTGGGCGATGTCCGCGATGGCGCGGATGTCGCTGATGCCCAGCTCCGGGTTGGAGGGCGTTTCCAGCAGCACCAGCCTGGTCTCCGGGCGCAGGGCCGCGGCGACTGCCTCCGGCTGCGTCATGTCGACGAAGCTCGTCGCCAGACCCTGGCGCGCCATGATCTTGGTCATGATCAGGCGGATGCCGTAGTAGAGCACGTCGGGCGCGATGACGTGATCACCCTGCCCAAGGGTCTGCAGCAGGGCGTAGATCGCCGCGGAGCCGGAGGCGAAGGCCGCGGCTGCCTGGCCGCCCTCCAGCGCGGCGATGCGCGTTTCCAACGCAAGGCGGTTGGGGTTGCCGAGGCGGCTGTAGACATTGCCCAGCGGATAGCTGCCGTCCGCCGCGCGCTCGTAGGTTGTGGAAAAGTGCACCGGCGCAACGATGGCGCCGCTGCTCGGGTCTACTTCATGGCCGGCGTGGATGGCCTGCGTTTCAAGCTTCATGGTGGCTTCCTCTGCTGCTGCGTCGCGCATCAGGCGCGCAGCCTGGCGCCCAGCTGACTCTCGGCGGCGCGCACGATCTTGCGCTGCACCTTCGCCACTTCGCGGTCGGTCAGGGTGCGGGCGTCGGTTTGATAGACCAGGTTGAAGGCCAGGCTTTTGTGGCCTGGCGGGACGGGATCGCCATGGTAGACATCGAAGAGGCGCAGCTCCTGCAGCAGTTCGCCGCCCGCGCTCCGCAGCACCGCTTCGACTTCCGCGGCTGACAGCGCGTCGCGCACCACCAGAGCGATGTCCTGGTAGACGGGCGGGGTGAGCGGCAGCGCCTGCACCGGGAAGCTGCGCCACTTGCTCTGTGCCAGCAGCAATTCCAGGTCCAGTTCAGCGACCATGACCGGCGCGTCCACCAGGCCAAAGGCCTGAGCCACCTGGGGATGCAACTCGCCCGCGTGGCCGAGTGTCACATTGCCGCAGCCCAGTGCGGCGGAGCGGCCGGGGTGGTAGCTGCTGTTTTCGCTGCGCTCGTAGCGCAGATCGGCCACCTTCAGGCCGGTCAGCACTTCGTCCAGCACGCCCTTGAGGTCGAAGTAATCCAGCAGCGCGTCACTGGCGCCGCCCTGCCAGTCCGGCAATTCACGTTTGCCGCTCAGCAGCAGCGCGAGGCGCCGCGGTTCTTCTGGCAGAGTCTCGCCCTCCTGCGGCAGATAGACCTGGCCGATTTCGAAGACTTGCTGCGTCTCACGCCAGCGGGCGTTGCCGGCGGCGTTGTCCAGCAGCTGCGTGAGCAGGGTATGGCGCAGCACGCGCTTCTCGGGCGCGATCGGGTTGAGCAGCTCGACGTAGGGCAGCGTGTGCCAGCCGGGCCCGCCGCCAGGCGTGAGCAGAGCCTCGCGCTCGGGCGCGGTGAAGCGGTGACTGATGTTCTCGCGCAGTCCCAGCGTGACCAGCAGGTCGCGCAGCAGCTCCTCATGCTCCAGCGCCGGGTTGGCGTGCGGGAGCGCCATCTCGTCGGCGATGATGCTGTCCGGGATGCGGTCATAGCCATGGATGCGCGCCAGCTCCTCTATCAGGTCGGCCTGGCCGGTGACCGGCTCGCTGCTGATGTCGAGGCGATGGTCGGGCGCCGTGACCTGCAGCTGCGCTCCCTCGACGCAGACCTCGAATTCGAGGCGACGAAGGATGGCGGCGGCTTCCCCGACACTGAAGTCCACGCCCATGATGCGCTGCACCTCGGCGACCGGCAGCGTCACCTGTACCGGCGCCGGCGGCAATGGATACTCATCAATGATGCCGGCCGCGACTTGCCCACCGCCACTGCGCCGCATGAGCTCGATGCCACGCTTCACGCCGGCCAGCGCCTGGGCTGGATGCACGCCGCGGCTGAAGCGCACGCCAGCGTCGGTGATGACCTTTTGCGTCTGCATCGTGCGGCGGATGTTGATGAAGTTCCAGTTGGCCGCCTCGAGCAGCACGTTACGTGTGTCCGCGTCGATCTCGGTTCCGGCGCCGCCGATGACGCCGCCCAGACTTAGGATGCCGGTGGAATCCAGCAGGATGATGTTGTGCGCCTCCAGTTCGCGCTGCGCGCCCTCCAGCGTGGTCAGGGTCTCGTCCGGGCGCGCCAGGCGAGTCGTGATGGTGGGCACTGTGTCGCCAGCGCGCGCGACGAGCTTGTCGTAGTCGAAGGCGTGTAGCGGCTGCCCCAGCTCGAAGGTGATGTAGTTGGTAACGTCCACAATGTTGTTGATCGGGCGCTGACCCACCAGGCGCAGGCGTTGCTGCAGCCATTGCGGCGACGGGCCGACCTGCGTGTCGCGCAGCAGGGCGAGGGTGAAGCGCGCGTTGAGTTCCGGATTCTCGACGTTGATGGCGGCCTGGCCTGCGATGGGCGGGCCCTCGGCCAGCAAGTCGAAGGAGGGCGCGCGCAGCGGCTTGTCCAGCAGCGCGGCGACCTCGCGCGCGACGCCGAGGATGCTGAAGCAGCGCGCCAGGTTGGGCGTCAGCTCGATGTCGAGCACGACGTCGCCGAGGATGTCCTGCAGCGGCGTGCCGGGCCGGTAGCTTGCGTCGTGCTCCAGCAGCACGATCCCCTCATGCTCGTCGGATAGGCCCAGCTCCTTTTCGGAGCAGACCATGCTGCGGTTGGGGATGCCGCGCAGCGCGCGTTCCTTCAGACGCACGCGCCGCGGTTCTGCGCTGTGGCCGTCCCACAGTTCTGCGCCTTCCATGGCGAAGGGCGCCCACCGTGGCGGCTCCAGCGGACCCTGGTCACGAAACTCGAAGAGGTTGCTCGCGCCGGTGACGCACTGCTCCAGCGTCTCGCCGCCGTAATCCACCATGGCCAGCACGAGCCGGTCGGCGTCGGGGTGGGCGCGCACCTCGCGGATGGCGCCCAGCAGGATCTTGTCGCGCGCCCATACCAGGTGATCCGAAGGCGGCCAGCGCACGCCTGCCACCGCGCCCTGCGGCAGGCCCAGATAGTTGATGGCGCCGACTTCAAGGCCGGCCAGGGTCAGGCGTTCGGCGAGCAGCTCGACCGGGATGTCGATGTCGACCAGCTCGCGCAACCAGGAAAGGGGAACCAGCATGACCTACTCCTCATGCGAAATGCAACGGGACGGGACGGGACGATTCATCAGGCTTCCTCCGCCGGCGGACGGCGCAACATACGCGCCGGACGTGGGCGGACATCAACCAGATGGCGAAGAGCACCGGGATGGCGGACATGAGGCCTCCTAAAATTGCTCAAGGAAACGCAGGTCATTGCTCCAGAAGTAGCGGATGTCGTGGATGTCGTGCCGCAGCATCGCGCTGCGTTCCGGGCCCATGCCAAAGGCGAAGCCGCTCCAGACGGCCGGGTCGTAGCCGCCGTTGCGCAGCACCACCGGGTGTACCATGCCGCTGCCGGCGATCTCCAGCCAGCCGCTGTATTTGCAGACGCGGCAGCCAGAGCCGCCGCAGAGGAAGCACTCGACGTCAATCTCCATGCTGGGCTCGGTGAAGGGGAAGTAGGAAGCGCGATAGCGCACGCGCGCGTCCTCGCCGAACATGCGCCGGGCGAAGGCGGCGATGGTGCCCTTGAGGTCGGTCATACGGATACCGCGCCCGACCGCCAGGCCCTCCACCTGGTAGAATTGCAGTTCGCTGCGCGCGGTGATCTGCTCGTAGCGATAGCACATACCGGGCAAAATGACGCGGATGGGGCGCGTGCCATTCGCGCCCAGCTCGCGCATGGCGTGGATCTGGCCTGGCGAGGTGTGCGTGCGCATGATGACGCCGGGCGTGGTCGTATAGAAGGAATCCTGCATGTCGCGCGCGGGATGATGCGGCGGAAAGTTCAGGAACTGGAAGTTGAATTCGTCCGTCTCCACGTCGCGGCTGCGGTAGACCTGAAAGCCCATTTCGCCCCAGATGCTGGCGAACTCGCGCAGCGTGCGCGTCGAGGGGTGCAGGCCGCCTTTGACGCGCTTGCGTCCGGGCAGGGTGATGTCGATCTCGCCTTCCTCAAGGTCCTGCGCCAGTTCGCCCGCCCGCACGGCCTCCTCGCGCGCTTCGTGAGCCACACCAAGCAGCTGGCGGATCTCGTTGGCGCGCTTGCCAAAGGCCGCCCGCTCCTCCTTCGGCAGTTGCCCGGTGGCACGCAGCATGGCGGTGATGGCGCCGCGACGCCCCAGCCAGGCGCTCTCCCAGGTTTTCAGCGCCTCGCTGTCGCGGACGTCGGCGAGCGCCTCCAGCGCTTCCGCATATTGCGCTTCCAGTTGCTCAAGCATGTCTGGTCTCCCGTGTTTCCCTCGTCAGGGCAGTCGCTGACCGCTGCCGCGGGACAAATAAAAAACTCCCGCCCCGATCAGGGACGAGAGTCTGGCTCCCGCGGTACCACCCTGCTTGGCCGCAAAATCGCAGCCCGCTCATCATGCCTGTTAACGCCGGCGGGCGGAGCAGACTACTGACCCCTGCGCGGGGCGTTCCCCTGTCAGCTCGGGAGGGAATTCCGCGGTGGCGCGCCTGCCGGGGCTTGCAGTCGGTGGCCCCTGGCTCCCTGGTGACGCCTGCACCACGAACTGTCTCCGTCGTGGCCGTTGCGCGCCAGTATGCCGCCGACCGGGCGGAATGGCAAGCGCCAGTCTGCGCCGGTCTGTTGCGGCCCCTTCGCGTCCCTCATCGTCGCGTATTGACCGCAGGCTTCCCTTGACAGGCCCTGCGGGCTGTGTCACAATCCTGCCCGTCGCAGGTCTTCGGCCGGGTTCGGGCCTGTGACGGGGAAGCGGACCCGGGAAGAAGATCGAGCGTGAGCGACAAGATCGCCATTGAGCCCTTCGCCGTGTATTCGCGGCAAGAAGCAGCGCAGGCCTTGGGTGTCAGCCTGAGCACGCTCAAGCGCCTCATCAACAATGGACATTTGCGCGTCAGCAAGCCCGACGGCATGCGGCGCATCTTCATCACCGGGGAGAGTCTGCTGGATATGTTGAGCGAAACGTCTGTGGGCAAGGGCGCCTGACATGAGACTGCTGAACCTTTTGCAGCTTGCCGCCGCCCTGTCGTCCCGCCGTAACGGGCCACGCTTGTTTGGTCCTGCGGACAATGACGGCCCGCGCGGGCGCACCCGGTACCCTGGGCAATGGGGGGAGCCACCAGAACGTTGATCTTCACCCACATGCCAGTCCTGAATTACAGGGGCGTGAGACCGGGAGCGAAACCGGTTTCACGCCCTTTTATTTTGACCGAACAGCACTTTGGGCCACGAGAGGTGAGAAATGAGGCCTGGCCGCAATGACGAAACACAAGTTACCTTCGACGCTGACCAGTTGGCCAGTCAGTTACAGCTGCTCGATGCCCTGCACAGCGCCGCCAGCGAGGAGCGGCTGCCGCAGTTGACCGCGCTGCCGGAAGAGGGACTGAAAGCCTGGCTGGCCGAGATGCAATATCTGGCCGGCGAGACCCTGGCCGAGATCGAGCGCAATGCCGCGCGCAAGACAGTGCCGCAATTGCGCCTCCTGCGCAGCGCTACGGGCAGACGGCGCCGACCTGCGATATAGTATTTGCCCGACGCACTGTTTGGGTGAGGCGCGGGACAGAACGACAATGATCAATGGGCGAGTTCTTCTGCTCAATGGCAGCAGCTGGGAGCCGCTGGCCGTTATCGGTGTGCCGCGCGCCATCAATCTTCTGCTGGCCGGCAAGGCCATCACGGTCGAGCAGAGCGGCCGCTTCCTGCGCACAGTGAGCAGCCGCTTTGCCGTGCCCTCGGTCATCGCGTTGCGCACCTTCGTCAACGTGCCGCGCCGCCGCGCGCACTGGAGCCGCAAGGGCGTGCTCATCCGCGACGACTACACCTGCATCTATTGCGGCGCGCGGCCAGGCAGCCTGCAAAAGGGGCGCGTGCTTGGCCGCAACAACCTGACCATCGATCACATCCTGCCGCGTTCGCGCGGTGGCAAGGACCACTGGACGAACACCGCTTGCGCCTGCACTGCCTGCAACCACCGCAAGGGCAACCGCCTGCCGCACGAAGCCGGCATGCGGATGCGCAGCGAACCGCGCACGCCACGCACCAGCTACCTCGTCATTGCGGTCGGCCGTGGCCAGGATTCCTGGAAGCAGTACATCGAATTTTAACGCGGGTGACCGCAGCCTGCCGGCAGCATACACAGGACCATATTGATGCATGAAATGTGCGCTAACGTGTAATATGTGTTACTCTATATGTGTCAGAATTCATTCAGGAGAAAAAGGATGTCTGGTTCACGAATGCGTTTTTCAGGACTGTTTGTGTTGTTGTTGCTTGCGCTGACATTCAGCCTCGTGTCGGCGCAGGGAATTCCCGATGTGCCGCGCGAGGACACCGTCATCCTCGACATTGACGGTGGCGCCGCCACCAACCGCTCCCCCTTCAGCCATAACCAGCTCTTTGGCGGTTCCTCGGCCGGCGGCAACATCGGCACCGGCCAGGTGGTCTATGATCCGCTCTTCGTGCTGAATTACGAAAGCGGCGAGATCGAACCCTGGATCGGTGAGAGCATGACTCCTTCCGAAGACATGTTGACCTGGACCCTGAAATTGCGTGACGGGGTTTGGTGGCAGGATGGCGAAACGCTCGATGCTGACGACGTCGTCTGGACGTTGAACCTGCTGCTGAATGACGAATCGGGACGTCTGGCGAGCGCCGCGGCCCTGCAGGCCTGGACCGAGTCGGTGGAGAAGATCGACGACCTGACGGTGCAGTTCAACCTGAGCAAGCCCAATCCGCGCTACCAGCTGGACTACTACTCGGTGAAGATTGGCGGCAGTTTCCTGCCCATGCCGGAGCATCACTGGTCGCAGATTGAAGATATCTTCGCCTATGCCAATTTCGACCTCGAAAACGGCCATCCACTGGGCAGCGGTCCCTACAAGATGATTAGCGCCAGCGAGAACGAATTCATCTACGACCGCGATGACAACTGGTGGGGCGCGGCCAGCGGCTACTTCCCGCTTCCCGAGCCGAAACGTCTGATCTGGGTGCACACCGGCAACGATGACGTGCGCTCCCTGCTGGCCATCGACAACCAGCTGGACAGCGTAATGGACATCACCGTCGGCGCCTGGGAAGTCATCAGCGCGCAGAACCCGAACTTCGTCACCTGGACAGAGGGCATGCCTTTCGTCTGGTTTGGTCCCTGCGCGCGGCGCCTCGCCGTCAACCACACGGTCGATCCCTGGGGCGACCCGGAGATGCGCTGGGTCCTGAGCCACGCCACCGACCGCAGCGAGGTGGTGCGCATCGCTTATGAGGGCGTCACCGTGCCTTCGCGCACCAACTTCCCCGAATATGGCGGTCTGCAGGTCTTCATCAACGCGATGGAAGAGGCCGGACTGACCCAGTCCCCGGTGGCGAACCTGGAAGCGGCGCAAGCGATCCTCGAGAGCAAGGGTTACGCGAAGAACGATGCCGGCATCTATGCGAAAGACGGTGTGGAACTTGGCATCGACATTCAGACCCATGAAGGCTTCATCGAGAAACGGCGCATCGCCGAGAATCTCGTCGAGCAGTGGCGCCTGGCTGGCATCGCCGCGACGCAGACCAACGTGGCCGGCGGCACCTGGAATGACAACCGCTCGGTGGGCAACTTCGAGGCCTCGGGTGACTGGCACCAGTGCGGCTCCATCAACGAGCCTTGGGCAGGGATGGACCGCGACAACGTGGCCTGGTTGGCGCCGATTGGCGAACGCGCACCTGGCAATCTTGGGCGCTGGAGCGGTGAACAGGCCGAGGCCTACAGCGCCATCGTCGACCAGATGGGTGTCCTGCCACTGGGTGACCCGGCCATCATGCCGCTCTTCATGGAGGCCATGGGCATCTGGTACGAGGAACTGCCGACCCTGCCCATCACCCAGGCGACCAAGCTGATCCCCTTCAACCAGACCTACTGGACCGGCTGGCCTACGGCGGAGAACAACTATTTCCACGCGCCGACCTGGTGGCACGGCACGGCGAAGATCATCCTGAACCTGAAGAAGGCCAGCTAGGCTACTTCGGGTTTCACAGCAACACCGGGCCCGACTGCCATTGGCGGTCGGGCCCTTTTGACAGCATGGCCGAGGAAATTATGAGTAATAAACCCAATGTTATCTGGATCTTTGGTGACCAGCATCGCGCCCAGTCGCTGGGCTACATGGGTGACCCCAACGTCTCCACGCCGCATCTCAACCGCCTGGCTGACGAGGGCATCACTTTCACCAGCGCGGTGGCCGGCTTTCCGCTCTGCTCGCCCTTTCGCGGCGCGCTGATAAGCGCGCAGTACCCGCACAAGGTAACGCCCGGCCACCAGACCCGGCTTTCACCGGAGCACCCGACCGTCGCCACCTGTTTCAATGAAGCGGGCTATCACACGGCCTGGTACGGCAAGTGGCATGTGGACGGCTTCCAGGAGCGCGATGGCCGCGCCGGCTTGCACGTCATCCCGCCGGAGCGCCGCGGCCAGTTCAGGGAGTGGGTGGGTTATGAAAACAATTCGCCACAGTTCGATTGCTGGGTCCATGGCGGCGCGGGCGACGATGCCTTCCAGTACCGTCTGCCCGGCTACGAAACTGACGCGCTGACCGACCTCTTCATTGCGCATCTCAAGCAACGCGCGCAGCAGGATGAGCCCTTCTTTTCCGCACTGTCGGTCATTCCGCCGCACGATCCCTATCACGCGCCACCGGAATTCATGGCCCGCCACATTCCAGGACAGGTGCAACTGCGCCCCAACGTGCCGAACATCCCGCACATCGTGGAGCGCGCCCGGCGCGATCTGGCGGGCTACCACGCCATGATTGAAAATCTGGACTGGAACGTGGGCCGTATTCGCGCGGCGCTGGAAGAACTGGGCCTCTACGAGAATACGCATGTGCTCTTCTTCTCCGACCACGGTGACATGCACGGCTCGCACGGCCAGTTCCGCAAGACTTCGCCCTGGGAGGAAGCGCTCCGCATCCCCTTCATCATCGGCGGCGGGCCGCACCGTTATCGTCACAATTCCGGCTTTCACCCGGTGCCCGTCAACCATGTCGACATCGTGCCGACTTCGCTTGGCCTTTGCGGCATCGACGCGCCGGCCTGGATGCAGGGCACGGACTACTCGGGTTATCGATTGCGCGACAGGGAAATCGGCAGCGAGCCGGACAGCGCCTATCTGCAGGCGGTAGTCCCGACCATGCACGGTCACTCGGTCGACCGGCCCTGGCGCGGCATCGTCACCTGCGACAACTGGAAGTACACGGTGCTCGAGGGCCAGCCCTGGCTGCTCTTCAACCTCAACGAAGACCCTTACGAACAGGCCAATCACGCGCACAATGCCGCCTACCATACCGAGCGCCGCCGCTTGCAGGCGCGCCTGGCGGAATGGATCGACTTCACCGGTGACAGCTTCCGCATGCCCGATCTCTGATATGCATGAATGGCAGGGGATGACATGAGCAAGAGACCAAACATCATCTGGATCTTTGGCGACCAGCACCGCGCCCAGTCGCTGGGTTACATGGGCGACCCCAACGTCTCCACGCCGCATCTCAACCGCCTGGCGGACGAGGGCATCACCTTCACCAGCGCGGTGGCCGGCTTCCCGCTCTGTTCGCCCTTTCGCGGCGCGCTGATCAGCGGCCAGTATCCGCACAAGGTGACGCCCGGTCACCAGACGCAGCTGCCGCCGTCGCAGCCGACCGTCGCCACGGCTTTCAACGAGGCGGGCTATCACACGGCCTGGTATGGCAAGTGGCACGTGGATGGCGCCCAGGAGCGTGAGAGACGCACCGCCATGCACATCATCCCGCCGGAGCGCCGCGGCCAGTTTAAGGAGTGGGTGGGCTACGAGAACAACGCGCCCCAGTTCGACTGCTGGGTGCACGGCGGCGCGGGCGATGATGCCTTCCATTACCGCCTGCCGGGCTACGAAACCGACGCGTTGACCGACCTCTTCATCGCGCATCTGAAGGAACGCGCGCAGCAGGACGAGCCTTTCTTTTCCGCCCTGTCGGTCATCCCGCCGCACGATCCCTACCACGCGCCGCCGGAGTTCATGGCACGGCACATTCCGGGCCAGGTGCAATTGCGCCCCAACGTGCCGGACATCCCGCGCATTGTGGAGCAGGCCCGGCGCGATCTGGCGGGCTACCACGCCATGATCGAAAATCTGGACTGGAATGTGGGCCGTATTCGCGCGGCACTGGAGGAACTGGGTCTGTACGAGAACACGCACGTGCTGTTCTTCTCGGACCACGGCGACATGCACGGCTCGCACGGCCAGTTTCGCAAGACTTCGCCCTGGGAGGAATCGTTGCGCATCCCCTTTATCATCGGCGGCGGCCCGCATCGTTACCATCACAGCTCCGGCTTCCACGAGGTTCCCGTCAACCACGTTGACATCGCACCGACCTCGCTGGGGCTGTGCGGCATTGACGCGCCGGCCTGGCTGCCGGGCACGGACTATTCCGGCTATCGTCTGCGTGACAAGGAAATCGGCAGCGAGCCGGACAGCGCCTATCTGCAGGCGGTGATTCCGACCGGCTACGCGCATACGGTTGACCGCCCCTGGCGCGGCATCGTCACGCGCGACAACTGGAAGTACACAGTGCTGGAGGGTCAGCCGTGGATGCTCTTCAACCTGAATGAGGACCCTTACGAGCAGGCCAATCACGCGCACAATTCGGCCTATCACGTCGAACGGCGGCGCTTGCAGGCGCGCCTGGAGGAGTGGATCGATTACGCTGACGACAGCTTCCTGCTGCCGGATCCTTGAGGCCTGGTCCTTCCAGCTCATCGCCGGCAGGAAGCAATATTGCAATCATGAGGGCGAAACAGACGTAACAGAAGTAACAGGCGTACAGGCAGAAAGGAGACGACACTGGAGACACTGCTTGATGCGCGCGGACTGAGCAAACAATACCGGCGTGACGACGGAACCACCCTGCAGGCGCTGGCTGGAGTCGACCTCAGCATTCAGCGCGGTGAGATTTACGGCCTGCTGGGCCCCAACGGCGCGGGCAAAACCACGCTAATCTCTATCATCAGCGGCCTGCTGGCGCCAAACGCCGGCAGCGTCGTTATCGGCGGCCACGACATGACGCAAGAGCCGCTGGCCGTGCGCGCGCTGCTGGGCGTCGTGCCGCAGGAAATTGCGCTCTATGAAGACCTTTCCGCGCGGCAAAACCTGCGCTTCTTCGGCATGCTTTGCGGTCTGCGCGGGCGCGAGCTGGACCGGCGAATCGACGAGACGCTGGAGTTCATCGACCTGCGCGAGCGTCAGGATGAACGCGCCACCAACTACTCGGGCGGTATGAAGCGGCGCCTCAACATCGGCATCGGCCTGCTGCACCGGCCGCAGCTGGTCTACATGGACGAGCCGACGGTCGGCGTCGATCCCCAAAACCGCCGCCGCATCCTCGACACAGTGCTGCGCCTGCGCGCCGAACGGGACATGACCGTGCTTTACACCACGCATCTGATGGAAGAGGCGCAGGAGCTGAGCGACCGCGTCGGCATCATCGACCATGGCGAGCTCATCGCCGAAGGCACAGTCGGTGAGCTGGTGCTGCAGGCCGGCGAGCAGGACCGCCTCGAGATCGAGCCAGGCGACGCCGGCCGCATCGATGAAGCGCTGCTGCAACGCTTGCAGCGCGAGGTACCGGGCGTCACGCGCGCGCAGTTCGTCGGCTCGGACGCCGGCGGCCGCATCGTGGTGCACGCCGCGCGCGGCCGCCAGGTGCTTTCGCCCCTGATCGGCGCGCTGGGCGCTGCCGGCATCGAGCTGCGCTCTGTGGCGGTCAGCGAGCCTGACCTCGAAACCGTCTTCCTGCACCTCACCGGGCGCGCGCTGCGGGATTGAGACCAATGCTCCAGCGAGCCTTAATCATTGCGCGCAAGGACCTGTTCCTGCGCTTCACGAACCGCAATCAGCTGCTCTTGATGGTGGCAGTGCCGCTGGCGCTCTCGTCAATCATCGCGCTGGTCTTCGGTAACCTGGGCGGCCCGGACGACAATCTTGTCATGCGCGACATCCCGCTGGGCATCGTCAATCTGGACGCTGGTACGCAGCAACAGGGCCGCGAAGTCAATTATGGCGAGGGCCTGGTGCAGCTGCTCACTGGAAGCGAGGCGGGCGACCTGTCCGTCGCCTGCCCGCTGGCCGCTGACGCGCCGGCGAATGCCGGGTCCGCGCTGAACGAACTCTTCGACGCGCGCGCGCTTGACGACGTGGCCGCGGGCCGCGCCCTGGTCGAGGGTGGTGAACTCGCGGCGCTCATAATCGTTCCGACGGACTTCAGCGCCCGTCTGAACCCGCGCATCGCCCCAGGTACTGCAACACTGTATCCTGAAGCCCCGGCGGCCATTGAGGTCTACAGCGATGCCGCGCGCCCGCTGGAGAGCCTGGTTGCGCGCAGTGTGGTGCAGGGCTACAGCGAACGCCTGTTGACCGGCAACATCGCGCTGGGCGCCGCCATCAACACGCTCATCGCGCAGCAGCCGCTGGCGGCCTTGCGCCTGGCGGGCAGCGCTGATGACGAGTCCATCGCCGCGGCCCTCGCCTGCGGTTTCAGCGACCTGGCAGTTGGCGTGCAGCTGGTCGCGCGCGGTATTGAGCCCGGCGCCGGGCCGGACGCGGACGCTGCACAGCCCGTCAAGGTCAGCACCTACATCCTGAGGCTGATCGGCACCGCGCAGGCGACTTTTTTCGCGCTCTTTGTGGCCCAGTTCGGCGTGTTGAGCGTGCTCCAGGAGCGTCAGGCGGGCACCTTGCAGCGCATCTTGACGACGCCGACCTCGCGCGGCAGTTTCCTCGCCGGCAAGCTGCTGGGTACCTTCATTACCGCGCTGGTTCAGCTGCTCCTGCTGATGTGCGCGCTCTCGCTGGTCGCCAGCCTGCTGGAAGGGCGGCCCCTGCTCATCTGGGGCGCGAACCTGCCGGCGCTGTTCGCAATCCTGCTGCCATTGTCGCTGGCGGTTTCCGGCCTGGGCGTGCTGCTGATCGCCTTCGTGCAGCGGCCGGAACAGGTCGGGCCGGTTGGCTCTATCATCAACATTCTGCTGGCCATGCTGGGCGGCGCCTTCGGCTTCAGCGTGCCGGAGCCCATCGCCAGGGTTTCGCTGGTCTACTGGGCCACCGACGCCATGGCCAAACTCGGCGCTGGCAACCTGGACGTTGCGCTCAATGCGCTGGCCCTGGCGCTGCAGGGCGCGTTGCTCTTCGGCGTCGGCCTGTGGTTATTCCGGCGCCGCGTGGAGGTCTGACGCATGCGCAATGCCTGGCTCATCGCCCGCCTGGACCTGCTGATCTTTCTGCGCAGCCGCGGCAACCTGCTGCAGCTGCTGCTGATTCCCGTCATCCTCACCCTGGTGCTGGGCTATGCGCTGGCCAGGGATGGCGGCGGGCCGCAGCGCATACGCCTCGACCTGCTCGACGAAGACCGCAGCGCACGTTCCGCGCAGCTGGCGGCAGCGCTGTTATCGCAGGGGCCGGCCCTGCGCCTCTGCCCGGTCGCGGGCGAAGACTGCGACGGGCCGATGGAGGCGTCGCCGTCGCTGACCGTGGCGCTGGAGCGTCTGAGTCAGGGCGCAGCCGACGCGCTGCTGCACATTCCGCCTGGCTTCGGCGCCGCGCTCGCCGCGCAGCAGCAAGTGACCCTGCCCCTCTATACAGCGGCCGCCGTGCCGCAGACCGACCCGGCCTGGAACGCCGTGCAGGCCGCGCTGCAGCGCGTGAACGGCGTCACGACCGCGGCAGTCACCGGGGCGGAACTGCATGTGGCGCTGGCCCTGGCAGCGGAGGGGCGAGTGGACTTTGTACAGGCGGTGCAGGAATTTGCCACGGACGCCTGGGCTGAGCGCGACTCCCTCGTGCGGGTCACGCAGACAGCAGCGGCGGCATCAGAGTCCACCATCCCGGGCGGCTTCACGCAGTCGGTGCCGGGTGTGGCGACCTTTTATGTGCTCTTCAGCGTGATGGGCGGCGGCATTTCAGTGCTCATCCGCGAGCGGCGCGAAGGCACCCTGGCGCGCATGGCGACCCTGCCGCTGCGCCGCAGCGAGATCATCGGCGGCAAGATTCTGGCGCGCTTCATCACCGGCATCCTGCAGTTCCTCATCGTCTTCGCCGTGGGCGTCGCAACCGGCCTCGACTTCGGGGACGCGCCACTGGCGCTCATCCTGCTGATGGCCAGCTACACCCTGGCCATCACGGCGCTGGGCCTGCTGCTGGGCAGCCGCCTGAAGAACGAGGAGCAGGCGTCGTTGCTGACCTCGATGCTGGCGATAGTGATGGCGGCTCTGGGCGGCGCCTGGTGGCCGCTGTCCATCGCGCCGCAATTCATGCAGACCCTGGGGCGGCTCACGCCGGTCGCCTGGGTGATGGACGGCTTTCAGCAGCTGATCTCGCGCGGCGGCGGGCTGGAGGACGTGCTGCTGCACCTGGCCATTCTGTCGGGCTTCGCGCTCGTTTTCTTCATGCTTGGCCTGCGCAACTTCTGCTTCAGGTAGCGCAAATGAAGCCGTGGCGCCGGCTGCGCCTGGCAGCCTTCCGGCTGCTCTTGCTGACCCTGCTGCTCTTCATGCCCTGGCGCAGTACCCTGCCAACCGGCACGCCCTGGAACGCGGTGGCGCTGCTGGCGCGCGAATACAACTACAACTGGCTGGCCTGGCTGCCGCAGGCGCTGGGCGCGAAGCTGGGCCAGGCGCTGTGGGGTCTGCGTCCCTTCCTCGACGAGGCCGCGGCCAGTCAGTTCCTGCGCGACTACATGGCTGACCTGGCGCGGGCACAGGCGCTGGAAGCGCGCATCGACGCGCTTTACACAGACCCCGCGCAGCCGGATCCCCTGGTGGCCAGCGCCGACCTGCGCCACGGGCGCGACGCCCTGCGCAGCCACCTGCGCGAGCGACAAACCCTGGCCGAGAGCGTGCTGGAGGGCCAGCTCGCCGCGCTGCTGCCTGAGCTCGGCTTCGGCGTTGCCGGGCAGGTGCTGCCGCCGGTCGCGATGCGTTTCACGCAGTTGCCCCGGATTCTGATCGTTTCGCCGCGCGACGAAATCCGCTACGAGATCAGCCTCGGGCTGGAGCCGCTGCCGCTGGATGCCATCGTCGCACTGGAGCAGCAGATCGAGGCGCAGCTGGACCTCTCCGCACTGGTCGTGCCCATCGGTGGCATCGCGCTCTACCCGGCCATGATCCTCGAAACCAGCAACATCGCGACCCTGGCCGACACCTTCGCCCACGAGTGGCTGCATCACTATCTCTTCGCTTTCCCGCTGGGTCAGGCCTGGGACTATGACAGCGAGGCACGTGTCATCAACGAGACGGTCGCCGGCCTCTTCGGCCAGCGGGTCGCACCGCTCCTGCTGCAACGCTATTACCCGGAGCTGGCGCCAACGACTGCGCTGCAGCGGGTCGCGTTCGACGGGCAGGCGCAGTTCGAGTATGGCGCGGAGATGGACATCACGCGGCGGCGCGTGGATGCGCTGCTGGCAGAAGGTGAAATAGAGGCTGCCGAGGCGTATATGGAGCTCCGCCGACAGCTTTTCGTCGCCAATGGCTACGGCATTCGACGCCTGAACCAGGCCTGGTTCGCCTTCTACGGCGGCTACCAGTCCGCGGCGCGGGGCGCGGGCGGGGATGACCCGATCGGGCCGGCGCTGCGCGAGCTGCTGGCGCGCAGTCCCACACTGCACGACTGGGTCGTTTCGCTGCGTGGTATCACGACGCGGGCGCAGCTGCTGGACCTGCTCGCGGAAACCGACCAGGTCGCCGCCTGAGTCAGCCTGACGGGAACTGCCAGTCGCGCAGGATGCCGGCGACGAGCGTAGCGCGCTGCGGCAGGCTGTTGATGATCACATGTTCGTGTTCGGCGTGCAGGCCATCGCCCTGGGGGCCGAGGCCGTCCAGCGTGGTGATGCCGGCGGCGGCGGTGAAGTTGCCGTCGGAGCCGCCGCCGCTGCCGTCTTCGCGCACAGTAAGACCCAGTTCTGCGCCAATCGCACGCGCCTGACCGAAGGCCGCGATCATCTGCTCGTTGCGCTCCATCGGGTCGCGCCGGTGATGGCGCGTCACCTGCAGCCTGGCGCCGGGCACGCACGCCTGCAGGCCGAGGATGGCCGCGTCGACGTCCGCCTGCGCGCGCACGGTCAGGGCGCGCACGTCGACCTGCGCCGTGGCGCGCGGCGGAATGACGTTGGTGGTGATGCCGCCCTCCACTACGGTGACCGAGACCGAGGTGCCGTGCTGCAGGTCATTCATCTCGTTCAGGGCGCAAATCTGCTGCGCCAGCTCGACGATGGCGTTGATGCCCTGCTCGGGCGCGTTGCCGGCGTGCGAGGCGCGGCCTTCCGCCAGCAGGTCGTAGCTGGCCACGCCCTTGCGCCAGGTTTTTAGCGCGCCTTCCTTCGTGGCGGGCTCCATCACCAGCACGAGGCCGCAGTCCGCCGCCGTTTCCATAATCAACTTTTCCGAGTAGCGGCTGCCCAGCTCCTCGTCGCTGGTGACCAGCACCCGCACCGGGCGGCGCGGCAGCTCATGGCGCTCGACCAGGCCGCGCAGGGCTGTCAGCATGATGACGATGCCGCCCTTCATGTCGATGGCGCCCGGGCCGAAGAAGCGCCCTTCGTCATCGATGCGCGGCGGGCGCGCGGCCAGCGTGCCCAATGGCCACACCGTGTCGCAGTGCGTCAGGAAGAGGATGGGCGGGCCCGGCGCGTCCGCATGCCAGCTGGCCAGTCGCATATCCCCCACTTCCTGCTGCGGGATGCGCTGCACGCTGGCGCCGAGGGCCTCCAGGCGTGACTGCAGCAAATCCCCGCAGCGATCGACGGCGACCTTGTCACGCGTCGGCGTCTCCAGCCTGACGAGTTCGCTCAGCTCATCGACCATGGCCTGACGTCGATCTTCAAACCAGCGCAACAGCTCGCTCATGTAGTGCTCCCTGATGATGGATTGGAATCCGCGTCCTGCTCCAGCTCATCGAGCAGCGCGTGGTCGCGGTCGAGGTTGCGCCGGCGCACAATCAGGCTGATGACAAGCACCAGCGGGAAGAAGGCGATGGCGGCCAGGCCGAGCAGCAGGTAGGGGCCAGTGGCGGGCATCAGTCGTTCCCGCCAGGGGCGGGGAGCGGCGCGTTCAGCACAATGGCCTTGCGCTGCTCCAGCACTTCAACGCGCAGCTGCAGCCGGTAACGGTGCCACAGCAGGGTCAGCGGCAGCAGCAGCGACCAGATGGGGAAGTTGGCCAGCAATGCCGCCGTCACGCCGCGGCTGGCATCCAGCTCGAAGCTGCCCTGGGCATTGACGGCGGAGGGGCCGATCACCGCCGGGTGGATGGTGTCCGGACGAATGCGGATGATGATCAGCGTCAAAATCACGGTGACGAAGGCGAGGATGCCGTAAATGGACGCCAGGCGCCGGCGCTGCTGCGCATTGTCGATGCCGTTGCGCAGCATCAGCCAGGCGGCGTAGGTCAGGCACATGATGGCCGCCGAGGTCAGCCGCGGATCCCAGGTCCACCAGGTGTTCCAGATGGGGCGGGCCCAGATGGCGCCGCTGACGAGGTTGACCAGCGCCAGCGTCAGGCCGACTTCCACGCCGGCCACGGCGAAGGAGTCGTAGCAGGTCTCGCGCGTGCGCAGGTAGCCGATGCCGGCCAGCATTGCGCCGCCGAAGGCCACTGCTGCGCCGAAAAAGGCGGGCATGTGCAGATAAAAGATGCGCTGGACGTCGCCCTGGGTCGTGTCAGTGCCGGCGTGCACCAACGCCATGTAAAGGCCGAAGGGCAGGGTCAGCAGCGTGGCAATCGTGAGCAGGCGCAGGGCGCGCGGCTGTCTTTCAGAAGGGAGCGTACAGACCTCGTAGGCGTCGCTCATGAATTCTCCCGTGTACGCTGAATGTTGCCATTCTGGCACAGGGCGCCTCCATTATCAATCATGGCCTCAGCCCTCCAGCGCGTACTCGTAGAGCAGCAGGCCAGCGGCGAGGTAGATGATGTCGATGAGCAGCAGCAGTTGCAGCCAGGCGAAGAGATCGTCCGGCGGGGCGTTGCCCAGCGCGGCATTGCTGGCACGCAGGGCGGCGATCAGCACCGGCAGCGCCACCGGCAGCAGCACGATGGGCAGCAGCGAATCGCGCGCGCGCGTCTGCACGGTCATGGTGGCCAGCAGGGTGCCCACCGCAGCGAGGCCGAGGCAGCCTGGCGGCAGAATGAGCAGCAGCGAGGCCGGCAGGGTCGGCAGGTTGAAGAGCACGGTCAGCAGCGGCAGTAGTAGCCCCCCGACGAGCAGGGTGAGCAGGGCGTTGGCCAGCATCTTGCCGCAGAAGATGCTGCCGCGCGGCACGGGCGCCAGCAGCAGGGCGTCAAAGCCGCCATGTTCCCGCTCCAGCGCCATGCCGCGGTTGTGGCCCAGGATGCTGGCGAAGACGAGCGTGACCCACAGCACGCCGCTGACGGCACCCTGGCGGCCCATGCGCTCCAGCTCGAGGGCGAAGCTGAAGACCAGGATGGCCAGCAGCGCGAACAGGCCCATCAGCCCCAGCAGCTCGCGGCTACGCAGCTCGGCGCGCAGGTCCTTGCCGGCGATGCTCAGCGTCGCGCGCAGGAAGCCGCTGCTCATCAAAAGGACTCCGTCAGGCTGGCGTAGCGTGCAGCCAGCGTGCCTGATTCAGCGTCCGCCAGCGATACTTCCGCGCCCACGACGCCACGCTGCAGGATGAGGGCGCGGCCGGCCAGGCGCTCCGCCAGGCCGAAGCGATGCGTGGCCATGAGGATGCTGCGTTCCTGCGTGACGTACAGCAGCTGTGCCAGCATCTCCGTCGCCGCCGCGTCGAGGCCGTCGAAAGGCTCGTCAAGCAGCAGCACGGCGGGCTGCGGCAGCAGGGCGCGCGCGATGGCCAGGCGCTGTTGCATGCCGCGCGAGTAGTTGCGCACGAGCTCCTGCGCGCGCCGCTCCAGCCCGACCTGCGCCAGCAACTCGCGGATGCGCCTGTCTGGCTCGTCGAGACTGTAGAGGCGCGCAAAAAAGCCCAGGTTTTCGCTCGCGCTCAGGTGGTTGTAGAGCAGAGTTTCGTGACCCACGTAACCGATTTGCGCGCGCAGGGCCGCCAGTTCGCCTGGCACCCGCCATCCGCCGATGTGGATGCTGCCGCCTTCCGGCCGCGATAGCCCGGCCAGCAGGCGCAGCAGGGTCGACTTGCCGCTGCCGTTGGGGCCCAGCAGGGCCACGAACTCGCCGCGCTGCAACTGCAGTTCAAGGCCGCGCAGCACCAGCCGCCGCCCCTGCACCTTCACCAGGCCGCGCACGTCGATGAGGGCGTCAGACATAGCGCTCACCGGCCCCATCCGTCGGCCCGGTCAATCGTTGTTGCAATTCTGCGCGTTGCCTGCGGTAGAGATCATGGTTGATTGCGCCGCGCTCGTGCGCCGCGTCCAGTTCTGCGATTTGTCGCGCCAGCGAGTCGCGCTGTTTGTCCGCAATGTTGCGACCTCTGCGCAGGATCAGCAGGGTAGCGACTGCGCCGATGGTCAGCGCAGCGCCGAGGACCAGCACTTCGCCGCTGACGACGCCCGGCGGCAGCGTTGGCTGCTGCGCGCGCAGCGTATAGCGCAGGCTGTCGCCCGCCTCAAGCCGCAGCATTGCGCCATAGCCGTCGAAGAGCGCGGCCCCCACCTGCTGCGGGCCAATGCTACCGAAGTCCGCGTCAGCCAGCGTCAACGTCGGTGGCAACAACAACCGCACTTCGCCATCCAGCGCCTGTGCCAGCGGCACTTCGAGGTCAATGCCCGTCCCGTCCCAGGGCTGACGCCAGGCCAACTGCACCAGATGTTCCGCGCCGGGGAAGACGGGCAGGGTGTCCCTCACCATGCTGCCCGACTCATCGACCACATAGCGCCCGCTCTCGTCTGGCAGGGTGAGGTCGCGGGCGCCCTCCGGCAGCGGCAGGGCGAGCGAGGCGAACTGGCCGGGCGCGACCTCCTGCGCACTGCTGAAGACACGATCCGAGTTGTTGCGGTAGCGCGTGACCTGCACGATCTGCAGCGCATCGTCCACCACGCTGAGCTGCTGCACGAGCGCGCTGATGGAGATTGCGTCCGAGTCAGCGCCAACTTCGTAGATCGTCACCGGCAAGTCGAGCTGCGGGCGAGCGGGATCTGCTCCGACTCGTGCGGAGGGGAAGCGCCGGCCGCCGTGCTCGACGAGGACGCTGAAGCTGCGGCCCGGTTCGAGGAGCACATCCGCGAATCGATAGCTGCCGTCAGCCGCGCTGAATGTCTCGCGCAAGGCTGGTGCCTGGCCCGTGCCAAACTCGAGCAGAACGACCTTCAGGCCGGGCAGCACTGCCGCATCCGCCGTGCCGTTGCTGATGCGCCCGCTAATGTCGCCAAAGACAGGCTGCGTTACGGCGGAAGGCCGGCCCGACTGTTCCAGTCCCCGCAGGTCGCGCGCGCGCAGCCAGGGCACTGCCGCCCAGGCGTCCTCCTCCGCCAGCGTGACCGGCAGGGCGGCGCGCAGCGCCTCATCCGACAGCGCGTCCAGCGTTGCCTGCTCGTGCAGGTCGCCGAGGGCCTCGAGTCCCGCGCAGCCGTCGGCGCAGGCCGCTTCGAGGACGTTTTGGCCGCGCACAAGCAGCTCTGGATTGTAATGCAACGTGTAAGTGTAGAGCGCCACGTCGCGCAGTTCAGCCGGAGTGAGCGCGTCGCGCCAGGGCGGCATCAGCGCTTCGATGCGCCCGTCGCGAATGGTCGTCAGCCATTGCTGCAGGGATTGTCCGCGGGCCGCCTCCGGCTGCGCGAAATTGCCAGGCGCAGGGATTGCGCCGCGCAATGCGAGTTCCCCGTCGCCGGCGCCACTACTGCCGTGGCAGCTGCTGCAACGTGCGGCGAAGATGCGCGCGCCACTGGCCAGGTCGGCCGGCGCGCGTGGCGCCGGCGTTAGCGTCGCCAGCACCTGCGGCTCGCCCGCCAGGCCGGAACAGGCCGTCAACGCAAATGTCAGCAGTAACAACAGTGCAGGGCCCCGCTTCACGGGCGCGGCTCCTGCGCCAGCGCATCCAGTTCGGCCAGCAGCTCTGCGCCGCGCCGCAGCCAGACTTCGCGCTCCAGTGCATGGGCGGCGGAGTCGACCTTGCCGGTCAGCTGGTCTTCGTCGAGGTCGCGCAGGGTCAACAGCACGCGCTCGTATTGCAACAGCAGGGCCTCGCGCCGTTGGTCGCTGCGCCTGCTGCGACGCCTGCGCCGCAGACCGGAGCTCAGCGGCGCAAAAATCACAGCGCTGCACAGCGCCAGCGCCAGCAGGAAGAAGAGCGCGCCGCCTGTGCTCATGCCGGCGCCAGCAATTCGGTCAACAGGGCATCCAGCGCCGCCTCGTTAACCGCCGCGAAAAAGAAGTGGGCGATGTCGCCCTGCTGGTCGATGACGAAGGTTTCAGGCACGCCCTGGATGTTGTAGCGGTCGGAGACCCGGTTGCCGCGGTCGGGCGCGCTCGGCCAGGTGAGGCCAAATTCCTCAATGAAAGCCAGTGAGTGGCGGTCGACGTCGGTATAGGCGAGGCCGAGCACCGTGACGCCGCGCTCCTGCCAGCGTTCGTGGATGCGCTGCAGAATGGGCGCTTCCACGCGGCAGGGCCCGCACCAGCTGGCCCAGAAGTTGAGCACCACAACCCGCCCCCGCAAGTCAGAGAGGCGCAGCGTCTCGCCCGCAAAGCTCGTCGCCTCAAAGTCCGGCGCGCTGCCGGCCTGCGGCTGACTGACGTTGCTGCGGGCGAAGGCGATGCCGAAGAAGACGCTGGCCAGCAACACGGCAGCGGTCAGGGCCAGCAGGCCCGGACTCGTGCGCCGGGCTTCCGCCGCCGGTTCATCCGCGGGAACCTGGCTGGCTGGCTCAACGTCGGGCACGTAGATCCGCCTCGATGCGCGCGCGATAGTCGGCATCCATCGTCGCGTCCTCCGCACTGAGCGGGGCAGCAGCCTGGCGGACGCGCCAGCGCCGGATGCGCCCGGCGGCCAGCAGCAACGCGGCCAGCCCGAGCGCCCAGGGCGTGAGCAACGCCAGGGCGCGCAAGCCGGGGTCCCTCGGTGTGCCCACCACGCGCTCGCCGAAGCGCATGACGAAGTCGTCGATGATGGCCTGCGGCGTCTGGCCTTCGCCCAGCTGATGCCGGATCTCGGCGCGCCACTGGCGGCAGGCCGGCGTGTCACAATCGTCCAGCGGAATGTTTTCGCAGACCGGGCAGTAGAGCCTGACGGCGACGGCGTTGACCTCGTCGTCAGTGACCGGCTGGGCGGCGGCCGGCAAGGTCAGCAGCAGGGCCGCCAGCAGTACGAGCGCGAACCTCATGCCTGCACCTCCTGCGGCGCAGGTTCAGGACGTCTCGCCGGCAAGGCAATCACCTGCTCCGGCCAGGCAGCGATGAAGGTGCCCAGCAGCAGCAGCAGGCCGCCCCACCAGACCAGGTTGATGAGTGGGTTGATGGTGAGGCGGAATGTCGCGCGCGCCTGGCCCGACCCCTCATGGCCGGCCAGCAGCACGTAGACGTCGTTTTCCAGCGTGCTGTGAATGCCGGCGATGGTCATCGGCTGCTGCGGAAAGACGTCGATGCGCGGCCGCAGTTGCGCCAGCTCCTGTCCACCGCGGCTGAGCGTGACCGCGGCGACCTGCAGCAGCCGGCCGTCGCTGGCCATGGCCTCGCTGAAGCCATCGTAGCGCAGCTCGTAGTCCTGCAGCATCAGCGACTCGCCGCGGGCCAGCGTGCGTTGCGTCTCTGCCTGGAAGAGTGTGCTGCCGATGACGCCGATGCCGATGACCGTGATCCCGAGATGCACGACGTAGCCGCCGTAACGGCTGCGGTTGCGCCTGAACAAGGCCTGGACGGCCTGTGGCCAGCTCTCGTCCCAGGCGCGCACCCGCGCCTGCGCGCCGCGTAGAATCTCGCCCAGCGCGACCAGTCCGGCCAGCGTGACCAGGCCGTAGGCCAGCAGCGCGCCTGGCGTACGCATCCCCGCCAGCGCGAAGAGCAATAGCAGCGGCAGCGTCAGCAACAGCGGCGCGCGCAGGCCCTTGCCCATGCGGCGCAGCGAAGTGCTGCCCCAGGCCGCCAGCGGTGCGATGCCCATGAGCAGGAAAAGGATGGCGAAGAGCGGCGGCGTTACCTGCAGGAAGTAGTCGGCGCCCAGCGTTATGGGTGCATCCAGCACAATTTCGCTGAGCAGTGGCGCGCCAAAGCTGCCCCAGAATATGGCTACGAAGAGCGCCACGAAGACGACGTTGTTGAGCACGAAGAGCGTCTCGCGGCCCAGCAGACCGGCGAAGGCGCGTTCGTCGCGCAGCAGGCCCTGGCGCTGGCGCCAGAGCGTGAGGCCCAGCGCGACCAAAGTCATGCCGGACCAGAAGGCGAAGAGCGGGAAGCCGATCTCGCTGCGGGCGAAACTGTGCACGCTCTCGATCAGGCCGCTGCGGGTGGCGAAGGTGCCGAACATGACGGCGGAGAAGGCGAAGATCACCAGCAGCATGTTCCACAGGCGCAACATGCCGCGTTTCTCCTGGATAAGCACCGAATGCAGGAAGGCGGTGCCGGTCAGCCAGGGCAGCAGGGCGGCGTTCTCGACCGGGTCCCAGCCCCAGTAGCCGCCCCAGCCGAGCACGTCATAGGCCCAGCGCCCGCCCAGCAGCAGGCCCATGCCGAGGAACATCCAGGCCAGCAGCGTCCAGCGCCGCGTCGCGCGAATCCAGGCGGAGGACAGCTCGCCGGAGGCCAGCGCCGCCAGCGCGAAGGCGAAGGGGATGACGAAGCCGGTGAAGCCCAGGTAGAGCATGGGCGGGTGGATGATCATGCCAAAATGACGCAGCAGCGGGTTGAGTCCGCTGGCCGTATCGGCCAGACGTTGCGCATCGGGGGCGCGGGCGCCGGCCGGGATGAACGCGTTCTGCAGCACGCTGCCGTCGGCGCCCAGCCAGAAGCGCTCGAAGGGATTCTCCAGCAGGAGCGACAGCGCCAGAAAAAAGGCCAGCGTCGCCATGGTCACGGCGATGACGCCGGGCATCAGGCGGCGTTGCGCGCGCCAGTTGAGCAGCACTGCGCCAAAGCAATAGAGGCTGAGCAGCAGCGACCAGAATAGCAGGGAGCCCTGTTGCGAGCCCCAGAGCGCGGTGAGGCGGTAGAAGAGCGGCGTGGCCGGGTCGGTGACCGACCAGACGTAGCTGAGTTGATAGTGGCCGTTCAGCAACGCGACCAGCAGGGCAGCGCAGCTCAGCAGCAGCAGCGGAAATGTGAGTAGACAGGCGTTGCGCGCGCTGCGCAGCCAGTCCTCCCTGTGCCGCAGGCCGGCGGCCAGGGCCGCCACCAGCGCGTAGAGCGCCGCGCCGAAGGCCAGCAGCAGTGCGCCCAGGCCGACTTCGGCCAGCATCGTCTAGAGGTCCGCGTGACCGGCGATTGCGGGATCCGGGCCGGCTTCCTCGAAGCGACTGGGGCATTTGAGCAGCAGTTCGCTGGCCGTGAAGACGCCGTCCGTACCAAGCTGCCCGGTGAGAATCGCCTGGGCCTCATGCTGCAACAAGTCCGGCTTGGCCTGGTCGGGCACGAGTACCTCAATGCGCCTGACGGCCGGATCGCTGACAGCGTCGTGCAGGGCCGTGGCGAGGTCATCGAACTGCGCCGGGATGGCGGCCATGGTGAAGGCGATGCTCAGCGTATCCTGGTCATATTGAATGCTGGGCCCCAGCACGGCGCCCGAAACGCGCACGGTCTTGCCGAGCCAGGCGGGGTCGCCGACGAGTTCGTCAACCGTGATGAAATAGCGCGCGCCGGTGGCGGTGCCGGAGATGATGAGCCAGGCGGTGGCTACCAGAATGAGCAGGCCGGCCAGCAGAAAATGGAGCCGGCCCCTGGCCCGCCGCCGGCGCCGAAATTGCTCCGCAGCGGCAGCGCTCTTTTCCCATGTGGCCTCAGCCATTGTCTTCCCCAGTGCCCGCCGCCTGATTCATCATACCACGGCGGCGTATTCTCAGGAGCCGGAGTCGTCGTCCGGACGGAAGCTGTCGCGCGCGACGATGACGCCGCCGACCACGAGGATGCCGGCTACGCCGATCAGGAAGATCAGCGTCGTGATGCCGCCAGGACCGCCGGGGTCCAGCTCGCCGGCAGCGGCCTCGTTGCTCTCCTGCGCCAGGCTCGCGCCTGCCATGGCCAGCAGGCCGATGGCCGGCAAGACGCGCAGAATGGCTTGCGAGGTGATGGACATGGTTGCCCTCCTGGCTGCCTCAGCGCCCGCGCTGTTGCCACATCTGGAGCGTAAGCTGGGCGTGACCCAGGTGCTGGTTCGCGTGCTCGAGCGCTTGCAGCAGGGCCTGCGAGATGGTGACTTCCATGCCGCGGCCGGGCATGGGCCGCATGCGTGGCAGGTCTTCCATGGTGAGCTGACGCAAGGACTGCCGCGCGTGCTCTACCGTCTTTTGCAGGTGGGCTTGCAGCCCGGCGGCGTCCATGCCGCTGGTGGCAAACTCCGCCGGCCGGTCGCGCGTGGGTTCTTCGCCGAGACAGACTTCACCGAGGCGATAGCGCGTGGAGCCGGCAGTATGGACGGCCAGCACGGCCAGCGAGCTGGTGTCCGGCCCCGGCGTCCAGTACAGCGCCTCCTGTGGCAGGCCTTCAAGCAGACCGGCGAAGTCCCCAAACAGGACTTCAATCGAGTTCAGATAGTCAGAGAGGAAGGGTTCCATTACACACCTTTCAACCGGGACAGGAGCGCGCCTCCGGGCGAAGCGGAGGCGCGCTGTCAGACTTGCAGGCGAAGCTTATTCCGCCAGTGGATCGTCGCCATCCTGACTGCTCACGTAGGCCACGAGGTCGGCCAGCAGTTGCGCATCAAGGCGCTCGCCAAAGTTCTGCGGCATGTTGTTGGCCGGATAACCGGCCGCGACGTAGGCGTTCGGCGCGAGGATGCTTTCGACGATGTAGTGCACTTCGTCATAGCCGGCCAGCGCCGGCTCCGCCAGGCGCGTGTTGCTCACGCGCGTGAAGGTACCTTCGGTCGGCGGCGCGACAGTCTCCAGGTTGTGACAGGCGGAGCAGGCCAGCGTGCCGTTGTAGAGCGCCTGGCCGTTGTTGGGGTCGCCCGCCAGTTCGGCGACCTCACTCAGCGCAAACGCCACGGCACTGTCGATATCTTCGCGGCGGCTGCTGATATCCGCAAACTCGATGTTGATGATTTCCGCCGCGATCGGCACCTCGACGGTCAGGCCGCCGCCCTCGACCGGTTCCTTGGCGAACTGCTGCACGCGCAGCAGGTCTTCCAGCGACCAGTTGCGGCCGGCGCCCCAGTTGACGACGTAGTTGGCCAGGTCCTCCAGCTGATCGTTGCGCAGCGGACCACCCGCGGTCTGTGACCAGGCGGCCATCGCCTCCGGCCAGTAATTGCTGCTGACCGGGCGACCGGAGATCATGGTGGTCAGCACGAAGGCATCCAGCGTGCCGCCCCAGTCGACGTTGTTCAGGCGCGAGGATTGCTCGGGGTCGTAACCCCGGTCGATGGCGCTCTGCATTTGCAGGACGAGGTTGGCGCGGTTGGTGGCCAGGCTGGCCAGTTGCCCGTTGAGGGCGACCAGTGGGTCTTCACCATGAGCCTCAATGTAGGCGGCCAGGTCGGCCTGCACGGCGGCGAATTCTTCTTCGCTCAGTTCCGCCAACGCTTCTTCGTCCACCATGGTGGACGTGAGCGACTCGAAGTGGGCGATGTTGGTCTTTACCCCGGCGAGCTGCGTATCGAACGGCGCAAGATAATCATGGTCGAAAAGTTGCGGGTTGTTGAGGCCGGGCGCGCGCGCGCTGCCTGTGCCATCCGGCCCGTGGCAGGTGGCGCAGTTGTTGGCGAAGAGTTCCGCGCCTTTCTCGATGGAGCGCGCCAGGTGTTGCTGCTGAAAAGAGGCCATGCGCCCGGTTTCGTTAATGGCGATCCAGCCGACAAGGACCATTGAGGCCAGCACCACGGTGAGGCCGACCAGGATGCGGTTTTCCATCCTCTCGATGAGGAGTCGTTGCAGGTCCATTAGCTGAAGTAACCTGACTGTTCGTTAATAAAGAGATGCTTGCTGCTGGTGCGCCGCACCGGGTGGCCGTCTTCATCGAAAACCGGGATCGGGTCGCCGTTGTCGTCCAGCACGGGCCGGCCACTTTCAATCTCGATTGCCTGCCAGTTGATTACCATGTCAATGCGTTTCAGGTCCCCCTGATTGGGGGTGATGATGACCACGCCCCAGCTGTCCAGCAGCTCAACCTGCTCGGCTTCCAGCAGGTGGGCAAATTCCTCTATCACGTGCATCAGCTCCGGCGCGGCCGTCGGCACTGGCGTGAAACGCAGGGTCGGCAGGTCCAGGAAGCCCGCTCTCAAATGATCCAGCAAATGCTCCATATCGCCGCTCTGCAGCATGGCGTCGTTGAATTCGACCACGCCCGCCGCGCCATGTTCGCTGCCGCCGGCGAACTCGCGCGTGGTGAATGCGCCGGTCGTCAGTTGCTCAAAGCTGACCGGACGCAGCAACCCCATGTGGTTGTGGGCCGGTTCGAAGCTCAGCTCGTTCAGGATTTCCTGGTCGGGCGCGGTGGCCACGCCGAATTCCGAGAGGCCCATGTAGCTGGTGACCACCAGAATGGCCAGCATCAGGAAGGAAATGCTGAAAGCGAAGCGACGCTGCGCGAAACGGCGCGCCGGGTTCAGGTCGATGTAAGGCACGACCATGAGGAAGCCCAGCAGGATGGTGGGGAAGATGACGCCCCAGAAGGTCTTGTCGCCCAGCTTGAGCGCGCCCTGGATCCACAGGAAGTACCAGGGAGCAGTAGTGCCCAGCGGCGTGACCTGTGGATCGGCGTGGCTCTCCAGCGGCGCGTGATAGAACCAGATGCAGAGAACGATAAGGATGAATGTCGTTACCCCGAACCACATCAACTCGCTGGTGAGCATGTCCGGGATGAAGTAGACGCGCCGGTCCAGCGGCACGCGCTTGGCGCTGTCCTCGCCGGGGTTCTCGGCGCGTGGTGGCAGGCTGTGGCCGTGGATGACGACCTTGTAATAGTGCACGCCGGCGAAGATGAAGAGCAACACTGGCAGCAGCAGCACGTGCGCCATGTAGAAGCGCAACAGGCCGTTGGCGCCCATCTCCGGGCCGCCGCGCACCAGCAGGTTGACCTGCTCGCCGATCAGCGGCGTGGCCTCGGCCATGCTGGCGCCGATGGTGACCGCCCACAGTGCCAGTTGGTCCCAGGGCAGCAGGTAACCGGTGAAGCTGAGGAAGCCGGTAAAAATGAGCAGCAGCACGCCGGTAAACCAGGTGAACTGGCGTGGCTTCTTGTAGCTGGCGGTATAGAAGGTGCGCAGCATGTGCAGGAAAACGATGAGCACCATCGCCTCCGCGCCCAGGCGGTGCAGGTCGCGCACGAACTGGCCGAAGGGCACGTTGTTCAACATGCTGAGCATGTTGCCGTAGGCGATCTCCGGCGCGGGCGTGTACCAGAACATCAGGATGATGCCGGTGATCGTCTCGAAGAAGACGAAGTAGGTGGAGAGCCAGCCGAGACGAAATGAGGGATACAGCCCGGTGACCTGATTGTTGTAGTAACTGGGGCGCATGTGCAGCCAGAAGCCATCAGCGTGGGGCTGCAGGCGCGGATTGGGCCGCCGGCTGGGGCCTTCACCGCGCAGCGCGTCGCGCACATCCTGAACGTTCAGGCCCGCAGAAAGCCGCTCCACGACCTCGTCAGCGCCCTCAAAAACGGCCTTGCGCAGTCCCTTTTCTTTTACGTCATCGAGAAACGAGGGGAAGGGCAGGACTGACATGCACGCACTCTCCGGGAAAACTCTGCTACGCGAGGACTAGACCTTGCCGGCACGCAGGATTCTGGCGCCGGTATCTACTGCGATGGACTGAATGCTCTTGCCACCGAGCGGGATGGGATCGCCGGCAGAGTTGCTCTCCACAACGCTGCCGTCGGTGAAGGTGATGATGGTGCGGAAGCGGTCCATGCTGCGCGGGGCAGGGCCCTCGATGTAAAGACCGGTTTTCTGGAACTTGGAGCCGTGGCAGGGACATTCAAAGCGGTTGTTGACATCGACCCACTTGGGCAGACAGCCCAGATGGGTGCAGACCGCGTAGAGCGCCACAAAGGCGGCCTCGCCATTGACGATCGGCTGCGACAGCCAGAAGCGCCCGTCCGGCCGCGCAATCGGCGATCCGTCCGGCGACGGCAGCTCGGTCGGCTCCACGCCGAAGGTGCCGCCAAATTCACCTTCGGCAAAGCGCGGGAATGCGAACCACAATGTGGCAACCGTTATCTGACCGATAACCATCAGGATGGAAGCGTTCCAGATGTAGAAAAGGAATTCCCGCCGGCTGGGCGGACTGACTGCAACTTCTACCTCGGCGGCCTGCCTGCTGGCCGCCGCGCTTTGGGTTCGCTGAACTGCGGCGGAGCGGGCCGGGCTTGCTGTGGCCATGGTGACTCCCTGAAACGGATTGCCTCGCGTGCGCCATGCTGACGCTCTACCGTCAGCGACTGCGCAATATATCACAAGCGATTTGCAGTGTCAAAAGAAAGACAAGCGCGAATCTTGATTACTCGCACTGTAATTTGTATGCATTTTCACTGCCACACTTTGTACTTGCCTGCAGGGCATAAAGGGTATCGTCCGACTTCCTGGCCAATGAAGCCGTCGCCAAACCAGACAGGAGTGACATTGTGGCATCTCTTACCCTCGAGAAAAGAGTGGACAAGGTCGAAAGAGAAGCGTCGACGCTGCGTGAAGAGTTGCTGGTATCGCGCCGGCACATGTATATCGGGTTCGGACTGATTATCCTCCTGGTCACGGTATCAGGCTTCAACTTTGCGGATGCCTTGTCGACAATCAGCTTGTCACTGGAGCAGCTGTCCGCTTTCCTCGAGAAGCCACCTGCCTGACCCTTGTTGAACAGCAAGGCCCCGGAAGGGGCCTTTTTTGATGACACAAAACGATCAGAATAGCCACGATCAGGCGCACATTTACTGGTTATAAAACCAGGTCCATTGCCGAACGCGACAGCGCGCTCGCTTCTTTAGTGGCGATTCCCGGCCCCGACGCCACAGTTTGCAGGCTTTCGCAATGCCGCTCCGGACGCCACTGTCGCAACAGGCCGCGCCAGGGTATCCTCATATGCGGATTGGGGAAAGAGGATGACCACTGATAGTCACCGCGACGATTGAACGCCCGCTACTAACCCCGGAGTTGCCTGCGCCCCGCATCATCACTTCGGACCGTGACCTTCGAGCCCTGGTGCCGGAGTTGGCGCAACAACCCTTCCTGGCCATCGACACCGAGGCCAACAGCCTGCACGCCTACCGCGAACAGGTTTGTCTGATCCAGTTGAGCACGCGCAGCGCGGACTATCTGCTCGATCCCCTGGCCATCGTGGACATGGATCCCCTTGGTGATCTGCTGGCGAATCCGCGCCTGGAGAAGATCCTGCACGCCGCCGAATATGACCTCATCGGGCTGCGCCGCGATTTCGGCTTCATCGTGCACAACATATTCGACACCATGATCGCCGCGCGCGTCGCCGGCCACGCCCAGATCGGGCTCAACAGTCTGCTCGAGCGCCATCTGGGCATAAAGACCGACAAGCGCCATCAGCGCGATGACTGGGGCCAGCGCCCCCTGCCGCCGGACAGCCTGCGCTACGCCCAGATGGACACGCACTTCCTGGGCATGTTGCGCAACGATCTCTATGATGAATTGCAGGCAATGGGCCGACTTGAGGAAGCGCGCGACGTCTTCGCGGAGCTGGATCACGTGCCAGCCCAGGGCGCGCGCTTCGACCCCGACGGCTTCTGGCGCATTGGCAAACCCGAGGGCCTCACGCCGCCCCAGATGGCTATTCTGCGCGAGATCTACCTGCTGCGCGAGGAGCTCGCCGGGCAGCGCGACCGTCCGCCCTTCAAGGTGCTGGGCAAGGAAGCGATGGTTGCGCTGGCGCGCCGCGCGCCAGGCAGCCTCAAGGAGCTGGAACAAATCCGCGGGCTGCCGCGCAGTTTGCTGCGGCGCAATGGCGAACAGCTGCTGCAGCGCATTGCCGCCGGCAGGACGGGCAAACCGCTCACGCCGCCCGCGCGTAACGCCCGACAGGAGCCGGCGGTGCGGGCGCGTTTTCTCGCCCTGCATGAGTGGCGCCGCCAGCGCTCCCGTGAACGTGACCTGAGCGCAGACGTGATCGTCTCGAAGTCCGTGATGATGACCCTGGCGCAGCGCGCGCCGTCTACGCTGGAGGAACTGGCGACCATCCCCGGGATCGGCCCCTGGCGTCTGCAGCACTATGGCCCGCAGTTGCTAAAATTGTTGCAGGGCGGGCGACAGGCAGGCCGGGACAGATAGCGAGCTGACATGGGCGAACGCATCTTCGCCGACGACTGGCGCGCCTGCCAGGAACAGCATTTGCGGGCTGTCCTGTCGGCAGGCGATACGCGCACCGAAGCGACTCTGGTGCAAGTGCTGCAAGACATCGGCTTCTCGCCGGAGAGGCTGGCAGAACTGGGCGCCGGACAGGCCCCGGCTGAGGAAATGGAACAGCCGGAAGAAATGCCCCGGCCCGTCGCCGCGCTGCCGGATGAGGAGCCTGAGTCCGGCCTGGTCGCCGCAGCGTTGGACGAGGAGCCGCTTGAAGCGGATGACGAAGTCGTCGACGTGGCGGACGCGGACGCTGACGAAGCGCACGACCAGTTGAGTCTCTTCTAGACAATTATGCAACGCAGCGATGAAGACTGGATGCGGCTCGCGCTCGCAGAGGCGGAGCGGGCGCTGGCGACCGGCGACGTCCCGGTCGGCGCGTTGGCCGTGTGCGCGGGCGAGGTCATCGGTCGAGGCCACAACCGGCGCGAGGCCGACGGCGACCCCTGCGCCCACGCGGAGATTATCGCCATCCGCGCTGCGGCGCGCCGGCTCGGACAATGGCGTTTGGATGCCGTCACCCTCTACTGCACGCTCGAACCCTGCGCCATGTGCGCCGGCGCGATGGTGCTGGCGCGCCTGCCGCGCCTGGTTTACGCGGCTGCGGACCCCAAGGCCGGCGCCGGTGGCAGCGTGCTCAACCTGCTGCAGCATCCCGCACTGAACCATCGTGTCGATTGTTGCGGCGGTGTACTGGCGGCAGCGGCGACTCAGCAGTTGCAGGACTTCTTCCGTGGGCTGCGCAGTGACAGCGGCCGGCGGGACTTGTTATAGTGCGCGCCCGTTTGTACTATCAGGTTACGGGAGAGATGCCAGAGTGGTTGAATGGGCCTGTCTCGAAAACAGGTGTGTCCGCAAGGGCACCGTGGGTTCGAATCCCACTCTCTCCGCTCACTCCGATCATCGGCGCGGGAGCCGCGTGTTTACCCTGACAGCAAAGCATTTGCGCGCAGTGCTGCTGGTTCTCGCCCTGGCGCTGACCGCCTGCAGCAGCGCCATCGCCGGCGGTAACCGCCTCGCTGCCCAGGACGCAGCGCCGACCCTTGTCCCGTTGATCCTTGTGCAGGCCAGCACCCCGCTGCCACGCCCGGAGCCCACCGCGCCGCAGACGCCCGAGCCCACGCGCGTGGTGCTCTGGTGGCCGGAACAGCTGGCGCCAGGCAACAACCCGATGGCGATGGAATTGCTGACATCGCAACTGGAGGCCTTCCAGTCCTTCCTCGGCAACGTCACGCTGCAGCTGCGCCTCAAATCTGGTACGGGCGCCAACGGCATCCTGGCCACATTGCGCGCCGCCAGCCCGGTCGCGCCCGGCGTGCTGCCCGATCTGACGCTGATGCGGCGCGCGGACATGCTGGCGGCGGCCCGCGACGGCCTGATCCACTCCCTCGAAGACATGGTCGCCAGCGTCACCCTCGACGATATGTTCCCCGCAGCCCAGGATCTGGGCCGGATTGACGGCGAACTCTACGGTTTGCCCTGGCTACTCACGCTGCAACACATGGCCTGGAGCAGGCAGCGCGCCGCCACGCCCGTCGCCAGTTTCGCCGACTTGCTGGAAACGCAGACGCGCTTCGCCATGGCCGCCGCCGATCCTGGCAGGATGAACAACCTGCTGCTGATGCAGTATCTGGCCGCGGCCGGCCGCCTGCCAACCGACACGGAGCGGCCCGAGGACGTAGCGGCCTGGCAACACACGCTCGCTTTCTACGAGCAGGCGCTGGCCCAGGAGCTGCTCGACCCGGCGGTGACGGGCTACAACGCCACGGCCAACTACGCCGATCTGCTGCTGGCCGGCGAGCTGGATGCTGCGGTGCTTGGCTCCGACGACTGGCTCGGCCTGCAGGCTGCCGGCGCCAGACTGGGCTACGGCCCCGTGCCGACGCTTGACGGCGCGCAGGCTGGCGTGCTTGAGGGCTGGATGTGGGTGCTGGTCACCGACAGCTCCGGGCGCCAGGCGCTCTCCGCCCGCTTCCTCGACTGGATGCTGGGCCCCGGTCGCCAGAGCGAATTCGCCCGCAGCGTCGCGATGTTGCCCTCGCGCAATACGGCCTGGGGGATGCTGGAGGCCACGCCTTATCTCGACTTCTCCCGCGAACTGCTGGCGAACGCCGTGCTGCCGCTGGCCGGCGGCGAAGAAGGCGCCGCAATCAACAGCGCCCGCAACGCCTTCCTCAGCGTGCTCAACGGTGAGGCTGACGCCGCCGCAGCCACCGACGATCTCGTCCGCCGCCTGGCAGGTTAGCTCCGCCGCCGCTCAATCCAGCAGCTTGCGTTCATAAAGCCGGTGCGTCTTGTAAGGCTCCAGACGCATGTTTTTGGCCACGCGCACCATCGCCTCGTTGCTCTCCAGAATCCAGCCGCCGTCAGCCTGCTTTATGCGCGGGTGCGCCAGGCAGGCATCAAGGATGTGGTGGTAGAGCGCGACGTCCACGCCCTTGTTGCGATACTCGGCGCGCACGCCCAGCAGCGGGATGCGCAGCGTGTCGATGACCGGGCGCAGCTTCCAGTGCCACAGGGCGCGCAGCAGCGTGAGCGGCTCGGGCATGCCGGGGCGCGGCGCAGCCTTCTGCAGCACCTGGTTGAAGTCCGGGATGCCCAGCACGAAGCCGGCCAGCTCGCCATCCACGCTGGCAAAGAAGGCGAAGTCGGGATCCAGAAACTGGCCCAGGCCGGCGACCAGCGCGTCCAGCTCGGCTTCGGTCATGGGCACGAAGCCCTGGTTGCGGTCCCAGGCTGCGTTGTAGAGCTCGCGGAAGTGGCTGAAATCCGCGCTCAGGTTCTTCCGGTCGATGGGGCGGATGGTGATGCGGTTGCGCTTCATCACCTGCTGCGTGATGCGCCGCAGACGCTGCGCCAGGCCGCTGTCGGCGGACATGTCGCGGTTCATCGCGAAGCTGTAGAGGTCGACGTACTTGACGAGGCCGGCCTGCTCTACCTGTGTCTGGTAGCGTGGCGGGTTCCAGGGCATCAGCAACACCGGCCGCCCGAAGCCCTCGATCAGCAGGCCGCACTCCTCGTGCGTGGTGAAGGTCTGCGGGCCGCGCAGGGCTTCGTAGCCCAGGCGCCGCACGTGCCCGGCGGCGCTATCCAGCAGGGCGGTCGCGGCCTCCTGGTCATTGAGCACGTCGAAGGCGCCGAACCAGCCGATGCGCTCGTTATGGACTTCGTTGTGGCGGTGATTGATGAAAGCGGCGATGGTGCCCACCGGCTGCGCGCCGCGCCAGGCGACGTAGTAGTCGCCCTCCATATATTGCCAGGCGGGGTTCTTCTGCTTGTCGAGCAGTTCGTGGCGCATGGAGAGCATGGGCGGCACCCAGGCGGGACTGTCGCCATGCACGCGCCAGGGGAACTCGAAGAAGGCGCGGAAGTCGGCCGGGCCCGCCACCTTGCGCACCGACAGCGCGTCCGCCATGTTCGCCTCCCGCAAGCCTGCTGCGGCAAGCCTAACTGCGGCGGCCGCGAATGCAAGCCGTGCTTGACAGGGCCGCGCGCCATTGCTATCCTGCGCTCCATATTCCACAGTAGCTCAATGGCAGAGCAACCGGCTGTTAACCGGTAGGTTCCTGGTTCGAGTCCAGGCTGTGGAGCAAGTCTGCGCCCCGTGAATGCGGGGCGTTTTGTGTTTTCTATGAGTTACTTCCGCACCACTCAGATCAACGTCAGTTTTCCAAATTTCAGAACTTGCAACAATCATGTGTCAATGTCCTCCAAATGCACTCTGCACATTGGGGCAAGTGTTGTACAACATTGTCTAAATGAACTAATATGTAGCTTCTTTCAGCAAAGGTAAGTTCATACTGCGAAATGAACCACTAGCAGTAAACTCGCCGACAGAGAGAAAATGTCCAACAAAAGAGTATTGCAAAGAGAAGGACTGCAAGTTCCTAGGATATTGATGGTTCTTAGTAGTTTTTCTCCTCTCTTCATTTTTTGGATGATCAAAGGCAGTGTTCTGATACCAAACTTGGCACTCTGCATAGTTTGCGGACTATTGATTCTGATACCTACTGGCTTTCTAATATGTTGGATACATCGGGCTAAAGTAAAACGACGTACGCAAGTACTTATTGCTGGTGAATCAAAGGATCATACTATTCATGTTTTAGTTTATCTGTTTGCAAATCTATCCCCTTTTATTCAGGAAGATCCAAAGAGTTGTCGTGAACTACTTGCTATTGTATTTGCACTTGGTTTTATCGCTTTCATTTTTTACCGGTTAAATCTTCATTACTTAAACATATATTTCGCGATTCGAGGCTATAGGATTCATTCGGTTTACTTACCACAAGATGACAATCAACTTTCAGAGAATATGCCGATTGCTCTTATTTCTAAACGAAGATTTATTGCTAGGGGAGAACGGTTTCTCTCCCATCATTTGAGTGACACCGTATATATGGAGATAGTTGAGTGAAACTGGAATTCGACCTTGAGAATGTGATTAGCATTGAGTTTGGCGTTGGATTGGGCAAAGCAAGCAACCCGACGTATAGAAAACTTACTGCTGAAGGCGAAGTTCAAGATGCATTGGATGAAATGGTTGCATTGACTTGGAAAAGCATGAAAGAAAGTGATGAAGAACCAAAAGAATTTGAGTTTTCAGAAAAGTATGAATCAACTGAATACCTTACGGTTTCTGTTAATGAAGATTTTGCAAGAAGGCTGAAAATGCTTCATGAGCTACACGCAATTGCATTCGATGCATATGCGCTCCACGAGCAAGATGATATTTTTTGTTACTTTGCACGTTTGTTCGATAGCAATTACAATCACTTGACTGCACTACGGAGAGCTTCCCAATTTAAGTCTATTAGTAATGGCAAAGCCCTTTTCCTCAAAGATGAGTTGCAAATCGTTAAAGAACCGATATTCAAGCTAGACAGAGACTTTGATGTATTGGTGGATTTGAAGAATATACATATTTTGAGGCCGAATGCTTTTGTAACGCTAGGAGCATTTCAGCAAGAAGTACTTGGAGCAGTACCGACAAACATTGCAATTCTACGAAAGGCATTTCCTTTCGTAGATTTCGACAACATTCAAATGTACTCCTTAAATCGTATCAGAGCCGCGCGTTACTTGGCCAATATTCGCAAGCATTTTTCAAAAGGCATTGATTGCAACGCACTTCAGAAACTATGCGAAAAAGCTCAAATCAATCTACATGTTTTTAATGACATTGTGACTGTTGAAGACCAAGATATATTAAAGTTTCTGTATGCTCTAGATCGGCGCATTTATGTAGATGAGTTGGATCCGAGCAGCCCAGAAATTTTTGTAGCGGCAAGTAGAGATAAATTGTAGACAGAGAATGAAGAATAGGAATTCGTCTCAGCAATAGGTAGTTTATGCTGTATTCCGCTCATAAATCAACCTCAACCCGTCCAGCGCCAGCAGCGGCGCGACCACGTCGATCAGCGGCACGTGCCGGCTGAAGAGCGGGGCCATGCCGCCAGTCGCGATGATGCGCTGCCCCTCCACGCCCGCGGACTCCCGTAAGCGCGCCACCAGCCCCTCCACCAGGCCCACATAGCCCCAGAAGATGCCGGACTGCATGGCGTGCATCGTGTTGCGGCCCAGCGGCTGTGGCGGCGGCGCCAGGTCGATGGCGTGCAGGCGCGCGGTGCGCTGCACCAGCGCGTCGTGCGAGATGCCGATGCCGGGTGCGATGGCCCCGCCGCACCAGGCGCCGCCCGCCGTGATGACGTCGAAGGTGGTGGCCGTGCCAAAGTCGATGACGATGGCCGGGCCGCCGTAGCGGGCGAGGACGGCCGCCGCGTTGGCGATGCGGTCGGCGCCGGCCTGCCACGGCTGGTCGATGTCGATGCGCAGGCCGCTGTCAGTCTCGTGCGTCACCACCAGCGGTTCCAGCGCCAGCTGGCGCAGCGACAGCTCGCTGAAGGCTGCCGTCAGCGCGGGCACCACGCTGCCGATGACCACGCCGTTGATGTCGCCAAAACCGAGGCCGACGCCCTGCAGCAAACTGCGCAAGAGCGCGGCGTATTCGTCCGGCATGCGCGCTGGCTCACTATGGGCGCGCCAGGTGTGGGCCCAGCAGCCGGACTGCCACAGGCCAAGGTGGATATTGCTGTTGCCGACGTCGATGGCCAGCAGGCGCTTCGTCATGGCATCCCGGGGCTGCGGGTGAAATCGGGTGAATCTGTTACAATGCGGCGGCGAGTCAAAGCGGGATTATGGCCCATGCAGGTGCGGCAGGCAACCCTCGACGACACGGCCGGGATTTCAGATCTGTATTGCGCGCACGTCCCCGTCTGGCAACGCCTGGACGCGGACGGCCGGGTGCAGGATGTGCAGCGCAGGCAGCTGAGCATCTACGAGCGCTGGCAGCATGGCGGGCCGTGGATGTCGGTGGAGACCGGCGCCCTGCATCTGAGCCATCTGCTGCACGGCGCCGGCACGCCCCTGGTCGTCGAGCAGGACGGCAAGATCCTGGCCAGCACAGTCCTCTACGAAGGTGACGAGCCGCAGCCCTTCGGCCGGCACCTCAGCATGGAACATCCGACGGTGCTGCCCGGTCACGACCAGAGAGGCGCCATCAGTGCGCTGCTGGCTGCCGCGCGCGATCAGCTGCAACAACGTGAGTTGAGCCGGTTGCTGCTGCCGCTGATGCTGCCGGAGCTGCAGGAAGAGTACGCCAGCCGCGGCTTCAGCCAGCGCGCCCGTATCCTGCGTCTGGGTGTACCCGCGCGCGTCGGCCAGGGCTTCTACCGCAGCAGTGACTGGGCTGACCCGGCGCCGAGGAAAATCGCCGGCTGGCACATGCCGATCGGCCGTCTAGGTAGCGCGCGCCAACAGTGGGAGACGCTGTGGCCGGATACCTGGGGCGCGATCACCGAGATGCGCCAGCACCGCGTGCATCGCCTGCAAATTGACGCCTCGGGTCACGAGGCGCTCATCTGCTGTCGCCAGCAACCTTACGCGCAACGCAACGCGGAGATCTATTGCTGGTCGCCCCGTCCGCTCACGCGCCAGTTGTTGACCGCGTTGCGAGACTGGGCGCATCGCACCGGCTACCGCACGCTGGTGTTGCATGTTGAAGAGGAGACCGTCCCGACTCTCGGCGCGGAGGCGGAACCTGATGGCTTCTCACTGGCGGTCTTCGGCCTCGACCTTGAAGACTGAGCCCGACCCACAACCTGTTTGCGAGGTCTGGCGCCTGGGCCGTGTGCCCTACCGCGAAGCCTGGGCCTTGCAGCAGCGTCTGGCCGCAGCCCGCGGCCGCGATGAAACCCCCGATCGCCTCCTGCTGCTGGAACATCCACCCGTCTTCACGCTCGGCTCCTCCGGTCAACCGGCGCACGTGCTGTGGTCGGCGCAGGAACGCTGCGCGCGTGGCATCGAGCTGGTTGAAGTCAATCGCGGCGGCGACGTCACCTGGCACGGGCCGGGTCAGCTGGTCGGCTACCCGATTCTGCGCCTGCCTCGCAATACGCGTCCGCCACGCCTCGACCTGCATGGCTATCTGCGGCGGCTGGAGCAGTTGCTCCTGCGCACGCTGGCGGACTTCGATATCCAGGCCGGCCCGCGGACCGGCCGCACCGGTGTCTGGGTCGATACGGCCCAGGGTGAACGCAAGCTGGCCGCGATTGGCGTGCGCGTCACGGCGCGCGCAGTGACCTTGCACGGCTTCGCGCTCAACGTCCACAACGACCTCGGCTGGTACGCGGGCATCGTGCCCTGCGGCATCCACGAGCATGGCGTCAGCAGCATGGCCGCGTTGACCGCCAGGCAGCTGACGCTTGAAGAAGTCAGCGCGCGCCTGGTGGCGCACTTCGCCGAAATATTCGATTGTAAACCAGTGGAATGTGAGGGCGCGCTGCCCTGAAGGTTCCGCTCAGCCCAGCATCTGCCGGACTTCTTCAGCAACCAGCTTCCGGGCGACCTCGCGCTCGCTGCCATCCGCCAGGCGCCGGATCTTGACCTGCGCCCGCTCCAGCTCACCGCTGCCCTGCAAGGCAACCAGCGGAATGCCGCGACGGTCTGCGCTCTGCAGCTGCCGACCGATGCGCCGCGCCTCAAGCTGCAGTTCGCAACGAATGCCGGCGCTGCGTAGCTCGGCAGCCAGGCGCGTGGCCTGCGGCCGGGTCTCCTCGTCGAAGACGGCCACCAGCACCTGCACCACCGTGCCGCCCAGTTGCGCGGGATAGAGATCGAGCGCCTCCATCAGATCAATGATGCGCTCGATGCCGAGCGAGACGCCGGTCGTCGGCAGGCTGTTGCGGCGGAAGAGGCCAATGAGATTGTCATAACGCCCGCCGCCGCTGACGCTGCCGGGATTTGGCTGCTCGATGACGGTCTCGAAGATGGGGCCGGTGTAGTAACCGAGGCCGCGCACCATGGTGAAGTCGATGGCCCAGGCGTCAGCGGGGATGTTCATCTCGCCCAGCCTGGCGGTCAGTTCGCGCAGTTCGCACAGACCCTCCTGCGCCGCTGGCAGTTCGCCCATGGCCTGGTCGATGCTGTCGAGACTGTCGCGGCCAGGAGCCTGCGCGCTGACCAGCGCCATCACGCGCGCGACGGCTTCCGCCTCGATGCCGCGTTCGACCAGCTCGGCACGCACGCCTTCCGCGCCGATCTTGTCGAACTTGTCGATGCTGCGCCACAGATCGCCCAGGCGCGCGTCCGGCACGCCGGAAAACTGGCCGATGGCGGTCAGCAGCTTGCGATTGTTGATGCGCATGCTGAACTGCGGGAAGCGCAACTCTGTCAACGCGCTGTGCACCACGCCCAGCACTTCCGCGTCGGCGCTCATGCCGGCCACGCCGACGATGTCCGCGTCACACTGCGTGAACTCGCGGTAACGGCCGCGCTGCGGGCGCTCGGCGCGCCAGACCGGCGCCAGCTGGTAACGCTTGAAGGGCAGGGTGATGTGCTGCTGATGCTGCCCCACCACGCGCGCCAGCGGCACGGTCAGGTCGTAGCGCAGGGCCAGTTCCTCGCGACCGCCGGGGTGCTGCGCGTGATAGATGAGCTTCTCGGCGTCCTCGCCGTAATTGCCGGTCAGGATTTCTGCCAGCTCAAGGGCCGGCGTCTGCAGCGGCTCGAAGCCGTAGCGCTCGAAGACCTCGCGCACGACGCCGAAGACATATTCCCGCCGCAGCATGTCGGCCGGCAGGTAGTCGCGCATCCCCCGCGGCAGGCGGGGCTGGATGCTCATGCCGGTTTCAGCCCTGCGCTACCCTGGCTCTGGCGGCCTCGATCTGCTCGCGCACTTCCTCAAACTGCTCGTAGTGGTCGACCTCGTGCTGCAGGCCGAAGAGGAAGCAGGTCGTCGCGTTGAATTCGCCGAAGTGCGCGATGAAGCGCGGCGAAAGCTCGCGTTTCAGTTGCAGATTCGGCTCGTCGGGCCAGGCGTCCAGATAGCCGAGTCGCAGCCGCAGGCTCTCCTGCAGGCGCTGCAGGGCCTTCGCCGTCGTATCGATCTCGCGCCAGGGAGTCTCGTAACGCAGGCGCGGCTCGGCGGGGTAGGGAACACTGCGCGCCAGCAGCGAACTGTAGCCCGCCCATTCCTCGCAACTGGCCGTGACGTGCGCCACCAGGTGGCCCATGCCCCAGCCAATTTCCTGCTCGTCCCCGGCGGCGAAGGGATCGTCGGCCTCCGGGTCCTGCGGCGCGAAGCCGATTTCCGCGTCCGCCAGCCCCTGCACGATCTCCGTCAGCCAGGCCACGCTGTCCTCGCTCGCCTGGCGCAGGTCGTCCACCCTGAATTGCGCGGCGTACTCGCTGAGTTGCTGCTCATCTTCAAATACTGGTTCGAAATCAATCGCCATCTTTGCATCCTTTTCCCAGGGATTTAGCGCCGGCAGTGTACTCGTCGGGCGCGGGACTGTCCAGCGCGGGCGCGCGGATGGTGGTACACTGCCCGCGCTTTGCACGGGAAAAAATGCGATGCTGACGCCGGGCGAACAATTACTTTTTCTGCTGCTGGCCTTGCTCTCTGCTGCAGCGACGCTGGCGGGTCTGCGCGACATGTGGCGCATTGTCATGCGTGGCGAGCGCGAACTGTCGCTGGAACAGTTGCCCGCGCGCCTGCGCGCTGCCCTGGCCGCCTGGCTGCTGCAGCGCAAGACCCTGCGCGCGCGCAAGCTGACCAGCCTGCTGCATCTGGGCGTGGTGTGGGGCTTCAGCTTCTACGCCCTGGTGAACCTGGGCGACCTGCTGGAAGGCTACCTGCCGGGATATCATTTCCCGGCGCCAGCCGGGCTGTTGACCGAACTGTATCGCCTGGCCGCGGACCTGCTCAGCGTGGCCGTGCTGACGGGCGTGGTCTGGTTTGTGCTGCGGCGCCAGCTGCGGCCCTGGCGCGCGGCGCTGGGTTTTCCGCCACAGGTGCTCCTGCACCCTGCCGTGCAGGCCGGGGCTATAGGACGCGACTCGCGCATCGTGGCGGGCTTCATCCTGCTGCACGTGGGCGCGCGCTTCCTCGGCGACGCCCTGGCTGTGGCGGGCGCTGGCGCAGATCTGGCGCGGCCCTTTGCATCCCTGGTCGCGCCGCTCTTCACCGGCCTTGGTGCGCAGGATGCGCAGCTGCTACAGCACCTCTTCTGGTGGCTGGCGCTGGGCTCCATCGCGCTCTTCGCGCCCTGGTTCCCGCACAGCAAGCACGCGCATCTCTTCATGGCGCCGCTGAACTTTCTCACGCGGCCGCAGCGTCGCTCGCCGGGCGCGCTGGATCCGCTGGACTTCGCGGACGAATCCCGCGAGCAGTTTGGCGCCGCGCGCCTGGAGCATCTGGACAAGTCGCTGCTGCTGGACGCCTTCGCCTGCATTCAGTGCAACCGCTGCCAGGATGTCTGCCCGGCCACAGTCACCGGCAAGGAGCTTTCTCCCGCCGCGCTGGAAATCAACAAGCGTTACGAAATCAACGGCCAATTCCTCGCGCTGGCCGCCGGCGCCGAATCCGAACGGCCGCTGCTCGGCTCGGTCATCAGCGAGTCGGCCCTGTGGGCCTGCACCAGTTGCGGCGCCTGCACCGACATCTGCCCGGTGGGCAACGAGCCGATGCACGACATCCTCGAAATCCGCCGCGACCAGGTGCTGATGGAAGGGCGCTTCCCGTCCGAGCTGCAAACTGCCTTCAATGGCATGGAGCGCCAGGGCAACCCATGGGGCGCAGACCGCGGCGAGCGCATGCGCTGGGCGCGCGGCCTGGAGTTTTCCGTGCCGACAGTCGCCGACAACCCGGATTGCGAACTGCTCTACTGGGTGGGCTGCGCCGCCAGTCATGACCCGCGCGCGGCGCTCACTGCCCGCGCCCTGGTAAAACTGCTGCACGCGGCGCAGGTGAACTTCGCCGTGACGGGCGCGCAGGAGAACTGCAGCGGCGACGTGGCGCGCCGCGCGGGCAACGAGTACCTCTATGAGGAACTGGCGCGCGGCAACGTGGCCACGCTCAACGCACTGGCGCCCCGGCGCATCGTGGTTACCTGTCCGCACTGTCTGCACAACCTGGGCAGCGAATACCCGCAGTTCGGCGGCGAGTACGAGGTCATCCACCACACGCAGCTGCTGGCCGAACTGCGCGCCGCGGGACGCCTGCCGCAGACAGAAGCATTGCGCGGCGCCCGCATCACTTTTCACGATCCCTGCTATCTGGGGCGCCACAACAATGTGTTTGACGCGCCCCGCGCGGCCCTCGGCGCGTTGCAGTCTGAGCTGGTGGAGATGCCGCGCAGCGGCCGCGACTCCTTCTGTTGCGGCGCGGGCGGCGCGCAGTTCTGGAAGGAAGAGGAGCCGGGCGCGCGCACGGTCGGCGCAGAACGCTACGCCGAGGCCACTGCCACTGGCGCGGACATCGTGGCCACTGGCTGTCCCTTCTGCCTGCAGATGCTCGAGAGCGCAAAGGGCGACGCGGAAGGTCCGATCCTGCGTGACGTAGCCGAGCTGCTGGCGGACGGGCTGCCCGCCTCAACCAGTGCCAGGGAAGGGAGCGCGCATGACGGATGAGGCCGGGGCGCGTCCCTCGCAGCAGTTGGGCGACGACGTGCTGCTGCAGATCTATCGTGCCATGTTGCTCAGCCGGCGCCTGGATGAACGCGCCTGGGCGCTGCACCGTCAGGGGCGGGTGCAGTTTCACGTCAGCGCGATGGGGCACGAGGCGACCCAGGTGGGCGCGGCCTTCGCCATCAACCGCGGCGTGGACTACGTCGTCCCCTACTATCGTGATCTGGCCATGGCCATCGCCCTCGGCTGCAGCCCGACCGACTTCATGCTGGGCCTCTTCGCCCGCCGCGACGACCCCTGGAGCGGGGGACGGCAGATGCCCTGCCACTTCAGCGACCGCTCACTCAACATCATCAGCGGCTCGTCGACGGTGGCGACCCAGGTGCCGCAGGCCGCGGGCCTGGCCTTCGCCATCCGTTACCGGCAGCAGGCCGGCCTGGTGGATCCGGCGGACAGCAGCCAGCCGCGCCTGGCGTTGACCAGCCTCGGTGAGGGCTCGACCAACCAGGGCGAATGGCACGAGGGCATGAACTGGGCCGGCGTCCATCAGCTGCCCTTCATCTGCCTGGTGGAGAACAACCATTACGCGATCTCCGTGCCGCAGACGGAGCAGATGGCCATCCCCTCCGTGGCCGCCCGCGCCGCCGGCTACGGCGTCTACGGCGAGTCCGTCGATGGCAACGATCCGCTGGCGGTATATGACGCGATGCACGCCGCGGCGCAGCGCGCCTGCAGTGGCGACGGTCCCTCGCTCATCGAGGCGTATACCTATCGCTTGACGCCGCACACCTCCGATGATGACGACCGCAGCTACCGCTCGCGCGAGGAGGTCGCCGCCGCCAGTGAAGTCGAACCGGTCGGGCGCTTCCGGGATACGTTGCTGGAGCGTGGCGCGCTGACTGAGGCGCTGGTGGCTGACTTCGAGGCGCGGACGCGGGCTGCGGTCGATGAGGCGCAGCGTGTGGCGGAAGCCGCGCCCGAACCCGCGCCCGGCGAGGCGCTGGCGCCGGTCTGCGCGCCGCTGCCGGAAGGCCTGGGCTGATGGCTGTGATGACGCTGATCGAAGCCCTGCGCAGCGCGCTGGACGAGGCGCTGGCGAACGACCACCGCGTATTCATCACTGGCGAGGACATCGGCCGGCGCGGCGGCGTCTTCCGCGCCACCGAGGGGCTCTACGAGAAATATGGCGCGCAGCGCGTCCTCGATTCGCCGCTGACGGAGATGGCTATCGTGGGCGTGGGCATCGGCGCGGCGCTGGCCGACCTGCGCCCGGTCTGCGAAATTCAGTTCGCGGACTTCATCCACCCGGCCTTCAACCAGATCGTCAGCGAGGCGGCGCGCATGTACTATCGCTCGGCCGGCAGCTGGCACGTGCCGCTCGTCATCCGCGTGCCCTACGGCGCCGTCCCGGGCGGCGGGCTCTATCACTGCCAGAGCGTCGAGGCGCTCTTTGCGCATGTGCCGGGCCTGAAGATCGTCGTCCCTGCCACGCCGCGGGATGCCCGGCGCCTGTTGCATGGTGCCATTCTTGACCCCAATCCCGTGCTCTTCCTGGAATCCAAGTTCGGCTATCGCAGCATTCGCGGCGAGGTGCCGCAGCAGGACGAGCCGCTCTTGCCAGGCCCGGCGCGCATCGCCCGCGCGGGCGACGACCTCTCGCTCTTCGCCTGGGGCCTGATGGCGCATTACGCCGAAATCGCCGCTGAATTGGTCGCGCAGGAAGACGGGCTGCAGGTCGAGGTGGTGGATCTGCGCACGCTGCAGCCGCTGGATCGCGACGCCGTGCTGGCCTCGGTGCGCAAGACCGGCAAGGCGCTGGTCGTGCACGAGGACAACCTGACGATGGGCTTTGGCGCGGAGATCGCCGCCATCCTCGCTGACGAGGCCTTCGAATACCTCGACGGCCCGGTGCGCCGCCTGGCTGCGCCGGATGTGCCCGCCGCGCCTTTCAACCACGGCATGTTCGACTTTTTCCTGCCGGGCCCGGACGACATCGTAGCCGCCATCCGCGAGCTGGCGGCCTACTAGGCGCCAGGGGGCTTCGTGCGCACCAGGGTTACCATGCCCAAACTGGGCGAGAGCGTGATCGAGGGCACGGTCATCCGCTGGCTGAAGCGCGAGGGCGAGGCCATCGAAGCCTGGGAACCCCTGCTTGAGGTGAGCACGGACAAGGTCGACAGCGAGATTCCTGCGGCGGCGACGGGCGTGCTCTTGCGCATCCTCGTCGCGGCCGGCGAGACCGTCGCCGTGGGCACGACCATCGCCGAAATCGGCGCGCCCGGAGATGACGGGGACGAGGCTGAAGCGCCGGCTGCGCCGCAGCTGCGCCTCTCGCCGGTGGTAGCGCGCCTGCTGGCTGAACACGGCTTGGACGCCGCCGCCATTCCCGGCAGTGGCCGCGGCGGACGCCTCACGCGCAAGGACGTCGAGGCCTGGCTGGCGCGCAGCAGCTCCGCCGCGCCGGACGTGCCGGGCGAATTGCGACCGCTGACGGCCATGCGGCGCAGCATCGCGGAACACATGGTTCGCAGCGTACGGACGGCGCCGCACGTCACGGCCGTCTACGAGGCGGACATGAGCGCGATCCAGGCGCAACGGGCGGCCCTGCAGGCGGCCCATCCCGCTTTGCGCCTGACGCCCGGCGCCTGGTTCGTGGCGGCGACGGCGCGCGCGCTTAAGGCGCATCCCTGGCTAAATTCCGAATGGCGCGCGGACGGCATCTTCCTGCACCACGGCTGCCACGTCGGTCTGGCCGTCGCGCTGGACGAGGGCCTGATCGTGCCGGTCATTCGCGACGCGGACAAACGCGACCTGGTGGACATCGCAGGGGCAATCCACGATCTGGCAAGACGCGCCCGCAGTGGCCAGCTGCAGCCGGACGACGTGCAGGGCGGCACCTTCACCATTACGAACTTCGGGGCCGGCGGCTGCCTGACCGGCACACCCGTCATCAACCAGCCGCAGGTCGCCATTCTGGGAGTCGGAACAATGCAGCAGCGACCCGTCGTGCGCGATGGCGCCATCGTCGCCCGCCAAATGTGCTACCTGTCGCTGAGCTTCGACCACCGCGTCGTGGATGGCGCTGTCGCCGACGCCTTCATGCGTTGTATGATAGATGACCTGGAGTCCTGCGCTGATGCAGACATGGAGAACTACGGATGACTGAAGACTTCTACATCCCCGAGCGCGCGCTGTTGGTGGTGGCGCACGCGGACGACATCGAATTCGGCATGGGCGGCACGGCGGCGCGCTGGGCGGACAATGGCGCGCAGGTGACTTTCTGCATCACCACCGACAACGGCTCCGGCAGTAACGAACCGGACTCGGTTCGTGCCGAGCTGGTCAAAATACGCGAGCGCGAGCAGTTGGCCGCTGCGGCTGTACTCGGCGTGTCGGACGTCCGTTTCCTCGGCTATCCCGACGGCACGCTACAGCCGACGCTGGAGCTGCGGCGCGACCTGACGCGCCTGATTCGCGAACTGCGGCCGCAGGTAGTGGTCACCACCGACCCAACCACCATCATCCCGCCCGGCAACTTCTACATCAACCATCCCGACCATCGCGCCACGGCCGAGGCGGCAATGTACGCGACCTTCCCCAGCGCGGGCACGCGCCCCATCTTCCCCGAGCTGCTGGACGAAGGCCTTGAGCCGCACAACGTCGACCATTTCTACCTGGGCTTCTCGGCCGAGCCGACGCTTCATGTGGATGTGACCGCACAGTGGGAGCGCAAGATCAAGGCGCTGCTATGCCACGAGTCGCAGGTGGGCGAGGAAGTGGTGGGCTTCATCCAGGGCTTCAGCAACGAGATGGGCAAGCAGATCGGCGTCGAACACGGCGAAGCCTTCCGCGTGGTCACGTTGCATCGGCGGAGGAGTGAGGAGGAGTCTGGGGAAGGGGACACGGACGATTAGTCGGTCTCTTCCTCCGGGTCTCGATACGCTGGGCTGTTAGGGTCCGGCGAACGCCAGAAACAACAATTGTGGCCGGGATCGGTAAAGCGAGTCAAGTCTGTACCTTCTTTCCAATGTGACCCGTCAGGAAGGATGGTGTTTTCATCATATTTATTGTCCTCCAGAATTGCATTCTTGAGGTCTGAGCCTTTCAGACTAGTGCAAGTGAGATTTGAGTTTCGTATTTCAATCCCTTCCATTTTGGCCAATTCCAAGTTTGCGCCTTGGAGGTTGACGGTGCGCATTTTTACGCGCACGAGTGTCGAATTGCCCAAGTTTGATTCTGCGAGATTCGAGTGCAAGAAACCTACATCGACCATTTTAGAAATCCACAGGTTTATTCTTTGCATTTCAGCCATAAAGAAGAGAGCGTTCTTTAGTGTCGAATCAGTCATGTCGGATTGCTTAAGGTTGAAATAGTTAAGAGTCACATTTTCCCATCTTGCACCGAACAAGAATTCTCCTTGCAAAATGCTTTTCTCTCCTCTAAACATGGCTTGTTCCTGAATTTCATGAAGTGCATTCCTCACAAAGACAGGTTCGGGACTGCGGACTTGCCGAACCAGTCGCACTTTCGAATCCTCTTCACGTCTGTGTTGGTCTCGCCGGCGGTTGATGGTGTCGATGATGAAGACAGTAATGATGACGCTAACAATGACACCGAGGAATTCGGTGTAGAGGTTGAGCGAATAGTCATCCTTGGCAATGTCATCGCGGCCGATTTTGTAAAGTACCGCTAGGACGAAAAGCAAAGTGAAGGCGTAGGCAACAGCACGACTTGGAAAACGTTCCAGCAATTTATCCCAGCGACCGTTTTTCTCGCTCATTGACACCTCTTGTGACTCCAGTCAAATCTTATCATTGGGCGGTCTCTGACCCTCGGGACCAGAGCAAGTGTACCTGTCTTGGGCGACTCAGCGAAATCGGAAAGCGCAATGAAATTGAGCACGGCCAGGCTTTACACGTGGTCACGTTGTCTGTACGCCTGCGCGAGGAGGAGTTAGAGGGAGGAAATAGACAAATAGGGTTTTTACGAACTGAAAGATGAAGGGACTTGCCATTCTTTGTGAGTTGGTTTGTATGGGTGATGGAAATACCAATAGTCACAGTGATCCGGATCAGTGAATTGATCCATATCGGTGTCGTGTGTCCACTCTCCACCATGGGGCAGTGTAGTGTTCTCGTCAAACTTGACGTTTACTAAATCAACGTCTTTCAGATGTGCGTCATACAAAGAAGCTCCTTTCAAATTGGCATTGCAAAAGGATGCTCCTTCCAGGTTTGCGTTGCGCAGATTCGCCTTCTCCAGATTTACATGATCGAAATCTGAATAAGTCATCGTGGTGTATTCCAGATTCGCGCCTTCAAAATTGGCCCAAGAGCAATCTGCGTCATTCAGGTTCGCACTCTTGAGTTCAGTATCTAAAAGACTTGCGCTACTGAGATTCGTTCCTTCAAGACAAGCGAAAGACAAGTCCGCGCAATCGAGATACGCATCCCGCAGTTTTGCCTTCGCCAGATTAATCTGTGACATGTACGCAAAGTACAAATATGCCGCGGACAGATCCGCACCTTCCAATCTGGCACCAAAGAACTTTGCGCTCTCCAAATCACTGCCGGAAAGTTGAGCGTTGCGCCAATCCACTTCAAAGAACACTCCCTTTCTTAATGGACTTTCTTCGCCACTGAGCCAGTCTCTAACGTGCATTTTGTGAATTGCTTCTATTGCGGTGGAATTGTTGGGGCTGTGGAGATCAAGCACTAACTGCTCTCGCAATTCTTGCTCCCGTCGCCGTTCGTCGCGGCGGCGATTCAGAATATCGATGATGAAGACAGTCACGGCGATGCTGATGAACTCGGTGTAGAGGTTGGTGCCGTAGCCTGCATCACCGGCGAAGAGATTGGCGCCCAGCCAGACGCCGATGCCGACCAGCACCAGGCCGCCCAGAATGCGATAGGCCGTCGCGGACTCGAAGTGAATCCTGCGAATCTCGTCCCAGCGGCTTTGTCCGTTGCTCACAATCCCTCCGCCAAACCTCTCAGAGTTCCAGTCGCATCGTATCACAGGACAGGCCCTGTCCTGCGGGGCAGGGGATGCCTATAATGCGCGCGTTGTCGACCAGCGGAAGCGGAGGGACGCGTATGGCGCAGGAATTCGATGTCGTGGTGATCGGGGCCGGGCCGGGCGGCTACCCGGCGGCCATCCGCGCTAGCCAGCTGGGCCTCAGGACCGCCATCGTCGAGAAGCAGTACTGGGGCGGCGTCTGCCTCAACGTCGGCTGCATCCCCTCCAAGGCCCTGCTCTACAACGCCGAGCTGGCCCACATCATCACGAAGCGCGCGCAGGACTTCGGCATCCAGGGCGCGCCGACCATGGACTACACGGTGGCCTACGAGCGCAGCCGTGAAGTCGCCGGACGTCTGATCAAGGGCGTGCAGTTCCTGATGCGCAAGAACAAGATCCAGCGCTTTGACGGCTGGGCCACCTTCCGTGATGCCCACAGCCTCGACGTCGCGCTGAAAGATGGCGCAAGCGAGACGCTGACCTTCAAACACGCCATCATCGCCACCGGCGCGACGACGCGCCTGCTGCCTGGCACGGCGCTGGGCGAGCGCGTCGTCACCTACGAAGAGCAGATCATGAGCGCGGAGCTGCCGGCGAGCATCATTATCGTCGGCGCCGGCGCCATCGGCGTCGAATTCGCCTACGTGCTGCACAATTACGGCGTGCAGGTCACGCTGGTGGAATACCTGGAGCGCATCGTCCCGCTGGAGGATGAGGAAATCTCCGCCGAGTTGCACAAGCGCTTCGAGCACGACGGCATCCGCATCCTGGTCGGCGCGCGCGTGGCAAGCATTGAGGAAGACTCGCGCGAGGCGCGCGTCACCTTCACGGACTCACAAGGCGCGCAGCAGCTGTTGACGGCGGACAAGGTGCTGCAAGCGATTGGCTTCGCGCCGCGCGTAACCGGCTATGGCCTCGAGAACACCGGCGTGGCGCTGACGGAGCAGAATGCCATCGACGTCAACGAGCGCATGCAGACCAGCGTGCCACAGATTTACGCCGTGGGCGACGTGACCCTGAAGAAGCCGCTGGCGCACGTGGCCGAAAATATGGGCATCATCGCCGCCGAGAACATCGCCGGCGCTCAGACCGTCACGCTGGATTACCGCTTCATGCCCCAGGCAACCTACTGCCAGCCGCAGATCGCCAGCTTCGGCTTCACCGAGGCCGGGGCGCGCGAAGCCGGCTATGAACTCAACATCGCGCGCTTCCCCTGGCAGGCCAACGGCAAGGCCCTGGGCATGGGCGAATCCGCCGGCTTCGTCAAGCTCATCAGCGACAAAAACTACGGCGAACTGCTGGGCGCGCACATGATCGGCCACGGCGTGACCGAGCTGCTGCCCGAGCTGACGCTGGCGCAGTCCGCCGAGCTTACGGCAACGGAGATCGCGCGCAACGTACACGCGCATCCCACGCTCGGCGAGGCGCTCAAGGAAGCCGCGCACGGCCTCGAAGGCCACATGATTAATCTGTAGTAGCGGTCAACCCAGGGAAGCGTTGCGCTGGCGCTGCGCCTCGAAGAGCAGGACGCTGGTGGCCATCGCGGCGTTGAGCGAGTAATCGGCGCTGGCCATGGGGATGCGCACGCTGTCCTGGGCCAGTTGCCGTAGCGGCTCATCGGCGCCGCGGGCCTCGCCGCCGATGACCAGCGCACAGGGCGTCGTCCAGTCGAAGGCATCGTAAGGCTGCTCGCCAGCGCTGTCCGCCAGAATCAGGGGCAACTGCGCTGCGTGCTGTTCAAGCTCCGCCAGGTCGCATTCGGCCACGGGCACGCGAAAGTGGGCGCCCATGCCGGCGCGCAGCGTCTTGGGGTTCCAGACGTCCACGCAGCCGGGCGCCAGCAGCACCCCGTCTGCCCCGGCGGCAGCGGCGGCGCGCAGGATGGTGCCCAGGTTGCCGGGGTCGCGAATGCCATCCAGGATGAGCAGCAGCTCCGCGCTGGCGGGCAGTTCGGCCTGTGGCATGGGGAAGACGGCCAGCAGGCCCTGGGGCTGCTGTGTATCGCTGATGTGGCGCATGAGTGACGGGTCGATGGCGATGGCCTCCGTCCCGCCCGGCGGCGTGATCGTGGCCGTGTGCAGGACGAACTCCGGCCGGTGCCCCTGGCTGATGGCGTCAGCGACCAGGCGCAGGCCTTCCAGCACGACCAGACCCTGCTTGCGGCGGCTGCGAGCGCGCCCGAGCAGGGTCTGGACGAGTTTGATGCGCGGGTTTTGCGCGCTGGTCAACATGGCGCCAGCGCCCCGGCTGCGCGCGTTCGCGCTATTGGTTCATCCCGCTGATGGTGGCGATCTTCTTGAAGGTGTCGGGGTCGCGCACAGCGATGTCGGCCAGCATCTTGCGGTCGACTTCCACGCCGGCCTGCTTCAGACCGTAGATGAAGCGGCTGTATATGAGGCCGTTCATGCGGGCGGCGGCGTTGATGCGCGTGACCCACAGGCGGCGCATGACGCGCTTCCGCGTGCGGCGGTCGCGGTAGGCGTACCAGAGGCTCTTGAGCATGGCTTCGTTGGAACGCTTGAAGAGCCGGCCGCGCGTTCCCCACTGGCCCTTCATCATCTTGATGATTTTCTTGTGTCGGCGCCGGCGTACCGGGCCGGTTCTGGTTCTTGGCACGAAAACTCTCCTGACAGACCAACCCGGACGCAGCGGCCCGGGCGCGATTTACAAAGGGTTCCGCCGTATCAGGACGGAGGGTTTGAACGATAACGGGCCAGATAGGGCGCCAGCGTCTTGACGCGCCGCACGTCGGACTTGCTGACGTGCTGCATTTTGTCCAGCTGCCGTTTAACGCGGCTGGACTTGCGCCGGCGCAGATGGCTCTTGCCACCCTTGGTGCGCATCACCTTGCCGGTCCCCGTCACCTTGAAGCGCTTGGCGGTCGACTTGTGCGTCTTGAGTTTGTACTTTTTGATCTTTGTTTTCTTCGTCATGTCTGCCTTGTGTTATCTGCCGGCCTTGTCGCCGATGGGGGCCAGCACCATGAGCATGTTGTTGCCGTCCATGCCCGGGTGCAGCTCCACGATGGCGATATCCTGCAACTCGGTCGCGATCCCTCGCAGGCGGTCGCGCGCAATTTCCGGATACTCCCGTTCGCGCCCGCGGAACTTGACGCGCACCTTCACCTTCATGCCTTTCTCGATCCAGCGACGCGCATCCCGCATCTTGAAGCCAAGGTGATGCATGTTGGTCTTGGGCCGCAGCTGAATCTCCTTGATCTCCACAGTCTGCTGCTGCTTGCGCGCCTTGCGGTCACGCCGCTGCCGCTCGTATTGAAACTTGCCAAAGTCCATTATCCGGCAGACCGGCGGGCGGGCGGCTGGCGAAACTTCCACCAGGTCCACTCCGCGCGACTCCGCCATGCCCTGGGCCACGCCGGTTGGCATGACGCCCAGATTCTCGTTCGTGTCTGAAATCACGCGGACTTCACGGGCACGAATGTTGCGATTGGTGCGCAGTTCCGGGGTGGCTATATCACCCTGTCCTCTCGTTGGCCTGCAAGGTCAACTATACATGAGGACGCCAGGTTCTCTGGCGACCATTCGGCGCAGTATACACATGCGTCCCTGGGCGCGCAAGTAGAATTAAGTGTTCTGCGGCAGGTTGCAGTTCCGGCAATGCTGCCCGGAGCCGGCAACCAGAGGCGCGGGCTGGAAGAGGATGCGCTGTGGCCCGCCGCAGCGATTTCGATGCCGGGCGGATTCTCGAGATATACGCAGGTCAGGCCGGCAAACTTAATGTCGCTGCTCATTGTCATGCTTCTCCGCAGTAATATTCGTTCGCCTGACGATCCACACAATGACTTGCGCCATGGCCAGCGCCGCCAGCAGCGAGCTGAGCGGCAGGAGCGGCAGGTAGTAGCGCTGCCAGGGAAGGGGATTCAGCATCAATGCGGCCAGGGTCAGCAGCAGCCACACCAGCAGGCCAACGCGCCGGCGCTGGCGCAGGGTCAGCGCCAGGCCGCCGACCAGCAGCAGGGTCAAAACACCCCCGGCCAGGCCGCCCGGACGCAGGCCCGCCAGCGCTGACGCGAGATACGAGTCGATTTCGGCAGTGATGACGTTGTATTCTGACCAGCCCGCTACCTCATAGAACTGCGGCGGCCGCAGGAAGGGTTGCGTGAGAATCTGGTTGATGCGCTCCCCGGCGCTCATGCCAAGGCCCCCAGGTTGCAAGCTCTTCACCTGGCCGCGCAGAAGTTCGTTGCGCGTCTCCAGCAGGCGCTGCAGCCGCTCCGGCGGGTTGGGCCAGAGCGCTGGCGAGAGCATTACAAAGACGGCCAGCGCCAGCAGGGCGGTGAGCACACAGCGCAGTGTCATCTGCAGTAGCCTGCGTCGGTCGCGTTGTAGCGCTGCCGTGAGCCACAGCCAGCCCAGCGCTCCGCCGAGAAACAGGATGCCGCTGTGCTTGGCGGCCAGCGCCAGGCCGCCGGCCAGCGCCAGCGCCAGCCACCAGCGCCAGCGCGCGTTCAGCCCGCGCTGCATGAGCAGCAGCGCGCAGAAGATGCTGAGCAGACCAAACAGCAGCAGCGGCCCCTCCATCATGGCGCGGCGTCCGTTCAGCAGCAGGCTGGGATGCAGCGCGTAGAGGCCGCTCGCCAGAAAAGCGACCAGGCGGCCGCCGAAGATCCAGGCGATGCCGAAGAGCACGGGGATGCTGGCCGCGAACATCAGCGCCGAAGACAGGCGACCGAGCAGCAGCTTGTCCTGCGTGGGCCGCATGTTCATGGTGATGTTCGCGTCGTAGTCGCGGCCCCAGTCCCAGCCAGGCGCCGGCGGCAGATCTCTGCGTTCGTAGCCAGCGAGATGCCAGGCAAGCCCGATGGCCCAGGGATTTACCGAGCCCTGCAGCAGGCGCCGGGTGACCGCATGGGAGCGGTCTTCCTGCTCTGTGACGCTCAACTGCCAGGGGTCGCGCTCGATGAAGGCGGTGACGTAGTCGATGCTGGAATGGATTTGCATTGACTCGTCGCCATGAAAGGGCGTCAGCGCGACGCCGGCCAGGGCCCAGGCGATCAGCAGCGCCAGCCAGAGGGCGGACGCAGCGTCACGCGCGCGTGTCACAGGCGGATTTCCAGCTGACGGGCGTGACGCACGAAGTCCAGCGCCTGCAGGGCGGTGAGCAGCCTGTCCGGCAGGGGCTGGTCGAGCGTGAGCACCGTGAAGGTGTTGCCGCCGCGGCTGGCGCGGCCAGTCTGCCAGCTGGCGATGTTGATGTCATTTTCGGCCAGCAGCGTGCCGACGCGGCCGATAACGCCGGGCCGGTCGCGGCTGCCCATGATGAGCAGCTGGCCCAGGGGCACGAAGTTGATGTCGTATTCGTTGATCTGCACGATGCGCGGTTCGCGCCCGTCCAGCAGCGTGCCGCCCATGGTGATCTCTTCGCCGTCATCCAGCGTGAAGTGGCAGGAAACCAGACTGGCGTAATCCCCCATGTTCAGGCCCCGGGTCTGCATAACCTGCAGGCCGCGGGCGCTGGCCAGCACCGGCGCGTTGATGTAGTTGACCTGGTCGCCCAGCACGGGCGTGAGGATGCCGTGCAACAGGGCCACGGTCAGCGGCTTGAGCAGGGCGTCCAGCTCGTCACCGCGATACTCGATGGCGACGCGGCGTACTGGCTGGCGTGCCAGCGCGTGCAGGATGCGGCCCATGCAGTCGGCCAGGCGCATGTAGGGCCGCGCCTCCGCCCAGGGCGTGCCGGGCAAGAAGGGCATGTTGACCACGTGCCGATAATCGTGGCCGCGCAGCGCGTCCAGCACCTGGCTGACGATCTGCGTGGAGAGGCTCTGGGCGGCCTCCTGCGTGTTGTCGCCGATGTGCGGCGTGTGCAGCACCTTGTCATGGCCGATCAGCGGGCTCTGCGCCGGTGGCTCCTGAGCGAAGACGTCGGTGGCCACGCCGGCCAGCTGGCCGCTGTGCAGCGCCGCGGCCACCGCGGCCTCGTCCCAGACGGCGCCGTGGGCGGTGTTGATGAGGCGCGCGCCGGGGCGGATGCGGGCGATCGCCGCCTCGTCCAGCAGGTTGCGCGTCTCGCCGGTGAGGGCGACGTGCAGGCTGATGAACTCGCTGCGCTGCAGCAGCTCGTCGAGGCCCACCGGTTGCAGGCGCCGGTCAGCGGGCTGGTCCTCGCCGATGTAGGGGTCGCAGACCAGCACCTGCATGCCGAAGGCGAGGCAGCGCTCCGCCACCACGTGGCCCACGCGGCCGTAGCCGATGATGCCGATGGTCTTGCCTTCCAGTTGCACGCCCGCCTGGCGGGCACGATGCAGCGGCCAGTAGCCTGACTGCAGGCTGGTGTGGGCCGACACCAGGTTGCGGCAAAGCGCCAGCAACAACGCCAGCGTGTGTTCGCCGGCGGAGACGGCGCTGGTGCCCGGCGTGTTGGTAACGATGATGCCGCGGCCGGTGGCCGTGTCGATGTCGATGCTGCCGAGGCTGGCGCCGGCCAGGCCGATGACGCGCAGTTGCGGCGCATGCTCCAGCAGCTCGCTGTCGACCGTGACGTCGCCCCGCACGATCAACGCCTGGGCGTCGGCCAGGCGGCTGCGCAGGGCGCTCTCGCCGGGCCGGGCGACGTGCAGCGTCACGTCGTCGGCGGCCTGCAGCAACTGCAAGCCGTCTCCGGTCAGGTCGGTGGCGACGACGATGTTGTGGTTTGTCATGTCAGTCTGGCGCGCACTTTGTGCAAATCCGCGAAGACGTACGGCGTAATCCCGGCGAAGGCGTCGGGCTGGCTGTGGCTGCGGTCCGGCACGGCGTAACAGGTCATGCCGGCGGCGATGGCCGCCCGCGCGCCGTTGGGGCTGTCTTCCAGCGCGAGGCAGTTGTGCGGCGCGACGCCCAGTAACTGCGCGGCCTGCAGGTAGACGTCGGGCGCCGGTTTGCCGCGCGCCACGTTATCGGCGGAGCAACGCAGGCGGAACACGTCGTCCCAGCCCTGGCAGCGCAGGGTGGCGTCGATGATGGCCATGGGCGAGCTGGAGGCGATGGCCAGCGGCCAGCCGCGCTGCTGCACCAGCTGCAGCAGTTCCGCGGCGCCAGGTTGGGGCTGCACCATGGTGGGTATCATGCGCAACATGTTCGCGTTGACCTCGGCCGTCAGGTCGGCCAGCGGCTCCTCAATGCGAAAGTGGGCTTGCAGCTTCGCCATGAATTCGTCCATGCGCAGGCCGATGATGCTGGCGCGCAGCTCGTCCGTGTACTCAAGGCCGCGACTGGCGAACACCTCGTCCTCGGCGATGTGCCAGACGCGCTCGGAATCCACCAGCAGGCCGTCCATATCGAAGATGATGGCTTCCGGCGTCAGAAGCTCAGTCCTGGTCACTGGCGAAGGCTCCCGCAAAAGTCTGCTGCATTTCGCTCTCCTTCAGGGTGAGTTCGCCCGCCAGCGCGAGGCGCAGGCCTTTCTCAAACACGGCCTGGTGGGCAGTGCCGCGGACGCGCTGCCAGCCGGCCGGCCCGGCCGCGACGGGCAGCAGGGGCGCCAGACTGGGGCTGTGGATGAAGGCCTCGGCGTGTTCACGTACCGCGTCGCGCGCTACGACGCCGCCATAGCCGACGAAGAGATCGACCACCTCGCGCGTGGCCAGGTCCGAAACGCCGTCGCCGATCATCAGCCGCCGTCCCGGCCGCTCGCCCGCCAGCTCACGTACCATCTCCGGCTTGCCGCTGGAGACGGTCAGGGGGCCGACCTGATAGTCGAGCCAGGTGTGCTGCTGCTGCGTACGGGGTTCATGGTAGCGCCACCATTCGCCGGCCAGCTGGTTGTATTCCAGCTCCACCGCGCGAATCTGCTCCGCAGGGATGCCGAGGCGCTGGCCGAGGCCGCGCACCGGTTCCGCCAGGCCGCCGCTGATGATGAAGACCGTCTTGCCGAGGAACTGCAGGGCGTCCAGCACCGCCCGCGCGTCCGGCACCAGAGTCTGCTGATAGCGTTCCACGATGGCGTTCACCTGGCCGCGCGTGGGGCGGATGGCTTGCAGCCGACGGCCGTAGACGCCGGCCAGGTCCAGCTCTCCGTTCATGGCGCGTTCGGTCAACACGCTGACGCGCCAGCCCTTGCCCTTCAGGCGCGCCAGCTCGTCGATCCCCTCGATGCCGGAAAGCGTGCTGTCGCAGTCGAAGAAGATGAGGTCGTAACTGCCCCAGGGCCTCGTCATCCGGCCTCCGTTTCGCCATGCGCAGAGCCGCGATTGTAGCGCGGGCCCGATGCCGCGGGAACCCGCAGCCTGCCGCAATTCGGGTGCCCGGCACTGGCGCAAATTGCCAGCCGCGCGACAATAGCGGGGCAGGCACCAGGAGGCAGCATGACGTTTCGACACATCAACCGGGTCGCCGTGATCGGCTCCGGCACGATGGGCAGCGCGCTGGCGGCGTTGCTGGTTGGCGCCGGCCTCGAGACGACCCTGCTCGACATTCCGGCAGCGGGCACGACATCTGACGCGCCGGCGGCGCAGCGCAACGCCCTGCCGCTGGGCAATCTGCAACGCTCGCTGACCGCGCGGCCCTCGCCCTGGTTCAGCGCCGCGGACGTCGGCCGCATCCGCGTTGGTAACCTGGAGGATGACCTGGCCTGGCTGGCCGACGTCGACTGGGTGCTGGAGGCCGTCGTTGAGGACCTGGCGGTCAAGCAGGCCTTGATGACGCAACTGCACCAGGTCTGCGGGCAGCGCTGCATCATCTCCAGCAACACCTCCGGCCTGCCGCTGGCGCAGATCGCAGCGGGCCTGCCGCGCAGTTTCACGCAACGCTTTCTGGGCACCCACTTCTTCAATCCGCCGCGCTGGCTGCCGCTGCTCGAGCTGATCCCGCACGAAGATACGGAGGATGCGCTGCTGGCCTTCATGCAGGACTTCTGCGCGCGCGCCCTGGGCAAGGACGTGGTCGTCTGCCGCGACGTGCCCGGCTTCCTCGGCAACCGCTTCCTCTCCATGTTGAGCCTGCAGGCCATCGGCCTCGCCCTCGACCAGGGTTACAGCGTGAGCGAGGTGGACGCGCTGACCGGGCCGCTCATCGGTCGGCCGCGCACGGCCACCTTCGGCCTGCAGGACCTGGTCGGCCTGGATGTGGCGCTGGCCGTGGCCCAGAACCTGCATGCCGCGCTGCCGGAGTCGGCGGCCCGCGCGCAGCTGGCTCACCCTGGCGCGACCGCGCTGCATGAAGAACTCATTACGCGCGGCTGGCTGGGGCGCAAGAGCGGACGTGGTTTCTGGCACCAGCGGCGCGGGCCGGATGGTCGGCGCGAACGCCTGACGCTCAACCTGCAGACGCTGACGCACGAACCCGCGACTCCGCCGCAATTTGCCAGCGTGAGCGCAGTCCAGGCGCAGCGCGACCTGGGCCGGCGCCTGCGGCACTTGCTGGCTGCAACAGACCGCGCCGGGCGCTTCCTGCAACAGCACCTCGCCTTCTATCTGACCTTCGCGGCCAGCTGCGTGCCGCAGGTGACGGAGTCGCCGCTGAGCGTGGATCAGGCGCAGCACTGGGGCTTCAACCACGAAGCCGGTCCCTTCGCGCTTTGGGATACCCTGGGCGTTGCCGAAAGCGTAGCGGCCTTCGAGGCGGCGGGCTTCGCCGTGGCCGACTGGGTGCACCGGATGCTGGCGCGCGGCTGCCCGACCTTTTACCTCCGCGACGCGCAGGGGGCAGTGCAGGCTTGTTACCAGCCGCAGGCCGGCGATTACGTCCCCCTGCCGCGTGACCCGCGCGCTCTGCGCGCAGCGGGCCTGACCCTGCTGCAGCGCAATGACAGCGCCGGCATCCGCGACATGGGCGAGGGCGTCGCACTGTGGCAGTTCCACAGCAAGCAGAACAGCATCGATGATGCGCTGATCGACAGCGGCCATGCGGCGCTTGAACTGATAACAGAAGGGCGCTGCCGGGCGCTGGTCATCGGCAACGACGGCCCGCGCTTCAGCATCGGCTACAACCTGGCGCTGGCGCTGCAGCGCATCGAGGCTGGCGAATTCGACGCCCTGGAGCGCAGCGTGAAAGGCTTGCAGCAGCTGACCCTGGGGTTGCGCCAGGCGCCAGTCCCGGTCGTCGCGGCGGCGGCGGGCATGGCCCTCGGCGGCGGCATGGAATTGCTGCTGGCCGCTGACAGGGTCGTCGCGCACAGCGAACTGCAATTCGGCCTCGTCGAATTCAACGTGGGACTGATCCCGTCAGGTGGCGGCTGCGCGGCCCTGCTGCAACGCCACCTGACACCGCTACTGCGCAGCAGTCCGGAGGCTGACGTGCTGCCGCCTTTGCAGCGCCTCTTCCTGCAGTTGCTGGATGCCAATGTAGTCGCGGCCGCCACGCAGGAAGCGCGTGACCAACATCTGTTGCGGCCGCTGGATCGAGTCCTGATGAAGCGCGCGCATCTGTTACATGAGGCGAAACGCAGTGCGCTCTTCCTGGCGGATGGCTACCGCGCGCCGCAGCCGCAGCCGGTGTATGCGGCTGGGGGGGCAGCGTACGAAGCATTGCTGGCGCAGGTTGAGGCGCTGGTAGCGGCGGGCACCTGCAGCGCCGGGGACGCGCAGATCGCGCGGCGCCTGGCGTATGTCTTGACGGGCGGCGCTCCGGCTGTCCCGACCTGGCTTGACGAGCGGGCGCTACTGGAGCTGGAGCGTGCGGCCTTCATGGCGCTGGCGCGCGAGCCGCACAGCCAGGCCTGCATCCGCCACATGCTGCGCACCAACCGGCCCCTGCGTCACGCCGGCTGAACGGGCATGCGGCGCTGCGACGAATCAGGTACAAAAGAAAGCCGCACATCAGGAGAACCCATGGCCCTTGTCAGCTACTTTCACTTCAGCTTCACCGTCGCCGACCTCGAGCGCTCGATAGCCTTCTATCGCGATCTGCTCGGTCTTCATCTGGTGCACCGCATGGTGCATGACCAGAAGTACACCAGCAGCCAGATTGGCTTTGCGGACGCCCTGCTCAAGGTAGCGCTCTTCAATATCGACGGCATGCCGCAGGGCTCCTCGCCATCCGGCCATCTGCTCGAGTTGATTGAGTACGCCAATCCGCGTGGCGAACCGCTGGACGTCGCCACCAACCGGCCCGGCGCAGCCCATCTGGCTTTGCAGAGCGACGACCTGGTTGCCGAATTCGCGCGGCTTAAGGCGGCGGGCGTGCAGTTCCGCTCGGACGCGCCGGTGCGCGTCACGCACGGGCGCCACACGGGCGGCCTGACCTGCTACTTCCTGGATCCGGATGGCATCACCCTGGAGCTGATCGAGCTTCCGGTCCCCTTCACGCCGCAGGACCTCGACTGAAGAAACACTCAGTCCATGCGCATGCCGCCGTTGACGTCGATGGTGGCGCCGGTGATGAAGCTGGCAGCTTCCGAGGCGAGGAAGACCGCCACGCCGCCGTAGTCCGCCGGCAGGCCCAGGCGCTTCATAGGGATTTCTTCACGCAACTGTGCCATCAGTTGCGGGTCGTCCCATGCGTCGGTGAGCGCGCTCTCGGTCGGGCCTGGCGCGATGCAGTTGACCGTGCCGTGTGGCGCCAGGTAGGTGGCGAAGGATTTGGTCAGCGAGAACAGCGCGGCCTTGGTCGCCGCGTAGACCGGGATGCCGGCCTTGCCGCCGGTCTTGCCGCCCACCGAACTGATGTTGATGATGCGCCCGCACTGGCGCGCGCGCATGTGCTGCGCCGCGGCCTGCGAGAGGAAGAAGACGCCGCGCAGGTTGACCGCAATGATTTGGTCGAAGTGCTCGACGTCGACCTCGTCGATGGGGCGGATGGGACAGATGCCGGCATTGTTGACGAGGATGTCCACCTGCCCGGCCTGCGCGATGGCCGCGTCAATCAATTCGCGGCAGCTTTTGACAGAGGCGACGTCCAGCGGCAGGGCCAGCGCCCGCTGGCCAAGTTGCGCTGCTGACTGCGTGGCGGCCTCCAGGTCGATGTCGGCCAGGACGACAGACGCGCCGGCCTGGTGCAGGGCAGTGGCGATGGCCAGGCCGATGCCGCGCGCGGCGCCGCTGATGACGGCCGTCTTGCCAGTCAATTCTTGCATTTCATGCTCCAATCCTTTGCGTTATGGCCGGTTCGCGCTATTCTGCCCGTTTGTGGCCGCCACTTGGCCGAAACATGGCCGCCACATGGCCGCGGACTCCTGCCGCCGGCCCCTGTTTTGTTGACGAGGCACCGGAGGATTTATGAGCGACCGGCCAAACATCATTTTGATGGGCATCGACTCGCTGCACGCCGATCACATGAGTTGCTATGGCTATCCGAAGCTGACGACGCCCCATCTGGATCGCTTCGCCAGCCAGGGCGCGCTCTTCGAGCGCACTTACAGCCCGCACATTCCGACGACCAGCGCCTACGCTTCCATGCTCACCGGCATGGACTGCTTCGGCACCCAGGTCGTGGCCCTGCGCCACAAGGGCCCGCTGCGGCCGGAGGCGAAGACCGTTGCCGAACATCTGCGCGACGTCGGCTACACGACGACCTGCGTCGGCTTCAGCGGCAATCCCTCGGCGCGCGGCTTCGACAAGTATATCGACTACAAGGCCTGGGGCACCCGCGATGAAGGCCCTTGCCTCAAGGCGCAAAACCTGAACGAGGTCGCGCTGCCGGAACTGGACCGTCTGGTCGCTGGCGACCAGCCCTTCTTCCTTTTCCTGCGCCATATGGACCCGCACGCGCCCTACCTGCCGCCCGAACCTTATCAGCGCATGTTCTACTACGGCAACGAGCTGGACCCGGGCAACCGCTCGATGGACCCGGTAATGGACTTCAAGCCCTTCGCGTCCTTCTTCAGGAGCTGGATGCCGGTTGGCATCAGCGACAAGGACTACGTCATCGCCCAGTATGACGGCGCCATCGCCTACATGGACGCGGCCATCGCCTCCATCTTTCAGGCGCTGGAGGCTCACGGCATCTATGACGAAACCCTGGTCATCATCAACGGCGATCATGGCGAGACCCTTTACGACCACGAGTGCTGGTTCGATCATCACGGCATCTATGACAACGTGTTGCACGTGCCGCTGATGATCCGCTACCCTGGCCGCATCCCCGCGGGGCAGCGCGTGAGCGGCTACAACCAGCACAGTGACCTCGTGCCCACCATCATGGAGCTGGCCGGTATCGACCAGAGCGAATTGAGCTGGCCTTCGCCGCAGCAGTTTGATGGCAGCAGCCTGCTGCCACTGGTCGACGGCACGCAGACCTCGCTGGCGAGCGAGTTCTACATCTCGGAGTGTACCTGGATGCGCAAGCACGGCTGGCGCACGCCCGGCTGGAAGCTCATGGTAGCGCTGGAGCCGGACTTCCACTTCAAGCCCGAAATCGAACTCTACAACTTGATTGAAGACCCTCTGGAAGACAACAATCTGGCGCAGCAGGAACCACAAATTGCTGCGGAATTGCGGCGTCGCATGGACAACTGGATCGCGCAGCGGGAGGCGGCTACGGGCCTGCCCAACCCCATGCTGACCCAGGGCGACTGGCACGGCAAGGAGGGCGTCGGCGCCTTTACCTCCTCGCAGCAAGCCTACGATACACTCTTCATCGGCAACGTCAAGGAAGGGCGGCGTCTGCAGGAAGAGGCGCGCAAGGCCGCCACCGCGCGGGCAAAAGCAGGCAAAAGCAGTTAGCGAAAGCAAGGGGGAACCGGAAGTATGACACTCAAGGTAGCAGTCGTCGGATTGGGGGGCATCGGCAACCGTCACGCCGGCGTCTACAGCGCCCGTAACGATGCCGAGGTCGTGGCAGTGTGCGACATTATTGAAGAGCGGTCCGACCTCGCAGCCGAGCGCTTTGGCTGCCAGGGATTCTACTCCATACAGGAGTTGCTGGCCGCCGGGCTGGAACTTGACGCGGTCAGCATGTGCACGGCGGGCGCGGAAAACGGCGGCGATCACTATCAGGCGACCATGGAGCTGCTGGCGGCCGGGCTGCCGGTGCTGGGTGAAAAGCCTATCTCCAACGAGATAGACAAGGCGAAGGAAATGGTGACGCTGGCGCGTGAGAAAGGCCTGCGTTATGGCGTCAACCTGAACCATCGCTTCACGCCGGCGGCGGAAAAGGCGAAGGGCTGGGTCGAAGCCGGACGTCTGGGCGATCTCAACATGATCAACATGACCATGTGGATCAACAACCCCAAGGAAAGTTCGCCCTGGTTTCACATGCGCGCCCTGCACCCGCACTCAATCGACGTGATGCGTTATTTCGCTGGCGACGTGGACAAGGTGCAGGCCTTCATGAAGAAAGGCACCGGCCGCAAGATCTGGTCCAACGCGCAGGTCAACATGCAGTTCACCAACGGCATGATCGGCTCCCTGCGCGGCAGCTACGACGGCGACTGGGGCCGCGGCAGCTTTGGCCTGGAGACGCTGGACGTGGTCGGCATGCAGGGACGCTTCATTCTGCGGAACGCCTGCGAGGAGTTGACCTTCTACCCGCGCATGTCGATTGAAACGGAGACCTACGCCTACGTCGGCGGCATGAAGCACTTTGGCGAGACCTTCGAGTCGCGCATTGGTCGCTGGGTCGAGCAGAACAATGCCGGCGTCGCGCCTGAAGAAATCGACGGCTCGGGTCTGGAAGCACTAAAGGCCCAGTTTGTCATTGAGGCCGCCATCGAGTCCTGGCAGACTGGTCAGGTCGTTACCGTGGAGCGCCCCTGACATGTCGCTGGTCACAGTCATTGGACGCGGCCATTCGGGCACCCGCGCCATATCGCACACGCTTTACGCCAGCGGCGTCCACATGGGCCGCCTGCTCAATCGTTCGGGCGACCTCATGCCGCCCGCGAAAATGTACGATGCCTGCCGCGTCGCCGCCAGGTACGTTGACTGGATGGGCGGGCTGAAGTGGGACTTCAGCCGGCTGATCAACGCCGACATTCCGCCGGAATTCAGCGACCTGCTGGACGACTTTCTGGATTCCGTGCTGACGGAGAAGACGCAGCGTCGTGGCTGGAAGATCCCGGAGACCACGCTGGTCTATCCCTGGATCGTGCGCCGTTTCCCGGACGCGAAGTACATCTTCTGGATTCGCAACCCGCGCGACTGCATCCTCGGGCGCCACGGGACCGACGACATGCGCCGGTTCGGCATCGATTATCCATTGACCGATGACCTGCGTCTGCGCCGCGCCACCAGCTGGAAGTATCAGTACGACCTGGTGCGCGCCTGCCCGAAGCCACGCAACTGGCTGGAAGTGCGCTTCGAGGACTTCGTGCTCGACCAGGAGGCAACGCTGCAGCGCCTGGAGGCCTGGCTGGGCTACCCCCTGGCGCGCATCATCGTGCGGCCCGAGGCCGTCAATCGCTGGCAGCATGATGACGGCGTCAACTACTTTGACTTTCTGGAACCGGCCATGCGGGACTTCGGCTACGAAATCCCGGAGATGCGCTGATGTTGCGCGTCTGCGTCATCGGCATGGGCCCCATCGGGCGGCGCCACGCCACCCTGTTGCAGGCGGACCCGCTGGCCGATCTGGTGGGCGTCTGTGACCGCCTGCGCGAGCGGGCCGACGCCGCTGCTGCGGCCTTTGGCGTGCCGGCCTTTTACGAGGCCGAAACCATGTTGCGCGCCCTGGCGCCGGACGTGACGCACGTGGCCACCGGTGGCGTGGAGTATGGCAGCGACCACTACGAGCCGACCATGCAGGCGCTGGCGGCCGGCTGTCACGTGCTGGGCGAAAAGCCCATCTCCAACATCGTCGAGGAAGCCGGAGAGATGGTCGCCAAAGCCCGCCAGCTGGGGCTGTGCTACGGCATCAACCTGAACCATCGCTTCACGCCGGCGGCGCGCGTGGCCAAACGCTGGGTGGATGAGGGCCGCATCGGCCATCAGCTCTTCTGCCGCATGAGTATGTGGATCAAGAACCCCGCGGAAAGCTCGCCCTGGTACCAGATCAAGGCGCTCAATCCGCACACCGTGGACGTGATGCGCTACTTCTGCGGCGACATCGAACAGGTACAACTCTTCGCGACGAAGGCGCCGGGCCGCAGCATCTGGTCCACCACTTCCTTCAACATGCGCTTCAGCAGCGGCGCCATCGGCAACCTGACCGCCAGTTACGACATCGAGCGCGGCCACCCGATGGAGCGCTGCGAAGTGGGCGGCACGAGCGGCCGTTTTGTGCTGGACGACATGTGGCGCGAGGCGACGCTGTATCCCGGCGGCGACCTGATCAAACAGGTCTACACCGACCCGGTCTTCGGCGGCTTCGGCGATTTCACCAACACCTTCGCCGAGCGCATCCATCGCTTCCTGCAGCAAATCAGCGAGGGCGCCAGTCCGGAAGAGATTGAAGGGTCGGGCGCGGAAGGCCTGGCCGCGCAGCAGGTGCTGTCGGCGGCGATAGAGTCGCTGCAGGGCGGCACGATAGTCACGGTGAATGGAATCAGGTAAACAGGACAGGGAGACGGGCATGAAACTGGGTGTGAATTCGGTACTTTTCGGCAGCTGGGACGTGGAGAATGCCTTCAAATACACGGCCATGGCGGGCTACGACGGCATCGAGCTGGGGGCCATCCCGAGTATGGCCGATCACCTCGACCTGACGCGCTGGCGCGAGTTGGCGCCAATGATTCGCAAGCTGGCGCAGGACTACGGCATCGAGGTGCTGGCGATGGAGCAATCGCGCCAGGACCTGGATCTCATCGAGCTGGCCTGCCAGGCCGCCGCCGAAATCGGCATTCCCATCGTCAACTGCGGCCCCGGCGGCAAAAGCGAAGTGCCAGGCTCGCTGCAACAGAGTATCGACAGCATTGGCGCCCTGGCGGAGCGCGCCGCCCACTACGGCGTGACGCTCTGCGTTAAGGCGCATGTGGGCGCGGCGATCTACAACACGCCCACCACGCTGCAGCTAATGCAGGCCATCGACTCGCCGGCCTTCGGCATTGACATGGACCCCTCGCACATCCATCGCGCCGGCGAAAATCCGGTCGAGGCCATCGCGGCGGTCATTTCACGCGTGAAGCACGTGCATATTCGTGATTGCAAGGGGCGGCAGCAGAATCCTGGCGACCCGGTTGACCAGGCCAACGGCCGCGGCGACATCGACCTGGTGGGTTACATCCGCGTGCTGCACGAAAACGGCTACGACGGCCCGCTGAACCTTGAGGTCATCGGCACGAAGGCGAAGGGGCACAGCCTCGAAAACTGTTGCATCATCGCCGCCGAGGCGCGCGGCCACATGCAGGCCTGTCTGCAAGCGGCGGGCGCGCGTTAGCGCAGGGGAGCGAACGATGCAGCGCATCTGCTTTTTGCTGAAGGTCCGCGAGGAGCGCCTGGAAGAATACCGGGCGCGCCACGGCGAGGTCTGGCCGGAGATGCTGGACGCGCTGCGCGAGACGGGCTGGCACAACTACTCGCTCTTCCTGCGCGAGGATGGCCTGTTGATCGGCTATCTGGAGACGCTGGACTTCGAGGCCGCGCTGCAGGGCATGGCCGGGCGCGAGGTCAACGAGCGCTGGCAGAACGAGATGGCGCCCTTCTTCGAGACGCTGGACGGGCGCCACGCCGACGAAAGCATGATGCCGCTGCCCGAGGTGTTCCACCTGGACTGAGCCGGACGACCGGCGGCCAAAAAACGGCCAGGAATGGGCAAAAAACGGCCAATTCAGCCAGGAGATGCTCAACCCAGCATCTGTAACCCGCCAGGCTGCAGCGTATAGACCAGCTCGTCGGCCTGGCCGGCGACGCCGTCCATCTCCATGCCCAGCCGCACGCCCGTGATGCGCACGTCGCGGCCGCGCCGGATGTGTACGCGCGGATGCGTCACGTGGGCGCCGAAGTAAACGCGGGGGAAGGCGACCAGCACTTCGCTGCGCGGCGCGCCGTCAATCAGCACGATGTCGAACAGGCCGTCATCCACGCGCGCGTCCGGCGCCACTTTCATGCCGCTGCCGAAGCTGTTGCAGTTGGCGACGGCCACCAGCCAGTATTCCCCCTCGGCCCACAGCTCGCCGTCCACCTCGACGCGCATGGCCAGCGGGCGCCGCTGCAGCAGCGCGCTGATCGCATGTTGCGCGTAGGCCCAGGGGCGCTTGTTGGGGATGTCCGAGCGTTTCGCAATCTCGCCGCTGATGCCGGCGCTGGAGATGCTCAGGAACCAGCTGCGGCGGCCATCCGCCAGTACTTCTGGCAGATCTACCGGGCGTGACTCTCCGCCGATGAGCTGCCTCGCGGCCTTCGTCAACGAGAGCGGCAGGCCGTGGCTGCGCGCCCAGGCGTTGCCGGTGCCGCCCGGCAGGATGCCGAAGACCAGGGGTGGCCCATCGGCGTCGCGCCTGGCGAGCGGAATGAGCGTATCCAGCAGGAAGTGCGCCGTGCCGTCGCCGCCAACGCCGATGACTTGGCGCAGCCCGTCATCCCAGGCGGCGCGCACCTGCGGCACCATCCCGGCCACGCTGTTCGTGCGCAGCACACGTAGTTCGCCCAGGGCCTCGCGCAGGATCGGTTCCAGTTGCGGCCATTGACTGAACGCCTGGCCGGTGCCGGCCTGGCCGTTCAGCACAATCAGCGCGGGCGCGCTCACAGGCGCACGTGGCCCTCGCCGACGACCACCCACTTGTAGGTGGTCAGCTCGGTGAGCGCCATTGGCCCGCGGGCGTGCAGCTTCTGCGTGCTGACCGCGATTTCCGCGCCCAGGCCCAGCGCGCTGCCATCGGTGAAGCGCGTGCTGGCGTTGACGTAGACCGCGGCGGAATCGACCTCGTTGCAAAAGCGTTCGGCGTGCGCCACGTTCTGCGTCAGGATGCCGTCTGAATGCTGCGTGCTGTGCCTGCGAATGTGCGCGATGGCCTCGTCCAGCGAGTCGACGACCTTGAGGCCCAGCGTCAGCGCGTACCACTCGGTGTCGAAATCCTCGGGGCCGGCGGGGCTGACCCGTTTGTCCCCGCCGACGCAGGCCAGCGCCCGCGGCTCCGCGCGGAAATCTACGCCCGCCTCGCCCAGACAGTCGACGACGCGCGGCAAAAACTCCGCCGCCACGTCGCGCTGCACCAGCAGGGTATCGAGCGCGTTGCAGACCGCCGGGCTGACGGTCTTGGAGTTGTGAATGACCTGCAACGCGTCCTCCAGGTTGGCGCCTGGCTCGACGTAGAGGTGACAGATGCCGATGCCGCCGGTGATGACGGGGATGGTGCTGTTTTCGCGGCAGAAGTTGTGCAGTCCGTTGCCGCCGCGCGGAATGATCAGGTCGACGTACTCATGCATGCGCAGCAGCTCGCCCACGTGGCGCCGGTCGCTGCTGTGAATGTACTGGAAGGCGGCGGCAGGCAGGCCGACGTCGGCCATGGCGGTCGAGAGCGCGCGCACCAGCGCCATGTTGCTGCGCAGCACCTCGCGCCCGCCGCGCAGGATGACGGCGTTGCCGCTCTTGAGCGCGAGTGATGCGACGTCTACGGTGACTTGCGGCCGGGCTTCGTAGATAACGCCCAGCACGCCCAGGGGCGTGCGCTGCTTCCAGGCGCGCAGGCCTGCGCGCGGCTCGCGCTTGTCGAAGCGCTCACCGACCGGGTCCGGCAATTGCGCCACCTTGCGCAGGTCGGCGATGACGCTGTCCATGCGCCGCTCCAGGTTGAGCCGGTCGCGGATGTAGAGCGGGTCGGTGCCGGCGTCACGGGCCGCGGCCATGTCTTCAGCGTTAATGGCGAGGATCTCCGCGCGTTCAGCTGCCAGCCCGTCGGCGATGGCCAGCAGGGCCGCGTTCTTCTGCGCAGTTGAGCATTGCGCCAGCTCGATCGCCGCGGCCTTCGCCAGGCGCCCCATCTGCTGCAGGTCAACCTGTTCGCGCGTCGCTTCCATCATTGCATACTCATTTCGTGCTCAGCCGGAAAGGACGAGGTTGTTGCGGTGAATGACGGCGTCGCCGTAACTGTAGCCCAGGATACTGCTGATTCTGCCAGAGCGCTGGCCGCAAAGGCTGCGCAGGTCGGCGCTGTTGTAACTGCTCAGGCCGCGCGCGATGTCGCTGCCATCCGGCCCGCAGACCAGCAGCACCTCGCCGCGCTGGAATTCCTGCTCCACACGCGTGACGCCGACGGGCAGCAGGCTGGCGCCGCCGTTCTGCAGCACGTGGGCCGCGCCGGCATCGACGTGCAGCGTGCCGCGCGGGATCTCGGCCAGCAACCAGCGCTTGCGGCTCTGCAGCCGGTCGGTGCTGGCGGGGATGCGCGTGCCCACGTTTTCGCCCTGCAGAATGCGCTGCAGCACCTCTGCTTCGTGGCCGCGGGCGATGACCGTGTTGACGCCGCTGTGGCTGGCGAGGCGGGCGGCCTGCAACTTTGTGGCCATGCCGCCGGTGCCCTCGCTGCTGCCGGCGCCGCCGGCCATCGCCAGGGCGGTCTCGTCCACGCGCTCCAGTTGCTGGATGAAACTGGCGTCCTGGTTGCGGCGCGGGTCAGAGGTGTACATGCCGGGCTGGTCGGTGAGCAAAATGAGCAGGTCGGCTTCCAGCAGGTTGGCGACGAGGGCGGAGATGTTGTCGTTGTCGCCAACGCGAATCTCGTCCACGGCGGTCGTGTCGTTCTCGTTGACGACGGGCACGATGCGGTGGTCGAGCAGCGTCAGCAGCGTGTCGCGCGCGTTGAGGTAGCGCGTGCGGTGATTGAGGTCGCTGCGCGTCAGCAATACCTGGCCCACGATGATCTCATGCGCATCGAAGAGCTCGCTGTAGAGTTGCATCAAGCGCCCCTGACCGACGGCGGCCAGCATTTGGCGCGAGGGCAGGGATCTGTCCAGCACGGGAAAGCCGAGGCGTTCGCGGCCGGCAGCCTGCGCGCCCGAGGTCACCACGACGATCTCGTGGCCCTGCCGGTGCAGCTCTGCAATCTGGCGCACCATCTGCTGCATGAAGCAGCGATCCAGCTTGCGCGTGCCGCCGGTCAGCACGCTGCTGCCGAGCTTGATGATGAGCCGCATGGTAGGTGAGGAGTGCTGGCTGTCGGATGCCATCGGCCTCAGCTCGCGTTGGCCCGCTGCCGCTGCAGCGCGGCCATCAGCCGGCGCGCGCGCCCGCGGATTTCCGCCAGCGGCCAGTCGCCCTTGCCGGTCAGCCAGCCGGAGAGGCCGGCGCAGGTCGCGCCAGCGGCGAAGTAATCGCCCACGTTGTTGGCGTTGATGCCGCCGTTGACGAGGAAGCGCATATGGCTCAGCGGGCCACGCAGGGCGCGGAAGTAGGCCGGCCCGGCCGGCTCGGCGGGGAAGAACTTGAGCAGGCTGACGCCCATGTCCCAGGCCTGTACGCACTCGCCGGGCGTCAGCACGCCGGGCGCGATGAGCAGGTCAGCGTCCAGCGCGACCTGTACTACGGCGGGCTGGAAGGCGGGCGAGACGATGAAGTCGGCGCCGGCATTGATGACGCGCCGGGCAGTGTCTGCGTCGAGCACGGTGCCCATGCCGCAGAAGACCGTCGCGCCCAGTTCGGCCTTTACCGCCTGCATGGCCGCAATTGGCTGCGTCGAGTTCATGGTGAACTCGAAGACCTTGATGCCTTCCTCGACGAGCGCGGCGCAGATCGGCAGGGCCTGCTCCGGCGGGAAGTGACCGCGCATGCCGGCCAGCAGGCCGCACTGCTGCAGTTCGTTGAGGACAGCGTCCATTCAGATCCCTCATTGGCTGTAACCTTCAGCAGTATACCCGTGGCTGGCGCGATTTGGCATACTGTGGCGAGGGAGAGGAGCGGACATGAGCATGCGCATCATTGTGGCGCCGGGCGCCTTCAAGAACAGCCTCACGGCGCAGCAAGCCGCGGAGGCCATCGCGCGCGGCCTGCAGCAATCCGGACTCGACGCCAGCCTCGTGCTGGCGCCCGTCGCCGACGGCGGCAACGGCACGCTGGATGCCATGCTGGCGGCCGGCGGCGAGCGGCGCAGCCTGTCTGTGGCGGGGCCGCTGGGCGCAATGGTGCAGGCGGAGTGGGGGCTGCTGCCTGACGGCCGCACGGCAGTGATCGAAATGGCGCTGGCTTCGGGCATGGAACTGTTGGCGCAGGATGAACTGGACCCACTGCGGGCCAGCACCTACGGCACGGGCCAGTTGCTGGCGGCGGCGCTGGCGGCGGGCGCCACGCGCATCATCCTCGGCCTGGGCGGCAGTGCCACGGTGGACGGCGGCGCCGGCTGTCTGCAGGCGCTGGGCGTGCAACTGCTGGATGCCCAGGGTGAGCAAGTGGCGCCGGGCGGCGCGCAGCTGGGCCGCATTGCCCGCGTCGATGCCAGCGGCCTCGACCCGCGCTGGCAGCAGGTTGAGCTGCTGCTGGCCTCCGACGTCGACAATCCGGCGCTCGGCGAGCAGGGCGCGGCGGCCGTCTTCGGGCCGCAGAAGGGCGCCGACGCGCAACAGGTCGCGCTGCTGGAAGCGCAGCTCACTCACTTCTTCACGCTGATTCACGAGCAGACGGGCCGCGACGTGCGGCAGTTGCCGGGCGGCGGCGCAGCGGGCGCCTTCGCCGCCGGCCTGATGGCCTTCCTCGATACGCAGCTGCAGCCGGGTATCGAGCTGGTGCTGGCCCACAGCGGCTTCGCGCAGGCGCTGGTCGGGGCCGACCTCGTCATCACGGGCGAGGGGCAGATGGACGAGCAGACCATCCACGGCAAGGGGCCGATCGGCGTGGCGCGCCTGGCACGTCAGCGCGGCGTGCCAACGGTTGCGCTGGTGGGCGGGCTGGCCGTGCATGATGCGCACTTGCACGCGGCCGGCATGCAGGCCGTGCTCTCGCTCACGCCGCGGCCGATGTCACTGGCCGAGGCCCTGGCCGATGCGCCGCAGCTGCTGGAGCGGGCCGCCCTGCGTCTCGGGCGCATCCTGCAAATTGCGCGCTGAAGCTGCCCGCGGTATACTCCGAACATGTAGCGAAGGCGTGTAATATAGCCGCCTGGCCTGGCCTGGAGACCGCTTCATGGATCGAAGGCAATTTCTGAAACTGTCTTTGGGAGCTGTCCCGGGCGCTGGTCTGGCGCGCGTCGGTGACGGCCTTGCCCGCCGACTTCCCTTGCCGCAGAAGTACAACCCGGCGTCTCTTCAGGCCAACCTGCCCGCGCCGGTGACGCGCCGCCTGCTGGTCATCACCCTCAATCCGCGCCTGCACAGCCAGGGTGGAGTCAGACTTTCCACCTACCTGAACTGGTACGATCCTGCCTGGACTGTCGCCCAGCACATCAGTGACCTGAACTATGCCAGCTACGGCTACGCAAATTACGTGGTCGTGGAGAACATCGATGTTGACGAGTTCGCCCGCTGGCCGCCTTACCAGGACGGCTTCCGCTACAACGAGCAGAGTTATCTGGAAGCCTGGAACGCGCGTTCCCCCCATCACCCGCATTACATCGATTACCATGCGCTGATGGCCGAATTCGGGATAATCCAGAAGGTCAGTTCCGGCCATATCGATGAGGTGTGGCATCTTGGCCCGCCCTATGATGCCAAGTATGAAGCCGTGATGGCCGGCCCGGGCGGCTACAATTCCAACGCACCGCCGCTGGGCGGCACGGACCATGCGGGCCGCCGCTTCGTCATCATGGGCTACAATTTCGAGCGCCCTCCCGGGCTTATGCTGCACAGTTACGGTCACCGGGCCGAGGGACATCTGAGCCATGCCCACAGAAACGTGCCGGAGCGCGACAATCTTTGGCGGCGTTTCCTGCGCCACGAAAACGTCACGCCCGGCATCGCCGAAGTGGGCAACGTCCACTTCCCGCCCAACGCCGTTCAGGACTATGACTATGGCAATATGCGCCTGGTCAACAGCAACTGCGATGACTGGTTACAATATCCCTGGCTGACCGGCGACCGCTTCCGCATGGTTAACGCCACCGAATGGGGTGGCGGCAGCGACCGCGCCTATTTCAAGTGGTGGTTCCGACACATGCCGCACCTTGATGGCGAATGCGACGGCATCGCGCACAATTGGTGGCGCTACATCGTCGATCCCAACACGGCCTGACCCGGTTCCTCAACGCTGGCGCCCTGGATTCCGCCGATGGAACTGGAGAAGTCCTACGGTTTTACCTTGCGGCTCGGGCGTATCCTGCAGGTGGCGCGTTGAATCTGCCCCGGTATGCTCCCAACAGGTAACGAAGGCGTGTCATACAACCGCCTGGCCTGGACTGGAGACCGCTTCATGGATCGAAGGCAATTTCTTAAGCTGGCCGGAGGGGCCGCGCTGGGCCCCGCTGTGTCGCGTTTTGCGGGCAACGGCGTTGGAAGTGTCCTGGCCAGCGGGCCTGCCGCGCTCGCCCATCAATCCACAGCGCGGCCGAATTACGGCCCGGCTCCCGCCCCGGGTACCCGGCCAGCGACGGTGACGCGCAAGGTGCTGGTCAACATCAATAACCCGCTCCTGCCCAGCCAGGGCAATGTAAGGCTCAGGACCTACTTTGGCTGGAACGACCCGGACTGGTTGGTCGCCAATCACATCCAGGATCTGCAACACGCAAGTTTCGGCTACGTGAATTACGTGGTGGCGGAAAGAATTCAGGATGATGATTTTGCCCGCTGGCCAGTCCTGCACAATGGCTTCCGTCACAACGAACATTCATATCTGGAAGCCGTACGCACGCGCACAGAGCCGTCGTCGCTCGTCAACTATTCTGCGTACATGGATGAACGCGGAATTATCGAACGCGTCAGTTCCGGCCAGATCGATGAAGTCTGGGATATCGGTGTGGGCTATGTTGGTATGTGGGAAGCGGTGATGGCCGGCCCGGGCGCAACCAATTCCAAATGCCCCGCCAATTGTCGGCACGGATCATGCCGGGCGTCGCTTTGTCATCATGGCCTATAATTATGGGCGTGGCCTGTCCGAGATGCTGCACAGTTACGGTCACCGGGCCGAGGGACATCTGGGCCACGCCCTCAGAAACGTGCCTGAGCGCGACAATCTGTGGCGGCGTTTCCTGCGCCGTGAACACGCGACCCCCGGCATGGCCGAGCTTGGCAACATCCACTTCCCGCCTAACGCCGCCCAGGACTACGACTATGGCAATCCGCGTGAAGTACAGTGCAACGCCGACGACTGGTACCACTATCCCTACCTGAACAACGAGCGTTTTCGCGCAATGAGCAGCGGTGAGTGGAGCTCCGATAGCCGGCTTTTCTACCTGTGGTGGTTTCGGCACATGCCACACCTGGCCGGTGACTGCGACGGCATCGAGCACAACTGGTGGCGCTACATCGTCGATCCCAACACCTACTAGCCCAGTTCCGCCTGAATCGTGGCGGCCAGGTCGGCCGTGATGCCGCGCACGGCCGCCAGCTCCTCGACGCTGGCGCTGCGGATGGCGTCGATGGAATTGGAAAAGTTCTTGAGCAGGGCCTTGCGTTTGGCCGGGCCGATGCCCGGGATGGCCTCAATGCGACTGGCCAGGCCCATTTTGCGGCGCCGCTTGCGGTGGCCCGCGATGGCGAAGCGGTGCGCCTCGTCGCGAACGCGCTGCACGAGGTAGAGCGCCTGGTCGCGCGCGGGCAGCAGCAGGGGCCGCTCCGCAGCGGGCAGCCACAGCTCCTCGAAACGCTTGGCCAGGCCCACCACCAGCAGCGCATCCTGCAGCCCGAATTCGCGCAGTACCTCCAGCGCCACGTTAAGCTGGCCGCGACCGCCATCGACGATGAGCAGGTCGGGCAGCATACGCCAGGTCTCGTCGCTGTCGCGCCCGACGGGGACGGGCTCATCGCCCTGCTCGCGCGCGCGGACGTGGCGCGCGAAGCGTCGCGTCAGCGCCTCGCGCATCGACTGGTAGTCGTCCGAACCCCGGTGGCTGATCGAGCGGATGTTGAAGCGGCGGTATTCGCTCTTGCGCGCCACGCCGCGCGAGAAAACGACGCGGCTGGCGACGATGGCCGTGCCCTGGATAGTGCTGATGTCGAAACACTCGATGCGATTGGGCGGCCGTGACATGCCCAGCGCGGCCTGCAGACTGGCGATGGCGTTCTCCTGTTTGGTGCTGTCGGCCTCCCACTGCGCGCGCAGCATGTGCAGCGCCTCCGCCGCATTTTCGCGCGCCAGGCTCACCAGTTCGCGCTTGCGGCCCCGCTGCGGCACGGTGATGGTCACCTTGCTGCCGCCGCGCCGGTCCTTCAGCCACTGCTCGATGATGCGCGCTTCCTCCACGTGGTTGGGCAGGATGACTTCTTTGGGGATTTCGGCGGCTTCGTTGTAGAAGCGCTGCAGAAAGGCGCCCATGACGAACTCGTCGCTTTCGTCGGCGGTGCCTTCCAGCGCGTGCGAGTCGCTGCCGATGAGCCGGCCGTTGCGGATGAACAGGATTTGCACGACGGCGTCCTGGCGGTCGCGGGCGAGGGCGATGACGTCGTGGTTGGTCAGGCTGTGCCCGACATTGCGGTTCTTCTGCGTAATCATGTCGATGGCGCGCAGCTGGTCGCGCAGGGCGGCGGCGCGCTCGAAGTTGAGCGCGGCGGCGGCTTCGTCCATCTCCGCGCCCAGACCTGCCACGATCTCTTCCGAGCGCCCGCGCAGCACGGCCATCAGCCCGGCGATCATCGCGCGATAGCGTTCGCGATTGACATTGCCGATGCAGGGCGCGATGCACAGCTGGATGTCATGGAAGAGGCAGGCGCGTTCGTCCTTGCCGTCTATATCGCGGTCGCAGGTGAGGTAGGGGAACACCTTGCGCAGGGTCTGCAGCGTGTCCTGCGCGGCCCACATCGCGACGTAGGGGCCGAAGTAGCGGCTGCCGTCCTGCTGTATGCGCCGCGTCACCTCGACGCGGGGGAAGTCCTCCTGCCAGGTGATGCGGATGTAGGGGTAACGTTTGTTGTCCTTGAGCGCGATGTTGAAGTGCGGCAGATGCCGCTTGATGAGCGTCTCCTCGAGGATGAGGGCCTTCACCTCGTTGCGCTCGACGATGAAGTCGATGTCGCGGATGCGGTCGCGCAGACGTTTGGTCTTTTCGCTGTGCTCGGCGCTGTTGGTGAAGTAGCTGCGCACGCGGTTGCGCAGGCGGCGCGCCTTGCCGATGTAGAGCACCTCGCCGCGCCCGTCCTTCATCAGGTAGACGCCCGGCTTCTGCGGCAGGTTGTCGAGGATGGTGCGGATGTGGGAGGAAGTGGTGTAGGGCATGGTATAGTTAAGGGTAACGCCATGATCGGAAATGCGGAACCAGTCCCCGAAGTATAGCGGAATTGCGCATGTCCTCTCGCTTCAGCCGGAGAATTGGGTTCGCGCCCGGTGCAGCGCGGGACTCATCCCTGACGGCCACCATGAGCCACACGCCCGTTTTGCTGGATGCGGTGCTGGCCTGGCTGCTGCCGGCGCACCGCATCCTCGACGGCACCGTGGGCGCGGGTGGCCATAGCCAGGCGCTGCTGGCGGGCGGCGCCGGGCAGCTGCTCGGGCTCGACGTCGACCCGGATGCGCTGCAGCTGGCCGGCGCGCAACTGGCGCCCTGGGGCGAGCGGGCTGTGCTGCAGCAGGGCAGCTACTGCGAGATGCGCCAGGCGGCCCGTAGCCTGGGTTGGCAATCGGTCGATGGCATTCTGCTGGACCTGGGCGTCTCGTCAATGCAGCTCGATCGCGCCGAACGCGGTTTTGCGCTGCGCCGCGACGGGCCGCTGGATATGCGCTTTGACCCGCGCGCCGGGCTTGCGGACGCCGCCAGCCTCGTCAACGGCAGCAGCGAGGAGCAGTTGGCCGACCTGTTCCGTCGCTATGGTGAGGAGCGTTACAGTCGGCGCCTGGCGCGCATGATCGTGCGCCAGCGCCCCTTCACCGGCACCCTGGAGCTGGCGCAGGCCATCGAGGGCGCCACACCGTCGGCCCGCAGGGAACGCATCCACCCGGCGACGCGCGTCTTCCAGGCGCTGCGCATCGCGGTCAACGACGAACTGGAGACGCTGCAGCGGGCCTTGCCGGAAGCGCTGGCCCTGCTGCGTCCTGGCGGCCGCCTGATCGTCATCAGCTTCCACAGCCTGGAGGACCGCATCGTCAAGCGCTGGCTGCAACAGGAGGAGCGCGACTGCGTCTGCCCGCCGCAGGTACCCGTATGCGCCTGTACGCAGCGCGCCAGCCTGCGGCGCGTGGTGCGCCGGCCACTGGTGGCGGACGCGGCGGAACGCGAATGCAATCCGCGCAGTCGCAGCGCGAAGCTGCGTGTAGCGGAGAAGCTGTGAGCCACAGCGCCTGGTTCGGCCACGCCCTGCGCCGAACCTCGTGGCGCCGACAGCGTCAGGCCGTCGTGCTGGCCGGCCTGGGCCTGCTGATGGCGCTGGTCGTCGGCGCGCTGGTCTACCTGTCGCAGGCCGCGCAGGATGCCACCACCGGTCGCCAGCTGCAATTGCTGATTGCAGAGCGGAACCGGCTGGTGCAAGCCAACGAGAGCCTGCGCTCGGAGATCGCCAGCCTGCGCAGCGTGCCCCGGCTGCAGTTACGCGCGCAGGAATTGGGCTTTGAGCTGGCAAGGCCGGAAGATATTGACTACGTAATTGTGGAAAATTTCGATCCGCGCCGCACGGCTGTGGCGCCGCAGACCTACGTGCAGGCAACGCCTGGCCCGGTCTATGATGAAACCATGGCTGGCTGGCTGCAGCAGCAGTTGGATACTTTCAGCCAGAGTCTTGAGGAAGAGGAGGAAAGCGAATGAGGCAGGGCCTGCCGGACGACGTGCTGCAGCAGCGCCTGCCTTTCGTTATCGCTGGCCTGTTGCTGGCCAGCATGGTGTTGCTGCTGCGCCTCGTGTCCTTCCAGTTTCAGCTTGACCCGTCAGTGACCAGCTACCTGGAAAGCGTGCGCAATTCCGGCTACCAGCGCACGCTGAGCCTGGTCGCCGAGCGCGGCAATATCTACGATCGGGACCTGCAGGCGCTCGCAGTCAACACGCTCGAGTACCGGATCGGCATCAGCCCCAATCTGGTGTCAACCCCGCGTGAGACGTCAATCCGCCTGGCCGGCATCATGGGGCTGGACGAACTGGATACCTTCACCCGTATCACCAGCAAGGTCCCCTGGGTCATGCTGTCGCCGGGAGTCAGCGCCGAAGTCGGGCGACAGGTCGCGGAGCTGGACCTGCTGGGCGTGACGATTGAGCCGCGGGCGCGGCGCTACTATCCGCAGGGGCCGCTGGCCGCACAGGTGGTGGGCTTCGTGGGCGGCGACATGCAGGGCTACTATGGCGTCGAGGGCTTTTACGAGGGGGAACTGGCCGGCCGCGAGCAGGAGCAGATGCTGAGCAACATCCCCTTTGATGTGCCTCAGGACCGGCGTGAGGACCGCGGCGCCGACATCGTGCTGACCATCGACCGCGAGATCCAGTATCTTGCCGAGAGCGAGCTGTTTGGCGCCATCAGGCAGACGGACGCGGCCCGCGGCAACATCCTTGTGATGGATCCACGCAACGGCGAAATTCTGGCCATGGCCAGCTGGCCTGGCTTCGACCCCAACAGCTGGTACGAGGTGCGTGACGACACGCTGTTGCAAAACCCGGCGATCAATGGCCTGTTCGAGCCCGGCTCGCTGATGCAGGTGCTGACGCTCGCCGTTGCGCTGGAACATGGCGTCATTCAGCCCACGGACACCTATTTTGATCGTGGCTACATTGAGGCCGGCGGCGTGCGCGTGGAAAACTGGGACCGCAAGGCGCAGGGCGTCGTTGACATGACCACGGTGCTGGTAGATTCGCTGAACGTGGGCGCGGCCACCATCAGCCTGAAGATGGGGCCGCGGTCCTTTTACAGCGGTCTGCGCGACTTCGGCATCAGCAAGTCGACGGGCATCGATCTGCAGGGTGAACTGCCCGGGCTGCTCTACGAACCCGGTGACGAGGACTACAGCGATGGCCTGTTACTGACCAACAGTTTCGGCCAGGGCCTGGCAGCCACGCCGCTGCAGATGCTGACAGCCTTCTCCGCAATCGCCAACGATGGTCTGATGATGCAGCCACACGTCTTTCATAGCATGATTGACGGCGAAGTCGTGCGGCAGTCCACCCCGTCAACGCTGGGGCGACCGATCAGCCGGGTCACGGCCAGCCAGGTCACCGAAATGATGGTGGCGGCCGTGCGGGACGGCATGGCCAATCGGGCCACGTTGCCAGGCTACAGCATCGCCGGCATGGCCGGCACGGCGCAGGTGCCAACCACGCTGGGCTACGAGACGGGCACCTCGGTCGTGTCCTTCGTCGGTTTCCTGCCGGCCGATGACCCGCGGGTCAGCATTCTGATCAGGCTGGATCACCCCAGCGAGTACTGGGGCGTCGCAGTTGCAGCGCCAGTTTTCAAAAGCCTGGTAGAACGCCTCGTGATTATGATGAACATTCCGCCCGACTCTGTGCGCCGTGAGCTGATTGCCGCGGGTGGCGCGGTGGAGGCCATCCAGCACTAGGCATCCGGTTCCAGGCGCCAGTCCGTCCTGGCCTGAATCCTGCCGCGGCGCTAGAATTGAAGACAGAGGACGACGGGACAGCTATGGGATTCCCCTTCGCGTTGACAGTCGGCGCCGTAACCTTTCTGCTGGGCGTCATCTGGGGCGGGCCGCTGATCGAGGTCTTGCGGCGCTTTGGCGTCGGCAAGCTGATTCGCAGCGAGCTGGGCGAGCGCCAGCAGCGCAAGGTGGGCACGCCGACGATGGGTGGCTTGCTCATCATCGTGTCTGTGGTGGTGCTGACGGCGGGCCTCAACATCGCCAATGTGGTGCGCCAGGTGAGCGGCGCCAGTATCCTGTTGCCCGCGGCGGTGCTGCTGGGCTTCGGCGTGCTGGGCGCCATCGATGATCGCGAAGGCATCCAGCGCTCACGCGGGCCGGTGGGCGAGGGGCTGTCAGGGCGTGTGAAGTTTGCGGCCCAGGTCGTGCTGGCCGTCATCGTCTCGGTCTTCATCTCCACTTATGAGGGCGGCGTTTCCTACGCCAATTCGGTCAACGTTCCGCTGGTCGCCCTGCCCATACCGGTCAGCCCGATCATCTTCATCCCGCTCTGCGCCTTTTTCATCGTCGCGACGTCCAACGCGGTCAATTTCACCGATGGTCTTGACGGACTGGCAGGCATTATTTCGGCCAGCGCTTTCATGGCCTACGGCATCATCGCCTTCTTGCAGGACCAGATTTACCTGACGCAGTTCTGTTTCATCGTGGTCGGGGCCTGCTTCGCCTTTCTCTGGTATAACGCCTATCCGGCGCAGATGTTTATGGGCGATACCGGCTCGCTTGCACTGGGCGCGGCCCTGGGCACGGTCGCCGTGATGACCGGGCAATGGCTCTTGCTGCCAGTGATCGCGATCGTGCCCCTGGCAGAAACCATGAGCGTGATTCTGCAGGTGGCCTCGGCGCGCTGGTCGCGGCGCTATCGAGGCGTGGATCGCCGCATCTTCCGTCAGGCGCCCTTGCACGGCCACTTCGAGCTCGGCGGCTGGAGTGAAACCCAGATCGTGCAGCGTTTCTGGCTGGTTGGCTTGCTGAGCGCGATGCTGGGCGTGGCGCTGGCGTTGATCTGAGGTCCGCATGCGGTGACGGTTGATCCCTTGCGTGGCAAACGGGTGCTGGTACTGGGCTATGGCCGCCAGGGCCGCGCGCTGACGCGCTGGCTGCCGACTCTGGGCGCGCGCGTGGTCGTCAGCGACCAGGCGGTCATCCAGCCCGCCATCGACGAGTTGCCGCCGGGCGCCGCGGTCGAGTTCGTCAGCGGCGACCATCCCCTGCAACTGCTCGACACGACAGACCTGGTCTGTCTCTCCGGCGGCGTGCCGCTCACGGCCCCCATCGTGCGCGCGGCCCGCGAACGCGGCATCCCGCTGGCCAACGACGCCCAACTGTTCCTTGAGCGCTGTCCGGCGCAGGTCATCGGCATCACCGGTAGCGCCGGCAAGACCACGACCACCTCCCTGGTGGCGGCCATGCTGCGCGCAGCGGGCCGGCGCGTCTGGACGGGTGGCAACATCGGCCACGTCCTGCTCGATGACCTGGCGCAGATGCGCGCCGGCGACGTCGTCGCAATGGAGCTCTCCAGCTTCCAGCTGGAACTGATGACGCGCAGCCCGCAGCTCGCGGTCGTGCTCAATGTGACGCCCAATCACCTCGACCGGCACGGCACCATGGCCGCCTACACGGCCGCCAAGGCGCGCATCCTCGACTTCCAGGCGCCGGCAGACTGCGCCGTGCTCGCGTGCGACGATCTGGGCAGCCGCGCTTTGGCGCAACGCGCGCGCGGCCATGTCACCTGGTTCGGGGCAGGCGGGCCGCTGACCGATGGCGCGTGGTATGCTGACCAGGCGCTGTGGCTGGGCGGTCATTGCAGCGCAGCCATTGCGCCGCAACGGGTCTGCGCCCGCGCGGACAGCCCGCTGCCCGGTGATCATAATCTGCTGAATCTGCTGGCGGCCTGCGCGACGGCGGGCGCGGCCGGCGTGCCGGCGGCGGCCATGGCTGAGGCCATCAGCAGCTTTCGCGGCGTGGCCCACCGCCTCGAGCCGGTGCGCGATTATGCCGGCGTGACCTGGGTCAACGACAGCATCGCCACTGCCCCGGAGCGCGTTCTGGCGGCGCTGCGCAGCTACGATGCGCCGCTGATTCTGCTGGCGGGCGGCAAGGACAAGCAGTTGCCCTGGGAGGACATGCTGCGCCTGGCGTTGCAGAAGACCCGCTGCATCATCGCCTTCGGCCACTTCGGCGAGCAGATCACGGCGCAAACCAGGCGCCTGGGCGGAAAAGACGCGCCGGTGTTTTGCGTCCCTGGCCTGATCGAGGCGGTCGACCTGGCGGCGCGGAAGGCCCAGGCGGGTGACGTGGTGCTGCTGTCGCCAGGCGGCACGAGTTACGATGCCTACCGCGACTTCGCCGAACGCGGTGCGCATTTCCGGCAACTGGTGCAAGGGCTCTGACGCATGCAAAGGGAAGCGGGAAGCCTGGACGCAAGCAACGTGACGAACGACCTGGAGCAGGCGCACGTCGCAGTAACCGCGCCGGCGGCGGCCGGGCTGCGGCAGGGAGTCAGCCTGCGCGAACTGGCCAGTCACGTCGATCGCTGGCTGTTGCTGCTCGTCGTCCTGCTGCTGGTCATCGGCACGCTGATGGTCTACAGCGCCACCTTTGACTGGAGCTACCAGAGCTTCGACAGTGAAACGGAGATTTTGCTGCGCCATTTGCGCAACATCGCCATCGGCGCGGTCGGCCTCGCGGTGCTGGCCCTGCTGGACTACCGCTACCTGCGCCGTCTGGTCGTCTGGATGCTGCTCGTCACCATCGGCCTGCTGCTGGCCGTGTGGCTCTTCGGCGACGACACCTTTGGCGCCCGGCGCGCGTTAATCGAAGGCTCGCTGCAGCCAGGAGAAGTCGCCGAGCTTGTGATTGTCGTCTATATGGCGGCCTGGCTCAGTTCGCGGCGCGCGCAAATCCAGAGCCTCGGCTACGGCCTCGTCCCCTTTTCGGTGCTCGTGGGCGGGGTCGCCGGCCTTGTGATTCTGCAACCCGACCTGAGCACGGCGGCCATCATCACCATCACCTCTGCCGTCATGTTCTTTCTGGCGGGCGCGGACTGGCGCCAGCTGCTGGCAACTTTGGGCCTGACCTCGCTGGTGATACTGCTGGTGACCTGGCTGGGCTTTCTGCCAGGCTATGCGCGTGACCGCGTGACGACCTATCTGGCCGGCGTGTCCGACCTGACCCAGGCCAACTACCACGTGCAGCAGGCGGTCATCGCCTTCCTCAACGGCGGCTGGACCGGCGTTGGCCTGGGCAACGGCCGCCAGAAATTCGGTTTTCTGCCGGCGCCGCACACCGACAGCATCTTCGCGGTGATCGGCGAGGAGCTGGGCGTGCTGGGTTCGGCCTTCGTCGTGCTACTATACGTGGCACTGGTGATACGCGGGTTTCACATCGCGCGGCGCGCGCGCGATCCCTACGGCGCGTTGCTGGCCGCCGGCCTGACAGTCTGGATCGCGGTCAAGGCCCTGCTCAATATTGCGGTGATGACCGCCGTCGTGCCCTCGACCGGCACGCCGCTGCCCTTCATCAGCTTCGGCGGCTCGTCGCTGGTCGTGCTGATGGCCGGGACGGGCATGATGCTGAGCGTGAGCCGCTTGCCCTATCGCCAGGCCGCCATGCAGGAACGGAGGGGACTGATTGCGAATCCTGATCGCAGCGGGGGGCACCGGCGGTCACGTTTATCCCGCTCTGGCCGCCGCCGAGGCCCTGCTTGAGGCCTGCCCGCAGGCGGCGCTGCACTTTGTCGGCAGCGGTGGCCTCGAAGCAGAGCTGGTCGCGCGCTCGGGAATCCCCTTTGCGGCCTGCCACGTCGTCCCGGCCGGGCCCCTGGCCGGCGTGAGCTGGCCGCGCCGCGTGCACAGCCTTCTGCGCCTCACAGCCGGCCTGCTGGTTTCGCTCTGGTTGATTATCCGCTTGCGACCGCGCGCCCTGCTGCTAACCGGCGGCTGGAGCGGTCTGCCGGTGGCGCTGGCCGCCTGGCTGCTGCGTTTGCCCGCGCTCATTTTCCTGCCGGACATCGAGCCTGGCGCGACGATTCGCCTGCTGCGCCGTTTCGTCACTCGCGTCGCGCTCACTGTGCCGGACTCTGCGCGCTGGTTTCCCGACGTGACCACCAGCGCAACTGGCTACCCGCTGCGTCGCGCCTTCACAGAAGCGACGCGCGCGGCCGGTCAGGCTCACTTCGGCCTCGATCCGCAGCGCCGCACCCTGCTGGTCTTCGGCGGCAGCCGCGGCGCTCGCAGCATCAACCGTGCCCTGCTGGCCGTGCTGCCGCAGTTGCTGGCAGAGGGCCTGCAGGTGCTGCACGTCAGCGGCGAACTCGACTGGCCGGAAGTGTCGGCGCAACGCGCGGCGCTGGCGGCTGCGAGCGGCTACCAGGCCTTTCCCTATCTGCATCATGAGATGGGCCTGGCCCAGGCCGCGGCGGACCTCGCGCTCAGCCGCGCCGGCGCCAGCGTGCTGGCCGAGTTCCCGCACGCCGGCCTGCCGGCGCTGCTGGTGCCTTATCCCTGGGCCTGGCGTTACCAGAAGACCAACGCCGACTGGCTGGTGGCGCGCGGCGCGGCCATGCTCATGGAGGACGCGCGCATGGAGCAGGAACTGCTGCCGACCCTGCGCGAGTTGCTGCGCGACGGGGCCCGTCTGCAGCAGATGCGGGCCGCCGCGCGCGCGCTGTCGCAGCCGGAGGGCGCGCAGCGTCTGGCCGCCGAATTGCTGCAACTGGCCGGTGGCTGCGCATGACGTTGCCCTGCACTTCGACGGCGCATCTTGCGCAGGTGACCCCTTGCCGCGCCTGATGCCCGGCCAGCAGGTGCACGTCGTCGGCATCGGCGGTGCCGGTATGTCCGCCATCGCCAGGGTGATGCTGCAGCAGGGCTATCGTGTCACCGGCTCTGACCGTGAGTTGAATGCTCTGACGGCGGCGCTGGCGGCGGAGGGCGCGGCAGTGCATGCGGGCGCTGCCGCGGAACACGTCAAGGGCGCGCAGCTACTGTTGGCCTCCTCCGCGATCCCGGAGCAGCACGTCGAAATTCGCGCAGCGCGCGCCCAGGGCATCCCTGTCGCCCGGCGCACGGACTTCATCGCCCGGCTGATGCGCGGCCGCGAGGTGCTGGCAGTGGCCGGCACCCACGGCAAGACCACCACCAGCGCCATGATCGCGCACGTGTTGCAGGCTTGCGGCCGGGAGCCGGGCTACATCATCGGAGGCGTGGCGCCTGACCTGGGCAGCAACGCGGCGGCGGGTCGGGGCAGGGCCTTCGTCATCGAGGCGGACGAATACGACCACATGTTTCTCGGGCTGCGGCCGGATGTCGCCGTGCTGGGCAGCGCAGAATACGATCATCCCGACTGTTTCCCCTCACACACGGCGATGCTGGCGGCTTACCAGCGTTTCATCGGGCTGCTGCCGCTGCAGGGCCCGCTCATCGTTTGTGTCGACGAGCCGGCCGCGGCGCAACTGGCTGAGTCGCGCCGCGCGAGCGGTTTGCCCCTGCTGACCTTCAGTACCCGCCAGGAGGCGGACTGGCAGGCGCGCGCCCTGCATCTGAACGAGGCGGGCCACAGTCAGTTTAACCTGCTTCGAGCGGGCCAGCTGGCAGGGCAGGTGGTGTTGCGGCTGCCCGGCGAACACAACGCGCGCAACGCGCTGGCGGCGCTCGCCGTGGCGCAGCAGCAGGGCGTCGACCTCGCCGCCTCACTGGCGGCGCTGGCGGACTTCCGCGGCACAGGACGTCGCCTCGAATTGCGCGGCGCAGTGGACGACGTGCTGGTCGTGGACGACTATGCGCATCATCCCACCGCCATCCGCATGACCCTGGCGGCCGCGCGCGCGCGCTGGCCCGGCCGCAGGCTCTGGGCGTTGTGGCAGCCGCACACCTACAGCCGCACCCGCGCGCTCCAGGCGCAGTATGCGGCAGCCTTCGTAGACGCCGATGCGGTGCTGGTCACGGACATTTACGCGGCGCGTGAGGCGCCCCTGCCAGGCGTGGACAGTGCCGCCCTGGTTGCCTCTATGGCGCAGCCAAAAGTGCGGCATGTGCCCGGAACGGAGGGGCCCCTGCAAGTTCTGCTGCAGGAGGTCGAGGCGCCGGCGCTGATTGTCATCCTGAGCGCCGGCGATGCGCCGCGCATCGGCGCACAATTTCTGACGCGGCGCAGGGAGCGGACCGGCGATGCCGAACCCTCTGAGCGGCCCTCTGGCTGACCGCCTGAGCGCCGAAGTGCCGCTGGCGCGCTACACGGCGGCGCGTTTGGGCGGCCCGGCCGAATGGCTTTACAGCGCGCGTGAGTCGCGCGCGGAGCTGGTGGCGGTCATGCGCCATGCGCATGAGTCGGAATTGCCGCTGCGGGTGCTGGGCGGTGGCGCCAACGTGCTGATCGCGGATGAAGGCCTGCGCGGCCTGGTGCTCATCAATCACGTGCAGGAGTTTGAATTCGGTGAGGCCTTGCTGCGCGCCTCCGCCGGCAGCGGGCTGATGGCCCTGTCGCGCAACTGCCAGGCGCGCGGCCTCTCCGGTCTGGAGTGGGCGGTGAGCGTGCCGGGCACTCTGGGCGGCGCGGTCATCAACAACGCCGGCGCGCATGGCGGCGACATGGCCGGGCTGTTGCGCCAGGCGCTGCTGCTGGAAGCCGACGGCAAGCTGCGAACGATGACTGCCGCGGAGCTGGACTATGACTATCGACACTCCAGCCTGAAAGTGCGTGCCGACCGCGATTGGCTGTTGCTGGAGGCGACGCTGGCGCTGCAGCCGGATGACCCGGCGCGCATCGCTGCGCGTATGGCGACATTCAGCGCGTCGCGCAAGCGCAGCCAGCCGCCCGGCGCCAGCCTCGGCAGCATCTTTCGCAACCCGCCGGGCGATTATGCGGGCCGCCTCATCGAGGCCAGCGGCCTGAAGGGCTGCCGCAGCGGCGCGGCGCAGGTCTCCATGCTGCATGCCAACTTTTTCATCAACCCGGGCCACGCAACCACCGATGACTATCGGCGCCTCGTGAACCACGTGCAGGAGGTGGTGCTGCGCGAGCAGAATGTGCGGCTGGAGCCGGAGATTGAGCTTCTGGGCGCTGCCTGGTAAAATTCGACGCCGCCGCACCGGTGCCCTAAAATGAAGCTTCAGGAAGACGCTTGGATGCAGACGATGGCTGGAGCGCGCAACGGATACGCCAATGCGTGACAGTCGCCGTCGCCAGGTCAGGGAGCCGGGCATCTGGCGCGGCGCGCTGGCGAGCGCTGCGCGCCGGGACCTGCAGCATGGCGGCTTTCGCGGCAGCGCCTTTCCTGGTTGGCGGCTGCTGAGCGCTCTGATCGCGCTCACGCTGGCCGTTGTGCTGGTCCTCTTCTTCGTCATAGACGTTTTTTATGTGCGCACGATCAGCGTCGAAGGCCTGGACAATCTGACGCGTGAAGAAGTGTTCGCGCTGGCCGACGTCGCCAACCTGCACATTTTCGCTGTAAACCCGGCGACGGTGCGGGCCAACATCCTGCGCTCGTCCTCGGTGGCGGCCGCGCGGGTGCAGCTTGGCTGGCCGCCCGACCTGGTACAGATTTCGCTGGAGGAGCGTCAGCCGGCGCTGGTATGGGAACAGGCCGGCGTGACGACCTGGATAGACCTGCAGGGGCGGGTGATGCTGCAACGTGAGGAGCGCAGCGATCTGTTGCGCGTGAACGCCCTGGGCAGCCTGGAAGGGCCACCCGGGCCGAACCTGAAGCTGGATGCGAGCATCGTTAGCGGCGCCTTGCTATTGCATGCTCTGGTGCCGCAACTGGAGCAGCTTCGTTACCATCCGGACAATGGACTGGGGTATACTGCCGCAGGTGGCTGGCAGGTGTGGCTGGGCACCGGTGCGGGCATGATGGACCGCATACAGGTGTATGACGCGCTGGTGAGCGACCTTGTGCGGCGTGGCATCCAGCCAACAGAGATTAACGTCGCGAATCCACACGCGCCTTTCTATTCGCTGGCAGGGGGTCAATAGCGCGCGACATGGGTGAGCTGGTCGTTGGGCTGGACATCGGCACCAGCAAGGTGTGTACCGTCGTGGGCGAGGTGCGCGAGGACGACATCTTCATCGTCGGCGTGGGAATCGAGCCTGCGCGCGGCATGAAGAAGGGCATCGTCAGCGATATCGAGGCCCTGGCCGCTGCGATTTCGGAGTCCGTGAACAAGGCCGAACGCAGCAGCGGCTACGTCATCGACCGCGCCTTTGTCAGCGTCGCCGGCGACCACATCGCCTCCAGCAGCAACCGTGGCATGATCGGCATTACCGGCCAGCGCGCCGTCAATCGCGAAGACATGAGCCGGGTGCTGGAAGCCGCGCGCGCCATCGCCATTCCTCACAACCGCGAGGTGCTGCACGTCGTGCCCCGTAAGTATTCGCTTGACGGCCAGGAACGGGTGCGCAGCCCCGTCGGCATGCACGGCTTCCGTCTGGAACTTGAGGCCCACATCATCACCGCACTCTCCTCCTGCATCGCCAACCTGGAGGACGCGGTTGCCCGCGCCGGCCTGAAGGTCGACCGCTTCGTCCTCAACGCGCTGGCTTCCGGCCACGCCGTGCTGACGCCGGAAGAGCGTGAAATGGGCGTCGTCGTGATTGACATCGGCGGCGGCACCACCGACATGGCCATCTTCATCGAGGGGACGGTCTGGCACGTGGCCGTGGTCGCAGTCGGTGGCCACCACCTTTCCGGCGACATCACGCACTGGGTGCATGTGCCTTTCGACGAGGCCGAGGCGGTCAAGCTCCAGCACGGCCACGCGCGCCGTCGCTCCGTCAACCTGATGAAGACCTTCACCGTCCAACCCTTTGGCGAAGGCCTGCCGACCGAGGTGCACTGCAACGAGCTGGCCGAAGTGCTGGAATACCGCACGACCGAAATCTTCGAGCTGGTGCAGCGCGAGATCCGCCGCACCGGTTACGATGGCTTTCTGCGCGCCGGCGCAGTGCTCACCGGCGGCAGCTCTCAATTGCCGGGAATGCGCGGCGTGGCGGAAGAGACCCTGGGCCTGCCGGTGCGGATGGCGCAGCCGGAAAAGCTGACGGGCATGGCAGATGCGCTGCGCGATCCGGCCTTTAGCACCAGTGTGGGCCTGCTGGGTCTCGGTCTGGAGATGGAAGTGGCGGAGGCGCGCGGCACTGTGGACGGCAGCTTTATCCCTGGTGAAGGGCTGGGCAACTGGCTGGGCGGGCTGTTCCGACGGCTGCTGCCCGAGAGCAATGATCCAGGATGATGTTTTTGTGTAGTGTGAACAACGTGTGTATAATTGCCATGGTTGCGGGTGATTCGCCCGATGCGGGGAAGTATCCTGGAGGATGCCGGCCATGGAGAGCGTGAGTCCCGATATCGGGAGCGGCGAAAATATCGCCCAGATCAAGGTGATCGGGGTTGGCGGCGGGGGGAACAACGCGGTCAACCGCATGATTAACGAGGGCCTGGGCGGCGTGGAGTTTGTCGCCGTCAATACGGACAGCCAGGCGCTGATGCTGTCGCAGGCGGGGACGCGTGTGCGCATCGGCGACAAGCTGACCAAGGGCCTGGGCGCCGGTGGCAATCCCGAAATCGGGCGCAAGGCCGCTGAAGAAAGCCAGGACGAGCTTTACGAGGTGCTGCGCGGCGCGGACATGGTTTTCATCGCCTGCGGCATGGGGGGCGGCACCGGCACCGGCGCCTCGCCCATCATCGCGCAGATTTCCAAGGAAATGGGCGCGCTGACGATTGGCGTGGTGACGCGGCCCTTCACCTTCGAAGGCGCGCGGCGCGCCAAGGTGGCCGAAGACGGCATCGCGGCGCTCAGGGCACAGGCGGACACGCTGATCGCCATCCCCAATGACCGCCTGGCGCAGGTTGCCGACAAACGCGCGACGCTGCAGCAGGCCTTTTCGCTGGCCGACGACGTGTTGCGCCAGGGCATCCAGGGCATCTCCGAGCTCATCACCGTGCCGGCGCTCATCAATCTGGACTTCGCCGACGTGCGTACCATCATGTCTGAAGGTGGCGCGGCGCTGATGGCGGTGGGTAGCTCGGTCGGCGACGACCGCGCCCGTTCGGCAGCCGAGAATGCCATCTCCAGCAGCCTGCTGGATGTGACCATCGACGGCGCGCGCGGCATCCTCTTCAATATCACCGGCGGCGCCGACATGACCCTCTTCGAAATCAACGAGGCGGCAGCCATCATCAAGGAAAGCGCGCATCCCGATGTGAACATGATCTTCGGCGCCCAGGTGGATGACTCGATGGGCGATGAAATCCGCATCACCGTGATCGCCACCGGCTTCGAACAGTCGCGCGCGGTCAAGGGAATGGGTTCCCGTTCCGGGCCGCAACGCCCGGCGCGTTCCACCGACGCGCAGCGACCGGCTGCAAGCGGCGCGCGTCAGTCCGCCAGTGGCGAGGAACAGGAGAAAAAGCCTCCCTTTTCGCCGCCGCCCTCACCGGATTCGCCCGTTGTGTACGACGAAGACGACATCGAGATTCCGACCTTCCTGCGCAAGCGCCGATAAGGTCGCAGGCGGAAAACGGGCGTGCAGGTTGCACGCGATTTCGTAGCAATCTTTTGTACAAACTGACTCGCTGATCCGCTTGCCAACCTGCCCCAACTTGTTAGAATTATGGGCCCGCTGGAAAGACGGACATTTAGAATTCTGACGGGGCCAGGCAACGGGTCCCCGGGTTGTGCAGCCCTTTGCTGGAGACGGTTTCAGACCCGGGATTCATCAGGTCGGGGGAGGGGGAAGTCATGGCAGTCGGCGCGGTCCACTTAAAAGGCAGTGCGCTGAATGAACTGGGTTACAAAATCTTCCTTGATCGCTACGCGCTGAAGGATGTTGCCCGCACCACCCTCACCGTCGGCGATACGGTCATCGTGGTCGTCGACAGCCAGACCGGCCAACGTGAAATCGGCGAGATTTCTGCGCTGGAGTTGCCCCGCGTAACCGTGCGCCTGCTCGACAAATCCGTTGTCGAGCGTGACATCAAGAATGTCGACAAGCCCCTCGAGACAGATCCTGCCACCATGATGGACAGGGTGGCTGCCGGCGTGGCCGCCGCCGAGAGCACGCCCGAATTGCAGCAACTGTGGCAGGAGCGCTTCCGTGATGCGCTGGAGGACTGGAAGTTCGTGCCCGCCGGGCGCATCCTCACCGCGGCCGGCACCGACCAGGAGCTGACCTGGTACAACTGTTATGTCGTCCCTTCGCCGAAGGACACCCGCGAGGGCATTATGTTGACCCTCTCGCAAATGACGGAAATCATGTCGCGCGGCGGCGGCGTGGGCATCAACATCGCCAGCCTGCGGCCGCGTCACAGTTACGTGCGCGGCGTCAACGGTCGCTCCAGCGGCGCCGTCTCCTGGGGCGCGCTCTACAGCTTCGTCACCGGCCTCATCGAGCAGGGTGGCAGCCGTCGTGGCGCACTGATGCTCATCCTCAACGACTGGCATCCGGACATCCTCGACTTCATCGCCAGCAAACGCCAGGCCGGACACATCACCAACGCCAACATCAGCGTCGGCATCTCCGACCGTTTCATGACCGCCGTGCGCGAAGACGCGGACTGGGAGCTGTTGTTCCCGGATACGTCCACCGAAGGCTATGACGAGCTCTGGGATGGCGACCTCGAGGCCTGGCAAGCGGCCGGGCGGCCGGTGCAGCACTATCGCACCGTGAAGGCGCGCGAGATCTGGGACGCCATTATTGAGAGCGCCTGGGCCAGCGCCGAGCCGGGCGTCTGGTTCCGTGAGCGCACCGCGCACATGTCCAACAGTCACAATTTCGCCAGCCTCGTGTGCACCAACCCCTGCGGCGAGCAGAGTTTGCCGGCCTGGGGTGTGTGCAATCTGGGGGCCATCAACCTGGCGAAGTTCTACGACCCTGAAACCCAGGACGTGGCCTGGGACGCGCTGGGCCGGACGGCGCGTTACGCCACGCGCTTCCTCGACAACGTGATCGACTCCACGCCCTACTTCTACGAGGAGAATCGTGAGCAGCAACTCTCCGAGCGCCGCGTCGGCCTGAACAACATGGGCCTGGCCGAGTTGATGATTCGCCTCGGCATTCGCTATGGCAGCGAGGAATCGGTGCAGTTCATCGACCGCCTCTACAGCTTCCTGGCGCGCGAGGTTTACGAGACCTCCATCGGCCTGGCGCAGGAGAAGGGCAGCTTCCCGCAGCTCGACCGCGAGCAGTTCGTCATGAGCGGCTTCATGCAGCAGATGCCCGCCGACATTTGCCACAAGGTACTGCAACAAGGCATCCGCAACGTTACGCTGCTGACGCAGGCGCCGACTGGCACGACCGGCACGATGGTCAACACCTCCACCGGCATCGAGCCCTTCTTCTCCTGGATGTACTACCGCAAGAGCCGCCTGGGTTTGCACGAGGAGCAGGTGCCGCTGGCCCAGGAATGGTATCAGGAGCATCCGGGCGCCAACAGTCTGCCCGACCACTTCGTCACTGCCATGGACCTGACCCCCGAGGAGCATATTCGGGTGCAGGCGGCCATCCAGCGCTGGGTCGACAGCAGCATCAGCAAGACTTGCAACGTGCCCGAAGACTACAGCGTGGAACAGGTCAGCGCGCTCTACCAGCATATGTACGATCTGGGCTGCAAGGGCGGTACGATCTACCGCGATGGCAGCCGTGACGAGCAGGTGCTGATGCTGGCCGACGAGGATGGCGACCACGACACGCCCGTCGAGCAGGTCACGACGCCGCACAAGGTCTACCCGCGGCCGAAGCAACTCAAGGGTGTGACCGTCAGCCGCAAGTCGCCCTTCGGCACGGCCTACATCACCATCAATTGTGACGACCGGGACAACCCCTTCGAGGTCTTTATCATGGTCGGCAAGGCCGGCAGCGACCTGCAGGCCGATGCCGAAGGCCTGGGACGCATGATTTCGCTGCAGCTGCGTACGACGGCGCCGCCCAATCGCATGGTGATGCTGCGCCTCATCGTCGGCCAGCTGAGCGGCATCGGCGGCGCGCGCACCTCAGGGATGGGTACACAGCGGATCCGCTCGCTGCCCGATGTGGTGGCCTCGGTGCTGAACGAGCAGTTCTTCGAGAAGGAAGAACCGCGCCAGCTGGGCCTGCCCATCAACGCCGAATCGCTGGCCGTGGCGGCTGTCAACGAGACCCTGGCGAATGACTTCCGCAACGCGGACATGTGCCCGGAGTGCGGCACCTTCTCCCTCATCCACACCGAAGGCTGTCGCACGTGTCCCACCTGCGGCTACAGTGAATGCTGAGGCATCTTGTCCAGCTTCTTGTAACCTTTTTAGGCAAGTCGAGGCTCCCAGCGGAACGCACTTCGAAACCATCGGATACGGCGGGGAATCCTGAAATACGAACTCCTGTCGGCGTTTCCCGCAAGAGATTGGCATCACCACGGCAGAACCATAAGCAAAATTATGTGAAGAGATCATGCCCGAAGTGAGGAAATAGCGGGTGGATCCTTGAATACGGCAATGAATTCCCCTGTTCTTGCAATCAGGACAAACAGTTCTGAGTGGAATTGATGTGATCCAGCAAGTCGCCCGGTGAGGCGACGGCTGGCGCGCGTGGCCCTGTTGCTCTTGCTGAATGCGCTCCTGCTGCCGGCTGCGGTGATCCATATCTATGGCCGCATCGACCACGCACAAGCTGCCGATGTCATCGTGGTGCTGGGCGCTGGCCTGGAGCGCGGCAACAGTCCGGGCCGGGCGCTGACTCGGCGCGCGCAGCAGGCCGCCATGCTCTACGCGCGCGGCGTGGCGCAGTGGGTGATCTGCACCGGCGGCATTGGCGCGGGTCGCAGCCGCAGTGAGGCGGATGCCTGCCGCGAGCTGCTGGAAGTGCGAGGTGTGCCGGCGCGGGCCATCCTGCTGGAGGACAGCAGCCGCAGCACGGAAGAGAATGCGTTGCGCAGCAAGGCGCTGATGGCGGAGCGGGGCTGGCAGAGCGCCGTCGTCGTCAGCGACGGCTACCATCTGTTGCGGGCGCGCTGGCTCTTTTGGCGCGTCGGTCAACCGGTCAGCACCAGTCCCGCCGCTGACCCGCCGCTCGCCTGGCACGTCCCCTACATCCTGCGCGAGGTCGGCGCCTTTTACTGGCTGGGCCTGCGCTTTCTGCTGAACCTGCCGGAAACCCTTTTCTAGGTCAGCGCAGCCGCCGCAATCGCTGTAACCTGGGCCAGGCGGCTGACCAGAGTCGGTAGCGCAGCGGCGAGGGCGCGTAGTCCCAGGCGCCGACGCTGCGCGTGATCACGCCGCGAAAGCCGCGCTTAAAGCCGTAAACGCCCCACAGCGGGTCGCTTTCGTCAAACACGTCCGGCGCACCCCAGAGATCGTAGCTGCGGTAGCCCTGCGCCCGCGCCCAAAGCATCGCCTCCCACTGCAGCGCGTAATTGGGCATGCGCTGCCGCTCCGCGCCCGAAGAGGCGCCGTAGAAATAGAAGCAGCGCTCCCCGAAATGGAAGAGGATGACCTGGGCGAGCGGGACCCCCTGGTGCTCGGCGATGAGCGCGTGCGCCAGGCCGGCCTGCAGGAAGCTACCCCAGGCCTGGTGATAGTAGGACTGCGGCCGGATGAGGAAGCCGTCGCGCGCGCCGGTGATGCGATACAGCTTGTAGAGCGTGCCGAGTTCGTCGATTGTGGCGGCGCGAACGCGCACCTCGCGCCGTTCGGCGAGCCGCACCTTGCGCCGCGTGTTCGGGCTGAAGGCAGCCAGCAGTTCTGCTTCGCTGCGTCCCAGGTCGATGCTGATGCTGTTGCGAAACTGCACCTGTTCGGCGGCCAGTCGCCAGCCACGTTCCTGCATTTCGTCGAGTAGTTGCTGGCCAGGCGCCTGCAACTGTTCTTCAGCGCTGCCAGGCAAACCGGTCGCGCAGGGCAGGTCGGGGTCGATCTTGAGCCACAGGGCATTCCACTTCTGCGCCAGCGCCTGCAGCTGGTCCAGCACCGCCGCCCGCAACTGCGCATCCTCCCAGGCGAGCGTCGGCCCGCGTGGCGCGTAGAGTACGCGCAGCGGGCCCTGGCGGCGCAGGCCGACGGAGGCCATGGCGACCAGCTCGCCGCTCTGCAGGAAGGCCAGCCGCAGCGGCTGCCAGCCGGTCGTCACCCGCTTGAATTCGCCCCACTCCCAGGTCTGCAGCACGTGCGCCGCGGGCAGGCTGTGCAGCCGCTCGTTCCAGTCCGCGCGCTCCTTGACCTCCAGCGACCGCAACATGCTCAGTCCGCCGCCATGCCGCGCGAACGCAGGGCGACCGCCACGCGGTAAAGTTGGTAGAGCAGCGGGTTGTAGACGCAATCGAGGGCGCCGGCCGTGCGGCGCAACGCACCGCCCCAGCCGCGTTTGAAGCCGTAGACGCCCCAGAGTCCCTCATGGCGCGTCTGGAAGCTGGCCTCCAGCGTCACCTCGTCGGAATCGGGCACGCCCCACAGGTCGTAGCTGTGACAGCCTTGCGCCCGCGCCCAGCGGATCGCCGCCCACTGCGCGCCATAGCTGGCCATGAGATTGCGCTTGTCAGCCGAGGAGGCGCCGTAGAGATACCAGGCCCGCTTGCCGGCGCGAAAGACCATGACCCCCGCCAGCGGCCGGCCCTCGTGTTCAGCCAGCCACAACGCGGCGTTGCCCTGCGGCACAAAAAGCTCGAAGGCGCGGCGATAGTACTCCGCTTCGTGCACGCCGAAGCTGCTGCGCGCGCCAGTCTCGGCCATCAGCTGCGTGAAGGCCGGCAGGTCGGCAGCAGTCGCCTCGCGGCAGGTCACGCCTCTCTTAATGCTGCTGCGGATCTTGCGCCGCGTCCCCTGGTTCATGCGCGCGAGGATCTGCTCCTCGTCCGCGCGCAGGTCGATGAGGATGCTGCGCGGCGGCTGGATGTGATGGCTGCTGCCCAGGAAGCGCCAGCTTTCCAGGCCGCGGGGTCGGTATACCGGCGCGTGACCCGGCTCCCACTTGAGCATGAAGGCGCGCCGCCGGCCGGCGCGTCGATGCAGCGCGGGCCACAGCGCCGGCCACTGATCCTCCGCTGTGACGAGCGGTCCCATGGGCAGGTAGGCGAAGCTGCCGATGCGGCCGAAGGAGCGCAGCAGCAACTGGGCACCGGCTACCAGCTCGTCGCTGTCCACCCTTGTCAGGCCGACGCGGATGACCTGCCAGCCGTAGGCGGCCTTAAGCGCGCCCCAGGCAGGCAGCTGCAGCACGTGCGCGCGTGGGTGGGCCTGCACGAATTGCTCCCATGCCGCGGCTTCGGGTTCGACGATGCGATACATGCCCCCAGTCTACAGGCGCGTTTTGCGCGGCGCGAGACCTGGACAGCGGGGCCCAGGCGGGCTGTCTGAGATACGCCGCAGCCTGCGACTTCCGACTTGCGACTGCAAAATGCCTTTGCTATACTGGCCGCGCTTGTCCAATTTGGCACAAACCGGCCACGCGGCACCTTGCAGCGGGCGGAACGGGGGCCCTGCAACGATGGAAACGCTGAACGAATGGGCCTTTGTTGGCGTCTTTTTCGCCATCGCCTGGGTCTTTCCGGCGCTGCCCATCATCGGCGCCTGGCTGGTACGCCCCAAGAAGCCCAACGCAATCAAGAAACAGACCTACGAGAGCGGCGTGGAGACCGTCGGCGATACCTGGGTGCAGTTCCGCGTACAGTACTACATCTACGGCCTCGTCTTTCTGATTTTTGACGTCGAATTGATTTTCCTCTTCCCCTGGGCAGTCGCCTACGAGCGCCTCGACTGGTTCGCCTTTGGCGCCGGATTCCTGTTCATCTTCCTCCTGACCGACGCGCTGATCTACGCCTGGCGCAAGCGCGCGCTGGAATGGATCTAGCGGGGGGAGCCTTGTCTTGACGACCTGTGTCGATGTGATCAATACGCTGGTGCCCTGTCTGGTGCGCGCCGGCTGGAACGTGGAAGTCGCTACCTTGCTCTCGCTGCTGCTGGGCGTAGTGATCGTTGCTACCGTGCCGCTGCTGACCGTCATCCTGCTCATCTGGATCGAGCGCAAGTTCGCGGCCCGCATCCAGGACCGCATCGGCCCCAACCGCGTCGGCCCCTACGGCCTGCTGCAGTCGGTGGCGGACGCGCTGAAGATGTTGACCAAGGAAGACATCACGCCCACTGGCGCGGACCGCGTGCTCTTCAACCTGGCGCCCATCATCACCTTCGCCACAGTCGTCCTCATCTGGGCCATCATTCCCTTCACGCCGCTGCACATAGGCTCGGACCTGAGCATCGGCATCCTCTATTTCGTCGCCGTGGGTTCCATCGGCGCCATCAAGGTGATGATCGGCGGCTGGTCGAGCAACAACAAATACGCCCTGCTGGGTGCCTTCCGCACCATCGCGCTCATCGTCAGCTACGAGGTGCCGATGATTCTGGCGCTGCTAATCCCCGTCCTCATGGCCGGCTCGATGGGCATGCAGGACATCACGCGTGCCCAGGGCGGCATGTGGTTCATCGTGGTCTCGCCGCTGGCGGCCATCATTTTCTTCGTCGCCAACCTGGCGGAGACCGGACGCGCGCCCTTCGACCTGCTCGAGGCGGAGTCCGAGCTGATCGCCGGCTACAACATCGAATACTCCGGCTTCAAGTTCGGTATGTTCATGGCCGGCGAGTTCATGCACGTCTTCACCGTCGCCGTGCTGACTGCGGTGCTCTTCCTCGGCGGTTGGTGGGGGCCATTTGTCGATCAGGTCCCGGCGCTGGGCTTCGTCTGGCTGGGCCTGAAGACCGCCGTCGTCTACCTCTTCATGCTGCTCATTCGCAACACTGTGCCCCGCTTCCGCATCGACCAGGTGATGAGCATCAACTGGAAGTTCATGGTGCCGCTCTCCATCCTCCTCATTCTGGTGCAGGCCTTCCTGCTGCGTCTGACCGACGTGATCGGGCTGGCGCCGGCGCCGGAACAGGCGAACGACTTTCTCGCCAATCTGCCGCAGGCGCTCGTGCTGCTGGCCGGCAACCTTGTCCTCGGCGCGCTCGTGATGCTCATGCTGCAACGCCATGGCCGCACCCTGCGCGCAGCCGACAGGGCGGTGGCAGCCGTGCGCGGCGGGCCTGCCGCGGCGGGCGGGACGGCGGACGCATGACGGCCATACCCGGGCGGGGGGAACGGGCATGATCGAAGTCAACGCGCAGACGATCGCCTTCGGCATCCTCAGCGTTTTCATCCTGGGTGGCGCGCTGGGCGTGGTGACCACGCGCAACCTCGTCCACGGCGCGCTCTGGCTCATCCTGAGCCTCTTCGGCGTGGCGGGCTTCTTTGTGCTGCTCAGCGCGCCCTTCCTCGCGGCCGCGCAGGTGCTGGTCTACATCGGCGCCATCGCCATCCTCATCGTCTTCGCAGTCATGCTGACCCGCAGCATGACCAGCCTGGGCGAGATACGCAACGGGCAGTGGTGGCTCTCCGCCATCACCGCCGCGTTGCTGTTTCTGCTGCTGGCCGTGGGCATCATCCTGCCTGTCTGGGGCAGGGGGGCGCCCGGCGAGGTAACGATGCTGTCGGCCACGGTCGGCAACGCGGCGGATCTCGGCGTGGCGCTGGTCGACGGCAACGGCTTCGTGCTGCCCTTCGAAGTCGCCTCGCTCTTGCTGACGGCAGCCATGATCGGTGCCATCGTCATCGCCCGCGACGAGGAGCAGGAGTAGACGTGATTCCCCTGTGGATGTTCCTGGTCGTAGCGGCGCTCCTCTTCTGCATCGGCAGCTACGGCGTGCTGGCGCGGCGCAACGCCGTCGCCATCCTCATGTCGGTGGAGCTGATGCTTAACGCCGTCAATATCAACCTCGTGGCCTTCTGGCGCTATCTCGCGCCCCAGGACATGAGCGGCCAGGCCTTTGCGGCCTTCGTCTTCGTGGTGGCAGCGGCGGAGGCGGCGGTCGGGCTGGCGATTCTACTATTCGTCTACCGCACGAAGCGCTCGGTCGTCGTCGAAGACGTAAATCTGCTCAGGTGGTAGCGGCCGCGATGGAAATAAATCTCTCTGTCTACCGAATTCTGCCCTGGCTGATACCGGCCGGGCCGCTGCTGGCCTTCTTCCTGATCATGCTCATCAGCAACCGGGCGCGACTGTTGCCCGCCACCGACCCTGAATATGGCGGCCATCATCCTGATTACGAGGGGATGCCGGTGCACGTGGTGACGCGCTGGAGCCGGGTGCTGAGCGTGATTATCGGCATGGCGGGAGTGCTGTGGGCGCTGGGCTTCAGCTTGCAGGTGGTGAGCGCCGGCTGGGCGCGCGGACACCACTTCGGCGAGGAAGTGATCGCCAGCTCGATACCCTGGCTGGACACCGGTCTGACGACCCTTGACATGGGCGTACTGGTCGACCCGCTGACGGCTCTCATGCTGTTCATGGTGCCGATTACCGTGCTGGGCATCTTCATCTATTCAATCGGCTACATGGCGCACGACCCGCGCCAGTCGCGCTTCTTCGCGCTGATTTCGCTCTTCGCCGGCGCCATGTTGACCCTGGTGGTGGCGGACAACCTGCTGCTGCTCTTCGTCGGCTGGGAGATCATGGGGCTTTGCTCCTATCTGCTGATCGGCTTCTGGTTCGAGAAAGAGAGCGCCAGCGCGGCGGCCGTCAAGGCCTTCACGACCACGCGCGTGGCCGACGTTATCATGCTGCTGGGCATCGTCTACCTCTACCTTGAGACGGGCACGCTCAGCTTCCGCGAAATCCTCTACAACCCGGCCGTGCTGGAGCAGCTGGCGACGACGCCGGCCATCATCCTCGGCGGCAGCGCGGCCTCATTGATCAGCCTCTTCCTGATCGCCGGCACCATCGGCAAGTCGGCGCAGTTCCCGCTGCACGCGTGGCTGCCGGACGCGATGGAAGGGCCGACGCCCGTCAGCGCGATGATTCACGCCGCGGCCATGGTCACCGCCGGCATCTACGCCATCATCCGCATGTTTCCGCTTTTCGTGGCTGGCGCGGACCCGCATCACGGCCTCTTCAACAGCCCGCTGCTGCTCATGGCGCTGGTTGGCGCGGGCACGGCGCTCTTCGCCGCGACCATCGCGCTGGCGCAGAACGACGTCAAGCGCGTGCTGGCCTGGTCGACTATTTCACAGCTGGGCTTCATGATGGCCGCGCTGGGCATCGGCGCCTGGGTGGCGGCCGCCTTCCACCTCATCACGCACGCCTTCTTCAAGGCGCTGCTCTTCATGGCCTCCGGCTCCGTCATTCACGGCATGGAGCATGGCGAGCACCATGCGCACGCGCACAGTGAGCACGACGACCACCACGGCGCTGAGATGCATGAGGAGGGCCACGACGCGTCCTTCGACCCGCAGGACATGATGAACATGGGCGGCCTGCAGCAGCGCATGCCGGTCACCTTCCTCACCTTCCTCGTGGGCGGCTTTTCGCTGGCCGGCTTCCCGTTGCTGACCGCCGGCTTCTGGTCGAAAGACGAAATTCTGGCGGACGCCTGGCAAGGGCTGACGCACGGCTATCTGCCGCACCTGCTGGTCTTCATCCTGCTGGCGCTGGCCGCTTTCCTGACCGCCTTCTATACCATGCGCCAGCTGGGCCTCACCTTCCGCGGTGAGCCGCGCAGCGAGGCCGCGCGTCATGCCGGCCTGGGCCAGGGCCTCGTCAGCGTGACGATGACGCTGCCGCTGCTGGGCCTGGCCTTCTTCGCCATCGTCGCCGGCTACCTCGCTGTGCCCGAGGACTTCCCGCTCTTCGGCGCGCTCTTCTCGCCCGAGGCGGTGGGCGGCAACCGCTTCCACCACTTCGTCATCGAGACCTTGCCGCACAGCAGTGTCACGGCCTTCTTCAGCGCGGTGCCGGATATGCAGCCCTCCGCGCCGCCTTTCGCGCTGGTGCCGGTAGCGACATCCTTCCTGGTCGCCCTGGGCGGGCTGTATCTGGGGCACCGCATGTATTGGCGCCGTCCCCTGCGCGCCGGCGAACCGGACCCGCTTGTCAAGCTGCTGGGCGCAGAAGTGCACAATACGCTGCGCAACAAATACTACCTCGACGAACTCTACGAGCGCGTTTTCGTGCGCCCGTCCCACTGGATCTCCAGCGTGGTGGTCAGCGAATTCATCGACCGCGGGCTGATCGACGGCCTGCTGCATTTGATCGGGCGCGTCTTTGCCTGGATTGGTGACCTGCTCAAGCTGCTCAACACCTGGTTGATTGACGGCGTGGGCGACGGCATCCCCGAGGGCATCGTCGCCTTCGGCCTGCGTCTGCGCCACGTCCAGACGGGGCGGGTGCAGCAGTATCTGCTGTACATTGCCATCGCAGCGATTTTGATCGCCATCGTCTTCGCCGCTTCGGCCGGCGCGCTGGTATCGACCGGTTGACGGGCGTGGAGACTGGACGGGCATGATTGACTCAGTTTTGGGCATGGATCTGCTGTCGGCGCTGGTCGTCGCGCCGGCGCTGGCAGCGCTGCTGCTGCTGATCCTGCCCCAACAAAAGCGCCTCGTGCGCTGGGTCGCGCTGGGCCTGGGTCTGGGGGTGGCGCTGCTGGCCATCCTGGCCTTCCGCTACTACCAAATGGGCCCACAAAGCCCAGGCTATGTGCTGGAGCAGAGTTACCCCTGGTTTGAATTGCTGGGCGCTTCCTGGCATGTCGGCATCGACGGTATCAGCGCGGTGCTGGTACTGCTCACCGGCATCCTGACTCCCCTGGCGGTGCTGGTCAGCTGGGAGATTGAAGAGCGCGTCAACATGCACATGGCGCTGCTGCTCTTCTTCCAGACCGGCCTGATGGGCGTCTTCGTCACCCTCGACCTGCTGACCTTCTTCCTCTTCTGGGAGCTCAGCCTGGTGCCGATGTACTTCCTCATCAACCAGTGGGGCGGCCCCGGGCGCCAGTACGCTTCAGTCAAATTCATGATTTACTCGCTGGGTGGCTCGCTGGGTTTCCTGCTGGCCACGCAGCTGGTGGGCTGGGCGGTCTCCGCCGAGCTGGGCGCGCCCAGCTTCGACATCGTCACGCTGACGCAGACCTGGCCGACGCTGGCCAACACGGTCGGCGCTACCTTCCTCGGCATCCCGCTGGAGACGGTCAAGGCCTTCGCCTTCATCGGCTTCTTCGTAGCCTTCGCCATCAAGGTCCCCGTCTGGCCCTTCCACACCTGGCTGCCGGACGCGCACAGCGAGGCGCCGACCGCCGGCTCAATGCTGCTGGCGGGCGCGATGCTCAAGCTGGGCGCCTACGGCTTCCTGCGTCTCGTGATCCCGCTCTTCCCGGACGTATGGGTGGCGCCGGTGCAGATCCTTGGCCTGCCTGCCACCAATGCGGCCACGCTCTTCGCCGTGCTGGCCATACTGGGCGTCGTGCTGGGGGCCCTGGCGGCTTTCGGCCAGAATGACATCAAACGCCTGGTGGCTTACAGTTCGGTCAATCATATGGGCTTCGTCGTGCTGGGGCTGGCGGTCGCCGCCCAGGCCTGGGGTGAACAGTTCGTGATGGGCGGCACGGAGCGTATGCAGGACGCGATATTGGCGACTAACGGCGCTGTGCTGCAAATGTTCAACCACGGCCTCAGCTCGGCCGGCATGTTCCTGCTGGCGGGCGCTATTTATCACAAGACGCACACGCGCGACCTGAGGCAGTACGGCGGCTTCTGGGTCAAGGCGCCCATTTACGGCGGCATTTTTATCTTCACCAGCATGGCCAGCCTGGGCCTGCCAGGCCTCAACGGCTTCGTCGGCGAATTCCTCGTCGTGCGTGGCGCCTGGCCGGTCTTCACCTTGCTGACGGCGCTGGCGATGATCGGGCTGCTCTTCACCGGCGCCTACATCCTGAAGGGTATTCGCAGCGTGCTGCACGGCCCCTTCAACATGCGCTGGCGCGACGTTCACCTTGAGATTGAGCCGCGCGAGGCGCTGGCAATCGCGCCGCTGCTGCTGTTGATGCTGGTCACGGGCGTGGCGCCCAACTGGATTCTGCCCGTCATCAACGAGTCGGTGACGAACCTGCTTGGAGGCCTGGCTGGATGAGCGAACTTGTACTCCCGGTTCTGAGCCTCATCATATTCATCCCGATCGTCGCTGCGGTCATCATTCTCTTTATGAATGGCGAGCGCCGCGACCTCGTGCGCGGCGTGGCCGTCGCGGCGGCGCTGGCGGTGTTGTTGCTGTCGCTGGCCGTTTTCCTCGGCTACAACGCCCAGGTGGAGCAGGTGACCGCCAACCAGCAGGCCTTGCTGGCGGCGGGCGGGCCCATGGCCGGCACGCAGATGTTCGCCGAGGGCCTCGCCTTCGAGGAGCAGTACGAGTGGGTGCCCTCCATGGGCATCGGCTATCACGTCGGCGTGGACGGGCTGAGCGCGCCCATGGTGCTGCTGACCGGCATGGTGGCGCTGGCCGGCGTGCTGGTCTCCTGGCGCATTCAGGACCGCACGCGCGAATTCATGGCCTTCTTCCTCTTGCTGGTGGCGGGCGTCTACGGCGTCTTCGTGGCCATCGACATGTTCACGCTCCTCTTCTTCTACGAGCTGTCCATCTTCCCCATGTACCTGCTGATCGCCACCTGGGGCTGGGTCGAGCTGCGTCAGTACGCGTCGATGAAGCTGACGCTCTACATCCTGATCGGCTCGGTAGTGGCGCTGGTGGGCGTGATCGCCATGGTGCTGGTGGCCGACGGCTGGTTCCGCAGCCCGGAAGGCGCGGCTGCGCTGCAGCAGGCCATCGTGGCCGGCGTCGTCGCGCCGGGCTCGACCTCGCTCAGCTTCGACATGGTCAACCTGACGCTGGCGGCGGAGACCGGCGCCTTCGACGTGCCGGGCTATGGCGGCGTTGAGGCGCTGACCTTTGCGCGCCTCTGGTTCCCCTTCATTTTCATTGGCTTCGGTGTGCTGGCGGGCGTCTTCCCCTTCCACAACTGGAGCCCGGACGGCCACGTGGCCGCGCCGACCGCCGTCTCCATGATCCACGCGGGCGTCCTCATGAAGCTGGGCGCCTACGCCGCCCTGCGGGCCGGCGTACAGCTGCTGCCCGAGGGCGCCGAGGTTCATTTGCCCTGGATTGTCTTCCTCACGCTCATCAACGTGGTCTACGGCGCCTTCATTGCCTATCGACAGCGTGACTTCAAGTACGTCATTGGCTTCTCCTCGGTCAGCCACATGGGCCTGGTGAGCATGGGCTTCGCGACCATGAACGTGATTGGCATGACCGGCGCGGGCCTGCAGATGTTCAGCCACGGCGCTATGACGGCGCTCTTCTTCGGTTGCGTCGGGATGGTATATGACCAGGCCCACACGCGCGACATTCCCAGTCTGGGCGGCTTCATCAAGCGCATGCCCTGGGTGGGTATTGCCTTTATCGTCGGCGGCCTGACCAGCATGGGCATGCCCGGTTTGAGCGGCTTCATCGCTGAATATTCCATTTTCACCGGCATGTGGGCGGCCTCGGACCAGATCACGCTGCAGGCGGGCGGCCTCGTGTTGAGCAACTATTACTCGGTCATCGTGGTCGCCGCTGCCCTCGGCATCGTCATCACGGCGGCCTATGTGCTGCGCGTGACCGGCCAGGTGTTCCTCGGTGAATTCAACGCCAGGCTGTATCCGGACGTGCGTGACATCGCCGTTACCGACCGCGTGGTACTGTTGTTGCTGGGTACGCCGCTGCTCATCATCGGCGTGTTGCCGAGCGTGATGGCGCCGATGATCACCAGCGGCGTCGGGCCGGTGCTCGCAATCCTGGGAGGGGCACAAGGTGGCTGAGTTCGACTTCCTGGGCAGCCTGCCGGCCATCGTGCCGGAGCTCGGGCTGACAATTCTGGCGATGGTCATCCTCTTTCTGGATGTCTATCTGCCGACGAACCGGCGCCGCAACATCGCCTGGGTAACCATCGCAGGGCTGGCGCTGCTGGCCCTGACGCCGCTCATCTGGGGGCCGCCGGCAGACGCGGGCAGCCAGCTGGTCTGGGGCGGCATGGTGCGCCACGACACCCTGGCGCAGATCTTCAAGGTGATGATTCTGCTGGGTGCGGCCCTGACCGCGCTGATGTCCATCGACACCAGGGCCCACGGCCGCCAGGGCGAGTTCTATCTCATCCTGGTCGTGGCGACGCTGGGCGCCTGTCTGGTCAGCTCCGCTGCTGACCTGATTATGGTCTTCCTCGGCCTGGAGACGCTGTCGATCCCGCTCTACATCCTGGCGGCCTTCCGCCGCGACGATCTGCGCTCCGCCGAGAGCGGCATGAAGTACTTCCTCTTCGGCGCCTTCGCGTCGGCGTTGATGCTCTTCGGCCTTAGCATCCTCTACGGCTTCGCCGGCGAGACCAGCCTGTATGCGCTGGCGGAGCTCTTGCCGACGGCGAGCGGCGGTTCCGTGTTGCCGGTGCTGGGCGCGCTGACCCTGGTGGTGGTCGGCTTCGGTTTCAAAATCGGCGCGGCGCCCTTCCATTTCTGGACGCCGGACATGTACGAGGGCGCGCCCACGCCGGTGGCGGCCTTTGTCAGCGTGGCCAGCAAGGCGGCCAGCTTCGCGTTGCTGCTGCGCTTCCTGATTGCCGTGTTCCCGCAGCGCCTGGTCATTGGCGGCCACGAGGTGCAGGCCTTCTGGGTCGGGCTGGCGGCGCTGATGGCGGTCATCTCGATGACGCTCGGGAACGTGCTGGCGCTGTCGCAGCGCAACATCAAGCGCCTGCTGGCCTATTCCTCGATTGCGCAGGCGGGTTACGCGCTGATTGGCGTGGCGGCCATCCAGTCGCAGACGGAACAGGGCGTGGCAGCGGTTGGCTTCTACCTGTTCATGTACACCTTCACCAACCTGCTGGCCTTCGCCGTCGTGGTCTTCTTCAGCGAGGCGACCGGCAGCGAGACCATCGCCGACCTGGCCGGCCTCAACCGGCGCAGCCCCTGGCTGGCGCTGATGATGACCATCGCGCTGTTGTCGCTGGGCGGCATTCCGCCCATGGCCGGCTTCTTCGGCAAGTTCTTCCTGTTCAACGCGGCGGTGCAGGCAGATTTAGCCTGGCTGGCGATCGTCGGCGTGCTGAACGCCATCGTCGCCCTCTATTATTACCTGATGGTCATCAAGGTGATGTACGTTGACCGCAACGCCGACGAGAGCGCCATCCCGCTCTCGCGCGCTTCCGGCTGGGCGCTGGCCCTGCCGGCTCTCGCCGTGCTCCTGTTGGGCACGGTGGCCGCGCAGCCGGTCTTCGAATGGGCGGTGCGCGGTGCCTTCGCGCTGTTCTAAAGGGATGACGAATCTGCTGAAACGGCACTGGAGTGCTGGAAAACGGGACGTGTCTGTGATAGGCTTCACACTCGTTCCGCTGGAGGACGTGAGGCAGTGAGCGAGCCCGGTTCCGACAGGGCGCCGGTGCTGCTGCTGGGGGCGAAGGTCATCGCCCAGGTGGGCGCGCTGCTCGTGCTGATAGCCGGGGGCGCGGTGCTACTGGGCCTGGCGCTGGACGAGGCGCTGGACACGAAGCCCCTGTTTATTTTTGTACTGTTGCTGGGGAGCATTCCCCTTTCGCTCTGGGCGATTTACCGCTATTCGCAACACCAGGCGCGTCTCATTCTGGCGGCGCAGAAGGAGGAAGGACAACAGTGACCCTGAACTGGAGCGGCAAGCGCCGCTGGATCGCCCTTATCCTGGTGCTGGCCAGCGCTGTGGTGATGTTCAACTGGCCACCGGTCGTGCCGGTGATTCAGCTGCCAGGTGAGGTGTACCCCGGGGGCCGCGAAATCTTCGGCCTGCCGGTCACCAACACCTTGGTCGGCTCGGTGGCGGTGTGGATCCTAATTGCCCTGCTGATCCGTGTGGTCAGCCGCCGCCGGCCAAAGGATGGTGGCGAAGTGCCGCGCGGCGGCTTCTATAACTTCTTCGAGATGGCCTTCGAGGGTCTGTACGGCTTCATCGGCGGCATCGCGCCGGAGCGCTACCTCGGCCCCATCTTCAAGATGTTCATGACCATTTTCCTGGTCGTGCTGCTCTCCAACTGGCTGGAGCTGGTGCCTGGCATCGACAGCGTCGGCTTCCTGCATCCCCACGTCCATGAGGTGGACGGCCACACAGAGCTGCTGGACGGCTTTGACACGGCGAGTATCGCCGGCCTGTATTACGTCAATGCCCAATGCCCCTGGGTCAGCCCCGAGGCTGCCGAATCCATGACGTCAGCAGCGCTGCAGGCCCGCGCGGACGCCGGCTGTCACTCCGGCATTCCCGCCATGGCCGCGGCCGACGATCATGCGGATGAGCCTGCGGATGACGCCCAGGATGACCCCGAATCGGCAGCCGAACATGCTGATGAAGCCGCGGATCCGCATCACGCCAAACCGGGTGATCCCTCCGTGCCCTGGGTGATTCTGCCCTACATCCGCGTCCCCTCCACCGACCTGAACATGACGCTGGCCATCGCGCTAATCGCCGTAATCATGATTCAGGTGATGGGATTCCGCGCCCTGGGCCTGAGCTATTTGACGAAATTCTTCAACTTTTCCACGCTGTTTAAGTCGCCGCTAGGCGGAATTGACGTAGCGGTTGGCCTGCTGGAGCTGATTGGCGAGTTCGCGAAGATTCTGTCCTTCGCCTTCAGGCTCCTGGGCAACATTTTCGCCGGTTCCATCCTGCTCTTCGTGATGAGCTTCCTGGTCCCGGTAATCGTTCCCTGGCCATTCTTTCTGCTCGAGTTCTTCGTCGGCATCATTCAGGCGGTGGTCTTCGGCCTGCTGACGGCGATCTTCATGAGCCTGGCGACGGAAGGACATCACGGCGAGGAGCATCATGAGGAAGCTGCCGCCGGCGCGCACTGAGCTGGACCAGTCAAAAAGATCAGACACGATCCTGGAAGGAGTGAGGAAGATGGAAGAAGCAGTGGTAGTGGCAGGCAAGGCGATTGGCGCGGGCATGGCCATGATCGGCGCGCTGGGCGGCGGTATCGGCATTGGGCTCGCGGTGGGTGGCGCCGTACAGGGTATGGCGCGCAACCCGGATCACACCGGCACAATCCAGACCAACATGATCCTGGGTGTGGCCTTCGCCGAGGCCGTGGCCATCTATGCCCTGGTCGTTTCCCTGATCATCCTGTTCGTACTGTCCTGAGCTGGTCGGAGGGAAGCGACTGTGGAAGCCCTTGGAATCAATCTAGGTTATCTGCTCATTCAGATTATCGCCTTCGTCGTCATCTATGTGCTGCTAACCCGCTTCGTCTTCGATCCGCTCATTGCGGTGTTGCGCGACCGGCGCACCCGCATTCAGCGCGGGCTTGAAGACGCCGAAAAGGCGGCCAATGCGCGCATGAATGCCGAGGCCGAGGCGGAGAAGGTCCTGCAACAGGCCCGTAACGAGGCCCAGGGACTCATTGAGGAAGCCCGCGGGCGCGGTGAGGAAGTTGCGCAGCAGGTGCAGCAGGACGCCCGGGCAGAGGCGGAGAACATCCGCAACGACGCGCGTCAGGCAGCGCAGGCCGAGCGTGACGTGCAGCTGGCCGGCCTGCGCGGTCAGGTGGCGGCCATCTCGATTGCCGTGGCGCAACAGCTTATCGGCGCTTCGCTGAACGAAGCACAGCAGCAGGCGCTCATCGACGACTTCTTCGCGAAGGTGCCGGCGGCGGCGGCTTCGCTCTCCGGCGAGGTCACTGTCGTCAGCGCCATGCCGCTCGACGCTGCCGAGCAGGAAAAAGTGCAGCAGCAGATCGGCGCGGACAGCGTTAGCTTTGATGTTGACCCCTCGATTCTGGGCGGTCTGATCGTGCGCGCCGCGGATCGTGTGGTGGATGGCAGCGTGCGCAGTGGGCTTGCCGAAATGTCGCAGCGCCTGTCCTGATTTTCCAGGCGCATAAGGGCAGTGGGCCGCCGGGACACCGGCGAGCCCGCTGTTTGTTTTATGGCCAAATCTTTCACACAGCTTCTTGAGGCACTGCCGCCGGCGCAGCTCTTGCGCGTCAACAGTGACGTGTCTTTACGCGCGCCGGTCGAGGAAGACAGCCGCGCGCTGCAGGCAGGTGGCCTCTATGTGGCGCGCAAGGGGCTCGTGGCGGACGGCCACGACTACATTCCGCAGGCGCTTGCACGCGGCGCGGCAGCGCTGGTGGTCGAACGGGTACAGGAGGGACTGACGCTGCCCTGGGCGCAGGTGCGCGATGCAGGCGAGGCGCTGGGGCACCTGGCTGCCGCCTGGCACGAGTTTCCGGCGCAGCATTTGTGCCTCATCGGGGTGAGCGGTACCAACGGCAAAACCACCACGGCCACGTTGCTGCATCGCATCTTGCAGCGTTCCAGCGGTGGACGCGCTGGCCTGATCAGCACAGTCGCTGCCGAGTTGGGCGGTAGTAGCAGCGCTGACACCGGGCTGCACGTAACCACGCCCGCCGCGCCGCAGGTGCAGGCGTTGCTGGCGCAGATGTGTAGCAACGGCCTGACGCACGGTGTTCTGGAGATGACCAGCCACGGCCTGGCGCAGGGGCGGCTCAACGGCGTAACGCTTGAAGTCGCCGTGTTGACCAACATCACGCACGAGCACCTCGATTTCCACGGCAGCTTCGAAGCCTACCGTGCGGCCAAGGCGCGCATGTTGACGCTGCTGCGGCCGGACCGAGGCATCGCAATTCTCAACGCCGATGACGAGCACTCGGCCTGGGTGGCGCTGCAGGCGCCGGGCAGGGTGGTTACCTTCGGCAGCGGGCCCGGCGCCGCACTGTACGTGCAGGCTGTGCAACACAGCCCGCAGGGCACGCGCTTCCAGGTGACGCATTCCGATGCCGGGCGTCCTCTGGAAATCACTACCAGCCTGGCGGGGGCCTTCAATGTGAGCAACTGTCTGGCAGCCATCGCCGCGGTGCAACAGGTCGCGGGGGTCAGCCCGGAGCACATTACGCAGGGCATCGCCGATGTGACGAGTGTGCCGGGCCGCATGGAGCGCGTAGACGCGGGCCAGGACTTCACTGCCATCGTCGACTTTGCGCATACGCCGGATGCGCTTGAAAAGGCCCTGCAGGCCGGTCGCAGCCTGCTGGCGCCCGGCGGTCAGCTGATCGTGGTCTTTGGCTGTGCCGGGCTGCGCGACCGCGAGAAGCGGCGGTTGATGCCCATCATTGCCGCGCGCCTGGCCGACATCAGCGTGTTCACCGCCGAAGATCCACGCACGGAGTCGCTGGACGCCATTCTGGCGATGATGGCACAGGCCTGCGTGGCAGCGGGCGGCGCAGAGGGGCGCAGCTTCCTGCGCGTGGCCGACCGCGCCGAGGCGCTGTTGCGCGCCTGCCAGCTGGCTCGGGCAGGAGATGTCGTGCTGGCCTGTGGTAAGGGGCACGAACAGAGTATGTGCTTCGGCGAAACAGAGTATCCCTGGGACGAACGCAGGGTCCTGCGGGCCGCGCTGGGCGGCGCTGCCCTGCCGCTGTTGCCGACCGCATTGTCATGAGCGCTGGCCGGAGTGGGGCGCCCGTGCTAGAATGGCGCCGCGGGAGGGCCTGTGCTGGACCTGGGCATCGTTATCCTGAACTGGAATACGCGGGATTTGCTGCGCCGCTGCCTGCAAACCGTGCTAGCCAGTGAGGGCATAGAATGCGTTCGTATCGTGTTGGTCGACAACGCCTCCACGGACGGCAGTGTGGCCATGCTGCGCAGTGAATTCCCGCAAGTCGAGCTCATTGCCAACGAAGTTAACAGCGGATATCCGGCCGGCAACAACCTCGGCCTGAGGGCGCTGGGCTATGGCGATGCAGGCCAGGTGCAGGCTGACGCGCCACGCTACGCGATGCTGCTCAACCCGGACACCGAAGTTCCGCCCAACGCCCTGGCGTGGCTGGTGGCCTATATGGACGCGCGCAAGGAGATCGGAATCGCAGGGCCGCGGCTGGTGCTGCCCGACGGCAGCCTTGATCTGGCCTGCCGCCGTAGCTTTCCCTCGCCGCAGCTTTCGCTCTACCGCTTCACGGGCCTGGCGCGCATGTTTCCGCGGCACCGGCAATTCGGGCGCTACAACATGACCTTCGCGGACCCGGACGAGGAGCTCGAGGTGGACGCAGTGGTCGGCGCCTGTATGGTGGTGCGACGCGAGGCCATCGCAGCGGTGGGGCTGCTGGACGAAGACTTTTTCATGTACGGTGAGGATCTGGACTGGGCCTGGCGCATTAAACACGCGGGCTGGAAGGTGTACTATCAGCCGCAGGTGGTGGTACGCCACGTCAAACGGGCGGCCAGCAGCCAGAGTCGGCGCGCCAGCCACGAGTTTCAGCGCGCGATGTTGATTTTCTATCGTAAACATTACCGGAGGTCTACGCCGCTGTGGCTGCACAGCCTGGTCATGACCGGCCTGCTGCTGAAGGGCGGGCGGGCGATGCTGACGGAAATCCGGCAACCGATCGCCTGAATACGCCAACGCGGGGTACTCGCCCCAGTCGTATTCGCCTGCTGCTGAATGTCCTTCTGTTGCTGCTTGACGCGCTGGCGTTGGGCGCTGCCTTTGTGTTGGCCTACGAAACCCGCAACGAACTGGAATTCTTTCAGATTCCGGTCAACCCGCCAAGACTGGGACAGTATGTTCCGACGCTGCTGCTGCACGCGGCCACTACCCTCCTGGTATTCTATGGCTCGCAGCTGTATCACCTGTCGCGCTCGGTCAGCACGCTGGATCAGATGCGCAGAATTCTGTTTGCGACCCTGCTGGGCGCGGTGCTCGCCTTTGGACTGCAGGGCCTGCTGCTGGAACAGTTGCTGAGCGCAACCGAATACCAGGTTGATTATCCGCGCAGTCTGTTTTTCTACGTCCTGCTCTTCAGCATAGTCATTGTGGAGTTTGGACGTGGCCTGTTCCGCTCGTTGCGGGGCTGGCTGCGACGGCGTGGCGTGGACAACGAAAACCTGCTCATTATCGGCGCTGGCAAGGTCGCGCAGGACATTACGGCGCGCATTCGCCAGAATGCCAGTCCTGGCTACAACATCATCGGGATCGTCACCCGAGGCAGCAACAGCCAGGCCAACCTGGGCGAGACCAGGGTCATCGGCCATTATGAGGACATCCCGCAGCTGATCGACGACTACCTGGTGGCGCAGGTCATCATCGCGTTGCCGGAGGCGCATCGCGGCGAGCTGGAAGAGATCATCAACTTGTGCCGGCGCGGTCAGGTAGACATCAAGGTCTTTCCTGACCTGTTTGCCTGGGTGGCGGGTGACCTGAATGTTGACGAACTGGGCGGCACGCCGCTGTTGACCGTGCGCGACATCGCACTGCGCGGCTGGAAGCTTAGCCTGAAACGTGGCATGGATATTCTCATCGCCTTCTGCGGGCTGGTTTTGCTTTCGCCGATACTGTTGCTGACCGCGTTACTGGTGCGTCTGGAATCTGCCGGCCCTGCTTTCTACATCCAGGAGCGCATGGGCCTGGATGGCCAGCCATTCCCCATGATCAAGTTCCGTTCGATGCACGCGAACGCGGAAGAAAGCGGCCCTGGTTGGACGACCGAGGACGACCCGCGCCGCACGAAAGTGGGCGCCCTGATCCGCCGTAGTAACCTGGACGAAATGCCGCAGCTTATCAACGTCTTGCTGGGCCACATGAGCCTGGTGGGCCCGCGTCCGGAACGTTCGGTTTACGTCATGCGTTTTCGCGAACAGATCCCGCGCTACATGGAGCGCCATCAGGAAAAGTCCGGTATGACCGGCTGGGCGCAGATCAACGGTCTGCGCGGCGACACCTCAATCGCGGAACGCACATCGTTCGACCTGTGGTACATCGAAAACTGGTCGGTATGGCTGGACGTGCGCATCGTGTGGCGCACCATCTGGCTCATCCTGCTGCGCAGGGACCGCGCCTACTGATCCTCGTGTTCAGCGCATGCGCGATTCGCTGAACCACATGTCCGCATTGTTGCCCAGCAAGGTCTTCACAGGTTCGGTGATACGGGCCAGCTGGCGCAGCGTCTCGTCATTTAGCGTGAGCTCCAGCGCCGGCAGGTTCCAGGCGACTTCTTCAGGCTTGCGCGCGCCCACCAGAATAGAGGTCACACTGTCTTGCTGCAGCAACCAGGCCATGGACAAGCAGGCCATGGTGGTATCCAGCGAGTCCGCAATGGCGCGCAACTCCGGCAGCGCGGCGAAGATCTCGCGCTCGCAGCCCGGCTCATTGTGATGGGTATCCGGTCGCGCGCCGTCATACCAGCGCGTCCGCTTCAGGTATGGGGGCACTTCATCGATGTTGGCGTAGCGGCCAGTAAGCAGTCCCTGGGCCAGCGAGCTGTAGCAAAGGATGCCTACCCCGTGCTCGCGGCAAAGGGGCTGGATCTCGTTCTCGGTGACGCGCCACAGCAGGCTGAAATTGACCTGATTGGTCGCGATTCGGCCCAGCGAAACGGCTTCGCCCAGATCCTGGGGGCCGAAGTTGCTGACGCCGTAAGCACGAATCTTGCCCTGATCCTGCAAGCGCTGCAAGCCGCCGATGGTCTCGGCGAGGGGGATGTCGTGGTTGGGCCAGTGTATCTGGTAAAGGTCTATGTAGTCGGTCTGCAGGTAGCGCAGGCTGCGTTCGCAAGCTATCGGAATGGCTTCCGGCGCCAGCTTCGCACCGCCCAGCTTGGTCGCGATGACGGCTTGCTGGCGGCGTCCGCGCAAGGCCTCGCCCAACACCTGTTCCGATTTCCCGTCGTCGTAGCCTTCGGCGGTGTCGAAGAAGTTGATGCCGGCAGCCAGAGCTGCGTGAACTGTTGCGATGGAGTCATTGTCATCCTGATCGCCCCAGGCCATTTTGCCGCCAAAGGGCCAGCATCCCAGGGCGATGACAGAAACCTCAATTTCACTGTTGCCGAGTGTGGTGCGGCGCATGCGTGCCTCCTTTCGTCCCGGGCGTAGTATAACAAGCGGCGCCTGCCGTGCGGAATTCATGTATACTGGCGCTGCTTCAGCAGGGTAGCGCGAACGAACGGGGTAGCCCATGGCATCACAATCCATCACACCGCAAAGTGAAGACTTTTCCAGGTGGTACAACGAGATTGTTTATCGGGCGGACCTGGCGGCGCGGTCCCCGGTGCGCGGTTCGATTATTATCAAACCTTACGGCTACGAGATTTGGGAAGGCATCCGCGATGCGCTTGACCTGCGTTTCAAGGCCAGCGGCCATCGTAACGCCTACTTTCCGTTGTTGATCCCGGAGAGCTACCTGCGGCGCGAGGCGGAGCACGTCGAAGGGTTCAGCCCGGAGCTGGCGGTGGTGACGCACGCCGGTGGCAAAAAGCTGGAGGAGGCGCTGGTCATTCGGCCGACCTCCGAGACGATCATCGGCGAGGCCTTCAGCGAGTGGATTCAATCCTGGCGCGACCTGCCGCTGCTCATTAACCAGTGGTCCAACGTGGTGCGCTGGGAGCTGCGCACACGCCCCTTCCTGCGCACCTCGGAGTTCCTGTGGCAGGAGGGCCACACTGCGCATGCCACTGACGCCGAGGCTGAGGAAGAAACGCTGCGGATGCTGGAGATCTACGCCGACGTGGCTGTCAACGAGGCGGCCATCCCGGTCATCAGCGGCCGCAAGAGCAACATCGAGCGCTTCGCTGGCGCGATACGCACCTATACCATAGAGGCCATGATGGGCGACAAGCGCGCCCTGCAGGCGGGCACCAGTCACAACCTGGGGCAGAATTTCGCGCGAGCCTTCGACATCCAGTATCTGGACGAAAACAACGAGCAGCAGGTCTGCTGGACGACCTCCTGGGGCCTTAGCACACGCATGGTAGGCGCTGTGGTCATGGCGCATGGTGACGACTCCGGGCTGCGTTTGCCGCCGCGACTGGCGCCGTGGCAGGTCGTGATCGTGCCCATTACGCGGGGCGATGAAGGACGTGAGGCAGTGAACGCAGCAGCGCATGCCATCAAGGCAGAACTGGACGCAGCGGGAATGCGCACACACCTGGACGGGCGGGAGGATCTGCGGCCAGGCTTCAAGTTCAATGACTGGGAAATGCGCGGCGTACCGCTGCGTATCGAGCTGGGCCCGCGCGACATGGCTGGTGGCACGGTCGTGCTGGCGCGCCGGGACATTCCTGGCCGGGATGGCAAGCAGACAGTCTCGCAGTCCGGGCTAACGCAGGTGGTTGCTGCGCTGCTTACAGAGATTCAAGCCAACATGCTGGCCACTGCGACAACCTTCCTCGAAGCCAACATTCACGATGTACGCGACTATGACGAGCTGCGCGAGGTCATCACTGCGGGCGGCTGGGCGCGGGGCTTCTGGGCCGGAAGTGACGATGACGAGCGGCGGGTCAAGGACGAAACCGGCGCAACGATCCGCTGTTTTCCGTTCGAGCATACGCAGGAACACGGGCCTTGTCTGATGACCGGTGCAGCAGAGGGTGAGGTTGCCCTGTTGGCGCGTGCCTATTGAAACAAGGCGCTTGCTGTGCAATGTAGACAGCAGGGCAGCGCAAAAGGAGGCCTGTCATGCCAGATAAAGTCTTTTATCAGCACCCTGCCATAATTGACAGTTGTCAATAGTGCGAGCGTTTGTTATATTTAGCACAAATCAGAGAGTATGGGACCCAAGAAAATAGACACCGTTACCCGCCTGTGGGAACTGCGAACCGGCTCCAGTTTCCTGCGCTTTCACGGAAGGGCGTTAATTTTTAAAGGACATTATGGCTGCTTTTTTGATAGTCGACTTACAAGACATGCAACAACGGCTGCAGAGACGCGGGATCGCCGTTGATCTGCAGGAGCTGGCGGTAGGGCTACGCGGCAACGCGGCGCTGGCTGCCGGGCTGATAGGACCGGACAAGTTGCGCGCGCTCGCCATCGTTAGCAAGGATGAAGCGTTATCTGGGGGCGAACGCCCGCGTCCACAACGCATCTTTCGCGCAGCCGGCTATGCGCTTTGCCCGCCGGCAGGGCGTAAAGAATTGCCGGAGACGCTCTTCACCAGTTTCCTCAGCGAAGATGCCGAGCGACTGGATGAGCTGATTCTGGTCACCGACAGCGAGGCCCTGTTGCCGTTGCTGCGGCGGGTCCAGGCCCTGGGCGGGACGCGCATCCGCGTCTGGGGCATTGAGAACGTGCTTGAAGGCACGGACCTGCAGGAAAGCGTCGTCTTCCAGCCGCTGATGACCTTGCTGGGCCTGCAACAGACGCGCAACGTCGCAGTTTACATTGACTTTGAGAACATCTCCATCAGCCTGAACGAGCAGGGCTTCACGGTCAACCTGGATCACTTGATCGAGCGCTTCATCTCACAGGCGAACGCCTACGGCCAGGTCGTCAAGATGGCTGCCTACGCGCCCTGGTATCAGCGCGGCAGCCTGCCGCCGCTGGTGGATTCGGCCGGAAGTGAAGTCGCGGACGATGCGCCGCGGCGGTTGTTGATGGCGAACATCGACGCGGTCAACAGCCTGCCGGGCAAGAACAGCGCGGACATGCGCATTGCGAACGACGTGACCACCGATGCCGGGCACGAAGATTCGGCCGATGTCTACATCATGGCGAGCGGCGACCGCGACTTCCACGATGTGCTCACCAGCCTGCGCTCGCGTGGCAAGCAGGTCATTGTATGGGGTGTGCGCGGCAGCACCAGCCGCCAGCTGGAGAGCAATCCTGGTATTGAGGTGGAGTATGTCGAGGACTTCACGGACCTGAAGACCCATCGCTCGCTGTGGGCTGCGACGGCTCCACAGGACGAGGAGGAGATGCCGGCGGCCTTCCTGCCATCGCAGTGGAGCAGCGTCATCATCCAGATGGACCGCCTGGCTGCCAAAAATGGACATGAAGCCCTTCTTGGACAAACGCTGGTCGAACAGCTGCTGCAAGTGGGCGCAGTGGCATCGACGGCGCGCGGCGAGGACCTCGTGATGCAGGCCATGGCGCAGGGTATCCTGCATGCCTCGCCGGAAACTGGTGAGGTATCCCTCAATGCGGAGCAGTCGATTGTTGGCAAGACGCGCCTCATCACGACGCGCATCGTGCTACGCGTGGAGCGCACGCTGCAGGTACGGCGCTGGGACTACGTCAACTACGGTTTCCTCATCAAGGGCCTGGCGATGGACCGCGAGTTGGGGCAGCCGGGCTGCAACCTGAGCGATCTCTGGCGTTCGGACTGGATTGATCGCCTCGTGCGCGAGGAGGTCCTCAATCGCGAGTTGATCCCACATCGGCTGAACCCTGAAGATCTGGTGCCGGTCATCAGCTTGCAACCCGATTCCGACAAATTCTTGCAATTGCCGCGCCGGGCGCAGGAACCGCGCATCGTCGACTGGAGCGATTTCGAGCTACAGAGCCTGGAACAAATGGAGCCGGAAACCGCGGCCATGGTGCGGCGCATCATCGTCAGCGTGGAGCAGTTCACGAGCTTTCGGCGTTTCCTGTGGTGCCCGCTGGGCAGCCTGCACAAGCGCCTGCTGGAGCATGACAGCGGTATGAACTTCCAGCGCGCGATCGACTACCTGGTTGCCAGCGACGCCATTTTGCTCAACGACTACCCCAACCCACGCAGCAACTTTCTGACGAAGGGGATTTCCCTGCAGGCGGGGAACGCGGTCTGCCGCGAGGTGCTCGCCCAGCGCGACCAGATGGTGGCTGCGCTGCTGAAACTTTACGAAGGCGGAACGACAATCACTGAGCAGGCGCTGGAGCCAGGGACTGAGGGGCTCGCGTCCGGGCTGTGGCTGTCCATCCTTGTGTCCGAGAACATTCTCAACCACATCCCCGGAAGACCGGGCGCCTTCAGCCTCTTCCGCACGCACCACACTGTTAACCGCGTGGCGAACGGCATGCACGCTGGCAAGTGACGAGCGATACCAGGCCTTGTTACTGGGTGCCGCTTTCGTTACACTGAATGTGACAGTCACAGACCGACATGCCACTGCCCGGCGTGTCCGGTGACAGGGAGTACAGGGACAGGGAATGGACCGGGACACGAAACAGGCGGTTGTCAAAGACTTCGCCAGACATGAAGGTGATACAGGGTCGCCCGAAGTGCAGATCGCGATTCTGACGACGCGAATCAACGAGTTGACCAATCATTTGCGCGCGAACAGCCATGATGAGTCTTCGCGCCATGGCCTGTTAAAGATGGTGGGCAGGCGGCGGCGCCACCTGAACTATCTAATCCGCAAGAATCCGGATTCCTATCGTGAGATGCTGCGTCGGCTTGGCCTGCGGCGCTAGCGACAGGGCAGGAATGCCAAACTTTGTGTATCCGGGATGGCCCGGCCGGGCCATCCTTTTATCGTTATCGCCCGAAGTACAGGACCTGGAGTGTGGCGCCATACACGGCTACTGGCGCCACACTCCAGTCCCTGTCTTTCGGGCCTCTGTTGTTCAACAGGAGGCAATATGAGAATGGCAAGTCAAAAGTCTGGTGCACGAACCTGGTCGACCGAAGTTGGTGGCCGGGAGCTGATTATCGAGACTGGCCGCTTCGCCGAACAGGCTGGCGGCGCCGTAACGGTTCGCATGGGCGACACGATCGTCTTCGGCACCGCAACCATGAGCAGTCGCCCGCGCGAAGGCATCGACTACTTCCCGCTAAGCGTGGACTTCGAGGAGAAGCTCTACGCCGCCGGCCGCATTCCAGGCAGCTTCTTCCGTCGCGAAGGCCGGCCGGCAGAAAGCGCCATCCTCGTGGCGCGCGTCACGGATCGCACTCTGCGGCCGCTCTTTCCCTCAGATATGCGCAATGATGTGCAGGTCATTCTGACCACCTTCAGCCATGACCAGGAAACCTTTCTGGACATGTTGGGCAACGTGGCTGCCAGCTGCGCGCTGCACATCTCCAACACGCCCTGGAACGGCCCGGTCGCCGGCGTTCGCATCGGTCTCATTGATGGCGAACTGGTGGTGAACCCAACCATCCCGCAGATGGTCAACAGTTCGCTGGACTTGCGCGTCAGCGGCACGGCGGAAGCGCTCAACATGGTCGAGTGCGGCGCCGACGAAGTCCCCGAGGAGATTATGCTGGAGGCCCTGCGCCTGGCGCATGAGGCCATTCAGCCGGTGATCACCCTGCAGAACGAGATTCGCGCGGCGGTGGGCAAGGAGAAATCGCCCTACGTCAAGAAGAGCGGCGACGACGCCATCATCGGCGAGGTGTATGCAGCGGTCAGCGCCGAAGCAAGCGACATCGTGCGCGAGCACACAGAGCGCGATGAACGCGGCGCAGCCATGAATGCACTGAGCGAGCGCGTGAATGCCGACTACGCAGCCCGCAGCGAAGCGGGAGAGGTCAGCCTGAAGGATGTGGCGGCCGGCATTGACAAGGCGCTGAAGGAGGCTGTGCGCCGGCGCATCGTCGAGGATGGTGTGCGGCCCGACGGGCGCGACAGTGTCACCATCCGTGCGCTTTCGTCGGAGGTGGGTGTGATTCCCCGCGTGCACGGCTCCGGCCTGTTCCAGCGTGGGCAGACCCAGGTGCTGACGATTGTGACCCTGGGCTCAAAGCGCGACGCGCAGATGCTGGATGACCTGGGTGCAATGGACACACGGCGCTACCTGCACCACTACAACTTCCCTCCCTACAGTGTGGGCGAGACACGCATGTTGCGCGGCACCAGCCGGCGCGAGGTAGGGCATGGTTCACTGGCGGAGGTCGCGCTGCGCGGTATGTTGCCGCCGGAGGACGATTTCCCCTACACGATTCGCCTGGTCAGCGAGGTGCTGAGCTCCAACGGCAGCACGTCGATGGGCAGCGTCTGTGGCAGTACGCTGGCGCTGATGGACGCGGGCGTGCCCATTCGGCGCCCGGTGGCGGGCATCGCCATGGGGCTCATCAAGGAAGGCGAGCAGGTCGCGGTGCTGACAGACATCCAGGGTATGGAAGATCACCTGGGCGACATGGACTTCAAGGTGGCCGGCACCGAGAAGGGCATCACGGCGCTGCAGATGGACATCAAGATCAGCGGCGTCTCCAACGAGGTGATGGGGCGCGCGCTGGAGCAGGCGCGGGACGCGCGCATGCAGATTCTGGGTGTGATGCTGGAAGCGCTTCCCGAGCCGCGCAGCGAGCTGAGCGAGTTCGCGCCGCGCATGACTGTCATTCACATTGACCCTGAGAAAACCGGCCTGGTCATCGGGCCGGGCGGCAAGACCATCCGTGCCATTCAGGAGGCCACCGGCGCCAAAATCGACGTCGACGATGGCGTCGTGCATGTCTCGGCCGTCGACGGGCCTTCTGCCGACATGGCAATCGAGCGAATCAAGATTCTGACTGAAGACCCGGAGATCGGGCGGATCTACACCGGCAAGGTCAGTCGCATCGAGCCCTTCGGCGCTTTCGTCGAATTCCTGCCGGGCAAGGACGGCATGGTGCACATCTCGCAGCTGGCGGACCGACGCGTCGAGTCGGTTGAAGACGAAGTCAGCATGGGCGATGAAATCGAAGTGATGGTCGTTGATGTGGACCCGATGGGGAAGGTGCGGCTCAGCCGCCAGGCAGTGCTGGAAGGCTGGACGGCCGAGGAGGCGCGTGAACGCGACCGCGGTGGCCGTGGCGGACGAAGCGGCGGACGAAGCGGTGGACGTGACCGTGGTGGCAGCGATCGAGGCGGACGTGGCGGTGACCGGCGCGGAGGCGGACGGCGCGAACGTCCTGAAAACGACGCCGACCTCGAGATCGGCCGCATCTACACCGGTGAGGTGAATCGCATTGAGGCTTACGGCGCTTTTGTCGAGTATCTTCCGGGCCGTGACGGCCTGGTGCACATTTCGCAGCTGGCGGACTACCGTGTGGAGACGGTTGAGGATGAGGTCAAAATGGGTGACGAGATCATGGTGATGCTCATCGACATCGACCCCACGGGCAAGGTGCGCCTCAGCCGCCAGGCCGTGCTGGAAGGCTGGACGGCCGAGGAAGCGCGTGAGCGCGACCGGGGCGGTCGCCGTGGCAGGACCCGCACCCGCTGATGAGCGAAGATCTCCCTGTCGAAACGTTGGCTGAAACTGCCAACTACGTCGCCTGGGTTTCCGAGGAGCCTGACGGCGAGGCCGTCTGGCACCTTGAGCTGGGGGGCGTGACGTTGCACTTTTTCCGCGAAGAGTGGGATGAACTGCTGCGGTTGGTGCAGTTGGCGCGCAAGGGTGATGCCGGCTGAACTGATCGCGCTCATGCTGAAACAGCTGCCGCCCTCCGCCAGCGAGCTGACACTGCTGGATGTGGGCGGCCACTGTTCTGCGCAGTTCATGGCGCAGCGGCGTGACCTGAACTCACGAAGTGTGCACTGCCTGCCGACAGGGACTTATGACGCGGACGCAATAGTCGCGCTGGATCAGCCGCTGTCGGCGGACTTTTTGACGGCGGCCTGTGCCTGTCTGCGGCCAGGCGGCCGTCTCATCATTGGCTGGCGGCACGGATCTCCCTCTGCACAACAGCAACTCACGCTTGAGGGTGCGGGCTTCGTGCGCATTCTTATTGAGGTGCAGGGCGAGGCCCTGCTGCTGCGCGGGGAACGCCCGCATGACGCAGAATCATCGCTGGAGCGAATTCGCCAGGTCGCCGACGGCGATGTCGTCACGGACCTGGCCAGCTGGCCGGGTCGTTATGTGCATCTGCTAGTAAGGCAGACGCCCGACCGGCCGCCCTGGGCGCTGCGCGAGGGCGAGACGCTACGCTGGCAGGCGTTGACCGTCGGCGCTGGTGGCGAGCAGAAGCTCCTTGCCTTCAGCAGCCTGCCGCGAGCGGTCGCCTTTCTGCAACCTGCGGTGCTGCAGGGCAGCGTTCGCGACGTCAACAAGGTAGGCAAGTTCAATCGCGAGACCGCGCGCGCCTGGCCCCTGCGCCTCTTGCTGAATCCTGCGCCCGGCGTGCTGACGCAACATGTGACCGGCACTGTCGACGTGGATCCCGCCACGGCTGCCGCCTCCGATGAATGAGTGTTTGCGTGCCTGGGTAGCTGCGGCGACTGGCCATGCAGTGACACGCTGTGTTCAGCTGGCAGGCAGCTTCGCCACCACGCCCTGGATTCTTGAGGCAGGCGGGCAGCGCTATGTTTTGCGCATCCATGACAACGAGGACTGGCTATGCAAGGAGCCCGACCTCGTCACTCATGAAGCGGCCGCCCTGCGCCACGCGCGCGCCGGTGGGCTGCCCGCGCCGGAGGCTGTCGCGCTGGACGAGACGGGAGCGGCCTGTGGCCCGCCGCTGTTGCTGATGAGCTGGATGCCGGGCGCTGTCGTGCTTCAGCCGCGATATCTGGATGACTGGCTGCGGCAGCTGGCTCAGATGTTGCTGACCATCCATGACCTTCCGGCGCAGGATTTTGGCTGGTCCTGGTTCTCCTGGGCGCCGGCTCAGCCCGAAGTGCCGGCATGGAGCGACGTGCCGCAGTTATGGGAGCGTGCCATCGCCATCACTGCCGGGCCGCCGCCTGCCGCGCCGGCATGCTTCATCCACCGTGATTATCACCCGGTCAACCTGCTGTGGCAGGGAGAAGGCATCAGCGCGGTGGTAGACTGGGTAAACGCCTGTCGCGGGCCAGCAGCCGTCGACCTGGCTCACTGCCGCGCAAATCTCATTTCCTTCTACGGCATCGAGGTGGCCGAGCGTTTCCTGGGATACTACCGTCAGGCAAGCGGCAGGGACTGTCATGACATGCCCTGGTGGGATCTGGCGAGTCTGGTCGAAAGCCTGCCTGGGCCGCCAGAGGTTTATCCAGCCTGGGCGCAGTTCGGCATTCGGCACGTCACGGCCGGGTTGATGCGCGCGCAGGCAGATGCCCGTCTGCTCGAGGTCTTGCGTCAATTGCAGGCGTGAAGGGCAGTCGTACGCTGACCGTGGTAAAATGACACCAGTTCTGATTGCATGTTGAGGAGAGGTCATGCTGCCCGAGTTTAGAAATGAGCCCTACGTTGATTACAGTGATCCGCAAGTCATTGCAGAATGTCGTGCCGCGCTGGAGCGTGTGCGCGCGGAGGCGGGACAGACCCTGCCGCTGATTATCGGCGGTGAAGAGATTTACCTTGATGAAACCTTCGCGACGGTTTGTCCGGCGCGCCCTGGCGAGGTGCTGGCGTATTTCGCCGATGGCCGCGCCGAGCATGTTGACCTGGCCGTGGCCGCGGCCGAGGAAGCCTTTGCCGAATGGCGTCTCACGCCGGCCGACGAACGCGCGCGTCTGTTGCTGCGCGTTGCGGCGCTGATGCGCGAGCGCCGCCATGAATTCAACGCCCTGATGACGCTGGAGATCGCCAAGGCCTGGCAGGAAGCCGACGGCGAAACTGCCGAGGCGATTGATTTCCTAGAGTACTATGCGCGGCAGATGCTTGAGCTGGATGACAGCAGCAACAAGCTGACCGAGTGGCCGGGCGAGCAGCAGACCCTGAGTTACATTCCGCTGGGGGTGGGGGCGGTAATCCCGCCCTGGAACTTCCCCGCGGCCATCGGCACCGGCCTGCTGTCGGCAACGCTGGTAGCGGGTAACACGGCCGTCTACAAACCGGCGGAGCAAAGTCCGCTCCTGGGCTGGAAGGTGGCACAGCTCTTCCTGGAATGCGGCCTGCCGCCGGGCGTGATGAACTTTCTGACAGGGCCGGGCGAGATCGTCGGAGCGCGCATGGTGGAACACCCGCGCACGCGCTTCATTTGCTTTACCGGCTCGCGCGATGTGGGCGTCGAGATTTACGAGAAGGCTGGCCGCGTGCAGCCGGGTCAGCCCTGGCTCAAACGCTCCATCCTTGAGATGGGCGGCAAGGATGCGGTGCTGGTGGACGAGACAGCGCGGCTTGATCAGGCGGCGGAAGGCATCGTGACCAGTGCTTTCGCCTATCAGGGACAGAAGTGTTCGGCCGGTTCACGCGTCATCATCGTGGATTCCGTCTACGACGAACTGGTGCCGAAGATTCTGGAACGCGCAAAGGCCTTGCAGGTGGGTGCGCCGGATGAGGGGCCGCACATCGAAGTCAGCGCAGTCATCGACCCGGATCAATTTGACAAGGTCAAGAGTTACCTGGAGATCGGCGCGGATGAGGGGCAGGTGCTTCTGGGCGGTAAACCTATGGAGACGGAGGACGGCGGCTGGTTCATCGAGCCGACCATTTTCGGTGACGTGCCCGAATCCGCTCGCATAGCGCGGGAGGAGATCTTCGGGCCGGTGGTGGCACTGGTGCGCGCGCGCGACTTCGAGGATGCACTGCGGATCGTTAACAGCACCGACTACGGCCTGACTGGCGCAGTTTACAGCCAGGACTCGCAAAGATTGTCGCGAGTGCGCTCGGATTTCCACGTGGGCAACCTTTACATCAATCGCAAATGCACGGGCGCCATGGTGGGTGTGCAGCCCTTCGGCGGCTTCAACATGAGTGGGACGGACAGCAAGGCCGGCGGGCCGGACTATCTGCTGCTCTTCACGCAGGCCAAGAGCATCGCACAGCGGCTGTGACGTCCATGCCGGGAAGCAGAGGCGGCGCGTGAACGGAGACATGCGCAATGAACTGGTGTCCTGGAAGGATGTGGACACGCTCATTGACACGCTGATTCCGCAAATCCGCACCGTCGGCCCCTTTGATGCGATGTTGATGGTCACCTGCGGCGGACTCATTCCCGGCGGGCTGCTCTCCGAAAGTCTGAACATCCGCCACGTGCTTACTGCGGCGGTCGATTTTCCGGCGACGGAGACCGCGGGCCTGATGGCCTGGCCCAGGTTCCTGCAATTCCCGGGCAACAACCTGCTCCTGGGTCGGCGCACGCTCATCGTGGACGATGTCTGGGGCAGTGGCCGCACCAGCGCGACGGTGCGTGGCCGGGCCGAGAGCGCTGGCGCAACGCCCTGGACCTGTGTGCTGCATTACAATCCGCAGCGCTCGTTGTTCAGCACGGCGGAACCGGACTTTTACGGCGCCATCACCGATGCCTGGGTGGTTTATCCCTGGGAACTCGACCGCGGCCTGCGCGGTATCGGCATGGCCGAGCCGGAGATTTGAGCGCCGCGCGCGGGCGCGTGGCCCAATCTGTATTCTGGCGCGCTTTTCAGGTATACTCCATACAAAGGCCATGGGCGCGGGCCGGAACAATGCGATTCTCTTGACTGGCAACCAGGGTGGCAAGCATCGATGAGTCCAACAGATTCGCAAGTGGACAACACGGATTACAGCGCAGAGTTCCAGGAACTGCTGGAAGCTTCGCTGGCGTATGCCCCGCCTCGTCGGGGTGAAATCCGCAGCGCCATCATTATCGAGATCGATGATCGCGAAATCATCGTTGACCTGGGAACCAAGCGGGACGGTATCGTCCCGCACCAGGATATCGAACGCCTTGACCCGGACTTCCGCGACAGTTTGCAGGAAGGCCAGAGGGTGCCGGTCTATGTGATGAACCCGCGCGACCAGGATGAAAACTTGATCGTCTCCATCAACATGGGTCTGCAGCAATACGACTGGGAGAAATCACGCGAGTTGCTGAAGGACGAGACCGTGGTCGATGTCACGGTGACCGGACACAACCGCGGTGGCATTCTCGTCCGCTGGAATCGTCTGGAAGGTTTTGTTCCCAGTTCGCACCTCGTCTCCGTGACCTATTCCGGCGACCGGCGCGATGCCTGGGAGGGACTGCGCGACACTCAGTTGGGCGTCAAGGTCATTGAGGTGGACCAGGACCGGCGCCGACTTATCTTCAGTGAGCGCGAGGCCCAGCGTGAATGGCGCGCGCGGCAGAAGGAGCGGCTGCTGGACGAACTGAAGGAAGGCGATCGCGTGCCGGGTCAGGTAACCGGGCTACGTGACTTCGGGGCCTTCGTCAATCTTGGCGGAGCCGACGGCCTCATCCACGTCAGCGAACTGGCATGGCATCGTGTCGATCACCCGCGCGACATTCTGCGCATCGGCCAGGAGATTGAGGTCTATGTCCTCAACCTGGACCACGAACGCAACCGTATCGCGCTCAGTCGCAAGCGTCTGCTTAACGACCCCTGGGATGACGCCACCGAGCGTTATCACGAAGGCCAGCTGGTGGGCGGCATGGTGACCAATGTGGTCGATTTCGGCGCATTCGTCGCGCTCGACGACGGCCTTGAGGGGCTGTTGCACCTCAGCGAGATGGGTGATGGCTCGCTGAGTGAGCCACACTCCTACGTCAAGAAGGGCGACCGGCTCAGCCTGCGCATCAGCCACCTCGAACCGGAAAAGCGGCGCGTCGGCTTTACCCAGCGCTGGGGTACGGGTCTGGAAGGCGACGCCGCCACAGCCACGCCTGACGCCGAGGCCCTGCCTGATGCAGAGGCCACGCCTGACGCTGAGGCCACGCCTGATGCAGAGGCCACGCCTGACATTGAGGTTACGGCTGTTACGGCTGACGCCGAGACTGCGCCAGTCGCAGAATCCGGGCCAGACGCAGGGGACAGAAACTCCTGAGCTTCCCAGCCGTCTTCGTCTTGCAGAGGTTTGACAGCCAGCCACCGCATCGCTATACTGCGCCGCGGTCATGCGGAGAGTCGCGCGCCCGACGCGGGCTGACGTGTGTCTCCGCGGGAGGACCAGCGCCAGCGCGGCCCCCGGCAGGCCGCGTTTGGTGTATCGTCTGATTCATCGGAGGGAATGTACGGGAGTTATGCAAGTTATCGAACAGGAAAATACAGCAGTTCTGGAAGCGGATTTCGCCGCGATGCTGGAAGAATCTTTCGCGCGCGAAGAACCGAAACGTGGCGACATTATTCAGGGAACCATTCTGGCCATCGATCATCTGGGCATGATCGTCGACGTGGGGCTGGGGCGCGACGGGGTTGTGGAGCGGCGCGATCTGGATCGCATATCCGATGAGTTGAACTATCAGATCGGCGAGCCGATGGACGTGATGGTGTTGCGTCCGGAGGACGAAAATGGAAATTTGCTCTTGTCAGCATCGCAGGCGCGCCAGTCCGAGGATTGGCAGCGTGCGGAGCAGTTGCAAGAGCAGGACGAGATTTATATGGGGCAAGTGGCAGAGGCCAACAGGGGCGGCCTGATTATGCCATTTGGCAATCTGCGCGGCTTCATCCCGGCCAGCCATACCGTTGGCCTGCCACGCGGGCTGAGTGAAGACGAACGTCGTGACCAGTTGCGCGCGATGATAGGCAAGACGATTCCGGTCAAGGTGCTTGAGGTTGACTGGAAGCGGAGGCGTCTGGTTTTCAGCCAGCGTGACGCGCGCCGTGAGCAGCGGGAATCGCAGAAGGAAAGCCTGCTGTCGAGTCTGCGCGAAGGTGATGTGCACAGCGGCGTGGTCAGCGGCCTGCGCGATTTCGGCGCCTTTGTTGATCTGGGTGGCGCAGACGGGTTGGTCCACATTTCCGAGCTGGCCTGGCACCGCGTCCGGCACCCTGGCGAGATATTGCAGGTGGGCCAGGAGGTCAAGGTCTTCATCCTGCGTGTGGATGTGAAGGGCAGGCGCATTGGCCTGAGTCTAAAGCGCTTGCAGCAGAACCCCTGGGAGCGCATCAGTGACCTGTATCATGTGGGTCAGCTGGTGGAAGGCAAGGCGTCGCGATTGACCGATTTCGGAGCTTTCATCCGCATGGAGCCGGGCATTGAGGCCCTGTTACACCTCAGCCAGATGGATGAGCCACAGCCGGAGCATCCTTCGCTGATCGTGCACGAAGGCCAGGATCTGCTGATGCGCGTTGTGAACATCGAGCCGGAGCGGCAGCGTCTGGGGCTCAGCCTCAAGGCGGTCATGCCAGCGGAGATGGAGCCATGGCTGGAGAAACGTCGCGTCGAGGCCGAGGCTGCCAGGCTGGCCGCCGAAGCCGAAGCCGAAGCAGCATCCGAAGCAGAAGCCCAGGCACAAGCAGAAACCGAAGCGGCAACTGAAGCAGTGAGCGAGCAAGAAATTGTCGCCGAGGTCAGCGCCTGAGCGCAGCAAGATACGCAGGGTAAGAGGGAGACAAGCCTGTGGCAACCGTTAGACTGAAACCCGGTGAATCTCAGGAGTCGCTGTTGCGGCGCTTTCGCAAGCGCGTGACTAATTCCGGCATCCTGAGCACAGTACGTCGCAAGCGCTGGCATATTTCGCGTAGCGAGTTGCGACGTATCGAGAAAAAGAAGGCGATCCGCCGCGCGCGGCGCCGTCAGCGCAAGCAGGTCGTTCGATAGCGGATTCGGCCGGATGCCCGCCGTATGGCGGGCCGGGCTGCATACATGGACGGCACCCTGGGAGGGACATGGCAAAAAAGACACTGAGCAACAAACAGGAAGACAAGATCGAGGTAGAGGGGAATGTCGTTGAGGCCTTGCCCAACACCCAGTTTATGGTGGAACTGGAAAATGGACATCGCATTCTGGCCTATCTCTCCGGCAGAATGCGCAGAAACTATATCCGCATTTTGCTGAGCGACCGCGTTAGGGTGGAGATGAGCATGTATGATCCTACCCGCGGCCGCATCACTTACCGATTCCGCGACAACAGGCGCGGCGGCGCCTGATCAGCGGGGATTCTTGATCCCCTCGTGTACCGCCATCGTGCCGAACATGAAACTGCGCCAGTCGACCTGGCGCAAGCCGGCTGCGCGCATGAGGGCTGCCAGCTCCTGTGGACTGTGAAAGGCCTGGGTCGTGCGTGGCAGATAGCGATAGGCAGGTGCGCCAGCTCGGCCTACGACCAGGCGTCCCAGCATAGGGATTACCAGGCGCAGATGAAGCTTGATGAAGGGGCGCAACACTGAGGGCGGTGGCGGCGAACTCTCGAGGATTATGATGCGTCCGCCCGGGCGCAGCACGCGCAGCTGCTCGCGCAGGGTCTGCGGAATGTCGACCACGTTGCGCACCAGATAGCCTGAAGTTACTGCGTCGAAGTAATCATCCGCGAAAGGCAGTTGAAGCGCGTCCGCGGCCACCCAGCGCATGTCAGCACCGCCGGACAACGCCTTGCCCTCGCTCATCATGCCCGTCGAGAAATCCGCCCCGATGACCTGCAGCCGCGGCTGCGCACGCAGGGCCTCCTGGCCGATGTCACCGGTGCCGGTGGCGAGGTCCAGCAAGCGTCCCTCGGGGGGCAGGGCAGCCCGGTCCACTACGAAACGACGCCAACGTCTGTCCTGACCTGCGGTCATCAGGGTGTTCATCAGGCGGTAGCGGCGCGCAATGCGGTCGAACATCTGCTGCACGGGTGCGCCGCGCTCATCCCTGATCATCTTGCCGCAGCCTTCAGTCTGTTTGCCGGCGCGCCACGAGCGCGACCCAGTCATCCTGTTGCAGACGAGCCACGGGTGCCAGTCCGGCGCGGCGCAGGGCCGATGCCACTTCCTCGGCCTGGTCGTTGATAATGCCGCTGAAGATGCCACAGCCGCCAGGGCGCAGGGTCTCGGCCAGGCCTTCCTCGCAGAAGCGCGCGATGATGTGGGCGAGGATGTTGATGACGATCAGGTCGAAACGTTGGCCGGTATCGCGCAGGGAATCCAGGCTGCCTTCCTGCGCGCAGACTCGCACGACGGCGGGATTGAGCGCAATGTTCTGCCGGGCGGCCGTTACCGCAACCGGGTCGTTATCCAGCGCGAGCACGCTGGCCGCGCCCAGTCTGGCGGCAGCGATCGCCAGGATGCCGGAGCCGCAGCCAAGATCCAGCACTTTGTCGCCGGCTCGCACCCGGGTCTCCAGGGCCTGCAGGCAGAGCTGCGTGCTGGGGTGGGTGCCAGTGCCGAAGGCCATGCCTGGGTCAAGCACAATCTCGACCTCGTCTGCATTGACCTCCTGCGCAATCCATTCCGGTCGCACAAGCAGGCGGTGCCCGATGCGCAAGGGATGATAGTGTGCCTTCCAGGCTTCGGCCCAGTCTTCGTCGTCGACGTAGCGCCAGTCTGGCAGCGGGACAGGCACCATCAGGCTCATGTGGCCCAGGGCGCTCTCGAGTTGCAGGCGCAGTTCCTGGTTCTGTTGGTCTTCCGGGAACCAGGCACGCAGGGTCAGGCTGGAGTGCGTTTGCGCGGCGCCGTCATCCCAGGCGTCCGGCGGAATGCCATTTTGCTCGATGACCACGCCCTGGTGGCCATGGCGCCCCAGCAGCGCGGCGATGGCCTCTGCGGCTTCGCCGGCCACGCAGAGCGATAGTTCGAGCCAGCGCACAGCTAGACCTGGTCGCCGGCGAAGAAATCCGCCACCCTGTCAAAGAAGCCGCGCCCGTGTTCCTGCGGCGTAATGTCGCTGCCCAGCGTGCGGCCCAGCTCTTCGAAGAGACGGCGTTGCTCGTCGTTGAGCTTGTCAGGAATGTCGACCTGGATATAGACTAGCTGATCGCCACGACCGCTGGTGCTGCCATCGCTGCGCAGGCGGGGCACGCCCTTGCCTCGCAGACGAAAAGCCTTGCCGGTTTGGGTGCCGGCGGGGACTGTTATTTCAGCCTCGCCATCCACGGTCGGGACGAGCACCACATCGCCGAGCGCCGCCTGGGCCACGTTAATGTCGATATCGAGGATGATGTCGTTATTGCGACGCTTGAACCAGGGATGCGGGTCGACGCGAATGGCCACGAAGAGGTTACCGGCGGGCGCGCCTGGGTCGCCCACGTCGCCTTCGCCGTGTACCTGCACCTGCAGCCCTTCGCTCACGCCTGCCGGAATGTCGACGTTCAGCACATCCATGCGCTGCACCCGGCCCGCGCCACGACATGTAGTGCATGGCGAGCTGATGACTTCGCCGCGACCGCGGCAGCGCATGCAGACGGTCTCGGTAACCATTGATCCGAGGAAGGTCTGCTGCACCTTGCGCTGCTTGCCTTCGCCACGGCAATCCGGGCAGCGTACCGGTTTGGAGCCTGGTTCAGCGCCGCTGCCAGAGCAGGTCTCGCAAGCAATCATGCGCTCAACTTCGATGTCTTTGCTGACGCCGAAGATCGATTCCTCAAAGCTGATGCTGACCGCAGCCTTGCGATCGGCGCCAGGACGCGGGCCGCGCCGCGCCGAGCTGCGGGCACCACCGAAGCCGGTGAAGAACTCCTCGAAGATTTCATCGAAGCCGGCGAAGCCCTGGCCGCCGAAGCCGCCGAAACCTGGCCCGCTACCGCCATTATTCTGCACGCCGGCATGGCCGTAGCGATCGTAACGGGCGCGTTGCTGGTCGTCAGAAAGGACTTCGTAGGCGGCATTGATTTCCTGAAAGCGCGCCTCGGCGTCCTTGTGCTTGCTAACGTCTGGATGATATTCACGGGCCAGGCGGCGGAAGGCGCTTTTGATCTGGCCCTGGTCCGCGCTGCGGTTGACGCCGAGCACCTCGTAACAATCGCGGGGCATGATTTACCTGACGGCAGGCGCAGCGGACAGGCCCGCAAGCCTGCCCGCCACACAATCTGCGCTTATGCTTCGGAAAATTCGGCGTCCACCACATCCTCGTCGTCGGGGCTGCGCTTCGCCTCCGATGCCGGGTCGGGCTCGGGCTCGCCGGCGCCCTGTTGCTGATGCATCTGCGCGCCGAGGGCCTGGATGAACTGCGCGAGGTCGTCGTTGGCGGCGCGCAGGGCGTCGATGTCCTCGCCTTCCATCGCCTGGCGCAGGGCATCGATCTTTTCCTGCGTTTGCGCCTTCGTGTCCTCGGGCAGCTGCGCTTCAAAGTCGGCCAGCAGTTTCTCGGCGGTGAAGATTGTGTTGTCGGCTGCATTGCGCAGCTCGGCCGTCTCCTTGCGCCGCAGGTCTTCGTCGGCGTGTTGGCGCGCCTCTTCGACCATGCGCTCGATTTCATCATCCTTCAGGCCGCTGCCGGCGGTGATGGTGATGTGCTGCTCGCGGCCACTGGCCTTGTCTTGCGCCGTGACCTCAAGGATTCCGTTGGCGTCGATGTTGAAGGTGACCTCGATCTGCGGCATGCCGCGCGGCGCTGGCGGGATGCCGTCGAGGATGAACTTGCCGAGCGACTTGTTGTCCAGCGCCATGGGGCGCTCGCCCTGCACGACGTGGATTTCGACCTGGGTCTGGTTACTGGCCGCGGTCGAGTAAGTCTGGCTCTTCTTGGTGGGAATGGTCGTGTTGCGCTCGATCATGTTGGTGGCCACGCCGCCCAGGGTCTCCACGCTCAGCGAAAGCGGGGTGACGTCCAGCAGCAGGATGTCCTTGACATCGCCGCCAAGCACGCCGGCCTGGATGGCGGCGCCCATCGCCACCACCTCATCCGGGTTCACGCCGCGGCCGGGCTCCTTGCCAAAGAAGCTGCGCACAGCCTCCTGCACGGCGGGCATGCGAGTCATGCCGCCCACCAGGATGATGGCGTCGATGTCGCCCTTGCTCAGGCCGGCGTCTTTCAGCGCCTGCTGGCAGGGTGCGATGGAGCGCTCAATCAGGCCGCCGACCAGTTCCTCCAGCCGGGCACGCGAGAGATCGAGATTCAGGTGGCGTGGGCCGCTGGCGTCGGCGGTGATGAAGGGCAGGTTGATTTCAGTGTTGACCGCGCTGGAAAGCTCGATCTTGGCCTTTTCGGCGGCTTCCTTGAGGCGTTGCAGGGCCTGGCGGTCATTGCGCAGATTGATGCCGTTTTCGCGCTGGAACTCGTCGGCAATCCAGTCGATGATAGCCTCGTCGAAGTCATCGCCGCCCAGATAGGTATCGCCATTGGTGCTCTTGACCTCGAAGACGCCGTCGGCAACCTCAAGGATTGAAATGTCGAAGGTGCCGCCGCCCAGGTCGTAGACAGCGATCAACTCGTTCTTGTCAGTGTCGAGGCCGTAGGCCAGGCTGGAGGCGGTCGGCTCGTTGATGATCCGCAGCACCTCGAGGCCGGCGATGCGGCCGGCATCCTTGGTGGCGTTGCGCTGGGCGTCGTTGAAGTAGGCCGGCACAGTGATGACGGCCTGATCCACGGTGCCACCCAGCCAGGCTTCGGCGTCGGCCTTGAGCTTCTGCAGCACCATGGCCGAAATCTCCGGCGGGCTGTATTCACGCTCTCCCATGTGTACGCGCACGTCGCCGTTGGCGGCGGCGCTGATCTTGTAGGGCATGCGCCCGATTGAGGACTGCACCTCGCGGTCGCTGAACTTGCGCCCCATGAAGCGCTTGACCGAGTAGATAGTGTTGTCGGGGTTGATGACGGCCTGGTTGCGTGCCACCTTACCCACCAGACGTTCGTCGGTCCTGGGGTTGATAGCCACGACCGAGGGCACCAGCTCGCCACCCTCCGCCGAGGGGATCACGGTAGGCTTGCCACCCTCCATCACAGCAACGACCGAATTGGTTGTGCCGAGGTCAATTCCGATTATGCGTCCCATGTCTGCCTCCCTGTTTACTGCCGTCAGCCGGCGACCCGTACCAGCGCCGGGCGCAACACCCGGTCGCCACAGATGTAGCCCTTTTGCAGGGTCGCGCTGACGAGCCCGCTTTCCATGTCCGTGTCGCTGTCCTGGCCAAGCGCCTCGTGGCGGGTGGGATCGAACGTTTCTCCCACCGGGTCGAGCGTTTGCACGCCGGCGTCGCTGAGCGTTTTCAGCAACTTGCGGTGGATGGCCTGCACCCCGTCCAGCCAGGCCTGCAGCTCTTCACTGGCGTCTGGGTCGGCGGGCAGGTTTTCCGTGGCGCGCTCGAAGTCATCGAGCACCGGCAGCAACGTCCTGAGCGTGTCAACCTTCGCATTGAAGCGCATGGTCAACAGGTCGCGTTCGGAGCGCTTGCGATAGTTACTAAAGTCTGCGCGCTCACGCTGCCAGCCCAGGGTGCTGGCATCCGCGCGCTTGCGCTCGGCCTCCAGATCGGCCTGCAGTGCCGCCAGCGGATCGTCCGCGGCCGGCGCATTTGCAGATTCCTGCGTCTGCCCGCTCGCATCCTCTTCCACTGTGTCCCGGTCGGGGGCTTGTGCCGCCTGCGGGGCGTCTTCGTCGCGCAGCTGCTCCTCGCTCACTGTAGCTGCCTCGCTCCTGAACAGTAACCTGGACAATATACTGGAAAGTATGGCTGGCTCATCATAGAAATGTATATAAAAGCCGTGGGAGTGGCGCAAGAATCGCGCGCCAGGGGCTCAGGCCGTCTCGTCCGTCTGCTCGCTGCCTTCCAGCAGTCTGCCCAGCACGTCGGTCATGACGTTTGAGACGTGGCGCACGGTACTGACCGCTCGGCCGTAGTCGATGTGAGTGGGGCCGATGACGCCCAGCGCGCCGCTGACCTGGCCCGCGATGCCGTAGCGGCTGAGCACCATCGAGAGATGGTTGAGCTCCTCCCAGCGGCCGTCGCCGGCAATGAACACCTGCACCTCGTTGCGTGTCAGCACCTCATTGAGCAGCAGGTTGAGCACTGCGCGCTCCTCAAATACGCGCACGGCCTGCTCGGCGCCCTCGCTGGCCTGGAAGGTACTTAGGATGCCGCTTAGACCTTCACGGTAGATGAAGCGCACCTGGTTGGTATCAGAGCGGTCCATCACATCCGCCGCCAGCTCCGCAATCTCGCGCTCAAAGAGGTCCAGTTGTGCGCTTTTCATGCGTATTTCGTTGGCCGCCTGGTCGAGACAGACGGCGTTCAGGCGCCGCGCCGCATCCGCAAGGGCGGCCTGGCCCGGCGATTCTACGAGGTTGAGCATTTGCTGGTGGACGTTGCCGCTGTGCAGCACCAGCACCATCAGCACCAGGCGCCCCTGGATGGAGATTAATTCGAGGTGCTTGAAACGGCTGGCTTCAGAGATTGGCGCGGTGACCAGCGCGGCGGACTGAACGGTGCGCGCCAGCAGGGTGGCGGCCAGGCGCATCCACTGCTCGGTCGCCGCAGGCGGCATGCGCATGCTTTCGGTGATGCGATTCTTCTCGACCAGTGTCAGCTCGCCCAGCTTCATCAGGCGGCGCACAAAATAGCGAAAGCCGCTCTCCGTCGGCACGCGGCCCGCCGAGGTATGGGGCGCGCGGATCAGACCCTTTTCTTCCAGCACCGCCATTTCGTTGCGGATGGTGGCCGAGCTAATGCCGAGTTCACAGACGTCCTGCAGGTAGCGCGAGCTGACCGGCTCGGGGTTGGCGGTATAGCATTCAATGATGAGCGTGAGGATTTCTTCCTGTCGGCGCGTAAGAGGGTGTAGTGTGATGTCGTCTGGAGTCATGGTGGGCGACACCCGAAAGTGGCCGCATTGTACTTGTCAGCAAGGGTGGTAACATGCTACCATTCAGGTAAGATGCTGTAAAGTTGGACGGGAAGGGTGCAGCGATGGCTGGAAAGACCTTTGAGGCTACTACGGATAACTTCGCCAACGAAGTGCTGGGAGCAGAAACCCCTGTGCTGGTTGACTTCTGGGCGGTGTGGTGTGGCCCCTGCAAGATGATCGCGCCAATTGTGGATGAACTGGCGAGCGAGTATGATGGGCGGCTTAAGGTGGGCAAGCTGGATGCCGATGCAAATCCCGACGTGATCATCCAGTATGGCGTGCTGGGCATCCCCACGTTGATGCTTTTCAACGGGGGCGAGGTCGTCAGCCGCGTGACCGGCTACAAGCCGCGCGAGCGGCTCATCGACGAGTTGGGCCTGGTAGAGCAGCTGGCCTGACCAGACTGTGTTCGAGAGAAAACGCCCGCTGGCAGCAGCGGGCGCTTTCGATTCAGTGGCTCTGCCTGATATACTGAATTCGTGTGGTGATTTAAAGGAGGGCGCAGGAGTGAGCGTCGGCGATGCGCAAGGTTGAGAAGGTTCCAGGCACCAAGTATCTGCGCGAGCCAGGCGCGCTGTCCCCGCAGGAGGCACACTTCGGGCTGACCGGCGCGCTTTCCCTGTTCAGTGGCTCGGCCTCGCAGGCGCTGGGCCGCGAGATTGCAGCTTACATGAGCGTGCGACCTGGTGAATACACGCGCACGGTCTTCTCCAACGAAAACATCCTCATTCAGCTGAACGAAAGCGTGCGCGGCCACGACGTGTACCTGGTCCAGACCATGTCGTCACCGGTTCACGACAACCTGATGGAATTGCTGCTCATGGTCGATACGCTCAAACGCGACTCGGCCGCGCGCATCAACGTCGTCGTGCCTTATCTCTCCTACAGCCGCTCGGACAAAAAGGATCAGCCGCGCGTGGGCATCGCGGCGCGCCTGGTCGCCAACCTCATCGAGGCCGCCGGCGCCGACCGCTACATCACCATTGACCTGCACGCCGGCCAGATTCAGGGATTTTACAACATCCCGGGAGACGCGCTGTCAGCCTTCTACCTGCTCAGCGACTATGTAGACGAGCTGGCCATCCCGAATCTGGTGGTGGTCTCGGCCGATCTCGGTTTTTCCAAGAAAGGGCGCAACTGGGCCGAACGGCTGGGCACGCCACATGCCATCGTCGAGAAGCGGCGCGTGGACAACGGTGAGAACCCGGACGTGCTCTCCATAATCGGCGACGTGCGCGATTGCAATGTGCTGCTTGTTGATGACGAAGTGCTCACCGCCGGCAGCGCCAGCCAGGCCGTCAACGCCATCCGCGAACATGGGGCGCGCGATGTCTATTTTGCCTTCACGCACCCGCTGATGTCGGCGGAAGGTTACGAGCGGCTGGCACGGCTCAACCTGAAGCGCATTATCTGCACCAATACCCTGCCGATTTCCGGGAAGTGCCGCCTGCCCAACATGACCGTGCTGTCGGTGGCGCCGCTGCTGGGCGAGGTTATCCTGCGCGCGCACGCCGGCCGCAGCGTGGGCGAACTCTTCGACGAGTGACGCCCTGACGATGCAGGAAGCCAGCCCCGTATCACCACGGGCACTGGCCGTGGGCGCGCTGCTCCTGCTGGCGCTGACCGGCCTGCTGATCGTGCTCATCGACTGGGTGGGCATCGAGCAGTTGAAGGACATGATTGAGGGAGCGGGGCCGCTGGCGCCGTTGCTCTACATCCTGTTCAAGGCCGCGGCTTACGTTTTTGCGCCGTTGAGCAGCGGCCCCGTCCAGCTGGTGGCCGGCCTGCTCTTCGGCGTACTGCCAGGTACGCTCTACACCGTCATCGGCGAGGTGCTGGGCGGCACGCTCAGCTTTCTGATCGCGCGGCATCTGGGGCGTCCTGCGGTGCGGAGCTTCGCCGGTGAGGCGGGCCTGGCGCGCATCGACGAGTTTGTAGGGCAGCTGGGCGGCTGGCGCGCGCTGGTCTACGCGCGGCTCTTCCTCTTCGCAATTTACGATTTCATCAGCTACGCTGCCGGTTTCGCCAAAAGCATCACCTTGCGCCAGTATGTGCTGGTCTCAATAATCTGCGGCACGCCGCCTTCATTTCTCTTCGTCTATGCGGGCGAGCTTTTGGAAGACCAGCGGCAGCATATCCTGCCGCTCTACGCGTTGATCGGCGGGCTCTCGCTGCTGCCCTGGCTCATCCACCGCGCGCTGCGCAGTCGCCGGCAGCGCAGGGAAGAAGCATGAGTCACCGGCATCTCAATAGCAACGTTCCGCGCTATACTTGCGCGGCATTCGGCATCACACACAGGGGCGACCATGTTCAGTAGTCTCAATACCGGCGCAATTGGCATTCGCAATCACAGTCTGGAACAAACCCTGGCGCTGGCGCAGCGCTGCGGCTATGGCGGCGTGGACTTCAGCATTCGTGAAGCGGCGCAGTTGGCCGACGAGCACGGCATCGACTGGCTGCGCGATCTTTTCGCGAAGCATGATGCACGTCCCGGCATCTGGGGCTTGCCGGTCAACTGGCAGGGGGATGACTGGGAGGCGGACGTCGAACAGTTGCCGGCCCTGGCGCAGGTGTCCCAGGAACTGGGCGCGCTGTGCACCACCACCTGGTGCCCATCGCATTCGCCGACGCGCGACTTTGATGAGAACTTCGAGTGGCATCGCCTACGCTACACGCGCATCGCCGGGGTGCTGGTGCCCTATGGCGTGCGTCTCGGCATTGAGTTCATCGGGCCGAAGACCTTTCCCCCGCCCGGAAACTTTCTCTTCATCCAGGACATGCCTGGCATGCTGCGTCTTTGCGAGGCTGTTGGCACGGGCAACGTCGGCCTGCTGCTGGACGCCTATCACTTGTTCACTTCAGGCGGCAGCATGAGCGATCTGGAGTCGCTGAGCGAAGAAAACGTCGTGGCCGTGCACGTCAACGATGCGCCTGAAGGCCTGACGCTGGAGACCTACATGGACCGCGACCGGCGCCTGCCCACCGAGACCGGCGTAATTGATCTGGCGGGCTTCATGCAGCGCCTGGACGCCATGGGCTATGACGGTCCGGTGACCTGCGAGCCCTTCAGCGCGCGCACCAACGCGATCGAGGATCCGCTGGAGGCCGCGCAACTGGTCGCCACGCACATGAAACGCATGTGGCAGCAGGCCGGCCTGGAGTGGGCGTAACCTAAAAGCCGTCTGTCGCCTCATTGAGGCGCGCGATTTCCTCATCAGCGAGCGTGACTTCTGTCGCGCCGACCACATCCAGCAGCTGATCTACGCGCCGCGCGCCGACGATGGGCGCGGTGATGACAGGTTGCGCCAGCTGCCAGGCGAGCGCGATCTGCGCGGGATGCACGTTGTGCGCCGCCGCGATGTCGCGCTGGACGTCGAGTGCGACGTAGGCGCGCTCGTCGGCCAGCAATCGCTGAATCGTATTGCCATCGCTGCGCGTACTGTCAGGCGATTTGTTGCTGCGGGTAAACTTGCCGGTCAGAAAGCCGGCGGCCAGCGGGCTGTATGGAATGACGCCGACGCCCTGGTCCAGGCAGGCGGCAGCCAGTTCGCGCTCGAATTCGCTGCGGTGCAGCAAGCTGTAATGAGGCTGAATGCAATCGAAGCGAGCGAGGCGCTGCGCATCGCTGATCCAGATGGACTTCAGCAGCAGCCAGGCGGGGTAGTTGCTGCAACCGATATAGCGCACCTTGCCGCTCTGCACCAGGCTGTCGAGCGCGGCGAGGGTCTCATCAAGCGGGGTTTCGTAATCCGGCCAGTGCGTCTGGTAGAGGTCGATGTAGTCGGTGCCCAGGCGGCGCAGGCTGTCCTCAACGGCGTGCAGGATGTGCAGGCGGTTGAGGCCGATGCCGTTGGGGCCGTCCCACATGCGCCCCTGTACCTTGGTGGCGATGACGACGGCGCGCCGGCTACGGCTGCGCAGCCAGGAGCCCAGGACGGTCTCGGATTCGCCGCCGCTGTGGCCCGGCCCCCAGCTCGTATAAATGTCGGCGGTGTCGATGAAATTGATCCCGGCATCGACCGCCGTATCGAGAATCCGGAACGAGGTTTGCTCGTCGGCTGTGTGGCCGAAGTTCATGGCGCCGAGACAGAGACGGCTGACCTTAAGGCCAGTACGGCCCATTCTGGTGTATTGCATGTACGCTCCAATGCGACTGCTTGCCAGCGAGGGATTGTACCACCGCAGGGGCGGAACGGGCCTGTGCTATAATTGTGGGGACGATCACAAGCAGACGAGGGGCCATGTTCAGACGAGTCGTCAAATCCGTTCTAGGCGACCCGGTCACACGGGCGTTGGCGCGCTACCAGGACGGCGTGGAAAGCATCAACGAGCTGGAGCCGGAGATGCAGGCGCTGGACGGTGCCGGACTGCGAGCTCGGGCGGATTCTTTGCGACAGCGACTGCGGGCGGACGGGGACATGGAAGCGCAGTTGGTTGAGACTTTCGCGCTGGTGCGAGAGACTTCGCTGCGCACGATTGGTTTGCGGCCCTACGACGTCCAGTTGATCGGCGGCATGGTGTTGCACCAGGGGCACATCGCCGAGATGAAGACCGGCGAGGGCAAGACGCTGGTGGCGACGCTGCCGCTGGTGCTTAACTCGCTGGCTGGCAATAGCGCGCATCTGGTGACGCCCAACGACTATCTGAGCAAGGTTGGCCTGCAGCAGATGGGGCCGATTTACCACATGCTGGGGCTGAGCGCGTCCGTCATCCAGAACGCGGCCGGCAGCCCGGACGACGGCTCCTTTGTCTACGACCCGGAATTTGACTCCGACGACGAGCGCTTCCAGGGTCTGCGGCCGGTGACGCGGCGCGAAGCCTACGCCTGCGACATCGTCTACGGTACGAATAACGAGTTTGGCTTCGATTACCTGCGGGACAACATGGTCATGCAGGCAGAACAGATGGCGCAGCGCAAGCTGAATTTCGCCATTGTCGATGAGGTGGACAACATCCTCATCGACGAGGCGCGCACGCCGCTTATCATCTCCGGCCCGGCCGACCCGCCCTCGGAGTACTATCGCACCTTCGCGCAAATCGTGCGTTCCCTGCGCCCCTCCAGCGAGGACAGCGTGGATGCCGAGGAACCCGATGGCGATTACATCGTTGATATCAAGGACCGCGTCGCCTGGCTGACCGAAGCAGGCGTCGAGAAGGTCGAAACGCGCCTTGGCGTCGGGCAACTCTTCCACCCCGACAACGCAGAAATGGTACCGTATCTTGATAACTCGCTACGCGCACACGCGCTCTATCAACGCGACAAGGAGTACATCGTCGAGCGCGGTCAGGTGGTCATCGTGGACGAGTTCACCGGGCGGCTGATGCATGGCCGGCGCTTCGCCGAGGGTCTGCACCAGGCCATCGAGGCGCGCGAGGGCGTGCAGATTCGCCGCGAAAACATGACGATGGCGACTATCACTTTCCAGAACTTTTTCCGCATGTATGACAAGCTGGCCGGTATGACCGGCACGGCGCTGACCGAGGCCGAAGAGTTCGAGAAGATCTACAACCTCGAAGTCGTCTCCATCCCGACAAACCTGCCAGTTGTGCGCGATGATCAGGAAGACCTGATCTACGTGAACGAGGCTGCCAAATTCGGCGCGGTCGTGGATGACATTCGCGAGCGGCAGCAGCAGGGTCAGCCCGTGCTGGTGGGCACGGTCTCCATCGAGACTTCCGAACGGCTGAGCCAACAGATGACGAAGGCCGGCATTGCGCACCAGGTGCTCAACGCGCGCAAGCACGAAAGTGAGGCCGCCATCATCGCCCAGGCGGGACGCTCCGGCGCGGTCACTATCGCGACCAACATGGCCGGCCGTGGCGTGGACATTCTGCTGGGCGGCAGCCCGGACGGGCGTGCGCGTGAGAGCCTTCGGCACAAGAACATCGAAATCACTGCGGCCACGGAGCAGCAGAGGCAGGAGGCCTTGCGGGAAGCGGAGCAGGCCTGCGCGCAAGACCGCGGGCGCGTTCTGGCCAGTGGCGGCCTCTACGTCGTCGGCACCGAGCGCCATGAGGCGCGCCGCATCGACAACCAGCTGCGTGGCCGCGCCGGCCGGCAGGGCGACCCCGGACGCTCGCGTTTCTACCTCAGCCTTGAGGACGAGCTGATGAGGCGCTTTCAGGGCGACCGCGTGAAGGGCTTCATGCAGCGCTTCAACATGCCCGAGGACGAGCCCATCGAGCACGGCATCATCAGCAAGTCGATCGCCCAGGCGCAGGTGCGCGTGGAAGGGCATAACTTCGACGTGCGCAAGCGCGTGCTCGAGTACGACGATGTCGTCAATATACAGCGTGAGCGAATTTATGCCCAGCGCGCGGAGGTGTTGCGCGCGGACAGTCTGCGCGAGCGGTATCTCGAGATTCTCGAGGAAGCTGTGTTGGCGCTGCTGGACGAATTTGTTGACGATGATGATGAGCCGGGCAGCCTGGACGCAGAGGCCCTGCACCGGCAGCTCTTCACCGTCTTCCCGGTGCCCGAGCACATCACGCCGGACAGCCTGCGCGCCCTGTCACGGGAGGCGCTGGAGGATACGCTGGTTGCGGCCTGCGCCGAAGCCTGCGACATCAAGGCCAGGGAGTTGGGCGAGGAGTTGATGCTGCGCGCCGAGCGCCTGGTCATGCTGAACACGCTGGACCAGTTCTGGCGCCGGCATCTGACCGACCTCGATGTGCTGCGCGAAGGCATTGGCCTGATGGCCATAGCCCAACGCGACCCACTGGTTGAATACCAGCGCGAGGCCTTCGCAATGTGGGAAGACATGCAGGGGCAGATTCGCCTGCGGGCGGCCTACGATCTGCTCAACATCCGGGTGCAAACGGCGCAGCAGCAGCCTGTGCGTCGCAACATCCGCGCCTGGCGGCCGGGCACAGATAACGGCGCTGCCGCCGAGCGTCCCGAACCGGTGCGTAATAGCGCCAAACAAAAGCTGGGGCGCAACGAACTCTGCCATTGTGGCAGTGGCCGTAAGTACAAGCAGTGCCACATGAAACAGGACCGCCAGGTGCAGCGCGCGCGCAGCCGGGCCAACCCGGCCGGCTGAGACGATGCTGCAAATCGGCCAAATCCAGGTTCATCTCATCCGCGAAAGTGATTATCTGGTCGACCCGGGCGGGGCCTTCGGTCTGGTGCCACGCGCGCTCTGGTCGCGCCACATGACGCCCACGGCAGAGCTGCTGGTGCCGATGAGCAGCAACTGTCTGCTGCTACAGAGTGCCGGGCGAAATATCGTCGTCGATTGCGGCTACGGCAACAAATTGCCAAAGAAAGCGCAACAGCAGCTGCATCTGGCGCGTCCGCGCGGAGACCTCTGCGCGGGACTGGCGCGCCTCGGCCTGGCGCCAGGCGACATCCACCTGGTCATCAACACCCATTTGCACCTGGATCATGCCGCCGGCAACACCCACTTTGACGAGGCTGGCAACGCAGTCGCGGTCTTTCCCGACGCCGAGTATGTAGTGCAGCGCCGTGAATACGAGGACGCCTGCCGTCCCAACGAGCGCACGCGCGCGACCTATCTGGCGGAGAACTTCGAGCCGCTGCACGCCAGCGGACAGCTGCGTCTGCTGGATGGCGACAGCGAGCTTGCGCCGGGCGTGCGTGGCGTGGTTACGCCTGGGCATACGCCGGGCCACATGAGCGTGCTGCTGGAGAGCGAAGGACAGTTTGCGCTGCTGCTGGCGGACCTGGCGACCTACGCCGTCCATTTTGAGCGTCTGGGCTGGATGACGGCCTACGACGTGGAGCCGCTGGTCACGCTTGAGACCAAGCGTCGCTGGCAGGCCTGGGCGCTGGAGCGGGATGCGTTGCTCTGCTTTCCGCACGATTCGCAGCGACCGGCTGGCCGTCTGCGCAAGGACGAGAGTGGCCGGCTGCGCGTGGAGGCGGTCACCTTCGAGTCGGTCTAGAGCGCTTGCTGACAGGCCGGGCAGAAGTGCGTGCCGCGTTGCGCCACCACTGTTTTCACAATTGACTTGCCGCAGCGGGGACAGGGCTCGCCCGCGCGTCCGTAGACGCGAAAATGTCGCTGGGAGCTGCCGCGTGAACCATCCGGCTTGCGATACCAGTTGATGCTGGCGCCCTCGTGCTGAATGCCGGCGCGCAAGGCAGCGCGTAGCGCGCGGTGCAGAGCGGCCGTCTCGGCCTCATCCAGACTGTCTGCCGGACGCAGGGGATGCAGGCGGGCGCGATGCAGGGCCTCGTCCGCGTAGATGTTGCCCACACCGGCGAGGAAGCCCTGGTCGAGCAACAGGGGTTTCAGCGCGCGGCTACGTTTGGCGAGGCCTTTGCCCAGACGTCTGGCCGTGAACTGGCGGGACAGGGGCTCTGGCCCCAGCGCGCCGGTCACCGTGTTCACATCCGCCGTCAACCAGACGCGACCGAACTTGCGCGCGTCTGAAAAGCGCAGTTGCTGCCCGCCATCCAGCTGCAGCCGGAAGTGCAGCCAGCGATCGGCCGTAGTCTGCGCTTCGTCCGCCGCCACGTAGAGGCGCCCGGTCATGCGCAAATGCACGATGAGCGTTTCGCTGTCCAGCGCGCAGAGCAGATACTTGCCGCGACGGCCGATGGCGCGAAAGGTCTGGCCGTGGATGCGGGCGGCAAATTCCTCCGGCTCCGGGCTGTGAATGATGCGCGGCCAGTCCGTCCACAGATCGCTTACGCGGCGGCCGACAAGCGGCTGGCGCAGGCCGCGCGCGACCATTTCAACTTCCGGCAATTCGGGCATGAAAGCGGATGATCTCCTGCAAGGCTGCCTGGCTGACTCTGCCGGAAACGCCCGGCCGCGTCAACCAGGCGCCTGTCCCGCCCAGGCCGCAATGGTATACTTTGTTGGTCAGTCACAGTCCCCGGAGCCGTATGTCCAGCAAAGACTTTGTGCACCTGCATGTCCACAGTCAATTCTCCCTGCTGGACGGGCTGGGGCGTATTGACGACCTGGTGGCGCGCGCCGCGGGGCTGGGCATGGAGTCGCTGGCCATCAGCGACCACGGCACCATGTTCGGCGTGATCGACTTCTATCGCGCCTGCAAGGCCCGTGACATCCACCCCGTCATCGGGATGGAAGCCTACGTGGCGCCGCGGGGGATGCGGGACCGCGACCCGACGTTGGACCGCAAGGCGGCGCATCTGCTCTTGCTGGCGCGCAACCAACAGGGCTATCGAAATCTGCTGCGCATCGCCTCCGCTGCGCAACTGGAAGGCTTTTACTACAACCCGCGCATCGACCACGATTTTCTTGCCGCGCACAGTGACGGTTTGATTGCCACCAGCGGCTGTCTCGCCGGCGAAATCCCGGCACTGCTGATGGCCGGCAAGGAGGAGGCCGCGCGCGAACACATCGGCAAGTATCAGGACATCTTCGGCCAGGAAAACTTTTTCCTGGAGCTGCAGCATCACGACATCCCCGCCCTGCACGAGGTCAACACCTGGCTGGTGGACAACCGTGATTTTGCCGGAACCAGGCTGCTGGCCACTAACGACGTGCACTATGTGCAGCAGGAAGACCACGACCCGCATGACACGCTGCTCTGCATCCAGACCGGCGCGCAGAAAGCGGAGCAGAACCGGATGCGCATGTCCGACCCCAGCTACCATCTCGCCTCGCAGGCGGAGATGTGGGGGCACTTCGGCGAAGTCAATGAAGGCGAGGCGCTGAAGAATACGCTGCTGGTGGCTGAGATGTGCCAGCTGGACCTGGAAATGCAGGGCTACCAGTTGCCGTCCTTCCCTGTGCCGGAGGGACACAACGCCCAAACCTGGTTGCGCCAACTCTGCGAGAAGGGGCTGCGCTGGCGCTTTGGCGAGCGGGCCACGGGCGATGAGAGTTTGCTGGCGCGCCTGGGTCACGAGCTGAAGCTGATCCACGAAATGGGCTTCGACACCTACTTCCTCATCGTGTGGGACCTTTGCGAATACGCGCGCGAGGCCGACATCTGGTGGAATGTGCGCGGTTCAGGCGCCGGCAGCCTGGTGGCTTACTGCCTCGGCATCACGGAAATCAACCCGATACAGGACGGCCTCATCTTCGAGCGCTTTCTCAATCCCGGGCGCATCAACATGCCGGATATCGACCTGGACTACCCGGATGACCGCCGCGCCGAGATGATTAACTATGCCGCGCGCAAGTATGGCGAGGACAAGGTCGCGGCCATCATCACTTTCGGCACGCTGGGGCCGCGTGCGGCGGTGCGCGATGTCGGCCGCGTGCTGCAGATGCCGCATGACCTGGTGCATCACGTCGCCCGCCTCATTCCGCAGGAGCCCAGGCCCAAACCCCTGCAGGAGTACGTGGATGCGACGCCCGAACTAAAGGACCTGGTCAAGCGTGACGAAGATGTGCAGCGCATTATTGCAACGGCGAAGACCCTGCAGGGCATCAGCCGCCACGTCTCGACGCACGCGGCCGGCATAATCATTGGTGACCGGCCGCTGGTGGAGACCATCCCGCTGCATCGGCCGACGCGCGGCAGCGACAGCGGCTCGGTGCGCGCCGTGACGCAGTTCACGATGGAGACCTGCGAATCGATCGGCCTGCTCAAGATTGATTTCCTGGGCCTCTCCACGCTGACCATCATGCGAAGGGCCTGCGATTTGATTCGCCAGCATCACGGCATCGAATACAGCATGGAGAACATCCCTTGCCGCCATGAGATGGTCGCGGGAGACGAACGCGCGACGGCCATGCTGAATGAGACCTTCGCGCTGCTGGGGCGCGGCGAGACCTCGGGCATGTTCCAGGTGGAGAGCGAGGGCATGCAGCAGATGCTGCGCGACATGCAGCCGCGCCGCTTCGAAAACATCGTCGCTGGCATAGCATTGTATCGACCGGGGCCGATGGACTACATCCCCACCTACAACCGACGACTGCGCGGCGAGGAGGAGGTTAGCTATCAGCATGAGCTGCTGAAGCCAATACTTGAGGAGACCTGCGGCATCATCGTGTATCAGGAACAGATCATGCAGATCGCTTCGCAGCTCTTCGGCTACGAGCTGGCGGAAAGCGACACGATGCGCAAGGCGGTCTCCTACAAGCGCGAAGAGGACCTCGTTAAGCATCGCGAGATCTTCATGGAGCGCGGGCCGCAGCACGGCGTCGACGAGGCCACGGCCAGCAAGATTTTTGACGACATCGAATTCTTCGCCAACTACGGCTTCAACAAGGCGCATGCGACGGACTACGCAGTCATCACGCTGCAGACAGCCTTCCTCAAATGCCACTATCCCGAGGAGTATATGTGCGCGTTGCTAAGCGTGCATCGTGACGATGGCGGGCGCATCGCCGGGTACATGGAGGAGTGCCGCCGACTTGGCATTCCCGTCCTGCCGCCCGACGTGAACCACAGCCTGCTCGATTTCGACATCCAGGCGGACGAGACGGGCCAGCGCGGCATTCGTTTCGGCCTGGCGGCCATCCGCAAGGCCGGCGCGGGCGCCTTGACCCCGATTGTTTTGGCCCGCCAGCAGGACGGAGCCTTTACTGACCTCAAGGACTTCTGCAAGCGGGTTGACCTGCGCAAGGTGGGGCGGCGCGCGCTGGAGAGCCTGGCCACGGTGGGCGCCATGCGCGATTTTGGCCAACGGGGTCGGCTGCTAGCCGCCAGCGAACGGCTGATGGGCTTCAGCACGCGCTGGCACCGCGACCGCGAAGTTGGCCAGATGAACATGTTTGGCCAGGAGGCGGGCATGTCGCAGGAGATGCTGGGCAACCTGCCGGAACATGACGTGCTCAGCGAGCGAGATTTGCTGGAGCAGGAGAAAGAATTGCTGGGCATCTACGTCAGCGGGCGTCCGGCTGACCGCTACCGTGAGGCGCTGGCCAGGGCCAACACGCGCGACATCAGCGAGCTCAAGGCGGAGGGCTTCGGGTTGCATGACCGGCCGGTGACTGTGGCCGGCGAGGTCGTCGGCGTGCGCACCATACTCACCAAAAAGGGCGACCGCATGTGCGTTGCGCAGCTGGAAGACTGGCGCGATTCAGCCGCCACGATTGACATTACTATTTTCCCACGCACCTGGCAGCAGTGTCAGGCCCTGGTCGTAGAGGGCCGGGTGCTCCATGTACGCGGCAAGCTGGACAGCTCGCGCGGCGAGCCGCAGGTAATCGCGGACGAGGTCACACAGAACTTCACGCTGCTGGAGGCCGTCCCCGAGGAAGATGCGGAACCCTACGCTGCAGCGCCGCCTGCAGCTGCCGACTTCGCTCCGCCGGTCGAGGCAGTGTCGCCCCCCTGGGAGGAAGAGCCGCCAGCGCCAGAGTTGGAGCTGCCAGCGCCCGTGAAAATGGCGCCCGACGTTGAGGAAAAGGTACCTGTCACGCCCGCCGCAGAAGAACCGGGCCCGTCAGTTTCGCGGCGGCTGCTCGTCAGGATTGCGCGCACGGATGATGCGGAACGCGATAAGCGGCGCCTTGAGCGCGTCCATAACGAAATCACGTCCTGGCCGGGAGAGGATGCGTTCAGCATCGTCGTTGAGTCCGGTGGCAGGCAAGTACAACTGGACTTTAATACGACCGTCGGAATTTGCGGTGAAATGCTTGACAGCCTGCGCGCCATCGAAGGCGTAGAGGTCAGGACGTTCCCTGAAGCTCAGGCCGCCAGGTGCCAGCTGGAGTAGGGCAGCGCAACGCCGTCGCAGGGATTTCTCGGGAAAGGGAATTAAAGTGATGAAGCGCGTCGCAGTGATGACCAGCGGCGGTGACGCTCCGGGCATGAATGCTGCCATCCGGGCGGTGGTGCGCACCGGGCTGGAATACGACATTGAGGTGCAGGGCGTGCGCCAGGCATTCAGCGGCTGTCTTAGCGGGGATTTCCAATTGCTTGACAGCAACGGGGTCAGCGGCATTTTGCAGCGTGGTGGCACGATACTGCAAACGGCGCGCGAGGATGAGTTCCGCACCTTACAGGGGCAGCACAAGGCCCTGCGCCGCCTTAATGTGGCCGGCATTGAGGGCTTGGTGGTCATCGGGGGCGATGGCAGCATGGCGGGCGCTCTGGCCCTGCACAACCTTGGCTTTCCGGTCGTTGGCGTGCCTGGCAGCATCGACAACGACATCTGGGGCACCGACATGAGCATCGGCGTCGATACGGCGCTCAACACCATCATCGAGGCGCTGGACCGCATCCGCGACACGGCCACTTCGCATCAACGAGCCTTCCTCGTCGAGGTCATGGGACGCAACACCGGCTACCTGGCGCTGATGAGCAGCATCCTCGGCGGCGCGGAGATAGTCGTTACGCCGGAACGCGAGACCAGCATGGAGGAGGTGGCCGACTCGCTGGTCGATTCCTACACGCGCGGCAAGTCGCACGCCATCGCCGTCATCGCCGAAGGCGCGTCCATTTCGACGACAGAGCTGGCGGAATACCTCGAATTGCACCCGCATGTCGGCTTTGAAATTCGCCTGTCCATTTTGGGTCACATGCAGCGCGGCGGGCGCCCCTCGGCCTTCGACCGGCGCCTGGCGTCGATGCTGGGGATGCGCGCGCTGGAAGCCCTGCGCGATGGCCAGAGCGGCGTGATGATGGGGATGCAGGGCCGCGAGATTCAGCAAGTCCCGTTGGGCGAGGTCATCGTCAACCAGCGTCAGTTGAGCGACTGGTACTATGACCTGGCGCGCATGCTTTCGCGCTGAAGGCCTTCAGTCCCGCGCACGGCTGATGGCAGCCACGCGCGCCTGCGTCAGCTGCATTAACGCTGCTGTAGACAAACGCAGTTGCAGGCCGCGTTCACCGGCGCTGAGGTAGATTTGCTCGTGCTCCCTGACCGCCTCGTCCAGCCAGACCGGCCAGTTATGATGCGCCAGGGCCAGCGCGCTGATGCCCCCGATCTGCATCCCGGTCAACTGCTCGGCCCGGTTACGCGCTGTCAGGCGCAGCTTGCGCTGCCCGGCCCTTGCGGCCAGACCCTTCAGATCCAGCGCGCGATCGGCGGCGATCAGCGCCAGCAGGGGCTTGCCGCCCGCAGCGGATTCCAGCACCAGGGTCTTGTAAACCTGCGCCGGTGCCACCCCCAGCAGGGCAGCCACCGCTTCTGCATCATGAAAGCGGCTGGCGTCGTAGCGCAGCGTGGTGAAGGGGATGCGCCGCTGTTGCAAAAGGCGTTCAGCGTTCAGTTTTCTGGCCATGGCTGGCGCTAGCGATACTGGCGCCGGGCCATCCGTCCCAGCACATCGGGCGCCAGGCGACCAGCCAGCAGGACCAGGCGGTCAAAGAGGCGCAGTGTAACCGAACGGCGCGGCCTGTGGATGACGCGCAGGATGGCTGCTGCGACTTCATCGGCGCGCATGACGGGCAAGCTGCTGCCGGCCTCCCGTGCGCCAGCGCCCATGCGGCGCTCGTCGAACTCCGTCGCTGTGCGCCCGATCAACATGTCCGTCACGCGGATGTTGTCCTGCTCCAGCTCCAGGCGCAGCGAGTGCGCGATGCTACTCACAAAGGCCTTGCTGGCCGCGTAACTGGCGCTGTAGGGCACAACGAGTGGAGCGGCCACCGAGGAGATGGTGATGATGTGTCCGCCGCCACCAACGCGCATGGCGGGCACTGCGGCGCGCAGGCTGTGCAATACGCCGTCGATATTGGTGCGCAGCAAGGTCTCCAGCGACTCCCACTCGCTGCTAACAAGGTCGCCGCGCAGCCCCACACCGGCGTTGGCGACGAGAATGTCGAGGCGGCCGAAGCGCGCGACCGTCAGTTCGACTGCGCGCTCCAGTGACGCCGCCAGCGTGACATCGCCGGGGCAGGCGAGAAAGTCGCCCGGAAGCTCGCGGGCCGCAACCTCCAGCTCTGCCAGGCGCTCTGTGTTGCGCGCCAGACCGGCAACCTGAATGCCGTCGCGCAGCAAGGCCAGCGTCGTCTCGCGCCCGATACCGCTTGAGGCGCCGGTAATCAGCGCGACCTTGCGTATCGCGCCGACAGTCTCGTTTGCTGCAATCGCGCCCTGCGTCATGAGCGCTCCCGTGCTTGCGTTGGACGGCAGGAGTATAGCGCAGGGCGCTCAAGGCTTCGCGTCCATGCCCCGTTGCCACAGTGCTATACTAAATAACATCCCGGAGCAAGGAGGCAGAGTGGACAACGGGCAGGAGCAGCGCAGCGCACTTGATTTGTGCCTCTCGGCCTGCGATACAGACCTGCGTCCGGATGACCTGATGGCCGAGGCCGGGCGCAAGGTTCTGCTGGAGGAATTTCGCCACGTGCTGGCACACGAGGCCGGCAGTCGCAACGGCACAGACATCGAAGACCTGCACCAGTTGCGCGTCGCCATTCGCAAGTCGCGCAGCGCGTTGCGGCTGTTGCGCCCTTACTTTCGCTCAAATGTCATCAGAGGCCACGGGCAGGTGCTGCGCGACCTGATGCGCGCTTCGGGGCCGGTACGCGACCTGGACGTATTGCTTGAGAACCTGGGCAACTGCGACACATCGCAGCAGGCGGCTCTTGAGCAAAGTCTCACGACCCTGCAGCGGCAGCGGACCAATGCGCGCGGCAAGTTACTGTTTGTGTTGTACAGCGACACATGGGAGCAATTCCTGCCATCCTACGTCGACTTTCTGACGATGCCGGGTGCCGGCGTGACCCGGATGCGCAAGAACAGGATCGCGCCACAGCTGGTGTGCCATGTTCTGCCGCCGCTGGTATACGGGCGATTGGCGCAGGTGCGCGCCTACGGCCCGGCAGTGGCTGACGCCGACAGTGAAACGTTGCATAACCTGCGCATCGATTGCAAGCGGCTGCGCTATGCTGTCGCATTGTTTGCCGATCTGTTGGGGCCGGAGATTCGGGACTACATTGCTGCGCTGAAGCAGATGCAGGATTTGCTGGGGCGCATGAACGACATTGCAGTGGCGCAGGCGCTGCTGTCCAGGCTGATACCCGGGCAGGACAAGGCGGCACGCGCAGCCCTGCGCGGTTATCTGGAGGCCCAGGCGGAGGAACGCACGCAACTGCTGGCGCAATTGCCGGCTGTCTGGGAGCATTTCAACAGCCGGGACGTGCTGCGCGAACTGTCCACGGCGTTGCTGGTCCTGTGAAGCGGAATCGCGCTCAATCGGGGTCTTCGGCCAGCATGGTCAGGTCTTCGTTGATGCGGTAGCTGTCGCCGGCCGGTTCGCCGTCAATCGTGACGGGCAGGCGTTCTCCGCTGCGCCAATCGTAGATGCCAATCCAGAGGGCGTAGTCCTCGCCCAGGTCATACTCGCGGTCTTCGGGTACGCGCAGCTGGCGCTCGTCACGGATGAACTCGCCTGGTTCCCAGACCAGTGTGGAATAAAAGCGCCGGTTCTCGTCAAGGCCGACCGGGCCATCGCTGCTGGTAATCAGGTTGCCCTGCGCGTCGCGCAGATGCAGGAATATTGAGTAGTCCTGTTCAGCCTCATTCAGGGCTTCCCAGTAGATGGAGAATGAGTTCTGGCGCCCGGGCCACAATCTGTTGGAGCGTATTTCGTGGCCACGGTAGCGCGCGAACCCGCCAAAATCGACCGATTGCGGCGAGTATTGGGCTCTGTCTGGAGTTTCGAAGCGGCGCTCCAGGTTCAGCTCGTAAAGCGTGTAGCTGAAGTTGCCGTCATCACGCTGCCAGGCGAAGCGCAGGGTATTGCCGGGACCAATTCTGGCCAGCGACAAGGCCCCCAGGATCTGATTGCTGCCTGGTGCGTTCTCGTCCCACTTGAGCGGATTCTCCGGGATGCTGTCGACGTAAAACCTCACGTCCTCCAGCTCCTGCAGCCGTGTGGGACTCTCATACACACGGATGTCATCCAGAGGGAAAAAGAAGGGCAGACGTTTTACGCCAGGCGCCGCGACCACCAGCGGCTCTTCCGGATGCTCGCGTGCGTAAATCTGCAGGCGGTTGACCATCCTCATCAACGCGATGTTGCCGGACGTATATTTCGCTGTGTCGTCGCTGAAGTGACCGGGCTGCAACCAGTCGCTGCCTGCAATCGGGTCCAGCAGCGTGCTGGTGATGCCGGGCAGAGCGATGACGCAGAGCGCAACCCCAGACAGCGCGCGTCGTGGACGCGACCAGCGCTGTACGCGTTCGCGACTCAACCAGTGCGCGAGGCACAGGGCACAGGGCAGGATCAGCAGCGGCACGATTGCGAAGGACAGGCGGTAATGATAGCTGTAGGACCAGAACCAGGTGACGAACCAGGGCAGCGACATTGCCAATGCCCAGGCGCATTTCGCGATCGTGTTGCGCTGCGGGCCTGCAGCCGGTAGCAGAGGCCACAACGAGCGCCAGAGTAGCAGCGCTCCGGCGGCCAGCATTGCCCATTCGAGGGCCTGTATCCGGCGCGGCGGGAAGAGCGGCTGCAGCGCAGTGATGTTCAACTGGCCGAAGATCGTGGGCAATAGTGCGGCCAGCAGCAGCGTCAGGCCGATGATCATTTGGCGCGCCTGAGTCCGGCTGGCATACGGGACGCGACCGAGCGCGAGCAGCAGACACAGCAGCCCCAGCAGTGGCCAGCCAAACTCCGCGCCACTGCGCGCGGCCCGTTCCAGCCAGAATGCGTCCGGGAAATCGATAGCGTTGTGCCCGAGAGCGACGTTTCTCAGATACCAGACCGCGCCGTGTGGCAGGCTGGCGAGGCCGGTTAGCAGCGCGACGCTGAGGCGCGGACGGAAAGCGCGCCAGTTGAAGCGCACGCGCCACAGCTCGATGAGCAGTAGCAGCAGCACGCCCCACACCAGGGCGCCGGCCGTGGGTTTGGTCCATAGGGCGCAGCCCAGCAGCAGCCCGGCGATGAGCGCATGGCGCCGGCGGTGATTCAGGTCCGTCCAGGCCTGCAGGAAGAAAGTCGCCGTCAGGGTGAAGAGCATGGTGAGCACGATCTCGAGGTCGCCGAAGCGCGCCCATTCGCCCGTGTGCGGATAGAGTGCCCAGAGCGCGGCGGCGAAGATGCCGACGCGCCGGCTAAACAGGCGCGCGCCTGCGAGGTAGACAGCGAGTGCGCAGCCCGCGTGCGTGAAGAAGAGCACGGCGCGGGCGGCATGATCGTCCACGCCTCCGGCCAGCAGCTGCGTGAAGGTGAATTGCAGTGGCAGGAACTGCGGATAGTAACCGATCAGCGCCGGGATGCCGCCCGTCAGCGTGTAGAGGCGCGCTTCATGACCGAAGACCCACAGCGCGTCATAGGCGGTGAAGGGCCAGTAGGCGATGCTCAACAGGCGCGGCAACAGGGCGAGGCCGATGAGCAGCAGCAGGAACTTCTCTGTGCCACTCAGCGGGGGAGATTGCAGCGCGGCTGGAGAGGGTCGACGACCCTTGCGCCAGGCGAGCAGGAGACCGGCGAGCAGTAGGGCGACGACTCCGGCCAGCACCGGCTCGAGCTGCAGGGCGCCGGCCATTCCGAGCGGCAGCATCCAGAGGGTGAGCAGCAGCGGCCCGGCTACGCAGGCAATTGCGGCCACGCTGGCGCGCGAGGACCAGGCGGAACGTGGCAACACCACCAACGCCCAGGGGATGCCGAGCCCCGCGTAGACCAGCAGCAGACCTGGCAACGGCGTCAGGCTGTCGCTCAGCCAGTAGGGAAGATCCATTGACCAGTCAGTGTATGAATCAAGGTTGTCGGGTTAGTGAACGTCGGAAGCGACCAAAAGACTTCGGGGTTACGCAAACGGAAGCGCAGTTTGCCATGCGCCAAGATAGCCCGCGGATGATTTGGCATACGCCGCATGTCAAGCGTCTGTTGGGCGAATGACGATCAGCAACGCGCCTTTGTCGACCGTCTGGCCGTCGCTGCAATTAATGCTTTCGATCTTGCCGCTGACCGGCGCCTGCAATTCGTTCTGCATCTTCATCGATTCGAGGATGACGAGCGTCTCGCCTTCCTCAACCATCTGGTCGACGGTCACCGGCACCTGCACGATCAGCCCGGGCATGGGCGCGCTGACATCGCCCGACTTTGTCACCAGGCCGCCGCGGCGCTGCCCCAACATCATGGCGTGCTCGTCGAGCACGGTGGATTCGTAGAGGTGGCCGTTCATCAACACGTCATAGCGGCCGCTTTCGCCGTCGATGACCACCTGTAACGACTGGTTGTTCATGATGACCGAATAGAGCGAAGGCCCCAGCGAGAGGAAGTCGACCTGGCGTTCCGCTCCGTTGACCAGTAGCCGGCCGTCGTTGCCGACCTCGATTTCAAAGTGCTTGCCGTTGACTGTGGTGACGTACTTCATCGCTGCATTCTTTCCCAGCGGCCAACCCACTTCCAGTTACTGGTGTCGCGTTTAGGCGCAGTGACGACTTGCGCGGCCAGTTGGCGGCGGCGGTGGGCGAAGAGCGTGGCGGCGATGGCAGCGAACTCAGTTTCGTTCTCGGTGGGGTCCCGGTCGTAGGTCTTCATGTTGAAGCGTTCATCGACGAAAGCGGTATCGATTTTGCCGGCGATGAAGCTGAAGCTGTTGAGTAGATTGAGGTGGAAAGGAATGTTGTGCTTGAGGCCCATGATGGTGTATTCGCCCAGGGCGCGCCGCATGCGCAACATGGCCTCGGCGCGGTCCTCGCCCCAGCAGATCAACTTGGCGATCATGCTGTCGTACCAGGGCGTGATCTCGAAGCCGGAATAGACGCCATTGTCCACGCGCACGCCCGGGCCGGTGGGCGTGATGAGCGTTGTGATGCGCCCCGTGGAAGGGATGAAGTTCCTGTAGGGGTCTTCGGCATTGATGCGGCACTCAATGGCGTGACCATGGGGCGAAAACAGGTTGTCCGTGCGCGTCATGGTGCGCCCGCGGGCGATGCGAATTTGCTCTCGCACCAGGTCAACCCCGGTGACGAGTTCCGTGACCGGGTGCTCGACCTGCAGCCGGGTATTCATTTCAAGGAAGTAGAAGTTGCGCTGGCGGTCGACCAGGCACTCGATGGTGCCAGCGTTGACGTAGCCGACCGAACGTGCGGCGGCGATGGCCATCGCTCCCATGCGCTCGCGCAGCTCCGGGTCCATGAAGATTGAAGGCGCCTCCTCGACCAGCTTCTGGTGACGCCGCTGGATCGAGCATTCGCGTTCGCCGAGGTGGATGGTGTTGCCATGCGTATCCGCCAGGATCTGGAACTCGATGTGGCGCGCGCCAATCAGCAGCTTTTCAAGGTAGACATCGCCGTTGCCGAAGGCGCTGGCGGCCTCGCGCCGGGCGGTGGCCAGCGCATCCGCAAATTCCGCTTCCCGCAATACCTTGCGCATGCCCTTGCCACCGCCGCCCGCGACCGCCTTGACGAGCAGGGGATAGCCAATTTTGTCCGCTGCCGCGCCGAGTGCCTCGTCGTGCAGGCCGGCCTCGCTGCCCGGAATGAGTGGCACGCCATGGCGACTTACGGTGCTGCGCGCGGCCTGCTTGTCGCCCATGGTGGCGATGGCGGAGGGCGACGGGCCGATCCAGGCGAGCCCTTCATCCTGCACCTGCTGCGCGAAGTCCGCGTTTTCGGCGAGGAAGCCGTAGCCGGGGTGAATGGCGTCGGCGCCGGTCCGGCGCGCGGCCTCAATGAGCGCATCCATGCGCAGGTAGCTGCTTACGGGCGCCGGTTCGCCGATGTGCACGGCCTCGTCGGCGAAGCGTACGTGCAGGGCGGTGCGGTCAGCATCGGACCACACTGCGACGGTCGGGATGCCGAGGTCGCGACAGGTGCGGATGATGCGTACGGCGATTTCGCCGCGGTTGGCGATCAGAACCTTGTTGATGTTGCTTTGTTCGGCCATGGCGCGCCTGCTTGACTAAAGCGGAATGTTGCCGTGCTTGCGCGGTGGATTGACGTCGCGCTTGTTCTGCAATACCTGCAAGGCATTGATGAGCCGGGGCCGGGTTTGGCGCGGTTCGATGATGTCGTCAAGGAAGCCGCGCGCGGCGGCGACATAAGGGCTGGCGAAGCGGTCGCGATAATCTGCAGCCAGACTGGCCTTGCGCTGTTCGGGGTCCTCGGCCTCGGCCAGTTCACGCCGATGGATGATTTCGACCGCACCCTCTGGCCCCATTACTGCAATTTCTGCGCTTGGCCAGGCCAGGTTGAGGTCGCCGCGCAAGTGCCGGCTGCTCATAACCAGGTAGGCGCCGCCATAGGCCTTGCGTGTGGTGACGGCCAACTTGGGCACGGTCGCCTCGCAGTAGGCGAAGAGCAGCTTCGCGCCGGAGGTGATGATGCCGCTGTGCTCCTGGTCAGTGCCGGGCAAATAACCGGGCACGTCGACGAAGGTTACGAGGGGGATATTGAAGGCGTCGCAGGTGCGCACAAAGCGGGCCGCCTTTTCGCTGGCGCGAATGTCCAGCACGCCAGCCAGCACCATCGGCTGGTTGGCGACAATGCCCACGCTGAAGCCACCGAGGCGCGCATAGCCGCAGATGATGTTGGCGGCATAGTCCTGCTGGATTTCGAAGAAGAGCCTGTCGTCAACGACGCGGTTGATAATCTCCTTCATGTCGTAGGGCCGATTGGCGTCCACGGGCACGATACTGTCCAGCGCAGCATCGGCGCGCAGCGGGTCGTCGCTGGTGGCGAGGTAGGGCGTGTCTTCCATGTTGTTCTGCGGCAAAAAGCCCAGCAGTTCACGCACCATCAACAGCGCGTGGGTCTCGTCTTCGCCGACCAGATGGCACACGCCGCTACGCGAGGCATGCACATCCGCTCCGCCCAGCTCTTCGAAGGTGACGCTCTCGTTCAGCACCTGTTTGACGACGTCAGGCCCAGTGATGAACATGTAACTGGTGTCGCGCACCATGATGGTGAAGTCCGTCAGCGCCGGGCTGTAAACCGCGCCGCCGGCGCATGGCCCCATGATGACGCTGATTTGCGGGATGACGCCGCTGGCGAGCGTGTTGCGCAGAAAGATCTCGCCGTAGCCGCCGAGGCTGTCCACGCCGTCCTGGATGCGCGCGCCGCCGCTGTCGTTGAGGCCGACCACTGGCGCGCCGACCTTCATCGCCATGTCCATGATCTTGACGATTTTGCGCGCGTGGGCCTCGCTCAGCGTGCCGCCGATTACGGTGAAATCCTGCGAAAAGACGTACACCAGGCGGCCATCGATGGTGCCCCAGCCGGTGACCACGCTGTCGCCTGGCGTGCGCCGGTGCTGCATGCCGAAGTCCGTGCTGCGATGCTCGGCGAAGGCGTCCAGTTCACGGAAGCTGCCGGGGTCGAGCAGGATGTCGAGACGTTCGCGGGCGGTCTGGCGGCCAGTATCGTGCTGGCGGCGAATGCGCTCCTCGCCGCCGCCCAGCTGGCCGAGCGCGCGGCGGCTGCGCAACAGGTCGATCCCCGGGTTACCCTCAGGTTTCGCAGTCATGTTCAGACTCCCGTCGGTTTCTTGTCCGGCGGCGAAGCAGGAGGAACGCAGCCAGCAGCAGGGTGAGCAACAGGAAGGGTAGCCGGTCGCGGTCATAATCTGCGCGCGCGAAAAGCAGCAGGCGCATAACACTGACGAAGGCGTAGATTGCAAGCGCCTGCCCCAGCCGACGGGTCTGCGCCCCACGCCACAGGGTAACGGCCAGCCAGGCGAAAATCAATGCCCACGCCAGCGTCAGCGCGAGCTCCAGCGGCAGTATGAGGCTGAACTGCGCGGCGATTTCGGGCGGGATGCGGGTCAACTGGTTCAGGGAAGCGAGTTGCACCAGCAGCAAGAGCAGGGCGAGCAGGGCATGGCGTGGGCGCGCGTCAGACATCGCTGTCGGCAGCGACGGCCAGGTCTGCGAAGAAGCCTGGTGGCAAAGTGATGCCGGCAAAGGCCTCGAAGGTCAACTCGTGCAGCGGCAGACCCAGATGCGCCTGGATCTGCGCAAAGAGCGCGGAGTAACTGAGCGGCAGGCGTGGCGCCTGCTCCAGTCCGAGGGCCTGCACCGTGCGCTCGATCTGCTGCGCGTCCCCCTCGATCTCGACGAAATTGCCACAGGGCAACTCGTCCAGCACGATTTCTGCGCGGCCCAGGGCCCAGGTCGTGCGGTACTTCTCGTAACGCAGCTGCACGTGATAGCCGAGCCGCTCGAAGATGAGCGCCGTCGTGTCGAAGTCACTGACCTCGACCTCGGCCTCGAAACGCTGCAGGATGGCATCCTGGCCGGGCGCTGAGTCGCCGGGCATCTTGAGCGTCAGGCGCGCGCGGCTGTCCTGGCGCAGGCGCAGCACAATGCCCCTGGGTTCCAGCACGCCATCGGCGCTCTCATAGCGCAGGTTGCGCTCCAGCACGCGCGCAGTGACCAGGCGCGCGCCCGCGCGCTGCAAACGCCGCTGCACCTGCATGAGGTCTGCGCAATACAGCTTGAGCTCGACTTCGCTGTGGGCGCTGTCCATGGTGAGCAAACTCCCCTGTGTCAGATTCGCAGCACGACCTTGCCGCTGACTGCGTATTCCTCCAGCAGGCGCAGGCCTTCACGCGCCTCGGCCAGCGGCAGCGTTGCGCCTATGAGCGGGCGTAGCGCGCCGCTGAAGACCAGGTTCATGACCTGGCAGTAGTCGCGGTGCGGGCCCATGCTGCTGCCGATGATGCTCAAATGCTTGCCGAAGACCATGCGCAGGTCCAGCGTGACCTGCGGGCCGCTGGTGTTGCCAACGACGAGGATGCGGCCACCGTGCCGTGCAACGCGCAGGCTGTCCGCCATGGTGGCGCTGCCGACGTTGTCGACCACCACGTCCACGCCCTGTCTGTTGGTCAGCTGCCAGACCGCGCGCGACCAGGCGGGCGTGTCCGCGCGACAGATGACCTGGTCCGCGCCGAGGGCCAGCGCCGTCTCGCAGCGCTCCTCTGTGCTGCCGACAACCAGCACCTGCGCGCCGGCCAGTTTGGCAATCTGGATGCTGGCCGTGTTGACGCCGCCGCCCGCGCCGACGATGAGCACTGTCTCGCCCGCGCGCAGGCCGCCGCGCGTCAGCAGCGAATGCCAGGCGGTGACGTAGACCAGGCCGGCTGCCGCCGTGTCTTCGTAGCGGACGTGGTCGGGCATCTGCAGCAGGTTGTGCGCGGGCACGATGGCGAATTCCGCTGCTGTGCCAGGCAGTTGCTCGCCCAGGATCCGCAGCCGCCCCTGATTCTCAAGACCGCTGCGTCGCGCCGGGTCATCGTCGGCAATGACGGCCGGGTCGATGCAGACGCGTGTACCCGCTGGCAAGCCGCTGACGCCTGGCCCGCAACAATCGACTTCACCGGCGCCGTCCGCGGCGATGATATGCGGCATGTTCAGCGTCAGGCCGCGCCAGCCGGCGCGCACCCACAGGTCAAGTCGGTTGAGCGCGGCGGCGCGCATACGCACTCGCACTTCGCCGGGCCCAGGCTCGGGCCGCGGCAAATCAGTAACGTAGGACAGCGCCTCCGGCCCGCCGTGCGCCTGCAATACGGCCGCGCGCATCAGCGCAGCCCCAGCACGTTGCGGGCGATGACGAGGCGCTGGATTTCGCTGCTGCCTTCATAGATGCGTGTGATGCGGGCGTCGCGCCAGTAGCGTTCCAGTGGCAGCTCGCGGCTGTAACCCATGCCGCCGTGAATCTGCAGCGCCTCGTCGGTGACGAAGGCCGCCGTCTCGCTGGCGAAAAGTTTGGCCATGCTGGCTTGCAAGGTGTAGCGCTCGCCACTTTCGGCGCTGCGCTGCTTAGCGGCGACGGCGTCATATAGCAGCAGGCGGCTGGCCTCGATGCGCAGCTTCATGTCGGCGATTTTCTGTTGAATTAGCTGGAAGCGGGCGATGGGCCCGCCGAAGGCCTCGCGCTGTCTGGCGTAGGTCACGCTGGCCGCAAAGGCCGCTTCGGCGATGCCCAGCGCCTGCGCCGCAATGCCGATGCGACCGGCATCAAGCACGCTCATGGCGATGCGAAAGCCCGCGCCCGGCTCGCCCAATACGTTTGCGAGCGGGCAGGCGTAGTCCTCAAAGTGCAGTTCGCAGGTGGCGCTGGCGCGGATCCCCAGCTTGGGCTCCGGGCGACCGCGCGTGAGTCCGGGCTGCGCGGCGTCGATCAGGAAGGCCGTGATGCCGCGCTTGCCGGCCGCCGCATCGGTCACGGCGAAGAGCACGATGCGCTGCGCCACCGGCCCGTTGGTCACCCAGCTTTTACGGCCGTTGATAAGCCAGTGGGTGCCGGCCTTGTTGAGCCGCGCACGGCAGGCCATCGTGCCGGCGTCGCTGCCGGAGGAGGGCTCGCTCAGGCTGTAGGCGCCGGTCTGTACACCGCTGGCGACCGGGACGAGAAACTCACGCTTCTGTGCATCGCTGCCGAAGGCCAGCAGCGCGCCGCAGTAGAGGGAGTTGTTAACGCTGACGATGACGCTGTGGCTGGCATCGACGCGGGCGAGCTCGCGAATCGTCAGGGCGCAGGCCAGCGCGTCCAGGCCTGCGCCGCCGTATTCCTCCGGCACCTCGATGCCCATTAGCCCCAGCGCGCCCATGCGCCTCACGGTTTCCTGCGGGAACTCGCCCGTTTCGTCCAGCTGCGCCGCCACAGCTGCGATTTCGCGTTGCGCGAAAGCGCGCACCGTGTCGCGCAACATGCGATGCTCGTCCGTCAGCGCGGGCAGTAAGGTTTCGCTCGTTGCTGTCATCCAATCTCCAGCACAGGGTTCAACCAGTAGCATGGTAGTATAACAACAGGCAACAGCACAAAGGGACGGAAGGCTCATGGTCCGTATCGCCATCGACCACATCGCCATCGTCGTGAGCGACATGGACGCTGCGCTGGGCTTTTGGCAGCGGGCGCTGGGTCTTGAGTTGCAGTGCGTGGAGTCAGTGCCCGCCGAAGCAGTCGAAGTCGCCTTCCTGGAGACGGAAAACGCGCACGTCGAGTTGCTGCTGCCGACGAGCGAGGATAGTGGCATCGCGCGCTATCTGGAGGCGAAGGGCGGAGGCATGCACCATCTCTGCCTGGCCGTGACAAACATCGAGGCGGCCATGCAGCAGCTGGCAGAATCCGGCATTGAGCTCATCAACGAGTGGCCGCGGCAGCGCGAAGATGGCACGCGCTACGCCTTCGTACATCCGAAGAGCAGCGGCGGCGTACTGGTCGAACTCTACGAGAGCAGGTAAGTGAGGGACGGGCGCATCATGCCAGAGATGGCGGAATACACAACGACGGGGGCGCAGGAGATTGTCCTGCCCGTAACCGGCATGACCTGCGCCGCCTGCGTGCGCAACGTGGAGCGCGCGTTGGCGCGGCAGCCGGGCGTACTGGAGGTCAGCGTCAACCTGGCGACCGAGCGCGCCAGCGTCCTGCCGGGCGCGGAGGGCGTGGAATGGGCGCAGCTGGTAAGCGCCGTAGAGAAAGCCGGCTACGGCGTCATCGAAATTCAGGATGAGCCGGTCCCTGAAGATGCGGAGCGCGTGGCTCGGGAAACGGCAATTCAGAAACAGACGCAGCTGCTGCGCATCGGCCTGCTGTTCACAGTACCGCTGGCTGTGCTGAGCATGGCGCGACATTTGACGTCCGCAGTGCCTGCGCTGGCGCAGCTGGCGCCCTGGCTTGGTTGGGCCGGCTGGTCACTGGTCTTCTGGCTGCTGGCGACAGTCGTCGTCGTCGTGCTCGGGCGACAGTATTTGTCAGGCGCGCTGCGGGCCTTGCGCAACGGCAGCGCCAACATGGACACGCTGGTCGCCCTGGGCAGCGCGGCAGCCTATCTGTACAGCGTGGCCGCCCTGACCGGGCTGCTGCCAGAGACCGCCGAATACTTCGAGACGGCCGCGGTGATTCTGACGCTTATTACGCTCGGCAAGCTGCTGGAAGCGCGGGCGCGCGGCCGCAGCAGCGAGGCTATCCGCCGCCTGATGCAGCTGGCGCCGCAGACCGCAGCGCTCTTGCGCGATGGTGTGGAACGCGAGGTGCCGGTCAGCGAGCTACTGGTGGGCGACCTGGTGCTGGTGCGGCCAGGCGGACGCATCCCGGTGGATGGTGTAGTGCGCGAGGGCGAGTCGGCGGTGGACGAGTCCCTGCTCACCGGCGAAAGTCTGCCGGTGGACAAGGCCGTTGGCGACGAGGTTATCGGCGCCACGCTCAACCACCAGGGTCGCCTGGTCATCGAGGCGCGGCGCCTGGGCGCGGCCAGCGCGCTGGCGCAGATAATCCGCATGGTGGAGCAGGCCCAGGCGTCGCGCGCGCCCATCCAGCACATCGCTGACCGCGTCTCGGGCATCTTCGTCCCGGTGGTTTTGCTGCTGGCGCTCCTGACCTTCGTCGCCTGGTTGGTGCCGGGGCAGGTCACTTTCGCGCTGGCGCTGACGCATGCCGTGGCGGTGCTGGTGATCGCCTGTCCTTGTGCGCTGGGCCTGGCGACGCCGACGGCCATCATGGTTGGCACCGGGCTCGGCGCGGAGAACGGCATCCTCTTCCGCAACAGCGCGGCGCTGGAGAACACGCGCCGCTTGCAGGTCATCGCACTGGACAAGACCGGCACGCTCACGCTGGGCGAGACGCGGGTGACGGCAATTTATGCGCTGCCGGGATGGACGGAAGAAGTGCTGCTGCACCTGGCTGCCAGCGCCGAACGCGGCAGTGAGCATCCCCTGGCGCGGGCCTTGCTGCAGGCCGCCGATGAGCGCGAGCTGGCGCTGGACGAACCTGGGGCCTTTCTGGCCGATGCAGGCATGGGCGTGCGCGCCACGGTGACCGGGCGCGAAGTGTTGGTGGGCAGTCTGCGCTACCTGGCGCGCGCGGAGCTTGTGCTTGACGAGAGTTTACAGGCCCAGGCGCGGGCCTTGCAGGAGCAGGGCCAGACTGTCGCGGCCGTCGCGGTGGACGGCCAGGTCGCCGGTCTGCTCGGCATTGCTGATACGCTGCGCGAAGGCTCGTACGCGGCGGTGCGTGCGCTGCAGGCGGCCGGCCTGGAAGTGGTGATGCTCACCGGCGACAACGAACGCACGGCGCGGGCAATCGCAGCGCAACTGGACATTCAGGAGCTGCGGGCTGAGGTCTTGCCAGGCGAAAAGGCGGCGGTCATTGCTCAACTGCAGGAGGGCGGACGGCGAGTCGCGATGGTCGGCGACGGCGTCAACGACGCGCCGGCGCTGGCCCAGGCGGACGTAGGCATGGCTATCGGCGGCGGGGCTGACATTGCCATGGAGGCCGCGGACCTGACTCTGCCCGGCGCGGATCCGCTGTCAGTGGTGCGCGCCATTCAGCTGGGCCGCGCGACCATGCGCACAATCCACCAGAATCTCTTCTGGGCTTTCGTCTACAATATCGTGCTCATCCCGGTCGCCATGCTGGGCGCGCTGGTGCCCATGCTGGCCGCGGGCGCGATGGCCTTCTCCAGCCTCTTCGTCGTCAGCAATTCCTTGCGTCTGCGGCGCCTGAAGCTGCGCGTCTGAACCTCGGGCTCAGGCCGGCACCGGCGCGTAGTCGATCGCGCTCAGGGCCTGCACGATGGCCTGTTCGGTAGCGGGCGCTTCCCAGGCGACGGTTACGTTGCGTCCCTCGACTTCAGCGGCCAGCACCTGCACGCCGGCCATTTCCTCCAGCTCGTTGCGAATGGCGCGCACACAGCCGTCGCAGCCGATGTCCGGGATGTGAAAAGTTTTGCTGGTCATAAGACCCTCCTTGTTCTCCTGTAGTCTACTCCGAAGCGGCCTGGATTTCAGTCCCCGGCCAGGGCCATCGTCAGTTCGCGCCGCACCTCGTCATCGCGCTCGCGCTTGAGCCGTGCCACCAGCAGGGGACGCGCCGCGGCAGCATCCAGCTGCGCCAGCGCCCAGGCGCTGTGACCGCGCAGCAGGGGACTCGCCGCCTCGAGCAGCCGGGTCAAGGCCGGGATGGCGGCCGTGACCGCGCCGTTGGCCGCTGCCAGACAGGCGTTGATCAGCAAGCGTTCGTGGCCCGTGCGCTGCAGTCCGGTGCCCTGCCAGCGGCGCAGAAACGATGCCTCGTCCATCTCCAGCAGCTCCGTCAGCGGTGGCGCGATGCGCGCCAGGTCGCTCTGCTGCAGGGCCGGCTCGCGCGTCGGCAGGGCAAAGCGCTGAAAGGGGCAGACGTCCTGGCAGATGTCGCAGCCGAAGATCCAGTTGCCGGTTAGTGGGCGCAACTCGCGTTCGACCCAGCCCTTGTGCTCAATGGTCAGATAGCTGATGCAGCGGCGCGCGTCCAGCACGAAGGGGCGTGGGAAGGCGTCGGTCGGGCAGGCGCCCAGGCAACGCGTGCAACTGCCACAGGAAGCGCCCTCCTGCGGGCGATCGTGTTCATCGAATTCCAGACTGGTCAGGAGTTCGCCGAGAAAGAAGTGACTGCCACGACGCGGGTGGATGAGCATGGTGTTCTTGCCGAAGAAGCCGAGGCCGGCCTGCTGCGCGTGACTGCGCTCGAGCAGGGCGCCGGTGTCGACGTAGGCGCGCTGCGCATTGCGCTGGCCACTTTCTCGTTGTAGCCATGCGGCCAATTTCTCCAGGCGCGAGGTCATGAGCTCGTGATAGTCCAGGCCCCAGGCGTAGGCGGCGATGCGCCCGCGTGCAGGGTCTGCGAGCGTGGCCTCCAGGTCATGCGCCTGGGAATAGTCGAGGCCGACGACCAGCAGGGTGCGCACACCGGGCAGGATTTCAGTGAGGTCGCGGCGCCGCGCCTGGCGATCCGGCCGCGCCATCCAGTGCATCGTGCCGTGCATGCCGCTGCTGATCCAGCGCAGGTAGGCGTTAAGCGTGGGCGAGGGTTGCGCGGCGGTGATTCCGACCAGATTGAAGCCCAGTTCAAGCGCCCGTTCGCGCAGCAGCGCGCCAGAGAAGGCCATCTCAACCGCGGTCCGCTGGACCGCTCATGGTGACTTGCTCCGCTCAAGAACGTCCAACAGCAGCCCGGCTGCGCGCCGCGGCCCGCCGCCTGCCTCCATCTCTTGCGCCAACTGACGCGCGCGCTGCTGCACCTTCTCGTCCTTCAGCAGGGCGCGCGCGCCGGTTAAGAGTGCGCCGTTGCGGACGTCGTGCGCGCTCAAATGCAGGCCGACTTTCGCCTGGGCGACGCGACGGGCCTGAACGCGCTGGTCGGCGGCGTGGGGCACGACCAGCTGAGGCACGGCGTGCACGGCGGCGCTGTGCGTGGTGCCCATACCGCCGTGATGGATGGCCAGCTGTGCGCGCGGCAGCACATGATGGAAATCAACCCAGTTGAGCAGACGCGCCTGACCGGGCAGGGCAGCGACCAGCTCCGCCTTGCGCTCCGGCTCTATCGGATTCCAGCCCAGGACCACAATTGGGACGAGCTTCAGGCGCGCCACGGCCTGGGCCGCCCAGCTGAAGAAGCCGAGGTCACCGGTGAAGGTGGTGCCGAGGGTGATCAACGCCAGCGGAGACTCCTGCGGGATGGCGCACAGCCAGTCGGGCGGGCCGTCTGCCGGCACAGTCGGCGCCCCGCCTACGTAGACGTTCTGCGGCAGCAGGCTGCCGCGCTCCTCGGCATACCAGTCCTCAGAGAAATAGCAAAGGTGGAGCAGCGGACTGAGGACGGAGGGCGTGGCGCCCTGCGAGAAGTTGCGGCCCTGCAGGCCGAAGCGCGTGAGCAACTGCGTCACGCGCGCGCGACTGTCAGCGCCAAGCGTGCGCTGCACTGCCAGCAGGCGCTCCCCGTCCAGTTCGGCGCGGGCCGGCCAACCACCGACCACCAGCGGGACGTCCAGCGCTTCGGCGGCGAGGGCGGCGGCGCTGAGGAAGGGATCGGTGACCAGCAGGTCGGGCGCGCCAACGCGCTGCGCCAGGGCGATCAGCTCTGCCGCCGCGGTCGCAACCTTGTCTACGCTAAGCCAGGTATCCAGCGCGCGCCGGTAGCGTAACATGACGGCTTCCTGCGGCGGCAGCGAGCGGACGTCGGGCAGGGGCGGCGGCGGCCACAGCCAGCCAGTTTCACCAAGGGGGAGAAAGTCGAGGCCGGCCTGCGCCAGCGTGCGCGCTACTTGCGGCCCGCTCAGCCAGCGCACCTGATGGCCATCGTCACGCAGGGCTTGCGCCGTTCGCAGCAGTCCGCCCCAGTCGAGGTGACCAGGCAGCGGCGCAGAGACGAACCAGAACTCGGCCATCAGGACCGTGCGGCGCTATCCATGCGCAGCGGGCCAGTCCGGGATGGGCACACAGCAGAGCATCAGCTGACGGGCGGCGCGCACTTCATCCAGGCGCGAGATGTCGAGTGTGTGCGGCGCGCTGCGCAGCAGGTCAGGCTCGTCGCGCGCTTCCCTTGCGATGCGTCGCATGGCAGCGATGAAACTGTCCAGCGTAGCCTTGTCCTCGGTCTCGGTAGGCTCGATCAACAGTGCCTCGGGCACTATGAGCGGGAAGTAGTTGGTGGGCGGGTGAAAGCCGTAGTCCATCAGGCGCTTTGAAATATCCAGCGCGTGCACCTCTTCGACGCCGTCGAAGTGACCCTCGAGCACGAATTCATGGGCGCAGATGCGTGGGTAGGGGATGATGTAGCTGTCCTGCAGCGAGGCGCGCACATAGTTTGCGTTGAGCACGGCGTGGCGCGAGATGTCGCGAATACCCTGCGCGCCGTGAATACGGGTGTAGGCGTAGGCGCGCACGTGCATGCCGAAGTTGCCATGAAAAGCCTTGAGGCGGCCGATCGAATGCGGCGGCATGCGCAGGCCGTAGCGTGGCGGCCCGTCTTCTGTGCCCGGCGCAACGATTTCCACGTTAGGGCCGGGCAGGAAGGGCGCCAGGCGCTCGTTCACGGCGACCGCGCCGCAGCCTGGGCCGCCGCCGCCATGCGGTGTGGAGAAGGTCTTGTGCAGGTTGTAGTGCATTACGTCGAAGCCCAACTCGCCCGGCTTGACGACGCCCATCAGCGCGTTCATGTTTGCGCCGTCCATGTACATCAGGCCGCCACAGGCGTGCACTGCCGCGGTGATTTCCTGGATGTTCACGTCGAAGAGGCCAAGCGTGCTGGGGACGGTGACCATCATGCCGGCCACGGTCTCGTCACAGGCGGCCTGCAGCGCCGCCAGATCGATGTTGCCGTTCCTGTCCGAAGGCATTTCCACGGCCTGGTAACCGGCCATGGTTACGGTAGCCGGGTTGGTGCCGTGCGCGCTGTCCGGCACGAGGATGCGCGTACGTCGGCTGTCGCCGCGCCGCTCGTGATAGCGGCGCATCATGAGGATGCCGGCCAGTTCGCCCTGGGCGCCGGCCGCCGGCATCAGGCTGACGCGCGCGAAGCCGCTGATTTCGGCCAGCCAGCCCTGCAGGCTGTGCATCAGTTCCAGCGCGCCCTGCGAACTCTCCTCTTCACTGCGCGGGTGCAGCTGGGCGAAGCCTGGCAGGCGCGCCACATCTTCGTTGAGGCGCGGATTGTATTTCATGGTGCAGGAGCCGAGCGGATAGAAGCCGGTGTCGATAGCGAAATTGCGGCGGCTAAGGCGCGTGAAGTGGCGGATGACCTGCAGCTCGCTCACTTCCGGCAGGTCAAGCTCCTTGCGCAGCAGCTTCCTGGGCAATTCTGTGCGCGGAACATCGCATTGCGGCAGCCGCAGGGCTGACCTGCCGCTGGCGCCCAGTTCGTAAATGGTCGCTTCGCTCATGAGGCTTGCAACTCCCGCAAACAGGCGACGAGGGCATCGATCTCCGCCCGACTGTTCAACTCGGTGAAGGCCAGCAACATGCAGTCGCGCAGGCGCGGGTCTTCAGCACCAAGGTCGTGGCCGCCGATTATGCCACGCTCGCGCAGAAAGGCATTGACTTCCACGACCGGGCGCGGGCAGTGCAGTGCGAACTCGTGGAAGAAAGGCGCCTGCGTCACGATTTCATAGCCATCCAGCGCATTGATCTGCGCTGCAGCGTAATGCGCCTTGTGCCAGCAAAGCTCCGCCACCTGGCGCAGGCCCTGCTTGCCCATCAGCGCGAGATAGACGGCAGCGGCCAGCGCCATCAGCCCCTGGTTGGTGCAAATGTTGCTGCTGGCCTTTTCGCGGCGGATATCCTGCTCGCGCGGGCGCAGCGTCATCACCCAGGCACGGCGGCCATCCTCGTCCACGGTTTCGCCGACGATGCGGCCGGCAATCTTGCGCACGTAGCGCGTTCGTGTGGCGAAGAAGCCGAGGTAGGGGCCGCCATAAGAGAGGGGAATGCCCAGTGGCTGGCCCTCGCCCACGACGATGTCGGCGCCCAGCTCGCCGGGGCTCTTCAGCAGGCCCAGCGCCAGCGGATTGACGACGAAGACCAGCAGCGCGCCAGCTTCATGCACCTTCTTCGCCAGGCGACGGAAGTTCGCGATGTGGCCGAGGAAATCGGGATAGGCAACCGCCAGCATGGCCGTGTTGCTGTCCAGCTGGTCGACGAGGTCGTCCAGACTGGAAGCGCCTGAGTCGCCGCGAAACAGTGTGTCCCTGCCCTGGTGATAGGTACGCGCTACCTCACGATACTGCGGATCGATGTAGGGACTGCACAGAATTTTCTTGCGGCGGCCACGGCCAACATCGATGGCCATTGACACCGCTTCGGCGAAACTCGTGGCGCCGTCATAGTGGCTGGCGTTGGCCGCATCCATGCCGGTCAGCGCGCAGAGCATGCTCTGATACTCGAAGATCGCCTGCAGCGTTCCCTGGCTGAGCTCGGGTTGATAGGGCGTGTAGGCAGTGAGGAATTCACCGCGCAGCAGGATGTGATTTAGTGCGGAAGGGATAAAGTGCTGCCAGGCACCACCGCCGCGGAAAATCGCAAAGTCCTGCCCGTGGTCGTTGGCCTCAGAAAGCGCCAGCATCTCCGCCTGAACTTCCTGCTCGCTGAGCGCGTCCGGCAGGGCCAGCGACGGGAAGCGATGGCGCGCCGGCACCGCGCCGAAGAGGTCTTCGATGGCGCTGACGCCGATTGTCGCCAGCATTTGCTGGCGTTCGGTCTCTGTGTGCGGAATGTAGCTCATGGCAGACTAGCGCGCGTCGCAGTGGGCGTCATAGGCCGCAGCGTCCATCAGGCCGGTCAGCTCACTCTTGTCACCAAGGCGAATTCTCACCAACCAGGCCGCTCCGTATGGGTCGGCGTTGGCCAATTCGGGCTCGTCCTCGACCGCGCTGTTCACGGCGGTCACCGTGCCACCGGCCGGCAGGTGCAGGTCCGAAGCTGCCTTGACCGACTCTACCACGCCGAAACTGTCGCCCTGGGCGAAGGTCTCGCCCACGGCCGGCAACTCAAGGAAGACGATGTCGTTCAGCTGATCCTGCGCGTAGTCCGTGAGACCGACGATGGCTTCCGCGCCCTCCAGCCGCAGCCATTCGTCGCTGTCCTGATACTTAAGGTCCTCAGGTGTCTTCCACTTGCCCATTGTTGCAGCCTCCTGCAGAAATGTAAAAGGACGCACTCTGCTGTGCGCCCCTGTCAGTCGAATCACTTCCAGAGTCCTGCAGTCTGCCACTCCCTGGACCTGAGAGTTTCGTGGCCGGCCCAGCCAGCGGACCACTTGCCCCTTCGGTGGCGCCTTGCGGCGCGCTCTCACGGCAGACCTTGTATTTGCCGCAGTCTAGACGAATTCGGAGCCCCTGGCAAGCGATTGAGCACGGCTTAGGGCTGTGCTACGATGCAGCTAGTGGTTCAGTGCGAGAAAGCACATGACAGATGAGGGCAGGGCACGTAGACCCTTGCGACCGGCGCTGCTGGCGGCGCTGATAATTAGCCTTTCTATCACAATCGGCTCGCTGCTATTCATCGTCTGGCGAATCGCGAGCCCGCCCGCAACTGTTGGAATCAATGCGTTTGTGGATTCCGACTCATGGTTTGATGGTGCGACGATCATCGAGCCGCCACGGACGCTGACGACTTTTACGTTGGCCGGCAATGACGGGCTGCCGCTGAGTCTAGGACGATCTGGCGGGCAAGGCAACGCTGCTGGTCTTCGGTTACACGCGCTGCCCTGATTATTGCCCGCTGACTCTGGCGGACTTCACCCTGGTGAAGGCTGCGCTGGGAGCGCGCGCCAGCGACGTTAACTTCGTCATGGTCAGCGTGGACGGCGAAGTCGATCAACCGCTGCTCATGCGCAACTGGCTGGTTAAATTCGACCCGGAGTTTCTGGGCATGACTGGCGCGCGCGAGGAAGTGCGGCGTATCGGCGCTGACTTCGGCCTCTACCTGGGCGCCAGCGACAGGCCCGGCCTGGTCGACCACAGCACCTCGAGCTTCCTCATCGACCGCGAGGGACGTTTGCGCACGATGTTCACCGTGGGCACTGCGCCGGATGTCATTGCAAACTACGTGGTCGAGCTGCTCAGCTGAAGCCGGGGCAGACGCGCCGAAATGCCGGTGATGACCTCGTAGTTGTTCGTGTCGAAGCGCCGGGCCAACGTTTCTGCGCTGATGTCGGCTTCGCCCTGGCGTCCCAGCAACACCACTTCATCGCCGACGGCCACGTCCGGAATGGATGAGACATCGATCGTCGTCTTCTCCATGCTGATGCGTCCGATGACCGGCGCGACCTGGCCGTGCAGCAGCACCGTGCGTGGCTCGTGCGGCAGGCGCCGGAAGCCGTGGGAATAGCCCACGGGAAGAATTGCAATGTGTGTCGGAGCGTCAGCGACCCAGGTGCGGCCGTAGCCCGTGCTGTGGCCCGCAGGCAGGGTCTTGAGTTGCGCGACGAGGGTCTTCCAGGTCAGGGCAGGCCGAAATCCGGGCGGGATCGGCACGCTGTCCGAGGGTGACAGGCCGTAGAGCACGATGCCCGGCCGCACCATGTCGAGATGGCTGGCGGGCAGGGTCAGCATCGCCGGTGAGTTTGCACTGTGCAGCAGGGGGAAGCGCGCGCCGCGTGTGCGCATGGCTGCGACCGCCGCCAGAAAGCATTTCAACTGTTCCCGCGTCCAGGCCTCGTCTTCATCCGCCAGCGCAAAGTGGGTGTAGCATCCCTCAAGCTGTAGCGCGTGCAGGCCGGCCAGGCTTTCATGGAAGACGAGCGCGTCCGCGACCAGCGTGCCCATGCGACCGAGCCCGCTGTCCAGTTTTATGTGCGCCTTCAGGCGTTTGCCGGTTTTGTGAGCTTCCCGTTCACAGGCCTGCGCCAGCGCGGCATCGAAGAGCGTCAGCGTGAGTTGCTGCGCAATCGTTTGCTGCACGGCATCCGGCGGGACGTAGCCAAGTACCATGACAGGGGCGCCGATACCCGCAGCGCGCAACTCTAACGCTTCCGCCAGGCTGGCAACGCCCAGCGTATCCGCGCCGCCCGCAAGGGCGCTACGGGCCGTGGCGACTGCGCCGTGGCCGTAGGCGTTGGCCTTGATGACCGCCATCAGGCGCACACGCGCGTTGACCAGACTGCGCAGCCGGCGCACGTTGTTGAGGATTGCGCTTTGGTCGATCTCGAGCCAGGTGGTTGCGCCAGCGGGACGGGTAGCGGGCGGCATGAGCATGACGCCAGTTTAGCGATGCCTGACTCCTGCTGCCAGCACAGCGGACGACAAGGGGTGGAAATTGCTGCTATAATCTCTCCGGTTTTCGATACACAGGCTGGCATGACGGCACGATTCGATATTCTCGCCGCACAGGGCCGGGCCAGGGCCGGAGTATTGCACACCACACACGGGCCCGTCCCCACGCCCGTTTTCGCTCCCGTGGGGACAGCGGGGTCTGTCAAGGCCGTGTTTCCGCGTGACCTGAAGGCTGCCGGCGTTAGCCTCATCCTGGCAAATACCTACCATCTGCATCTGCGCCCCGGTGACGAGCTCGTGCGTGAGCAAGGCGGGCTGCAACGCTTCATGAACTGGCCCGGGCCGATACTGACGGATTCAGGCGGCTACCAGGTATTCAGCCTGCAACACATCAATCGCATTGATGACGAAGGCGTCAGCTTTCGCAGCCACATTGATGGCAGCCGGCTGCGTTTCACGCCGGAGAAGGTGATGCAGATCCAGCAAAATCTTGGCGCAGACATCCTGATGTGCTTTGATGAATGTCCGCCCCCGCGCGAGCGCGAGCGCGTCGAGGCGGCCGTGAGGCGCACCACAGCCTGGGCGCGTAAATGCCGCGCAGCGCACCCTGATGACGGGCAACAGGTGCTGTTCGGCATTGTGCAGGGCGGTATCTTTGGCGACCTGCGCGAGCGTTCGTCGCGGGCGCTGCAGGAGATCGGCTTCGCGGGCTATGCGCTGGGCGGACTGTCTGTGGGCGAGTCGCGCGCGGACATGCTGGAGGCGCTGGCGCTGTCAGCGCCCTTGCTGCCGCAGGACAAGCCGCGCTACCTGATGGGCGTGGGCGAGCCGGACGATCTGGTTGAGGGCGTGTGGCAGGGTATCGACCTCTTTGATTGTGTCATCCCGACGCGTCTGGCGCGGCACGGCGCCGTGTTTACGGCGACCGGGCGCACCAATGTGGGACGCCTCGACTTTGCGCGTGACGAGCGCCCGTTGGACTCTGACTGCATTTGCCCGGCCTGCCGTGACTATTCACGCGCCTACCTGCGTCATTTAATCAAGGCGCGCGAGCTCCTGGGATACATGCTGCTCAGCCTGCACAACATTCACTTTCTGGTTGGGTTGATGACGGAAATGCGCAATGCAATTCTGGCGGGCGAACTGGCGGCCTGGCGCGCCGCATTTCATCAGCGCTGGTCCCGCGAAGGGCGGGGCCTTGCGTCGCAGGCCTGACGAGGCGTGATGGAGCCCCTGCCCGGATGCGTGCTGCGACCCGCGAGCCGCAGCCTGGTCATTGCTGCGCTGGCGTTGGCCGGCTGCCGCGGCCAGATTTCGCCGGTCGTGACGCCCGCTACAGAGGCTGCAGTGATCCAGCTGGGCAGTAGCTCGGCGGCGCTGCCGCTCGCGCAGGACCTGACGAGTCGCTATGCCCTGGTCAACCCGGCATTGCACTTCGAGCTGCAGGCGGGCAGTTACGCAACTGTGGCGGCCATGGCACAGCGCGCGCAGCCGGCCTGGTTCCTGACGAACTGGCTGCCGGGAGCGGCGGAAAGTGACCTGTGGGCGGCGCCGCTCGGGCACGATGCCATCGTCATCATCGCCCATCCGGAACTGCCCGTCAGCAACCTGACGCTGGAGCAGCTACGGGCGCTCTTTCAGGGCCGCGGGGCGGAAGCAGGCCTGGCTGCAGGCCAGTCACTGCACATTATCAGTCGCGAAGCTGGCTCCGGCACGCGCGCGGCCTTCGTGCGCCTGGTGATGGGCGAGCGACGCACGTCGCCCGCTGCCATTGTTGTTCATTCCAGCGCGGCCATGCGCGCCAGCGTGGCGCGCCAGCCTGGCGCCATCGGCTACCTTGCGGCCAGCTGGCTGGACAACTCGGTACGGGCCCTGCGCATCGAGGGCATCGTGCCGGGGGCACAGAGCTTCGCAGACCGCAGCTGGCCGCTGCGCACCACGCTCTTCATTGCCGGCGCCGGCGAACCGCAGGACGAGCGGCTGCGCAGCTTTATCGCCTGGGCGCAGGGCCCGGACGGTCAGTCTGTACTGGCGCAGCGGCATGTGCCCCTGCGTTACGGGGAATAGTCGCCAACCTTTATGTTGTCGAAGAGATCGTGTTCGTCGATGCGGTTGTGTGTCGGCGGTGGCTGGATGCGCGTGTAGCGCACGTGTGACTGAAAGAGACGACGCATCCAGCGGGGCGGGCGCGAGCGTCGGCCGGCGAGCTGGCTGGCGTGACAGCTGCTGGCCTCGTCCCAGATGTCCAGCCACTCGCGCACGTTCACGCGGGCGTGCGGCGGCTCGATGTTCTCCAGCACGGCGACCATGTCAATGTCCTTGTTGCGGCCCACGGCGCGCGGGTCCATGCCGCGCAGGCGCATCATCATGATGCCGTAGCGCAGCATCAGGGTGGGGGAGGAACTGTAGTAAAGTTTTTGCGGCTGCCATGGCGCCAGACCTTCCGTAACAAAACTGGCGTCGCCGGCAAGGTTGAAGGCGACCGTAGTGGCGCGCTGCATGGCGATGTGATCCGGGTGGCCATAACCGCCGTAGCGATTGTGGGTCAGGATGATTTGTGGCCGCGCCTCGCGGATGACCTCGACGACGCGGCGGGTCATCTCTTCCTGCGGGGCTTGCCACGAGCAATCGGGATGCTCGCTGGTCTCCGATCCCATCATGCCGCTGTCGCGATAGCCAAACAGGAACAGTTTGCGGAACCCCAGCTTGCGGACGGCGCAATCCAGCTCCGCCAGGCGAACCGCCTTGATCGAACCGTGCTGTTCGACGAAAGACTCGTCCATCGTACCAACGTCGCCGTTGGTAGAAACGATGGCAAAGACGTCCACCCCTTCCGAAACGTACTTTGCGACGAGGCCGCCATAACCAAAAGTTTCGTCGTCGGGATGGGCAACAGATATTAACAGGCGCCGGTCTGACATGGAAATCCTCCTGAACCGGGCCAGAGTATAGCCTGTTTGCAACAACTGTCCCTGTGCAATTTGCTTCTGCGCGCTATATACTGCCGCCGGAATCATCCAGCCCCGGAGCGTCCCTTTCATGCCCACGGCACGTCTGTCTGCACTAATGCTGGCCCTGCTTCTACTGGTTCCACTGGCGGGCGCCGAGGAGTTGTCGCAATCGACAGCTGGCGCCACACCCGAGTCGATCGGCCCGGATCAATATCCGCTTGACTACAATTCCCTGACGGGTTTGCCCTATCCGGATGAAGCGTCCATGGTGCGCCGCAACCTGATTGTTAAGGTCTCCAACTTTCCACCTGTCGTGCGCCCGCAGTCCGGCCTGAACCAGGCGGACCTTGTTTACGAGGTTGAATCCGAGAGCGGCATCACGCGCTTCGCCACGATTTTCCGCAGCAATGCGCCGAGACACGTGGGCTCGGTGCGCAGTTCGCGTCTGCTGGACCTGGAATTGATGACGATGTACAGCGCCTTTCTGGCCTACTCCGGCACCAGCATCCCCATCCAGCGCATGATCTGGAGCTCACCGTACGCAGGGCTCGTCTTCTCACCGCTGACGGGTGACAACTGTCTGCAAGCCGGCTTCTGCCGCTTCGGGCGACCCGACCTCAGCTATGAACACACACTTTTTCTCGACACGGAACAGTTGTACCTTCTGGCCGATTTACGCGACGTCAACTATGGTTACAAGGCGCGCGGCTTCGCCTTTGCTACCCAGCCGGACATTGGCGGCCAGCCCGTCCGGGAAGTTGCGGTCAACTGGTGGGGTGAGGGCAACGGGCTGTGGCAATATGACTTGAAAAGCGCTCGCTGGCTGCGCTTCAGCGACAACGAGGCGCACTATGACGCACTGGATGGCCAACAGTTGTGGGCGGACAACCTGATTGTGTTACAGGTACCGCATGTGCGCCGACCGGACCTCTTCGCGCCTGGCGCCATCGACGAATCGCTGGAGATACAGCTGTGGGGCAGCGGGCCGGCGCTCGTGATGCGCAACGGGCGCTGGTACAGCGGCCGCTGGACCCGCTCAAGCCGGGCTGCGACGGTGGCGTTGCAGCTCACGCACACCGGTAGCGACAAACCGATTCAACTGAAGCCGGGTCGCAGCTGGATCTCTATCGTGCGCAGTTTGGCCAATGTGTCGCTGTCCGAGCATCTGACGGACTTTTCGGCCCTGGCGAACGCTAACCTGAGCAGCGGCTGAACGTCGCGCCCTTACGGACAGGCGGCCTAATGACCGGCATGCTTCACCGCTGCGCCCGAGCTACCACGCAGAAAATCGAAATCAACGCCACTATTCGCCTGCTGCACATGCTCGACATATAGCCTGGTGTAACCGCGATCACCATGTGCGGGACGGGGTTGCCATAACTCGCGCCGCCGCCGCAGTTCATCCGGGCTGACCAGCAGCTGCAAGCGTCGCGCGGGCACGTCGAGCTCGATCTCGTCACCGTTATGTACCAGGGCCAGCGCGCTGCCCAGCGCCGATTCCGGCGCAACGTGCAACACGACCGCGCCAAAGGCCGTGCCGCTCATGCGACCATCCGAGATGCGCACCATGTCTTCCACGCCCTGCAGCATAAGTTTCTTGGGCAGGCTGAAGTTGCCGACTTCGGGCATGCCCGGGAAGCCGCGCGGCCCGACCTGCTTGAGCACCAGCACGCTGTCTGCCGTAACCTCAAGGTCAGGATCGTCGATGCGTTGGTGGTAGTCATCAATGTCCTCGAAGACGACGGCGCGGCCGCGATGCTGCAGCAGTTCCGGCGCAGCGGCGGAGGGTTTGATGACGGCGCCATCCGGGCAGAGGTTGCCGCGCAGGATGCTGATCCCGGCCTCGCGCTGAAACGGCGCATTGAAGTCGGCGATGACTTCATGGTTGTAATTCTCAGCCCCTGCCGTGTTCTCCTCCTGTGTTCCGCCGTTGACCGTCGGGGCGTCCATGTGCAGCATCGCGCGCATCTGCTGGATCACGACCGGCAGACCGCCGGCGTAGAAGAAGTCCTCCATCAGGTATTTACCGGAAGGCATCAGGTTGACCAGCAGCGGCATCTGGCTGCCGAGGCGATCGAAGTCATCCAGTTCCAGCGAAATACCGAGGCGGCCGGCCAGGGCCAGCAAATGCAGCACGAAGTTGGTGGAGCCACCCACGGCAGCGTTGACGCGGATGGCGTTCTCCAGCGCGGGGCGAGTCAGGATCTGCGAGAGGCGCAGGTCTTCGCGCACCATTTCGACGATGCGCCGGCCCGAAAGATGTGCCAGGCGCCGCCGTCGCGAGTCCGCCGCCGGGATGGCGGCCGCGCCGGGCAGCGTGACGCCGAGCGCCTCGACCATGCAGGCCATGGTGGAGGCGGTGCCCATCGTCATGCAATGGCCGTCGCTGCGAGACATGCAGCTTTCTGCCTCATGGTAGTCATCGACCGTAATACGGCCAAGGCGCAAGTCGTCGCTGAGGCGCCAGACGTCGGTACCGGAGCCGATGTCGCGGCCGCGAAACTTGCCGTTGAGCATGGGACCGCCGTTAACGACGATAGTGGGCAGATCGACGCTGGCAGCGCCCATCAGGCAGGCGGGCGTAGTCTTGTCGCAGCCGGTGAGCAGCACGACGCCGTCCAGCGGGTTGGCGCGGATGGTCTCCTCGATCTCCATGCTTGCCAGGTTGCGATACAGCATAGTGGTGGGGCGCATCAGCGGCTCGCCCAGCGACATGGCCGGGAATTCCAGCGGCAGTCCGCCAGCCTCGTAAACGCCGCGGCGCACGAACTCCGCCAGCACGCGAAAATGCCCGTTGCAGGGCGTCAGCTCTGACCAGGTGTTGCAGATGCCGATGACCGGGCGGCCGTCGAAGACGTGATCGGGCAAGCCCTGGTTTTTGAGCCAGCTGCGGCCGACAAAGCCGGGTTTGTCGTCGTTGCCGAACCAGCGTCTGCTGCGCAATTCGCTCACGGATCAGCCTCCGGTTGTGCGCAATGAGAGAATCAGTCGTCGGCGCTCAGGATGTGCGTGACGACGGTGGCGCCGGTGCCGCCGATGTTCTGCGCCATGCCGATGGCGGCGCCGGGCACCTGTACCGCGCCGGCCGCGCCGCGCAGTTGGGTGACGAGGTCGACCATTTCGTAGACCCCGGTCGCGCCGACGGGATGTCCGCGCCCTTTCAACCCGCCGAGCGTGCAGACGGGGATGCGCCCGTTGATGCCGATTTCGCCCGCCGCGGCCAGCAGCGTTGCCTGGCCGGGCCCGGCGAAGCCGGCGGCTTCCAGGCTCAGCGCGGCCATGATGGTAAAGGCGTCGTGCAACTCGAAGACGTCGATGTCCTGCGGCGTCAGACCTGCCTGGTCGTAGGCACGCTGCGCGCTAACTCGGGCAGCGTACAAATCGATCGGGTCCTGCCGGCCGGCGAGGTCGAGGCTGTCGGTGGCGCAGGCACTGGCCAGCACGCGCAATGGCGCATTGCCGGAGCTACGCGCCAGTTCGGCCGGACCCAGGATCAGGGCTGCCGCACCGTCGGCGACGGGCGAACTGTCGAAGAGGTTGACGGGATCGGAAATCACCGGGGCGCGCTGCCACGTTTCCAGCGTGATGGCGCGGCGGAACATGGCGTTGGGATTGTGCACAGCATTGGCGTGGGCATTGAGGCTGAATGGCGCGAAGTCGACGTGCGCGATGTGATGCTCGTGCATGTAGCGGCGCATCATCAGGGCGTTGAGCGCGACGAACGACGCGCCGTGCGCGCTTTCGTAGTCGGCGTCGGCAGCGGTGGCCAGCGCCGTGGTCACCGGGCCGCTGGTGGCGTCGGTCATCTTTTCCACGCCACATATGGCGACCAGGTCAACCATGCCGCTGGCAACGGCGCGCACGCCCGCCTGAATGGCCACGCCGCCCGAAGCGCAGGCCGCCTCAACCGTGGTTGCCTCGAGGCCGCGCCAGCCGACGTGACTGGCGATGAGCGCGCCCAGCTGGGTCTGGTTGCTGATGCGGGAGGCCAGCATGTTGGCTACGAAGAGCGCCTGCGGCCGGTCGATAGCGGCGTCGGCCGCTGCGGCCTGCAGCGCCTCGGCTGCCAGGTCGCGCAGGCTACGATCCCACCACTCCCCGACGGGCGTCTGGCCTGTGCCAAGGACGTAAACATCACGCATACAGCGCTGCTCCATGTCCACCTGCAACCGGACGGCAATATAGCACGCTATTCCTCGCAATACCTGTCGGATGTGGGCGTCAGGGTCTTACCCTAATTCTCTTTTCCCTCCGCAAGCAGGACATGCGGGCCAGGAGTCAGAGCCTGCGGCCGCCGGCGCTTGTCAGCAGGGCTGCGCGCCCTTACAATTGTTCGTCCGCAGGGGCACATACAGGAAATACTCATGGCGCTGGACCAGATTGTGGTGCGTGGCGCGCGCGAGCACAATCTCAAGAACATTGACGTAGACATCCCGCGGGACAGCCTGGTCGTCATCACCGGGCTTTCGGGCTCCGGCAAGTCCTCGCTGGCCTTTGACACCATCTTCGCCGAAGGACAACGCCGCTACGTAGAGAGCCTGAGCGCCTACGCCCGCCAGTTCCTGGGGCAGATGGAAAAGCCGGACGTCGACCAGATCGAGGGGCTCAGCCCGGCGGTCTCGATTGACCAGCGCGGCGTCAGCCAGAATCCGCGCTCCACAGTGGGCACAGTCACCGAGATTTACGACTACCTGCGCCTGCTTTACGCGCGCATCGGCGTGCCGCACTGTCCGGTCTGTGGTGATGAAGTCATGGCGCAGAGCGCGCAACAAATTGTGGATGCCGTGTTGGCCCTGGCGGAGGGGACGCGGGCGCAAATCCTGGCGCCCGTAGTACAGAATCGCAAGGGGCACCATGAGAAGGTGTTCGAGGAGATTGGCAGGGCCGGCTTCCAGCGCGTGCGCGTCAATGGCGAGTTGCACGAGCTCGAGGGACAAATCACCCTCGACCGATACAAGATCCACAACATCGAAATCGTCGTCGACCGCCTCATTCTGCGCCGGCACGAAGACCCGGCCAGCGAAGAGGCGCGCGGCTTCGTCACACGCCTGACGGACTCGATCGAGACGGCTCTGAAGCTGGGCAAGGGTCTCGTCATCATCAACGATGTCACGGACTCGCAGCAGCCGCGCGACATCCTCTTTAGCGAACATCTGGCCTGCGTGAACGGGCACGGCAGCCTGCCAGAGCTGGAGCCGCGGCTCTTCAGTTTCAACACGCCCAAGGGCGCCTGTCCCGACTGTCAGGGGCTGGGGTTTCGCCTGGAGATCGATCCCGCGCAACTGGTCACAGACCCGGATGTCGGCCTTGCCGACGGCGCGATCGACGCCAACGGCTGGAATCTGACCGAGCAGTCCGGCTGGTCGACTGGCCTGGTGCGGGCGCTGGCACAGGCCTATGACTTTGACATGCACACGCCCTGGCGCGATCTTGCGCCAGAGCAACAGCAGGTCGTCATGTATGGCTGTGGCAAGCGCAGGCTTGAAGTGCGCTATCTCAACAGCCAGGGTCAGCAGCGCAGCTGGAACACCAGCTTCGAAGGCATCGTCAACAACCTGAGCCGCCGCTACCGCGAGACCAGCTCCGAGTTCATCCGCGACCGCATCGAGGAATGCATGGTGCGCACGCCCTGCGTTACCTGCGCCGGGCGCCGCCTGCGGCCAGAAGCGCTGGCAGTCACTGTGGCCGGGAAGTCGATCCACGAGTACACGTCGATGACCGTGAGCGCGCTACTGGACAGCGTGCAGGCGTTGCGTGGCGAAGGCCCGGCGGAAGACGGGATGGACCTGAGCGCGCGTCACCGGCATATTGCGCGCCAGGTGCTGAACGAGATTGGCGCGCGCGCCCGTTTCCTCAACGACGTCGGCCTGGATTACCTGACACTCTCGCGCTTCGCCGGCTCGCTGAGCGGCGGCGAGGCCCAGCGCATTCGCCTCGCCACGCAAATCGGCAGCCGCCTGACCGGCGTGCTTTACGTACTGGATGAGCCCTCCATCGGCCTGCACCAGCGCGACAACGCGCGCCTCATCGACACGCTGAAGGGTATGCGCGACCTGGGCAATACGCTCTTGGTCATCGAGCATGACGAGGAGACCATGCGCTCGGCGGACTGGCTGATTGACCTGGGGCCGGGCGCCGGCGAACGCGGCGGCTACGTCGTCGCCGAGGGCCCGCCTGAGGAAGTCGCGATGGTCACAGACAGCCTGACCGGCGCATACCTCTCGGGGCGGCTGCGCATCGAGCTGCCGGAGACGCGGCGCGCAGGCAACGGCCTTACGCTGACCATGCGTGGTGCCAGCGAGAACAACCTGAAGCACATCGACGTCAGCCTGCCGCTGGGCATGTTTATTTGTATCACCGGCGTAAGCGGCAGCGGCAAGAGCACGCTAATGATCGACACGCTTTATCGCCAGCTGGCGCGCCGCATCAACAAGAGTCGCGAGCGTGCCGGTGCGCTGGCGGCGCTTGAAGGCGTCGAGCACATCGACAAAATTATCAATATTGACCAGAGTCCCATCGGGCGCACGCCGCGCAGTAACCCCGGCACCTACACCAAGATGTTCGACGCCATCCGCCAACTCTTCGCCGAGCTGCCGGAAAGCAAGATTCGCGGCTATATGCCCGGTCGTTTCAGCTTCAACGTCAAGGGCGGGCGTTGCGAGAACTGCCAGGGGCAGGGGCAGCTGCAAATCGAGATGCAGTTCCTGCCGGACGTCTACGTTTCCTGCGATGTGTGTCAGGGCTCGCGCTACAATCGCGAGACGCTGCAGGTGCAGTATCGCGGGAAGAGCATCGCCGACGTGCTGGACATGACGGTGAACCAGGGCCAGGAGTTTTTCGCCAATCATCCGTCCATTTTCAACAAGCTGCAGACGCTGGACGACGTGGGGCTGGGCTACATTCGCATCGGGCAGCCGGCGACCACGCTTAGCGGTGGCGAGGCGCAGCGCGTCAAGCTCAGCCGCGAGCTGGCCAAACGCGCCACCGGCCAGACGCTTTACATCCTCGACGAGCCCTCCACCGGCCTGCACGCCGCCGACGTCAAGCGTCTGATTGCGGTGTTGCAGCAACTGGTCGACAATGGCAACACGGTGCTGGTCATCGAGCACAATCTGGACATCATCAAGGTGGCGGACTGGCTCGTCGACCTCGGCCCGGAAGGCGGCGACGGCGGCGGCGAGGTCATCGCCACGGGCACGCCCGAGGACGTCGCCCTGCAGGAGAACAGCTACACCGGCCTCTGGCTGCGGCCGGTGCTGGCCCGACGCGAGGCCCTGCCCGAACTCGCCTGAAGCAAAACACAGGAGGCAGCATGTTACGCAACGTGAACGCCATAGAGGTGGAGCGCGTGCTGCGCGAGGAACAGTCTGGTCCTTCTTTTCCGCCGGCGGCGGACCGCGACGCCTGGCAGGCACTGCGCGAGGGGCTGGGCGCGGCGGAGTGCGCGCGCATCATACGCGCAGGCGAGGAGGCCCTGAACGAGGTCATCCCGCCCATGCCGGCCACGCTTTTTCTTGAATTCCAGCGCATCGGTGAACGAAACGCCTACGACGCTTGCTGGGGACGGCGTCGCAGTCGCCTGGCCAGGATGACGCTGGCAGAGTGCCTTGAGTTCGAAGGGCGTTTTCTCGATCCCCTGCTTGACACGGCCTGGGCCATCTGCGAGGAGAGCACCTGGGCCATCGCGGCGCACCAGCGCGAATTGACGGATGTGGAACGGCCGCATATTGATCTGATGGCCGCCATGACCGGCGCCTATCTCGCTGAATTTGACCTGATGCTGGGCGCGGAGCTGGAGCCAGCCCTGGGCCAGCGCATTCGGCACGAGGTGAACCGGCGCCTGCTTACGCCCTGGCTGCAGCGTCACGATCACTACTGGATGTACAGCACAGAGGCGCGCACGGTTAACAACTGGAACGGCGTCTGCAACGGCAACCTGCTGACGGCGGCGTTGCACCTGGAGCCGGAGCCGGCGCGCCTGGCGGAGCTGGTGGTGCGCGCTTCGCATTCGCTGGCGGATTTCATCGACGGCTTCGAAATCGACGGTGGCTCCGAAGAGGGCGTCTCCTGCTGGGCCTTCGGCTTCGGCAACTTCACGATGGCCGCCGCGCTGCTGGAACAGCGCACGAACGGTCGCCTGACGTTCATGGATGACGTGACGCGAATGCGCGACATCGCGCGCTTCCCGCTGCGCACCCTGCTCAGCCCGGGCATCTGGGTCGAGATTTCGGACACGCACCCGGCCATGGCCTGTCCGTTGTGGCTGATTGGCTGGCTGGCGCAACGCCTGGACATCCCCGAACTGTATACGCTGGCGCGCGAACAGCTGCGCCTGGGCCTCGACTGGAGCGAAGGACCGCTGACCTGGGACCTGCGCTCACTGATCTGGCGCGCGGCCGAGCCGGCGGCCGGCGCAGATGAGCGCTTTGTGCCGGCGCGTCACGAATTCTTCAGCGGCATGCACTGGATGTTCGCGCGCATGGACCCGGCTGACCCGGACGCGCTGGTGCTGGTGGCCAAGGGCGGCCACAACGGCGAGATGCACAACCAGAACGACCTGGGCTCCATCAGCGTGCACCTTTGCGGCGAGTCGTTGATCGTTGACCCGGGGCGCGGCCGCTTCAGCCGTGAGTACTTCGGGGCGGGCCGCTACGATTTACTCGTCAATCAGTCTTTCGGCCATTCCTGCCCGGTTCCAAACGGCCGGATGCAGGGACCGACCTCCCATGTTCTGCGCGGAGATTCGAGACCCGGCGCTCAGTATCACGCTCAATTACTTGAACACAGTAACGACGACACACAGGATCTGCTGAAACTGGAACTTGCCAATGCCTGGGATGAGGCAGCCGACCTGGAGTCTCTGGTGCGGACAGTCAGGTTGCAGCGCGACTGTCCGGCCGGGCGCATCGAGTTGCTGGACGAGGTGTGTTTCGCCAGCGGGCCCGGCATGCTGGAGAGCGTGCTGATCACCTTTGGAGAGGTCGAGGCAGGCGCGGGACAGGTCATCATTCGCGGAGAACGGGCGGCCCTGCGGGTGGACTTCGACGACGAGACCTTGCAGCAGCGAACGGAGCTTGTGCCGCAAGTGGCGCTCTTCAGGGAGAAACGGGACCTCAGGCGCATCATTTTTGCTTTCCCTGAGGCCCGTCAGACGGGCAGCATCAGGCTGGTCATCTCTCCGGTTGCAAGCCGGTAAGCCAGTTTGGCCGGTGCGGGGCAGTTCATTGCTTCCACCCGGATCGCAGTGTCCCTTTGGCAATGAGCCACGCAGCGGATGTCGGCCCCGGGTAAGCAAACTGCCTGTTTATGGCTGCGGGGTCAGGCCCGGTATGTTGCAGCACCGGGCAACATTGGGAATAAAGCGTCCGTATGGAAATCCAGATGCCGGCAGCGAAGTGCAGGGGAGGTGCTTTTGGAGAGAAAGTTCGGAAACGGGTCGGCTGACTTAGCAGGCTGACGAGATGCCGGAAAGAATAAAGGGTCAGGGTTTCATGGACGAGAAATACAAGCTTGATCGACGGCAATTTCTTTAAAACGCCGCCAACGTGAAGCGTCTGATCACTGTATTGCAGCGTCTGGTGGACAACGGCAGCACGGTGCTGGTCATCGAACACAAACTTGATATTATCAAGGTGGCCGACTGGATCGTCGATCCGGGGCCGGAAGGGGGTGACGCCAGTGGTGAGGTCATCGCCACGGGCACGCCTGAAGACATCGCACTGCAGGACGCCAGTTACACGGGACAATGGCTGCAGCCCGTACTGGCCCGACTCGAGGCCCTGCCGGAACCGGCCTGAAGACAAGCAAGGGAGGCAGCATGTTACGTGAACTGAACGTCATCCAGGTGGAGCGTGCGCTGCGTGAGGAACAGCCTGGTCCCCCCTTTCCGCCGGCGGCCGATCGTAAGGCCTGGGAAACTGTCAAGGCCGGGCTGGGCGAGGATGAATGCAGGCGCATCATCCAGCGTGGAGAGGAAGCGGCCCGCGCCGGAATCACCGCCTTGCCGGCCACGCTCTTTCTGGAATTTCAGCGCCTGGGTGAGCGCAATGCCTACGATGCCTGCTTCGGCCTGCGCCGCGGCCGGCTCAACTGGATGACGCTGGCGGAGTGCCTTGAGTACGAAGGGCGCTTTCTCGATCCGTTGCTTGACATGGCCTGGGCCATTTGCGAGGAGAGCACCTGGGCCATCGCGGCGCACCAGCGAGCGTTAACGGACATGGAGCGGCCGCACATCGACCTGATGGCCACGATGACCGGCGCCTATCTGGCCGAATTCGACCTGTTGCTGGGCGCGGACATGGAACCCGCGCTCGGTCAGCGCATTCGCCATGAAATGGACCGGCGCCTGTTCACGCCCTGGCTGCTGCGCCATGACTTTCACTGGATGTACAGCACAGAGGCCCTTACGGTCAACAACTGGAACGGCGTGTGCAACGGCAACCTGCTCACCGCAGCCCTGCACCTGGAGCCGGACCCGTCACGCCTGGCGGAGTTGGTGGTGCGGGCGGCGCACTCGCTGGCGGACTTCATTGACGGCTTTGAGTGCGACGGTGGTTCGACCGAGGGGGTTTCCTGCTGGGCCTTTGGCTTCGGCAACTTCATCATGGCAGCCGCGCTGCTTGAACAGCGCACAAACGGACGCCTCAGCTTCCTGACTGACGAAGCGCGCATGCGCGACATTGCGCGTTTCCCGCTGCGCACCCTGATCAGTCCGGGGAAATGGGCCGAAATCTCCGACATTCACCCGAACATGGAATGCCCGTTGTGGCTGATTTCCTGGCTGGCGCAACGGCTCGACATCCCCGACCTGCATGCCCTGGCCCGCGAGCACCTTCGTATGGGGCTGGACTGGCGGGAAGCGCCACTGACCTGGGACCTGCGCAGCAAGCTGTGGCGCGCTGCGCAACCGGCAGTCCGGGATGAGGATCGATACACACCCGCAAGGCACGATTTCTACCGCGGCATGCACTGGATGTTCGCCCGCATGGAGCCATCCGACCCGGACGCGCTGGTGCTGGTCGCGAAGGGCGGCCACAACGGCGAGATGCACAACCAGAACGACCTGGGCTCGATCATCGTGCACCTGGGTGGCGAGTCGCTGATCGTCGACCCGGGCCGCGGCCGCTTCAGCCGCGAGTACTTCGGGGCGGGCCGCTACGATTTGCTCGTCAATCAGTCTTTCGGCCACTCCTGTCCGGTGCCCAATGGCCAGATGCAGGGCCCGCTGACCCACGTGCGCCATGGCGACAGGAGAATTGACGCCAGTTATCACGCGCGTCTGCTCGAACATCGGGCCGACGAGAAACAGGACCTGCTTAAACTGGAGCTCGCCGAGGCCTGGGACCAGGCTGCGGACCTGGAGTCGCTGGTGCGAACCGTTATGTTGCAGCGCGACTGCCCGGAGGGGCGCATCGAACTGCTGGACGAAGTGCGTTTCGCCAATGGGCCTGGCATGCTGGAGAGCGTCCTGATCACCTTTGGCGAGGTAGAAGAGGGTGAGGGATTCGTGCTCATTCGCGGCGAGCGGGCGGCGTTACGGGTCGAATTCGACAGTGATTTGCTGGAACAGCGGACGGAACTTGTCCCGCAGGTGGCGCTGTTCAATGAAACCCGTGATCTGCGGAGGGTCATCTTCGCCTTTCGCGACGCCAGTCTGACGGGCAGTATCAGGTTGGATATCGCTCCGGTATGAAATGGAATGTTGCGCCTCCGGCGCACGTTGGGTAAAAAACAAGCCGCAGTGAGATCAGTAAATGCACAAGGCCAGTGAAGCCGGGGAGGTGTGCGAGCGACAAGCTGCATTGTGGGCCAGCGCATTTTGCTGAGCTGGATGAAAGCGGACAAGAGAGGTTGAGGACAAATGAGCGAGAAAAGCACTATTGATCGAAGACAGTTCTTGAAGACGGTTGCCGGCGCCGCAGCGGCTGGCGTCGCCGCCACACCACTACTGCAGGCTCTGCCCGCGGTCGCCCAGGAAATGATGTACTCGCAGGCGCCGATGCTGGATGACATGGGCCTGCCACCGGTGGAAGAGCGTCTGCCTTCCAACCCGCGCGTGATTCCGGTCTTCGAGGAGATCGGCGAGCACGGCGGGACCTGGCGCCGCGGCTACAAGGGACGCGCGGACATGCAGGGGCCGGCCAAGCTGTTCTACGCCTTTGGCCTGCACTTCCAGTACACGGCGGACCTCAGCAGCGTCATCATTGTGCCCGGGCTCTATGACGAATGGTCCCAGAACGATGACTCGACCGAGTACACCTTCCACCTGCGTGAGGGTATGAAATGGTCGGACGGACATCCCTTCACCACCACAGACGTACAGTTCTGGTATGACTGGTATCAAAACGGCGAAATCGGCGCCACGCGCAGTGTGCTGAACGTGGGCGGCCAGAACCTGGATCTTGAGGTCGTTGACGAGGAGACCTTTATCTGTCGCCTGGGCCAGCCCAGTCCCCTGCTGCCCTTCAAGGTGGCGCGTGACGACACCGAGGGCCAGCATGGCGGGCCGACCATGGCCGCGCCGGTCCATTACCTCTCCCAGTTCGTCCAGGATCACGAAAACGCCAACCAGGAAATGATCGACGCGGCGGTGGCGGCAAACGAAGTCTCCACCTGGCAGGAGCTGTTCGGTACCGGCGGCACGCCGCGCGGCCCGATCTCCTGGTGGGCGACAAACCCGGACGTGCCGGTCGTGCAGGCCTGGTGGATGGAAAAGCCGCTGCCCTTCAACGATCCGCTCGTGCTGGCGCGCAATCCCTACTTCTACAGTGTGGACGAGACGGGTCAGCAACTGCCCTATATCGACCGCATTGAACACAAACTCTTCGAGGACAGCGCCGTCTTCGACCTGTGGATCACCCAGGGGCTGATCGACATGCAGGTGCGGCACGTTAATGCGGCCAACTTCTCGCTCTACAAGGAGCTGGAGGAGGAGGGCGACTACCGCGTGTTGCTTTGGCGGGGGGCCACCACCAATGCCTATCATCCCAACACCAGCAGCGACGACCCGCGCAAGCGCGCCATCTTCAGCGACCCGCGTTTCCGTGAGGCCCTGTCGATCTCGATCGACCGGCATGCCATCAACGACCTGATCTACGATGGTCTGCTGGAACCGCGCCAGGGCAGCCCGGTCTCGGGCTCGCCGGACTTCAGCGCCGAACTGGAGCAGCGCTGGACGGAATACGACCCCGGGAAGGCCATGGCCCTGCTTGATGATATGGGCATGGCGATGGGTGGAGACGGCATGCGCACAGCCCCCGACGGCGATCCGATCAACTTTCAACTGATGCACGCGTGGGTGGGCAGCCAGACGGGCACAGACGAAGTCGGCCAGGTCATTGGCTACTGGCGCGCGATTGGCGTCAATGTTACCGAGGACGGCGTCGAGCGCTCGCTTTATCAGCAACGCGCGGCCAACAATCAGGTCGATATTGGCACCTGGGACGTCGACCGCAGCCTCATCATTCAGGCCGATCCGCGCTCCTACATTGGCGATTCACCGCAGCAAACCTGGGCGCTGAAATACAATCGCTGGCGGACCAGCGGCGAGGGCGAGAACAGCGAGGAACCGCCGGCGGACCATCCGATCTGGCGCATCTGGGCACTTTGGGAACAGGTCACGGTTGAGCCCGACGCTGCCAAACGCTCTGCCCTGATGCAGGAGCTCCTGGGCGTCCACGCCGAGGCGCCCTTCGCCATCGGTACCGTGGGCGAGGCGCCGCAGCCGGTGATCGTCAGCAATCGCATGCGCAACGTTCCCAACGACATCGTCGACGACACCTCGCTGCGTAACGTGCGCGTCGCCTACCCGGAGCAGTTCTTCTTCAAGTCCATGAGCTGAGCGGGCGCGCAGCATAATCTTCAATGCCGGGGCAGGGTCGTAACCCTGCCCCGGTTCGATTGAAAGCAAATTTTATGTATCGTCAGGTTGAGAGATCAGCGCAGAAGAATGTGCCGGTGGCCAGGAAGGTCTAACAAGAAAATCCGGGTTTCGGCCAGCCGGTTAAGCCCGGCTGGAAAATTATTGGAGAAGAGGCTGAGGAAAAATGAACGAGAAAAGCACTATTGATCGCAGACAGTTCTTGAAAGCTGCTGCGGGCGCGGCGGCGGCCGGAGTAGCGGCGACACCGCTGCTGCAGGCTCTGCCCGCGGCCGCCCAGGAAATGATGTACTCCCAGGCGCCGATGCTGGACGACATGGGCCTGCCACCGGTGGAAGAGCGTCTGCCTTCCAACCCGCGCGTGATTCCGGTCTTCGAGGAGATCGGCGAGCACGGCGGGACCTGGCGCCGCGGCTACAAGGGACGCGCGGACATGCAGGGGCCGGCCAAGCTGTTCTACGCCTTTGGCCTGCACTTCCAGTACACGCCGGAGCTGGACAACGTCATCATAGTGCCCGGGCTGTACGACGAGTGGTCGCAGAACGAAGACTCGACCGAGTACACCTTCCACCTGCGCGAGGGTATGCGCTGGTCGGACGGGCATCCCTTCACCACCGCAGACGTGAAGTTCTGGTACGACTGGTATCAGAACGGCGAAGTCGGCGCCACGCGCAGTGTGCTGAACGTGGGTGGCCAGAACCTGGATCTGGAGATTGTCGACGAGCAGACCTTTATCTGTCGCCTGGGGGCGCCCAGTCCGCTGCTGCCCTTCAAGGTGGCGCGTGACGACACCGAGGGCCAGCACGGCGGGCCGACCATGGCCGCGCCGGTCCACTACCTCTCCCAGTTCGTCCAGGACCACGAAAACGCCAACCAGGAAATGATCGACGCGGCGATGGCGGCAAACGAAGTCGCCACCTGGCAGGAGTTGTTCGGTACCGGCGGCACGCCGCGCGGCCCGGTCTCCTGGTGGGCGACCAACCCGGACGTGCCGGTCGTGCAGGCCTGGTGGATGGAAAAGCCGCTGCCCTTCAACGATCCGATCGTGCTGGTGCGCAACCCCTACTTCTACAGTGTGGACGAGACGGGTCAGCAGCTGCCCTATATCGATCGCATCGAACACAAGCTGTTCGAGGACAGCGCTGTGTTCGACCTGTGGATCACGCAGGGGCTGATCGACATGCAGGTGCGGCATGTTAATGCGGCCAACTACTCGCTCTACAAGGAGCTGGAGGAGGAGGGCGACTACCGCGTGCTGCTGTGGCGGGGTGCCACCACCAATGCCTATCATCCCAACACTAGCAGCGACGACCCGCGCAAACGCGCCATCTTCAGTGATCCGCGTTTCCGTGAGGCTCTGTCGATTTCGATCGACCGGCATGCCATCAACGATCTGATTTACGATGGTCTGCTGGAACCGCGCCAGGGCAGCCCGGTCTCGGGCTCGCCGGACTTCAGCGCCGAACTGGAGCAGCGCTGGACGGAATACGACCCCGGGAAGGCCATGGCCCTGCTTGATGATATGGGCATGGCGATGGGTGGAGACGGCATGCGCACAGCCCCCGACGGCGATCCGATCAACTTCCAGCTAATGCACGCGGCGGTGGGCAGCCAGACGGCCACAGACGAAATCGGCCAGGTCATTGGCTACTGGCGTGCGATAGGCCTCAATGTGACCGAGGACGGCGTCGAGCGCTCGCTTTATCAGCAACGCACGGCATTCAATGAGGTCGATATTGGCACCTGGGGTGTCGACCGCAGCCTGATCATTCAGGCCGATCCACGCTCCTACATCGGAGATTCGCCGCAGCAGACCTGGGCGCCGAAATACAACCGCTGGCGGACCGGCTCCGAAAACGGTGAGAAACCGCCGGCGGATCATCCTATCTGGCGCATCTGGGCAATTTGGGAACAGGTCACCGTGGAGCCTGACGCTGACAAACGCTCTGCCCTGATGCAGGAACTCATGGGCGTCCACGCCGAGGCCCCCTTCGCCATCGGTACCGTGGGCGAGGCGCCGCAGCCGGTGATCGTCAGCAATCGCATGCGCAACGTGCCCAACGACATCGTCAACGACACCTCAATGCGCAACGTGCGCGTCGCCTACCCGGAGCAGTTCTTCTTCAAGTCCATGAGCTGAGCGGGCGCGCCGCATGATCTTCAATGCCGGGGCAGGGCCGTAACTCTGCCCCGGTTCGTTTGTACGTATCAGAAACGGGAGGCGCCGTGAATATCCCGCACAAGGTGCGCACGCTGACGGGCGGGCCGCGCCACCATTTATTCGGTTATTACAGCGTGCCCATCTGGAACCCGGCGGGCACGCATTTGCTGTGTATCGAAAGCGAGTTTCAGGATCATCTGCCGCTGCCGGGCGAACGCGGCGTTATCGGCCTGGCGGACGTGGACAGCGGCGCTTTCACGCCGGTCACCACGACTGATGCCTGGAACCTGCAGCAGGGCACCTGGCTCTACTGGAATCCCCTGGCGCCCGGCCGCGAAATCGTCCATAACGACCGCGTCGACGGCCGCCTGGTCACGGTGGTGCACGACATCGAGAGCGCTGAACGGCGTCTGTTGCCGCGCCCTATCAATGCGCTCAGTCGCAATGGCCGCCACGCGCTTTGCCTGGACTATGGACGCATGGGGCGCATGCGCAAGGTCGTCGGCTACCAGGGCGCGGAGGACCCCTACCCGGATGATCCGCATCCGAAAAAAGACGGTATCTTCCGCCTCGACATGCAGAGCGGCGAGGTCACCTTGCTTTACTCGATCCAAGAGGTGTGGGAGCAGCTTGTCGAGCGGCACCCGGAATTGCACGAGCGGCACATGTGGTTTAACCACACTACCATCAATCCCTCCGGCACCCGTTTCTACTTTCTGGCGCGCGCCTGGTCCGGCGGGGTGGAGAACACGCATCTGCAGAGCGCGCTGTACACCGGCGCCATGGACGGCGGCGACCTGCGCTGCCTGATCGATTTCGGCGGATTCGTCTCGCATCTGGACTGGCGCGATGACGAGAGCATGGCGGTGACCTGCACTACAACGCAGCCGCAGGAACGGGGTTCGCGGCAGCATTTCATGCTGGAGGACCGCGAAGGGGCGGAACTGCGTCCGATGGGCGGCGGTGACCTTGACTTTGACGGGCACATGACCTTTTCGCCCGACGGCCGCTGGATGGTCACCGACCGCACGCTGGGCGCTTCCATGGAAAAGTTGCTGCTGCTGGTACGTGTGGAAGACGAGGCTGTGCAGTTGCTGCATCGCTTTGACATGCAGAAACGCCCCTGGGTGAACGGCGATCTGCGCTGCGACCTGCATCCGCGCTGGAACCGCAGCGGGACGCAGGTCTGTGTAGACGCCATCGCGGCCGATGGCACGCGCCAGTTGCACGTCGTAGACCTTGAGCTTCAATAGATATGGGGATCGGCAAGCAGTTTCGCGACGAGCAAATCCGCTATGAAGACCCGCTCAGCGGGCGCGAAATCACTTGCCTGACGAACTGGCTGGGGCATTCCTGGCAATTTTACTTCACGCATCCCTGCTGGATTGACAATGGTCGTGCCTTTCTGTTTCACTCCGAGCGCGACAATGCCAGCAACTATTTCCGCTATGAACTGGCGACGGGCGACATTGTCCAGTTGACGGACTTGCAGGGTGAAGAGGCCTTCTTCAAGAGTTGTCTGTGTCCGGCGACCCGCTGTCTCTACTACTGGTCGGGCAATGAACTGTTTGAGCTGCAGGTCGATTCATTGAAACAGCGGCTGGTCTACAAGGTCGAACCACCTTTTCTCCCCGACGACATGGGCACGAAGCTCAGTGCCAGCGCCGACGGACGCTACGTCGTCGCCGTGCTGGTGGATGTCCCGGAAGGCTACGACCCCTTGAAACTGCATCCCTACTACACGCCGCCCCGTACGCGCCTGACGCGCATTGACGTTGCCAGCGGAGTGGCTGAAGTGCTGCTTGAGGACCGCCGCTTTATGGGACATGTCAATACGTCGCCGACGCGGGCAGATCTGCTGACCTATACGCACGAAGGGCCAATCAGCGAGGACGACCAGCGCATTCACGGGCTGAATTTGTTAACGGGCGAGAACTGGGTCATTCGCCCCCAGCATGGCGACTTCAGGCTCGTCGCCGAGCACTGGTTTGCCGACGGCGAGACTCTGGGCTTTCGTTGCCACAAGCGGTCGGCCGGAGACACGCGTTTCGGCTCCATTCGCTATGACAACACGCAGCACGTTGAGACTGTGTTGCCCTACAGCCGACACTTTCACAGTCTGGACGGGTCGCTGGTCGTTGGCGACGGCACCCCCTCCTCGCAGCTGGAGAAGTTAGGCAGACAGGTTGTCAGCTGGCCCTGTATCCTGCTGCATCCACGTGAGGACGACGGCTGGGGGCAGCCGCGGATACTGGCGTATCACGGCAGTAGCTTCAACGGGCAGCGCACGCATCCGCATGCGCGTATCACGCCAGACGGACAGCAGGTGCTGTTCACTACGAACCGCAAAAGTTACATGAGCGAGTATTCGAACATCCACATTGTACCGATCGGCGACCTTCAGGACTTACCGTTGCTGGATGTCGAAACGGGTGTGCGCGTGCGAGGCATATAGTAGAAATTGCCCCTGCGCCACGTTAGCTTTCTCAGGCCGGGCAAGCCAGACCTTGACGGTCACAGGGCCTGTTCGCCTGGCCGGTGCTGGAAGCAAGGCGGCGCCCAGGTGTGTGTGGACGCCATCGCGGCCGACGGCACGCGCCAATTGCATATTATTGACCTGGAACTGGAGTGAATAATGGGTGTTGGCAAGCAGTTTAAGGATCAGCAGCAGCGCTACACGGACCGTTTCAGCGGGCACGAAGTCACGCGTCTGACGGACTGGCTGGCGCATTCCTGGCAGTTCTATTTCACGCATCCCTGCTGGGTGGACGAGGGTCGCGCCTTCCTGTTCCATTCCGAGCGCGACAACGCCGGCAACTACTTCCGCTACGAGCTGGCGACGGGCAACATCGTTCAGTTGACGGATAATCTTGGCGAGGTCTTCTTCAACGCCTGTCTGGCGCCGGCCACCGAATGCTTTTACCACTGGAATGGCAATACGCTACATGAACTCGACCTGAACACGCTGGAGGACCGCCCGGTCTTCGAAGCGAAGCCGCCCTTCCTGTCTCGTGACCATGGCTCACAAATCAGCGCCACGGCGGACGGGCGCCACATTGTCACCATTCTGGAAGACCCGCCGGATGACTTCGATCCAGGCAAACAGAGTCCCTTCTTCACGCCACCGCTTTCCCGTCTGGTGCGCATTGACGTGGCCAGCGGCGAGATGGTGGTGCTGCACGAGGATCGCCGTTACATCACCCATCTCAACACCTCGCCGACGCGCCCGGACCTGATGACCTTCTGTCACGAGGGGCCCTGGCACCTCATTGAGGAGCGCATCCACGGGCTGAACGTGGAGACGGGCGAGGAGTGGAACATCCGGCCGCAGCACGGCGAGTACTCGGTCATCGCCGAGCACTGGTTTGCCGATGGCGAGACGCTGGGCTTCCGCAGCCACAACCGGGCGGCCAACGACACGCGCTTCGGCAGCATCCGTTTCGATAATTCAGGGCACGTCGAGACGGTGTTGCCCTACAGCCGGCACTATCACAGCCTGGATGGCTCGCTGGTGGTCGGCGACGGCATGCCGGTCTATCTGCTGCCGGGCATGCTTAACACGACCATCACCTGGCCCTTCATCCTGTTGCACGCGCGCGAGGGCGAGGGCCAGGGCTGGGGGCCGGCGCATGTGCTGGCCTACCATGGCAGCAGCTTCAGTGGCCAGCGCTGTCACCCGCATCCGCACATCACGCCGGACGGACAGCACGTACTGTTTACGACCAACATGAGCGACTATTCGAACATCTACCTGGCTCCGCTTGGCGATATCGAGGACCTGCCGCTGCTGAATCTGGAGACTGGCGGCATCGACTGAGCAATCCCGCCTCGCCCAACGCCGATGCGGCGGTCAAGGTGCTGGACTTTCTGCTCAGTGACGCAGCGCGCGCGCTGCAGCTGGCGGCGGATGTCGGCTTCGGCGAGTGGGTCGTGCCCATTCACTTCAGCGCCGAGGACTTTCCCGAGGGCACCGACGAGCGCGTCGCGCGTTTCTTCGCGGACTTCGCGGCGGTGACTGGTGAAGGTCGCATTGGCTACACGACCTGGACATTCTGGCCAGCCGCGCCAAACGTGCACCTCTGGGAAGGAATCGAGAACGTCTGGTGGGGTGACATAAGCGTGGACGACTATCTGGCCGAGCATGAGGCGCTCTGGCAAATCGAGCGCGAAGCAGGGAACCTCCTGCCGGTGCCCGCGCCCGCTATGTAAGACGAGTAACGACGGGGGCAGCGCTGGCTGCCCCCGCGATTTATGCCCGGACAGGCGGATGAGGCAGGCATGGCTACGAGTTCGGTGCAGGTAAATGTGCAGGTTCGTGAACAGAGTCAGATCTGGAGAGAGCTGGGACGTTGGGTCTTTCTCGCGCCTGTGCTGATTCTCAACCTGGTGGTGATCGTTGGCCCGGCCTTCTTTGGCGTCTACATCGCCTTCACCGACTGGTCTGGCGTCGGCGACATGAATTTCGTCGGCCTGGACAATTTCCAGCGCCTGCTGGCAGACGGCATCTTCTGGCGGGCCTTGCGCAACAACCTGGTATGGACGGGCATCTTCCTGGTCCTGCCGGTTTCGCTTGGGCTGCTGGGGGCCTACATGCTCACCGGCATCAAGCGCGGCCAGATGTTCATGCGCGTGGCTTTCTTTGTCCCATACGTGCTGGCATCGGTGGTGACCACGCAAATCTGGCGCTACCTGCTGCACCCGCGCGTTGGCCTGGGCCAGTGGCTGTCGGATAACGTTGGTATCCACTTTCTCGATCGGGCCTGGCTGGGTTCGCGCGACACGGCGCTCTACGCCATCGCCTTCATGGACAACTGGCACTTCTGGGGTTTCCCGCTGGTACTGCTGCTGGCAGCGATGTCTTCGGTTGACGTCGAGCTTTATGAAGTGGCGCGCCTGGATGGCGCCACGCGCTTCCAGCAGTTCCGCCACGTGACCTTGCCCAGCATCCGGCCCACGCTGGTGTTCCTGCTGCTGCTGATCGCCATCTGGTCGGCGCTGGTCTTCGATTACATCTACCGCACAACCGGAGGCGGCCCGGCGAATTCATCCGAGGTGCTGGGCACTCATCTCTACAAGACCGCCTTTGAGCGCTTTCAGGCCAGCTATGCGGCCTCCATTGGCCTGGTGATGGTCATTTGGGTGGCGCTGGTGGTGGGCGGCTTTGTCTATCTGCGGAAGCGGGGCTGGGAGATATGAGCGTGACAAGCACCAAAATTGCCGAAGCTGGCAAGGGTCGGCGCCGGCTGGATCTTTCCCTGGCGCCCAATTACCTTGTGCTAATCGTGCTTTTGCTGTTCGCTGCCCTGCCCCTCTACCAACTGGCCGTCAATTCGCTCAAATCCCGCGTAGAAATCGGCTTTGACCCCTTCGGCCTGCCGGACGATTGGCTATTCAGCAATTTTACGGAGGCATGGTCGCGGGGCAATTACGCCACCACGATGCCCAACAGCATCCTGCTGACTGCATTCACGATCTTGTTCGTGCTCTTCTTCGCCGGTTTGGCGGGCTTTGCCCTGGCGCGCCTGAAACTGCGCGGCGCGGACTACATATCCTTCTACTTCCTGGTGGGAACGGCCGTGCCACCGCAGTTCTATATGGTTCCGCTGTTCATCATGTGGCGTACGTTGGGCCTGATCAATTCCTTCCCTGGCCTGATCATCATCTACGTGGCCCAGTTTTCACCCTTTTCCACGTATTTGCTGCGGTCCTACATGGTCTCGATTCCCGAAGAATACGTGGATGCCGCGCGCATCGACGGCGCCAGTAACTGGCAGGTCTTCCGCAGGGTAATCATGCCCCTGACCTGGCCCGGCTTTCTGACCGCCGGCCTGGTCGTCGGCCTCGGCGTATGGAATGAATTCCTCTTCGCACAGACTTTTCTGCTCAAACCCGAGTACAAGACCATCGTCACAAGTCTCTACGCATTTCAGCAGCGTGACGGGCGTGAGTGGGGCCTGACCAACGCCGGTTCGATTATCATGATGGCGCCAGTAGTCATCCTGTTCCTGCTGCTGCAGCGCCGCTTTATCGAAGGCCTGACCCAGGGCGGGCTCAAGGCCTGATCCATCCTCAATGAGCAGAAGCAAGGAGAAAACCATGGCATTGCCCACGGATTATATGGAACGCGTCTACGCCGGCGTGCTCGGCAAGATTATCGGCGTCTATCTGGGCCGGCCTTTCGAGGGCTGGCACTACGAGCCGATCATGGAGCATCTGGGCGAAATCAACTACTACGTACACGAGCGCTTTGGCGACCAGCTGATCGTCCCGGACGACGACATCTCCGGCACCTTCAGCTTTTTGCGCGCCCTGCCGGACAATGGCAACAGCCAGAATGTAACGGCCGAACAAATCGGGCAGGCCTGGCTGAATTACCTGATCGAGGGGCGCACCGTGCTGTGGTGGGGCGGCCTCGGTAACTCGACCGAACATACGGCCTACCTGCGTCTGAAGAGTGGCATCCCGGCGCCGATGAGCGGCTCGATCGCCACCAACGGCAAGGTCGTTGCCGAGCAGATTGGCTCGCAAATCTTTATCGACGGCTGGGCGCTGGTCTCGCCCGGTGACCCGGAGCAGGCGGCGCAGCTGGCGCGCAAGGCCGGCAGCGTAAGCCACGACGGGGAAGCCATCTACGGTGCGCAGGTGCTGGCGGCGATGGAAGCCCAGGCCTTCGTGGAAAACGACATTAACGTGCTGATCGACACGGCGGTGAGCTTCATTCCACAGGACTCGATCATTGCGCGCATGATCTCCGATATTCGTGAATGGCACGAGGACGTGCCGAACTGGCACGATGCGCGTTCCTTGATGAAGGAACACTACGGCTACGACAAGTACGGTGGCAACTGCCACATGGTGCCCAACCATGGCCTGATCATCATGTCGCTGCTTTATGGCGAGGACGACTTCCAGAAGTCGTTGATGATCGTCAACACCAGCGGCTGGGACACGGACTGCAACTCCGGCAATGTCGGCTGCCTGCTGGGTATCAAGAATGGCCTGGCCGGACTGGAGACGGGCCCGGACTTTCGCGGCCCGGTCGCCGACCGCATGTACATGCCTTCGGCGGAGACCGGCACCACCATCACCGACGCGCTGCGTGAGAGCGTCAAGGTTGTCAACATCGGCCGCGCCCTGCAGGGTGAGCCGCCGCTGGCGCCCAAGAACGGCGCCCGTTACCACTTCAGTCTGCCGGGCTCGGTACACGGCTTCATGCTGGAGGACAGCGAGGAATCGAGCGGGACTGCGACGGTGGCCAATGTAGAGACAGCTGATGGGCGTGGACTTGGAATCTGTTTCAGTCGCCTTGCACCCGGTCGGGTTGCCAGGGTAACCACGCCAACCTTCATCCCGTCGAAGGAAGTAAACGAGAGTTTCGAAAGCGCGAAAAGCTATCGCTTGCTGTCCTCGCCAACGCTCGGCCCGGGGCAGTGTGTGCGGGCGCGCGTGCTGGCGGATGCGAACAATGAGGCCAGCGTCAATATGTGCCTGGTGGCGCAGCATTACGACCCGGGCGACGAACGCACGTCAATCGGCTCGGAGTCGCTGGCGCTGGCGCCAGGTGCAGACGCGGAACTTTGCTGGACAGTCCCTGACACCGGTGGACAGCCCATCTGCGCAATCGGTGTTGAAATCAGCGGGGCAGGGGGCGTCAGCGGCAAGGTCGTGCTGGACTGGCTGACCTGGGACGGTGTGCCGGACGTCGTGCTGAAAAATCCGCATCCGGGTCCTACCCGCCAGTCGCGCCAGCATCTTTCCCTGATGTGGAAGCGGGCCTGGGTGGACGCCCTGGACAGTGGCAATTCCGACCGCTACCCCGAGTTTTTCCGCCTGATCCAGAACGAGGGTCGCGGCCTGGTATTGCACGGCACGCGCGAATGGGAGGACTATCGCTTCCGGGCGACCATGACGCCGCACATGTGCGTGGCCGGCGGCATCGCCGTGCGCGTGCAGGGGCTGCGCCGCTACTACGCCCTGCTGCTTGACCAGGAGCGCGTGCGTCTGGTGCGCATGCTGAACGGCGACGAGACCGTGCTGGCGGAGGTGGCAGGCGGCTGGAGCTTCGGCGAGACCAGCGAGCTGCAGCTGGCAGTGGAGGGCGACCGGCTGTCAGGCAGTATTGATGGCAAGCCGGTCATCGAGGCGAGCGACCCGGAGGGGGCATTCAGCAGCGGCGGCGTGGCGCTGGTCTGTGAGGAAGGGCGCATCGGCTGCAGCGAAGTCGGCATCAGCCCCTTGCAAAATTAAAGTGTTGCATGAGCAGCCACAATCTGTACAATAGGCAGGTACGGCCACGGGACCACATGGATCCTGTGAGGTAAATCCGTATAGTGAAGGAGCAATCATGAACAGAAAGCCCATTTTGTTCGTTGTTGCCTTGCTGGTGCTGCTGCCGACCACGTTCAACGTCGTGGCGCAGCCCTCCGGCCTGCCGGTGACAGTCCCACGCGAAGACCTGTTCGTCGCGGACCAGATCATCCGCTACAGCGTGATCGACAACTTCAACCTCTGGATTATCGGTCCGCCCACCGGCACCCGCCACGCCCTGATGATGGAGACGCTCTGGTATCGCGACCAGGAAAATGGTCAGCGTATGATGGGCGCCTCGACCGCTGACCCGATCTACAATGAGGACTTCACGCAGTTGAGCGTCGTGCTGCACGACAGCATCTACTGGAGCGACGGCGAGCAGTTTAACGCCGACGACCTGGTCTTCACCGTCGAGACACTCAAGGCGAACTCCGACCTCAACTCAAGCGGCTGGAACTCGCAGCTGAACCAGTTCATGGAAAGCGTCGAGAAGGTCGATGACTACAACGTCACCTTCCACCTCAGCCAGCCCAACCCGCGCTTCCACACGCTCTTCGAGGCGCGCTGGAACGGCATCTACATGATGCCCGAGCACGTCTTCTCGCAGGTCGAGGACTTAGCGACCTTCACCAACGGCAGCCCGGAAGATCCGCCGGTCGTGCTGGGCCTCTACCAGCCGGTCGAGAGCGACCCCAACGGCTACTGGACGCTGCTTAAGCGGCGCGATGACTGGGAGCGCACGGCGGTCGGCCAGCTGGTCGGCAACGGTGGCCCGCCCTATGTCCTGACCATCCTCTACGGCGACAGTACCAAGAAGGTCATCGCCATGGCGCGCGGCGAACTGGACGTCTTCTTCAACGTCGACGTCGAGGCTTTCCAGTCGGTGCTGGCATCGACCCCCACGACGAAGTCCTGGTATCCGGAATTCCCCTGGGCCTACCCGAACGAGGTCTCCAGCCGCTATATCCGCTTCAACTTTGAGTCGCAGCCATGGTTCGCCAACAAGGATGTGCGCTGGGCCCTGGCGCTGGCGCTGGACATCGTCGACGCTGCAGACCGAGTACATCGGTGGCGTCGCCAAGGTGACTCCCGTGGCGGTGCCCTACACCCCCACGCTCGCCGCGCAATACCACAACCAGCTGGAAGAGTGGGTGACCAACCTGGAAATCGACGTAGCGGGCGAGCCTTACAAGCCCTATGATCCCACAGTACCGGATCAAATCGCTGAGTGGGCCGATGAGCAGGGTTACGCCCAGCCGGCCGAGACGTCCAACGCGTCCTATGGCAGTGGCTGGTGGAAGTTCGACACCGACACCGCCGCGAAACTGCTGGAGCACAACGGCTTCACGCGTGACGGCGACGGCAACTGGTGGAACCCGGATGGCGAGCGTTTCGCCTTCTCGCTGCAGGCCGCGCCGGATGAGCCGGACTCCTTCCGCACCGCCAACGCCGCGCACGACATGTGGGAAGACTTCGGTATCGACGTCGACCTTCAGGCCGTGGAGCGCAGCGTATGGCGTGCCAACACCAACGTGGGTCAGTTCGAGGTGGACTCCCCCTGGACCAGCCTGGTGCTGCCGGATGGTGATGGCTGGCCGAACCTGCGTGGGCGCCACTCGCGCTACTACTCCCCCTCCGGAGAGGCCTACAATGCCCTGGGAGGCGGCAGCGTCGAACGTCTGCAGGATCCTGTGCTCGACGAGTTGATCGACGCGATGGAAGGTGTCCATCCTGACGATCCGGCCAACCTGGATCTGATGTACCAGTTCTTGCAACACTGGGTGGAGAACATGTATTACATCTCCACCGTCAGCTTCAAGAAGTTCGTCACCTGGAATGAGCTGTACTGGACCGGTTTCCCCAGCTCGGAGAACCCGGTGTACATGCCGCTCTACTGGTTCAACGGCGGTCGCTTCGCCTTTGCCGGCCTGCAGTCGACCGGCGGCTGATCAGGATTTCATCGGGGCGCCGGGCGTTTGCCTGGCGCCCCGAACATCTCACTTCGCTCCCCCGAAACAGAAAACAGGTGACCTTTGCCGGGCAGTCTTTTGCCGCGCCTGCTGCAGATGACAATCGTGATTGTTTGTGGCGTGGTGCCGGTCTGCGAGGAAGGGCGCATCGGTTGTGCGGAAGTCGGCATCAGCCCCTTGCAAAATTAAAGTGTTGCATGAACAGCCACAATCTGTACAATAGGCACCTGCTGTCACGGGACATCATGGATCCCGTGAGGTTGATTCGTATGGAGAAGGAGATAATCGTGATCAGAAAGTCCATATTTGTGTTCATCGCACTGTTGCTGCTGGTGCCCGCGCTGAACCTTACAGCGCAGCCCTCCGGCCTGCCGGTGGATGTACCACGCGAGGAGCTGTTCGTCATGGGCCAGATCTTCCGCTGGTCGGTGATCGACAACTACAACGTCTGGGGGCCGGCAAGCGGGACGCCCCATCGCCACAGCCTGATGTTTGAGACGCTCTGGTACCTGGACCAGGAGACCGGCGACATCATGCAAGGCGCCTCCAACGAGCCTCCAGTCTACAACGAGGACTTCACGGAGATGACCGTCACGCTCGTTGACAGCCTCGTGTGGAGCGACGGCGAGCCCTTCAACGCCGATGATCTGGTCTACACGGTTGAGACGCTTTGGAATACGCCGGGTTTGACCGCCCAGGGCTGGCACGCACAGATGAAGGACTTCCTGGAGTCGGTCGAGAAGGTGGATGACAACACGGTCACCTTCACCCTGAACAGGCCGAATCCGCGCTTCCACAAGAATTTTGAGGCGCGCTGGGCCGGCATGTACATGATGCCCGAGCACGCCTTCTCGCAGATTGAGGACCTGGTGAACTACACCTACCAGGACGGCCCCTATCTGGGTCTTTACGCGCCGGTGGAGATGGACCCCAACGGCTACTGGAACCTGTTCAAGAAGCGTGAAGACCCGCAAAACTCGGCTGTTTGCCAGTACCACATGAAGGAGGATTGTGGCCCTGGCTACGTCCTGACCATCGACTACGGCGACAGCACCAAGAAGGTCATCGCCATGACCCGCGGGGAACTGGACGCCTTCATGAACGTCGACTTCGAGGCCTTCCTGTCGTTGGCGGAGTCGACCCCCACGGCGAAGTCCTGGTACCCGGACTTCCCCTGGGCCTACCCGAACGAGACCAGCAGCCGCCTGATCCGCTTCAACTTCGATACCCAGCCCTGGACAAACAACAAGGACGTGCGCTGGGCCCTGGCGCTGGCGCTGGACATCGTCACGCTGCAGACCGAGTACATCGGCGGCGTCGCCAAGGTCGTCTACGTGAACATCCCCTATACGCCGAAGCTGGCCGAGCTCTACTACAACCATCCGCGGATGCAGGAGTGGGTCGAAAACCTTGAGATCGACGTGGCGGGCGAGCCCTACAAGCCCTACGACCCGACGGTGGCGGACCGCATCGCCGAGTGGGCCGACGAGCAGGGTTATGCCCAGCCGGCCGCGACGGCTGCCGCCTCCTACGGCAGTGGCTGGTGGAATTACGACCCGGATACGGCCGCGAAGTTGCTGGAGCACAACGGCTACACCCGTGACGGCAACGGCGACTGGTTCACGCCCGAAGGCGAGCGCTTCAGCTTCGCGATTCAGGCGGCGCCGGACGAGGTGGACTCCTTCCGCGTGGCCAACGCCGCGGCGGACATGTGGGACGACTTCGGCATCGACGTCGAACTGCAGGGTCTGGAGCGCAGCGTCTGGAGCGCCAACTTCGACACGGGTCAGTTCGAGACGGACGCCCCCTGGCTGAGCTTCGTGATGCCGGACGGTGACGGCTGGTCCACCTTGCGCAACTGGCACTCGAAGTACTACGTGCCGGCCCCCGAGATCTATAATTCCCTCGGCGGCGGCCGGCCCGAGCGCCTGCAGGACCCCGTGCTCGACGAGTTGATCGACGCCATGGAAAGTCTCCACCCCCAGGATCCACAGAATCTGGAGTTGGTACACCAGTTCCTGCAGCACTGGGTGGAGAACATGTACTACATCTCCACGGTCAGCTTCAAGAAGTTCGTGACCTGGAACGAGCTCTACTGGACGAATCCTCCCAGCGTGGAGAATCCGGTCTACATGCCGCTCTACTGGTTCCAGGGCGGTCGTTTCGCGATTGGCGGCCTTGAGCCAATCGACCAGTAAGACAGAATCACCCGCGGGGCGGAGGGGCTGCGGCCCGCCGCCCCGCTTTCGTGAGGCGAGACAGAGGAGCGGAGCCAGACCATGACACTGCTGCAACAATTCATCCTGCCGCGCCTGCTGCAGTGGTTCATCGTCATCATCGTCGGCGTCACGGTAACTTTCCTTATTCCCCGTCTTTCGCCAGTCAATCCCATCCAGCAGGCGCTAATTCGCCTGACCCAGTTTCAGGCGCTGGAGCCTGAGGCCGTCCTTCATTTGAAAGAGCAGCTGCTGGCCAACTTCGGTCTGGATGGCACCATTTTCGAACAGTACTTTCGCTTCTGGGCCAATCTGCTACAGGGCGATCTGGGGCCATCCTTTGGCGCTTTCCCGACCCGTGTCAACGACATGATCGGCAGGGCACTGCCCTACACGGTGGCGCTGCTAACCTTCACCACCATACTGGGCTGGTTCATCGGCATCATCATCGGCACCCTGGCCGCCTACTATCCGGGCCGCCTTACCAACTTCGTCTCGGGCGTGCTGGTGGTGATCTACCCGATTCCCTATTTCATCATCGCCTTCATCTTTCTGGTGGCCTTTACCTACTACATTCCCTTTTTCCCGCTCATCGGGGTCTTCCGCGGTGAGCCAGGTTTCAACGCTGAGTTCATCACCAGTTATTTGCACAGCACTTTCCTGCCGGCCGTCACGCTGCTGATCACCGGCCTCTCCTTCCGTTTCATTCTGGCGCGCGCCCTGGGCACGGCCGAGCTCTCCAGCGACCACGTGCAATACGCCACCATGGCCGGTCTGCCCGACCGCCGCCTGATGTACAGCTACGTGGCGCGCAACACGATGTTGCCCCAGGTGACCGATCTGGGACTTTCCATGGGCGCCATCTTCAGCGGCACGCTGATCACGGAGGCGGTTTTCGGCTACCCCGGCCTGGGCGACCTGCTGTTGCAGGCCATCTACCAGGCGGACTACAACATCGTGATGGGCATCACCATTCTTTCCATCGTGGGTATCGCCACCGCCTCGCTGATCGTCGATCTCAGCTATCCGCTGGTGGACCCGCGGGTCCGCTACCGCTAGCGCCACGGGAGCCGCCAATTATGTCTGGCATTGTGGGTCTGTTCACCAACATCCGCGACCTGATGAAGTACAGCGCGGCCTTTCGCTGGGGATTCATTGTGCTGGTTTTTGTCGTCTTCCTGGCCGGGCTGTCCTGGTTCTCGCCCTACGAGGAGGACCACCGACGCGACACACCGCGCAGCAAGCCGCCGCTGACGGAGATCAGCATCGGCAAGGATGACGAGGGCAACCGCATCTATTCGCGCACCCTGCTTGGCACGACTTCGCAGGGACAGGACGTGTTCTGGCAGTTGACCTTCGCCATCCGCAACACCTTCATTGTTGCCGGCACGGCCGTGGTCATCGGGCGCAGCATCGCCATCCTGCTGGGCATGCTCACCGGCTACATGGGCGGTGTCTTTGACCGCGTACTCTCGACGATCATTGACAGTCTGATCGTCCTGCCGCGCCTGCCCCTGTTGATTCTGATCGCTGCCATTCTACGCGGCGATCTCACGACTCTCGGCCTGGGCGTGCTGCTGGGCATCATGGACTGGGCGCATCCTTCCAAGCGCTACCGCGCCCAGGTGCTCAGCCTGCGCGAGCGCGAGTTCACGCACACGGCGGTCTTTTCGGGAATGAATCCGGTGAAGGTGGTCGTGCGCGAGCATCTGCCTTTCCTCGTGCCCTTCCTGCTGGCGGACGTGGTCAGCGGCTTCCTGTGGGCCATCGGCATGGAGGTCACGCTGGCCTACCTGGGTCTTGGTCAAATCAGCGTCCCCACCGTCGGCTCCATGCTCTACTGGGGCAATTACTACAACGCGCTGCTGGTCAACGAGACCTGGGTGCTGATTCCGGCCATCGTGGCAGCGATCTTCACGGTGGTGGGCTTTTACATGCTGTCCCAGGGCATCACGCATTACCTCGACCCGCGTACGCGCCTGACCCGCCTGGGCGTGACCGACTCATAAGCCCGGAAACAGCGGCGAGCGCCGGATTGGAGCAGGCAGGGGTGGACGCAGAAGCGCGCAACATCGTTGAGGCCGAAGGGCTGAAAGCCTGGTACATCACCCAGGCCTACGGCGTGCAGCGCACTGTAAAGGCTGTGGATGACCTGACGCTGGATATCCGCGAGGGCGAGATTTACGGCATCGCCGGCGAAAGTGGCTGCGGCAAGACGACCTTGCTGAAAGCCCTGCTGGGAGAAATTGTGTCACCTCTGACCGTAGTTGGCGGCAGCGTCAAATACGAGTTTGATACCGGCAAGATCGATGCCCTGAACCAGACGCCTGAGGAACGCGAGGCCGTTCGCTGGCGCCGGGTTTCCTATATTCCCCAGGGCTCAATGCACGTTCTAAACCCGGTGCGGCGCATCCGCGATACCTTCCACGACTTCATCGCGGCGCATCAGGAGACCACGCGCGCGCAGTCAATCGAGATGGCGCGCAACTATCTGAACGAACTGGGCTTGCGTGAGGGAGTGCTGGGCAACTACCCGCACCAGTTGTCTGGTGGCATGCGCCAGCGTGTCACAATTGCGCTGGCGACCATCCTGACGCCGCGTCTGATTTTCGCCGACGAACCCACAACGGCGCTGGACGTTGTGGTGCAGCGCGGCGTCATCGAATTGCTGAAGACCATCCAGCAGCGTGAAAGAAGCTCGCTGGTACTGGTCACGCATGACATGGGCGTACACGCCAACCTGACCAACCGCGTGGCCGTGCTTTACGCCGGCAAGCTTGTGGAGGAGGCGGATACGCGCACCATTTTCCGCCGTCCGCGCCACCCCTATACGCGCTATCTGATCGAGTCGCTGCCCCGTATGGACGATCGCAGTGAACGCGTCGGCATACCGGGTCGGCCGCCGGCGCTGGACAATCCGCCGGATGGCTGTCGCTTCCACCCACGTTGCCCGCTGGCAACAGACATTTGCCGCGTGGAAGTGCCACCGCTGTTGCCGGTAGAGTCAATCGGCAACGGGGCAGGCGTTGCGCACCGCGTGGCCTGTTTCCATCAGGTAGACTCCCCGCTGGAGGCCGGTGAGCTGCAACAGGTAGGGGAGGCGCACAGTGTCGACTGAGACGCAAGATGCCCTGCTGAGCGTTGAGAGACATGTCGCGCGTCTTCACCACGCGCGAAGGTTTTTCGACGACACGCCTGGAGGCCGTGGCCGGCGCCAGCTTCACCATTCGCAGCGACAGGCCGGAGATTTACACCCTTGCTGGCGAGAGCGGAAGTGGTAAGACAACCCTTGCGCGCCTGGTACTCGGCCTGGAGCAGCCAACATCCGGCCAGATGTTTTATCGTGGCAGGGATGTCCTGCATCTCACCCACAAGGAACGACGCTTCTGGTTCCTGAAAGAAGTGCAGCCCATCTTCCAGGATCCTTTCGCCACCTTCAGCCCACTCAAGCGCATCGACAGTTATCTCTATGAGACCGCACGCAATTTCAAGATGGCGACGTCGCGCGACGGCATCGAAAGTGTCGTCGATGAGTCGCTGCACGCGGTAGGCCTGTCGCTGGCCGAGGTGCGCGGCCGCTATCCAAACGAACTTTCCGGCGGGCAGGCCCAGCGCGTTTCGGTTGCGCGCGCCCTGATCACGAGACCCTCCCTGCTGGTGGCGGACGAGCCGGTCAGCATGCTGGACGCCTCCTTGCGCATGTCGATCGTAAACCTCTTCCGCACCTTGCGCGACGAGCACAAGGTGAGCATCCTTTACATCACGCACGATCTCACCACTGCCTATTACGCAGCAGACCGTATTGCAGTCATGCTGCGCGGCTGGGTCGTAGAGAACGGGCCGGTGGAAAAGGTGCTGGGCGAGCCGCTGCACCCCTACACGGTCAACCTGAAGAACGCCATCCCTGAGGCTGACCCGGACAAGACCTGGGAGGGCGATGCCAGCCTGGCGGTGACGGATACTGAAGAGTACACCCGCAGTGGCTGCCGCTACGCGGGGCGTTGCCCGGCGGTGATGGACATTTGCCGCCACAAGGTGCCGCGCGATATCGAAGTCCAGGGCCGCAGCGTCAAGTGCTTTCTCTACGACGAGGAAGCTGTGCCGCAAGTCGCAGGCGTGCCGCAAACCGGGGCAGCCGCAGCACCCTCAGCCTGAATCATATGAACTGAAGCCGGTGTCATGAGACCAGTTATCGGTCTGGCGACCAAAGGTCGCCGCGAAGACAGCGTGATCAGCCGGCACTATAACGAGCTTTACACGGTTCCGGCCCAGTACGTCGACGCGATCCGGCGCGCGGGCGGCCTGCCGGTTATGCTGCCGCCAGGACATCCCGCCTGGATGGACGGCCTGCGGCTGGATGGCCTGGTCGCCACCGGTGGCGGGGACATCGACCCGGCTCGCTACGGCGGTGACTGCGCGCATCCGCAGATCGCGGAGCCCGATCAGGAGCGCGACGAGACCGAGATGCAAATGATGCGCTGGCTGGCGCAGGGCGAACTGCCCGCACTATTGATTTGTCGTGGCTTGCAGGCGCTGAACGTCGCGCTGGGCGGCACACTGATCGAGCACATCCCTGACCACGTGCATCCGGATATTCACAGCAGCCCCAGTGGCTCCTGGACGTCACATCAAGTTTCGGTTGCGCCGGATTCGCTGCTGGCGCAATGCACCGGCGTGACGGAGCTGGAGACTGTGTCCTTGCATCACCAGGCAGTGCGCGACCTGGCGCCCGGGCTGCGCGTGGTGGCGCATGCGCCGGACGGTATCATCGAGGCCGTCGAGATGCCTGCCCATCCCTGGCTGATTGCCGTTCAATGGCATCCGGAAGTGTCGGCCGAAATCGATCCGCTGCAGCAGGCGCTATTCGACGCCTTTGTTGCCCGGGCTGCCGGGCAGATGAGCGAGATCTCAGAGCAAGAGGTTGTGGCGCTACTGCGCTGACCGGGCCGGGCTTCCCGATTACTTTCGACGCGGAAATCGACTGAGCACAGTTGCGGGGCGGGGCAGGGCGACGCGCGCCCCCAGGCGCAGACTGGCTGCCTTGCTGCCCGGTGTTGTCGCTGCGACGACGTGCAAGCTCGTGCCTGCGCGCCCTGAAGTCTGCTTCAGCCAGGCCTGGCCCACTTGCACGCCTTCCCCGTCCGCTGCACAGCTGGTCACGTAACCGACAACGCGGTCGCGCTCATCGATGAGCGCATCGCCCTGATGCGTCGGGCGGGCGCGCCGGCCATCCAGCCGGAAGCGGGTCACGCGGGCATCACGTTCCCTTTCGTGCGCGATGAAGGCAGCCTTGCCGATGAAGAAGGGCTTGTAAAGGCGAACGTAGCTGCCGAAGCCGGCGTCGGCAGGATTGAGGTCCAGCGGCCCCGCCAGCTCATGGCCGTAGAGCGGCAGCCCGGCCTCAATACGCAGGCTGTCGCGCGCGGCCAGACCGCAGGGTGTGGCGCCCGGTTCCAAAAGTCTCGCAGCGAGCGCCGCCGCCTGCTCCGGGTGGACGAAGAGTTCATAGGCCACGCGCTCGCCGGTATAGCCGGTGCGCGAGATGATCAGGTCGTAGCCGCCGAATGTTGCCTGCATCACTGCTGCCCAGGGCAGGGCAGCCAGGCGTGCCAGGTCGCGCTGGTCAGCGCCCAGCGCGGCCAGGATCTCGCGGCTGCGCGGGCCCTGCAACGCCAGGTCCACGCGTTGGTCTGCCCCGCTGGAGGCGGCGCGCAGGTCGCGCAGGGTAAAGCGTTCATTGTTCTCAAGGCGGCGCCCGGGAAAGGCGGGGTCGACCTGCACAGCGCCGTCGCGCACGGTCTGCAGCCAGGCGAGCACCTTCTCATTGTTGGCGGCGTTGACGACCATCAACCAGCGCTCGCCCGCCAGACGATACAGCATCAGGTCGTCGAGCGGCAGGCCATCGGCATCCAGCAAGAAGCTGTACTGCGACATGCCGATGGCCAGGCTGCTCACGTCGTTGGTGGTCACCAGGTCGAGGAAGGGGGCTGCGCCCGGCCCGTCAAACTCGAGCACGCCCATGTGCGTCACGTCGAAGAGGCCGGCGCCCTGGCGAACCGCCAGATGCTCCTCGCGCACCGAGCTGTACCAGACCGGCATGTCATAGCCGGCGAAGTCCACCAGTCTGGCGCCGAGCTGCTGATGCAAGTTGTGCAAGGGCGTCTTGCGCAGGGACTCCTGCGGCGGTGCTTCAAAGCGGAACTGTGGCAGGGGACTGGCAGCCGGGCGCGCCTGATGCCCGATGAAGCGAATCTTGTCGGCGAAGCCGCGCTCTGCGGGCCATGTGCTGCTGACGTCGACCGTCAATTGCGCCATATCCGTCGGGCCACTGACGCGCACATCTACCGGGCCGGGCAGCTTGGCATACAAATCAGCGTCATCAAAGATGACGAAGCCGTCGGAGAGGGCGCGCAGCCAGGCCACGATGCGTCCCTGCGCCTGTACAAGATGCAGTCTGAAATGCTCGCCCGTATTTTCCAGGACAGCGCGCGACAGTATTTGGCCATCCGCTCCGCAGACTATGGCGGCTTGCTGCTGTCCGGGCGCGAGCGCCTGCACGTTGCTGGCCAACGCCATGTGCAGAAAGTCGCGCGCGCGTTCGCCACGTATCTCCACGCCGAGCCAGCCATCATGGTCCGGCTCGCTGTCGAGGTCATGAAAGTGGGGGTAGCCGTCGACCACTACATCGGTGTCGATGCCGACGCTGGCGGCCAGCTCGCGCACCGCCCTACGCATGTCGTGCAGCACATCAAAGTCGATTTTGGCGCGCGGTTGCGGGCGCAGACGCCCGGTGAGTGAGAAGGGCCGGCAGGCCTTGAGCAGGGTCGCAATGATTTCGGCGAGGCGATCGATCTCCGCGTCGCCGAAGCCGCGCTGGGTGATCCAGGGCGTACCGATACGGATGCCGGTCGGACGCAGGGCACTGCTGTCGCCGGGGATGGTCTGGCGGTTGAGCACGATGCCGGCGAGGTCCAGGATGCGCGCGGCCATGTCGCCGCTGAGCGCCGTGCCATCAGCGCCGCGAACTGTGCTGCAATCGACCAGCAGCAAATGCGTGTCGGTGCCGCCGTAGGGCAGGCGCAGGCCATGCTCCTGCAGACGGTGGGCCAGGCGCAGGGCGTTGTGACAGGTGCGGCGTTGCAGCTCGGCGAACTGCTCGCTGCTGGCGAGGCGCATGGCCACGGCCATGGCGGCGGTCGTGTTCATGTGCGAGCCGCCCTGTTCACCGGGGAAGACAGCGCGGTCAATCTTGCGCGCGAGGGCCGCGCGGTGCGTGATAATCGCGGCGCCGCGCGGTCCGTTTAGCGTCTTGTGTGTGGTAAAGCTGACGACATCGGCGATGCCGACGGGGTTGGGGAAGACGCCGGCGATGACCAGGCCGGCAACGTGCGCGATGTCGGCCAGCAGGTAGGCGCCGACCTCGTCGGCGATTGCGCGGAAGCGCGCGAAGTCCGGCGCAAAGGGGTAGCTGCTGAAGCCGGCGATGATCATCTTTGGCCGGTGCTGCAACGCCAGCGTACGTATGCCCTCGTAGTCGATGCGCTCGCTGACAGGGTCGATGCCATAGCTCACGATGTTGTAGTTGATACCGCTGCGGTTGACCGGGCTGCCGTGGCTCAGGTGCCCGCCCTGGATGAGGTCCATGCCCATGACCGTGTCGCCGACCTCGAGCAGGGCGCTGTAGACGGCGTTGTTTGCCGGCGCGCCGGAGTGCGGCTGCACGTTGACGAATAGTTCGTCGGCGCTGTAGTCAGCGGTCGCGAAGCGTTCGGCACAACGGCGCCGCGCCAGCGCCTCGATCATGTTGGCATATTCGGTGCCCTTGTAGTAGCGCTTGTCGGCCTGGCGCCGGTATTCCGGCAGGCGCGCGTAATCGTCGAGGATCCTGGCCTCACTCATGCGCCGTGAATTCTCTAATGGATAGCCCTCAGCGTAAATGTTGTGGAAGGCAGAGGAAAGCGTCTCGCGCACGGCGGCCGGTACCGTGCTTTCGGAGGGTATCAGGATGAGGTAGCGGGCCTGACGAGCGGTCTCATGGCGCACCAGATCGGCAACAGCCGGATCCAGCTCCGCAAGGCTTCCGCGAATCAGAAAATCGGACATCCGGCGCCTCCTGATTGTGCCTGATGGGTTGCGCATTGTAGCATGGCGCCAGGACGGGGTACAGACATGGCGCGGCGCGCAGCGTTTTGACAATCCGCGGCCTTCGCCCTACAATCGGCCTGTTCACCAGCAATATTTTGAGGGAGCCTGGTCGGCAGGGGCGCGACCGGGGCGACCATTTCGTTCTGTAGAGGAGGCCGGGCGGCAGCGTCTGGCGCGGGGAAGGCCATGAAGGAATATGCAAGCGAAGACATCCGCAACGTTGCGCTAACCGGGCATCAGGGCGCCGGCAAGACCTCGTTGGTCGAGGCGCTGCTCTTCAACACCGAAGCGATCAACCGCCTCGGCACCGTCGAGGAGGGCAACACGGCCTCGGACTGGGACGATGATGAAAAGGAGCGCGGCCTTTCGCTCTCCACCTCGCTGGTGCCGGTTGAATTCAGCGAGACCAAGATCAACCTGCTCGACACGCCCGGCTACACGGACTTTCAGGGCGAAGTCATCAGCGCTGTCAGTGTGGCGGATTCAGTTGTGGTAGTGGTTGACGCAGTTGCTGGTGTGGAAGTCGGCACCGAACTGGCCTGGGAATACGCCCGTGCCAGCCATCAACCCATCATGGTTGTCATCAACAAGCTGGACCGGGAAAACGCCGATTTTGATGGCGCGCTGGACAGCCTGAGGGCGAGCTTCCCGGACTTCAAGTTCGTCCCCGTCATGTTACCCGTGGGTGTGCAGGCCGAATTCTCGGGCGTGGTTAACCTGCTGACGCAGAAGGCCTATTTTGACGCGGGCGCAGAGCGCTTGGATCTGCCGGAAGAGATGCAGGAAGAAGTTGAGGTGGCGCGGCTTGAGCTGGTCGAGGCAGCCGCTGAATCGGACGACGCGCTGATCGAAAAGTACTTTGAGGAAGGTGACCTCAGCGACGAGGAGATTCGCAACGGCATGCGCCAGGCGGCCCGCGACCCGGATCTCATGACCGTGCCCGTCTTCGTGACCTCGGCGACGAAGAATATCGGTACCGTTCCGCTGCTGGAGGCGCTGGTCGCCTATTGTCCGCAGCCTGGCGGACGCAGCATCCAGCTGGAGGGCGAGGGGGAAGAAACGCAGCAATTGGTGACCACGCGGGAAGACGACGGGCCGCTGGTTGCCTGGGTGTTCAAGTCCATTAACGACCGTTACGTCGGTACGCTTACCTTCTTCCGCATCTTCTCCGGTTCGGTGCAGGCGGATACACGCTATTACAACAGCACGCGACGAAGCGACGAGCGCTTCGGGCCGCTGATTGTCATGCGGGGCAAGGAGCAGAGCAACGTTTCGGTATTGCACTCTGGCGACATCGGCGTAGTCTCCAAGCTCTCCGACACGCGCACCGGCGATACCCTCAGCACCAGGGCTGCGGACTTGCAGGTCCACCGGCCGGAGCTGCCCTCGCCGCTCTACATGGTGGCCATCACGCCGCGCACCCAGGCGGATGGCACGCGCATGGGCACCATCCTGAGCAATCTGGCCGGCTCGGACCCGACGCTGCGCTGGCGCCATGATGGCGACACGCGCCAGACCCTGCTCGAAGGAATGGGCGAGGCGCACGTGAAGCTGGCTATCAGCCGCGCAGAGCGGCTGGGCGTCAACCTGGACACCAGGATGCCACGCGTGCCCTACAAGGAGACCATCACCCGCACCGGCGAGGCCACATACCGTCACAAGAAGCAGACCGGTGGCGCCGGTCAATTCGCCGAAATCAGCCTGCGCCTGGAGCCCAACGTCGGCAACGGCTACGAATACGAGTCGAAGATATACGGTGGCGCAATTTCCAACTCCTTCCTGCCTTCCATCGACAAGGGCATTCAGTCCGTGTTGCCGGAAGGCGTTATCGCCGGCTTCCCTGTGGTGGACGTGAAGGCGGTTGTCTTCGATGGTAAGGAACATCCGGTTGATTCGAAGGACATCGCCTTTCAGATTGCGGGCCGCGAGGGCTTCCGCGAGGCCTTCGGCGATGCCGGGCCGGTGCTGCAGGAACCCATCATGGATGTCCGCATCACCGTGCCGGAAGCGATGATGGGCGACATCATGGGCGACCTGAACACACGGCGCGGCCGCGTGCAGGGGATGGAAAGCGAAGGCAACAAGAGCATCGTGAACGCGCAGGTGCCGCTGGCGGAGATGATCCGCTATGGCAACGACCTGCGCTCGATGAGCGGTGGCCGCGGCATTTACACCATGCACTTGTCTCATTACGAGCAGGTGCCCGCGCATTTGACTGGAGGCGTCATCGCCGCGGCGCGGCGCGAGGCGGAAGAAAGCTAGACTTTCTACCCAACCAAAAGGCCCTGTCGCTGTGTGCGGCAGGGCCTTTTCTGTTCAGGTAGACAGGCTACATCGCATTCTCAGGCGACGTCGCTACCCTCACCGCCTTGCAAGGGGTGCTGCGCGCGCAGGGCGACTTCGGGTTCCGGCGAGCGCTTTTCCTCCTCTGGCGGATCTTGTTCGGGAACTGCTGCGGCATCAGGCTCGGGCGCTACCGGCGCAGTGTCAGTTTCCAGGGGCTTTTCGTCGGCCTCGTATTCCGGCTCCTGCTGACCGAGAATTTCGCGAATGCGTTTGCTCTCGACTGTCTCGTTCTCCAGCAGCTCCTGCGCGATCTGGTCCAGTTCGCTGCGATGCGCGCGCAGCAGGACCAGCGCCTTCTCGTAAGAACTCGAGATGATGTCGCTGACTTCCTGATCAATCAGGGCCTGCGTTTCGTCGCTGAGTTGGGTGTTGCGCTGGATGGTGTAGCCGAGAAAGGGCTGTTCGTCATCACTGCTGAGGTCGACCAGGCCCAGCTTCTCGCTCATGCCGAGCTCGGTGACCATGCTACGCGCGATGCGCGTCACCATGGTGATGTCGGCACGCAGGCCGGAGCTGATGTCGTCGAGCACGATTTCTTCGGCGGCGCGGCCGCCCAGGCCGACCTGGATGCGGGCCAGCAGCTGCCGCCGCGAATGAGTGCGGCGGTCGTGCTCCGCCTGGAAGACAGTTACGCCCAGCGCCTGGCCATGTGGCACGATGGTGACCTTGGAGACGGGGTCGGCGCCCGGTGTCAGGGCAGCGACCAACGCGTGCCCGGCCTCGTGGAAAGCGGTCAGGCGGCGCTCTTCCTCATCAATGAGCGGCGAGCCCTTGATGCCCAGCACGATGCGGTCGAAAGCCTCGTAAAAGTCGCGCATGTGAATAAACTTGCGTGAAGCGCGCGCGGCGTGGAGTGCGGCCTCGTTCGCCAGATTGGCGAGGTCGGCGCCGGAGAAGCCGATGGTGGTGCGCGACATCTCCTCAAGGCTGACGTCGTCGTCGAGGGGTTTGCCGCGCGTGTGAATCTTCAGGGTTTCGACACGTCCCTTGCGATCAGGCCAGCCAACCATCACCTGGCGGTCGAAGCGGCCGGGCCGCAACAGCGCCGGGTCGAGCACGTCGGAGCGGTTGGTGGCGGCCATGACGATGACGCTTTCGTTCTGATCGAAGCCGTCCATCTCGGCCAGCATCTGGTTGAGCGTCTGCTCGCGTTCGTCGTGCCCGCCGCCGAGGCCCGCGCCGCGACGCCTGCCGACAGCGTCGATCTCGTCGATGAAGATGATGCCGGGCGCATTCTCCTTGGCCTTGTTGAAGAGGTCGCGCACACGGCTGGCGCCCACGCCGACGAACATCTCCACGAATTCCGAGGCGACCAGGCTATAGAAGGCCACGTTGGCTTCGCCGGCGACTGCGCGCGCCAGCAGCGTCTTGCCGGTACCGGGCGGACCGACCAGCAGCACGCCACGCGGAATGCGCGCCCCCAGCGCCACATACTTGTCCGGCTCCTTGAGGAAATCGACGATCTCCTCAAGCTCCTGGCGGGCGTTGTCCTGGCCGGCCACATCTTTAAAGGTGACCTGGGTCCGCTCGGCATCGTATTGTCGCGCCTGGGAGCGACCGAAGCCGAAAATGCCGCCCATCTGACCCTGGGCGCGGCGCGCAGACCAGACGAAGAATCCCAGCAGCAAGAGAATCGGGCCAAAGTTGAACAGGAAGAGCAGGATGGGCGAGGTCTCGCTGGTGCGCGCGACGACCGTGACATTGTTTTCGCGCAGGGCAGCCGTGAGTTGCGGGTCATCCACGGGCAGCAGGGTGGTCGTGAACCAGTTGGAGGTGCGCGGCTGCACGGAGCTGATCGTGCCTGGCGGCGGCCAGGTCACCATCGAGCGGAAGCGGCCGGTGACGTTGATGTCTTCGAGCGTGACCTGGCTGACCCTGCCGGCCTCTACCTGCTCGAAGAAGAAGGAGTAGGGTACTTCTATGGGTTGCTCGCCGCCGAACTCGCTGACCATGCCTGGCACGCGGAAGAAGAGCCACAGCAGGATGAGCAGCCAGACCGCTGGCCACACCCAGTTCGGGATACGGAAACGGGGCGGGCCTTCCCCGGAATCCTGGTCACCAGACTTTTTGAATCCAAACATCGGGTTAGCCTGTTCCCCTCTTGACGGCTCTACTGACGCATAGAACTTGCCGACAGTGTATCATACACGCTCTGCACGGGTCTGCGTACCGTATTAGAACTGTGCAAGGATTGCACAGGGAGCGCCAATGAACCTTCTGCAGCACGAAACCAGCCCTTATTTGCTGCAACATTGCGACAACCCGGTGGACTGGTACCCCTGGGGCGAGGCGGCCTTTGCGCGCGCTCGCGCCGAGGACAAGCCGCTGCTGTTGAGCGTAGGCTACAGCGCCTGCCACTGGTGCCACGTCATGGCGCACGAGAGCTTCGAGCACGATCCTACGGCCGCGCTGATGAATGAGCTTTTCGTTAATATCAAGGTCGATCGTGAAGAGCGCCCGGACGTAGACGACATTTACATGCAGGCGGTGCAGGCCATGAGCGGCCACGGTGGCTGGCCCATGACCGTCTTCCTGCTGCCGGACGGGCGCCCCTTCTATGGCGGCACCTATTTCCCGCGCGAGGCGCGCATGGGCATGCCAGCCTTCCGCGATCTGCTTCGGGGAATTGAGGATGCCTACCGCCAGCGGCATGACGAGGTTGACAAGGCTGCCAACTCCTTGACCTCTGCGCTGGGGCGGCTGGCGCTGGGCATTGGCGGCCCGGCGGAGGCGCTGAACGCAGATCTGCTGGATGCGGCCGCGACGGGCGTATTGCGCAACATGGACGAGCGCCACGGTGGCTTTGGCGGCGCGCCAAAGTTTCCGCAGCCGATGATCCTCGAGTTTCTGCTGCGCACGCATGCGCGCAACGGCGACCGGCGCGCGTTGCAGGCGGTTCAGCTCACGCTGACGAAGATGGCGCGCGGCGGTTTGTACGACCAGATTGGCGGTGGCTTCCACCGCTACAGCGTGGATGCCATCTGGCTGGTGCCGCATTTCGAGAAGATGCTTTATGACAACGCGCAACTGGCGCGCTGCTATCTGCATGCCTGGCAAGTCACCGGGGAGCCTCTGTTCCGCGACATCGCCGAGCAGACCTTTGACTACATTTTGCGTGAGATGACGCACGCACAGGGCGGCTTTTTCAGCGCGACCGATGCGGATAGCGAGGGCGAGGAAGGCCGCTTCTTCATCTGGAGCGAGGCGGAGCTCTATGAGATTCTCGGCAACGACGCGACGCTGGCCTGCGACTACTGGGGCGTCACGCCTGGCGGCAACTTCGAGGGCAGCAACATTCTGCATGTGCCCGTTGACCCGTTGGAAGTGGCGGAGACGCATGGCATTGACGAAACGCAGTTGGCACAGCGCATCGACGCCATCCGCGGCCGTCTTTACGCGGCCCGTGAGGAGCGCGTGCATCCTGGCCTGGACGACAAAATCCTCAGCGCCTGGAACGGCATGATGCTCGCCAGCCTGGCGGAGGCCGCCCGCGTGCTGCAGCGTCCGGACTGGCGCACGGCCGCCATTCGCAACGCGGACTTTCTGCTCAGCCACATGCGCGCGGAGCACGGGCGTTTGCTGCGCACGCACAAGGATGGCGCGAGCCACATCAACGGCTTCCTCGAGGACTACGCCAACCTCTGCGACGGTCTGCTCGAGCTATACCAGACGACCTTTGACGAGCGCTGGTTCGTAGCTGCGCGCGAACTGGCTGACCACGCATTGGCACATTTCGGCGCGCAGGAGGGCGGCTTTTTCGATACCAGCGATGACCACGAGGCGCTCATCGTGCGGCCGCGCAACCTGCAGGACAACGCCACGCCTTCCGGCAGCGCCATGCTGGCGCGTCAGCTGCTGCGCCTGGCGGCCTGGACTGGCGAGGGGCGCTATCAGACCGCTGCAGAGAACGCGCTGCGCCTGCTGGTCGAGGCCCTGCGCAGCTACCCACAGGCCTTCGGCGAGGCGCTCAACGCCGTTGACATGCTGGTGGCGGGTATGCAGGAAGTCGCCATTGTCGGTTCTGTTGAAGATGAGCGTTGCGCGGCACTGCTGCGCGAAGTGCAGGGAAGCTGGCTGCCCAACGCAGTGCTGGCGATGAGCGAGCCGGGCGCAGGATCCGAGACAGTCGTGCCCCTGCTGCGCGGCCGAACGCAACTCGGTGACCTGCCGACGGCCTACGTGTGTCGCAACTTCTCTTGTCAGCTTCCCGTGCATGGGCCAGCGGACTTGCGCGCGCAACTGGCAACGGCTGCGTCCGACGCAGGTAACGACTGACGTGCAGCTCGACCTGCCTGGCGGGCTCGTTCTGCGCACACTGGCTGACGGCCATGAGCGTGACCGTGACCGCCTGCCACAGCTCTACTGGCAGGTGTTCCGCGAGGTGGATGACTGGGATTCGCCCGATGACGACCTGTGGGTCAAGAGCATGCTCGGCGGATTGCACCCCACCATCAGGGACGAGAACGTCTGGCTGATCGTGGATCCGGCGCGTGACGGGTTGCCTGTCGCTACCTTGCTGCTGAGTCCGGAACGCTGGCGCTACGAAACCGTGCCCCTGGGCGTCGGCCGCATCGAGATGGTGGCGACCCACCCGGAGTATCGCCGACGTGGGCTGATGCGCGCGCTGATGGCGACCGCGCACGAACGTAGCGTAGCGCTCGGTCACATGTTGCAGGTTATCACCGGCATCCCGCACCTTTATCGTCGCTTTGGCTACACCATGGCCGTGGCGCTGGGGCGCAGCGCCTCGCTGCCGCTGGCGGCTATCCCGGTCATGAAGCCAGGCGAGCAGCCCTTCTGCTCGCTGCGACAGGCAGTAGAGGCGGATTTCCCGCTGTTTGGTGCATGGGACGAATATGTGGCACCACAGTTTGCGCTCTCGGCGATCAACCCGCCGCGATTTTGGGCGCACTGGCTGACGCAGCGTCCCGCCAGCCTGTTCACCATCATCGCGCGCGACGCAACGCCGCTGGGCTATGTGGCCTTGTGGCGCTATCCTGATTCCTCCTGGCTGAATTGCGAGTTGCTGGTGGTCGGACCGGAGTCTTCGCTGCTTGCGACTTTTAATGACGTTCTGCGCGGAATCCGGGACTTTGCGCAGACGAAGTGGCCGGGCGAGAGCGCGCCAAAGCACATTGGCTTTATGGCGGGTTATCCACAGACCCTGGCGACCTTGCTGGAGAAAGCGGGCCCTACGGCAATTGAGCGTCATCCCTACGCCTGGTATCTGCGCGCCAGCGACCTGGCGCAGCTGCTGCTGGCCATCCGTCCGGTGCTGGAAAGCCGTCTTGAGCATTCCGGCGCCCACCGCTACAGCGGCAAACTCAAATTCAGCTTTTACAATATGCGTGGTCTGCGCCTGAGCATAGAAGAAGGCCGGCTTGTAGAGGCGCAGAACATCAGCGTGGACGTTAAGGATGAGCTGAGTTGCGATGCCTGGATGACCCAGGATGTGCTGCTCAATCTGATTGTTGGCGATCACAGCTTTGACGATCTGCGCCAGGTGTTGCCCGAGACTCGCGCCAGTGGCCGCGCCCTGGCCCTGCTGGAGATTCTCTTCCCGCCCAAACCCTCGTCCGTTCTGGCGCTGAACTGATGGCTGCGGCAGAGGAAGCCGTCGCCAGCTTTCGCATGCTGCTGCTGACCGTGCTGGGTCAGGCCCTGACGGCGGCCGGCTACGCGCTGGAAGAGGATGAAGTCAGCCAGGCAAACGGACGCTTTCGCTTCCATCACCTGGACTCTGCAACGAACGAGCGAGCAATCGAGTTCCAGTTGCTGGCCGGCATGCCAAATGAGTGGGCGCCGCAAATGCCCTCGCGCTTCCGCGTCACGCTCATACGCGGTGACCAACGGCGCACCCTGGGCGCGCTGGTGGTGACGGACTTTGATGTACCGATTCTGCCGTCGGCGGAATACTGGTGGGACTGGCGCGACAGCGTTGGCCTGGGCGCGGCCCTGGCGGAAGCGGGCCATTTGCTGGTTGGCTACGGCATTCCCTGGCTGGCTGGCGAGCTGGAGCCGCCGCCCTGATGGGCGCCCTGTGCTACAATGTGACCATGTTGAACCTGCCCCGGTCTGCTGGACATTATTGTCTGCGGCGCCTGCTGTTTGCGCTGTTGATTTTGGCTGCGGCCTGTAGCCCGGCCGTAGCGCCCACGTCAACGCCCACATCAACGCCCGTGCCGACTGTCACGCCGGCCGCCACTGCCACGCCCACGCAGACACCTGTGCCGACCCCCACGCCAACGGTGGCGCCTGAGCTGTTGCTGCAGCATGTGGACAAACTGTTGCGCGATGGTGACCAGGTGCGCGGCCTGTTCGCGCTGGAGTCACTGCTGACCCAGACGCCCGCGCCGCCGCTGGCCGCGGCTGCGGCCCTGTTGCTGGGGCAAGAGCTGTTGCGCGACGGACAGTTCGACGCGGCGCGCGAGTCAATTTCGCTGTACATGGACATGCAGCCGCCGGCGCAGCGCGACGCGCGCGCGTTCTTCTGGCGCGCCGGCGCCCTGGCCGGGCTGGAGAACTGGCCGGACGCTGTCGCCGATTACGCGGCCTGGATGCAGCTGCGGCCCGGCGCCATTGACAGTTACGCGCTGGAGCGCATCGGCGATGCGCAATTGGCGTCCGCTCAGTTGGACGCGGCGCTGTCGAGCTACAGCGCCGCGACAGAAAGTGGGCGAAACCTGGCAGCCGCGCTGCGCATGCGCGAGAAGCTGGCCGGAACCTTGTTGGAAGCCGGCCGTGTGGCAGAGGCTGTGGCGCAGTACGAGACTATTCTTACGCTGGCAAACAACGCAGTCTATCGCGCGAGCATTCGGCTGACAGCGGCGCGGGCGTTGCTGGATGCTGGCGAAGAAGCGAACGCGCTGGCGCTGATGCAGGCGCTCTTCGAGGAGCAGCCGGGCACTCCTGCCGCCTACGAGGCCATGTTGATATTGCTGGAGCGTGAAGTGGCGCTGGACGGGGTCGCGGTTGGCCGGGTTAGCTTCTTCGCGGGCGACGTGCAGCGCGCGCAGGCTGCCCTGGCGCCGCTCGCGCAAGAGGACTCCGACTTCCCGGCGGCGCTGTGGCTGATGCTGGGCCGCGCCGAGCGCGACCTGGGCAGCAGCGATGCGGCGGTAGCGGCGTTCAACAATGTCGTCGTAGACGATGCGCTTTACGGAGAGGCCTTGCTGGAGCTGGGCCGTACGCGCTTCAGGAGCGGCGACACCGAGGGCGCGATCGAACACTATTCGCAGGTCGCTGCCAGCCAGGCGGGTTCGCCCGAGGCAGCGGAAGCCCTGTGGCGCGTCGGCTTCCTGCAGGGCTCGCTGGATCTGCCGCTGGAGGCGCGCGCCACCTTCGAGCAGTTGGCGGAGCAGTACCCGGATACAACGCAGGCGCGCAGCGGCTTGTGGCTGGCTGCCGAGGCAGCCGTGCTGCACGAAGACTCTGCGATTGCCGAGCAGTTCTATGCGCGCGTGGCGCAAGCCGTGGGCGGCGCCGTGAGCGCGGAAGCCTGGCTGCGCGCGGGCCAGCTGGCGCGTCAACGTGGCGACGAGGAGGTCGCGAAATCTGCACTCAATGCGGCCATCGCGGCCGCGCCAGACAGCTTCTTCGCCGCGCGCTCCAGAGACCTGTTGAGCGGGCGCTCACCCCTGCAGCCGGCGCCTGCCCTGCGTTTCGCCTTTGACGAGGCGGCTGAATTGACGCAGGCGGAGGACTGGCTGCGTTCAATCTTCTCCATCACGCAGGAAGGCCCGCTTTGGCCCGCAAGTGAGGATATGCTCGCGGATGGGCGGCTGCAACGCGGCGCGGCGCTGTGGTCGCTGGGGCTGCACAATGCGGCCCGCGAGGAGTTTGCGGCGCTGCTGGACGAATACAGCGATGACGGCCTGAGGTCCTACCAGCTGGCCGTGCATTTACGCGGTTTGGGCGACTATTATTCCTCGATCTTCGCTGCCGCCAACATCCTGAACGCGGCCGGCGTGGCCACGCTGGAGGCGCCACCCTGGCTGGCGCGGTTGCGCTACCCGGTCTACTGGCAGGATGTGGTTCAGGATGTGGCGCGACAGCATGCCATGGACCCCATGCTGCTCTTCGCGCTCATCCGGCTGGAAAGTCTCTTTAACCCCTGGGCGGAGGCCGCCGCCGGTGAAAAGGGCCTGACCCAGGTCATCCCGACGACCGGCGACTACATCGCCGGCCAGATCAGCTGGCCCGACTATCAACACAGCGACTTGTTCCGGCCACAGGCCTCCGTCACCTTCGGCGCATGGTATCTGGCCGAGCAGCTGGAGCGCTTTGGCCTTGACGCGCTGGTCGCGCTGGCGGGCTACAACGCCGGGCCTGGGCGCGCCCTCGGGTGGCAACAGGCGGCGCAGGGCGATGCCGATCGCTTCCTTGCGTCCATCGACATCGAAAGCACCCGCAACTACGTGCAGCTGATCTATGGCTTCCACTATGTCTATCGAACGCTGTATGGCGTCAGTGATTGCGCGGTGATTTTCTCGTCCTGTTCGGCCTGACAGCCTGACAGAGGAGTAGAATGTCCGACACTGAAGCCGCCATCGTCGTCGAGGACATCAGCAAACGTTACGGCAATGTTCAGGCAGTAGCCGGGCTCAGCTTTTGCGTAGAGCCGGGCGAGGTCTTTGCGCTGCTGGGCCCCAACGGCTCTGGCAAGACCACCACGATCCGCATGATCCTCGACATTCTGCGGCCCGACAGCGGCAGCATCCGCGTGCTGGGCGGGCCCCCTGGTATGGCCAGCGCAGCACGCGTCGGCTACCTGCCGGAAGAGCGCGGGCTCTATCGCAACGCGCCCGTGCTGGACGTGATGGTCTACCTGGGTCAGCTGAAAGGCCTGGACAGGCGTGTCGCGCGCGAGCGCAGCCTGGCGTTGCTGGAACGCCTTGATCTGGCTGAACAGGCGCGCAGCAAGGTGCGCGAGCTGAGCAAGGGCATGCAGCAGAAGGTACAGTTCGCCGTGACCGTGCTGCACGAGCCGCAGCTCGTCATCGTCGACGAGCCCTTCTCCGGTCTCGACCCGGTCAACACCCAGGTGCTGGAAGAGTTGCTGCAGGAGATGCGGGCCCGTGGCGTGGCGATCGTGATGAGCACGCACCAGATGCACCAGATCGAGGCCATGGCAGACCGGCTGCTGATGATCAGTCGCGGCCGGCAGAAACTATACGGCCCGGTCGCGGAAATCCGGCGTCAATTCGCCAGCCACGCCATTCTTGTAGAGGGCGAGGGGGACTGGGCACGTCTGCCGGGCGTTCAATCTGTGGAAGCCGGCGACGCGCAGGGCGAAGCGCTGCTGCGGCTGGCGCCGGCAACGACGGCGGACGACGTGCTGGCCGCCATCGCCGCTGCCGGCGACATGCACATCCGTCGCTTCGAGCTGGCGACGCCCGGGCTAAGCGAGATCTTCATCCGGGTGGTCGAGGGCGATTGATGCGCGTTGCCCTGCTGGTGGCGCGGCACGAATACATGGGCGTTCTGCGCAGCCGCGGCTTTCTCTTCGCCACCTTCGGCGTCCCCTTGCTGGCGGTGTTGGTGAGCTTTGTGATCATCGAGGTCGTCATCGGCGCGGGCACCGGCCCTGCGCAGGTCAAGGCGACCGCTTTTGTGGACCAGGCCGGCCTGGTCAGCATGGATGAGCCTTTCACGCGCTTTCCCAATGTGGCACAGGCCCGCAGCGCCTATGACGCGACCCTGCTTGACGCCTGGTTCCTGATCCCTGCCGACTACATGGATAGTGGCGATATCATGCTGCACAGTCGCAACGAGAGCAGCGAGGCGCTGCAAGACAGTATCGACGACTTTCTGCGCGCGAACCTCGCGCAGCGGGCCGTCAGCACCCTGCCGCCTGAACGGTTGGCGAGGCCGGTCGAGCTGCGCATCCGCGCGCCGGGGCTCAGTCTTGCGGCAGAGGACGTCGGCGGCGTATTTATGCTGCAGTTTCTCTACGTGCTGGCCTTCTTCATCGCCTTGCAAACGACCAGTGGTTATCTCATCGCCAGCGTGGTTGAGGAGAAGAGCAGCCGCATGCTGGAGATTCTGGTCACCAGCGTGACGCCGCTGCAGCTGATGTTTGGCAAGATTGTCGGTCTCGGCTGCATCGGACTGACGCAGCTGGGAGTCTGGCTGGGCTTTGCGTTGACGCTGCGCCTCCTGCAACCGGAGTTGCCAGGCATCGGCGCGTCACAGCTGCCGCCAGAGTTGTTGCTGGTCACCATTGCCTACTTCTTGCTGAGCTACTTTCTGATGGCCGCCATCTTCGTCGGCATCGGCTCCATCACGGACAGCGAACAGGAAAGCCGCCAACTGGCAGGAATCCTGACCCTCGTCACCGTCATCCCCTTCATGGCCTACGCCGTCCTGCTGACAGAGCCGGACGGGACCCTCGGAGTGGCGCTGACGCTCTTCCCGCTCACCGCGCCGCTGACCGCCATCATCCGCCTGAATCTCGGCGCCATGCCCGCCTGGCAGCTCGCCTTGAGTCTGGCGCTACTCTTCATGACGATGATTGCGGCGGTGCCGCTCGCGGCGCGTCTGTTCCGCTGGTCACTGCTGCTCTACGGCGCGCGGCCCTCGCCGCGTCAGCTGTGGCGCATCCTGCGCAACCCGGCGCAGGGGAGTCAGCGGCCATGAACTCGCCCTTGTGGCAGGTGTTCCGCTTCGAGTTTCTACGCAACCTGCGGCGGCGCGGCTACCTCTTTATGGCCGTCGCAGTGCCACTGCTGGCGCTTTTGCTGCTGGAAGGCTCGCAGTTGACGGGACCTGGCGGCAGCCTGCCGGGCATCAACCTCCCGACTTTAGGAGTTCCCGGCGCTTCCTCAGGCGGGGCGGGCGAGCGCGGCCTGGTGGACGAGACCGGGAACTTCGCCTCCGGCGCCGAGCTCCAGCACTTTGCGGACGCTGCTGCAGCCGAATTTGCGCTGGCCCGGGGCGAGATCAGTAGCTGGTATCATATCCCGGCGGATTACCTGGAGACGGGCACAGTGACCCAGGTGCTGCCCAGGTTCAGCGTCAATGAGGTCAGCCGTTCGGCCATCCGCACGCACATTCTGACCTCGCTGGCCGACGAGCTGGACGCAGCGCTGCTGGCGCGTCTGAAGCGGCCGTCACGGCTGACCGTCGTCAGTGAGCAGCGCGTCGTGCCGCTGGACGAGGACCTGTCGCTGCTGGTGATTTATCCCTTCGTCATGGCGCTGATGATCAGCCTCTTCATGACCAGCGGCTATCTGTTGCAGGGTGTCATTGAGGAGAAAGAAACGCGCGTCGTCGAAATCCTGCTGTCCTCCTTGCGCCCGGCGCAGCTCTTCGGCGGCAAGGTGCTGGCCTACGGGGCGCTGGGGCTGTTGCAGTTGCTGTTGTGGCTGCTGGGCATCCTGCTGATATTGCAGCGTCTGCCCATCCAGGGCGCCCTGGCATTGCTGGCGCAATATGCCTTGCCAAAGGGGGCTGTGCCCCTGTTGCTGCTCTACTTCGTGCTGGCCTACCTGATGTTCGCCAGCGCCTACGGCATTCTCGGCGCGCTCTCGGCATCAATGCGCGAGGGGCCGCAATACGCTGTGATCTTCACGCTGCCGGCCGTGTCGCCGCTGTGGGTCAGCGTCGCGCTGTTGGAAGCGCCGCATGGCGGCCTGGCCGTTGCGCTCAGCCTGTTTCCGCTCACCGCGCCCCTGACCATGCTGCAGCGCGTGCTCATTACAGAGGTGCCGGCCTGGCAGATCGTGCTCAGCGTAATCCTGCTGCTGCTGACCATCGCAGCGCTGATGTGGCTGGCCGGGCGCGTCTTTCGCGTGCACACCCTGCTGGCCGGGCGCATGCCGCGGCTGCGCGAACTGCCGCAGTTGCTGCGGAGCTGAAGGCTCTCAGCTCGCGCCCTCCGCCCAGGTGATGAGCCCCGCGTGAATCTGGTCGGGCAGCAGCTCGTGCCTGGGCAGCACCCGCGCCGAAAGCCCACGTTCGCCTCCGCTGTGGTAGGTGAACTGCGCCCGGAAGCGCTGGAAGCCATGCTCGTTAGCGCCGACCGGCTGCATGTCGACTGTCTCGCCGGCAAAGGCTCCGAGCTGCCTCTGCAGATTTAGCGAGCCGGAGTAGAGCTGCACGCGCAGGTCTTCCGGGCTGAAGCGGCCCAGATGCACCCTGGTTTCTGCGGTAAACGGCACGCCGACCACGACATTCGTCTCGCTGAAGTGCAACGATTCAATGCGAATTTCGTGCCAGTATTGCTCAATGCTGGAGCGCCAGGCGCTGAAGGCCAATCCCTGGCGCAGGCCGTCGTCGTGCATCTTCTGCACCCGTTGCATGGCGGGTATGTAGAAGCGTTCGCAATAATCATGCAGCATGCGATGCGAACTGAAGGCGGGCGCAAGTTGACGCATTGAATTCTTCACCTGGCGGAGCCATTCGCGCGGCAGGTTTTCTTCATCGCGCTCGTAGAAGAGTGGCACGATGTCTTTTTCGAAGATGTTGTAGAGGGCCTGACTCTCCACGTGGTCCTGATGGCCCTCATCGTGTCCCGGGTATTCCTCGCCGTTTCCGATGGCCCAGCCCAGCTCGGGCGCGTAGCCCTCGTCCCACCAGCCGTCGAGAATGCTGCAATTCAGGCCGGCGTTGTAGATGGATTTCATGCCACTGGTGCCGCTGGCTTCCTGTGGTCGGCGCGGGTTGTTGAGCCAGACGTCCACGCCCTGCACGAGCTGGCGCGCGACGTGCATGTTGTAGTTCTGCAGGAACACGATGTGCGGGCGCAACTCGGGATCCTGGGCCATGTGGATGATGTGGCGGATGAAATCCTTGCCGCCGCCATCATGCGGATGTGCCTTGCCGGCAAAAATAAATTGCACCGGCCGTTGCGGGTCGCTGACCATCCGCTTGAGCCGCGGCACGTCGCGAAAGATGAGCGTGGCGCGCTTGTAGGTGGCGAAGCGCCGGGCAAAGCCGATGGTCAATGCCCGCGGGTTAAGCACATTGCTGCTGGCGGCGGCCTCGCTGCGGGCGAAGCCGCGACGTAGCAGTTGCTGGTGCAGACGCACGCGTGTGAAAGCGATGAGCTGGCGCCGCTGGCGTTCGTGGACGCGCCACAGCTCTTCGTCCGGCATCTCGTCCACGCCCGCCCACAGCTCGGGGCGCCAGTCCTCTTCGCGCCAGGCGGGATCCAGATAGCGGTCGAAGAGCTCGGCCATCTCATCGCTGATCCAGGTCTGCACGTGGATGCCGTTGGTAACGCCCGTGATGGGCACTTCGTCCACCGGGGTTTCGGGGAAAAGCGAATGCCACATCGAGCGTGAAACCCTGGCGTGCAGTTGAGAGACGCCGTTCGTGCCGCTGCTGAGCCTCAGCGCCAGCACCGGCATGGAGAACTTTTCATGGTCTCCGGCATATTCGCGTCCCAGATTCAGAAACTCCTCGCGTGAGAGGCCCAGTTCGCGGCTGTAGTGGTTGAAGTGTTCGTCAATCAGGTCGAATTCGAAGCGCTCCAGACCGGCAGGCACGGGCGTATGCGTAGTAAAAATGTTGCCGGCGCGGGTAATCTCCCGGGCCTGCGCAAAGCTCAGGCTCTTCTCGTGCTGCAGCTGACGGATGCGTTCCAGGGCCAGGAAGGCGGAATGACCCTCATTCATGTGGCAGATCGTGGGGCGCAGACCCAGCGCGTCCAGCGCGCGGATGCCACCGATGCCCATCAGAATTTCCTGACGGATGCGCGTCCGTCGGTCGCCGCCATAGAGGCGGTCGGTGAGGTCGCGGTCCTCCGGCAGCGAGTTCTCCTCAATGTTTGAATCCAGCAGAAAGAGTTGCACGCGGCCCACCTGTACACGCCAGATGACAGCGTAGAGCTCGCGGCCAGGCATGGACACGCTAATGCGCAGGGGAACTCCCTGCTCATCGCGCATCAGCGTGAGCGGCAGATTCGACAGGTCGTTGATCGGGTAGGATTCCTGCTGCCAGCCGTCGGCGTTGAGATACTGGTGAAAGTAGCCCTCCTGATACAGCAGGCCGACGCCCACGAGCGGCAACCCCAGGTCGCTGGCGCTCTTGAGGTGGTCGCCGCTGAGTATGCCCAGACCCCCGGAGTAAGTGCGCAGCGATTCCGCCAGTCCAAACTCCATCGAGAAATAGGCGATGCAGGTGCCTTGCGGCTGTTCGCCATGTTCACGCAAGAACCAGGTATTGCGGCTGTCATGCTCGGCATCGCGACTGGCGCAGATGCGCTGCATATGTGCCAGAAAGCTCGCGTCCGTCGCCGCGTCGTCGAGCCGTTCCTGCGACAACTTGCCCAGCAGCTGCACGGGGTTGTGATCTGTGGCGCGCCATAGCTCCGGGTCCAGCCGGCGAAAGAGCGCAATGCAGTCCGCATCCCAGGACCAGCGCATATTGAGAGCCAGCTCACGCAACTGCTCCAGGGGCCAGGGCAAATTGGGGGTGACGTTGATGGTGATAACCGGCTTAATCATGCGAAGTCCTCAATGGCTGCGGCAAAGGCGCTAATGTGAACGGCAACGACGTTCAATAAATCAGTTGACCAGAGTCCCAATGGCCGCCTATTTGCGCGCAAGCTGAAAGCCCAGTTGCTCGCCCGCAGGCACCTGCCGGTCGGGGCAGGCTTCGAAGTCAGCAGGCTGCAAGTCTGTGCCGATGAGGCAGGAGCTGCCGATGGTGAAACCGGCCGGAATATGAGTGTTCTTGCCAACGCAGGTGATTCCCAGGTCGCCAACCTGACCCAGGCAGCCAACGCGGGCGTTGTGGCCGACGATGGCGATCTTGTCGATGATGGCGCGCTCGATGACAGCGCCGGCCTCGACGCAGGTGTCCGTGAGCAGGATGGATTCGCGCACGACCGCGTTGGGGCCGATGGTGACGCCGGGCGACAGCACCGAGCGTTCCACCAGCGCGCCCTCGGCGATGACGGCGCCCTCGGCGATGAGGCTGTCGCGCACCGTGGCACCACGCTCAATCTGCACTGGCGGACGTTCCTCGCTGCGCGTGTGGATGATCCAGGTTCGGTCATTGAGGTTGAGCGAAGGGGGCGTCCCCAGCAGGTCCATGTGGGCTTCCCAGTAGGCATCAATTGTGCCGACGTCGATCCAGTAGCCGCCAAAAGGCCAGGCGAAGACGCGCATCTTCTCGGTCAGCATGCGTGGCAGGATGTCCTTGCCGAAATCGTGGCTGGAGTCGCCGAGCTCATGATCGCGGTGCAACATGCGCTCCAGCACATCATAGTTGAAGATATAAACGCCCATGCTGGCGAGGTTGCCGGGCGGCTCCTCCGGCTTCTCCACGAAATCGCGCACACTGAAGTCCGTTTCAACATCGACGATGCCATAGCGGCTGGCTTCGTCCATGGGCACACGAATGGTAGCGACGGTGGCGTCGGCGTTGCTCTCGCGATGAAACTGCAACATCTCGGCGTAATCCATCTGGTAAATGTGATCACCGGAGAGGATGAGCACGTATTCCGGGCGGCCACGACGCACGAAAGGCAGATTCTGTGCGACAGCATCGGCGGTGCCGGCGTACCAGTCCGTATCACGGCGACCGAGGAAGGGCTGCAGCATCAGCACGCCGCCAGTGAAGGAGCGGTCCAGGTCCCAGGGGCGGCCGCGCCGGATGTGGTCGTTGAGGCTGTGCGGCCGATACTGGGTGAGGATGAGGACATCAAAGATTTGTGAATTGACACAATTGCTGAGCGTGAAATCAATGATGCGGTATTTGCCGGCAAAGGGTACAGCCGGTTTGGCGCGTTTGTGGGTCAGGGTGGCGAGTCGGGTCCCTTCGCCACCGGCAAGAATGACGGCCTTGATCCTCACAGGCGGGTCTCCCTTAGCAGTACGTCGCGATAGAGAGCCATGGTGGCGCGGGCGCTATTGTCCCAGCCAAAGTCCTGCTTCATGGCACGCTTTTGCATCCTGCGCCAGGCGGCAGGGCGCCTGTGCCAGGTCCTGATAGCCCAGTCGAGCGTGTGATAGAGTGCGTCCGGCTCGCTCCTGCTGAACACGAAGCCGGTGCCGCGGGAGCCGCGCGCGTCGTCGTAGTTCTCCACCGTGTCTGCCAGGCCGCCGGTTTCGCGCACGAGCGGCAAGGCGCCATAGCGCATCGCCAGTAGCTGGCCAATGCCACAGGGCTCAAAGATGCTGGGCATTAGAATAAGGTCCGCGCCAGCATAAATCTGCCGGGCCAGCGCGTCATCATAGTTATTGATGCCGGCTACCTGCCCTGGCCACTGCCCGACCATCAGCGAGATTTCGTGGCGAAAGCGCGAATCGCCACTGCCCAGAATGACGAATTGCAGCTCGTTTCTGGTCAACAGGCGTCGCAGCACCGGCAGGGCCAGTTGCAGCCCCTTCTGCACGTCAAGGCGGCCAACCATCGCCACCAGCGGCACCTTGCTTCCCGTCTCAAGACCGAGGTGTTGCCGCAGGGCCGCCAGGTTGAGGCAACGGCGCTCGTGGAAATCTTCCGCGCCGAAACGGGCAGCGATATGCGCGTCCGTTTGCGGATTGTGATGCTCGCGGTCGATGCCGTTCAGAATGCCGTAGAGGTTGGCGCTGCGCGTGCGCACGAGCCCGTCCAGCCTCCGGCCCATTTCCGGGGACTGAATTTCAACGGCGTAGCGCGGGCTGACCGTCGTAACAGTGTCGGCGTAGGCGATGCCGGTTGCCAGCAGGTTGTCCGCCAGATTTTGGTAGACGAGGTCGGACTGGCTGCGCGCCGGGATGCCGCAATAGTAGAGCGCTCCGCCGGCATCGTGCCCCTGATAGGCCAGGTTGTGGATGGTCAGCAGTGAACGCATGGAGGCCCAGTCCGGGTTGCCGCGGCTGATGGCAAGCAGGAAAGGTATCAGCGCGCAGTGCCAGTCATTGGCGTGCAGCACGTCCGGGAACCAGTTTCTGCGCTGCCGCAGCTCCCAGGCGCAGGCGAGCGTCAGCTGGCACAGGAGGATGAAGCGCGTATTGTCCCGGGCATTGTCGATATACAGGGATTGCTCGGCGCCAAACCATGGCGCGCACTGCAGAAAGTAATGCAGGACGTCGCCGCGCCGTACGCTGTGTACGTGCACCTCAAGCATGCCGGTGCGATGCGGAAAGTTGAATGAGAAATCGTAGCTGAGGCTGTGGTGGTCGTAGTCCAGGAAGCCGTAAAGTGGCGTCACGACCCGCACCTCAGCCCCCTGCGCGCTCAATGCTGCCGGCAGTGAACCGGCAACCTCGGCGAGGCCTCCGGTGCTGGCGAAGGGGCTGACTTCTGCGCTGGCGTAGAGGACGTTCATGCCGGGCTTGCGGCCGCTCCTGTATTCCAGAGACAGAGTCGTCAGGCTGGATTGTAGCAGTCAGAAAATTGCCGCGCAATTGTGGTGCATGGCGCGGGCAAGGGACGCGCGTTACCTTCAAAGTGCAGGGATGGAGGAGCAATGTCGGGAGAAACTGTCCAGGCTACCGCACACACACAGATCCTGCTCGCGCATCCCGGCGCCGGCAAAACTCAATTCGCGTTGCAGCAGCTCTGCGAAGTACTGGAAACGGATGGCTGGCCGCAGGTCTGGGTGCTGCTGCCAAACGCGTTGCAGGAACAGTGCCTGCGCCAGCGTCTGTTCGAGCGCGCAGGCGGGCGGGACCTGTACTTCAATCTCAGCTTTTTTCGCTTCAACCAGCTTGCGCAGCGGCTTTTGCAGATGTCGGGCAGCCGCTCGCGCATGGTAGGGCAGACGGGGCGACTGGGCATTCTCCGCACCCTGCTTGATAACCTGGCGCAAGAAGACGCGCTGCAGGTCTTCGGCGGGATTGCCGACACGCCTGGTCTGCTGCGTGCCATCGCCGACTTTCTCGATGAGCTGCAGCGAAACCTGGTGACGCCGGAGACCTTCGCGGCCGCGGCAGATAGTGAGCGGGACAGGGAGCTGGCGCGCATCGCGACGCGCTACCGCCAGTATCTCTCCCGGCATGGCTACCAGGATAGGGAGGGCGCCAACTGGCTGGCGCGCAAGGCGCTCGCTGATGTAGCGGTGCGACGGGAGCTGGCGCACGTCGACTTCCTGCTGGTCGACGGCTTTGACCAGTTCTCGCCCTTGCAGGCCAGCACCTTGATGCAACTGGCGAACTGCGTCCGACGCTCGCTCATCACCCTGCCCGCGGCGCCTGGACTGGAGGATGGAGTCGGCGACCGCTTCCGTCAAACGCTGACCCTGCTGCATAAATACAGTACGCAAGCGCCGCATGTCATGTCGCTGCCCACAAGACCGCAAGCGCAACGGCAGGGGCTGCAGCAGCTGGTCGCGAAGATCTTTCGTCATGATGCGAAGCCACTGCCAGCGCTGGAACAGCTGCAGCTGGTCGAGGCGTCTGGGCCGGCGCAGGAGGCGCGCGCGCTCACGCGACGAATTAAAGAGTTGCTGCTCGAAACGGATGCGCACCCGGAGGACTGTCTGATCGCAGTGCGCGACTGGCAGCGCTACGCCAGGCATTTGCGCGCTGCCGGCCGCGAACACGGGCTGCCGCTGGCCTTGCAGCGCGGCGAGCCGCTGGCGGAAATCCAGACCATCCTGTCCCTGCTAAAGTTGCTCCAATTGTCTGCTGCGGACTTTCCGCGTCAGGAGCTGCTGGATGTGCTGAGCGCGCCCTGCTTCGCGCTTGCGGGTCTGGGTCAGGAACAGGTCGCTCAGCTGGAGCGGATCAGCCGGGTGCGGCGCCTGCGCGCTGGACGCGAGGCCTGGCTGGCGGCTGTGCGCGCGAGCGACTACGCAGACAGCGAGGCGCTGGCACAGTCCCTGTGCGACTTCATGGATGCTGTGACGCCGCCGCAAGAGGGCGATTATCTCGGGCTGTGGCGCTGGCTGTGCCGGCTCTGTGGCCTGGATGCTGACGTCAACACCGACGAGTACACGCTGGAAATGCGTGCTTGCCTGCCGCCGGAAGGCTCCGGTCATTTGCGCGAGCGCGAAGCCGCGGCGCTGACTGCGCTTGACAAGCTGCTGCTCGACCGGTCGCGCGCCACGCAGCTGGCGGTGCAGCCCAACAGCGCGGCGCAACTGGACTTTGAATTCTTTATGCGCGAGTTGCGCGCCGCGCTTGCAGTCACGCGTCTCGAGCTGCGCGCGTCGCGCGCGGGCGGGGTGCTGGTTGCGCCGGCGTCAGAGGCGCGTGGACTGTCACAGCGGCATGTCTTCATTCCCGGCCTGTCCGCCGGAATCTTCCCAGGCCAGCAGCCTGTCGATCCGCTGCACCTCAATAGTGAACGCAAGGCGCTGGCGGAGCGTGGCGCAGACCTGGGCGCACGGCCGGTCACGGCAGACGACGCCCTCTTCTTCCAGCTGCTGGGCCAGGCGCGCGAATCGCTCATGATTACGCGTCCTACCGTGGAAAACGGGACGCCGCTGGTCGCCAGTCATCTGTGGCAAGAGCTGCGCAAGGTCTGTCCGGAGCAGCCCGTGACGCGCATTCGTCGCGGCGCCGTGGCCTCAGTTCAAGAGGCCGCTTCGGTGGAAGAAGCGCTGGTCGCGCTGGCGGCGCAGCCGGATGCTGCGGGCAGTGCATCCCTGCGGCGCTGGCTGCAGTTCGAGCATGGTGCGTTGCTGGCGCAGGTGGAACACGCTGGCCGGGTTGAGTCGAGCCGTCTGTCGCGCTTCATCCCCTTTGATCGGTACTCCGGCATACTTTCTGATGAACGGCTGATTACTCAGGTAAAACTACAGCTGGGCCCCGAACGCGTCTGGAGCGCGACGCAGCTGAATGACCTGGGCGCTTGTCGTTATCGTTATTTCGCCAGCCGAATTCTTGAGCTCGAGGAATTGTGGCAACCAGAAACTGGCCTGAATGCGCTCGAGTTGGGCACGCTTAACCACGCCATTCTTGAGCGTGTCTACAGCGAGCTTGAAAATCGCGAACTGACGATTGAGCCGGAAAATCTTGACAGTGCCTTGCAGCTCCTGGATTGCTCTGCGCAACAGGTTTTCAAAGACGCGCCACAACTGCTGGAGCGGCCAATGGATGAGTTGTGGCCCTGGCAGCAGCGGATTATGCGCACCCGACTTGAAGCATTTGTACGACTCGACTTTTCCGAAAACAGCCCTGTGGGGAAAAGGTTGCGCGGAACTGGACGGCGCGCGCGCTGGCTGGAGCGCCGCTTCGGCCATGATGACGAGGACTTCAGCATCCCGCTGCTGGTAGATGGGCGGCCAGAAGAACTGCGACTGCGCGGCGTGATTGACCGCGTGGACGAAGCCGATGGGCGAATGCTCGTGCTCGACTACAAAAGCGGCAGTTCGCCACTCTCGCCGGACGACCTGCGCGAAGGCGCAAATGTCCAGATGCTGGTTTATCTGCGTGCGGCAGAGCAGCTGCTGGCGCAGTGTGATCCCGACAAAGAACTGGCGGGCGGCATGTTTCTGCACTTGCGCGGCAGCAGCAATAGCAGCGGCTGGATTTCGTCTGACGAGAAGGGCGAGGATGCCATGCGCGCCGCCGAAGGACGAATTGGCGAGAATGTCGCTGCTGCGCGGCGCGGTGATTTCAGCGTACAGCCACGCCGCCCGGACAGTAGCGGGCGTTGCACGCGTTTCTGTGAGTTTTCGCAACTCTGTCGCGTGGCGGTCACGCACAGTCCGGCGCAGGAGCGCAAGGCATGAGCTTTGAGGGAACCGGGGCCCAGCAACGCGCCATCGCGTTGCATGAGCGGAACCTGGTGGTGTTGGCGGCCGCCGGCTCGGGCAAGACGCATGTGCTGGTCGAACGCTATCTGGCGCTGCTGGCCGCCAATCCGGACTGGCCGCTGGAGTCGCTGGTGGCCATCACCTTCACACGCAAGGCCGCGCGCGAACTCCGCGAACGGATGCGTGAGGAGTTGCAACAGCGTGCGCAATCTGCCGAAGCGCCGCAACGCAGGTTGTGGCAGACGCACCTCGCCAACATCGAAAGCGCCCATATCAGTACCATCGACGGGCTATGCGCGAGGCTCCTGCGTCTCAGCGCTGCCGAGGCCGGCATCGACCCGGATTTCCAGGTACTGGACGAGAATCTCGTTGATATCGAGCTGGAGCGCGCGCTCGAGCAGGAACTGGCGCGTCTGGCTGCGGCCAATGATCCTGCGCTAACGCTTTTCGGGGCCTACGACCGAGATCAAATCACCAAAATGCTTCTCGAGCAGGTGAAGCAGCCGACCCTGACGCCGCTGCCGGGAGATTTGGTACAGCGTTGGCAGCAGGCCTGGGAAGCCGAAGTGCGAGCGCAGCTGGAAGCCCTGCTCCAGTCAAGAGCCTTCTTCGATGCGCTGGAGTGGCAGCCGTCACATGGTTGGCCAGTTGGCGACAAGCTGGGTGACATCTGGGCAACGTGTCGTCCGCTGCTTGACCAGCTGGAGGATGCGCCTGAGCAGGCGCACGCGCTCGAGTTGCTGCGCGAACTGAGTTCAACAATTCGATTGAACGTCGGCAGCGCAAAAAACTGGGGCAGCAAGGAATCAGTCGCCGAAGCGAAGGATGTTCTGAGGGACTTGCGTGACGAAGTCCGGTTGGCGCTGGCGGCAGCTGGCGACGGTATCACAGAATCTGACCAGCGCGCGGCAGAGCTGCTGCCGCAGTGGCAGCGGCTCATCGAACTGGTGCGGGATGCATTCCGCGCGCGCAAGCGGGATGCCAACCTGCTCGACTATACAGACCTGGAGCGGCTGACCCGCGAGGTCCTCGAAAAGCCGGCAGTCCGCGATCGGTTTCGAAGCGAGTTTCGTCAGGTGCTGGTCGACGAGTTTCACGATACCAGCCCGTTCCAGTGGCAGATCATCCGCGCGCTGGCAGACCCGAGCGAGCCGGGCCGCCTCTTCGTCGTCGGCGACCCGCGCCAGAGCATCTACGCTTTTCGCGGGGCGGACGTCCGCGTCTTCTATGAGGCGCGCCGTCAGATCCTGGAGGGAGGCGGTGAAGAAATTCCGCTGTCACGCTCCTTCCGGGCGCATCAGCCGCTGCTGGACCTGTTGAATGCCATCTTCAGCCAGGTGCTTCTGCGCGTAGGCAGCGGGCCGGCGGCGCAATACGAAGTTGAATTCGGAGAAGCGCTGGAAGCTCAGCGCCAGGCAGCGCCCGGTCCGCATCCCGCGCTGGAGTTGATGCTGCTGGATTGCAAGGATGCCGACCTGAATACTGATGATGGTCACAGTCTGATGGCACGGTCGCTCGGCCTGCGGCTGCGAGCGCTGGTGGAGCAGCAAACCCCTGTCTACGGCAGTGAGATCGGCACGATCCGCCCGCTCGGCTACGGCGATGTGGCGCTGCTGTTTCAGACATATCGCAGCATGCCCTTCTTTGAGGAAGCGTTCAAGGAGCTGGCGCTGCCCTATGTGACCGTGGGCGGGCGTGGCTTCTACGGCCGCCAGGAAGTGCTTGACCTGCTCAATCTGCTGCGCTTTCTGCACAACCATAACGACGAGCTCGCGCTGGCCAGCGTCTTGCGCTCACCGCTCTTCGCACTCAGCGACGATGCGCTGCTGGCATTGCGACTGATGCGCGACGAAAACGACTCGCGTCCGCCGCTGTGGGGCGCGCTGCAGCAGCCGCAGGGATTGCCAGAGGACGAAATGTCACGGGCGCGCGCTGCGGGGAATTGTCTGCGCGAACTGGCGCAGCTGGCCGGGCGTCTCAGCGTCGACGACTTGCTGCGCGCGGCGTTGCAGCGTACTGGCTATCCGGCGACGCTGACCGGTCTGCCCGATGGTCACCGGCGCCGCGGCAACGTGGAGAAGCTGGTTGAGATAGCTGCCGAAAGTGGGGCGCTGCATTTCACGGACTTCGAGGCGATGCTCGGCGAGTTCAGCGTGCGTGAGCTGCGCGAAGGCGAGGCGGCACTTGAGGCCGATGGCGCGCTTACCCTGATGACCGTGCATCAGGCCAAGGGGCTTGAGTTCCCGCTGGTCGTGCTGGCGGATGCCGGACGACGCGCAGGCGGGCCCGGCGATAGCGCCGTCCTCATGCGTGACGAAGAGAGCGGCCTGGCCTGCAAGGTATTCGACATGGAGCAGGGGAAGCATCAGCCGACTGTCGCCTGGCAGCTGGCGACCAGGCGGAAGCAGCAGCGTGAACTGGCCGAGCGGCGCCGTCTCTTCTACGTGGCCGCCACGCGCGCCCAGGACTACCTGCTCGTCTGCGGCCAGTTGATGGGCCAGCCTGCGCAAAACAGCTGGCTGGCCTGGCTGCAGGACGCGCTCGCGATTGAGGAATTGGCCCTGGCAGGGGAGAAAACGCTCGGAGCGGGGCAGGTGATCTGGCGCTGTCTCGCCAGCCCAACGGCCCTGAAGCCGACAGCTGTGGAAGCACTGCGCCAGTCAGTCGGTCAGCATGAGAAACAGGTGTCACGGGACGACGAAGGGCCGCCCGCTTTGCTGCGCGCCCTGCCGACGTATCCGACTCGCGCGCCACAGCAGCTGTCCGTCACCAGCATTTCAAGGCACTACGAACGGTCAGTGGCGAGCAAGGGCGCTAATGAAGGGCAAGATCGTTCGAGCCGCGTGCTGGGCGAATTAGCGCACGAAATGCTGCGCTTGCGGCGGCTTGACGCGCCCCTGGATGCAGTTGCTATGCGGCAACAGCTGGGGAGCACAATCCGGGCGCAGGGGCTGCGCAACCCGTCAGAGACTGAGTCACTTGTAGTGCAGGCTTCGGGCCTGCTTGACAGCCTTGAGCGTAGTCCGCTCTTTGCACAGATGAAGGAGGCGCGCGAACTGTTACGCGAGCTGCCCTTCATCTATCGGCGAGGCGATTATCTCATCGATGGCCGGCTCGACCTGCTCATGCAGGATGCCGCGGGCCACTGGACGCTGGCGGATTTCAAGGCGACCTGGCTGGGAGAAGGGGCAAGTCTGACTGCTGCGCGCGAGCACGCGCGACGTTATCACCTGCAACTGGGCCTCTATGCCGAGGCAGTCAGTCAACATCCTGCCGTCGAGGCTTCCGCGTTTGCCGTAAAGGTGCACTACCTGCAGCATGGGCTGGATGTAACGGTTCCTGCAAAAGATTGGGAGCACGCACTGTCGCGTCTTGAGGCGTTCGCGCAACTCGAGCTGCAGGCCAACGGCTGCGCGGACTAGCGGCGCCATTCGGGCGGCGCGAAGGGACGGGTGCTGCCGCCACGCCAGGCGCTGTCAGTCACGGCTTCCAGCTGCATACGCTCAGCCTGGCTGCGCCGGACGCGCGCCTCAATCTCCAGCGGGTCCCAATGGGCCAGCAAACGCGACTGCAGGTCGGCCAGGGTCTGCGCGTGCTGTGGCAGCCCGGCCAGGTTATGAAACTCGCCTGGGTCGTCCTGCAGGTCGTAAAGCTCGGGCGGATCGCCCAGGCTAAAGTTGAGTTTATGGCGGCCGCGCCGCAGCATGGCCATCGGGCGCAGTACGCCGTGGCCGCAATACTCGGAGAAGGCTTCGTCCTTCCACCCAGCGTCACGGCCCTGCAGCAGTGGCAGTAGACTGTCACCATCCAGCGGCGCGGGCGGCTCAACGCCGGCCAGTTCCAGCAGCGTCGCCACCACGTCCACCAGCGACACCACTTGTGGGATTCGATCTCCCGCCGGTAGCTGACCTGGCCAGGCGATCTGCAGCGGCACGCGTGCCGACGCCTCGTAGAAGTTCGACTTGCGCCACAGGCCGTGCTCGCCGTTCATTTCGCCATGGTCACTGAGATGAATGATGATGGTGTTCTCGAGCTGGCCGCTCGCCTCCAGCGCATCCAGCAGCTGGCCGATCTTCTCGTCGAGGTAGGTTATGAGGCCGTAATAGCCGGCGCGGGCGCGACGCACCAGTTCCTCCGGGAAGTCGACCAGGCCGAACATGCGGCGCAGTCGCTGATAGACCGGATGCAACGCCTCCAGATGACCGGGCGGGATCTGCGGCAGGTCGATGTCCTCCAGCGGATACAGATCCCAAAAGCGCTGTGGCACGACGAAGGGGAAGTGGGGCGCGATAAAAGAGACGTTCAACGCCCAGGGCTGTTCCCTGCGCGCCGGGTCGGCCAGCCAGGCCAGGGCCTGCTGCTGGGCCAGGTCGTCCACTTCGATTTCGGTCGTGCTGCCTGGTCCGGCGGCTGCCGGAGCGCCCCAGGGCTGCAGCGCCGGGATAGCGCCCTGCGACCAGTCGAATATCGGGTGGGCCAACTCCGCGTGCAGGTCCCGCGCCAGTTGCTGCTGAAAGCCGTGCAGGCGTTCCGGGCCGCAGAAATGCTGCTTGCCCGAAAGCACAACCTCATGGCCGACCGAACGCAGCATGTGCGCCCAGGTCAGCGCGTCCGGGCGCAAGGGACAGGCGTTGTCCCAGGTGTCCTGGTGGTGGATGTAGCGCCCGGTCATGAAGGACATGCGCGAGGGCATGCACAGCGGCGAGTTGCAGTAGGCGTTTTCAAAGGTGGCGCCCAGGCCCGCCAGCCGCTCCATGTTGGGAGTCTGCACCAGGGGATGGCCATATACGCTGCTGAACATCGGCGCGTGCTCGTCGGACATGATGATGAGGAAGTTGGGGCGCTGCGGCTGCCGGCTCACAGGGCATCGGTGGAGATGATGAAGGTCGCCGAGGCGGGGTTGGTCGCCAGCGGTACGTTGTGCACGTTACAGATGCGCAGCAGCCCCTGGATGTCGGGGTCGTGAGGGTGTTTGCCGAGCGGGTCGACGAAGAAGAAGACGGCCGCGACGCCACCCTCGGCCACCAGCGCCGCGATCTGGGCGTCGCCACCCAGCGGGCCGGAGAGCATGCGTCGTACCGTCAGGCGGGTGTTCTCAGTGAGTAGCTTGCCAGTCGTGTTGGTCGCCACCAGCGTGTAGCGCTCCAGCACATCCAGATGTGCCAGCGCGAAGGCGACCATTTCGGCCTTCTTGCCGTCGTGGGCAATGAGCGCAATGGTTTTACGGGCCTTGGTCTTGCGGGGCATGGCTACGCCTTTCAGCGTCCAAGGAAAAAGGGAAGGGGCAAGTGGATGCCGCCGCTCGGCGGAAACATGCGCAGCAGGCGGTTGTTCACCGCAACAGCCTCGCGGTAGTGCGCTTCAAGCTCGGCCATTACACTTTCCCAGGGGCGCTGCACGGCCAGCGCGCGCGCACAGCGCGACATCCGCTGACGCAGCACGCTGTCCTCGCGCAGCCGCATGGCGGCGTCGGCGAAGGCCTGGGGCTCGCCCGGGCAGATGAAGCCGGTCTCACCCTCGAGCACGAGGTCCTTGACGGCGCCCTGGTCGATGACGATGGCGGGCAGGCCGGAAGCCATGGCTTCCTGCACCACCTGGCCGAAGGTCTCGTTGGGGCCGGTGAAGGCGAAGAGGTCCGCGCTGGCGAAGGCGCAGGCCAGCTCTTCGTCCAGTAGATAGCCGGTGAAGTGCGTGCCGGTGCCGGCGAAGATCGTCTCCAGTTCCTCGCGGCGGGCGCCATCGCCAATGATGGTAAGTGCGATGCCTGGCGTGCGCGCCACCTGCAGTAGCAGCTCGACGCGCTTCTCGTTGGCGAGGCGCCCGACGTAAATGCAGATCAGGTTGTCAGACGCGCGCCCCTGCAGCAAACGCTCGCGCCATTCGTCCGACCGCTTGGCGGGGTTAAAGCGGCTGCAGTTGACGCCGCGGCCCCAGTAGCGCAACCGGCGATAGCCCCAGGCCTGCAACTGGTCGTGCGTAGTGCGCGAAGGCACCAGGGTCAGATGGCAGCCGTTGTGAATGAAGCGCAGCCAGTCGCGCATGGGCTGGGTAAAAACGTGCAGGCCGTATTGCTGGGTGTAACCGGGCAGGTCGGTCTGATAGTTGGCGATGACCGGCAGATGGCGCATGCGCCCCAGCAACATGCCGCTGACCGAGAGCAGGGCGGGGCTGAACATGTGGATGAGGTCCGGGTTGAATTCCTCAAGGCGGCTGGCGACCGCCGGGCTGGGCAGGGCCATACGCGATTCCGGCGCCATGATGAGACCCAGTGAGGGCAAGGCGACGACTTCGCTTTTGCCGACGGCAGGAGGGGCGGTATCCGGCGCGAAGACCAGCACCTCACGCCCGGTCTGCTGCAGGTAACGCAGGGTGAGCCAGGCCGTCTTGGCGACGCCGTCCACCTTGGGCAGGAAGGCTTCGGCGATGATGGCCACGCGCTTGACCGGCGCCAGCTCGACCTCGGGGTCGGGAGCGCGCAGGGCATATTCTTCGCCAAATACCCGCTCGATTTCTGCTGGCGTTGGCTGGCCCTGTCTGCCCTGCTGTTCCTGATCAACCATTTACAGCCCCGGCCAGACAACCTGTAGTCGCTCCGATAATACCATTGATTTGGGCGACTCAGGCGGACTGGCGCAGGGTAAGCAGCCAGGCGACGAGGTCGTTGATTTCGGGCTCGCTCCAGAGTTCGGCATAGACCGACGGCATCACTGCGGCGGTGTAGCCTGGCACCAGGCAGACATCCGGGTCGAGCAGGGACTCGCGCAGATAGTCTTCCAGGCTCTGTTCCGGGTCGCACCTGGCCGCGCTGACGCCGATGTAACGCAGGCCGGGGCCGAGCAGGGTTTGCGTCGAGTCCGGCAAGTGACAGGAGATGCAGGCGTAGCGCGCTTCCGGCACGTAGAGACGAAACAGCTCCTCGCCCCGGCCTGAATTGCCGCCGTCGGGTTGCATGGTCGTCAGCGGAACGCTGGCAGGATTCTGCCTCGGTGCAGCGGAAGGCGCGCAGGCGGTCAACAAGCAGGGAAGCAACAGGAGAACATCCAGTCGTATGGGCAAGACAGCGCTGCGCTCAGGGATGGACGTTGGCCACAGTTAAAGCGTGGGCGGCTTGCAGGGCTGCGGCGGGATCGCCCAGCGGGATGAATTCGTGACCGATGTAGCCGGAAAAACCCGTGGCGGCGATGGCCCGAAAGATGGCCGCATAATTCAGCTCCTGGTCATCGTTCAGTTCGTTGCGTCCGGGGACGCCGGCCGTATGATAGTGGCCGAACCAGGCGTGATGGTCCTGAATGGTATGGATGATGTCGCCTTCCATCACCTGCATGTGATAGATGTCGTAGAGCAGACGAACGGCGGGCGAATCGACCATCCGGCAGACCTCTATGCCCCAGGAAGTGCGGTCGCACTGGTGGTCCGGATGGTTGACCTTGCTGTTGAGCAGCTCCAGCAGGAGCGTCACGCCGGCGGATTCCGCGCGTTGGGCAATTGCGCACAAGGTCTCCGCGCAAACCTGCGCGCCAATTTCGTCAGCCAGCCCGTCGCGGCGGCCACTGAAGACGACGAGGTTAGGGATGTTCCAGGCTTCAGCCAGGCGCAGATTGGCTTCAAGTTCGCGCAGGATACGTTCTCGATTGGAGCGCTTGTTCAGGCCATCGTCGAGTGTGTTGTGACCAAATGTCGCAACGACCTGCAAACCGTGATCACGGATGAGTGGCCAGTGTTCTTCCGCGACCAGCTCAACTCCGTCGTAGCCGGTGTTCGCCAGGGTACGCAGGAATTCCCGATCACTCATGAAATGCGGTACGAAGCACCACCATGAGGCCGACTGTTTAATCACAATACGTCACTCCCGGATCTGTTTCCAGCAAGAGCCAGCGCTGCCAGACTACACTAGCAGAGTGCATTGCAAGGGTCAAACAACGGGGTAGAGAGTTGACATGACCGCAGCCGACTTCGACCAACTCTGGGACTACGACGACCCGGCTGCAAGCGAGCAGCGCTTTCGCGCGTTGTTGCCTGTCTTGAGCGAGCGTGGCCCATTGTCCCTGCATGTCCAGCTGCTGACGCAGATCGCGCGTGCGCTGGGCCTGCAACGTCGCTTTGACGATGCGCGCGCCGTGCTGGCTGAAGCCGCGGCGCTGCTGGCAGATGCAGGGAAGCTGGCGCGCATTCGCTGGTTGCTGGAGACGGGCCGTTGCCACAATTCCGACGGCGCGGCGGAGCGCGCCTTACCCTGCTTTCGCGAAGCCTGGGAGTTTGCGCGCGCTGCCGGCGAGGACTTCCACGCGGTGGATGCGGCGCACATGCTGGCCATCGCCGAACCTGCGGCAGAAGACCGGCTGGCGTGGACGCAACGGGCGCTTGCCCTGGCCGAGGCCAGCGGCGACGGGCGCGTGGCGAAGTGGCCGGGCTCGCTGCATAACAACATCGGCTGGACATTTCATGAGCAGGGCGACTTTGAGCGGGCGCTGGGCCACTTTCGCCAGGCGCTGGTCTGGCGCGAACGGCAGGGCGCAATTGACACGATTCGTATCGCCCGCTGGTGCATTGCCCGCTGTTTGCGCTCCCTCGGGCGAGTAGATGAGGCGCTGGTCATGCAGCAGGCTCTGCTGGTCGAATACGAGGCGGAAGGCGCGCAATCGGGCTACACCTTTGAGGAGCTGGGTGAGTGCCTCTTGTTGCTGGGACGCGGCGACGAGGCCAGGCTCTGGTTAGCGCTGGCGCATGCGGAGCTGGCGCAAGATCCCTGGCTGCAGGCCGAAGAACCGCAACGGCTGGCGCGCCTGCAGCGGCTGGCGCGGGGCGGCTGAGGCTGCATTGACGCTCCCCTGGCCAGCGGCTACAATCCCGCAGGGACAGGCAAGCGGGCTGCGCATGAACTATCACATCTGGACTTTGGGTTGCCAAATGAATGTGGCGGATTCTCAGCTCCTGGCTTCGGAGCTCGAGCGTCAGGGTCATTGCGCCGCGACAGACCCGCAGGAAGCGGACATCCTCGTGGTTAACACCTGCGTGGTGCGCCAGAGCGCCGAGGACAAGGGACTCGGGCGGCTGCTGGCGTTGCGCAGCGTGAAGCAGGCCGCGCCCAACAAGGTGATCGGCGTCATGGGCTGCATGGTGGGCGTGCGCGATCCTTTGGCCCTGCGTCAGCGACTGCCCTTCGTGGATGTCTTCATGCCGCCCTCGGATCCGGCGCCGATGACCCTTTTTCTGGCCGCGCGTACCGAGGAAAGCGGCGCGCTGGCGCAGGAGCGCAGGGCGCGGGCGCAACGGGACGCGCTGCAGGACGGCGAACTGTTGCTGCCGCGGCTGGAGCAGGGCACTCTGGTCAGCGCGCACGTGCCGGTCGTACACGGCTGCTCGCACGCCTGCAGCTTCTGTATCATCCCTTTCCGGCGCGGCGTGGAGCGCAGCCGCAGCGTGGGTGAAATTGTGGCGCACGTCCGCAGTCTGGCGCGCCAGGGCGTAAAGGAAGTCACGCTGCTGGGGCAGATCGTGGACCGCTACGGCATGGACATACCCGATGGGCCAGACCTGGCCGCGCTGCTGCGCGTGGTGCACCAGGCGGCGGAAGACTGCGGCCTGGTGCGCATCCGCTTCCTCACCAGCCACCCCAACTGGATGACCGACGAGTTGCTGGATACCGTGGCCGCGCTGCCGCGCCTGATGCCTCATATCGAGGTGCCGGTGCAAGCCGGCGATGATGAAGTGCTGCGGCGTATGAAACGCGGCTACACTGTGGACGAGTATCGTCGCCTGGTCGAGCGCATTCGCGCCCGCGTGCCGCAGGTGTCCATCAACACGGACATCATCGTGGGCTTCCCTGGGGAGAGCGAAGCGCAGTTTCAGCGCACTCACGACCTGCTGGCGGAGCTCCGGCTGGACAAGGTGCACCTGGCGCGCTACAGCCCGCGGCCGCACACGCTCAGCGCGCGCAAGATGCCGGATGACGTCAGCGAGGCGGAGAAGAAGCGGCGGCACCAGGCGCTGGAGTCCTTGCAGGCCGGTATCCTGGCCGAGATCAATGTGCGCTGGCTGGGGCAGAAGCTGCCGGTGCTGGTGGAGGAGCGCAGCAAGGGGCGCTGGCGGGGCCGCACGCCACAAAATCGCCTGGTCTTCTTTGAGGATGCTGAATCGCTGCGTGGCAAGGTAGTAGACGTTGAAATCACCTGGACGGGCCCCTGGAGCCTGCAGGGTCGCCTGCCACAGACGGCTCCCGTACCGCTCGCGTTGTCCGTTAGTGGCTGAGCGCTGTCACACTGCTGCCCTGCATCGACCAATGAAACGCAGCGTCAGGGAGTCGAAGGGAATGGCATGAGCCTTCGTACCCGTTTCGCCCTGCTGCTCATCGCGCTGCTGACTGGCGCCTGCAACATCAGCACGGAACGTCCGCAGGCCACGCCACTGCCGCCCGCGCTGGCCACAGCCAGCGCCAGCAGGCCAGTCGTCACCATCACGGCGCCGGCGAACGGCACCGAAGTGGTCGTGGGTACCGACATTCTGATCAAGGGTCTGGCGAGCGATGCACAGGGCGTCACACGCGTTCAGCTCATTGCCAACGACCGAATTGTGCGCACCGTCTCGTCCGAGTCTTCGTCTGGCCTGCGCAGCATGGAAGTCACGCTGGACTATCGGCCAGTGGTGACCGGCACGCTCAACCTGGAAGTGGTTGCGTGGCGCGGCAGCGTCCCGGGCGATCCTGCCAGCGTTTCCGTGACGGTGCGCGCCAACCGCAGCCAGGTGCTCTCTACCACTGTAGCGCGGCCAGAAGTCCCCGTGATCGACCCCAATGACCCGACCTGCCGCGTGCTGACCAACGTGGCGCTCAACGTGCGCGTCAACGCGGGCACTGGCTTTGATCGCATCACGACGCTGCCGGATGGCAGGCAGGCGCCCGTCATTGGCCGCCTTGCCGACAACTCCTGGTGGCAGGTGAGCCTGCGCGATGGCACGGCCGGCTGGGTGGCTCAGCACGATCCGGGCAATCCCGCCGAGCAGTTCATCAGTATCTACGGTGACTGCACGCTAATCCCGGCGCTGGCGCCGCCACAACCCACCGTAACTTCAGGTGAAGTGACGCCGGCGCCGGCAGTGGCAACCGCTGCCCCCGTGGACAGCGGGGGTTCAGGGGACTCCGGAAATACCGGTAACGAGGGAGCAGACAGGCCCGATCTGATCATCGCCAGCCTGCGGGGGCCGGATAGTCTGACGCTGGCACGGGGCGGCAACCCGGTTGACGGGAATTTCGAATTGACGATTAGCAACCAGGGTAAGGCGTCCAGCGGGCAGTTCAGCGTGACGTTGTCAGGCGTTCCTGAAACCGGCACGATTGACCAGGTAGTCAGCGGCCTTGGGCCGGGTGAAAGCATCTCCTTCTCGCACTCGCTCTCTTTCAGCGACCCGGAACAAGTGATTCTCGTGGCTACAGTGGACAGTGACGGGGAGGTCGAAGAGAGCGACGAGACGAATAACAGTGCCAGGCTTGACGTAACGATCTCGCGGAACTGAGGCGGAGGCCATGAATACAGAGGTGCTGATCATCAGCGCTGCGGCGAATTTCGGGAGCGAGCTGGGCGTTGCCCTGGCCCAGCGCGGCGCGTACCGGGTGGCGTTGGTGCACGACGGCGCCACGGCGCTGGCGCGGGTGGAGCAAGGTCTGGTGCTGCTGGACAGCATGGATGAGGAAGCGGGGCGGGAACTCGTGCAGCAGCTGCAGGAGACCAAACCCGGTCTTGCCATCCATTTCACGCCACAGGCCGCGGGCGTCAAGGCTGCGCTGGAGCAGTTGCAACCAGCTGAAGACACGCTGGATGCAGCGCCACTTGAACCGCTCGCCGGGGACGAGAGCGATGCGAGCAGCTGGCGCTTTGTGCGCGAGCCTGAATTTCTGCGGGGCCTTGTGCCGGCCGCGACCTCCACTGTGTTTGACATCGAAGAGAAGGAGTCGCTGCCTGATGACGAGACACAATGCCTGCCAGCCGTATCAGCAGAAGTTCCCGACGATGGGAAAGTACAGTCACCGCCGGCCGACCTGACGGCGCTGGCGCAGGAGACGGGCGCCGTCTACGCTGTGCTGACGCGGGACGGTCAGGAGGTCGCGTGCGCTGGCGGGCTGGACGAGGCGACGGTGGCCAGCATTCATGCGCTGGGCGCAAATGGCGCCGGCAGTCAGGCGGCCGTGAGCTTGTTCCTCGTCGATTCTCCTGATTTACAGGAGAGTTGCCTGCTCTACGTAGGCAACGCGGGCGCGCTGCGGCTCTCCTTGCTGGTGCCGGACGACTGTTCCCCGCGAGCGCTGCGCGCCGCGTGTGACGGGTATCTCGAGTCCCTGGCTTAGCGCCTGCGCCACCAGATGCCGGTGCATTCCGGGAATATGCGCGATCCTGATCTCTGAATCTGCCGGGCCAGGTCCTCACCAAAGAAGAAGCGCAGCAGTTGTTCACCCTCCGCTACTGAAGCGAAGCGGAAATCCGTACGTAGCCAGTGGCGGGTGAAGCCGCGCTCCTCTTCCAGCCAACGGTAGAAGTCAGCCAGCGTCGGCATGGGCGGCTGCGGCGACTCGCTGCCGCTGCCCAGAGTCTCGATGATAAGTGCTGTAGCGCCCGGGCGCAGCACGCGCAGCATTTCACCCAGCGCCCGGTCGACTTCCGCGCGCCAGTTTGCTTCGCTCCAGATCGTGCTATGGCCGAAGCTCCAGCCAGCAATGGCAACATCGGCGCAGCAGGCCGGCAGCGGCATGGCCCGGTTGTCAGCGACCGTCAGCGACCAGGTCGTTTGCGGCATCCCTGACAGGTGGTGCTGGGCGATCTGCAGCATGTGCGGCGAAAAGTCGAAGGCGCGCAGGCTGCGCACGTAGGGCAGGAGCTGCCGCGTCAAACGGCCGGTGCCCGCGCCGAACTCGATGATGGCGGCTCCGTCCAGCGCTGCGATGTCGGCGATGGCCGGCAGCAACTTCCGCTGCCAGTCCTCGGCTGCAACGAAGGCGTCGTAGCGCTGGGCTTCGTTGGTATAGATCTGCCTGTAATCGGGTTCCACGATTCAGGCAGGTTGCCTGAAGGCCTGCAACTGAACCAGCAACTTGCTCTGGTCGACTGCGGGATAGCGGTCCAGCAGGGCCTTGTAGCGGCCGATGTACTCGGCCACCTGGGCGCGTTCCTGCGCCTCGAAGCGCAGCGTGATGGCTGGCTGCGTGTTGCTGGCGCGCACCAGGCCCCAGCCATGCTCGAATTTGGCGCGCACGCCGTCGATGTCGACGACCTCGTAGTGCTGCGCCAGCTCGTCGCGAATCTCCTGGACAATGCGGAACTTCTGGTCGTCGGGTGCGCCGAGCACGATTTCCGGCGTGGCGGGCAATTGCGGAATGTCGTTGAAGAGCGCGGACACCGGTCGCTCTGACGCGGCGAAGATCTGCAGGGCCTTGAGCGCAATAAGTGGTGCGTCATCAAAGCCGAAGTAGTCCTCGCCAGTGAATAGATGTCCGCTGACTTCGCCGCCCAGTGGCGAACCAACTTCGTGCATCTTCTGTTTCATCAGGCTGTGGCCGGTCTTCCACATCAGTGGCACGCCGCCGTACTCGACAATGAGCTCCGGCAGCGTTTGCGTGGCCTTCACGTCAAAAACGACGGTTGCGCCCGGCTGACGCTGCAGCAGGTCGCGCGCCAGCAAGGCCAGCAGCCGGTCAGCGGCGATGTGATGACCGCGTTCATCGATGAAGCCTGCGCGGTCGGCATCCCCGTCGAAAGCTAGGCCGAGGTCGGCGCCGGTCTCCAGCACCATGGCCTCCAGGTCCCGCGTCATCTCCGGGTCTTCTGGGTTGGGCAGGTGGTTGGGGTAGGTGCCGTCGGACTCGCAATAGAGGCAGTGCACGGTCAGGCCGAGCGCGCGCAGCATGGGTGGCACCCAGGTGCCGCTCAGGCCGTTGCCGGCATCGAGCACGATAGTCAGCGGGCGCTGCATCTGCACTTTCGTCTGGATCGTGGCCATGTGGCGCCGGATCATGTCGAAGTCCTGCGTGATGCCCCCCTTGCCCCTGGCATATTCGCCGCTCTGAATGAGGGTGAGCAGGTCAGTGATTTGCTGGCCGGCCATGGCCAGCGGCCCGTAGGCCATTTTGATACCGTTGTAGCGCACGTCGAGGTGGCTGCCTGTAATCATGACTCCCGCGCCAGCCTTGCCGTGGCTGGCGGAGGCGAAATAGACGGTTGGCGTGATGACCTCGCCGATGTCCGTGACGTCCAGTCCGGTGGCGGCGATGCCGGCGATCATGGCGGCCCGCAGCGTGCCGGAGGACGGGCGATTGTCGCAGCCGACGAACACCCGCTCGCTGCCAAAATCACGGGGCAGCACGGTGCCCAGGGCAAGCCCCACCCGGCCCGCCAGCTCTGGTGTGATTTGCGGGTCGTCGCCGGTTACGGTGCCACGGATGTCGTAGGCGCGAAAGATACTCGGGTCAAGCCTGAACGTCATGGATGAAGCTCCTCAAAATACGCTGCCCGGGGGCTGCCCTGGTTATGTCCGGGTCAATCCTGCAGGCTGACTTGCCTGCCGTCTGCCCCGATTGTAACGAAAGTCAGGCCGGCAGCGTCAGCATCAATGCAGATTGTGGTGTCGGCCGGCGGGCTGGCGCGCAGCAGAAAGTCCGCCAGCGGCACGCGTACCGCGCGGCGGATGATGCGCAGTAGTGGACGCGCCCCGTATTGAGGCTCTTCGTTCTGTTGTTGCAACCACTGCATGGCTGCCTCGCTGAACTCCAGTTGCAGGCCGCGTTCCCGGGCCAAATCTTGCTCGCGCCGCAGCATCAACCTCAGGATTGCCCCGAGATCTTCCGGGCCAAGGGCGTTGAACATGACGATTTCGTCGAGGCGGTTCAGCAGTTCGGGGCGGAACCAGGTGTGTACCTGTTCCATTGCGGCGTCCCGCACCTGTTCCGAAACGACGGGCGTGGCCAGCACTTTTGAGCCAAGGTTGCTGGTGAGGATGAGGACGGTATCGCTGAAGCTGGCGCTGCGGCCGCGCCCGTCGCTAAGGCGGCCCTCCTCAATCATCTGCAGCAGCAAATCCATAACGCGCGGATGGGCTTTTTCGACCTCGTCAAAAAGGACAATCAGGTAGGGTTGCTTGCGCACTCGCTCGGTGAGCTGGCCGCCGGCCGCGCTGTCGACGTAGCCGCTGGGCGAGCCCAGCAGACGGTTCAGGCTGGCCTCGTCCTTGAATTCGCTCATGTCCAGCGCGAGCATGGCGCTCTCCGAGCCGAACATGAAACTGGCCAGGGTGCGCGCCAGTTCAGTCTTGCCGACGCCGGTAGGCCCCAGAAAAAGAAAAGAGCCGATGGGCCGTTGCGGCTCCTTCAGGCCGACGCGCGCCGTCTTGATCGCGCGGCTGACAGCCAGTACTGCCCGGTCCTGGCCGATGAGGCGTTCCTTGAGATGTTCGACCATGCTGGCGTAGCGCAGGCGCTCGTCTTCGCCCAGCTTGTTGACCGGGACCCCGGTCATCTGGCTGGCGCTCAGCATGATGTCTTCCGCATCCAGGGTCGAGCCGTCTGCCAGCTCCGGGCGGTATGCGAGCTGGGTCTGTTTGCTCATGTTGACCAGGGCGGCGCTGCGATGCAGCAGGCTTTCGGCGCTGCGGGGCAGGGGCATCGCGGCCAGATAACGCTTGGCGAGGCCGGCCGCCAGCGACAGGGCCTCGTCAGCAATTTGCAGCTTGTAGTCGCTTTCCAGCTGCGGGCGTAACCTGATGAGCATCTCGATGGTCTCGCTGATGGAGGGCTCCGGCACCCGCAGAACCTGGCTGTGCTCGCTGACGGTCTGCTCGCCGGCCAGCTTCGCGTCCCAGTCGCTGTCGCTCGCCGTGGCGATGAGGACGGGGTCAGTGCCGAGGAATGTTTTCTGGATGAGCGCGGTGGAGCGCGTGAACTGGGCCTTTCCCGGCCCGCCGAAGAAACGCTGCAAATTGGGCAGGCAGAGAATGCCTCCGCGCGCCCTGTCCAGCCCATTGCGCATGGCCTTCAGGTCGTCATCCAGCAGCTCCGCCTCCGCGATGCGCACGAAGCCGTGGATGCCCCTGGGGCCCTCGCCCCGGTCTATCAACATGCCCAGGCTGGCCGCCAGCGTTCGCTTGCCCACACCTGCCGGCCCCACCAGGATGACATGGCGGTTGATGGCCTGCGTGATGATATTCAACATGGTACGCAGCAATTCCTCGCGCTCGTAAACTGCGCGAGGGGGGTTGTCCTGTTCCACGCTGGCATGATTGTGGGCGTCTGCGCCGCCAGATACAGGATCGTTCGGACGAAGCGTTGCCAGCACATCCGCCACAGTGCGCCCGGTAATTCCATGAGGTCGCAGCAGGCCGCTTGTGCTGACATTATCGCTGGCGAGCATTTGCAGAATGTGTGCGCTATCAACGCGCATGTCATTTTGCTTGCCGGCTGCGGCGAGCGCGTCGTCGATGAGAATGATGCTCTGGCGCGAGAGCGGCACCTGGCGCCCGTCGCCGGTGACGAAGCCAAGTCTGCCTCCCGCATCGCGGCGGTTGGCACAGGCCAGGTGCACCTGGCGCTCTAGCTGCTCAAGTTCCACGCCGCGGCTGCTCTCGAACATGGCCAGAGCGCGGGCAGCAGGCGTATCTCTGCGCCGCAGCAGCGCCAGCAAGATCAGTTCCGGCATAAGCGTTGACTGGCGGTATTCTTGTTGCAGGCGAGCGGCATCATTGAGTGTCGCGTCAAAATCACTCGCGAGCAGGGCCGGGTTGAGCGTATTGGTCATGGCCGCGATCCTGTGCGAGTCTCAGTTCAGGCGTATTCGGCGCAAAGACCACGCAGGTGCGGCAGGCCAGCCGGCATAGTTTCCTGGCGCGGCCTCAGGAAGCCGAACTGCTAAGGCGATAGCCGACGCCCCGAACATTATCGACCAGCTGCACGTCCGCGTCGTGCTGACGAAGTTTGCGCCGCAGATTGCTAATGTGAGGGCGGATTACATCGCGCGCAGCTTCTTCGTCAAGGCGGTTGCCACGGACCTCGCGCACCAGCTCGCTGCAGGGCACGACGCGTTCGCGGTGGGCCGCGAGGTAGAGCAGCAGATCAAATTCGGTCGGAGTCAAATCGACCGGATGGTCCTTGACCTCGATCTGATAACGTCCCGGGTAGATCGTCAAAGGGCCAAGTCTCAGATTCTTGCCAATGGATGACCCGGCAGGCGGCTCCCCCTCACCGATGACTTCATTCAGTTCGTCGGGTTCGAAATCTTTCAGCGGGTCGGGCGACAGGTCGACGTTGGCATGGATCAATTCGTTGAGGTTGCCGCGCAAGGCTTCCAGCAAGCCGTGACGGCGCTGGTGATTTCCCGCATGTTCGACGCCACGCGCGACGCTGGAGCGCAGCTCCTCACTGGAGCATGGTTTAACGAGATAATCGTAGGCGCCCAGGCGCAAGGCTTCAATCGCAGTCTCCATGCTGGCGTAGCCCGTCATCAGAATGACAATGGCGTCCTGGGCGTGAATGCGGATGCGACGCAGCAATTCGGTGCCGGACAGGCCGGGCATACGGATATCGGTGAGGATCACATCGAAACTGGATTGACGAAGAGATTCCAATGCCTGCTCACCATCGGCCGCCTGGCTGACCTGATAGCCGACGCGCAGCAGCGTGCGGCTGATGGAATAGCGTATGGCACCTTCATCATCAACAACGAGTACATTGGCTCCCGGCGAGTATGCAGTCATGATAGGGTTCCACCTTGTTTGTCGTTGTTCTCCCGGCAAATCGGGACTCACTGGCATTGTAATCGAATTCTTCCTGAAGGGCTATCTGTTCCGGTAGATTGCACAGTAACGGGCGTTTGCAACCCCGGCTCTTGCCATGAAGCGCGTGGCCGGGACTGCTTGCGTGTCAGTAAAAATTGTGGCGATCGCGCCGTTCACGCGCAGCAGGGGAATCTGCTGTCGGATATCGCGCGGCAGGTGCCGGTTTATCATCCAGTCCTTGAGGGATTGCGTGTGCCCGCCCAGCCCGGGCGGATCGAAGCGTTCGCCCGCAAGGCGTGTGCCCAGAGTCAGGGTCGCGCCAGGCGGCAACGCAAGGCGCGCCTGCGGACATTTGCCCGCGATACGCGTCGTGCTGATATAGAGGCGCCAGACCCCCCCTGGCAGTATAGTGACGCCAGGGTTGCATACGGCCAGTGGGTTGTCGCTGCACAGGAGCGGGCCGGGCCAGTCTGGCGCCGCATCACTGTGTTCGAGGATGAGGTCTTCATATTCGAGGCGTAGTTGTAGCGCGCCGGGTAGGGATAGCCGCTGACCGGTGACGCCGGTCTTTGCCAGGGCCACCAAACTTTTCACGTGTCCGCTGCTGATCTCTTGCCCGCCAAGGCGCCGCAGCGCATCCAGCACGAAGTGTCGTTGCAGTACGGGGTGCAGACCGTCAAAAGTCGATCGCGCGAGGCGGATACGCTGCGGACTACAGCGCAACGAATTTTCGGTCGCGGCTGCCAGCTGTTGCTGGATGAAGTCGATATCCTGCGCGGCAGTACCCGCCAGCCGCAGCAGTGCCTGGTCCACTCGCGGATTCATTTTACGCAGGGCCGGCAGGGTTTCGTGGCGCAGGCGATTGCGCCGCAGGCGCAGATCGCGGTTGCTGGCATCCTGACGCGGCGCAAGCCCCTGGGCGTGACACCAGTCCTGCAGCTCGCTGCGACGGATGTGCAGCAGTGGACGCAGCAGGGTCAGCTGCGGATGGCCGGGCAGGGGCGCGCTGAGGCGCATCGCGGCAAGTCCCCGTAACCCGCTGCCGCGAAGTACGTTGAGCAGCACGGTTTCAGCCTGGTCATCCGCGTGGTGCGCTACGGCGACATACTGCGCGCCACAGGCTCGGGCCGTAGCCGCCAGAAAGTCGTAGCGGGCGCGGCGGGCGTCAGCTTCTCCCCGCAGACGCTCGGCCGTTCCCAGCGTGACCTGTAGCCCGAGCTGGTCCGCCTGTTCACGCACGAAGGCCGCGTCGGCAGCCCCATCCGTCCCGCGCAGGCCATGATCCAGGCTGGCGACGTGCGGACTGAGGCCAAACTCAGGGGACAGGCGGCTGAAGAGATGCAGCAGCACCAGTGAGTCTGTGCCGCCGGAGACAGCCAGGAGCAGGCGACTGCCAGGCGGGATCAATTGCTGTTGACGAATGAGCAAGGCAATGCGCTGCTGAAGGGTCATGGCGCTTTGGCCACAACGCGGGTGGCCGAATACATTGGCCCCATGGTAGCACAGACGCAGCGCCAGCGCGTGCTGTGCTATAATGATGTGTTACCCTGTAGCAGGAGTGCCTCGTGCTCAGCCCGCTCGACTATTTTCTTGGCCTGTTCTCCCTCGACATCGGCATTGACCTTGGTACAGCCAATACACTGGTCAGCGTGCGCGGCAAGGGCATCGTCATTAACGAGCCGTCCTTCGTGGCGCTGGAGCGTAAAACGCGCCGGCCGATTGAAGTCGGCGTGCGCGCGAAGGAAATGTGGAGCAAAAACCCGCGCGACATCCTGGTCGTGCGGCCGGTGCGCGACGGGGTCATCAGCGAATTTGAAGTCACGGAAGCCATGCTGAACCACCTTATCAGCAAGGCGCACGAGCAGGTCTGGGTGCCCATTCCGCGCCCGCGCGTGGTAGTTGGTATTCCCAGCGGCGTGACCGAAGTGGAGAAACGCGCCGTGTTCGATGCGGCCATCAGCGCCGGCGCGCGTGAAGCCTGGCTTATTGAGGAACCGGTGGCCGCGGCGATCGGCGCGGGGCTGCCGGTGCAGGAGACGCGCGGCAGCATGATGATCGACATCGGCGGCGGCACGACCGAGATCGCACTCTTTTCGCTGGGCGGCATCGTCATCAGCCGCTCGATCCGCGTGGCTGGCGACGAGATGGACGAGGACATCGTGGAGCATATGCGCGCGCGCCACAACTTGCTCATCGGCGAACCGACCGCGGAGAAGGTGAAGCTGGAGATTGGTTCCGCTTCTCCCTTGCCCAACGAGCGCGTGATGAACGTGAAGGGACGCCATCTGGTCACCGGGCTGCCGACGGCCGTGGAGGTCAGCTCCATTGAGATACGTGAGGCAATTGCCGGCTCGGTGGAGATTCTGGTCGATACCGTCAAGGATGCGCTGGACGACACGCCGCCAGAGCTGGTCTCGGACCTGATGGAGAGCGGAATCTGTATGGCTGGCGGCGCCAGCCAGCTGATGGGCCTGCCGCAGCGTATGGCCGAAGAATTGAACATCCGCGTTTGGCTGGCGGATGACGCCGCCACCTGCGTCGCCAGGGGCGCCGGGCGTGTGCTTGAAGACTACAACAACCTGCGTCGTTTGCTGGCCGGGCTGGAGCGAGGTAGCACCCAGCATTGAGTACCCTGTTGCTTTCCAGTAACCTCGTTCCAGTCCATCCACGCACTCTGCTATACTGACCACAGGCAGTCCCGCGGGGGTGGCCGATGGTTCGTGTATGGCGCGCCAATCGCATACTTTTCCTCGCACTGTGTCTGTTGCTCTGTCTCGCCCTGATCGGGCTCAGTCGCGCCGGCCTGCTGGCTCCGCTGGAAGAGTTGGCCACGATTCCGCTCAACCTGGCGACCGGCGTGCTGAACCGGGCCACCCTGACGCTCACTGGCGGCGTCAGTGATTTTGTACAGCTGCAATCTCTGCAGGCGCGCAACGCCGATCTCGAGGATGCGCTGGCGCGCTACCAGGCAGAATTGATCGAGTTGCGTGAAATTGCCAGTGACTACGAACGGCTGGCGCAGTTGCTGGATTACACGAGCACTGCCGCCAATCAGGAGTTCGTGACCGCGGACGTCATCAACATTGACCAGACTGGCTTGCGCCGCAGTATCACCATCAACCGCGGTACCCGTGATGGCATCGCAATCGGCATGCCAGTTGTTACGGACCAGGGGCTGGTGGGGCGTGTGCTCGATATCAGCGCCAACGCCGCCCGCGTCCTGCTCGTCACGGACCGCGACAGTGCCGTCAGCGCGCGCCTGCAAACCAGCCGCGCGGAAGGCAGCCTGCGCGGTCAGCTCTCCGGCAACCTGCGTCTGACCTTGGTGCCGCCTGGCGACTCGATCGCGGTTGGTGACCTCGTGCTGACCTCCGGTCTTGGCGGCAACTTTCCGGCGGACATCGTCATCGGCGTGGTCGCCAGCTCGCGCCAGTTTGAATTCGAACTGTTCCAGGAGGCTGAAGTCACCAGTTTCAACAGCTTTGAAGCGTTGGAAATCGTCCTTGTCATGACCAGCTTTGAACCGGTCGACCCAGGCGTATTCGACGACATGGAGGCCTGAGCAGGAAGTGGGCCCCTGGGTTGGCTTGCCGATACTGCTGCTGGCTGTGGCGCTGCAAACCACGCTGGTGCCGCAGCTGCGGCTGTGGGATGGTGGGCCGGACCTCGTATTTCTGTGCGTGCTGGCCTGGGCGCTGCGGGCGCCGCTGCCAGAGAGCGTCGCCTGGGCGCTGACCGGGGGCATCCTGCAGGATCTGCTTTCGGTCGCGCCGACCGGCCAGTCGGCCGTCGGGTTGGTGTTGCTGGTATTCACCGTGAACTTTGTCGCACAGCAGCTTAGCCGCACCGGGTTGCTGACCCTGGCGCTGCTGACTGGCGCCGGCACGCTGGCGCATCAATTGCTGATGTGGCTGCTGTTTGCCTTGCAGGGTTTCACGACGGATTTCCTTGATGATCTTGGCTACGTCATCATTCCGACCCTGCTCTACAACCTGGCGCTTGTCTGGCCGGTTTACGCCCTGATGCGCATTCTGCAAAGGCGCGTCGAAGCGGAACGCGCGTTAGCTTGATGCACCGGGCTGCCGGAGGACAGTGATGCAGCTGCAACAACCTTTCCAGGGCTGGCGCCTGACCTTTCTGCGGGGGGTGATTCTCGCCGTATTTCTGCTCTTTTCCCTGCGGCTCTACGAGCTGCAGCTCATTAATCAGGAAATCGCGCTGCTGCGCGCCGACGATAATCGCCTGAACGAGTTGCCGCTGGGTGCACCACGTGGCGTTATTTTCGATCGTTTCGGCGTGCCGCTGGCGCTCAACGAGCCTGCCTTCAATGTGACCATAGTGCCGGCGGCCCTGCCCGGCGATGAAGAGATTGACCTGTCAATCTTCACGCGGCTGTCCGCACTGGTGGACGTACCGCCAACGGCGGCGCTGGCGGAGGGCAGCGGCGTGCGCAGCATCGAGGAGCTGGTGCTTGAGGGCGAGGGTCTGGCGCCCTTCCGGCCGGTGGTCGTGGCGCAGGATGTTTCGGCCTCGGCGGCGATGCAAATTCTGGAAGAACGCATTACCCTGCCAGGCGTGGACATCGACATCCGTGGTGTTCGCGGCTATCCGACCGGCGCCCTCACCGCCCAGGTCATCGGCTACATGGGGCCCATCCCGGCAGAGGATGTCGTATCGCTGCAGGAGCAGGGCTACAATCCCTTCTTCGACCGCATCGGCTACGCCGGCGTGGAATTCTTTATGGAGAATGAGCTGGGTGGCGTGCGCGGTTCGGTTCTGCGCGAGGTCGATGTGGCCGGGGAAGTCCTGCGCGAAATCAGCCGCAGCGAGCCATTGCCTGGGCAAAACCTGCGCCTCACCCTCGATACGGAACTGCAGGCCGCTGCCCAGGAGGCGTTGACCGGGCGCATCAACCAGGTCAACACGCTGGCCGGACGAATTCGCACCCAATCCGGTGTGGTGATCGCCATGCATCCCGACACAGGTGAAATCCTTTCCATGGTCAGTTGGCCGACCTATGACAACACGCGCTTCGCCCGCATTATCGACGCGGATTACTATCTGGAAGTGCTCGGCGCCGATCAGAATCCACTGAACAATCACGCCATCAGCTCGCTGTATCCGCCAGGCTCGGTGTGGAAAGTGTTGACGGCTGTCGGCGTGCTGGAGGAAGAGGTCATCGCGCCGCAGACGTCGATCTTCAATCCAGGCTCGCTGACCCTGCCCAACCGTTACGCTCCCAACGACGAATCTGTCGCGCAGACCTTCTTCGACTGGAATCGCGAGGGCTTCGGCCTGTTGAACATTGTCGGGGCGCTTGCCAACAGCTCGGACGTGTTTTTCTATCAGGTGGGCGGCGGCAACCCTGATATCAGCCCCTTTACGCTTAGAGAAGGCGGATTGGGCATCCCGGATCTCTTTCGCTATGCCTCGGCGCTGGGAATTGGCAGTGAGCTGGGCGTGGAGCTACCGGGCGAGCTGTCAGGGCGCATGCCCGACCCCGACTGGAAGCGACGTACCTACGGCGAAAACTGGTCGACCGGCGACACCTACAATGCGGCCTTTGGCCAGGGCTATGTAACAGTGACCCCGCTACAGTTGATTTCAGCCGTGGCGGCTGTGGTCAATGGCGGCACGCTTTGGCAACCGACCGTGGTGAACAGCTTCCTGGACGCGGAAGGCGCGGTGCTCCGCTCCTTTCAGCCGCAGGCGCTGCGACACCTCGTTTTGGAGGAAGTCGCAGAAGGTGAGCGACTGGCGCTGACGCAGCTGGAGGACATGATCATGAAGGGGCCGGCCAGCCTGGCCTGCAACTGCGAGCCCGACAGCGATTTCTACAATCCTGCCCGTTGCGACCCGGCCGGTTACGTCAATACGGTCGATATCAACCCCGATCCATTTATGGAGCAGCTGCGCGAATATCGCGTCCACATTCCACTAAACTACCCCTTCAATGGCAGAATCTGCGACCCTCTGCGTTTCGATGACAACTATCAGCCGCCCTTCGTAGATGCGAATGTGCTTGAGATCGTGCGCGAGGGGTTGCGCGGGGCGGTTACCTACGGCACTGCGACCCGCGCGGACCTGCCCTTCATCAATGTGTCGGGCAAGACCGGCACGGCGGAGTATTGTGATGACATTGCACGCCCGCTGGGGCTCTGCATCCCGGGCGGCTGGCCGGCCCACGCATGGTTCACCGCCTACGCGCCGTCGGACAACCCGCAAATCATCATCATTGCCTTCGTCTACAATGGCGGCGAGGGCTCCCTCGTGGCGCTGCCCGTCGTGGTCGAGACGATGGAGGCCTGGCTGCAATTGCAGAACCAGCGGGGTGGTGTTCTGGCATTCCCGCCGGCAGGCACATGAGCGGAACGGCCAAACGTCCAGACGAAGAGTTTCGACAACGCCTGCCATACTGGTTGCCGGCGCTGACTGCTGGTGCGCTGGCCTGGTTTATTTTCCTGTTCCCTGGCGAAACTCCGCTTCTGCGCGCCTCGGGCATGGCCCTTGTAATTGTGGCCATGGCGCTGTTGCTGCGCCGTTTTGGGAGTGCGCTGGCGCTTTGTGGCAGCCTGGTGCTGGCCTTCAGCCCGGCCTTTTGGACCCAGACCGGTGGCGTTGCCAGCCAGGAGCTGACATCAGTGCTGGCGGTACTTGCGCTCACAGCGCTGGCCACGCTGTTGCTGCTACGCTTCATCCGTCAGTTGATGCTCAGTTTGGTGGCGGGATTTGCACTCTTTGCTCTGGTCTTCTGGAGTCAACTGGGGCAGGTGGGCAGCCTGCGCCTCACTGCGCTGGCCAGCGCCTGGCTGCTGGTACTGCTGCTGGACATGTTGCAACGCGCCAACCCGCATCCGGACGACATTGCGCAGGCAGCTCCCGAAGCGCGCCACGCCTACGCCATCCTGATTCTGCTGGCCATCGGTATCGTCAACACGCCCCTGTTCGTGCTCTTCGTGCCGGCGTTGGTGCCCGGCCTGATGCTCGCGCGGCTTCGCCCGCCGCGCTGGTACTGGTTTCTGTTCCTGCTGGTGTGCGTGTTGGGAGCAGTCGGTTACGTGGCTCGCTACCTCAGTTCGGACTGGTGGCTCTATCCTGCGGCCCAGGCGCAGCAGGAAGGACTGGTGCTGCCTTACCTGCTGGCGGATGGCTGGCGCGAGGCAGTCCGCTGGCTGGCGCTGCTGGCGATCGTGCGCGACCAACTCACCCCCCTGGGCGGGGCGCTGGCGCTGGTCGGTCTGGCACGCCTGTCGCGCTGGTATCCCGCAACCGGCATCGTGACCATGCTCGCCTGGGCCAGCTGGGCCTTCTTCGGTCTGCTTTATTTCGGGCGTGACAGTGATGTATTATTGCTGCCGCTGCACATGATCGGAATCGCCTGGATGACGGTCGCAGTGGGTGCCGTGGGCGACTGGCTGCAGCGCAGCGTTATGGCGCAGGGGCAACCGCTGCGTTGGTTGGTCGCCGCGCTGTATTTCCTGCTGCCCGTATGGCTCCTGCTGCAGCGCTTGACCCCTGCGTAGCAATTGTTGACCAACAATAGTATACTGGCGCGAGTCGCCACCTGCCGGGTGCTGCCTGAAACCGGTGACACGGGGCGAACAGTCCTTCATGGAGGGTGGATGGAAGGGAAAGCATTTGCCATCAAGGGTGTGCGCGAGGGCCTGTTGATTCAGGTGGATCCCGGTGCTGAGTGGACTGCCACTACGGCCGATCTGGCGGCGCATCTTGATGAGCAGGGCAAGTTCTACGAGGGCGGACGCATCATCCTGGAGGTGGGCGAACGTCCGGTGCCGCGCTATGAGCTTACCTCGCTTATGGCCTTGCTGGAACGGCGCGGCCTGTCACTGTGGGCCGTGTTGAGCCGGAGCGAAACCACGCGCGCCTCATCCGAGGCGCTTGATTTGCGTACGAGCGCGGGCGCGGCGCTGGCCAGCCTCGTTGATGTGCCAAATGAAGAAAAGCCGGCTGCAAGCGCTGGGGCGTCAGGCACGGGCGGTATCCTCATCCGTCATACCATACGCTCCGGCAGCGTGGTGCGCAGTGAGGGACATGTCGTGGTCTACGGCGACATCAACCCTGGCGCGGAGGTCGTCGCAACCAGCGATGTGGTGGTGTGGGGCAGATTGCGCGGAAACGTACATGCCGGCTCAAATGGTGACGAGAGTTCGGTGGTTTGCGCGCTGGACATGGCACCCATGCAGTTGCGTATCGCTAACCTGGTCGTTACTTCACCGGCGGACAATGGCGACCGGCCGCAACCGGAAGTGGCCCTCGTGCGCGACGGCAACATCCTGGTCGAGAGTTGGTAATGGCGGGGGAGACCAGTATGGGAGGGAAGGTTATTACCATCACGTCCGGCAAGGGTGGCGTAGGCAAGACTACTGCCACCGCCAATATCGGTGTCTCGCTGGCGCAAATGGGCAAGCGCGTGGTGTTGATTGACGCTGACATCGGCCTGCGTAACCTTGACGTCGTGATGGGACTCGAGAATCGCATTGTCTACAATCTGGTAGACGTTACTGAAGGTCGTTGCAAGTTGCGCCAGGCCATGATTAAGCACAAGCTGCTGCCGGATTTGCACCTTATCCCCGCTTCCCAGACGCGCGACAAATCGGCAGTCAACCAGTCTGACATGATTCAGGTGGCGGACTGGCTGCGCCCGGAAGTTGACTTCGTGCTGATTGACTCGCCCGCGGGCATCGAGAGCGGCTTTCGCAACGCGATCGCCCCGGCTGACGACGTGCTGATTGTGACCAATCCGGAAGTCTCGGCTGTGCGGGATGCGGATCGCATCATCGGGCTGCTGGAAGCCGCAGGCAAGGGCCCGGGCCGGCTGGTGCTAAACCGCGTGCGCCAGGACATGGTACGCAAGGGCGAGATGCTTTCCGCGGACGACGTGACTGACATTCTCGCCATCAAGATGATTGGCATTGTGCCGGAAGACCAGTTAGTCGTTCCCGCCTCAAACAAGGGCGTGCCGGTGGTACTTAATGAAGGTTCACGGGCAGGAATGGCCTACCACAACATCGCGCGCCGTCTTAACGGCGAAACCGTTCCATTCTTGCCGCTCGAAGAGGAAGACGGGTTAATCAGAAGACTGTCCCGTTTGTTTTCCGGTGGAAACCAGCTTCTGAAGCAGGGATAAAAAATGGCAGGAATCCTGGAACGCATCCCCTTCCTGAAACGTGCCGCGCGCGTGGGAAGCGCCGAGAGCGCGAAGGAACGCCTTCATTTTGTGTTGCTCCACGACCGGATCAATCTTTCTCCGGAGGAGCTGGACCGAATGAAGGCAGAAATTCTTGAGGTCATTTCGCGCTACGTGGCAGTAGAAAGCGACCGCGTGGACTTTGCCCTGGAGCACCGCCGCCGCGACAATCTGATTGTCGCCGAAGTTCCCTTCTCCAAGCAGAAACCGGGCGTGGGGCAGGCGGGTACTAGTTCTGGGTGAGCAGGGCTGCCGTGGGCCAGGTCAGGTGTCCTGAATCACGTTGAGGTCCTGCAAGTCCGCGCAAATGACGCCGGCTGACTCATGATTACCACCGGCAATATCTGGCAACGCTTCGATTATCTCCTCTTCAGTGTGACCATGCTGCTGATCCTCTTCGGCGTGCTTATGATCGGCAGCGCAACCCAGGATGCTATCGATCCAACCCTGATTGCGCGCGTTCCCGACCAAATCCGCTTTGCCGTGTTGGGTCTGGTGCTTATGGTGGGTTTTGCGCTGCTGGATTACCGACTGCTGGCCGGCCTGCATCTCTGGTTGTATCTGCTTATGCTGTTGCTGTTGGTGATGGTCTTCTACTTCGGTGAGGAGGGGGATGCCGGCGCCCGCAGCTGGATCAACATCGGCATTCGCATTCAACCCTCCGAAGTTGCCAAACTGCTCATCATCATCACGCTGGGACACTTTCTGGCACGCCGCTTCCGGCGCATCGGCCATCTGCCGAATATCGCGCTCTCGCTGCTGCATATCGGCGTGCCGGCGGCGCTGATTTTCGTCCAGCCCGACCTGGGGATGGTCACTGTGTTGCTCGCCATCTGGTTCACCATGATTTGGGGCGCCGGGCTGCCCTTGCGGCACCTCGTCATTTTTCTGCTGTTGCTCGCGCTGGGTGGCGGCGTCGTGCTGCTGCAGGCCTTCAATTTCATCGAAGGGCCGTTGCGGGGTTACCAGGTGCGGCGCATCTCAACCTTCATCGACCCGGCAAGCGACGAAGATGCCAACTATAACATTCGCCAGGCGCTCATCAGCGTGGGTTCGGGCGGCTTGCTGGGCAAGGGCTATCAGGTCGGCACGCAGAACAAGGGACGCTTCCTGCGCGTGCGCCACACGGACTTTATTTTTAGCGTCATCGCCGAAGAGTTCGGCTTCATTGGCAGCATGGTCACGCTGGGGATGATCGGTATTGTGCTGATGCGTATTCTGCGCGGCGCGCGCCTCGCCGTGGATCCATTTGGAAGTCTGCTATGCTATGGCGTGGCGGCTTTCATCTTCTTTCAGACCGTAACGTCTATCGGCATGAACCTGGCGCTGGTACCGGTTACGGGGCTGACGCTGCCCTTCATCAGCTCGGGAGGCACCTCCTTGCTGTCCACGATGGCCGGTGTCGGCCTCACCCAGAGTGTCATTGCGCGCCGCCGCCGCGTAACCTGAAGTCGCGGCCATCACTGCATTTGCCACAGACAGGAGCCTTGATGTCCACTCCCCGGCCCGTGCGAGTCCGCTTCGCTCCCAGCCCGACCGGCCCGCTGCATATTGGCGGCTTGCGCACGGCGCTCTTCAACTGGCTCTTTGCGCGCCACTATGACGGCAGCTTCATCCTGCGTCTTGAAGACACCGATCGAAAGCGTCTGGTGCCTGGCTCCGCGGAGCACATCATGGCGATGTTGCGTAGTTACGGTCTGGACTATGATGAAGGCCCCGACCTTGGTGGCCCCTGCGGCCCTTACGTGCAATCCGAACGGCGCGAGCGGCACGCGCAGCAGGCGCAGTGGCTGGTGCAGCAGGGCGCGGCCTATCCCTGCTTCTGCAGCGCGGAGCGCATCGCCGCGGTGAACGCCGAAAAGCGCAGCCGCGGTGAGGCCAGCGGCTATGACCGGCACTGTCGCGACCTCGATGAAGGGCAGCGGGCGGCGCTGGCCGCCGCCGGGTACACGCCGGTCATTCGCTTCCGCATGCCCCTGCAGGGCGAGACGGTCGTGCGCGATGCCATCCGTGGCGAACTGCGTTTCGGGAATGCGCAGCTGCAGGACGCGGTGCTGCTGAAATCCGATGGCTTCCCGACCTATCATCTGGCGCATCTGGTCGACGACCATGACATGCGAATCTCGCATGTGCTGCGCTCCAGCGAATGGTTGCCCTCGCTGCCGCTGCACTGGCAGCTGTGGGCGGCTTTCGGCCAGGTTGCGCCGCACTACGCGCATCTCCCCGTTCTGCTCAACCCGAACGGCAAGGGCAAGCTGAGCAAACGCCACGCAGGCTTCACCCAGAACGGGCGCCAGGTGCTGGTGCTGGCGCAGGAGTTCATCGACGCAGGCTATCTGCCGGAAGCCGTGCGCAACTTCCTGACCAATATCGGCTGGAGCATGCCCGACGAGCGCGAGTTTTTCCCCACCGCTGCCGCCATCACCAGCTTTGACCTGGCGCGCGTCAACTCCGCCGACAGCGTCTTCCCGCCCGAAAAGCTCGACTGGCTGAACGGGTTGTGGATCCGTGAGTTGCCGCCGTCGGAGCTGGCGCGCCGGGTCCGGCCACTGTTGCAGGATGCCGGGCTTGAAGTTAATGCGGACCTCTTGCTGCAGGTGGCGCCGCTGATGCAGACGCGCATGCGCTCGCTGCATGACTTTGTGAGCATGGCGGGCTTCTTTTTTCAGCAGGATGTCGTGCCGCCCGCCGCGGCGGACCTCATTCAGCGCAAGATGGACGCGGCGGATACCTTGAACGCGCTGCAGGCGGCGCGCGAGCGCCTGGCATTGCTGGATGCTGCGGACTGTGCGCAGATGGAAGCGGATATGCGCGCTCTGGCGCAGGAGCTTGAGCTCAAGGTCGGGCAGCTCTTCGGCACGCTGCGGGTGGCCGTCACCGGGCAGCGCGTGTCGCCGCCGCTCTTTGAGACGATGGAGATTCTGGGTCTGGACGAGTGCCTGCGGCGCATCGACCAGGCGCTGGCCACGCTGCAGCGTGAGTCTTGACAGTCTGATGCGCCTGTGCCAGGATTGCCGCCATTGGGAGATAGTTCAATGGCAGAACGACGGGTTCTGGCCCCGTAAATCTTGGTTCGAATCCAGGTCTCCCAGCAGCGAAGCGGCCGGCATATGCCCGCCGCTTTTTTAAATTGCCACACCAGGACATAAGCGACTCTGGTAGCCGTGCGCCCTGCCGTGCTAGAATTGCGGCTTGGTGGGAGATAGTTCAACGGCAGAACACCGGTCTTTGGAACCGGGAATCCTGGTTCGAATCCAGGTCTCCCAGCTATATGCAGCATTCCGGCAGGGCTAAATCATCAGTCAGGGACAAAATACGTGCCAACACCAGGCGATCGCAGCGAGGCACTGGACGCCGCCGCAGTAACGGAGCGTGCGGATTTCATCCGCGAGGCGATCCGGGCGGACCTGCAGGCCGGCCACTACACGAGCGTGTGCACCCGCTTTCCGCCTGAGCCGAATGGTTATCCACACATCGGCCACGCCAAGGCCATCTGGATTAACTTCACCATCGCCGCAGAGTTCGGCGGCAGCTGCAACCTGCGCTTCGACGACACCAACCCGGTCAGCGAAGAGCAGGAATACATCGACGCCATCAAGGATGACATTCGCTGGCTGGGCTATGACTGGGGCGAGCGGTTGTTCCACGCCTCGGACTATTTCGACCAGCTTTACGATTGGGCGCAGCAGCTGGTATGCGCTGGCAAGGCCTACGTCGACGAGCTGAGTCATGAACAGATGCGTGAGTACCGTGGCACGCTGACCGAGCCGGGCCGCGACAGTCCCTGGCGCGACCGCCCGGTGGAGGAGAGCCTGGCGCTCTTCCAACGCATGAAGCGCGGCGACTTCGCGGAAGGCGAGTATGTGCTGCGCGCAAGAATTGACATGGCCTCGCCCAATATAAACTTGCGCGACCCGGTGCTGTATCGTATTTTGCACGCCGAACATCCGCGTACCGGCGACCGTTGGCACATCTATCCCATGTACGACTTTGCGCACGGCCAGTCGGACTCCATCGAGGGCATCACGCATTCGTTGTGCTCGCTGGAATATGAGGATCATCGTCCGCTTTACGACTGGTTTCTGGAGACGCTGGGCATCTTCCGGCCGCGTCAGATCGAGTTTGCGCGCCTCAACCTGAATCACACGGTGGTGCAGAAGCGCAAGCTGCGGCGCCTGGTGGAGCAGGGCGTGCTGAGCGGCTGGGACGACCCGCGTATGCCCACCCTGCGCGGCATGCGCCGGCGCGGCTACGTACCGGAAGCCATCCTTGAGTTCTGCGCCGCAACAGGCATCGGCAAGCGCAACAACCTGATCGAGGTCGAAATGCTGGAGCACTTCCAGCGCCAGCATCTGAATCGACATTCGCCGCGCGTAATGGCAGTGCTTAATCCCCTCAGGGTGGTTATCGAGAACTTCCCGGAAGGCGAAGTAGACTGGATGACGGCCGTCAACAACCCGGAGGACGACTCCGCCGGGACGCGCCAGCTGCCCTTCACGCGGGAAATCTACATCGAGCGCGAGGACTTCATGCTCGACCCGCCGCGCAAGTTTTTTCGTCTGGGGCCAGGACGCGAAGTGCGCCTGCGCAACGCCTGGCTGCTGACCTGCCGTGAGGTCGTGCAGGATGCGCAGGGCGAAATCGTCGAGCTGCGCTGTACCATCGACCCCGACTCCCGCGGCGGAAACGCGCCTGACGGGCGCAGGGTGCGCGCGACGCTGCACTGGGTCTCGGTGGCGCACGCACTGTCGGCAGAGGTGCGGCTGTATGACAAGCTGTTCAGCAAGGAAAACCCCAACGACGAAAGCGACGGTCTCGAACTCAGCGCGCACATCAACCCGGATTCGCTGACGGTGCTGCCGCAGGTCTTTGTCGAACCCTCGCTGCTCGGTGCGGAGCTCGGCGCGCGCTACCAGTTCGAACGAATCGGCTACTTCGTGGTCGACGAGGACTCAAGCGAAGACAGGCTGGTGTTCAACCGCACCGCCACCTTGCGCGACCAGTGGGCCAGGCTGCAGCAACGTCGCCAGCAGGCACGCTAACAAGCCCGAAAGCAAGCTATTTGTAATCAGTCAGGCGCCGGGCCGGTATACGGCCTCGTAGGTTTCCGGCGGATTCTCGCGCCAGAGAGTCGGATCCTCCTCGTCGTAGCGCATGGACGCCATGATGACGAGATCGGCCCATTGATCGAAGGCGCGGTCGCTGCCGTTGTAAATCAGGCGCAGTCGCCGCGGCAACCACAGCCACATGTAGGACAGGCGCCGCCGCTCGTAGCGTGAAGTGCGGGCGCGCAACTGGTGATACCAGCGCGGATAGTGCAGGAAGATGTCCGGGTGTTCACGGGCGAATTCCGGGTGATTGCGCGCAATAAAGGCGAGGCCCAGCAGCAGCAGGCCGGGCACCCCGGTGGGCAGCAATATGCTGGCGCTATCCACCAGCAGCGCGGTCAGGCTGATGACTATCACGCCGGACCAGAGCAGCAGGGCCGGCAAGGGATAATAGAGCTCCTCGTCACCCCCGTACTTCTCGAAGGTGCGCAGGATGGGGCCCTTGAGCATCCCGGTCATGATCAGGCCAATGCGCAGAAAAAAGGCGATGCTGACCAGCACCGGGATCAGCATGATGTTCATGTTTTCCTCCTCCACCAGCGTACCTTTTTCGGGGTCCGGGGGCGAATCATCGCTACAGTTGCCCTGAAGTTTGCGCTGGCGGGTTTGTGCTATAGTAGCCGCCCGTCCGCCGCCCAGGACCAGCAACATCATGAACAGCGATACTCCGCCCGCCTCTGCCGGGCCCGGCCCGCGCACAGTCTTTATGGAGCAGCTGGAGCCTCAGCAAATCGCCGAAACGCTGGTCGCCTTTGCCAATACAGAGGGCGGCAGCCTGCTCTTCGGCGCGCGGGCGGATGGGGCCGTGACGGCAGTCTCCATCACGCAGGAGGCGCTGGACGGCGCCCTGGGGGAAGCGCAGGGTAACTGCGATCCTCCGGTGCTCACTGGCGAGCGGACGCTGGTGGCGCTGGCGGAGGCGCGCACTGCCTGGCGCCTTGATGTCCCGCGCAGCATGGACATGCACTCCCTCGGCGATGGGCGCGTGCTTGTTCGCAGCGGCGACTGCAATCGCCCGCTTGGTGGCCGGGAAATCCAGCGCCTGGCCAGCGCACGCAATGTGGGCGACTTCGAGAATGAGGTGGTGCCTGGCGCCAGCCGCAGCGACTTCAGCGAGGAGATAATAGCTGCCTATCTGGCGCGTCGCTCGCTGCGGCTGCGGCAGCCGACGGGTGAAGCCAGCACAGCGCTGCTGCAGGAAATCGGTGCGCTCGACGCGGAAGGGCGTCCAACAGTGACGGGCGTTCTGCTGTTCTGCGAAAGACCGCAACGTTGGCTGCCCCAGAGCGGCATGGTGTTCGTGCGCTTCGCTGGCGTCACGCCGCGCGGCGAGGACGGGCTGGCGGGCTATATTCGCCGTGAAGAACTGACCGGCCCGCTCTCGCGCATGGTGGAGACTGCCTGGAACCTGGTCTGGAGCGAGATGGCGGTCAGCGCAGTTGTGAAGGATCTTGAGCGAGAGGAGACCCTGGAATACCCTCGCTTTGCCGTGCGCGAGGCCATCGTCAACGCAGTCTGCCACAGGGATTATCGCATCAAGGGGCGGCGCGTCGAGATTCGCATGTTCGCCGATCGCCTGGAGGTGGTGTCGCCTGGAGGATTGCCAGGCTTTATCACGGTTGAAAACTTCGTGGGCGAGCACTTTAGCCGCAATCCGCGTATCGTCAGCGGGCTGTTCCAGTGGGGCCTCATCGAGGAATTGGGCCTGGGGATCGACCGCATGCTGGAAGTCATGGAGCAGGCCGGTCATGAACCGCCCGGCTTCGACGCGCAGCCCTACAGCTTCGCCGTGACCCTGTGCAACGCGCGCGAGCAAGCGCCACTGCCCGCCTGGGTCGCCAGCGCCAATCCGCGCCAGCAACGTGCCCTGCAGTACCTCCGCGAACACGGTTCCATTACCAACCGCGAATATCGCACTCGCTGTCAGGGGGTCTCTTCCGAGACGCTGCGGCTGGACCTCGTGGATCTGGTCGAGCAGGGCATCCTGCTCAAGGTAGGCACCAAGAAAGGAACCTACTACATCCTGAAGCAGGGAACGCAGCAGGGTCCGGAAGGGAATGGTCAGCCCCGGCAGGACTGATGGGCGGCGGGGCAGTTACTGCGTCTGGCGGCGCGGGCGCCGACGCTCCTTGAGCCGCGCGGACTTGCCGCGGCGATCACGCAGGTAGTATAGCTGCGCGCGCCGCACCTTGGCGCTGCGCAGAATCTCGATCTTCTCAATGCGCGGGCTCTTCAGCAGGAAGGTTCGTTCCACGCCAACGCCATGGCTGGCGATGCGGCGCACGGTGAAGTTGGCCTCGTTGCCGCCGCGACGCAGGCGAATCACCACGCCCTGGAAGACCTGAACGCGCTCCCGCTCGCCTTCCACAATACGCAAATGCACGCGCACCGTGTCGCCCGACGCGATCTTCGGGTGTTCGTGCGCAGGCGTCCGTGCGACCAGTTCGTCAACGAGATTGGACATGGCGGCATTCCCCGGCGCGGCAGGCGCAATCATCCGACTCACACAGCGGCGGGCAGTATACACGGCGCATCTGGCCGCAACAAGGGCGGGACTGGCTGTCAGGGTATGTAGATTTGTTGGCCGACGCGGATCAGGGCCGGGTCCGGGATGCAGTTAAACAGGGCCAGATCATCCACATTGAGGCCGTACTGCAGCGCGATGCGGAAGAGATTCTCGCCTGCCAGCACCGTGTGCACGAAGCGCCATTGTGCCGGTTCACAACTTTCGCCAGGCGTTTCGGGTTGGCGGTAACCGGTCGTGCCGCAGCCAGGAATCACCAGTTCGTTGCCCACGTGAATGACTTCAACGTTGAGCAGGCCGGATGCCTGCTGTATGTCAGCCACAGTCACGCCGTAGAGGGTCGCGATTGCGCTCAGGCCGCGATCGCCAGCCTGTACCACGTGAATGCAGTCAGTCGATCCAACTGCCGTCGCTACGACGATGCCAGCGGGTGTGACAGTCGGCGCTGCGAGCGTAACGACAGGTACCTGCACGGTGGCCTGGCCGGCCACGAGGAGCGCGGCCTGGGTCTGTGTGGCACGCGCAATGATGGCGGTGGCAGTCAGGTTGAGCGGATCGATTTCCTGGCTGCCAGCTTCCAGGGTCGCCACCGGCACCTGGATGGGAGCCGGCTCCTCACCAACGACGGCAAGGGCCGTTACTGGTAGCCCGGCCGGCTGCGGCGTAAAGGTCGCGACGCGCGAAGGCAACTGCGAATCCTGCTGGACAGACTGGCCTGCATCCTGATAGCAGCCAGCCAGCAACAGTGACAACACGAGGCTGAACCATCTTGTCAGGCGAATTCCTGCGCTGCGCATAGCCAGGCACCTCTCCCGAACTGCCGCTAAAAGTGTAGCACCGGACGTGGCGCCAGGCAACTACGTGACGGGCATCAGGCCAGTCTGCAACGCCAGCAGCAGCAGCAGGCCGGCGAGGATGCGATACCAGCCGAAGGGCGCCAGGCTGTGTCGGCTGACGAAGCGCAGCAACCAGGCGATCGCCAGCCAGGCGACTACAGCTGACACGACGCAGCCAGTCAGCAGAATGCCCAGATCCGCCGTTGTTATCCGGTCTGCGACCTCCACAAGCTCGAGCAGGGTGGCGCCGCCCAGCAGCGGGATGGCCAGCCAGAACGAATAGCGCGTGGCGCTGCTGCGATCCAGGCCGACCTGCATGCCGCCGATAATGGTCGCCGCGGAACGGGACACGCCCGGGATCAGGGCCAGCGTCTGGATGCAGCCGATTAGCAGGGCCTGGCGCAGCGAGATCGGGACCTCTTCCCCGGCACTGGCCGGTCGGGCGCGGCGCTCGGTGAGCAGCATCACAATCCCGCCTGCAATCAACGCCAGAGCTACGACGGAAGGCGTGAAGAGCGTGGCCTTGATCCAGTCCCGCAACAGCAGACCGATGAGTGCTGCCGGCAGGCAGGCGATCAGCACGCCCGACCAGAAGCGCCGCGCCCGCGCTTCGCTCCGCATTGCCCACAGCTCTGACCACAAATGACGGCCGTAATGCAGCAGCAGCGCCAGCACCGCGCCGGACTGAATCGCAATCTCGAAGCTGCCGCGCAATCCCGCCGGCAGGTCCAGCAGGGACGCCCCTGCGATGAGGTGGCCGGTAGAGGAGATTGGCAGGAATTCGCTCAGGCCTTCGAGTATGCCGAGCAGAATCGCCGCGAGCGCATCATTCACCGACAGCACTCATAGCCGGCTGGCCAGCGCCAGGCCGATGCAGACGCCGCCAAGGCACAGCAGGTTGTTGCCGAGGATGTTGCCCGCGGCGGCCAGCAGTTGACCCTCACGGGCCAGCGTGACGCTCTCGATAGCAAAGGTTGAGAAGGTCGTGAAAGCGCCGCAGAAGCCGACGCTGACGAGCAGGCGCGTCTGGGGCGCGAGGGCGCTCTGCCGCGTTGACCAGCCGAGAAACAGCGCCAGCAAGAGCGAGCCGGCAAAGTTGACCGCGAGAGTTCCGACCGGGCTGCCGCCCCCCAGGCGGCTGACCACCCACGCGCCCAGGAGATAGCGCGCGCAGGCGCCCAGAAAGCCGCCAGCGCCAATGCTGATCAGGGTAACTGCTTGCATGGCGCCCAGCATAGCGAAGGGCGCATTCCGCCACAACGGCGGAACCTTGCGCCTGAAGCGCGTTCGCTGCCAGAATGGGCAGTCTGACAAACGAAAGCACCTCATGAACGCATATTGGCGCCTGTTGCGCAACAATCCCGATTTCACCCGCCTCTGGCTGGCCCAGGTCGTCAGCCTGCTGGGCGACTGGTTCAACACCATTGTGCTGGCCGTGCTGGTCGAGGAATACAGCGGCGGCTCGGGCCTGGCCGTGAGTCTCTTTCTGCTGGCGCGCTTCGTGCCGCCCATGCTGGTGGGCCCCTGGGCCGGCGTGCTGGTCGACCGTCTGGACCGCAAGCGTCTGCTCATCCTCAGCGATTTGCTGCGCGCGCTGGTCGTACTCTTGCTGTTGCTGGCGGACGGGCCGCAGATGCTGTGGCTGGTGTATGTGCTGACCGCGCTGCAGTTCACCCTGTCCGCCGTCTTCGAGCCGGGCCGCAACGCCCTGCTGCCCACGCTCTTGCCGAAGGAAGGCCTGGTGCTGGCCAACACTCTGGGCAGCGTGACCTGGTCCACCATGCTGGCTGCCGGGGCCATCGCGGGCGGCATTGTGGCGACACAGCTGGGCACCTCGGCCGCGCTGGTGATCGACTCGCTGACCTTTGTCGTCTCGGCGCTGCTGATCATGAGCATTCGCACGAACACGAGCGTGGCCGCTGGCGCGCGCAAGATCGTGGAAGCCGTGGAGGCGGAGGAAAGCCGTGGCCTGCGCGAGGGACTGCGCTATCTTCGGCGTTCGCCGGCGACGCTGGCCGTGTTGCTGGTCAAGGCGGGCGTTAGCCTGGGCAGCGTCGATACGGTGATGATCATTTACGCGTCGCAATTGTTCACCATTGGTAAGGACAGCAGCACGCCGCTCAGCATCATGTACGCAGCCTATGGCGCCGGTGCAGTGGCCGGGCCGTTGCTGCTCAACCGTTTCAACGATGGCCAGGTGCACGTGATGCGGCGCCTGATCCGCTTCGGGTTTCTGTTCATGTCATTTGGCTGGCTGCTGATGAGCGGCGCGGGCACGCTGCCGCTGGTGGCGTTGGCCCTGACCCTGCGCGCCATGGGCACCTCGGTCTGCTGGACCTACAGCTCGGTCATCATCCAGAAGAGCGTACCCGACCGCTATCTGGGGCGCATGTTCTCGCTGGACATGACCAGCTTTCAGTTCGTGGGCGCGTTCAGCATCCTGCTGACCGGGCTGTTGATAGATTTCTTCGGCGTGGCCCTGGTGCGCCAGGTCGTGCTGTTGATGGCAATCATCAGTCTGATGCCGCTAATTCTTTGGACGCTGTTGGTGCCGCGCCTGGAGGCACACGTGGCCAGGCTGGAAGCCGGCTAATCCGCCAGCGGCATCCCGCTTACGTCGGCGATCTCCAACAGGCGATTGTACTTGGCCAGCCGCTCCGACTGCGTGATCGAACCAATTTTAATGTGCTCTCCGCTCCAGCCGACCGCCAGATCCGCCAGCCAGTGGTCTTCGGTTTCGCCGCTGCGCGCGCTGACGGTCACGTGCCAGCCCGCGTCGCGTGCCAGCTGACAGGCCGCCGCGGCTTCGCTGAGCGTGCCGATCTGGTTGACCTTGAGCAACAGGGCGTCGGCGGCGTCGGCCTCGATGGCGCGCCGGATTCGCCCCGGGTTCGTGCACAGCAGGTCGTCGCCGAGGGTCAGGGCTCTGCCAGCGAGCGCGCGTTTCAGCGCGGGCCAGTGCGCCCAGTCCTCTTCCGCCAGGCCGTCCTCCACGCTGCTTAGGGGCCAGCGCCGGGCCCAGTCCGCCAGCAGCGCAACCATTGCTTTGGAGTCCAGTCCCCCCTCCAGCTGATAACTGCCGTCGCGCCAGAACTGGCTGGCCGCCACGTCCAGCGCGAGGCCCACATCCTCGCCCGGGCGGTACCCGGCGGACTCAATAGCCAGCAGCGCGTCCTCGAACATGGCTTCGCAACTCGCGAAGGGAGGTGCCAGGCCGCCCTCGTCCGCAGTCAGTCGGCGTGCGCCGTACCTGGTTGCAATCAGGTCGACCGCAGCCTCGTAGACCGCCACGCAGATTTCCAGCGCCTCATCCATCTGCTGCGCGCGCAGGGGCAGGATGAGCAGGTCCTGCAGCGGCACCTGGCCGCCGGCGTGCGCGCCGCCGCTGAAGAGGTTGACGGTCGGGCGTGGCAGCCGGGCGGGCGCCGCAAAGCCGGGCAGCTGAGCGAAATAGCGATAGAGCGGGAGATTCTGCTGCGCTGCGCAAGCCCGCGCCCAGGCCAGCGAAACGGCCAGCATGGCGTTGGCGCCCAGGCGGGACTTCTGCGGGCTTCCGTCCAGCTCGACGAGCAGCTGATCCAGCGCAGCCTGATCGCCAATCTCCTTGCCGACCAGTGCATCATTGATCTCCCCGCGCACGTTGGCTACGGCCTTGCGACAGCCCAGCCCACGATAGCGGCGCAGGTCGCCGTCACGCAGCTCATGCGCCTCGGCGGCGCCGGTCGAGGCGCCGGAAGGAACTGAGGCGCTGCCGCACGCCCCGCCGAGCAGTTCGCAGCTGGCCTGCAGCGTTGGTCTGCCGCGACTGTCGAGGATTTCGAGGGCGTACAGGCGTTGAATGAAGGGCATGTCATAACCTTTCGCAGAAGCGGGGCACCAGGTCGTTCATGGTCGTCGGGGGATGCGCAAACAGGGGCAACACCGCTTCAACCTGATGCGCGCGGGCAGCCTCGTTCAAATATTCCAGTGGTGAGCGGCCTGCGGCGCGCGCCAGTACACAGGCCATGGCGTGCCGCACAGCGCGTGCCTCAAGCACGTCGTCCGCCATGGCCGCATTGTTCTGTTGATACTCGCGCCAGAAGAGGAGTGAAGCTGAAGCGAAGCGGGCGCGCAGGGCGAACACGTGATGCGCCTTGGAGAGCAGATGGGACAGCGCGAAGCCGACATCCAGGGCCGGATCACCGAAGTGCATGACTTCATGATCAACCAGGATGAGACGCTGTTTGCGTAGCAGTACGTTTTTGGGGCTGTAGTCGCCGTGCACCAGCGTCAGCCGGGTGGCGCGCGTCTCGTCGGTGAGTGCAAGCAACAAGTCTGCCGCGGGTGGAACTTGTCCTGCTGTGTAGAGATAGTAGGGTTCGAGGCGCAGGCTCTCCAGCGAATTGCGATTGGCAAAGGTGGGCGCGACTTCATCGAGATTCTCGCTGCCAAGCCGATGAATATGTGCCAGCAGATGCGCAAACTGAACGACGTGTCCATCGTCGAGTTGTCCGGCCAGCAGCGATTCCTTCCAGTTGACATGGGGTTGTGGTATGGCGCTCATGGCGAGCACGTGGTGCTCGTGATCCTCGAAGACGTAAGCCGGCACGGAAGCGGGCAACATGCGTGACAACCAGCGAAGGCCGGCGGCCTCACGGTGAGTACGATCCAGATCGCAGAACCACTCAACCTCGACACGTAACTGTGGCAATGACTGTTTGAGCACCCATGCGCTGCCATCATCACGCTCGACAAGCACCGTGCGGTTGGACACGCCGCCGTGCAGCGCAGTTATCAGGGGTGTTTCGATTTCTTCGATATGGCCGGCGTCGCGCAGATAGCGCAGCAGGTCGTCAGGCGCTTCGATGTTCATCAGGGCGCGCCGCTCATCCCTTCAGCACAAGGTAGGCAATCACGGTGAGCGAAGAATCGGGCGACAATTCGCCGCAGAGACGTAACCAGCCACCAAACTGCTGCAGTCGGCAGAAGCCCAGCTCACCAGTCTTGGCAGGAAGGGGGAATACCGTACCTTCGTCGCACCAGTGCATGCCGTCAGGTGAGATTTGTGCCCGCGCGACAGCGCCGTCCAACGGGCCCTCGCTCTCCAGCACACGGACGAAGAAGATGGCCTCGTTGGCCCAGGCGGCCTCCGCCGGCTCGGTTGCGAAACTGCCGCGCCAGGTGACGTTGCGCTCCAGGGGAAAGGTGAAACTCTCGCGCAATTGAGGCATGTCAAAGCTCCGCTACGGAAAGCAGGCAGGAATCGACGTAGAGGAAGCTGCGCTTCGCCGTGTCGGTCTCCACCCAAAAGGCGATGTTGAGCATGTTGAAAAGGTTGGGCATGGGCGGCAGCTTGATGACGTGGGTGCCGTCGGCAGGGTAGCGCTGTTCGTCGCACTGGAAGCCGAGGAACCCCAGGGCGGCGAGATCAATGTCGAGCCGCAGGTAGCTCCAGTTCATTTTGGTGGCGATTTCGTTGTAACAGAGTATCTGGTCGCTGTTGGGCACGTCGACCCAGCCTTCCGGCCCGAGATGAAAATGCGAAACAGTCTCGCCGCTGTCGCCGATGCGATGAACTGCCCGCGTCTCCGGTTTGGTTTGCCAGCGACCGATACGCTCGCCGTCCTGCGCGTTGAAGTAGCGCAAGTGCGGCATCCAGCGGTGGCGCGGCTGGCGGAAGCCGTCCTGAATATCAAATAGTACTCCAAAGGCGCGCAAGTCCGTCGCCGAGAGGCGCAGCGAATCGGCTTCCGGCTTATAGCAGAAGAAACACTCGAAGCGCAACTGCGTCAGCTTGCGAAAGGTGTGACGTTTGACGGCTACAGCGAGGCTGCCCGGGCGGGCGCGCGTGGCCAGCTTGAGCGAGTAGGCGCCGGTCATTGAGCCGGCCGTGCCTGTATCCCACATGCTCTGGTTGCTGAGCTGCGGCGGTCGCAGGTCCCTGTACTCCGGCAGGATGCTGTCGAGGCTGTGCTCGTAGTTGCCGATGAGCGCCGTCCAGCCGCGCAGACCCTCGTCGAAGTCGTCGTAAAACAGGACATGCTCCAGCGGCTGAAAGCGACCGGGCAGCAATTCCGTTGGCGACATGGCAGGCTCCTCTCGCGGCGCAGAGAGTCTAGCGCAGCGCGCCGGGCTCCACAAACGCGCCCAGGCGCCAGGCGTGTTACAATCGGGTCAGCCAGTGACAGTGGAAGCGAGCGCAATGGTTGAGGAGCGGGGCCTGCTGACCTTCCGGCGCAGGCGCGTCCTGCGGGAGAACCTGACGGCCTGGCTCTTTCTGGCGCCCGCTGGCGCGATCATCTTCCTCTTCGGCATATTCCCGGTTACCTTCTCCTTCTTTGTGAGCCTGCATCGCTGGCGCCGTTTTCCGGATGAATGGCGCGGCCTTGACAGCTACATCAAGGCGCTGGGTAACTTCGGCTACGTCATATTCTTCTGGCTGTCGCTGTGCCTGCTGTTGGCAGGCCTGTACGCGCTGTGGCGCATTCGGCGCGCGAGCCGCGAAGAGCCTGGCGGCCTGGCCTGGCTGCTGCCCGGCATCCTGGGAGCGGGCGCCCTGCTGGCCTTTGTCAACTGGTTCTTTCTGCTCTTGCCGGTTGTGCTGAATGTGCCGGTGCGCTTGCGCGGCCAGGAAATGACGCGCGAGCTGTTCATCGGCGAGTTTTTCGCCAGCTTCCAGTTCCCGCAGGTGTTTGAGGCGGCAAATTTGATGTGGCTGGCGCTGGCGCTGTTTTTGCTGGCGCTGCTGCTGCTCAGGCGTTTGCTGCGGCCGGAGCGCGCCGGCTACTTCCTGTTGCTGGCGGCGGGGCTGGCGCTGGCCCTGGCTGCGGGCGCGCTGATGTTGCAAATGACGCTGGACGAGCTGGGACTGGCTATTGCGGAAGCGCGCGCGGAAGGCGCGGAGCTTCCGGTCTGGACGCAAATCATCCTCATCAGCGCGGGCGCCGGACTGATGGGCGTGGCCCTCAAGCTGTGGCAGGGGGTGCCGGCCGAGTTCAGCGACCGTCATTTTATTGGCCGCGTCCTGCTGGTCATCATGGCCGTGCTCGGCGCCGTCCTGCTCATCATTCAGCTGCCGCAGGCCCTGGCCGCGGCTGATGATGACATGCTGCAGGGCTTCAGCGTCACCGTAATGTATTCGTTCTTCTCCGTGCCGCTGCAACTGACGCTGGGACTCGGCCTGGCGGTGCTACTCTTCCAGAACATCCGCGGCAAGTCCTTCTTTCGCATCCTCTTCTTCCTGCCCTACATCACGCCCTTCGTCGCGACGTCCACCGTATTCGCGTTGCTGTTCTCGCACCGCAGTGCCTCGCCCGCCAACCAGTTTCTCTCGACCTTTGGCATCGAGCCGCAAAACTGGTTACTGGAGCCGACCGGCGTCCTGCGCCTGATTTTCGGCGATCAGGTGCCGGCAGTGCTGGCCGGGCCGGGTCTGGCGCTGGTCGTTATCATTCTCTACAACGTGTGGGTCTATGCCGGCTACAGCACGGTCATCTTCCTCGCGGGACTGGGCAACATCCCGGCCGAGCTTTACGAGGCGGCGCGCATTGATGGCGCCACCAGCTGGAAGCAGTTCCGCCATGTGACGCTGCCGCTGCTCTCCCCGACGACCTTCTTCCTCATCCTGATCGCGACCATCGGCACCTTTCAGGCCTTTACGCAAATCTTTCTGATGCGGCGGCCTGGCGCCTACAAGGCCGTGGACACCCTCAACATCTACATCTACGAGGAGATCCAGTCGGGCAACCCAAATTACGCCTACGGCTCTGCGATGGCCTTCGTGCTCTTCGCGGTAATCCTGATGTTGACGCTCATCCAGAATCGCATTGTGGGGCGCAAGGTGTTCTATGGCTGAGCTTACGCAAAACGACGTCGGTCTGGGCGCGACGCCGACGCGCAAATCGCGCCGCGCCCGAATGCTCGGCTACGTGATGCTGGCTGCTGGCGGGCTGCTGGCGCTGCTGCCCTTCCTGTGGATGGTGAGCTGGTCCCTGATGGCCAACATCGAAGTAACGGTCGGGCGCGTGTTTCCGGCGCAGGTACTGTGGGAGAACTACGGTATTGCCTGGGACAAGGCTAACTTCTCGCAGTTCATGTGGAACAGCTCGCGCATCACGGCCATTACAGTCTGCGGTCTGCTGCTCTTTTGCATCCCGGCGGCCTACGCCTTTGCGCGCATGCGCTTCTGGGGGCGCAACGTCTTCTTCGCGCTGATGCTGGCCACGCTGATGATCCCGGATATCGTCACGCTCATCCCCAACTTCCTGACCGTGGTCTGGATCAACCGCCTCAGCCAGAGCCTCTTCGGGCCGGCGGGCGCCTGGATGAACAGCTGGCCCGCGCTGACGGTTCCCTTCATGGCCTCGGCCTTCACCATCTTTCTGCTGCGCCAGTTCTTCACGCAGATACCTGACGAACTCTGGGATGCCGCGCGCATCGACGGGGCGGGCCACCTGCTCTTCCTGCTGCGCGTCGTCGTGCCGCTGTCGCGGCCGGCCATCATGACCGTCGTAATCTTTTCCTTCATCGGTTCCTGGAACGCGCTGTTGTGGCCGCTGCTGGTGATCCAGACGGACGAATGGCGGCCGGTCGCCTTCGGGCTGACCAAGTTTGTGCAGGCGGACGCCAGCGACGAGTTCCACCTGCAGATGGCGGCCTCGGTCATCATGATCGTGCCCATCCTCGTGCTCTACTTCTTCACGCAGAAGCAGTTCACGGCGGGGATTGCCACAACCGGCACCAAGGGCTAGAGTAGGATTGCGGATGTGACCTGGCTGCGGCTGATGCCGATGCTGCAAACTGTTTCAGAACAGGGAGAACTACGAACATGAGACAAATGGCCTTTCTTTTTGCTCTGATTGTAATGCTGATGGCCGTCGGCGTAACCGGCGCGCAGATGAGCATTCCCGACGAACTGCCCATGGGCCTCACCATCGACTACTGGCACGAATGGGATGGCGCGCAGGCGGAAGCTATGATGCTGATCATCGACGATTTCAACAGCAACAACGAGTGGGGCATCACCGTCGAGCAAGTGTATCAGGGCAACACCGGCGGCCTCATCGACCAGCTGAGCACTGGCATCGTTAGCGGTGAGTTGCCCAATCTGAGCGGCGCTGTCTTCTCCAACAACGCCATGGGCTACTATCTGGATGGTGTGCTGATCCCGCTGGACGCCTATCTGGATCACCCGGTCTGGGGTTTCGACGACATGGGCATGGAGAACCTCAACCATGACCTGCTGGCCATCAACCGCGTGCCCTTCGAGCCTTTCAATGGCCAGCTCCTGGCCTGGCCGGTCGGTATGTCCGCCAATGTACTGTCGGTCAACCTCGGTATGCTGGCCGGGCTGGGCATGGATGGCCCGCCGACCGACCTCGCGAGTTTTCGTGAGGCGGCCTGCGCAGCCAACGAGTTGTCCGGGGCAGCAGGCGAGGACGTGCAGGGCTTCCCGCTGCGCACCAACGACAACGACCTCTACTCTTTCATCGTCGCCAATGGCGGCTACATCTATGACGAGATGGCCGGCGCCTACAGCTTCAGCAACGAGAAATCGGTAGAAGTGCTGCAGTTCTTCCAGGACCTCTACAATGATGGCTGCGCCTACATTCCAGACGGCCCCTACGTCAACACGGCTGATTTCGCTTTCGCGCTGAACCCGATGGCCGTCGGCAGCAGCGTCGGCGTACCCTTCATCAAGAAGGACATCGAGGCCGGCGGCAGCGACATTGAGTGGGTCAACACGACCGTGCCCTGGAGCGGTGACAATCGCACGCTGCAGGTCTACCAGCGCAGCATGGGCCTGTACGTAAATTCACCGGAAAAACAGCTGGCGACCTGGCTATTCCTCAAGCACCTGGCGTCGCCTGCGTCGCAGGTCACCTGGACCGAATACGCGCAGTACCAGCCCTACACCCGGGCCGGCCTTGAAGGTCTGAGCGATGCCTTCCTCGCCGATAACCCGCAGTTCAACAGCATTCGCGAAGTGCTGCTGGACAGCGGGACGAAGCTTTGGTCGGAGCCCGTGCTCGTCGGTTCCGACAGGGTTGGCTCCGTAGTGCAGGAGTTGATCGCCAACATCACCACGGGCGGCCAGGATGTGATGGAAGCCGCCATCGCGGCCGAGAATGAGGCCAACGAGCTGATCGCCGAGGCGCTCGAAGATATGGGCTAGCGCGACAGTCTCGCAACACGCAACCAGGCCGGGCAGACAATTGCCCGGCCTGGTTTATTTAAGGCGAGTTGGAAATCCAGTGCGGCACTGCGGGCGCCGGCGACTGTCGCCGGCCGTTGCGCATCTCCTGGCTACAAATGACCTCGTCGAGCAGTTGCGCCGTCAGCTGCGAGCGCAGGGCATTGTGTTGTGGTTCGGCCCACAGGTTGCGCATCTCGCCCGGGTCCTTGACGCGGTCATAGAGCTCGCCGATGGGTTCGTTGAGGTAGTGCACCAGCTTCCAGCGCGCGCTGGTCAACACGCGCATTTTCATCGGCACGAAGTCGTCATCGTTCTCGCTGAGTGCTGCGCTGCGCAGGGGTGACGGGTCGCCGCCGGGTTGCGCGTGCATCGAGTGACCCTGCACGCCTTCCGGCAGTTCGACGCCGGCCAGCTCCAGCAGCGTAGGCGCGATGTCGAGCGTGCTGGCGATTTCATGACGCTGCTGCCCGGCTGCGATGCCAGCGCCGCGCCATATGAGCGGGACGCGCAAGGCCGTGTCGTAGGGCAGGCCCTTGCCATACAGGCCATGGTCGCCCGGATGGTCGCCATGGTCGGAGACAAAGACCACGACGGTGTCCTGCGCCAGGCCGCTGGCCTCAAGCGCGTCGAGGATGCGACCCACGTTGTGGTCGATGAGCGTCACCATGCCGTAGTAAAGGGCCTTGACCTGCTGCCAGTCGGCGAGCGAATAACGCGACCACTCCTGCGGCGGAATGCCGATGACGCGGTCGGCCGGATGGCCGTCGGCGCGTGTGAACTGTCCGCCGCGGCGATAGTAAACCTGCTCGTGCAGCGCGGGCAGCCCGGTCGACTCCGTCAGCGGGGGCAGGGGCGGCGGCATGTCCGCCGGGTTATACATGTTGCCCCAGGGATCGGGCGCCATGAAGGGATAGTGTGGGTCAGGGAATGAGACCTGCAGAAAAAATGGTCGCCCGTCCTGTTGCGCGTCTGCGAGGAACTGTTCGGCGCGCATACCAGGGTAGTTGCTGGAATGCACTTGCTCAGGCAGCTCCCGGCTCCAGCAATCCACGCCGCGCGGCAAACGCTTGCGTCGCTTCAGGCGCGCTTGCCAGTCCGGGCACTGTTCTTCAAGCCAGGGCGTGTACTGCGGGCCGAAGCAATGGTCGCCATGGCCGTCGACCAGGTCGACTTCACGGAAGCCGTAGTAGTGGCCCTGCTGCGCCAGCGCGGACTGCAGCGCGGCCGGTTCATCGCGCTGGGGCACGAAGTGCAGCTTGCCCGGCGCGGCTGTGCGCCAGCCGGCGGCGGCCAGCACATGGGGCAGAAAGCGCGCATCGTCGGGCGTGTGGCAGCCGACCATGCGCGTCCCCAGTGCCGAGGGCCAGCCGCCGCTGAGCAGGGAGGCGCGGCTGGGTGTGCAGGAAGGCTGGGTGACCATGCATTGCGTGAAGCTGGTGCCGGCGGCGGCCAGTCGGCCGATTTGTGGCGTGCGAATGACCGGATTGCCCATGCAGGCGAGCGCGTCAGCGCGCAACTCGTCACAGATGATCAGCAGGATGTTGGGCAGCCGCAGCATCATCCGCAGTCCTGGCCCCTGCTCAGCCAGGCGAGATTGAAACGCGCCAGCGCCAGCAAGTCGTCCGAATCGTGGCCATCAGGACTGCCGCGCTCGAAGGCGCAGAGTATCGTCCCGTCCGGGCTGACGGCCAGCGCGCTGTAACCGGAATGGCCAGGCTCAATGACGCGATCCACCGGCCAGGTGCGGCATTGGTCGTAGCTGAGTTTTACGCTCAGATTTTTGCGTGTGCGCAAGTTGCCGGTGCCCTTGCGGTCCGTGCCTGCCACATTGTGCGGGTTGCTGAAGAGTACGCGGCTGCGGCCCTGCGCTGCGCTGCTGTAGCGAAACAGTGTGCCCTGACAGGTAGGCTCGACCAGGGCGGGGTCGAGCCAGGGCGTGGCCCATTCGCCGCTGCCGTCCGCGCTGACGCTGATGACGCGCCGCTGCACGCCGGCGCCATTGCGCATGTTGAGCAGCACGCGCCCGTCATCCAGTTCCAGCGCGCAACATTCGTTGAGGCTGGGCACCACGTCCGGCACCAGCGCGCCGCGCTGCCAGCTGCTGCCCTCGTCGTCGCTATAGATGACGCCGCAACGGTTGGGACGATGGGCCTTCGTCTTTGAGATGGAGATCCAGATCGGGAAGAGCAGACGGCCGCTGCGCAGACGGATGCCGTTGGGCAGGCCGACGGCCAGCACGCCCCAGTCGTATTCCGGGCGAAAGCGCTCGAAAGTTTCGGTGATTTCCACCGACTCGCTGAAGTTGGCGCCGTCGTCATGTGAGACCATGTGGAAGGCGCGCGCGTAGCCCGTGCAGAACATGACGTGCAGGACGCCATTCTCTGCATCGACGAGCGTGTTGCAGTTGTGCACCGGGCCCGCGCCGTAGTCCGCGCCGCGCACCAGCACGCTGGCGGCGCCCCAGGTCTGGCCGCCATCCTCGCTGCGGCGCATGAGGAGGTCGCTGTCATCCCAGTCGCCGCCGCGCCCGCGCCGCGCCTCGGTGTGCGCCAGGGCGATGCCGCCGGGCGTCACGCAGACGCCGGGGATGCGGAATTTGGCGTAGCCGTCATCGCCTGCCGTGAACAGGGTCTCGACCGAGAACAGGGGCTCACTGCTCATTGCAGATCTCCTGCGGCGCTAGAAGCGGGTGACCTGGGGCGTTCCGACGTCGACGGCCAGGGCCAGGGCATCGAAGCTGCGTTTCATCAGTGCGTGCCGTATATCGCTGTAATTCGGGTCATCCCAGAGATTGTCAAACTCTCCGGGGTCCTCCTCCAGGTCGAAAAGTTCACCCGGTTCGTAGCCATGGTAGACGACCAGCTTGTAGCGCTGGTCCCGCAGCATGGTGGCGTAGGAGCAGGTGAAATGCTGGCGTTCGATGGAGTTGAGCGCGCTGTAAAACTCGCTGCGCACGAAATCGCGGTGCTGTCCAGGGCCGGCTGCGCCGCGCAGAATGGGCAGCAGCGAACGGCCCTGCATGCGCGCTGGCACCGGCACGCCGGCCAGTTCCAGCAGGGTGGGCGCGATGTCGATAAGTTCGACCAGCGCATCGCTGACCAGGCCGGATTCAATCTTCCCGGGCCAGGAGAAGATCAGCGGTACGCGCACCAGCCCCTCGTAGAAGCGGCAGCCCTTGGCCACCAGACCATGGTCGCCCAGCATCTCGCCGTGGTCGCTCATGAAGATGATGAGCGTGTCTTCGCGCTGGCCAGTCCGTTCGAGCGCATCCAGCATGCGGCCCACGTTGTCGTCGATGAGCTCGATCATGGCGTAATAGGCGGCCTGGATGCGGGTTGCGTCGAACTCTGCCGGTCGGCGCGCGGGATTCTGGAAGTCGATGCCGGCCAGCGCGGCCTGCGCCTGCAGGTCGCTCTCGCGAAAGAGCGGGCCGGGCAGGGCGGCCGGGTCGTAGCGCTGCATGTAGGACAGCGGTGGATCGAAGGGCACGTGCGGGTCGAAGATGTTGACGCTCATCAGCCAGGGCGCGGAGGCCGTCTCGATGTGCTCTATGGCGCGGTCCGTGCACCAGGTCGTCTGATGCAGTTCGGGCGGGAAGTTGTCAGGGTCTTCCAGAAACTCGCGTTGCTCATGGCCCTGGCTGCGCAGCCAGTCGCCCCAGGCGTGCTGCCCTGGCTCCCATTCGGTGCTGGAGCCGTGGCTCCAGTGAAAGACGCGATAGCCGTCGTCCAGCGGGCGCGGCTCGACGCGACCCTGCGCACCGGCCAGGTGCAGCTTGCCGCTCAGGCCGCAGTCGACGCCGGCATCGGCCAGCAGTTTGGTCACGAGCGGCGCGGCTTCCGCCCAGCGTTCGTTACCGTTCATGCAGCCATGCACGCTGCCGGGATACATGCCGGTCAGGAAGCTGGCGCGGCTGGGAGTGCATATGGGGCTCTGGCAGAAGGCGTGCGTAAAGGCCACACCCTCCTGCACGAGGCGGTCTATGTTTGGCGTATGGATGCACTCGTTGCCAAGGGCGCGGATCGTGTCGTAGCGCTGCTGGTCAGTACAGATCCACAGGATGTTGGGCGTCATCAGGCAAGGTCCTCCGGCTCGAGATACACGCCAACGAGGTGGCTGGTTTTGGGCACGTCGCCGCAGTTCGTGTAGTCAACGAGGAAGATACGGCCGTCGCTGCGCTCAATCCAGGAAGAGTAGCCATGGTCGGGCATGGGCTGCTGCGCCGGATGGTTGCCATGGACCTGGATGAGACGCTCGCGCTGGTACTGATCAGGCCACGCACCGTCCGCTGCGTCCCAGCACCACTCGTGGTTGGCGAGCGTGGGATTGCAAAGGCGATAGCGCAGGCGGCGCCAGAAACTGCGGCCGCTGTCGCCGTACTGGCCGAACTGGGTGCGCATAAGCGGCTTGCCGCCATGGAAGTCGCTGGCGGGCCATTCTTCGCGGTAAATGCTGCGGTGGAAGACCGGCTCGTCATCCAGCAGGACGCGCAGCCAGCCGCGACGGTGGTGCAGGCGCAGGCGACGCCATTCGCGCATGTCAGCCTGATGCTGCACCTGGTGACGTCCGCGCTGCATGCGAAGGCCCTCGGGCGTCACAGTGACCAGCACGCCGAGGCGCGAGATCGAGAGGAAGGCCACTTCACCATTGCCGGAGGCCTCCACGCGCAGTTCGGCCTCGAAATCGACCTCGCTGAAACTCGACTCCGGCGGCAGCAGCGTGTAGCGGCATTCGTGTTCGAGGCGGTTGTCGATGACCAGCGCGTCCGCCTCCAGGCTGGCGCTGAACTTGCGCCGTGGCCCGCCAATTTCGTGTTGGCCCGCCTCAGCCTCCAGGTCGCCGACCCAGGCGTAGGTGCCAAGGCCGCCATTAACGTGACGGCCCGTGACAAGAACCCGGCCGTCATTCAACTGCTTGGCATAGGGGCGATGGATGGCAAAAGGCAGTTGCTGCGGCGCCGACCAGCTGTGGCCGCAATCTTCGGAGAAGGTGACGAAGGAGGGAATGCCGCCGGAATGGTTCTCGCGCAGCACGCAGGCCAGCCTTGAGCCGCCATGTAGCAGGACAATCGCGCCCTCGCAGAAGCGGTGGTAGCCATTGCAGGCCACGGTGGCGCGCTCGCTCCAGATGGCGCCGCCATCAGCCGAGACCCACAGCACTTCGGCGAACTCCTGGTATTCGCCGCGCATGAGGTGCGAGACCACGCCCAGGGTGCCATCGGGCAGGTCCATCACGCGGTCGGGCTCGAAGCCGCCGATGCCGTTGTCGTGCTGCGCGCGCCAACTGTCGCCCTCGTCCTCGCTCCAGTAGAGCCAGTTGCCAGGCGGCTGCTCCTCGTGGAAGTGGCCGTCGTCGTCGTGGTCGACGATGACCACCAGGCGGCCATCATTCAACAGGCTGAGCCGCGGCGTGACCAGGCGTTCGTCGCCGCGCGTCAAATCGGCGCGGTCGATTTCGCGATGTTTGAACCAGGTGCGGCCCTCGTCATCACTGGCCAGCAGGGTCAACACCTGATTCTTCATCGACCAATGTGCGTCCGTGTCGGCGTAGATCAGCATGAGCCGGCCGGATGGCAAGGCGATCAGGTCAGGATTTTTGGTGAAGCGCTCCGGGCTGCGCCAGATCTCAAAGACTTTGTGCACGACCGAGCGGGGCGGGATGTACATGCAGGGTCCTCTCTCAGGCAGGGGCGCAGGCCAGCGCTTCTGGCGCAAATTTGGCGACCAGGCGCTTTATATCCGTCCTGGCGTTGCTGCTGAATTCCTCTGGCCTACTGACGCAACGGCCGCTGCCAAACCCGCAGAGCGACATGGCGTACTTGAGCGTGCCCAGAAAGTGGCCATGTTCGCGCATTGCACCCAGGTCGATGGCCAGCTGCTGCATGGCCTCGTCCAGCGGGTTTCCGACCAGACGGCAGAAGGGGGCGGGGATGAGGTTGGCGATGCCAGGCACGAGGCCGTCAGCGCCGGCCCGCATGGCCCGCGCCGACTGGTGCTCCGCGCCCTGCAGCACCTGGAAATCCGGCCGCTGCTCGCGCAGTGCCAGCAGCCCGGTGAAGACTGCCCAGTCGCCACCGCTGTCCTTGATGCCGACGACGGCCTCATGCTGCAGCGCGTGCCGCACGGTCGCCGGCGTCAGTGGATTGTGCGTCATCTGCGGGATGTTGTAGAGCACAAGCGGCAGCGGAGTTGCGGCGGCGATCGCGTCAAAGTGGGCGCGCTGGGCAGCCTCATCCGCCTGGAAGTAGTAGGGCGTTGCCACGACGGCGGCGTCTGCGCCCATATCCCGAAGCTGCGGCAGCCGCTCGATCACGCGTGAGGCGACCGGCTCAAGGACGCCGGCCAACAGCGGGGCGCGTCCGTCAATGGCGCGCACGCTGGCGCGCAGTAGCGCTTCACGTTGCGCGCTGTCCAGCCAGGGGCCCTCGCCGCTGCTGCCCATGATGAAGATGCCGGAAACGCCGCTGTGAAGCTGGAAGTCGATCAGGCGCGCGACGGCGTCTTCATCGACCGCGCCGCCGGCGTCAAGCGGTGTGATGATTGGGGGAATGACTCCCTTAAGTTCGAGCGTGTTACTCATTAGCCCTTTACGCCTCCGATCATGATGCCCTTGACAAAATAGCGCTGGATGAAGGGGTAAATGAACAGCACTGGCACCGTGCTGACGATGATTAGCGCCGAGCGCAGCGACGCGGCCGGCGGCGGCTTCTCCATGAAGGAGATCTCCTCCATGCCCTCCAGCGTGGCAGAGCGTAACAAGCCACGCAAGATAATTTGCAGCGGCTGCATCTCCGACCTGTCGATGTAGATGGCCGCGTCGAACCAGGCGTTCCAGTGATAGAAGGCGTAGAAGAGGCCGATAGTGGCAATGACCGGCAGCGAAAGAGGCAGGATAATGCGCAGCAGAATGGTTGGCGCGTTCGCTCCGTCGACGATGGCCGCCTCGGTCAGTTCGTCGGGGATGCTCATGAAGAAGTTGCGCATGATGAGCATGTACCAGGCGCTGACCAGTACGGGCACGATCATCGACCAGAGCCTGTTGCGCATCCTGAGCGCGTCGACCAGCAGGAAGCGCGGGATGAGGCCGCCGCTGAAAATCATGGTGTATCCGGTGGCAAACAGTCAGGCCAGCCGTCGCGCAGCAATTGCCGGTGCTCGGCCAGCGCAGCGGCGCAGTCCGCATCCCCGGCCAGGTTGCGCAGCTCGTTGCTGTCGGCATGGTGGTCGTAAAGCTCGCAGGCGAGGGCTTCGCCGCTGGAGAAATCCTGCCATTCGATGTAGCGCCAGCGTTCCGTACGGAGGGTGTAGCCCATCACGGCCGGGCGGCCGGCGTAGGCCCAGGGGCGCGGAAACTGGCTGAAGGCGGCGCGTTTCCACGGGCGCCCGGGCTCGTCCAGCAACGGCTTCAGGCTAATGCCGTCCATTTGCTGCGTGGGCATGGGCAGGCCGGCGCAATCTACCAGCGTGGGGTAGATATCGACGAACTTGACCAGGGCTTCGCTGCTGCGGTCAGCGTCGAACTGCAGCGTGCCCGCGTTGTTGTAGATCTAGATGGCAGGGACGTCATCCTGCGCGAGGGCAGGCGTGACCACCAGGGCGATGGTCAGCAAAAGCAAAAGCGGACGAAACCGAAACATACTTCCTCCTGAATGGATCGAATGCCGTGAATTGCTACCCTGCGTGTCTGCTGCAGAGCCCGCCTGCATTGAAGCGCAGCGGTAGCGAACCAGGCGCATTCTAGCAGGGGGCCTGAGTGGCGTCAAAACCTCACTGTATGCCTAAAACGAATTTAGCGACCTTGTCCCCACTCGAAGCCATGTACTCAACCTCAGTCCTGGCGCTTTTTGCTTTGTTGCATTGGGAACAAGAAAGCACAAAATCACCTGGATCTGAACTTTGAGAATTGGCGCAGGTCCAGGAATAAGGTACCAAATGATCAATTTCTGGTTCTTCCAGAGGTGTTTTGCAGTATATGCATGAGAATCCATCTCTATCTGCAAGGAAACCAACTCGCGAGGCCTGCGAAGTAAGTTCCCGACCGTCATCAAGAATGAAACACAATGTTTCTCGCGCTATACGGGAAGCCTCTCTTTCACTGTTGATTTGTATGTCAATGTAACTTTGTAGTGCTGCGAGACGTGCCTCTGTCAAATTGCTGACAAATTCACTTTGATTTAGTAGCCAGTAAGTGGCGGTAAAAACTTTCTCATGTTCCCAAAGCAGGTTGCAGCGATCAGTGTTTTCTCTGATGTCTCCTTGAACACCTGTCGCGCTCGAAATTGCTTGCATAAACTTTTCAGCCAAAAGCTTGTCTTCATTGGATGGCCCCTTTTTTCTTTTATCTGTATGCATATGCAATCTAGGTCGTGGCCCATTTGGTTTCCAGATATACAAACATTTCCCACCTTGTTCTAGGATATTCATCCTTTTTTCTCCGAAATCTGTAATTGCGTCGATATGTAATCGAGTTTCCTGATGTTAGTTACATAACAAAAGCCGCCTGACGGCGGCTTCTGCATAGCCCCAACGGGACTCGAACCCGTGTCTTCACCTTGAAAGGGTGACATCCTGGGCCACTAGACGATGGGGCCTTGTAGCGACCGCAGTGTAGCGGCGGGAGTGGTGAGTGTCAAGCGAAAATCGCCGCTCAGGCGCCGACTGACGCCCCGTTCAGCGCCTCGCTGGCAGTTGCGCCCGGACCCCAGGCCGCCTCGAAGCGCGCCTCGTCACCAGGCCGGTCTTTCCCCATCTGCTTGCGCAGTGCGAAGAGCTTGCGCACCTGACTCGCCGGCAGCGGCTGGATTGGGCCGATGCTGCGTGCTGTGGCCATGATTTTGGCCGTGTGCTCCAGCGTCTCCAGCAGCAGATAGGCGTCCCAAAGATTCCCGGCGACGGTCAGGGAACCGTGGTAGGCCAGCATGATGGCGTCGTGTTCGCGCACGAGCCGGCTGATGGCGTCGCGGTTCTCGGGGCCGGAAGGCGTGGCGTAGGGCGTCACCGGAATGACGCCCAGCAACACGATGGCCTCGGGGATGACGCATTCGCTGAAGCCGTGCCCGGTCAGGGTGAGCGCGACTGCGTTTGACGGATGGGCGTGCACCACGCCCTGCACATCGTCGCGCTGGCGATAGCACTCCAGGTGCATCAGTAATTCCGAGGTGGGACGCAGATTAATGTTGTCCGCATTCGGCGTGTCGACGCGCTCGCCCTGCATGTTCACTACGATGAGTTGCTCCGGCTGCATGAAGCCCTTGGCCAGACCGCTGGGCGTGCACAGAATGCGCTCAGGCGCCAGGCGCGTGCTGATGTTGCCGCTGGCGCTGTCGATAAGATTGTTTTGATAGAGCAGGCGGCCGATGTGACAGATTTGTTCGCGCAGTTCAGTTTCGGTCATGGTCATTGGGCCGCCGCTATCTCGCTCTCGAGGACGAAAAAGGGAACGCTGCTCGCCACCGGGTTGCCGTTCTGGTCTTCGATGAAGACCAGTTCGCCGTCGGCGCGGCGGAGCAGGATGGAGGGAGTCCCGGTGACGCCGGTACTCTGCGCCAGTTCGCTGTCCGTGACGACCTGGTCAGCCTGTTCGTTGACACAGGCGGTCATGGCGTTGTAGTTCAGGCCGGCGCGAGAAGCAAAGGTGAATGGAGTAAGCCCGCTGTAGCCGGCGCTGACGAGTTCATACATGAGGTCGTGCGCGCGCCAGAAGCTGCCCGGCACCAGGATTTCAGCGCATTCGACAAGGTTGGCGGTCAGCGTTGAGGCGTAGGGATCGACGACCGGGAACAAGCGATACTCAAGCCGGGCCTGGCCGCTAACGACATGGGTCTCGATCACCTGACGCATAGTTGCGTGGTAAGTCTGGCAGTGCGGGCAGAGAAAGTCCGCAAACTCCACGACGGTGATCGGCGCTTGCGGGTCGCCTAGAATGAAGGCGCCATCAGCTGCACGCGCCTGGGGGATGCTGTCGTAGTCCGGCGCGTCGGGGTCGGACCAGAGTTCGCCTGCGCAGGCCGAGCGCAGGGCGCCCAGCGAATCCTGCAGCACGTCGATAATGTAAATGGCCTGGTCAACCGGGATCGTCTGCTGTGGCAGTCCTTCGGCAAGCGAGGCGAAGATGCCGGCCATGGTGTCAGTGTTGCAGCCGGGCGGTGCCTCATCCTGAGCCAGCAGCGGCGTGGTAATCAGCAGCAACGCGAACAAAAGCGTGATCAGTCGCATGAAATCTCCTGTGAATTTCAGCTCCGGGCATGGCATTCACAGTCCTGGCCGGCGCAGCCTGGTCTGACAATTTTGGCGGGCAGGGGACGGGTTTACGGGGAGCACGGAACGCCAGTCAGTCAGAAAGCCTGCCCCGCATTGTCTCCCCTGTGACCTTGTTCCCATAGGACTATAGCACGGGGGTGGGCAAGGCAACAGCGCCCGCAGTCTGGCACGCTCAGGCGAAGGGATCTGCCGGGAAGCGATAGCTTGCGAGCAGACTCCAGTCGTTCGGCGGCCAGTAGCGGAAAACCGCCTCGCCGATCAGATTGGCGTGGTTGACCGGGCCAAAAACGCGCGAATCACGGCTGTGATTGCGGTTGTCGCCCATCACGAAGAATTCATCTGCGCCCAGTTGCCATTCCCGGTCGCGACAGCGACTGTCGCTGCAGGGCTCATTGATGAAGTCCTCGCTAAGCGGACGCCCGTTGATTTCGACATGGCCGTTGCGCAGCGCGACTGTTTCTCCCGGCAGGCCAATCACGCGCTTGATGAGCGGCGGATCGATACCGGGGCGGTCCGGCGACTGAAAAACGACGATCTCCCCGCGTGCCGGCTGGCGCAGGTAGTAACTCACGCGCGACACAATGACGCGCTGGTCGCTGTAAAAAGTGGGTTCCATGCTCGGGCCGTCGACGTAAAAACGTACTGAGGCCATGTCGACCAGGGCGTAAATCATCGCCATGAGCAAGAGCGACTCGACGAGCTCGAACAAGAGGCCGCGGCGGCGCAGACGCGGGCGTGGCAGGCTGTAGGGGACGGCGTGCATGGAGCCTCCCAGGATCATGAAGATGGAGTCTGGCCCGCGCGCAGTGTAGCGTTTGCGCCGGGGCGTGACAATGCGCGGAGCCTCACAACTTACCGTCGCGCGGACGGAAGCTGAGCACGAGCGGTGTGCCCTCGAAGGGGCAGGCGGCGCGGATGCGGTTCTCCAGGAAGCGTTTGTAGCTGAAGTGCACCAGGCGCGTATCATTGACGTGAAAGAGGATTACGGGCGGATCCACGGCCACCTGCGCGCAAAAGAAGATGCGCAGCTGGCGTGTGCCACGGCGTGGCGGCGGATGATCGTGCATCGCCTCGCGCAGGATGCGGTTGAGCGTGGAAGTGGGCAGGCGCATGCTGCGCGCCTCGAAGACGCGGTTTGCCACTTCCAGTACCTGGTGGATGCGCTGCCCGGTGAGCGCACTGATGAAGATGACCGGGGCCTCCGGCAGGAAATTGAATTTCTCGCGCATATCTTCCAGAAAGGCGGGCATGGTGTACGCGTCCTTTTTCAGCGCGTCCCACTTGTTGACCACTACCATCACGCTGCAGCGCGCCTCGAGGATTGCGCCGGCGATGTGCTGATCCTGCTCGGTGACGCCATCGACCGCGTCGATCACCAGCAGCGCGACATCCGCCCGTTCGATGGCGCGCATGGCGCGCAGCACGCTGAACTTCTCCACCCCAGGGTCGATCTTGCCGGGGCGGCGGATGCCGGCCGTATCGATCAGCGTGACGGGCATGCGTTGCCAGAGAATTTGCGTGTCGATGGCGTCGCGCGTGGTACCGGCGACCGGGCTGACAATGACGCGCTCTTCGCCCAGCAATCGGTTTAGCAGGCTGCTCTTGCCGACGTTGGGGCGGCCGGTGATGGCGACTTTGAGCGCGTCATCCTCTTCGTCATCGCCTGCCTGCAGTCGGGCAACATTGCCAAAGGCGGTGACGACCGCATCCAGCAAATCGCCAACCCCCAGGTTGTGATAGGCGCTGATGGGGAAAACCTGGCTGAAGCCGAGGCCGTAGAATTCGAAGGCGTCTTCGCTGCGCGCATCGTTATCGGCCTTGTTAGCGGCCACGATGACCGGGCGCCCGGCGCTGTTCTCGCGCAGCACCTGCGCGATGTGCTCGTCTGCGGCGGTGATGCCCTGTTCGCTGTCGACGACCATGAGAATGACGTCCGCATCATTGGCGGCCAGCATCGCCTGGCCCTCAATCTGCGGGATGAAATCGACGCTGCCTTCAGCCAACGGCCGCGTATCGCGGCTGCCGCCGGGTTGCCAAACCTCAATGCCGCCTGTGTCGACGACGTGAAAGGGCACGGCAGTCCACTCGCACTCTCCCTGGATGCGGTCGCGTGTGGTGCCAGGAATGTCATCGATGACGGCCACGCGGCCCCCGACCAGGCGATTGAACAGCGTGCTTTTGCCGGTGTTGGGACGTCCGACGAGCGCAACCAGCGGTTTGGGTGCCATGAGTTTCTTGTGTATCCCTGTGCAGCCCAATTTCAACAGAACGGGCCGTCACTGTCAAGCGCCGTCTGCGCTCTCCGCCGCCGCTTCGCCGGAGTCGGACTCTATTGTGCTAATAGCAACATCGATCTCTGACGGCAGGACGGAGATGTTCTCTACGTCATCGTTGTCCAGATTAAGGCTGACGTCCGGCGCGACAGAATGGCTGCCAGCTTCCAGTTCATTGAGGTCGACCAGCACCCGCAAATCGGCAGCGCTCATTATCTCCAGGGCGTTGCGCGCGCCAGTGATGAGCACCGTCACCGTGTCCGGCGACAGGCTTGCTGTGTGCTCGTCCGCCAGGCCGATGAATTCAACCGGCGCCAGGTCAAACTGGCGGCTGGTGAGCAGGGGCGTGATGCCGATAGAGACCGTGATCCCCTGGCCGCCGAAGACGAACAGGTCTTCACCGGCAGTGCTGACCCGCGTCTGCACTTCGAAACTGCTGTTGCGACCTTCAAGGCTGATCGGGTCGGTGGAGAGGGTGTCCGGCGCGCTTTCCAGCGCTTCCGGGTCGCCGCTGACCAGCACCACTTCCGGATTGTAGCTGACTGAACTGAGCGTGTAGCCCTCGGGCAAGGTGTCGACGAGGATGTTGGGCTGGACGCTGACCTGGCGAATGTCCGAACGGGTGCGCACGGGCACCTCCACCAGCATCGTCGCAGGCGACAGGCTGACGTCGCTAACGATGCTGCCGTCGGCATTGACCGGCTGCAGGCGCAGTTCGTCACTAAAGTCGCTGCGTCGTTGCGAAAGGTTGAGCGCAATGCGAGCGGCGACCACTTCCTCTACCTTTCTCTGTGGCCCGCTGACCAGCACTTCCTGGCTCGCCGGCCGTAGCCCCTCCTCTCCGATTTCAAAGCCGCGCGGCAGGGAAAGCATCACGTCCACTGCGACCGGCACCTGCCTTTCCAGCAGGGGCTCCAGCTGGACGTAGAGCTGCCTGGGAGAGGTATCAGAGATGGCGCGCCGTGACACGCTGGACTGCAGCGCGACGTTGTGCTCGCCCGGGCCCAGGTCATCGAGCCGGGCCTGCACCACGATGTCATCCAGTGTCAGCCGGGCCAACGTGGTTTGTGGCGCCCGCACGGTAACGGTAGCGATTTCGCGACTTTGTCCAGTGACGACAAGGCCCTCCGCGACAGTGACGAGGATGGGCACATTGCGAAAGATGCGTTCGCTGACCGGATCCCGATCCAGCGTGGCGACGAACCACACGAAGAAGGCCAGCACCATAGACGCTACCAGCCACGCAAGGTTCCGGCCCAATGTCGCCCGCTGTGGCGCAGGCGCCTGGCTCATGAGGATGGCTCGCGACGGGTCCGCCGCGGCCTGGGCAGGGACGTAAGACGGTCGCCCACCCAGCCCGGCAGCGACATCGCAGCGGGCGGGTCAGTCGCATAAATGGCGCCCAGGACCGTGTTCAGGCGTCTCACGTCCATGCGCCCGGATATGCGGCCACCGTCAGTCATGGTGATGCGGCCGGTCTCTTCCGAGATGACTACGGTGACGGCGTCGCTGACTTCACTGATCCCCAGCGCAGCGCGATGGCGGGTTCCCAGGGATGGATTGTTGAGATTACGGCTGGCAGAAAGCGGCAGCACGGTGGCGGCGGCGGCGATGCGCCCCCGCTCATCGATGATGGTGGCCCCGTCGTGTAGCTCGGTGCGCGGCCAGAATATGGTCAACAGCAGCTGCGAAGAGAGCTCGCTGTCCAACGGGATGCCGGTACGGATGTACTCATCCAGATTGCTGCTGCGCTGCAGCACGATTAGGCCCCCGTGGCGGCGCTCGGCCAGCAGCGCAGTGGCGGCGCAGATCTCGTCGATGAGGTGCTGGCGCACGGTGGCGGAAGGGCGGCGGCCGCGGCCAAAGATGCCGGCGCCACCCAGCTGCTCAAGCCCACGCCGCAACTCAGGCTGGAAGATGACCGGCAGGGCGATGAGCAGCAGGGGCAGGGCCAGGCCTATCAGCCAACTGAGCGCGGTAAGTTCGAATAGACGTGAGACGAGCACCATGCCGACCACGACGAAGATGACGCCACGCAGCATCGCTACTGCCGTGGAACTGATGAGAAAACTGAGGGCGAAGAACAACAGGCCGACCAGCAGAATGTCTACCAGCGCGCTCAAACTCAGGTTGTCGAAGACCCACAGCAGTTCCTGCATGGCAGTCTTCCAGTCCGGCGTGTGCCGGTTACGCTACACTTCAGGCGCTGGCGCGCGCTCCCATCAACTCGACCAGGATGGCCTTCTGGGCGTGCAGGCGGTTGGCGGCCTGGGGGAAAATGAGCGAACGCGCGCTATCGGCCACCTCATCGGTGATCTCCTTGCCGCGGTAGGCAGGCAAATCGTGCATGACGACCGCTTGCGCGGGCGCCAGGCCCACCAGCTCTGCGTTTAATTGCCAGGGACGAAAGGCGGCCCGCCGCTCGGCAGCTTCCGCCTCCTGCCCCATGCTGACCCAGGTGTCGGTGTACAGGATGTCCGCATCCTGCACTGCGCGGGTTGGCGCAGATTGCAGCCGGATGTCGATGTTCGGGTTGATCTGCGCAGCAGCGTCCAGCACGCTTTCGTCGAGGCCATAGCCCTCTGGCGAACTTAGCGTGAGGTTGGTGCCGAAGTGCGCGCAGGCCAGCGCCAGCGAGGCCGCGATGTTGTTGCCGTCGCCCAGATAACAGAGCCGAAGGCCGTCCGGCCGGCCGAAGTGCTCGGTGATGGTAAGCATGTCGGACAGGACCTGGCAGGGATGACGGTCGTCGCTTAGACCATTGATGACCGGCACCCACGCCCACTGCGCCAGCTGCTCAACGTCCTCGTGCGCATACACGCGCGCCATGATGCCCTGCACCATGCCGGAGAGCACGCGCGCAACATCGGCGACGCTTTCGCGTTTGCCCAGGCCGACTTCCTCCGGTCCCATCATGATGGCGTGCCCGCCCAGATGGTGCATGCCAACCTCGAAAGAGACGCGCGTGCGCAGCGAGGCCTTCTGAAAGAGCATGCCCAGGGTCTGGCCTTCCAGCAGGGGACGGTTGCCGCCAGCGCACCATTCGCGCTTTAGCTCAATCGCCAGATGCAGCAGTCCTTGCAAGCCAGATGTAGACCAATCCTCAAGGTTAAGAAAATGTTTTGGCATGGCGGATTATTTCCTGTGGTGCGGCACCCGATGTTGCTTAATCATAGCGTTCGCAAGCGGGTCTGCCAACTTCGCGACTACGGCGCCAGGGGCTGCATGTCGCGCCAGTTGAGGCCAACTTCGGCGTTGGCGCGCAGCGGCGCCTTCAGCTCGACAGCCTGTTCCATCACCTCCACGACGAGGCGGCTGGTCTGCGCCAGTTGCTCGTCAGGCACTTCCAGCACCAGTTCGTCATGCACCTGCAGGATCATGCGCGCGTCCAGCCTGTGGGCGGCGAGCGCGTGATGCACATCGATCATGGCGCGCTTCATGATTTCAGCGGCGCTGCCCTGGATGGGCAGGTTGATGGCGACGCGTTCCGCCCGACTGACGGCCACCGGGTTGCTCCTGCGGTTGTCGAGCAGCACGGGAAACTCATGCTGCCGCCCGAAGAGAGTTGTGACAGGGCCGCTGCGTGCCTGCGCTTTGGTCGCGTCCATCCATTCGCGGATGCGCGGCATACGGCCAAAATAGTCGTCGATAAACTTGCGCGCCTCGGCCAGCGTGAGGTCGCTGTCGCTCGCGAGGCTGTACGCGCCCATACCATAGATCAGGCCAAAATTGACCCGTTTGGCGAAGTCACGTTCCTTGTAGCTGACTTCCTCCAGCGGGATGCCGAAGACGGTGGCGGCAGTCACCGCGTGGATGTCCTGCTCCTGGCGGAAGGCCTCCAGCAGGGTGGGGTCCTCGCAGAAGTGCGCCATGACGCGCAGCTCAATCTGGTTGTAATCGACCGCCAGCAACTGCGTGCCCGCTTGCGGCACGAAGGCGCGGCGCACCTCGCGGCCCGGTTCGGTGCGAATGGGGATGTTTTGCAGGTTGGGGTTGCTGCTGCTCAGGCGTCCGGTGTTGGTGCCGGTCTGGTTGTAGCTGGTGTGCAGACGGCCGGTATGCGGATTGATGAGCTCGGGCAGCGAATCAACGTAGGTGCCCCTGAGCTTGGACAGCTCACGGTATTCGACGATGTGGCCAATGATCGGGTGCTGGTCGCGCAGACGGCCCAGCGACCAGGCGTCCGTGGAGAAGCCGTGCGAGGTTTTGCGCAGGTTGGCCGTGGGCAGGCCCAGCTTGCCGAAGAGCACGTCGTTGAGTTGCCGTGGACTGTTGATGTTGAAGGCGCCGTAACCGCCGGCCAGGCCGTGAATGGTCTCTTCCAGTTCGCGCAGTCTCTCGCCCAGGGAGATTGACAATTGCTGCAGATGCTGCGTATCCAGCACGACGCCGGCGCGTTCAAGCTCGGCGATGACGGGGATCAGCGGCATCTCCAGCGTCGTGTAGACTTTGTGCAGCTTTTCATTCGCCAGCATCCGCGGCTGCAAATAGTCGACTGCGCGCCAGGTGATGGCGCCGTCGGCGGCGGCGTAGGGCGCAGCACGCTCAATCTCCACCTGGTCCATGCTGATTTGCTTGCGGCCCGTGCCCAGCAGCTCGCTGATCCCGGTCATCTCCACCGGCGGCTCAAGCACGAAGCGGGCGAAATTCTTGAGGCCGAGGAATTTGGAGGAGGTGTCAAAAAGCCACTGCGCAATCATGGTGTCGAAGGCGACCGGTGATACGTCGACGCCGTAGCGCTGCATCACGACCAGGTCGTAGGCGGCGTTGTGGGCGAACTTGGGAATGCCGGGGTTGGTCAGCGGACCGCGCAGGGCATCCAGTACTTGCTGTCGCGGTAGCTGTGGTCCCTCGGCATGCCCGACCGGGACGTACCAGCCGCGCTTACCATCCACCGCCAGCGCGATGCCCACCAGGTCGCAGGACATCTGGTCAACGCTGGTCGTCTCGACGTCCCAGACGATCCCCTCCGCGGACTCGAGCGCTTCCACCAGCTCTGCGAGCGCCGCCTCGTCGCGCACGAGAATTGTCTCGACGCCTTCTGTGGCCTGCTGCACGGTGGACGCCGGCACTTCTGGCGAGAACATGTCCAGCTGATCAACTTTCGTGAGCCGGTCGCTGAAGCTGCGGAACTCCAGCGTGCGCATCAGCTCGAGCACGACATTGGCGTCGAAATCGTGGGCGACGCAGTCCTCCAGCGCGAAGGGCACCGGGACATCGCGCTGAATGAGCGCCAGCTCGCGGCTTAGCTCCGCCAGTTCCGCGCCAGTCTCCAGCTTCTTGCGCATGGCACCGCGGACTTCCTCGATATGCTCATAGATGCCGGCGACGGATCCGTATTTCTTCAGCAGAGTGATGCCGGTCTTTTCGCCTATGCCTTTCACGCCAGGAATATTGTCGGAACTGTCGCCCATCAGGCCCTTCAGCTCGACCAACTGCCTGGGCTCCAGACCGTAATGATCGCGGAAGGCAGCCAGGTTCCAGACGACGTCCTGCTGGCCGCGTTTGGGCAGCTGCACGCTGACCTTCTCCGACAGCAACTGCAGGATGTCCCGGTCGCCGGTGATGATGCGGATCTCGACGTCCTGTTCTTCGACCAGGCGCACCACGGTGCCGATGACGTCGTCGGCCTCGTAACCCTCCAGAGCCAGCACAGGAATGTTGAAAGCCTGTACCACTTCCTCGATGCGCTCGATCTGCGGGCGCAGGTCATCGGGCATCTTTTCGCGCGTGCCCTTGTACTCGCTGAACATGGTGTCACGGCCGCTCAGGCCGCGGTCCAGGCTGACGGCCAGATAGTCCGGTTCTTCCTGCTGCAGGATGTCCAGCAGGGTGCGGGTGAAGCCATAGGTAGCGTTGGTGGGCTCGCCGGCGCGGGTGCGAAAGGCCTGTACCGGCAGCGCGAAATACTGGCGGTAGGCCAGCGCGTGGCCGTCAATGATGACGAAGCGGGAACGCTTGCTCATGGTTCGCCTGAAACCGGATCACGAACAGGACACCCAGTATAACGTAGCCTTGATGCTACAGTCCGCTCTTTGACAGGAACACCTTCCGCTCTATACTGGGCGCTGACAACGACCCAGCGAAAGTCAGTCCATGACAGCTGTTGCCAGTCCCGTTCGTGAAGACGCGCCTGATTCATCCGAGACCTTCCAGACACAAAACATTCTCACTATCGTTGGCGGGCACTTCATGCACGACATGTACCCGGCCTTTGTGCCGGCCCTGTTGCCCGTCATCCTCGAGAAGCTGGCGATCCCGCTCGGTCTGGCCGGCACGCTGCAACTGGCCATGTCGATTCCCTCGCTCTTCAGCGTGTTGGTAGGCTGGCTGGGCGACCGCTTTAGCGTGCGTTACCTCGTCATCTTTATGCCTGCCATCACCGCTACCCTGATAACTTTTATTGGCCTGATGCCAAGCTACGCTGCGCTGGTCGTTCTGCTCTTTGTGGCCGGTATCAGCGGGGCGGCATTTCACGCGCCGGCGCCGGCCATGGTCGCGCGCCTCTCCGGGCGGCAGCTGGGCAAGGGCATGGGCTTCTTCATGGCCGCCGGCGAGCTGGGACGTTCGCTGGGGCCGCTGCTGGTCGCATTTGCATTGACCCAGTGGGGCCTGGAGGGCACCTGGCGCGTGATGTTCTTCGGCTGGCTGGCCTCGGGGATCCTCTTCTGGCGGCTGCGGCGCATCCCGGCGCAAACACGCAAGACGCTGAATCTGCGGAGTGTCCTGCCTCACATGCGGCGTGTCTTCATCCCCCTGCTGGGCGTGATGATCCTGCGCGGCATGCTCGTTTCCTCGCTCTCCTTCTACCTAGTGTATTTTCTCAGCAAGGAAGTTGGCATGGCGCTGGAAAATGCCGCGCTGATGCTGGCATTATACGAACTGGCGGGCGTGGGCGGCGCGTTGGCTGGCGGCATGCTGAGCGATCGTATCGGGCGCAGGCGCACCGTGTTCATGGCGACCGTGCTGGGCTCGGCGCTGCAGGTCCTGTTCCTGCTGATAGTCAACGTCAATCCGGCGTTGATTCCTCTGGCCCTGATTCCGCTGGGCTTCGCCTCACTCTCGGTGACGCCGGTGCTGCAGGCCGTGGTACAGGATCAGTTTCCGGAGAATCGCGCCACTGCCAGCGGCATCTTCATCCTCTATGCGTTTCTGACACGTTCGGTCAACGCCCTGATCCTGGGATTGATCGGCGAGCGTCTGGGTCTGGAGGCGGCCTTCACCATCGCAATCGTCGCGTCACTACTTGCGCTGCCGCTGATCCTGCGATTGCCGGGGCGCCCCCGACACGAACCCGCCAGCGCTTAATCCGGTCGCACCAGCCCCTGCCAGCATTCACCCGCGCCCAGGTTCTGCCCCGCGTCGAACGTGGCTGAGCCGTAGTCCGTGAGCGCGAACTCGCGCAGCGACAACTCGCCGCGCAGCACCTCAAGCTCGACCTGCACGCCAGCTGCTCCGGGCGTCTGGCGGAACATGCCCCAGGCATAGCCGTTCGACCAGAACTGCTGCGAGGCTTCCTCGCTGCGGGCGAAGGCCATGCGCTGCGTCACACCAGAGTACTGGAAGCCGCTGAGCGCGAGCAGGGCGGCCCAGCTGATCATGGCGCGGGCGTAATGATGACCGCACTCGGCCTCGTTGAAGGGGCTGCGGCGCTGGCCGTCGTAGCGGGCGCGGACGGCCTCGATGCAGCGCAAGCCATTCTCCATTTGCCCTTCATAGAGCATGCCGATAGCTGCAGTGTATTCGAAGCCGGTCATGACCTCGTTGAAGTAGGGGAAGGGGCGTTTCGGGCGACCACCGCGCGGATAGCTGGCCATCAGCAATGCCGACTCGTCATTCAGGACGTAAGAGCGCATATGGTTGAAGTGGCCGTAGAAGCTCTCCCGGAAGTTGTAGCGCATGATGCTGTCCAGCGTGCTGCGCACATTGGCAGGGTCGACGAGGTAGCCAAGACCGTTGACATGCGCCTGAAACTGACCGACCAGCTGATCGACGAGGCAGCCCGGGCCCAGTTGAAGTACCGGCTCGGTAGGGTCCGCCGCGCCCATGTCACTGGTCAGCATGTCTCGCACGGCCAGCCGGTTGTCTGCAGGGCGGATTTCGTGTTCGTAGTACTCGCCATTGAAGAGGTTTGCATCCAGCCAGGCGCTGCCTTGCGTGAAGAGGGATCTGCACTTGTCGGCGAATTCTGTTTCGCCGAGGTGACGCGCCATCTCTTCGCTGGCGCGTAGCGCGCCCAGATACCAGATGCCCATCTGCGGGTTGGGGCCGTAGTATTCGACGTCCATGGTGTTGTGCTGACAGCCTTCCATCACGCCATCCTGGTCCGCATCCCAGCCGCCCGGATACCAGCAAAACTCCAGCGAGCGCCGCACAGCCGGCCACAGCCGCCGCAGCCAGTCGTCGTCGCCCTTGAGTTGCCAGTCGCGGTGCATTCTCATGATGCAGCCCATCTGCCCGTCAGCCGCAGCAATCGACCAGCTGCGGGCCTGCTCCAGCGGCAGATGCACGCGAAAGCTCATGCCGCCGTCTTCACGCGTGGCGTAAAGAAACTCAACCTCGCGCATGCCGGCGGACAGTTCACCAAAGAGGAAGGCAGTGGCCTGTTCGTAGTTCCAGACGTGAGTGCAGGAACCAAAGCAGCAGCCGGCGTTATCGTGACAACCTTCCCAGCCAAAGGTGTAGCCATCCGGCGTGCGGAATGTCGTCTGCGAGCGCAGCGTACTCACGTTATAAAGCGCGCTTTCCTTAACGACGTCAGGCACATCACTGGCCAGGAAACTCTTGACGAATAGCAGGGTGTCACTTTCCAGTTGCGTCAGGTTGGCGGCGCAGTATTCTGCTGCTTCCCAGGCGTCGGCGAAGCGAGTTGTGTAGTGATTGCCAACCACCACGCCGTTGGCCGGGTTGGCCTCGGGCTGGTGCCAGCCGTGGGGCCAGGCCAGGCGGTTGGGGAAGTGCCAGCACAGCAGGAAGGTGATGGTCTCGCTGCTTCCCGGCGCGACCGTCACGCTGGCGGCCAGCGAGCCAATTGGCGCCTGTTCGTTACCCAGGTCGCGGTCTTCCAGCCGCCCGTCATCGCTGAAGTCATCCCAAAAGTCCAGCAGCGAATCGCCCCACGGTCGATTGTCAAAGTATTGCCAGGCTGTGCGCCAGCTGAGGTCACCCCCGGCAGTAGTAGTCAGGGCCAGTGTGCCAAATTGCTCGGCTCCAGGGTCGACGCCGTCAGAGCGCATGTAAAGGCCGCGTACATTGCCCTCCCGATACTCGTTGACATTGCGCCTGGTTTCGCCCTGGCTGCCATCCCTGCCGATGAAGTTGAGCAGGCTGCCGCAAACGCTGGCCTCAACCGGCTGGTCGCCAGGGTTGGTCAACTCGAAGCGCAGCATGGCCAGCGGCAACTCACTGGCGGCCACATCGCCAGGCACCAGCGGGTTGAAAGCCTGCAGGCGCACCTGCAGCGGCACATCCCTGTCATCCAGCAAGACCTGGCCAAAGGGGTAGGCGGCCTCGAAGCGACAGTTGCGAAAGCGCGGCAGTCCATGATTGGTGATCAGCGAGCCTGTCGCGCCCTCGAAGTCCTCGGGCGGAATGGCCCCCTCCAGCGCGCGGGCACAAGTATTCCCGTTAGCATCGCGCGTGAAGAGCGCAAAAAAGGTCTTGTCCAGCTGGAAGCCCTTGGCCGGCCGGTTGACGATTTCCCAGTCGTGCAGGTTGCCGCGACCGCCGAGCGAGACGGTGCCGGTGCCGATGCCGCCCAGCGGCAGCGCGACGCGGCGCAGGTTGGCGCCTTCGTAGCGCGTCAGGACGGGCCAGTCGTTACGGGTTTGGATGGTCATGTTTTCTCCAGGAGATGTGCTGGGCAGGTCAGCCCTTGATGCCGGTGCGCGTCAGCGCCTCGATGATCCAGCGCTGGGCGATGATGAAGACGATCAGAACCGGCAAGATAGCCATGGTGACGGCGGCCATCACTACCGAGGCGTTACCGGCTCCCATATAGCCGGTAAGCATGGCGATTCCCTGGGGCAGGGTCATGTTGTCCCAGGATTTGAGGAAGATGAGTGGCAGAAAATAGCTGTTCCAGACAGCATTGAAGGTGATGATGGCCAGGGTGGCGAGCGAAGCGCCGGAGAGCGGCACGGCGATTTGCAGGAAGACGCGCGCGTGTCCGGCACCATCAACGTGCGCGGCATCCAGCAACTCCTGCGGCAGGGTCATGAAGAACTGACGCATCAGGAAGACGCCAAAGACGCTGACGACCCCCGGCAGAATGATCGCCAGCGGGTTGTCCATGAGTCCCAGGGAGACCATGCTGAGATAGATGGGGATGATAGTCACATGGCCGGGCACCATCAACGAGGCAAGCAGGAGCATGAAGAGAATGTTGCGGCCCGGAAAGCGCAGGCGCGCAAAGGCGTAGCCGGCCAGCGAACAGGTAATCAGTTGTCCGACAGTAACCGACAGGGTGATGCGCAGACTGTTCACGAAGAGTTGCACGAAGGGTACGCTGGACTCAAAGGGCGCGCGGTAGTTCTCAAAGCGCCACTCGGTCGGTAACCAGGCTGGGGGCAATTGCAGACTTTGCCCAAGAGGCCGCAGCGAGGTAGAGAACATCCACAGCAGTGGCATGAGCACCAAAATTGCGCCACCTGTCAGCAATATGAGGGAAAGTGCATTGCCGGCAGAGATGTGCCGCCGTGGTTGCTGCCGAATATGCCCAACATGAGCTACAGGAACAGGAACGCTTCGCGAAGCCATTCGTCAACTCCCGGGTTTATTCGTAGTGGACCCAGCGCCGTCCAATGCGGAATTGTATCAGGGTCAGCACCAGGATGATGGCAAAAAGGGTCATGGAGACAGCCGCTGCGTAGCCCATATCGAAGCGCTGAAAGGCCTTTTCGTAGATATACATGGCGACGCTTCGGGTGGAATCACCGGGGCCACCCTGGGTCAACACCATGATGGTATCGAAGACCTGCAGGGCGCCGATCATGAAGATAACGAGAATGAAGAAGATTGTCGGGCTAAGCAGGGGGATGGTGATACGGCGAAAGATCTGAACCTCGTTGGCGCCGTCCAGCTGGGCGGATTCGTAGAACTCGCGGGGGATATTCTGCAGCCCGGCCAGGAAGACCAGCATGGCGAAGCCGGTGTTCTTCCAGACGTCGAGGATAATGATGGCGGCCATGGCCCAGCTCGAGTTGCTGAGCCAGGGGATGGCCTTGATGCCCAACTGACCCAGATAGTAGTTAAGTACGCCGGTATCCTGCTGGTAAAGAAAACGCCAGATGACGGCGACATAAGTATGCGCGACCAGCAGAGGGAAGAAGAAGATGGAGCGGTAGAGGTTGCGCAGAAAGGTGGACATGCGACGGTTGAGCGCGACGGCCAGCAACAGCCCTACGCCAGCGTTGAAGAAGACGGCGAAGAGCGTAAAGACGACCGTGTTGCCATACACGGTGCGAATGCGGCGGTCGCCCAGAATGTCGATGTAGTTCTCAAGACCGATGTATTTCGAACCCCGCAGGATGTTGTAATCCATGAAGCTGATGCGAATGGATTCAACGATCGGATAAAGAATGAACAGGGTGAAGCCGATGAAGGTGGGCAGGATAAACAAGTAGCCCGTCAGCGCTTCACTCCACTTCGGTGAGATCAGAGGCTAGCGCCTGATAGTCATGCAGGTTCCGGTTCGGATGTGAGATTTGGATGTGGCAGGAATTCCCGTGCCGGGTTGGCGCCGGCGGGCAAGGTAACCCGATGCTGCCAGGTCGGGTCCTCATCCAGTTTGCGCATGATTTCGACAATTTCGCGCCAGGTCTCCACAAGGCCGTTTGGGCAGGGCGGCAGGTCGTGCCTGATCGCATCATGCAGCTTGCGCAGGTTATAGCAGGGCACAGCGGCGTACATGTGATGCTCGATGTGGTAGTTCATGTGCCAGTACAAAAAGCGTAGGAAGGGGCTCAGGTGGAAAGTGCGGGTGCAGAGACGGTAATCAGGCACGTTGTCCATCAGGCCAACGTGCTGGGTGTTGTTACACAGGAAAAGCAGCCAGTGGCCATAGAAGTTGGCCAGGGTGACCAGCACGATCAGCATCCATTGGCCCGTGAGCAGCGCAATGACCGCCAGCAACAGATGTCCAGCGAGAATCAGACGGGCTTCGCGAATCATGGTCTGCCTGCGGAGGGGTTCGGTCTCCGGAAAAAGAACGTCCAGTTCGTAACCCTCCGAAAAACGGCCGCGACACCAGCGATTCAAAGTTTGAAACCTGGAACGAATGCCCAGAGGGTTGATGAAGGCAGTTTTCAGAAAGCAGCGCAGGTTGTATTCCAGCGGCAGGATCACCTCGAGGTCATCGGGTGGATGCAGGGTGAAAAGGTGGTGCAACTGATGAGATGTGCGAAAATAGACCACACTGTGCATCCCGAGAAAACCGAAAATTTGCACAAAAATGTCATTGAGACGTTTGGTGCGAAAGACGCTGCGGTGGGAAAGTTCATGGACAGCGTTGATGTTAAAGTTGAACAAGGTGCCGTGAACGAATACCAGCAGAACTGTGACCGGCCATGGCAGATGTACTGAGGCATACCAAGCGGCGCCCCCGCTGAGAGCCAGCAGACCCAGAAAACCAAGAGTTTGCGCGAAGCCCTTTGCATCGCTGCGACGATTAAGTTCGGCGAGAGTCGCGCGCGGCAGGGGCGTCCGGTACCAGTTGACCGGTTGGCCGGGATCCGGCCGCATGGTGAGGGGGCGTGGCCGCTCGGCTTCAGTGTCGACAGGACGCGCCAGATCGCCTACTCCGCCACAGGATACTGCGGGCCTGTCCCCAACGAGCTTGCTGACGTATGACGACATTGGTTACCACCTCGCGCCAGTGATCCCGCGCCTGGAGGTGAGAACCAGCCAGACGCGGGAAATGACGATTCTTCTTTAGCCTTCCATGCGTTCGCGCAGGTCGCCCATCGCTTCTGACAGCTCCTCGTGGGCGGCCGCGGCGCCGGTTGTCTGCAGGAACCGACGACGCGAGAGACTGTGCTTCTGATTCACTACGAGCAACCTTCCTCATTATTTCGGGGCTTCAAGCCGGACAGAGTTTAATGCCTGCGTAAAGCGTTGTCAAAAAATGTTTGCTGGCTGGCAGACCTGGTACTGAAGGCCAACATGCGCCTGTGATATAGTGGCGCCGTCGCGAGCGTACGCTCGTCCAATCAAGGCTGGAGTTCACTGACGCAATGTTCTTCCTCAATGGCTACATCAGTCTGTCCGAACGCAGGGAAGCCGACCGCAAGCTGCCGCGCCTGATGGTCGAGGGCCTGTTGCTGGGCGGCACCGGGCTGGGCGTGCTGGCGCTGGTCTTCGAAATCGCGGCGGACGCCTTCAGCGTCGCTGCCTACCAGACGCTGCTGGCCATCGATGGCGCCCAGGGCTACCACGAAATCGCGATGCTGGCCTTCGCGGTGCTTTCGGTGATGCTGTTCTTCGGCGTGGTGCCCGCCTACAAGGCCGGCGCCTATCTGCGGCCCAACGCCGGCGGCACCGGTCCGCTGGTTGAGGCCATCGGTCCGCCGCGCATGCGCTTCCTCTCCTGGGTCGGCACCAGCGTGTTCTTCATCGACGCCGTGCTGACCATCATCATCAGCTCGATTGCGGCTTCCGATGTCACACTGCTCATCTTCCCCGAGCTGGCTCCCTGGCGCATCACGTTGGCAGAGGCATACGCCTTCTTCATTATGGCTGTCCTCTCAATGATTGGCCCCAGGCGCGCCGTGCCGCTGTTCCTGGTCGGCGGCGCCGCCTTCACGATATTCACTATTTTTGCGCTTTCCTGGGTGGCGCTGCAGGCAGCCGCACAACCACAGCTGGCGGATGCCGTGCCCGCCATTGTCAGCGGGCTGGAATCCAGCGGCGTGGTCACGCACGTGGTGGAGGCCAGTGGCGACGTCTCGTCGCTGTCTGCCGCGCTTTTTTTCCAGTTCTTCCTACGCTCGATGAGCAGCGCCATGCTGGGCTTTTCCGGCTATGAAGTCATTCCGGCCAGCGGCAAGCATGCAGCGCGCCCCAAGTGGAAGGTCATCAACACGGCGCTGATCGTTGCCGCACTATTCCTTATTGGCACGGGCATCATCCAGCTCTTCGCAGCCTCGACCTGGCGCATTCCGGCGACGGAAGGCTACAGTACGCTGCTGATTCAGTACGAACTGGTCTTCGGCTCAGGGACATCACTGTTGTGGGTTGCCGGCATCCTGCTGGCGTTTATTCTGCTGCTGGCGCAGGGTGGCGGCTATGTGGGTGGCGCGGCAGTGGCCGCCAATGCCGCGCGTCTGGGGCGACTGCCCCGCCCCTTCAAGGATGACCGCGTCGGCGTGGTGGTCATCTGGGCCTTCGCCGCCATGCTGATTCCGGTCATCCGAACGGTCACTACAGTTGAGTCCTTCTACGCATTTGGCTTTGTCAGCGAATTCGTCATCGTCAGCACGACCATCTTTTTTGTGGGTGACGACGTGCTGCGCAAGCGCGGCATAACGCCAGGTTCTGCAGAGGCGAAAGCCCTGCGCTTCGCCGGTTTGCGCGGGATGGTTGCCAGCTATGCGATGCTGCTGGTGCTCATCACGCAGAAGACCGCTGCGCTGCCGCCCATCTTGCTGGGCGCAGGCTGCATCGTCCTCTTCCAGCTTTTCATCCATCGCGGTGGACTAAGGCGAATCTTCCCTGTGTCGAACGAGGACATCCGCATCTCGCAGCTGCCGGGTCGTCTTCGCCTCTACCGTAGTGGCCACGAGCGCGCTCGCGACGAGGCGCGTCAGCATGGCGTTGCCGGGGTTGTCGAACGGCTCATCAGCAGTGGCGCGCTGGTCAAGTTTAATGTGGAGCCTCATCGCATTCGCCGACTGATCAGCCATACGAACGACGTTTTGCCTGAGGCCTGGGAACTGGCCCGGGTGGCCCACGATCATGATGAACGCATCGAAGAACCCAGCCAGGAACTGGAAGATTGTTACCATGCTGCCTGGAACAGCCGCGACGAGTTGCTGGCGACCATAGAGTACTTCTCACACTATGGCATCTACACCTTCATCGACAAGTACAGCCACAACTGGGCCGGCGCCAACCGCGATGAAACCACCGTGCAGCGTTCCATGATCCGCGCACTCTTCCCGCGCACGCCGGAAGAGGAGATCTGGCAGGAGTTTCAGCAATTTGGCTGGGGGGAACAGACGGAGGACGTGTGGCAGTTTGCGCGCCAGCGCTACATCTGGGCCAAGGACCAGTGGCCCAACGTCAGCGGCCACGTCACCACGCTGTGGACGCTTGAGGACCTGGGCATGCTGGACAAGGTCAGCCCCGAACTGGTGCAAAGAATGCGTGAAGCCCGATCCCTGCCGCCGCGCCTGGAGCGACAGCAGCGCTCCGGTGAAGATCTCGTGGCAGACGACGCTGCCGGGCAAGCGGTACCGTCACCGGACGATCCCGACGCTGCGCCAGCGTGAGTCCATGAGGCGCACGAGGCGCAATCCGGCGACCCGGCCCAACTGCTGCCGGGCGTGAGAGGCAGAAAGATCGCGTCTGGCGTCAGATACTGGCGCGTCAGTCTGCCGGTGGCGCTCTTTGTGCTGCTGGCCAGCATCTACATGCTCACCTGGAGCGGGCGCATCAACAGCAACGATGCGCTGTTGCTGCTGAATGCGAGTAGCAGCCTGGTCCGATATGGTGACATGCGCGCGGATCTCGGCGCCGGTAACACGCCCAACTCGCCCGGGCAACTCATCCCCGGTCCCGGCTACGAGTCCCTGCCCGAAATTCGGGTGGAACCCCTGCAGGCCTGGCTGGCGGCGCCGCTTTACTGGCTGGCGTTGCGCTTGCCCGGGCCCGGTCTGGCGCACACGGTGTACCTGTTCAACGTGCTGGTCAGCACGGCCGCCGTCAGCCTTTTCTTTCTGTATGCCCGAATGCTCGGTCACAGCGAAAGAGCCGCGCTGCTGGCCTCGCTCCTGCTGGGCCTGGCTACCATCGTCTGGCCCTACAGCGACAGCTTTTTTCAGGCGCCCCTGACCCTGCTGATGACTCTACTGGCCGCCTTCCAGCTGGAGCGCTGGCGCCGCAGCGGCTGGCGCGCGCCGATGCCGGCCTTGCTGGCCTTGCTGGCCCTCTTGTTGATGCCGCTGGCCAGGCAATCGGCGCTGCTGGCCGTTCCCGCGCTCGCGGTCATCGTCCTGCCGGACCTGCGCTCGCGCCTCCGCGTCAGACAATGGCTGCTGCTGGCTACAGGAGTGCTGGCGGCGGCAATTCTGGTCGCCATGGTAATCGGATCAGGGTGGGACAGAATCCTTGATGAATTCGGCAAGCGACTGGCCCAACTGGATCTCGCGTTCAGCGCCAGAGTGTTGCACAGCTATCTGATAAGTCCAGGTGGCAGTCTGTGGGGTACTTCACCCGTGCTCTTGCTGGCCTTGCCGGGTGCCTGGCTGATGTTGCGCAGCCGACGGGTCAGGTATGTGCTGGTCGCGCTGCTAATGGTGTCGGCATTCGCGCTGACCTTCGCCTTCTGGCAGGGAATTCACTGGTTTGGCGGCCTGTCCTGGCCGCCACGCTTTCTCATCCCGGTCGTCCCATTTTTGCTACTGTCCACTCTCCCTGTCTTTGAGCGCCTGACGCATAGTCCGCGCCCTCGCTGGCTGCTGCCGGCCGCAGCCCTGTTGACCGGATATAGCGTATGGGTGCAAATCAGTGCCATCAGCCTTCCCTGGGAGGCTTACGGCAGCGCGCTACCGCCGGAAGCCGGTGGCCTCGGCGAATGGGGCGGTGGACTCAATCTGCTGCGCTGGTTGCGTTGGGTGGTCATTCCCGGGCAGTGGGCGGAATTGGCGCTGGATTTCGCCTGGCTGCGACTGCAGGCCCTGTCCTGGCCCCTGCTGTTTGGCGCGTCAGCCACGTTCGCGCTGTGGCAAATCCGGCGCCAGCTGCGCAGGCAGGTAGACGCAGCGTTTCGTCCGGCCCGCCTGAATGACCTGCTGCAAACGGCTGCCATGCTGCTGCTGATGCTGTTCGCGCTGGCCCTCTTGCCGCCCGATCCGCTTTACGACGCGCCCAACGAGGCCCTTGCCGGGCTGTTGCAACGTTTGCCGCAGGAGACCGTGCCGGGTGATGTAGTGCTGCTCAACGACCTGGAGCTGGAACGCTACCTTGTGAATTATGGGAGGCTCGACTGGCCGCGCCTGGTCAGCCTGCCTTTCCATCCCGGCGAAGGGGCCAGTCCGGAGCAACCGCCCGAGATCCGCTCCGACAATCCTGAAGTGTTGCTGCAGGAAAGCGCGGCGCAACAAATCATGGCGCTGGCGGGGTCGCGTGAGCGTATCTGGCTGCTGGCCGGCAATGGACCGTACCTTCCCTGGAGCATACGCCCGGTCGAACGCTTCATGGCCGAAAACTACTATTTCTTGCGCGAAATTGAAGGCGGGCCACGCGCGCGCCTGCTGGAATACGATACGATGCCTGCGCCGGATCCCCTGCTGCCGGGCGTGCCAGACTGGCGCGCCGATCTGCGCTACGGAGAGCACATAGAATTGACCGGCTATAGCCTGCCGCGCGGCTTGCAGTATCAGCCAGGCGAGTCGCTGCCGGTTACTTTCTACTGGCAGTCCCTGACCAGGCTCACACATTCCTGGAAAGTTGCCTGGTTCCTGGCCAAAGCAGACAGTCCGCCGGCAGCGCAGGGCCAGGACGCGGCCATGCAGGCCGGCTTCGCGCCGACCAGCGGCTGGCGTCCCGCTGTGCCAGTGCTGGACAACCGCGCCCTGCGTCTGCCGCCGGACATGCCCCCCGGCGACTATCGTATACTCGTGGTGCTGTACCGGATTGACGAGGCGGGCGAAATTATTCGGTTGGCGGCCAGCGGTGAGCAGACGCTGGAGGGGCATGTTGGCGTGCTGCCGACGCGCATCCGGGTCGCTCAGGGCGCTTCTTCCTCTAGCCGCTCCGGCTGACGCTCGCCCCAGACGAGCTCACGGCGCTGCTCGATGCTCATCAGCGGGTCACGCAGAATTTCATCTTTGTAGTCAACAGCGCCCAGGCCTGCCTGCAGGGCGACAGCCAACGCCAGCAGGGCGGCCGGCGCCAGCAGTATGTTGTGCCAGCGTCCGGGCAGCGCGCTCTGCCACTCCTCAAGACGCAAGGCAGCGATGACCGCCAGCAGGGGCATGAAGAGCAGGACAAAGCGCGGGTCGTAGCTGGCAAAAAGCCACCAGGCCGCGAACCAGGGCAGGGCCCACCACAGCAGCAGCGCCGTTGGCATGTCCGCCCGACGCGCGCGTAACGACTGTACGACCGTGAGCAGCAGGCCAGCCTGCATGAGTATGCCGGCCAGACCAAAACTGCCAGGTTGCGTGAACAGGATGAGCGCCGAGTTGAGGGTCGGGCGCGCCTGGTCCGTCCAGACAGTATCCGGAATGAGCAGACCGGCCTCAAGCAGGTTGCGCAAATACCAGGGCCCGGCCACCAGCGCAGAAGCGACCAGCGCCAGCGCTGCGTGCTGCCACCGTGCCCGACCACGCAGCAGCGCCATGAGCAGCCACAGTGCCAGCATGCCGCAACTGATCAGGCCGGCGTTTTTAGTCCAGGCGGCCAGGCCGCACAGCAGACCCGCGAACAGCGCATCCTGCCAGCGGCCGCGCTGCCACAGCCGCCAGACGCCAAGCAGCGCGAGAAGCGTGTAAAAGGCCGCTGGCAGGTCGACGTAGCCGGAAGAGGCCCAGTTGCCAAACATGGGCGTACAGGCCAGCAAGAGCGCAGCCAGCGCTGCCGTCATCCTGTTTCGCAACTCCCTGGCCAGCGCCCAGACAGCCCCCAGGCAACCCAGGGCGGGCAGGGCCGTGAATAACCGCGCCAAAAACTCGTTGGGCCAGCCCGCGGCCAGATAGCTCCAGGTGTAGCCGAGCGGGACGTGCATGGGGTAGGCCTCGTAAAGCGTCTGCGCCCCCGGCAGGGGTACGAGCGTCCCGCTGGCGAGCATCTCGAGGCTGAAACGCTGGTAGATGGCGACTGCGTCCGCGCGCGAGAACGGCCACCAGATGCTGTTGAAGAGAACTCCGAGGCACAGTGGCAGCAGCAGCAGCATGGTTGCGCGCGTGATGCGACTGCCGGGCAGCGACAGCCGCGGCAGGGGATGTCCGCTGCGCCACCACAGGAACACGCCGGGCGCCATCAGGAGCAGGTAAACCAGCGAGGTATTGGTCAGGGTGAAGGAGATGCCGGCGAGGCCCAGCCACAACATGCCCAGGGTGAGGGCGCCACTGCCCAGTGCCAGGCTCAGCAGCGCGGGCAGCAGGCAAAAGTCTGCCTCATCCCCGTCGCCAGCCAGCCAGCGGGCCCATGGCCAGGCGGCGAGCAGCAGCAACAGCGCCAGAATCCATGCCAGCATGATGACCCCCTGTGCCGGACGCGGCAGTATAGCACGATGGCCGGGCCTGCTGTATTCTGGGCGTGAGACGGGCAGTGGAGAGTGAGTATGGAGACAAGACGCTTCGGACGCAGCGGCCACATGAGCACGGTCGCCATTTTTGGCGGCGCGGCCTTTCACGGCACCATTTCGCGCGAAGAGGCCGAAGAGGCCCTGGAGCTGGCCTTTGCAGCCGGGATCAACCACTATGATTTTGCCGCCGGCTACGGCAGTGGCATGGCGGAAACGCGCATGGGGCCCTGGCTGGAGCGGCATCGCGATCAGGTGTTCATCGGCACCAAGACCGGCCAGCGCAAATATGCGGCCGCCTGGGCGGAAATCAATCGCTCGCTGGCCTTGCTGCGCTGTGAGCAGCTCGATCTGGCGCAGATCCATGGGGTCACCGACGACGACGAGCTCGATGCCGCAACCGGGCCGGGCGGCGCGCTGGAAGCGATGCGGCGCGCTCGCGACGAAGGGCTGACACGACACATCGGCATCACCGGCCATGGCCTGCAGGCACCGCGTCTGTATTTCGAGGCGCTCGAGCGCTTCGATTTCGACAGCGTCCTCTTCCCGATTAATCCGGTGCTCTTCGCCAACCCGGAATATCGCGGTTACGCTGAACGCCTGCTGGCGCGTTGTCAGGAGCGTGATGTGGGCGTTATGGCCATCAAGTCAATCGCGAAGGGCCCCTGGGGGGTGCAGGCCAGGCGCTGGCACACCTGGTACGAGCCCTGGGAGACACAGGAACGCATTCAGCAGAACGTGAACTTCGCGCTGTCACAACCTGGGGTGACCGGCATCCCCATGGCCGGCGAGACAGTGCTGTTGCCGCTGCTGCTGCAGGCGGCTGAGAACTTCAGCCCGCTGACCCATGAGGAACAGGCGGCGCTCATCGCCGGCAGCGCAGAACTGGAACCGATCTTCGCCTGAGTGCTGTGCGGCTACAGGGGCAAGGTCAAGGTCGTCAGGGGACAGGAGTTGTCCGGGCAGTCTGCTGCCAGACGCCCGTAGCGTGCCGTGCTGTACCAGCCAACCCGCAGCGTGTACTTGCCTGGATCAGCCCCCGCTGACATTTGCATGCGGTGGCGCGTAATGAAGCGATCGCCAGGCTGCCAGAAACGGGTGGGCAGAGCCGGCTCGTCGTCGCCCTGGGCGAGCACCACAACTGGCTCACCAGGCGCTGTGTCGGCCAGGACATGCAGAAAGACGTGCAGGTTGGGCTCTGGCCTGGCCAGCGTCTCCCATAACAGCGAAACATTTGACCCTTCCAGATCGTAAGCCAGCAGACGGATGTTGTCGCCGTAATCCAGTGGCTCAATGGTATGCGGAAGTTGTTTCCCTGAATCATCAGCGTCTGTGAAGGCGCCCGCTTCCAGAAGTATGGGGTCCAGCGGAACAGCGTCGATGCCGTTTGTGGCGGGTACCGCGTAGCCATCCGGATATTTCCACCAGCCAATGTGCACGCGCAGCGGCGTTCGCCCGCGCATGTCCTCCGGCAATGGCAAAACCCAGCGGTCCTCGTAGATGAGGCCCGGCTCCCAGCGGGACGTGCGCAAACTGTCACTGCCGGGGTGACCGTAGCGGCTGACGAGCGTGTGGTCCTCGCTGTTCAGCAGGCGCAGGAAGAAACTGAAGTTCTTGTCGGAGCGGCGCAGTGGACGCTAGTAAAGCGTAACCGGCAGTGTGCTGCCCGGTGCATGGCGTTGCCGGTCGAGGTGGTAACCGAGCAGCTCAACGTCACCAAACTGGAGAGAAAAGGGTGTTGCCCTGGTCGGGAGCTCATCAACGATCGCGGGAAGTGCGTAGGCCGGACGGATGCTAATGAAGGGCAGCGCGATCGCGACGAGGCTTAAGGCAAGCACAGAGACTCGGGCGGGAAACCGCATGGTTGTCAAACCGAGGGCGAGCAGGGCGCTGCTGGCGGCGCTGACGGGAAAGAGCAGACGTCCATAGGACGCAGCTGTTTGACGCGTCCAGACGATCAGTGCGGTGGCGAACAGCGCGAAGCAAAGCATCAGCAACACAAGGGCAATGACGGCTTTGGTCCCATGCTGCAGGCGCCACAACCATAGCATCAGACCCGCCAGGCCGGTCAGCAGGACAAGATCCATCACGAGATAGACGGGCGCCGGACTGCTCACGTTGGACCATCCAAAGAGCCCCTGGTAGCTGATGCGCAGTAATTCGAATTCTTCGCCCAGCAATTCTCCCAGGGATGGTGCCGAACGGTGCCCGACGATGTCGAGCATGGTCTGCGTGCCGGTGAATTCACCATACAGCACAAGATTTCGCGCGTACCAGGGGCCTGCAATCATCAGCCAGCAGACGGTCACCATCAGGGCCAGGCGGAGTATCCCGCGTATGTTTCCGCTGCGTCGGGCCAGGTACAAGGCTGCCAGCGCGACTGGAATGATCAGCAATAAGCCGCTGACTTTGGCCAGCGAAGCGAGTGCCAGCAGCACAGCCAGACCGACGCTGCGCCGGGTCTGGAAACCGGTGCGCAGCATGGCCAGCATTTGCCAGATGGTCAGGCTTGCCAGCAGTGTGACCAGGTTGTCGTTGTTGACGGAAGCAGAGATAAAGAGGAATTGAGGATTGAAAGCGACGAGACCGGTTGCCAGCAAGGCCAGACGTCCGGGTTGCTGGCCGCTGAGTAGTGGCCAGCTCACGTGCAGCAAGCCACACGGCGGCGACGCTGCCACAGGCCAGCAAAAGGGTGAAGAGCCTGGCAAGATAAACCGCGAGCACAACACCATGCAGCTCCGGGCCAGGCTGGTCATGCAAAAAACGGTTGCGATTGTCGGTCGCGGAAGGATCACCGAGGATTGCATGCGGGTTGGGCCTCGTCAACTCCGCAAGGTCGCTCCTGTCCAGTGGGGAAATCAGCGCGGCGACAAAAATGTAGTAGAGTGGAGGTTGGCTGCCTTCCTGCGCCCAGAGGGTCTTTTTTCGTCGGGGAATTGCTGTGGCAGGCTCCGGCTCCTGCTGATCTCGTCAGCAAAGGCGAAATGGGCAGATTCATCTGGCGCTTCGAAGACCGGCACAGCCCAGACATAAAGCAGGCCCACCAGTAAAAAGGCGACCAACAGCAGTGGGGGCGGCGTGGTGCGCGGGCGCTCAGGTCGCGTTTGCGCTGACATGGCTGGCTTCGAAGCGGTCACGGGCGCTCTCGATATAGCCTAGTGACTGATGGCGGAAGTAGGTGTCGTAAAGTTCGGCGTAATGCCCGCCCATGGCCATCAGGGCATCGTGGTTGCCTTCCTCAATGATCTTGCCCTCGCGAAAGACGATGATGCGGTCCGCGCTGCGCACAGTGCTCAGGCGATGCGCAATCAGGATGGAGCTGGATCGCGCCAGAATGAGATCTAGCGCCTCCTGGATCTGCAGCTCGGTAAAGGGGTCGATGCTGGCAGTGGCCTCGTCAAGGATGAAGATGGCCGGCTTCTGCAGCAGCACGCGCAGCAGGCTGACGAGCTGGCGCTGGCCCATGCTCAGGCGCGTGCCACGCTCACCGACGTCGCTGTGCAGGCAGTCGGGCAGCGTCTCAAGCCATTCGCCGCCGCCGATACTGCGCGCCATGGCTTCGATCTCGGCGTCGCTCACATCGGGCTGGCTGTAGCGCAGGTTATCCATGATGCTGCCGCTGAAGAGGAAGGGAGACTGGGGCACGATGCCCAGGCGGCTGCGCCAGGACTGCAGGTTGAAGGAGCGAATGTCCTTGCCGTCAATGCGGATTTGCCCGCCCTGAAACTCGTAGAAACGCGTGATGAGGCGGGCGATGCTGCTCTTGCCGGCGCCGGTATGGCCCACGAAGGCCACACTTTCGCCAGGCTCAATCTCCAGATTGAAATTCCTGAACAGGGTTTCCTCATCCGAGTAGCCGAAGGTGACATTGTCAAATGTGATTTGCCCCTTCAGGTCTCGCACAGGCTGGTCATCGTGCTGGATGATGCTGTTGTCCGCGTCAATAAGCGCGAAGACGCGCTCGACGGCGGCCAGTCCCTGCTGGAACTGGCTCCAGAATGAGGCCAGGTTGGTGAAGGGGAACCAGAAGCGGTCGACGCCCATGCACAAAAAGAAACCAGGTGCCGGCGCTGATGGCCTCATCAATGACGAACTGCGCGCCAAGATAAACCACCAGCGCGGTCGCGAAGCCGGAGAGCGTGGTGAGCGCCGGGAAGATCATGGCGAGCACGAGGCCGCGGCGGATATTAATGCGGTAGGAGCGGCGATTGACCTCAACAAATTCGCCATAGATCATCGCTTCCTGGCGGAAGTTCTTGGCCACGCTGATGCCGCTGACGCTTTCCTGGATTGTGTCGTTAACGACGGCCAGCTGGCGTGAGGCCTGCCGCGTGACCTTCCGCGCCAGGTGCCGGAAGCTCAGCGCCGCAACGACCACCAGCGGAGTCGTGGCCAGCAGCACCCCCGTCAGCAGGGGCGAGCGCTGGTACATGAAATACACCAGAATAAAGACCTGCAGCAGGCGCGAAACGATGTCGCTGCTGACCAGCACGACGTCGCCGAATTCCTGCGTGTCGCTGGTAATGCGGCTGACGACCTTGCCGGTGTTGTTTTCATCGTAGAAGACCATGTCGCGGTGCACGGCCGAGGCGAAGGCATCTTCGCGCAGCTGCGCGATCACATGGCCGACGACGCGTGAGAGCCAGCGCCGTCGCACCCAGTTGAAGCCGTACTCAATGAATGCCGAGACGAACAGGGCGGCCAGCAGCAGCGTCAGGATATTGTCACCGGCTCCGGCCTCCAGCTCGGTGACGGCATTGACAATGACAACCGGCCGTACGGCCAGCAGCACTGCCATCACGGTATAGGCCGTGAGGATGATGAGGCCCTGCCGCCGGTAGCGCGTGAAGTAACTCAGGATGCGCCGGAACAGGACTCCGTCGCCGTATTGTCGGTCAAATTTGTCGCCGTCAAGACCGGAGAAGAGCGCTACCATGCCGTATTGCTTTCGGAGAGCGGCATCTCTGCGGGGTCGGAATGCGATTCGTAGCGGTCAAAGATGCGCCGGTAATCGTGCGAGTCCTGCAACAGCTGCATGTGCGATCCCTGGGCGACGATTTCTCCCTCGCGCAGCACGATGATGTGGTCGGCCCAGCGAATCTGGGAAAGTCGATGCGTAATGAGGATGGTGGTGCGGCCTTTCGCAGCAGTCCAGATGGCTTGCTGAATGAGGTCCTCGGTGGCGCTGTCAATCGCGCTGGTGCTGTCGTCAAGAATAAGCACTGGCGGGTCGGTAATGAAGGCGCGGGCAAGCGCAATGCGTTGACGCTGGCCGCCGCTGAGCGTGACGCCGCGCTGGCCGACGACCGTGTCGTAACCTGCGGGGAAGGACATGATGAAGTCGTGGGCCTGGGCCATGCGCGCCGCTTCCTCAATTTGCGCCTGCGTGGCGTCAGGGGCGCCGAAGCTGATGTTGTCCGCCAGCGAGCGGCTGAAGAGGAAAATGTCCTGTTCGATGATGCTGATTTGCGAGCGAAGGCTGGCCATGGACCAGTCACGCACGTCATGCCCATCTATCAGAACCCGGCCCGTGCCGGCATCCCAGGTTCGGTTGATGAGGCGTGTGACGGTGGTCTTGCCGGAGCCGGTCTGACCGACAATGGCAACTGTCTGGCCAGGCCTGACGCTGAAGCTGAGGTCATGCAGGCTGTATTGATCGCCCTGATAGCTGAAGCTGACGTTCTCGAAGCGAATTTCGCCACGCAATGGGCGGCTATGGCCGGCCTCGTTCTGGTCCATGGCAGTCCGTGTGGCGATGAGCTCGAGGATGCGGCCGGCGGCGGCATGACCCAGCGCGATGCGCGGCAGGGTAAACAGGGAAGTGAAGACCGGAAACTGGAAGAAGAGCAGAATCGCGACGTAGGCCACGATGTCGCCGGTGTTGATCTCACCGGCGCGAAACAGGATGGCCGCGTGAAAAATGCCAAGGAAGAGCGTGAGCGGAAAGAGCAGGTTGGACAGATAGCGGGCCTCAAGCTCGCCCTGGGCGATGTAACGGTTGCGAAACCCCGTGATCAGGCCGCTGATGTGCTGGATCTCCGCGCCTTCGCGGGCGGCGCCCTTGACGACTTCCAGCCCCTCCAGCGATTCTTCCAGGCGTGCGTTCATTTCGCCGAAACTGCTGCGCACCTGGCGCGCCAGCGGATAAAGACGGCGCACAAATACGACCTGGATGATGATCTGCAGCGCGACGAAGCCGATGGGGACGAGGATCAGTTGCGGATGTAGGAATGGGCTGGCGACCAGCGGCATCAACATAAACATGGTTGAGCCGATAAGCAGGTTGACGCCCGTGTTAATCATCAGGTTCAGTTCGATGACGTCGTTGGTGACGCGCGCCATGGTTTCGCCCACGGGGAGCAGGTTGTGGAAGGCCATGCTTTTGCCCAGCAGGCTGGCATAAAGTTCGTCACGAACGTCACGCTCTATCCGCTGGCCATAAACCTGGGCGCCGAAGTTGCGCATGAATTGCACGATAGCGCGAAGTGATGAAGCGACGACGATGAGAATGCAGGCGTTGAGCGCGAGTTGCAGATCCTGATTCTCAAGGATGGCAGTGAACGCCTGACCGATGTTGAGCGGAATGGTGACGCCCAGCGCCGCGTTGCAGAAGGCGCCCAGCACCATCAGCACGCCGATGTGCCAGTGGCGCTGCAAATGGGAGAGGACGAAGCGGAGAGGGCTGCTGTAATTGCTGTTATAGACGCTGCCAGCCTGAAACTCGACCCTCATGAAGTCATCTGTGTGTTATGCATGGCGCCTATGGTAGCGCAGAGAAGGCACATATTCCGAGTCCAATTCCGGCGCGTTACACATTTGGCATGTCTGTCAGTCCGCATTCGCGCAATGGTCGGGGAAACCTTGCACGGCGTAAATTGTGCAAAACCGGGCGCTGTGAAGCAAAATGAGACAAACTGTGATTCTGTTCCGGTACAAATCAAAAGACGAGGCTACAGACCATGAGTCGTCCGCGCGTGTTCGTCAGTCGCATGATCCCGTCAGCCGGTCTCGACAGGGTGCAGACAGCCTGTGACGCAACAGTTTGGCCCGAACGGATGCCACCACCTTATGAAACCCTGAGCGAGCATGTGCGCGGCGTGGACGGTCTGCTCTGTTTGCTTACCGACCGCATCGACGCCGCCTTGATGGACACGGCCGGGCCACAGTTGCGCGTCATCAGCCAGATGGCCGTTGGCTACGACAACATCGATCTGGACGCCGCGCGCGAGCGGGGCATCGCAGTGGGCAACACGCCCGGTGTGCTGACCGAGGCCACGGCCGATCTGGCCTTCACCTTGCTGCTGGCTGGCGCGCGCCGCATCGTTGAGGGCGTGCGCTATATCCGTGAGGGCAAGTGGGAGACCTGGGAGCCGGAGACACTGCTGGGCGCGGATTTGAGCGGCGCAACCCTCGGCATCATCGGCCTCGGGCGCATTGGCGTGGCCATGGCGCAGCGTGCGCGCGGTTTCAACCTGCGCATCATTGCCAGCGATCCGGTGCTTTCTGATGAGGCCATTCGCGAACGGGGCGCCGAGCCGGTCGGGCTCGACTTTCTGCTGCGCAATGCGGACTTCGTTACGGTGCATACGCCCCTGACGCCGGAGACGCGGCATCTGATTGACGCAGCGGCGCTGGCGAAGATGAAGCCCACGGCGGTGCTCGTCAACTCGGCGCGCGGCCCTATCGTTGACCTGGTCGCGCTGGAGGCTGCGCTGCGCGACGGCGAGATTGCGCACGCGGCGCTGGACGTGACTGATCCCGAGCCCATTGCTGCGGATCACCCGCTGCTTTCACTGCCTAATGTGACGATCGTGCCGCACATCGGCAGTGCCAGCGTACGTACGCGCAATCAAATGGCAGAAATTGCGGCGGCCAATTTGTTGGCGGGGTTACGCGGTGAGCCGCTGCCCCATGCAGTGAACCTGAGCTAGACGCTATCATCTTCCAGCTCTACAGCCATGGCGACTGCCTCACCACCGCCCAGGCAAAGCGCCGCCAGTCCGCGCCGCAGGCCATGCCTGCGCAGCGCGTGCACCAGCGTAACCAGCACGCGCGCGCCGCTGGCGCCCAGCGGATGACCGAGGGCGATGGCGCCGCCATGCACGTTCACTTTCTCAAGCGGCACGCGATAGCCTTCCTGCTCCAGCCCCTTCAGATCTGCGAGCACCTGGGCGGCAAAGGCCTCGTTCAGTTCGAAGAGGTCCACGTCGTTGATGTCCCAGCCCGCGCGCTGCAGCACAAGCGGAATGGCCTTGACCGGTGCGTAGAAGATCCATTCGGGCGCCAGCGCAGCCTGCGCGCTTGCGACGACGCGCGCCAGCGGCAGATGATCGTGCGCTGCAGCGTAGGCGCGACTGCCGAGGACCAGCGCGGCGGCGCCATCGTTCAGGCCGGGCGCGTTACCGGCGGTTACCTGTCCGTCCGGCGCGAAGGCCGGCCGCAGGGCAGCCAGCTGTTCCGCCGAGGTGTTGGGGCGAATCGGCTCGTCTGTTGAAACGCCACCCGGCAGCGGCTCTATTTCATCGGCCAGGGCGCCGGACTCCGTCGCTGCGTGTGCAAGCTGGTGACTGCGCAAGGCAAAATCGTCCATCTCAGCGCGCGAGACCTCCAGCTTTCGGCCGATGAACTCGGCCGCGTCGCCCATGCGCCAGTCACTGAGGCTGCACCACAGCCCGTCCGACTGCAGGGAATCGCGCAGCGTGGCGTCGCCAAACTTGTGGCCCTGGCGCAAGCCGCTCTGCAGGAAGGGCGCCCGGCTCATACTTTCCGTGCCGCCGGCCACGTAGAGCTCGCCGGCACCCGCCTGGATGGCGTTGGCGGCCAGCATGACGCTTTTCATCCCGCTGCCGCAGGCCTTGTTGACGAGCGTGCCCCCGACCCGCTCGGGCAGGCCGGCGCCGAGGCTGACCTGACGCGGCAGGGCCAGGCCGGTGCCCGCGCTGACGACGTTGCCGAGCAACAGTTCTTCGATCTCGTCCAGCGCAACACCACTGCGCGCCACCGCCGCGCGCACGGCATGTGTGCCGAGAGCGGCCGCATCGTGGTCGGCCAGTGCGCCAAGGAAGCGACCCTGGGGAGTACGCGCCGCGCCGAGGATGAGGACGTCGCGCTCACTTCGCATTCAGGCACTCCCTGAGTTCTCTGGCGGTATTGGCCAGGGTGTCAGGGATGACACGGGTGTCGCTGATGGTGGTAATGAAGCCCGATTCTCCCTGCCAGCGCGGCACAATGTGGAGGTGAAAGTGGTCGGGCAGACCGGCGCCGGCAACAGCACCGATGTTGGCGCCCACGTTGAAAGCCTGCGGTTGATACAGGCCGCGCAGGGCCTTGAGCGCACGGTTGCTGGTCTGCATCAGGTCCAGCAGCGCCTCGGGCGCAAGGTCTTCCTGGCTGGGGCGGTGCGCGAAGGGCACGACCATCAGGTGGCCGAAGTTGTAGGGGTAGGCATTGAGCATCAGGTACACGTGCTGCGAGCGGGCGACGACCAGGTCGTCCTCTTCAGCGCCCAGACGGCACAGCACACATCCCTGTTGCGTCGCGCGCTCGCCCTTTTCGTCCCGTATCCATGCCATACGCCAGGGTGCCCAGAGATGCTGCATCAGCTCCTGTCCGCTACCGGCACGGGCAACCCGACCCGTGCAACGCAATGAAACCATTGTAACGTGTGTGCACCACCCCGGGCAGATGTGGCTGCGGAGAGAGCACGCATCCGCGCGGCCCTGGGCCAGCGGCCTTCGCTGGAATGACCTGCAACTGAAGCGGGGTGGCTAGAAGGGCAGACGAATCATGGCCAGCGGGCAGTAGTTGAACGGGCAGTCAGCTTCAAGCCGCCACCCCTGTGACATGCTGAACCAGCCCACGTACAAACGATAAACGCCCGGGTCCGCTGCGGCAGACATTTCAAGACTGTGATGGGTCAGGTAGCGCTCACCTGGTTGCCAGTCAGCAGTGGGCGTATGCGGAGGGCTGTCACCCTGAGCCAACATAATGTCCGGCTCACCAGGAACAGGGTTGTTCAGGACGTGCACAAACACTTGCAGGTCGGGTCCCGGGCGCGCTGTCGCTTCCCACAGGAGCGTAATGTCCGGGCCATTTTGTTCCCAGGCCAGCAGGCGCATGCTGCTGCCAAATTCAAGCGGCCAAACGGCATGTTCAAGCGGTAGTTCGTCCGCCACAGTGCTCCCGCTGAAGCTTCCGGCGTCAAAGCGGACAGGGTCCTGTATTGCGCCGTCGCCGGTGGTCGCGAGGATGCTGAAGTCTTCCGGGTATTTCCACCAACCAATTTGCACGCGCAGGGATGTATGACCACGCGCGTCCTCTGGCACCTGCAATTCCCACAGATCCTGGTAGATGACGCCCGGTTCCCAACGTGAGGTCTGCAGGCTGCCGCGGCCTGGAAAGCCATAATTCCTGACCAGAACGCGGTCCACGCTGTTCAGCAGGTGCAGGTAGAAGCTGAAATCCAGGCCGGAACGGCGTAGCGGGCTCCAGTAAAATGTGACCGGAATGGTTTCTCCTGGTCCATACTGTCGCTTCGGTATGTGATGGCCGACCATCACGATATCGTCGAAGTACAGTGTTTGGGCAGTCGCCTCAACAGGAAGCTCCGCGACAATGGCGGGTCGCCCATAGGCTGGACGAATACTTGTCCAGGGAATCAGGATGGCGACACCTGCAAGAGCGAACAGAATTGGTTTTGCAGGTACGCCAATACTCATCAGACCCAGTCCGAGCAAGGCGCTGCTTGCTGCTACAGTTGGAAACAGCAATCGTCCTTGAGTCGCGTTTGTCTGAAGGGTGTAAACCACCAGCGCACCGAGAACCAGAATGAAACACAGCGCCAGCAGAAAGGTGGCGAAAACGGCTTCCTGCCGCTTTCGCAGCTGCCACAAGCCTGGCAGCAGGCCGACGATGCCAGCGAGCAGAATGGAATCCATAATCAGATACAATGGCGCCGGGGCAAACACGTTGAAATGGCCAAACAACCCCTGATAGCTGATCCGAAGTCCATTGAATTCCTCCCCCAGCAGTTGCCCAGGGCCTGGCGCTGGCCGTCGCCCATAGATGTCCAGGGTGGTTTTTGCACCTGTGAGTTCGCCATAGTGAGACAGATTGTGTGCATACCAGGGGCTGGCTATCAGCAACCAGCAGACACTCATGAGCAGTACCATACGCACCAGTTCACGCGCATTACCATGTCTGCGAGCCAGATACAGCGACGTTATCAACACTGGCAAATAGAAGGGCAGACCACTTAATTTGCTCAGTGAAGCAAGTGCCAGCAGCAGGGCCAGCACAAGGCTGCGCCCTGGGACAAGGCCCTTGCGGAGCATGGCCAGCAATTGCCAGATAATGAGACTGGTGAGCAAGGTGATCAGATTGTCGTTGTTGACAGAAGCGGAAATAAACAGGAACTGGGGCATGAAAGCGATGAGCCCTGCTGCCAGCAGGGCCAGACGACCGGGATCCCGGCCGGTGAGGAATGCCAGTTCACGCGCGGCGTACCACACGGCGGCCACGCTTCCACAGGACAGGCAAAGGCTGAAGAGACGGGCGACATACACGGCCAGCTCAGCCCCCTTGAGTTGCGGGGAGGCATGATCGTGCAAATGCAGATTGCGGTTTATGGTTGCAGACGGATCCCCCAAAATGGCATGGGGATTGGGCCGCGCAAGTTCCTGCAGATCACTTTTGTTGATCGGTGAAATCAGCGCCGCAACCAGGATGTGATAAAGCGGCGGTTGGCTGGCTTCATGGGCCCATGGTGTTGCTTCACCTGGTTGTTGCAGCGGCAGGCTGCGATGGCGACTGATGTAGTCAGCGAAGGCAAAATGGTGGGATTCATCCGGCGCTTCGAAGACCGGAGTTGCCCACAGGTACGTCAGACCGATCAGAAAGAAGGCTGCCAAAAGCAAAACAGGAGGTCTGTGATGCTGTCGCGAGATGCCTGTGCTGGCTGACATGCTTATCCCTTTCATGAGGGCCACGATGCAAGGATTCAGGAAGGCAATAATAGTATCCGAAACCAGTGCCTGGCCGGTCATGGGTGACTTGTGTCGAATCTGCCATGGTACACCGAAAGCGTCACTGAACAATTTCGGCCGGCGACATACTTGATGAATCTTGCATCCCTGAAGTACCGGGATGCCGCCTTTTCCGCTGGTACGCACAGACTGGCAGCACCAGAGCTGATGCGCCTGGACGGGTTGCGCAGGGCGCCTCGTGATGGGCTATCTTTCCGCGTCGCAAGAACCCTGGCTACAGGGCAGACGAATCATGGCCAGCGGGCAGTAGTTAAACGGGCAGTCAGCTTCCAGCCGCCACCCCTGCGACATGCTGTACCAGCCCACAAACATACGATAGACGCCCGGGACCGTTGCGGCAGACATTTCAAGACTGTGATGGGTCAGGTAGTGCTCACCTGGTTGCCAGTCAGCAGTGGGCGTATGCGGAGGGCTGTCACCCTGAGCCAACATAATGTCCGGCTCACCAGGAACAGGGTTGTTCAGGACGTGCACAAACACTTGCAGGTCGGGTCCCGGTCGCGCTGTCGCTTCCCACAACAGCGTGACTTCCGGGCCTTCCAGTTCATAGGCCAGCAGACGGATGCTGTTGCCGAAATCCAGCGGCCAAACGGCATGTTCAAGCGGTAGTTCGTCCGCCACAGTGCTCCCGCTGAAGCTTCCGGCGTCAAAGCGGACAGGGTCCTGTATTGCGCCGTCGCCGGTGGTCGCGAGGATGCTGAAGTCTTCCGGATATTTCCACCAACCGATTTGCACGCGCAGGGGTGTTTGACCACGCGCGTCCTCTGGCACCTGCAATTCCCAGCGGTCTTCATAGATGCTACCTGGCTCCCATTTCCGGGTTTGCAGGCTGCCACCACCCGGGAATCCGTAGTTTCTGACAAGGGTACGGCCCACATCGTTAAGCAGATGCGCATAGAAACTGTAGTTCAGGTCGGAACGTCGAACCGGGCTCCAGTAGAGTGTGACCGGAACTGTGTCACCGGGGCCGATTTGCTGCCGGGGAATCAGGTAACCCAGCAACTCGATGTCGTCGTACATTAGATTGAGCATTGTGGCATCTGCAGGCAGTTGATCGACCTGGGCTGGAGCCGCATAGGCCGGCCGAATGCTGAGAAAGGGCATCAGAATCGCGGTCAGGCCCAGCGCACCCACAAGTGGGCGGGACGGAAGCTTAAAGGCCCCGAGACCCAGGGCCAGCAAGGTGCCGCTTGCCGCGCTAACCGGAAACAGGAGCCGTCCCGTGGAGGCTGCGGTCTGGAGCGTCCACATGATCAGGGCGCCGGCGAACAGGGCAATGCACAGCGTCGTCAGGGAAACCGGGATCAGTGCGTCGGGCATGTTCCGTTTTCGCCACATCCAGAGCAGCAGGCCCGTCACGCCTGCCAGCGTCACAGCGTCCATTGCCAGGTAGAAGAGCGCCGGGCTGGAGATGTTGAATCCGCCGAATATCCCCCAGTAGCTGTGACGCAGGCCACGGAACTCGTCCGTCAGCAGGGTTTCCAGTGATGGCGCCGGGCGTCGTCCAAAGATGTCAAGCATGGTTTGCGAGCCGGTGAATTCGTCGTAGAGAATCAGGTTGCGGGCGTACCAGGGGCCGGCGATTACGAGCCAGCAGATGCCGGCCAGCAATGCCAGACGCGCCAGTTCCATCCAGTTCCGGCTGCGTTGTGTCAGCCACAGTGCTGCCAGTCCAACCGGCGCATAGAGCAACAAGCCGCTCAGCTTGCTTAGTGACGCCAGGGCGAGCAACAGGGCAAGGAGCAGGCTGCGCCGGGGGGTAAGACCATTGCGCAACAGGGACAGCATTTGCCAGATGAGCAGGCTGGCCAGCAGCGTGATCAGGTTATCGTTGTTGACGGAGGCCGAAATAAACAGGAACTGGGGGTTGAAGGCCACCAGTCCGGCGGCCAACAAGGCCAGACGTCGCGGATTCTGGCCGGTCAGTAACCCCAGATCGCGGGCAGCCAGCCAGACGGCGCTGACGCTGACGCAGGCCAGCAACAGGCTGAACAGACGAGCGATATAAACCGCGAGCGCGGCACCACTGAGTTCCAGGCCAGTGGTGTCATGCAGAAAGCGGTTTTTATTATTGGCTGCGGAGGGGTCTCCCAGGATGGCATGTGGATTGGGTTGCATGAGTTCGGGCAGGTCGCTGGTGTCAACGGGGGCAACAAGGGCCGCGGCCAGGATGTAGTAGAGTGGGGGCTGGCTGCCTTCCTGGGCTGGCGGGATTGCCTCTCCAGGGACCTGAACAGGCAGGCTCCAGTGTCGGCTGATGAAATCGACGAATGCGAAGTGCTGAGGTTCATCCGACGCTTCCAGAACCGGGGTTGCCCACAGATACAGCAGGCCGACAAGCAGGAAGGCCGCCAGAAGGGGGAGAGGTGGAAGGTTACGTTGTTGCCAGGCCGGAATGTACGCTGGCATTCCTGTTCTTTCACATGAGCGGCACGAAATAAGGATTCAGACGAGGACGTCAGTTTCATCCATTGGCAACTGATATGCCAATGGAAAATAAGCTCAGGAGAGGCAATGATACACTGTTAAGGTCACGATGCAATTCAGGGCTGGCGACCATGCTTGACGAGAATCACATTCGCTCCGCAGTGGGCGAACGGCCCTTCCGCTGGTATGCAAAGATTGGCAGCACCAATGCTGAGGCGCTGGTCTGGTTGCGCGCTGGCGCGCCGACGGGCGCTCTCGTGCTGGCCGACGAACAATTGCAGGGGCGGGGACGTCACGGGCGCGACTGGCATACGCCGGCGGGCACTGCGCTGGCCGTCTCGCTCATTCTGCGGCCCGCAATGGAAGAATTGCCGCAAATGACGATGCTCGGTGCGTTGGCAATTGCGGAACTGACCTCTGCTGCGGGCGCGCGGGATGTCACACTAAAGTGGCCCAACGATGTGCAGGCTGGAGGACGCAAACTGGCTGGCGTGCTTACCGAGGCGGTCTGGCAGGATGATCAGCTGACGGGCGCGGTGCTGGGCATGGGCCTCAATGTGCGGGTGGATTTCCGTGGCAGCGTCCTGGAAGGGCAGGCCACCAGTCTGGAGACGGTGTGCGGGCGCAGGCTGGAGCGGGCGCAATTGCTGGCCCGGTTGCTGCAGCGCCTGGAACACTGGCTGGGGCAGTCTGACAGCGAAAGTCTTTACCTGGCCTGGCGCGCGCGCCTGCGACTGCCCACGGAACCGGTGCAGATTAATGGTTTTTGTGGCGTGCCCGAGGGCGTCGCGCCGGACGGCGCGCTGATTTTACGGGACGCGGCGGGCGTGCTGCATCAGCTGCACAGTGGCGAACTGCTGCCAGAACGCCAGGAGCCCGATGGGCGTTGAACTGAAGTGGGAAATCGATGCTGCTGAAGACCAGGCGCGCCAGCTGAGCGAAGCCGGGCCTGGCCGGGGGCGGCGCAGGAAGCTTTTCCTGCAACTTTTGCTGCTGCTGCTGATGGGAGCGCTGCTTGGGGGAGCGCTGTACCTGCGCGTGCAGGAGCTGGAGCGGCAACAGGAAAACCTGCTGCGCGCGACTGTGGAAGCCGAGGTTACGGCCTTGCGCCTGGGCGACGAACTGGCCTTCCTCGATCTGCAAGACAGCGGCGATTCCCCCTGGCAGCTGGCGCAGCAGGAGAACTTCGTTGCCTGGCAACGGCGCAAGCTTGAAGGCGGAAACCTGCCTGGCGGCGACATCAGGGCGCTCGGGCTGGACGGCGAGCAAGCCTGGGTGCAGGTACAGGAGACCATCGCCGGCGAGCCCTGGCTGCATACCTGGCACTACCGGTTGACGCCTCAGGGCTGGCGCCACGTGTCGGCGCGGGAAGGCTGGCGTGGCCCGGCGCGAACCCTGCACGCGGAAAACCTGCGCATTGAATACGACAGCCTGGATGAGCCGCTGGCACAGGCGCTGGCGCCGCAGCTGTCAGCCTGGCTGGCACGTGGCTGCTCACTGCTGGATTGTCCCGCCACGCCGCAGTTGATCGCTCGCATTCAGGCGCTGCCAGGTGCGCCTTCCTGGTCGCCGAATGCAATCTGGACACTGCTGCTGCCCTCGCCCTGGATGCAACTGACGCGAACTGACGAGCCTCTGAATGCCGCTCTGAGCGAAAGCCTGGCGCAGTTGCTTGCCGGCCGTCTGCTGAATGAGCGTGCCGGACAGCCCGGGCCTGACTGGACGCAGGAAGCGAGCTGGCTGTACGGCTCTGCCAGGGCCTGGCTGGTCAACCGAATGCAGGAGCAGGAGAGCCGGCAACTGCTGCTGGAGAGCCTGGCGACAAACTACGGCGAGTCTGCCGTAGCGCGACTAATTGCCGGGTTGCAGCCGGGATCCTCCCTGACCCTGTTAAACGCAGTGACCGGTACAAGCTCGCCGCACGAGGCCACGCTGGACTGGAGCGATCTTCTCGCCTGGCAGCTTCAACAGGAGGCGGAACGCCGCCTGCGCGGAGACCGGGACGCTTTTCTCGCGCTTTACGATTTGAGCGACGGGGCGCTGGGTGTGCTGGCCCGGGCGCGCTTTGCGGTTGGAGAGTTTACCGGCGCGCCCACGGTGGAAGCCGTTACGCTGGTCAGCGCGACAGATAGCGGGCCGCTGTTGCGTGCCGACGTGCGCGACTCCGCGGCAAGCGTTCCGGTGCATTTCAGGCTGGTCGACGGACGCTGGTTGCGCGCCAGTTGAGCGAAAATATCCCGTAGTCCCTCGCTGACCAGACGCCGGCGTCGGGGTCGCGCGGGGCCCGCCAGACAGGTATAATGGGCGGTCGGGCAGGGAGCAGGTGCGCAACTGTGGATGAAGTCGGCGGAATCCGTCCGGTAAGCATCAATGAGGAGATGCGCGGCAGCTACCTCGATTACGCCATGAGCGTGATCGTGGCGCGGGCGCTGCCGGATGCGCGCGACGGACTCAAGCCGGTGCATCGCCGCATCCTCTTCGCGATGCACGAGATGGGCCTGCGATTCAACACACAATACAAGAAAAGCGCGCGCGTCGTCGGTGATGTGCTGGGCAAGTACCACCCGCATGGCGACGGCGCCGTCTATGAAGCGATGGCGCGCATGGTGCAGACCTTCTCGCTGCGCTATCCGCTGGTGGACGGACAGGGAAACTTCGGCAGCGTTGACGGCGACAGTCCCGCGGCCATGCGTTACACCGAGGCGCGCCTGGCCCGTATCGCCAGCGAGTTGCTGGTCGACATCGGCATGGACACCGTCGATTTCGACGAGAACTACGATGGCAGTACCGAGGAGCCCCTTGTGCTGCCGGCGCGTTTGCCCAACCTCTTGCTCAATGGTGCCAGCGGCATCGCCGTTGGCATGGCGACCAACATCCCGCCGCACAATTTGCGCGAGCTGGCCGCGGCCATCACGCACCTCATTGACAACTATGAGCGTCGCAGCGAGATCACGGTCGATGAGTTGATGACCTTCGTGCAGGGGCCGGATTTCCCGACGGGCGCGCTCGTTATCGCGGACGAGGGCCTCCGTGAGGCTTACGCCACCGGGCGCGGCCGGGTGGTTGTGCGCGCGCGCGCCGAGATCGAAGAGGCAGATAACCACCATCGCATCGTGTTGAGCGAAATCCCCTACCAGGTTGGCAAGACGGCCGTCGTCGAACGCATTGTGGCGCTGGTGCGCGATGGGCGCATCGATAACATCGCCGATCTGCGCGACGAATCCGACCGCAATGGCATGCGTCTGACGGTTGAACTGAAGCGTAATGCCCAGCCCTTGAAGGTGCTCAACCAGCTATACAAGTACACCCAGTTGCAAGGTACCTTCAGCATCCAGATGCTGGCGCTGGTTAATATGCAGCCGCGCGCCCTGGGGCTGAAGCAGGCGCTGCAAATTTACATTGATCATCGTCTTGAGGTGATTGAGCGACGTTCGCGCCACGAATTGGCGAAGTTGCGTGCGCGGGCGCATATCCTCGAGGGCCTGCTGAAGGCACTTTCGCAGATCGAACAGGTCATCCGCTGCATTCGCTCTTCGGAGGACACGGAAACGGCGCGGGCCGAATTGATGCAGCGCTTCGGCCTGGACGAGCTGCAGGCCAACGCCATCCTGGAGATGCAGCTGCGGCGTCTTGCGGCGCTGGAGCAGCAGAAACTGCAGGATGAGTACGACGAAGTCATGGCGCGTTGCACCTGGCTCGAGGAACTGCTGGCCTCGCAGGACAAGATGTTGGCGCTTATTCGCGCGGACCTGGAGGAGCTGGCCGCCACCTACGGCGACGATCGGCGCACAGAGATTCTGCACGGCGTCAGTACTGAGTTTGACGAGGCGGACCTGGTGCGCGACGAGCGCGTGCTGGTTTCGCTCACGACCATGGGCTATATCAAGCGCGTGCCTTCCTCTACCTATCGCTCACAGCATCGTGGCGGCAAGGGCCTGATCGGCATGACCACGCGCGACGAGGACGCGCTGACGGACCTCATCGCCGCCGGCAGCCTGGACCAGCTGCTCTTCTTCAGCGACCGGGGCAAGGTCTACAGCGAGCGCGCCTTCAGCATTCCGGAGACCTCCCGCACGGGCCGCGGCATCTCAATTCATGCCGTGCTGCCGCTGGCGACCGGTGAGCGTATCACGACCATTTTGCCAGTCCCGTATACGAACGGCAGCGCTGTGGCCGGTCACCTGGTGATGGCCACGCGCTGCGGTCGCATTAAGCGCGTGCCGCTACAGGACATGATTGAAGTTCGTCCCAGTGGCCTGATTGCCATCAACCTTGAGGGGAATGACACGCTAATTCAGGTTCGTCTGACCGATGGCGACCAGGATGTCATGGTCGTCACTGAATCCGGAAAGTCGATTCGCTTCCACGAGAACGGGGTGCGCGTGATGGGGCGGATTGCCGCCGGCGTCAACTCGATTCGCCTGAATCCTGGAGACTATGTGGCGGCGATGGATGTGATCAACGCAGGGGATACGCACCAGCTCATCGTCACCCGCTTCGGCTATGGCAAGCGCACGGCGCTGGAGCAATACCGGCCACAGGACCGCTATGGTTTGGGCCTGCGCGCCCTGGCGCGCAACCAGAAAACCGGGCCGGTGGTGGCCATGCGTTGTCTCAAGTCAAGCGATGACATCCTGCTGATGTCCTCGACGGGGGTCATCATTCGCACCAATCTTGACGAAATCCGTGAGACCGGACGCAGCACCCAGGGAGTGAGGGTGATGGATCTGGCCGACGGCGTCAGCGTGGTGGGGCTGGCAGTGATCGACCTGGAAGAAGAAGCGGCTGCAAACCTGAATGGTACAGGAACGGAGAACGGCCATGTCTGAGTCTGCCTGGCTGCGCGGCATCATCCCGCCCATGGTTACGCCCTTTGCGGCGGACGAGACGCTGGATAAAGCAGCGCTGCAGCGTGAGGTGCGCTGGCTGATCGAGGAAGCCGGGGTACATGGCCTGGCGGTCGGTGGCAGCACGGGCGAGGGGCACACCCTCGGCACCGACGAGTTGCGCAGCTGCGCCGGCGCCACCCTGGATGCGGCGGCAGGCCGGGTGCCTGTCATTGCCGGCGTGATCGTGGACAGCACGCGCCAGGCGCTCGAGAAAGCGCAGGCGCTCGCCGACCTGGAACTGGCAGCATTGCAGGTCACGCCCGTGCACTACCTCTTTCGTCCCGATGACGAAAGCATGTTTCGCCACTTCGCGACCCTGGCGGAAGCCGCGCGCCAGCCCGTAATCATTTATAACGTCGTGCCCTGGTCCTACTGCTCACCGGCCTTGCTGGCGCGCATGTTGCGTGAAATCGATGGCGTGATCGGTGTTAAGCAAAGCGCGGGCGACATGAAACTGCTGGCGGATCTGCTGCTACTGGCCGGGAATGACGGCGCTATTCTTTCCGCCGTTGATGCGCTGCTCTATCCCTCATTCTGCCTCGGGGCCCATGGTGCCATCGCGGCGCTGCTCAGCGCGGCGCCAGAGCGCTGCGTGGCCCTGTGGGATGCGGTTTGTGAGGGTCGGCATGAGGATGCCATGACGCAGCATCGCTGGCTCTTGCGTCTGTGGAATGCGCTGGAAGGGGACAACCTGCCGGCCAATGTAAAGACTTCACTTGCGCTGCAGGGCCGGCCGGCTGGCCAGCCACGCGCACCCATGCAATCATCCTCCGCTGACCAGCGCGCTGCCATCGGCAAGGCGCTGGCGCAGGGTTGAGGCGAGCTACTCCTCGTCGTCGATTACCTCACCGACACGCTCGACATCAGTTACATCAACGTCGGCGTCCAGTTCATCTCCGGCTTCATCTTCATCATCTTCGGCCATCACGGCTGCCGGCATGACAACGCGCACCAGCATTTCTTCAGGGTCGTTGAGGATTCGAATCTCGTCGTCGAGGTCTAAATCCTTGACATAGATGCCGTCGCCAACATTCTCGAGACCGTCGAGGTTGATGACGATTTCGTTTCGCAAATGCCTTGGCAGAGTCTCAATTGTCAGGTTGCTGGTCCCGGTAATCATGATGCCCAGTCCGGTGGCAACGGCGGGGCTTTCCCCCGTGAAACGCAGGAAAACGTCAGTGGCGATGACCTGGTCCATACGCAGGGCGAAGAAGTCCACGTGCAGGATGTCATCACGCAGCACATGCCGCTGTACATCGCGCACCAGTACGGTGTGGGTCTCTCCGGCGATGCTGATGTCGATCAGGTTGGTGCCGCCGGCGTTCATCAGCAGAATTTCAAGAGGTCGAGTGGGAAGCTGAACGCTGACGGGTTCAATTGTCGGCCCGTAGACGACTCCCGGAACGAGACCCTGGCTGCGGAGCCGACGCACCTTCTTGCCCGTCATGCCGCGCGGCTGCGCCTCTATCGTAAACTCTGCCACGGTGTTCTCCTCATCCGCCTCGTATCTGCCTGATCGCCCTGTGCTACGCATGAAAAACGCGCCACGGGCGGCGGGCGCATTTCATCGAAAGCGGGTAACGGGACTCGAACCCGTGACACCTTGCTTGGGAAGCAAGTGCTCTACCAACTGAGCTACACCCGCAACCGCGACCGGAGTATAGGCAGGGCCCGCCAGCCTGTCAAGTACACAAGTGTGGACTGTGCATTGTACTCAGGTGACGATTCGTTACCATGTATCAGGCGCAGCAGGGGATGGAGGAGCGGTGAAGCGTTGGCGTATCGGGCTGCCCGGGCTGCTAATCAGTGTGCTGGCGACCGGGGCACTGGTTACACAGCTGGACCTGGCGCAGCTGACAACGGCCTTGCGCACAGCGCATTATGGCTGGCTGCTGCCGGCCTTTCTGCTGTTGCTGGTGGGGCAGGTGGTTCGTGCGCTGCGCTGGCGCGCCCTGCTGGAAGGCGCCCTAACGCCAACGCGATCCTTTCACATCCTCAACATTTCCTACCTGGCCAACGCTTTTCTGCCGCTGCGTCTGGGGGAGCTGGCGCGCATCTGGCTGGTCAGGCCAGAGATTTCCTCGCTGCAGGCCGCGGGCAGCGTGCTGCTGGAACGCATGCTCGATACCCTGGCGGTGCTCGTGTTGCTGGCAGCTTCCCTGAGCGCCATCCCCGGCGCCGGGGCCGAGTACAGGGCTGTAGCGCGGGTCATGTTGCCCCTGTTGCTGGTGCTGGCGTTGGCCTTGTTTGTGCTGGCGCAGCGGCGCTCCTGGGCGCGGCGTCTGTTGGGAACAATGCTGCGCCTGCCCTGGCCAGTCCGTGTGCGGCGGCTGCCCTTGAATGCCTGGCTGGAGGCCTTGCTGGACGGGTTTCAACCCCTGACGCGGCCCGGGCTGCTGCTGCGTGTACTCACCTGGACTCTGGCTGCCTGGGGTTGCTCACTGGCGGCCAGTTATTTGATGATGCTGATTTTCCACAACCGCGCCGACCTGGCGGTCGCGGCGCTCGCTATCGTGGCTGCCGCGCTGGTGATTGCAGTGCCGGCGGTGCCGGGCAACATCGGCACCTATCAGTGGGCCATCATGCTGGCGCTGGCTGCTGGCGGATTCGGTCTGGCCACCGATGCAGCAAACGTTTCCCTGGCCATCTCGATCCACGCCATCAATCTGCTGCTCTACACCCTGACCGGCGCCCTGGGTCTCGTCTGTGAAGGCGTGACGCCCGCAAAACTGGTCAGGAGTCTTGGTGAATTCAGGGTCCGACAGGAGCACCATGACAGCGACCAGGTGTGAGCCGCGCACACTGAAGATTCTCGTATCTCTGCTCTATTATTACCCTCACCCCACCGGCCTGACCATTCATGTTCAGCGCGTGGCGGAGGAGCTGGCGCGTCGCGGGCATGAGGTCACCGTCTTGACCGCGCGCTACGATAACTCGCTGCCGCGTGACGAACAGATGCTCAACGGGGTGCGCATTGTGCGGCTGTGGACGCTGCCCTTCACGATCAGCCGCGGCATGCTGATGCCGGCCTGGCCCTGGGCAGCGCTGGCGCTGGCACTGCGCCACGATGTGCTCTGGGCGAATCTGCCCATGCTGGAGTCCCTGCCGTTGGCTCTGGTATCGCGGCTGAGCGGGCGCGCAGTGGTGGCGACGCATCACGGCGACCTCATCCTGCCGAAGGATGCCCGTAACCGACTGATCAACTCCGTAATGTTCCGCTTTTACACCTCGCTTGCGCGCCACGCCGCCCGCCTCGTCGCCTACAGCGAGGACTACGCCAGCCATTCGCGCTGGCTGGCTCCGTTTCGGGAGAAGGTCACGGTTATCGCGCCGCCAATATCGATGCCGCCGCCCAACCTGCAGCGGGCTGCCGAACTGCGGGCGGCCTGGTCACCCGATGGTGGGCCGGTCATCGGCTTCGCCGGCCGCTTCGTCGAAGAAAAACGCCCCGATCTGCTGTTGCGGGCTCTGGAAGTGGTCAGCGAGGAATTCCCGGACGCGCGCGTGGTCTTTGCCGGTCAGCAAAATATTCCCTACGAAAATTACCGCGAGCGCCAAGCGACATTGTTGCAGCGCTGCCGCGACCGAATCGTCTTCCTGGGTGTACTGGAAGGGATGCAGGCCATGGCGGACTTTTACGCAGCCTGCGATGTGCTGGCGCTGCCCAGCGACTCCGAGTGTTTTGCGCTTGTGCAGGTCGAAGCCATGCTCTGCGGCACGCCAGTGGTGATGACCGACACGCCTGGCGGCCGGGTCCCCGTCCAGGTGACCGGCATGGGCCGTTTGGCTACGGTCGGCGACTGGCGTTCCTTCGGCGAGGCGCTCGTGGCTGTGCTGCGCGAGCCGGCGCGCTACCAGCGACCTCGTACGCAGATAGAGCAGGCCTTCTGCTTCCAGGATACTGTGGACCGCTATGAGCGCCTCTTCCGCAAGTACGCCAGGGATTGACCCGCGCACGATCGCCTGGATGACGCGCAATGAGGCGGACATGTCCTTCCGGATGCGGGCACGCACGGTCTTCGAGTGGATCCCCTTGCAGGAGGATAGCCTCATCCTGGATCTGCCCTGCGGCCGCGGCTTTTACCTGAACATGCTGCGACACGTCAGCGATTGTCGCCTGGTGGGCGTGGACCTGGACTGGAGCGTGTTGCAGCAGGCGCAGCGCACTGTTACCCGGTTGCCACGCTTGCAACTGAGTCGTGCTGACGCCATGGCGCTGCCCTGGGCTGCAAACACCTTCGACGCAATCATCCTCACCGAGCTGCTGGAGCACGTAGCGGATGATGTCGCTGTTCTGCGTGAGTGTCTGCGCGTGCTACAGCCCGGCGGTGTAATCGCTATCACCGTGCCCCACGCGAACTATCCGTTCGCCTGGGACCCGATCAACAAGAGTCTTGAGAAACTGTTTGGCACCAAAATCCGGCGCGGACCGCTGGCCGGCATCTGGGCCAACCATCTGCGTCTTTATTCACCGGCGCAATTGCGCGAGCGTGTGCTGCAGGCAGGATTTCAGATCGAGGCCGAACGCGCCTTCACGCATCATGCCTTTCCCTTCAGCCACAATCTGGTCTATGGCCTGGGCAAGCCCCTGCTGGAATCCGGCGTGCTGCCGGAAGCACTGACCAGTGTGGCGGATCGTACGCGCTTCGCACTCGCGGATGGCAGCCTGCTTAACCCGCTGCGCCTGGCAGTGCGGTTGCTGGAGTGGTGTGACCGACACAATGTGCCCGCAGAGCCGCCCGGCCGCGCGACTGTCAACCTGGCTGTCAAGGCGAGCAAGCCGCTGTGAACGGCGATACCGTCGGTCAGGACAATGCGCCGCTGGAGACCTTGACCCTGGCTCAGCTCTGTTACCGCCTCCTGCGCCGGCCGCGGCGAACGCTGCGCGAGCTGCGCCAGATAATCAGGACGCCCGCGTCGGATGCGACTCCACAGTTGCGGGCGCCAACTAAAGACCTGTCGCCGCGCACCACATTGCGCTCGTGGTCCTTGCCATCGGTCGCCGCCTGGAGCCTGGGGTTGCGTTTGCTGGCTCTGGCGCTGGCCTTGTGGAGTACCAAGGTGCTGGTTTCCGATCCCGGGCGCCAGTATGATGAGCTATTGGCCCGTGGCGCGCTGTTGTTGCTGCCGGCTCTGGTGCTCTGGCTGCTGGCGGACTGGCTCTTCGCATGGCCGCGGCACCTGTCGCATGAACGCAGTTTGCCGCGCGCAGAGCCTTTGGTCGCGGTGTCAGGCCGGCGCAGACACAGGCTGCTGGCGGCGCTGGCCGGTGCCCTGTGCTGCGTACTCGCCTGGCGCTTCACAGCGCACAACCACATCACTTTCATCGGGCTGGGCGCGTGGCTGACGAGCATGATGCTCTGGCTGTACGCGCTGACTCCCGGCGCTGTTGACCTGCGCGTCTGGTATTGCGGACTGTCGGCACGTCTGAAGCGCGTGAGTTGGCGCAGGCGCGAGACCCTGGCGCTGGCGCTGATTCTCTTGCTTGCGGCCGGCCTGCGGCTGGGTCAGCTGGACACGGTTATGCCTGAAATGACCAGCGACCACGTCGAGAAAATCAGGGACGCATGGCGGGTCAACCGGGGCGAGCTCAATGTGTTTTTCGCCAACAACGGCGGGCGCGAACCCCTGCAAATGTATGCCATGGCCCTGCTGGCGCAACTGCCGGGCCTGGACTTCAACTTTTACACCCTGAAATTGCTGTCAGCGCTTGAAGGCATCGTCGCCGTGCTGCTGCTTTACTGGACGGGGTGCGTACTTGTCGGCGGCCGGGCGGGGCGTCTGGTCGGGTTGCTGACCGGCGCCCTCGTCGCTGTCGGCTACTGGCACATACTGCTCAGTCGCCTGGGCTTGCGCATCGTGCTCACCACCGGCGTGGCAGCCCTGCTGCTGTTATTTCTGTGGCGCGCCCTGCGGCACAATCGTCGCGGCGACTTCCTCGCTGCCGGCCTGGTTATCGGCCTGGGGCTCTACACCTACCAGGCAGCTCGCATGTTGCCGCTGGTCGTTGTGACGGGCGTGGCTCTGACCCTGCTCTTGCGCGCTGACGGGCAACGCCTGTCCCTGCTGCGCAACTTCGCTGCACTGGCGCTCATCGCGCTCGTCGCCTTCGTCCCGCTGGGCGGCTTTGCGCTGGAGTATCCACAGGACTTCTGGCGCCGCACCACCAGCCGCGTGTTGGGCGATGTGCCCGTCACGACCGAAGTGGAGATCAGCGCAGGGGAGCAACTGGCCGTCCTGACGACCAGGCTGGCGGAGAATCTGGGTGACGCCCTGCTGATGTTCAACTGGCGGGGAGACGTCGCCTGGATCAGTGGCGCGCCGGGCAAACCGGCGCTCGATCCCTGGACGGGCGCGCTGTTCCTCCTGGGGCTGGTGGTATGGGCCCGGCGTATCCTGCGCAAACGCAGTGTGCTGGACCTGCTGTTGCCGCTGACGTTGCTCATCATGCTCTTGCCCACGGCGCTGGCGCTGTCCTTCCCGGTCGAAAACCCCAGCCACACTCGCGCTAGCGGCGCATTGCCCGCCGTGTTTCTCATTGCGGCACTGCCGCTGGCACAGCTGTCTGGCCTGCTGCGGCATCAACTTCGCGGGCGCCTGGGCCTGCTATGCGCAGCAGGGCTGGTCCTGGTCCTGCTGGCAGGAGCGCTGCGCGAGAGTCACCGGCGCTACTTCGTCGAAAACCTGCTCGCCTGGCAACAGGCCACATTCCCCTATGCGACGGCCGGGCAGGTGCTCGCGGCCTTTGTCGCGGTGACAGATGCGCCGGGCAACGCCTTCATCATCGCCTGGCCGCACTGGTGGGATCACCGCGCCGTGGGGATTGAGGGCGGCCTGCAGGAGTGGCCCAATGGCGTGGTCGAAATAGAACAGTTGCCTGATTTCCTGGTCCGGGCAACGGCACGTCAGGGGGCGTATCGTCTCGAGCCGGAACGTGACCTGCTGTTTTTCCTGTCCCCGGAAGACGAAGACAGCGTAGCCAGATTGCAGGCCTGGTTCCCGCAGGGACAGTTGCAACAGCGTCACAGTGAGCGGGCGCGGGACGAGTTTCTTCTCTACCGGGTGCCGCCGCCGGGCGAGGCGTCGCTGCAGCGACTGGCGCATGAGGAATCCTGAGTCCAACGCCCGGTCGTGTAGAATGCGACTGGTACCAGTACATAGCAGGCAGGAACGACACTGGCAGTGAGCAGATGGATACCCGGCCGGGGCAGGGCTGGCATGCGCAAGGATTTGCTGACGGCCGCGCTGCTGCTGTGCCTGCTGCTGGCCGGGGGCTGGCTACGCTACAATGGCCTCAACTGGGATGATTTTACCTTCCTGCACCCGGACGAGCGCTTCCTGACGGATGTCGCCTCGTCTATCGGCGGCCGGCTCCAGTCGACCGAAGCGGACGACACGGCGCGCAGCGCTCACGTTACCCGCTGTCAGGAGCGCTATCCGCAAAGTGGCGGCGCCGGCCCCTACTTCGACGCGGCATGCTCCACGCTGAACCCGCATAACGTGGGCAAAGGCCTCTACGTCTACGGCACGTTGCCGCTGTTCCTGGCGCGCGCGACAGGCGAGCTGCTGGCGCAGGTGAGCGGCGACCCGTTGCACGGCAGCTTCTTTGGCCTTCACCTGGTCTGGCGCAGCCTCTCGGCTTTGGCGGAGACGGCCACTATTCTCGTCGTGTTCCTCATCGGCGTAACCCTGCACGAGCGGCGCACCGCGCTGCTGGCCGCGGCTCTGTACGCGGCGGCAGTGCTTTCCATCCAGCAAGCGCACTTCGGCACGGTGGATGCCATTGCCAACCTGTGTTGCGCCCTGGGCCTGCTCTTCGCCGCGCGCGTGCAACGTAGAGCCAGCCTTGTCGACTACGCGCTTTTTGGCCTGTGCTGTGGCTGCGCGTTGGCGAGCCGCATAAACCTGGCACCCCTTGCCGGCCTGCTGGTGTTGGCCGCTGTGCCGCGCAATCTGCCACTGTTGCAGAAGAGAAACGCTTTGCCGGGAGCCTTGCGCAGGGATTGCGCCGGCCTGGTGCTGGCCGGCGGCCTCGCGCTTCTGATCTTTCGCGTGCTCAATCCCTACGCCTTCAGCGGCCCGGGCTTCTTCGGTCTGGCGCCTAACCCGCGCTGGCTGGAAGACATCGGCGAAGCGCGCCGCCTGGTCAGCGGCCTGGTCGACTTCCCGCCAAACTGGCAATGGCTGGCGCGCGCACCATGGCTGTTCCCGCTGAACAACATCTTGTTGTGGGGCCTGGGGCCTGCGCTCGGGCTCGCTGCCCTGGCAGGCACGCTGTGGGCCATGCTGCGGCTGCTGCAGCGGCGCCCGGAAGCCTTGCGCAACCTGCTGCCGGTCGTATGGGTGCTCGGCTTCTTCGGGCTGCTGGGCGGCGGTTGGGTGGCGAGTATGCGCTATTTCCTGCCACTCTATCCCGCGCTGGCGCTGCTGGCGGCCTGGTGTCTGTGCGCGCTGTTGCGGCGGGTGGACAGGGCTGGCTGGCGTCGCAGTCTGGCGCTGGCGGCGATGGCCGCAGTGCTCGCCTTGACCTGGCTGTGGGCTGCCATGTTCAGCAACATTTACCGGCACCAGCTGACGCGCGTGCAGGCGAGCCACTGGTTCTGGGAGCGCGTCCCGGGCGATTTCGCCCTGCAGCTGGAGGGCGGGGATGGTGACCTGCCGCTCATCAACATCGCAGTGCCCAACCGCGGCGATCATGGTGACCTCCTGGACCGGGCCAGCAGATATGAAACGGGCCAGCCCTACAGTCAATACATCCGTGTGCCGGCCGACGGCCGCGTCTCCCACGTACTCATCCCGCACCTCGCCGATCCGCTGGCGGACCCGGGCATCGAGTCCCTGCGCATCACGATGACGCAGGCCGCCAGCGGCGAGTTGTTGGCCGAGGCGCAGCTCAGTGAGGATCTGGCGCGGGCCGGGCAGGCGCCAGGCGCTGCCTATGAGCTGCCCCTGCAACCGGCCTTGCAGCTGCAGGCAGGGCAAGAGCTGCTGTTCACCTTCGAGGTGCTGGAGGGCGGGCCGCTGGTCACCGCCGGCTCGGTGGTGGCGCAGGAAGGCGTCTGGGATGATGCGGTTCCCTACCTGGTCTGCACGCTGCCAGCCGGCATCACACTGGGTGATGATCCACCGCCGGGCTTGCTGGACGCGCAGAATTGCAACGGACGCAACGCCTGGAGCGGGCTCGTGCTCGGTATCGAAATGTGGCTTTCTGGCGAGGATGACGAGCTGATGCGGGAGCGTTTGCTCAGTGCCCTGCACAGCAGCGACTTCCTCACTATCAGCAGCAACCGCTTCTACGACACCAAAACGCGCAATCCGCTGCGCTGGCCCCTGACCAGCCGTTATTACGAGGCGCTCTTCGCCGGTGAGCTGGGCTTCGAGCTGGTGGCTCAGTTCGACGAGAGCTTCGAGCTGGGGCCGCTGCGCGTCTCCGACCAGCATCTGCCGACCTGGGACAGCCCGGCCTGGCTGAACGAATTCGAGGCCGAGGAAGCCTTCCACGTCTACGATCACCCGACGGTCTTCGTCTTTGCCAAACGGACGGATTACGATCCGGCCGCGACAGAGGCCCTGCTGCGGGAGCCTCCGCTCAACACGCTGACCGCACGCGGCAGCGGCCCGGTCGCGGAATGTCCCACGCTCTATCGCAATCCTGGCGGCGGGGGCTGCGACACGACCCTGGTGGATACCTTGCGCCGCAGTTCGCTGGCTGCGGAGGAAAACCCGACCTGGCTGTTGCTGGACGAGACGCGCCTGAGGTTACAAACGGAGGGCGGTGGCTGGCGCGACAGATTCGACAGCGAAAGCCTGCTCAACCGCGTCCCTCTGCTCACGGTCGCAGGCTGGTGGCTGGCCCTGGCCGGCTTCGGGCTGGCAGCGTGGCCCTGGCTATTCCTGCTCTTCCCGGGTTTGGGCGATCGCGGCTATTGCTGTGCTCGCCTGGTCGGTCTGCTGCTGGTCGCCTGGTTGGCCTGGGCGGGCAGCAGCGCAGGTCTGCCGCTGTGGAGCGCGAACGGAATCGCAGTCCTGCTGGTCCTGCTGCTGACGGGTGGCATGTTCATGTTGCGCCGGCAAGGGAACGGATTTCGCGTTTGGCTGAGCGCGCACTGGCGGCGTCTGCTCGCGTTTGAGGCCCTGCTGCTGCTGCTCTTCCTCGGCTTTCTGCTTGTGCGCATGAGCAACCCGGACTTGTGGCATCAATATTTTGGCGGCGAAAAGCCCATGGATTTCGCCTATTTCAACGCTGTCCTGCGCAGCAGCAGCTTCCCCCCGCTGGATCCCTGGTACGCCGGCGGTTACCTCAACTATTATTACTTCGGCTATGTGCTGGTCGGTGCGTACCCGTGCTGCTCACTGGCATTCTGCCGGCGGTGGCCTACACTCTGATTGTGCCCACCCTGTTCGCCCTGACCGGCATGGGCGCCTTCGCTGTGGCCTTCAATCTGGTGCAGCGTCGGCGCGCAGCGGACGCGACGCAGCCAGGCAGCCCTGCGCGCAGACGAGCCAGCCCCTGGATGGCCGGTTTCGCGGCGCTGCTGCTGGCAGTCGTGCTGGGCAACCTGGACACCCTGCGTGTTTTCGGAAACGGTCTGGCCACTTTGGGCGGCCATGCTCAGCCACAAGGCCTCGCGGAGTTTCTCGTTGAGGAGTTCACACTTGAAAATGGCATGCCGCCGCTCGCCATCGAACGGCAGGAGCTGCTCGAAAGCGCGCAGCAGGATAATTTTTCAGACCGTCTTCGCTATGAAGTGCACAATTCGCGTAGCCTGTGGACCGGCCTGCTGCAGGGCACAGCGCGCTGGCTGGCAGGGGAGCCCCTGCCGCTGGCCAGTCATCGCTGGTACTGGGCGCCTACCCGCGTGCTCGCCGAGACGCCAGGCGTGGAAGGCAATGCCATCACCGAGATGCCCTGGTTCACCTTCCTCTACGGTGACCTGCACGCGCACATGATCTCCATGCCGCTGCAGCTCTTCGTTATGCTCTTTGTGTGGCATGAAGTGAGAATGGCCGGGCGCGACGGGCGCAGCGCGCGTCTGCGCTGGCTGGCCCTGGGCCTCGGCGCGCTGGCGGCAGGCATGTTGCGCGCCACCAACACCTGGGACTGGCCGACCTACACCTTGCTCGGCATCGTGGGTCTGGGCTGGGCGTGGTGGTTGAACTGGCGACGCATCTCCCTGCGTTCCTTGCGGGCGCTGCTGGCACGTAGCGGCGGATTCCTCCTCGCAGGCGCCCTGTTCGCGCTTCCCTACACTTACTGGTACGCCACGGGCTACAACAGCGTCCGTCTGTGGCAGGGCGGACGCACGCCGCTATGGGCGTGGCTGGATATCCACGGCCTCTTTGTTTTCCTGTTTCTTTCCTTGCTGCTGTGGGATACGGCGCGCTGGTTCCGCGCAACCAACGTGCGGCAGTTGCGCGGGCAGGGCAGGCTGCTCGCCTGGCTGGGCGTGGCGCTGCTGGCTGTCATGGTGCTCGCCATGGTGCTGGCGATGGCCGGCTGGCAGGCGGCCCTGCCAGTGCTGCCAATGCTGCTGTGGAGCGCAATCCTCATGCTGCGGCCGGCCCAGACGCGCGCGTTGCAGTTGACGCTGGGGCTGGCTGCGCTGGCGCTGGCGCTGACGCTGGGCGTGGAGTTTCTGGTGCTGGCAGGCGATATCGGGCGCCAGAACACAGTCTTTAAGTTCTACCTCCAGGCGTGGTTGCTCTTTAGCGTGGCGGGTGGCGCTGCATGCGCCTGGCTGCTGGCCGGGCTGCCGCGCTGGCCGATCCCCTTGCGTCTCGTCTGGATTGTGCCAGGAGCGTTGCTCTTATTGGTTGCTGCGACGTATCCGCTCGTAGCGACACCCGCGCGCGCGCTGGACCGCATGGCGCCTGAAGTTGGCCCCACGCTGGACGGCATGGCCTACATGGAACAGGCCGAACATCACGAAAACGGCGCGACACTGCAGTTGGCCGATGATTACGCGCTCATCCGCTGGCTGCAGGAAGAGGTGGCGGGCGCGCCGGTCATCCTTGAGGCCCAGGGCCCGAGCGAGTATCGCTGGGCCGGGCGCGTGTCGATCTATACAGGTCTGCCGACCCTGCTGGGCTGGCGCTATCATCAGACGCAGCAACGCACCCTGCCACAACAAAGCCTGTTTATCGACCAGCGCCGCGCCAATATCAACGGCCTCTACAGCACCAGCGACATTGAGCTTGCCTGGAAAATGTTGCGCTTCTACAAGGTTCGCTATGTGATCGTGAGCGGGCTGGAGCGCGCCTGGTATCCTGCTACTGGCCTGGCCAAGTTCGAGCGCATGGTCGACCTGGGCAGGTTGAGCAAGGTCTTTGAGCAGGGCAGCGCGATCATCTACGAGGTGGACGGAGCTGCCGCGTGATCGCTGACTGGCTGGCGCGCGAAGGCTGGATTGTCCTCAGCTGGTGGTTGCTGGCCAGCCTGGCGGGCGCCGCGGCCCTGCCTCTGACCTTCAGCCTGCTGCGGAGTCTGCCGGACCGCGGCTACACGCTGGCGCGCGCGCTGGGACTGTTGCTGACGGGCTTCATATTCTGGCTGGGAACCAGCTTCGGGCTGATGTTCAACACGCCAGGCAGCATGGTGCTGGCCTGGCTGATATTGGCAGGATGCGGCGCCGCGTTGTTTCTGCGGCGTGTGCATGACAGCGACTGGCGCGCTTGGTGGCGCGCGAACCGGCGCTTCATCCTGCTCGCAGAGCTACTGTTCCTTGTCGCATTGCTGGCTTTGGCGCTGCTGCGCGCCCACAACAACAGTCTGCACGGCACTGAAAAGCCGATGGAGCTGGCCTTTCTGAGTGCGACCCAGCGCAGCGCCAGCTTCCCTCCGTCCGACCCCTGGTTTTCGGGCCACGCAATCAGTTACTACTATTTCGGCTACGTTCTGATGGCCATGCTGGCCAGCCTGAGCGGCATCGGCAGCACGCTCGCCTTCAACATGAGCATCGCACTGCTCTTCGCGCTGGGCGCGCTGACAGCCTATGGCGTCGCCGGCAACCTGGCGCGCACACGGCCTGGACGGACAGGGCGGCGCAGCGGGTTGCTGGGGGCCTGCTTCGCTGTACTGCTCGGCAACTGGCAGCTGCCACTCATCGAATTGCCCTGGCAAACTGGCCTCGGCACGGATGCCTGGTTCGCGTTTTGGGGCCAGCACTTGCGTCTCGCGGCGCAAGCCCCACCGATCGGGGCAAATTTATCAGGCATGCTGGCGGACCGGGACTTTTGGTGGTGGTGGTTCCGCGCCAGCCGCGTGCTGACCGACATTAATCTCGACGGCAGCCAGGCGTTTTTCCAGCCCATCAGCGAGTTTCCGGCCTTCAGTTTCCTGCTGGCCGATGTGCACCCGCATGTCCTGGCGCTGCCCTTTGCGCTGCTGACGATTGGTCTCGCCCTGAACCTTGCGCTCTCGACGCGCGCGCCGGGCCAGGCTCAGCTACTGCTCTGCGGCCTGGTCGGCGGCGGGATGCTTTTCCTGAACGCCTGGGACGGGCCGGTCTATATGCTGCTGCTGGTGAGCGCCGAGGGGCTGCGGCGCCTGCTGTGCAGCGAGCGGGGGAGGCTGAGTCTAACGGATCTGCTTGCGTCTGGCTGGTTCGGGTTGCGTCTTGTCCTGCTGGCGCTGCTTTGTTACCTGCCATTTTATGTCGGCTTCCGCACCCAGGCGGGCGGCTTCTTGCCGAATCTTCAGCATCCTTCCAGCATGCGCCAGCTCTTCCTGATATTTGCGCCCTTTGCGCTCATTCTGGGCGCCTGGCTGGTGCTTGAGGGCCACCGGGCCGGGCCTGCGCTGAACCGACGCCTCCTGCTGCGGGTGATGATCGGTAGCCCGCTGCTGCTGCTGGCCCTCGTCATGGTGCTGGCCCTGGCCGGCGCTTTGCTGCAGGGGGAAGCCACCCTGCTGCAGGATTTCGTGCGGCAAAGCGGTGACCAGGTCGAGGTCGTTCAAAAGATCGGTGAGCGACGCCTTGCTGGTCTTGTCGGCCTGCTGGCGCTCTGTGGCGGCATCGGCCTGGCTCTGGCCCGCCTGTTCCCGGACTTGCGACAGGCGCAGCCACTGTCCCTGGTGCGGGTCGACGCTGGAACAGGCTTCGCCCTGCTGCTCACGGTGAGCGGCCTGCTGCTCGTGCTGGCTCCCGAATTCGTCTTTCTACGCGATGTCTTCAACGCACGTTCCAACACCATCTTCAAGTTGTACTACCAGGCCTGGCTGCTGTTTAGTGTGGCGGCTGCCTGGGCTGTTGACTCGTTCTTTGTTGAAGAGCGGACCAGGTTCCGGCGACGCGTTCTGGGCGCCTTGACCGCCTGCGCCATCCTGCCCGGACTGCTGTATCCGCTAGCGGGGGTGTTCACCCGCGCTTTCGTGGAGACAGGGCGTCTGGCTTCGGCTCAACCCACGCCTCTGAGTCTGGACGGCGGCCCCGGATTTATCAACAACGATGACTATGAGGCGATCCGCTGTCTTGAGGACCAGGTGGACGCAGTGCAACCGGTGGTTGCCGAAGCTCCAGGTTCGTCTTACGATGGAAACTTCGGGCGCGTGGGTACCTTGACGGGGATGGCGGTGCTGCTTAACTGGGAAGGGCACCAGCGACAATGGCGCGGTGCAACCTGGGAATTGTTGCGCGGCAGCCGGGCCGAAGATCTTGAGCGCCTCTTCCGCAGCCCGGATATGCAGCAGACCAGGGAAATCCTGGAGCGCTACAACATCGACTACGTTTTCTATGGCAGCAGTGAAGTGATGAAATACGGCATTGCCGGCGAGCGCAAGTTCCGCGACTCCTTCGACTCGCTATGCGAGTTTGGTGATAGCCGATTCTATCGCGTCGATTTGATAAGGGGAACTGGGCCGGGAGACAGCCGGCCATGACTGCTCCGGAGCTGATGTATTCACAGCCAGTCGCCGGTGAGCGGGACTGGCGCGCGCTGCCCCGGTCTACCGCCGCGCTCGCGCTGATTGCGCTGATTGCCCTGGGGCTGCTGCTGCGCCTGGCGGAGCTGGATCGGATCCTGCCCAACGAGCATGAGGCGCGCCAGGCGCTGGCCGCCTGGAGTATTCTGAATCCGCAGCTGCCTGGCGCGAAGCTCGTGCCGGAAAGCCCGCTGCTCTTCGCGCTGCAGGCGCTGCTCTTCAGCGTCTTTGGCGCCAGCGAAGTCACGGCCCGCTTGCCGGTGGCGCTGGGGGGCGCGCTGCTGCCGTTACTTCCCCTGCTGTTGCAGAGTGCTTTGGGAAGGGCACGCGCCTTCGCATTCTGCGCGTTGCTGGCTGCGTCGCCAGTTATGCTACTTGCTTCGCGCCAGTCCGCCCCCGTGATCCTCTCGCTTCTGCTAACCGGGCTGTTGCTGTGGGCTGCACTGCGCTTTGCGCAATTCCGGCAACACCACCACGCAGCGTTGGCGACGACCCTGCTGGTTTGGCTGCTCCTGCTCAGCGAGCCGGCCGCAATCGTGCTGGCACTGATGGCGGGCGGCTCCCTGATTGCCGCCCTGCTGTGGTCTCGCCGCGCTGCCGCTCATCAGGATCCGTTGCCGCATGCACGCGACCTGCTGCGCAGCTGGCCGACCGGCAACGCGCTGCCGCTGGCGCTGTTGACAGCCTTTCTGGTCGCAACCCTGTTCATGTTGCATCCTGGCGGACTGGCGACCGTCGGCGAGCTGCTGGCCGCGTTCATCACCGGTTTCGTCACGCCCAGGCCGGGGGCCATTCCACAACAGGCGCTGCAGGTCGCACTGTCTTTCGAGCCGCTGTTGCTTCTGCTAGCCCTGCTGCGGCTGCTGCAACTGCGCTTCCGTGAGCCAGGCAACGTTGATCGTTTCCTGATGATCTGGACGCTGCTGGCTGTCACGGCGCTGCTGCTGTGGCGCGGCGCCGGGCCAGAACATGCGCTCTGGCTGATTGTGCCACTGGCAGGCCTGTCCAGCGGACTGGTTACGAGCTTGCGCGCGACGGCTGAAGGGCAAAAGGCCACACCATTGTGGCTCACTCTGCTGGCGGGGGTTGCCAGTTTCGCCCTGCTGGCGTTGTTCAGTCTCCATCTGCAGGCTTTCGCGCGCATTGCAGACCTGCCGGCGGCCGGAATCATCCATTTGGTCTGGATGGGGCTGGCGCTGCTACTGTTGGGACTGGGCGGCGTCTGGCTGGCGCAGGAATGGGGCAGGCCGGCCGCGCTGCACGCCTGTGGTGGCGGAGCGCTCGTGCTCGTGCTGGCGGCTTCGCTGGGTAGCGGGTGGACGTCGGCAGTGACCCGTGCGGACGATCCAGACGGCATGTGGCAAGTTCGGCCGGCTGCGCGTGAGGCCAGGCTGCTACGGGAGACGTTGCAGACCCTGGCGCAACGTGAGAGCGGCGGCTTTCCGCGGCTGGAGATTTATGTGCAGACGAACGACCAGAGTCTGGTCGAGTGGCTGCTGCGCGACTTCACGCGCCTGCGCTTTATCGAAAGGGCCAGCGATGCCCGGGGAGCGCAAATTCTGCTCTTGCCATGGTCAGCCGAGCCACCGGAGTTGGCAGGCGATTACGTAGGCCAGGGATTCGTAATGCGACGGGCGCGCAGTATCGCTGCAACCGGACCACTGGCGGGATGGTTACTCGCCAGCAACGATATTGTAGCCCCGCCAGAGACGTTGGTACTCTGGCTACGCAGGGATATCTACGACGGCATGTCGCAGAACGAGGGGGAGGGGCTGTCCAGGCAATGACGCTGTCCCGGATGTTCAGGGGGTTCTCGCGGCGCGAGCTGTGGCTTTACGCGCTGATTCTGTTGCTGGCGCTGACCACGCGCTTCTGGCTGCTCGGCGAGCGCGTGATGAGCCACGACGAGAGCCTGCACACGCGCTACGCCTACAACCTCTACGCCGACGGATCCTTTCAGCACACGCCCCTGATGCATGGGCCGATCCTCTTCCACGCAACCGCCTTCTTCTATTTTCTGTTTGGCGCCAGCGACTTCACTGCGCGCATCTACACGGCGGCGCTGGGCGTCATGGTGGTGCTCATGCCGGCGCTCTTTCGGCCCTGGCTGGGACGCAGCGGCGCGCTGCTGGCATCGATCCTGCTGCTCATCTCACCTGTATCGCTCTACTACCATCGCTACATCCGCCACGACACCCCCTCCATCTTTTTCGCGCTGCTGTTGTTTTACGCCGTGCTGATGTACCTCAACGGGCCGCTGCATGCGCGCCGCCGCCCGCACTGGTTGCTGCTGGTAGCGCTCGCGATGATCGGCAACCTGGGCTCCAAGGAAACCGCCTTCATCTACATCGCACTGTTGGGCAGCTTTCTCTTTCTCTACTGGCTGACGCGCCTGGCGCAGGCGCGCTGGCAGTTACCGGGGCGTACGGTCTTTAACTTCCTCATTGTCGCAGTGCTCTTTGGCGCGCTGGCAGCTCTGGGTCTGGTCGTCCTGCTGACCATAGTGCCGCTGCAGACGGCACTGGGAGTCGCTGCGATGGCAGGTTGGTGGGCCGCAATCGAGGCCCGCACCCTGTTACTCGGCATCGTCGTGTTGCTGGCAGGGATGATGGCGGCCCTCTTGCTGCCGCTGCGCCGTGTTTTCCGCAACGTCGACCTGGGGTCACGCTGGCGCGACGTGCTGCTCATCTGTGCGCTGGCGCTGATTGTGTGCGGTGGCCTGTTGCTCGTCGAATCCGTTTCGCACAGTGCTCCGCAACTCACTAACGAACCGGTTGAACCGCACATTCCAGGTGAGGAAGCCGCGGACACGGTCAACGTAATCCGGCAATTGCCGCTAATACTTGCCTGGTCTGGCGCGGCCTTCATCCTGCTGGCGCTAATTGTGAGCCGACGCCGGGGCTGGTGGCAGGCACGGCGGCGCTACCCGGAGCTGGACCTCATTATTGTCATCGGCAGCCTGATCCTGCCCTGGGCGACGCCCTTTCTGATTGCGCTGACTGGCGCCCAGGCGACGGACTATTCGCAGGAAGGCATCACACGCGCCCTGCTGGCGCTGCTGCCGCTGCTCGCGATCTCCATCGGCCTGGGCCTGGCATGGGACTGGCGCCGCTGGTTGCCTTGCGCGCTGCTGTTCTACGCGGTCTTCGTCTTCTTCTTCACGACGATGATGACCAACGTCAACGGTCTGGCGACCGGCCTGATTGGCAGCCTGGGCTACTGGCTTGAGCAGCAGGGCGTGCGGCGCGGCAACCAGCCGCAGTACTACTACGTCGGCCTGCTGCTGCCGGTCTACGAATTCCTGCCCATGCTGGGCAGCGCGCTCGCCATGACCACGGGACTCGGCGTTTTTTGGCGTCGGCGCCGCCAGCAGCTGACGCTACAACAGCCACAATTGGAGGAGACGGCTCCCCTGCGGCGGCGCGCTCAGCGCCTGCAACGATTGCCATTCCTGCTGTTGCTGGCCTGGTGGGCTGTGCTGGGGCTCTTTGGCTACACCATAGCCGGCGAAAAGATGCCCTGGTTGACCACCCATCTGACTCTGCCGCTGATCCTGCTGTGCGGCTGGTACTTCGGGCGAGTCTTTGATGCGCTTGACCTGGCGCGTTTGCGGCGCGGCGGCCTGGCGCTGCTGCTCTTCCCCCTGCTGGCGGTGACGCTCTTCCAGGTGTTGCAGCCCTTGTGGGCCGGAGGCGGCATCTTCGCCGGGCTGGAGCAGGGGCAGCTGGCGCGCAGCGGACGCTGGCTGGGCGTACTGGCGATGAGCGGTTTGATCCTGTTCTGGCTGTTCCGCCTTGGCCAACGTTACGGCTGGCCGCAATTGCGGCGCCTGTTTGCGGTCTCGCTCTTCGCGCTGCTGGCCCTGTTGACCGCGCGCGCTGCGCTGCGCGCCTCCTTCGTCAACCACGACCTCGCGACCGAATACCTGGTCTATGCGCACGCCGCGCCGGCGGTGAAGACGGTGCTGCAGCAACTGGAAGAAACCAGCCTGCGCGTGGCGGATGGCAAGAGCATGGTCTTCGCCTATGACGATCTGGTATCCTGGCCCTACAGCTGGTACTTCCGGGACTTCAGCAACGCGCGCTTCGTCGGCGATAGTCCCTCACGACAGGTGCTGGACGAGGCGCAGGCCGTGCTGCTGGGCGCTGGCAACCTGGGCGCCTTCGAGCCGTTGCTGGAAGATCGTTACTATCGCTTCGAGTACATCCGCATGTGGTGGCCGATGCAGGACTACTTCGGTATGTCTGCCGCGCGCATCGCCAACGTTCTTGATTTCAGCCCGGCCAACGCGCAGTCGGCCGCACTGCGCCAGGCGGTCTTCGACATCTGGTGGTCGCGCGATTACAGCGCGCTCGGCCGTCAGCAGGGGCGCAGCTTTGCCCTCGAGCAGTGGCCGGTCGCGGACCGCATGTACTTTTTCCTGCGCAAGGACACCGCGGCACGTATCTGGGATCTGGGCGTCGGCGACGGGCAGGTGATCAATCCCCTGGCCGACCTGGCTCCCAACCTGTGCAACGAGAACTGGCAGCCACTGTCGGCGCACACTGTCATCGGAGGCGTCGGCAGCCAGGCCGGACAACTGTTGCGTCCCATCGGCCTGGCCCGGAGCGGGGATGGCAGGCTCGCCGTCAGCGAAGAGGGCAACAACCGCATTTCGCTCTTCACGCAGGAGGGAGAGCTCCTCGGAACACTTGCTGCGACGGGGGAGGGCGCGCTGCTGGAGCGGCCTGGCGGATTGCGCTTCGGGCCGGCCGGCGAGCTCTACGTGGCTGATACCTGGAACTACCGCATTCAGGTGCTGGGGCCTGATGGCGAGAGTTTGCGCACCTGGGGCGAGCCGGGGCTCTACGGCCTGGGGGCGGATACGTTGCCCGTTTTGGGTCTTTGGGGACCGCGCGACCTGGCGCTGGATGCCGATGGACTTGTCTATGTGGCGGACACGGGCAACAAGCGGATTCGTGTTTATTCGGCACAAGGGGACTGGCAGCGTGACATCGGCAGCGGTGGTAGCGGGCCGGGTCAGCTGGACGAGCCTAGCGGCCTGGCGCTGCACCCGGACGGACGCCTCTTCGTCGCCGATACCTGGAACCGGCGCATTTCCGTGTTTGACCGCGAGGGCAGCTTCCAGTATTTATTCCCGCTAAGCGCATGGTATGGCGAACAGGGCAACAGGCCCTATCTTGCGCTAGACGTCGCGCGCGACCTGCTCTACGTCGGCGATCCTGACGCAGGACGTGTCCTGGTGCTGGACACAGCCGGCAACTGTCTGGGCTCCTTCGGCGAACCTGGCGGTGACAGCCCGGTCGGCAGCCGCATCGGCACAGTAGCCGGTCTCGCGGTCGATGCGCAGGGCGGAGTCTGGCTTGCGGATTCGGGCAGCGGTCGCATCCTGGGTTTTCCAGCCTTTCCGCTGGAGTCAGCGCCAGCCTGAACCAACAGGGCACTGCCTGGCATGTCTTGCAGAAGGCAGCGTGTTATGGTAGATTGGGGCGCGAAGTGGGGATTTGGCCCCGCTTCTGTTGTTATGCAGTTCGGGAACGCCTGCGCTTTCAGCCAGGATACTTTCCTTGGCAGGGTCAGTAAACGGGTCAGGAACAAGGAACATGAGAAGCGAGTTTGAAGTCGCCTTTAATGAAATAACGGAGCTGCGCGATCTTCCGCAGGATATCGTGCTGGACGCGCTGCAGTCGGCGCTGGTGCTGGCCTATCGCCGTGACACGGGCGCCAGCGAAGCCCAGCAGGTTGAGGCAGACATAGACCCCACGACGGGGCGGCCGCGCATTTTTGTCGAAAAGGAAGTTGTTGATTCAGTCATGAACGAGGCCACCGAGGTGGACCTTGCGAGCGCGCGCTTTTATGATCCTGAGGCGGTAGAAGGCGACACCGTCATGGTAAAGGTACAGCGCACGACGCGCAACTTCGGGCGCATCGCCGCCATGACCGCCAAACAGGTCATCCTGCAGAAAATCCGCGAGGCCGAGCGCAACTTGCTCTACGAAGAGTATCTGGAGCGCGAGGGCGACCTCATCACCGGCACTGTGCAAAGCACCAACGCCCACATGATCACCCTCAGCCTGGGACGCGGCGAGGCCATCATGCCCCGCTCGCAGCAAATCCCTGGCGAACGCTACCGGCCGCATGACAAGGTGCGCACCTACGTGCTTGAGGTGCGGCGCAGCAATAGCGGCCCGCAGATCATCGTGAGTCGCGGCCACCGCAATATGTTGCGGCGCCTGCTTGAGTACGAAGTACCGGAGATTTACAACGGTCAGGTAGAAATCAAGACCATCGCGCGCGAGGCCGGCTATCGCTCCAAGGTCGCGGTCGCGGCGCTGCAGGAAGGCATTGATCCGGTCGGTGCCTGCGTCGGCATGCGTGGCATGCGCATTCAGAACATCGTTCGTGAACTGCATGAAGAGAAGATTGACGTCATCGAGTGGTTGCCGGAGCAGCGCGATTTCATCGCCAAGGCGCTAAGCCCGGCGCGCGTGAATGGCGTATACCTGGATGATGACATTGACAGCGGACGCACCGCGCTGGTCATCGTGCCGGATGACCAGCTCTCGCTCGCGATCGGGCGCGAGGGGCAGAACGCGCGTCTGGCCGCCAAGTTGACTGGCTGGCGCATCGATATCAAGAGTGTGGCCGAGGCCGTGAGCGAGGCGCTCGAGCTTATAGATACGCCGCCGCTTTCCGAAATGGCCGAACAGCATCCGGAACTCTGTGTCGAGGCAGAACGAATCATGGGCCGCAAGACCGAAGGCCGCATGATCATGCCGGAGGAATACAGCACGCTGGGCCGCTTCGCGGATATGGCCGAGAGTCGGCTGTTGGTCGTGCGTGAGCAAAATCGGGCACAGCGACTTGTGGAGATCAACGCTGCTCGTGACACGCTGCCGCCAGGCGTCTTCCAGGTGCCGGTCGATGCCCTTGAGTTACCAGATGAGGTGCTGGAGACGCTGCAGCCCTTCGAAAACGTCGGTGAGGTGATGTGGCGCTGTCTGTTGCGGGATGCTTCCTTGCTGCGCCGGCTGGATTCGCCGGAAGAGGCGCTGGCGCAAATCCTGAGTGCCTACGAAGCCATTGTCATCCCGGACCCCGAGGCGCCTGAAGCTGATGCTGCAGCCGATGAAGCCGTTGTGGCGGAAGCCGCAGCCGAAGACATGACAGCGCCGGAAGACGAAGCTGGCGCCGAAATCGTGGCGGAAGCAGCAGAGGTGGTGACGGAAGCAGAAGATGAGGCCCCGGTTGTCTTCGCCGACGAGCAGGTGCCTGCGCCACAGCCAGATGAAGCGCAATCTGCGAAACGCGTGTTCCGCAGGCTGCGGCCGGAGCCTGAATTTGAGGAAGAGCTGGAGCAACCGGAAGGTGACCTCGACTCGCTGAACGAGCAGGATGAGGAACGCAAGCGGCGCGACAGCAAGCTGAAGCGTCGGCAACTGGTCTTCGACGAGGAGTTGGGTGAGGTCGTTGCAGTGAGGCGGCGCAAGAAGGGCCGCGACCGCGACGAGTGGGACGACTTTCTGGACTGAGCTCGGCCGATGAAGACCCACAAGCAGGGCGCGCGACCGCGTCACCGGCCACAGCGCAGTTGTGTCGTTTGTCGTAGCAAGCAGGACAAACGCGCGCTGACGCGCATTGTAAACAGGGAGGGGTCGTTACAGATTGACCCTGGTGGCAAGGCGGAGGGACGTGGCGCCTATCTTTGCGGACAGGCAGTCTGCTGGGAGAACGCAGCGAACGGCCCGGCCCTGGCACATGCGCTGTCGCTGGAACTCACAGACGCAGATCGTTTGCAGTTGCTGCGGGGCATGCCCTGAGCCATGAGCCCGACGCTGTATGGTGCCGGGCGGAAACCGAAAATGTGAAAGACCGGACACGACAAAGCTTTTCTGGCCGGTCTCCGCAGACAATGGAGGAAGTGAATGGCAGTGGAAGAGCGCGTTGTTGTATTGCCGGACAGCCTGACCGTTCGCGAGCTGGCGGACTCAATCGACATCAGTGTGATCGAGGTAATGAAGGTCCTCATTGCCAACGGCATTGTGGCTTCGATCAACCAGCAGATTGACTTCGATACCGCCTCCATCGTATGTTCGGAATTCGACATCGAGGCGCTGTCGCAATCCAGTCTGGCAGAACTGGCGGAGAAGGAAGAAGCGGCCCAGGCGCAGCAATGGCGCCAGATTTACATCGATGAAGAGCCGGAAAACCTGAAGCGCCGTCCGCCCATCGTCACAATTCTCGGCCACGTGGACCACGGCAAGACGACCCTGCTGGACACGATCCGCAAGGCGCATGTCGCAGAAGGCGAGGCCGGGGGTATCACGCAGCACATCGGCGCCTACCGCGCGCAACATGATGGGCAGCAAATTACCTTCCTTGATACGCCAGGCCATGAGGCCTTCACAGCCATGCGCGCCCGCGGCGCCCATGGCGCAGACATCGCCGTGCTGGTCGTCGCCGCGGATGATGGCATTATGCCCACCACGCGCGAAGCCATCACCCATGCGCGCGCCGCCAACGTGCCCATCGTGGTAGCTGTAACCAAGATGGACCTGCCTGGCGCGAACCTGGAACGGGTGTATCAGCAGTTGGCCGAGGCGGACCTGGTGCCCGCTATCTGGGATGGAACCACGATGGTAGAGGCCGTGTCCGGCATTAGCGGCGATGGCATTGATGACCTGCTGGAGGCCATTTTGCTCACGGCCGGCGAGCATGATATCGTCGCCAATCCGCGCGCCAACCCTTCGGGAGTCGTGCTGGAGGCGGAGATTGACCCGTCCCGCGGTGTGATCGCGACCTTGCTGGTACTGAACGGCGAGCTGAAGCGCAGTGACACCCTGATCGCCGGCAGTACTTCGGGGCGAATCAAGGCCATGTTCGACGAAAATGACAAGCGCATCAACGTCGCTGGCCCCTCCACGCCGGTTGCAGTGATGGGACTCGGCGATCTGCCTCAGCCTGGCGACAGCTTCCAATGGATGAAGAACGACAAAAGCGCGCGTCGCCTGCTGCATGAGCGCGCAGGGGATGTGGAACAGGGCAGTGGCCGCATGGATGTGCTGTCTCTGGATGACGTGTTCGCGCGCTTTAGTCGGGGCGACACGAAAGACCTTGCGCTCATCGTCAAGGCGGACTTTCAGGGCACGCTGCAGCCTATAGTTGAATCGCTGGAGAAGATGTCCGACGAAAACAGCGATGGCATCCAGCTCCAAATTCTCGCGGCGGACATCGGCAGTATTGGTGAAAACGACGTGAATCTGGCAGCAGCTTCCAACGCGATAATCGTTGGCTTCAATGTTGAGGTGGATAGTACCGCGCGGCGCGTGGCGGATTCTCAGGGTGTGGATATACGCACCTGGAACATTATTTATAACTTGCTGGAAGACATTGAGCTGGCCATGCACGGCATGCTGGAGCCGGAGGACGTAGAGGAGAAGCTGGGCCGGGCGGAAGTGCGTCAGATATTTAGCAACTCGCGCGTGGGCAACATCGCCGGCAGCTTCGTGCGCGAGGGCACGATACAGCGTAACGCGCGCGCGCGCGTGATTCGCGCCGAGCGGGTGCTGGCGGAAGACCTGCGCGTCGGCTCACTCAAGCGCGTTCGGGATGATGTGCGCGAGGTGCGCGCCGGCTTTGAGTGCGGCATCAGTCTGGAGCGCCACTCCGATTTCCAGGAAGGCGACATTATTGAGTTTTACGTGATTCGGCGTGGCAGCCGGGCCAGCGCATGAGCATTCGCCAGCAGCGCGTGGAAGGGCGAATCCGCGCAATCCTAGGCGAGCTGCTGTTGCGCGCGGTCCGTGACCCACGTCTGCAGAACGTCACTGTCACCGAAGTCACGCTGGACCCCGAACTGGTATATGCTGACGTCTACGTCAACGCCCTGGGCGAGGAGGAACGTGCGCCCGAAGTGCTGGTCGGGCTGGCGCACGCCAACGGCTTTCTGCGGCGAGAAGTTGGACGGCGCCTGAGGGTGCGGCTTGTGCCGGAGTTGCGTTTCCACTGGGATGCCGTGCTGGAACAGGGCGCGCGCATGGACGATCTCATCAACAGCCTCGACATACCACCTGAGGCACTACAAGGGGATGATGAACCACGAGCCTGACTTCGCGGCGGCCAGCGCGGCCCTGCGCGCTGCGCGTAGTATCCTCATCGTCACTCATGTCAAGCCGGACGGAGACGCCATCGGGTCCTTGCTGGGCCTGGGCAATGCCCTGCGCCCGGCGGGGCGGGAAGTGTACTGCGCGGTAGACGGCGGCGTGCCGGACTTTCTGCGCTTTCTGCCCGGTGCGCAGGAGGTACGCGCTGAGTTGCAGGACATAAGTGCGGACCTGCTCGTTTCCGTCGATGCCGACCGTGAAGATCGCGCGGGGGAAGTCGGTGTGCTGGGCCTGTCACGCTGTAACTCGGTCATTAATCTTGATCACCATGTCAGCAATACCGGCTTTGGCGACATTCAGCTGGTGATGCCGACGGCCGCTTCGTCGACCGAGGTGGTGTTCTACTGGTTGCAAAAGCTGTCGCTGCCACTGACCCTGGATGTCGCGCAGCCGCTGCTGACCGGGCTGGTCACCGATACGCTCGGCTTTCGCACCAGTAACGTGACGCCGCAGACGCTGCGCGTCGCGCTTGAGCTGATTGAAGCCGGCGTTTCGCTGTATGACATCATGGCTCGCACCCTGGAGAGTCGTCCCTATCGAGATTTACTGCTCTGGCGGCGCGGTTTACAGTCTCTGACGAAGGAAGACGGCGTGGTTTGGGCGCAGATCAGTGCCGCGGACAGCGCGTCGGCAGGAACCCGGCCGGGAGAAGATGGCGGCCTCGTGAACCAGATGCGCGCCACTGACGAGGCCCGAATCGCAGTCGTGTTCAGGGAACTGGAGGATGGACTGGTCTCCATTAGCATGCGCAGCAAACCACCATATGATGTTGCCAGCGTGGCGCAGCAACTGGGAGGAGGTGGACACGCCCAGGCGGCTGGCGCGACCATTGCCGGGCCGCTGGTGGCAGCGCAGGCGCGGGTGTTGCCGCTGCTGCGAGAGGCTGTGAACATGGGCGACGCTGCTGACGACGCATGAGCGCCTTTGGTTTCCTGAACATTGACAAGCCGGCCGGCATGACGAGTCATGACGTGGTGGCACTCTTGCGCCGCGAATTACATCTGCGCAAGTTGGGGCATGCCGGTACGCTCGATCCCATGGCGACGGGCGTGCTGGTGCTTTGTGTGGGACCTGCCACGCGTCTGAGCGAATACGCCATGCGCAGCGTCAAGCGCTATCGTGCAATAGTACTGGCAGGCGTGAGCACTGAAAGCTATGACGCCGAGGGGCAGGTCACGGAAGAGCGTGACGCCTCTGCATTGACGCGGGCGAACGTGGAGGCGGCGCTGGCGCAATTTCGCGGGGAGATTGAGCAGCTGCCGCCCATGTATAGCGCAGTCAAGCAGGGCGGTCGCAAGCTTTACGAACTGGCGCGGGCTGGCCAGACTGTCGAACGCAAGCCGCGCCGTGTCTGTGTGCAGGAGTTGAGCCTGGTTGACTGGTCGCCGCCGCAGTTCACGCTGGAGTTGGCCTGCAGCGCGGGCACCTATGTGCGCAGCCTGGCTCATGACCTGGGCACTGCCCTGGGCACAGGCGCCCATCTGACGGCGCTGACGCGCAGGGCCAGCGGCATTTTCAGGCTGGAAGATGCGCATACGCCGGAGCAGGTGCTGGCAGCGCCGGAGTGGCAACGCCTGCTCGTTTCGCCTGGCGAGGCGCTGCCGCAGTTGCCACCCGTCCAGCCGGACGCCGCCATGCGAGCGCTGCTGCTGCAGGGGCGCGCGATTCCCTGCGGTGCAGGCGACCCCGACGTTACGCTGGCTCAGGCGCAGGGGCCGGGCGGAGCGCTGCTGGCCATCGTCGAACAGGATGGCGCGGTGTGGCGACCGCGCAAGGTGTTTCCGCCGCAATGAGCCACGATCAGATTATTCCCGGCCTGGCAGCGCCCGGAGCGCGCGAGCCCGCTTTGGTGACTATCGGCGTTTTCGATGGCGTGCACCTGGGGCATCAGCAACTACTGGCTCGCCTGGTCGCGCGGGCGCGAGCAGCGAAATTGAAGGCCGTGGTCGTCACCTTTTTTCCACACCCGGACATCGTGCTGCGCGGCCTGCGCGGTCGCTATTATCTGTCGACGCCAGAGGAGAAAGTGCAACGTCTGCGCGCGACTGGCGTGGACGAGGTGCTCACGCTGCCATTTGATGATGCGTTGCGAAGGGTGAGCGCGACGACTTTCTGCACACAGTTGCGGCAGGAACTGAACATGCGCGCGCTGGCCGTGGGGCGCGACTTTGCGCTGGGTCATCGCCGCGAAGGTGATGTTGGCAGGCTGCGGGAGCTGGGGCGCGAGCTGAACTTCGAGCTGTTGATCACCGACCTGGTGGAGAGCGAGGACGGTCGCATCAGCAGTACGGCCATCCGCGAGGCGCTTGAGGCTGGCGACATCGCGAGCGCGAGACGCTGGCTGGGGCGCAGCCACGTGCTCTGCGGCGAAGTGGTGCGCGGTGCAGGGCGCGGACGACAGCTTGGTTTCCCGACGGCCAACGTCGCCGTGTGGGAGCAGCAGGTCATCCCGGCCAACGGCGTTTACGCCAGTTACGCGTGGCTGGGGGAGGAGCGTTTCGTGGCGGCAACCAACGTGGGTGTGCGACCTCACTTTGGCGAGGAAACTGTAACGGTCGAGCCCTACATCCTTGATTTTGAGCGCGACATCTATGGTAGCCGCTTGTGCGTGAGCTTCGAACAGCGGCTGCGCGACGAGCAGAAGTTTGACAGTCTGGACGGGCTCGTCGCGCAAATTGCCTCAGACGCTGCAACCAGCCGCAATTTGCTGGGCAACTAGCGGCCGCGCCCGGGAACACGAAAGCCGAGCCGCCGCATGAAGTCGTCATCCTTGCGCCAGTTCTGTTGCACCTTCACCCGCAGTTCAAGGTAAACCTGCGTCTCCAGCATGGCCTCCAGCTCCAGCCGTGCCGCGCGCCCCAGCTCGCGAATCATGTTGCCGCGCTTGCCGACGAGAATGCCCTTCTGTGAGTCGCGCTCGACGTAGAGCGTAGCGCTGATGTAGGTCATCTTCGCGCTGCGCTCGCGGTATTCCTCGATTTCGACGGCGACGGCGTGGGGCACTTCCTGGCTGGTGGCCAGCATGACCTTTTCGCGCACCACTTCCGCAGCCATGAAACGCAGATTGACTTCGCTGACCTGGTCGGCAGGAAAAAAGCGCGGCCCTTGCGGCACCATGTCGCGCAACAGGGCCACCAGCTCGGGCACGCCCTCGTTGCGCAGGGCGCTCAACAGGGTGGCATATTCATGCGTGACCAGCGCACGGTGGTCTGCGCCCGTTTTGGCGTCAGGCGCCTGGGGCAGGAGGTCTACCTTGTTGAGCGCGAGCACGACAGGTGCATCGCCGCGGCGCTGGCTGATACCTGCGGCTATTCTCCGGTCCTCGTCACCTGGCGCGCGCGAGACGTCCAGCAGCCACAGCAGTACGTCGGCGTCGCGCAGGGCATCATTGGCGGCACGCACCATGTGTTCGCCCAGGCGATGCTGCGGTTGATGCAGGCCAGGCGTGTCGATGAATATGAGCTGGGAGTCGTCGCTGGTGAGGATGCCCAGCTGCTGCCGGCGCGTGGTCTGCGGCCGCGGCGTGACAATGGCGATTTTCTGGCCGAGGATTGCGTTGATGAGCGTGGACTTGCCCACGTTTGGGCGTCCCACCACGGCCACGTAGCCCGAGCGATGCTCCTCGGGCCAGTCCTCCGTGAAGGGCGTCTCAGGCCCGGTCATTGCGCCAGTCAATGAAGGTAGGGTGACAGGGCAGATATTGTCGCAGTCGTTCTGGCAACGCGTCCGGGTCGTTGCTGATCAGGGCCTGCGGGCGGGCGCAGGGTCGAGAGTCTTCCGCATCATCATGGCGCCAGACCAGAACGCGCGGTGCTTGCGCCAGATCCAGGCGGCTGACGCGCAATTGGTCCTCACTGCCGTCGTCGCGGAAGCCGTGGGCTTCGGCGCGGGGGTGCAGGTTGCTGTGATGCAGCAAAAAGTCCCAGGCGTCCTCACCGCTGAGCTGCTCACCGTATTCCAGCACCACCAGTTCTGGCACGATGCACAGCTGCGGTATTTCGAGGCAGACGAGGCCGTAGCGCAACAGCAGCGGGCCGCTCGCAAGCAACTCACCGGGCGCTGATGCCAGGGATGTCAGCAGCGTTACACCATCCAGGCGCGTGACACTGCCCTCAATTTGGTCGCTGACTGCCTGGCGCTGAAGATTCACGTTCAGTGGTCGTCGTGACCGTGGTAACGGGACTCGTTGATATCGTCAAATTGCGTATCGGGGCGTTTGCTGGCGAACCAGGCGATTATGCCGCTGACGAACATGGCCGTGCCTGCCGCGAAGAGCACGCCCAGGGAGGTGCCGCCTGCGCTGCCGATGACGCCCAGCGCGGCGCTGACCACCATCAGGGTCAGGCCCAGCCCGGCCAGAAAGGCCAGGGTGCTTGCGAGTGAGAAAGGCGGAGACTTCCCGGTCACGACAGTTCCTCATGCTGAATTCACTGTCACCATTCTGCCGCCTGCCGACGCGCGCGTCAAGCCGTGGAGTGTGCCCCGAGCCTGTGCTATACTGCCGCGCCTGTAGCTGAATGATATGGACCGTAGCGGGAGGATACATGAGACGCAGCAAGGTCACCATCGTCGGCGCGGGCAACGTGGGCGCAACCTGCGCGCACTGGATCGCGGGCAAGGAGCTCGCGGATGTCGTGCTGGTGGACATCATTGCAGGCGCCGCCAGTGGCAAGGCGCTCGACCTGGCGCAGGCCGGCCCGGTAATGAATTTTGATATCTCCCTCTCCGGCTCGGGCGACTACGCGCCCACGGCCGGTTCTGACCTGGTCGTCATCACGGCCGGCGTGCCGCGGCGCAAGGATCCTAATACCGGCGCCTTCCCCAGTCGCGACGATCTGGTACGCACCAACCAGTCCATCGTGGGCGACGTCGCGCGCAAGGTGGCGCAACTGTCGCCCGAGGCGGTGTTGCTGGTCGTCTCCAATCCGCTGGACGCCATGTGCCACGTGGTGCTGCAGGAGAGCGGCTTCCCGGCCCGGCGCGTCATTGGCCAGGCCGGCGCGCTGGACACGGCGCGATTCAAGGCCTTCATCGCCGCGGAGCTGGGCGTCAGCGTGCGCGACGTGCACGGCATGGTGCTGGGCGGCCACGGCGACACCATGGTGCCTCTGCCGCGCCACACTTCGGTCGCCGGCATCCCGCTGCGCGAGCTGATGGATGAAGAGACCCTGCAAGCCATCATCGAGCGCACGCGTCAGGGGGGCGGCGAAATCGTCGGCATGCTCGGCTACAGTGGCTTCTATGCCCCTTCCGCCGCTACGGTGGAGATGGTCGAGGCCATTCTGCGCGACCAGAAACGGGTGATACCTTCAGCCGTCCTGCTCAACGGCGAATATGGCATTGATGGCCTCTATGTTGGCGTACCGGCGGTGCTGGGCGCGGGCGGCGTAGAGCGTGTGATCGAGATGGCGCTTAACGACGAGGAGCACACCATGCTGGAGCGCAGCGCCGCGGCCGTCAAGTCAGTGGTGGACGTGCTGGGCTACTGAGCCGTTGCGCCCAGCTGCGCGCCGATGATGTCGCGCTGACCACGCAAGAAAGCATCGCAAGCCTGCGCGCTGCGGCCTGCCAGTTGCAGACGCAGGGGCAGCAGCAGAGCCGCGCCAGTACCAATAGCGATTCCCGCCTCATACGCCACGACCTGTCCTGGTGCTGCCGCCCCTGTGGCGACCGTGGCCTCCAGGATTTTTAGCTGGCGACCGCCCCATGCAGTGAAACTGCCGGGCCAGGGCGTGTACGCGCGCACCTGGCGTTCGATCGAATCCGCCGTCAGCGACCAGTCAATCAGACCATCCTGCTTGCGCAACTGTGGCGCCAGCGTGACCAGTGCTTCATCCTGTGTTTGCGCTTCAATGCCTCCGGCCAGCCAGTCTGGCAGCATCGCCATCAGCAATTCAGCGCCCAGTGGCGCCAGACGGTCGTGCAGGCTTTGGGCAGTCTCATCCGGTGCAAGGGGAACTGCCTGCTGCGCGAGGACTGGCCCGCTGTCGAGGCCGGCTTCCATCTGCATAATGCTTGCCCCGCTGTGCGTATCGCCATTGCGAATGGCCGCCTGCATGGGCGCCGCGCCCCGCCAGCGCGGCAGGAGCGAGGCGTGGATGTTTAGCGAGCCGCGTGACGGAATGTCGAGCACGCGCTGTGGCAGAATCTGGCCGAAGGCGGCAACGACGAAAACATCCGCACGCCAGCGGCACAGGTCCGCGAATGCTTCATCTCTGCGTAAACTTCGCGGTTGTAGCAGCGGCAGCCCGTGCTCCAGCGCCAGTTGCTTCACGGGCGAAATGTGTAGCACGCGGCCCCGGCCGGCCGGCCGGTCGGGCATGGTGACGACGCCCGTGACTTCGTGACGGGCGATGAGTGCGCGCAGCGCCGGCAAGGCGAACTCCGGCGTTCCCATAAAGACGACGGCGGCCATGGTGTTTCCTGCAACATGAAGGGCAGCTGCGGGCATGGTAAACTGCGTTGGCCTGCCCGACAAGGCAGCGCGCGTTGACTTCACCGAGGCTGACAACCATGACGAGCGGGTTGACGCAATGGCTGGTCGCAACACCTGCGCCGGCAGCGCTCCTGCGCAACTTCTCCGGCATATATCCCTTGCTGGCGCAGTTGCTCTGCAAGCGCGGCCTGACCACGCCGGACGAGGCCCGCGTCTTTCTGCAAGGCCCCGGCGCAAGAGTCGATCCCTTTGCACTTAAAGGTGTGCCGGAGGCCGTGAGCCGCATCCGCCAGGCGCTGCGGAGTGGCGAGGTCATCGTAGTCTATGGCGACTTTGACGCTGATGGCGTCACCGCGACCGCGCTGCTGCTGCAAACCCTGACTGCGTTAGGCGCCAGGGTACGGTCATACATCCCCGACCGTGTTGGTGAAGGCTATGGTCTGAACAGCGCTGCGCTGACCCGGTTGGCAGGGGAGGGTGCGAGCCTGATCATCACCGTGGACTGCGGCGTCCGCGCCGTGAACGAGGTCGCGGCCGGCATGGCGGCGGGACTTGACTTCATCATCACCGACCATCACTCGGTCGGCGCCGAACTGCCACCGGCACTCGCAATCATCAATCCCAAACAGGCGGGTTGCGCCAGCAAGTCGCAGAAGCTGGCCGGCGCCGGTCTGGCCTTTCGCCTGGCGCAGGCCTTGCTGCGCACGGCTCGCAACGACCGGCGTGACATTCGTCTGCAGGAGCGGGAACTGCTGGACCTGGTCGCGCTGGGCACGGTCGCAGATCTGGCCGATCTGGGCGACCTGGAGAATCGCGCGCTGGTGCGTGAAGGGCTGCGCGTCATCAACGAAGCGGGACGTCCGGGCGTGCGCGCCCTCCTGCAAGTGACGGGTCTGACGCCGGGTACGGTGCGGGCGCGCGACATCGCTTTCCGGCTGGGCCCGCGCATCAACGCGGCCGGGCGCCTTGACAGCGCCATGCTCGCCTGTCGGCTGCTCACGAGCGACGACGCTGCCGAGACAACAGGTCTCGCAGACAGGTTGCAGGCGTTGAACGAAGAGCGCCGCGCTCTGACCCAGGCCGCCCAGGAAGACATCAGCCAGGAGCTGGAGTCCATGGATGACGTGAAGTCGCTGATTTTCGCATTGCGTGAAGGAATTTCTCCCGGAATAGTCGGGTTGGTCGCGGGTCGCCTCTGCGAGGCATGGCAGCGGCCGGCGATCGTGATGGAGCAGGGGGCGCAGGAGAGTCGCGCCTCCTGCCGCAGCATCCCGCAATTCGACATCACCCATGCGCTGGACCAGTGCGCCGACCTGTTGCTACGTCACGGCGGTCACGCGCAAGCGGCCGGTTTCACTGTGCGCAACGATAACCTGCCCGCCCTGCGGGAACGGCTTATGCAACTGGCGGAACAGACGCTGGCCGGCCAGGCCTTGCTGCCCAGGCTGGAAATTGATGTCGAGGTGACGGCGAGGCAGCTTACGACCGGGCTGCTGGATGAACTGGAACATCTGGAGCCCACCGGCTTTGGCAACCCGCAACCCCTGTTCCTGCTGCGCAACGTGCGCATCACCGGGCGGCGCCTGGTGGGGCGCGACGGCAGCCACCTGAAGCTGCGCCTGGCCGCGGACGGGGGGCATGCCCTGGACGCCATCGCCTTTAGCCAGGGCCCGCAGTCCGACCAACTGCCGGCGCAGATCGATCTCGTTTTCCAGCTGGAGCGCAACGACTGGAACGGGCGTCGTCGTCTGCAGCTCAATGTGCAGGACATGCGCCCGGCGCGCGACAGCTGACGCCACCCCTATGGTATGATGGGCGCTGTGGCTCCCCGATCATCGGGAGTGGATAACCGCTGTGGTCCTGTCGGACCTGCGCCTGAGGAGCAAAATGGCTGAACAGGGAAATGGAAAGCCGCGTCGACCTTTCAACTACGGCGGCCAGGCAGTGATCGAGGGCGTCATGATGCGCGGCGCGCACTGCGCTGCTGTTGCGGTGCGTAACGCGGATGGCGAGATAGTCGTCCACGTGACCCCACTGAGCCGCAGGCTCTATCGCGGCCGCATCATACGTACGCCCTTCGTACGCGGTGTCGTGGGCCTGTGGGACGCGCTGGGGCTGGGCACGCGCGCCTTGATGTGGGCGGCGGACGTGGCCGTTGGCGATGAGGAAGATGTCGATTTCAACGGGCCGATCGGCTGGGCGACGATTGCGCTTTCGCTCTTGCTGGGCATGGTGCTCTTCTTCTTGCTGCCGACTCTGGGCGCCGCCGGCATTGGCAACCTGCTGGGCCTGACGCCGGACGGTTCGGCGCCGATCGGCTTCGCGGCCTTCCTCGTCAACCTGATCGAAGGCGTCATCCAGATTTCCCTGTTGATCGGTTACATCTGGGCCATCGGGCGCATTCCGGACGTGAAGCGTCTCTTCGGCTACCACGGTGCCGAGCACAAGACTATCAACGCCTGGGAAGCGGACGCGGAGCTGCGGCCGGAGGTCGTGGCCAACTTTCCCATCGAGCATCCGCGCTGCGGCACGGCCTTCCTGCTGACGGTCGCCTTCGTCAGCGTTTTCGTCTTCTCGCTGCTGGGGCGTCCGCCCTTGCCCTTGCTGATCCTCTCGCGCGTGGTGCTGATACCCTTGATGGCCGGCATCGCCTACGAGGTGATTCAGTTCTCGGCGCGCAACTTTCACAATCCCCTGGTGCGCCTGCTGGTACAGCCGAATCTGGCGCTGCAGCACTTAACCACGCGTCAGCCGGAAATGCACATGCTGGAGGTTGCCATCGTCGCCTTCGAGCGCGTGCTGGTCTCGGAAGGTCTGCTCGCCAGGGAAGAGGCGCAGATCCCGGCGCCGAACCCGGAGGCCGTCTCGCCGACGCTGGCCGCTGCCGATCAGGTCTGAAGCAGCTGCCAGTCCATCACCGCGGCGGCCTTGTCGCCGACGCAACTGGTTCGAATGACGCTCTCACCCTGGCGGCGCTGGACCCATAGCTGTTGCGGCTCGCCCTCAGCGCGGAAAGTTACGACCCAACGCTGCTCGCCAACTTCCCGTTCCTCAATCAGTTGCAGGCCGTTAATGTCCCTGAGGCCGTCTCGCTGCCGTAACAGGGCCGCAGCCGCCTGCACCTGCGCGGGCCAGGCGCAGCGTCCGCGCAGCCAGCGAGGTTCGAGCTGGCCGGCCAGGTGGGCATCGACGACGCTGGCGGCTGCCTCCGGCGGCATGCGCCCGTAGCAGAGCCCTTCTGGCAGGAAGAGCACGGTGGGCGAGAAGCGGTGGCCGCCAATGTGGGAGCAGCGCCAGGCGCGCGCCCCGACCTGTTCGCGCAGGGCCGTGAACATGGGCATGCCGGCCAGCGCGCAGCACTGGTCCCGTTTACCGTGCGTGCAGACCAGAAAGAGCGCTTGCTCGTCACGCTTTTCAGGTTGCTGCCCGTCAGCCAATGCTGCGAAGTCAAAGGCCAGCAGGTCCTCATAATGCGTCAGCGTGAACTGAAAGAGCGCCGGGGCCACAGCGTCGCCGACGGCAAGGAAGAAGCGTAGCCCGGCGTGTGTGACGGGCTGGCGGATGAAGAGGATGCCGGCTTCCGGCGTCGCCGCCAGATAACGCTCCAGATGTGTGCGCACGGCTGACGGCAGCTGGCTATCAGCCAGGGCCTGCGCCCCCCAGGGTGCGTTCACTTCCAGCAACAACCAGATGCGTCGCTGTGGCGCCGAGCCGTAAAGCGGTTCGCTGGCAGCCAGCGACCGTCCGGAGCAAAAGTCAGTATCGTTCACGGGGCATCCTTCCCTGCTTCTTCGTTGGCCAGGTGTTTGAGCGAATACAGCTTGGTCAGCGCCTCCAGCGGGCTGAGCTCGTCGACGGTTAGCTCGCGCAACGCCTGTTGCAAGGCGGAAGGTGGGTGGGTTTCGGCGACAGTTGTCTCCACCACTGTTGTTGCCGGAGACGGCCCGTTGGCGTTTGTCGCGTTGCCCGCCATTTCCAGCTGACGCAGCAGCTCGTGCGCGCGTTGCACAACCGGGCGCGGCATGCCGGCGATTTGCGCGACGTGGACGCCGTAGCTGCGGTCGGCGCCGCCGGGCAGCACCTGATGCAGAAACACGATGTCTTCGCCCTGTTCTGCGACAGCAACGTTGAAGTTGCGCGTGCGCGGCAGGATGAGCGGCAGGGCTGTCAGTTCATGGTAGTGCGTGGCGAAGAGCGTGCGGCAGTTCAGCTGCGGGCTGTTGTGGATGTATTCGATGACGGCGCGGGCGATGGCGAGGCCGTCCCAGGTGGAGGTGCCGCGGCCGACTTCATCGAGGATGATGAGGCTGCTGTTGCTGCTGCCGGCGAGGATGCGCGCCGTCTCGACCATCTCGACCATGAAGGTGCTTTGGCCGGCGTGAATCTCGTCCTGGGCGCCGATGCGCGCGAAGATGCGGTCCACCAGACCGATGCTGGCCTCGTCGGCGGGCACGAAGCTGCCGATCTGCGCCATCAGCGTGATGAGCGCAACCTGGCGGATGTAGGTCGACTTGCCGGACATGTTGGGGCCGGTGATGATGTGGATGCGCGCCTGGCTGTCGAAGCGGCTGTCGTTGGGCGTATAGCGCAGGCCGCTGCCCAACATCCGCTCAACCACCGGATGGCGCCCGGCGAGGATGCGCAACTGGCCGTCTTCGCGAATCTGCGGGCGACAGTAACCTTCGCGCACGGCCACCTCGGCCAGCGAAAGGAAGGCATCGAGGTGCGCTATGGCGCGCGCCGTGCCGGTCAGACGGGGCGCGGCCTCCGCCAGGCGGCGACACAGCTGGTCGAAGAGGCGGCGCTCCAGCGCGAGAATCTGCTCTTCGGCGCTGAGTACCTTCGCCTCATACTCCTTGAGTTCGGGCGTGATGTAGCGCTCGGCGTTGACCAGGGTCTGGCGGCGCTGGTATTCCGGCGGCGCGCTGGCTTCCCAGGACTTGCTGATCTCCAGGTAGTAGCCGAAGACCTTGTTGAAGCCGACCTTGAGGCGCGGGATGCCGGTGCGCTCGCGCTCAACCTGCTCCAGGCCGGCGATCCAGTCGCGGGCCTCGCGCGTGGCCTGCAACACCCTGTCCAGTTCATCAGAGTAGCCGGGCAGGATGACGCCGATGGCGTTGAGCGTGGCGGGCGCGTCCTCGTGAATGGCCTGCGCAATCTGCCCTGCCACTTCCTCACAGGGATCGAGGCGTTCAACGAGGGGTTGCAGTGCGGACAGATTGCTGATGAGCGTACGCAGGCGCGGCACGGCCAGCAGGCTGGTGCGCAGGGCCAGCACGTCGCGCGGCCCCGCGCGCCCAATCAGCAGGCGGTTGGCGAGGCGTTCGATGTCGGCGACCTTGCGCAGGGTCTCCACAAGCGCCTCGCGCCGTGCTGCGTCCGCTGCCAGCGTCTCGACGGCATCCAGACGCGCCTGAATGCGTTCTGGCTGCAGCAGGGGCTGGCTGATCCACATGCGCAGCCGCCGCGCGCCCATGGCCGTCACTGTGCGGTCCAGTACCTCCAGCAGGCTGCCGCGCGTCTGCCCGCCCCGCAGCGTGCCGGTTAGCTCCAGGTTGCGGCGCGTGAAGGTGTCCAGCACCATGAAAGAGGAGGTTTCGTAGACGCGGATGCCGGTCAGCTGGGCGAGGCTGTCGCGTCGCGTTTTGCGCAGATAGTGCAGGATGGCGCCCGCGGCGCATACGGCCTGCGGCTTCTCCTCAAGGCCGAAGCCGGCGAGGGTCTTTACGCCAAACTGGCTGCAAAGCGCCTGATGCCCGCCGCTGTGTTCAAAGCGCCAGTCCTGCAAAGTGCTGAGATGAATACCCTCTGGCAGCGTTACGCCTCGCTGCGCCCAGCTCTCCGGCAGCAGCACCTCGCGTGGGGCCAGACGCGCCAGCTCCTCGAGCACCAGCACGGCGCAATGTTCACCGTCCAGCCTGGTCGCCGCGAACTCGCCGGTGCTGATGTCCACCCAGGCGAGCCCGGCCGCCTCCCAGCTGCCACTGGCGGCATCGCCATCAGGCAAGAGCGCAAGCAGATAGTTTGGCCGATCTTCGGACAGCAGCTCGGGTTCGATGACCGTGCCGGGCGTGACGACTCGCGAGACCTTGCGCTCGATGATGCCCTTGGCCGGCGCCTCGCCCACCTGGTCGCAGACGGCGACGTGAAAGCCCTGGTCAATCAGGCGCGCTATGTAGTTCTCCAGCGCGTGATGGGGCACGCCTGCCATCGGGATGCGGCTGTCATTCTTGCCGGGGCTGACCGGACGGCTGGTCAGCGTCAGATCCAGCGCCCTGGCGGCCACTTCCGCGTCTTCGTCAAAGGTTTCGTAGAAATCGCCCAGGCGGAAGAACAGGATACAATCGGGATAGTCGGCCTTGATGTCCAGGTATTGTTGGCGCAGTGGCGTGGCTCGGGCCATGGTTGATTCCGTACTCCGGAGCGGGCCCATTGTAGCGGCCGGCCCGCTGCGCGACAAGCGCCTGGCGTGTTGCCACCGGCATCAAGGGAGGCGCGGATGCGGATTATCGCAGTTGACCTGGGAGGCACGCGCATCCGGGCCGCCTGCCTGGACGGCGAGCTGAACTTGCTGGCGCGCCGGGAATCGCCCACCCTGGCCGCAGAGGGGCAGAAGGCTGTGCTGGCGCGCATGGTCGCGCTTGTCGAGGCGGTGTGGCCACAGGACTCGCCCGTGGCCGGTATCGGAGTTTCCTCGCCCGGCCCGCTGGACCCGCATGCCGGCGTTGTGCTGGCGCCGCCCAATTTGCCGGACTGGCATCATGTCCCGCTGGCGGCCTTGCTACAGGAGCGCTTTGTGGTGCCGGTCTGGCTGGGCAAGGACGCCAACGTAGCCCTGCTGGCAGAAGTGGCGCTCGGCGCTGCCGAGGGCTGCCGCGATGCGATCTACATCACGCTCAGCACGGGTATCGGCGGTGGCGTGCTCAGCGACGGTCGCCTGCTGCTGGGGCACGGTGGCCTGGCGACGGAAGTGGGCAGCATGCTGCTGCTGGTCAACGGGCGCGCCACGCGCCTGGAAGCCGAAGCTGCCGGCCCGGCCCTGGCGCAGCAGGCCCGCCAACGCATCGCCGCAGGAGCGGAGTCCCGGATGCGCGCGCTGGTCAACGGCGATCTGGCCCGCCTGGATGCTGCCCATGTCGGCCAGGCGGCGCAACAGGGCGATGCTCTGGCGCTTGAACTGGTGCAACGTGCCGGCAGGCTCATCGGCCTGGGCCTGACCAGCCTGCTGCATCTTTTTAATCCGCAGGTACTGGTCATTGGCGGTGGCGTGAGCCAGATTGGCGAAGTTCTGCTGGGGCCGATGCGGGCGACAATCTTCCAGCATGTGATTTATGAAGGCTATACGCGCGAACTGCGCATTGAAATGGCGGCGCTGGGCGCGGACGTCAGCCTGGTGGGGGCGGCGGCGCTGGTGCGCAGCGCAGGCGGGCTACAAGCGCTGCATTAAACCCTGCGGATGAGGAATCAGGCTGACGCCGTAGCCGTGCTGGATTCTTCTGTCCAGGCAAGAATTCCAGATCCAGGCCAGCCTGGTCCAACTTTCGGTCACAACGTCTGGCCTCCCCGGTCGGCAGAGTAGTGAGGGGCTACAGAGGCATCAGGTAGCGCATGGTGTCGAAAGTGAGGACTCCGGCCAGTTCGTTGGCCGCCGGGAAAGCAATAAAAGGTCCGCGAAGGTAAGGCGGTAAACCAGCCTGTGCTCCTTCTGTCTCTGCCACTGCTGCGGCGCCAGACAACGCAGGGTAGCGCATGCAGTCGATTCATGAAGTCTGGTTCACGAGCAGAACCGAAAGCACGATGGTAGCTCTGCAGCAGGTCGCTTACCTGCCCGAAGAACCGCGACTTGAGACTTGCGCATTGGCCGCTACAATCGACACATGCTCCTGATCCCGGACCATCGCGTACGTCAACGCGACCTCCTGCTCGAAATCATCCGGGCCATGACCTCCCGGCTGGACCTGGCCGAAGTGCTCAGCCTGGTGCTAAAGGCCTCGGTCGCCATGGTCGCCGGTGAAGGGCCAGGGCTGATCGCCCTGCGCAACCCCTCCACCAAAGAGTATCGCATCCACGCCTTGCTGAATATCGACAGCGAGCGCATCCCGCGTCTCGAGAGCCTGCTGCGGGAGCTGGTGGCGGGCTTCAGCGAGGGGCTGGAGTTCAGGGATCTGGAAGAGACGCTACGGCGTATGACGGCGGAGATCGACCCGCGTATGCGGCAACTCTTCCCCATGCCACTGGTGATCGCCGACGAGCCGGTCGGCATGCTCATCGTCTTTCGCGACTATCTCGGCGCCATCACGCCCGACGACCTGCAGATTCTGCGCAGCTTCGCTGACCACGCCGCCATTGCCGTACACAACGCCCGGCTCTACGAGAACATCGATCGCGAGCGCCAACGCCTGAATGCCTTCGTCGCGCACAGCGCGGACGGTGTCATGATTCTTGATGCCGGTCGACGCATCCTGCAGCTGAATCCGGCGCTGGGGCGTATGACCGGCTGGAGCGTGGACGAGGCCATTGGCCTGCACGAAGAGGAAGTCATCGCGTGGAGCACGGTCACGCCGGGAAATCTGCACGAAATGATGGCCGGCGGCTGGCCGGCGCAGGCGCAGGACAGTGGCGCCAGCCCCACGCTTTACGTCGAGGGCGACATCCTGCGCCGCGACGGCGAAACGCTCAGCATCGCCATCACTTACGCGCCTCTGCACGGTGAGGATGGGCAGTTGGCAAATGTCTTCGCCAACGTGCGCGACATCACGCATTTTCGCCGTGCGCAGGAGATGCAAAGCGTTTTTGTCTCAGGCGTTTCACATGAACTCAAGACACCGGTTGCGCTGATCAAGGGCTATGCCGGCACCCTGCGGCGTGAGGACGCCAGCTGGGACCCAGCCGAAATCCGTGATGGCCTCGAGGTCATTGAGGATGAGGCCGACCGCCTCACCGGGCTGATCGAGAATCTGCTGGAGGCCAGCAGGCTGCAGGCGCAGAAGATGCGGCTCGACCTGGCGACTGTGGATCTGGGCGCCCTGGCTGCGCGCGTGGTGACGCGCTTCCAGATGCAAGGCACGGCCCACGACTTTCGCCTGGCCTTTCCGGAGTCCTTTCCAACGATTGAGGCGGATGAAGCGCGTTTGCGACGGGTGATGGACAATCTGCTCGGCAACGCGGTCAAGTATGCGCCGGCAGGCGGGCTCATCGAGGTGGGCGGTCAGGCGAACGCCGCGGCGGTCACCGTCTTCGTACGCGACGAGGGCGTGGGCATCAGTGCCGACGAGCAGGAACAGATCTTTGAACGCTTTTATCGCGTCAATAACACGCTTGGCCAGGGCACGCAGGGAACCGGCCTGGGACTGTACCTGTCCCGCTCCATCGTGGAGGCGCACGGCGGAACAATCGGCGTAGAGAGCCGCCCTGGCAGGGGCGCCACCTTTCACTTCACCTTGCCGCGCACGATGCCCGGGCAGCACAACCTGCAATCCGCATAACACAGGAGTTGAGATGCCGAGGAACATGACCGTAGCCTGTCCGGCCTGTCAGGAGCCCGCCGTAGTCAGCCTGGAACGCCTCATTGATGTGAAGCGCCGGCCTCAGCTGAAAGCCGCCTTGCTCTCCGGCCAGCTCAACAACCTGCAATGCAGCGCCTGTGGTGCGGCCAGTGCTTTGGCGGCTCCCATCCTCTATCACGACGCTGAGACTGAAATGCTGATCGCCTTCGTGCCGCCGGAGTTGAAGCTGCAGGCGCCACAGCGCGACCAGGTGATGGGCGACATGCTCAAGGAATTGACCGCCAGTATCCCCAAAGAAGAGTTCCGAGGCTACATGTTTCAGCCGAAGCAGGCGCTGACGTTGCAGGGGCTGGTAGAGAAAATCATGGAAGGCGATGGCGTCACGCAGGAAATGATGGAGGAACAGCGCGCGCGCTTCATGTTGCTGGACACTCTGGTTCAGGCCGAACCGGACCGGCTCAGGACCCTGCTGCGCAAACATGACGCGGAGATCGACGCCGGCTTCTTCCAGGCTGCGCTCGTCATGATGCAGCAGGCCGCCCAGAATGGCCAGGAGAATCTCGTAAACACTTTGGCCGCCATTCAGGAGGCTGCGGCGCAGCATTCCAGCTTTGGCAAGCAAATGACCACCCAGGCCGAAGCACGCGACAAAATTGTGCAGGATGTGACGCGGCGTATCCAGGCGCTGGGGGACAGCCCGAAACGCAAGGATCTGCTGGCTCTGGCGCTGGATCTGGCGCAGGATGAGCAAAGGCTGCAGGCTCTGGTTGGCTTGCTGCGCCCGGCCTTCGATTACCCTTTCTTCCAGGAATTGACGCTGCGCATCGGCCAGGTGCCCGTGGCCGAACGGACGCGCCTGGAAGCGCTGCGCGACCGTCTTGGTGAGTTAACGCGTATGGCGGATGCCCAGGCGCAGGCTGCGCTGCAGCAGGCGACTGTTGCCCTGCAGGCCATCATGGCCAGCGCCGACACGGACAAGGCCATACGCGAGCACATCAGCATAATTGACGAAAGCTTCATGACGGTGCTGGCGGCCAACATCCGCGAGGCCGAAAAGCGGGCCAATATCCAGGCCAGCAGCCGCCTGAAAGTCATCCACCAGAAAATAGTGGCGCTAATGCAGGAGAAAATGGAGCCCGAGCTTCGTTTCGTTAACGAACTGCTCGGTGCCAGCGACCAGAACGCCGCGCTGGCAGTGCTGGACGCGGGCCTGCAACGTTTCGGCGAAGCCCTGCCGGAAATGCTGGAGGCGGTGGAGAGGATGTTGCGGCAGCAAGGTCAGGAGGCGCTTGCGCGCAAACTTGAGACCCTGCGCGGGGCCGCCAAAGACAGATTGCGAAGCTGAAACTGGCGCGCGTTATTCTTCGCTCCAGTGCCACACCCAGGTGTCGCTGAAGCGACAGGTGGTCGACAGGTTGTCGAAACTGAGCGCGGCGTTGCCCACTGTTCCGGCGGACACTGCGGCTGGCAGTTGCCCGATATAATGTTGGTCGGCAAAAAACAGCAGTCGCTTTCCGTCCGCTACCACCAGCAGCTGATGCGGCGTGTTGCCAACTGGCAGGCCGTCACGAACTGGACCGGGCGTAAACACTTCTCCCTCCCGCCGTGAAAGGCCGGCGCTGCCCGTGTTGTCCAGCCAGGCGAGGCTGTAGCTATATTCCTCGCTCGTTTCCAGAACGAGACCGCAACCGCCGACAAGCTTATTGGAGCTGAGCTCTGTCACGAAACTGGCACCCAGCGCCAAACGACTGAACTGCTTCTCGCCGCCTAGCCGGATGGTGCTGACGCCGGCGCGATTGGTGATGACGTAGCTCTCCGGCACGAGCATGGACAACTCGCCGGCGCCAGGCACGATCCGCTGTCGCTGCAGATTGCGCAGGATGGTCAGGTATTCCTTGCCATGCAATTGCGCAGGCACCAGACCGCCCGCTGCTGTAGTTACAGGTGTTGTAAGCCTCAGCCCACTGAACCACGCTGTAAGCTGGGCGTCGGGCTGGTTGCCAGTGCCAACGTAGAGACCGATGCGGCCAGGCGATTCCGGCAGACCTTCCGTTATCCGCCCCAGCGACTTCTGGTTGTAGAACAGCTCGACACTGTCCCCGAAATAGGCAAGGCCGAGGCTGGCGGGATCTTCCCCTTTGCGAATGGCAGGATGTTCAGACCAGCCGCGTAGCACTCTCAGGCCTTCGCTTGCATTGACCAGGAATTGCCAGCGACCCTGGTCGTCGACCGAGAATCGGGCCCATTCGTCCCTGCTCTGCCAGTGGCTGACGAGTCCCAGGCGCCATCCTCGATTGCCGGCGACTTCCGTGATGTCGGCGTGCAGGGCATAGCCCTCCGGCGGCAGTTCGAGCGCTCGTGTGATTGTGACTGCTTCAACAGGGGGCTTGAGGATGAGCACCGCGCGACCCTCGCCCAGGTAAGTGTCCGCGGCAATCGTGCTGGCCTGCCAGGCGTCGCCGTCGTTAAAGTCTTCATCCCAGGCGAGTTCCGACCAGCCCTGCAACAGCAGCAGTTCGTAATTGCCCGCACTATTCCCGGCGCCGCTTACACGCACGCTGTAGTCCCCGCTGGCGGGGAGGCTCAGGGCCTCGATGACGGCGCTCGTGTTGGCGGGCCAGTCCACATCGTCGTTGCTGGCGATGAGGACGCCTTCGCTATCATGGACGTCAAGTCGGGGGTCGAGCCTGCCATTCAGCGACCGGGCAACCAGCGAAATCATGCTGCCGCCAGGCGCGCTGAAGCGCCAGCTCTCCTGCGCGCCGGGCTCAAGGCTTCCGCGTACGGGTTCAAAGAAGCTGAGGATTTGTTCCTGGGCGGCGCTTGCCGTGGCCGTCGCCAGCCACAGCAGCAATACTGGCAGGGCAACGCGCTTCAAGGCACCAGGGCGCATCGTCGTTGTGGCTCAGACAAGGGTTGGCATCCAGTCGGGGAAGCGCTGTTGCAGGTGACGCAGATAGCCGGAGAAATCGTCGGCGCTCATTTCGCCGCCCAGCAGCCATCGTACCTGCTCGGCGCTGTGCAGGCGTTTCTGCGCGCCGGCGAGGCGCAGATCGCCATCCTGCTTGCGTTGTTTGCGACTTTGCAGCAACGTGAACTGGCCCTGCGACTGCAAGCGCTCGAAATCTTCGGGCGAGAGGAAGGCGTAAACCGGGATGTAGCGTTCGTCCTGTTCGAGCGCGCAGGCAACCATGTACCAGCCCTTCTGCACGCGCGCGCGCCGGCTGATACGGAAGCACCAGGTGAGTACGCTTATAGGCTGTGCCACGTCCAGCGATTCCTGCTCCTTGCCGCGATGCAGCAGACGGATGTGCCCGTCTTGAATGCTTACGATGCGGCCGCTGGGCCAGCGGGGCTTCAGCCAGCGTTCCAGCCGTTGCGCCCCCAGCGCAGCCGCCACAAAGCCGGCCACCAGCGCGATGATGGTCGTGCCATCCCCGCTGAGCAGCGCCTCGCCCAGTACAAAGGCCGCGACCCAGATCAGGACGAAGCTCAGTAACATTGCGGTACGCAGAGCGCCGTGTTCAGGGTCCAGCGGGAAAGCGCTACCTTTTGCGAGGACGTTCTGCCGGGACGCTTCAATGATGGTCATACTCGCTCTCATCTGGCGCGCCGCGCCAGGCCGGGGTCATAGTGTCGCCGTGCTGAAGACGATGTTGAAGCGGCGACAGTAGATCACGACACTATTATACAGGCCGGGGTCAAGCCCGGCAGGGATTTCGTAGTTCTGGTCGCCGACGTTGCCTTTCAGGCGCCCCAGATCGAGCGCCAGCCCGCCTTCGTTCAACGCGGCCGGGCTACGTGGCGCCGGACTGGCGGAAAGCATGACGCGCAGGTCCGGGCCATTTGTGGCGCGGAAGTTTTCCAGACGCAGCAGGTGCTTCCCTTCCGCCAGAGTGTAGATGACTGCGCTCCCTTGCGCCCAGTGCAGCGGGTCGATGCGGACGAAGCTGCCCTGCGAGTAGCGCGTAGCAACGGTTTGTTGCGCTTCCTCAACGAGCGCCGGCGCCTGCAGCGCGGCCTGCACCATGGCCAGCGCCATGGACGGGTCCTCGCGCGCCATTTGCAGGAAACCATTTTGTTCGGCCGCGCTCAACAGGCGGAAGTCGTCCTGTAGCGCCCCTTGCAGGCCGGGAAAGGCCTCGTTGACCACGTCATCCACGAGCAGCGGGCGCCAGAAAGGGTAGCTCCAGGTCGCTGCCACCAGCATGGCGCCCGCCAGCACGAGCATCAGCCGAAAGCGCATCAGATTGCTGTTGCGGCTGGTTTCCAGGTTGGTGTCATGGGCTGCGCTTCGGCCTCCCGCGAGTTTGGGCCGTACAGGACTCGAACCTGTAACCTATTGAATGTAAGTCAATCGCTCTGCCAGTTGAGCCAACGGCCCGCTGCCACAAGTGTAGCCGGGCAGGCTGCGTCTGGCAACGCTGTTCGGGAGGAGCACAAGTTGTCCGCCCGCTGCGCGCAACAGCAGCAGGCGGGCCAGATCAGCGTGTGGCTAGCACACGCTGCTGAAGATTTCTTCCCTGCCGGTAGCAAGGTACTGGTAGGCGCGGTAGCAATCCGTAAGCGTGGCGTTGAAGACGAGGATGTCGCGTCGACCGTCGGCCGGGTGCTGCGCATGCACCTGCAATACTTTGAATCTGGCGTCTGCAGTACAGGAAATCTTAAGTGAGTCGTTGGATGCAAGGAGGTAGCCGGCGTAGCAATTACCGTGTGCGAACAGGGATACGCTCCTGGCGGAATCAAAGGCATGGATATTGCCGCCTTCAACTCGCACATGGAGTGTACTGCCGGGATGAGGCGAGACGTTCATGCTCGTCTCCACCAGTGTGGTAGCGGGGGCCGCGGGGGCCGGCGTGGGATCTGCTGCGGATGCAATGTAGCCCACTGTGAGGTCTGTCGAACCACTCTGCTCCAAAGTGAGGCCTACGGGGGTCATCGGATCCGGCATGATGCCTGTGGAGTCCACCTGCTGCGTTATGGAGACTCCAGGACCCAACTGCGTCTGCATCAAATCCAGATGTTCCTGCAGGTATGGGCAAACAATGCCGTTGTTAGCTTTTGCATGTCCCAGCCAGGTTTCCTGTCCATCATTATCCCGGCCAGTGGCCACGATCTCGACAAGGTAGCTCAGCGTGCGATCATAGTCAGGGATTGTGAAAGTGCCTGGCGCAGTTGGATGCAAGATTCCTTTGGCCCCATGACACGCGCCGTAGTAAAGGTCGTACCTTTTTACTCCCGTGATTGATCTGGGACTCCACGCAATAGTTCCAGTCTCACGATCCAGAGAAAAATTCAATTGTCCGCACGGGACGCCGTTGTCGGCTTTGCCATGTCCAAGCCAGACTTCCTTGCCGTCACGCTGGCCAAAGGCCGTGATGTCGATAATGAAACGCTCAGTGGCATCATAGTCGTGCATAGTGAGTGAGCCAGGCGCAGATCTGTTCAATCTTGTTATGGGTTCCCGGCACCTGCCACTGTAGAGAATTTCGTACCTTGACACCCCCGTGATTGTGTTGGGACTCCAGGCAAGATTCCCGGTCGCAGGGTCCAAGGTTACATGTACCCCTGGTTCGGGTGTTGCCAACTCTTGAGCGGCGATCGGGGAAACCATGACAAGCAGTAGTGACAACACGACTAGCCGGCGCATTCTGCCCCCGGTGACACTTTCAACTGAAGTTATGGTAACGACTCAATCCAGTATGTGCCAGAGAAACCTGGGACGGCAACCTGAGAACACGGGAGATAGATTAGGACATGCGCATGGCCAGCCTGCCGGCGGCCAGCCCGCTATTATGTTGTAGTTCCCCTGACGCGTTCGCGGCAAGCGAGAAAATTGAAGCAGGAACCGTCAGCGACAGGCGCGGTGCCAGACCTCGACCGTGCCGGTGGCCAGGTATTGATAGGCGCGATAGCACTCCGTCACCAGATCATCGAAGACCAGCATGTCGCGCCGGGCATCTTCCGGGTGCTGCGGAACCAGTTCGATGACGAGATAGTGGTTGTCAGCGTTGCACCAGATCTCCAGGGTTGTACTGGAGGTAATCAGACGGGACGTAAAGCCGGAACAGCGTTCACTCGTGAACAGGCTGGTACCCTCCTCGCCGCTGCGGGCTTCCACCATGTTGTTACAGTCCCATACGATCAGGGACGAACCGTTGTGCGGAGATACGCGGCACAGCCACCGGGGGTCGATCTCACCGACATCGTCGGAATCGCCCGACCCGCCGGATCCATCATCAACCTTGCCTGGCAGGGACACCAGCATCGGCCAGTCCTGGTAAGCGTAATCGCTGTAGATATTCGTGTTGCCGATTGCCAGAACGGAGCGCACCCGGACCTCATAAACCAGTTCGGCATCAAAGTTCGGGATCGTGAAGTTGAGCGGGTCGGCCGCGTCAATTGTGAAAATATTGCTCCACAAGCCATCAGTTAGCTTCCAGTTTGCCTCGTAGCTGGTGGCATCGTCGGCAGCGTCCCAATGGGCAAAGCCGACGCTCGAAATCTTCACGTCCTCTGGTGGCTCCACTGTCGGTGGCACCCAGGCCTTGCCAATGGGTGGATAGCTCTCCACGTCATTCGCATTGACGGACCGCACCGTTACGATGTAATCCGATGCAGCGTCAAAGTCGGGAATCGAGAAACTGTTGGTCGTCACCTGGTTTTCCCGGTTCCAGGGCGAGGGGCCCTTGATCCAGTCGACCAGGTAATGGACCGCCTCGCTCACCGGGTCCCAGGTAACCACACCGAATTCATCGATATTCAGGTTGCTCGGTGATGGCGGCGGATTATAGCGGGCAAAAGCGCGCGCGCTTTTGGCGTTGTGTTCGTTCACGGAGCGGGTATTGGCGTCGTAATCGGAGCCGGGATCGAAATCCGGAATGTCATACTCGGTCGTCTCGCTCCGCTGGTCCTGCATCTGGTTGCCCGCCTGTGCCCGGAACTGGGCGGAGCTCTGGGTATGCTTGTTCCAGCCGGTAAGGTAATGATCGGCGTCCTCCGCTTCATCCCAGGTGACGCTGCCGTCGCTGTTGATGCGCAGGTTCCGTGGCGCCTTCGGCGGCGTCCAGCCCACTGTGTCCGAAGCCGGACCGGCAACATCTTCACTGTTGACTGTCAGGATCCTGACTGACCAGGGGATCGCCGTGTCGAAGTTGGGAATGTCGTAGGACGTGTCATCGGTCTCGACCCGGGTCCAGGGATCGTCCTCGTCCTGGCGCCACTCCACGATATAACCGTCGGCATCCGGCACGGCATCCCACGTGACGGTTGTGCCACCAGGATCGAAGGTCACATTTTCCGGTGGCAGCAGCACCGGGACCGGCGGCGGATCCGTGCTTTCTTCTTCCTCGGTTTCTTCCTCAGGAGGCCAGTAATCCCTTGCTCGCCCGGCAATAAAACAATCTTCCGCTGTATTCCCGGTAACGCCAAACCAGTATACTTTCTCGGGGTCAAAATCAGGTGTCTGGTAGGAGGGAGTAGTCACCGTGTGATAGTCTTCCGGGTAGTCACATCCCATGTGATAAGGTGGGCCATCTACTTCACAAACCATGACTTTATAGCTTGCAAACGACAGATCATCCCAGGTGATCAGGCCATTTTCGTCGATCTCCAGAAAGGTGAAAAACGGACCGTCGTACTCACATACAGCCGTTACAGCGGAGGATGCAAAAAGCAGGAGCAGCAACACAAGCAGCGCCAGCAGCGCACGTCGACCCGGTAACAGATGAATTGCCATCATGTCCCTGATTCCTGCACTATCCAAGCCTGGCACATTGTAACACTGTCTTGCTGGCCTGGCATTGAGACATGAATTCTGTTGGGTCGACAGGCCTGCAGAGAGTGAAACCGGACTACAGCTTCGGCAGCGTCAGGCTGCGTTGCCCCTGATACTTGCCGCGCTTGTCGGCGTAGGAGACCTCGCAGCCCTCGTCAGCCTCGAAAAAAATGACCTGGGCGATGCCCTCGTTGGAGTAGACGCGGGCGGGCAGGGGGGTAGTGTTGCTGATCTCCAGCGTGACGTAGCCCTCCCACTCCGGTTCGAAGGGCGTGACGTTGACGATCAGGCCACAACGTGCGTAGGTGGACTTGCCGACGCAGAGCGTTAGCACGCTGCGCGGGATGCGGAAGTACTCCATGCTGCGCGCCAGCACGAAGGAGTTGGGCGGAATGACGCAGATGTCACCCTGATGATCGACGAAGGAGTCGTCGGAGAAGTCCTTGGGGTCGACGATGGCGGAGCGGACGTTGGTAAAGATCTTGTATTCGTCGGCCATGCGCATGTCGTAGCCATAGGAAGACAGACCGTAGCTGATGACGCCTTCGCGCCGCTGCCCGTCAACGAAGGGCTCGATCATCCCCTGCTCCAGCGCCATGCGGCGGATCCAGTGGTCAGGCTTCAGGCTCATACTGCGCTCCCTGCCGGCAATCCCGGCCCTACATTTGCTCCGGCGCGCTCATACCCATCAGCGTGAGGACGCGACGGAAGACGACACCGGCGGCGCGGTAAAAGTGCAGGCGCGCAGCCGCCAGTTCTGGCGCCACATCCTCGCCCAGCACGCGCGCGTTTTCATAGACCGGATGAAAGATGCCGGCCAGCTCGTGCGCGAAGAAGGCGATGCGATGTGGCTCCAGCTCACTGGCGGCCTGGCCGATAACTGCCGGCAGTTCCAGCGCCTTGCGCAGGAAGCGTCGCTCCGCCGCGCCCAGCAGCGCAAGGTCTACCGGCTGCTCCTCCAGCCCGGCGGCAGTGGCCCGACGCAGGATGCCGGCGCAGCGTACGTGCGCGTTCTGGATGTAGAAGACCGGGTTATCGTTGTTCTGCGCGACGGCAACGTCGAGGTCAAAATCCAGACGCGCATCCGCGCTGCGCGCCAGCAGCAGATAGCGCACGGCGTCTGGCCCGGTCTCGTCAATGAGATCGTCCAGGGTCTCGTAGTCGCCGCTGCGAGTGCTCATCTTGCGTTCCTGGCCGCCCTGCAGCAGGCGCACGAACTGCAGGATGACGACCCGCAGGCGCGAGGTATCCTCACCCAGCGCATCGAGCCCGGCACGCACCACCTGATGCTGCACGTAGTGGTCGGCGCCGAGGATGTTCACTGCCAGGTCGTAGCCGCGCGCGAGCTTGTCTCGATGATAGGCGATGTCGGGCAGGCTGTAGGTAGGTGTGCCGTCGCCCCGCACCAGCACGTGATCCTTGTCGATGCCGTAGCGTGAGGCGCGGAACCAGGTGGCCGGCGCTCGCTCGCTCGCCATGGCCTGCTCCTCCGCGCTGGCGCCCTCCCACTCGGACGCGCTGTAGAGCTGGCCCCGCTCTTCGAGCGCGTCCAGCACCTCCTTCAGCGAGTCATTTTCATACAGGCTGTGCTCGTTGAAATAGCAGTCATGCCTGATGTCGACGCGTTGCAAGGTATTGCGAATCGTGGCAAACATGCGTTCTTCGGCGAACTGTTGGAACTGCTTGCTGTCGGCCATTGCCAGGGCGTCGCCCTGTTGCGCCAGCAGCTCCTGCGCTTGCTCCACCAGATAGTCACCACGATAAAAATCTTCTTGGGGGAGCTCCGGGTTGTGGCCGAGGGCCTGCAAATAACGCAGTCGCAGACTCTCGCCGAGCAGCTGCATCTGGCGGCCGGCGTTGTTGAAATAGTACTCCCGCTCGACTTCGTAACCGGCGGCCTGCAGCAGGCGCGCCAGTGTGTCGCCGACGATCGCGCCGCGACTGCGCCCGATGTGCAGTGGGCCGGTGGGGTTGGCGCTGACGAATTCGACCAGGGCGCGTTGTCCTGTGCCGATATCAAGCTGCGCCAGCTGCTCGCCTTCAAGCAAGAGCGCGTCCACCTGGGCGCAGAGCCATACTTCGTCCAGGCGGAAGTTGAGGAAGCCGGGCGCGGCGACCTCGACGCCGGCGAGGAAGGGGGCCGGCGGCAGGTGGTCAGCGATGCGCTGCGCAATTTCGAGCGGGCTGCGGCGCATGCTGCGCGCCAGCTGCAGCGCGATGGCACAGGCGTAATCGCCCATTTCCGGGCGCGCCGGCGGCCGAATTTCAACAGAGGGCAGATCGCAGGCGGGTAACATGCCATCCGCCTGGGCAGTCTGCAGGGCCCGCACTACCATCCGGGCATGCGCTGCGCTCAGGTCAATCAAGGGTGACTCCAAATGGATGGCAGCAGGGCCAGCATTCTGGCGCAACATACAACGATACGCAATCCACAATCAACAGCGGCCACGCATGGCCTCAAGATCAAGCACGCCGTCGCTGCCTGAGTCAAGTTTAACTCCGCAATTCGCGCAACGCAGGCCTGACGCCGCTTCTGTAATCAGCGAAGTGACGCCACAGCAGGGGCAGCGCAGCAACTCACCAGGCGGTCGCGCGCCGACCGGCGCCGAAGTGCCGGTCTTGCGCACGAAGATCCGTTCGTAATCGACCTGCCATGGCTCGGTCCACACTTCAGCGGCACCGAAGTCTCGCAGCAGTCGGGTCAGTTGCGCGTGATTCCAGGTCTTGCCAGGCATCAAACGGGTGTGAATGCGGTTGCTGATGAAGAGCAACCCTCCCGGGCGCAGCACGCGCAGTAACTCTGCCAGCACTGCGGCTGGCCTGGGCATGAACTCCAGCGCTTCCAGGCAGGTGACGACATCGAAGCTGGCGTCGCCGAAGGGCAGGGATTGCGCCGGACAACGCAACAGGCAACAGCGCCCCGACCAGGGCCGGGTCTTGCGCGCGGCAATGCGCAACATGCCGCGACTGAGGTCCGTGGCGATCACCTGTCCCTGGAAATCCGGATGCTCAAGCAGTGCCAGCGGCAGCCTGCCGGTGCCGGTCGCGACGTCGAGCACCATGGGTGCCTGGTGGGGAGCAATGCCGTCAAGCAGGGGCTGTGCCAGCAGCGCCCGTTCATACAGGGGCTGGACGCGCTTGGTTGCATCGTAGCGATTGGCGAATAGGTCGTAGAGCCAGATTACCGCGCGCCGGCCGAGGTACACGCCTTCGCTGGCGATGATCAGCCACCAGGCCAGCCAGAGCAGAGCCAGCGCCAGCAGGGCAGAGACGGCGTATGTGAGCAGTTCGGTCAACGTGGCAAGTCCCGCGCGCTCTTGCGCGGCGCGCCATCGCCGGCAGGACTCATCCTGATGAAGCCCTTGCTGCGCTCAGGAATTCAGTCGCCAGCTACTGCTTTCCTCGATGAAACGCAGTCCCTCGCCGTAAAGGCTGAAGAGTACGTGCTGTCCCGGTGCAGACACATACTGGCCGTCTACATACTGTACAGCCGGGTGATACTCGTAGCGGGTGACAAAGCCGAATTCATCGGTCGTGGCCCAGCCCAGCAACTGACGCACGAGGGTGTTATCGCGCCAGAGCCTGCCGAAGCCGCGTATCGGTTGTTTAAAGTCTTCGTCGGGAGGCACGATGTTGGGGTCGAACTCGAGGTCACCCTCTTCGAAAAAGTCCTCGTAGACATACCACTCACCCGCGCCCTCGCGCGAGACGACCATCACCCAGATTTGCCTCGTTGGTTGCAGCCAGAACATACGGCCGCCTTCGAAAATCTGTTCGGCGACCTGGATCTGGCGCACTGTCGGTGTCGGCTGCATGACTGCCGGAGTTTCTGTCACGGGCAGGGGCGTGAACGTGGCCAGACCCGGCACGGGAGTCGCAGTAGCGATCTCCGAACCCGGCATTGCTTCGGTCTGCGCAGTCCCGTCGGCCGTAGTTTCCTGCGTGTCGGCGGCGCTTTGTGCGGCGAACTCCTGGGGCGTGGCGGTGACGACCAGCACGATTTGTGTAGGCGGCGGGCCTTCACAGGCGCTGGCGAGGAGCCCGAGCAGGACCACGAATATCAGCCCCCGTCGATGCATGGTATTCTCCGCTGCAATTCGGAATGAATCGTCGCTGTCACCGTTGATCAATTGTAACAAAGGGCGGGGCCGATGCAAGAGGGTCAGGTTTGGGGAGGAGCTCCATGCGTCCGCTGGGTGTCACGCTCGACAAAACCGCCGAAGCCCTGATCATTCGCTGGCAGGATGGCCGTGTTTGCCGCTACCCATGGGCGCAGCTGCGTGAGGCTTGCCCCTGTGTGGCCTGTCGTGGCGGCCATCGCTACATGGGGCAGGCACATGAGCCGGAAAACCTGCTGGAGCTGAAACCGATGCGTTCATGGCGCATGACTGCGATCGTCATGGTGGGTTCCTATGCCCTGCAACCGACCTGGGATGACGGCCACGCCACCGGCATCTACAGCTGGGGCTTCCTGCGCCGTCTCTGCCCGCCGCAGGAGGCAGCCGCAGAAACCTGAGCAACGGCCAGGGTACGGCAGCTATCGTGCAGACAGCAGTTCTTCAATCAGGGGATCAGCCGAGAAGTCGCATTGACCCGCCTCGGGGATGAAGCCCTCGCGGACTGCGGCGAGCGGCTCATCGGGATTGTAGAAGTTGTAGACCAGACGCGACACTTCTGCCATCAGCGGCAGCGACTGCTGAAAATTGAGCCACTGCGGCTGATGCAGCAGCAGCACGATGACGTAGGCGCCGCCCGGCGTGAAGAAGAGGGCGGCGTTGCTGTGGGTGTCAGCGATCCAGCCGTGCTTGTGTGCCACCCGCGTCTGCGCCGGGACACCTGCCTTCAGCAGGGCGTCGACCGTGTTGCTGCTCATCAGCTGCAGCGCCTGGCGACATTCGCGTGCCTGAAGTCCCGGTGCAGCCAGCAAGTTCTCCTGTTCCTGCGCGCAGTAATACAGGGAACCCAGTTGCTGCCCGACGTCCTGGGCCACGATCTGGTTCCAGAGGTCGGCGTCGGCCACGCTGTCGCCGGGTAGTTGCGGCGGGGTAACCACAGTTCCGGCGGGCGGCTGCAGGGTCTGCCCGGGAATAGTGTAGGGTGTGACGATGAAACTACGGGACATGCCGAGCGCCTGCAGTAGCTGTGTCACTGCGGCGGCGCCAGCCCAGGCATCGCCCTGGCCGATGCGGGACAGCAGGCGATTGGTGGCAACGTTTTCACTGCAGATCATGGTGTTGGCGCTGTCGACGACATCGTCGCGTGACAAGGGCCCGTCGAGCGCGCTGAACAGTGTAGTCAAGATGTTGATTTTCTGGATGCTGGTGCCGCTGAAGGCCAGGTTCTCGTTGAAGCCCAGGCCGACGCCGCTTTTCAAATCGAGTAGGTAGAGCGCGCCCGGGCGCCCGCTTTCGAGGTCAAAGCCGGCTTCGAGCAAGAGGTCCCAGGCCTTCTGCCCAACCTGGACGAAGCCCGGCGGCGGCTCCGGCTGCCCGCCAGAGGCAGCGATGGGCACAGTGATGCGACCCAGGGAAGGCGTGGGCGTCAAGGTGGGCAGCTGCAGCACGGTCTGCGAAATCACAGGCAGTCGCGCCAGATCGCCGTGAATTTGCAGCAGTTCGCGCGCAATCCAGGCGTGGCTTCCCGGTGAACGCGCGTCAATGATCTGCACCCAGGGCAGCAAGCTGTGGCGGGCGCTGAGTTGGTAGCGTTCGCCGGCCTGGCCCACGGCCACGCGCGCATACTCAACGCCAGGCCCCTGGCGGATGTTGACGGTGCCGGCCAGACTGCCGTAGACGGCTGTCGTTGGCGCGACCTCCGTCGCGTTCGGCTGAGCCGGGACGGGCGGGGCGATGGTCGCGTCACGCTGTGCGGAGAGCACCAGTGTCGAGACGGGAAGGGATGTTGTACTTGCGTTCAGACTGACCAGGTCTTCATAAACCCAGCCCAGAGGTTTGTTTTCTTCGTCGCCCAGCAACAGCCAGGGAAAATGTTCGCTGCGCGCCAGCACCAGCCAGCGCTGTCCCCGCCGGATTTCCCCCAGCAAGGCAGACTCGAGCGCCGCCGCCGCGCGCAGGTTGGCCTGGCCGAGCGCCTCGGCGGTGACGGTTGTGGCGGACTGGGCCAGGACCCGCGGCGCCGGCAGCAGGATCAGGAACAGCAGGAGTAACTTGCGCAGCATAAAGCGCTCCTGGCTGGCGTCAGCTGGCGTTGAGGTCATGGTAGGCCAGGGCATGGGCAGGCGCAAGGCAATCGTTGACAAGGTGGGGAATGCTGCTACAATTCCCTGCAATTGGCCGAAGTGGCGGAACAGGCAGACGCGCTACGTTCAGGGCGTAGTTCCCTTTGGGGAGTGTGGGTTCGACTCCCACCTTCGGCACAAGCGAGCAGCTCCGGGCGGAGCTGCTTTTGCGTCAGGCAGGATCCGGCAACGGGATGACGGTCGGCTCGTCGTTGATGAAGTGCGCCAGCAACAGGGCTGGTGCCGTCCCCTCGTTATTCAGGCTGTGCGCGACGCCAGTTGGCACGAAGATGGTACTGCGGGTGGGCGCCAGATACCGCACACCTGCCAGCGTGACCAGCAGTTCACCTTCCAGCACGGTCAGCGTTTCCTCGAATTCGTGATAGTGCAGCGGGATGCGCTGGCCGGGCAGCAGTCGCTGTTCCCACACTACCACGCTGCCTGCGCCACAGTCCCGCGAGACGATGGTGCGCGTTGCCAAACCACTGCGACCGGTAACCCATACGGGCTGTTGCTCGTGTTGAATGACAGTCATGCTTTCTATCCCACGTTTTGGCCAACACAGCCGGTTATACTGTGAGACATGCAAGAGCGCACTCGCCGGTCAGTCCCGCGCGTCAATGGTTCCCAGGTGGTCTTCGCCATCATTCTGGCGGCGGGTATGACCATGGCCATCAACTTCAGCACGCGCATCAGCGCTGGCCAGCCCTTGCAGGACGCCTATAGCCAGGTCGTGATCGAAATCGAGCTGCTGCGCGAGGATCAGGCACGCCTTGTCGCCGAACGCGATCATGCCCGCAGCGATGCCTACGTGCAACGTTGGGCGCGTGACGAGGGCAAGATGGTGCGCGCCGGCGAGCACCTGGTGATTCCTGTGCCGACCAGAGACATGCTCTACGTGGCGCCGGTCCCTGCCAGCGAGGCGAGCGCCGCAGGATTCGCCGAAGTGCAAACCATGCCACGCCGACCGCCCAACTGGATGCTGTGGTGGTCGCTGTTTTTCGATCACCCTGCACCTGATTTTTCAGGGCTGTAACCGGGCTGCGCACCTGCCAGCGCGCATACTGTCAGCGTCGTCCCCTGCGACTGCAACGCTGTGCCAGGTTGCGCCAGGTTTCGGCGCAGCACGCCCAGTGCATGGCGAACGCCGTCGGGCGCAACGACGCTGCTGGTCAGCCGCCCGACGACCCTGCCTTCATGTTGCAGTTCGGCGGGAGCGTTTACCTCCCCTTGCGGCCGCAACAGCACCATCATTTTGGCCAGCTGGCCGCGGCTTTCCATACGCGCGATGATCTCCTGGCCGGTGTAACAGCCCTTGCTGAAGCTCACCTCGTCCCATAGCCCCAACTCCAGCGGGATGTAGTCGGCAGTGAGTTCGCTGCCTGGCGCCGGCCGGCCGGCACGGACGCGCAGGGCGTTGAACACCAGCGAGCCGGCGGGCAAGGCGCCGGCCGCACACAGGGCCTGCCAGACCGCTGCGGCTTCGGCCTCCGGCAGCAACAGGGAGTAGCGTGGGACTCCCGGAGACCTGCGTTGCGCGACGAGGACGTCGTGACCGGCGAGTTGCCTGCGCCACAGTTGCGACTCTGCGGACGCCGGCGCGCCAGCCAGGGTAGCCACCTCAGGCCCGATCAGATCGAACTGGTGGTGCTCTGGCGCCAGGTCCTGTATGCGGACGTCATCATTGAAAAAGATGTTGCGCCGCAGATAGTCACTGAGCGCAGCAGCCCGGCCCGGGCCGCCGAGCAACAGGACTGAGTCCGCCTGACGGTAAACCTCCACGCGCTCAAGGATACGGCCATGCCAGTTGGTAAAGATCGTCGGGCAAGCGCTGCCGATTGCCAGGGCCGCGACGTCGTTGGTCGAGATTCGTTGCAGCAGGTCGAGCGCGCTGCTGCCTTCCAGCCGCAGTCGCGCCTCGTGACTGCGATCGAACAGGACGACCTTGTTCAGGGCCGCTTGCCAGGCGGCTTCCTGCGCGCCGAAATGCAACGGGATACCGTCCGCCGCGAACCGGGCTCCCTGGCCCTGCTGCAGCGCGCGCAGGGTCATGCGGAAGGAGCGGCCAGGCGCTCGTTCCGGCCCGCCGACTGCTCGAATGCTCCTGGCAGTTCGATATCGCCGAGGTTCTGCCAGCGCCAGCCAGGCGGGGCGGGCGCGCAACTGTCAGTCAGTCGATAGACCCAGGTAAGGCGCACTACGTGCAGGGCGGTGCCGCGCTCGACTGCAACGGCGACGGGCGGCAGGAAGGATCCGGCGTAGCCCGAGGGATTGTGCAGGCAGCCGGCGGCCAGGTCGGGCAAGTCTTGCAAACAACGCAGGGCAGCGTCCTGGGGCAGTTCGCCCTTACGCAGCGCCCTGAAGGGCAACTGTCCGCTCTCGTCGCTGATGAGGGCCCGTTCACCGTAGCTGACCAGCAATTGCGATTCATAATGACGGCGCTGAAACCCTCCAGGATTGTGCCGCTGCTGACGCAGACGGTCGCTGAGGATGATGCGAAAACGCGCGCAGGCTGCCTGCAAATCGTCGTTCAGAATCAGATGGTCGGCGAGGTCGGCGTACGGCAGCTCCATGTGAACGCGCTGAATGCGAGATTGAATGTCCTGCTCACTGTCACCGCGTGCCCGCATGCGCTGCACCAGCGCATCAGGCGCGGGCGGATTGATAAAAATGAACACCACGTTTTCGGGGTAAACAGTTTGCAGGCAGGTGGCGCCGAGCACATCCAGGTCAGTGATGAGGTGCTGGCCGGCGCCGAGCGCAAGTTCGACGGCTGCGCGTGGCACGCCGTAATAGCGGCCCGGGTGCACTTCCTGCCATTCCAGCAGCTCGCCGTCAGCGATCATCTGGTGAAAGTGGGCTAGTGAGACGAATTGATACTTGCCGCATTCCTGCTCGCCGGGGCGGGGCGAGCGGGTCGTACAGGTTGCCAGGTGCTGTAGCCAGGGGAAATGCCCCAGTGCATCGTCAATCAGCGTGTTCTTGCCGACGCCAGGAGGCCCGACCACCATGAAGAAGCATCCGCGGCTGGTGCTCAACCTGTCTCCCTTCGTGGCTGCAGGAGCGTTCGCATCCAGTGTAACAGAAAGCCGGCCACAGGCCAGTGTGTGCCCGGACATCTGCATTGTGAGTTCCCTGCCACAGGGTGTAGACTGGGGGACAATCCAGAGGGAATGAGGCAGTAATGAGCGCAAGGATCATCGACGGCCGCGAGTTGGCGCAACGCTTGCAGGCGCAGCTGGCGCAGGACGTCATCGTACTGCGCGAACGGCGTGGTGTGACGCCGCGTCTGGCAGCTCTGCTGGCCGGCGATGATCCAGCCTCGGCGCAATATGTGCGCATGAAACGGCGCGCCTGCGAGCGCGTGGGCATTGAGTCGCAAACGCAGGAACTGGACGCCGGCAGCAGCCAGGCAGAGGTGGAAGCAATCGTGGGGGCCTTCAACGAAGACACGAAGGTACACGGCATTCTCGTACAGCTGCCCCTGCCGTCGCAGATCGACGAGCAGCGGGCGCTGGCGCTGGTGAGCCTTGAAAAAGACGTCGACGGCTTTCACCCCGTGCACATCGGGCAACTGGCGATGAAGGGGCGCGAGCCCGCCTTTGCGCCGGCGACGCCCTCCGGCGTAATGGTGATGCTGTCGGACGCAGGCGTGAATCTGGCAGGCGCGCATGCCGTCGTGCTGGGACGTAGCAACATCGTCGGCCTGCCGCTGGCCATGATGTTGCAGAAGGCCAATGCGACCGTGACACTCTGTCACAGCCACACGCGCGACCTGCCCGCCCTGGTACGCCAGGCGGACGTGCTCATCGCCGCCCTCGGCCGGCCGCTTTTCGTGCAGGCGGACTGGCTGAAGCCTGGCGTGACGGTGATTGACGTGGGCACCAACCGCATCGATGATCCCTCGACGGAGCGCGGCTGGCGCTGGGTCGGCGATGTGGACTTCGAGAACGCCCGCGAAGTAGCGGGTGCCATCAGCCGCGTGCCGGGCGGGGTAGGGCCCATGACCATCACCATGCTGCTGCAGCACACCCTGCAGGCGGCGCAGCGCAGCGTCGGCCTGGCACAGTGACCCTTGCCGCACGCTTGCTTTCGCGGCAGGCGAGGGGAAAGTCATGACGACCCTGCTGGCGAAAAACATCCACACCCTGGCGACCATGGACGACGACCGCCGCGAACTGCATGACGCTGCGCTTTTTGTGCGTGACAACGTCGTTGAGGCTGTCGGCGCTCTGGCCGACATGCCAGCACAATCAGCCGAATGCGTGCTGGATCTGCGCGATCACGTGGTGCTGCCCGGCCTGGTCAACACCCACCATCACATGTTCCAGACGCTCACGCGCGTGGTGGCGCAGGAGCTCGAGCTCTTTGGCTGGCTGCGCTCACTTTATCCACTCTGGAGCAGGCTCGACAGCGCGGCGGTGCAGGTCAGCGCGCGCCTGGCCATGAGCGAACTGCTGCTTTCCGGTTGCACCACTTCAAGCGACCATCTCTACCTGTATCCCAACAATGTCACCCTGGATGACACAATCCTGGCAGCCCGTGAGACCGGCATCCGCTTTCACGCCACGCGCGGCGCCATGAGTCTCGGAGAAAGCCGGGGAGGACTTCCGCCGGACGACCTGTGCGAGGACGAGGGTGCGATTCTGCACGACATGCAGCGCGTCATCGAGACCTTTCATGATCCGCTGCGTCACGCCATGTTGCGCGTGGCGCTGGCGCCCTGCTCACCCTTCACCGTGACCGCTGACCTGATGCGCGAGTCCGCCAGCCTGGCGCGCAGCGCCGGCGTGCTGCTGCATACGCATCTGGCCGAGAACGATTACGATGTCGCCTACAGTCTGGAACGCTACGGGCTGCGCCCGGGTGATTATGCCGAAGCGCTCGGCTGGACGGGCAGGGATGTGTGGCACGCGCATTGTGTGAAGCTCAACAGCGACGAGATCGGGTTGTTTGCGCGCACGGGCACCGGCGTCTGTCATTGCCCGGCTTCCAACCTGCGCCTCGGCTCGGGCATCGCGCCCCTGCGCGAAATGATGGCCGCCGGACTGCGCGTCGGCCTTGGCGTCGATGGTTCCGCCTCCAATGACGCCGGCAATCTGCTCAACGAGGCGCGTTTGGCCATGTTGCTGCAGCGCGCCGGCGGCGAGTTGGCCGGCGTGGGCGCGCGCGACGTACTGGAACTGGCCACGCGGGGTGGCGCGGCGTTGCTCGGGCGTGACGATATTGGCTGCCTGGCGCCGGGCATGGCCGCCGACTTCATCGCCTTCCGTCTCGACCAGCCCGCCCTGGCCGGTGCAGAGCAGGACGCGCTGGCGGCGCTCGTGTTTTGCATGCCACCACACGTGGACCTGGCCGTCGTCAACGGGTGCATTCTCGTCAGTGAGGGACAGCTGACCGGTCAGGATCTGACGCCGCTGGTGGCACAGCATCGCTCAGCAGCGCGACGCCTGTGGCGTGACGAGGGCGACTGAACACAGGGCGTTGAAAAACGCTATAATGCAGCGAAACAGCCTTGATGCCTGCCAGACACTGAAGAGAGATTGTCAATGACGGATGCAAGGACGATTGAGCAACTGCGCGCGCGCGTGGCCGTTGAACGGGAGCCGATTCTTGCATTCCTGCGCGAGCTCTGCGCCATTCCCAGCATGGACAGCCAGATTCGTGAGGTTGGCGAGCGCGCCGAAGCCGAGATGCGCCGCCTGGGCTTCGACGAAGTGTGGTGGGATCGCATGGGCAACGTCATCGGGCGTATCGGCGACGGGCCGCGCAAGTTGCTCTACGACAGCCATCTCGACACCGTGGGCATCGGCCACGAAGACGAATGGGACTGGGACCCCTTCGCCGGTGTGGTGCGCGACGGCGTCCTCTTTGCCCGTGGCGCCTGCGACGAAAAGGGCAGCACGCCAGGCATGATTTATGGCCTGGCGCTGGCGCGCGAGCTGGGCTTGCTGGAGGGCATCACCGGCTACTACTTCGGCAACATGGAAGAATGGAACGATGGCAGCGCGCCGGACGCGCTCTACAACGTGGAAGGCGTGCGGCCGGACTTCGTAGTCATCGGTGAGCCCACGCGTATGCAGGTTTATCGCGGCCAGAAGGGCCGCGTCGAGATGCAGGTGGTGGCCCGCGGCCGCAGCTGCCACGCGGCTTCCAACCATCTCGGCGATAATCCGATCTACAAACTGTTGCCGTTGATCGAGCGCATCAGCCGCCTCGAACCGGAGTTTCGCGACGACCCCTTCCTCGGCGATGGCCGCATCACCGTGACCGACATCAAGGTAGACACGCCCAGCATCAATGCCGTGCCCAACCAGGCGACCTGTTTCGTCGACCGCCGCCTGACCTTCGGCGAGGATCCTTACGAAGAGCTGCGCCGTATCCAGGGCCTCGTCGGCGAGCGCAAGGATATGGACGTCTCTATCCTGCGCTACGAAGTGCCCAGTTACACCGGCTACGTCTACCCGCTGGACAAGATCTATCCCGCCTGGGCGCTGGAGGAGGCGCATCCCTTCGTGCAGGCCGGGTTGCGCGCCGGCGAGCAGCTCTGGGGCGCGATGGTGCCGCCCTACAAGTGGAACTTTTCCACCAACGGCGTATTCTGGGCGGGCAAGGCCGGCATTCCCTCCATCGGCTTCGGCCCTGGCGACGAGGTGCACGCCCACACCGTGCTGGACCAGGTGCCGCTGGATGACGTAGTGCGCTCGACGGAGTGGTACGCGTTGTTGCCATCGCTGCTGGGCTGAGCGTCGCGACGGCGCCGTGGCGCAGGCGTAAGGCAGGGTACAATTCAGGTAGTTCAGCGGCAGAAGGTGGGGAGGAAGCAATGCAGACGGATTTGCGCGGGCGCGACATGATCACCACCCAGGAGTGGACGCGTGACGAAATTGATACGCTGCTGGATGTTGCCTGGGATCTGAAGCGTCGCCGCGCGACCGGCGAAGCTCACGCCCTGCTGCGCGACAAGGTGCTGGCCATGCTCTTCTTCTTCTCCAGTACGCGCACGCGCATCAGCTTCGAGGCCGGCATGGCCCAGCTGGGCGGTCACGCCCAGTTCATCGAGAGCCAGACCACGCAGATCAGCCATGGCGACACGGCGAAAGAGATCGGTGAAATCGTCGGTCGCTACTGCGACGGCATCGCTATCCGTCAATGCGACTGGGACGTTGGCAACCAGTACATCCGCGACGTGGCCGCGGCCAGCCGCTCGCCTGTGCTCAACATGCAGTGCGACGTCTACCACCCCTTCCAGATTCTGGCCGACCTGATGACCATCATGGAACGCTTCGGGCGCGATTTGCGCGGCCGCACCATGAACGTCAGCTGGGCCTACGCCGCCAGTTACCAGAAGCCGATCTCTGTGCCGCAGAGCCTCATCCTGTTGATGTCGCGCTTCGGCATGAACCTGCGCCTGGCCCATCCGCCGGAGTACAAATTAATGCCGGATATTGTGCAGCAGGCGCGCGACAATGTGCGCCAGCATGGCGGCTCGCTGGAGCTTCTGGATGACTTCGACGCCGGCTTCGAGGGGGCCGACATTTTGTATCCCAAGAGCTGGGGCGCGCTGCTGACGACCAGTGACGATGAAGAATCGGCGCGCATCGGACGTCAGTATACGGACTGGATTACGGACGAGCGGCGCATGGCGCTTTCGCAGAAGCATGCGGTCTACATGCACTGCCTGCCGGCCGACCGCAACATTGAGGTAACCAACGGCGTGCTGGACGGGCCGCAGAGCATCGTTTACGACGAGGCCGAGAACCGCCTGCATGTCCAGAAAGCGACCATGGCGCTGACGATGCGCTGAAGGTAGCGACGCAGTCCCGGGGAGGGGCAGGGCGCCATGGTTGGAAAACTGGCAGTGGTCGCCATCGGCGGCAATTCGCTCATTCGCGACCCCGGCAAGCCCGACATCGAGAGTCAGTGGGGCGCGGTACACGAGACCTGCGGCCACATCGCCGCCATGATCGCTGCCGGCTGGAGCGTCACGATCACGCATGGTAATGGCCCCCAGGTGGGCGCCAACATGCGCCGTTTCGAAATCGCGCAGAAATTCGGCCTTTACGAGATCCCGCTTGACCTGATTGTGGCGCATACGCAGGCCAGCATCGGCTACATGCTGCAGCAGGCGCTGGACAACGCCCTGCGCCGCCTGGGCATCAACCGCACTGTCGTCACTGTGGTGACCCAGACCCTGGTGGACGCCGCTGACGAGGCCTTCGGCAATCCTGAAAAGCCGGTGGGGAGCTTCATGAGCGAGGAAGATGCGCTGGAGCGGCAGGCGGAAGGCTGGTCCGTGAAGGAGGATGCCGGCCGCGGCTGGCGCCGTGTGGTGCCTTCGCCACGACCGCTGGCGCTGCAGGAGACCAATGCCATACGCATGCTGGTAGTAAACGACTACATCGTAATCGCCTGCGGTGGCGGCGGCGTGCCGGTAGTGCGTGACGACCAGGGCCACTTGCGCGGCGTGCGTGCGGTGATTGACAAGGATCGCGGCGGCAGCCTGCTGGCGCGTGAGTTGCGCGCTGACCTGTTCATGGTCTCCACCGGTGTAGAGAAGGTTTCGCTCAACTTCAACCGACCCGGGCAGCGCGACCTCGACGTCCTCACCGTGGCCGAGGCCGAGCGCTACCGCGACGAAGGCCACTTTGCGGTGGGCAGCATGTTGCCCAAGATCGAGGCCTGTCTCGATTTTGTTAGCAACGGCGGCCCCGAGGCCATCATCACCGACCCGCCCAATCTGTCGCGGGCCTTGCGCGGCGAGACCGGCACGCGCATCCTGCCTGGACCGGTTTAGACTGTGGCCTCGATCCAGGTTCTGCGCTGTGTGCTCTGCGGACGTGACTATGCGCCCGGCGAGTTGGAATACGTCTGCCCGGACTGCGGCGACGTGGGTACGCTGGATGTGCTCTACGATTATGAAAGTCTGCGCGCGCAGCTGGATCGCGATGCTCTCACGGCAGGGAAGGCAGGCAGCATGTGGCGCTGGCGCCCGCTGCTGCCGCTGGCGTCCGATGCGGTCGTGCCGCCCTTGCCAGTGGGCGACACGCCTCTGCTGCCGTCGCCTCGCCTGGCCGCGGAGCTGGGGCTAGGTGCGCTGTGGCTCAAGGACGAGGGCCGCAACCCGACCGCCTCGCTGAAGGACCGCGCCAGCGCGATGGTAGTGGCGCGCGCGCTGGAGACTGGCCGACGCGTGGTCAGCACGGCCAGCACGGGCAACGCGGCCGCGGCCCTGGCGGGCGTCAGCGCCCCGCTGCAGGACATCGACACCATAATCTTCGTGCCGGCCAGCGCGCCGGAAGCGAAAATCGCCCAGTTGCTGGTCTACGGGGCGCAGGTGCTGCTGGTCGAAGCCAGCTACGATGTTGCCTTCGAGCTCTGTTTTGCGCTTTCGCAAGAAGAGGGCTGGTACTGTCGCAACACTGGCATCAACCCTTTCACCACGGAAGGCAAGAAAACGGTCGCCTTCGAGATCGCGGCGCAGCTAGGCTGGCAGCTGCCTGACGCGGTGGTGGTCAGCGTTGGCGATGGCAGCATTATCAGCAGCCTGCACAAGGGCTTTCGCGAGTTGTATCAGCTGGGCTGGACGCGACATGAGCCGCAATTGATCGGCGTGCAGGCTACCGGCAGCGCGGCGCTGGTGCATGCTGCACAGCAGGGTATCGACGCAGCGGACATGCAGCCGCAGCCGGCGCAGACCCTCGCCGACAGCATCTCGGCCGGCTTGCCGCGCGACCGCGCCAAGGCCCTGCGAGCAGTGCGTGAGACGCAGGGCAGCTGGCTGTGTGTGCCGGACGAGGCCATCCTCGCGGCCATTCCGCGTCTGGCGCGCGCCAGCGGAATCTTCGCCGAACCGGCTGCTGCTGCTGCTCTGGCCGGGCTGGAGGCCGCCGTGGCTGAGGGAGTTCTTGGGGCAGAGAGTTCGGTGGTATTGCTGGTGACGGGAAACGGGCTCAAGGATGTGCGCAGCGCGCGCCGCGCCGTGTCAGGCGGGCTGCGCGTGGCGCCTGATGCCGGGGCGATCCGCCGCGCCCTGCGCGAGCAGGCTTCATGAGTACAAGACCGCGCTTCTCGGTCGTCGTGCCGCTCTTCAACGAAGAGGACAACATCGCCGCGCTCTGCCAGCGCCTGCGCACGGTGATGGAGCAGACCGGCGCAAACTGGGAGCTGCTGGCGGTGAACGATGGCAGTAGCGATCGCACGCAGGCGCTGCTGGAAGCCGAAGCCGGGCGCGACGGGCGCATCCGCGTGCTGTGCCTGGCGCGCAATTTTGGCCATCAGATTGCGGTAACTGCGGGTCTGGACCACGCCGCGGGTGAAGCGGTCATCCTCATTGACGGGGATCTGCAGGATCCGCCGGAATTGATTCTGGAAATGATTGAGCGCTGGCAGGCGGGCCATGAAGTTGTCTACGCAATACGCAGCGAGCGCGAGGGCGAAAGTCGTTTCAAGAAGCTGACGGCGCTGGTCTTCTATCGCCTCATCTACCACATCACCGACGTGGACATCCCGCTCGACACCGGCGACTTCCGCCTGATGGACCGCAAGGTGGTCGATGCGCTGAACGCCATGCGCGAGCACAATCGCTTCATTCGCGGCATGACCAGCTGGGTTGGCTTTCGTCAGACGGGCGTGCGCTACGTGCGTCAGGCGCGCCACGCCGGCGAGACCAAGTATCCGCTGCGCAAGATGTCGCGTTTTGCCCTGGATGCCATCACGGGCTTTTCATGGTTTCCGCTGCAAATCATGATCTACTTCAGCCTCTTGCTGGGCGTGCTCTCGGTGATCGCCGTGCCGGTTATTTCGCTGCTGCGCGTGGCGCTGGGCCCCGGCTTTCTCGGCGGCCAGGTCACGACCATCGTCATGCTGCTGCTGCTGGGCGCCTTCCAGCTGTTCTTTCTCTTCGTGATGGGGCAGTATGTGGCGCGCATCTTCGATGAGGTGCGGCAGCGGCCGCTGTATCTGGTGGCGCAACGCCTGGGCTTCGACGAGGACGCGGCGCGGGAGCAGCAGGGTGAAGCGGAAAGTCCGGGAAGAAAGGATCAGGGGTGATCACAGGGCCAACCTTTGCCGAGATGTTGCAGCCCGCCACGATTGAGGCGCAGACGCGGCAGCGCGCGTTGCAAGCCCGCGAGCAGGATCCGCTGGACGCGCACAACCTCTTCAACATCAGCTGGCGCGATGGCGACGACCGCATCATGTACTTCCTGCTGCCGCCACAGCTGAGCGGCGTCGAGACGACGATCGCCGTGCTCTATGGCCGCGACTTTCCTTCGGGCAGCCACAAGGTGGGCGCGGCCTACTCGGTGCTGCTCGAGCTGGAACTTTTTGGCAAGGTGGACCCGGCGCAGCACACCCTGGTGTGGCCCTCCACCGGCAACTACGGCATCGGCGGCGCCTGGGTTGGCGGACGCATGGGCTGCGACAGCATCGTGGTGCTGCCGGAGGGCATGAGCCGCGAACGCTTCGAACGCATCGAGCGCTACGGCGCGCGCATCCGCCGCACGGTCGGCTCGGAGAGCAACGTCAAGGAGATTTACGACGAAACGAAGCGCCTGCGCGATAGCGGCGAGCACATCCGTATCCTCAACCAGTTCGAGGTGATGGGCAACTACCGCTTTCACTATCATGTGACCGGCAACACGGCCGCCGTGCTGGCGCAGGAGCTGGCCGCAGCAGGCATCGGCGGTGGCCATGTTTCGGCCTTTGTCTCGGCCATGGGCAGCGCCGGCACCATCGCCGCCGGCGACCGGCTTAAGCAGCTCTGGCCGCAGCACAAAATCGTGGGGCTGGAGCCGCAGCAGTGTCCGACGCTCTACAACAACGGCTATGGCGCCCATGACATCGAGGGCATCGGCGACAAGCACGTCACCTGGATTCACAACGTGCTCAACATGGACGCGCTGATGTGCATTGATGACCAGGCCTGCAAACAGGGGTTGCAACTGCTGAGCGAGCCGCGCGCGCGCCAGGTGCTGGTGCAACGCTACGGCGCGGACCCGGCTTTGGTCGACTTGCTGGGCACGCATCTGGGCATCAGCGGCGTGTGCAACATCCTCGGCGCTATCAAGGCAGTACGGCACTATGGCTTCGGCGCCGATGACCTGGTCGTCACGGTGGCAACCGACGCGCTCGACCGCTACCATTCGGTCATGGCGGACATGGCGCAGCGGCATGGCAGCCTGGATGAAGCCGCGGCCACGGGGCGCATCGAACGCATCTTCCGTGGCGCAGGCCTGGACTGGATTCAGCCCGGCACGCCGCAAGCGCGGGCGCGCTGGCACAACCTGAAGTACTACACCTGGGTCGAGCAACAGGGGAAATCAGTCGAGGAGCTGGATGCGCAGCGGGACCCGGCCTGGTGGGAAATGCAGCAACGGCGCGTGGGTGAGATCGATGCTCGTCTGCTGCGTCTGCGCGCTGCTGACGCGGCATTGCAATCCTGAACGCGACGCGACGGACGCAGGGTGAGGTGATGAGTCAGCCGGAGGATCGGGTGCTGGTGGCCGCCATCACGCGGCGCAAGGACTTGCGCCTGGCGCGTGATGAGCGCTGGTATCGCATCCCGCTGGCGCGCATGCCGCTCGGTGTGACGGCAGAATACCTCGCCTTTTTCACCGCAGCGCGCGTGGCCGGCAAGGATCGCAGCGGCATTTACTGGTTCGCGCGTCTGGCCGGCGTGGAGTTGCTGCGCCGGCGCGACCTGCTGCCGGAAGAGCGTCAGCGCGCCGACGAGCTCTATTACCGGCTGCAGCTGGACGACTGGCAGCCCTGCGCCCGGCCGATATTCAATCCTGAGGGACGCGCCTTCGCCTTCATCCACAGCACCTGGGATCGCTTCAGCCAGGCGCGCCGCATCAGCGACCTGACCAGCCGGGCGCCGGGCTTCGTCATGCGTGACAGCCCTCTGCAGCGCACAGTTCGTCAGCAGGATGACATGCTGCGCTGCGCTGTCCCGGCGTCCATGACCTGGCAGCGCGCGCGCTGGCGCCTGCCGGCACAGCCGCTGCTGGATAACGACTGCCAGCTCTTGTCCGGCCAGGCGCTTGAAAGCCCGATTGCGCCCCCTGCGCTGTTCCGGTCTTCGACCGGGCGGGAGTGAAAGATGCTGATTCACAATGCTGCGCTGGCGACCTGGGGCACTGACTCGCGAGTCCTGCCAGGGGACGCACTTTTCTTGTGTGACGGACGCATTGAGGCGCTCGGCCCTGAGGCGGCGCTGCTGCAGCGCTACCCGGAGGCGCAGCGCCTCGACGCGCACGGCCAGCTGGTCATGCCTGGCAACATTTGCGCCCACACGCACTTCTACGGCGCATTCGCGCGCGGCCTGGCCATCCCCGGCGCGCCGCCGGCCGACTTCCCGCAAATCCTGCAGCGGCTGTGGTGGCCGCTGGACCGTGCCCTCGACGCGGACGGCGTGCGTTTGAGCGCGCTGGTAAGCCTGGTGGACGCCATCAAACACGGCACTACCACGCTCATCGATCATCACGCCAGCGCCAACTGCATTGAAGGCAGCCTGGACCTTATCGCCGACGCCGTGGAACAGGCCGGCCTGCGCGCCGTGCTCTGCTACGAGGTCAGCGATCGTGACGGCTCGCAGCGGGCAGAGGCCGCCATCGCCGAGAATTTGCGCTTCCTCGCAGCGGCGACGGAGCGCGACCTGGTCGCGGCGACCTTTGGCCTGCACGCCAGCCTGACCCTGGGCGACGCCACGCTGCGCGCCTGCGCGGATGCGCTGCCGCCGGAGGTGGGCGTACATATCCACGTCGCCGAGCATGAGGCCGACCAGCAGGACAGCCTGCAGCGCAGCGGGCTGCGCGTCGTGCCGCGCCTCGACCGCTACGGGCTGTGGCGGCCCAATTCGATCGCCGCGCATTGTGTGCACACGGTCGCCGAGGAACGCGAACTGTTGCGCGCGCGCGGCACATGGATCACTCACCAGCCGCGCTCTAACATGAACAACGGCGTCGGCGCCGCCGCGCTGGACGAGATGCTCGCGGCGGGCATCCCGCTCTGTCTTGGTAACGATGGCTTCAGCAACAATATGTGGGCCGAGTGGAAAGCCGCCTACCTGCTGCACAAGGTGGTGCAGCGCGACCCGCGCCGCGCAGACGGGGCCGCCATCGCCCGCATGGCCACCGAACATAACGCGCGACTGGCGGAATGCTTCTTCCCGGATGCGCATCTCGGCGAGCTGGCGCCCGGCGCGGCCGCCGACCTGATCTTCGTCGACTATCATCCCTTCACGCCGCTGCATGCCGGCAACCTGCCCTGGCACATCCTCTTTGGCTTCGAAGCGTCGATGGTGACGACGACCATCGTGAACGGGCGCCTGCTGATGCACCAGCGGCAGCTGTTGACGCTTGACGAAAAGGCCATCGCCGCCGAGGCGCGCGCGCTGGCGCCGGCCCTGTGGCAGCGCTATACAGTACTTGCCAACGCGGCGCTGAACTGACGCAAATGGACAGGGAAAGGAAGCGAAGCCTGTGACCGGAGCGGAGAAGCACTTTAGTATTGCGGTGCTGGGCGGCACGGGCGCGGAAGGCTCCGGCCTGGCGTTGCGCTGGGCGCGGGCCGGCCATCCGGTGACCATCGGTTCGCGCGTGGCCGATCGTGCCGTGGCGCACGCCGCCGCGCTGCAGGCGCAGGCGCCCGCGGCACAACTTTCTGGCGCAGAAAATCTGGACGCGGCAACGGCCGCAGAGCTGGTGGTGCTCAGCGTGCCTTACAGTGCCCACAGGCCCACGCTCGAGCGCGTGGCCCCGGCGTTGCAGGGCAAGATTCTGGTGGACCTGACTGTGCCGCTGCAGCCGCCGGCAGTGCGCCGGGTGCATTTGCCGCCGGGGCAGGCCGCCGCGCTTGAAGCCCAGGCCTTGCTGGGGGAAGACGTGCGTGTGGTGGCCGCCTTTCAGAATGTCAGTGCCGAGGCACTGGCGGATGACGGTGCCAGGGTGGACTGCGACGTGCTGATCTGCGGCAACGACCCCGCTGCGCGCGAGCTGGTCGTGGGACTGGCGGCGGCGGCCGGCATGCGCGGCCTGCACGCCGGACAGCTGGCCAACGCCGTTGCGGTCGAGGCGCTGACGCCGGTGCTGCTCTTCATGAACCGCCGCTACCGCAGCCAGCACAGCGGCATCCGCATTACGGGTCTGGCAATCGCGTGAGCACGGCAGCGCTGCAACTGCTGGCCTTGCCGGGCATCCCGCTGGTCGAGGCCGGGGCTGACCTGGCCGCGCTGATCATGGCGGCCCTGGCGCGCGCCGGTTTGGAACTGTGTGACGGGAACGTGCTCGCCATCAGCTCCAAAATCGTCGCCCGGGCCGAGGGGCGCAGCGTCATGCTGTCTTCGGTGCAGCCGGGCGCAGAGGCCCTGGAACGCGCGGCAGTTACCGGCAAGGACGCGCGTATGGTGGAGCTGGTGCTGCGCGAAAGCCGCTCGATTTCGCGCCAGGCGCAGGAGGTGTTGATCAGCGAGCATCGTCTGGGTTTCATCTCCGCCAACGCCGGCATCGACCATTCCAACGTTGGCGGGGACGAGAACGAGGTGCTGTTGTTGCCTCAGGACCCGGACGCGAGCGCTGCTGACTTGCGCGACCGTCTGGGAGCAGCCTGCGGCGCAGCGCCGGGCGTGGTCATCATGGATTCGCACGGGCGTCCCTTTCGCCTTGGCACGGTTGGTGTAGCCATCGGCGTGGCGGGCCTGCCGGCCCTGCTCGACCTGCGCGGCAGGACCGACCTCTTCGGCCGCGAACTGCGCAGCAGCATGCAGGGCTACGCCGACATGATCGCCTCGGCGGCGCAGCTTACGGGCGGCGAGGCCGCGGAAGGGCGCCCGGTCATCCTGTTGCGTGGCCTGCAATATCCGCCACAGGACGGCCGCGCCAGCGATTTGCTGCGCCCGCCCGACCGCGATCTCTATCGTTGAGCGACGGGGACATGAGCGCTTCGCCTCCAGGCCCTGCCGATCCCGTGCTGGCCGCGCTGCATTCGCGTCGCTCGCTGCGCCGTTACCATCCCGAACTTCCGTCGCAAGCCCTGCTGGAACAGGTGCTGAATGCGGCTATCCAGGCGCCTTCAGCCCACAACCGTCAACCCTGGCGTTTCGTCGTGCTGCGCGACGCGGAGCACAAGGCCGGCCTTGCGCGGGCCATGGGCGCGCAGTTGCGCGCGGACCTGCAGGCCGACGGAATGCCCGCGGCGCTCATTGAGGCGGATGCGCAGCGTTCCTGCGCCAGGATGACGGGAGCGCCGGTGCTGGTGTTGCTCTGCCTCAGTATGCAGGACATGGATGACTACCCGGATGTGGGGCGTGGCCAGGCGGAGTACATGATGGCAGTGCAGGGCACGGCCATGGCCGGCCAAAACCTCTTGCTGGCGGCGCACGCGCTGGGCCTGGGGGCCTGCTGGATGTGCGCGCCGCTGTTCTGTCCTGAAGTTGTCTCGCGCGAGCTGGCGTTGCCGCCGGACTGGCAGCCGCAGGGTCTGGTCACTCTGGGCTGGCCGGCGCAGACGCGCAGTCGCGGGCGGCGACCGCTGAAGGAACTCGCCCTGTGGCGTTGACGGGGCCGGTCGTTTGCCTGGCCGGCGGCGTGGGCGGCTCGCGCCTGGCGCAGGGCCTTGCTCAGGTCCTTGCTCCCGGCCAGCTCACGCTGATCGTTAACACCGCCGACGACTTTCATCACTATGGACTGCACGTCAGCCCCGATCTCGACACCGTGATGTACACCCTCGCCGGGTTGTCTGATCCAGTCCGGGGCTGGGGTTTGCGCGACGACAGCGCGCACATGCTGGCCGCGCTTCAGCGTTACGGCGAAGCGGGCTGGTTTCAACTCGGCGACCAGGACCTGGCGACGCATCTGCTGCGCACGCAGTGGCTGGCGCAGGGCCAGCGGTTGACGGAGGTCACTGCGCGCCTGGCCGCCGCCCTCGGGCTGCGCTGCGCCCTGCTGCCGATGAGCGACGACCCGGTTGCTACGCGGGTGTGGACCAGGGAGGAGGGCGAGCTGGACTTCCAGACCTGGTTCGTGCGCAAGCGCTGGCAGCCGTCTGTACGTTCCTTGCGCCTGGCCGGCATTGACCAGGCGCGCATGTCGCCGGAAGTGTCGGCGGCGCTGGCCGCGGCCGAGCTGGTGCTGATTGCGCCCTCCAATCCCTGGCTGTCTATTTTTCCTATACTGGCCGTGCCGGGTCTGCGCGCGTCGCTGCGCCGGGGCAGGGCGCCCGTGGTGGCCGTCACGCCCATCATACGCGGTGCCGCGCTCAAGGGCCCGGCGGGTAAACTGATGGCCGGCCTGGGGCTGAGGCCGGCGGCCGCCACGGTCGCGCAGCTGTATAACGATATTCTGGCGGCTTTCGTGTATGATGAGCAGGATGCGCCGCCGCAGCTGCCGGGTTTGCGCTGCCTGGGGGCGGACACCATCATGAACAACGAAGACGCGCGCGCGCGCCTGGCACAGGAAATCCTGGACTGGTGCAGTAGCTGGCGGGCGGGGCGCGTAGACGAGAGGGCAGGGCCATGAGTACCTGGGTAATTGTGCCCGTCAAGCCACTGCAACGCGCCAAGAGCCGGTTGGCTGATGTCATGTCGCCGGAACAGCGCCTCCTGCTGGCCGAACGCATGCTGCGGCACGTATTGCAGGTCGTGCGCACGGTGCCGCAGGTCCTCGGCACCCTGGTTATCAGCCGCGACAGCCGCGCCCTGGCGATCGCGCGCGAATACGGGCTGCGCACTGTGCAGGAATCCGGCGCGCCGGAGTTGAATGCCGCGCTGGGCCGCGCCACGCAGGTAGTGGCCGAATGGGGCGGCGAATCCGTGCTGGTGCTACCGGCGGATTTGCCGCTGCTGGAAGCCACGGATCTGGGCAAAATGATTGACCTGGGCGCTGACACACCGTCCGTCGTCATCGCGACCGACGAGCAGCGCGACGGCACCAATGCGCTCTTCATGCGCCCGCCTGGCGTCATCGGCTTCGCCTATGGTGAGGGCAGCTTTGCGCGTCACTGCGATTTGGCGCGTGAGGCCGGCGTCCAGTTGCGCGAGTACCACTCCGACTGCCTGTCGCTGGATATCGACGTCGCAGCGGACCTGGAGCAGTACTATCGTTACATGGAACAGTTGCCCGCCATCGCAGGGGAAGGAAAGCTTCATGAGTGACCGTGTGGCCATGTATCTGCAGGATGCCCACGACCTGCGCGATGCGATCAGATATGTGAAATACGCGGAAGCCGCCGGCTTCGAGGCGGTATGGCAGGCGGAGAGCCGCCTGGTGCGTGACGCAATCGTGCCCATGGCGGCCTTCGCGGCCACCACAGAACGCATCAAAATCGGCTCGGGCGTCATCAACAACTGGACGCGCAATGCGGCGGTCATCGCCGCCACTTTCCTGACGCTTGACGACCTGGCGCCTGGCCGCATCATCTGTGGCATTGGCGCCTGGTGGGACCCGCTGGCGCGCAAGGTGGGCATCCACCGCAGCAAGAACCTCAAGGCCATGCGCGAGGTCGTTACGGTCGTGCGTCAGTTGCTGGCACGGGAGCACGTGAGCTTTGATGGCGAGTTCGTGCAGCTGGACGGCGTCGAACTGGACGTCGTGCATGGCCGCAAGGAGCCGCGCAACGTGCCCCTCTACATCGGCGCCACAGGCCCGCAAATGATGACCTTGACCGGTGAAATTGCCGACGGCGTGGTGCTGAACTACCTCGTCTCGCCGCAATATAACGAGTCGGCCATGCTGCAGCTGGAGAAGGGTGCGCGCGTCGCCGGGCGCCGGATCGACGAGATTGACCGTCCACAGCTGGTCGTGTGTTCGGTGGATCATGACCGGCAACGGGCCTTGGATGGCTCGCGCAAACTGGTGACGCAGTATCTCGGTCAGCAGCCGCACATCATGAAGGCCAGCGGCGTCAGCCAGGAGCTGCTCGACGAGATCAACCAGGTGCTCACCTGGCCCGCCACGGAAGAGCAGATCGAGAATGCGATGCGCCTCGTGCCCGATGACGTGGTACAGATGATCACGGCTTCCGGGACGGCGGCGGAAGTGCGCGCCAAGGTGCGCGAATACGTCGCGGCCGGCGCGACCTGTCCCATTCTCTATCCCCTGGGGCCGGACGTGCAGCTGATGATTGACACCTTCGCCGACGGCTATTCCCTTTAGACTGCCCTGAACTGACAACGCGACAGGACAGCGGCTGTCCGCTATACTGCGGCAGTTATGGCTGAATCGCGATCGGGGACGGGCGACTGAAATGTGGCAGGGCTACCATAGCGTCAGCAGCCTGGACGAGGCGCTGGCCTTGCTGGCGCAACATGGCGCGCGCGCGCGCGTCATCGCCGGCGGCACGGACATGCTCATCGAACTGGAACGCGGTCAGCGCCCTGGTGTGGACACGCTGGTCGATATCACCCGCGTGCCGGCGCTGGACCGCATCGAAGAGCATGAGGGCCACATCTGGCTGGGGCCGCTGGTCACGCACAATCACGTGGTCGGCAGCGCATTGCTGCGCGAGCGGGGCCTGCCGCTGGTACAGGCCAGCTGGGAGGTCGGCGCGCCGCAGATTCGTAACCGTGCTACCGTCGCCGGCAACCTCATCACCGGTTCGCCGGCCAACGACACAATAACGCCCCTGATGGCGCTGCAGGCGCAGGTCACGCTGCGCTCGCACAAAAGCGAACGACGGGTCGCGCTGGCGGACTTCTACACTGGCCTGCGCCGCACGGTGATGCGTCCGGACGAGTTGCTGACGCAGATCAGCTTCCCGGCCATGGCCCCGACAGAACGCGGCATTTTCCTGAAACTGGGGCTGCGGCGCGCCCAGGCAATCGCGGTAATCAACGTGGCGGTGGTGCTGGGCCTGAATGCCGGCCGGGTCACGCATGCCTCCATCATGCTGGGCAGCGTCGCGCCAACCATCTTACGCGCGGCAGCGGCGGAAGACGCGCTCCTGGGCCAGGCGCTGGCTGCGGCGACCATCGCCAGCGCGGCGGCGCTGGCGGCTGCGGCGCCCAGCCCCATCGACGATGTGCGCGGCAGCGCGGACTATCGGCGGCACACTGTAGAGGTACTGACCCGGCGAGCCCTGCGCGCGTTGGCCGCCAATGAGCAGGCGGCGGGCTTGCCGGAAGACCCGGCCATGCTTTGGGGGCCACAGCAAGCCCTGGTGCAGGACGGCCTGGGGCAGGCGCTGCAACACACTGAGGGCGACGAAATTGTCACCACGATAAATGGGCAGACTCTGCGTCGCCGTGGCGGGCAGGACAAGACCCTGCTGCGCTGGCTGCGTGAGGATGCGGGTCTGACCGGCACCAAGGAAGGCTGCGCCGAAGGGGAGTGCGGGGCCTGCACGGTGCTGCTGGACGACGTGGCCGTGATGGCCTGTCTCGTGCCGGCGCCACGCGCCCACGGCGCCGTGATTGAAACCGTCGAGGGCCTGGAGCGGGAGGGCGTCCTGCACCCGGTGCAGGAGGCCTTCATCGAACACAACGCCGTGCAGTGCGGCTATTGCACGCCTGGCTTCCTCATGGCCGGCGCCAGTCTGCTGGCCGAGCGCGGGCAGCCCACTGACGAACAGATCCGTCAGAGCATCACCGGTAACCTCTGTCGTTGCACCGGCTACTACAAGATTGTCGAGGCCATGGCCGCCGCCGGCAAGTTGACGACGTCTGCGAACAATTTGGTCGGGAATTCTGGTTAAGGCACGAAGATCAGGGTCAGGGTGCAGGGTCGAAAGCGCTTATGTCCAGCGAAGTCACGAATGCCATCGGTCAGTCCCTGAAACGTCTGGACGCGCGCGACAAGGTAACGGGCGCGGCGGCCTATCCCGGCGATATTGATATGGACGGCCAGCTGTGGCTGAAGATTCGCTTCAGCGACCGGCTGCACGCGCGCGTACGCAGTATCGATACTCGGGCGGCGCTGGCCCTGCCGGGCGTGCACTGTGTGTTGACGGCGCCGGATGTGCCCGTCAACGAATACGGCATGATAATCAAGGATCAGCCGGTGCTCTGCGGGCCAGGCAGCGGCATTCCGGGCAGCGACGTAGTGCGCTGTTTTGCCGACATGGTGGCGGTGGTGGTAGCCGACAGCGAGGCCCAGGCCGCCGCCGCTGTCGCGCAGATTGAAGTCGACTACGAAGCGAATCGCCGGCGGTCACCGACCCGGAGCTGGCCATGCAGCCGGGCCAGCCGCAGTTGCATGCCGACTGCCCGAACAACATTCGTTGTCATTACCGCATCCGGCATGGCGACCTGGAAGCCGGCCGCAGGGCAGCCGAAATCTTCGTCGAGGGGGAGTACCGCACTGGCTGGCAGGAGCACGCCTATCTGCAGCCGGAAGCAGGCCTGGCCTTCAGGGATGAGGCCGGCCGCATCACGGTGGCGGTGGCCGGACAATGGGCGCACGAGGAACAGGAGGAGATCAGTCACGCGCTGGGTCTGCCGCCCGAGCAGGTACGCGTCATTCATCCGGCGATTGGCGGCGCCTTTGGCGGCCGCGAGGACATTTCGGTGCAGATTGTGCTGGCGCTGGCCGCGCAACGTACCGGGCGCCCGGTTAAGGTCATCTGGAGCCGCGAGGAGTCCATTCTCTACCACCACAAGCGCCATCCGATCACAGTGCGCGCCCGCTGGGGAGCGACGCGCACGGGCAAGCTGGTATTCGCCGAGACGACAGTGATTGGCGATGTGGGCGCCTACAACTACACCAGCACCAAGGTGATGGGCAACGCCAATCTCACGGTCAGCGGGCCCTACATTATTCCGAATTGTCACATCGACACCTTCGGCGTCTACACCAACAACATTCCCTGTGGCGCCTTCCGTGGCTTTGGTGCCCCTCAGGGCCTGTTCGCCGCAGAGGGCCAGATGAACCGGCTGGCGGCGGCGCTGGACATGGATCCGCTGCAGCTGCGGCTGTTGAACAGTATTCGCGATGGCGAACCTTTTGTAACTGGCGAACCCTTCCCGTCGGGCGTCTCCATGCCCGAGGTGTGGCGGACCTGCGGCCGCGAGAGCTTCTGGCAGGAAGAGGCTGGTGGCAGTTGGTCATGTGAAGCGGCTGAACAGGATCCCGCGCGTCCCTGGCTGCGGCGTGGTCGTGGCCTGGCGGGAGGCTTCAAGAATATTGGCTTCAGCTTCGGCTTTCCGGAGCGCTGCGACGCGACCGTGGAGTTGTACGGCGGCGTGCAGATCGAAGAAGTGGTGCTGCATCACGCCGGCTCCGAAGTGGGGCAGGGCGCGCATACGGCCTTTCGGCAAATGGTCGCGGACGCTGTTGGCGTACCGCCGGAGCGGGTGCGTATGATGCTGGCGGACACCGCCACCAGTGGCAATTCGGGCAGCGCCTCGGCGTCACGGCTGACCTACATGGCCGGCAATTCGATTCGTGGCGCAGCAGCGCTTGCGCTGCGCAAGTGGGAGGATGAGGAGCGCCCGGCGGTGGCCAGCTACACTTACCGGCCGCCGGCCACCACGCCGCTCGATCCACAGAACGGCCGCGGCCGGCCCAACTTTGCCTATGGCTACGTGGCCCAGGCCGTGGAAGTCGAGGTCGATCTCGAGACCGGCCTGGTGCAACTGCTGCAGGTCATTTCCGCCAATGATGTGGGCCGCGCCATTAATCCTGACCAGATTGTCGGCCAGACCGAGGGCGCAGTGGTGCAGGCGCAGGGCTATGCGCTGATGGAAAACCTGCAGGTGCGGGACGGGCGCATCCTCAACCCCTTCCTCTCCACCTACCTCATCCCGACCGTGCTGGATGTGCCACAGCGCGTGAAGACAGTTCTGCTTGAGTGTCCGGATCCGCATGGGCCCTGGGGCGCGCGCGGCATGGCGGAAATGCCGCTGCTGCCATTGGCACCGGCCATCGCCGCCGCCATTTACGACGCGACCGGCGTTCGCGTCGATCACCTGCCTCTGACGCCGGAACGGGTGCTGGGCGCGCTGCAGGCCGCGCAGGAGCAGGCGTCATGAGACTGCGCCTGCCAGCCGGACCATGAAGCTGCACAAGGCGCTGGATATCGTTCGCGGTGACGTCGTCGCCTTCATCGGCGCGGGCGGCAAGACCAGCGCCCTCATCAATCTGGGCCACGAACTGACCGGGCTGGGCTGGCGCGTGGTGGCCACGACGACCAGTACCATCAGCGCCGACGAGCTGGAGCTGATGCCCTGGGCGCTGACGCCCGGCGAGGGCCGCGGCATGCTTTCGCTGGCGCTGGACGAAGCCGGCATGGTGTTTCTCTACGATCGCATTCACGGTGGCCAGGTGAGCGGGCCCCCGCCTGAATACGTCACGCAACTGCTGGACAGTGTCGACTCGGACGTGCTCCTGATCGAGGCTGACGATGCGGCCGGTCTGCCGCTGAAGGCGCCTTGTGCGCATGAGCCGGTCATTCCGTCGGAAACCACGCTGGTGGTGCCCATGGCCTCGGTGTCGGTGCTGGGTCAGGCGCTGGACGAAGACCATGTCTACAACCCGCGCGCGATGATGGAGCGTTACGGTTTCAACGAGGGACAGCGCGTGAAATCGCCCTGGGTGGCGCAGGTGCTGCGCGACCCATGCCTCGGGCTGGCGCGCGTGCCACCGGGAGCGCGCGTGGCGGCGCTGCTGAACCAGGTGCAGGCGCGCGGAATTGGACGGGCGCGGGCGCGGCTGATCGCGCGCCTGATGTTGCGCTCGCCGCGCCTGGAGCGCGTGGCGATCGGCTCCGTGCGCGGCAGTGACCCGGTGTATGAGGTGCAGCGGCCCGTGGGCGCCATTGTGCTGGCCGCCGGCATGTCAAGCCGTATGGGCCGCCCCAAGCAGCTGCTGCCATGGACGGATGATGTGACTATCCTCGAGCACATCATCATGCAGCTGCTGCTGGCGCGCGTCAATCACATCACCGTGGTCACGGGACACTGCGCTGCCGAGACGGGCCGCCTCGCACAGAAATACGATGTCAATGTCGTGCACAATCCCGCCCATGCGACGGGCGAGATGCTGTCCTCATTGCAGGCCGGCCTGGCGTCGCTGCCGCCGCAGCTTGGCGGGGCGCTGGTGCTGCTGGGCGATCAGCCGCGCATCACGCCGCGCATCATCAATCAGGTGCTGATGGGCTGGGCCGAGGGCCGTGGCCGCATCGTCGCTCCGGTGCATCAGGGCCGCCGCGGCCATCCCATTCTGTTTGAGCGGCGTTTCTGGCAGGAAATTCTGGAATTGCCGGTCGGGGCGGCCCCGCGCGAGGTTCTGCGTCGCCAGCGCGATGAGCTGGCGCTGGTGGAAGTGACGAATGATTGCATTCTCAGCGACGTCGACACGCCGGCCGACTACCAACGCGAGCGCAGGCTGGCGGGTTTGCCCTGAGCCAGGCGCTGGAAAACACAGGAGCAAACGACATGGTGGGCGGGCGCGTAACTTCATATGACGAGGCGGTCGCTGCCGTTCGCGAGCGAAGCAACCATCAGCCGCGGGTGGGGCTGGTGCTGGGTTCTGGCCTGGGCGGCCTGGCGGATGTGCTGGAGCAGCGTGACGTGATCGACAGCCGCGAGCTGCCCGGCTGGCCGCATTCCACCGTGGAAGGGCACAGCGGCAACCTGGTGCTGGGCAAGCTGGAAGGCCAGACGGTGGTGGCGCAGCAGGGGCGCGTGCACTTCTATGAAGGCTACTCACCGCAACAAATCACCTTCCCCGTGCGCGTGATGATTCGCCTGGGCATCCAGATCCTGGTGTTGACAAACGCCGCCGGCGGCTTGCGGCCGGACTGGCAAACCGGCGATTTGATGTTGATCAACGATCACATCAATCTGACGGGCATGACGGGCGCCAATCCGCTCATGGGCCCCAACGACGAGAGCTTCGGCCCGCGCTTTCCGGGCATGTCGCAAGCCTATGACCTCGAACTGCGCCAGCGCGCGCAGCAGGTTGCGGCAGAGGCAGGCATCACGCTGCGCGAAGGCGTTTACGTCTGCCTCTCTGGCCCCAACTTCGAGACGCCGGCGGAGATTCGCATGTTGCGCGTCATGGGCGCCGACGCAGTCGGCATGTCCACCGCGCACGAGGTGGTGGTGGCCCGCCACGCCGGCATACGCGTGATGGCCTGCTCCGGCATCACCAACGTGGCCATTGACCAGGTGAACAGCGAGCTTGAGGCGAGCCACGAGGAAGTGCTTGAGGCCGGCCAGGTGCTGGTGCCGCGTTTGACGGCCCTGCTGCGCGGGGTGTTGCGCACCTTGACATGAGCCGCGTTGTCTTCCTCGTAGAGCAGCTGGCGCCCGGTCTGTTCATTTTGCTCGCGCTGGGCTTGCTGTTGAGCGCGCGGCGCTTGCTGCGCGCCCGTCGCAGTTTGCGCGCAACCCATTTTGAACTGGAGCAGGAACTGGCGCGTCGGGCCCGGGGCGATGCCTGGACCTCGTTGCTGCTGCTCATGGAGCTGCTGCTGGTGGTGCTCGGCTTGCTGCTGGTGGTTGCCCCAACGATCAGGGAGTTCAGCGATTTCACGCCTGGCCAGATCTTGACTGACGGCCAGTTCAACACCCCGGTGCCTGGTTTTAGCAGCAACGCGCAGATCGATGCCAGCGGCGTGAACCTGACGCCCGATGACCCGGCCCTGCGCGTGCTGGCCACGCCCACGCTGACGCCCACGCCCGTCGGCACCATCGTGCCCAACGCGCCGCCGTTCAGCGGTTGCGCGGAAGCGGGTGCCACGCTGCAGGTGCCAGCCAACGGCATGCGCGTCTTCGAGCCCATCCCCGTGATGGGGACGGCCTTCATGGACGACTTCGCCTTTTATCGCTTCGAGATTCGCGGGCCATCCACCGGCGGTAGTTTTGCCCCGCTGGGCGATCACACCCAGCCGGTACGGCAGCGCGCTGTGCTGGGGCAGTTCGTGCCAGCCTTTTACATGCCCGGCGTCTATGAGTTTCGACTGTCCGTTTTCGACATCTTCAACGCGCCCGGCCCCGGCTGCACTGTCAACATTTACCTGAGCGAACCCATCCCCACGCCGACGCCCCTGGGCCGCTGAGCGCGCGAATTTACGCGTTTTTACGTTGGCGCGGGCTGATTCTGCAGTGGGAAATGACGCTTGCCTGAATGGCAGTGTCGGTGGCGGCTGTGCTGCAGTTGCTGTACTACATCAGTCTGGCACAACGCCGCAGCTGAGGGTGATTACTCCAGCTTCTGTTGCTCGAAGCGGCGGCGCAGGCGGCGCAGGCGGCCGCGGCGTGGCTGCAGGCTGCTGACCAGATCGTCCATCTGGCGTTCCCAGTGGCGGACGCGGCGGCGCCAGCCTGCATTGGCGTAGCTGAGCTGACGGCGCTGGCGCCCGAGCGGGCGCGGCTCCCCGGTTTCGCGCCCGGTCCAGGTAAGCACCATGGCCGCCCAGGCGAGGCCACCGCCGAAGCCACAGAAGGCGATGTGGTCACCTTCCTTGATACGCCCTGAATCAATGGCTTCGCACAGGGCGATCGGAATCGAGGCGGCGGAGGTGTTGCCATAGCGTTCCAGATTGCTGATGAAGATGTCCGTGGAGACGCCGAGGTTGCGCGCAGCGGCTTCAATAATGCGGAAGTTCGCCTGATGCGGCACGATTAGCGACAGATCGCTGATGTCCAGTTGGGCCTTTTCCAGCGCCTGGCTGATGCTCTCGCCTACGATGCGCGTGGCGAAACGATAGACCTCGCGCCCGTTCATGTGCATTTTGTGGCCCTGGGTACCGGCCGGGGAAGACTCCGGCCAGATGTGCTTTGGGCTGACCATGGCGGGCAGGCTCAGCAAATCACGGCCCGAACCATCCGAGCGCAGCACGGCGGAACGAATGCCACCCTCCGTCTCGCTGGCCTTGAGCACGACAGCGCCGGCGCCATCGCCGAAGAGTACGCAGATGCTGCGGTCGCGCCAGTCAACGATGCGACTCATGGTTTCGGAGCCGATGACGAGTGCGCTGTCGATGCTGCCGCTGCGAATGGACTGGGCGGCCATGTTCAGGGCGTAGACGAAGCCGGCGCAGGCGGCGCTCAGGTCAAAGGCGCCTGCCCGGGTCGCCCCCAGTTGATCCTGGATCAGACTGGCCGTGCTCGGGAACACGTTGTCCGGCGTCGAGGTGGCAACGATGATCAGTTCCAGCTCGAGCGGCAGGATGTTGGCGACTTCGAGGGCGTTGCGCGCGGCGCGCAGGCCCAGCGTGGACGTGGATTCATGGCTGGCGGCGATGCGGCGTTCGCGGACGCCGGTGCGGGTACGAATCCACTCGTCGCTGGTCTCGACGATGGCCGCCAGATCCTGATTGGTCAGCACCTGGTCGGGCACAGCCATGCCCCAGCCGACGATGTGGGCGTAGCTGCCCTGGGGTTCGGGCAGTTGCCGGGGATCGCGCCCGTTACTGTGAGCTGCCATTGGGGCTGTAGCCGCCGAAGATGAGCACAGCGTTGTGTCCACCGAAGCCGAAAGAGTTGCTCATCACGAGGTTGATCTTGCGCTCACACCCCTGGTTGGGCGTGTAGTCCAGGTCACACTCCGGGTCCTGATTGTCGAGGTTTATGGTGGGCGGGATGAAGTTTTCCTGGATTGCCTTGATCGAAAAGACGGCCTCTACCGAGCCGGCGGCCCCCATCAGGTGACCGGTGACCGATTTGGTGGAGCTGATAGGGATGGAGTAAGCGGTTTCGCCGAAGGCCTGCTTGATGGCGCAGGTCTCGCTCTTGTCATTGAGCGGCGTGCTGGTGCCATGGGCATTGATATAGTCGATCTGCGTACCCTGCAGCTCCGCGTCGGCCAGCGCCAGCGTGATGGCTTTGGCCGCGCCTTCACCGGTCTCTAGTGGCGCGGTGATGTGGAAGGCGTCCGAGGTGTGGCCGTAGCCAAGGATTTCGGCGTGGATGTGCGCGCCGCGCGCCTTTGCGTGCTCCAGTTCTTCAAGCATCAGCATGGCGGCGCCTTCGGCCACCACGAAGCCGTCGCGATCGACGTCAAAAGGCCGCGACGCGCGTTTCGGCTCGTCATTGCGGCGGGAAATGGCGCGCATGTTATTGAAGCTGGCGATCGTGATGGCGCTGAGGGCGGCCTCGCTGCTGCCGGCCAGAATGGCGGTGGCAGCACCGCGACGAATGATTTCGGTCGCCTCGCCGATGCTGTTGTTGCCTGTGGCGCAGGCAGTCGAAAGGGCGAAATTGGGTCCGCGCAGCCCCCATTTCATGGAAACCTTGCCGGAAGGGCTGTCGGGCAACATCATGGGCACCATGAGCGGGCTGACGCTGCTGGCGCCTTTCTCGAGGAACTGGCGGATACTTTCGAAGAGCGAGCCGATGCCGCCAATGCCGGAGCCCATCACACAGCCTACGCTGTAGCGATTTTCCTCGTTCACCTCCAGGCCGGAGTCGTCGATGGCCTGTTGCGCGGCGTAGAGACCGAGATGAGTGACGCGGTCCGTGCGTCGCACCTCGCGCCGGCCGAGGAAGTCCCTGGCGCTGAAGTTACGTACCTCACCGGCAAAATGGTTTTCCAGCCCGCTGGTATCGAAACTGGTGATGGTGTCGATGCCCGTTACGCCCTTGCTCGCGTTGCCCCAGGCCTCATCAACGTCATTGCCGGTCGGGCAAATGATGCCCATCCCGGTTACCACCACACGACGGCGCTCTCCCATTGGCCTCCTCCACATCAGCCTCGTTGCAGCCGCGAGGGCCTTCAGGCTGAGTATAACACAGGCACGCCGCTCTGACAGCAAGGCGCGGCCCTGTGCTATACTGCCGCCGACGGGGGAGGGGCATTTGATACTGGTTACAGGGGCGTCGGGCTTTGTGGGCCGTCACCTCGTGGCTCACCTGCTGGGGCAAGGTTTGGCAGTGCGTTGCCTGGCGCCACCGGGGCGCGACCTGTCTTTGCTCATGCCGGCGGGGTTGCCGGCGCCAGAGTTCGCAGGCGGACATCTGCTGGACGAAGAGTCCCTGTTTCGCGCGGTGACCGGCGTGCACGTCATCTTTCACCTGGCGAGCGCGCAATGGTGGGGGCGTACGCGCGACCTGCAACGCTATGAGCTGGCCGGCACGCGAAATCTCGTGCGGGCGGCGCGGGCGGCGCGCGTGGGGCGCATCGTTCTGCTCAGTCACCTGGGCGCGGCCCGCACGGCTGCCTGGCCCTTGCTGCGGGTCAAGGGCCTGGTTGAAGAAATCGTTCGTCAGAGCGGCCTGGCCTGGACCATCATTCGCAGCGGCCTGATTTTTGGTGAAGAAGACTCCTTCATCAACGCCCTCGCACTGTCGTTGCGCGCCAACCCTCTTTTTTTTCTGATGCCCGGTCGCGGCGAGATCGTGCTGCAGCCGATTCACGTCGATGATCTGGTGAACGCACTGGCAGTCTGTCTGCAGCGCCTGCAGCTGGTCGATACACTGGTCGAGATTGGCGGGCCGGAATACTTCTCGCTGCGCGACCTGCTGCGCACAGTGATGCGGGTCTGGCGCATGCCGCGCTACGTCATCTCCGTGCCTCCCTGGCTGTTGCGACGCATGGCGGTGCTCTACAGCCGGCTGCTGCCGCGCGTCATGTTGACGCCGCAGCTGCTTGATCTGCTGGCCATCAGCCGGGTGACGCAAATTGGCAACACCTGGAGTTACTTCGGCGTGCGGCCAAGGCGCCTCGAAGACAGCCTGCTCGCATGGCAGCAACGCTTCGGCTGGCGCGAGTTGCTGCGCGCCACGCTGCGGCCGCGTCCTCGAGGGGTCCCCGGATGACTGACTGCGATATTCGCCCCCTGGGCACGCTGCAGGAAATGCAGGCGGCGGTCGCGTTGCAGCGCAGCTACTGGGGCGATGACCCGGAAGCCATCGTGCCCGGGCACATGCTCTTCACCCTGGCGCAGCACGGCGGTCACGTGCTTGCGGCCCAGGAACGTGCAGGCGGCCGCATGGTCGCCATCCTCGTTGGTCTGCCGGGAACCGACAGCGACAGCGCCATTACAGCAGACAGCCCCTATCTTGTGTCCAAGCGCATGGTGGTGCATGCCGCCTGGCGCAACAAGGGTTTGGCGCTGCGGCTGAAACTGGCGCAGCGCGAACGGGCGCTGGCGCAGGGCATCCGCCTCGTGCGCTGGACCTTCGACCCGTTGCTGGCGCCCAACGCCTGGCTGAACCTGCGCAAGCTGGGCGCGCAGGCCACGCATTTTCACGAAAACTACTTCGGCGCAGAGGGGCCGGGGGGTGGCAGCCCGGATCGTCTGCTGGTCGACTGGCGCCTGGACAGTGAGCGGGTGCGCGTGCTGGCCGCAGGCGAGGACTGCGGTGCGGATCTGGCCGCCATGCTCGCTGAAGGCGCGGTACTACTGAACCAGGCTGCACGGGATGCACGCGGCCTGCCGTTGCCGGGTGTCCTGGGCGCGCTGCCAGATGCGCCGCAAATGCTGCTGGAACTGCCGGCGGACTTCCCGGCGCTGGCGCAGGCGGACGAGGCCCTGGCGCAGGAATGGCGCGCTCACATGCGCGCGGCGCTGAAAGCAGTGTTCGCCGCCGGCTTCCTGCTGCAGGATTGTGTGCGCGGCACGCTTGACGGCCAGGAAAGGATTTGCTACGTGTGCGGAACTGCGAATGGGGAGCGTTCCACGTGAACAAGGCGGACTTGCAGGCAATCACGATCCGTTCCGTCCGGCTGTACCCGGTGGCGCTGCCACTGGTGGAACGCCTGGGGACGAGCTTCGGCAATGAACCCTTCAAGGCGGCCATCCTGATCCGGCTCGAGACGGCAGAAGGCGTCATCGGCTGGGGCGAGACTTCGGCGGAAATCAATCCTGGCTACAGCGCAGAGACGATGGGCACGGCGCAGCACGTGCTGCAGGAGTTCCTCATTCCCCGGGTGTTGGGGAAACGACTGTGCAGCGCCACCGAAATCCCGGCCATGCTGGCGCAGGTGCGGGGCCACCCCCTGACCAAGCATGGCCTTGAGGCCGCGGTCTGGGACGCGCTCGCGCGGCACAATGGTCTGTCGCTGGCACAGCTCTTCGCGCGCTACCTGCCGCCGGGTCACGAACCGCGCGCGCAGGCCGTGGTCGGCGTCAGCATCGGCATCCAGGATTCGGTCGCCGCTACGCTGCGCATCATCGAGAAGCGCCTGGGCGAAGGCTATCGGCGCATCAAGCTCAAGATCAAGCCTGGCTGGGACTTTGAGTTGGCGCGCGGCGTGCGCGCGGCGCTGCCGGACATCTCGCTAATGCTGGATGCCAACAGCGCCTATGGCCTGCAAGACGCGGAACATCTGCGGCAGCTGGACGCGTTCGACCTGCTGATGATTGAACAGCCGCTGGCGTGGAACGACATCCATGAGCACAGCCAACTGCAGCCTCAACTGCGCACGGACATCTGCCTTGACGAAAGCATCCACACCGCAAGCGATGCGCGCCTGGCCATGGAGCTGGGCGCCTGCCGCATCATTAACCTGAAGCCGGCGCGCGTCAGCGGCTACACAGAGAGTCTCAAGATATACCGCTTCTGCGTGGCGCAGAAAGTTCCCCTGTGGATCGGCGGCCTGCTGGAGACTGGCGTGGGGCGGGCGGCAAACCTGGCTTTCGCCGCGTTGCCGGGCGTGACCATGCCCAGCGACATTTCGGCGACCTCGCGTTACTACGATCCGGACATCACCGAGCCGGCCTTTGTGCTGGGCGCCAACAGTACTATCGCGACGCCGGCGGGACCGGGCAGTGGCGTTGAGGTGCAGCCGGAACGCCTGCGCGCAGCCGTGCTGCGCTGGCGCGAACGCTATCCCTACAAGGTGCCCGCCCTGCCGGAGGAGCCGGAAGCATGAAAGTTCTCGTCACCGGTGCGGCGGGCTTCATTGGCTCGCATGTGGCGCAGCATCTTGTCGCTGCCGGCCATGAGGTGCGTGGACTCGACAACTTCGACAACTACTACGCGCGTCCATTGAAAGTCCGTAATGCGCGGGATGTGCGCGCGGCGGGTTGCGCGCTGCGTGAGGCGGACCTGACCGAGCCAGGGCTGGCAGAGTTGGTGGCCGGCAGCGAAATTGTGATTCACGCGGCTGCCCAGCCGGGCAACTCGGCGGCGACCTCCTTCGCGACCTTTGTGCGCAACAACCTGCATGCGACCTGGTGCCTGCTGGAGGCCCTGCGCAAATCACCATCTTTGCAATTCTTCATCAACGTCTCCACCTCCTCGGTTTACGGGCACGAGGCGACAGCGGCGGAGAGCGCCGCTGCGCAACCGGTCTCGCACTATGGCGTGACCAAGCTGGCGGCCGAGCAGCTGGTCATGGCGCGTCAACGTGAGGATGGTTTCCCGGCCTGTTCGCTGCGACTGTTTTCAGTGTATGGCGAGCGCGAACGGCCCGACAAGCTTTTGCCGCGTCTGATCGGGAGTGCCCTCGGCGGCCCTCCCTGTCCGCTTTACGAGGGCAGCCGCGACCACTCACGCTCCTTCACCTACGTAGCCGACGTGGTCGCGGCCTTTCAACGCGCTATCGAACGGCAGGACAGTTGTGTCGGGGAGATTATCAACATCGGCAGCGACCAGGAGCACAAAACCGGCGAGCTTATCGACCTCGTGGAAACCCTGATGGGTGAGCCAGCGCGCCTGTCCCTGCAGCCGCGGCGTCATGGCGACCAGTTGCGTACCTGGGCGGACATCCGCAAGGCGCGGCAGCTGCTGGGCTTTGCGCCCGGTACCAGTCCCGAGGATGGTGTGTGTCGGGAGATCGAGTGGATGCGCCAGCTGGCGCAGGAAGTTGGACTTAACTGATGACGGAGAAGCGCAGATGAACCTGGGCGAGGGCACGCTGGCCTTTATTGGCTGCGGTGTGATGGGTGAGGCCATGATCCGCGGCTTGCTGGAAAAGGAGACGCTGACTCCTCAGCAGCTCGTAGCGGCGGATCCGCGTGTGGAGCGTGGCCGGGAGCTGCAGGAACGCTACGGGGTACGCGTTACGGCGGACAACGTTGCCGCCCTGGAGAATGCCGCGGTCGTGGTGCTGGCCATCAAGCCGCAGGCCCTGCCGGTAGTGCTGCCGGAGTTGAAGCGCGCGTGCCGGGCCCGTCTCGTGCTGAGCATTATGGCCGGCGTGCGCATTTCCACCATTGCGGACAGCGTGGCCGGCGCGGCAGTGGTGCGCGCCATGCCCAACACCCCGGCGCAGATTGGCCAGGGCATCACAGTGTGGACGGCGAATGCTGCCACGGACGACGAAGGCCGCGACCTGGCGCGGGAACTGCTCTGCGCCTTCGGCCAGGAGCTCTACAAGCAGGAAGAGGATGCGCTGGACATGGCCACGGCGTTGAGCGGCAGCGCACCAGCCTACATATTCCTCTTCATGGAGGCGCTGATCGACGTCGGCGTGCACATGGGCTTTGCGCGGCGTGAGGCCGAACAGCTCGTGCTGACCTCTATGGCCGGCTCGGTCGCCTTCGCCGAGAGCTCGGGGCTGCATCCGGCAGAGCTGCGCAACCAGGTCACAAGTCCCGGCGGCACCACGGCCGAGGCGCTCTATCAACTGGAGCGGGGCGGCTTGCGCACGGTCGTCGCGCAGGCGGTGTGGGCGGCCTGGCAACGTTCGGCTGCGCTGGGCGGCGCCGAGGCCGTTAGAAGTCTGAACGGCAACGCCTGAAGCCGCAGCGGGCCTTTGTGAAACTATGGACATTCGGCCGCATCGCGGCTACAATGCGCGCCATTCATTTCCCCGGACGTACGGCGCGGCTCTGCGACGGGGCGAGGAGAGTCAGGAGACCGGTTCATGGCGGATGTGACGGGCACAATGTTTGATTCGCTGCTCGAACAGGTGCAGTCTTACGATCGCACTTTCGAGGCGGTGCAGGTCGGCTTTGTGGAAGAAGTAGGCGACGGCATCGCGCGCGTCTCCGGGCTGGAGAATGTGCGCTTCAGCGAACTGGTGGCCTTTGCCAATGGCTCGTCCGGCATCGTCTTCAACCTGGAAGAGAGACACGTCGGCGTCATCATCATGGGCGAATACGACAAGATCAACGAGGGCGACGAGGTTCGCTCGCTGGATCGTATCGCTTCGGTGCCGGTGGGCGCCGGCCTGGTGGGGCGCGTGGTGGATGCCCTTGGCAACCCGCTGGACGGGCGCGGCCCGGTCGCTTCCGACGAATACTACCCGGTCGAGCGCATCGCGCCTGGCGTGATGGAACGGCGTAACGTGTTCCGCCCCATGCAGACCGGCATTATCTCCATTGACTCGATGACGCCGGTGGGCCGCGGTCAGCGCGAATTGATCATTGGCGACCGGCAGATTGGCAAGACGGCCCTCGCCATCGACACCATCCTCAACCAGAAGGAAGAGGATATGAAGTGTGTCTACGTCGCCATCGGCAAGCGCAAGGGCGAGATCGCGCGTCTGGTCGCCCTGCTTGAGGAAGCCGGCGCGATGGACTACACAACCGTGGTCGTGGCCTCGGCCTCCGATCCGGCGGCCATGCAGTACATTTCGCCCTATGCCGGCTGCGCCATCGGCGAATGGTTTATGGAGAACGGCCAGGACGCGCTGGTAGTCTACGATGACCTTTCCAAGCACGCCTGGGCCTACCGTCAGGTCTCCCTGCTGATGCGTCGCCCGCCCGGCCGCGAGGCCTACCCCGGCGACGTCTTTTACCTGCACAGTCGTTTGCTGGAGCGCGCCGCGCAGCTCAGCGAAGCGGGCGGCGGCGGCAGTCTGACCGCCTTGCCCTTCATCGAAACCCTGCTGGGCGACGTCTCCGCCTACGTGCCTACCAACGTTATCTCCATCACCGACGGGCAGATTTACCTACTCAGCGACCTCTTCTATGCAGGCCAGCGGCCGGCCATGGACGTGGGCATCAGCGTGAGTCGCGTCGGCGGTGACGCGCAGACGACGGCCATGAAGCGTGTGGCGGGCCGGCTCAAACTGGACCTGGCGCAGTTCGCCTCGCTGGCGGCCTTCGCCCAGTTCGGCTCCGGTCTCGACCGTTCGACGCAGCAGCAACTCGACCGCGGCCTGCGCCTGACCGAGCTGCTGAAGCAGCCTCAGTACCAGCCGATGCGGGTGGCGGACCAGGTGGCGCTGATTTACGCGGGCACCAACGGCCTGCTGGACGCGGTGCCGGTGGAGCGCGTGGGCGCCTGGAAGGAAGCCTTCCTGCGCAGCTGGAACACGAACAGCGCTGCGCTCTCCGGCAGCATTCAGGCCGACCCCGACAATTGGGATGACGCGATCGCCGGACAGGTGGAGAGCGCCATCACGGGCTTCAACGAACGCTGGAACCAGGCATAGCGGCTGCCGAAGGAGAACACAGGTGGCTACCGCCAGGGAAATCCAGAAACGCATTCGCAGCGTCCGCAACATCTCGCAGATTACCCGCGCGCTTGAGGCCGTCTCCGCTTCCCGTGTGCGGCGCGCCCAGGCGCGGGTGCTGGCCAGCCGTGCCTACGCGGAGAAGGCGTGGGAGCTGTTGCTCAACGTGCAGGCCGGTGCCGGTGGCGGCGCCATCATGCACCCGCTGCTGGAAGAACGCAGCGATATCCGCAACATCATGATCGTGCTCATCACCTCCGATCGCGGCCTGGCGGGCGCCTTCAACGCCAACATCATCCGCGCGGCGCAGCGCTTCGCGGAACGCCTGGAAAAGCCCGTGCAGTACGTCACCATCGGCCGCAAGGGCCGTGACGCGCTGGTGCGCGCCGGTTGCAACGTGGTCGCGGAGTTCAGCGAGCTGCCGTCAGAGCCGGGCATCAGCGACATTTCGCCGGCGACGCGCCTGGCAATTGACGCCTTCCTCGCCGCAGAGGTCGATGATGTTTTCATTGCCTACACAGATTTCATCAACATGCTGACGCAACGCCCGTCCGTGCTGGGCTGGCTGCCGCTCATCCCGCACACCATCGAGGATCAGGTGGCTGCGGAATACGTCAAGGATGTGCCGGCCGTGAGCGCGGGGGCTGCCAGCTACGAGTACGAGCCGGGGCCCGAGGCCATTTTGCAGGAGATTGTGCCGCGCTTCACGGAACTGCAGCTGTATCAGGCGCTGCTGGAAAGCCAGGCCAGCGAGCATGCGGCGCGTATGGTGGCCATGCGCAGCGCCTCGGACAATGCTTCGCAGCTGGTGGGCGATTTGACGCTGGAATACAACAAGGCGCGCCAGGCGGCCATCACGGCCGAAATATTGGACATCGTGGGCGGCACCGAGGCCCTGCAGGACGCCATGGACAACATGGCGCAGCGCATTGAGAGACAGGCAGGCTTTAGCGAGCAAGGAGTGCGGATATGAGCGAGGTTCAGGGCCGCATCGCCCAGATCCTGGGTAATGTGATTGACGTCAGGTTTCCCGCGGGCGAGTTGCCCGACATCAACGAAGCGCTGCGCGTGCCACGCGAGGATGAACAGGACCTCGTGCTGGAGGTGCAGCTGCACATGGGCGATAACCTCGTCAAGACTGTGGCCATGGACTCCACCGACGGCCTGCAGCGGGGCTTGCCGGTGATCGCTACCGGCTCGCCGATTACGGTTCCGGTGGGCGAAGCCTCGCTCGGTCGCGTGTTCAACGTGCTGGGCCTCGCTATCGACAACAAGCCGGAAGTCCCGGATGATGCGCCCCGCCGCTCCATTCACGCGCCGGCGCCCGGCTTCGAGGAACAGTCGACGTCGATCGAGCAGTTCGAGAGCGGCATGAAGGTGGTGGACCTCGTTGCGCCAATGACCAGGGGCGGCAAGACCGGTATTTTCGGCGGCGCCGGCGTGGGCAAGACCGTCACCATTCAGGAACTGATCAACTCCATCGCCACGCAGCACGATGGCCTCTCGGTCTTCGCCGGCGTTGGCGAGCGCACGCGTGAGGGCACCCAGCTTTACGGCGAGATGGAAGAGGCCGGCGTGCTGGACAAGCTGGCGATGGTCTTCGGGCAGATGAACGAGCCGCCCGGCGTGCGGCTGCGGGTGGCGCTCTCCGGCCTGGCAATGGCCGAACAGTTCCGCGACGAAGGCCGCGACGTGCTGCTATTCATCGACAACATTTTCCGTTACTCGCTGGCGGGCGCGGAGGTTTCGGCGCTGCTGGGACGCATGCCTTCGGCGGTGGGCTATCAGCCGACGCTGGCCGACGAAATGGGGCTGCTGCAGGAACGTATTACCTCGACGCGCACCGGCTCGATCACCTCGATGCAGGCGGTCTACGTGCCCGCCGACGATTACTCCGATCCGGCGCCCGTGGCAGTCTTCACGCACCTGGACGGCACCATCGCGCTGGAACGCTCGATTGCGGCGCGCGGCCTCTTCCCGGCGGTGGACCCCCTGGCGAGCACCAGCAAGATTCTTGACCCGCAGATCGTCGGCGAGGAGCACTACCGCACAGCGCGCGAGGTGCAGCAGGTGCTGCAGCGCTACAAGGACCTGCAGGATATCATCGCCATCCTGGGCGTCGACGAGCTCTCCGACGACGACAAGCAGCTGGTCGCCCGGGCCCGCAAGATCGAGCAGTTCCTGTCGCAGCCGATGGTGGTGGCGGAGCAATTTACCGGACGTGAAGGACGCTACGTGCCGGTGCGCGACACCGTGCGCGGCTTCCGCATGATCCTGGATGGCGAGCTCGACCACATCCCGGAGCAGCTGTTCTACATGGCCGGCTCCATTGAGGATGTGCTGCAGCGTTACGAGGAAGCAGAGGCTGGCTGATGACCATCCACGTCGAGGTCGTCACGCAGGAGCGCAAGGTCTTCGAGGAGCCGGCGGCCGACATTGTCGTGCTGCCCGGCGTCGAGGGCGAGATGGGCGTGCTGCCACGGCACGCGCCTCTGCTCACCACGATGGGCTTTGGCGAACTGATCGTGCGCAAGGGCCAGGCCGAGGAGCGCTTCGCGATTTATGGCGGCGTCGTTGACGTGCGGCCGGACAAGGTCGTCGTGCTGGCGGACCTGGCGGAGTCTTCCTTCACGCTGGACCTTGGCGAAATCGAGGCCGCGCGGGAGCGCGCCAGCCGCATGCTGGCGGAAGGTGTCCCTGGCGACCATAATCGCGAGACACTGCTGGCCCTGCGCCGGGCAGAGCTCGGCCTGCGCATTCATCGCCGCATACAGAACCGCGGCGGGGCGATGCGCATTCTTGAGCAGGACGAGGAAGACGCAGACTGAGACCCGCTTCACCCCTCGCTGACAGACGCCCGGCTCATGCAGCCGGGCGTTGCGTTCGGGGCTGGCAGGGAGTATAACCACAGCAGGTGGCGACAGGACGGCGCTTATGGGCTTGTTTGCCCGCAAACTGGGCCTCGACATTGGCACGGTGAACGTGCTGATTTGCGACAATGGACAGATTGTGTTGCAGGAGCCGTCCCTGGTTGCCCTGACGGCCGAGGATGAGCGCATCGTTGAAATCGGCCAGCCGGCGCGCGAGATGCTGGGCAAGACCGACGACGAGGATATCCAGGTGGTGCGGCCCCTGCGCGACGGGGTCATCGCGGACTACGAAGTCACCGAGGCCATGCTCCGGCACTTTTTCAGCAAGGTCGGCGGCCGCGTCCGTCTCTTCCGGCCGACTGTCATGGTGGCGGCGCCCTGGGGCGTTACCAGCGTGGAGAAGCGGGCGGTCCACGAAGCGACGCTCGCTGCCGGCGCGCGCGAGGCCTGGCTCATTAACGAGCCACTGGCTGCTGCCATCGGCGCCGGGCTGCCGGTAGGCACGCCCGCCGGGGATATGGTCGTCAACATCGGCGGTGGCATCACCGAGGCCGCTGTCATCAGCCTGAACAAAATTGTGCGGGCGGAGAGTGGGCGCCTGGGTGGGCTGCGTCTCGATGAGGCCATCATGAGCTACATCCGCCGCAAGTACAATCTCGGTATCGGTCAGCCCACCGCCGAGGCGGTCAAGATCCAGATCGGCGCGGCCATCTCGCCGGCCGAGGATATGTCGATGGAAATCCAGGGGCGTGACAACGTTAGCGGACTGCCGCGCACCATTTTTATCACTACCGGCGAGGTGGTCGAGGCGATGGCGGAGCCACTGGCCATGATCGCCGGCGTCGTGCGCACCGTGCTGGGCCATACACCGCCGGAGCTTGCGTCAGACATCATCGACCGCGGCATTGTGTTGACCGGCGGCGGTGCCCTGTTGCGCGGTCTGGACCAGTATTTGACGCGCGCCACCGGCGTGCCGGTCTATCGCGCGGAAAACCCTCTCATCGCGACGGCGACCGGAGCCAGTCGCGCTCTCGAGGATCCGGCCATCCTGCGGCGCGTGTTGCAAACGACCCAGACTTCATTCTGACAGATAGTAGGTCATGTGCTGCAGGTGCACGACCGGGTCGATGTACTGAACGCGCACGCCTTCGGCCACGTTCAGGCTGATTGGCGCGTAGTTAAGTATGGCGCGCACGCCATGTTCGACCAGGTGGTCGGCCACAGTTTGGGCGCTGGCGGCGGGCACGGCGATCATGGCCACGCGCACGCCCAGGCTGCTGATCACCAGGCCGGCATCATTAAAGTCCTGCACCCGGCAGTGACCCACCAGCTGGCCGAATTTCCTGGGGTCTGAATCAAAGACGCAGGCGATGTGAAAGCTGCGGTCGGCGAAACCGCGATAGTTGGCCACTGCGCGCCCCAGGTCGCCGGCGCCGACCAGCGCGACGTTCCAGACGCGATCAACCTTCAGCACGCTTTTGAGTTGCTCCATCAGATAGCTGATGTGATAGCCGGTGCCCTGTTTGCCGAAACCGCCAAAGTGCGACAGGTCCTTGCGAATCTGCGCGGAGCTGATGCCCAGCCGCAGTCCCAGATCGTGTGAGGAAGTGACTTCGCTGCCTTCCTGCGCCTGGCGTTCAAGAGCCCGCAGATACACCGGCAATCTGCCGATGACAATGTCCGGGATCTGGGTTGACACTGCCTTTTCGCTTGACATGGTGCTCCGCGGTCGGATTATTCTGCAGGAGTCGCGCGCGAGATTACCATTTTACGGGCGCAGTTTCCAAATACCGTAGTCGACCTGGTGGGCCGGGAGCGACTATACTTGCTGTGTTGAGCAAGTACTCGGGGGAGTGGCGGAACTGGTAGACGCGCATGACTTAGGATCATGTCTCTTATGAGGTGAGGGTTCGAATCCCTCCTTCCCCACAGTCGCTGCAGCACTCAGCCCTTCATCCCGCCCAGCGCCAGACCGCCGCGCAGATGGCGTTGCAGCAGGGCAAAGATGACCAGCGCTGGCGCGGCAGCCACGACCGAGGCAGCCATCATCTGCTCGATATCGATTGAGTACTGACCAATGAAGGAAAACAGCCCCAGCGAAATTACCCACTGATTCGTGCTGCTCGCCAGCACGAATGCCAGCAAATAGTGGTTCCAGCCTTCCAGAAAGACAAAGAGGGCCGTTGCCGCGAGGCCCGGCATGGCCAGCGGCAAGGTTACCAGCCGGAAGGCCTGGAATCGGTTGCAGCCGTCGACCAGCGCCGCCTCCTCGAAATACAGCGGAATGCCTTGCATATAGCCCCACAGCACCCAGATCGCCAGGGGCAGCATAAAGGTGGTGTAGGCGATGATGACGCCGCTCGTCGTGTTCAGCAGGCCAGCGTCACGAAACATCAGGAAGAGTGGCACGATCAGTGCCGAAGCGGGCAGCAGTTGGCTGAGCAGAACGAAGAAGATGAAGGCCATGCGCCCGCGAAAACGAAAACGGTTAAGACTGTAGGACGCCAGCAGCGAGACCGGCACTACGATCAGCGTCGCGCCGACGTTGATTGCCGTGGTGTTCCCCAGCCAGCGCAGCAGCGGCTTGTCCCTGAAAATCGACAGCCAGGCATCGATGCTCAATTCCCCCGGCAGCAAGAGAGGTGTCTGGCCGCCCAGGCTGTAGCCCTGGGGCGTGAAGGAGGCCATCACCATCCAGTAGAAGGGGTAAACGACGGCGATGGTCGTGGTAATGATCAGCACGACGAAGCCGAATCCCTGCAGTGCGCGCCGGCGCCGACCGGCCCTGCGGGTCACTTCGTCACGCCTGCGCTGCGCAAGTGCAGTCATCGTCAATCCTGTGCGCGCGCTTCATCGCGGCGCAGCACGATAAAATAGACGCTCACGAGCAAGAGGCTGAACAGGAACGAAATCATGGCCAGCGCCGAGCCGCGCCCCAGGCGGTTTGAGGAAAAGGCCTCCTGGTAGGTATAGACCGAGAGCACGCGCGTGGCGTCGCCCGGTCCGCCCTGCGTCAGCGTCCACGCTATGGTGAACAGTTTGGATGACCAGATCGTCAGCAGCGTGATCATCGTGATGCTGACCGTGCGAATGCCAGGCATCGTGATGTAGCGGAAGCGCGCCCAGGCGCTGGCCCCGTCAACTTCGGCCGCCTCATACTGTTCCGGCGGGATGCCCTGTAGCCCCGCCAGCAGGATCAGCGTAACGGCCGGGAACAGCCGCCAACTGGTCGCGACCACGATGGCCAGCATGGCCGTCTCGCTGCTGTAGAGCCAGGAATGCCCGACCTCGAGGACGCCGAGCAGATTGAGCATCTCGTTGATTGGCCCGAACTGCGGGTTGAACATCACGAACCAGATCAGCGTCACCACCAGCCAGGGCGTGGCCCAGGGGATGATCAGCAGCGTCCGCGCCAGGCCGCGCAGCACGGTCGTGCGGTTCAGCAGCAGCGCGACGAAGAGGCCGGTCACGAAGCTGAGCACTACCGTGCCGGCGCTGTAGGTGAGGGTACGCAACAGGGAGACGCGCAAGCGGTCGCGCGCCAGCAGGCGGGCGTAATTCTCGAGGCCGATGAATTCCGCGCTGCTGAAGCGTAGCAGGTTCGCGTCAGTGATGCTGATTAGTGCGCTGTAAATCAGCGGCACAAAAATTACGGCGACGATCAACAATGCCGCCGGGGCCAACAGCAGCCAGGGCAGGGTAGTGCGTGATGTGATCATGCAGCTTGCGTTTCCGGTAGCACGGGGGCGAACAGTGACAGCGTCCGCCCCCGCGCGTCTGGCTTTACATCATGTCTTCGAGGAATTCCTCAACATCGGCCTGCAAATCGGCCATGGCTTCCTCGACCGGACGGTCGTCGTAAAGCACCTCGACCAGCCGGTTGCTGATGATACGTACGATGTCCGTGTGATACACCTCAAGGCCCGGAGCCGCCACCGGTACGAACTTCGGCGCGTCATCCGCGAAAGCCTGGAACCAGGGGTTTTCCATCAGGAAATTCTCGGTGACCGCACCCTCGATCGGGTTGATCGTGCCAGAGTTGTTGGTCCACACCTCGCCCCACTCGGTCGTGGCGATCGACTTGATGAATTCACAGGCGAGTTCCTGGTTCGGTCCGCCGGCGGCGATGCCCACCAGGTTATTTGGCCCACCCGTCGGGCGCGCCGAGTCCGTCGGCAGGGGGTGGATGGTCACAGTGGACTGCACTTCCGGCGAGGCGTTGCCCAGCGAGGCCCAGTACCAGGGGCCGTCGATGGTCATGGCGGCCTTGCCGCTGTTGAAATAGGGCCACTGCGAACCGGCCCCGTCGACGCCGCGGGGCATCACGCCCGCATCGAAGAGGTCCTTGAAGTATTGTACGCCGGCGATAACCTCGGGCTCCATGAAGCCCGGCTGACCGTCCTTGGTCCAGTGTCCGCCATGGCCGACGACCATGATCAGCACGCCTTCATACAGCCGCGAATGCGCTGTGTTGGTCAGCACCAGCCCGAATTGCTCGTCCTCCGCGTTGGTCAGCGCCTCCGCGGCGGCCTTGAAGCTGGCGAAGTCCGTCGGAACTTCTACTCCGGCAGCGTCAAACAGGGGCTGGTTTACCCACAGCGCAAGCGTGCGCGCCGAGAGGTTTAGCGCATAAATGTTGCCCTCGGCATCCACCGCGTAGCTATCCTGGCCGGCGACCTTCTCCACGATGCCTGTGCCTTCGAAACAGGCGTTCAGCGGTGCCAGCACGTCCAGGTTAATGTATTCGAAAACGTTGAAGCCGGTGACCTCGATGATGTCCGGCGGCGTGCCGGCCGCGACCTCAAGGTTGATGCGGTCCCACACCTGATCGTAGGGGAAGGAGAAGCGCTCGATGGTCACGCCCGGATTGGCCTCCATGAAGGCGGCCGTCGTTCCCGCCCAGAAGGGCAGGTAGGCCGGATCCTCCCACTGCCATGAAGCCAGGCGCAGGTTCACCCCGTCATCCTGGGCTGCGACGCCGAATGCGCCGACGAGCAGCAGCACGACAAGCAGTACAGCAAAACGTTTCATTGCCTTATCCTCCGAATAACAATGCGAATATCCCGGCAGACGCAACGTTCCGCGCCTGGGAACTGGCAGGACTGTAACAAATCGTGACGGGTAAGACAAGATTGACGGCGGGACGACTACTCGCAGCCACGCAGCCGCATGCCCGTCTTGTAAGTTCTTCCAGCTTCATACAGTCTCCTGAACGTTTTCTCAATTTACTCTACCGGCTAAGCACCTCATTCCAAAACGCGGACATTTTCGTGAGAAACGCAACGCGGAGTTCCAATAAAACGCCTATAGTCAGGGTCTGTTTGCTACTGCTATACTGACGTGGCGAATAGTCCACAGCAGGATGCAAATGTGAACGTTCAAACCGAACAGCTTGAAAATCACATGGCGAGTCTGACGGTGTCCGTCGCCGTCGACCGCATGGAAGAGGCCAGGCAACGCGCCGCGAAAAAGATTGCCGGCGAAGTGCGTATCCCGGGCTTTCGCAAGGGCAAGGCGCCCTATCGCGTGCTCGCCAACCACGTCGGCGAAGCGGCGATTCTGGAGACGGCCGTAGAGGACCTGGGCAGCGCGCTCTATCCGGATGCGCTGAGTGAATCCGGCCTGGAGCCTTACGGACCAGGCACGCTCGAGGAATTCGAGCAGGAGCCCGAACCGACCTTTCGCTTCACGCTGCCCTTGCAGCCAGTCACGGACCTGGGCGACTATCGCGCAGTGCGGCGCGAATACACGAAGCCGCAGGTGGCGGATAGTGATGTTGATGACGCCCTGCTTGCCCTCCAGGAACGCGAGGCCCTGGTCGAGGAGAGTCCCCGACCGGTCGCTGCCGGAAACCGGGTGCAGGCCACGGTGACCGGCACCATCCTCGGTGAGGATGATGGTGCCGGGGATGGTGCCGAAGATGGGCGCAGCTTCATGAGCGAGGAGGAGTTGACACTCTCGCTGACGCCGGAGCGCGAACCGGCGCCCGGCTTTACCGAGGCGCTGGTCGGCGCTGCAGTGGACGAACGGCGCGAATTCGAGCTGCAGTATCCGGATGATGAAGAGCGGCATGGCACCCTGGCCGGCAAGAGCGTGGCCTTCTCGGTGCTGGTACGGAAGATCGAAATCGTGACACTGCCCGAACTCAACGACGCTTTCGCGGCACGGGTCAGCGCCAACGAGGATGCCGGTAGTGGCGCAGAAGCGGGGCCGGCGAATCTGCTGACCTTGCGCGTGCGCACCCGGGAGCGGCTGAACGCCGAAGCCGATGAGCGCGCCACGGCGGAGTACGCACAAGAGGTGCTGACTGCCATCATTGAGGGGGCGAATTTCTACTGGCCCGAGGCGTTGGTTCAGGATCAACTGGAGCATCTGCTGCAGAGGATGGACCAGGACATGCGACAGCGCGGCCTGACGCTGGAAGACTATATCCGCATGACCAATACCACGCGCGACGAGCTCAAGGAACAGTCGCGCGACAACGCTATCGAACTCATCAAGCACTCGCTGGCGATGGCCGAGCTGCAGAGCGCTGAAAGCATTGAGGTCAGTGAAGAAGCGCTGGAGGCGGAAATCAATCGCAACGTCGCACGCTTCGGTGAGCAGGCCGCAGCCTTCCGCAGCATTTATGACAATGCGGGCATGCGCCAGAGCCTGCGCAACGAGCTGCAGTCACGACTTGTGATGGAGCGCATCGCCAGTATCGCCAGGGGTGAGCTGGCCGAAGCGGAATCCGAAGCGGAACCAGAAGTGACTGAAACAGGAGGAGACTCTCCCTGACATGGACGTTCACAACGTGATCCCAATGGTGGTGGAGCAGGGCAGCCGGGGCGAACGCGCCTATGACATCTACTCCCTTCTGTTGAAGGAGCGCATCGTTCTAATGGGGACTCCGGTCAATGACCAGATCGCCAACCTGATCGTGGCGCAGTTGCTTTACCTCAATGGTCAAGATCCGGAACGCCAGATCAACATGTACATCAACTCTCCCGGCGGCAGCGTCTATGCCGGCATGGCCATCTACGACGCCATGCAGCAAGTGAGCGCGCCCGTGAGTACCGTGGCGCTGGGTCTGACTGCCAGCTTTGGCACCGTATTGCTGACGGCCGGCGCGAACGGCCATCGCTACGCCTTGCCCAACGCCACCATTCATATGCACCAGCCGCTGGGCGGCTCGCAGGGCCAGGCCTCCGACATCGTCATCCAGGCGAACGAAATCATGCGCCTTAAAGAACGCCTTATCGAGATTTTTGTCTATCACACCGGGCAGGATCGCGACGTAATCGAGCGTGACCAGGATCGCGACCTCTTTCTGAGCGCGTCGCAGGCCGCCGAATACGGCATCATTGACAAGGTGCTGACCGGCGCGAATGCGAAGGAGCCAGTGACGTGACGGAGAAGCCGCAGGAGGCGCAGCGTTGCTCCTTTTGCCAGCGAGACAGCGGTGAGGTTGAACGTCTGATCGCTGGCCCGGATAACGTCTGCATATGTAACATTTGCGTTGAGCTGTGCCAACACATGCTGGCCGAGGACGACGCCCGCACCGACCTGCAGCCCGAACCTGAGCACAGCCCCTTGCGCCCCCCCCGCGAGATTATGGCCCGCCTCAACGAGTACGTCGTGGGCCAGACCCACGCCAAGCGCGTGCTTAGCGTGGCAGTCTACAATCACTACAAGCGCGTACAGGCTGGTTCGCAGCCGGATGGGGTGGAACTGGAAAAGAGCAACATCCTCATGGTGGGGCCGACCGGCAGCGGCAAAACTCTGCTGGCGCGCACGCTGGCACGCATGCTGGACGTTCCGTTCTGCATAGTGGATGCGACTGCACTAACCGAGGCCGGCTATGTCGGCGAGGACGTCGAAAACATCCTGTTGCGTTTGATCCAGGCGGCTGACGGGAATATCGCGCGGGCGGAGCGCGGCATCATCTACATTGACGAGATCGACAAGATCGCGCGCAAGTCAAACGACAACCCCTCCATTACGCGTGACGTATCCGGCGAAGGGGTGCAGCAGGCGCTGCTGAAAATTATCGAGGGTACGGTCGCCAACGTCCCGCCCCAGGGAGGCCGCAAACACCCGCATCAGGAGTTCTTGCAGATCGACACCGGCAACATCCTCTTCATATGCGCCGGCATGTTCGCCGGACTGACGGATGTGGTGGCGACGCGCCTGGGGAAACGTGGCCGCGTCGGCTTTGCGACGAGCGTGGAAGGGACTGCTGCCATGCTCACCACTGTGGATGAAGCCTCCCTGCTACGGCAACTCAGCCCGGAAGACCTTGTGTCCTTCGGTATGATTCCGGAGTTTGCCGGTCGCTTGCCGGTGCTGGTCGACGTGGCGCCGCTGGACGAGGAGGCGTTGCTGCGTATTCTCGTGGAGCCGAAGAACGCGCTGGTGAAACAGTATCGTCACTTGCTGGAGCTGGACGGCGTCGCACTGGAGTTTGACAGGTCCGCACTTGAGGCCGCCGCGTCCATTGCGATGGCGCAGGGCACAGGCGCACGCGGCCTGCGCTCCATCATCGAGCGCGCCCTGCTGGACGTGATGTACGAAATCCCGGGCAGCGATGCCATCCGCAAGGTGGTGCTGACCGGGCCGGCGATCCGTAGTGAGCGGCGTCCCTTGCTCTATGGTGCGGACGAGAGGCGCCTTGAGTGGCTGCCGGACGGCCGATTGACGCCCGCCGCCTGAATGCCAGGCTGCGAAGGCGGACGCATTGATTGACGAAACCGAAATCCGCATCCACAGCGGCACTGGTGGCGATGGTCTCATTCACTTTCGTCGCGAAAAATTTGTACCGCGCGGTGGTCCGGCCGGCGGTGACGGTGGCCGCGGCGGCGACGTCATGCTGGTTGTCAACCCCAAAGTCAGTACGCTCACCTGGTATCAACAGCGTTCCCGCTTTCAGGCCAGTGACGGGAAGCGTGGCGGCCCCAACAACCAGACCGGCGCCAGTGCGGCGCCGCTTGAATTGCAGGTGCCGGCCGGCACCATCGTGCGCGATGCTGCCAGCGGCGCCGTCCTGGGGGATCTTGTGCGGCCGGATGCGCAACTGGTGGTCGCGCGTGGCGGACGAGGCGGGCGTGGCAACGCACGCTTTCGCTCGTCGGCACGGCAGGCGCCGCGCGTGGCCGAAAAGGGTGAGCCCGGCCAGGAGCGCAGGCTTCAGCTGGAGCTGCGGCTGATCGCGGATGTCGGCCTGGTGGGCGTGCCCAATGCCGGCAAATCAACGCTGCTCTCCGTGCTTAGCAACGCGCGCCCGCGCATTGCCAGCTACCCCTTCACGACTCTCGAGCCTAACCTGGGTGTCATGCGCGTGGATGACAGCGAGATTGTGCTGGCCGACATCCCCGGCCTGATCGAGGGGGCCCACATGGGCGTTGGCCTGGGACACGCCTTCTTGCGTCATGTACAGCGCTGTCGGATGCTGGTGCATATGCTGGATGGCGCCAGCCCTGATCCCCTGGCAGATTACAACCAGATCAACGTGGAACTGTCGCTCTTCGACGAACGCCTGGCAGAGAAGCCGCAGATTGTGGTGCTCAACAAGCTGGACCTGCCGGAGGCGACAGAGCGCTGGCCGTTGCTGGCCAGCACCCTGCGCGAACTGGGCGTTGAACCCCTGGCCATCTCGGCCGTGACGCACGAGCAGCTGCCGGCCTTCATCGTCGAACTGCAGCGCGTACACGCCTCGTTGCCGGAAACTGCGCCGGAAGCCATATTGGACATCGTCGCCATGCCTGATCTGCCGGAAATGCAGCTTGAGTTTGCCATTCACCGCGACGTGGATGGCAGCTTCAGGGTGAGTGGAGCGCGCGTCGAACGTGCGGCTTCGATGACCTACTGGGATCACGACGAGGCGGTGATGCGATTTCAGCACATTCTGGACGCGCTGGGCGTGGCGAAATCGCTGGAAGCGGCGGGCGTGGAGCCTGGGGACACTGTCTACATAGGCGAGCATGAGTTGGAGTGGTCGGAGTGAATGGCCACGCCGGATACGGCCGCCAGTGACGATCGGGGAGCGCATCGGGGTGCTGGGTGGCACCTTTGATCCACCCCACTACGGCCATTTGGGGCTGGCGCAGGCCGTATGGGACGCGCTGGCCTTGACGCAGCTGCTCTTCGTGCCTGCCGCCGATCCGCCCCACAAGCTTGGGCAGCTAAAAACCCCTGTCGCGCTGCGCGTGGCCATGCTGCAACGCGCGCTGGCGGGCCGGCCAGGGATGTGTCTCTCTCGGCTGGACGTCGACCGGCCGGGCCCGCACTACTCGCTTGATACCATGCGACTATTGCGTGCGGCCCATCCCGAGGCGGCGTTTTGGTTCGTAATGGGTGCGGACTCCCTGCGCGACTTGCCGGACTGGCATCGGCCGCAAGAACTGGTCACGCTCTGCCGGCTGGCAGTCGTGCCGCGCCAAAATGTGGCGGCCTGGCCGGACATGCACAATGTTGTGCTCCCTGGTTTGGCACAACGTGTGGACATGATTGACTGCGGGCCATTTTCGTTGGCCTCACGCGAAATCGCTGCGCGGCTGCGCGCGGGCGAAGATGCCACCGGCATGTTGCCGCAGGCCGTGCTCGACTTCATTGCGGAACGCGGGCTCTATCGCAGGTGTTAACCCTGCTGCTGGCCCTGTTGCTCTTGCTGCTGCCCGCAGCCGCGCAGGCGCAGCTGGGGCCTGTGCCAACCCTGGTGCCTCCGACGCCGGTGCCCTGGCCGGCAGCGATTGAGCTGGCAGGACCGCAGGAATCCGCTGTGGCGCGCATCATGCGCGACGGGCGCGTCCGCGTGGGCATCCTCTTCAACGCGCCGCCCTTCGCTTTGCTCAACATCCGCGGTGAACTTGCGGGCATGGAGGCGGACATCGCGCGCAGCATGGGCGAGTCCTGGGGTGTCGACGTAGACTTCCTGCAGGTTACGCGACAATCAGCGTCAGAGATGCTGCGCAGCGGCGCGGTGGACTTTCTGGCGGCGGCGTTGGTGCAGCGCCAGGACGAGCGGCGCATCATGGAATTTTGCCAGAGCCACTATCGCGGCGCGCAGGCACTTTTGCTGCGTCAGGACGATGAGGCAAGCGCTCTGGTAGAGATGAACGGACGCGTGCTGGGCGTGGTGGCCGGAGCCCGCGCCGAGAATGTGGTAACACGCTGGCAGATGCGCAGTGGTGTCCGCGTCAGCGTGCAAAGGTATTACACGCTCGACCGTGCCAGACAGGCCCTGCTGCAGGGTGAAATTGACGGTCTGGTCGATAGCCGACTCACCTTGCGCGACATCCTCTTGCCAGGTGAGTTGCGATTGCTGGACGAGGTGCTGGAGCAGGAGCCGCACGCCCTGGCAGTGCGCCAGGGGGATTCCGCGCTGCGCGACCTGATTAACCGAAGCCTGCAATTTCTGACGGCATCCGGGCGTATGGCAGAGATCCACGACGCGAACTTCCCCGACAGTCGCCTGCCGCACGACCAAATCGCGATCTGGGCGGGCCTGGGTGAGACTGCGCCACAGCTGGCGGATTACTCAATTTCGATGCCCGCGCCGACAGAATCTGTCGTGGCGCGGCTGGAACAGGGCCTGCCGCTACGCGTGGCTGGCCTTGAGCCATTGCCGCCAGACGCTGCGGCCAGCGAGCAGCGTCTGGCGGGCTGGCGCAACACACTGGCACAACAGCTCGCCGTGCGCCTGGGGGTCATCCTGCAGCCGGTGCCCGGCTCGCCGCTGGAGTTGCTCGCTGCCGGCGAGGCAGACCTGGCCATCGGGGTGCTGCCGGACTGGAGCTGGGCGAACCGCGTGGACTTCAGCGCGCCGCTCATGCTGCACGGGGAGCGCATGCTGGTGCCTGCCGACAGTGACATCAACAACTATCGCGGTCTTCGCAACAAGTGGTTGGGAGTCCTCGCCAATGAGCCGGGCAGCGAAGATCGGGCGCTGGCCCTGGCTGAAAGCGTGAATGTCGCTATCGATGTGTTCAAGGTGAGCCGCGACCAGGATATCAGCTGGCATTTGACTGTCGAAGGCGATGTGGACGCGGTTTTCGCGGACAGTCTGCGCCTGATGGAGCCGCTGCTGGCGCGCTCAGGCTGGCTGAAACTAACCACGCGTTGCCAGGGCTGCGATCCCTGGTACAGTCGCGTCTGGCGTAGCCTGGCGCAGCCAAAAAATGATTATGAGTTCCGGCGCCAGGTGGATGCAGTATTACAGGGCATGGTGCTGGACGGGACGCTGGCGCAGTTGCTGGCGCCGGTGATGCCCGAACAGGATATCCCTCAACTGCTGTTACAGACCGGTTTCTGACGCTGGCGGCCGAATGTCACCAGCGTAACCCCGCCGATAATGATCAGGCTGCCAATCACCTGGCCGCTGCCCGGCCTCTCGCTGAACACGATGTAGGCTCCAACTGCGCTGATCACCGTGGAGACCTGGGCGAAAACGCTGATGAAAGTGGCTGGCATATAGCCCAGCGCGTAGTTCATGGAGCCGTGGCCGAAGAACTGGGCGGTGATGGTCAAGGCTATCAGCGCCAGCCAGGCGTCCGTGCTGTAGCCCGTCAGGGGCACACCCGCAGCGATAGCGACTGTCACGGATACCACGGCCGCAATGCTGAAAATTAGCCAGAGGTAGGGCCAGAAGGAAATCTGGCCGCGCGCCAGCCGTCCAAAGTTTAGATAAAAGGCGGAAAGGAAGGCCGCGGTCAGCGCGTAGACGGCGCCGAGAACCGCGTTGTTGCCCGGCGACGTGCCGCCGTCAAAGCCGGCGATAGCAATGATCACACCTCCGGCAAGTGACAGAAGCACCCCTGCCCAAATTCTGCGCGTGAACACGGCGCGCAGCAGTAACACTTCAATCAAGGCAACCCACAGCGGGCCGGATCCGCCGAATACTCCGGTGAGCAGCACGCTGGAATTGTTGAACGCTTCGAACTGGAAATAGAAACGCACCGCCAGCACTGTCCCTGCCAGCAGCGCGAAAACCAGATTGCGGCGGGAGAGGTGCTGTAGTTCATGTCTGTGGTAGCGCAGGACGAAAGGCGTCAATATCAGGCTGGAGATGAGTTGACGCCCGGCGACGACAGCTAACGTGGGCATGCCGGCAATCCAGACAGCGCGGATCAGCAGCGGGCCGCAGGAGCCAACCGCAAATCCCAGAAATACGACGACGTAGGGCCAGGCGTAGCTGCGCGTACCCGCATTAATGCGCGCGGTCATGGCAGCGACGGCTGCGCTCATGTCTGACGTTGTCCGTATATTGCGAAGATAACGCCGGCGAGGATGATTGCACCACCAATCAGTTCCATTGCGCCCGGCGTCTGCCCCAGAAACAGGAAGGCCAGAACGCTGCCAAACAGGATGATTGACTGGGACGCAATGCTGATCAGCGTGGGTGACAGGGTGCCAACAGCGTAGATGAATGCCGGGTGCGCCCCGAGTTGACTGACAACAGTTGCAAACAGGGCCCACATCAGACCCTTCAGAGAAAATACGCCCAGATTTCCTGCTGCCGGCAGGACTATAACTATTGAAACAATCGCGGCGGCACCAAAAAGCATCCATGTGTAAGGCAAGAGCGGAATACGTGACCGGAGCTTGCGGCTAATAATGAGATACGAACAGGCACTGAATACGCTGAGAAGGGCAAGCAATGCGCCCAGCGGCGGGTTCGGGCCCAGGTCAGCGTCGCCGGATGAACTGCCGAAGGCGATGATCAGCACACCGCCAATTGCCAGCACCATGCCCACGTACATGGAGCGTTGCAGGGGTGCTTTCAGCAAGTAGCGTTCCATCAGGGCAGTTATCAGGGGCATCAGGCTGATGATGATGGTAGCCAGCAGGATGTTGACGTACTTAATTGCTTCGACGAAGAGCATCAGGTCGGCGCATAAACTGATGCCTGCAAGCAAGAGAAGTAGCAAGGCCCGCCTGGGCATGCGACGAATGCGTGGCAGGTGACGCGGTAACGTGAGGGGCGTGAACACCAGCGTGCCGATAGCGAGGCGCAGCATGACGATCAGCGAAGTCGGCATACCGTCCTGCTGGGCGAAGCGAATCGCAATCAGGCCGGCGGACGCCAGAAACAGACCACCGACCAGCGCCAGCAGCGCCACACCCTGTGACGCGGGTCTCGCCACGCTGCGGGCCACCGGGGTCATCGCTGCTCGGGCTGGCCCGGCGTGGCCAGCCAGATGTCGACAAGAATGCTGCCGCTGCCCACAAGTTGCATGGGCAGTGCCAGCCCGGTCAGGAAAATCAGCAGCTGGTCACGTGCCTTGAGCAGATAGTGCTGCGCACGGTGGCGGCCAGGTGTGACGGCTGTCAACATCGGTGCGGCGATGCCAAAGGGCGTCGCCGCGTTGACCGGCGCGAGGGCCTGCCTTTTCTGTGCGAACCGGAAGAAAATGGAAGCCAGCGATGCGGCGTCAAGGGCTGCGGCGAGAATCGGCCAGACGTGCAGCGCTGTGCGAGCGCCGCGCAATTCGATTGTGGCGCCAGATGCCATGCCGGGCTTTCTGCAGAAGAATACCAGCACATCCTGGCACAGGCGGGCTCCTTCTGACGGGGATTGGCCATAGTTGGCCATACGGCGCCCGGTCACTTTCCACTTTGGGTCTCGTTCTCACAAGGTGAAGGCGGTCGCCGAGTTGTGCTTGTGGCGCCAGAGTTTTGCAACGCTGCTGTCGGTGTCCTGCGACTGGATGATGCCTGCTGATATAGTTGCGGAAAGAATCGGTCCGACTTGCCACGGTGTTGGCGCGGGACCTGGACAGTCTCCCTGTTGCGGTCGCTACTACCAGACTGGAGGAATCGAAAATGGCTTTTGAACTGCCGGAACTCGGTTACGCATACAATGCCCGGGAGCCGCACATCGACGCGCGCACGATTGAGATACACCATACGAAACATCACGCTGCCTACACTGCCAATCTGAACGCTGCGCTTGAGGGTTACCCGGATCTGCAGGGGATGTCGGTGGAATCATTGTTGGCTGACCTGGGCAGCCTGCCGGAGGGCATCCGCACGGCAGTTCGCAACAATGGCGGTGGCTACGCCAACCACAACCTGTTCTGGACTGTATGCGCGCCAGGTGGCAATCACAGCGACTATTCCAGCGAGGCGCTCAAGAAAGCCCTGCATTCGTCCTTCGGCAGCTATTTGAACTGTTAGGAAGATTTATTCGCTGCGGCTGCATCACGATTCGGCTCCGGCTGGGCCTGGCTGGAAGCGGCAGGCGATGGCAGCCTGAGCATCACCTCCACGCCCAATCAGGACTCGCCGCTTATGGAGGGCCGGATTCCCATCCTCGGCCTCGACCTCTGGGAACACGCCTGCTATCTGATATATCAGAACCGGCGCGCGGACTATATCGATGCCTTCTTCTACGTTATAAACTGGACAGAGGTCACACGACGCTACGAAGCAGTAACGAATTGAGCCTCCTCCATTCCCATTGATGCGAAAGGTGCTACAATTGAGACATCTGTTTAGACGGTTGCCGGGATTACGATCCCTGCAGAAAACTGGAGGAATCGAAATGGCTTTTGAACTACCTGAACTCGGTTACGCGTATGACGCCCTGGAGCCGCACATTGATGCGCGCACCATGGAGATTCATCACACCAAACACCACGCCAGCTACACCGCCAACCTGAACGCCGCGCTGGAGGGTCATGCCGACCTGCAGGGGATGTCGGCCGAGGCCCTGGTCGCTGACCTGGGCAGTTTGCCGGATGGCATTCAGACTGCCGTGCGCAACAACGGTGGCGGTTTCGTCAACCACAACCTCTTCTGGACTGTGATTGCGCCAGGCGGCAACAGCGAGGAATGGCCAGCGATGCGCTCAGGAGCGCGTTTCACGCGGCCTTTGGCAACTACGAAAGCTTCAAGGGGGAGTTCAGCGCGGCGGCGGCGACGCGCTTCGGTTCTGGCTGGGCCTGGCTGGTCGCGGCCGCTCCGGCGTCCTGAGCATCACTTCCACCCCAACCAGGACTCGCCGCTGATGGATGGCCAGACGCCCATCCTGGGCCTGGACGTCTGGGAGCACGCCTACTATCTGAATTACCAGAACCGGCGCCCGGACTACATCGCGGCCTTCTTCAGCGTGGTCAACTGGGCCGAGGTATCGCGGCGCCATGCCGCTGCCATGGGCTGAGCCCGCAATACTCTGCATACATAAAGACGCTACAATCGTGGCGTCTTTTTTGTTACAACAAAATGGCCGGTGAGTATGGAGGCTGGGATGAAGGCCGTTCGGAGCGAGCGCGATTCGCTCGGTGAGGTGCGGGTGCCGGCTGGCGCCTGGTATGGCGCCCAGACGCAGCGCGCGGTGGAAAACTTCCCGGTCAGCGGGCTGCGGCCCTGGCCGGCCTTCATCTGGAGCATGGCTGTCATCAAGCGCTGCGCGGCCGAGGTGAATCATGCGCTCGGGCTGCTTGACCCGGAACTGGCGCAGGTCATCGTGCAGGCCGCGGATGAAGTGATTGACGGGAAGTTGAACGCAGAATTCGTCGTTGATCCCTTTCAGGCTGGCGCCGGCACCAGCCACAACATGAACGTCAACGAAGTCATTGCCAACCGCGCCAACGCGTTGCTGGGCCACGGCCTGGGCAGCTCGAGCGGGCCGGTAAACGCCAACGACCACGTCAACATGGCGCAGAGCACCAACGACACCATTCCCACGGCTATCCGGCTGGGCGTGCTGTGGCGCCTGGACGAGCTGCTGGCCAGCCTGGAGCGCTGCGCCGCGGCCTTTCGCGGGCAGGCCCGGGCGGCTGACGACGTGGTCAAGAGCGGTCGCACGCATTTGCAGGACGCGGTTCCCATCCGCCTCGGTCAGGAGTTCGGCGCGTATGCCAGCGCCATTGAGCGCGACGGCGAGAAGTTGCGGCTGGCGGCCGAGGGACTGCGGCGACTGGGAATCGGCGGAACGGCCAACGGCAGCGGCCTGAATGCGCATCCGGAATACCATGCGCGCATGGTGGCGCAACTGGCGCAGCACACCGGTCTGACGCTCTACGAATCGGACGACCTCTTTGAGTCGATGCAGTCCATGCAGGACGCCTGCTTCTTCTCGGGCGCGCTGCGCGCAGCGGCGCAGGATTTCACGCGCATCGCCAACGACATCCGCCTGCTCTCCAGTGGCCCGACCACTGGCCTGGCGGAGATCAGCTGTCCGCCGGTGCAGCCAGGTTCCTCAATCATGCCCGGCAAGGTGAATCCGGTGCTGGCCGAAATGCTGAACATGGCCATGTTCCATATCATGGGCAACGACCTGACGGTGACGCTGGCGGCGCAGGCCGGTCAACTCGAGCTGAACGTGATGATGCCCGTCATCGCCCACAGTCTGAACGAGATGATGCAGGTGATGATCGGCGCAGTCAACGCCTTCACCGAAAAGTGCGTCACCGGCCTTATCATCAATCGCGGGGCGGCGGAGGCCTGGCTGGCGCGCAACCCAATTCTGGTGACGGCGCTCAATCCGCTCATTGGCTATCAGCGTGGCGCGGAAGTGGCGAAAAAGGCGCTGGCCGAAGGACGCAGCATCCGCGAGGTGGTCGTTGAGCTGGGCTATCTGGATGCGGCGGCGGCGGATGCGGCGCTGGACGCCGCAGCCATGACACGCGGCGGCATTCGTCAATGAGGCGCAGGGATGGCACAGGGCAGGGGAGAGAAACATGCTGACGCGAGAAGCGGCCTGGGAACTGGTGACGACACACACGGCCAGCGCGTCGCTGCGGCGACACATGCTGGCGGTTGAGGCGGCCATGCGCGCCTATGCGCCGCGCTTTGGCGGTGACGCAGAGCTGTGGGGCACGGTCGGCCTCTTGCACGACTTTGACTACGAGCAGAACCCGGACGTGGCTGTGGACGGACACCCGATCGTCGGTTCCCGCCTGCTGCGCGAGCTGGGCGTGGACGAGACCATCATCCGTGCCATTCTCTCGCACGCTGAGGAAATCACCGGGGTTGCGCCGGAGAGCGAGATGGAGAAGGCGCTGCTGGCTGTTGACGAACTGACGGGCTTTCTTATTGCCGTTACTCTGGTGCGCCCATCAAAAAGTTTACATGACGTTAAACTGCGCTCCGTGCGCCGCAAGTGGAAGGATCGCGCCTTCGCCGCGCCGGTCAATCGCCAGGAGATTGAACACGCGGCGGCCAGGCTCGGCGTCCCGCTGGAGGAGCACATCACTGTTGTGCTGGGGGCGATGCAGAATGCGGCTGCGACACTTGGTCTGAATGGCGAACAGAAGTGATGGTGAACTGATTTAATTCAGGAGAGAAGCGTAATGATGACCCAGGAAGAAATGCTGGAATTGCTGGCCGGAATGCTCAAGTGCCACGGGCCGGTTGGCGACGAGCGCGAAATCGATGCCTTCCTCCTGCGGGAATTTTCAGCGACGGGCGCAAAGACCTGGCAGGATGGCATGAGCAACATTTATGCGCATCTTCCAGGCGATGGCCCGCGCGTGATGGTGGTCGTGCACAAGGACGAACTGGGACTGATCGTTTCAAATGTGCTGGAGGACGGCAGTCTGAAGGCGCAGGACCTGGGCATGTCGCAGCCCTGGAAGTATGGCGAGGGGCCGCTCGACATCCTTGCCGACGATGGCTCCATTGTGCCCGCGGTGCTGTCCTTCGGGTCAACACACACCCGCAGCGGACCGGTCGGTGAGTTTCGGCAGGGCACGCGGTCGCCCAACTGGGGCGACGTCACGCTGTTTACCGGGCTGGACCGCGACACCTTGTTGCAGCGCGGCGTCCACATTGGCAGCCGCGGCGTTGTCTCGCATGAACGCAAGGCTCTGACGCGTTTGCCCGGCGGCCACGTGGGCGGCTTCGGCCTTGACGACCGTGTGTGCATGGTCAGCCTGATTGATGCCCTGCGGCAATTCGCACAGAAACCGACGGGACTGGACCTGTATTTCGTGGCGTCGACCGCCGAAGAAAGCGGCTATCTGGGCGCCACTCGCGCAGGGCAGGTGCTGCGGCCCGAAATTGTCGTCGCGCTGGACATTTCACCGCTTTCGCCAGACACCCCGACAGTGTTTGATACGCGACCGGTCATCTGGTACACCGAGTCAGACGGGTCGTACAGCAGCAAGCCTGACTGCGACACCCTGCTGCGGCTGGCCAACGAGCTGGGTTTCGGCGCCCAACCCATCGTGTTTACCAGTCTCGCTTCGGATGCCGGCGGCATGCAAAGGATCGGTCTGGCCGCGCGCACGCTGGCGTTTGGCCCTGCCATCCTAAACTCCCATGGATTCGAGATCGCGAATGCGGAGTCGATTGGCCACGTGACCCAATTGCTGGTGGCCTTCCTGCGCCAGCTTTGAAGCGGGGGCCAACCCCTTGCCGCTGCCGCTGACTGAGCAGATCTGCGTAGCGCGGAAGACCACACAGCAATTGTCGTTACTCCGGGTCTTACCAGAACAGAGGAGGAAGCTCGCGGTGGAGATGAGCAAGGAAGAGTCGCTGGCGTTGCTGGCGGAATTACTGGCCAGCCACGGGCCGAACGGAGACGAGGGCGAGATTGACGCAGTCCTCCTGCGCGAATTCGTGGCGACCGGCGCGCGCAACTGGCAGGACGGCGCCAGCAACATCATTGCGCATGTATCCGGCAACGGGCCGCGGGTGATGGTCGCGGCGCACAAGGACGAACTGGGCCTGATCGTCACGCATGTGCCGGCGGATGGCCTGCTGCGCGTAAAGCCGCTGGGTGGCCCCTACCCATGGAAGTATGGCGAGGGGCCGCTCGACATTATTGCGGATGACGGAACAATTGTCCCGGCGGCGCTGTCGCTGGGGTCGACGCACACGCGCAGCGGCCCGATGGGCGAATTCCGTCGGGGTGTGCGTACGCCAGACTGGAATGACGTCACGCTTTTTGCCGGTCTTGATGGTGATGCCCTGCTGCAGCTTGGCGTTCACGTTGGCAGTCGCGCTGTGGTCGCGCGCGAACGCAAACAGCTGCGGCGCATGCCGCATGACCAGATTGCCAGCTTTGCGCTTGACGACCGGATGGGCCTGGTCAGCCTGATCGCTGCGCTGCGGCAACTGGTTCAGGAGCCGCCCGGCCCTGACCTCTATCTGGTTGCGACCACTGGCGAGGAGATTGGCTTCCTCGGTGCCATACGCGCGGCGCAAGTGCTGCAACCGGAAATCATGATCGCGCTGGACACTTCACCTGTGACGCCCGAAACGCCCACAGCAGTGGATGCGCGGCCGGTCATCTGGTACGGCGAGGCGGCTTTCAACAACAAGGCGGATTGCGACACGCTATTGCGTCTGGCGAACGAGCTGGGCTTCGGCGCGCAGCCCGTGGTCTATGATGCCGCCGGCTCGGATGCCGGGGGCGTGAAACAGATGGGCCTGGCCGCGCGCACGATGGCCTTCGGCTTCGCGCGCACGAATTCTCACGGATACGAAATCGCCCATGCGCAGTCGCTGGGCAACGTCACAGACCTGTTGCTGGCTTACCTGCGCCAGCTCTGATGAGGCCAGGCTGCAGCCTGGTCGCAGCCAGCCTCAGTGTTCCGCTGGAGGAGCACACCACTGTTGTGCTGGAAACATTGCAGGGAGCAGACGCATCGCATTGTCTGGCAGGCGAACCAAATTGATCGTGAGCAGATTTACTGATTAAAGGAGAAGCGTAATGATGACACAGGAAGAAATGCTGGTTTTGCTGGAAGAAATGCTAATGGGCCACGGTCCCATTGGCGATGAGCGCGAGATTGACGCAGTTCTCATGCGCGAGTTTGCCGCGACGGGCGCGAAGACCTGGCAAGACGGGATGAGCAACATCGTGGCGCATATCCCTGGCGACGGGCCACGCGTGCTGGTGGTCGTGCACAAGGACGAACTGGGCCTGATCGTCTCGGATATGTCAGATGACGGCAAACTGAATGTGCAGCCGCTGGGCGGTCCGCGGCCCTGGAAATACGGCGAAGGGCCGATCGACGTCATCGCTGACGACGGGTCGATTGTGTCTTCAATCCTGTCCTTTGGCTCAACTCATACGCGCAGTGGCTCTGTTGGCGAATTTCGCGCCGGGACGCGGACGCCGGACTGGGGCGACGTCACCCTGTTTACCGGGCTGGATCGCGCTGAGCTGTTGCAGCGCGGCGTTCACATCGGCAGCCGCGCCGTCATTGCCCATGAACGCAAGTCTCTGATGCGCTTGCCTGGCGGCCATATTGCTGGCTTCGGCCTTGATGACCGGGTTTGTATGGTGAGCCTGATCGACGCCCTGCGGCAGACGGCGCAGGAACCAACAGGGCTGGACCTCTACTACTCAGCGACCACCGCCGAAGAGACCGGCTACCTGGGCGCCATTCGCGTGGGGCAGGTTATCCAGCCGGAAATTATCGTCGCGCTGGACATCTCGCCGCTTTCGCCGGACACGCCGACCGAGTTTGATACGCGGCCGGTCATCTGGTACACCGAGGCCGCGGGGGCCTACAGCACCAGGACCGATTGCGACACGCTGATGCGGCTGGGCAATGAACTGGGCATTGGCGCCCAGGGCATCGTGTTTTCCTGGCTTGCTTCGGATGCCGGTGGCATGCAGAAAATAGGGCTTGCCGCGCGCACGATGGCTTTTGGGCCGGCCATCCTCAATTCCCATGGCTTCGAAATCACGAAAGCCGAAGCAATCGGCAACGTGACCCAACTGCTGGTGGCCTATCTGCGCCAGCTCTGACGCGGCCGTACAGCAGACCCTGCGCGACAGAAGCGCCATGGCTGGAAGGTGGTTCGTCCTGAAGAAACGATTCCAGGAATAGACTCATGATGACACAGGACGAAATGCTGGATTTGCTGGACGAAATGTTGCGCAGTCATGGCCCTGTTGGTGACGAACGCGAAATTGATGCCGTGCTCATGCGCGAATTTGCGGCCACGGGCGTAAAGACCTGGCAGGATGGCATGAGCAATATTTATGCGCACATCCCCGGTGACGGACCAAAGACTGTGGTGATGGTGCACAAGGATGAGCTGGGCATGATCATCACCGACATCGCCCAGGACGGCGTCCTGAGCGTGTTACCACTGGGCGATCCCTGGCCATGGAAATATGGCGAAGGGTTTATAGACCTCATCGCGGATAACGGGTCGATTGTGTCCTCCGTGCTGTCCATGGGGTCGACGCACACCCGCGTGGGCCCCATGGGCGAGTATCGCCGGGGTGAACGTCCCCCCAAATGGGAGGATGTGTCGCTGTTCACGGGACTGGGCAAGGACGAACTGCTTGAACGCGGCGTGCACATCGGCAGCCGGGCCGTCGTCGCCCATGAGCGCAAGCCCCTGTTGCGTATGCCCAACGGCTACATCGGCGGCTTCGGCCTTGACGACCGTATCTGCATGGTGAGCCTGATTGATGCGCTGCGTCAGTGCGCCCAGGACCCGCCCGACCTGGACCTGTACTTTACGGCGACGACCGCTGAAGAGGACGGCTACATGGGCGCCCTGCGCGTGTGCATGAAGTTGCAGCCGGAAATCGCAATCGCGCTCGACATCTCGCCGCTAAGCCCGGATACGCCGACCGAGTTTGATGCGCGCCCGGTCATCTGGTACCGCGAGGCCAAAGGGGCCTACGGCATGAAGAAGGACTGCGATACGCTGATGCGTCTGGGACGTGAGCTGGGCTTCGGCGCCCAGGGAATCGTCTTCACCTGGCTGGGTTCGGACGCCGGTGGCATCCACAAGGCGGGTCTGGCGGACCGTCCGGTCGCCTTCGGCCCCGCCATCCTGAACTCACATGGATATGAACTGGCCACGGCGGAATCGATAGGTAACACCACCCAACTGCTGAGGGCCTACCTGCGGCAACTCTAGATTTCAGGCACCAGGCAATTTCTGGAATTCCGGGCAGTTGGCCAGAGCACAAGCGCGGTGTTCCGGTTGAAGAGGCCGGTGACGGACGATATTGATCGTGAGGGGCAGTAATTTGCAGCCGACCGCAGGAGGAAGGTTGGAGAAATTGACATTTGACAGGGAAGACATGCTGGTTTTGCTGGACGAAATGCTGGCCAGTCACGGGCCGCCAGGGGATGAACGCGAGATCGATGCGGTCGTCCTGCGCGAGTTCAATGCCAGCGGCGCGCGCACCAGGCAGGACGGCATGGGAAACATCGTGGCGCACCTGCCCGGCGAGGGACCACGGGTGATGGTCGCCGCGCACAAGGACGAACTGGGTCTGATCATCACCCACATTCAGGACGATGGCAGTCTGAAGGTGAAACCCCTGGGCGGCGCCTTTCCCTGGAAGTATGGCGAAGGGCCGCTGGACGTCATCGCCGATGACGGGAGCATCGTCCGCGCCGTCCTGTCCTTTGGTTCCTATCACACCCTGATGGGCACGATCGGGGAATTCCGGCGTGGCGAACGGACGCCCACCTGGGATGACATCACGCTATTCACCGGGCAGGACCAGGACACGCTGCTGGAACTTGGCGTTCACATCGGCAGTCGCGTCGTCATGGAACGGGAACGCAAGCGGCTGAAACGACTGCCGGGAGGCCACATCGTTGGCTTCGGGCTGGATGATCGCATGGGACTGGTGGGGCTGGTGTTCCTGCTGCGGCAACTTGTGCAGGAATCGATTGGCGCGGACCTCTATCTCGTGGCCACCACGGCCGAGGAAATCGGCTACCTTGGCGCAAGGCGCGCGGCCCAGGTGTTGCGGCCAGACATTGTGTTTGCGCTGGACACGGCCTCGATAACGCCGGATACGCCGACCACGCTTGATACCCGACCCGTCATCTGGTACGACGAGGATAGTCCCAATACGCTGTCCGACTGCAACACCCTGCTGCGCCTGGCAAATGAACTGGGCTTTGGCGCGCAGCCGGTTGTCTATGAGTACGCCGGTTCGGACGCCGGTGGCGTAAGGCGGCTAGGACTGGCGGATCGCAGCATGGCCCTGGGCTTCCCCCGCATCAATTCCCATGGCTGCGAGATAGCCCGGGCGGATACTCTGGTCAACGGCACTCGTTTGCTGCTCGAGTATCTGCGTCAACTTTGAACAGGCAACTGTGGTTACCCGGGCAACGAATTATTTTCCGTGCAGGAATGCTCAGTGACTTGATGATCGCAGATTTTGGAGAGTGACCATGAATCAGGAAGAAATGCTGGAACTGCTGGATGAGTTAATTACCGCCCACGGTCCCATCGGCGACGAACGCGAGGTTGAGGCAGTCATTTTGCGTGAGTTTGAGGCAACCGGTGTCAGGGTCTGGCAGGATGGGATGAGCAACATCACCGCGCACGTCCCGGGCGACGGCCCAAAGGTTCTGATCGCCGCGCACAAGGACGAACTTGGCATGATTGTTACGCACATGTCGGAGGACGGCGTCCTGAAAGTGATGCCTCTCGGCGGCCCGTGGCCCTGGAAATACGGGGAAGGACCGATCGATGTTATTGCTACAGATGGCACGATCGTCCCGTCCGTTTTGTCCTACGGCGCCACCCACACGCGCAGTGGGCCGATGGGCGAGTATCGCAAGGGCACGCGGACGCCTGCCTGGGAAGACGTGACCGTTTTTACGGGCATGTCGCGGGACGAATTACGCGCGGCCGGCGTACGCATTGGCAGCCGGGCGGTGGTGGCCCGCAGCCGCAAACGCCTGCTGCGCCTGGCGAACAACCATGTGGGCGGCTTCGCTTTCGACAACCGGATTGGTGTGTTGATCGTCATTGACGCGCTGCGTCAGCTGGTCAAGGATCCGCTAGGCGCCGATATCTATATTTCAGCGCCCACCGCCGAAGAGACCGGTTATCTGGGCGCCATTCGGGTGGCCCAGATGCTGCAGCCGGAGATCGTGATCGCGATAGACACCTCTCCACTGACGCCAGATACGCCGACGGAGTTCGATACCCGACCGGTGATCTGGGTGGGTGAGCCAGGCAACAGCCGTCCCGACTGCGACACCCTGATACGCCTGGCCGACGAACTGGGCATTGGCTCCCAGGCCGCGGTCTATCCCTTTGCCGGCTCGGACGCTGGCGGCATCCAGCGCATCGGTCTGGCAGCGCGCACGATTGGGTTTGGCCCTGCCTATCTCAATTCACATGGCTACGAAATCACGAAAGTGGAATCGCTGGGCAACGTGACGCAACTCTTGCTGGCCTTTCTGCGACAACTTTAGCGCAGACCTCAGAGGCTGGACGCAACCTGCGCCAGACGATCAACCGAACGCTCCAGTTCGCTCATCGCCGTGGCGATGGAAAAGCGAATGTGTCCCTCACCCGTGCTGCCGAAGGCGATGCCCGGCGTGCCGGCGATGCCGACTTCTTCAATCAGCGCATCCGCCAGCGCCACGCTGTCCTTTTCGCTGCCAGGGAAAGAGGGGAAGAGATAAAAGGCCCCCTCGATGTTGCGGCAATGGATGCCTTCGATGGCGTTAAGCGCCTCGACCATGAAATCGCGCCGCATGGTATAGGAAGCGACCATCTCTGCTACACAGTCCTGCGGGCCGTTGAGCGCGGCGGCGGCAGCGTGCATGCTGAAGTTGGCGGCCATCGATACCGTCTGGCTGCTCAGCTTGTTCGCCAGGTTGATAATTTGTGCTGGGCCAGCCAGCCAGCCAAGGCGCCAGCCGGTCATGGCATAGGCCTTGGAAAGACCGTTGATCGTCAGCGTGCGCTCCGCCATGCCAGGCCGCGCAGCCAGTGAAATGTGCTGGTTGTCGTCATAGACCAGATGCTCGTATATTTCGTCGGAAAGGACGTAGAGGTCGTGTTCCAGCACGACCTCGACGACGGCGTCAACTTCGTCAGCGGTGAGCACGCGCCCGGTCGGGTTGCAGGGTGAGTTGACCATCAGGGCCTTGGTCCTGTCCGTCATGCAGGAACGCAGCATCTCTGCTGTGACTGTGTAATTGTCATCTGGTGACAGGCTGACGGGAACTGGCGTGGCGCCGGCCAGCGTGACCATGGGGGGATAGGAAGCCCAGCAAGGCTCGATATACAGAATTTCGTCGCCGGGGTTGCTCAGCGCGGCCAGCGCCAGGTAGATGGCCCATTTGGCTCCGGGCGTGATGATGATCTGGCTGGCCGAATCGACCTGCACGTCGTTTTCGCGTGCCAACTTGGAAGCGATGGCTTCCAGCGCCAGCGGAATGCCCCTGGACGGAGGATAGTGAGTTGCCCCGTCCTCGATTGCAGAAAATGCTGCTGCAATGATGTGGTCGGGCGTGGCAAAGTCCGGGTCGCCTCCGGACAGCGCAATCACGTCCTTGCCGGCTGCCTTGAGTCGTCTGGCCTTCTCGGAAACTGCCATGGTTGCCGAACCGGGCACGTTGCCGAGCAGACGGGAAAGTTCCTTCATGCCTAACTCCTGGGTTGCTAGTGAACTTCACCGAATTGTACAGGAATTACAGGCTGGCAACACCCGTCGAAGAGTCCACCCGGCAGAAACACATGACTTTATGCTGTGTGCCGCTTGCGCAATGCTTCCACCGGAACCTGCTGCTGTCAGGGCCGGTAGGAAGATTGTGTTGCGCCAATTGAAACGTAACCGTTGACATTGGCGCGTCAGGCGGTATTCCTGTAAACTGACCTGGTGCAGGTCCAGATCAGGAGGGACTCTCATGCCGGGACAACGGGCACGGGTATTGTGGTTGTTGATGGCCTTTGTGCTGCTTGTGAGTGCTGCGACTCTTGTGGCGCAGCCTACGCGTGAGCTGGTTTCCGGCGAGACGAGAACAGGCACCCTGTCTGCCGACCAGGTTGCCCAGGTTTACACCTTCTCCGGTGAGGCGGGCGACCGAATCAGCCTGCTGGCGCTGGCGGACAACGGGACAGAGTTGACGATCCTGGTCACCAATGCGGCCGGCGAGATGTCTGTACAGGGCGCCGGCACGGCAATGGAAGGCTTCAGGCTGCCCGCAGCTGGCCGCTACTACGTGACGGTGCTGGCGGCGGGCGGCCTGCCGGAAGCCGGAGCGCTGGACTTCAGCCTTTCGTTCGCGCAGGAAGCTGCGCCCATGGCGGAGACCGCTGACATTGGCGAAACGGTTGTGCCCTTCGCCCCCGGCGAGATACTGGTAATAAGTGGTCTCCAGTTCCAGGTGCAGTGGGAATCGCTGGCCAACCTTGACCTTGAGGTGCGCGATCCCATCGGCGGGAGCGTGTATTTCTCGCGGCCGGTTACAGAAAGCGGCGGCCTTTTCGGCGTGAATGTGAACAGCGTGTGTGAGACGCGCAGCAGCGCGCTGCCGACCGAACAGGCCAACTGGTCTGCCGGCAGTATTCCGACCGGCAGCTACGAGATTCTGGTGTACAACCAGCAACTTGGTGACTGCCCGACGAGCAGCGCAGCTGACTTCCGCATTGACCTGCGCCTGGATGATCTCAGCGCAGCGCCGATGGTGGGCAGCCTTGCCCCTGGCCAGACCTGGGTCGGCAGCGTGACGGTAGATGCGGCCGGCATGCTTCGGCCAGGCGCGAATGGAGTCGCTACGGACGCAACTCGACCGCCAGCAAACATTGCCGAGCAGTTGCAGCAGGCCGTGCCGCTGGCCCGCAATCAAGCACAGACCGGGTTGCTGACCACTTCTGACTATCTGGATGTTTACAGTTTCCAGGGCCAGGCCAACGAACTCGTCAGCGTGAACATGTCGGCTACCAGTGGCAGCCTCGACACCCTGCTGCAGTTGCTGGACAGCGATGGCACGATTCTCAGCGCGAACGATGACCTGACTGATGGATCGTCAACGAATTCTGGCATTCTGAACTACCGTATCTTCGCCGACGGCGACTACCGCATTGTGGCAACGCGCTATGGCAAGGAACTGGGCGGTACCGAAGGGCATTACGAAATCCTGTTGAGCGGGCCAACCGGGGATTTGCCGCAGGACGTGCAGACCCTGGGTCTGCCGCGCGGCGACCTGGAAATTGCGCTTTCGTGGAACAACGGCGTAGATCTGCAGCTGCTGGTTCGTGACCCTGCCGGCAACTCAGTTTTCGACGATACGCCCCAGGTGCCCAGTGGCGGACGTCTGGCGGCTGCCGGCAACGTGAATTGCAGCGTGTCGCAGGTCAGCCCGGTATCCTACATCTACTGGCCGGAAGGCACGCTCACTCCGGGCCTGTACGAAGTGGAAGTCTGGCACCAGAACTCCTGCAATGACATCACGCCGGTCTCCTTCGCTCTCAACGTACTGGTCAACGGGGCGCCGGCCTTCACCGGTCTGGCGCGACCGGTGGCGGGCCAGGTGTACGTCACCAGTTTCATCATCGGCGTGGACCAGCAGGTGCAGGCGGGCGTGGGCGGCTTCATCGGAATTCGTGGGCCAGGGCTGGAGACGCTCAGCCTGAACTCTGTGGACTACCGCCCTGAGATGGAAGCTGCGCCCTCGCTGTCCAGCGGGGAACGGGTGAGCGGTAGCATCACAAATCTGGACGGTTTCGATCTCTACGCCTTCGATGGCCAGGCAGGCGATGTGGTGACAGTGAGCATGGTCGCCAGCGCCGGCCGGCTGGATACGGTTCTGGTTCTGTTGGACCCGCAGGGTTTCCGGCTGACGGACAACGATGATGCCGTCATCGGCGAAAGTACCGACTCGCTCATCCGCGAACAGGTGCTGCCGGAAGACGGCCGCTACTACGTCCTCGCGACGCATTTTGGCCTGGGCTATGGCGGGACGACTGGAGCCTACGATTTGCTGTACTCACGCTTGAACCCGGCCTGAGTTACGCTACAATGGCGTCGCCCCGTGTGAGTTGCAGCTTGTGAGTGCGGTTGGATTCGCGGGCGTACCTGCCAGGGACTTTGTTCCTTCGCCTGGCGTGGACAAAAGGAGAGCTCACCGCATGAGTGCCACGACGCCATGACACGAGTTGTCCCCTGCCTGTTTGCGCTGATGCTGTTGCTTGTGGCCTGCTCGCCGGCAACCGTGTTGATAGATGAAACGCTGTTTCAAGATGACAGTCTGATCACCGGAGCACCCTGTGCCGCCCCCTGTTTTCGCGGGATCACCCCCGGTGAAACTGCCTGGACGGATGCCCTGACCCTCATTGAGGATGACCCTGAATTCGATAACATCCAGAAGCAAGGGCCCGAAGAAGGCGAGACGACCATTCAGGTTTCCTGGCAACAGGGGCCGGATGCTCCTGGTTGTTGCCAGATGGTCACCGAGGATGGCGAGACCGTCGCGCTCGTTTTCCTGCGGACAGCGCCCAACCACACCCTTCGCCAGCTGCTTGACGCGCACGGCGCGCCTGACTGGTTGACTGGCCAGGAATTCTCTGAAGACCAGGCAGTGATCAGCCTGATCTATCAGGACGTGCCCATGATTATTTACGTCTTTGTCGCGGGCGTTGCAGAGGGCGCTCTCAGTGCTGCCAGCGAGTTGATTGGTTCGCTGTATCTCGCGCCGGACTCCGTCGATCTGCTGCTGCAAACGACTGAACTGCACAGCTGGGAAGGCTATGGGAGTTACAAATTTTACATGGAGGGGGAGCCAGAGGTCACTCCGAGCGTGACCCTGACCCCGACGCCATAAGTCGTAGAAGAAGAGAAGGAGCGCACGCATGAGTGCAGAAACTGCCACCCCGGTCACGATAGAAGCCTTGCAGCCGGGGATGGAACTGCGCGGCACCGTAAAGCGCCTGGAGCTTTTCGGCGCCTTTGTGGATATCCGTGCCGGGCGGGATGCCTTGCTGCATATCTCGCAGCTGAACAAGCCCAACATCCGCAACGTTGAAGATGTGCTTAAGGTCGGCGAAGAGATCACCGTCTACGTCCTGAAGGTGGATGCCGCTGCAGGACGGGTTGCGCTGTCCATGTCACGTCCCCCTGCGTTCAACTGGGATGATTTGCGGGAAGGGGTCACGGTTCAGGGCAAAATCGTGCGCATCGAGAACTATGGCGTCTTCGTGGACTTTGGCGCCGAACGTCCGGGCATGGTGCACGTCTCGGAGCTGACCAACGGCTTTGTACGCTCTCCGTCGGATGTCGTTAAAATCGGTGACGACGTCGAGGCGCGAGTGCTCAAGGTCAATCGCGGCAAGCAGCAAATCGACCTCTCGATGAAGCTCGACGAAGGGCTTGGCAGCTTTGCGGAGCTGGAAGATGAGGAAGAAGAAGAAGTTCCGACCGCCATGGAACTGGCTCTGCGCCGCGCCATGGAGCGCACCGTTTCCGAGGCGCCGCAGCGCACAAAGTCACGCAAGCAACAGCGCCGCTATCAGGAAGACATTATGTCACGGACCTTGCGCGACCATCAGACCTGACGCGGCACCCGGTGCCGGGGACAGTCAGTCCCGCAACATCAGGCGCAGGCGCGCGGCGGAACTCAGAAACATCAGCGTCATCACCAGTTCATGGCCGAGGCACCAGAGGCAGTAGGCCGCGAGGATGCCGGCCTGCACGTAGATCAGCCACAGCGAAAACAGAAAGCCGAAAAGGCTCAGGCCAAAGACCAGCAAGGGGACCTGGCTGCGCAGGAAGTGACTGCGCGTCTCAAGCACGAGCAGGGCGCCAAGCAGCAGCCACGCCAGCAGGCCCAGCAAGGCGATGTCGATACCGGCCAGGCGGGACCACACGCTGTTTTGCACCACATCGCAGTTGATGGCGCCGCTGTCCACGCAAACTACTGCAACGTCGCTAATTTTCACGTAGCTCAGATAGCCACTGATGAGCAGGCCGGCCGCCACCAGCGACAGGCTGACACGTCGCAAGCCGGCAGCATTTTGTAGCGCAGTCATCGCAGCAGATGGACCTCGAGCTCGCTGCCAGTCCGGAACGAAGGTAACGCCCTCGGGCACAACCAGCAGACCGTCCGCCAGCACCATGGACAGCAGGGCCCCCGAGCTCTGCGTGCCGGTGGTGCGCGCCAGCAAACGCCCGTCTTCATGCTGCAGGGTGACGCGCAGATAGCTGCGGCGACCGTCGGAGTGCAGGTCTTCGCAGACAGTGGCGCGGTGAACCTGCTCTACCTCCGCGCGACCCGCCAGACGCAGCACCGCCGGTCGCACGAAAATCTCGAAAGTCACCATGGCAGAGACGGGGTTGCCAGGCAGGCCGAAGAATGGCTTGGCCTGTACCTGGCCCCAGGCGAGCGGCTTGCCCGGTCGCATGTTGACACGCCAGAAGTTGAGTTCGCCCAGCTCTTCCAGCACGTCGCGCACCACATCGTGGGCGCCAACCGAGACGCCGGCCGTGCTGATGAGCAAGTCGGGCTGCAGCTGCAGCGCTTCGCGGAAGAGCGCGCGCACGGCGTCCTGGCTGTCGCGCGCGATGGGCAGGCGCAGCGGCGTTGCGCCCAGCTCGCTGACCATGCCCTGGATCGTGTAACTGTTGACGTCGTGGATCTGCCCGGGCGCGAGCGGTTCATGCACTTCAACGAGCTCGTCGCCGCTGCTGACGATGGCGACACGCGGGCGGCGGCGCAACGGAACCTGCGCCTGACCTAACGCCGCCAGTATCCCCAGGTGTTGAGGGCGCAACTGTGTGCCGGCAGCCAGCACCTCCTGTCCCGCGCGAACGTTCTCGCCGACGGGGCGCACGTAGTCGCCGGGCGCAACCTGCGTCATCACAGCGACCTGGCGCGCCATCGTGCTGTTCTCCGCGCTCGTCCAGTCCGCGTCGGTCTGCTCGACCGGGACGATGGCGTCGGCGCCGGCAGGCAGGGGAGCGCCGGTCATGATGCGGGCAGCCTGCCCGGTGCCCAGCCTCCCCTCCGGCGCCGCTCCGGCCGCGATGTCCATCACGACCTCCAGCTGTACTGGCGCGTCGGCGCATGCGCCAAGCAGGTCCGCAGCGCGCAGGGCAAAACCGTCCATGCTGGAGTTGGCGAAGGGGGGCAAGTCGATCGCGGCGATCAGGTCTTCAGCCAGCACACGTCCCAGACATTCATCCAGTGGCGCAAGCTCGACCGGAAGTGGCTGCAGGTCGCGCAGAATGTGTTGCAGAGCCTCGTCGACCGAGAGCATTTCAGGTTCCTCGTGGCTGCGGCGAATTATACCATGCGGCCGGGCGGGAAGTGGTGCGCGACGCGGCGTGATTTGCTATGCTGGAGGTTGCTGTTCGTTCTGTTGTGAGGGTGAATGAATCTGGAAGGCCTGCTGGACGGACTGCCGGATATTTCTCCGCATGATCGCTCGCTCGTGGAACGTGCCTGGCGTCGGGCCGAGCAACTGCACGAAAACCAGAGGCGCAAATCCGGGGAACCTTTCTTTACACACTGTGTCGCGGTGGCGCGCATCCTGGCGGAGATCCGCATGGATGCCGAGGCCATTGCTGCCGGATTGTTGCACGATACGCTGGAAGATACCGGCATCACACGCGAGGAACTGGAACGCGAGTTCGGGCGCAATGTGGCGGCGCTGGTAGACGGGGTCACGCGCCTCTCCAACCTGCCGCTTTCGGACACGATGCAGCGGCGCAACGATCGCGATCAGCATTATCTGCGCAAGATGATGCTGGCGATGGGCGACGACGTGCGCGTCGTGCTCGTCAAGCTGGCGGATCGCCTGCACAACATGCGTACCCTGGGCTACATGCCGCCGGAAAAGCAAATGCGCATCGCGCAAGACACGATGGATTTCTTCGCGCCGCTGGCCAATCTGCTGGGCATCTGGCAATTCAAGTGGGAACTGGAAGACCTCAGCTTCCGTTACCTGCATCCGCAGGAGTATCGACGCATCGCGACCAGCATGAACGAACGCCGCGTCGACCGTGAGCAGTATCTGGAGATGGTGACCGAGCGACTGCGCGAGGAGCTGGCGCACTACCAACTGGACAAGGCAATCATCACTGGCCGCCCCAAACACATCTACAGCATCTACAGCAAAATGATGCGCAAGCAGCTGCCCTTCGAACAGATTTACGACGTGCGCGCCCTGCGCGTCATTGTGGACAGCACGCCAGACTGCTATCTGGTGCTCGGCATCGTCCACAATCTGTGGCGGCCCATCCCGGTGGAGTTTGACGACTACATCGCTTCCCCCAAGGACAACTTTTATCAAAGCCTGCATACAGCCGTGCTGGATTTGCGGGGCAAGACGCTGGAGGTGCAGATCCGCACGCGCGACATGCACGAGCACGCCGAGTACGGCATTGCGGCGCACTGGCGCTACAAGGAAGGCGTGCGCGAAAACGACAGGGAGTACGAGCGGCGCGTCAGCTTCCTGCGGCGGCTAATGGAATTTGGGCCGGAGGAAGAAGACCCGGAATTCTTCGTGAACACCATGAAGAGCGACGTGCTCAAGGATCGTGTGTACGCCTTCACGCCCAAGGGCGACATCTGCGACCTGCCGGCCGGCGCCACGCCCATCGACTTCGCCTATCACATCCACACGGACATCGGCCACCGTTGCCGTGGCGCTCGCGTGCACGGGCGTCTGGTCAGCCTCGACTACGTGCTGCAGACCGGCGACCAGGTCGAGATTCTGACTTCCCGATACGGCGGCCCCAGCCTGGACTGGCTGAATCCCGACCTGGGACATGTGCAGACTTCACGCGCGCGCAACAAGATCAAGCTCTGGTTTCGACGCCAAAATCGCGACCGGCACCTCGCCACCGGCCGTGACGTGCTGGAACGGGAACTGCGACGCCTGGGCTTGCTGGACTCGATGTCCTTCGAATTTGTGGCGGGCTTGTTCGACATTGAGAAGTCGAAGCTTGAGGACTTTCTGGTCAAGATCGGCGCCGGCGACATCAACAGCTCCCGCATCGCCAACCGCATTCTGGAATCCGAGCGTCAGCAAGAGAAGGAATCGCTGATCGAGAGAATGCTGGAGGCTGCTGAGCATGAGCCGCAGCCCCGGCCAGCCGGGCCCCGGCCTACCGGGGCCATCGATATCCTGGGTACCGGCGGTCTGCTGGTTAACCTGGCCTCCTGTTGCAATCCCATGCCCGGTGACGGGGTCGTTGGCTATATCACGCGCGGGCGTGGTGTCACGGTGCATCGCGAAGACTGCAGCAACATGCGCGCCAGCACAGAAACGGAGCGCATGGTTGAAGTGAGCTGGGGCCAGGAAGCGGACGAGCAGCGCTATTCGGTGCCGGTGGAAATCACCGCATGGGATAGGGAAGGGCTGCTACGTGATGTCAGCAGCGTGGTGACGGACGCCGGCGTCAACATGTCCTCCGTCCATGTGGTGACGTCGAAGAACATCGCAACCCTGAAGCTGACCATCGAAATACGCAGCGCGGAACAGCTGATGCGCATCCTGACGCGACTTGAGGGAATCAAGAATGTCATCGAGGCGCGGCGGCACAAGGGAAACTGAGCGCGGGCCGGCTTTGCCGTCGTGAAGATTCTGCTGCTTGAGCCCTGGTTTGGCGGCAGTCACCGCGTCTGGGCCGAGGGTTACGCTCATCGCTCTGCGCATGAGGTACAGCTGCTAACCTTGCCGGCGCAGTTCTGGAAGTGGCGTATGCAGGGCGCCGCCGTCACCCTGGCGCGCTGGATTCGCGAGCGCGCGCTGCGGCCGGATGTCGTGCTTGCTTCGGGCATGATGAATCTGGCGACCCTGCGCGCGTTGCTGCCGCAGTCGCCGCCGCTGGCGCTCTACCTGCACGAAAATCAGCTGACCTACCCGCAGAGCGCCAGGCAACATCATGGCTGGCAATACGGTTTCGTGAACTACATTAGTGCGCTGGCCGCCGATCGGGTGTTCTTCAATAGCGCATGGCATCGGGACATCTTTCTCAATGAGTTGCCGCGGATGCTTCGTCACTTCGGTGACCACAATGAAGAGGAAAGCGTAGTCGGCATTCGCGCCAGGTCTGACGTGCTGGCGCCTGGAATGAATCTGCAGCGCCTGGACCGTCTCCGACCGCCGGGCCAGACGTGCGCAGACCCGCCGCTTATCCTCTGGAATCATCGTTGGGACGAGGACAAGAATCCCCGGCTGTTCCTTGATGCCTTGTTGGCGCTGGCGGCGGACGGCGTGCCCTTTCGCGTGGCACTGGCGGGCGCCAACGTGCGTCGCAATCCGGTTGAATTCGAGACAGCGCGCGCGCAGCTGGGTGATCGCGTCATTCACTATGGCTTCGTCGAGGACGAAGCTGCCTACGCGCGTTTGCTGTGGGAAGCTGATTACGCGGTCAGCACGGCGCATCAGGATTTCTTCGGCATGGCAGTGGTCGAGGCGATGTACTGTGGCTGTGTGCCCATCCTGCCGCAACGTCTCAACTATCCGCAGCTGCTACCGCAGGCCTTGCACGCGCACTGCCTCTATCGACGGGAGCGACTGGCGCCCTTGCTACTGCGACATCTGCAAGGACAGTTCGACGTGGCCCGCGACGAGCTGCGCGCCTGCGTGGCCCACTTTGACTGGGAGACGCAGGCGCCGCTCATGGATCGCGCGCTGGCGCAACTGGCCGGACAGATATGACCTGGCGCTGGAAGGGGACGACCGCGACCACTTTCTCCCTGGCGCGCAATGCAATCACGTAGTCGCTGCCAGGCTGGCCGCGCTTTAATCTGGGCGCCAGACCCAGGCGCATGTACCTGGCCTTGCCGCGGTTGGTCAGCGTGAGGATGTTGTCGTCCAGCCGGCCAACCGTCGCGGCGACCAGTCCGCGACTTCCCTGTGGCAGACGGGTCAGCCGGACTCCCTGACCGCCACGTCCCTGGCGGGGGAGCTCGACAGCAGGGGTGGACTGGGCCAGGCCATCCTCAGTAATGGACCAGACATGCAGGCCGTCCCGCACCAGCATGGCGCCAGCCAGCTGGTCTTTCCTGTCAGCAAGCTTGATACCGCGCATGCCACCGGCCGCCAGTCCGGTTTGACGCACCTCATTCTCGTCGAAGCGGATGGCGCGGGACTGTGCGCTGGCAAGCAAGATGTCACGGTTGCCGTCCGTATGCAGCACCTGCAGCAGCGTATCTTTGGGCGCAAGCTTCATTACGGAAAAGGCGTTTGACGAAACGCCAGGCAGGTCCTGGACACTTATGCGTTTGACCTGGCCGCCTGTCGTGGCCAGCAGCAGGAAGCCTTCCCCGGTGGAAGCTGGCAAGGCGACCAGGGCGACGATGTCCTCCTCTCCGTCCAAAGGACACAGACTATGCACAAACGCGCCTTCTCCGGGTCCAGTGGCCGCCGGCAGTTGTTGCACGGGCAGTGAGGCGCAGAGGCCACTGGCGCTGAAGAGGTAGAGGATTTGGGAAGTGCTGCCCTGGAGCAGAAAGCGCGGTGGTTCGCGCTGCGAGGTAGTGACTTTGGGTGGTCGGTCTTCGTGGCTGCGTGCCAGGCGGCCGGTGACTGTCAGCGAGATCCAGGTCGAGGTCTCCGGCAGATTCTGCTGTTCCTCGCCGGTGGCCTGGGCGTTGGCGATGAGCGTGCGGCGGGGATCTTGCCAGGTCTGGCGCACCTCGCGCAGCTCGTCGGCGATTACCGCGCGCATCTGCGATTCGCTGCCCAGCAGGGTCTCAAGCCAGGTAATCCGCTTGAGCAACTCGTGATGTTCTTCGCGCAGTTTGCGCCGCTCCAGGGAAGCCAGCTGGCGCAGTTGCATGTTGAGGATGGCCTGGGCCTGCGGCTCTGTGATTTTGAGCTTTTTGCAAAGGTTGTTGCGCGCGGACGCGACTGTGCGTGAAGTGCGAATGATCCGGATGGTTTCATCCAGCTGGTCGAGCGCACGCAGCAGACCTTCAAGAATGTGCGCGCGCGTGCGCGCGCGTTCCAGTTCGTGTTCACTGCGGCGACGGACAATCTCCTGGCGATGCTGCAGGTAAACGAGCAGGGCCTGCTTGAGTGTGAGCACGCGCGGTTCACCATCGACCAGCGCCAGCATGATGATGCTGAAGGTCTCCTGCAGGGGCGTCAGCCGGTAGAGGTCGGCCAACACCATGTTCGCGTCGACACCGCGCTGCAACTCAATGACGAGCCGCAAACCCTGGCGGTCCGATTCATCTCGCAGGTCTGCCAAGCCTTCCAGTCTGCCATTTCGCACCAGGTTTGCGATGCGTTCGATCAGCGTGGACTTGTTGGTCTGGTAGGGTAGCTCGCTGACGATAATGCGGGACTTGCCGCGCCCCATCTCTTCAACGTGCACCCGGGCCCGCAAGGTTATTTTGCCCCGACCGGTGGCATAGGCCGTGGCCAGCGTATCGTCCTCTTCTCCCTGGCCGGAGCCGTGATGGTAAACAATGCCGCCTGTGGGAAAGTCCGGCCCCTTGATGAAGCGCATGATTTCGACGAGGGTGATGCTCTCCGACGCTTCCGGGCGCTCAAGGATATGAATCAACGCGGCACAGACTTCGCCCAGGTTGTGCGGCGGGATGCTGGTCGACATCCCGACCGCTATGCCGGATGCTCCGTTGACGAGCAGGTTAGGGAAGGCGGCGGGCAGCACCGTGGGTTCGGTCAGGCTGCCGTCGAAATTTTCGCGGAAATCGACCGTGTCGCGTTCAAGATCGACCAGCAGCTCCTGACCGACGGGAGTCATGCGCGCCTCTGTGTAGCGCATGGCTGCGGCGCTGTCACCATCAATGCTGCCGAAATTACCCTGACCGTCGACCAGCACGTAGCGTGTGTTAAATTCCTGCGCGAGGCGCACCATCGATTCATAGACTGCTGCGTCGCCGTGCGGGTGATACTTGCCCAGCACCTCGCCCACGATGCGCGCGCTTTTCTTCCAGGGCGTGTCGGCGCGCAGACCCATGTCGTGCATGGCGTAGAGGATGCGGCGGTGCACCGGCTTAAGGCCGTCGCGTGCGTCGGGCAGGGCGCGGGCGACGATTACGCTCATGGCATAATCGAGGTAGGCGCTGCGCATCTCCTGGTCGATAGAGACGGGTTGTACGGGAGTCGCGTTCATGCATCATCCTTGTGGGCCGTTGCAGGGAATACGAACATTTGTTCGTATTCGGTATCACGATTATACACAGCGCCATACCGCCTTTCCAGGTGATGAGCAGGGATTGTGATACAATGTCCGGCATGAAACGTCTGTCCCTGCCGCTATTGTTAAGTGCGTTTTTCCTTTCAGTCGTGTCCTGCGTGCCACAGACGCCCATCCCGGTCTATGTGACGCCGACGCTTGCCCTGCAGCCACAGTTGCTGGCGCGTGTCCCGGAGGCTTCGGTAATCCCGATTCCTTCACCGGCTGATGTCCCTGTGCCCACAGCCACCAACACACCGGTGCTTCCCACAGCGACGTTCACGCCAGCGCTTCCCACAGCCACTCCGCTGCCCTACCTTGAGCCGTTGGGCATGGGCATTCAGCTGCATACCTTGCTCAGCCAGCAGGATTTCAATGAAGTGGCGCGGCTTACCGAGCAGCTGGGGCTTGGCTGGGTGAAGGTGCAGATCGACTGGAAGTTGCTGCAGAGCAACGGGCCCGGTGACACGGGAGAGGACTTCAGGCGTCAAGAGTTGTATCTCGAGGATCTGAAGCGGCGGGGTCACAATGTGTTGGCCAGTGTGGCACGCGCTCCGGACTGGGCGCGCTTAGATCACAATGAAGCCGGCCCACCAGACGACCCGCAGGTTTTGGCCTCATTTCTAAACCTGATGCTGGAAGAGTTTGGTGACGTGATTGACGCCGTTGAGGTTTGGAACGAGCCCAATCTCTTGCGAGAGTGGACGGGCCGGCCACTTAACGGTAGCGAGTACATGCGCTACTTCCGGGTCGCCCGTGACGCAATCAACAATTATTCCTACCGCATGCAGTTCGACGACAAAAAGCCGCGGAATACCCCCATCATCGTGCTCACCGCCGGCCTGGCGCCAACCGGCAACAGCCCCTGGTCGGTGGACGATCGCAGCTATCTACGGCAAATGTACAACGACGGGCTGGCAGGTCTGGACGCTGTGCAAATCGGCGCGCATCCCTTCGGCTGGGGCAATCCGCCCGATGCACGCTGTTGCAACGCCGTTGCAGATCAGGGCTGGGATGATGCGCCCCAGTTCTTCTTCCTCGAAACACTGGGTAACTATCGCGACATCATGCTGAATTACGGCGATGCCGACGCGCGTATCTGGGTGACCGAATTTGGCTGGCCAACCTGGGACAGCCTGCCTGGCGTGCCGCCGGAGCCATTCGTCGGCTACAACGACAAGTGGCGCCAGGCTGCCTACACCCTGCGCGCATTCCAGATTGGCCAGCAGCTGGATTACGTAGGCCCGATGATCCTGTGGAACATGAATTTCGGATGGTTGCCGCAGCTGGTGAGCAGCCGTGACGAGCGTGCCGCCTACAGTCTGCTGGTGCCGCTACAGCCACAGGAACGCCCGCTGTACTGGATGATCTACGATTCGGTGCGATCGGATATCCAACTCCAAAGTTACGACTGACTCTGCGCGGTTAAAGCAAAAGGGCGATCCGTAGGGACCGCCCCTGCATTTCAGGATTTCGGCTTGCTCAGACGACCGCGTTCAGCCCGTCATCAGTCTCTTCAAAGCTGTCTGCCCCGCTTTCAGCGTCCTCGATTACTTCGGCGAGCGCTTCACCGCCTTCTGCCACAACGTCATCAAGCAGGGTGTCCAGGGTGTCCACATCTTCGGAGTCATCCAGGCCATCCAGGTCCTTGATGAGCAGCGCTCCCTGCTCTTCCAGCGAGACCTCAGGGGCAACCAGCTCGCGATCCTGATAGGTGTGGAAGCCAGTGCCTGCCGGGATCAGCTTGCCGATGATGACGTTCTCTTTCAGCCCGTAGAGTTTGTCCTGCTTACCCTCTATTGCGGCGCCTGCCAGCACCTTGATGGTGAGCTGGAAGCTGGAGGCAGAGAGGAAGCTGTCGGTACTCAGCGCCGCGCGCGAAATGCCCAGCAAAACTGGCGTGCCGGCAGCCGGCTCCTTGCCCTCGGCAAGCAGCTTCTCGTTGATATTCAGTAGCTTCAGCCGGTCAATCAATTCGTCGGGCAGCAGCTCGCTGTCTCCGCTGCGGGAGATTTGTACCTTCGAGAGCATCTTGCGAATAATGACCTCGAAGTGCTTGTCTGCGATGTTCACACCCTGGTTGCGATAAACATTTTGCACTTCGGAGAGGAGGTACAGGCGCGTTTCTTCCTCGCCCAGGATGCGCAGGATGCGGTGCGGATTGCTTGCACCCTCGGTCAACTGTTGGCCGGGGTGCACTTCGGCACCGTCGTAGACATCCGGCGTCAGGCGCGCGCTGGAAGGGATCTCGTACTCCTCTTCGTGCCGGTGGCGCCAAACGATGGTGATTCTGTCTTTCTCGACATGCACCTTGCCCACCATGCCGGCCGTCAGCGTCTGGTCGGAATCTTCACCGGAGCGCGCGAGCGGATCACCGGGCTTGACCTCATGGTCTTCCTCGACCAGAAGTTCCCAACCCTCCGGCAGCGTATGTTCTTCCTGGTCCACCTGCTCGTCGATTACGGTGGCGATGCGAACGCCGGAACGTCGGCCCAGGCGCACAATGCCGCCGATGTCGACGATGACTGCCTCACCACGGGGCTTCCTGCGTGCCTCGAAGAGTTCCTCGACGCGCGGCAGACCGCTCGTGATGTCACCGCTGGCCTGGGCGATACCACCCGTGTGGAATGTGCGCAGGGTCAGTTGCGTGCCAGGCTCGCCGATAGACTGGGCGGCCACGATGCCGACTGCGGAGCCGATGCTGACCATGTCGCCGCGCCCCAGGTCGCGCCCGAAGCAGAGGGCACAGATACCATGCATGAGCGAACAGGTCATCGGGCTGCGGACGTAGACTTCATCGATATCACTCTGCTGAATGCGTTCCGCGATTTCCTCATCGACCAACTCATTGCGCGAGACGATCAACTCGCCGGTTTCAGGATGATAGACCGGGCCGGAGACGACGCGGCCGATGGTGCGTTCGAACATGGTCTGGCCGGCGATATCCTGCGAGCGGCTGATGAGCATGCCGGCCTCGGTGCCACAGTCGCTGCGATTGACGATTACATCCTGGGCAACATCGACGAGGCGCCGGGTCAGATAACCGGCGTCTGCGGTTCGCAGCGCGGTATCGGCCAGACCCTTGCGCCCGCCGTGGGTGGAGATGAAGTATTCCAGCGCGGTCAGGCCCTGGCGGAAGTGGCTCGTGATAGGCATTTCGATGATACGTCCGGAGGGATCGGCCATCAGACCGCGCATGCCGGCCAGCTGTGTGATGGGGCCGAAACCGCCCTTGGTGGAGCCGGAGAGGGCCATGATGGCGATCGGGCCGTAGGGGTCGAGCGCATCGCGGATGTGGTCCTGCAGCAGATTCTTGGCGTTAGTCCACTCGTCAATCGTGATCTGGTAGCGTTCCTCCTCGGTGAGCAGGCCGCGACGGAAATCACGTTCGGCGCGCACAACCGTGGCCTCGGCCTTGCCGAGAATCTCCGCGCGCTCTTCAGGAATGGTCAGGTCCGACACGGCGATCGTCGTGCCCGAGATCGTGGCGTAGTGGAAGCCGAAGTTCTTGATCTGGTCAACCACCTCGGTCGTGAGTTCGGAGCCGATGCGCTGGTAGCATTGGGCGACCAGATCGTTCAGACCGCCCTTGCCCAGCGTCTCCTGCACGAAGCGCATTTCGTCCGGCAGGATGCGGTTGAAGATTGCGCGACCAATTGTGGTCACCTCGACTTCATCCTGCGCCGGGCGATTGTCGTATATGTTGCCGAGCAGGATGGGCGTATGCAGGCCAACCAGACCCAGCTGATAGATGTACTGCACCTCGTCCATGTCGACGATCAGGCGACGTTCGTGCAGGTTGGCGATCTCCAGCTGATCTTCCAGCTCGTGTTGACGAAGGTATTTGCGCGCCTCGTAAGCGTTGGCCAACGTGCAGTCCACTTCGCCCTCAAGCACGGCGCGCACGGTCCGGTCGATGGCGGATTCTATCACCCGGTCGCGCCCGGTGTCGTCCTCTTCGGTGACGTCGGAGTAGAGCCTGACGTTGTCAAGGCTGTGCTGAAGCGCGAAGTACCAGCCGTTGCTGCGCAGCGCGATGCCAACCTTCACATCCGTGTTTTTCACGCTGTCAATCGCGCGGAACTCATCAGCGCGCGCCTTCAGCGCCAGGATTTCCACCGTGGGGTCCATGGTGAGGTAGTAGCAACCCAGCAACATGTCCTTGGAAGGGCCGACAATGGGGGAGCCGTCTGCGGGCTTTAGCAGGTTGCGCGTGCTGAGCATGAGCTCGCGCGCTTCCTGCACGGCCCTTTCGCTGAGGGGAACGTGCACTGCCATCTGGTCACCGTCAAAGTCGGCATTGAAAGCCGAGCAGACGAGCGGGTGAATTTGAATCGCCTTGCCTTCAACCAGCAGTGGCTCGAATGCCTGGATACCCAGGCGGTGCAGGGTTGGAGCGCGGTTGAGCAGGACCGGCCGGTCCTTGATGACCTCTTCCAGCGCCTCCCATACCTCGGGCCGCTCGCGCTCGATGATGCGTCGGGCGCCGCGCACGTTACTGGCGTAGTTCTGGTTCACCAGGCGGCTGATGACGAAGGGACGATACAGCTCGAGCGCCATCGTCTTGGGCAGGCCACACTGATGCAGCTTTAGCCTGGGGCCGATGACAATCACCGAGCGCCCGGAGTAGTCGACGCGCTTGCCCAGCAGGTTGCGCCGGAAACGACCCTTCTTGCCCTTCAGCATGTCGCTCAGAGACTTCAACTCACGGCGGCCGCGGCGGCTGAGCTCCTTGCCGCGCTGGCTGTTGTCTACCAGGCTGTCAACCGCCTCCTGCAGCATGCGCTTTTCGTTGCGGACGATGACGTCCGGCGCGCCCAGCTCCAGCAGACGACGCAGGCGGTTGTTGCGATTGATGACGCGGCGGTAAAGATCGTTGAGGTCGCTGGTGGCGAAGCGGCCGCCATCGAGCTGCACCATCGGGCGCAGGTCGGGCGGAATGACCGGCAGCATGGTGAGAATCATCCATTCTGGCCGGTTCTTACTTTTGCGCAGGCTTTCAACGACACCGAGCCGCTTGGTCGCCTTCTTCTTAAGCTGCATGGAACGCGACTCGCGCACCTGTTGCCACAGTTCAAGCGACAGGCGCTCCAGATCCATATTTTTCAGGATCTCGTAAAAGGCCTCGGCGCCCATATTGGCCTGGAAGACGCGTCCGTAGCGCCCTTTCAACTGGCGATAGCGCGTCTCGGAGAGGAACTGCAGCACAGCGAGGTCTTGCAGTTCGCTGCGGGCATTGTCCGCGCTGTGTCGCACGGTGGCCATCATTTCGTTGAGCTGGTCCTGCAGTACGGTCAGCTGCTTCCCGGTATCGGCGATGAGCTGCTGCTCCTGCGCGGCGAGCTCGGCCAACTTGTCCTGGCGCTCGATCTCAATACGTTCCTGCAGGTCGCCGAGCTGGTCATTAATGGCTTTCTGCATGCTGGTGAGGTGGTTGGCGCTCACCTTTTTGCCTTCGGCAACGATGACCTTGCCCGTCGCTTCCAGTACGACCGGGGAAGTCGCCTTTTCGCCCCGCATGCTCTCGATGCGCTGGTGCAGTTTCTGTGCTTCCTGCATCAGCTCATCGCTCAGGCGCGCCAGCTCCTCGTCATAATTGCTGTGTATTTCTGCCTTGCGGCCCTCAACGGACTCGCAGAAGGTATCGCACTCCTGGCGCAGTGCCTCCATTTGCTCGATCAGATCGCCACCCTTAAGCATCTCGCGCTGCGCCAGTTCGCGCTCCACGCGCATCAGCGCCTTTTTGCGGGCGTCATTGTCTACATTGGTGATGACGTACTGGGCAAAATACAGAACGCGGTCCAGGTTGCGGCGGCTTACGTCGAGCAGCAGACCCAGATAACTGGGGACGCGACGGGTGTACCAGACGTGGGCAACCGGCGCCGCCAGCTGGATGTGCCCCATGCGCTCACGGCGAACAGAGGAGCGCGTCACTTCTACGCCGCATTTGTCGCAAACGATGCCACGATAGCGCAGGTTCTTGTACTTGCCGCAATAGCATTGCCAGTCTCGTGTCGGGCCAAAAATCGCCTCGCAGAACAGGCCATCCTTCTCCGGGCGCAGGCGCCGATAGTTTATCGTCTCCGGCTTGGTGACTTCGCCGTGGGACCAATTTTTAATCTGTTCCGGCGAGGCAAGACTGATGCGAAGTGCGCTGAAATCCTTCGCTTCCAAGGTGACCTCCTCTGCAGTTCAGGATAGTGAAAAGGCAATCCGGACAAGTGACCATTCACAGCCTGAGATCCGGATCAGGCCGGCAACATGCTGATGTGAAGCGCAATCAGGCGCAGAAATACGCAGGGCTCGCACATGACGCCGCTGCGTGTTCAGGATGTGGCAACACTTTACCATAGACTACAGCAAAGCATAGCCTGGCAGGGCCCGTCTGTCAAGTCCGGTCCAGCCTCGCTTGTGTGTATGTGAACTGACTAATCAATGGATAAAGCCTGGCACACCTGACCTTGCCTGTCAAGCAGGCGCCCGGGCAGCAACGCGGGCGCGCATCCAGGCTTCCATGAACTCGTTGAGGCGGCCATCCAGCACTGCGCCTGTGTTGCCAACCTCATGCCCGGTGCGGTGATCCTTGACCATCTGGTAGGGGTGTAGCACGTAGGAGCGAATCTGGTTTCCCCAGCCAGCATCCACATTCTCGCCCTTCAGGCTGGCCAGCTCGGCCTCCTGCTTCAGACGCTCCTCTTCGTACAGGCGCGTCTTGAGGATCTGCATCGCGCGCTCACGGTTTTGCTTCTGGCTGCGTTCGTTTTGACACTGCACCACGATTCCGGTCGGAATGTGGGTGATACGGATAGCGGTATCGTTCTTCTGGACATGCTGGCCGCCGGCGCCGCCGGCGCGAAAGGCATCCAGGCGCAGGTCGGCTTCGTTGATCTCAATGTCGATTGCGCCCTGGATGTCCGGCCAAAGCTCGACCTTGGCGAAGGAAGTGTGGCGGCGGCTGGCGGAGTCGTAAGGGCTGAGGCGCACGAGGCGATGGACGCCCTGTTCGCTGTGCAGATAGCCATAGGCGTACTGGCCGCCAATCTCGAGCGTGACGCTCTTGATGCCGGCTTCCTCGCCTTCGCTGCGGTCGATGACGGAGGTGGTGTAGCCATTCTGCTCCGCCCAGCGCAGATACATGCGTTCGAGCATACCGGCCCAGTCCTGCGAGTCCGTGCCGCCGGCACCGGCGTGGATGGCGAGGATAGCGCTCTCCTGATCATGCTTGCCCGAGAGCAGGGCGTGAAAGGACATGCGCTCCACCAGGGGCTGCAACGCAAGGTACTCCTCACCCAGCTCCTCCAGCAGACCCGGGTCTTCCAGCTGCGCCAGTTCCAGCGCGTCATCGATGCGGCGGGCGATGTTGCGCCAGCGCCCGACCTCGGCCTTCAGTGTGGAAAGCGACTGCATCTTTTGGCTGGCGGCCTCCGGCTCTTCCCAGAAATCGGTTGCGCTGGCGGCCCGCTCGATGACGGCGATGGCAGCTTCTTTTTCCACGATTCCGAGGCGCGCAATCAGGCCGTCAATCGTTTCCTTTAGCGCCTGCAACTGGCTAACCAGCTGATCCATGAATTTCCACTCAATTCTCGTCGAAGAGACTTTTGACAAAGATTTCAGGTGTGAAAGGGACGAGATCATGCAGTCCCTCGCCCAGCCCCACATAGTGCACCGGCAGATTAAGTTCATCATAGACGGCGAAGACCATGCCACCCCTGGCGGAGCTGTCCAGCTTGGTGACGATTACGCCATTCACCTCCACCATCTCCTGGAACTTGCGCGCCTGCTGCAGGGCGTTCTGGCCCGTCGTGCCATCCAGCACCAGCAACACCTCGTGCGGCGCATCCGGCACGACCTTTGCCGAGACCGAACGGATGCGCTTCAATTCGTTCATCAGGTTGGCATTGGTATGCAGACGCCCGGCAGTGTCGATAATCAGGATGTCGTAGCCGCGCGCCTGCGCCGCCTTTGTGGCGTCAAAAACGACGGCGGCCGGGTCTGAGCCGGAACGGCCGGCAATGACCGGCGCGCCGACGCGCTCCCCCCAGGTTTGCAGCTGCTCGATGGCCGCGGCGCGAAAAGTATCGCCGGCGGCCAGCATGACCTTGCGCCCGGCCAGACTGAGCCGGTGGGCGAGACGGGCGATCGCCGTGGTTTTGCCCGAACCGTTGACGCCGACCACCAGTACGACCGAAAGCGGGCGTCCGCTGAGGTCCAGGGGCGGTGGCGCGGAGAGCATTCCGGCAAGGGTCGAGCGCAAGCCCACCTGCAGTTGCCCGGTGTCGCGCCAGTTGTTTGAACGCAGACTGTCCAGCACCTTTTGCGTAACCGCAAGGCCCAGGTCCGCCTGAATGAGGAGGGCCTCAATGTCGTCCCAGGTGTCTTCATCGATGTCGTTGCTGGAGAGCAAGGTGGCGATACGCCCGAAGAAGGAGCGCCGCGTGCGGGAGAGGCCACGGCCAAATACACTCAAGAGCGAACTCCACAACGGAGGATCTCTGTGCGGCAGTATAGCCGGGCGTTCCGTGCGCGACAAGACTCGCGCTATACTGGCCGCAGGCGGGAGCATGGCCATGAATGACGGACTGACACATCTGGACGGACAGGGCGTGGCGCGCATGGTGGACGTTGGCGCCAAGCCACAAAGCGAGCGCATGGCGCTGGCCGCGGGCACAGTGTGCATGCAGCCGGACACGCTGCAACTCATTCGTGAAGGCGCGCTGAAGAAGGGTGATGTCTTTGCCGTGGCCCGGCTGGCGGGCATCATGGCCGCCAAGCAAACGGCGGCACTCATTCCGCTCTGTCATCCGCTGGCGCTAACGCACGTCGACGTCGAGCTGGAGGTAGATGTGGCGGCCAGCGCTCTGCGCATTCAGGCGCTGGCGCGCACAACTGGCCCGACCGGTGTGGAGATGGAGGCGCTGACTGCGGTCACGGTCGCAGCGCTCACCGTCTACGACATGGCCAAGGCGGTGGACCGGGGCATGCGCATCAGCGAAATTCACTTGCTGGAAAAACGAGGCGGGCAGCGCGGCGACTATGTCGCGCAGGAGCGCGTAGATGCAGATTGAAGTCCTGCTCTTCGCGACTCTGCGCGAGGCAGCCGGACAACGGCAGTTGACGCTGCGTCTTGCGCAGGAACCGGCTACAGTCGCGGAGGTGCGCAGCGCGCTGACGCGCCAGCTGCCACAACTGCGCGAGCATGTTGCCGCGGCGATTGCTGCGGTAAACGAGGAGTTTGCCTTTGACGACGAGAAAGTGCAGGCTGGTGACACGGTCGCATTCTTCCCGCCTGTCAGCGGCGGCGCCGGCCCGCCTGAAATCTATCGCCTGGCGTCTGCGCCCATCGACCACGACGAGATCATCGCGGCCATCACAGTGCCGGAGACCGGCGCAGTCTGTGTGTTCAGCGGCATGGTGCGCGGCAGTACGACGCGCGGCAACGCCCCGCGCCAGACCGCGCTGCTGGAGTATGAAGCCTACGAACCGATGGCGCTGGCCCGCATGCGCCAGGTGGGCGCTGAAATCCGCGCGCGCTGGCCGCTGGTACAGGGAATCGCCATCCTGCAGCGGGTCGGCAGTCTGGCCGTCGGCCAGAACACGGTGCTCATCGCCTGCTCTTCCGCTCATAGGGACGAAGGCTGCTTTGAGGCCGCGCGTTACGGCATCGACCGATTGAAGGAGATCGTGCCTGTGTGGAAACGTGAACAGGGCCCGGCCGGCAGCGCCTGGGTCGAGGGCAGCTATCACCCGCAAGCGGCAGACCGGTATGAGTGAGTTGATGATGCGGCGGGTGGTCGTAACCGGACTGGGTCTGGTCTCGGCGCTGGGGCAGACGGCGGCGAGCAGCTGGCAGGCCCTGTGTGAGGGCCGCAGCGGCGCAGGCTTCATCACCCGTTTTGATTGCTCAACACACAAGGTGAAGATTGCAGCCGAGGTGCGCGACTGGGAGCCGACGCAACACATGAGCGCGCGCGACGCGCGCCGTCGCGATCGCTATCAGCAGATGGCGCTGGTTGCCGCGCGCGAAGCGTTGTGCCAGTCGGGCCTGGAAATAGACGAGTCCAACGCCGGGCGCACAGGCGTCGTGATGGGCTCCTCCGTAGGTGGCGTGGAAAGCTATTTCGAGCAGGCTGAGCGGCTCATCGAAACCGGCGACCCGCGGCGCATTACGCCCTTTGGCATCCCGATGTTGATGGTCAACGGCGGCAGCGGCCTGGTCAGCATTGAAATCGGCGCGGTTGGGCCCAGCGGCTCGGCGGTCTCCGCCTGCGCCACCGGGGCAGATTGCATCGGGCGCGCTTTCGAGCTCATTCACATTGGCCGCATCGACCAGGCTGTTGCGGGCTGCAGCGACGCTCCTATCATCCCGATCGGCATCGGCGCCTTCGACCGCGTCGGCGCCTGTTCGCGGGAAGCTGAGGATCCGGCAAGCGCCTCGCGTCCCTTCGACCGCATGCGCACGGGGCTGGTGTTCGGCGAAGGTGCCGGCGCGCTGGTACTGGAAGCGCTGGATACGGCCCAGGCGCGTGGTGCCACGGTCCTGGCGGAGCTGGTGGGCTATGGTTCGACGTCGGACGCCTTCCACTCCACCGCGCCGGACCCGGAGGGGCGGGGTGCCGCCGCGGCCATTGGCCAGGCGCTGCAGGATGCCAGACTGAACGCAGCGGACATCGACTACATCAACGCCCATGGCACCGCCACGCAGCTCAACGACGTGATGGAGACGAAGGCGCTCAAGCGGGCGCTCGGCGCGCTAGCCTACGAGATTCCGGTGAGCTCGACCAAGAGTATGACCGGCCACGCCATGGGCGCGACGGCGGCGATGGAGGCTGTGTTCTCCGTGCTCGCCTTGCGCGATCAACTGGCGCCGCCCACCATCAATTTGAGCGAGCCGGACCCCGAGTGCGATCTCGATTACGTGCCCAATGTGGCGCGCGAATTGCCGCTGAACAGGGTGATGAGCAATTCCTTCGGCTTCGGCGGTCACAACGCCTCGCTGATCTTTGCCCGGATTTAGGCAGCGCCATGAACCTGGCTGACTTTCAGCATTGTCACGGGCTCAAATTCCGCGACGAAACGCTCCTGCAACAAGCCCTGACCCATCGCTCGTGGCAGCATGAACAGGTCGGGGCAGCGGCTGAAGAAGGCGACAACGAACGCCTGGAGTTTCTGGGCGACGCCGTGCTGGCCTTCGCTGTCACGCGCACACTTTACGAGTGCTTTCCCGGCATGCCTGAAGGCGAGCTGACGCGCCTGCGCGCGGCCCTGGTGCGCAGCGAAACCCTGGCAGACATCGCAAGGGAAATGCAGCTGGGCGACATGCTGCGTCTGGGCCGCGGCGAAGCGCAAAGCGGCGGGCGTGAGCGGCGCAACATCCTGTGCGACGCCTTCGAGGCTCTGCTTGGGGCGCTCTATCTCGACCAGGGCCAGGCCGCAGCAGAAGCCTTTGTCGTGCCACGCTTGCTGCCGCTGATCAATGGCATGCTTGAGGAAGGCCTGGTGGATGCGCGCAGCCGCCTGCAGGAATGGAGCCAGGCGAAGTTCTTCGCCACGCCAGCTTACGAGCTACTGGCCGAGAGCGGTCCGGACCATGAAAAGATGTTCACAGTCGCTGTGCGGATTCAGGATGAGGAACTGGGCATCGGCTGCGGCCGAAGCAAACAGTCTGCCGCGCTGGCTGCTGCCAGGGCAGCCCTCGACGCCTTGCTTGGGGAAGGCCGCCTACCCGGGCCCGGTGCTGAGTGAAAGCTCGAACATGGCCAGGCGATGGCCGGATGTCGCCGCGGCCAGAACGCCCGTGCCAAGCTCGCGCAGCGGCGCTCTCAGCCACAGGAAGTCCGTCCGCACTTCCTCGCCCTCATCTGTCGTCGTCCAGATGCTGTCCAGGGGATGGCCATAAAAGGGGTCGCTGAAGTTGGCAGCGCGCAGCGGCAGCAGGAGCTGGTCGTCGGGCGATTCATCAAAAGACGCGCCGAGCACAAGCAATTCAGGTTCTTCGCGATTGTGCAACGCGCCGATGAGCGTGTTCATCGCGCCGATTTGCAGTTGCAGGCTGCGCGGCGCCTGTCCCGGCCAGTAGTTGTATAGGGTTAGCGTCTCACCCTGCACATCGAGTGAGGCCCGCTGCAGGCCGCCCTGTTGACCATCGCCGACGGCGAGCCAGCCATTATGTTCGCCCAGCTCTGCGCGAGACAGCAGCGCCAGCCCGTTTACACCTTCAGCCGTCGGGTAAAAGCGATGTTGCATGTTCAGCCGGCTTGCCAGCCAGTAGGCCTGGTCGACCCAGAAGCTGGTGCTGCGGCCGGCATCGACATTTTGTAGCAAAACGACGTCCGCGCCACTGGCCAGAATCGTCTGCGCGTAGGGTTCAAGTTCCCGCTGCCAGTGGATGTTCGCGCCAGCGTCGATGTTCCAGGTGGCCACGCGCAAGGTGGAGGCGTCCAACGAGTCGTCTGGCGGTGGCGGATTGCTGAGGCCAACGGTCAGCACGGTAGCGGCGAGGACGAAAAGAAAGGCCGGCAGGCTGTTGCCGCCGGAATCGTTGGCCCAGGCGATGCGGTGACGCGTGCGCGTCATGGGCAGGGCCGCCAGGATAACGGCCAGCAACAGTAGCGCTGCGCCCATCCCGCGCAGACCGCGCAGCATACTCTGCGCCAGTTCGCCCGCCTCTGCGAGCGCCGGGAAGGGGCTCGCGGGCAGCGGGACGGCGACCGTGAAGTAATTGCCAAGCAGCAGCAGGGCAGTCACGAGCAGCGCCGGTATCAACACGACTGCGGCGAGATTGCGATCACCCTCCTCCTGCGGCCGCAACAGCCACCACCACATCAGGCTGACGGCGAATTGCAGCAACACCAGCGCAATCGCTGCGGGCAGGCCTTCAAGGCGCAGCCCGACCACCAGCAAGAGCGCGATTAGCGCCAGCCACAGCCAGCCTCGCAGCCCGCCGTAGAATGCTTGCAGCAGACTGCGCGCCAGGCTGCGCACAGGCGGCAGCAGCGGCAGCAAGGTAGCGGCAATGACAAGGGGCGCGATGTGGTTCAGTGGCGTGGCAGTGCGCGCCGCAATGGCGTTGGGCAGCGCCAGCAGGGTGAGCTCCAGATATAGCAGGGCGCCCAGGCCGAGCGCGCCGCGAAGCGTCATTAGCCCCCGCTGGGCAGTGACTTCTGCGAGCACAGGTTCCTGGGCCCGGCGCATGAGGTAGACGGTGATCGCAATTGTAGCAGCGGAGAGCAGGAGCTGCGGCCCGGCCCAGGCGGTGCTCCAGGAGGGGTCAAGGGTGTTGTTGGCGGCCCGTAACAACTGGTCAGCAGCGAAGCCGAGGATCATCAGCTGCGGGAACTGCATCACGCGCCGGTGCATGATCAGCACGATGAAAACGAGCCCGCCGCCGAGCACAGCGGAGCTCACATGGCTTTCGGCCAGGCCGATGCCCAGCGCCGGCAGGGTGCGCGCGACTGCGATGAAGATCACGCTGACTGGCAACGCGCGGCGGTCCTGACTGAACCACCGGGCCAGCAGCGGCAGGACCAACATGAGTAGCAGAAAAACGATTTCCCCGCTGAACTGCGCAGGATCGACCATGCCCTGTAGCGCTGCCGGGTTGCGCGCTGCTTCCGCTTCCAACAGACTGGCGCCGGCGCTCCGGTTGAGCAGCAGTCCAGGCAGACGACGAAGGGCCTGGACGAAGAAGAGCCCTACCAGCGCGACCTCGATTGTTTGCAGCAGGGAAACCAGGACCTTACGCGACATCTCTGCCCCCGGCAGCGTACGATTTGGCCGCAGTGTACTTCCTGGCGGGATTCCTGTCGACTTGTCGTCGTGTGCCTGGCTCCGAAGGGCAGGGCCGGAAGAAAGCTGCGCTGCAAGTCCGTGCAAAACAGGCTGTGCCCAAAAGACGCATCGGCTCTATACTGGGGCGAATCTCTCCGGCAACGAGGCTTCGACAATGGAACAGGTTGATCTGATCCTGGCAGGCGGGACAGTCGTCTCGATGGACACCGACTTTTCGCTCTACCCGGACGGCGCTGTAGCCATCCGTGACGAGCGCATCGTTGCTGTCGGCCCGCGCGAGACGCTGCTGGCCGCTTACGATGCGACAGAAGCGCTGGATTGCAGCGACAGTTACATCCTCCCCGGACTGGTGAACGCACACACGCATGCGCCCATGACCCTGCTGCGCGGCCTGGCGGATGACCTGCGCCTGGATGTGTGGCTGATGGGCTACGTGATGCCGACCGAGCGCGAGTTCGTCAGCCCGGAGTTCTGCCGCCTGGGCGCGCGCCTGGCCTGCGCGGAGCAAATCCGCAGTGGCATCACTACCTTTGCGGACATGTATTACTTCGAGGAGGAGATCGCCGAGGTAACCGCCGAAGCAGGGATGCGCGCGGTGCTGGGACAGTCCGTGTTGCGCTTCCCGACGCCCGACGCGGACAGTTACGAAGACAGTCTGGCGCGCACGCGCCGTTTCATAGAGGACTGGAAGGGACACGCGCTCATTACGCCGGCGGTTGCGCCACATGCGCCTTATTCGAGCACGCGTGAGATGCTGGAGGAATGCGCGGCGCTCGCCCTGGCCTGTGATGTACCGCTGCTCATCCACATTGCCGAGACGCGCCAGGAGCTTGAGGACAGCCTGGCGGATCATGGCCAGCGTGTGGTCGACCAGGTCGATGAGGTCGGCCTGCTGGAGGCGAAAGTGTTGGCAGCGCACTGCGTACACATCAATCTGGCTGAAATGGAAACCTTGCACGCGCATGATTGCAGTGTCGCACATTGCCCGACCAGCAACCTGAAGCTGGCCAGCGGCATCGCCCCCGTGACTGCCATGCTGGAACTTGGGCTCACGGTCGGCATTGGTACTGACGGGCCGGCCAGCAACAACGATCTTGACATGCTGGAAGAAATGCGGCTGGCGGCGATTCTTGCGAAAACGGACGCCAATGATCCAACTTCATTGCCCGCGCGTCAGGCGCTGCTGATGGCGACGCGCCAGGGCGCCGAAGCCCTGTTCCTGGGTGAGCAGACGGGCAGCCTGGAGCCGGGCAAGTTGGCAGATGTCATCGTCTTGGATGCAAGGCGTGTGCACAACATGCCGTACTTTCAGCGTAGCGAGGACGCCATCTACTCGCAGATCGTCTACGCCGGCAAGAGCACAGACGTGGCCCATGTGATCTGCCACGGGCGCTGGCTGATGCGCGACCGGCAGTTGCTCACTCTGAACGAGGATGACCTGGTCGCCAGGGCGCAGGAGCAGGCGCAACGCGTCGACGAATTCCTGCGCGCGAAGACCGGCGACGTGCTCTCAAAGCTGCTCACCGTGACCCAGGGGATGGAGCGGGGCGAGAGCTTCGAGGTGCAGGCCAAGCTCGTGCTGCGCGATGCCGCTGCGCTGGAACGTCTGCTCGCGCACGATGCAGTTCAGGTGCTGAAACAGGTGCAATATCGCCAGTACGACACCTGGTTCAGCTTTGAAAATGAGGCGGACGGCCGTTTGCGTTACCGCGAAGATGACTTGCTGGACGCGGATGGCGGCGTCGAATCGACGCGCAGCCGCCTGACCCTGACGCGCTACAACAAGGTCGACAGCTACGACCTGGCGGTCATGCTTTCGCGCTCCCGCTTTTTTGCGCAGGCGGACCGGCCGCTGCGCTTCTACCGCGAGTACTTTCGGCCCGTGGCAGAAAGCGCGCTGGAAAAGGATCGGCGCCGTTGGCACATCATGTTCCAGGGCGTGCTATTCTACGTCAACGTGGACCGCTTCATTAGTCCGCCCGGCGAAGAAACCTATCTCGAGCTGAAAACTCGCACCTGGTCAGCAGCGGATGCAGGCGACAAGGCCACGCGTATAAAGGAAATGCTGGCCATCTTGGGCGTGGACGCTGAAGACATGGTGCTGGAAGATTATCCGGAATTGCACGGCAACTAACCCGACTCAACGAGCCCCGTTTAGCCAGACGCGCAGCTCTTCTACGAGGGCGTCCGGCTGCAAACTGGCTGCGTCCTGCCAGCGTATGCCGGAATCGTGGCCGCGGAACCAGGTGAGTTGACGCCGAATGTAATCGTGCGTGGCAAATTTCGCTTGCTGGATTGCTTTGTCCAACGGCAGGTCATCCAGCAGATACGCGGCCAGTTCGCGATAGCCCAGGCCACTCATGGAAGGCAGATCGCGCGAATAACCGGCCTGCAGCAGCGCGCGTACCTCCTCTATGAAGCCGGCATCGATCATGGCCTCAAGACGATTGTCAGCGCGGTGATGCAGCGCCGGGCGCTCAAGGTGCAGGCCAATTTGCAAGATGTCCCAGGGCGGTGGTTGACGCTGCTGCAACTCGCTGATTGGCTGGCCGGTCTCGTGCCAGACTTCCAGCGAACGCACCACGCGCCGCAGGTTGTTCGGATGCGTCCTGGACGCGGCGGTCGGGTCGACACTGGCGAGCTGCCGATGCAGCGCCGCACGACCCTGCTCCGCAGCGATGGCTTCCAGGTCCGCGCGCAGGGTCAGGTTGGGCGGCACGACCGGGATGCGCCAGCCCTCGACGATGGCGCTGAGGTACTGCCCGGTGCCGCCCACCAGCAGTGGTACACGACCGCGACGTTGAATGTCGGCGATGGCGGCATTGGCCATACGCTGAATCTTTGCCAGCCCCGGGTTTTCGTCGGGAGCGGCGATGTCAAGCAGGTGATGCGGCACGCTTTCTCGTTGCTGCGCGTCCGGCTTGGCGGTGCCGATGTCCATGCCGCGATAAATCTGACGACTGTCCGCGCCGACGATTTCTCCGTCTAACGCCGTCGCGAACTGGAGGGCAAGCCCGGTCTTGCCGCTGGCCGTGGCGCCCAGGATGACGATCAGTAGCGGCCTACCAGCCAAGCGCATCCTCCACGTGCTCAATTTGTGTTCGCTCACCCAGGGCAACGGCGATCACATCCAGGCGCCAGGCGGACGCGGTCGCTTCATGGGCCTGCAGCCAGGCCCAGACGGCGGCTGTGAGGCGCTCCCGTTTGCGCGCTGTGATGCTGGCGAAGGCGTCTTCGGTGCAGGTCTGATGGCGCGTGCGCACCTCAATGAAGACCAGCATATCGGCCTGGCGCGCGACGATGTCCAGCTCGCCCTGGGCGCAGTGCCAGTTGGTATTGAGGATGTCATAACCGCGCTGGCGCAGGAAGCGAGCCGCCAGCGCTTCCCCGTGCCGTCCGGTGCGTAGCGTCTGCATGGCTGGAGCCTAACCCTGCGGGCGGGTAGCTGCAAGGCGGCGGGATTGAAATGAGGCCCTGCATCGGCTACCATCCGCTGCGCGGGGAACAGACTAGGGGGAGTGCATGGAACTAACCATTCAGGACGCAGGCGCGCTGGGCGTAATCGCCAGTCTGATCGGGCTGGGGTTTGCGCTCTGGCAACGAAACTTTGTCATGGCCCAGGACGCGGGCAACGAGACCATGCAGCGTATCTCGGGCGCAATTCAGCGCGGCGCCCAAGCCTTCCTCTCCCGTGAGTATCGCGCAATTGGCATCCTCGTGGTGATTATCACGCTGGTTCTGGTGGTGCTTTCCACGCTGGAAGGCAGCGGCATGAGCATCTGGACGGCGGTCGCCTTTGTGTGCGGAGCGCTGGCCTCCGGCCTGGCTGGCTACATCGGGATGTACATCGCCGTGCGCGCCAACGTGCGCACGACCCAGGCCGCCTCGCACAGTCTTAACCAGGGCCTGCGGGTGGCCTTCGCCAGCGGCACCGTGATGGGCACCGTAGTGGTCTCGCTGGCCCTGCTGGGCGTGAGCGTGCTATTCGTACTGCTCACCGGGCAGCTGCCGCCACAGCAGGCGGCGAGCGCGCTGGCGGGCTTCGGCTTCGGCGGCACTTCAATCGCCATTTTTGCGCGCGTCGGCGGCGGCATTTACACCAAGGCGGCCGACGTCGGTGCCGACCTGGTGGGCAAGACCGAGGCCGGCATCCCCGAGGATGATCCCCGCAACCCGGCCACTATCGCCGACAACGTGGGCGACAACGTCGGTGACGTCGCCGGCATGGGCTCCGACCTCTTCGAAAGTTACGCCAGCTCCATCATCGCCGCCATTTCGCTGGCGACCCTGGGCGCCGGCCTGGCAAAAGATCAGCAGTTGGCCGGGCAACTCTTCCCGCTGCTGGTGGCCGCCGCCGGCCTGATCATCGGCATGGGCAGCACCTTCCTGGTGCGCACAGAGGAGGGCGCCACCCAGGAGATGTTGCTGGGCAGCCTTCGGCGCGGCATCTACACCGCCAGCGCGCTGGTGGGCCTGGCGATCGTGGTCATAGGCACGATGCTGGGCCTGGGCACGGGCGCAATCAGCGCTACCCTGGCCGGCCTGATCGGCGGGGTGCTCATCGGCTACTTCACGGAGTATTTCACCGCCACCAGTTACGGACCCACCCGCGGCCTGTCTGACAGCGCCAGCGGCGGCGCCGGTATCGTCGTCATCCGCGGCCTGGCGCTGGGCATGCTCAGTACGCTGGCGCCGGTGATCATCGTGGTCATCGTAACCCTGGTGGCGACGGCGGCTACCGGACTCTACGGCGTCGCGCTGGCCGCCGTCGGCATGCTCAGCACCCTGGGAATCACGCTGGCGACCGACGCCTATGGCCCGGTGGCAGATAACGCCGGCGGCATCGCCGAAATGGCCGAGCTCGACGACAGTGTGCGCGAGCGCACCGACGCGCTTGACAGCCTCGGCAACACGACGGCGGCCACGGGCAAGGGCTTCGCCATTGGCAGCGCGGCCATGACGGCGCTGGCGCTGACCACGGCCTTCATCACAGCGCTGGGCGGGACGGACGTTCCAACCACCTTTGCTACCGTGATCCTGGATGCGCGCCTCATCACCGGCGTGTTCATCGGCGCCATGCTGCCTTACATCTTCAGCGCGCTGACCATGCGTGCAGTGGGGGATGCGGCACAGTCCATCGTGGAGGAAGTGCGGCGCCAGTTCCGCGACATCCCCGGCATCATGGAAGGTACCGGAGAGCCGGACTACGAACGTTGTGTGGCCATCAGTACGGATAACGCCATCCGCCAAATGTTGCTGCCAGGGATTGTCGCTGTGGCCGTGCCGGTGCTCATTGCCTTGCTGACCGTCCTGGGTCGGGGCAATTCGTTGGAGCGTTTTGTTGGTCAGGAGACGCTGGTAGGCGTGCTGGTGGGTTCACTGGCCTCGGCCTTCATGCTGGCGGTGATGATGGCTAACGCCGGTGGCGCCTGGGATAACGCCAAGAAATTCATCGAGGCGGGTCACCTCGGCGGCAAGGGCTCCGACGCGCACAAGGCCGCTGTGGTCGGCGACACGGTCGGCGACCCCTTCAAGGATACTTCGGGGCCGTCGCTGAACATTCTGATCAAGTTGCTGGCGATTGTGTCGCTGGTGCTGGCGCCAATGCTGGCTTCGGCGCCGGTTGGCTGACTCATTCCGTACAAACGACAAGGGGCGGCTCTCACATTCTGAGGGTCGCCTTTATTAGTCTGCTGCTTCGCTTCTCTTCAGAATGTGGCGGAACTTGTAGCCGTAGACGATCATGCCGCTCTGACCTTCTGTGTAGAGACGGCGCGTGACCATTTCCACCCGGTCGCCGATGCGCGGCGGCTCGTCGAGGTCGGTCAGTTGCGCGGTGAGAAGCGGGCCTTCGTCGAGACGGATGAGCGCCAGCGTATAGGGCGCCTGGTCCTCGAAGCCGGATGGTGGATTGCCGAGCGTTGTGAAACTGTAGATTTCGCCAGTGCCTGCGAACTGGAATTGCTCCGCATCCGAAGCAGGATCTGGAATCACCGGTGGATCAGGCGTGTGCGGGTTGCGGCAGGTCCGGGGCCGGGCGGATCGGTGCCTGAATAATCTGCGGTCGCTGCTGCAGGCTCAGCTGGCCGTCACGATGGCGAAAGCCTTGCAAACGATAGCGCTGGGCGTTGAGCCGCCAGTTGCGCGAGATTTGCATGTGTGCTGTTCCGTCCCCTGAACGTGCTGTCGCTGCATACAGGTTAGTGGCGGATGCCTGTCAATTGCTGTCAGGCGAGGCCGAATACCTGCCGAATGCTGTCAGATGAAGCCGTTCAGCTGCTGAAAACCTGTCAATTCCTGTCAGCAACGTGCACAGACTGACAATTTCCCTGACTTCAGGCGCATCCCGCAGAGTCGCCCAGCGGGACGCGGCGGCCAGTGTGGGCCGACTCGTATGCGCCGAGGATCATTTCGATGCACACTCGCCCGTCGGCGGCCGTCGCCAGCGGGCCGCGCCGGCCCTGCAGGTAGTCGATGAGGGGCCGCGGCACATCGCGGATGCGCTCGCCTTGCGGCCGCAGCGGAAAGTCGAAGGTCTCCCAGGCGCTGGTTGCCGCGCGGTAAACCTTGAGCGCTACCGCGCCTGGCAACAGCGGCACATTGGACGAAGGCAAATCGCCGTGGTTCTGGATGATGCTGCCCTGGTCGCCATAGATCTCAGTGGTGTTTTCGGCTGCCAGGGTGGTAGAGCTGTTGAGCAGGATGCCCAGTTCGCGCCCCGGGAAGCGATAGACGGCGATGCCGTTGTCGTCAGGCGCGATGTCGGTGACGATGTTGTCGATCTCGGCCATCACGCTCACCGGCGCGCCCAGCATCCAGTACATCCAGTCCGCGGCGTGGGAGGCGTCGTCCATGAACATGCCCATGTTCTGCACCGGGTCGATGTGCCAGTTGCCGGCGTAGGCGAAGTCCGGGTTCAGCAGCATGGGGATGGCGTGGCGCCGCCGAAGAATGGCCACCTTGCCGATGACGCCTTCGTCCAGCAGGGCCTTCATTTTCTGGTTGACCGGATCGGCGCGCATCTGGTAGCAGAGGCTGAACTTCACGCCGCTTTCCTGCACTGCGGCGGCGATGTCATCGCAGTCGGCCAGACTGAGCGCCATAGGCTTTTGCAGCAGGATGTGCTTGCCGGCGCGTGCGGCGGCGATACAGTGAGCGGCGTGCTGACTGGTCGGACTGGCGATGAAGACTGCGTCAAGCTCCGGCCGCGCAAGCAAGCCATCCAGCTGCGACTCAAGGTCCAGGCCAAATTGCTCGCAATACTGCCGGCCACGAGCGGGGTCGTCGTCCCAGGCCGCGACGATCTTTGCGTCGTCGAAATCGCGCATGACATCCGCGTAGGCGCGGACGTGCGCGTGTGCGAAGCTGATGATGCCGAGACGCAGGATACTCACAACTCAGGTCCTGAGTTTGCCGCGGAAACGGCAATAGGTGGCGTAGTCTATTTCGCTGCGGCGCTCGATGTAGTCGTGGGTTGAAGGCGCCCGTCCACGCATTTTTGACAGCCGCTCCGTAACTTCCAGGTCGAAGGCGTCGGAGCCGGCGCCGCTGCCGTAGCTGACCATCAATATGCGGTCGCCTGCTGCGGCAATGTCCAGCACCGCGGTCAACCCCAGCATGCAGGAGCCGGAATAAGTGTTGCCTATGTCGCCCGCGAGCAGGCCCGCGCTCACCTGGTCCGCGCTGAAGCCGAGGCTGCGCGCGGCGCGCTGCGGAAACTTGACGTTGGGCTGGTGGAAGACCGCCCAGGCGTAGTCCTCCGGCTGCGTGCCCATCTGTTGCATGAGCGCGCGCGCGGCGTTGAGCGTGTGGTTGAAGTAGGCCGGCTCGCCGGTGAAGCGGTCGCCGTGGCTGGGGTAGGGCTGGCCCTCCCGCCGCCAGAAGTCGGGCGTGTCGGTGACGAAGCTGGTGCTGCCGAGGAAGCGCGCGCAGGAGTCCTGTGCCGGGCCGAGCAGGAAGGCCGCGCCGCCGGAAGCAGCGGTGTACTCCAGGTCATCGCCGGGCCGCCCCTGGGCGGTGTCCATGCCGATGGCCAGGGTATAGCGTCCCATGCCGCTGCCGATGATGCCGATGGAGGCCTGCACGGCTTCGGTGCCGGCCTTGCAGGCGAACTCAAGGTCGGCGGCCATGACCGCAGGCGTCGCGCCCACGCTCTCTGCAACGACGGTGCTGCTCGGCTTGACGGCGTAGGGATGGCTCTCGCTGCCGACCCAGACGGCGCGAATCTCGGCCGGGTCGATTTCGGCGCGGGCGATTGCATTGCGCGCGGCCTCAATCGACATGGTAATGACGTCCTCGTCGAGTCCGGCGACGGCTTTCTCGCGCACCGGGCTGCCGCCCATGCCCTGCGTCCAGATGCGTGCGATTTCGCTTCCGGGCAGGCGGTAGCGGGGGACGTAGGCGCCGTAGCCGACGATGCCGACCTTTCGTTCGGGGAATGTCGTGGGCGCCTCAAACAGGGTTCCGTTTTTGGTCATGGGTGTTCCATTCCTCTTGCGCTCAGGCTTCCCTCTGCTTCAGAGCGTCCACGAGTTGCTGCGCCCGCTGCAGGCGAATGTCACCTGCGGCCACCAGCGCCTGGGCAATTTCGCTTACGCGTTCCAGAGGCGCGCCGGCGGCCAGCGCCAGCTGTCGCGCGTGCAGGTTCATGTGGCCGCGCTGGATGCCTTCCGTGGCCAGCGAGCGCAGGGCGGCGAAGTTCTGTGCCAGGCCGACTGATGCCATGATCTGTGCCAGCTCCTGCGCTGTGCTGACGCCCAGAATCTTCAGCGCGACGCGCGCCAGCGGGTGTGCCCGCGTGGCGCCGCCGACCGTGCCGACCGCCAGCGGCAGTTCAAGCGACCCGTGCAGAACCTCCTGCTCGTCCAGGCGCCACTGCGACAGGCTGCGGTAGAGGCCGTCGCGGGCTGCCCAGGCGTGGGCGCCGGCTTCGATAGCGCGCCAGTCGTTGCCGGTGGCGATGGCCACGGCGTCGATGCCGTTCATGATGCCCTTGTTGTGCGTGGCTGCGCGCCAGGGATCAACCTCTGCCAGGGCGGCGGCCTCGACGATACGACGCGCTACTTCCTGGCCGGACTGTCCGCCCTGCGCCAGCTCACGCGCCGGCAGTTGACAGCGCGCGCGTGCGCGGCGCCGGTCGGCGAGGTTGCTGAGGATGCGCAGGTTGGCGCGGCCGCCGCTCAGGGCTTCCACGTGTGGCGCCATGCGCTCACATACGCTGTTGACGAGGTTGGCGCCCATCGCGTCGCGGCAGTCGATGAGTAGGTGAACAATAAGCATCGGGCCGGCGGACGTGCGCGGGAAATGGCGCAACTCCAGGTCGCGCGCGCCGCCGCCGCGTGCCACGATGCTGCCGCAGGATTCATCCGCGAGGGCCAGCAGCTCCGCTTTCTTCTCCCGGATAGCCGCCTGCGCCGCTTCGGCATCGGGGACGTCAAGCAGCTGAATCTGGCCGATCATCAGCGGTTCGTCGCTGCTGGCGCAGAAGCCGCCGCCTTTGCGGAAGATGCGCGCAGCGTTGCCGAGAGCGGCCACCACAGAGGGCTCTTCGATGGCCAGGGGAACGAGCAATTCCCGGCCGTTGATGATGAAGTTTGGTGCGATGCCCATAGGCAGACCGAAGACGGAGATTGCATTCTCGATCATCTGCCCGGCCTGCTCCCTGCTCAGGCTGTTTCCATTTTCCAGCAGGGCCTGCTCCGCCTCCGACAATTCGGCATGACGCTCCAGCAGCCCCAGGCGCTCATCCGGCGTCAGGCGGTGCAGGGCGGGCAAACGCGAACTACGGCTTTCACTCATGGGCCGGACTGTAGCAGGGCCCCGCTCTCAATTGCTATCAGATCGATATTTGCGCAGGTTTGACATCTATCCAGGCGACTTCTATGCTGATTTACATGAAGCACAATGCGCGGCGTTTCCTGTTACTGTGTCTGTTGTGGCTGCTGGCAAATGCCGGTCTGCTTGTGGCGCAGGACGGCACGCTGCGGCGTATCCGCGTGCCTGTCCTCATGTACCATTACGTCGACTCCCTGCCACCGAACGCAGACCCGCTCCGCATCGGGCTTACGGTGAGGCCGGAAACCCTTAGGTCCCAGCTGGACTGGTTGCGTGACGCGGGCTACAATACGATTTCCTTTGACCAGTTGCACGCCGCCCTGACCATGGGCGCCACGCTGCCTCCGAACCCCCTGATTCTGAGCTTTGATGATGGCTACAGCGGCCATTTCACAACCGTGTTGCCCCTGTTGCTGGAAGCGGGCTACACGGCGACCTTCTTCGTCATCAGCGAACGGGCGGAAAATGGCGACCCGAACCACTTGAGCCGTGAGCAGGTCGCGGCCATGGTCGCGGCGGGCATGCACATGGAATCTCACTCCCGTTCGCATCGTGAGTTAGTCGGGCGCGACCGCGACCTGCTGGTATTTGAGTTGCTGGGCAGCCGCGAGAGTCTGCAGGCGTTCACGGGGGTAGCGCCCAGGGTGCTCGCCTGGCCCTTCGGCAGCTACGACGCTCTGGCACTGCAAATCGCGCAAGAGGCCGGCTATCAAATGGCGGTGAGCACGCGCGCCGGAATGCTACACAGCAGCAGTGATCGCCTCGAACTACCGCGGCTGCGTGTCAACAGGGACCTGAGCCTTGCCGCTTTTGCTGCCTTGCTGCGGGGCGACTGGCTGAACGAAGGGGCACAGCCTGCGATGTAGCGCTAGTCCGGCAGGATCCTGGTGCTGAGGAAGTGATCCAGCCAGACCAGGAAGAGCAGGGCCAGCGGCAGGGCCGTGGTCAGGAAATAAATCGTACCATAACGGGCGATGCTGATGGCTTCCGAATTGACCGGCGTGATGATGGGCGGCAGGAAAATCGAGGGCAGCAGCGCGAACCCCAGGGTGATGATCAGCCAGGCGCTGAGCAGGCCCAGAATCGACGAGACGACCCAGACGAATATGCGTTTGATGGTCAACGAGGACATGCTGCGGCTCCCCATACCAGGCAGGCAGACAAGTGCGCAGCAGTGTAGCGCGGGCCCGGGCAGACGGCAAGCCTTGCCTTGCGCGCCTGTGGAGCGCTTGTGGCAAAGAACAGGCAATTACAGCATAATTGGGGTGTCAGGTTGTGGTGCGGGTCGTTCCCCGCCGTTACAGGGGGCGCTCTTCAGTACTGAGCAGGAGACCGTACATGACTGATCTTTACGAAAAGATCGCAACTGACAACGACATGAGGCGCGTGCGCGAAGCGCAATCCATCGGCATCTACCCCTACTTCCGCGCACTTAGCCAGTCCGAAGGCGTGACTGCGACCATCGACGGCAAGGATGTCGTCATGCTGGGCTCGAACAACTATCTGGGCCTGACGACCGACCCGCGCGTGCGCCAGGTGATGATCGAAGCAGTGGAACTTTACGGCACCAGCGTGACCGGGTCGCGCTTCCTAAACGGTACGCTGGAGCTGCATCTGGAACTTGACCGCCGCCTGGCCGAATTTGTCGGCAAGGAAGCCGCGGTCGTCTTCCCGACCGGCTACCAGACCAACGTCGGCACCATCTCGGCAATGGTGGGCAAGGGCGATTTCGTCATCGTGGACAAGGACGATCACGCCAGCATCGTTGATGGCTGCATCATGTCGCGCGGCGAGATGAAGCGTTTCCGTCACAACGACATCAGCAGCCTGGATACCGTGCTGGCGCGATTGCCCACCGAATCCGGGAAGCTGGTCGTGGTGGACGGCGTTTACAGCATGATGGGCGATCTGGCGCCGCTGCCGGAAATCGTCGAAATCTGCAAGCGTCATGGCGCGCGCATCATGGTTGACGATGCCCACGGCGTTGGCGTCACCGGCGGCGGGCGCGGCACCGCGGCGCACTTCGACCTCAGCGACGAGGTCGACCTGATCATGGGCACCTTCAGCAAGAGTTTCGCCTCTATCGGCGGTTTTATCGCCGGCACTGCCGAGGCGGTACATTTCATCCAGCACCGGGCCCGTTCCCTGATTTTCTCGGCTTCACTGCCCGCGCCCAACGTGGCGACGGTGCTCAAGGTGCTCGACATCATCGAGACTGAAGGTCAACACGTGGTTAATCTCTGGGAGAACGCGGGCTACATGCGTGACGGGCTCAAGGCCATGGGCTATGATACCGGACCCAGCAACACGCCCATCGTCCCGGTAATCCTGGGCGATGACTTCCGGGTGGCGCTCGGCTGGCACGCCCTTATCGAGGCCGGCGTTTACACCAACGCGGTCGTCCCGCCTGGCACGCCACCCGGCTTCGCGCTGTTGCGCACCAGCTACACAGCGACCCACCGCAAGGAGCATCTCGACCGGGCTCTGCAAGCATTCCGCGAGGTTGGCGAACGCCTGGACTTCATTCCCCAGCCTGTCGAGACCGCCGCGAACTAACGCGCCAGCAGCACGAGCCCGGCATCAACTCCGACAGGTCATCAATCACGGAATAGAGTCGAAAAAGTTTGCTGCGCGCTATTCGTCGTAGATGCCGACTGGCGCTGCACCGGCATCGCGCAACAGGTTGTCCAGCGCGCGTCCAATCGGTACGAGACAGGAAGCCGGTGGGCGTTCCAGCAGGCGCCACTCCGTTGAAGTGTATATCGCCATGCCGTGCAGCAGGGCAGCGCCGATGTTGCCGCGCATCCCGAGCGCCATCGCAACATCGTTGGGGATGCTGTCTGGCGCGCGCAGCCAGGCGATATGCTGCAACATTTGCTCGCGGCGCGCATCGCTGAAGTCGGCACAGTCGTGAATCACCCGCTCAAGCGCTTCCAGCGTACGCGCGGCCTCTCCGCTAACGGGCGTGGCGACCTGCAGCGCATCAATTCGTGCGACGCTGGTGGCCATGGAATAGTCAGTGGCGCCAGTGGGGGGCGCCGGCTTCGTTTCAGGCGCTGTGGTGCAGGCCGTCAGCAGTATGACCGGTAGCAGCAGGGATGTCAGTGCGCGCAAGCAAACTGCTCTTGTCACCCGGCGCTGCCCAGCGAGCGCACATAGTGGTAGAGGTTGCTGACCCCGCTGTTGCTAAGGCGTTCGGCCGGGAAGCGATGCATGCTGCCGGCAGCGCCGCCGGTTCGAATCGTGTCGATGAACGCCGATTCGCTGGCGCTGTAGGCGAGCAGGGATGGTCCGTTGTCTGTGCCGGATCCATCCGCGCCATGGCAGCTGCCGCATTCGAGGAAGTCCCAGCGTCCCTGGCCGTAGCCGACCTTGTCCGCATCGAGCACGAAGCCGCTGTCTGCGGCGAGCGTGGCGGCAACTTCGGTGGCGCCGGCGGCTACCTGGGGCGCGAGCGTGGGCTGGATGAAGGCGAAAGTCGGGAAAGGCGTGGGCGTTGCGGTTGGCGTAGCCGTAGCTTCTGGAGCAGCCGGGCTGCAGGCGCCCAGCAGCAGCGCAGCCAGCAACAGGAAAGCCAAATAGCGCCTGCCTTTGCTTACGTTCGACACGTCACAGCCCTCAAGTCTCGGAACGAGTGAAATCCAGGGCTTCCTGCAATCCATCGCCCAGAAAGGAAAAGCCCAGCATGGTCAGGGCGATCAGGATGGTGGGCAGAAGCGCCAGATGCCAGTAAACGGTCACCGTGGTGCCGACACTGCCGCCTACCATTTTACCCCAACTCGCCGTCGGTTCGGTAATCCCGAGCCCGAGGAAGCTGAGTCCGGCTTCGGCGAAGATGAAGCCGGGCACGGCGAAAGAGAAGGCAATCAGCAGCGGCGAGAAGGCGTTCGGCAGGATGTGTTGCCACAGCAAACGCAACTCGGGCGCGCCCAGGGACCTGGCCGCCAGCACGAATTCGCGATCCCGGGTGGCGAGGAACTGGCCGCGTGTGATGCGCGCCGGCCCGATCCAGGAGGTGATCGACAGCACGATAATGACGTTGATCACGCCGGTGCCAAGCACGCTGAGCAGGAGCAACGCGAATATCAGCCCGGGCAGGCCGGTGCCAATTTCGATCAGGCGGCTGATGAAAAAATCCCATTTGCCGCCCTTGAAGCCCGCTATGGCACCAAGCGGCAGGCCGATGGCGAAGGCGATGCAGGGCGAGAGCAAGCCGATTAAGAGCGAGGTGCGCGCGCCGTAAATCAGACGCGAGAGATAGTCGCGACCCGCCGTGTCCGTGCCCAGCGGATGCTCGGGGTCCACAAAGGGCAACACAGGATGCCGAATGGTAAAAAATACTTTCTTGTAGTCATACCATGCCAGCTGGTCGGCGAATACCGCGAGGAAGACCAGGAAGCAAACGATAATCAGGCCCAGCATCCCGAGACGGTTACGGCGAAAACGGCGCAACGCATCGCCCCACAGCGAACGCCGCGCCTGCTGCGCATCGAGCAGCATATCGCCCGCAATGAAGGCGCCGGTTTCAGACATTATGTCTTGCGCATCCCGGAAATGCGGATGCGCGGGTCGATAAGCGTATAGAGCACATCAGTAATCAAATAGGTCAGTCCCCAGAAGAATGCGATGAGCAAAACCAGCGCCATGATCATGGGATAATCGCGCGCAAAAATGCTGGTTACGAAGAACTTGCCCAGGCCGGGAATGCCGAAGACGACCTCCACGAAGAGCGAACCGGTCAATAAATTGGGGATTTCGGGCAAAAGCACGGTAACCATGGGGATGAGGGCGTTGCGCATCACGTGCCGACTCATGACATTGCGCTCTCGCAGTCCCTTGGCACGTGCTGTGCGAACGTAGTCCGCGCTGAGCGCGTCGCTGACGCTGGAGCGGGTGTAGCGCGCCACGATAGCGAGCGGCGCCAGCGCATAGGTGATGACCGGCAAAAAATAATCGCTGGAGAGCAGGGGCTTGCCGCCCGCAACGATCGGGCCAATGATCCACTTGCCTTCCTGCCCCCAGCCTACCTGGAAGCCGAAGACGATGAGGAACCAGGTCGCGATCACAAAACTGGGGATGGTGATGCCGAGGGTGGCGACGAAGGTCACCGTGCTGTCAATCCAGCTGTTGCGCCTCCAGGCGCCGGTCACGCCCAAAAGGATGCCGAGGCTGAATGCGAGCGCGACCGTGTAACCGCCCACGTGCAGCGTAACTGGCCAGACGGAACGGATGACCTCGGTCACCGGAGGATTGCCGGTCACAGAGAACGAGTGGCCAAAGTCGAAACGCAGGATATCGGAAAGATAGGTGAAGTATCGCTCGTGGACGGGCTTGTCGAGGCCGTACTTCGCCAGAACGTTTTGCATGGCCGCTTCGGAGTAGCCGCGCTCCCCCAGGGTGAAGGGGCCGCCTGGCACGGCATTCATCAGAAAGAAAACGATGGTCACGACGGCCCAGAGGACGAAGAGCAGCGATACCAGCCGCCGGATGATGTAGCCCGTCATGGATACTCCGCTATACGGGGAAAGGGGCCTGACCTCGCCTGCGCCAGACCCCCTTGTTCCTTCTGTGAATTCGACTAGCCGCTGACGTAGTCGCCTACGGTGTTGTCGAGGTAGAAGGTGCCGTACATCCACAGGTTGTACCATTGCCAGCCAGGCAGATTCTGCGCGTTGAGGTCGCGGAAGCCACCTTGCAGATAGGGCTGGAAGAGGTCGCCCTGGATGCGGTGATAAAAGAAGACCGCGCCCACATCCTCGACGAGAAGGCGCTCGGCCTCGCGGTAAAGTTGCTCACGGCGCACGGGGTCACCGACCAGCGAGTTTGCCTCGGTGGCGATTTCGTCGAACTCCGTGTTGCGCCAGGTGTGGCGGCCATCGGACTTCCACAGGGTACCCAGCAGGTTGGCCGGGTCAAGGTAGTCCATGCCGTAGTCTACGCCATAAAAACTGATGGTCGTCGGGCGGGCCAGCAGGCCGTCCATGAAGGCGCCGAATTCCATGTTGTTGACCTCGATGTCAATGCCGAGACATTCACCGATCGAGGCCGCTCCGGCCACGTAACGCGCAAGGATGGCATCTGTCTGGCCACGCATCTGCATGGTGGTGGCCGGGAAACCTTCGCCGCCAGGATAGCCGGCGTCGGCCAGCAGACCCTGGGCTGCCTCGCAGTCAAAAGCCTGGTATTGGCGCAACTCACCGGCAGTATCCGAGGCCGGGAAGCCGGGCGCCAACATGGAGTAGGCCGGTACGGCGAACTGGCGTCCGATCACGTTGTCCACGATTGCCTCGCGGTCCAGCGCCCTGGCAAAGGCCTGACGCACCTGCACGTTGTCGAAGGGTGGCGTGAAGGTGTCGAAGCCGAGGTAATCCGTACGGAAGTCGCCCGGCGTGTGGAAGTAGTTCTCGCTGAGCACCGGGTCGGAGGAGATGATCTCAAAGTCGGCCGGCGTCAGGTAGTTGTAGTTGACGCGCTGAACCTGGTGATCCTGAAGGCAACAAAGCGGGAGACGCCGCTGTAGACGACGTCGACCTGGCTCAGCCAGGGCTTGCGATAGCCGTTGTAGTCCGGGTTGACGACGTAGACTTCCTTCTCGCCCGCCACAAACTCCTGCAGCATGAAGGGGCCGGAAGAAACGGCCGTCTCCGGGTTCAACACGTAGTCAGGGCCATGCTCCGCCAGCGACTTTGCCTGCAGCGGCGGCCAGAAGACCAGCATGTTGGGCAGCGGCGGGAAGAGGAATTCGGTCGAGACTGCCAGGGTGTTGTCATCAACGGCGACAACGCCCAGCTCTGAAGGCGGCAGCTCGCCGGCGACGACCTCCTGGTAGTTCTTGATGATGCCAGCGTACATCCAGGTGAAGTCGCAGGCAGTTTCCGGCGCCGCAGTCAACTGGCAGGAAGATACCCAGTCGTGCGCCGTAACCGGCTCGCCATCATTCCAGAACTGGCCGGGCCGCAGGTGGAAGGTCCAGGTCAGACCGTCTTCGGAAGGCTCCCAGCTTTCAGCGGCAGCCGGAATCAGTTGCAGGTTGTTGTCCAGATCGACGAGGGGATCGGAATGCATGTCGACCAGGCAGAGGCGACGATACACCGAAACCATCGACGAGGAACTGACGCGTGTGCGCTCGGGCTCACAGACGTCTGAAAATACCTGCTGGTCGTAGGGCGCTGCGACGGCGGGCAAGGCACGCCCATAGACATCCACATTGGTGTCCTGGGCAATGCGAAGGCTCGCTGGAGCCGTCGGCTTCAGCGCATCTTGAGCTCCTTTCGCAGGTTTTCGATGGCCTTGCGGCGATAGCGCTCCAGCTTCACGACCTTGCGGCTCTGGCGCGCCTCTTCAGCGGCGAAGGCCAGCAGGTGACTCTCCAGCGACTCACGCGCTGTCGGCAGGTCCTTGTCCGGCTTGCCGCGCGCTGCCCGCAGGAAGCTGGCTACGATGCCGAAATCGCCGCCGCCATGTCCACTGGCGGCGTCCTGCACCGGGATCTGTTCGCTCCTGCCGCTGTGATGATCGCGCAGCGTAATCTTGTTGCCGCCATTGCCGCCCAGGCGCGCCTGCAGGGTGCCCAGGGTGCCGTCGTAGCGCATGGTGCGGCACTCTTCGAAGCCGTGTCCCTGCATGATGAGCGTCACAGTGGTGCCATCCGCCGTCTCCAGCGCCACGGTCTGGTGGTCGACGACCGTGTTGTCGCAGTGCCAGACGCAGCGGCCGTAGGGGCTGGTGGTAGCCAGCAGCTCCAGTCGCTCGGCAGCGCTGGCATTCATGGCGACCGCGTTGAGCAGAAAGCCGTCGCCATCTTTGGCGTAGAAGCGGGGCGCGTAAAACTTGCAGGCCTCGGCATGGGGACAGCCGTCCGTGCAACGCAACGGCGCATCCGGCGGCGCGTGCTCCGGCGTGAAGGCTGTAAGCGAGCCGAAGGAACTGACATGGGTAAAGGGTTGGCCCAGCAGCCAGCCCAGGATGTCGAGGTCGTGACAGCATTTGGCCAGCAGCATGGGCGCCGAGCTGGCCTCATCGCGCCAGTTGCCGCGCACGAAGCTGTGCGCCATGTGCCAGTAGATCAGGTTCTCGCGATGGTCGACGTTGATGATGCGTCCCAGACGCCCGGAACGCAGGACCTCACGCAGCGTGCGGAAGAAGGCCGTGTAGCGCAGCACATGGCAGATCGCCAGCAGGCGCCCGCTGGCCTCCGCAGCCTGCGCCAGGCGCAGATTGTCCTGCAAGGTGTGCGCCATGGGCTTTTCGAGCAGGATGTCATAGCCAGCATTGATTGCGGCCATGGTGGAGGCGGTGTGCATCTGGTCCATCGTGCAGTTGAAAAGCAGGTCTGCAATCTGGCCCTCTGCCAGCAAGGCTTCCCAGGAGTCAAACTGGCGTGCGGGCGGGATGCCGTGTTCGGCAGCGAAGCGTTCACGGCGCCCGCGCTGCGGCTCGGCCACAGCGACGAACTCCAGCTCCTCCGGGTGGGCGCGGGCGTAGGGGCCGTAGGCCAGCAGGCCACGGCTGCCGGCGCCCAGCAGCACGGCGCTTTTCTTCTGCATGTTGGCTCCTGTCGCTGTCGAACCCTGGCGCAAAGCCTGACACGCGAGTCAGGTCCTGTCAATCAGCGACGGCGGCTGCACCCTGCGATACAGTTATGTGGCTGTGAAGGAGGGCGGCGATGCTGGTGTTCAGCGCGGCGAATTTTTCCGAAGGGCGGCGGCGGCCGGTTATCGACGCCCTGGTCGCGGCAATCTCGGCGCATCCGGATGTACGCGTGCTGGATGTGCACAGCGACGTCGATCACAATCGCAGCGTTTTGAGTAGCGCCGGTCCGCCGCAGGCGCTGGTGGACAGCCTGTTTGCGGGGATTCGCTGTGCTGCGCAATGCATCGACATGGGTGCCCATGTGGGGCAGCACCCGCGCTTCGGCGCCGCGGACGTCATACCACTTGTGCCGCTGCGGGGCGTGACCATGGAGCGCTGCAGCGCGCTGGCGCGCACACTGGGGCTGCGCGTCGGCCAGGAGTTGCAGTTGCCGGTTTACCTCTACGCGGCGTCCGCACGCAGACCTCACAATAGAAGACTGGTCGATTTGCGCCGTGGTGGCTATGAGGGCCTGCGAGCAGTGATTGACCGGGATGAGCGGCGGTGTCCGGATTACGGCCCGGCCTGCATGGGCAGCGCGGGCGCAGTCGCTATCGGCGCGCGTGACGCGCTAATCGCATTCAATGTGTGGCTAACCACGACGGACATTCGCATTGCGCAGCGCATTGCGCGGCGAATACGTGCCTCAGGCGGCGGACTGGACGGTGTGCAGGCGCTGGGAATGCTGGTCGGTGGGCGCGCCCAGGTCTCCATGAATCTGACAGACTATCGGCGCACCGGCCTGGCGCAGGTCATGGCGGCCCTGCGCCACGAAGCCACGCGTGAGGTCGTCGTCCTGCATGGCAGCGAACTGGTGGGATTGATTCCTCAGGCAGCGGTGGACGCTGCCGCCGGCTGTGATTTGCTTCTGCGTCGGCCAATTGAAGGTCAGATTCTGGAACGCAGGCTTCAGGAAAGTGGCCTGCTCAGGACTTCACAACTGCCGCCAGTGCCGTGACGAGTCGCTCGCATTCCTCTTCAGTGTTGTAACCCTGCACCGAAAGGCGCAAACAGGCTTGACCCCGAACTTCACTACCGGCCACGACCACTTTCCAGTCTTCATACAGCTGGCGGAATCTGCCGGCCATGTTGTCAACTTGCACCGGAATCGTAATCATCTGGCCATGCCAGCTGTCCGGGTCATCGGTTAGCGGCGCCAGGCAGCCGCCAAGTGACGCGATACGCCCGGCAAGTTCCAGCGCTGTCGCGTGGCAGCGTTGCCGTACCGCCGGCCAGTTGTGCTCACCCTGGAAGTCGATGGCATCCGTGATGGCGAACCACGCGGCCATATCGCGCGTGCCCTGCCAGTCATGCCGCTCGGACAGGCTGGAGCGCTGTTGGCCCTTCTCGCTAATGTCGATGGCCCTGGGCCCGGCATACTGGCCGTGGCTGATGACGAGCGGATCGACCAGCTCGTGATGCTCGGGGCGTACGTAGAGGAAGCCGGAGCCCTTGGGCGCGCTGAGCCACTTGTGGCAATTACCGGCGTAAAAGTCCGCGCCGATGGCTTCCATGTCCAGTTCGACATGGCCCGGCGCGTGGGCGCCGTCGATGACCGTGAGCACGCCGGCTGCGCGCGCGCGGCGGCATATTGCGGCGATCGGCAGAATGAGCGCGCTAGGCGAAGTGATGTGGCTGAGACTGATGATCCTTGTGCGCGGGCCAAACGCCGCGCAGAATTCCTCCGCGAAAGACTCTGGCGTACCCAGCAGCAGCGCCACGGGATGAACGACCATGCGCGCGCCGGTCTTCTCGCAGATGTAGCGCCAGGTGTTGTTGATGGCGCCGTATTCGTGGTCGCAGGTGAGGATTTCGTCGCCGGGTTCCAGCGGCAGCGAGCGCGCGACAGTATTCATGCCCATGGTCGCGTTGGTCGTGAAGATCAGATTCCCGCCCGCTGTGCATAGCCAGCGAGCCAGGTGAGCCCGCGTTTCACTGAGGATTCCGGGAACGCGACAAAACATGAACTCAACGGGCTGCCATTCCAGTTCCCGTTGCCAGCGTTGGTAGGCCTCGAAGACCGGGCGCGGGCAGGCGCCGAAGGAGCCGTGATTGAAGAAGGCGACCTCGGGGTCGATCATGAAGAGCTCGCGCAGGGTTCGGGCGTCAGGCGCCGTATGTGTCAAGGTTGATCCTCCCGGTGACAAGCGCGTCGCGGAAATGCGCAATGGTGAAGGCAACGCCCTCTGTCAGTCCTGTGTGTGGCAGCGGGCCGATGGCGGCAGCGAGCGCGCGGTCGCTGGTGCCGGCGGGCAGGGCCAGGGGTTCATCCTCGAAGGTAATGCGGCCCGCGACTTCCGGCGCAGCCTGCTCGATGGCTGCGACCACTTCGCTCATGTGCGCAATTGAGCCGCCAAGATTGAAGGACTCCGCTCCCTGCCAGTCTGGCAGGCTGGCGGCCTGAATGAAGATTTTGGCGACGTCGTCTGCGAACTGGAAGCCGTTGCGGCCGCCGAAGGATATGTGCCAGGGCTGACCGGCGGCGGCGGCCAGCATGGCGCGCGTGGGCGTGGAGGTCATGCCCTGGTCGCGGCCCGGGCCGTAGACAGTGTAGGGGCGCAGGCCGATGCTGTTGATGCCGTAGTCCTGGTGGTATATCTGCGCCGTTCCCTGATTGGCCAGCTTGAAGACGCCGTAGAGGTTGCGCGGCAGGAAGGGCGCGTCGTTCTCAAGGACGTCGCGCTCGTAGTCTGCGCCGCTGCCGTATACTGCCGCGCTGCTGGCGTAGACGATGTGAGGAATCCCCAGCGCCTTCGCTGCCTCGAAAATGTTGATGGTGCCAATGACGTTGACGCTTGCGCCCAGCGGCGGATTGGCCTTGCAGAAGGGCACCTGCAGCGCAGCCAGGTGAATAACACGTGTCGCGTCGGAAGCGCGCAGGGCGGCTTCGACGGCGGCAGTGTCGGTGACATCGCCCTGCACAAAGTCGATCTGCTCGAGCTCGGCCGGCTCCAGAATCAACTGCAGGCGTTTGCGGTCGCTTCCCAGGTCGAAGACAGTGACCGGATGCCCGGCCCGCAGCAGGTTGCGCGTGACCCAGGCGCCGATACAACCCAGCGCGCCGGTGACAAAAAAACGTTCGCCAGACATTTGGCCCCCTCGCTACAACGCCACGCGGCCGGGCAGCAGACCCAATGGCAACAGCTCCGGGCGGGCGACGCTGGTCTCAATGGACACGTGGCGGCCGCTGGCAGAAGCCTCATCCACTGCCAGCATGACCTCCAGCGCGTGCATGGCCAACTCGCCGCTGGCGCGGTGCGCGCAGCCGTTGCGGATAGCGCTGGCCATGTCGGCGACGCCGATGCCGCGTTCGACATCCGTACTGTGTGAAAGCGGAACCTCGCTCCACTCTTCCGCAGCGGCCCGGCGCAGCAGTACTGGCCCGCGGAAGGTGTTCGGGTCTGGCACGACCATTGAGCCCTCGGAACCGTAGATCTCAATGCGCGGCAGGTTGTGGGCCCAAACATCGAAGCTCATCACGACTGTCGCGACGGCTCCCGCCGCGAATTCAAGCACGCCCGCCAGGTGCGTGGTTACGTCGACGTCAATGACCTCACCATATTTAGGTTGGCTGGTAATGGTGCGCTGCGGAAACGTGGTCTTGCTGGAACCGGTGACGCGCGTCACCGGGCCGAGCAGGTTAATCAGCGCTGTGATGTAGTAGGGGCCCATGTCCAGCATGGGGCCGCCGCCGGCCTTGTAGAAGAAGGTCGGGTCGGGGTGCCTGTGTTCGTGACCGTGGCCGGCCATGAAGGCGGTCGCCGCGACGGGCCGGCCAATCCAGCCGTCATCGATCAGTTTGCGGCTGGTCTGCTGGCCGCCGCCGAGGAAAGTATCCGGCGCGCAGCCGACGCGCAGCCCGCGTTCACTGGCCGCAGCGAGGATACGCCGCCCGTCTGCCACGCTGAGCGCCAGCGGCTTTTCACTGTGCACGTGCTTGCCCGCCTCAAGCGCTGCCAGATCCACCTCGGCATGCGCCTGGGGAATCGTGAGATTAAGCACGATCGAGATATCCGGATCATTTAGCAGCGCGTCAATGCTGAGTGCACGCACGCCATATTGTGCGGCTTTGGCCCCGGCACGTTCCGGCACCAGGTCGGCGCAGGCGACGATCTCGATATCGACGAAGCGGGCACACCAGTTGAAGTACCTGTCACTTATGTTGCCGCAACCGATGATCCCGACCTGGGCGGGAGTGGACATGGCATCCCCTTTCGCGCTGGCAGGCGCGATGTTAGTCATCCAGGCGCCCTGGCAGCAAGCCGGTGGGCAGCGGCGCCGGACGCCCGGCGCTGCTCTGGATGGTGACGTGTTGGCCGCTGTCTGAGGACTCGAGGATGGCGTGCATCAGGTCGAGGACATGCCAGGCGAGGGCGCCGCTGGCGCGCTGGGCGCGTCCCGAACGCAGGGCATGAGCGAGGTCGGCGACGCCGATTCCGCGCAGCACTTCCGCATGATGCGTCAGCGGAATCTCGCTCCAGTCATCCGCGCCGGCGCGTTTAATCCGCACCGGGCCACCGAAGTGATTGGGGTCCGGGACGGAGAGCGTGCCTTCGCTGCCGTAGATTTCGATGCGCGGCAAATTTTGGGACCAGACGTCGAAGCTGGTGATGAGCGTGGCGATGCAACCGTCGGCGAAATCGAGCACGGCCGAAACGTGCGTGGGCACTTCCACGTCGATGGCGTAGCCGAATTTTTCCGGCGGCAGTCCGGGATGGGTGGCAAAGCGTTGGGAGAAGGAGGCGGAGGCCGAACCGGTCACGCGCTTAACCGGTCCCAGCAGATGGATGAGAGCGGTCAGATAGTAGGGCGCCATGTCAAACAGCGGCCCGCCGCCAGGTTTGTAGAAAAAATCCGGGTTGGGATGGTAGGTATCCGGTCCATGGCTGAGGAAGAAACCGCTGGCCGCTACCGGCCGGCCGATCCAGCCTTCATCAAGCAGCTTGCGACAGGTTTGCAGGCCGCCGCCGAGGAAGGTATCTGGCGCGCAGCCCACGCGTACGCCGGCGGCGTCGGCAGCCTCCAGCATGCGCCGGCCCTGGGCGCGGGTCTGGGCGAGCGGCTTTTCATTGTGGACGTGCTTGCCGGCAGCGATGACCGACAGCGCGACTTCGGCGTGCGCGGCTGGCGGCGTCAGATTGACGACAACCTCGATTGCAGGGTCGGCCAGCAATTGCTCGACGGTGAGCGCGCGAACTCCGTGCGCCTCGGCCAGTTTCTGCGCCCGCGTCATGTCCATGTCGGCACAGGCGCGCATATCCAGGATGTCGAAAAGGCCGCAACCCCTGAAGTAGTGGTCGCTGATATGACCGCAACCGATGACGCCGACCCTAACCCTGTCCACGGGCATGACCCTCCCCGGTCAACCAGGTGCAGCTGTCGCGCACGGCCTGCAACATGTCCGTGCCACAGCGGTCCAGCTCGACGATGACCCAGTCGACGTCGCTGGCAGCCAGAATGGCGGGCCAGTCCATCACGCCGCTGCCGACCGCAACCATGTCCGCGGCCGGATCGTCAGCCGGGCCATCCTTGATGTGCAGCACCTGGGCGCGCGCTCCCAGCGTATTCAGCACGCTGACGACGTCCGCGCCGCCAACCTGCGTCCAGTAGGTGTCAACCTGGAAAAAGACTCGCTCGTCAAGCAGGTCAAGCATGTGCAGCCAGACCGGCTGCCCGTCAACGAAAGTGTGGAATTCCCACCAGTGATTGTGGTAGCCGACCTGCAGGCCGGCGGCTGCGGCGTTGGCGGCGGATTCGTTGATGAGCACGCAGTTGGCCTCGATTTTGGCGCGCGTGTCCCAGGCATCGCCACGACCGATGCCGGCGATGATGCGCTGTGTACCGACGGCGCGGGCAGCTTCAATCACGGCGTCGGCGTCAGCGCCCGCGGGAAAGCCGGCGTGAATGCTGGGCACCTGCAGGCCCAGCTCGCGGAAGAGACGTCCATCGGCGACGGGGTCGCGGGCAGGATAGCCGAAGGGCTCGACGCCAGCGTAACCGGCCGCGGCAACCTCGCGCACAATACCTTCGAAGTCATCGGCGAGCCCGGCGCGCAGCGAATAGAGTTGCAGGGCGAGGGAAGGGACTTTGTTGGCCATCAATTGCTCCCGGGCATCAATCTGCAAGACAGGATTTCCTCCAAATGCGGCGGGCTGTTGGCGCGCCGCAGGGATGAAGCGGGCGCCATTGTAACAGCGCCGCAATATCGCGGTAAGTGCCATCGCCGGCTACCAGGTCGCCCGGCGCAAAGGAAATGATCAGCGCTGCCAGTCCGGTTGTCTCTACCAGTCCGCGACCGAGCCATCGCTGTGCCACAGACGCGGCGTTTCCCAGGAGCCGTCGTAGACTTTCGCAACAATCGCCTCCTCGTCCAGCTCGATGCCCAGGCCCGGCCCCTGCGGCAACGGGATATGGCCGTCGATAATCTGGAAGGGTTCCTTCAGATAACCTGCGCCGGTGGTGAAGTGCTCCTGCACGAGGAAGTTGGGGATGCAGGCATCCAGCTGCAGGCTGGCCGCGAGCGCGATCGGGCCCAGTGGGCAATGTGGCGCCACAGCGGCGTACCAGCACTCGGCCATAGCCGCGATTTTGCGCACTTCAAGGATGCCACCGGCGTGCGCCAGGTCCGGCTGCAGAATGGCGGCGGCCTGCTTCTCCAGCACTTCGCGGAAGGCCCACTTGGTGAACAGGCGCTCTCCGGTCGCGATGGGGATGCTGGTGCTGCGCGCCACGGTCGCCAGCGCGTCCACGTTCTCCGGCAGCACCGGTTCCTCGATGAAGAAGGGATACAGGGGTTCGAGCGCGCTGGCCAGGCGCACGGCCATGGCCGGGCTGACGCGCCCGTGAAAGTCGATGCCGATGTCGATTTCTGGCCCCAGCGCCTCGCGGAAGCGCGCGAAGTGCGCGACGATTTCGTCCACCTTCTGGCGCGTATCGACGATGTTGACGGCGCCTGGCAACCCCAGCTTGAAGGCCGTGAAGCCGGCCTGCGCGCCAACTTTCCCCTGTTCCACATAGTCGCCGTATGACCTGTCGTCCAGCCAGCCGTAGACGCGGATGCGGTCGCGCACGGCGCCGCCCAGCAGTTTGTACACCGGCTGCCCCAGCCACTTGCCGGTGATGTCCCACATGGCGTGTTCGATGCCGGAGAGCGCGCTGGTGAGCACCGGGCCGCCCCGGTAGAACTGCCCGCGAAAGATGGCCTGCCAGTGATGCTCGATGCGCGTGGGATCCTGGCCGATGAGGTAGCGGCCGATTTCGTGCACGGCCGCGGCGACGGTCTGCGCGCGGCCCTCCACGACCGGCTCGCCCAGCCCGACAACGCCTTCATCCGTGTGCATCTTGAGGAAGAGCCAGCGTGGCCGGACGAAAATAGTTTCCAGTTTCGTGATTTTCATGCGTGCGGCCTCGTGAATCCGCTCAGGCGCTCAGCCGGGCTTCCGGCATGTTTTCAAGGCGTGTGAGCCAGTAGTGAACGTCGAAATCTTCATCTCCCGTCAGGAAGCGCCACAGCAGCGTGCGATTGACGATCTCGAGACGGCCATCACCGGCCTCAAACCAGGGCTCTAGACGGGCCAGTATCGCCTGAACGTCATCGCGCTTCTCCCCGGCGAAGATGGGCTGGTGTGCATTGGTGCTTTCGTTCAGGTCATTGGTGTTCCACAGGCGTAGCTGGCGCACAGTGGGGTTGAGGCGAATCTTGTACATGTAGCGGATGCGGTCGGTGCGGTTCTGACGGCCACAATGCCAGATGCCATGATGCAGAAGGAGGATGCTGCCCGCCTTGCAGACCATGGGAATCTGCCCGATGAAATTCTGGTAGCGGGAGACCTCCGCCTCGTTGATGCGGCGGAAGTGGCTGCCGGGCAACAGCAGGGTGCCGCCCATCTCCAGCGGCACGTCGTGTGGGAAGTACATTAGCTGCAGGTCGAAATGCAGGCGCGTGTCAATGATTGAGTCGCCGTGCATACCCTGGGCCTTGCCCTCCATGGGCTGGCGCACGTGAATGGCGTGATGGTCAAAGAGCGATTCGGGGCCTACCAGGCTTTCGAGGGCGCCCTGGATCTGCGGCATGCGCAGCATGGCGCCAATGGGCGAGGGCGCCGGATAGCACTCGCTGAAGGGAGTGCCGGCCGGGTAACTCTTGATGCCGCCGGCTTCGAAGGCGTCCATCGTCGCCTGATTGATCTCGTCCGGGACGATTTCGTCGAAGCGCAGAAAGCCGCGCGCCACGAATTCCGCCATCTGGCGTGAAGTGAGCAAATGCTGTTTGTCCATCAGTCGATCATCTCCAGCTTCTCGAAAATGTATTCGTTCTTCTTGAACGAGGTGCTGTACTCCATTCCCGGATAGGGCGGAATGAGCTGGGGAAACTGTATGACGCGCCAGCCGTCGAGCAGGGCGTCCATGCCGTTGACATAGGGCGGCGTGTCGCTGTCACCGGTCGTGTGCTGCTCCTTGCCAGTGCCGTCGTAGATCGTCCAGCCCTTGACGTCGCTGTCGAGCGCCGAGGTACTCAGGTAGAGAATCAGCAGCTTTTGCCGCTGTTCTTGCTCTGATGCCATGGTTCCTCCTGAATCCTGCAAGGGTGTTGCCAGGTCGTTGTTGCTATGTCCAGGCGCCTGGTGAACCAGGCAGAGGTGCCTTTGCATCCAACGATCCGGTTTCCGCCAGTTCCTGCCAAAACGAGTCCGGGATGTCGAATTTCAGTGCAGCCAGGTTTTCCGCAACATGGTGGATACGGTCGGCGCCGATGACAAGCGAGGTGTAGGCCGGTTGCGCCCAGACGAACTGGACGGCGGCGGCGTTGAGCGGGACGGCGTGGCGCTTGCAGATGGCTTCAAGTTGGCGGGCCCTTGCGCGGACCTGCGGCGGCGCAGTCTCATAGTTGTAGCGCGCGTTTTCGCTGTCACCGGTAGCCAGGATGCCGCTGTTGAAGATGCCGGCGGCGAAGATGCCGATGCCGCGCTCCTGCCACTCCTGCAAGGCGGGCAGCGCGGTCTGCTCCAGCAGGGTATAGCGACCGGCCAGCAGAAAGCAATCAAAGTGGGCGGCGCGTGAAAAGTCGAGTTCCATCTCCCACTGGTTCATGCCGGCGCCCACCGCGCTGATGACGCCCTGGCTGCGCAACTCGTCCAGCACCGGCCAGGCTTCATTGAGGGCCTCATCGTAACGGTCCTCCCAGTCCGGGTCATGAATGTGCAGGATATCAACGCGGTCCAGCTTGAGCGCGCTCAGGCTGTTGTCGATGCTGCGCAGGACGCCGTCGCGCGAGTAATCGAAGATGAAGCCGCCCGCGCCATCCGGCAGCCGCCCGATCTTGGTAGCCAGGATGTAACTGTCACGAGGGACGCCCTGCAACGCTTCACCCAGAAAAGGTTCGGTCTTGTACAGGGGAGCGGTGTCAAGAAAGTTGATGCCCGATTCCAGGGCGCTGTTGATGATGCCAACGGCCTCCGCATGGCCGAATTTGCCGATGTGAGCGCAGCCTAGCGCAATGCGCGGCACTTCCAGCCCGGTTTGTGCAACATTCATGAGCGGAAATTCGTTCATTCGGTCTCCGAAATATGTGCAACCAGATGCAGTTCAGACTGTATTATGATTCACAGGAATGATTGCCGCCACAAGCCCTGGCCTGGTATGCATGTAAAATTCCTGTAAGAACCATGGATGGTTCTTGATAATCCGCCAGGCGGCTTCTATGCTGGCGGCAGCAAGTGGCCGGGACGACAACCATGCGCTCGGCATAAGGAGGCCACCTTGCGGTCCAGGGCAAGGAACAGCGCAAGACAAGGTCAGGCAGGTGGCCGTCCGGCAGTCGACATGAGCGGCTTGCGCCGGGCAATCAGCTACCTGGGGCGGCAGCGGCGCACAGCGGCGCTGGCCTACGGAGCGCTCATTGTCGCCACGCTGGCGCAGCTGGCCGTGCCGCGGCTCGTCCAGAACATGATCAACGCCGTCACCGAAGGCGTGAGCGCCAACCAGATTCTGGCCCTGCCGGAATTCGTGCAGGGCGCAACGGCGCAACTGATGGGCACCAGCGTTGACGCGCTGAAACTCACTGCAGAGTCAGCCGAGACGCTGCTGATCAACGGCGTGGCGGCCATCGCGATTTTCGCTTCGCTGCGGGCCGTTTTCGCTTTCGTGCAGACCTACATGGCCGAGGCGACCTCGCAAGGGGCGGCCTTTGACCTGCGCAACGACATCTTCTCCAGGTTGCAGCGTCTCTCCTTCAGCTACTACGACCGCACGCAGACCGGCCAGCTGATGATTCGCGCGACCGATGACGTGGAGAAAGTGCGCCTCTTCATCGCCCAGGGGTTGATTCTGGCGGTGCAGGCCTTCCTGTTGCTGATCGCCACGCTAATCATTTTGCTGGCGACCAACTGGCAGCTCACGGTTTCGATTCTGCCGATCCTGCCGGTTACGATCGTGCTCTTCGCTATCTTTGGCCGCATTGCACAACCGCTCTTCGAAAAGTCCCAGCGATTGCTTTCTGCGCTGAACACGGTGCTGCAGGAGAACGTGGCAGGTATCCGGGTCGTCAAGTCTTTTGTGCGTGAGCGGCGCGAACAGGAGCGCTTCGACGAGGCCACCAACGTGCTGATGCGGCAAAGGCTGAACATCAGCCGCACCTTTTCATTGTTGTTCCCGCTTATCTTTCTGCTGGCGAACGTAGGCCAGGTAATTGTCCTCTACTTTGCCGGCCTGCAAATCATCCCTGGCATTATCGGCCTCGGCGAATACCAGTCCTTCACGCTCTACCTGATCTACATATTCTTCCCGCTCGGCCAGCTCGGTTTCATCATCTCCTTGATGGCGCAGGCAGCAGCTTCCGCGACGCGCATCTTCGAAATCCTGGATGCCAAAAGCGATGTGAGCAACCGGCCGGGCGCCACCGGGCTGCCCACCATCACCGGCGTCGTCGAGTTCGAAGGCGTGACCTTCCGCTACTTCGAATCGGGCGAGAACGTGCTGGATAACGTCAGCTTCCGCGCGGAGACCGGGCAGACCGTCGCGCTGCTGGGCGCGACCGGCAGCGGCAAGACGACCATCATCAACCTCATTCCGCGCTTTTACGACGTGACCGAAGGCGTCGTGCGTATCGATGGCCAGGACATCCGGGAAGTGACGCTGGACAGCCTGCGTTCACAAATTGGCATCGTGCTGCAGGAAACCAACCTCTTCAGCGGCAGCATCCGTGACAACATCGCCTTTGGCCGGCCGGATGCCTTGGCGGAGGAAGTTGAGGCCGCCGCCCGCGCTGCCGCTGCCCACGACTTCATCATGGAGTTTCCGCGCGGCTACGAAACGCCGGTGGGCGAACGCGGCGCAACGCTCTCCGGCGGGCAAAAGCAACGCGTTGCCATTGCTCGTGCCCTGCTACTCGATCCACAGATACTGATTCTGGACGATTCCACCAGCGCGGTGGACTTTACGACCGAGCGGCGCATTCAGACGGCGCTGGACAGTCTGATGGACGGCCGCACCAGTTTCGTCATCGCGCAGCGCATCTCGACCGTGCTTGGCGCGGACCTCATCATTGTGCTGGAGCGCGGGGCCGTGGCAGCCATGGGCACCCATGCAGAACTGATGGAGACCAGCGCCATCTACGCCGAAATCTACAATTCCCAGCTGGTCGAGGACGTGAGCGTGGAGGCCGACAACGCATGATGGGCATGGACGGCGGTCGCCGTCTCTTTGAGCGAGAAACGCTAAAGCCCAAGGATCTCAGCGTGACCCTGCGCCGCTTTGGCAGCTACTTTCGGCGCCACTGGACGGGCGCGCTGCTGGCGATACTGCTGATCACTGGCCAGGCGTGGAGCCAGGTGGTCACGCCCGAGCTGATCGGCCAGGCGGTGGATTGTTATCTATTCCCGCGCGACCCGGGCACCTGCTGGTTCAGCGCCATCACGCTGGACATGGACCAGGAAGTCCGCGTGCAGGGGCTGGGCAAGCTCGTGCTGGCGCTGCTCGGCATTAATCTGGCGGGCTCCGTGCTGGCGGGCATGGCCTTCTACGCCATGTCATGGACTGGCCAGCATGTCTTGCGTCAGCTGCGCCAGGATCTGTTCCGCCAGATCCACCGACTCTCCATGGGCTTCTACGCCCGCAACGAAGCCGGCGACATCATGAGTCGCGTCACCAATGACTCGGACACCATTGAGCAGGCTTTCAGCTTCGCGCTGATGCAGGTGATTTCCGGCACGCTACTCATTGTGTGGATTATGGTGCGCATGTTGGAGACCAATGTGACCTACGCGCTCATCAGCCTGGCGATCGTGCCGGTTATGGCCGTGGCCACAATCTACTTCTCCGGTCAGGCGCGCAAGGCCTTCCGTCAGGCGCGCCTGGAAATGGGCAGCGTCAACGCGGACCTGCAGGAGAGCATAGCCGGCGCCCGTGAGGCGCAGGCCTTCAACCGGGAAGACGAGACCATCGCGGAATTCGAGCGCTCCAACGCCGCCAATCGTGCAGCAAACGTCCGCGCGGCAGCCTTCACCAGCGCGCTGAGCCCGGTGCTGGAAGCGCTGGGCTTCGTAGCCCTGGCCATCGTGGTGCTGGCCGGCGGCATTGCCGTGCTGCGCAACGAGCCCTTGCTGGGCGGCTCGGCCATCTCGCTGGGCACCGTCTTCGCCTTCGTGGCCTTCTCACAACGTTTCAGTCAGCCAATATCACAAATCGCCGTGCTGTGGACCAACGTGCAGAGCGCCATCGCCGGTGGCGAGCGCATCTTCGGCCTGATGGACGAGGGCATTGAGATCGTCGACAAGCCGGACGCCATCCCCATGCCGCAGATCAGGGGCGAAGTGCGCTTTGAGCAGGTGGAGGCCGAATACGTCGCCGGCGAGACGGTGCTGAACGAGATCAGCTTCGTGGCGCAGCCCGGGGAAATCGTTGCAATTGTCGGGCCTACCGGCGCCGGCAAGACGACCATCATCAATCTGCTGCCGCGTTTCTACGACGTCAGAGCGGGCGCGGTAACCATTGACGGTCATGATGTGCGCGATGTGCAGGTCGGCAGTTTGCGCGAGCAGATCGGCATCGTGCTGCAGGACACCTTTCTCTTCTCAGAATCCGTGATGAACAACATTCGCTACGGACGGCCGGATGCCAGCGACGAGGAAGTCATTGAGGCGGCCAGGACGGTCGCGGCCGATACCTTCATTGAGCGCCTGCCGCAGGGTTACGAGACCGTGCTGGGCGAGCGTGGCGGCGGCCTCAGTCAGGGGCAGCGACAGCTCATCGCCATTGCGCGTGTCGCGCTGATGAGCCCGCGCATCCTCATCCTGGACGAGGCGACCTCGAGTGTGGATACCCGCACCGAGCGCCTGATCCAGAGCGCCTTCGAGCGTTTGCTGGAAGGACGCACCAGCTTCGTCATCGCGCACCGGTTGAGCACCATTCGCAATGCGGATCAGGTGCTGTTGCTGCAGGATGGGCGCATCACCGAGCGCGGCACGCATCGCGAGTTGCTGGCCCGGGCAGGCGCCTACCATTCGCTCTACATGAGTCAGTTTCGCGACGAAGACGAAGCGGCGGCCGGCAGCAACGGCCACCTGGCGCAACAGACGACAGGGGCCGGCTGAAGCCTTGCTCAGGGCAGCGGCGCGCGCGTATAGTCGCCGTTGACCACCCGTAGAATGCCGAGCGGATTGTTGTCCCACAGCGCCTCCGGCAACAGCGCGTCGGGGACATCCTGCCAGGCCAGTGGACGCATAAAGCGCTTGAGCGCGCTCTGTCCTACCGAGGTGGTTGCCGGTGCGCTGGTTGCCGGCCAGGGCCCGCCGTGCTGCATGGCCTGCGTAACTTCCACGCCGGTGGGAAAGCCGTTCCAGATCAGTCTGCCAACCTTCTCGCGCAGCGCATCCAGTAAGGGCCGCAGCTCATCCAGCTCCTCCGCGCCGCAGTGGACGCTGCCGGTCAGCTGACCGGCGAGCGAATGGATGACCTGTCGTAGTTCCTCGTCGCTGGCGCAGGTGACGAAGAGCGTGACCGGGCCAAAGTGTTCCTCTTGCAGATCAGCGTTCGTGAGGAAGGTCGTGACGTCTGTCTGCAGCACGGTGTGCGGGAAGCAGAATCCTTCGGTTTTCTCGGCCTGCGCCCCGGCGAGTACCTGTACGTTTTCCGTGGCGGCGCTGCGACCCACAGTTTGCACCAGGCCGCGCTCAACGGCGGCGTTGAGCAGAATGCCCGGCTCGATGGCCCGCATGGCTTTGGTGTAGTCAGCGATGAATGCCTGGGCCGCTGCGCCCGCCGGGAGCAAGACGAGGCCAGGGTTGGTGCAGAATTGACCAGCGCCCATGGTCGCCGAACCGGCCAGTCCCTGCGCCAACTGTCCGCTACGCTCCGCCAGCGCGCCATCAGTGATGACCAGCGGGTTGACGCTGCCCATTTCTGCATAGACAGGAATCGGCCGTGGCCGTTGCGCCGCAATGTCGTGCAGGGCGCGTCCGCCTCGCAGCGAACCGGTGAAGCCTACGGCTTCCAGCAGCGGATGCTCAACCAGGACGCGGCCGACCTCGTGGCCATCGCCCTGCAGCAGGGAGAAGAAACCGGGCGGAAAGCCGCAGGCGCTGACCGCCGCGTTGAGCACGCTGGCAAAGCGCTCGCTGGTCGCAGGGTGGCCGGGATGCCCCTTTACGATCACCGGGCAACCGGCTGCGAAGGCGGCTGCGCTGTCGCCGCCGCCCGTGGCAAAAGCGAAGGGGAAGTTGCTCGCGGAAAACACCGCTACAGGCCCCAGTGGCAGCAACATGCGCCGAATGTCGGGTCGCGGCAACGGCTGTCGCTTGGGCAGCGCGGTATCAACGACGGCCTCAACATAGGAGCCCTCGCGCAGCAGGGCCGAGAAAGCGCGCAACTGTCCCGTGGTGCGCCCCAGCTCGCCTGTCAGGCGCGGGATGCCAAGTGCAGTCTCCTGGTCGGCGGTCGCTATGAGCAGATCTGCGTGGCCCTCTACCTCTTCAGCGACTGTGTCCAGAAAATCTGCCAGAATGCTGGCGGGAAAAAGGCGCGTCTGCGCGAAGGCGTCCGCCGCCGCGCGCAGGGCAGCGTCGATTTCTGCGTCAGTAGCGCTGCGAAAGCGCGTCTCGCCTGGCTGGCGCGTGCGCGGATTGACGCTGAAAAAGGTCTTGCTGCCGGCCGCGCGCCATTCGCCCGCGATGCTGTTGCCGCCGCACAGGGTCATCGCCCTTGCTCCTTTTCCGGTTCACTGGAATGCGGTGCTGCGAGCGCCTTCAGGCCGGCCTCGAGCACGGTGAGGATTCGTTCGCTGTCGTAGATGCAACCCGCCCAGGTGCCGCCGCTGACTGACTGCAGCGCCGCCCAGAGACGCGTATCCGCGGGAAGCTGCGGATGCGGCGCCAGCCCGGGATACGGCGCGCGCTCGTTCAATAGCAAGGCCGCGCCCTGTTGATCCAGTGGTCCTTCGGATGTGCCGACCAGGTCGACGCTGCCAGCCAGCGCCGCGCGGTCGATTTGGATGGCGATGAGGTCGCCATCGCGCAGCTTGCCCAGCGGGCCGCCGGCCAGCGCCTCGGGGCCGATGTGGCCGATGCAGGCGCCGGTGGACACGCCGGAGAAGCGCGCATCAGTCAACAGTGGAACCTGCTTGCCCCAGGGCAGGAACTTCAAGGCGGAGGTGAGCTGGTAGGTCTCCTCCATGCCGGTGCCTTGCGGCCCGACGCCGATGACGACCAGCACGTCGCCAGCCTGTACAGTCCGTTCGCCCTGTCCCTTGATGGCGGCGATGGCTGCGCGCTCGGAGGTGAACACGCGCGCCGGACCGCTGGTGACGATAGATCTCGTCCTTGTCCACCAGTTCCTTGTCGATGGCGGTGGCCTTGACGACCGAGCCTTCGGGAGCGAGGTTGCCGACGGGGAATACGACCGTGCTCGTCATGCCGCGGCTGCGGGCGCTGTCGGGAGACAGGATGACGTCGTCCGGGTCGATGCCGTCGCGCTCGCGCAACTGCTGGCGCAGGCTTGCGCGGCGTTCGCTCGTCTGCCACCAGTCCAGCAGCTCGCCCAGGCTGGCGCCGGTCACTGTCAGGGCAGTGCAATCCAGCAGGCCGAGCGCGCGCAGCTGCAGCATGACCTCGGGCACGCCACCCGCCAGAAAGACTTGCACGGTCGGGTGATTGCGCGGGCCGTTGGGCAAAGCGTCCACCAGGCGCGGCGCGCTGCGATTGACGCGAGTCCAGTCAGCGACGCCGGGCGAGGGCAGGCCGGCGGCGTGCGCGATGGCCGGGATGTGCAGCAGCAGGTTGGTGGAGCCGCCGAATGCCGCGTGCACCAGCATGGCGTTTTCCAGCGCCGCCGGAGTCAAAATGTCCGCCAGTGTCAGCCCCAGCGACTCCTGGCGTAGCAGGGCCAGCGCCGCGCGCCGCGCCATGTCCAGCCAGATGGGCTCGCCGGAGGGCGACAGCGCGCTGTGCGGCAACGCCATGCCGAGCGCTTCGCCGACTACCTGGGCGCTGGCGGCCGTGCCCAGAAACTGGCAGCCGCCGCCCGGCGAGCCGCAGGCGCGGCAGCCCATGGTCGCGGCGTATTCCATGGTAATCAGGCCGTGAGCGAAGCGCGCTCCGATGGTCTGCACCGTGCCGGCATCCTCGGCATCCCTCGCCGGCAGCGTCACGCCGCCAGGCACAATGACGCCTGGCAACCAGGACGAGCCGGCCAGCGCCAGCAACATGGCGGGCAGGCCCTTGTCACAGGTGGCCACGCCCAGCACTCCCTTGCGCAGGGGCAGCGATCGGATGAGACGCCGCAGCACGATGGCCGCGTCGTTGCGGTAAGGCAGGCTGTCCATCATGCCTGCGGTGCCCTGCGTGCGGCCATCACAGGGGTCGCTGCAATGGGCCGCGAAGGGCAGGCCGCCCTGCTCGCGGAGGGCCTCTGCGGCGGCGCGCACCAGCAGGCTGACCTCCCAGTGACCGGTGTGATAACCAAGCGCAAGGGGCTGGCCATCCTCCGCGCGCAGTCCACCCTGGGTGCTGAGGATGAGATACTGCGGGCGGGTGACCTCGGCGGGATCCCAGCCCATGCCCGCGTTCTGCGTCAGGCCGAAGAGATCGCCGCTGCCCGCGTTGCGTAGCAGATCTTCCGTCAGCGGCAACGCGCCGGCGGGACCGTCACCCTGACTGCGCGTGACAGGCGTGGCGGCGTCGAGAATGTCGCTAAGGGAGGGCGCGGCAATCGGCATGCTCATGGGCACCTGTCGTGTGTTGTGAAGGGCCGGCACGGGCGACTATACTAGCGCGGGACGCCCGCAGGAGGCAATGCATGGCGAGATTTGGGGGCAAGGTCGCGCTGGTGACAGGCGCCGGCGAAGGCATCGGCCTTGAGCTTGCGCGCCAGCTGGCGGCGGAGGGCGCGCAGGTACTGCTGAATGACATTGACGAAGCCCGCGCTGCGAGGGCCGCCGCTGCCATTTGCGCCGGCGGCGGCGAGTGCCGTCCTGTATCCGGTGACGCGGGAGATGTGGCGTTCATCCGGCGCATGGTTGATACGGCGGTGGCCGCCTGGGGACGCCTCGACATCGCAATCGCCAACGCCGGCCTGACGCTTTATGGCGATTTCTTCGACTACGAAACGGCTGCGCTGGAGCGCCTGCTGAACGTCAACCTGCGCGGCTCCTTCTTTCTGGCGCAGGCCGCGGCCCGTCAGATGCGGGACCAGGGCGATGGCGGGCGAATTCTGCTCACCTCTTCTGTGACCGGCCTGCAGGCAGTGCGTTTTCTGTCGGCCTATGGCATGACCAAGGCAGCGCTCAGGATGTTGGCGCGCAGCCTGGTGCTCGAGCTCTCGCCGCACAAAATCACCATCAACACCATCGCGCCTGGCGCGATCCTTACGCCGCGCAACCTGGTCGATGACCCCGACTTCGAAACTTCCTGGGGGAACCTGAATCCGATGCAGCGGGTGGGCACGGTCGAGGATGTCACGGCGGCGGCGCTCTTCCTGCTTTCGGACCAGGCGAGCCACATCACTGGCCAGACCCTGGTCATCGACGGTGGCTGGTCGGCCACCAGCCCGTTGCCCGAGATTACCTTCAGGAGTGAGGGAGAATCACCATGAGCGATCCGCTGCTGCTGCGCGTGCAGCATCCCGAACTGGGCCCGCGCTACGTCCTGCAGGATGGCGAGACAGTCGCCGACGTGAGCGGGCCTGTCGGCACGCTGGCCAACTGGCTGGCAGGCAGCGTGGGCCGGGCCGCAGCGGCCATCGCGGAGTTGCGCGAGCAGGCCGCTGCAGCGGAGACGCGCTGGTCGCGCGGCGAGTTTGCGCTGCCGCTGCTGGCGCCGCTTGATGCGCAGGAAGTGTGGGCGGCGGGCGTGACCTACGAGCGCAGCCGCGCGGCGCGTCAGGAAGAGGCCGACGACGGTGGCGACGTCTACGCGCGTGTCTATGTGGCGGAACGACCGGAAATCTTTTTCAAGGCCCAGGCCTGGCGCGTTGTTGGACCCGGCGGGGTAGTCGGCATCCGTTCTGATGCAAGCTGGTCAGTGCCCGAGCCGGAACTGGGCGTGGTTTACAATCCTGCGCTGGAAGCGGTCGGCTTCACGGTGGGCAACGACATGAGCAGCCGCGACATTGAGGGCGCCAATCCGCTCTATCTGCCTCAGGCCAAGATGTACACGGCCTCCTGCGCCGTCGGTCCCGGCATCGCCCTGCGCGCCACGGATACCTGGCCGGATACACAGATTCACATGCGTATCGAGCGCGCGGGCGAGCAGGTCTTCAGCGGCTCGGTACACACGGACCGCATCCGCCGTCGAATTCCGGAGCTGGGCGACTTTCTGGGCCGCAATTACTGCCTGCCGCAGGGCGCAGTATTGCTGACCGGCGCCGGCATCGTGCCGCCGGCGGAATTCACGCTGGCCGCGGATGACGTCGTCGTCATTGGCATTGATGGCATCGGCGAACTGATGAACGTCGTGCAAATAGTGTAAGCGCCCGGAGGGGGTGTCATTATGGCTGACCAAAACGTCAATTTCTTCGCAGAACTGACTCAGACGCAGGTGGCTTTCGACGAGGTCGCCATCAGGCTGCATGCGTGCGACAACGTCGGTATCGCGCGCCGTCCCCTGCAGGCAGGCAGCGTGCTTGCTGGCGCAGAGCTTTCGCTCACCCTGCGTGACTTCGTCACGGACGGTCACAAGTTCGCGCTGGCGGATATCCCGTCCGGTGCCGAGCTGCGGCGCTACGGGCAGATCATCGGCTTCGCCACGCAGGACATCGCGGCGGGCCAACATGTGCATACGCACAATCTGGCCGTGCAGGACTTCAAACGTGAGTATGAGTTTGCTCTGGAAGCGACGCCGGTTGTATGCGTGCCACCGGCGCAGCGCCTTAACTTCAATGGCTACCGGCGCGCAGATGGCAGGGTCGGCACGCGCAACTTCATTGCCGTCATCTCCACCGTCAACTGTTCGGCGCACACCACGCGCGAGATCGCGCACCATTTCACGCCCGAGCGTCTGTCTGCCTACCCCAACGTGGACGGCGTCCTCGCTTTCGCGCATCTCTCGGGCTGTGCTGTGCAGATCGGCGGCGCGGACTATGTGCTGTTGCAGCGCACGCTGGCTGGCATGGCGCGCAATGCCAACATCGGCGCCTACCTCATCGTCGGCCTGGGCTGCGAGGCCAACCAGATTGCCGACCTGGTGGCCAACTACAGCCTGAACGGCAGCGGCATGATGGCGCCGCCCGGGATCACCATCCAGGGCGAGGGTGGCATCCGCAAGACGATTGCGGCCGGCGTGGCAGCTATCGAGGAGCTGCTGCCGCAGGTAAACGCCTGTCAGCGCAGCCCGCAACCTGTGTCGGAGCTGATGGTCGCCCTGCAGTGTGGTGGCAGCGACGGCTGGTCTGGCGTTACGGCCAATCCCCTGGTGGGCGCAGCCTCCGACCTGCTGGTGCGTCAGGGCGGCACCGTGGTGTTGGGCGAAACGCCGGAAATTTATGGCGCCGAGCAGCTATTGACGCGGCGCGCGGTCAGCCGCGCAGTAGGCGAGCGTCTGCTGGAATTGTTGGGCTGGTGGGAGCGCCACAGCGAAATGCATGGCATGGAGATCGACAACAATCCCTCGCCGGGCAACAAGCTGGGCGGCCTGACCACGATTTATGAAAAGTCGCTGGGCGCTGTAGTTAAGGGCGGCAGCACGCCGCTGACCGGCGTCTACGAGTATGCGGAGCCGGTGACCACGCGCGGCTTCACCTTCATGGATTCGCCCGGCTATGACCCGGTGGCAGTGACCGGCCAGGTCGCTGGTGGTTCCAACCTGGTCCTCTTCACAACCGGGCGCGGCTCGGCCTTTGGCTTTCTGCCGGCGCCCAGCATCAAGCTGGCCAGCAATTCGGCGCTCTATCGACACATGGAAGAGGACATGGACTTCGACGCCGGTCGCATCCTTGATGGACTGGCCATGGAAGACGCCGCGCAGGAACTGCTGGACATGATGATATCGGTGGCTTCCGGTACGCCCTCGAAGAGCGAGGCGCAGGGCGTCGGCGAAGCCGAGTTCAACCCCTGGAATCTGGGTGGCACGCTCTAGGATTCTGATGCGTCGTTGATACTGTGTTCAGGATTTGGCAAGAATTACGGCGCATACTGGCTGTAATTGACCGCGCGAGCAGGAGCAAAGACATGGCCGACAAGATCAAGATCCGCAAGAGCGAGGCCGAGTGGGCGGAGCAGCTGACGCCGCAGCAGTTCAACGTGCTACGGCGACAGGCGACCGAACGCCCCTACACCGGCGAATATGTTAGCCACAAGTCCGACGGCACCTATTGCTGTGCGGCCTGCGGGCAGCAACTCTTTGGCTCTTCCAGCAAGTTCGATTCTCATTGTGGCTGGCCCAGTTTCTGGGACATGGTCGAGGAAGGGACGGTCGAGTGGCGGCCGGACAACAGCCACGGCATGCGCCGCACCGAGGTCATTTGCAGCAGCTGCGATTCGCATTTGGGCCACGTGTTCAACGACGGCCCGCGCGACCAGACCGGATTGCGTTACTGCATCAACTCGGCCGCGCTGAATTTCGCGCCAAAGACGAACGAGTAGCAGTCAGAAGCGGCGTCCGGGCAGGTTGTCCCGGACGCCGCTATCGCCTCAGACGCCGCCGTAGGCGCTGTAGCCGCCGTCCACCGGTATGACTGTGCCAGAAACGAAGCGCGCCCCGTCCGAGACTAGCCACAACAGCGTCCCGACCAACTCCTCCGGCTGACCAAAGCGGCCCATCGGCGTGCTGTCGACGATTTGCTGGCCGCGTGGTGTGAGTGAGCCATCCTCGTTGCTGACGATGAGCCGGTTCTGCTCAGTGATGAAGAAGCCAGGCGCGATGGCGTTGACGCGGATGTTCGGGCTGTATTCCTGGGCGAAATACACCGCCAGCCAGCGCGTGAAGTTGTCAATGCCTGCCTTGGCGGCGGCGTAGGCCAGTACGCGTGTCAGCGGCCGCTGCGCCGCCATTGATGAAATGTTGATGATGACGCCAGCGCCCGCCTCCGCCATGGGCTGCGCCAGCGCCTGCGCCGCCAGCAGCGTGCCAAAGAAATTCAGGTCGAAGGTCCACTGCAGCGCCTCACGTTCAATGTTGAACAGATTCTGCGTGTTGTCGGGCGAGGTCATGGCACGCGGATTGTTGCCGCCGGCGCAGTTGACAAGGATGTCAATGCTGCCGCAGGTGGACAGTATTTCCTCGCGCGCGGTGTCCAGAGTCTCTGGCTCCAGCACGTTCACAGCGAGCGGGAAAGCCTGACCGCCGGCTGTGACGATTGTGTCGGAAGTTTTGGCTGCCTTATCAACAGTAGTGCCCATCACGGCGACGGTCGCGCCGGCGGCGGCGAGCCCCTTGCACATGGCGCTGCCGAGCACGCCGCTGCCGCCGGTGACCGCGGCCACCTTGCCATGGAGATCAATCGAGTAGGGCATCAGTCCTGTCCTGTGGCGCCCTGAAAGGGCGCGATGTGGCGGTCGAAATGGGTCTCGAGCACCGCTTCGTAGTCGCTTTCGTGGGCGCGCAACAGGGCGAAGACCGGCTCGTGGAAGCGATCGAGCAGGGAGCCGAAGGTAACGTGCAACACCTGGCGCGCGTCGAACTGTTCAAAGAGCGCGGGCAGTTCCTCGTCCGCGGGGTTCAGCGGGACGCGCTCCAGTTCGCCGGAGATGTGATAGGAGGCGCGGTCAATCGGGAAGCGCTCCCTCGCCAGCGCGAGGACTTCGCGAAAGAGCGGAACGTCACGCATTGCGATGACGCGCAGGGCCTCCAGCCAGCTGGTACCAGCGGTCTTCAGATGCACGAGAGAGCCGGTGTGGCGATAAATGATGGGGTAGATGCTGAACTTGTCCGAGCCGGTGTGGATACTGAGCTTGTAGGGGCCCAGCTCGCGCGCGATGCGCGCGTGCGCGGCAAAGTCCTCCTCGAAGCGCGCGAGGTCGCCGATGTAGTCGACGCCCTTTTCGAAGTCGCCGATAAAGCGCGGCGCCAGGCCATCCACACGCAAGCCCAGCCGGTGCAGTTCGGAGGCGACGAAGTAGTGCTCGGCCGGGCTGGTGGGCGTGTCGGTCTCGTCGACCGAAACTTCCAGGTCGTAGGATCGACCGTCGAAACGTTGCTCAATGTGACGCGCCAGCCTGGCGACGTGGGCGATAGCACGGCTGTACTTGCCGCTGGCGCGCAGCAGGCTTTCCTCGTTCAGAGGGCTGCCAAAGCCCGCGCCGAGATACTGCCGTCGTAAATCGCCAGGGGTCATTTCCAGCGAGTCGCCCGGCAGGGCGTCGAATTTTGACAGCAATGTGGCTGCGTCATCAGTGTGGGCGGCATTGTCGACGTGCTCGTTGGGGTCGAGCGTGAAGCCGGTGAAGCCCGCGTCGATGCAGTCATCGATATCGCTGATGTGCTTCAGATGGTCGGCATCGCTGCCGTAGCCCTCACGGTAATCCATCTGCAGCACGCCCCAGGTCGCGTCATCGATGACGTCCTGCGCACTGCGGCCACAGCGTTCCATTTCGCGGATGGATTGCTGCGCGAAGACGCCGACCATGTCGCTCTTGCGCACTGCACGTATATGGCCGGGCGTTGCCAGGCCGAGACGGTCACCGCAGCCGACGGACTTGCGCAGGCCTACGGGTCGCGGCGATGTCCAGGGCAGCTCGCGGCGCAGCGCGGCGGCGTTGGCTGCGTCCAGCGGGCAGAGCCAGGCATCACCCTGCTGCTCGCCATGAATGCCGGGCGGCAGATCGCCGCTGATGCGCAACAGCTTGCCGTCCAGGCCGCGAATGAGTTCATAGTCCACTGCTTGCCTCCCCTGGCCCTTGCAGCCGGAGCGCAATATAATACGCGTGCCTGAGTAACCGTGCCAGCATCCGTGGAGTTCACCGCCTGTGCCAGCACCGAACATCCTGCTAATCACCAGCGACCAGCAGCACTGGAACACCCTCGGCTGTCTGAATCCGGAGCTTCGCACACCTGCGCTGGACCGGCTGGCTGAACAGGGCACGCTCTATACTCGCGCCTATTGTCCCAACCCGACCTGCACGCCGACGCGGTCCTCAATGATTACGGGCAAGGCACCGTCGCAGCACGGGGCGGTCGCGCTGGGGATGAAGCTGCCAGAGCATGAGCCGACAGTGGGCGAGGTTTTCCAGCAGGCGGGCTACCGCACCGCGCTGGTCGGCAAGGCGCATTTCCAGCCGCTGCAGGGGACGGAGGAGTTCCCCTCGCTGGAAGCCTGGCCCCTGTTGCAGGACCTGGACTACTGGCGCGACTTTCACGGCCCTTTCTACGGTTTCGAGCACGTCGAACTGGCGCGCAATCACACCTCCGAAGCGCACGTTGGCCAGCATTATGCGCTGTGGATGGAGGCGCAGGGCCTGGACAACTGGCGCGATTACTACGAAACGCCGACCGGCAACAACGATGACCAGGTGCGCACCTGGCTCATCCCGGAGCGCTATCACTACAACGCCTGGATTGCCGAACGCAGCAACGCCATGCTGGAGCAGTACGCCGCTGCGGAGGAGCCCTTCTTCCTGTGGGCCAGCTTCTTCGATCCGCACCCCAAATACCTCGTGCCGGAGCCCTGGGACAGGATGTACGACCCGGCCACCCTGACCGTGCCCGGCGTCACGCCCGGCGAGCACGACGTCAATCCGCCGCACTTCCGTCTGACGCAGCAGCCCAACCCGGACTTCACGCCCTGGTTCGAGCGTGGTGGTCACGGCCTGCACGGCTGTCATTCCCATCTGCACGAGTGCGACGAACTGGCGCAGGATATCGCCTGCTACTACGGCATGATCAGTTGCATGGACAAGTACATCGGTCGCATCCTCGAACGACTGGATGCACTGGGGCTGGCGCAGAATACGCTCGTGGTCTTCACCAGTGACCACGGCCACTTCTTCGGCCAGCACGGCCTGGTCGCCAAGGGGCCCTTCCACTATGAAGACATGGTACGCGTGCCTATGATCGTCCGCTGGCCGGGCGTCAGTGAGGCGGGCGCGCGTTCGGCTGCCTTGCAGTCGCTCACCGACCTGCCGGTAAGCTTCCTGAGCGCCTGCAGGATTGATGTCCCGCCGGACATGACCGGCGTGGACCAGAGCGCGGTCTGGGCCGGGCAGGCTGATTCCGCCCGCGAGCAGGTGCTGGTGGAGAATCACCATCAGCCAACGACCATGCACGCGCGCACCCTGGTGACAGAACGCTACAAGCTGACGGTATATTGCAACCAGCCCTACGGCGAGCTGTTTGACCTGGAAATGGACCCGGATGAACTGCGTAACCTGTGGCATGAAAAAGGCAACGTAGCGCTGAAGGACGACCTGGTGCAGCGTATGCTGCTGGCAGAGATGGCCCAGGAAGAACCGCTGGACGAAGCGCGCCTTGCCTTGCCCAACAAGTCGGCAGACATGTACGCGAAGACTTTTGACGCCGGCCGCTGGCGTATCACAATGGATCCGGCCAATGATCGCTATGAGCTGATCGATGCGGGTCAATATCCCGGCTCAGCCGGCGTAGACCGCTGGGATGACCCGACCTGCCGCGTACAGCGCGGCCGCATGCTGCTGGCGCTGCAATTCGCGCGCATGGCAGCCGAGCCAATGTGGATGCCACGTGTCTCCGGCGCCTGAGGAGGAAGTCATGGCTCTTGAAGAACCGATGCTGCAAGAAATCCTGGGGAATACGCCCCCGACTGATCTGGCGGGCTTCGAACCGGCAATCTCTGAAGCGCCACCACATCTTTACGAATTCAGTGCTGAGTATGCAGGCGGTGTATCCGGTTTGGCGCAGGTTGGGGACGCAGACCTGGCTCACTTTCGCAAGCATGGTTTTCTGCTCATCCGGGACGCACTGGGTGCCGCAGAAATAGCCAGCGCTCTTGCAGCTACCGGTGCCCTGTGTGCCGGGAATGTCCCCGGATTTGACGATTTCCGTTACGAAGCCGGCGCACGTGGCGCACCGGATTCACTGGAGCCGGAAGCGCGCCAGGATGTCATTCGCAAGCTAAACGACTTTGTGCGGCTCGAGCCACGGATGCGTGCTCTGACGGAGCATGACGGGCTTCTTTCCGTATTGCGCAGCCTGCTGGACGACGAACCGCTGCTGTTTCAGGACATGGCGCTGCTGAAACCGCCGCGCATCGGTCGTGAAAAGCCCTGGCATCAGGATTGCGCCTACTTCGACCTGCCGCCGGGTACGCAGGTGGTCGGCGCCTGGATTGCAATGGACGAGGCGCTGGTTGAAAACGGCTGCATGCATATTGTGCCTGGCTCACACCGCGAAGGCCCGGTCGTGCATTTTCAGCGTCGTGACTGGCAAATCTGCGACACCGAAGTTCAGACGCAGCGCTGCCTGGCCGTGCCCATGCAACCAGGAGACTGTCTGCTCTTTGATGGCCTGATGCATCACGGCACGCCGCCCAGCCGCTCCGACCTGCGCCGCCGCGCCCTGCAATTTCACTATCGCCCGGCCAGCGTCGTGCCGCTCAGCGACAGCAGTGAACGCCTGCGCCAGTTTGGCGAAGAAGGCAAGGACGTCAGTTGCTGACGCGCCCGGGAGGCGACCATGTTGGCAGCCAGACTGCACCATGCGCGTGACATCCGCATCGACGAAGTGAGTGAACCGGCTACTCCAGGGCCCGGCCAGGCCCTCATCCGGGTCACTGCCGTCGGCATCTGCGGCTCGGACTTGCACAACTACGAAGACGGGCGCATCGGCGACACGGTGGTGCAGCAGCCGCTCATCCTCGGCCATGAATTCGGCGGCGAGGTGCTGGCCTGTGGCGCGGACGCGCGCCACGGGGAAGACCAGCCGCTGCGCCCGGGTCAACGTGTGGCGGTCGATCCTGCACAGCCCTGTCAACGCTGCGAACTCTGTCTGGCCGGTCACCCCAACCTTTGTCGCCGTCTGCACTTCTGCGGTCTGTGGCCGGACGATGGCGCGCTTTGTGAACGCATGCTCGTGCCGGCGCATGGTTGCTTTCCGGTGCCAGACTCACTCAGCGATGCCGACGCGGCCCTGCTTGAGCCGCTGGGCGTGGCGCTGCATGCAGTGGATCTTGGTCATTTGCGACTGGCGCGCAGCGTCGTCGTGCTCGGCTGCGGCCCTATCGGCCTGCTCATCATCCGCCTGGCGCAACTGGCTGGCGCTGACCCGATCTACGCCTGCGACCGCTTTCCCTGGCGCGCGCAGGCGGCGCTAGCCTGGGGCGCCAGCGAGGCCTGGTGCTGCGCGTCGGAGGATTCGGTCGCGCACGTGCAGCAGTTGACGGGTGGCCTAGGCGCCGATGTGGTCTTTGAGGCCGCCTGGGCGCAAGAGTCCGTCGCGCAGGCCGCGGAAATGGCGCGTCCCGGCGGCCGGGTCGTGCTGGTTGGCATTCCGTCGGCGGATACATTGACCATGAAGCACTCCACCGCGCGCCGCAAGGGCCTGACCATCCTCATGTCCCGACGCATGAAGCACACTTACCCGCGCGCCATTCGCCTGGCGCTCGGCGGCGCGTTTGAGCTGGAGGCGCTGATCTCGCGGCGTTATCCCCTGGCCGAAACGGCGGCGGCCTTCGCCAGCTATGCGGCCTGGGAGCCGGGCGTACAAAAGCTGCTCGTCGAGCCCTGAGAAGTCTCAGTCCTGGTCGAAGCGATAGGCGCGGCGGGCGAGGCCGACGGCCATCTCCTGCGCCATGTCCTCAGCGTCCTGCATGTCGATGAAGCCGCGCAGTTGCAGGCCGGCGATCCAGTTGACCGCGGTGCGGCGCCAGACGTCGTGGCGCGCAGGGATAGACGCCAGGGCGCGCGTATCGTCATTGAAACCGACCGTGTTGTAGAGGCCGGCGGTCTCCATCACCAGGTCGAAATAGCGGGCCATGCCGTTGACGCTGTCGAAGAACCACCAGGGCGGCCCCAGCTTGACGGCAGGGTAATAGCCGGCCAGGGGCGCCATTTCCCGGCCGTAGCCGCTCTCGTCCAGCGTGAAGAGGATGAGCGCATAGCGTGGGTCGCTGCCGAATTTCGTCAGCAGCGGCCGCAGGTTGCGCGTCCACTCGCTGGCAACGGGGATATCTGCGCCCATATCCTTGCCGAAGCGCTGGTGCAGGTCGGGGTCGTGATTGCGCAACGAACCGACGTGCAGCTGCATGACCAGGCCGTCCTCCACGCTCATGCGCGCCATCTCGATGAGCATGTGACCGGTGAAGCGGCGCGCATCCTCCGCGCTGGCCTCACTGCGCAGGGCGCGGCTGAACAACGCCTCCGCCTCGCGCCGACCCAGCGACTCTGTATAGGCGGTCAGGGCGGCGTGGTCAGTGGCCGTGGCGCCCATCTGGCGAAAGAAGCTGCGCCGCTCCTCCAGCGCCTGGATGTAGCTGCGCAGGTCGCGGATTTCGTAGCCACTCAGCTCGCCCAGAGCCTGCAGGTTGTTGTGCCAGTCCGGCGTATCGAGGTTGATGAGCGCGTCCGGTCGGAAGGTGGGCAGGATGCGACCGTTCCAGTCTGAGTCGCGGATGGCCTGGTGCTGCAGCAAGGGATCGGTGGCTGTATCGGTGGTGGTCAGCACCTCAATGTTGAATCGATCGTAAAGCGCGCGCGGCTGAAAGTCGGGCTGCTGCAGGCGTTCGGCGATGTGGTCATAAATGTCCTGGGCGCTGGCGCTGCTGAGCTTCTCCTGCACGCCGAAAACGAAGTGGAAAGAATAGTCGAGCCAGCCTCCGGTCGGCGTGCCGCGGAAGAGGTGATAATTGTCGGCAAACAGCTGCCAGATCTTGCGCGGGTCAACTTCAACCGGGCCACCATCAGCGCGCGGGATGCCCAGCGCCTCCAGTGTGATTCCCTGGGAGCGCAACATGCGGAAGACGTAGTGGTCGGGCGTGATGAACAGCTCCGCCGGCGAGCCGAAGCGGAACTCCGGGTCAGCGAAGAGCTGCGGATCAACGTGACCGTGCGGACAGACCAGCGGCAGGTCGGTGATCTGATGATACAGCCGCAGGGCGACCTCGCGCCTGGCTGGGTCGAAGTAACGGTCTTCGGGGAGAACAAGCTGGGGCACTGCGCCGCCTTTCCTGCTGTCGCCGGTGATGGCGCCATGATACAGCGAATGACGGGGGAATGGCAGTTTTGGCCGATGGTGCTACACTGGCGCGCGGCGAATCTCTGCACGGGGATGCGATGTTCACGATAGGCGTTGACTTTGGAACCGGCTCCGGACGCGCGCTGCTGGTCGATGTGCGTGACGGCCGTGAAGTGGCGAGCGCCGTGCATGATTACGCCAGCGGCGTGATCGATCGGCACTTGCCCGGCAGCGACCGGCCCTTGCCGCCGGACTGGGCCCTGCAGGATCCGCAGGACTATCTCGACGTGCTGGGCGTCACCATCCCGGCTGTGCTACGCGCAAGTGGGGTTGCCGCGGAGCAGGTGAAGGGCGTGGCCATCGACTTCACGGCCTGCACCATGTTGCCGGTACGCGCAGACGGCACGCCGCTGTGTTTCCTCGAAGAGTGGCGGGCGGAGCCGCACGCCTGGATCAAGCTCTGGAAGCACCATGCAGCCCAACCCCAGGCTGACCGTATCAATGCCGTGGCCGAAGCCCGCGGTGAGACCTGGCTGCCACGCTATGGCGGCAAGATTTCCTCGGAATGGTTCTTCAGCAAGGCGCTGCAGATTCTGGAAGAAGCGCCCGAGGTTTATGCAGCGGCAGACCGGCTCGTGGAAGCGGCGGACTGGGTCATCTGGCAGCTTTGCGGCGTAGAGACGCGCAATGCCTGCACCGCCGGTTACAAGGCGCTGGTGCAGGATGAGGGCTATCCGGCGCGCGAATATTTCGCGGCGCTGAACGCTGGCCTGGCTGACGTGGTGGATACGAAAATGAGCCGGGAACTGGCGCAGCTGGGCGACCGCGCCGGTGGATTGAGTGCGGAGGCCGCGGCCCTGACCGGGCTGCTGCCCGACACTGCCGTCGCCGTGGCCAACGTCGATGCGCACGCCACGGTGCCGGCGGTGAAAGTGACGCGGCCGGGCAGCATGGTCATCATCATGGGCACATCCAACTGCCACATGCTGGTGAGCGAGGAGTTGCGCGAGGTGCCGGGCATGTGCGGCGTGGTGCGCGGCGGCATCCTGCCCGGCTACTACGGTTATGAAGCCGGCCAAAGCGGCGTGGGCGATATTTTCGCCTGGTTCGTCGACCATGCCGTGCCGCCCGAGTATCACGCAGCGGCTCAGGCTGCAGGCCTTGACCTGCACGAATATTTGACGGAGCAGGCAGCGCAGCTGCAGCCTGGCGAACATGGCCTGCTGGCGCTGGACTGGTGGAACGGCAATCGCTCCACGCTGGTGGACGCCGACCTGGGTGGTCTGCTGCTGGGCGCGACGCTGGGCACCAGCGCGCCCGACATCTACCGCGCCCTCATCGAGGCAACCGCCTTCGGCACGCGCGAAATCATCGCTGCCTTCGAAGAGGCCGGCATCCCGGTTGATGACATTGTCGCTGCGGGCGGTCTGGCGGAGAAAAACCGGCTGCTGCTGCAGATCTACGCGGACGTCACCGGCAAGTCCATCCGCCTGGCCGGCTCCTCCCAGGCGCCGGCGCTGGGCGCGGCCATGCACGCCGCGGTCGCTGCCGGCATTTACCCGGACATTGAAGCCGCGGCCGGGTACATGGGCAAGCTGCGCGACGAAGTGGTGCAACCGGTCGCCGCGCATCAGGCGGTCTACGACCAGCTCTACGCGGACTACCGCATCCTGCACGACTATTTCGGTCGCGGCGCCAACGATGTGATGAAGCGTCTGAGGCGACTGCGCCTGGCGGCGCGTGGCGCAGCGTGAGGCTGGCAGCGCTGCGCGAGGAAGTTTGCGCGCTGCACGCCGAATTGCCGCGCAACAACCTGGTCGCCTGGACCAGCGGCAACATCAGCGCGCGCGACCCGGTCAGCGGCCACGTGGTCATCAAGCCCAGCGGCTTGCGCTTCGAGCAGTTGACGCCCGCCAGCATGGTTATCGTGGATGAACATGGCGCGCTGGTGGAGGGGCAACTCAATGCCTCTTCAGACACCGCTTCGCACTGCGCCATCTACCGCCTCATGCCGCAGGTGGGGGGAATCGTACACACGCATTCGCGCTATGCGACAGCCTTCGCCGTGCTGGGACGGCCAATTCCCTGCGTGACCACGGCCATGGCGGACGAGTTTGGCGGCGAGATTCCCTGCGGCGGCTTCGCATTGATTGGCGGCGAGGAAATTGGCCAGGTGGTCGTGGACGTGCTGGCAGACAGTCGCAGTCCCGCCTGCCTGCTGCAGAACCACGGCGTTTTCGCGACCGGCACATCGGCTGAAGCCGCGGTGAAGGCGGCCGTGATGACTGAAGACAACGCCTCCATTGTCTGGACGGCATTGCAGCTCGGAACGCCCCTGGCCTTGACGCAGGAAGACATCGACAGGCTTTACGATCGTTATCAAAACGTTTACGGACAGAATGAGAGGCAAGAGTGACGCCATGGCTCTAAAGATCGCGATGATTGGCGCGGGCTCGATCGGCTTCACACGCCGTTTGATGGGTGACCTGCTGGCCGTGCCGGAACTACGCGACACACATTTCGCCTTTATGGACATCAACGAGCGCAATCTGGCCATGATCACCCAACTGGCCGAACGCGACATCGCCGCCAACGGGTTGCCGGCGCGCGTGCAAGCCACCACTGACCGTCGCGAGGCCATCGCGGACGCTGATTACGTCATCAGCACGATTCGTCAAGGAGGCCTGCGCGCCTTCGCGCTCGATATCGACGTCCCGCTGCGCTACGGCATCGATCAGTGCGTCGGCGACACGCTTTGCGCCGGCGGCATCATGTACGGCCAGCGCACCATTCCCGCGCTGCTGGACATCTGCCGCGACATCCGTGAGCTGGCCAGCCCGGACGCGCTTTTTCTGAATTACAGCAATCCCATGGCCATGAATACCTGGGCCTGCAACAAGTACGGCGGCGTGAACACCATCGGCCTGTGCCACGGCGTTCAGGGCGGCCACTGGCAGATCACGCGTTGCATTGAGCGTTGGGCACAGCGTGAAGGCCTGCTGGGCATCGATGAATACCTGCACAAGAATGACGTGGACATCATCGCCGCGGGTATCAATCATCAGACCTGGTACGTGCAGGTACGCTGGCAGGGCAGGGACATGCTGCCGCTGCTGCTCGAACTATTCGAATCTCACCCGGAATATTCGGTCACCGAAAAGGTGCGCATCGACGTGCTGCGCCGCTTCGGTTATTACAGCACGGAGAGCAATGGCCATTTGAGCGAATACCTGCCCTGGTATCGCAAGCGCGAGGATGAGATTGCGCAGTGGATCGACTTGTCGCGCTGGATTCACGGGGAGACCGGCGGCTATCTGCGCGTCTGCACCGAGGGCCGCAACTGGTTCGAGACGGACTTTCCCAACTGGCTCGAAGAGACGCCGCCGGTGTTTGGCACCGGAAACCGCAGCGAGGAGCACGGCTCCTACATTATCGAGGGGCTGGAGACCGGACGTCCCTATCGCGGTCACTTCAACGTGATCAACCAGGGGCACATCACAAATCTGCCGGATGGCTGCGTGGTGGAGATTCCCGGCTACGTGGATGGCAACGGCATCAGCATGCCGGTGGTGGGCGACCTGCCGCTGGCCTGCGCCGCGACCTGCTCGGCCAGCGTGCGCGTGCAGCAGATGGCGCTTGAAGCGGCGTTGCGCGGCGACGTCACCCTTCTCAAGCAGGCCATGCTGCACGACCCGCTGACCGGCGCAATCTGCAATCCTGAGGAAATCTGGCAACTGACCGATGAGATGCTAGTGGCGCAGGCGGAGTGGCTGCCAAACTATGCGGACAGCATCCCGGCGGCGCGTGAGCGCCTGGCCGCGCATGAGCGCAATGACACGCGCGTGGCGCTGCGTGAGTGGCGCGGTGCAGCCCGGCTGGAGACGCGCACGGTCGCGCAGATGGCGCAGGATCGCGCCGGGGCCCGCGCCAACGCCGATGCGGCCGACAAGGGCAACATGACCAGACAGTCCGCCTGACGTGCGAATGAGAACTTACAGGAGCGAACCATGAGCGCAACAAGCCCCATGACCATGCCGCAGGCAGCGGCGACCCTGACTGCCCGTCCGCTGACGCTGGGTGTAATCGTCGGCAATCGCGGCTTCTTCCCCGCGCATCTGGCCCAGAGCGGGCGCGAGCAGGTGCTGGAAGTGCTGGCTGCCGCCGGCATCCGTGCCGTGCTGCCCGACGCGGGCGACAGCAATGTCGGCGCAATTGAGTCGCTGGCCGAGGCGCGTCACTGTGCGGAGGTTTTTCGTCAGCATCGCAACGAAATTGACGGCGTGCTGGTCACCCTGCCCAACTTTGGCGACGAGCGCGCCATCGCCAACACGCTGCGTTGGGCGCAGCTGGACGTGCCAGTGCTGATTCACGCTTTCCCCGATGACGCGACGCGCATGGGCATTGCCGACCGGCGCGACAGCTTCTGCGGCAAAATGAGCGCCTGCAACAACCTGCGCCAGTACGGCATCCGCTACAGTCTCACCAGCCAGCACACCATGGACCCGACGGGGGCGGCCTTTCGCGCGGACCTGGAGCAGTTCGCGGCGATCTGTCGCGTCACGCGCGGCATGCGCACGGCGCGCCTGGGCATGATGGGCGCCCGTCCCGAGGCCTTCAAAACCGTGCGCTTCAGCGAGAAGTTGCTGGACCAGGCCGGCATCAGCGTGGAGACGCTGGACCTCTCGGAGGTCTTTGGGCGCGTCGAGCGCCTGGGCGATGCGGACGAGGTGGTGCAGGTGCGTCTGGCCGGCATCCGCGGCTATGCGCGCACGGAAGGTGTGCCGGAGATTTCGCTGCTGCGCATGGCGAAGTTCGGCGTGGTGCTGGATGGCTGGATGGCGGACAACCAGCTGGATGCAACGGCCATCCAGTGCTGGACGTCAATGGAAGAGTACTTCGGCGTGGTGCCCTGCACGCTGATGAGCATGAGCAGCAACAGCCTCAACCCCTCCGCCTGCGAAACGGACGTCGTGGGGGCGCTGGCCATGCTGGCGCTGCAGCTGGCCTCGGGCCGGCCCAGCGCGCTGGTGGACTGGAACAACAACTACGGCGAAGACCCCGACAAGGCGGTCGTTTTCCACTGTTCCAATCTGCCCAAAGACGTCTTCACCGACGATATCCCGATAATGGACTATCAGGAGATCATCGCCGGCTCCGTAGGCGCCGAGAACACCTACGGCACGATTTATGGTCGTATCAGCGAATCACCCTTCACTTACCTGCGCATCTCCACCGACGATTTTAGCGGGCGCATCGTGGCCTATGTGGGCGAGGGCGAATTCACGAACGACCCGGTGGACACCTTCGGCGGCTACGGCGTCGTGCGCGTGCCGCGCTTTCAGGAACTGCTGGCCTACATTTGCGAACGGGGCTACGAGCATCACGTGTCGATCAACCAGGCGCGCGTGGCGGGCGCCATTCACGAGGCCTTCAGCAAGTATCTGGGCTGGGAGACCTGCCTGCATCGTTGAGGCCTGGCAGGGCAGGCTGCCAGGCTCAGGCTTCGAATGCGGCAGTCAGATACTGCTCAATCAGATAGTTCGGATAGCCGATTGCGCGCAGATTAGCCGCGCAGTCGGCCTTGCTGGCGCCGCGCTCGCGCCAGTGCGGCACCCGCTTGATGAGCGTTTCCACGCGCTCGCGCGGCATGATGATCCAGGTATCCGCCGGCACGAAGCCGAAGTTGATGACCGGCATGGCCGAGAGTACCTCGCGCGTCTTGAGCCAGGGTGCTATCAGCACGGAGGTGCGGGCTCCGTGATTGGCAAGGTACTCCGCCACAAAACGCGCCGTCCCGCCCAGGTCGACCAGATCCTCAACCACGCCGACAACCTTGTTCCGCACGTTGAGGGTCACGTCCTGCACCACGATGGGTTTATCCAGCGGCTGGGCGGGCCCCGCATAATATTTCACGCCCAGGGTGCCAAACTCGACGGTGGGAATGTCCGGGTCGGGATGCCAGGCGAGGTGGTCGTGCAATAGCACGCCGGGCAACATGCCGCCCATGGTGACCATCACGGCCTGCGTGATCTGGTCGCCGCTGGCATGGTGTTCCTTCTGCCAGGCGAACACCTTCTGTGCGAGGTCGGCCACCATCCGGGACTCGACCTGGTCGGGGATGTACAGGAACTTCAGCGCGTCGAATGCGACACTGCAGCCGTGAGGGTTGCGCCAGTACTCGAAGTCGCAGTCTTCGTCACGGTCGAATGCGTGCTGTGGGCTTGTGGTCACAAGGAGTCCTGTTCAGCCACTTTCGGCTAAATGGCAGCGTATTGGCGTGCACGGCCTGCAAAGATTGCGAAAAACGGAGACCAGCTGCTGCAGGCTCACGCCGGCTGCTCAAGCATGGCGCAGAAGCGCTGGTAGGCTTCCTGCCAGCGCTCATCCTGGCGCGGCTCATAGCTGACTGTGCCGAGCGTTTCGGCTAGGATTTCACGCGCTTCGGCCACGTCTTTCAGCTCGCCGAGGGCGATGAACTGGACGATGGCATTGCCCAGCGCGGTCGCTTCAACCGGACCGGCGACAACGGGAATGCCTGTCGCATCTGCTGTCATCTGGTTGAGCAGCGTGTTCTGCGAGCCACCGCCAATGATATGTAATTGCGACACCGGAAGACCGGAAACGGCATGCAAACGATCAAGGGCATGCCGATACTTCAACGCCAGGCTTTCGTTGACGCAGCGCATGATCTCCCCGGTACTTTCCGGCACTGTCTGACCGGACGCGCGGCAATAGTCCAGTATTCGTGCCGGCATGTCTCCCGGAGGATAAAAGCGTTCATCATCCGGATCAATCAGGCTGCGAAAGGGAGGTGCCGAGCGTGCCTCGGCGGTGAGACGTTCGTAATCCATATCATTGCCGGCGGCGGCCCAGGTTGCACGGCACTGCTGTGCCAGCCACAGCCCCATGATGTTAACCAGCAATCGGAAAGTGCCTTCGACGCCGCCCTCGTTGGTGACGTTGGCCGCACAGGCGGCGTCATTGATGACCGGTTCCTGCACCTCGAGTCCGAACAGGCTCCAGGTGCCGCTGCTCAGATAGGCATAGTCGCTGCGGGTGGCCGGCACACCAACCACGGCGCTGCCCGTGTCGTGGGAGGCAGGAACGAATACCGGGATACCCTGATATTCCCCCAGCCTTGTTCCAGGTGGAACGATATCGCCGAACATGTGTGTTGGCACGCCGATGGCGTTCAGGGTTTCGTAATCCCAGTCCTGTGTTCGGGGATTGTAAATTTGCATGGTGCTGACATGGGTAAATTCTGCGCTTTTGTCGCCAGTCATCCAGTAGTTGAACAACTGCGGGAAGGGAAGGAATGTTTCGGCGCTGGCGAGTTGCCGGCTATTTGCGAACACCATGCTGGCGAGCTGGAAGATCGTGTTGGCTGTCAAATTCTGAATTCCGGTGCGCTCGAACAGCGTGGGCCACGGTACCTTTTCGAACACCTGGTCGCTGATCCCTTCGCAACGGCTGTCGCGGTAGTGGACTGGATTGCCCAGCAGTTCGCCGTCGCGATCCAGCAGGGCGAAGTCACAGCCCCAGGTGTCGATTCCCAGACCGGCTATATTCGGGCCGGCGGCGTCGATGCCGGCCGTGATGTCCCCCCACAGGCGCAACACATCCCAGTAGAGCGTGCCCTGCGCCATCACTGGCACATTGGGGAAACGGTGCAGTTCCTTGAAGTCGAAACGACGTCCGTCAAAGCCGACGCTCAGCACGCGCCCGGATTCCGCGCCAATATCGATGGCCAGCACCCTGCACTGTTTCGTCACCGGTCGCTATCTCCCTTGCGCTTCCTGCAGGCTGGTTGACAGTCTGCGGGCCGGACGCTACCCTTTGCGCGCGAACCCGGCGACAGTTTACCAAAACAGGCAGGGCATTCACATGCAGCATCAGGCGGATTACGAACGGCTGGCCGAACGTCTGGACGCGCAGGGCATCGACGTCGAGGCGGTCAAGCGCAAACTGAAGGCGCAACACATTGAAACGCCCTCATGGGGCTATGGCAACAGTGGCACGCGCTTCAAGGTCTATTCATGGCCAGGCGCGGCGCGCAACATCCACGAGAAGCTGGCGGACGCCGGCTACGTGCAGCGGCTGACTGGCGTGGCACCCACCGTCGCACTGCACATCCCCTGGGACAAGGTGGATGACTGGGACGCGCTGGCGCAATACGCGGCGGAGCAGGGCGTGGGCATCGGCGCCATCAACCCCAATGTGTTTCAGGAAGACCAGTACCGCCTTGGCAGCATCACGCATCCTTCCGCGACTGTGCGCGAGGAAGCGGTGGCGCACCTGGTCGAGTGTTGCGAAGTCATGGCGCAGACCGGCAGCAGCCTGTTGAGCCTGTGGTTTGCGGACGGCACCAATTACTCTGGCCAGGACAGCATGCGCGGCCGCAAGCAACGCATGGAGGCGGCCCTGGCCGAAACCTATGCGCATTTGCCGGTGGGCGGGCGAATGCTCATCGAATACAAGTTCTTCGAGCCGGCCTTTTACCACACGGACCTGGCGGACTGGGGCATGGCTTACGCGACCGCGCTCAAACTGGGCGAGCAGGCGCAAGTGCTCGTCGATACTGGCCATCACGCACAAGGCACCAACATCGCGCACATCGTCTCTTTCCTGCTTGATGAAGGTCGCCTGGGCGGCTTCCACTTCAACGCGCGGCGTTACGCGGACGATGACCTCATTGTCGGCACCAACAACCCCTTCGAGCTCTTCGAAATCTTCTGCGAGCTGGTCAGCGCCGGCCCGCTGGCGGACGACGTGGCCTACATGATTGACCAGAGCCACAACATTGAGCCCAAGCTGGAGGCCATGGTGCTGAGCGTGCTCAACTGCCAGACTGCCTACGCGAAAGCCTTGCTCGTGGACCAGGCGGCGCTGCTGGAACTGCAGCTGGCGGGCGATGTGTTGGGCGCGCACTGTCTGCTGACCGCGGCCTACGATACCGACGTTCGGCCCCTGCTGGCGCAAGTGCGCATGGAAACCGGGCGTGACCCGGATCCGTTGGCCGTGCTGCGCGCGGATGACTACTCCGGGCGGGTCGCCCGCGAACGCGGCACGATCGACGCCAGCGGTGGCTATCCGGGCTAATCTGCAGCAGGCTGACCGGAAAACCACGCCACGGTGCGTTCCAGCCCGGTTCTGAAGTCCACGGTTGGGGCATAGCCCAATATCGCGCGCGCGCGACTGATATCGGCGCGGGAGTGGCGAATGTCACCTGGTCGCTCTGCGATGTGGAGGGGCGGCAGTTCCGTGCCGAGCAGCTCGTTGAGCGTGGCGACCAGCTCCAGGATGCTAACGCTGCCGTCAGTGCCGAGATTGAAGACCTTCCCGTCGGCCTCCGGTGCCGCGAGCGCGAGCAGATTTCCCTCAACCACGTTGTCAACGTAAGTGAAATCGCGTGACTGCAGGCCGTCGCCGGTGACCGGCGGGCGCTGATCGTCCAGCATCAGCGCCAGCAGGCGCGGGAATGACGGCTGCGTAGGCCGAGCCGGGGTCCTGGCGCGGCCCGAATACGTTGAAGTAACGCAACGAAACCGTCTCCAGTTCGTAGCAGGCGCTGTATGCCTGACACAGGGCCTCCCCGGCCAGCTTGGCGGCGGCATAGGGCGAGAGCGGGTGCAGGGTCAGGCCTTCATGCTTGCTGTCGCCAGGAGCATCGCCGTAGACCGAGGAAGAAGAGGCATAGACCACGCGGCGCACCGAACTGCGGCGCGCGGCCTCCAGCACGTTCAGGGTGCCCGTCGCGCAGTGCCGCCAGGATTCCAGCGGACGGGCCACGCTGCGTGGCACCGAAGGCAGCGCGGCCTGATGGATGAGGTAGTCGGCGCCGGCGCAGACTGCGGTCAGGGCGTCGGCGTCCGCGATATCGATTTCGTGCACACTGAGCCGCTCATGCTGCCGCAAATGCGCGATGTTGGCCGGCGAGCCGGTGAGATAGTTGTCGACGATGCGCAGCGTGTGGCCGTCGCGCAGCAGGCGCTCGCTGATGTGCGAGCCGATGAAGCCGGCGCCGCCTGTGATGACGCAGGTTGCAGGTGCAAGAGTCATGAAATGTCTATGCAGTATCGATCGAACCAGGCCAGGGTGCGTTCAAGGCCATCGACGCGATGCTGCGGTTCGCCGCTGCGCGTATGTTCGTGCCCCTCACGCGGGTAGCGCACCAGTTCAACCACGCCGCCGCGCAGGTGAATGAAGGCAAAGAGCTGCTCGCTATCGGAAATGGGCACGCGATAGTCGTTTTCGCTGCCAATGATCAGCAAGGGAGTCTGGATGTCATCGGCGTAGGCCAGGGGCGAGTGCCGCCACAAAAGCTCGTGATCCTGCGTGGGAGTGGCGTCAAACTGGTCACTGAGAAACAGCGGAATATCCGTGACGCCGTAAAAGCTGACCAGGTTGTAGACGCCGCGATGGGACACGGCAGCGCTAAAGCGGTCACTGTGACCGATGATCCATGCGGTCATGTAGCCGCCGTAGGAACCTCCGGTGACCGCCAGTCGTGAAGGATCAATCTGTCCGCCGGCGATGACGTGGTCAACTCCGGCCATGATGTCCGCCTGGGCCACTTCACCCCAGGCCTGGTGCAGGTCCATGCGAAAGGCTTCACCATAGCCGTCACCACCGCGTGGGTTGCAGAAAAAGATCGCATAGCCGCGCGCAGCCTGCAATTGCCACTCGAGCCACAGGGACCGGTGCGCCGACCCCCACATCATCTGAGGCCCGCCGTGGATGTGAAGTACCAGCGGATGCTGCATGCCCTCCTGGTGACCAGGTGGCAGCATCAGCCAGCCCTGCAACTCAGTGCCGTCCGGGCCGCAAAAGCGCTGCTCGTGAACTGGCTGCAGGTCAATCTCTCTGAGGAAGTCCGCGTTGGGCCTGGCCAGTGGACGGGTATCACTCGTACCTGCGTCCAACCAGTGAAGTGAAGAAGGATCTGCGGGCTTGCTGAGCGCGCAGGCGATGTCCCCGTTTGCCGTCATGTCGTAGCCGGAGACTTCCAGTACGCCGGTGAGCAAGGCTTCCGGTTCGTCACCCGGCCGCACGCGCCACAGTCCGCGCGATCCTTCACTGGCGGCGCTGAAGACAATGGATGACCCGTCCGCACTCCAGCGCAGGCTGCCTTCATCCACCTGACGGTCGAAGGCTTCCGTCAGCACCTGCGCGTCGCCGCCCTGTGCCGAAATGATGGCGAGTCTAAACAGCCGTTCGGGCCGACGGCTGGCCGGCTTGAGCAGGAAGGCCACCATGTCACCGGCAGGCGAGGGAGCCGTATCGACACAGTTGACCTCGTCGCCGGAAAGGCGTTGTTCCGCGCCCGTGGCCACGTCGATGCGATACAAACTGGTCCAGCGCCGCGGCTCTGGCCGCTCGGGATACGCGCTGCGGATGCACAGCAGGCTGCGCCCGTCCGCTGTCCAGGCCACTTCGCTATAGTCGGTAGCTGCGTCAGTGAGGCGACGTGACACAGGCGTTTCACCAACGGTTTCCTCGGCGGCGACAATGTAGATCTGTGCGTGCCGACCATCCCGGTAGGTGGTGCCTTCGCGATAGGGAATGGCGTTGATGACGCGTGGATCGTGGCTCAGGGTTTCAACCTGCGCCTGGCGTTCCTCCTGATGGCGGGCAGCCAGTTCGTCACGCGGCCCGGGCGACTTGTCGCCACGGTCTGCGCTGGCGCGCTCGTCCGCGTTTACTGACGCAAGGAAGGCGATTTGGCGTCCGTCGGGCGACCAGACCGGCTGGCTAACGCCGCGCAGCTGTTTCGTCAGTTGTCGGGCTTCGCCGCCTGGCGCGCCCAGGGGCAGCAGGTAGAGCTGCGCCGACGAGTTGCGCGAAGAGACGAAGGCCAGCACCTTGCCGTCAGGCGACCAGCGCGGCTGGCTGTCCCCGCCGCCGCGCGTGAGCTGGATGGCCGCGCCGCCGTCCGTGGGCGATAGCCAGATTTCGCGCCGGTAATCGTTGCTGAATTCCTGCGCCTGCTGCCGCACCCACGCGACATAACGGCCGTCGGGGCTGATGCGTGGCTCCTCAACCAGCACAATGCAATAGAGGTCGGCGGTGGTGATATTGCGCTTTTCTGCGCGCATGGGAACTCCCTGACTGCAAGCGCCGGCAGTATAGCAGACTCTTGCGTGCCAGGGCGGGATGCGCCAGAGTAGGCGCAGACGAACAGGAGCAACACCATGCGCATGATCGATATTCTGGAACGCAAGCGCGACGGTGCCGAATTGACGCAGGCTGAGATCGACTGGGTCATCGCCTCCTTCAGCGCCGGCGACCTGCCCGATTACCAGATGTCCGCCCTGCTGATGGCCATCTTGCTGCGCGGCATGACGCGCGCGGAAACCTCGCAGCTGACGCAGGCCATGACGCGCTCCGGCAAGCAGTTGAGCATGGCGGACATGCTGGGAAGTTACGCGGTGGACAAGCACTCCTCGGGTGGCGTGGGCGACAAGGTCTCGCTGGTGGTGCTGCCGATGGTGGCCGCCTGCGGCGTGCCGGTGGCCAAGATGAGCGGGCGTGCGCTGGGTTACACCGGCGGCACGCTGGACAAGCTGGAGTCGATTGCGGGCTTCGATGTGGCGCCGGAACCGGAACGCTTTGCGCTGCTGGCGCGCGAGGTGGGCCTCGTGATAGGCGGACAGAACGAGGAGCTGGCGCCGGCCGACGGGCTGATTTATGCTCTGCGCGACGTAACCGGCACCGTGCCCAGCATCCCGCTCATCGCCAGCAGCATCATGAGCAAAAAGATCGCCGCCGGCGCCGACGGCATCGTGCTGGACGTCAAGGTCGGCGAGGGCGCCTTCATGCGCGAGCTTGAGCAGGGGCGTGAACTGGCGCAGCAAATGGTGAGCATTGGCGAAGATGCTGGCCGCGACATGATCGCGGTGATCTCCAACATGAATCAACCGCTGGGCGAGGCAGTTGGCAACGCGCTGGAAGTACGCGAGGCGCTGGATACGCTACGGGGCGGCGGTCCGGCTGACCTGCGCGAACATAGCCTAATCATAGCCGGGCTCATGCTGAGCCTGGCGGGTCAGGGCGTACGCTGGACTGAGGACTCCGCGATTCGCGCTGACCTTGAACAACGCCTGACCTCCGGCACGGGACTGGCGAAATTCCGCGACATGGTGTTCGCCCAGGGCGGCGATGTGCGCATGGTGGATGAGCCCGAACGCCTGCCACAGGCTCGTCTTGTCGAAATGCTTTCTGCACCGCAGGCAGGCGTGGTGCAGGCCGTGCCGGCGCGCGGCGTGATGCATGCGGCCTTTGCCCTCGGCGTGGGCCGCGAGCGCAAGGGCGACGTGATAGATATGGCAGTGGGGCTGCAGGTGCATGTCAAGGTTGGCCAGCGTGTGGCCGCCGGAGCGCCGCTGGTGACCATGTTTGCCAATGATGAGGAGCGGCTGGAGCGCTGTCACGCCGAATTGAAGGGGCTCATCCCGCTGGCGGATGAGGCAGTCGAGCCCTTGCCGCTGGTCTTCGATGTTCTGCATGGGAAACGTCAGAGCCGTAGTGCCTGAGGGTGAGCGTGCATTTCAGGGGGCGCTGACCTGCTCCTGAATGTATGCCTGCAAGTCCTGTGCGATCTGGTCGCGGTCCAGGGCGCTGGCCACAGCGGCGGCGAATTTGAGCGCTTCATAAACTGCAGGGTCCGCCTTCGATCCCGAGGCGGAGAGACAGAAATCCGTATGAATGGAGCAAGTTATGCCTTATCAATTTGAGAGAGACAAAATGTACCGGATGCCGACGCATTTTGGACCGCGCACGGGACCCCGTCGAGGACCCGATGGTCGGAAGTTCGAGTGCCGCGATAATCCTTTCAGCACGAGTTTCAGTGTCAGTTTCCTGAGCAATCCGGCACAATTGGAGAAGCATCTGCCGCCCGGATTTATGCTCGATGGCGAGCCGTTGGTGACGGTCAGCGCGAGCTATATCACGGAAATCGAATGGCTGGCCGGTCGCGGTTACAACACCCTTGGCGTCTCATTTCCAGTACGATTTGAAGGCGAAGTGGACCAGCTGAGCGGTAATTTCCTTACCGTGCTCTGGGAGAATCTGACCGACCCGATTCTCACAGGTCGCGAAGAAATCGGCTTTTCGAAGATCTATTGCGAACTGCCGACACCAACCAGGCTGCGCGGCGAACATCACATTATCGCGAGTTGGCTGGGTTTCAAGTTCCTCGATCTCACCGTCAGGGACTTGCGGCAGCAATCGCCCGGGGAGATCGAAAATGCCGGGCAAAGTCAGACAGGTGCTGGCATCTTGCACTACAAATATATGCCGCGCACGGGAGAATGGGGCACAGCCGATATTGCGTACGCCGTCCTGACACCAGCCGAGACGCCCAACCGGCGAGTACTGGAGCATCATGTGGGCGAAGGTCACTTGCAATTTCATAGCGCGCGCTGGGAAGATATGCCGACGCAGTACAATATCGTCAATGCCTTTGCTGATCTCGAGGTCCGTGAGTATCGTGGCGCGAGCTTGACGAAAACTGTCGGCGGCAAAGACCTCAGCGATCAGCGAATACTGCGTTAGAAAAACGACCGGAGAGCAAGATGTACGATCTGCGAGGAAAAGTAGCGCTGGTCACCGGTGCTGCGGGCGCTGCCGGTTTAGGCCGGGCCATCGCTCTCCGTCTGGCTCAGGAAGGCGCCGATCTGGTTGTCAATGACCTGAGCGAAGCGTCTGCCATTCGGCAAGGCTTGCCGGCCGTCGTCAGCGAGATCGAAGCGCTTGGTCGGCGCGCGCAGGCGGCATACGCCGATGTCTCGTCTGCCGGGCAAGTTGAGCGAATGGTCGCTGCAGCGCTGGAAGAATTCGGCCGGATCGACATACTGGTGAACAACGCTGGTGCCCCGGCTGGTCGGGACCGTGTGCCGGTGGTGGAGCTGGAAGAAGACGCCTTTGATCTGGTACAACGCGTCAACGTAAAGGGCACCTTTTTGTGCAGCCGGGCGGTGGCCAGGACGATGATCGCGCGCGGCGAAGGTGGCAGGATCATCAATATCTCATCGACATCGGGCAAGCACGGCGTGGCGAGGTTCGCGGCATATTGCGCCTCCAAGTTTGCCGTGCGCGGATTCACGCAGGCGATGGCGCACGAAGTGGCGTCGCAAGGCATCACCGTCAACGCAATCTGCCCGGGGTTGATCGCGACCGAGCGGATCGACGATATGGCGGCGGTTTTGGCGCCTGCTGGCATTGAGCCGGCTGAACATCGTCAGGCGATGATCGCGAATTCTATCGGCAGCGTGCCCCTGGGGCGCATGACCGAGACGGCTGATATTGCAAAGATGGCTGTCTTCCTCGCCTCCGACGAAGCCGAATTCCTCACCGGATTGTCGCTAACCGTCGATGGCGGCTTGCACATGGATTAGACGTTCGTCAATTGAAAGGCAGTGACATGGGCAATCATCGACTGGAAGGCAAGATCGCCATTGTAGTTGGCGCCGGGTCTAGGGGTGAGCCGGCCGGCACTGGTTACGCAGCCGCGATGCTCTTCGCGCAAGAGGGGGCGAGCGTCTTGCTGGTGGATATCGACCGTGAGCGGGCGGAAGCCACGCAACAGGACATCGCTGCGGCTGGAGGCACGGCCTCCGTCTTTGAGGCGAATGTGACGAGCGAAGGCGCCTGCCGGGAAATGATGGAAGCCTGTCACGAGCGCTATGGCGGATTGCATATACTCTTCAATAATGTAGCGACTTACGGTGGCGGTATGGTTACCGAAGTCGAAGACGCCGAGCTGGATCAGGTATTTGCCATTAACCTTAAAAGTATGATGCTGGCTTCCAAATATGCCGTCCCGCTGATGAAAGCAAGCGGCGGCGGTTCAATTATCAACATCGCCTCAATTGATGGCTTGCGTGCCGGCTTTCGCCGCAACGTACCTTACGCTGTGACAAAAGCTGGCGCGATTCAGCTGGCGCGTGTCATGGCGGTGCATCACGGGCGCGACAATATCCGTGTCAACGCCCTTGCGCCCGGCCACATCCACGGCGCCTTTGTCCGTCATCTAGACGACGAATCACGAACACTGCGGCGTAAAGCGGGACCCCTGGGTAGTGAAGGCACTGCCTGGGATGTCGCATGGGCCGCAGTCTTCCTCGCCAGCGACGAAGCCCGCTGGATATCGGGCGTGGTCCTGCCGATAGACGCCGGACTTCTCGCTGCCACACCACTTTCAGTATTGGACAACATCTTGTCCTGACCTGCTGCGGCCCATGAACCCGTCTCAGGGCGTCGGGGTTGCTCTCACGATAGTTTTCAACAACGCTGGCGATGGAAGCGAAATCGCGCGAAGCAACATTTCGCGTGCCCCACCTGGCCCTTCCGGCTCTGCGCCGATGAGCAGGGCCGGTAAGTCAGCCAGGGCGGCCAGGGTTTGCGCGTCGCTGGCGTACGTTCCCGCCAGGACGACCATGAGTACCAGCGGGTCGTTGCGCAGTGCCTGGACGCGACTGACCGCGTCCGCCACAGAGCCGCCACTGTCCACCGCCAGCAATACGATGTCTTCGCGCGCCGCATCCTGCAGCGCCAGATTTGCGCTGGCGAGCAATTCATAGGCGCGCGCGCGTTCGCGCCCTTCAAAGGAGGCCAGCAGGGCGATTTTGTGCGGCGCAGCCAGCTGCGCGCTGCTGCAGGCGGCCAGCAACAATAGCGGCAAGAGCCAGCAACTCAGTCGTTCAGGCATTGCAGCCGTTGTCCAGGTGCTCGGCGTAGCTGCGCGCGAAGACGTGGTAGCCGCTGCCATCGCAGGCTGCGCGGAAAAAGAGCTCGTCGCCGGGCGCTGGATAGATAGCGGCGCGGATGGCAGAAAGCCCGGGATTGGCGATGGGTCCGGGCGGCAGCCCGGCTTGCAGATAGGTGTTCCAGGGCGAGATCACCGAGCTGTAGTGCGCGGCAGTGATTTGCGGCCACCAGCTGCCAACCAGCGTCGCCAGGGCGTATTGCACGGTCGGGTCGGCGTCCAGCTTCATGCCTTGTGCCAGGCGCCGTCGATAGACGCCGGCGATGCGCGCGTCCTCATCCTCGTGCAGCGATTCGCGCTCCACGATGGCCGCCAGGGTCAACACGTCGTGCAGTGAGAGGCCCTGGGCAGCAGCGTCCGTCAGCATTTGTGGCGTGAACTGCGCCATCAACTGTTGCAGCATGGCCTGGCGCAATCCCAGGGCTGTAAGTCGCGGTGGCAGGCTGTAGCTGTCCGGGAAAAGGTAACCTTCCAGCGAGGCGCCGGGCGGCAAGCCAGTTTGCGCAGCCAGGGCGGGGTCAAGCCAGGCGCCAGGCCCGACCAGCTGCAGAAATTCCGCGCCGCCGAAGTTGAAGCGCTCGTTGCTGTCGATGGCCGCGGCAATCTGTTCCATGCGCCAGCCGGCGAACACGCGGAATTGCAGGGCGCTGCCGCGCGCGTCCGCGAGTTGTTGCGCGATGGCGGGGATGGACTGCGTCTGGTTGAGAAAATAGTCTCCAGCCTTGAGCTGCACGTCGAGGCCGTTGGCGAAGGCGTAGTCGACGAAGAGTTGCGCGTCGTGCACAAGGCCAGCGATCAGCAATTGCCCTGCGATGGAACTGGCCGTGTCGCCCGGACGCACAACAAAGCGCAGAGGGGTCGAGTCGTTGCCGGCAGTGCGCCCCAGTCCGTCCGAGCGCGTCAACAGGCTGATGCGCGTCAGACCACGTCGTGCCAGCCCGCCGATCCCGCCCGTGCCTCCGCTAAGCAGTAGCGGCAGGGTCAGGCCCAGCAGCAGCGCGCCGATTGCAGCTGCGACGAACAGTAGACATTTGCCACGAGCGGCCAGGGTCAACTCCATGTGTAACGAACCGGGCCAGTATACCGGCAGCCCGGCGTATTCCGTTACAATCACCGGGTAGTTTACGGGGAAACAGGAATGCTGCACAAGGCGCCACTGGCGACGATGGCCGCTGCCCTGCGCAGTGGCGAGCTGAATCTGCTGGAGCATACACGCGCCACCCTGCAGCGGCTGGAGTCCCTGGAGCCGCAGCTACAGGCCTTTGTGCCTGAGCCCGGTCGCCGCGAACGGGTGATGCGGGCTGCGGAGGCGCTGCTGGAACGCTGGCCGCAGCAGGAGGCGCGGCCGCCGCTCTTCGGCGTACCGCTCGGCGTCAAGGACATATTCCGCGTAGATGGTCTGCCCACGCTCGCCGGCAGCAAACTGCCCGCCGCGCTATTCGAAGGCGAGCAGGCGGATTGTGTGACGCGCCTGGTAGAGGCCGGCGTGCTCGTCCTGGGCAAGACCGTGACGACCGAATTCGCTTACTTTGAGCCTGGGCCGACTCGTAACCCGCACAATCTGGCGCACACGCCAGGCGGCAGCAGCAGCGGCTCTGCGGCGGCGGTGGCCGCCGGTATCTGTCCCCTGGCGCTAGGCACACAAACGATAGGCTCGCTAATGCGGCCGGCGGCGTTCTGTGGCGTCGCCGGGTTCAAGCCGGGCTACGGGCGCGTCGACGCGACGGGCGTGATCTACGTGGCGCCGACGCTCGACCACGTGGGGATCTTCGCCCAGGACGTCGCAGGCTTGCGCATCGCAGCGTCGCTACTGTGCCAGGACTGGCGGCAACCGTCCCTGTCGCCTCTACCGCGCCTGGGAGTGGTGGAAGGCCCCTTGCTGGAGCATCTGGAAACGGAGGGCCGATGCGGTTTTGAGGGCCAAATCGCGCGCCTGCAAACGGCAGGTTATGAACTGCAGCGCATCGAATTGTTCGGTGAATTCGACGAAATGGACCGGCTGCACCGGGCGCTGATGGCCTGTGAATTGGCGCAGGAACATCGAACCTGGTTTGCTGAATACGAAGCGCGATACCGTCCTCGCACCGCTGAGCTCATCCGGGCCGGGCAGCGCGTCGCTGCGGCGACAGCGCAGCAGGCGCGCGTCAGCAGAATGCAGACGCGACGGATGTTGCAGGAACGCATGGAAGCTGACGGGATTGATTTGTGGCTCAGCCCACCGGCCACCGGGCCGGCGCCGATGGGGATCGCGTCCACTGGTGACCCGGTGATGAATTTGCCGTGGACGCATGCCGGTCTGCCCACCGTGAGCTTGCCCGCCGGGCGCGCAGCGAATGGCTTGCCGCTGGGTCTGCAAGTCAGCAGCCGTCACGGAGAGGACGAGCTACTGCTCGCCTGGTCAGAAAGGCTGGCTGCGCTGCTGGCAGATTGAATGGTCTGATCAAGTGAGAACTTGCGGTGGCGAAATCTGCTCCGGCTCACCGGCGAGTCCATCGCGCACGGCGTCGAGGTAGCTCTGCAGAATGACGCGCGCGGCAAGATCGTCGACCGGCGCGCGCGGCCCGCGTTTGCGCGCGCGGGCCAGCTCCTGGGCGTCAACGCTGGAGAGTTGCTCATCCCACAGCGTAACCTGCAGCCCGGTGGCTGCTGCCAGGCGGCGCGCCCAGCGGCGCACCATGGTGCAGCGCTCAGCCTGACGTTCAGGCGATTCTTCGTTGAGCGGCAGCCCGACTAACAGCGCTTCAACTTGCTCTTCATTTGCAATGCGGCGGATAGTGGCGAAATCCTCCGCGCGGGACCCACGGGTGAGGATGTCCAGCTCACGCGCGACCAGACCGCTGGCGTCGCAGGTAGCCAGGCCGAGTCGCCTTTGCCCGTAATCGATCGCCAGCAGCTTCATGCCTGCTCCGCGAACTGCACCTGGATGCGGAATGGCAAGAAGGGCATGCGCCCTGGCCAGTCTGGCGCGATGTCAATGCGCGGCGTGGTACCGGGCTGCAGCTCCAGCTCCTGGTGAATTCTGGCCCTGGCCTCCGCCGACGTCATCCCGACGAGTCTTTCGCGCAGCCCGTCGGCGTCAACCACAGCTTCTGCCAGCGCATGGGCACTGCGCCAAAAACGCAGCAGGCCGTCAGCATAGTCGCTAACGACCTGGCCCCGCTCGTGGTTGACGGTTTGGCGTAATAGCTTGCTTCCCAGCGGCACTTCATCAAGCAGCCTGTCCAGGACGACCTGTTGCGCCAGGCTTTCCTCAATGGCAATGGCTTCGACGATCGCCTTCATGTCCAGGCTGAGCAGCCCCGTCGCTTCTCCGGCAGCAGCGCTGAACCTGGTCCAGTCGCTGCGTTCGGTGACGATGCTCATGGATTCAAGAATCAGGTGCTGGCCTTCCTGCAGGCGCGACAACAGGGAGATATAGGCCTCAGACTTGAGCTGCTGCCGCACCGTGGCGAGCAGGCTCTCATGATCCTCCGGCAGGACGATACCGACGCTGCGGCTGCCGCCTTCGCTTGTCGGGCGAGGATTGCTTACGCTCACGTTCTGCGCCAGCTCACCGCGCATAATGTTGATGAAGCCACTGTCCACGTTGCCGCCCGGACCTGCATGGTCCGCTGTAGCCTCAATGGCGAGTTCGACTTGATGGCCGGTGGTTGCTTCCAGCGAGCCTCTCGCCAAAGTGCGAAACCAGACGGGTTCTGCGCCACTGGTTCCCACCAGCGTCCCGGCCGGAATCTCGACGGGCGTGTCGCCCAGGTTGACGAACACGACATGGCCGCTCGCTGGCGTGGAGGAAAGTTGCTGGCTGCCACCCGGCGGCAGGCTGGCGCTTTCCTCGACAGTGATGCTGAGGCGAATGGCAGGGATGACGGCGCCCTCGAGGTCAATATTCGTGGCGTCCGGGTTGGCGGTGATGAGAGCCTCGGTCTCGACGAGGCTGCGGGCCGGGAGCAATGTAATTGTGGCTGTGGGCAGAATCAGCAGGACTGCGCCAGCGCCCAGGGCGAGCACGAACAGTAGCAGGATGAACGCGCCCGTCAGCCGGAGCACGGGCGCAGGACGCCGCCTTGCCGTCTGGGCGCGGGCGACGGCCGAATCCTGGGCGTCTGTGTCCGACTCTTCAGAATTCTGTGAGCGTCCCGGCAAGAGCAGCCGGGCGCGACCACGCTTCCAGCGGCCGCGCTCACTTGCGCCCACTGTTGCGAATGTGCTTAGGTTAAGCTCACGGGCATGGCGAATGACATCAGGGTCCTGGGTCAGCAGCGCCAGCTGTACGCCAAGGCGCTGGGCTTCGCGCTGGACGAGCACCAGGTCCAGCCGGCGCGTCAGCGCCGAGCCGCGAATTGGCCAGACCAGCAGCACCCGTTGTTGCGCCAGCGACAGGAGACGGCCGCGTACGGAGGCAACATCTTCGTTACGCTCCAGCTGTAACAGTTCGGGGCGTGGCGGCATGTTAAGCGGGAAGCCAGCGATCCATGATCAACGCGCGGGCACTGGCCAGCGTTTCTGGCAGCGCGGCTGCATCCCGACCACCGGCCTGGGCCAGGGCAGGGCGACCGCCGCCGCCGCCGCCGACCATGGCGGCCAGGGGCCTGATGAGCTGGCCGGCGTGCAGCCCTTGTTTTGTGCGCCCGTCTCCCACCGAGACCATGAGCAAGGGTCGCTCGTCGACGACGCTGCCGAGCACCAGCACGCCGTCAGGCACCTGCTGCCGGAACCAGTCGGCCATCTCGCGCAAGGACTCCATGGGCTGCCCGTCCAGCTGCGTGACGAGCACGGGCAATTCGCCAATTTGCTCGATGTTTGTGAGGTGTTGAGCGAACTCATGCCGGGCGATATCCCGGCGCAGGGCAGCGACCTCGCGGCGACTCGCGCTCAACTGCTGTTGCAACGCGCTCAGACGCGCGGGCGCTTCCGCCGTCCCGCCGCCCAGTTGTGCGGCGATGCCGTCGAACTGCGTGAGGGCCTGTTGCACATATGCCTGGGCAGCGCGGCCGGTGAGCGCCTCGATACGCCGCACGCCGGCGCTCACGCTGCCTTCGGAGACGATGCGCAACTGCCCGATTGCCTGCGTGCTGTGGACATGCAGGCCTCCGCAAAGTTCGTAGCTGTAGCGTTCGTCTCCCTCACCGATGCGAATGGTGCGCACTTCTTCGCCGTATTTCTCGCCAAAGAGCGCCATGGCGCCTTCCGCGCGGGCCTTTGAGAGCGGCATGGTGACGGCCTGCACGCAATAGTCGCTGAGGATAGCCTCGTTGACTTCACGCTCCACCTGCTGCAATTCCTCGGCAGAGACCCGGGCGTCATGGGCAAAGTCGAAGCGCAGACGATCCGGCGCGACAAGGGAGCCGCGTTGCTGAACGTGGTCGCCGAGGCGTCGCCGCAGCGCAGCGTGCAGGAGGTGGGTTGCGCTGTGGTTGCGAATGATGTCCCTGCGTCGCGAGGCATCGACTTCGGCGCGGGCCAGATTGCCACGGTGAGGACGGCCTTCCACAACCTCGCCAACATGCACGACCAGGCCGCTGACCGGCTGGCGCGTATCCTCGACCTCAATCAGCCAACCGTCGCCGCGAATTGTGCCGCTGTCGCTCACCTGACCGCCCGCCTCGACGTAGAAGGGAGTCTCGGCCAATACGACTTCCACTTTGTCACCGGCAATGGCTTCGGCTACCGGATGCGCGTCCTGCAGCAGCGCCAGCAATCTGGTTTCTCGTGCGGGCGGGCCATAAGGATCGTATATTGGTTCAGTTTGGCTGCGCAGATCGGCGAGCACAGTGCTCCAGGCCTCTTTGCCCTTCAGCACGCCCATCGCCTGGCCGGCGCCACTTACCGCCGAGTGCCGCTCCTGCGCGGCCTCGAAGCCGGCGAGGTCGACCGCCATGTCGCGCTCGGATGCGACATCGCGTATCACCTCGTAGGGTAGACCCAGGGTGGCCGTCAGGTAAAAGGCCTGTTCGCCCGGAAGCGTATGGTGGCCAGCCCGCATCAACGTGGCCAGCATGCTTTCCAGTTCACCCAGACCTCGCCCCAGCGTGCGGTGAAAACGCTGCTCCTCCAGTGTGATGACCCGTCGGATCAGTTGCTGGCGTTCGACCAGTTCGCTGAAGTGCCCGCCCATTATCTCAATGACGGAGTCCGCGACCTGTGCGAGAAAGGGCTCCTCGAAGCCCAGCTTGCGCCCAAAACGCGCTGCGCGCCGGATCACAAGGCGCGTGACGGAATCGCGGCCTTTGGGGCCGGGCAATACGCCCTCGGCGATGAGGAAGACGGAGGCGCGCATGTGGTCGGCGATGACGCGGTAGGGCACGATGTCAGCGTCGCGCTCCGCGTCGCTGTGGCCGGTCATGGCTTGCACGGCCTGCATCACCGGCAGGAAGAGGTCCGTATCGTAGTTTGCGTCGACGCCCTGCAGCACGCTGACGAGGCGCTCGAAGCCAAGGCCGGTGTCCACGCCAGGCCGCGGCAGGGGTACGTCATGGGCGCCAGTATGCTGCGGGTCGGGCCGGGTGCGGTTGTACTGCATGAAAACCAGGTTCCACAGTTCGAGGAAGCGGTCGTCGTCCGCCTCCAGCGAAGCGATGATGCCCACCTCGCCGCGTTCGGGATACTTGTCCCAGTGGATTTCGCTGTTGGGGCCACAGGGGCCGGTCTCGGCCATTTGCCAGAAGTTGCCTTCGGGGCCGAGGCGGGCGATGCGCTGCGGGCTTATACCGATTTGGTCGCGCCAGAGGTCGTAGCTCTGGTCATCCTTCTCATATACTGAGACTGCCAGGCGCTCCGCCGGCAGGCCGTAGACCTCGGTCAGCAGCTCCCACGCGTATTGCATGGCCTCCAGCTTGAAGTAGTCTCCGAAGCTGAAATTGCCCAGCATTTCGAAGAAGGTGTGGTGCCGCGGCGAAGGGCCAACTTCCTCAAGATCGTTGTGCTTGCCGCTGACTCGCAAACATTTCTGCGACGTCGTGGCGCGCAGATAGTCTCGCTGCTCGGAGCCGAGGAAGACTTCCTTGAATTGCACCATGCCGGAGTTGGCGAAAAGCAGGGTAGGGTCGTTGCCCGGCACCAGTGGGGAGGACGCGACCACCCGATGCTGCTGCCGCGCGAAGTAGTCCAGAAAGGCCGCGCGCGCCTCGATACTGGTCATGCACTTCATGTAGAGTTTCCTGTGGGGACTTCCAGCCAGCCAAAAGTATAGGCAAATCGCGGACTCTTCACAAGGGACGGGCAGAGGGGCATAATGCCGCTGTGGGCAAGTCGACAAGGCGCACATGAACAGGGAAGAAGAACTGATCGCGGCCCTTGCCGTTGGCAGTTGCGGCATGCCCTTCGAGGTTCTGGGCCCGCTGCACTTGGGAGATGGCCGCCTGCGTTTGCGCACCTTTCGGCCCTCGGCATGTTCCCTGGTCGCCATCAACGAAGAAAGTGGCGCGCGCGTCTCGCTGGAACCGACGCAGGCCGATGGCTACTTCACGGCGACCGTAGACGGCGACTGGCGTCGCTATCATTTTGAAGAGCGTAACGCAGCTGGCTGTAACTACAGCGTTGCCGACCCCTACGCTTTCCGCGATCCCTTGCTGACAGATTACGACCGCTACCTCTACGGACAAGGCAGGCTGCACGACAGCCACGAGAAACTGGGCGCGCAGCTGCGCAACTACGATGGCGTTAATGGCGTCAATTTTGCCGTCTGGGCGCCTAACGCCTGGCGCGTCAGCGTGGTCGGCGACTTCAACGGCTGGGATGCGCGTCTGCACCCCATGCAGCCGCGCGCGTGCAGCGGCATTCACGAACTGTTTCTGCCGGGTCTCGGCGTCGGCACATCCTACAAGTATGACGTCGTCGGCCACGGCAATTACAATGCGTTGAAGGCCGATCCCTACGGCTTCCGCAGCGAGCTGCGCCCGAATACTGCGTCTATTGTCGCCGATTTGGGCGGGTATGACTGGGGCGACCATGCCTGGATGCAGTCGCGTTCAGTCGCTGCCGTGCTCGGTGGGCCGATGCTCATCTACGAGGTACACGCCGGTTCCTGGCGGCGCCACGCGGACGGCAGCCTGCTCAACTTTCGCGACCTGGCGCAGCAGCTCATCCCCTGGTTGCGCGATGCGGGCTACACGCATGTAGAGTTTCTGCCCCTGGCAGAGCATCCGCTGGACGCCTCCTGGGGCTACCAGGTCGGCGGGTTCTATGCGCTGACCAGCCGCTACGGCGAGCCGCAGGACTTCATGGCCTTCGTCGATGCCTGTCACCAGGCCGGCATTGGCGTCCTGCTGGACTGGGTGCCAGCGCACTTTCCGCGCGACGACTACGCCTTGTCCACCTTCGATGGCACGCATCTCTACTCGCATCAGGACCCGCGCCGCGGCGAGCACCCGCAGTGGGGGACGCGAATCTTCGATTATGGCCGGAACGAGGTACGTAATTTTCTCCTCTCCAACGCGCTGTTCTGGCTAAAGCACTACCACATCGATGGCTTGCGCGTGGATGCCGTCTCGTCAATGCTCTACCTCAATTTCGGGCGCGAAGACGGAGAGTGGCTCCCCAACGAGCACGGCGGCAACGAAAACCTGGACGCCATCAAGTTCCTGCGCGAATTCAACGTTGCAGTCCACGCAGAGTTCCCTGGCGCAATCACCATTGCCGAGGAATCCAGCGCCTGGCCCGGGGTATCGCGGCCGGTGTATGAAGGTGGCCTGGGCTTCACCCTCAAGTGGAACATGGGCTGGATGAACGACACGCTGTCCTACCTGCGCGCGCATCCGGCAGACCGTCACTTTCTGCACGAACGCCTCACATTCTCGCTCATGTACGCCTTTTCCGAGAACTTCGTGCTGCCCTTCTCGCACGACGAGGTCGTTCACCTCAAGGCCTCCATGCTGGGCAAGATGGCGGGCGACTGGTGGCAGCAGTTTGCCACGCTGCGCCTGCTCTACCTCTACATGCTGGCGCACCCAGGCAAAAAACTGACGTTTATGGGGCTGGAAATCGGGGAGTGGCGCGAATGGAGCGAAACGCGCCCGCTCGAATGGCAGCTGCTGGACTGGCCTCTCCATGGCGGCCTGCTGCATCTGGTGCGCAGCGCCAACCATTTGTACCGCGCCCAGCCGGCGCTGTGGCAACGCGACTTCGATGGCGACGGCTTTCACTGGATTGAAGTGCACGACGCGCAGCACAGTACGCTGGCCTGGCTGCGCAAGGGGCTCGGCGAGGCCGGACAGGTGATGACGCTCTGCAACTTCTCGCCTGACCCGCTCTATGACTATCGACTCGGTGTGCCGGAAGCCGGTCAATACGCGGTACTTGTCAACAGCGATGCGCCGGAGTTCGGGGGTGGCGGCACGGGAGCGAGTGGTCAGCTCACCGCGGAAGCGCGCTCCGCGCATGGCCAGCAATTCAGCGTGACGCTGAATCTGCCGGCGCTTTCGGCCCTGTGGTTGCAGCGCATGCCAACGGCTTGAAACGCCCGCTGTGCTATACTGGCCCCGCAATTCAGACAGGGAAGGCGGGCGGCGTGACGACAGCGACACAGGCAATGACGATCGACGAACAGGTGGCGGTGCTGATGTCCGGCGCGGAGTCGGGCGATGCGGAAACGACCGCAACCATGCGCGCGGAATTGCGCGAGCGCCTGCTGGAGGCGGAGCGCGAAGGCCGTCCGCTGCGGGTCTACTGCGGCTACGATCCCCGTACTTCTGACCTGCACCTCGGCCATACCATCACGATGCGCAAGCTGCGCCAGTTTCAGGAGTTTGGCCACGACGTCACCTTTCTGGTGGGCTCCTTCACCAGCCTCATCGGCGACCCTTCGGACAAGGATGAGGCCCGCGAGCAGTTGACGCGTGAACAGGTGCATGAGAATGCGCGTACCTATGCCGAACAGGCCTTCAAAATCCTCGATCCTCAGCTGACGCGCGTGCGTTACAACGATGAGTGGCTTTCGCCGCTGGACTTCGCGGACATCATTCGCCTGGCCAGTAACTTCACAGTGCAACAATTCCTGGTGCGCGAGAACTTCCGCAAGCGCCTTGATGCTGGCGTGCCCATCTATCTGCACGAGCTGTTTTACGGCCTGATGCAGGGCTACGACGCGGTCGCCCAGGAGGCCGACGTGCAGGTGGGCGGCCAGGATCAGCTCTTCAACATCCTCGTTGCCGGGCGCAAGTTGCAGCAGGGGCTGGGCCAAAAGCCGCAGATCGCGCTCATCATGGGCGAACTGCTGCCCGGCACCGACGGCGATGCCAAGATGAGCAAGAGTATGGGCAACCACATCCCCTTGCTGGCTGAACCCTGGGACATGTTCGGCAAGGTCATGAGCGTCCCTGACAAGGCCATGCCCATGTATCACAAACTGATTCTGGGCTATTCACCGGCACAACTGGAGGCGATGGAGCGCGGCCTGCAGGATGGCAGCGAGCATCCCAACAAAATCAAGCTGCGCCTGGCGCAGGAAATCGTCAGCATCTTCTGCAGTCCGCCGGAAGCCGCCGCTGCACGTCAGCGCTGGGACGAGGTGTTCCGCTCCGGCGGCGTGCCCCAGGATATCGCCGAGGTCGCGCTGCAGGGCGAAGAGCGCGTGCTGGACTTGTTGCGGCGCCTGGCGATGGTCAGCAGCGGCGGCGAGGCGCGCCGGCTGATGAAGCAGCGCGGCATCCGCCTGAACGACGTGGCGGTCACGGACGTGCAGGCCATGGTCCCTCTCTCTTCACTGCCAACGGTGTTGCAGGTCGGCAAGCGTCACTTCGTGCGCCTGGTGGCCGCAGACCCGATGTCAGCGTCGGATTGACAACAGCGGGCCGCCTTCCACCCGTTCGGGGTGTTCCTTTCCACAGCACTATTGTTGAAGCCCGGGCGAGCGCTGCGTCACGTCTGCTGCAAGGCATTTCACAATCCTGCGCGTTGCGCGTTATACAGGCAGGGACAGGGAGCGCGCGCATTGATTCGCTTTGAAACGCTCATCGAGCGCCACCACGACGAGCTCTTCCGCTATCTGTGGCACATGCTGCGCGGCACGCGCCTGGATGCCGCCGACTTCACGCAGGAGACCTGGCTGCGTGCATGGAAGGCCTACGACAGGTTGCGTCCGAACAGTAACGCGCGCTCCTGGCTTTACCGCATCGCGACAAATTGCGCGCTCAGCGCGCTGCAGCGCAGCCGCCGCGAAGTGTTGCTGGACGAGGATGTGGAACTGCCCTCGGACGCGTTGCTGCCGGAAGAAAGCTGTGAGCGTGGCCAGTTGCTGGCGTTGGTCGTGTCGCACATCGAGGAACTGCCGCCACGGCAACGCGCCGCCGTCCTGCTGCGCTACGGCCGTGAGCTGCGCAACGAGGAAATTGCCGGAATATTGGGTTGTTCTCAGGAGAGCGCGCGGGCGCATGTGTCGCATGGCATTCGCCGCCTGCGCCGGGAACTGGAGGAGGTATGACCATGCAGGCAGGGGCAGGGGAAGTCGAACGTTCGCGCGCCAGGGTGCTGGACTGGTTTGCGCGCACAGCGCCGCTGATTGAGTGGGCGGAGATGGAATCGCCGCTGGGTGAGCTCTACATGGCGCGCAGCGAAGTTGGGCTGTGCAAGCTGATGTTCGGAGTGGAGGAAGATTTCTTCCGTGAAAACCTGCCGGCGCGGGCGCGGGCGCAGCGCAATCCTGATGCCTTGCAGGCTGAGCGCGAGCAGCTGGCCGCCTGGTTTGACGGGCGACTGCGCGAGTTTACCCTGCCTGTAGACTTGGGCGGCATGACGGCCTTTCAGCAGCGGGTGCTGCATTTGGCCAGCGCCATCCCGGCCGGCGTAATGCGCACTTACGGAGAGCTCGCCCGTGACGTCGGGTCGCCGCGCGCGAGCCGGGCCGTAGGCCAGGCGCTGGGCCGCAATCCGGTGCCGATTGTAATTCCCTGCCACCGCGTTGTCGGCAGCAACGGTCGCCTGACCGGTTACAGCGGTGGACATGGCATTGAAAGCAAGCGCTGGCTCTTGCGCCTGGAAGGCACGCTGACGGGGGAAGCAGGTGATGACTGAAACCCGCAATGTGGCCATCCTGATCTTTGATGATGTGGAGTTGCTGGACTTCTGCGGCCCCTACGAGGTCTTTTCAGTCGCCGCTTCACACAGCGATGTGCCTCCCTTTCGCGTTTACACGATTGCCGCGCAGGCAGGCCCGGTCATCGTCCGCAACGGGTTGAGCGTCAACCCGGACTACTGCCTGAAGAATTGTCCGCCGCCGGATTTGCTGGTCATCCCTGGCGGCCAGGGCACGCGCCCCCTGCTGCAGGACGACCTGCTGCTCGGCTGGATTCGCGAGCAGCACCTGCACACTGAGCTGACGCTCTCGGTCTGCACCGGCTCCTTGCTGCTGGCGCAGGCGGGACTGCTACAGGGGTTGGGCGCGACCACCCACTGGGGCTCGCTGGAGCTGCTGGGCGCGCTGGCGCCGCAAACGCAGGTGCAACGCGACACGCGCTATGTGGACAACGGCCACATTATCACTTCGGCCGGAATCTCTGCTGGCATCGACATGTCCCTGCATGTCGTCGAGCGCCTGCTGGGCGCGGAACATGCCGCGACAACGGCGCGGCACATGGAATATGACTACTGGCCCCAGGGCCGGGTGGACTAGTCCAGCGCCTGCCAGTTACGGACCAGGTCGGTAAACAGGCGTGCGCCGAAACCGGTGGCGCCCTTCTCCGGCAGCAGCGGATCTTCACGATTGATGCTGCCCAGCCCTTCGATGCCGACCATGCCGGCAATATCGAGGTGCGCCCAGGCCGGATAGTCCGTGAAGCGCTGCAGGAAGGCTGCCGAGGTGCCGACGCCGCTCAAGGGCGCCGCGCTGTTTTTCAGGTCGGCTGCCTGCGACTCAATCGCCTTGTCGTAGTCCGGGAAGAGCGGCAGTGGCCAGACGCGTTCGCCGCAGCGGCCGGATGCCGCCATCAGGGCATCGCGCAGTCCGTCGTGGTTGCTGAACAGGCCGGCAGCGGCTGAGCCCAGCGCGGTCACGCAGGACCCTGTAAGCGTGGCGATGTCAATGACTGCGGCGGGTTGATAGCGCGCGGCATAGACCAGCGCGTCGGCGAGAATCAACCTGCCTTCGGCGTCAGTGCTGATGATCTCAATGGTGAGTCCATTGCTGGCGGTGAGCACATCCTGGGGGCGGATGGCATGTGCGCTGACCAGGTTGTCGACCGCTGGTACGAGTCCTACCACGTGCAGCTCCGGCTGCAAGGCGCTGATGGCCTGCATGGCGCCGATCACTGCCGCGCCGCCGCCCATATCGCTCTTCATGCCAACCATTCCCGACAATGATTTCAGGCTGTAGCCGCCGGTGTCGAAGGTGACGCCCTTGCCGGCCAGTACGAGGCTGTCGAGCGTGCCAGAGCGTTCAGTATTGTGTTCCATGATGATGAATTTGGGCGGCGTTTGGCTGCCCTGCGCGACGCCCAGCAGGGCGCCCATGCCCAGCGCCTCCATCTGTGCGCGCTCGAGCACTTCGACCCGCAGTCCCGACAGGGAACCTGCCGCCTCCGCCAGATCGGCGGGTGTGCAGAAGTTGGCGGGCGTGTTCACCAGCTCGCGCGTGAGGCAGGCGCCCTGCGCGATCGCCTCGCCGCTGTGCGCTCCGGCGCTGGCCGCCGCCAGGTCACGCTCCGGGGCAACGACAAGGACAAGTTCGCGCGGGAGCGCTTCTGGCGCAGGTGTGGACTTCAGGCCCTGATAACGATAGAGGCCCAGCACTGCGCCTTCGCTGACTGCCTCGGCAGCTGCTTCTGCCAGCAATACCCCGGGCAGGGCCAGCGCAACGCGCTCGACCCCCAGCTCGCGGGCCTTGCGCAGGGCTCGCGCGGCGGCCTTGCGCAGGGTCGCCGCGCTGATGTTGCTTGAGTCACCGAGCCCGACCAAAAGCAGGCGCGGGCCGGGTTGGGCCGGGTAGAGCGTGGCCAGCTGGTTTTCCTCGCCGTTGAAGTCGCCGCTCGCCAGCAAGGCGGCCAGTGTTCCACTTGTTGCTCCGGAGCGTTCCAATCTGTCATTCTGTTTTGCAGCGACAAACTGAACCAGGGCGTCAGCCGTCTGCTGGTGCAGGGTGCCAGTTTTCACCGAAATAATCATGGCGATACTCCTCTGATGTGAAGGGTATAAAATAACAACGGGGCTGGTCAACAGACCAGCCCCGGAAACTGCGTTATGGTGCCTGGACTAACTCAGGCGCCCATTTTCTTGCGCGTATCGATGTCGCCCTGATAGCTGATCGCCGCGCGATCGGTCTCGCCGGTGCTGATGCGCACTATGCTGTCGACCGGAGAAACAAGGATCACACCATCCCCCTGTTTGCCGGTGCCGGCCGCGCTGCGGATTGCCGCTACCGTCGCCTCTACGTTTTCCTCACTGAGGATGATGGAAATCATCGTCCTGGGCAGCAGCCCAACGTTGTAGGAATTGCCGCGCCATTGCAACTGTACACCTGCGCCGCGGCCCCGTCCCTTGACTGGCTGTACGGTGAGTCCGACGATACCGATGTCCGATAGCTCCTTCATGGTGGAGTTGAGCTTTTCGGAGCGGATGATGGCTTCAATTTTCTTGATCATGGGTTAGCCCCCTGCTACTGGCTCATGTCGGACGGGACGGGCTCGCTGGGCGAGTTGGTGAATTCGGGGTAGGCAACTGCGCCGTGCTCATAGATGTCCAGACCGAGCGCCTCGGCATCTTCCGGCACCCGCAGACCAACCGTCGAGCGGATGATACTGAACATGATCCAGGAGGCGATGAGCACAAAAGCCGCGACTGCCACGACACCGATGATCTGCGTGATTAGCTGGTCAAGGCCACCGCCATGCAAGAGACCGGCGTCCGCCATAAAGAGGCCGACGGAAAGCGTGCCCCAGACTCCGCAGAATCCGTGCACCGACACTGCACCGACCACATCGTCAATTCCGAGGCGTTCCAGCGTGTTCACGCCGATGTACATGATGATACCGCCAATGGCGCCGATGATGATGGCTTCGAAGGGAGTGACAACCGCTGTGGGCGCTGTGATGGAAACCAGGCCGGCAAGCGCACCGTTCAGGCCCCAGGGGAGCTGTGGCTTGCCGCCGTGATACCAGCCGACAAACAGCGCCATCAGCGCGCCGGCCGCCGCCGCAAGGTTTGTAGTCACCGTTATTCTGGCGATGCTCATGGCGTCCGCGTCCAGCTGGCTGCCGGGGTTGAAGCCGAACCAGCCCAGCCAGAGGATCAGGGTGCCCAGAGCTGCCAGGGTCATGCTGTGGCCGGGCATGGGGGCACCGTCCACGCCAAAGCGATACTTGCGCGGGCCGAGGATGATGGCGCCCACGAGACCTACCCAGGCGCCAGTGGAGTGCACGACGGTAGAACCGGCAAAATCATGGAAGGGCGTGTCCATGCCGGCCAGCCAGCCGCCACCCCAGATCCAGTGACCGACGACGGGGTAGATGAGGACGGTGACGATGAGACTGTAGAGCAGGTAGCCCTTGAATTCGGTACGTCCGGCCATCGCACCGCTGGCGATAGTGGCCGCTGTCGCCGCGAAGGCGAACTGGAAGAAGAAAAAGGCGTAGCCCGGAACGCTGAGTCCGGGGTAGATGTCAGGCAAGTCACTGAGGAAAAACCACTCCTGGCCGAAAATGCCGTTGCCTGCGCCAAACATCAGGCCAAAGCCGATCGCCCAGAAGCCTATCGCGCCGATTGCGAGGTCAAAGACATTCTTCATCAGAATGTTGACCACGTTGCGGGCACGAACCAGACCCGCCTCCAGCAAGCCGAAGCCTGCCTGCATAAAGAAGACAAGGAAACCTGCGATCAGCATCCAGACAGTGTCCAGATTACTGATGACGCCCCCCAGGTCTTCCGCGGTGGCCATTTCGACCTCCATCACTTCTTCCGCGGCAGCCTCTTCTCCTGCTGCATCATCCTGTGCGAAGACCATGCCGGTCAACAAGCTGCCGACGGCCCAGGCGAGGACGAACAGGAAAAGAAGCTTGAACCCGATTCGCCTATTGTGCATTCGTAGTGCTCCTCCGAAGTCCAGATGATGACGATGTTGCATTTTGGGATAGATCAAGGTTGATTACATTGTTACATTTCAACAACAGAAAGGCTGTCAATTTGCCAGATATTGCAAACCCTCGCAACTGTTTCGGGTAAAAGTGACGGAATTTCCCAGAATTTCCCATCTCCCCAGGTCACTACACTGGCCATACGGGAGGCGCCTGGCAAAAGCAAACAAAGGTTGAAACTGGCAAGCGGCCAGATAACAGACTCAGTTACCGGCGGCTGCCCACAGCAGGCCGCGCGTGATCAGCGCCAGAATTTCCGACGGCTCGATAACATCGACATGATGCCCCAGCGAACAATAGAAGACCCGGCCCTTGCCATAGTGTTTGGTCCAGACGACGGGCATGACGGTGCCATCGCCGAAAGTGGTGGTCGCCAGCACACGGATGCAGGGGTCGACGTGCAAGTAGTACTGCTCTGAGCAGATGTGCAGGGCAGGGACGCCGTCAGTGATGGAGTCGGGCTCCGCCGGGTTCATCTCCACGGTGTAATTGACGCCGTCGTTGCCTGGGTGCGCCACCCACTGGCCGCCGCACATGAACTGCCACTCGGTCTGCTGACGGAAGGCATCACACATGCCGCCGTGCACACCGCCGATACCCACGCCCTGTTCATGGACAGCCTGCAGCACAGGCTTCAGCTGCTCGTTGCTGATCTCGCCCATGGTCCAGATGGGTACCAACAGGTCGAAAGCGGCGAGGTCATTGTTGACGAAGACGTCGAGCGTGTCGGCCTGCGTGACCTCGACCCCGCTACGCTCCAGCGACCCTGCCAGCAAGGTCGCTACGCCCTTCGGTTCATGGCCTTCCCAGCCGCCCTGCACAACCAGTGCCTTCACCATGTTGTCCTCCGTCTCAACTGCTGAATCTGCGCGCACAGGGTAGCGCAAGCCCAGGCCCGGCGCCACCTGCGGGACGTCAGGAATTTAACCTTGTGACAGGATGAGACTGCGCCCGCTCATTTCGGGCGGCGGCTCGATGCCCAGCAGATGCAGCACAGTGGGGGCGATGTCCGCCAGGGAGCCGCTGGCGCGCAATTCGTGATAGTCCGCGCTCATGACAAACAGGGAAACCGGGCCCAGGGTGTGCCAGGTGTGCGGGCCGCCACTGACCAGGTCGACCATGCGCTCGCAGTTGCCATGGTCCGCGGTAACGACCGCGACGCCGCCCTTTGCCAGCACCGCGTCCACCAGCTGGCCGGCGCAGCCATCGACGCATTCCACCGCTGTGATGGCTGCGGACAGCGACCCTGTGTGGCCGACCATGTCCGGGTTGGCGAAATTGACAAGCAAAAAGTCGTCGTCGTGCTGCGCCAGCCGTGCCAGCGTGGCAGCCGTCAGTTCACGCGCGCTCATTTCCGGCGCCAGATCATAAGTTGCGACTTTCGGTGAGGGGATAATGGCGCGGTTTTCTCCTGGCCAGGGTTGCTCTCGACGGCCGTTGAAGAAAAAGGTGACGTGCGGATACTTCTCGGTTTCGGCGCTGTGATACTGGCTGCGGCCCTGAGCGCTGAGCCATTCGGCGAGCGTGTTACGCAACTGTTGCGTGGGGAAGAGCACCGTCACCGGCAGCCCTTGCATGTATTCGGTGAAAGTGAGCACATCGAGTTGAGGCGGGCGATCAAAGCCGGCGGCGCCCTCAACCTCATCGAGCGTGAAGACCTGCAGCAGCTGACGCATGCGGTCGGCGCGAAAGTTGTAAAAGAGGAGGCAGTCGCCTGGCTGCACGGCAAACTCTGCACCGCCGATGACGCCGGGCGTGATGAACTCGTCGCTCTCGTTACGTTGCCTGGCGGCCTGCAGCGCGTCAACAGCGCTCGTTGCGCGGGGGCCGACGCGTCTGACCATGGCGTCGAAAGCGAGTCGCGTGCGTTCCCAACGGCGGTCGCGATCCATGGCGTAGTAGCGTCCGGCCAGGGTGACGATGCGGCCCACGCCTGTCGCGCGCAGCGCAGCATCAAGCCCGTCAAGATACCCTTCGCTGCCATTCGGCGGCGAATCGCGGCCGTCGGTGATGACATGCAACAGGGGATCGATATTTGCAGCGGCGGCGATCTCGAGCAGCGCCTTTGCATGACGCTGGTGACTATGAACGCCGCCTGGGCCCAGCAGGCCAACGAGATGCAGATTGCGTCCACGCCCACGCACCCCATCCAGCGCGGCCTGCAGTGCAGGATTACGCGCCATCTCGCCATCATTGATGGCCTTGTCGATGCGGCTAATGTTCTGATACACGACCCGGCCGGCGCCGAGGTTGAGGTGGCCTACTTCGGAGTTGCCCATTTGACCGGGCACGAGCCCGACCGCTTCGCCTGAACTGTTGAGGATGGCGCGTTCGTGATTGCGCAGCCAGCCATCATGTCGGGGCGTGTGTGCCTGGGCGACGGCATTTCCCTCACGCATGGCGCGGATGCCCCAGCCGTCGAGGATAAGCAGGAGTACGGGGGCTGGCATGGCGAATTCCTGATGGTCAGCATCGTGGAAGTTGGCGCAGCATAGCGCGGCGCTGCGAAGCTGTCCACGCTTGATGAAAGCGGGGCATCCTGCTAAACTTCCTGGCTGAACAGTTCGGGGGCAAGCATGGACATTCAGGCAGCGCTGCAAATTGCAGCTGTCATCATTTCATTACTGCTGATCGTACTTATCCTCCTGCAGGTCAAGGGAGGCGGGCTCGGTTCGCTGCTGGGAGGCGAGGCCGGCGGCGGAATTGCGCGTACGAGACGCGGGCTCGAAAAGACGCTCTACCAGATCACCATCGTCATTGCGGTGCTGTTCCTGGCGATTTCCATCGTGGCTGTGCTGGTCTTCCAGTAAGTCAGGCGAATACCGGCGCTGCGGAGAGCGGCGATGTTGCGCGGCTTTCGCTGGCAGTTGCTACTTCTCCTGCTGGTGGGGCTGCTGTTCATTGCAGTGCTGCTCTGGCGCATAGTCGCCAACAACGACACATCTCAACAACCGGCCAGCCCAGACTTTTCGCCTGCCAGCACGCTTCTCCCCGACGTACCTGTTCCGTCCGCAAAACCAATCCATGTGCAAGAGACAGGCAGCATAATTGAGGCCCACACTTTTCGAGAGGGACTCGTTGGGCCGCTGCAGCAGCTGAATCCCTTGTTGGCTGAACCTGGCTCGCCTGGAGCGGAGGTCAGCGGCCTGATCTTTGAAGGCCTTGCGCGCATCAACCTGCATGGTGAACTCGTGCCGTCCCTGGCGCATGGATGGCTGATCGCCGCGAATGGCCTGGAATACGTCGTCACCCTGCGCGATGACGTGCTGTGGCAAGACGGGGTGCCCTTCAGCGCTGCCGATGTGATCTACACCTTGACGCTCTTGCAGGCGCCTGACTTTCCGGGAGATTCTGAAGCAGGGCGTTTCTGGCGCACGGTTGAAATTGAAGTGCTGGCCGCGAATGTACTGCGCTTTCGCCTGACGCAGCCGCTGGGCAGTTTTCTGGACAAATTGCGCGTCCCCATTCTTCCCTGGCACGCACTTCGGGGCACGCCACCTGCGCAGCTGGAAGGGCATCCCTTCAGCCTGGCGCCCGTAGGCACCGGCCGCTGGCAACTGGAGGCGCTGCGCAGCAGGGAGGGCCGGGGACTGACCCAGGTTGACCTGCGGCCCGCGCCGGTATGGCATGAGCGAGAAAATGCAGAGGCCCGCCCTGCCATCGGACGCATGCGCTTCCAGGTGTTTCAGAACTTCAACGAGGCGCTGGCTGCGCTGCAGGCAGGCGCCATCGACGGGCTTGCCGCCCGCACCTGGCAGGAGCGCGAACCTCTGTTGGCGGCGGCACAAACTGTATCACTGCGCCTGGCCAACACGGTTGGGCAGACGCTGGGTATCCTGATCTTCAACTGGCAGCGTGAAGAGACTGTGTTCTTCCGGGAGCAACGGGTGCGCCTGGCGCTGGCAAGCAGCATTGAGCGGGCGTCAGTGGTAGAGCGGCTGCTATTCAACCGTGCGGCGCTGGCCGACAGCCCGCTTTGGCCAGGCTCCTGGGGCTGGACTTCTTCACTGGCCTGGCCAGCTGCTGACCTCGATGCCGCGCGCTGGCTGCTCGAAACTGCGCGTACGCGGGAAGACGCGGCGGATGTGGAAACGGCAAGCGCCTCAATCTCATTCACCGTCCTTTCGCCGGAGGATTCGGCCCTGGTCGGCATGCTGCGCGAATTCGCTGCCCAATGGGCGCAGCTCGGTGTCGAGGTGAGGGTGTCTCCGGAGCCGGGAGACCGGTTTCAACAGCGCCTGCATGCGGGTGATTTCGACGCTGCGTTGGTCGAATTGGCAGCGGGGCACAGCACGGACCCGGACATTTACGCGTTCTGGCATGAGGGACAGTATCCGGCGGGACTCAACTTTGGCGGCGTTGCCGATCGTCGTGTCTCCGAGTTATTGGAGCGCGCGCGGCGTGAACCCTACGACATCAATCGTGCCGAACTCTATGCGGAACTTCAGCAGGTGTTTGTAGAGCGGGCCATCGCCATCCCGCTCTATTATCCGCTGGCCAGCTATGCCACTTCGGCGCGCGTCAGGGGCGTGCAGCTGGGTTTGGCGGGCGTAGTGAGCAACCGCTTCGCGACCCTGCACGAGTGGACGCTCGCGCAGAATTAGAGCGCGTTTTCTGCCTGCAAAATTGCGCGCAACAGGTCCTTGCGCGCGCTGCCTCCCAGGGTCTCAAGGCGACGCACGCCCAGGGGATCGATCTCCTCGCGCAGGAGCCGCAGTTCTTCCGCGGTTGGAGGGGGCGTTTCTCCTGCGTCCGGCGCGACCGGGAGCGTGAAGCCGGTTTTGCGCTGGATGCGCGCCAGCGAGACGCCGGGATGCCAGCTGGTCAGGCGCATGCGGCCCTCATGCCAGTCGAACTGGCCGAGGTCGCTGATGAGGTAACAGGGGCCACTGCCCGGGCTGCGCCAGGGCGCATGGCCGACGCCGCTGATGAAGTCGCAGCGCTCGACGAAAGTCACGCGTGAGTGGCGCGGCACATAGAAGTGGAACTGCCGGTTGCCCGGGCTGACATCCGGGATGCCGCCGCTGCCTGGCAAGCGCAAGCGCGGCCGGTGGTAATCCGCACCGAAGGCGAGGTTGTTGCTGTTGCCGGCGGCGTCGATCTGGGCGGGACGAAAGAACTCCTTCGGGTGATAGCCTGGCAACAGGTCGGCGGCGGCCGTCGCAAAGCCGACATTGAGCAGTGACCTGTCCAGCCACAGCTCTTCCACACGGGACACGGAGAGCGGCGCCCATTCCTGGCAGAGGGACTGGCCGATGGCGCAGGCGAAACTCACGCCCGGCGCGTGGGTGCATTTGGCCAGGATGAAGCCGGCCAGCACCAGCGGCGTGTTGATACCTTGTGCGAGCACCTCGCCATCGACGACCTGGCGCGCGATACAGACAGAAATGAGCTCGTCGATGCCGTAGTCGCTCACAATTGTGCGCTCAGCCCGCGCCGCAACGACTGTCACCCTGCACCCGGTAAAGCGTCTCTCCGGCCTTTGGCACGAAGAGCGTGCCTTCGCAATCGCGCCATGCCTGCAGTTCCAACGATGCGGGATCGCGATAGCCGAGGTTGAGCCTGGCGCAGTCTTCACGGGAAATGCGCGAGGACAGGGTGACCTTAATACGCGGCTCTTCCAGGCCGTCGGCGAAGGTGCCAATGCCTTTAACGTGCGTGCTATGGGCGATGACGCTGGTGGGGTAATCGCAGAAGCGCGGCCACTGTTGCAGGAACCAGGGAAGCACGTGGTAGCCGAGTTCATAAATATACTGGCCGTGGGTGACGCTGACCGTGTCCATGTGCGGCGCATAGATGACGAGTTCGCCGCCGTCGGCGACGGCAGGTTCGAGTTTGTACATGGCCTTGGCGCCGGTCCACAGTTCGTCATACATCGGCGGACACCAGGAGAGCACGCGCTCGTACGGTCGTTCCAGCCAGCGGATGTGATTCTGCTGCGAAAGATGCGCGGCCGCATCCCAGGCGCTGAGGTGATCGCCGATGAACATGCCGGCGAGCCCCTCGTCGACGACGACCAGCGCGAGCAGGGTCAACGGGGTTGGCAAGAGTTCTGCTGCCTGGTGGATGATGTCGCGTACCGGCGTGTCCTTGCAGCCGATGATGTTCATGGTGGTAATGAGCGCGCCCAGCCAGTGAAACTTGTTGATTAGCTGCGGGCCGGAAATGCCGGGGAAGAGATACTTCGCGCCGCCGGAGATGCCAACGACCTCGTGCGGGAAGCTGGGGCCGACGATGAGGATGTGGTCGTATTCGAGCACTGCGCGGTTCAGGTTTACGGGTACATCGCCGCCCAGGGAATGATGCCAGGCAGGCCCGCAGAGCTCGCGCAACTGATCCTCGCTGATGACGCCCAGCTCGGTCAGCGCAGCGGGATTGTCCCACTCGTGGTTGAGCAGATTAATGTGGCAATAGTCTTCGCGATATTGCGCTGGCGTCAGGCCGACCAGGCTGCAAAGCTCTTCCTCGTTCAGCGGTGGATGTGTGCCCAGCGCCACCATGAAGTCCAGCTGGCGCGTGTCGGCCAGGCAGTCGACCAGCATGGGGAAGAGTTGGTGCAGGGGCAGGGTGCGCGTGCGGTCCGGGATAAGGGCCAGCACACGCGCGCCGCTGAAGCGACCTTCCAGTCCTGCGAATAGCGTTTCACGAATGCTGTCAGTGGAGAGCAACTGCCCATCACCTGCGACTGCGCTTGCCTGCAACATGGCGCTCCCCTGACTATGTGCCCGTTCAGTCTTGTCTGTGGTGGATGTTAGCGCGTAGTAAAAGCGGGCGCACCTGTGTCACACACGCGCCCGCCTGGCAGGATCAGGCGTCGTCAGGCAGAGGCGCCCATGTCCCCGTCATCGTTTCCGGCGTTATGAAGAGGGCGTCATCCGGCGCCGTTACGGTCAAGACCTCATCGGAGAAACTGTAGTCGATGAGAATATCGAGGCCGAGGCCAAAGGGGGCTTCCATCTCTTCAGAGTCTGCTGACTCTTCGGCCAGGCTCATCAAGACCGATAGATCCCAGCTCATGTGGAATTCCTCACGCAGGGGTAACCCATCATCAAGGTTGATGAATTCAAGGGCTTCCATGTCCAGACCGAGAGTCAACATGCCGAGCATCATGGAGATGCCGGGCATCTCATCCTCGTCCATGCTGCTGAATTCACCGGTCATCCCCAGCAGCTCGTGAAGCTCCGCGCTGTCCATCAGCGCGCGCAAGTTGAAGCCCGTCTTAAAGACAGCGGCCTGCTGATTCGCGACGCTCTGGTCTGCCAGGCGCTCGACTGTCATGAACTGACCCAGGAATTCCGGATCGCTCCATGCTTTGAACATCTCCTGCATATCGGCGGGAGTTGCCATTCCCGGCAAGGTATCAGCTCCCTTTGGCTCCCGGGGATCCTGCTTGCCTTCCTTGCCATCGCTATGGGGAGCCATGCCGGCTGCATCCCCGGGGCTGCTCTGCATGGCCATCTGCATCAATTCCGTGATGTCAAATCCGAGCCAGCCGGCAGGGATGCCGTCTTCGGCGGGCATGACCGCAGCGAGGCTGGACAGGTCGATATAGGCCATGCCATCGACGAGTCGCATTTCCATGCTGACCCCGGTCATGAATTCAGCGGGGATTTCCCCTTCCGGAACTGAGGGCAGCCCGTAAGGGATCCGAATGGATACAGTGACTACGCCGCTCAACTGTTCAAGCATGTCAGCCATCAGGGTCATCAGCTGTTCCGGGTCATTCATCATGCCCGCTGAAGTTGCGCCCATCGCTTCCAGGCCGGAGAAATCACCGTTCCAGGCGGCCTCGGCGTCCAGTGCAATGACATAGTCGCCGGGTGCCTCAGTGCCGAAGTTACGCAGCGTCAGATCCATGTCCATCGTTGTGCTGCCAGAGGTCTGGGTTGCAGCATTCGCCTGGGCTTCCTGCAGCAGCGTGCAGTCTTCAACTGCCAGTTCGCCGCAGAAGACGGGCTCGGCGGCGGCCTGTGCCACGGTCGTCAGTGAGAAAAGCAGGAAGAGCACGGCGGTGAGCCAAACGGATTTCTTCATGTGTGAGTTCCTCGTGTAATTGCCGATCATTACAGACTACGTACAAGGGGGGTACGCGGTTCGATTCTGTATCCAAACGGAGTCTATCATGAATCCGGTCCCGAATGGCCGCAAGACCATCGTCCGGCGCAGTGAAATGCGCGGTACCTTCGGCCAGTTGCAGCAGTTCATGAAGATCCGCGCGCGCTGCAGCGCCTTACTTTACCGTTGCTCCAGATGCGACTCGTTTCTGACGGCTTCAGCTCCCTGACCGAGGGCAACGTCGGGTTTTGCATCGGGCCAGGGCCGCTCGCGTTTCGCTGGCTGGCGCGCCACGAACCAGGCCACACGGCACAATCCTTCACCGACCGCATGGTTGACGGCCCGATGACGAGCTGGAAGCACCAGCACATCTTCGAGCCGTTGGCGCTGGGTGTCGCCCTGACGGATCGCATCACGCTGGCGCATCACAGCGGCTGGCCTGGTCTGCTGACAACTGCTGCCTTGCTGGCTCGCCAGGGATGTGCCGTCACTATGCTGAAGGCGCAGGTCTATGCAGGTGGCTGCGCCGGCACCTTTCTACACAAGGGCTATCGCTTCGACGCCGGCGCGACAGTTGCTGGCGGCATTCAACCCGGCGGCTCGCGTTGCAGTCTGCCCAATCTGCGTCTGGTGGGCGCCCCGGTCTTTCCCGGTCAGTCAACTGCCGGCGCAGTCGCCGGCGCGCTGCGCGTCGCGCGCGATGTCATGTGTCATCTGCCGGTTGGTCGCTGCGTGGATTCTTGACAGCAAACAGGCTAAGGCATAAGATTAACATATAGCGACGGCTGGCCGCATGTCGCTTCAGGCGTTGAAAATCCCCTCCGGGAGCAGCCGTGATGGTCGTGAACTACGCAAGCGCGTTGGTACGCACTGCGCTTGCCGAGGATCTCGGCGAGCGTGGCGATGTTACGTCGCTGGCCACAATTGCAGCTGGTACACGGGGGCGGGCCCATGTCGTGGCGAAAGCTGCTGGTGTTCTGGCGGGCATGCAGGTTGTTGCCGCAGTCTTCAGCGAACTGGACTCAGAGATTCGCCTGCGGCTTCGTGCAGCGGATGGTGAGCAAGTGCAGGCTGGCGATCTGCTCTGTGAGCTGGAGGGTCGGGTGGTCGCCTTGCTGGGGGCCGAACGCACTGCCCTGAATTTTCTGCAGCATCTGAGCGGCATTGCCACGCTCACCCGGCGCTTTGTCGATGCCGTGGCCGGTACTGGCGCCACCATTCTTGATACGCGCAAGACGACGCCTGGCTGGCGTGTGCTGGAGAAGTATGCAGTGCGCATGGGCGGGGGCTGCAATCATCGTGCCGGGCTTTACGATGCGCTGCTCATCAAGGAGAATCACATTGCAGCGGCCGGAGGCATTACCGCCGCGCTAATGCGCACGAGGGCCTGCGCAGCGGCGCGCGGCCTCCCGGTCATCATCGAGGTCGAGCTTCTCGTCCAGCTGGAGGAAGCGTTGAGACTGGCGCCACAACGCATTCTGCTGGACAATATGTCACTGGAGCAATTGCGCGAAGCTGTGGCGCTGGCACGCGGCCGTGTGCCGTTGGAAGCTTCTGGAAACATGACGCTGGAGCGTGTGCCCGCGGTGGCGGCTACGGGCGTGGATTTCATTAGTGTGGGCGCGTTGACGCACTCGGCACCGGCGCTGGACTGTTCGATGAGAATACTCCCGAACGGAGAGTGACTATGGATCAGGTGATGTTCGCGGAAGCGACTGCAGAAGAGACGCTAATTGAGCAGGAAGAAGCAGCGCAGGATCGGATTCGACGCGCACGTAGAATTCTCGGCGACGATGTGGTGATTCTGGGTCATCACTATCAGCGGGATGAAGTGGTGCAGTTCGCGGATTTCGTCGGCGACAGCTACCAGCTCAGCGTGGAAGGCGCCCGCGTCAGCGCAAGGGTGATCATTTTCGCCGGCGTTCATTTCATGGCCGAAAGCGCCGTCATCCTCGGGCGCGAAGACCAGGTGGTCATTCTGCCCAACATGAAGGCCGGCTGCAGCATGGCCGACATGGCCAACCTGGAGCAGGTGTTGAGCGCATGGAACGAGCTCGGCGACGTGTTGATGGACGACCCGGCGAACAGCATCATGCCAATCACCTACATCAACAGCGCCGCTAACCTGAAGGCCTTTGTGGGTGAATACGGTGGCACGGTATGTACCTCGTCAAACGCGCGTGGCGCGCTGGAAATGGCGTTCGCCGAACGCGACAAGGTGTTTTTCTTCCCGGATCAGCATCTGGGGCGCAACACCGGGCGCGACATGGGCATTCCGCTGGAGCAGATGGCGGTTTGGAACCCATTTAAGCCATACGGCGGCCTCAGTGACGCGGAAATTATGAACGCGAAAGTGCTTTTGTGGCAGGGACATTGCAGCGTGCATCAGCAATTCCGGCCCGAACACGTGGACCTCTGGCGCCGGCATCACCCGGACATCAAGGTCATCGTTCATCCGGAATGCATGATGGAGGTGGTCGAGAAGGCGGACCACGTTGGCTCGACCGCCGCCATTATTCGTATGGTCGAGGCTGCCGAGCCGGGCAGCAAGTGGGCCGTGGGCACCGAAATGCACATGGTCAACCGCCTGAAAAACGACAATCCCGACCGCATGGTGCAGCTGCTTTCTCCCTTTTCCTGCCTGTGCAGCACGATGTATCGCATCAGTCCGCTGGACCTGGCCAACGTGCTGGAAAACCTTGTTGAGGGACGGGTGATCAACCAGATCACGGTGCCTAATGATGTTCAGCGCAACGCGCGCCTGGCCCTGAACCGCATGCTGGCCATTCCCAGGTAAGCGCTCGCTGTGGATGCAATTCAGACGCATACCCTCATCATCGGTTGCGGAATCGCCGGCGCGACTGCGGCGTTACGCCTGAGCGAAAACCGAAACCATGAAATCACCATCATTACGCGCGCACATGATGCCGCGGACAGCAACAGCGGCTGGGCCCAGGGCGGCATTGTCACTCGCGGCCTGGACGATTCGCCAGAGATGCTGGTAGCAGACATCCTGCGCGCCGGCGCCGGGTTGAGCTCGCCGCGAGCCGCAATGCTGCTGGCCACTGAAGGCCCGGGCCTGGTGCGTTCGGTGTTGATGGAGCGTGCCGGCGTCCAGTTCGACAGCACGGAGCAGGGGGAGCCGGTCTTCGCCCTTGAAGGCGCGCACAGCACGCGGCGCGTGGTTCACGTGGGTGACAAGACTGGCGCGGCCATCACGGATGCCCTGCTCAAGGCGCTGGCGGCGCAACCGAACATCCGCCTGCTTGGCGGTCACACAGCAGTCGACCTGATCACCTTTCCGCATCATGCGCTGGATCCCCTGGCTGTTTATGAAGAGCCGGCCTGCCACGGCGCCTACGTGCTGCAGCGCGAATCCGGGGAAATAGTGCGAGTGCTGGCCGGAGAGACCATTTTGGCGACGGGCGGTATGGGGCAGATTTACCGCAACACCAGCAATCCCGGCGGAGCGCGCGGTGACGGTCTGGCGATGGCCGAGCGCGCGGGCGCGCGCATCATCAACATGGAGTTCATTCAGTTTCACCCCACGACGCTGAGCGTGCGTGGCGCGCCCAACCTGCTCATCAGTGAGGCCTTACGCGGTGAGGGCGCCGCTCTGCTGACGCCGGATGGCCAGCCCTTCATGCAGCGCCATGATCCACAGTGGGGCGATCTGGCGCCGCGCGATGTGGTCGCGCGCGCCATCCACCGGGAGATGCTGGAACGTGGCATTGAGCATGTGTGGCTGGATATATCACAGCGGCATTCCGCCGCTTTCATTCGCGAGCGCTTCCCGCAGATCGTTGAGAGCTGCGCGCGCTTCGGGGTGGACGCCACCAGCGAGCCGATTCCGGTGGTGCCGGCTGCACATTATGCTTGTGGCGGCGTCATGGTGGACGAGTGGGGGCGCAGCAACATCCGCGGACTGTACGCCGTCGGCGAGGTGAGCTGCACCGGACTGCACGGCGCCAATCGTCTGGCCAGTACCAGCCTGCTGGAGGGCCTGGTCTGGGGCGACCGCGCCGCGCGGCATATCGCGCAACATCTGTGCGATCCGATTGATGATGCGCGCGTGCCTGGCTGGATGGTGCGCAGCAGCCAGCTGCCCGACCCGGCGTTGCTGGAAGGCGATATGACGACCATCCGCAACCTGATGTGGCATTATGTGGGACTGGTGCGCACCGGCGACCGCCTGCAGCGGGCCCAGCGCGAGTTGCGGCATTTGTGGCACGAGATCGAAGAGTTTTACCGCACGACGCAGCTCAACGATCAGCTGGTCGGTCTGCGCAATGCAGTGCAGGTCGCGCGCATGGTGAGCTGGGCGGCCCTGCGCAACCGGCACAGTTGCGGCACGCACTATCGCGCTGACGATCCGGCGCTGGCCAGCGAGGGACAACCATGAGCGAAGAAATCTATCTGGATCACAGCGCGACCACGCCGACCGACCCACGCGTTGTCGAGGCGATGCAACCCTATTGGGGAGAAACATTCGGCAACGCTTCCAGTTTGCACGGCGTGGGCAAGGCTGCCGAAGCGGCCATCCAGCGGGCAACCGAGACTGTCGCCGAGGTGCTGAACTGCCGCGCCGGCGGGCCGCCGGAGATCGTCTTCACCAGCGGCGGCACGGAAGCGGACAACCTGGCGCTGAAGGGAGTGGCGCTGGCCATGCGCGCCCGCGGCCGGGGCAATCACATCATTACGACGGCGGCCGAACACCACGCCGTGCTGGACGTCGCGCAGGAACTGGCGAGCGAGGGCTTCGATGTCACTTTTTTGCCGGTGGACGCCTATGGCTGCGTAACGCCGGAGCAGGTTGTGGCGGCCATGCGCTCTGATACGGTGCTGGTGAGCGTGCTGTACGCCAGCAACGAGATTGGCAGCGTCAATCCGATTTCTGACATTGGCGCGGCAATAAAGCGCGTAAATCGGCGCGTGCCCTTTCATACGGACGCGGTTCAGGCGCCTGGCTTGTTGCCGCTGGACGTGCAGGCGCTGAACGTCGACCTGATGAGTCTGGCGGGGCACAAATGTTACGGACCGAAGGGCATCGGCGTGCTTGTGATTCGGCGCGCGATCGCGCTGAAGGCGCAGATTGTGGGTGGCGGTCAACAGGCGCATCGCCGCAGTGGGACGGAGCCGCTGCCGCTTATCGTGGGCATGGCGCGCGCACTTGAGCTGGCGGAGGCAGAGCGCGAGCAAACCTGCGCGCAGCTGGCTGCCTTGCGCGACGAGCTGGTGCAGCAGGTGCTGACGAGCATCCCCGAGGCGTCGTTGACCGGGCACCCGACTCAGCGCCTGGCCAGCCACAGCAGCTTCGTGCTGCGCTGGTTTAACGGCGATTCGATCTTGCTGGATTTGGCTGAGCTGGGCATTTGTGCCAGCGGTGGCAGTGCCTGCACGACAGGTCAGCAGGAACCGAGTCACGTGCTGCTGGCATGCGGCGTGGACAGTGACCGGCTGATGGGGCAGATGCGCTTCGTGTTAGGCAAACACAGCACGCGGGCACATGTGGAGCGACTGGTTTATCATCTGCGATCGCTGGTGGAGCGGCATCGGGCCCTGGTGCCGCAGATGGATTAGCGGCAATTGTTATTGAACAGGTTACCGGGATTGATGGCGGGGTAGCGCATGAACTGCGCCGTGCCCTGACAGACAGGAAGGACAGTAATGGCGGACAGGGCGGATGTAAAGAAGGTCGTTCTGGCGTACAGCGGCGGGCTGGACACGTCGGTGATTGTTCCGTGGTTGAAGAACAACTATCGCAACTGCGAGGTCATCTGCTTCTGTGCAGACCTCGGTCAGGAAGAAGAGCTTGACGGCCTGGACGAGAAGGCGCGCGCTTCCGGCGCCAGCAAGCTTTATGTGAGGGATTTGCGCGAGGAGTTTATCACCGACTTTGTCTTCCCGACCCTGCGCGCGGGAGCGATTTACGAGCGCGAATATTTGCTGGGAACGTCCTTTGCGCGCCCGCTGATCGCCAGGCATCTGGTCGACATCGCCGAGCGCGAAGGGGCGGATGCCCTGGCCCATGGCTGCACGGGCAAGGGCAACGATCAGGTGCGTTTCGAGTTGACCGCTATGGCGCTCAACCCTGGTTTGAAGGTCATTGCACCCTGGCGCGAGTGGAGCATCCGCAGCCGTGAGGACGCGCTTGCCTACGCCGAGGAGTTCAATGTCCCGGTTACGCACACTGAGCGCGACATATACAGCCGTGACCGCAACATCTTCCACCTCAGCCACGAGGGCGGCCTGCTTGAAGACCCATGGAATGAACCGGAAGAGGTGATGTACAAGCTGTCGCGCAGTCCGATGGACGCGCCCGACAAGCCGGTGCTGGTCGAGCTGGGGTTTGAGCAGGGAGTGCCGGTCTCGCTGGACGGCGCGGCTATCGGCCCCGTCGAATTGTTCCAGCAGCTGAACCGCGTCGCCGGGGAGCATGGTATTGGCCGTAGCGACATCGTCGAGAACCGCCTGGTTGGAATGAAAAGCCACGGCGTCTACGAGACTCCCGCTGGCACGGTGCTGCTGCGCGCGCACCAGGCGCTGGAAAGCATCACGCTGGACAAGCAGGTGATGCATTACAAGGATCTGCTGGCCTCAAAATATGCCGAGCTGGTGTACAACGGCATGTGGTACACGCGCTTGCGCGAGGCGCTGGACGCCTTTGTGGACGTGACGCAGCAGCAGGTATCCGGCACGGTGCGGCTGAAGCTTTACAAGGGCAATCTGATTCTGGCCGGACGCAAGAGCCCCACGAGTCTGTATCGTGAGGACTACGCCTCCTTCGGCGAAGAGGACGTCTACAACCAGAAGGATGCGGAGGGCTTCATTCGCCTGTTCGGGCTGCCGCTCAAGGTCGAGGCGCAGCAGGCCATTGAGCGTAGCGGCAGCAGCCCCTACCGGAAGCCGGTGTAGGCAGGGCGGTCAGGAGACAACCATGGCCTTGTGGGGCGGGCGCTTTTCCGGACCAACGGACGAAGACCTGCGGGCGCTGAATGACAGCATCCATTTTGACCGGCGCATGTACCGCGAAGACATCGCCGGCAGCCAGGCCTGGGCGAGGGCCCTGGTGGGCGCCAGCATCCTCGGCGAGGCCGAAGCGGACCGGATCGTGCAGGGACTGGCACAGGTCATGCAAGAGTTCGATGCGGATACCTTCGTGCTGCAGCCCGGTGACGAGGACATCCACACAGCCGTCGAGCGCCGCCTGACCGAAATTGTCGGCCCGTTGGGCGGCAAGCTGCACACCGGCCGCAGCCGCAACGACCAGGTTGCGACGGACTTCCGCCTCTGGTGCATGGGCGCATGCGAGCGCGTCAGCGAACAACTGCGTGACCTGCAGGCTGCGCTGGCCGGTCGGGCCGAGGGGCAACTGGAGACTCTGATGCCCGGCTACACGCACATGCAGCCGGCGCAACCGATCGTGCTGGCGCACTGGCTGCTGAGCTTCTTCTGGATGCTGCAGCGCGACCGCGAGCGTCTGGCGGTGGCGCGCAACAACGCCGCCGTGTTGCCGCTCGGATCGGGCGCGCTGGCCGGCACGCCGCTGGCCGTTGACCGGGCAGCCATGGCGCGCGAGCTGGGCTTCGAGGCGATCAGTCAAAACAGCCTGGACAGCGTCAGCGACCGCGACTTCGTGGCCGAGACCCTGTTTGCGTTGGCGCTGACGGGTATCCATCTGAGTCGCCTGGGCGAAGACGTCATTTACTACAGCAACCCGCTGTTCGGTTTTTTCACGCTGGACGACCGCTACAGCACCGGCTCCAGCCTCATGCCACAAAAGCGCAATGCCGATCCGCTGGAGTTGGCGCGCGGCAAGGCCGGGCGTCTCATCGGCAATCTGACCGGCCTGCTCACTACGCTCAAGGGCCTGCCCAGCGCCTACAACAAGGACCTGCAGGAGGACAAGGAGGCGCTCTTCGACGCGGTGGACACACTGATGGCGCTGTTGCCAGTGCTGACCGCCGTTGTGCATACGCTACAGGTGAACCCTGAGCGTATGCGCGCTGCGCTGGATGAAGAGTTGCTGGCTACTGACCTTGCCGATTATCTTGTGGCGCAGGGCCTGCCTTTCCGTGAGGCGCACCACGCGGTGGGGGCTGTGGTGCGCAAGTCTGCTGAAGTGGGGCTTCCCCTGTCACAGTTGCCGCTGGAGGCCCTGCGTGAATGCAGCCCGCTCTTCGGCGAGGATGTCCGCGCGGTGTTCGATTTTGAGGCGTCAGTGCGCAGCCGAAATACAAGAGGTGGCACTGCGCCGACCGCGGTCTCCTTGCAGCTGGCAGAGGCGCAGGCTGTGCTGGCACAGTGATCTATGCATAATAGCCAGGGAAACAACGGCAGAATGCCAGAAAACCTTTCTGCCAGGGGGAAGCCAGGGCCAATGCTTGACAATATGCGCGGCTGCGCTACAATAGCGTCTGTACTTGTTAAGAAGTCAGCAGGAGTTTACCAGTGCGGAGCGGAGCCTTCAGCGGCATCGGTAACGTGATTGTATTGCTCGTCCTTGTCATTATTGGCGGCGCATAGCGCGACGGGTGGTTGCTGATTGCCGAGAACACGGCAAAAAGAAGGCAAACCCCCGGGCAGGGGGTTTTTTAGTACCAGCAAGGGCTGTCTGCTACAGAGAATGAGGAGAAAGCGATGACTGCGGAGTGGATCTGGCTCAATGGCGAATTCATACGCTGGGATGAGGCGACGGTTCATGTCACAACTCATGCCCTGCACTATGGCTCCAGCGTATTCGAGGGCGTTCGCGCCTACACAACGCCCCACGGGCCGGCCGTTTTCCGCCTTGCCGAGCACACGAAGCGTCTCAGGCACTCCTGCAGAATTGCGCGGCTTGATTTGCCATTCAGCGAGGATGAAATAAACGCGGCCATCCTTGAGACTGTTGCGCGCAACGGCCATCAGTCCTGCTATATTCGCCCGCTGGTGTATCGCGGCGCTGGCCCGCTGGGGCTGGAGGGACGCAAGAACCAGGTTGACGTGACGATCTTCACGGTGGAGTGGGGCGCGTACCTGGGCAAGGAAGCGTTGGAGAACGGCGTGGACGTACAGATCAGCTCCTGGCGGCGACTGGCGCCGGGCACCGGGGCCTCCATGGCCAAGATCGGTGGTCAGTACGTCAACAGCCAGCTCATCAGCATGGAAGCGCATGACAATGGCTTCGACGAGGGTCTGGCGCTGGACGTGGCCGGCAATGTCAGCGAGGGCGCTGGCGAGAACGTTTTCGTCATTCTGGATGGCGTCGTCCATACGCCGGGCAGCTGGGCGAGCATTCTGCCGGGCATCACGCGCGACAGCGTGCTGACAATTTTCCACGATATGGGCGTGGAAGTGCGCTTCGAGACAATCGCGCGCGACATGCTCTACCTGGCTGACGAAGTCTTTTTCACTGGCACCGCTGCAGAAGTTACGCCGGTGCGCTCGATTGACCGCCTTCAGGTGGGCGACGGCAAACGCGGGCCGCTAACCAAGGCCGCGCAGGACCAGTTTTTTGCAATCACTTCGGGCGAGATGCCGGACCGTCACAACTGGCTGACGCCAGTGCCGGTGGCGCGACCGGTGAGCTGAAATCAGGCTGGGGGGGGCGAAATGAAGCTCACAGGCTCGGAAATCCTGATGGAGTGTCTGCTGCGCGAGGGCGTCGACGTGATGTTCGGCTACCCGGGTGGCGCAATTCTGCCGACCTACGATGCCATGACGAAGTACCCGCAAATTCATCATGTGCTGGTGCGGCACGAGCAGGGCGCCTCGCACATGGCGGATGGCTATGCCCGTGCGACCGGGCGCGTGGGCGTTGCGATTGCGACCAGTGGCCCGGGGGCGACCAACCTCGTTACCGGAATGGCTACTGCCATGATGGACTCTTCGCCCATTGTCTGCATTACGGGCCAGGTGGGACGCGCCGCCATCGGCTCGGACGCATTCCAGGAGACGGACGTCACCGGCGTTAGTCTGCCGGTGACCAAGCACAATTACCTGGTGATGGACATCGACGAACTATCCTGGATCGTGCGCGAGGCCTTCCACATTGCCCGCAGCGGCCGCCCGGGGCCGGTGCTGATTGACATCCCCAAAGACATCCAGACCGGCAGCACCGAGTTTGTGTATCCTGAAGGCGAAATCGTTTTGCCTGGCTACCAGCCACGCACGCACGCTGCTGATGACGAACTGGATGAGGCCGCGCGGCTCATTAACGAGGCCGAGCGCCCGATCATCCTGGCAGGACATGGCATTATGATGTCCGGCGCCACGGACGAACTACTGCATCTGGTCGAGGTTTCCGGCGTGCCGGTGACACTGACGCTGCTGGGCAAGGGCTCGCTGCCGGAAAGCCACCCCCTGTCGCTGGGCATGATGGGCATGCATGGTTCGGCCACCTCGAATTATTCCATCCAGGAAGCTGACCTGCTGATCGCGCTGGGCATGCGCTTTGACGATCGCGTTACGGGCAACCTGAAGACCTACGCGCAGAAAGCGCGCAAGATTCACATTGACATCGATCCCTCCGAGCTGAACAAGAATGTAGCGGTGGACGTTGGCATCGCCGGTGATTTGCGCACGGTGATTACTCAGCTGCTGCCGAAAATCGAACGGCGTCAACGTAGCAACTGGTTGGCGCGCATCCGCGACTGGCAAGAGGACGACGACGAGCGCGACATTCTGCATCGTGACACGGGCGCGCGCCTGCTGGGCGCCCAGGTCATCAACGATTTGTGGCTCCACACCGGGGGCAACGCGATTACTGTAACCGACGTCGGCCAGCATCAAATGCTGGAAGCCCAGTACTATCCGCATCAACGCCCGGCGACCTTGATCACCAGCGGTGGCCTGGGAACGATGGGCTTCGGTTTGCCAGCGGCGCTGGGGACGAAGTACGGTCTGCCGGACGAGGAAGTCTGGGCAATCGTGGGGGACGGCGGCTTTCAGATGACGATGTGCGAGATGGCGACGGCGGTGCAGGAAGGCATCGACGTGAACATCGCCATCCTCAACAATGGCTTTCTGGGGATGGTGCGTCAGTGGCAGGAGTTCTTTTATGAGGAACGCTACAACGCTACGCCCATGTTTAACCCGGATTTCTGCGTGTTCGCCGACGCCTATGGCGTTCCCAACATGCGCGTGACGAAGCGCGCGCAAATCGCGGAGTCGGTGGCTTTCGCACGCAGCGTGCGCGGCCCGGTGCTGATTGAGTATGTCATCGAGAAGGAAGACATCGTCTATCCGATGGTACCTTCCGGCGCGGACCTGCATGCCATGATTCGACGGCCACTGCCTGGGGAGCGGACGGACGCATGACCGTGCAGACGCAGACAGAGACGAATCAAAAGTACACGCTGGTAACGCTGGTCGACAACCGGCCCGGCGTCCTGAATCGCATCGCCAGCCTGTTCCGTCGGCGCAACTTCAACATCGACAGCCTGACCGTGGGGCGTACCCACAGACCGCACATCTCCAGGATGACTATCGTTGTTGACGCGCGCCTGGCCAATGTACATATCATCGCGGCCAACCTGCGCAAGCTGGTCAACGTCATTGAGGTGCGGGTCGTCTCGGATGAGCCGCATGTCAGCCGCGACCTGGCGCTCATCAAGGTGCGCACTGACGACCCGGAATCGCGCAATCTGGTCACCGAAATCTGTGAGCGCTATCCAGGGCGCATCGTGGACATGGGCGTCCAGGTGGCCATCATTGAGGTGACGGCGCACGAGGAGCAGGTCGAGCAGATGATTGAGGAGCTACGTCCCATCGGCATCCTGGAAATGGTGCGCACGGGCGTCGTGGCGATGGGTCGCGGCATTCGCATCCAGGACACGCAATACGAACCGCCGGCGATGCGCACCGGCGCGCGCAGTAACGGTGTGCAAAAGACAATCCTGTAGACCGGCGGAGCTGTTCTGCCGGCGCGAACGAGCCCGGACGCTATTCGTCCGGGAGACAGAGAGGAAGCGAATGGCGACACTTTACTACGACAAGGATGCGGACCTGGGGCTGCTGCAAGGCAAGACCATCGCTGTGATTGGCTACGGCAGCCAGGGGCACGCTCATGCGCTGAACGCGCGCGACAACGGGCAGCACGTCATCATTGGACTGCATGAAGGCAGCAGCAGCCGCGCGAAGGCCGCCGCCGAGGGGCTCGAGGTCATGTCCGTTGCCGAGGCCACGGCCGCCGCCGACATCGTGATGGTGCTGATCCCGGATACGAAGCAGGCGCAGGTCTACGAAGAGTCGATCGAGCCAAACCTGTCTGCCGGCAACATGCTGATGTTCGCGCATGGCTTCAACATTCACTTCGATCAGATCAAGCCGCCGCCCGAAGTTGATGTAACGATGATTGCGCCCAAGGCGCCTGGCCACCGTGTACGCGAAATCTTCACCGAAGGCGCCGGTACCCCAGGTCTGTTGGCCGTGGCGCAGGACGCGAGCGGAAATGCGAGGGCGCTGGCGCTGGCCTATGCCCGCGCCATTGGCTGCACTCGCGCCGGCGTGATTGAAACGACATTCCGCGAGGAGACCGAGACCGACCTCTTCGGCGAACAGGTCATCCTGTGCGGCGGCGTGCCTGCGCTCGTGCGGGCTTCTTTTCAGACCCTGGTCAAGGCGGGTTATCAGCCGGAAGTGGCCTATTTCGAGTGCCTGCACGAGCTGAAGCTGATCGTTGACCTGCTGTACGAGGGTGGCCTGAGCTACATGTTTTACAGCGTGAGCAACACGGCCGAATATGGCGGCTATGAAATCGGCGACCGCATCGAAAGCATGGTCAGCGAAGACCTGGACGGCGTACTGCAGGACATCCAGTCCGGCAAGTTTGCGCGGGAATGGGTGCAGGAAAACCGCGACGGGCTGCCGAACTTCACGCAGCGGCGTCAGCAGGAACACAGCCTGCTGATTGAAGAGGTCGGCGAAGAGCTGCGCGACATGATGTCCTTCCTGGCGGCAAAAAAGGTACGGCAAGGGCAGGAGTAACGGCGCCAGGGCGACTAATGCGAATCCCTGGTGCAGCGTGGAAAGGGGGTGATTGCGATGTCAGAAGACGATCTTGCTGATCTCTTGAGAAACACGCAATCGTCCTGGCAACACCTGGAAAGGAACACGCCCCATGGACAGCGATAACGTCGTACGAATTTTCGACACCACCCTGCGTGACGGGGAGCAAAGCCCCGGCGCAACCCTGACCAGCGCAGAAAAGCTGGAGATTGCGCGCCAGCTGACGCGGCTCGGTGTGGACATTATTGAGGCCGGCTTTCCGGCGGCGTCGCCGGACGACATGGCCGCGGTTCAGCGCATTGCTCGCGAAGTGGGCACAAAGGATGGCCCGATTATTTGCGGCCTGGGGCGTACGGTCGAATCCGACATCCTCGCGTGCTGGGAAGGCGTGCAGGAAGCTGCCAAACCGCGCATTCACACCTTTCTTGGCACGTCCGACATTCACCTGAAATACCAGACCGGCCTTACGCGCGAAGAAGGGCTGCAGGTCGTACGCAAGGCCGTCACGCTGGCGCGCAGCCTGTGCCCGGACGTCGAGTTCAGCCCGATGGATGCCGGGCGCACGGACCAGGCCTACCTCGTTGAGGTGTGTTCGCTGGCAATAGAATGCGGCGCGACGACGCTCAACATCCCGGACACGGTCGGCTTTGTGACGCCGGAGGAATGGCAGGAGACGATCGCCACCCTCATCGCCGAAACGCCGGGCGGCGGCCCAGGCAGCGGCATCATCTGGTCGGTGCATTGTCACAACGACCTGGGGCTGGCCACGGCCAACACCCTGGCGGGCGTGCTGGGCGGCGCGCGTCAGGTGGAAGTGACGCTCAACGGCATTGGCGAGCGGGCAGGCAACACCAGCCTTGAAGAAGTCGTGATGGCACTGCGCACGCGGCCGCAGTTCTATCATGTGGATACGAACATCAACTCGCGCGAGCTGATCAAGACCAGCCGCATGGTCAGCAACTACACGGGCCTGGCGGTACAGGCCAACAAGGCCATCGTGGGCCGCAATGCCTTCGCGCACGAGGCCGGCATCCACCAGGATGGCATCCTGAAAGAGGCCAGCACCTACGAGATCATGCTGCCGGAGGACGTGGGCCTGGCGTCCAGCGAACTGGTGCTGGGCAAGCACAGTGGCCGCCATGCCTTGAGCGCGCGCCTGCGGGACCTGGGCTACGAAGTGGACAACGAGGAATTGAAGAAAGTCTTCGCGCGCTTCAAGGACCTGGCGGATGTCAAGAAGACGGTGACGGACGCAGACCTTGAAGCTCTGGTCACAGACGAGGTGCAGGGCCTGCAGGAGTTCTTTAATCTGATCGACGTTCAGGTGTCCTGTGGCACCATGGGGCTGCCGACGGCGACGGTCAAGCTGGGCTGTGAAGACGGCAGTGTGGTCGTGCAGCCGGCGGTGGGAACCGGGCCGGTGGATGCCTGCTTCAAGGCCATCGATGAGGTGGTGCAGGCGCCCAATACCCTGTTGGAATACAGTGTCCACAGTGTCACAGAAGGCATTGATGCTGTGGGCGAAGTGACTGTGCGCATCAGTCCGGAAGGCGAGGAGCGCTCCTTCGGTGGCTATGGCGCGGACAACGACGTCATTGTGGCCAGCGTGCGCGCCTACCTGGCCGCGGTCAACCGCATGCTGGCGGTAACTGGCGCTGGCGGCAGGACGCCTGAAGGTATGGCGGCCACAGTGAGCATTCATTGAGTCAGCAGACACTTCAGCCAGGCAACATGGCGGAGAGGAACAGTCCATGAGCGGAAATGGCAACAGGCCCAGGACGCTGTTTGAAAAGGTGTGGCAGAGCCATGTGGTGCGGTCCGCAACGGAAGATGCCCCGGCCGTGCTTTACATCGACCTGCATCTGGTGCATGAGGTGACTTCGCCGCAGGCTTTCACGACCCTGCGCGAGCGTGGTCTCAAGGTGCGCCGCCCGGACCGCACAATCGCGACCATGGACCACAGCACGCCAACAACGCCGCGCAACGCCGCCGGTGTGATTCCGGTGTTTGACACCCAGGCTGCGAAGCAACTGGATGCGATGCGACAGAACTGCGAAGACTTTGGTATCCCGCTATATGAACTGGGCTCCGAGAATCAGGGAATCGTGCACGTGATCGGCCCGGAGCAGGGGCTGACGCAGCCGGGCATGACCATCGTTTGCGGCGACAGCCACACCAGCACCCATGGCGCCTTTGGCGCGCTGGCCTTCGGCATCGGCACCAGCGAGGTCGGGCATGTGCTGGCCACCCAGACGCTGCTGCAGGATCGGCCGAAGTCGATGGCAGTGCGCGTCAACGGCAGGCTTCAACCCGGCGTCACGGCCAAGGACATCATCCTCGCGGTCATCGCGCGCATCGGCATCGGCGGCGGCACCGGCCATGTCATCGAATACATGGGTGAGGCCATTTACGACCTTGGCATGGAAGGCCGCATGACTGTTTGCAACATGTCGATCGAGGGCGGCGCGCGCGCCGGCATGGTCGCGCCAGATGACACAACTTTCGAGTACATCAGCGGCCGTCCGTATGCGCCGCAGGGCGCTGACTGGGAGGCGGCTGTGAAGACATGGCGCGCATTGCCGGGCGATGAGGGCGCGGCCTATGACCGCGAGGTCGTGCTGGAGGCGGATGACCTGCCGCCCATGATCACCTACGGCACCAACCCCGGCATGGGAATGCGCATTACGGAGCGCGTGCCGGATCCCGACCGACTTGGTGACCCGACCGCGAAGCTGGCGCTGGACAAGGCGCTGCGTTACATGGACCTGCAGCCGGGCCAGAGCCTGCTGGGCAAGCCGGTGGACGTGGTCTTCGTGGGCAGCTGCACCAACTCGCGCATCTCGGATTTGCGCGAGGCGGCGCGCATCATGCGCGGTCGTCGGGTGGCGGACAGCGTGCGCATGATGGTGGTGCCTGGTTCGCAGCAGGTCAAGCGCCAGGCCGAGGCCGAGGGCCTGGACGAGATTTTCAAGGCGGCGGGCGCGGAGTGGCGCGAAGCGGGCTGTTCGATGTGCATCGCCATGAATGGCGACCAGCTGCAGCCTGGGCAATACGCCGTCAGCACCAGCAACCGCAACTTTGAGGGTCGTCAAGGCAAGGGCGGACGCACTTTCCTCGCCAGCCCCCTGACCGCCGCCGCCAGCGCCATTCACGGCGCCATCGCCGACGTGCGCCAGTTGCAGCCGGAGGTAGTCTGATGGAGCCGGTCAAGACCTTCGTGGGCCAGATCGTTGCCCTGGCCATTAACGACATTGATACCGACCAGATCATCCCGGCGCGCTTCCTGAAGACGACTGACAGCGAGGGCCTGGGCAAGAATCTGTTTGCAGACTGGCGCTATGAGGCGGATGGCACGCCAAAGGCGGACTTCGTGCTCAACCAGCCGCAGCATGCCGACGCTACGGTACTGGTGGGCGGCGACAACTTCGGTTGTGGCAGCTCGCGCGAGCATGCGCCCTGGGCGCTGAAGGGCGCGGGCTTTCGCGCGGTCGTCAGTACCAGCTTCGCCGACATTTTCCGCAACAACGCGCTGCAGAATGGTTTGCTGCCGCTGCAGGTTGATGAAGAGACGCTGCAGCAGCTCACCAGTCTGGCGCAGGAAGATGCGAGCACAAGGCTGCGTGTCGACCTTGAACATCAGGCGCTGACCCTGCCGGACGGGCGTGAGGTGAGCTTTCCGATTAACGGCTTTTCGCGCCATTGTCTGCTGAACGGGATCGACCAGCTCGGCTACCTGCAAAGCCTCGGGGACGAAACCCTCGCCTGGGAGACTGCCAATCCGGCGCGCGTCAACACGCTGTCGCCGGGCTGAGCCCGCTTCGTACGGAAACCTGGAGAGAATTGCATGGCGATCGCCATCTACGATACGACCCTGCGGGACGGCACGCAGCGCGAGGGCGTTTCGCTGTCGGTGGCGGACAAGCTGCGCATTACCCTGTTGCTGGATGATCTTGGCGTTGCCTACATCGAGGGCGGCTGGCCAGGATCCAACCCGCGCGACGTCGCCTACTTTGACCAGGTGCGCGAACTGGAGTTGAAACATGCGCGCATCGCGGCCTTTGGCTCAACCTGCCGCAAGGGCGTGGAACCGGCCGAGGATGTCAACATTCGCGCGCTGGTGGACGCCGAAACGCCGGTCGTGACCCTGGTGGGCAAGTCCTCCATGCTGCACGTCAACGACGTGCTGCAGACGACGCCGGACGAGAATCTGCGCATGATCGAGGCCAGCGTCTGCTACCTGAAGGGGCTCGGCCGCGAGGTGGTGTATGACGCGGAGCACTTCTTTGACGGCCTCAAGCTCGATCTTGAATTTGGCATGGAGACGGTCGCTGCGGCGGTGCGCGGCGGCGCGGATCACGTGGTGCTCTGTGACACGAATGGTGGCTCGCTCCCCTGGGAGATTGCGCGCTACTTCAGGATGATGACGGAAGCCTTCCCACAGGCTTCGCTGGGCATCCACACGCATAACGACGGCGAGTTGGCGGTGGCCAACACAATCGCGGCCGTCAGGGAAGGCGCAACTCAGGTGCAGGGCACCATCAACGGCTATGGCGAGCGCTGCGGCAACGCCAACCTGTGCAGCATCATTCCCGACCTGCAGCTTAAGATGGGCTACGAATGTGTGCCGCCGGCCAGTCTGACCACGCTGACGCGCCTGGCACGCACCGTCGCAGAAATCGCCAACCTCGCGCCGGATACGCACCTCGCCTATGTGGGGCGCAGCGCCTTCGCGCACAAGGGCGGCATCCATGTTGCCGCAGTGCGCCGCAACGCGGACAGTTACCAGCACATCGAGCCCACGATGGTCGGCAACGAGATGCGCGTCCTGGTCTCGGACCTTTCCGGGCGCGGCAACCTGCTGAGCAAGGCCGAAGAGCTGGGGCTGGACACTACGCGCGCTGAGGCGGTGCAAGTGTTGCAGGAGATCAAGCAGCTCGAGAGCCAGGGTTTCGCCTTTGAGGGCGCGGAAGCTTCGGTGGCCATCCGCCTGTTCCGGGCGCGGCCCGGCTATCAGCCCTTGTTCACCCTGATCGACTACACGACCATTGTTGAACAGCGTCAGGGAAGGGGCACGGTGGCCGAGGCAATGGTCAAGATCGCGCTGGACGGCGAGGTGGTGCATACCGCTGCAGAGGGCAACGGGCCGGTCAATGCGCTGGACGAGGCGCTGCGCAAGGCTATCCAGCCGCTGTATCCGCAGTTGGCGGAGTTCCAGCTGGCGGACTACAAGGTACGCATCCTTGACAGCGCCAGCGGCACCGCCGCAACGACGCGAGTGTTGATTGACACGCTTTTCGGTACGCAGCGCTGGAGTACGGTGGGCGCCGGCACAAATATCATCCAGGCAAGCTGGCTGGCGCTGGTGGACAGCATCGAATATGGCCTGCGCATCGCGCAAGACGAGGCGCTTGCCGACGCGTAGCAGGCCGCTGACTTCAAATTGACATTCAGGGAGCAATGATGGCGAAGGCGAACATTCTGGTGCTGCCGGGGGATGGCATTGGTCCTGAAGTTACGGGGCAGGCGGCTGCGGCGCTGCAGCGTGTGGCCGCGCGCTTTGGGCATGATTTCAACTTCGGCGAGGCGCTCATGGGCGGCGTCGCCATTGACCAAACAGGCGAGCCGCTGCCGGCGGAGACGCTGCGCCTGGCGGAAAAGGCGGACGCTGTGCTGCTGGGCGCGGTCGGTGGGCCTCAATGGTCAGACCCCAACGCGACGGTGCGGCCAGAGCAAGGCCTGTTGCAGATCCGGCAGCACTTTGGCCTCTTCGCCAACCTGCGGCCGGTGAAGGCCTGGCCGGCGCTGGCGCAACACGCGCCCCTGCGCCCCGAGCTGCTGGCAGGCGTGGACATGCTCTTTGTGCGTGAGTTGACGGGCGGGATTTACTTTGGGGAGCGCCAGGAACCTGGTGACGGCGACCGTGCGTACGACACCATGCTCTACAGCGCGGACGAGGTCAAACGCGTGGCGGACGTGGCCTTTCGCGCGGCCCAGGGACGGCGCGGCAAGTTGACCTCGATTGACAAGGCCAACGTTCTGGCTTCGATGCGACTGTGGCGACGCACGGTGATGACCGTTGCCGAGGATTATAGCGATGTGGAGCTGGAGCATTTGCTGGTCGATGCTGCTGCCATGCATCTGCTGACGCGCCCGGCGGATTTTGACGTCATTGTGGCCGGCAACATGTTCGGCGACATCCTGAGCGACGAGGCTTCGGTGCTGGCCGGTTCGCTGGGAATGCTGCCGTCCGCCTCACTGGGCACGGGCACCTTTGGCATCTACGAGCCCATCCACGGCTCTGCGCCCGATATTGCCGGCAAGGGCATCGCCAACCCGATCGGCATGATTCTCAGCGCGGCGCTGCTGTTGCGTTACAGCCTGGGGCTGGAGGCCGAGGCGCAGGCGCTGGAGGCGGCGGTCGACGGGGCGCTGGCCAGCGGCGCGCGCACGGCGGACATCGCGCCCAGGGGCGGCGCTTCGGTCTGCACAGATGAGATGGCCACGGCTATTCTCGAGCACCTGTAACCGGCCATGGCTTGACTCGCGAGCGTTTCTGTGTCAGGCTGTACGGTGAAGATTGACAAGCTCAGAGAGTCATCCAGAGTGGTGGAGGGAACGGCCCTGCGAAGCCACGGCAACCCCTGTTAAACGGGAAGGTGCCAACTCCGTCGGTGCATTAATGGCCGGGAGATGAGAGCGGTAACAAGCGTAGCACCGCAACCAACCGAATACAGGGACTTCATTGGGAAGTCGTCAGGTGGCCCGGACCCGATCCGGGTTTTTGTGTTCCCCTGACTGTGCGGGAGGGTGAAACATGACAGAATCGACGAAGCTGTTGCAGCCCCTGAAAGAGGTGCTGGGCAACAGCACGCGCGCCATTCACAGCGGCACGCCACGCCGCAAGGCCTTCAACTCCCTGACCACGCCCGTTGTGCAGACGGCGACCTACACCTTCGCCGATACCCAGGCGCTGATCGACTTCATGCAGGCCAAGACCTGGGGCGACGGCGTCGAAAATGAGGAATACGGCCGCTACGGCAACCCGACAGTGGCTGCCGTCGAACGCCGTCTGGCCGCGCTGGACAGCGGCGGGGACGCGGCTTTGTTTGCCTCGGGCATGAACGCGGTCACTTCGGTGCTGCTTTCTTCGCTATCAACGGGCACGCACGTGGTGATGACCGACGATTGCTACCGGCGCACGCGTCAGTTCTGCGGCACCTTTCTCAAACGACTGGGGATTTCCACCACGATCGTGGCCATGGGCGATTACGATGCGCTGGAAGCCGCGGTAAGCAGCAACCGCAAGACGCGCTACATCATCTCCGAGAGTCCCACCAACCCCTACCTGCGGGTCGCGGATCTGGAGCGTATCGCTGAAATCGGGCGCCGACACCGCGTGCGCACCTTGATCGACAGCACTTTCGCCACGCCCGTCAACCAGCGGCCGCTTGAGTGGGGCATTGATCTGGTCATTCACAGCGCCACCAAATATCTGTCAGGACATAATGACCTGCTGGCCGGCGTGGTGGTGGGCAGCAAGGAGCGCGTTGCGGCACTGAAGGAGGCGCGCGGGGTGCTGGGCGGCGTCGTGGACCCGCAGAACGCTTTCCTGCTGGAGCGCGGCATTCGTACGCTGGGCGTTCGTGTGGAGCAGCAAAACCGTTCGGCGCAGGCGGTGGCCGAGTATCTGGAGGGGCATCCTCGCATCGAGCGCGTCTGGTATCCCGGTCTCGCCTCGCACCCGGACCACTCTGTCGCGCTACGGCAGATGGAAGGCTGTGGCGGCGTCATCAGCTTCGAGGTTGCGGCGGACATGGAGGGCACCGGGCGCTTCATCGACAACCTGCAAATCCCTTTCATTGCGCCCAGCCTGGGCGGCATTGAAAGTCTGATCGAGCAGCCGGCGCTGATGAGTTACTTCGAACAGACGACAGAAGAGCGTTTGGCGCTCGGGATCAAGGACAATCTGGTGCGCTTTTCGCTGGGGATAGAAGACGCTGACGACTTGATTCGCGACCTTGAGCAGGCATTGGCGCGCATGTAGGCGCGGTCCTTAGCTCTGCAGGCCTTCGACCAGGTCGGCGAAGAGGTCGCCAATGGCCGGGCCCAGCAGGGCCAGGATCACGATTACCACGACCGCGACCAGCACCAGTATGAGCGCGTATTCGACCAGGCCCTGACCCTCATCGGGAAGTTTGGGTGGCATATAGTCATTCCTCGTCTTTAGGCAGGGACTGGCTCGTCGGGCTGCAGAATGCGCGAAATCTGCTCGATTGAGGGCTCGGCCTGATGCAGGTGGTTGGGCCAGCGGGCGCGCAGACCAGGCAGGGTGTTGCGGTGATAGTTGATGGTGGCGTCCGGGTCCTTGAGCACGTTGCCGGTAAGAATGCCGACGACGCTTTCGTGAGCACCGATGACGCCGGCCTGGGCCAGTTTGCGCGCGCCGGCCAGTGAACAGGCAGAGGCGGGTTCGCAGCCTATGCCCTGGGCATCGATGCGCGCCTTGGCATCCATAATCTCCTGGTCGCTTACCATCTCGACCACGCCTTCCGTCCAGTGCAGGGTGCGCGCGGCCTTCTTCCAGTTGACCGGATTGCCAATTTTGATGGCCGTGGCGATGGTGTGGGCCTGCATGGACTCAAAGCGTTCAAAACCATTGCGCCAGGCGCGGTAGAGCGGGTTGGCGCCTTTTGCCTGGATGATGGCGACTCGCGGCACACGATCGATCAGGCCCAGCTCCAGCAACTCCTGCAGCGCCTTGCCGAAGGCCGCGCTGTTGCCGAGGTTGCCGCCGGGGCAAACTATCCAGTCCGGAACTTGCCAGCCCAGTTGCTGGATGGTCTCGAAGATGATGCTCTTCTGTCCCTCGAGGCGGAAGGGGTTGACCGAGTTGAGCACGTAGATGCCCAATTCTTCGCTGATGCTGCGCACCAGTTCAAGGTTGCGGTCAAAGTCGGCGGAAACCTGGATGCAGGTCGCGCCGTAGGCGATGGCCTGGGCCAGCTTGCCCAGGGCAATCTCGCGGTTTTCAAAGAAAACAATGCCCTCAAGGCCGGCCAGCGCGGCGTAGGAGGCCAGAGAGGCCGAGGTGTTGCCGGTGGAAGCACAGGCGACGCGCTGCATGCCCAGCAAACGTGCTTGAGTGACGCCCCCGGTCATGCCACGGTCCTTGAAGGAACCGGTCGGGTTTTCACCTTCATGCTTTAGCCACAGGGTTCCCAGGCCGGCCCAGTCCGCCAGCCTGGGGCTGTGATAGAGGTTGGTGTTGCCTTCCGGACGGGTGATGATCGCTTCGTCGGCCAGGTCGGGATAGATCAGTTCGCGATAGCGCCAGACGCCGCTGTTGTAGGGCGCGTGGAGCGCACCGAGCCGCTCGTCAAAGGTGGCGCGGGAGACCTTTGCGCGCAGGCTGTGCAGGTCGTGCTGGACGTCCAGCAGGCCGCCGCAGGTCGTGCAGGTGTAGGCCACCTGGTCAACCGGGTATTGACGGTCGCAGTCCATGCATTGCAGGATACTCGGCATCAGCGGCACCGTTCGCGAGCAGAAGCCGCCACAGGATACCAGTTTCCATGTCGTTTGTCAGGGCATTCGCACCGGCCACCGTCGCCAACCTGGGCGCAGGATTCGATATCCTGGGCATGGCTGTGCAGGGGCCGGGCGACTGCGTTGAGGTCGCGCTGCGAGCGAAACCGGGCGTGACGCTGCTTTCCGTCGAAGGTGATGATGGCCTGCTGCCGCGTGAGCCGGAACGCAATACGGCCACGGTGGCTGCTTCCGCTGTCCTGCGTCTGGCGGGGGCGGACACAGGCCTGGAGGTGCGGCTGCACAAGGGCTTGCCGCTCAACAGCGGCCTGGGCAGCAGCGCCGCCAGCGCGGTGGCGGCGGCCCTGGCGACCAATGCCTGTCTCGGCGAACCCCTGCAGCGGTCGCAATTGCTGCCGGCCTGTCTGGAAGGCGAGGCGGCGGTCAGCGGCTGGCACGCGGACAACGTCGCACCGGCGCTGCTGGGCGGAATCTGTTTGATTGTCGGCACGGAGGCCGAGCAGATCCGGCACTTGCCGATCCCGCCTGGCCTGCTGTTGGCGCTGGTCACGCCGGCGGTGGATGTGCCGACGAAACTGGCGCGCGACGTCCTGCCGCAGAATATCAGTCTGAAGCAAATGGTCGCGCAGACCGCCACGGTCGCCAGGCTGATCGCGGCCCTGTTTGAAGGCGATCTGCCGGCACTGGCGCTGGCGATGGAGGGCGACAGGGTGGTCGAGCCGGCGCGCGCCAGTCTGATGCCGCTGCTGGACGAGGCGCGCTCCGCGGCGAAGGTGGCGGGCGCTCTGGGTCTGGTCATCAGTGGCGCGGGCCCGACGCTGTGCGCAGTGTGTGACAACAAGTCCGTCGCTCAGGTAGTTGTGAGTGCGCTGGGCGCAGTCTACGAAAGCGCTGGCATCGACTGTGTTGCGCGCGTCTCGCGCGTGGATAGCGCGGGCGCACGGCTGCTGTGAATCACATTGTGAAATTCGTAGCAACAGGCTATACTGCAGGTAGCTAAACAGGGTATCGGGGCGCATGGCCGCTCAAGTACACAACTACATCGGCGGCGAATGGAGGCCGGCCAGTCATGGCACGACCTTCATTAGCGTTAACCCGGCGACGGAAGCCTGTGTGGCGCAGGTCGCGCAGGGCAGTTCGGAGGACGTTGCTGCCGCGGTGGCAGCGGCCAAAGCTGCTTTCCCGGCCTGGCGGCTGACGCCCGCACCCGCGCGCGGCGAGATTCTGTTTCGGGTTGCCCAACTGCTCAGCGAGCGCAAGGAAGCGCTGTCGCAGCTGCTGACCAGCGAAATGGGCAAGATCATCAGCGAGGCCCGTGGCGATGTGCAGGAAGCCATCGACATGGCCTGGTACATGGGCGGCGAGGGTCGACGCCTTTTTGGCCACACGGCGCCGGTGGAAATGCCGGACAAGTTCGGCATGGCGCTGCGCGAGCCTGCAGGTGTGGTCGGGCTGATCACGCCCTGGAACTTCCCGGTGGCCGTGCCCTCGTGGAAGCTGTTTCCGGCGCTGGTGGCAGGCAACACGGTCATCCTGAAGCCGGCCGAGGATGCGCCGGCGACGGCAGCCATGTTCGTGCAGATCTGCGTGGACGCCGGCCTGCCGCCAGGCGTTTTAAACCTGGTGTGCGGCGATGGCGAGACCGGCGCGGCGTTGGTGGCACACCCGGATGTGCGCGTGATTTCCTTCACGGGTTCTACGGAGACCGGTCTGCTGGTCTATGAGCGGGCCGCGCGTCTGGGCAAGAAGGTTTCGCTGGAGATGGGTGGCAAGAACGCCATCATTGTGCTGGAAGACGCAGATCTTGAGCTGGCGGCGCAGGCCATCACCTGGAGCGCCTTTGGCACCAGCGGCCAGCGCTGTACGGCGGCCAGCCGTCTGATAGTGCAGCGGAGCGTACACGCGGAGCTGGCTGAAGCGCTGACGGAGAAGGCGCGCGCGCTGAAGCTGGGCGACGGGCTGGACGAGAGCGTCGATCTGGGCCCGCTGGTCAATCAGGCTGCGCTGGACAAGGTCGAGCGCTACATGGCAGTTGCGCGTGACGAAGGCGCCCGGGTACTGACCGGTGGGGCGTGTGCCGACATAGGGAAAGGCTGGTTCTTCCAGCCAACGCTGCTGGATGGCGTGTGTCGGGAGATGCGTGTGGCGCGCGAGGAGATCTTTGGCCCGGTGCTGTCGCTGTTGACGGTAGACACGCTGGACGAGGCGATCGAGCTCAACAACGAGGTTCGGTACGGGCTATCCAGCAGCATCTTCACCGCGGACGTGAACAACGCCTTTCGCGCTATTCGTGATCTGTCTAGCGGCATCGTCTACATCAATCATGGCACGAGCGGCGCCGAGATTCAGTTCCCCTTCGGCGGCATCCGCGCCACCGGCAATGGCATGCGCGAGGCGGGCCAGGCGGGCCTTGATACCTTCACCGAGTGGAAGACGGTTTACGTAGATTACAGCGGCCGTCTGCAACGGGCCCAGATCGACACCGACTCCCTGCTGCAAGGGCAGGAGGATTCGTGATGCGCGGGGTTCTGCGGTAGATTCATGTTGAGTTGGGAATCCAGCCATGCGCTGGCGCTGGCGCTGATTGACGCGCACCCGGACGCAGAGCTTGATACGCTGGGACTGGAGCAACTTAACGCGTGGATTCTGGAATTGCCGGAATTTATGGATGAACCGGCGCTGGTCAATGATGGCATCTTGACCGACGTGCTGCGCGACTGGTATGAGGAGGTCACACTGGATGGCGCAAACTGACCTGCGAGCATTGCAGGATACCGAATTCCCGGTGCCGGCCGAACTACAGGCCAACATCGCGATCACCAGCCTGGACAAGATTTACAACTGGAGCCGGCGCTCCTCCATGTGGCCGATGCTCTTCGGCCTGGCCTGCTGCGCCATCGAGATGATTGGCACTGCCGCCTCCCGTTTCGATTTCTCGCGCTTTGGCTTCGAGGTCATGCGCGGCAGCCCGCGCCAGTCGGACCTCATGATCGTCTCGGGCACGGTGACCAAGAAGATGATCGTGCCCATCGTACGGCTCTACAACCAGATGCCGGAGCCGAAGTATGTGCTGGCGATGGGCGCCTGCGCCAGCGGCGGCGGCCCCTTCAAGGAGGGCTACAACGTCGTCTCGGGCGTGGACAAGTATCTGCCGGTGGATGTCTACGTGCCAGGTTGCCCGCCGACCCCCCAGGCGCTGCTGCATGGCATGATCGCGCTGCAGAAGAAGATTGACGGCCAGTCGCTGGCGAACCTGGACGACGTCCCATGGTATGGTGTTGGGCCAGCCGAGCCGACGCCGGTGCCGATTTTGGGGCCGGACGTTATCGATCCGCGCCAAATGGAGCTCATCCGGCAGCAGGCGCAACTAGCCGCACTGGATGCGCCCTTCGGCGTACGCCAGTTGCCCGCCTGGCAGAATCCGGCTGAACTTACGCAGGAAGCCGTCGCCGAGACAGTTGTTGAGGACGGCGTTGACGCTGGCATCGACCCGGCGCAGGCGGCGCGTATGCGCAAGCGCGAGGAAGCCATAGCGCGGTTGGCAGCGCGACGCGCGGCGAAAGGCGGTTGAGCATGGATGTCGTTGCAGAGAACACGCAGCTGGAGCTCGGCGCGTCGATCGACCTGCTGAAGGAACGTTGGCCGGATGCGGTTAGTAAGGACAACCGCAAGGGCTTCAGCGGCATTCTGATTGATCCGGCGCGCTTGCCGGAAATTGCGCTCGCCATCCGCGACGAACTGGGCTTCGATTACCTTTCCAGTGCAACTGGCGTCGATTATCATGGCATCTCGGACCATATGGAAGTCGTGTACCACGCCTACCGCACGAGCGGTGGCCCGGCGCTGGTCTTCAAGGCGCAGACAGACCGAGAGAAGCCGCAGTTGCCGTCGTTGGTGAATGTCTGGCCGGGCGTGGACTTCCAGGAACGCGAGGTCTACGACCTCTACGGCATTCACTTTGACGGTCATCCAAATCTTCGGCGCATCCTGCTGTGGGACGGCTTCGCCGGCCACCCGATGCGCAAGGACTGGAAGGAAGCCTACTACGAAGAGGAGCACAAGCCCTTCGATAGTCGCTGGCCGGGCGGTCAGGTATATCGCGCCGAGGAAAAGAACATTTTCGGCAAGAATGTGAACTATCCGGATGATCTCGACCTGGGCCGGCTGAACGACGTTTCCGAGTCTGAACTGTACAAGGGCCTGGGACTGGGCGTGGACGTGCAGATGCTGGACAGCGACGACCTGCACACGGACAAACTGATCGTCAATCTTGGGCCTCATCATCCGAGCACGCATGGCGTTTTTCGCATGGTGGTGACGTTGGACGGCGAGACGATTGTGTCGCTGGATCCGGTGATGGGCTATTTGCATCGCAACCACGAGAAGATTGGCGAACGCAACTCCTTCCTGCACAACCTGCCCTTTACGGACCGGCTCGACTACATTTCCAGCATGAGCAACAACCTCGGCTATGCGCTGGCCGTTGAGCAGCTGCTGTCCCAGGGCGCGCGCTATTCGCCGCCCACCCGACGCGCGGAATGTCTGCGCGTGCTGATGGTCGAGCTGACGCGCATCGTTAATCATCTCTGGTCGCTGGGTTTCCTGCTCAACGACCTGGGGGCTTTTTTCACGCCCATGCTTTATGCCAACAACGAGCGCGAGAAAATCCTCGACTTCTTCGAGGCCACGGCCGGCAGCCGGCTGATGTGCAACTACATGCGCTTCGGCGGCGTCTACCGCGACATTCCACAGCGCATCCGCAGCGTGGCCAACCTGGTCAACGACAAGGTGCGCGACTACAACACGATGGACTACCTAACCGAAATGGTGAACGAACGTCTGCCGCGCTTCCTTGATGAGTATGACCGCCTGCTGACGCGCAACGAAATCTTGCGCGAACGCACACTGGGTGTGGGTATTCTGACGGGGGAGGACGCCATTGCGCTCAGCACCTGCGGACCACTGCTGCGTGCCAGCGGGGTGCCCTATGACGTGCGCCGCGCGGAACCCTACAGCATTTACCCCGAGCTCGACTTTGACATTCCGGTCGGCAGCAACGGCGACATTTACGACCGTTATCTGGTGCGCTTCCAGGAGATGCGGGAAAGCGTGCGCATCCTTAAGCAAATTCTGCCGCGCCTGGAACAGACACAGGGCCAGGCAGCGGTGACGAAGGTGGGACACACGCCGCGCGTGCCGGTCGGCGAGTCCTACGGCCGAGTCGAGAACCCCAAGGGCGAACTGGGATACTATGTCGTCTCGGAAGGCGACCCGAAGGGACCGCAAAACCCATGGCGTTACCATGTGCGCGCCCCCAGTTTCATCAATTTGACTGCGCTGGGTCCCATGTGCATCGGGCACAAGGTGGCGGACGTGGTGACCATTCTGGGCAGTATCGACATCGTTCTGGGAGAAACGGATCGCTGAGCCGGCGCTGCGAAGGCCGGGCAGGGGAGGACGAATGTACGGACAGGGAATTGCACGCGGGTTGCTCATAACCATGAAGCACATCGCCCGCTCGTACATGGATGACATTCGCTACGCCGGGCGCAAATACACCGTCGAAGGCAACTTTGGCTTGCGTCAGGGCATGCAGGCGACCGGCTCCTACACCGTGCAGTATCCGGACGAAAAGATCGCTGTGCCGGAGCGCTTTCGCTTCATTCCCTTCCTGGTTATAGAAGACCATGACCACGAAGAGCGGCCCGGACACGACTGGTGCACGAGTTGCGGCATCTGCGCCAAGGTCTGCCCGCCACAGTGCATCTGGATCGTGCGCGGCAAGAATCCGCAGACCGGCCGCCCGGTTCCCGAGCCAGACGCCTTTTACATCGACATCGACATCTGTATGAACTGCGGCTATTGTGCCGAGTTCTGTCCCTTCGATGCCATCAAGATGGATCACGACTACGAGCTGGCCAGCTACGACCGCACCAGCGCGCACATCTATGACAAGCAGAAGCTCTCGAAGGAAGTGAGCTACTGGAAGCGCATTGCGCCCACGACCGCGCAGGAAGAGATGGAAGTGCGCGGTGGCTGGGAACACAAGGATGTGCTGAAGGAAAGGGCCAAGGCCGAGCGCGGCTCCGCACGCGCGCGCAAGCCAGCCTCCCGCAACTAGGCCTGGACAAACCGGAGCAGCATGAGCGATCGTAGCGAAGCAGTTCGTCAGGCACTGGCAACGGTCATCGAGCCGGAGCTCAACCAGGACATCATTTCGCTCGATATGGTGAAGGGGCTGCAGGTCGAAGGCCAGGTGGCGCGCTTCACCATCGTGCTGACTACGCCCGCCTGCCCGCTGAAGGACGTGTTCATTGAGCGCTGTAACGCGGCCGTGCTGGGCAGGGTGCCGGGCATTGAGCGCCTGGATATCCGCTGGGACGCGCAGGTACCGGCAGACCGCCGCATTCACGGGCGCCTGGATGTGCCGATGAATTGCATCATCGCCGTGGCGAGCGGCAAGGGCGGCGTGGGCAAGACGACCATCGCGACCAACATCGCTGTGGCGCTGGCTGACGCCGGCGCGAGCGTAGGCCTGATGGACGCGGACATCCTAAACCCCAACATCCCGGTGATGACTGGCCTCGGCTACGGTCGCCCAAAGGTCATCGACAACAAGATGCAGCCGCTTGAGGCCTGGGGCGTCAAGATCATCAGCACCGGCTTTCTGACGCCGCCTGACAAGCCGATGATTATGCGCGGCCCAATGTTACATAGCGCCATCCGCCAGTTCTTTACGGACGTCAACTGGGGCCGGCTGGACTACATGATCGTGGACCTGCCGCCTGGCACCGGCGACGCGCCGCTATCGCTGGCGCAGTCCTTCCCACTTACCGGCGCGGTGATTGTCACGCAGCCGCAGGATGTGGCAATCACAGATGCGCTACGCAGTGCGGCGATGTTCGAGACCCTGGAAGTGCCGTTGCTGGGCGTGGTGGAGAACATGAGCGGCGAGTTCTTCGGCAGCGGTGGTGGTGAGACCCTGGCGCTGCAGCGCGGTGTGCCCTTTCTGGGTCGTGTTCCGCTTGCTGTGGCGCTGCGGGAAGGCGGAGATTATGGTCGGCCGCTAGTGGTCACGGCGCCGCAGAGTCCGGCCGGCCAGGCGCTAGTGGCGGTGGCGCAGGCGGTGGCTGCTCGCGCCAGCGTCCTGATGCTGCTGGGCAACGACGTCATCCCACTTGACATCATTGGCTAGTTTACGCCTTCAGTCGTCCATCCCCAGAACACGGATGCCCTCGTCGCTGTCGCCCACCGGGTTGTAGCGCCCGATCAGCAGCCAGAACAGCAGATTCATGAAGGCCGCCAGCGCCAGCGCTGTGGTGAACTCGCCACCCAATTGGCGAAAGGCCGCCCAGTACCAGAGCAGAAAGGCGACACCGGCCATGATGATCGTGGCGAGCCGTCGACGCCGCTTTTCGGCTCGCTGAATGAGCATCAGCATGGCGCCCAGCACGATGGTCAATAACAGCACGACACCGCCGTTCATTGGCGCGCTCCATCTCGTTACCTGCTGGCGATTGTAGCGTCCGGGTTCGTTACCCGCGAACTGGACTACCTGCGCCAGGCGTCGATGTCGTTAAGGTTCACCTGGCCGAAGGGCGGCAAAAAGCCATTCGGGCCGTCGCAGGCAGCGGCGCCACCTTCGGGCAAATTGCTACGCGCCGCTGTCAGCGCCTGCTGCGGACTGAAGTAGTTCCAGGCTGCGCGAGAGATTCCTTCGATCAGCGGCCAGGCGCGCTCGTAGCTGAAGAAGTCCACATCTTCCCAGACGAAGATGGCGATGATGTAGTTGCGCCCGTTGGGCGGGAATACGATGCCTGCGTCGCCGTGCAGGTTGTCCAGCCAGCCGTTCTTGTGGGCGATGCGCGTGCCGGGTGGCAGGCCGCCCTGCAACAGGCGCAGCAAATGGTTGCCGCTCATCAGCTCAATCATCTGGCGACACTCGCTACGCGTGTACTCCCCGTCCGGCCTGGCAGCCAGCAGGCCGGAACCGAGGTAGGCGCAGTCGTAAATCATGCCCAGCAGGGAACCGAGATCCTCGGCAGTCGTCTGGTTGTAGGGGTCCGGGCTGGTGTCATAGCGCGGATTGGGCGTGGTGAGCGGCGGCGCGTTGGCGCCAAAGAGCTGTCCATCTACGCCGAGCACAAAGGGCGCCGTGATAAAGGTGTTGCGGGCCCCAAGGTAGCGTGTGTTTTCCGTCACGCTGGCGAGGCCACGGAATATGTTCTCGCCGCCACCGATGATCTGCATGATGAGGTTGGAGGATGAATTGTTACTGCAGAGCAGGGAATTGGCCATCAGCCAGGCTTCTTCATCGCTGGGCGCGAGGTTGAGCGTGCGGTAGTAGTCCAGCAGGATGGGTAGCTTAATGGTGCTTGCAGCCGAGACGGCGACATCTGAATTCAGGTTAATTTCTTCGCCGCTTTGCAAGTCAGCGATGTAGATGGAGGCGAGGGTAGTCTGGCCATCAAATATGAAGCCTTGCGCATCCAGCCAGGCACGGATGAGGTCCGCCAGGATGCCAAGGTGAATTTGGCCTGGGCGAGTATCCATTAGCGGCAGGGTGACGTCGCGCTGCTGTGCGCTGCGCAAGGCGTCTGCGATGAGTGGCAAGGCACGGGGGATGTCCAGTGAGCGACCGCCGGCGCCCGGCAGGATGGTCAGCGTCTCCAGGTCCCAGGCGCCGTCATCCGGCGGCCGGTCGTAACGCAGGCCAATCTCCCGCAAGGACTGCTCCAGCAGTGAATTTTGCCAGGTGGCGTTGAGCTCGATGCTCACGTTACTGCGTGCTTCTTCGCCAATCAGACCGCTGAAGAAACGCAACCAGTTCGCCGCTCCGCCGGAACTGGCAGTGCGCGCCTCGGCCAGCATGGCAGCGTTGTTGATGCGAAAGCCGATGGAAGTTGGCTCCAGCAAAATGGGACTGCTCTCGTACCAGAGCGTCAGGGGTTGTGAGAAGGCGGCTTCCCAGGTTTGGACGGCCTCGCCGGGCAACATGCTGCCCACATCAACGCCCGCAACGCTAACGCTGGCGCCCAGGCGGTCCTGTTGCTGGCTGAAGTTGAGCAACTCGATGATGAATAACGTAATTGCGCCCAGCAGCATCAATATGGAAAGGATTGGCAGCAGGGGCAGGCGATTGCGGCGACCTCTGCTGCCCGGACCGCCTGACGAACTCGCCATGCGTGCTCCTGTCCACGTGACCGGATGATGAGTCTAGCCGCGCCGGGCCGTAGCGTCAACGGAGGAGGCCTGCTTTTGTGACGGTGAAACCGTACTGGAATGTGGATTAGCGGCCGCTATACTGTGCCCATGTCCGACCGCAAATCCCCCACTTCCCACCTGCGCAATTTCATCCTTTTGTTGTTTGCCAGGGCGCTGCCCCTGCTGTTGCTGGCCCTGATTCTGCTCACTCTGGCGTTTACGCTGGTCGAGCTACGTCGCTGGCTGGAAGAACGGGCATACTTCGAAGGGCAGGGGAGCAAGTGGCGCAGATCGCCACCCAAATAGCGGCGACGCGGGCAGCGCCCGCCGCTTCGAACCATCTGCTGGCTGCGCGGGTTTCTCTGGCACAGCCGCTGCAGGCCACGTCGGAAGTGGCGGTCGGCACGCCGCCACCGCTGCCAACCGTACGCTACGTAGGGGATCCGGCGCCGGGCCAGCAGGACGTCACGGCGGTCCCGCCGCGTCTGCAGCCGCTTGACCGACAGGGCAACGACCTCGTCAACATTCTGTTGCTGGGCAGCGACTCCGAGCTGGCTTTGCCAACCAGCGCACCGACACCATCATCGTGCTCTCGGTCAACCGAACGACCGGTACAGCGGCCATGTTGAGCCTGCCACGGGATCTGCTCGCCTGGGTGCCCATCTGGGGCATGCACAGGCTGAATCAGGTGTATTCGCATGGGGAGCGGGGCGGCTGGCGGCTTGGTGGCTTTGATTTGCTGCGGCAGACGATTCTCTACAACTATGGCATCAACGTGCATTACCACGTGCTGATCGACTTCAGTGGGCTGCGCCAGGTCGTTGATTTTGTGGATGGCGTCGAAATCGTGGTGGAGTGTGCCATCAAGGACAAGGAGCACGACGATACCCGCATCCCGGACGAGGCGCGCAAGGTGGAAGGCGTGTATTCTGTGCTGGATGCCGGCGTCTACGAGTTCGACGGTCTGGAGGCCTTGTGGTACGCGCGCTCGCGGCGTGGGGCGACGGACCTTGAGCGCGGGCGGCGCCAGCAGCAAATTCTGCGCGGAGTCTGGAGCCGGCTGCGTAATAACGGTCAGCTGCAAGACCCGGGTCAACTCTACAGTCTGTGGCAGCTGGCGCAGTCGATCGTTACCACAGATTTGCCGGTTGATGTACTGACCAGTTTGCTGCCCGTCGGACTCGGCCTGGGGCCGGATGACGTCGCCTACCATTCGTTGCAGCTGAAGACCCATACTATCCCATGGAAAACTCCGACCGGCGCAGACGTGCTCCTACCGGTCTTCGAGCGCCTGTTGCCCGTTTTGCGCGAGTTTTACCTGCCGCCCACGGACAAGCGACTTCGGCTGGTTGGGCCCGGCATCCGTGTGTTGAACGGATCTTCGCAGCCGGCGCGCGACCGCATCGCCGCCAGTCATCTTGTGCGCGAGGGCCTCAACGCTACCGCAGCGGGCGCAACCCTGGTCAGGAGCGCCGCCCAAACCTCACTTCAAGACTTCAGCGGGGCAACGAAGGGGAACCTGAGCGAGCGCATCGCGAAGTTGCTGGACATCCACGAGGATCAGATCTTCGTCAACGCGGACCCGGCGCGCGAAGTCGACTATGAAATCATCATCGGCGAAGACTACAAGACTTGCCGGCAGCCCAACGTGTTGAAAGTGAAATAGCCGAGACCGGGTTTAGTCGACAGTTGTGGGGTCGAAGGCGTCGCGCAATCCATCCCCGAGCACATACAGACACAGCACCGTCACGAAGATGAGAAAGCCTGGCCAGAAGACCAGGTGCGGCCCGTGCGTGAAGAATCCTCTGGCGTTGGTGAGCATGTTGCCCCAGGTTGCCTGGGGCGGTTTGACGCCCACGCCCAGAAAACTGAGTGCCGCCTCAATCAGGATGATGATGCCGATGTCGATTGCCAGATTGATCAGGATGATGGAGATGAGATTGGGCAGGATGTGACTGAACATGATGCGCCCGCGGTTGGCGCCGATGGCGCGCGCGCTGATGACGAATTCACGCTCGCGCAGGCCGAGCGTTTCGCCGCGTACCAGTCTGGCCGTGCCCGTCCAGCCAAGCACACCGAGCACGATGATCAGGGTTGACATATCTGGCGAAAGGATGCCGGCGACGATGAGGATGATGAAAAACAGGGGCACGGAGTTAATGGTCGTGATCAACCAGATGACTGTATCATCGACAAACCCGCCGAAATATCCTGTGACCAGGCCCAGTGAGACGCCTATTCCCAGTGAGAGGAAGGCCGCCAGAAATCCAATCGACAGCGAGACCTGACCGGCCTCCAGCAGACGGGCGAGATGATCGCGACCCAGGTCGTCGGTACCCAGGATATGGCCTGGGGAAAGTGGCGGCAGGAAGGAATCCGAGACGATACTGCGACTGTTGGTCCCCAGCAGCGCATTGACGATCGGCGCGCCAAAGGATATCAGGGTCAAGAACAGCAGCACTGCGATCACGATCATGCTCAGGCGGTCGCGCCACAGCCTGTGCATGGCCAGTTTAAATAGCGAAGGGGTCTCCTGCAAGGCTGTTTCATTATTTCCGGAGCCAGGATCTGCGAGGGACACAGGTGTAGTCATGCTCGTCTCCCTGAAGCAGACTAGTGCAACCGGATACGCGGGTCAATCAGGGCGTAGAGGATGTCGGAGAGCAGATAGCCTAAAATGGTTGCGACCGCGGCAAACATGACCACGGCCATGACGATGGGGTAATCCTTTTGCGTGACCGAATTTACCGCGAGTCTCCCCAGGCCCGGCCAGGCAAAGATGGTTTCAGTGATGGCGGCACCGCCAAGAATGCCGGTGAAGGCCGGTCCCAGAAAGGTGGCGATGGGGATGAGCGCGTTGCGGACGCCATGGCGGAACCAGACTGCGCGTTCGCTCAGGCCACGGGAGCGCGCGGTGCGGATGTAATCCTGGCTGCTGACATCCAGCAAGGAAGCGCGCATGAAGCGGGAAAAGCCGGCGATACCGCCAGTTGCAATGACGAATACGGGCAGAACGAGGTACTCGAGACGCAACCAGAAGGGCGGACAGCCGCCGAGAAGTATGATGCCGCAGCGATTGCCCATAGGCAACAGTCCCAGACCGGTCCCGCCGAAGACCAGCAACAGCAACAGACCCAGCCAAAAGCTGGGCAAGGCGTTGAAGACCACCGCCATCACGCGGGAAATTGTATCGAAGAGGCCGCCACGGTTGACGGCTGCCAGCACGCCCACCGGGATGCCGAGCGACAGGCCGATGGCAAGGGCAGCTGCGCCCAACTCAAGGGTAGCCGCCACGCGTTCAAAGATGATGGGCAGCACCTGGCGCCGCCCCTGATAGAAGGAACGACCGAAGTCGCCGCGCACAATTCCCTTGCGTGTGCCAGGGGGCTCGGGTTCACCGTCCCCGTCTGCGTCCAGGGGAATCAGAAAGGCCTGGTCGGCCAGGCCATCACCGTCGCTGTCCCAGCGCAGCCAGTCGTCGCCCAGCAGCCAGCGCACATACTGCAGATAGAAGGGGTCATTGACGCCGAGGCGCGCTGCGACCCTTGCGCGTTCCTGGGGGGTTGTATTGGGGCCGAAGGCAAGTGCGGCGACGGGCCCACCGGGTGCCGCCAGCATCAGGGCGTAGGTTAGCACACTGATGCCGAACAAGGTTGGAATCGACTGTAACAATCTACGGAATAAAAACTTTGCCATATCAGCCGCCTGTTACCTGGCCGGGGCAAAAAGTGCACCCCCTCCGCAAGGGAGGGGGTGGCTTGTGAAGCGCAGGTTCAGGTCAGGGAGCCATCACTGACCAGGTGTCGATGTTCCACAACATCTGGGAAGGCTCAGGGTCAAAGCCGGAGACCTCGCTGCGCGCAGCGTAGAACCCGTTGCGCACGAACATGAAGATGTAGGGCGTGTCGTCCTGGGTGATTTGCTGCGCTTCGGCGTAGATCGCCTTGCGCGCCTCAATATCACAGCCAGGCAGCACGCGCGCTGCCTCGTTCAACTCGGTGAAGGCCGGGTTGTTGTAGGACATGCAGTTGCTGCAGCCACCAATGATGTCGCTGGCGGGCGTGAACAGCTGCGTGCCGTCGGGGCGGTCGGGATAGCCGTTGCGCCAGCCGATGACGTAGGCATCAAAGGTCTGCGAGAACAGGACGTCGAGCATGGTGAAAAATTCCAGCGTCTGAATCTCGGCCTTGACGCCGATCTTGTCCCAACTCTCCTGGGCGATGGTTATGATAGCCGTACGCCGCGCGTTCTCCTCATTGGTCATGAGATCGAAGCGCATCTCTGCCCCGTCCTCGGCCGTAGCGCAACCCTGGCAGACACGCACGCTGGAGGGGTCTGCGGCGTCAGAGTTGACCCAGCCGGCGGCATCCAGCATTTCCTGGGCGAGTTCCACGTTCTGCGGTATAGGCATGAGCGTTGGATCCAGCGCCCAACTGGCGGGTACCAGGTGCGAGGCCATGCGCGTACCTTCACCGAAGGTGGCGCGCTCGATTATGTCATCGACATCCAGCGCCAGGTTCAGCGCGCGGCGGACATCGCGGCCGCTTTCCGTGTTGCCGAAGACCGGGTGCTCGCCCTGGTCAACGGGGTTGCCGTCCGCGTCCACGGCGTCCAGCGGGTTCGTTGGGTCAGCCAGGTTGAAGGCGAGGTAATCCCAGGCATTGCCAGGGTAGGTATAAACCGTCACATCGCCTGCATCTTCAGCGGCGTAAATGTCCACGCGGCGGGATTCCTGTGGCCCGGAGATGATACTCAGCTCCCCGGCCAGGAAGCGCTCAACCATCACCGTAAGGTCCGGGACACTGAGCGACACAACGCCTTCGTTGTTGACATAGCCCAACGCAGCGTCGGGCCAGTCCTGGTTGGCGACGAGTGTGATTGCCTCGGCCGGCCGCATTTCGCCAAAGGAATAGGGACCGGAGCTGACATAGAGATTTTGGTTGAACTCCATGTCCGGCAGGGTGGACAGGTCTTCCGGCGCAATGTGTGAGGGGTAGGGCTGGAGGCCACCGGCGTCGCTAAGGGCATCACAGTCCGCCTCGGCGAAGGATACGGCGACAGTGAAATCATCGATCATTTGCACGTCCGAGACCGTGTCAGTGATGAAGCTCAGAGGTGAGTTAACAGTCTCATCATTGATGGCCGTCCAGACAAACATCACATCGTCGGCGGTGATTTGCTCACCGTCGGACCAGTACATGTCTTCACGCAGACTGATGGTATAGGTTGTGCCGTCTTCGGAGATTTCCCAGCCTGTGGAAAACACACCCTGACCCGGCCCGTTTACAAAGCTGGCAGTTGCAGGATCCACATTCAGCAGAGCCGGGAAGAGCAACGCCTGAATGTCAGCAGCTGTCGTATCATTTGAGATAAGGGGATCAAGCGCAGAGGGGTCACCACCGGCGTTGCCCCGGACGATAATTCCGCCTTCCTGAGCCATGGCCGGCACGGCCAGCAGAATCAGTACCAGTAAAGTGAGTGATACATACAATTTTCGTTTCATGTCATCTCCAGGTAAAAGCCAACGGTTAACTCGGACAAGGCCTTCGCATGAAAGCCTGGACAAGAAGACCACTCCCGCGAAATTTATTTCTTCTGCCAGGCCAGTCGGGGCGCCCGGATTCGAACCGGGGGCCTCTTGCACCCCATGCAAGCGCGCTACCGGGCTGCGCCACGCCCCGAATGCAAGTCAGCATAACGCAGGTGACACCTGTGTGCAAGCATTCGTATCTCAAGGGGACGACTGTCACGGATGTAGTCGCGCTGCTTGTCAGGCATCCCGTCTGCTCCTATACTTGGATTGAAGCGAATTACTAAATAAGAGGACTGAAAATGAGCGAGAAACTGCGGTTGACCAGCCTGGCAGGAAGCGCCGGCTGAGCGTCGAAATGCGGTCCTGAGGACCTGGCGCAAGTTTTGCAGCCACTAAAAACGCTGTTCGCAAGTGAAAACTACCCGCAGTTGCTGGCCGGGCTGGCCGAGCCGGACGATGCCGCCGTGTGGCGTCTGGACGACGGGCGCGCGCTGGTGACGACGGTCGACTTTTTCCCGCCGGTGGTTGATGACCCCTACGACTTTGGCGCGATAGCGGCGGCCAACGCGCTCAGCGATGTCTACGCCGTAGGTGGCGAGGCCATCATGGCGCTCAACCTGGTGGCCTTTCCTGAATCGCTGGACGCAAGCGTGCAGTCAGAAATTCTCCGCGGTGGCGCGGAGAAAGTGCTTGAGGCTGGCGCGGTCATCGCCGGCGGCCACACGGTCACGGATGATGAACCGAAGTACGGACTGGCCGTGACCGGCCTGGTGGCGCCGCAGGATCTGCTCACCAAGGGCGGGGCACAGCCCGGCGACCGGCTTCTGCTCACCAAGTCCCTGGGCACCGGTCTGCTAACGACCGCGCTGAAGCGGCAGCAATCTGATCCCGCCCAGCTCGCGGTGGCAGTGGCGAGCATGAGTCGCCTGAACCGTGACGCAGCCCGTGTAGCGCGGGCGCATGAAGTACACGCCATGACCGACATCACCGGCTTCGGCCTGGCGGGCCATGCGCGCGAAATGCTGCGCGGCAATTCTCTGGATTTCGTCATTGAATTCGAGGCTCTGGGCTGGCTGCCTGGCGCGCGTGCCTGTGCAGTGGCGGGTTTCGCGCCCGGCGGCACGACGCGTAACCAGGAATATTTTGGCCGCTGGACGACGCTTGCGCCCGGCCTGGATGCTGTGGCAGAGACCATGCTGCACGACCCGCAGACTTCTGGCGGCCTGCTGATGGCGGTGGCGCCGGAGCAATCGGAGGCGCTGCTGGATGCGCTGCTGGAGGCGGGCGAAGCCGCCCGGCTCATTGGTGAAGTCGTCGCGGGCACGGGCCAGGTGCGCATCAATGGCAGCTCCAGGTAACCACGCCCCGGCTTGATTGTTACAGTCTTCTATTCACTGATTCGGAGGATTGATGAGTCCGGTTCTTGCTCCGGTTTCACGACCGGGAGATCCAGGCGCGCCGCAAAGAGCCATCGCCAATACCCCCGGCTCCTGGGCCAACTTGCGCAACGGCCCCGGCACTGACTATCGTGACATCGGCGACATCGCGGACAAGAGCATCCTGCGTTACTACCCGAAGACGCGCACGCAAAATGGCTGGGTGTGGGTTGAGCAGGGTAGGCGTAGCGGCTGGGCGGCCACCTTCGTGGTGGATTTCGAACCGATCGAAGATCTGCCACAACAGCCCGAACAGCCGCAAACTCCTTATGACGATCGGATCGCGGTCTGGCACTGGAAAGGCGACGTACTGCCGGACAACAGCATCGACGAGCTGGCGCAACGACTTAAACGGACGGCACCGAGGGTCACGGAAGTTTTCGTCAAGACCAGCGACTGCACTGAGCAAGGTGGCGCCAACTGGCAAGGTAGCTGGGACAGCAGCCGTGAGTTGGCGCTGGATGGCCCGGAACGTATCGACCGCTGGGTGAGCGCGCTGGGACGCTACGGCATGAATTTCCACGCCTGGTGTGTGGCGCGCGGTCTGGACAGCGTCGCGGAGACCAACCTCATCGTTCAGGCCTGCCAGCGGCCAGGCGTACGTTCGCTCATCCTCGATGTCGAGCCTTATGAGGGCTTCTGGTCCGCCGGGCGCGAGGGCATCCGTCCCTTTATGCTGCGCATTCGGCGGCAATTGCCGGCTGATTTTCACATTGGCATGTCAGTCGATCCGCGGCGACATCACTATCACAGCATTTGGCCTGAGGAGTGGCGACCCTTTATCAACAGCGTTCATCCCCAGGTGTACTGGGTGACTTTTGGAAATCTGCCATCTGAGGCCTTGCAGGAAGCATGGGAGGTTTGGGGCGGTTTCGGGCTTCCCATTGTCCCGGTCTTGCAAGGAAATGCGGAGGCATGGGAAATCCGGGTTGCGCGCACCATTGCGACAAGGCGCCATGGCGCGCCGGGTCTGGGCTGGTGGCGCCTGGGAGTGATCGGGGACACGCAATTCCGTGCGCTCAACACGGCAATCGGTACAGAAGCGTCTGAACCGGAGATTCCGCCGGAAGGCAACGGGGATCTTGTGCTGGTGCGGCCACACGATACCGGGTTTGCAAAAGGCGCCTACAGCGGGGAAGCGGGATTCCAGTCGTTTCGCGGCGCACTGGGGTGGACGGCCTGGTATCGTCCCACGCAAGGGAGCCACAGCGCTGCCTGGGCACACTGGACGCCGGCGCTGCAGCGTTCCGGCACATACGAACTGGCCGTCTTCGTGCCTGACGAGCACGCCAGCACGCAACATGCCAACTATCAGATTTACGGAGTGCGCGGCTCGGAAACGCTGGTCACAGTCGAGGTCGACCAGTCACGCTACAGCAACCAGTGGGTGACCCTGGGGGTCTACGCCTTTGAGTTGGGCGAGAGTCGTGCCGGCAGTGTTTTCGTCACCGATCTGACCGGAGAGGACGACCGCGAAATCGCTTTTGATGCCCTGCGCTGGCGTGAGCTGCGCAGCGGCGTCCCGGCTGTGCCGGGCAGCACAACAGGCCTGGCGGACGGCTATGACGCGCCGGTGGGCGCGGCCGTCGAACGGCGTGGCGCGCAAATGTGGCCGGGCGACTGGCAGGATCAGGGCCTGTTTGGCCAGCTGGCGCAACGGGATGGGATACCGGAAGCTTATCAACCGGGCGTGACGCTGACCTTGCAGCAGAGCGGGCGACAGGTGGTTTATGCCTGCGCCAGCGGCGTGGTTTCTTTCGTTGGTGAGCTGCCTGACCGGGGTGAGATGATCATCATTCGTCACGATCCGCTGGCGGGCAGCGGACGTGTGCTTACCAGCCGCTACTCGAACATCGAGAATGCGCAACCACAGATTGGGGCAAGGGTGCGGCGCGGCGAGCAAATTGCAGGTGCGGCCCTGGCGAACAACGGGAGTGAGAGGCGGCTACATTTTGACCTGTGCACGACCTCTGCGCTGGAGCGTCAGCCGACACACTGGCCGGGAAGAAACTATCTCTCCATGATGCGGCACTACATTGATCCGCGGGACTTCATCGCCCAGCACCGACCGGGACGCGACCTGAACAGCTCTGGCGAAGGAGCGCTTTCCGGCTAGAGCAAGCCCCAGTCGTCCGCCAGACCTTCCTCCATCATCGAAGGATCCCACATTTCGAGGCCCATCTCGATGGTGGTTGGCAGACCCAGGAAGTCTTGCGCAGTACGGCGGGTCTGCTCCAGCAGCTGTGGCGCGTAGGGGCAAAAGGGCGTCGTCATAATCATGATGACATGCCCGCGGTCCTCGTAGACCTCAGTGCTTCGAATGAGACCCAGCTCGACCACGTTCATTCCAATTTCGGGGTCGATTACCTGACGCAGCGACTGCATCAGTCCTTCTTCCCTGGTCTGCACTTCCTGTTGTTCCGTCATGGCGGATTCCCTGTTCGGGGGCAGAAATTCATCACTGCTTCAGCCCATATCCTACCACAGTGGACTGTGCCGGCCAACCAAGACTCGGGGGGAGGTCCACCAGTTGACACGCAGCCTGGCGGACTGGTATACTGCGGATGTTCACCATTGGTTACATAGCAAAGTTAACTGGCGCAAACAATTCGGGGAGTGGCCACTGCATGGCGCTTGAAATCCACGATCTGCACGTAGCAATCGGGGAAACGAAAGAGGTCATCCTGCATGGGGTGACGCTCACGATTAAACAGGGCGAAGTGCATGCCCTGATGGGCCCCAATGGCTCCGGCAAGAGCACGTTGGCGAACGTGTTGATGGGCAACCCGGCCTATGAGGTGATTTCCGGCAGCGTGTACTTCGATGGTGAAGACCTGCTGGAGATGGCGCCGGACGAGCGCAGCCGCGCCGGGCTCTTTCTCGCCTTTCAGTACCCGGTCTCAATCCCTGGCGTGACCGTCGCCAACTTTCTGCGTCATGCGCTCAGCGCGCGTATGAAGGCCGCGGATCCGGAGAGCAAGGGTATGCCGGTGCCGCAGTTCATCCGTATGCTGCGGCGCAAGATGAACGACCTGAATATGGATCACAGTTTCGCCGGCCGCTATCTGAACGAGGGCTTTAGCGGCGGTGAAAAGAAACGCGCGGAAATCCTGCAGCTGGCGACGCTGGAACCGAGCGTGGCGGTGCTCGACGAGACGGATTCCGGCCTGGACATCGATGCCTTGCGCATCGTGGCTGAGGGGGTCAACCGCTTGCGCGGGCCGGAACTGGGTGTGCTGGTCATCACGCATTACCAGCGCATACTGAGTTACGTGCACCCGGATTACGTGCACATCATGCTCGATGGACAAATTGTCGAGAGCGGGGATTCGCAGCTTGCATTGAAGCTGGAAGACAATGGTTACGACTGGGTGCGCGCGAAGTACGGCGAGCCAGAGCAGATAGCGGGAGAAGTGTCATGACTGAACTGGTACAGAGCGAAAAGCAGTTCACGACCGAAGAGAATGCGCTGCGCAATGTGCGTGGCGATTACGACAGCACCTACGGTTTCCACGACGATGATGTTGACTACAGCTATGTCAGCGACAGGGGTCTGGACGCGGAACGGGTGCGCCAGATCAGCGCGATGAAGGGCGAGCCGGCGTGGATGACCGACATTCGGCTGCAGGCGTATGAGCACTTCTGCCAACGGCCGATGCCGGACTGGGGTGACACGGCCCTGCTCGACCAGATCAACTTCGACGACATTTTCTATTATGTGCGCGCCACGGACAAGACCGAGCGCGACTGGGACGATGTGCCGCCGGAGATCAAGGACACCTTTGACCGCCTCGGCATTCCCGAGGCCGAGCAGAAGTACCTGCAGGGCGTCAGCGCGCAATATGACTCGGAGACGGTTTACCACAACATTCGCGAGGATCTGGAGAACAAGGGTGTCATCTTCCTCGATATGGACAGCGCCCTGCGTGAGTATCCCGACATCGTGCGCGAATACTTCGGCACCATCATCCCCTGGAACGACAACAAGTTCGCGGCGCTGAACACCGCCGTCTGGTCCGGCGGCTCCTTCATCTATGTGCCACCAGGCGTGCAGGTGGAAATGCCGTTGCAGGCCTACTTCCGCATCAACACGAAGAACATGGGGCAGTTCGAGCGCACGCTCATCATCGTCGACGAAGGCGCGTGGGTACATTATGTCGAGGGCTGCACGGCGCCGACCTACAGCTCCGACAGCCTGCACAGCGCGGTCGTCGAGATCGTCGTGAAGGAAGGCGGGCGCTGCCGCTACACCACCATCCAGAACTGGTCGAACAACGTGTTCAACCTGGTCACCAAGCGTGCCCAGGCCTTCAGGAACGCGACGATGGAATGGGTCGACGCCAACCTGGGTAGCAAGCTGACCATGAAGTACCCGGCCGTGCTGCTGATGGAAGAGGGCGCGCACGGCGAGGTGCTCTCAATTGCCTTTGCCGGCGCGGGCCAACATCAGGACGCGGGCGCGAAGATCACGCACCTGGCGCCCAGAACCACCAGCCAGATCATCAGCAAGTCGATCAGCAAGGACGGCGGGCGCGCCAGTTACCGCGGCCTGCTCAAGGTGGTCGAAGAGGCGGAGGACATCAAGAGCAACGTGGTCTGTGATGCCTTGTTGCTGGACGATGCCAGCCGCTCCGACACCTGGCCTTACATCGAAATTGATTCGCGTAAGGTCACCATGGGGCACGAGGCCTCGGTCAGCAAGGTGGGCGAAGACCAGATCTTTTACGCAATGAGCCGCGGCCTCAGTGAGTTCGAGGCCAACGCGATGATCGTGAACGGCTTCATTGAGCCGCTGGTCAAGGAACTGCCGATGGAATATGCCCTCGAGCTCAACCGTCTGGTGCAAATCCAGCTGGAAGGCTCCATCGGCTGAGATGACGCCGCGTCGAAGTTTCAGGCTTGCCAACAACCCGGGTGGGCTTACCTGCGCCTAACAGCGCATATCAGGGAGTATCTATGGTAGTCGTCGCAAGGAGGCGCCGCGCCGCGCGTAGCGCGCCGGCCTGGACACAGGCGGACGTGGAAGCGCTTTCGGCTGCGCTGGATGAACCGCAATGGCTGCTGGAAACGCGGCTGGAGGCCTGGGCCATCGCCGAAGGTATGTCCATGCCTACGCTGAATGACGAAGAGTGGCGCCGCACGGACTATCGCGGTCTGCGCTGGAACGAGGCCGGACGCCTGTTGGACACGGATGCGGGCCTTGAAGCGGTCCCGGCCGTAAACCTGGAGCCGCTGGTTGGCGCCGGCGAGGGCGGCTCGATGGTTTTCGTTGACGGAAGGCTGCAGCGCAGTGAATGCGATGCAGCGCTGGCCGAGCGCGGCGTGGTTTTCCAGGATCTGGGCAGCGCTGCCCGCGAGCATGAGTCGCTTCTGCGTGAGCATCTGTTGACTCGGGCAGTGGTCGCGACGGATGGCAAGTTTGCGGCCTTGCATGCTGCATTGTGGACGCACGGCACGCTGTTGTACGTGCCGCGTAACGTGGCGGCGGAGCTGCCATTCCACGTCGTGATGTACAGTACGCAGCCGGGCGCCAGTCTTGGTCACGTGCTGGTGGTGCTGGAGGAAAATTCACAAGCCACGCTGCAGGTTGAGTATGCCTCGGCGCCAGCGGATGAACACTCGACCTGGATCGGCGCAACCGAACTGCTGCTGGGCTCGAACGCCAACCTTACCTTCGTCTCGCTGCAGGACTGGAACCGGTCGACCTGGGAGTTCAGCCACCAGCGCGCGCGCATCGGTCGTGATGCCAGCCTGGACTGGGTGCTGGGCGTGACGGGCAGTCGGCTGACCAAGGCTTTTCTCGAAATGGACATTGATGGCCAGGGCGGCAACGGGCGCATGTCCGGCTTCTTCTTTGCTGACGGCCAGCAAATGTTCGATCTCGACACGCAGCAGAATCACAACGCGCCGCTGACCAACTCCGACCTGCTTTACAAGGGGGCCGCCCGCGACCACTCGCGCACACTGTGGCAGGGCATGATCAAATCGCTGCCTGGCATGCAACGCATCGACGGCTATCAGGCTTGCCGCAACCTGCTGCTCAGCGATGAGGCGCGCATGGACGCCATCCCAGGCCTGGAGATTGAGGCGGATGATGTGATGTGCTCGCATGCGGCGACCTTCGGCACGCTGGAAGAGGAGCCGCTCTACTATCTGATGAGCCGCGGCATTCCACGTCCTGAGGCGGAGCTGATGGTCATCAAGGGCTTTTTTGACGAACTGCTGGCGCGCGTGCCCTTCGAGCGAGTCCGCGAACGGTTGCAGGCGACAGTTGAAAGCAAGATCGTCGGCAGTAACGGATCGGGCGCTTGAGCGAACGTTTCAGGCTACTTTCGCTGGCGTTCGCTATAGTTTGGCTGCTGGTGACGGGAACGGGAAGCATGGCGCAACCGGACTACAAGGAACTCTGGCGGCCACAGTATCATTTCAGCCCGCCGGCCTGGTGGATGAACGACCCCAACGGCCTGGTCTGGTACGAAGGCGAGTACCACCTCTTCTACCAACATTATCCCGGCGGTCTGCAATGGGGGCCGATGCACTGGGGACACGCTGTTAGCCCGGACCTGGTGCACTGGCAAAACCTTCCCATCGCCCTGTACCCCGACGAAATCGACACTATCTTTTCTGGCGGGGCAGTGGTGGATGAAGCCAACAGCAGCGGCCTGCTGCCGGACGGTGGCCTGGTCGCCATCTACTCCTACCAGAATCAGAGCCAGGCAATCGCCTACAGCGCAGATCGTGGTCGCGGCTGGACAAAGTATGCGGGCAACCCGATCATCCCGTCGCCGAACACTGACTTCCGTGACCCGAAGGTGTTCTGGTATGAGCCGGATAATGTCTGGGTCATGGCCCTCGCGAAGGGCAGGTACATCCAGTTCTTCAACTCGCCAGACCTCATCAGCTGGACGCTGACGAGCGAATTCGGCGGCGCGCAGGGCAGCACGCGCACAATCTGGGAAGTTCCGGATCTGTTCCCGCTTATCGTCGACGGGCGCGAGCGCTGGGTACTGTTGGTCAGCGCCGGCGGTGGGCCCGGCGGCCTGGGCGTGCAGTACTTCATCGGCGATTTTGACGGCCAGATTTTCAGCAACGAGAATTCCCCGGCGACCACCTTGTGGCTGGACAACGGCCCGGACAACTACGCCGGCACGACATGGAACAACACGCCGGATGGCGCGCGAGTCTACATCGGCTGGATGAACAACTGGGCCTACGCCAATCAGATTCCGACCTCCACCTGGCGCGGTTCGATGACCCTGCCGCGCGAGCTGCGTCTGATCTCAACACCTGATGGTACGCGTCTGGCGCAAAGGCCGGTGACGACACTGCAGGCACTGCGCGGCGAGGCGCAAGTCCTGCAGGACGAAGAGATACGGCCCGGCGAAAACCTGCTGGCGGGAATGCGTGGCAAGACGCTGGAGCTTGTCGCCGAGATTGAACCGGCAGGGGCAACTGTGGTCGGCATCAAGGTGTTGACCGGTGAAGGCCAGGCGACCGATCTGCGTTATGATGTGGCGCGCGAGAGTCTGTTTTTCAATCGCTTTCACGCGGGTGAGGACGGTTTCAGCAACGGCTTCGCGCTGGCCTACGAGGCGAAGGTGACATTGGAAGATGGTCGCCTGAAGTTGCAACTCTTCGTCGACCACTCCTCCGTCGAGGTCTTCGCCAACGACGGAGCTGCCGTGCTCACCGGCCGCGTCTTTCCTGATACGGCAAGTGACGGCCTTGAGCTTTACGCCGTGGGCGGCGAGGCGCAGTTGCATTCGCTGAGTGTGTGGCCGCTGGCGAGCATCTGGGACACGACTGGCTGAAGGAGCGCCGAATGGACGATCTGCAGCGTGAGATCATCCTTGACCATGCGCGCAATCCGCGTTTCCCCGGCGTACTTGATCCGGCCGACGTTGACCACGAAGAAAGCAACCCGCTCTGTGGCGACCGGCTGCGACTGACATTGCAGCTGGATGCCGAAGGGCGCATCGTGGCTGTCGCCTGGGATGCCGAAGGCTGCGCCATCAGCCAGGCGAGCGCCTCAATGCTGGCCGAGCACATTTTGGATATGCCGTTGGCCGAGGCACGCTCGCTGACGAGGGAGGAAATGCTGGACATGATTGGCATTCCGCTGGCCATGAATCGCGTCAAGTGCGCGCTGCTGCCGCTCAAGGCCCTGTACATTGGCTCTGAAGGAATGGCTTGATGGCCTGGGTTGAAGTTGCCGCAGCAGACGAGCTGGCGCCTGGCGAACGATTCGTGTTTGAGGTTGCGCACCATGTCATAGCGCTGTTCAACGTGGACGGCACGCACCACGCCGTGGCCGACATCTGCACGCACGATGACGGCCCGCTGGCGGACGGGCGGCTGGTGGGCTGCGAAATCGAATGTCCGCGCCACTACGCGCGCTTTGACCTACGGGATGGCTCGGTGACCATGCCGCCGGCAGTGCGGCCAATCAGGGTCTATCCCGTGCGCATTGAGGCCGGCACCGTGCAGGTCGAGGTCGATGATGTCGACTGACATGATGGCCTGGGTTCGTGAGCGACCACTGGTTTATGGGCATCGCGGCTTCAGCGCCGCGGCACCGATGAATACCCTGGCCGCTTTCGAGCTGGCGGCGGAAACCGGCGCGGACGGCGTCGAGCTGGATGTGCAGCTATCCAGCGACGGACATGCGGTGGTCATTCACGACTTCACCGTGAACGGCACCACAGATGGCAGCGGCACCGTCTGCGACATGAGTCTGGCGCAGTTGCAGGAACTGGATGCCGGCTCCTGGTTCGGTGCGGCCTGGCATGGCGCCGGCATTCCCACCCTGGCAGAGGTGTTCGAGGCCGTGGGCCAGCGATTGCTAATCAACGTGGAAATCAAGACCCTGCCACACCAGGATGACGGCATTGAGCAGGTTGTGGCGCGCGCGATCAGCGCTGCTGCGTTAGAGCGGCGGGTGCTGGTTTCCTCCTTCAACTCGCTGGCCCTGCAACGCTTCCGCAAGGTCATGCCGCAAGTCCCCATTGCCTGCCTCAGCTTTGTAAACATGCCGCAAGAGTGGCTGGCACAGTCACTGGCGCTCGGCTGTGAGGTGCACCACCCGCAAGAGGAAGAGGTCGATGCCGCCTTCATGGCGACTGCCCGGCAAGCCGGCCGCCTGGTGAATACCTGGACGGTCAACGACCCGGCGCGCGCGCTGGAGCTTCAGGCGCTGGGAGTGGACGGCATCGTTAGTGACCGGCCGGACTTGATGCTGGCGACCCTGGGCTGAACGGCCGGCCCCTGACTGTGGCTGGAATTCCGCAGCAGGCATGGTAAACTGCGCCCGCATGGTGGGTGTAGCTCAAAGGTAGAGCATCGGATTGTGGTTCCGTGTGTTGTGGGTTCGAGCCCCATCACCCACCCAGGTACGCCCTCGTCGGTATGGCCAGTTAATTGGGCATGGTGCGCCGCATGGCCCTACGGTTACGCTGAAATTTGCGCAGGCCAGGATGGCCGAGTTGCGGGTCTTCTGGCGCGCCGCTGATCACCACAGGTAGCGGTATCGGAACAGGGGCTGGCGTTTCATAAGCTGGCTCCGCTACAACTGGCTGTGCAGCCGGAGCGGGTTCTGGCGGCGGCGGTTCTGCGGGCACTTCCGGACGCTGCAAACCAAAAACATCCCAGATACTGAGATCGCTTGAGTCGGGCTGCGCCGTTGGTAGCGGGGGGACATCGGGCACGCTGATTGCCGGCGCTGGTTCGGATTCGACGGGCTGGCGCGCCAGCGGGCTGTCTTTGGACGCGTCGGCAAGCGCCGGATGGGGACGGGTGTCCTCTTCCAGGACCGGCGGCTCTTCGATTGGTGGCGGGGGCGGAGCGCTGGCCCCGTCGCTCACGGGAGATGGATGACGCGGCCTGTAATTGACGCGCGCTTCGTAAGCAAGAGAATCACGCATCAGCGAACGCGCCTGGAAGGAATTGTCGTTGCCGACGCTGCGTCTCACTGTGACCTGCAAGGCCAGCAGGCTGTCATCCATGTACCTGCGGTAGTTGCGCTTCAGGCCCAGCGCATTGCGCATGCCGCCGAGACGACCCTGCGTTTCATAGCTCAAGGTCCATTGAATAGTGGTGCCTTCCGCAATCTCATGCAGGCGGATGCGGCCGCGCGCCCGGCCGTCAAGGTAGCGATACTCGTAGCCAAGCCCGTCATACCAGGCCGTGATCTCGAGCTCAAATTCCTTTCCGGAAAGATCCCGATAGCGCCAGCGCGTGCCCTTGCCGCTACGTTGTTTACTGAGAAACACAACGCTTTGGCAATCGCTTTGCCAGGCTGGATTCTGGTTCAGGTCGCTCACATACGCCCAGACCGCGTCAGGCGCAGCCGCGATGAGTATTGTCTGATCCAGTTCGTTCATGGTACCAGTATAGCGATTTCGTCCGTCGGTTCAATCCGGCGGGCTATGCTACACTGCGCCTGGCGAAGCATGCAGGGGGAGCAGTGCCGGGCCCGACCATCACTTTTGGCTTCATTCTGGCGACGCTGTACGGCGCCGCGTTTCATTTGCTGGCTGGCGGGGACGTGCGGCGCATGGCGCTCTTCATGCTCGCGGCCTGGTCCGGCTTTGCTTTGGGCCAGTTGCTGGCGCTTACCTTGGCACTGCGCATTTTGGTTGTGGGCGCCCTGCACGTCGGCCCTGCCAGCCTGTGCGCCCTGGGGTCGCTGCTGTTGATTCACCTGCTTACCCGCTCAAATCTACGCACGCGCTGAGGCGATGTTTTCAACCTGTGATAGCGACTCCGCCAGACAGTGCGCCACCTCGATTGCCAGCGGGCTTCTGCTGGTGCCGGCCTGTTCAGCTGCATTGAGGCCCGCCAGGCCCTGCAGGTAACCGCCCGCGATCGTTGCAGCCGTCGCATTGCAGCCCTGCGCCAGCAAACCTCCGATTGCGCCCGCCAAGACATCGCCGGTGCCTGCGCGCGCCAGTGCATCGCTGCAGAAGGGGAGCACGGTCAGGGCGCCGTCCGGTGAGGCGATGAGCGTGTAGGCGCCCTTGAGCACCAGGGTGACCTTCCAGCGAGAGGCCATTTCCTGCGCCAACTGCCAGCGCTGCTCCTGTACCTGCGCCAGCGGCAGCCGCGTCAGGCGCGCCATCTCGCCGGGATGCGGCGTGAGGATAGTGCCGGGTGGAAGCCGGCGCGGCCAGTCCTCCTCTTCGGCCAGCAAATTGAGCCCGTCGGCGTCGATGACCAGCGGCGGCAACTCCAGGTCCAGCAGCCGCCACAAGCGCTGGCGCGATTCTTGCGAGACGCCCCAGCCAGGCCCCAGCATCAGCGCATCGTAGCTGGACAGGGCTGCACCAGGATCATCCACAGAATCCGGAAGCCAGGTCACCCCCGGCTGTTGCGCGGCGAGGGCGCTAATCACAGCTTCGGTCGCGCTCACTGTGACCAGGCCGGCGCCAACGCGCTGGGCTGCCAGGGCGCTGAGCCCCGGTGCGCCGCGGTAGTTCGCACTACCGCCGACGATGAGCAGCTTGCCAAAGGTGCCCTTGTGCGCATCGCGTGGTCGTGACGGCAGCAGGGAGCGAACGAGTTGCGCGTCAGCGAGCACGCAGGGCTCTTCCAGCAGGGGTGGAAAATCATCGTGGACGCCGGCGCTCGCAACTGTGAGTCGGCCACAGGCCAACGCGCCTGGCAGCCGCAGCAGACCGCGTTTGACGGCTATGAACGTGAGCGTTTCGTCGGCGGGCAGGGCCTCGTCGGCAAGGGCTCCACTGTCGCAGTCCAGGCCAGAAGGGCAATCCACAGCGAGAACCAGGGGCGCCTTGTTTGCTTGATCCGCCTGAGGGTATGCCGGCATGCGGATGGAAAGCGCTTGCAGTTGACGGCGCGAGCGCAGTGTCCGGCCAACGCTGACCAACAGACGGGCGACCTCTGGCCGCAAGGGCAGTCGCAGGCCGATACCCAGCAGCGCGTCGATGACGAGGTCGGCGTCTGCGCAGAGCGTGTCCAGTCTGTGCAGCTGCGGATCGTCATCGACGAGGATGACCTCCGCGCCGGCGTCCCGGGCGTTGTCGAGCAGCGAGTCTCCCGGGCGCGGCTGTAACAGATAGCAGCAAACGCTGTTGCCCGCTTGCTGCGCGAGCAGACGTGCAACGACGAGTCCGTCACCGCCATTGTTGCCGGCGCCGACGAGCAGGAGGATCTGCGCTGGATTGCGCTCGGCCAGCAACGCTGTGGCGCGAGTCGCGAGCGCCTTGCCGGCGTTTTCCATCAACTGCGCGTAATGCAAACCGGAGGCGTCAGCCGCGGCTTCGACCTCGCGGATGCGGGCGACGCTAACGATGCGAATCATTGTCAGGCTGACGTGTAGCGCCGCGTGGAATATTTGCGCATATCTATTGCTCAGGAGTCGCGTTCAACCGTCGAGCGCGCCAGTGCAACCAGATCGTCGACTGCAACTGAAGGGGGCAGGACATCGAGCTCACTGACGGCCTGTTGCATGAGTACCTGCGCCTGCAGGCGGGCCTCCTCGATCCTGTTGCCTTCCAGCGCTTTCTGGCGGAGCTCGGCAAAAAGGTCTCCGCCGGACTTGTGCGCCGCGCCGCTGTTGTTATCGCCATCTTCCTGCACGGAGGCAACGCCCTTGCCCTGCGCCAGGTCAACGCCGGCGGTCTTGCCCAGCTGCGCCTCGTCAGCGGTGAGGTCAAGGATGTCATCAGTGATCTGAAAAGCGAGGCCGATATTGTAACCAAAGTTGGCCAGGGCTTCTATTTGCTCCGGCGGCGCTGTCGCAAGTTCGGCGCCGAGGCGGGCACCGGCACTGAACAGCGCGGCAGTTTTGCGGCCGATGATCTGCATGTAGGATTCGCGTGTGAATTCGCCACTGCGAACTGCCGCTGCCTGCAGGGTCTCTCCTTCAACGAGGGCGGTGGTCGCGCTGGAAAGAATGATGTTGAGGTCGTGGTAGGGCGCCATCAGCGCATAGACACAGGTGAAGAGAAAGTCACCGGTCAACAGGGCGAAGGTCCGGCCCCAGATGGAGTTGACCGAGGGACGACCGCGCCGTATAACGCCATGGTCGTTGATGTCATCGTGCACCACGCTGGCGGTGTGCACCAGTTCCACCGCAGCAGCGACCGGGACGATGCATTCCAGCTCGGCGCCTCCGGCTGCAGCGCAGGACAGCAGCACGAGCCGCGGGCGCACACGCTTGCCGCCGGCCTGGAGAATATGGCGGCTGGCATCGCGCAATACGCTGACATCGCTGCCCACCGCGCTGAACATGGCATTTTCGACGGCCTTCAATCCCTGCTCTGTGTCCATCCGGCGTCTCTGTCCGTTCGAATCCCGGTGACTCATAGTGCCCACCGCAGTATGTTAACCTTATGTGGCTTCAGGATTTGCTCTCATCCTCATCGGCCGACCTGTCCAGCGCTGCGCGAAAGACATCCAGCTTGCGATCCACTTCTTCTGATACACAGCCGGTGTAGGCTGCTTCAACCGTGATCTCTTCGTCCCGGCACCAGGCCCGTAACTCCAGTACGCGCCGCACGCCCAGCAAGGCGCTGCGGACGCCCAGCTCCAGACGCAAGTCCGGGCTGGCGTTGGCGTTTAGAATATCCGGCACCTGACAGCGCCCGCAATCTCCCGGCTTCCAGGGCTGCGACTCAAGATTGGCGCGGATGAGGCGACATTGCTGAATGTTGCGCCCGCGATGGAAATCCTGAAAGTAGTGGCGGCATTCCTTGCCGGCTGGTGTGCGCATCCCTGTACTCCATCAGAACAGCGTCAGTATGACCCGATACCGGCTTCTGCGCCAGTCAGACTCTGCGTCTTAACCAGCGCTGTGCTTCGTGCGGCAACGAAGCGAGTGGGCCGGATATGTGCGTACAGTCCGGCAAGGAGTTGAGAAATTGCTGACCATAGCGCTTGCTGATGACACGACGGTCAAAGATGGCCACGATGCCCCGGTCCTCATGGCTTCGGATAAGGCGGCCGAAGCCCTGGCGGAAGCGCAGAATGGCATCCGGCACAGCATAGTCGCCAAACGCGTCGTTATAGGCCTCGGAGCGGGCGGCGAAGATAGGGTCTGTGGGCACGGTGAATGGCAATCTCACAATGACCAGTGCACTCAAATCGTCGCCGGGAATATCGATGCCTTCCCAGAAGCTGCGCGTGCCCAGCAGCACCGCCTTTTCACTTTGGCGGAAGCTTCGCAGCAGGGCAGCGCGGCTGCTGCCACTGCTTTGGGAATAGACCTCAATGCCGCCCAGTGCCAGACGCGGCGTTATGATCTGTGCTGTCTGGCGCAGTTGACTGTAGCTGGTAAAGAGCGCCATCATTCGCCCGTCCAGCGCGGCCGCCAGCTCGATGAGGCCACGTTCCACGGCCGACTGGTAACGTTCGCGTTGCGCCGGCTCGGGTATGTCGCTCGGGACGTAGACAAGGGTTGAGGCACGATAGTCAAAGGGCGACCCTACTTCGACGGTTCGGACCTCATCGGCGTTAAGTCGTTCCCGCAGATAGTCAAAGTTGCCGCTGCTGCGCAACGTAGCGCTGGTGAGCACAACCGTCTCCAGGTTTCCCCACAGATGTTCTTCGACCAGCGGGCCGACATGCAACGGTGCAGCATGCATGGCGACCGGGTTTGCGCGTTCGCGCGAGACCTCAAGCCAGTAGATTGTGTTCTCCTGCGGTTCCTCAATGAAGGCCTCCAGCTGCAGCCGGGTTGCGACGAGCCAGCGATTGACACTTTCGATTGTTGTCAGCTGGTCGCCAAGCTCTGTTTCGCCTGTAAGTTCCAATGGCCCGAGTTGCTCCGTCAGGCGGCGCAGGGTCTCGCTGATACCGACAAAAAATCCGGCAAGGGTCTGCCATTGCTCGGCAATCAGGTCGAAGCGATTGTGTTCGCGCAGCTGCGGGACGATGCGCAGGCGGATTGTGTAGTCTGATCTGGAGCGATCCACCGCGGAGGTGAAGTTTCGGCAGGCAGTGAACAGGCCGCCGGCATGATGTTCCAGCAGTTTGCCGGCGTCGCTGATTGTGTCAATGACTTCCTTCAGTCGCTGCCAGACCCTGCGCGAGACCAGGCTGCGGGCACTGCGCAGCAGCTCGCCGAGGACGCCGCTTTCGGCAGAACCCAGTTCTGCCAGCTGGTGCCGCAACAGACGTTCGTCGAGACGAAAGCCAAAGACATCGGAGACCGCCTGCTCCAGATGCTGCGCCTCGTCCAGCACCAGAGAGCTGTAGCCAGGCAATACATGGTGCTCACTGGCCGCATCCGCCAGCAGCAGGGCGTGATTGACGACGAGCAGATGGGCGCTCTCGGCGGCCTTGCGCGCCTTGTGGAAAGGGCATGTACCTTCCATCTCAGAGCGGCAGCGCTCCAGGCTGCAGAGCGGATCCTCCGCGCTCAATCTGGACCAGACGAAAGCTTCACCAGGGCCGCGCAGGGAAATCTCGCCACGATCGCCGGTGGTACTTTCACAGAGCCAGACGAGCACCTTGCAGAGTGTGCGCAGCTCGTCAAGGTTGGCAGGCCTGCGTCTACGCATGGCGGCCAGACGGCGCGGGCAAAGGTAGTTGCCGCGCCCCTTCAGCAGGGCCGCGCGCAAGGGCTCAACAAGCGCGCGCTGCAGAAGGGGCAGGTCCTTGTGCAGCAACTGCTCTTGCAAATTGATGGTATTGGTGGAAATGATCACCCGGCGCGAGTTCTGTTGCGCCCAGCGCGCCGCGGGCAACAGGTAGGCGAGCGACTTGCCGACTCCGGTGCCCGCCTCAATCATCAGGTGATCGCCTTGATTGAAGGCCAGGCAGACCTCACGTGCCATCTGCTGCTGTTGCGGCCTTTCGCGAAAGTCTGGCAGACAGGTCGCAAGCGGGCTGTCGGCGCTTAGGGCCGTTTGAATCTCTTCGACTGAAAGCGGCGATGGCCCATCGTCGGGGTCAGGCAACCCAGGTGTTTCCTCAGCAGGTGGGAAGCTGTGCTTGCCAATGGCACTTCGAGCGGAAGGGACAGGGGAGAGCAGGCCCTGCGCTTCCAGCGCGGCCCGGAACACTGGCTCCGCGCTCCAGTGCAGACCACGTGCAGCGCCGACGATTTCGTTCAGCGTTGCGGCCGGTAGTTGCAGCGCCAATTGCCAAAGCTGCCAGTAGAGCAAGGCAGTCGCCCGGGCGTCCTCAAGGGCACGGTGAGCCTGTTTCAACTCAATGCCTAGTTCCGCGACCAGGTTGCCGAGGGAGTAGCGCGCTGCGCGTGGCAAGAGCACGGAGGCCAGCTCGACAGTGTCCAGGCGCAGGGTTTCCCGCAGCGCACCCTGACGGGCGAGGAAGTCCATGTCAAAGTCAACGTTGTGGCCGATGACAGGGGCTACCCCGACGAAACTGGTGAAAGCGGGCAAGACCGAGTTGATGGATGGCTGGCCCAGCAGTTGCTCCTGACGAATCCCGGTGATGTCCGTGATGATATCGGGCAGCGGCACGCCAGGGTCAACAAGCTGCGAATACTCGTCGACGATTCGACCGTCGCGCATGCGAACGGCGCCGATTTCAATTATGTCATCCCGACGCGGATCAAGGCCGGTTGTTTCCAGGTCGAGCGAAACCAGTTCAACGCGCATGCATTTTCCCCTGTGTCATGCCAATGTGGCTACAGGATAGCAGCAGCGGGGACACAACGGGTCAGATGTAGCTGGAAGAATCTGGTGTGCGCAGCCGATTCGCCAGCGCCAGCACTGCCAGCGCCAGCAATACCAGTATGACGCCGGTCTGAATGGCTGTGTCGAGATTGCGTTCCAGCGCGTTGTAGATCAGCAGGGGCATGGTTTGCGTACGACCCTGCAGGCTGCCGGCGAAAAGGATGGTCGCGCCAAACTCACCCAACGCCCGCGCCCACGCCAGGGTCAGACCGGCGCCGAGGGCGCGCAGGGAAAGTGGCAGGGTGATGCGCAGAAATAACTGCAGGCCCTGTGCCCCGTCCACGCGGGCCGCCGCTTCAATCTCGGGTGGCACATTGGCGAAACCGGCCTGGGCAGCGCGCAGGTAAAAGGGCGCGGCGACGAAAGTCTGCGCCAGAATCACCGCCGTCGCAGTGAAGGCGATGTCAAGACCAAGGGCGTCCAGCACAGGCCCGAGAAAGCCGCGACGTCCCAGTGTGAGTAGTAGCGCCAGACCCGCCACCGCGGGCGGCAGCACCAGGGGCAGTTGCAGGAGCACGGCCAGGAATCGCCGCAGCGGAAATTGCCTGCGCGCCAGCATCCAGGCCAGCGGTGTGCCGAAGGTGACGATGAGCACCATGCTGAGGGCGGTGGTTAGCAGGCTGAGCGCGAGCGCCTGGGGCAGGGCATGGTCGTCAAGCCCGGCAGGCACGTGCGACGAAAGCCCTCGCGCCAGCAACACGAACAGCGGCAAAAGCAGAAAGCACACTGCAATGGCCGCGGACAACAGGGACAGGCCGCCTCCGGCACGACGCATCAATGCTCAGCCTGTCGCGGAACAGTTACAGGGCAGAGGGAGTTTTGTTCCCTGCACCGAGGACTCGAAGCCGTTGCGAAGCAAGCCCTGCTGGCCAGCGGGAGAAAGCAGAAAGTCGATGAAGGCTCTGGCCTGCTGTGGCCAGGATGTGTCCGACACGACCGCGACCGGGTAGAGCGCGCTTACATTGGCAATTTCGGGGACGGGCAATGTCCGGACGCTGCCAGCCAACTCCGGCGTGATGTCGCTGCTGTAGACGAAAGCGGCATCGGCGCTGCCATGGGCAACCCTGAACAGGATCTGGCGCACATTGCTCTCCTCCGAGACGACGTTGGCCAGGACATCCGTCTTGGAGAAATCGTACAGGAGCGCCAGACGGCCCAGCAACTCTTCCGAATAGCGACGTATGGGCACGCCGGGCGCCGCCATCACCAGGCGCACGCCCGGATCCGCCAGATCTTCGAACGATTCCAGCCCGGCCGGGTTGTCCGCCGGTAACGCGAGAATCAGGCTGTTGCGCGCAAAGGTCGACGCCGGCTTGGTGAAGCCGGCCGAGCGTACGCGCGCCATTTGTTGCTCGTCCGCGCTGGCGAAAACGTCTGCCTGCGCTCCCTGCAGCAGTTGCGCGGCCAGGGTGGAAGAGCCTGCAAAGTTGAAAAGCAGGTCGATCTGCGGGTGCTCGCCTTCGAAATCTTCCCCCAGCGCCAGGAAGGCGTCTGTCAGCGATGCGGCGGCGAAGACCAGTAACGGTGTCTGTGCGTTTGTGTCAGCTCTTCTGGACAGGAGAATGCCAAGGCACAAAATGACCAGGGCGGCGCCAAAAACAACGCTCCGCAGCGGAAGCATTCCGGGAGAGATTTCTTTCAATGTCAGCTGCAGACGGGACTTGACACGGGATGGAAGCCGAGTCATGATGTCCAACTGTAAGGGGGCGTAGTGTAGCGGTTAACATGCCACCCTGTCAAGGTGGAGATCGCGGGTTCGAATCCCGTCGCTCCCGCAGTGGGTGCAAGCGAAATGGCTTGCACCTGTTTTGTTTTCCTCGTCCATATCGACTACCTTGGCAAGGATGAGCCTGCATCTCTTGCGCTAGCCTTTCAGTCCACCTGCTGTCATTCCAGCGATGAAGCGGCGTTGAAACAGCAGGAACAGGATGACGACAGGCAGGACTGCGATGACGCTGGCCGCGCTGGTCAGTTCCCAGTTTGTGCTGAACTGGTGCTGAAAGGAGAGCAAACTGATTGTCACGGACTTGAGCCTCTGGCTGTGAATGAAGGTGTTGGCGAAAAAGAACTCATTCCAGGTGCTGAGCGCTGTGATCAGGCCAACCACAACGAATCCCGGCCATGAAAGCGGCAGGATGATGGCCAGCAGCACTCGCAGTTCACCTGCGCCATCCACACGCGCGGCGTCCTCAAGTTCGGGTGGCAGCGAGAGCATGAATGACCGCAGCAAAAGTGTGCCAAAGGGCGACATTACGCCCCAGTAGATGACAATCAGGCCTGCCAGGCTGTTGATCTGACCCAGTCGCGTCCACATGAAGAATAGCGGGATGACATAGAGGGGAGCCGGCGCTGTTGTCGCCAGAAACAGATATGTGACCACTGCCCTGGCACCGCGAACGCGCAGGCGGCCGAGGGCGTAGGCCGCCAGCCCACTGATTATACAAACGCCCAGCACGCTGCCGGTGGTCAGAATGGCGCTGTTGCGCATGGTCGTCTGAAAATGTCCCTGTTTCCACGCCCGGGCGTAATTCGCCAGTTGCGGTGCGTCGGGAAGTCCCAGCGGGTCCCGCACGATTTCGTTCCCACTCTTGAGTGAATTAAAGAAGAGGACGAGCACCGGTCCGGCAGCAATGATTGCAAGAATGATCAGCGGCAGATAGATCAAAAGGGCGCGCCGAAGTGTTTTCCTTCCTCGAAATGCCCTTGTAGCGAATGTGGCCGTCACTCTTCCCACCCCAGACGTTGAAGTAGCAGGTAGCCGATCAGGAACAGCCCGCTAAGGAACGACATTGTCGTTCCTATCGCCGCCGCATAGCCCGCCTCAAACTTCTGAAAGGCGGACTTGTAAAGCAGGGTGACGGGCACTTCTGTCGCGCCGGCAGGGCCGCCCTGCGTAAGAATGTAAACGTAATCAAAAACGTTCAGTGACCCGACAATGGTGATGAGGACGACGAACAGCAGTGTGACCCGGATGCCTGGCAGCGTTACGTGACGAAACTCCTGCCATGCCGAGCCGCCATCAACTTTGGCAGAATCATACAGTTCAGGGTTGATGGCCTGCATGGCAGCGAGAAAAACAACGACCAGGAAGCCCCACCAACGCCAGACGTCCACCCATGCCACCGCATACAGGGCCAGATGCTTTTCGCCCAAAAAGGCGACGTTGGCAAGGAACGGGATGCCCAGCCCGGCCAACACGGCGCCCACGCCACGAAAGGGATCATACAGACTGCGCCAGATATGGGCGTTGATCACGCTCGCCAGAGTGACGGGGATGAAGTACACGAGCTTGAAAAAGGTCTGCAGACGTCCCGCCTCGTTGAGCAGAACCGCCCCAAGCAACCCCATCAATATTGGTACGACAAGAAAGATCGCCGTCCAGATAACGGCGTGTTTCAAAGACCGCAGAAAGTTGGCGTCCCCTGCCAACTGGCGGAAATTCTCCAGTCCAATGTAGGTGGCTTCACCGAAGCCGGACCACTCGGTCAGGGAGAGGGCGACGGTAGCGAGCGTTGGTACGACGATGACCACGATGGTGGCAATCATCAGCGGCAGCAGGAAGAGCCAGCCCTGGCCATGATGACTTCGCAAGGGATTTGCAATGCGCAGCCAGTTCATCGACCTGACCCTCAGGCTGTTCAGGTTTCCGCCGCCAACTCTGATCTGTCCAACCCTTTTTCATCAGATCCGCTTGTGAGACACATGCAGCGCAAATCCGGCATCATGGCGTGTCTGCCTGATCAACACTGAGTGACACATTCTCGTGACAGCGATCGCCACTTGCTGTAATGCACAAAAGAGCGTCTGGCGATCAAACTGCGCAAGCAGCAGGAACTACATCTCAGGCTCACCCCGTTTCGGGGTGAGCCTGTCCTGAATACGTCTCGCAACCGAGCGAGATCTGTATTCTCCGATTCAGCATGCGCTGGCGTCTGGTCAGCCCCTGCCAAAGACCGGAGGAACAGCGCCGGCTTCCAGTTCTTCTGCGAACTGTTCCGCCATTCCCTGGCAATAGTCGCCAGGACTGAGGTCACCCGTGAAAACCTTTTGCACCTCTTCGTACAGATAGTTATGCGTCCGGGCCGGCCAGAAGGACCAGGGCGAATAGCCAAGGTTGCCATCAGCCAGCAAGCTAAAGAACTTCTTCACGCGTGCGTCGAGGTCCTCCGGGAAATCGTCCGTCTGGAAGTTCAGCGGGGCAATGAAGAAAGTGGAATGATCTCCGATGCGTTGGCCCATGGTCGCGGTATCCGGGTAGTAGGAGTCCAGGAATTTGGCGGCGATGTCGACGTTTTCACTCTGTGTCGTGATAGACAGGGTGGTGCCACTGCCCAGAGGAATAACCGGGTACTGCACTTCCTCCCGCAAGGACGGGTTGGGCACCCAGTTCCAGTCATCGTCACTCTCGGCAAAAAGGGAGCTTACCCAGGGTATGAACCAGGTCCCCTCCAGGCTCATGGCGGCTTCGCGATTCACGAGCTGGTGATGGACTGTTGCGAAGGTCGTGGCGAAGAACTGCGCGACACCACCGGCGAACCAGCCTTGCTGCATCCAGGAGTTGAGCAGTTCAATGGCTTCGACGAACAGTGAGTCGGAAAAGGACCTGGCGCCAGTGAGCGCTTCGTAAACGGCGTCCGGGCCGGCGTAATGGTTGAAGGCGATCGCCACCAGCCAGTTCACACATAGAGGGCAATCTGCAGTACCACCAGCAAAGGGAATGATCCCCTCATCCGCTGCTGCCTGCGCCACACTTTCCAGTTCGCTGCGGGTAGTTGGTACGGTCCATCCCATATCTTCAAAGAGGGATGCGTTGTAGTAGAGGCAGGTTTGATCCACAGAGTTTGGCAGGGCATAGAGTTTTCCGTTCACCCGACACGTATCAAGAGCCCAGGCCTGAAACTTTTCGTCCCAGCCATACTGCTCCGCATAGTCATCGAGCTCAACGAGCCAGCCTTCCCGGGCGACCGCCTGTATATGAGACGGGCCGTTGCCCATAAAAATGTCGGGGCCGGCCCCCGCCTGCATGGCAATGGGAATCTTGCGTTCCAGCTCCTCGTCGATGTCCCAGGAAAACTCCAGGTCGACACCGGGATTGGCCGCTTCGAAGGGGTCAACGATATTGGCGTTAAAGTAGTCCTCGATTTCCAGGTAACCGGAACTCCACCACAATTCAATGGTCGCCTCCTGCGCCAACAGGGACGTGGCGGAACCCAGGGCTCCTGCCGCAGCCAGGCCAGGCCGTATGAGCATACGACTTGCAAAAGGTGCCAGTGTAGATTGAGATGCCAGGGACAAGAAATCGCGTCGTGAAAGATGATTCTTCATTATGGAAACCCCCTATACTAGTCAGGCCTGATGCTAGCAAGACTGCCCTTGAGTGTAAATAAACTTCAACAATTACAGGTAAGTGAGGAGGACCCCGTCCAGATCCCTGGACCAAATTGATTCACAGAATCATACGCAGTCTTGTTTATTGCTGGATAGACATGCATGAAGAGTTTGAAGACAGCAAGAAGCAGACGTAAAGTAGCAACAGGACTGGCAGCAGGACAAAGACATTGTCTGCGTCGGCTGACCTCGTCCACATTTTCGACACAGCCCGTAGCTTCCCTGTCTGGCCAGTATGCTCGAGAAAATAGAGGCGACTCATGACCCAACTTCGAAACGTCAATGACACGGACCTGCGAAGTGCAGTTGAGCTTGGCTGCCACACGATGACAAGGGGCTTCAACCGTCATGACGCGGATCGTCCGTATTTCAGCGCCTGCATACGTCCCACTGCCTGTCTTGGCTGGAGCAATTATTTCTCGGACGCTCATGTGCCTGGCCGGCATCTCAATGCTCTTGTGGCGGCCAGGGAAACCATGAACGTAGACGTTGATGAAGAGGCAATCAACAAACATGCTGACGCTCTATTCTTCTCCTTCAGTGGTGAAATACCCTTGCCCCTGAATCGCGCCTCCATTTCAGCCAGCAGCCCATCCGAATTTCTGGCTCACAATCTGCGGGAAGGCTTTCATGGGTTAAATGCACTCATTTGGGCGTCAGAAAACAGCCAGGCGTTTGACCTGGCCCGGCGAGCGATCACCTTTCTTCAAGGAAACTGGAATTCTCACGACGGCTGGCAGATTCCGGAAAGCAACTCCGGATTCAATCCTGATCATCATGTAAGTGGCATCGGACGGGCTATCGGCCCGCTGGTCAAGATCTATAACAACACGCAGTACGAACCGGCGCTGACCCTGGCGCTTGACATTGCCGAGGCGGCGACTGGCGCTTTTCCGGCTGACGGTCGCTTTCTCGCGGACAGGCTGGGTCATCACGTTCATTCCATCACTTCAACCCTGTCTTCACTGGCCCAACTCGCGGAGACAACAAACGATACTGACCTCTTGAGACGTGTTGAGGCGTTTTACAATCACGGATTGTGGGAGATCAGGGACGAAGTCGGCTGGGCAATCGAATCAACGCTGCCAACTGCCAACCCTGACCGTGGCGAGGTGAACACGAGCGGGGACATACTCGAAACCGCCTTGATTCTGGGTGCTCATCTGGATGCTGCGTACTTTGGCGATGCAGAACGGATTCTGCGCTGTCACATACTTCCGTCACAGCTACGTGACATTTCTTTCACTCATGGTCCATCATCCGGTGAAAGTAACCCGTCGCCACAAGGATTTGTAAGTGAACGCCTGATTGGTGCCTGGGGATTTCCGGCCCCCTACGGACATGAACCGAAGGATTTACCTTCAGTCCGATTCAATCTCGATATCGTCGGTGGCACAGTTGGCTCACTCTGTGAATTCTACCGGAGGGCCGTGACGTATGATCCCGTTGCAGGGTTCAGGGTCCACTGCTTGCTGGACCTGAAGAAGCCAACACTTCAGGTGCAGTCCCCATACAAACTGGATCGACTGTCGATTCACTTGCATGAGCCGGGGCCTCTCGCCATCCGGGTCCCAAACTGGTTTGAAGATGACCCGGCCACCCTGGCAGAAGGTAACAACCTGCGATATGAGGATGGATACTGGCACAGAGACCAATCGGCAACTGTCCAGTCACTGGACCTGCCGCTGGCGCTGCCCAGACATAGTGTTGTGCTTCGTCATCGAACGCGCGACATCCAGGTAAACATGACAGGTGACTCAGTCGTTTCAATGGAAAACCATGGTGCAGACCTTACGTTTTTTGATAACCTGGAGACATGACTGATTGCATCTGCTGACCAACAAGCTACGCTGACCTCAACAAACACAAGCTTACCGGTTACCGACGACGGTAGTCCAGGTAGAGACTGTCCGACGTCGTAAACCTGTAACGTCTTCCCGTAGCTGCATAACGCGCCGGGTTGTCTGCACGCCCGGCACTGCCTGATGACTCCGAATCACACCACAATGGGAATTTGACAGATTGGCAAGGGTGCGCATAATTGGTAACACCACTGACCAATTCTACGAAGCATACTGGACTATTGGTGAGCGAAAAACAAGGCACGATTAATGGTCTGGAGAGGATAACGCGGACGAGCGTTCGCGACCAAACTCTGGAGCAACTTAAGAACTTCATCGTTTCAGGTGAGTTGGGCCCGGGGGAACGTTTGCCCTCGGAGCGGGCCCTGTCCGAGGCCCTGGGCGTGGGCCGTTACAGCGTTCGTGAAGCGCTCAAGATTTTGGAAGCGGTGGGTCTGGTGGAGTCGCGACCAGGCGATGGTACCTTTCTGGCCACCCGAACCGGCGAACAATTTGGACGCATTCTGGGGATGGGTCTGGCGGCCTGGGGCGGGGCCATTATCGAGATTCTGGATGCGCGCGAGATGATAGAGGTGGAGGCGGCACGCGCTGCAGCAGAACGCGCCACGGCGCAGGATCTGTCGCAACTGAACCACGAGCTGGAGCGCATGCGCCTCGGCGCGCAAAAACTGGACATCCCCGAATACCTCGCCGCGGACATGGAATTCCATCGTCGCATCGCCGAGGCCAGCCACAACGCCATCATCTGGCAGTTTGTCAGCAATCTGGCTGACTTGCTTGAGGAAGTGCTGCAGGAAGCGAAATTTGACGAGATGCCGGCTCAGGCCGAAGGCGGCGCGTCGCATCAGGACATTTATCATGCCATTGCCAGCCGCGACAGGCAGGCGGCCGCCAGGTCGATGGGCCGGCACATCCAGTTCACCACCGAGGTTTGGCATACGATGATTTCCCTTACCACGCCCGCGAACAGATCACGGGAAGGAGGCAAAGCGAACTCAATCTAGTCGTTGGAAGGCTGGTGAGTTAGACCACGGGAGAATTCAAATGAGCAGGAAATTCCCTATTCGTAGCAACGGGTTTTCGCGCAGAGATTTTCTGCGCGGCAGCAGCCTTGGCGTTGCCGCTGCCATGACGGCGCGGCACGGCCTGATGCTGGCCCAGGGTGAATCAGGCATTCCGGCCGAACTAATTCCCGGCAGCCCGCAGCATCCGCGTGGCTGGACGACGACCTTGCCGCCCGTTCCGGAAGGTATGCCCGCCTCTCCGCCGGTGACCATCACCGGCAGCCGACGCGCTCCCTGGGAATTTGCCGAGGGTGACGACATCGAGAATTCACCCTTCACCCGTCTGACTTCTGCGGCATTGGGCATCAACTGGAAGCTGGCGTTCAGCTGGGTCGATCAGGACGAAGGCCTGCAGAAGTACAATCTGGCGATTGCCAGTGGCGAACTGCCGGACTTCATGGAGACCGTGCCACTGCAGGTGTATTCTGAACTGCTGGAAAACGATTTGCTGGAAGACATCACGGATGTCTATGAAGAAGCGGCCCACCCGATCTGGATCAAGGAAGCCATGTCCTTCGGCGACGGCATCGCCTGGCGCCTTGCCGAAGTCAATGGGCGCAAGATGGGCTTCCCTTACATTGAGCAGGCTGCTCAGAACGACAAGGTGATGTGGCTGCGCGAGGACTGGCTGGAGGCGGTGGGCATGGGCGCGCCGACCACCATCGAGGAACTGCATGCCGTGGCCAGCGCTTTCAAGAATGCCGACCTCGGTCAGGGTGGGGACGGGACGACACTGGGCATTGCGGCCTGTAACACACTTGACGCGTGGTATTGCTCGCTTGACCCGGTCTTTGGCGCCTGGGGCGTGATGCCTGGTTTCTGGACGCCAGATGCGAATGGCGACCTTGAGTACAACAGTGTGCGTCCGGAGATGAAGGAAGTGCTGGCTGTGCTGCGCGAATGGTATGCAGAAGGCCTGTTCGCGCAGGACTTCTTCACGCTCGCACCATGGCAGGCTTCCTCTCATGTTGGAGGTAATCTGACCGGACTTCACTTCTCACCTGCCTTTGCCGCCGTCTATGGTCTGCCGGATAGCCTGGACAATGACCCCGAAGCGCGCTGGACTTTCGCCGACATCCCCGCCGGTCCCACCGGGATCAAGAAGAAATCCTGGAGCAACCCGGTGCCGGAAACCGTCTACTGCTTCCGTAAGGGCTTTCAGCACGTTGACCTGGTGCTTAAGCAAATCGGCTGGTGGGCGGAAGTGATGCAGAATCCGGTCAACCGTTACCACGGCTGGGAAGGCACGGACTATTTCTGGAACGGCGACGAACTGGACCTCAACGGCTTTGATAGTTCCAAGCACTTTTTCGGCCCGCCCGGAACCAATGGCGGCAGCCGCACCGATCCCTACTTCGAGGCCAACTGGATCAAACATCGTCGGGAAGTCTGGGCCAACACCCCTGCCGACCAGCGTGATGCCATGATGGAGGCCTTCCTCGGTGGCGACCCGCTGTCAGAACTTTGGGACCGGGCCAACGTCTTCGCTGTGGATCGCTGGGAACTGGACGGCATCCGCAATCACTTTACTACGGTGCCGACCGAGACCATGAAACGAGCCGGCACGTCGCTGGATGGTCTGGAACAGGAAACCCTGTTCAACATCATCATCGGGCAGGAACCGCTGGACCGCTTCGATTCCTTCGTTGAGGAATGGCACAGCGGTGGCGGCGACCGGATCGTCGCTGAAGTAAACGAATGGTGGCACAGCAGCTAGACCAAATGGCCGGGACGTCGGCTGCGACGTCCCGGTCGCTTCCCTGGCTGCAGCAGACAAGGGAGGCGCCCTGAAGATGGCGGGCCGGACGGCACGGAGCGAGCAACTGCGCGCCTTGTTGCGGCGCAGCTGGCCGCTCTACGTCATGATTCTGCCCGGTCTGATCTTCATCCTGCTCTTCCGCTACCTGCCGATGTACGGCGTCGTCATCGCCTTTCAGGATTTCAGCCCGGCAAGGGGCTTCGCCAATTCACCCTGGGTAGGCCTGGAGAACTTCGACTTTCTGTTGTCGCTGCCGGAGTTCAGCCGCATTCTGAGCAACACCCTGATCATCGCAATGCTCAAACTTGTGCTCGACCAGCTGGGAGCCATCGTGCTGGCGCTGCTGTTGCATGAAGCGCGCAACCTGTTCTTTCGCCGCTCAATTCAGACGCTCATCTATCTGCCGCACTTCCTGTCCTGGATTGTCCTGGGCGGCATCCTGCTCGACATCCTTGCACCGTATGGCATCGTCAACAATCTGTTCCGCACGCTCGGATTCGCGCCGCAACTCTTCCTCGGCAGCAATGACTGGTTTCGCATCACCATTGTAGGCTCCAGCTTCTGGAAAGGCGTTGGCTTTTCAACGATCATCTATCTCGCAGCCCTGACAGCTATCAGCCCTACCCTGCACGAGGCTGCGGCAATCGACGGGGCAGGGCGTTTCCGACGCACCTGGCACATCACGCTGCCGGGCATCCGACCGACGATTGTTCTGCTGGCCGCGCTCAGTCTGGGAGATGTGTTGCAGGCCGGCTTTGAGCAGATACTCACGTTGTACAGCCCTGCGGTGTATCGCACGGGCGACATCATCGATACCTACGTTTACCGCGTTGGCCTGGTGTCCGCTCAATACAGCCTGGCGGGCGCGGTGGGTCTCTTCAAGTCGGTGATCGGCTTCGTCCTGATCGTGATTTCTTTCCGGCTCGCGTATCGATACGCGGGCTATCGTATTCTGTAGGCGGGCTCCGTGATCCGCGAGAGCAGTCTGTCCAGCCGCCTCTTTGACATAGGCAACCATCTGTTTCTGGCAGGCTTCGCCATTCTTTGCCTGCTGCCGCTGATCCACATCCTCGCGGTGTCTTTCAGCGGGCGCGGCCCGGCAAACGGCGGTTTCGTCACGTTCTGGCCGCTGGACTTCACGCTGGACAATTACGACCAGGTGATCGGTTCCGGCACTTTTCTGCGTTCCCTGTTCATTTCCGTGCAGCGTGTGGTATTTGGCGTGAGTCTGAACATGGTACTCATCGTGCTCTGCTCCTACCCGCTCTCAAAATCATCGCACGCCTTTCCCGGCCGCACCCTGTTCATCTGGCTGTTCGTCTTCGCCATGCTCTTTGATGGTGGGCTCATCCCGTCCTTCCTCGTCATACGTAGTCTCGGCCTGCTTAACAAGCTGGGCGCGTTGATTCTGCCTGGCGCGGTGCCGATATTCAGCGTCATCCTGATGATGAACTTCTTCCGTGATGTTCCGCGCGAGCTGGAGGAGTCCGCGCTGATTGACGGCGCTTCGCACTGGCAGGTTCTGTGGTACATCTATCTTCCGCTTTCGCTGCCGGCGATCGCCACGTTGACCCTGTTCGCTGCGGTCGGTCACTGGAACGCGTGGTTCGACGGCCTGATCTACATGACCGATTCGAACAATTATCCCATGCAAACCTATTTGCGCACGGTCGTTGTGGAGCTTGACCTGACCAGAGTGGGCGTAACGCCACAGGAGTTGAAGCGTCTCTCTGACAGGGCGATTCGTGGCGCGCAAATCATCGTCGCGACCGTGCCGATTTTGCTGGTTTACCCCTTCCTGCAGCGCTATTTCATCTCTGGCATCCGCCTGGGCGCCGTGAAGGAATAGCCACAAGCCAGCCCACAGCGAGGATGCCGATGACTGTGAAGCCAGACTTTGGTGGATGCTTCCCCTTTGGAACTCACGTATATCGCGAACCCTGCCTCGATCTGGAGGCGGTGCTGGCGGACCTGCCCCTGCTGAAGCGTCTCGGTTTCAACATGATAAAGATTCAGGAGCATTGGTCCACCGACGAGCCGGAGGAGGGCCACTACGATTTCTCCCGGGTGAACAGGCTCATCGCGCGCGCCGGTGAGCTGGATCTGGGCATCTACCTCGGGCTGACCATGGAGCAGGCGCCCATGTGGCTCTGGCGCAAGTATCCGGATTGCCACATGGTCGCTGCGGATGGCCGGTCGCACATGATGCCGACGCAGTACACCATCCCCATGGACGGCAAGCCAGGCCCTTGCTGGGACCACCCTGGCGCGCGCGCTGCCGCAGAGCGTTTCATCGGAGAGCTGGCGCGGACGCTGGGCCGCCATGAAAACATCTGGGCCTGGAACACCTTTCAGGAGATTGGCTTCTGGCCCAACGAGGCGGGCAAGACGGGCTTCTGCTATTGCCCCCACACCCTGGAGCGCTTCCGGGACTGGCTGCGCGAGCGTTATGGCTCGCTGAGCGCGCTCAACGAAGCCTGGCAATTGAACCACGCGCACTGGCAGGATGTCGAGCCGCCGCGCCGCCAGGAGCCGGTGGCGCCCTTCATCGACTGGCGCTATTTCATGGACGACGTCACCCTGACGCGCAATCTGGCATTCAAGACGACGGCACTGCGCGCGCACGACCCGCTGCAGCGGCCGGTCTTCAGCCACGCCGATACACCGCGCATCGGCTCCGGCGCGGAATGGCGCTGGGCGCGCGCGGCTGACTTCTTCGGCACCAGCAATTATCCGATGTGGAACAACGGCCAGGCCTGGGATGACCCGGTTGTTGATGAGGCTGGAGCGCGGCGCAACGAAATCTGGGAAGAGATGATGATGTGTACCGACCTGGCGCGCGGCAACAACGGCCGCGACCGCGCGCTGTGGGGCGCGGAGTTTCAGGGCGGGCCGATCGTGACCGCGCTGCACATCAGTCGCACACCCACTGCTGCTGACATGCGCCGCTGGCTGCTGGCAGGTCTGGCCTGTGGTATGACCGGCATCAGCTTCTGGAACCACCGGCCGGAGCGCTTCTGGAAGGAAGGCAATGGCTTCGGCTTGCTCGACGCTTTTGGCGAGCACACGGAGCGCATGGCAGCCGCCAGTAAAATCGGACGCGCGGTTCAGCAGCACGCACGCTTTTTCTCGCAGAGCCAGCCGCCGCGGGCGCAGGTCGCCCTGTTGGTCAACGAGGACCTGTACCACTTCTTCCAGGCCTGCAATGGGGACGTTCACCACCACTACATGTACAACCTGCGCGGCTACTACGCGCGCCTGTGGCGTTTGGGCATCCCGGTGGATTTCATCGATGCGCAAGATGTCAGCGCTGGCGCATTGCAACACTACAGGGCGGCAATCCTCTGCATGCCGCTGGCGCTGGACGAAAACTGGTTTGTGCATCTCGCGGACTATGTGCGCGCAGGCGGCATACTCGTTAGCGAGGCCTGCCCGGGCCGTTATGATCGCCTCGGCTGGTGCACGCGCTCGCAACTGGTGGATGGCGCCGAAGCGCTGTTCGGCGCGCAGCACGAGAGTCTGGGGCTGGTGCATGAGCCGGAGCGACCAGGCCGCTGGATGCCACAGGAACGCCGCTTTAACGAGTTCGATCCCTGCACCAGCCTGGAGGGTACGGGTGAGTTTTCGGGCGCGCAGGTATTGGCGAACTTTTGGCTGCAGACCCTGCGGCCGACCACCGCGGAGCCAATTCTGCTGGCCGGCGAGCGCGTGGCAGCGACGCGCCATTGCTACGGGCGTGGTCAGGCGCTGTTGCTCGGCAGCTTTTTCGGTCTGAGCGCATTGGCACATCGCGCGGCTGACCCGGGCACTGACGACTTTCTGGCGCATCTGCTGCATGGTTCGGGAGTGGTGCCGGATCGCTGTGGCGGCTTGTTACGGCGCCGACGACTGCTGGAGGACGAGCAGGCCTGGTTCTTCGTCAATCCTGGGGCTGAGGCCTGCCACGAGACGGTCAATTCGGAAGGGTTGCGAGTCGTCGCTGACCTGACCGGTGACGCAATTGAAGCAGAGTCAACAGAAAACATCACGGTCCGCGTTCCTGGAGGGAGCGTGAGCTGCCTTCTGTTGCGGCCGCGCAACTAGTTCAGACGCGGATCGACGAGGTAATAAAGCAGGTCGACGAGCGTGTTCATCAGCACGTAGGCCAGTGCGACGACGATAACTGCGGCCTGCACGACCGAGTAATCACGCGACAGAATTCCCTCAAGCAACAAACGACCCAGGCCTGGCCAGGCAAAGATCGCCTCTGTGATCACTGCGCCGCCCAAAAGCGCGCCAAATTGCAGCCCCTGCAAGGTGATGACCGGCAGTATCGCGTTGCGCAGGGCGTGGCGCAGCGCGACGTGACGCTCGCGCAGGCCCTTGCCGCGCGCAGTGCGGATGTAGCCGGAATGCAGCTCCTCGAGCATGGACGCGCGCGTCAGGCGCGTCACGAAGCCGGTTGAGGTGATGCCGATGGCCAGGGCGGGCAATATGAGATGGTGCAGGAAGCTAAACAAAGCCTTGCGATTGCCGCTAAGCAGGTGGTCGATCAGCATGAAATTGGTGATCGTCTCATAACTCAGGCGCGGGTCGATGCGACCACTCGTTGGGGCGATGCGCAAGCGGACGGCGAAGACGATGACGAGCATGATGGCGACCCAGAACCAGGGTAGCGACATGCCCGTGATGGCCAGAAGGCGCAGGCCGTTGTCTACCAGGCGGCGACGCGTCACTGCGGCAATGACGCCCATGAGGATGCCGGCGATGGTGCTGAAGAGCATGGCCACCAGCGCCAGCTCGATAGTTGGCGGCACGCGCTCGAAGAGCAGCCGGTTGACGCGCACGCCCGAGCTCATTGAAATCCCCATGTCACCGGAAAGCAGGTCGCCCATAAAGTTCAGGTACTGCATATGCAGCGGCTGGTCGAGCCCCCACTGCGCCTCTATACGGGCAATCGCTTCCGCATCAACCAGCTGATTGCTGACGGACTGAATCGGATTGCCCGGTACGATGCGCAGTGCGAGAAAGGTCAGGGAGGTCACTGCCCAGAGGACGAAGGGCAGCCAGATCAGCCGGCGCAGCAGCCAGGGCAACACAGGCTCACCCGGTCTCGTGACGCATGTGCGGGTCGAGGCGGTCGCGCAGGCCGTCGCCGACGAAGTTGACGCTTAAGACCGTCAGCGTCAGGCACAGGCCGGGAAAGAAAGGGACGTGCGGCGCATCGAAGAGCAGCGACTGGCCGTCTGCGATCATCATGCCCCAGTCCGGCGTGCCGGTCTCGACGCCCAGCCCGAGGAAGTTCAGGGCCGTGGCGGTGGCGATGGTGACGGCCAGCATGGCGCTGGCGTGAACGAGCACGGGCGGCAACATGTTTGGCAGGATGTGACGCACGATGATGCCGCGACCCCGTGCGCCCAGGGCAAACGCAGCATCCACGTACTCCCGGCTCATGAGCAGCAGCACGATGGCGCGCGCCAGACGCGCGAACACAGGGACCTGGGCAACGCCAATAGCGATGATCAAATTGCCCGGCCCCGTGCCCAGCGTGGTGACGATGAGAATAGCCAGCAAAATAGAAGGAAAGCTGAGCAAGATGTCCATGAAGCGCATGAGTAGCATATCCGGCCAGCCTCCAAGGTACCCGCCAAGGATTCCGATTCCGAGACCGAATGCGAAGGAGAGCGCCAGCGCCGCAAAACCCGCGCCCAGCACGCTGCGCCCGCCGTAGAGCACGCGACTAAGCACGTCGCGCCCGATTTCGTCCGTGCCAAAGGGATGTTCGAGTGAGGGAGACGCGAGCCTGTTTTTGATGTCACGCTGGCCGGGGTCACGTGGGGTGAGCACAGGCGCCAGCAAACTGACCAGCAAGATGAACGCGAAGAACAGGGCACCCGGCAGCGCGATCTCCCAGGTTCGCCACAGGCGCAGTAACAAGGGAGCAGTAGAACTGGATGGCGGGGACAGGACGCGAGTCCCGTCCCCGCTTCGCCTGGTCGCCATCAGCGACCCTGCAGATTGGTCTACTGGTTAAGCCACACGTCGCGAAAGTTGACGCGTCCGGCGGCAGTACCCTGGGTATCCACACCTTGCACGCGCTCGTTCACGAAAATCGGCGGCTGCAGGTAACCCAGATAGATCAGCATCATCATGTCGAGTGTCAGTGACTGAATATCGCCATAGATTTCCGCCCGTTTCACCGGGTCGACCTCGGCGATGCCAGCGTCAATCAGGTCGTTCAGTTGCACTGATTCTTCCAGCACCTCATGCCAGGTTTGCCTGCCAGGCGAAAGGACGGTGTGAAGGATGATGGCCTTGTCATGCGGATCCGGCAGGAAAGTTGAGCGCTGGTTGATCGAAAGCTGCAACAGCCCGTCATTGGCCTTGCCCCAGAACGAGCCCGTGTCGAGACGATCGAGGGTCACGTCAAAGCCGACGGCTTCCAGGTCCACTTCGATCAACTCGGCAAGCAGCGGCCAGAAGCGGTTGTTCTCGAAGGCCAGTTCGATGGGAATCGGAGTCTCCACACCCGCTTCGGCCAGCAATTCACGCGCCTTGTCCGGGTCATAGCGACTGATTTCCATACCTGCCGGATCGAATCCGAGGTCATTGGGACCCAGGATGCTGGCCGGTGGCATTGCCAGGCCGCTGAGGCCACCCTCGATGATGGCGTCACGGTCGATGGCGTAGTTGATGGCCCTGCGCACGAGGACATTGTCCAGGGGTGGATGGGTGACATTGGCGCCCATGAAGAGATCTACCAGTGGCGCGCCAACCTCGATACGAAGATCGTCCCCTTCATCGGCGACGATTCGGTCAACTGAAGTGAATGGCGCGTACAGGGTCAGGTCAATCTCGCCGGCCTCAAGCCCCGCGAGGATGGAGGCTTCATCTGGCCATGCACGGATGACGATCTGATCCAGCCAGGGACGGCCTGCCCAGTAGTCCTCGTTGGCCGCGAGCACAGCTTCCTGGCCGGGCACGAAGCGCTCGACGCGGTAAGGCCCGGCCATGGACATGTTCAGGCCAACTTCCTGGCCATATTCGTCCAGCGCCTTCGGGCTGATGATATAGCCGTCGGGGCGCGTGAAGACCAGCAACTGGGTGGCGTTGGGCTCGACCAGGGTCAGCTGCACGCTGAGATCATCAAGCGCCTCCAGCGACTCCCAGTTGTTGTAGCCCTGGTTGCCGTACATGTACATCCCCTCGATGTAGCCTGGGTCCTCGGTGGCGAGGGGGCGCATCATGCTGCGAACGATGGCCTGGGCCGACACTGGCTCGCCGTCATGGAAGACCATGCCCGGGCGAATGTTGAAGGTGTAGACCAGCCCGTCATCCGAGATAGTCCAGCTTTCCGCCAGACCAGGCCGGGCGTTGCCCGTCTCGAAGTCGGCCTGTACCAGGCCCTCGCCGATCGAGTCGATGATGTGCAAACCGCCGAAGCCTTGCCAGAAGCCGATGTCCAGCGAATCACCGATCGACTCGGCCGCTACTACCAAAGTGCCACCCCGTTGCGGCTCCTGCGCGCTGACCGCGCCTGACGCAAGGACAAGCAACACTATTAGCATGAGCGAAAACAGTTTCCGGTTCATTGTTCTCTCCTTACCTAAATATCGTTTATTGCAGCAGTGCTCTGTCAACTATTATGAAGACTTTGCCGGGAGTCTGCGACAATTGTGCTGCCATTCAGGCTAAATCTGTCGTGTCATTGTCCCAGGCCGCGTAAAAACGCCGCATATACGGGCCCAGACTGTGGGGCAGGGGTGGCTGTTGCTGCGCCAGTTCGTCGTGCACGGCGCGGTTGAGCGCGTCCGCGTCAAGCCGGGTGTGCGTACCGTCGCGCAACATCCATTCGCCATGCACCATGACGTGACGCACGTGCTGTCTGGACGCGCGGCGCAGCAAAAAGTCTGGCAGGTAGTCATCAGCAGGAAAGTGCGGCGGGCACCAGTCCCCGCGTACTGCTTGCCAGTCCAGTAGCACAAGGTCCGCCAGCCAGCCCTCGTTCAGCGCACCAAGGGGGGCTTCGGCGCCGAATGTTGCCATCGCTCCAGCGCGCGTCGCCATGGCTAGAACATCGAGCGGCAACAAATCGGCTGCACCGGCGCCGGGCCGATTAGCCAAGGTGTGCGCCAGGCGCAGTTCGCGCAGATAGTCCTGATCATCGTCCAGTGTGTGTCCGTCCATGCCGACGCCGACGTTTACGCCGGCCTGTCGATAGCGCGCGACGGGCGCGATGCCGCTGCGCAGGCGCAGGTTACTGCCGGGGTTGTGGGCAACGCTGACGCCCCTCGTCGCCAGCAGCGCGTCCTCCTCTGGCTCCGTCCACACCATGTGCGCCAGCGTCAGCCAGTCGCCCAATGCGCCCAGGCGCTCAAGGTGGGTGATGAAGCTGTGTCCCCAGCTGCGAAAGGCATAATCACGCTGGTAAGGCGATTCCAGCATGTGCATTTGCACGCGCGTTCCGTTGGCGCGAGCCCATTCGGTCGCGCGCCTGATGAGCGCATCGCTGGCCCACTGGCCGCCAGCCGGGCTGGCCTGGATGTGAACCCGGTATTCGTCGGGATCATGGTACTGCTTGAACAGCGCTTGCAACCTGGCGAGCCAGTCATCCAGCCCCAGACGGGGAGGCAGCGCCCGGGTCAGCGCGCATTCGCGAAGGTCAGCCGGTAGCGAGGCGATGAAGGCAGCCTGGTCTCGATAAACCAGCAAGTTGCTGTCCACCAAAGGCGGAAACATGGCGACGCGCACGCCGGCGCTTCGATAGCCTGTCAGAGTGTCGGATACCTCCTCGAACATCGTGTCATATGAGGCCGGGTTGTGGCTGTGCGCGACCGAGGTGACTCCAGAGCAAATCAGCTGCAGACCTTCATATTCGGCCGCCAGACGAGGTGAGATCCGCGGCAAGGTGCCCAGGCCCAAAAGCCAGACCTCGAGCATGTCATCGGGCACGCCCAGCGAGGCTGTGCCCAGGGCACGCCCGTGATCGTGGCTGTTGACGAAGCCGGGCAACATGAGAAGGTCGTCGCCACCGAAGACCGGCACAGCTGGATATTTTTCGATCAACGCCTGGCGCGTGCCACGCTCGCTGATGCGCGCGCCGTCGATCAACAGGGCAACATCGCGGCGAATGGCGCCATCGACCAGCGCAAGTCCGGCGTGGACGATGCTGGCGTCCGCGCTCATGCTCTAAAAAGTCCCGCCTGCTGGCCGCCGTCAATGAGGAAAACCTGACCGGTGATCATGCGCGCGGCATCGGACGCCAGCCAGACCGCCATTTGTGCGACGTCTTCGGGCTGTATGACGCCGGGCAGCGGCTGATGGCGGGCGAGGAAGGCGTCGCGCTCCGCTCCAGTGAAGTTGGCAGTCAGCGGCGTGTCGACGAAACCGGGGCAGATCGCGTTGCAGCGCACCTTGTCGCGCGCGTAATCGAGCGCGATGCTGCGGGTCAGGTTGACGACGCCGGCCTTCGCTGCGGAGTAGGCGGCCTTGTCAGTTGCAGGTAGCAGACCGAAGGTGCCGGCCGTGTTCAGGATGACGCCGCCGTAATCGCGCATGTGGGGGATCACGTGTTTGGCGCACAGGAAGACGCTCTTCAGATTGATGTTCAGGCACTCGTCCCAGGCAGATTCCTCGATTTCGGTGACGCGTCCTGCGGGACTGATGCCGGCGTTGTTGAAGAGGACATCGATGCGCCCGAAGCGGGCGAGCGTGGCGGTAATCATGTCCCGCACGGCGTCTTCCTGGCTTACGTCAACTTCGAGAGCGAGTGCCTCCACCTGCCGGGCTTCAATGTCGTTGGCGACGCGCTGAACACTGTCCATGGTGCGCCCGGCGCTGACTATTTTTGCTCCTGCCGAGGCGAAGGCATGACAACTCGCGGCGCCAATGCCGGAGCCGCCGCCGGTGATGATTGCAACCTTGCCTGACAATGGTTGCACTGTCATTCCAGCAGCCAGCCGCCATCGACCGCGATCATGTCGCCGGTGAGATAACGCGAGTCATCGCTGGCAAGAAAAAACGCCAGCCCGGCGACGTCATCGGGAGTACCGGGTCGCCGCAGGGGGATGCGTTCGCCGGCCCACCGCTGCATGTCCTCCTGGCTGGGCAGCATGCTGGTGTCAATAATGCCAGGTGCCATGGCATTGGCGCGGATTCCCTGTGGCCCATACTGCAGGGCGACGTGACGGGTTAACCCGGCGACGGCTGCCTTGGACGTGCCATAGGCTGCCGAATCCCTGAAAGCGATGGTCGCGCCGATCGAGGCCAGGTTGACGATGACCCCTGGAATGTTCTCTGCCAGCCAGTGTCGGATGATGCACTGCGACATCAGGAACACGCTGGTCACGTTCACGCTCAGCATGCGCTCCCACTGCTCGTCGCTCATCTCCTCGAACGCAGCATTGAAGAAGATGCCGGCGTTGTTAACCAGAATGTCGACGCTGCCAAAATGCGCAACGGCGCTGTCTACAAAGCGTTGTACCTGGTCGCGGCGAGATACGTCTGCTTCCTGGGCCAGCACGCCGCTGCCCGTCTCACACAGGGTGGCGGCCAGTTGCTGCAAGCCAGGGCCGTCGAGATCGCAAAGCGCCAGGTTGCAACCTTCTTGCGCATAGCGCTGCGCAATGGCCGCGCCGATGCCGCGCGCCGCGCCGCTGATGATGGCTGTCTTGCCCGCCAGGCGCGTCATTCTGCCGCCTCCGGCTTGATCCACGCGACGACGTCGCCGACCGGGACTTCGTCATCAAGCTCGACACAGAGCTCCGTGAGCTTCCCGCTGGCAGTCGCTTCCAGTTCAACCTCCACCTTTTCGGTGGTGATGACGGCAAAGCCCTCGCCTTCGCGCAGGCTGTCGCCAGGTTGCGCCAGCCACTCTACGATGATGCCGGCCTCCATCGTCATACCGAATTTGGGCATGCGCACTGCGATCCGCGCCATTTCAGGCATCCTCCTGCTGCAGACAGCGCCGCACCGCGTCAATGATGGCTTCTGTGGTTGGAACCACGGCCTTCTCGAGCACCGGGCTGAAAGGCAGTGGCACATCCAGATTGCTGACGCGCTGCACTGGCGCGCGCAGATGATGGAAGGCCTTTTCTGCCACGGTCGCCGCCCACTCGCTGGCAGCGCCACAGACCGGGAAGCTCTCGTCCACGGCAACGAAGCGGCCGGTTTTGCGAACGCTGCGCAAGACGCAGGCTTCGTCCCAGGGCTTCAGCGTGCGCAGATCAATCACCTCGCACTCAACGCCATCCTGAGCCAGTTTTCGCGCCGCTGCCAGGCAGCGTCGCGTCATGGCGCCGGCCGTGCAGATTGTGATATCCGCGCCTTCGCGGCGAATGGCCGCCTCACCGAGCGGAATGGTGTAGGCCTCGTCTGGCACCTCGGCGCGCTGGCCGCCCAGCGAGAGTGGATTGAGAAACACGACCGGGTTGTCGTCGCGGATGGCGGCGCTGAGCAGGCCTTTCACGTCGTAGGGCGTGGAGGGCATGACGACCTTGATGAGGGGCATATTCATGAAGAGGGGATGTACCGGCTGACTGTGATGATGTCCGGCACTGCTGCCCGAGCCGTTTTGCGTCATCAGCACAAGCGGCAACGTCGTCTGGCCGCCGAACATGTAGCGCATGGCGCCAGCCTGGTTGGCGATCTGATCAAAGGCCAGGAAGAGGAAAGTTCCGAACATCAGGTCAACCACGGGACGCATACCGGTCGCTGCCGCACCGATCCCTGCTCCGGTGACGGCCAGCTCCGAAATGGGCGTATCGATGACGCGCCGGTCGCCAAATTCGCGATGCAGCCAGCGCGTCCCGGCGAAGACGCCCAGACGCACATCCTCGCCCATCAACACCACGCGCTCATCGCGTTGCATTTCTGCTCGCAGGGCTTCTCGTATGGCGTCTACGGTGGTTTTGCGCGGCATGTTGCGGCCTTCTCCCTTTGATACCTGCTTCAGACCCAGGTGTCCTCAAGGACTGTTTCCGGGCCAGGCCAGGGACTTTCACGCGCGAAAGTCACAGCCTTGACAACCAGCTCCGTGGCCTCCTGGTCAATGCTCTCCAGGGCATGGGCGTCGGCGACTCCGTCCTGCAGGATGTGTTCATGCAGGATGAGCAGTGGATCGCGCGCCTGCGCCTGTTCCACTTCTTCCGGCAGACGGTAGGTCTGACCCGCGAGGAAGGCTTCCTCGCCTTCGGCATGGCCTCCGCGCCGATGCGTCTTGGCCTCTATCAACGTCGGGCCCTTGCCAGCGCGCGCCCGCGACACTGCCTCGTTGGCGACGACGTAAACTGCCAGCGCGTCGGTGCCGTCCACGATGTGGCCGGGGATGCCATAGCCGCCGGCGCGTGCGGCGATGTCTTCAATGTTCATGGCCTGAATCGACGGTGTGAACTCACCGTACTGGTTGTTCTCGCAGACGAAGACAACCGGCAGCTTCATGGTTGACGCCAGATTTAGCGACTCGTGAAAGCTGCCTTCATTGGCTGCGCCGTCGCCGAAGAAGCAGACAGAAACCTGGTCAGTCTGGCGCAGCCTGGCACTCAGGCCAGCTCCGGTCGCGATCGGTATGCCGCCGCCCACGATGCCGCAGGCGCCCAGCATGCCGATGCTGAAATCGGCGATGTGCATGCTGCCGCCCTTGCCACGGCAGTAGCCCGTCTCCTTGCCAAACAGCTCGGCCATCATGCGTTTTGGATCGCCACCCTTGGCGACCACGTGGCCGTGGCCCCGGTGAGTGCTGGTTACATAATCGTTTGTGCGCAGGGCCACGCACACGCCTGCAGCGACGGCCTCCTCGCCGATGTAAAGATGGACGAAGCCGGGCAGTTCGCCGCTGCGAAAAAGTCGCCCGACCTCTTCCTCGAAACGGCGGATGTTCAGGATGCGCCGGTAGATGTCCAGCGCAACTTCCGGCTGAATCGTGCTCATGCCTGTGAACTCCCCGTGCAGATGGTGGCCGCCGTAAGCGCCAGCGTTTGCGTGGCGGCCAGGACCTGATCGATTGCGATGCATTCGTCAACCATGGGCCAAACCGGGATGTAACCCGGCCCATACTCGACGCAGGTGATGCCGTCGCCCTTGAAATGGCAGGTGTCGGCCGTGGCGCCGATGCGGTGACCGGCTCCGATTTTCGGACTATGACCGGTGACCCCCGTGTGGGCCGCGACCAGGGCCTGCACGAGCGGCTCGTCGGCAGCGGTCGCCGCACGCGCCGGCATGCTTTGGTGACGTTCACTTTGCGGGGTCACCAGTTCAAACTGTAAATCCGGGTCTTCCTGGCGAATCCCCTCAAGCAGCGCATGTAGATCCGCGCGCACGCCCTCTTCGCTCATCCCGGGCACAATGCGCAGGTCGAAGGACAGCGTGGTGATGTGCTGGTGATGTTCAATGTCGCGTACGGCCATGGCCGGGAAACCGGGCAGCAGGGGGTGCGGCACAAAACGCAGCCAGCCGGCATCCTGTGCCGGTCGCAGGGGCTGATAGGACGGCCCCAGCGCTTCAATGACCTTCGTGATCTTCTCGATGGGGTTGATGTAGGGTACACGATGCTTGAACTCGCCAATGACTCTTATCAGGCCTTGCACATAGCCGACAGAAATGAGTCCGACATCCAGGTTGCCCGCCTCGGACACGATGCAATTATCCGGGCGCAGACCGCTGGCCAGCAAGTGCTGCGCGCCAGCGCCGCCGCCAGTCTCCGCCACCACGCAGGCGACGATCAGGTCGCCGCGCAACGGCAGGCCTGAGCGGCGCAAAGTCTCAGCCGCCATGAGAATTGACGCGAGTCCGGCCTTCATATTGATAGCGCCCAGGCCGTAGAGCATCCCGTTCTCGATATCAGCGGCGAAAGGATCGTGACTCCAGTCCTCGTGCCGAAAGACTTCGCCGTTCCAGTCGCTGGTGTCTGTATGGCCGCAGAGCATCAGCGAAGGACCGCTGCCATCACCACGCAGCACGCCGATGGCCTGATGCGTGCTGGCGCCGCCAGCGAGCGGCACCTCCTGCAGTTCGACCTCGAAGTCCCGCTGCCGTAGCCAGTCCGCCAGCCAGTGGCCCAGCTCAGATTCCTGCCAAAGGAAGGAGGGAATACGAATAAGTTGCTGCGCCAGTGTGACTGGCTCGTCGGGTTGCAGGTGAGAGAGCAGGGGAGAGGCAACCATCAGGACGAGGACTTACAGATACTATTCTGGCCTGTGATCCGGAGACCGGTCTGTCTCATTTTGCGAAAACCATCGCTGTCAGTCAGCCTGGGATTCTACCCGCAGGCAAACACAGCCGCTACAATGCCTGGCACAGTCAGCGGAAACCAGGTGAGAGTCCCACATGTCTGAAGAGATCGTCTATTCGCAGAAGGGGCCGCCGGCGCTGCCGGAAATGAGCGGGCCGGAGCTTGAAGAGCGCATTCAGCAGACGCAGGTGCTGCTCCTGCCCTTCGGCGCCACGGAGGCTCATGGTGCCCACCTGCCGCTGGGGACGGACACCTACGAGGCGCGAGAAAATTGTCGCCGGGCCGCGCTGCGGCTTGAGGAAAGTGGCTGCCCGGTGGTCATCGGGCCGGAAATCCCCTTCGGCATCTCCAGTTTTCACATGGGCTTCGTCGGCACCATATCGCTCAGCGCCACCACCTTCATCGCATTGACGAAGGAGATCTGCCTTAGCCTTTATGCGAGCGGGTTTCGAAAATTCGTCTTCGTGCACGGTCACGACGGTAATCTGCCCGGCATGATGGTTGCTGCCCAGGAGCTGGTGGACAATACCGAGGACGCCGAGGCCATGGTGCTCAACTGGCTCGCGCCTCTGAGCAAGGTATATCACCACATTCAGACCTCAAGAAAAATGGAGGGGCATGGCGGAGAAGGTGAGACCGCGCGCATCATGGTCACGCATCCCGGCCTGGTGAAGCTGGACAGGGCCGTGCGGCATCACGTCGAGCCGGAAGACATGCGCAAAGTGCAGGGGCCAGAGCACGTGAAGACCGGCGGCGGCATCTTCTATGCCACGCGCAGTTACAAGGTGCACACGCCCTACGGGCACATCGGCGACCCGGCCCTGGCTACAGTCAGCGCCGGCGAGCGTGGCTACGATGTCATCGCCGAATGGATCAGCCGCGTCGTCGCGCGCGATTTCTTCGGCCAGGATGTGGACATGGACGCGCCGCTGCTGTGAGCGGCGCGGCGGCGCAGGTCGCTACTGCAGCAGAGCACGCATCGCCGCCAGACTGCGCGGCACGGCGTATTCCAGCGGCTCGGCGTTGCCCTCATACTCCAGCGAGAGCCAGCCGTCGTAGCCATTTCCGGCAAGCACGCTGTGGATGCCCGCCAGGTCGACCAGGCCTTCGCCGACAATCGAACCGGTGTAGTGTTTTCCGTCGAGGCCTTGATAGACATGGCCCGTTTCATCCGGCGCCGCGTAGGTGAAGTCCTTGAGATGGACCAGCGCAACGAGGTCGACGAGCGCGCTGGCCGCCTGCAGGGGGTTTTGCCCCACAAGCAGAAAGTTTCCCGTGTCCAGATTGGCGCGCAGTGCGGGCGAACTCACCGCTTCTATGATGCCACGTACCTGTTCGCTTCGTCCGGCGACGTGCCCGTGATTCTCCAACGCTAACGTGATTCCCTGGCTGGCGGCGTAGTCCGCGCCGGCGCCCAGACTGTCAACCACCCAGTTGATGCCCTGCTCCAGCGAGTATCCCGGGATTTTGTCCCCGCTGAAGACGCGCAGCAAGCCAGCGCCCAGCTGCGCGGCCACGTCGACGCCGTGACGCAGCGAATCCAGTTGCTGCGCGCGCGCAGCCGCATCCGGCTGAAAGAAGTTGGTGCTGATGGAGTAGACCGGCAGTTCCAGCCCAAGAGCCGCACAGCGTCGCTTAACTTCGGCGATTTCTCTGGATTCGTCCGTCCAGAACATATCGAGCAGTTCAACGCCTTCTGCGCCCACGCGCGCTGCGTAATCGAGGAAGCCGTACAAATCCAGCTGACCCGCACGAACCGGCGCCACAAGGCTGTACATGCTCAGGCCACATTTCATGCGTTCACTCCCCTCATTGCCTCACAGTTGCCATTCGGCGCGGGCCGCCTGCATCGTCTTGCGCGGCGGAGCATTGCTGTGGCCATGACCATCGCGCACCCAACGTGGATCAACCGGGTCGCTGACGGGCTGAAAGCGAACGTCGCAGCTGAGGCGAAAGCGCCGCGTGAGATTGGTTGTTGATGCGTGCATGAGGTGCATGCCGAAGATCACCACATCGCCGGCACGAAAATCGTTGGTACGCCAGCATCCACCGTGACGGGCAGAAAGTTCCAGCGGATCGCGCGAGAACCAGCCCTCCACGCCGTCCCTGTCGACATCCATGCGGCCATAAGTTTCGCGAATCTGTGCGTAGCCCTCAAGGCGCTGTGAACCGGCGCAAACTGCCAACGTACCTTGTTCAACCGGGATGTCGCCCAGTGGAATCCAGACCGTGTGCAGTCGCTGCGAGCCACGGCCCATATAGACGTGATCCATATGCGCACCGGTGTAGCGTTCGTTGCCAACCGCGCGCAGCCACTTGTAATGGAAGCTGAGGGCCGGCTCGCCAAACCATGTTTCGAAGAAGCGGAACAAGGCTGTGTGCTCGACCACGGCCAGCGTGGCAGGGTGATGTGCAAGTCCACCGGTGCCAGGCATGCGCAGGCCACGCCCGTCCGGTGGCATGATTCCTTCAGTCACGGGCGTGCCAGGTGTGAGCAGTTCCCGCTCAGCCATGTGTTCCAGGATGACGTGGCGCGCTGTCAGCACGGTCTCGCGCGGCAACAGCTCCCGCAGCCATAGATAGCCGTCCTTGCGCATACGTTCGCGCAGCACATTGAGGTCAACCTGAGGCTGGCTGGCGTACAGTCTGCCCAGGGATGTGCCGGGAAACTCGAGGTCACGCGGGCCGAAACGAATGCGCATCCTGTCCCTCCAGCGGATTCGCGCAGAGCGTATCCCGCCAGGGACGCTGCTGCCAGCATCAGGTTTGGCAGTCAGCCAGGCTATCGCCTACAATCTGACGCATGGTCGCCAAAAGGGCAGTGCGATGATCCAGTACATCCTGCGGCGTCTGCTCTTTTCCGCGCCGGTGTTGCTGGGCATCCTGGTATTGACCTTCAGCCTGGCGCGAGCCATTCCTGGCGATCCTTGCCGCTCAATTTTGGGCGAACGCGCCACCGACCAGATCTGCGATGAATTCGCGCGCCGCAACGGCCTTGATCAGCCGTTGCCAATACAGTTCCTCGTCTATTTACGCAACATTGCGCAGGGCGAACTGGGGCAATCCTTCCGCTTCAGACGCCCGGTGGCCGAGCTGCTGGTCGAGCGCATGCCGACCACCATGGAACTGGGCTTCAGCGCGATGCTCTTCGCAATAAGCGTGGGCGTGCCGCTGGGGGTGCTCAGCGCGCGCCGTCACAAGTCCGCGCTGGACGTGGGTACGATGGTTGGCGCCAACATGGGCGTGTCGATGCCGGTCTTCTGGCTGGGTCTGATGCTGGCCTACATCTTTGGCGTGATCTTTCGCGATACGCCGCTGGCCCTGCCGCCTTCCGGCCGACTGACGCCTGGCGCCAGCCCGGAACCCTGGTACGAAGTCTGGGGGCTGGTGGCAGAAGGCGCAGATGGCAATGCCTTTCAGATTTTCCTCTCGCGCTTCTACCTGCTGAATGCCATTTTGACACTCAATTGGCAGTTGTTTGTCGATACCCTGCGACACCTCATTCTGCCGGCCGTCGCCGTGGGCACCATCCCGTTGGCCATCATCGCGCGCATGACGCGCTCCAGTCTGCTGGAAGTGCTGAATGAAGATTATGTGCGCACGGCGCGCGCCAAGGGTCTGGCCGAGCGACTGGTGGTGATGCGACATGCGCTCAGCAACGCGCTGCTGCCTGTAGTCACCGTCATCGGCCTGAACTTCGGCCTGGTCATCAGCGGCGCTGTCCTGACCGAAACCATCTTCGGGTTGACCGGCGTGGGACGCACACTGGTGGACAGCATCACCTCACGCGACTACTCCCTGGTGCAGGGCTTTACGGTGATCATCGCCTTCGGTTTCGTGCTGCTCAACCTCCTGGTGGATATCATGTATGGGTGGCTGGACCCACGCATTCGCCTGGGGCAGGGCTAGCCGATGGCCCATGTCACGGTCTCGCTGGAGACTGAAGACCGGCGCGCCGGATCACAGAGCCTTTGGATTGAGGCGGCGCGCAACCTGCGCCGCAATCCCTCGGCCATCACCGGCCTGATCGTCATCGGCCTGCTGGTGCTGATTGCCTTGGCCGCGCCAGTCTTCGCCACGCACGACCCCATCCTCTCGATGATCGGCCAACCAGGCGAGACCGGCCGTTTGCAAGCGAGACTACCCTGCATCCCGCTGCTGGGCTGCCAGGACGCGCCTCACTACATGGGCCTTGACCTGAACGCGCGCGATCTCTACAGCCGCGTAATATACGGCACGCGCACCTCGCTGTCGGTCGGCATCATCACCATCTCCCTGTCCATCGTGAGCGGCACGTTGCTGGGCCTTGTTGCGGGTTACGCCGGCGGACGAACGGAAGACGTCATCATGCGTATTATGGACGTCGTCCTGGCCTTCCCGGCGCTGCTGTTGGCAATCTCGATCGTGACGATACTGGGGCCTGGCCTGACCAACGCGCTGCTCGGCATCACCATCACCTTCATCCCGCAATACGCGCGTCTGACGCGGGCCAGCGTACTTTCGCTTAAAGAGCAGGAATTCGTTCTGGCTGTACGCGCTGTGGGCGCAGGGCCATTGCGTATTCTTTTCAATCATGTTCTGCCCAACGCCGTCACACCCATCATCGTGCAGGGCACGCTGGGCATCGGCACGGCCATTCTCGACGCTGCCGCGCTGTCTTTTCTCGGCCTGGGCGCGCAGCCACCGACGCCGGAATGGGGCCAGATACTGAGTGAATCGCGCAACTACGTGTTCACTTCGCCGCACCTGGTATTTTATCCCGGCATCGCCATCATGCTCACGGTGCTGGGCTTCAACCTGCTGGGCGACGGCATGCGAGATGCGCTGGATCCGCGCCTTAATCGCAACTAAAGCAAATTTGAAAGAGGCAGGTATTCAGTCGTTGCCGAGCAGGTGCCTTAGCACAGCGAGGTCGGCTGCAACGAGTTCGTCCGCGTTGCTGCCATAGTTGTTTTCGCAGATGAGCCAGCCATCAAACTCGATGGCCTGCAACGCCTGCACAAATGCTTCGAAGTGGCCTTCGCCCTGGCCGAGGGGCGCGCTGCCCATCACATTTTTGTGGCCATCCTTGGCATGTGCCTGGTTGCAAAGGTAGCGGGAGGGCAGATCGCGCACCAGGGTGGCGGCGAGATGTCCGAAGATGACCGGGTTATAACTGTCGATCAGCACGCGCAGGGAAGGGTGGTCGACCAGATTAATGATACGCATGTGTCCGGCGGCGTCGAGGCTGTTTTCCATGGCGAGCTGCAGGGGCTGGCCATCAATGAATTCGCAGCCGCGACGGAGCATGGCACTGGCGCGCTCAAATTCTTCATTCGTACTAATTTGTCCTTTGAAGAAACTGGGGCAATAGACCAGACCGATGCCCATGGCCAGCGCCGTATCGAGCGCGCTGCGCAGGACATTCCAGGCACGCCGGCCGGTATCGCTGTCAAGCGGACTGTGCAGCGGCAGCTTGTTCATGATACTGATGCCGATGCCGACGATTTCGACGCCGGTTTCCTCCGCAGCCTGCAGGTAGATTTTCTGCAGGGCCGGATTACGCAAGGCGACGGCTGTGTCTTCATCCCCGATACCGAGCTGGATGCCCGCAAAGCCCAGTTCTGCGGCGCGGTGCAGGGCGTCCACGCCGCTGCAATCCAGGATCCACTGACAGACGCCAATTTGAATCATGGGTGCTCCTGTGGTGGCGCCGGGTCAGGCTTCGACCCGGCGCCAGAGAAACACGGGCCGCGACTAGCCGCAGTCGGCGTCCGCGTTGACGAATTGCTGGAAGATGGTGAGGTAGATGGCGAAACCTTCGCCAGTGCCGGTGTGCAGCGGGCTGCAGGCGTCGCCCGCTGCCTGCCAGGTGGTGACCACGTCGTTGGCGTCAAGGTCCGTACCATCATGGAACTTCACGCCATCGCGCAGATGGAAGGTCCACACCAGGCCGCCGTCGGAGACTTCCCAGCTCTCCGCCAGGCCAGGTATTACGTCCACGCCGCCGAGGGAGAAGTCCAGCAGGGCTTCGCTGATCTGGTGACAGGCGCGGAAGGACTCGCCGTCGAAGGTATCGTTGCAGTAGAGCGAGATGGGCTCGGCATCCTGCATGTAGATGATGTTGTCATCATCAGGGTCCTCGACGCGGCTGAACTGCTCGGTGCCGTCGAGCACGCCTGGATGAATGCCCGTGATACGCGCCTGCCACACGTCAGCTGCGCCGGCGTGGCCGAAGGGCACCCAGGGAACATTGGCTGCGATGCCTGATGCGACTTCACGGAATAGCTCCTGGCGAATGGCAGGATCCAGTTCCTGTCCGGCTGCAACCAGCGGCTCGTAGATGTCAGGGTAGGAATCGCCAAACTGGTTGAGATTCTCTCCCAGGCAGCAGGTCAGGAAGTTGGAGGCGTCCGGGAAGTCCGCGTGCCAGCCAAGCAGATGCAGTGGCTCGTTGCCGGAAAGCGAGGAACCAATAAAGGAACCGGATTCCATGACCTGGACATCAGCTTCGATGCCGGTCATGGCCAGCTGCGCTTGCAGGTCGTTGGCGATGACTCCTGGTGTTGGCAGGTAAGCACGCACTACGTCGCGCCAGGTCAGCGTCAGCGGACGCTCCTCGCCGGTACGGCGGTCGGTGACTGTATTCAGCGGCAGCGAGAAGCCGAGCTCGTCAGCCGCCTCCTGCAACAGGGCCTGCGCCATGTCGGGATCGTAGCCAGGCGCGCCGATGTCTGGCACGTGACCGAAGACTGCCGGTGGCACGAAGTCCGGGCTAATTGGCGAACCAACCGGGAAGAAGTTGTCAACGATGCGTTCGCGGCTGATGGACATGGAAATGGCCATGCGCACGCGCACATCATCAAGCGGCGCGAAGTAGTTACTGATGCCGACGTAAACGCCGGTCAGCGGCGGGATGTCAACCAGGGTGTAGTCGGGGTCATCGCGGAAGACCTGGAAGTCGCTCGGGTTGGCGAACTTCATGCCGTCGATAGTGCCGGCGCGCAGCTCGGTCGCTCGGGCGGCAGACTCTGCGCTCCAGCGCAGGATGACAGTCTCCTCGATCGACTTCTCGCCCCAGTAGTCATCAAAGCGGCTGTAAACGATTTCGTTGCCCTGGTCCCAGTTGTCGAGCTGGAGCGGGCCGGTGCCAACCGGGCTCGTGAGCAGGTCGCCGGTGCCGCCGGTCTCGTTCAGATACTCGCTGGGGTGAATGGCCATGCCGAGGCTGGCCATTTCCTGGTGGAATATGGCGTCGGGGTTGCAGAGCGTGACCCGCACGGTCAGCGCGTCAACTGCCTCGATCGAGCTGAGGTTCCCGCCATAGTCACAGTCGGCCGCGGCAAAGGTGAGCATTTCATCCTGGGCTGCAGCCGGAACGAGCGTTATGCCCAATACCAGTAACAGCAGCAGGGCCCGAAGCATAATCCTCATGTTCTCCTCCGATCAGATTAAAGTAAAAGACAGACGCGCCCGTCCAGGTAAGGCAGCGGGCAACGCAACCTCTGCCGCAGTATACTGCGCGGCAGGGTTCCTGCCAACAGGGGTCGCTTTTTGCGCGTCCTGGCAACATGGACTACCCTTTGCGCCTGTGTCTGTGGAGAGCGCGAATGGAAATCACAGCAAACTTCGAAAGCGGCAACATCCTTGTTGAAACCGTCCGCGGCAGCGCTGCGACCCTCCGCATTCGCCCGGACAGCAACGCGGACTTCTTTCAGTGGTTCTACTTCCGCGCCGAGGGTGTGGCCGGCGAAGAGCGGCAGCTGAGTATCACCAACGCTGCCGGCGCCAGTTATCCCGGGGCCTGGCCAGGCTTTCGCGTACTCACTTCCTCTGACCATGTCACCTGGCAGCGGCTGCCAACGCGCTACGAGAACGGCGTCCTGAATTTCACACATACAGATGCGCCGGATGTGGCCTACTACGCCTTTTTCGTGCCCTATCCTGAGGCGCGCCGGCGAGCCTTGCTGACGGTTGCGACCGGTACGCCGGGCGTGGAACGGCGCTCTATTGGTCGCTCGCTTCAGGATCGCTCGCTGGACATGCTGGTCTTCGGTGAGGAGACAGGCGGCCAGCGTATCTGGGTCATCGCGCGCCAGCACGCCGGCGAGCCCATGGCCGAGTGGGCTGCCGAAGGTTTTGTACGCCGCCTGCTGGACCCGAGCGACGAGGTCGCCAACGAGCTGAAGGCCAAGGCGACCATATCGGTGATTCCCAACGTCAATCCTGACGGCAGCGCGCTGGGAAATCTGCGGGCCAACGCGGCAGGCGTCGATCTAAATCGCTCGTGGAGCCGTCCGGTGGTCAACAACCCTGAAGTAGATGCCGTGAAGCGGGCGATTGAGCATGACGGCGTCGATTTCTTCATCGACCTGCACGGCGATGAAACGCGGCCCTACATCTGGATCGTGCCGCCCGGCGTTCATCTCGATCCTGCCGCAGCGCGTCAGGTGCTGCATTTTGAACTTGAGCTGGCGCGACTGCATCCTGAGCTGCAACCGCCGCCGGTGGGCATTGAGGGCGTGGATGCGGCCGAGGCGGGAATGTCCGTCAACTACATTGCGACCACCTATGGCTGCCCGGCCTGGACGCCGGAGCTGCCATTCCCGGAGGTGCCCGGCATGGGCGATTCGCTACTTGCCGACGGCTGCATGCGTTTTGGCCGCTCCTGTCTGGCAGCCCTGAACGTGGTCATCGGCTGAACTGATGAAGCTGCTCATCTACGGTGCCGGTGCAATCGGCGGCAGCATCGGCGCCCATCTGGCGCGGGCGAAGCACGAAGTGACCCTGGTAGACCGCGACGAGGTGCACGTATCCGCCATGCAGCGCAGGGGACTTGAGTTGCGCGGTCCGGTCGCTGCCTTTCGCACGCCCGTAACGGCCTGTTTGCCGGCACAACTTGCCGACAGCTTCCACGTCATTCTGCTCTGCGTCAAATCGCAGCACACGGAAGCGGCGGTCAAATCTTTGCGGCCGCATCTGGCGCCGGAGGGATTCGTCGTCTCCATGCAGAATGGTCTCAACGAGCCATTGATCGCCAGCCTGGTGGACGAGGAGCGGACGATGGGCGCTTTCGTCAACTTCGGCGCCGATTATCTCGAGCCGGGCGTGATTCACTACGGCGGACGTGGCGCAGTGGTTCTGGGTGAGACAGATGGTGAAATCACCCAGCGCGTGCAGGCCCTGCGCGCAGCGCTGCTGGCCTTTGATGAGGACGCCATTCTGACGGACAACATCTTCGGCTATCTGTGGAGCAAGGAAGCCTACGGCGCGATGCTCTTTGTCACGGCCCTTACGAACGAGTCCATCGTCGATTCGCTGGCCACTCCGGAACACCACAAGTTGTACGTCGCCATCGCCCGCGAGCTGCTGGCGGTCGCTAGCGCTGAAGGCATCCGGCCCGAATCCTTCAACGGTTTCAATCCGGCAGCCTTCCTGCCCGGCGCCAGCGATGTACTCGCCGGGCGTTCACTGGCAGAAATGGTGGAATTCAACCGTCGTTCGGCCAAGACCCACAGCGGCATCTGGCGCGACCTGGCGGTGCGCAAGCGCCCGACGGAAATCGCCATGTACGAGCAGGTGTTGGCCGTGGGCGAAAGACACGGTCAGTTCATGCCGCTTACACGGCGCATGATGAGCATGATACGCGAAATTGAGTCTGGCCAGCGGCCGCTGGCAAGCGCAAACGTCGACGAACTCGCCGAGGAACTGGCCTGAGCGATGCATGTTGATTTCACAGACCAGCGCGTACTTGTCACTGGCGCAGCCCATGGCTTCGGGCGCGCCATCAGTCAGGCCTTCGCCCGACGCGGCGCGGAGGTGTGGGCCTGTGACATCCTGGCTGACGAACTGGAAGAGACCAGGACGCTTGTCGTCGACGAGGGCGGTCGATGTAAGGTGCGCCCGGTTGACGTCCGGGAACGCGAGCAAGTGCAGAACTTCGTGCAGGAGGTCTGCGCGGACGGGCAGCCAGTGCAGGTGCTGGTAAATAATGCCGGCGGCGTGCTGGGGCAGAGCGGTCGTCCGCTGGAAGAGATTGATGAAGCGGACTGGGACAGCATTTTCGAAGTGAACGCGCGTGGCGCTTTCTGGATGGCCCAGGCTTTGGCGCCCGGGATGAAGGCAGCGCGCTTTGGTCGCATCGTGAATATCTCCAGCGGCGCGGGTCTCCGCCCCAGCCTGACCGGCATTCAGGCCTACGCGGCGGCAAAGGCTGCCCAAATCCACCTGACACGGCAGCTGGCACATGAGCTGGGCCCCTGGGGCATAACTGTCAACAACATTGCGCCGGGTTTTGTGCGTTCCAATCCAACGACCGAGCGTCAGTGGCAAGGATACGGCGCTGAGGGTCAGCGCGCGCTGGTCGAGAGTTTGGCGCTGCGACGCCTGGGCAGCGCTGAAGACATTGCTCAGGGCGTGCTCTTCTTCGCGTCAGCGTATGCAGGCTGGATCACGGGTCAGGTGCTGCCAATCGATGGAGGCCGACTCTAGGGGCCCGGCTCCAGAGTCAGGCGCGAAAGGAAGGGGCCGACCATGCGCCAAAATCGAATCCTGAGCGCCGGCACTGCGCTGACGTGCAGCTTTGCCGTGCTGGTCATATTTGTTTTTGCCCTGGCTGCACAGGAAATGAGCCCCTTCACTGACGTTAGCGAAGCGGCCGGAGTGCTTGCGACGCACCGCGGAGTCTGGGATCCGGAGGAGAGTCGGCGCGGCTATCTGGCAGTGGGTCAAGCCTGGGGTGATTACGACAACGATGGCCATGTCGATCTGTATCTCACCGGCAACCTCGACCCCAATGTGCTGCTGCACAACGAGGGCGACGGCAGTTTCCGCCCGGCGCCCTTCGCCGGGCAAATGGCGCTGGCGCAGCTGCCCAGCGGTGGCGCGCTCTGGGCGGACTATGACAACGACGGCTGGCGCGATCTGCTCGTACTGAACGACGGCCCCAACGTGCTCTGGCGCAACCTGGAAGGCGTTGGCTTTGTGGATGTGACCTCGCAGGCCGGCATTGGGGGCGACGTCAAAAGCAGCAGCGCGGCCTGGGCCGACTTTGACGGCGACGGCTGGCTCGACCTTTACGTCGCCAACTGGTCCTGCTTCCCGGAATGCGACCCGGTTGACTTTTCGCGGCAGCAGGACCGGCTGTATCGCAATCTGGGCGATGGAAGTTTTAAAGACGTTACCGCCGAGCTCGACCTTGAGCGCACGCGAGGTGCCGCCTTTGCCGTCAGTTTTGTCGATTTCGACAGCGATGGCGATGCGGACATTTACGTGGTCAATGACAAGCTGCAGAACGAAGTAGGCAACCTGCTCTGGCGCAACGACGGGCCAGGTTGCTCGCACTGGTGCTGGACGGATGTCTCGGCGACGGCCGGCGCTGGCGCGCTCATCAACGGCATGGGCCTTGCCGTCGGTGATTATGACAACGATCTCGATACTGATTTCTACTTCACCGAGATGGTTTATCCGATGTTCTTGCTCGACAACCAGGGCGACGGCACCTTTTTGGACCGTGCACTCGAGGCCGGCGTCGCCGTCAACCTTCAGGCTGACCACGCGGTCGGCTGGGGCGCAGCCTTTCTCGACCATGACAATGATGGCTGGCTGGACCTCTACATGGCGGCGAGCGGTCAAAGTCGCGATGACATCGACTTCACCATGACCATGCACGACCCCTGGCCAAATCCCTTCTTCGTCAACAATCGTGATGGCAGCTTCCGTGAGCTCGCCCTCGGCGGCGAGGCGCGGGCCACCATGGGCATCGCACGTGCGGACTACGACAACGATGGCCGTGTCGACATCGTGCTGGGCAACTGGAACGAGGGTTACCGGCTTTGGCGCAACACGACGCAGACCGACAACGCCTGGCTGGGCCTGCTGCTGCGCGGCGGCGGCCCGGTCAATCGCGATGCCATCGGCGCGCGCGTCATCGTAACAACTGCGGATGGAGTGGCGCGCCTGGGCGAGGTGCGCAGCGGCTCTGGCCTGGGCGCGGGCGATGACATCCGGCTGCACTTTGGCCTCGGCGACGCAAGCCAGGCCGAGGTGCGCATCCTCTGGCCGGACGGCAGCGAACAGGTGCATGAACATGTGGCAGCCGGGCTCTGGCATGAGCTGGCCTGGTCGGAACAAAACACAGAAGCGTAACTGGAGGCAGGATGAAGCTGGACGGGATGCTGGAATGGCGCTGTATCGGCCCCTTCCGTGGCGGCCGGGTGGTCGCGGTGGCGGGCGATGTGCGGCAGCCAAATGTGTTTTACTTTGGGGCCTGCGCAGGTGGCGTCTGGAAAAGCGATGACGTGGGCACCTATTGGCAAAACATCACGGATGGCTGGTTCAACACGGCTTCCATTGGCGCCCTGGCCGTCTCCGAGGCAGATCCCAATGTGATTTATGCCGGCACGGGCGAAACGACCATCCGTCTCGATGTGACGCACGGCGACGGCGTTTACCGATCGACCGATGCCGGCCGCAGCTGGACGCACTGCGGGCTGCAGGACACGCGCCACATCGCCAAGGTGCGAATTCATCCACATAACCCTGACATTGCCTGGGTGGCAGCTTTCGGCCACGCCTTCGGTCCCAATCGCGAACGCGGCGTCTACAAGACGGTGGACGGGGGGCGCAGCTGGCAGCAGGTGCTTTTCAAGAGCGAGCGCGCCGGCGCCATTGACCTGTCGATCGATCAAAACAATCCGCGCATTCTTTATGCTGCCATGTGGCAGGCATACCGCAACTTCTGGGATATCTCCAGCGGCGGGCCGGACAGCGGCATCTGGATGTCCAGCGACGGCGGCGAAAACTGGCAGGACATTTCGCGCAATCCGGGTCTGCCGGAAGGCGTATGCGGCAAGATTGGCATTGCCGCCTCGCCGGCGCAGCCGGGGCGAGTATGGGCGTTGATGGAGGCGACCGGCGGCGGAGGTATGTTCCGCTCCGACGACTATGGCGCGACCTGGGAACATGTGGCGGCCAATGACGAGCTGATCTCGCGCGGCTGGTACTACATGCACCTCACGCCCGATCCACTGGACGGCGACACGGTGTACGTGAGCAACCTGAAGCTGTGGAAGTCGATCGATGGCGGCCACAACTACGCGCAAATTTCGACGCCCCATGGCGATAACCATGATCTCTGGATCGATCCGGCCAATCCACAGCGCATGATTCAGGGCAACGATGGCGGCGCCTGCGTTTCGCTGAATGCTGGTTCGACATGGTCGACCCAGTTCAATCAGCCCACGTCCCAGTTCTATCACGTCGCGGCAGACACGCGCGATCCCTACACGGTCTACGGCACGCAGCAGGACAACAGCAGCGTCGCGGTTCCCTCGCGCAGCGCGCGCACCTCAATCACCTGGTCGGACTGCTGGCCGGCGGGCACTGGTGAGAGCGGTTACATCGCCGTGCGCCCCGACGACCCGGACGTGATATACGTGGGCGCCGTGGGTAGTTCGCCAGGCGGTGGAAACTCGCTGCAGCGCTACGATCACCGCGCGCGCCAGATTCGCCTCATCACGACCTGGCCAGAGGAGATGCACGGTGAAGCGCCAATCAATGAGCGCTATCGCTTCGCCTGGACCTATCCCATCATCATCTCGCCGCACGACCCCGACACGCTCTACATCGGCGGCAACCAGGTGATGCGCTCGACCAATGAGGGGCAAAGCTGGCAGGAGATCAGCCTGGATCTGACGCGCGCAGACCCCGCCACGCTGCAGCCCAGCGGCGGCCCGGTCAATCGCGAGTCTGTGGGCGCGGAAACCTATGCGACCGTGTTTGCGCTGGCGGAGTCGCCCTTGCAGCAGGGGTTGCTGTGGGCCGGCTCGGACGACGGCCTGGTGCACATCACGCGGGACGGCGGCGGCACCTGGACGGAAATCACGCCGCCAGAGCTGCCGGAACGGTCGCTCATTTCGATGATCGAGCCCTCGCCGTACGAGGTTGGCACGGCCTGGATGGCCGCGACGCGCTACAAGCTGGACGACACGCGCCCGATGTTGTGGCGCACCCAGGACTTTGGCGCCAGCTGGGAAGCCATCAACACAGGGATTCGCGAGGGCGACTTCACGCGCGTCATCCGTGAAGATCCGCAACGGCCCGGGCTGCTCTACGCCGGCAGCGAAACCGGCGTCTACGTCTCCTTCGACAGCGGTAATCACTGGCAGCAGCTGCAGTTGAATCTTCCGGTCGCCCCGGTCCACGACCTGCTCGTCAAGGGCAGCGACCTCATCGTGGCGACGCACGGTCGCTCCTTCTGGATCCTTGACGACCTGACTGCCTTGCGTCAGCTGGAGCAAGCGCCGGCAGGCACGACGCTACTGCAGCCGCGCCCGGCCCTGCGCCTGATGCCGAAGGTCTTCGAGCGCGTCTTTGGTGGCGTGCCGGGCAAAACCTACATGGGTACGCTGGGCGTGGTCGCCGCCTACACCGAGACGAAGTCGCCGGAGAACCAGATCAGCCGCAGTTACCTTGATTCGGGCTGCAACCCGCCGAAGGGCGCCGTCTTCACCTGGTGGCTGGCAGAGGAACCGGCACAAGCCATTTGCATTGATGTGCTCGACGCCACAGGCGTGGTCGTGCGCAGCTTCTGCAGCCTGGATGAGGAGACGCGCAAGGCCCAGGCAGCCCTGCCGCCCGAGGCGCCGCGGAAAATGTACTTGACGGCCAACGCCGGCTGGAACCGTTTCGTGTGGGATTTGCGCTACGAAGAGGCAACCCGCCTTCAGGCGCATGACGCACATGCCGGCGCAGTTGATGGGCCGCTGGCCGCGCCGGGCAGCTACACGTTGCGACTCTGCGTCGGTGACGAAAGTCTGAGCAAGCCATTTGAGGTGCGACAGGATCCGCAGTCCGACACGCCGCAGGAAGATCTGCAGGAACAGTTCGACCTCTTGCTACGCATCCGCGACCTGCTGTCGGAAGCGCATGGCGCCGTGAACCGCATGCGGCAGCTGCGTAGCCGGCTCAACGTGCTGGCGGAGCGCGCTGACGTGGACGAGGATACGACCGGGCAGGCGCGCGAGCTACACGCGCGGGTGCTGGAGATCGAGAAGGTCTTGATGCTCCCGGACCTGAAGCCAGGCTGGCCGGGTTTCCTGAACCATGGTGTTCAGCTGGCGCGCAAGCTGGCCATGTTGACTGCAGTCGTTGCTTCCGGCGATTATCGCCCGACCGACCAGGCGCATGAAGTTTTCGCGATGTACGATCAACTGATCCGCGCGGAGCTGGCGCGTCTGGAGGAACTGGAGGGCGGGGCGCTCGCCGAATTCAACCGACATCTGTTGCAAGCGGAGGTTCCGCCCGTCGGGGCATGAAACTTTCGCGCGACTTTTTAAGGCTGGCGTCGGCGGACTTCATCGTCCGCAGCGGCTATCAGATGGGCAAGACTCCGCTCCTGCCCATCTTCGCCGCCTCCCTGGGCGCGACGGACCTGTTTCTGGGTCTGGTTGTCTCGGTCTCAACCTTGACCGGGCTGCTGCTCAAGCCGCTCATCGGGATGTTGTCGGATCGTCAGGGCCGGCGCGTCTGGCTGCTGGCTGGCACAGCTTTCTTCGTACTGATGCCCTTTCTCTATCGCTTCGTGAGCAGCCCGGAACAGCTCTTGCTCATCCGGGTGCTTCACGGGTTGGCTACAGCGATCTACGGCCCGGTGACGCTGGCCAGCATCGCTGAACTGCGCGCCAGCGGGGTGGCGGAACGCCTCGGCTGGTTCGGTATCGCCCGCAGCGGCGGCTACATCGTGGGGCCGGCCCTGGCGGGCTGGTTGCTGCTGACCCATGACCCGGTTGCGGTGTTCACGCTCGTCGGCCTTGTCAGCGCTGTCGCATTGCTGCCGGTGCTGCAGTTGGGCGCCGGCCGCCTCCCGGCGCAGGGTGTGCGTATCCCGCTCTTGCGACAGCTGCGCGAAGCGATCATGGCAGCCGGGAGCACGCCGGGAATCTGGCTGGCTGGCGCGCTCGAGATGGTGGTGTTTGTCGCTCTCTACGCAGTGAAGACCTTCCTTCCGGTATACGCGCTCGCGGCGGGCACGAATGTCGCGCTCGTCGGCCTGTTCTTCGCGGCACAGGAGGCGGCGCATTTGCTGGCGCGGCCGTTTGGCGGGCGCATGGCCGATCGTCTTGGCTTCGTGCCTGCGATCGCTTCCGGCATGCTGTTGATGGCGGCCGGCCTGGCGGCGCTGCCCCTGTTGGAGGGGACGGCACTGCTGCTCCCGGCGCTTGTGACCGGCTTCGCCCAGGCGCTGATTTTCCCGGCGACCCTGGGGCTTGTCTCGCGCCAGATCAGGGCCGGCAACCTGGGCGCTGCCATGGGCTTCGTCGGCATGATGCAAAACCTCGGCAAGGTGCTGGGGCCCGTGGCGGGTGGGCTATTGATTGGCTTGACCGGCTTCGAAACCCTGTTGTGGCTGCTGGCAGCCTTGCTGACTCTAGGCGTCATGCTGTTCCGATTGCTGCGCAGGATGCCCCGTCGTTCCATTGGCAAGGGGCAAGAGGAAGGGAGAAGGGATGAAGCTGGATCGCGATCAGTTGCAAAAGGACATACACGCGCTTTACCAACGTGAACATGAGGAACTGGGCCCTGCCGGTACGCTGGCCATGCTCGAACGAGCGGCCGACTTTCCGCTGGCGGATACCCTGAACGCGGGCGGCGTGCTGGTTTTCCCGCATGCCGGTGTCAAGGATTGCGGCTATCAGATCGCGGCCTGCGTTCGTTCCTGCCTGGATAGCGGCGCGGACAAGGTGCTGGTCATCAGCGTGTTGCACGCCTTCAACGACGAAATGGAGGATGCGCGGCAGCGTGTGGCTGCTGGCAGCGACCCACGGGATGAGGCCCTGTGGGGCATTCAGGGGCCGGGACTGGAGGGCCGCGAGGAGTGGCGCGGCGATCATGCGCTCTTCAGCTGGCGCCACTTCTGGCAGGCCGAACTGGAACGTCGCGGCATCAATGCGGCGCGAGCGCCACAGGTCATTGAACGCTATCCCTACCTGGCAGGCGGCGTGCCGGGTGACATGCCGGGCATCGGCGAACTGGCGGAGATCGCCAGGGATGCGGTCATCGTCTCAACAGCGGACGCCTTTCATCATGGTATTGGCTATGGTGACGCGCCGGACGAGGCCTTCTGGCCGGATGCGGCGGCTCTTGCGCGGGCGCAACAAATGCTGGAAGACGGCATGGCCATCCTGGGTCGCGGCGACTATTGGGGCTACAACCAGCACTGCGTGCTGGCCAAAAGCGACGCGCGTGACAGCGGCCAGGTGTATCGCTGGCTGCGCGGGCCGATGAGCGGCCGCGTGCTGGACATCACCTTCACCGACTCCAGCGTGCTCTACAACCAGCCTGCTCCCACCTGGGTCGCGGCGGCGTTAATGGCCTGGACGCCGAATGTTTAATCATGGCGCGTCATTGCAGTCAGGTTGCGCTTACTGTCGCAGCGGCTATACTTGCAGGTGGACGGTTTGCGTCCGAAATGGAATTGCAGAGGATTCGAACAGGAGAACAAAATGGTTAGAACCCGATTTGGAATGGCAGTACTTGTACTTGTGATGCTGGCCGGGGTATTGGCTCCGGTGAGCGCCCAGATGGATGATGAGGTCACCCTGCTGTACTGGCAGGCTGTCTCAATTTTGAACCCCTATCTGTCTGGTGGTACCAAGGACCTGCACGCCGCCTCAATCGTGCTCGAACCGCTGGCGCGCTACGATGATAGTGGCGCTCTGGTACCCTGGCTGGTTGATGAAATCCCGACGTTGGCCAACGGCGGCATCTCGGAGGACCTGACCAGTATCACCTGGACCCTGAGCGAGGGCATCACCTGGTCCGATGGTACGCCAGTGACATCGGCAGATGTGGTGTTCACCTGGGAATACTGCGTGCATCCGGACGCCGGCTGTAATGCGCTGTCGAACTTTGCCGATGTCGAGAGCGTTGAAGCTATGGATGACCTCACGGTCACAGTTAGCTTCAGCGTCTCCAAGCCTTTCCCCTATGGCCCCTTCGTGAGTCAGGTGACCCCAATCATTCAGGCAGCCCAGTTCGCGGATTGCCTGGGCCTTAATGCGCCGAACTGCACCGACCAGAACTTCGGGCCGATCGGCACCGGCCCGTATGTTGTGGACGAGTTCCGCGCCAACGACGTCATCGTTTACACGGCCAACCCGAATTACCGCGAAGCCGGCAAGCCTTTCTTTCAGCGAGTCGTGTTGAAGGGCGGTGGCGATGCAGAATCTGCCGCGCGCGCTGTGCTTGAGACGGGCGAGGCGGACTACGGCTGGAACCTGCAGATTTCACCGGCTGTACTGGGCGCGATGGAAGCTGCGGGACAGGGCACCGTGGTCGTAGCATTCGGCACCGGTGTTGAGCGATTGATGATCAACCAGACCAACCCGAATGCGGATCTTGGCGACGAGCGTTCACTCTACATGGACGGCGCCAACGCGCATCCATTCCTGACGAATGACGCAGTCTGGCAGGCGCTCTCGATGGCAGTCGACCGGGGCCTCATTGCCAGTCAGCTCTACGGCTCTGCCGGCCGGGCCACCTGCAATGTGCTGGCAGCCCCGGCCATTTACGCATCCAGCAACAACGACGGCTGCCTGGTGCAGGACATCGCCGGTGCCAATGCCCTGCTGGACGAGGCCGGCGCTCTTGACAGCGATGGCGACGGCATACGCGAGCTGGATGGCGTGCCGCTGAGCATCCTCTACCAGACTTCGACCAACGCCGTGCGCCAGAGTACCCAGGCGCTCATCAAGCAGTGGTGGTCACAGATTGGTGTGGACACCGAGTTGCGTAACATCGATGCCGCGGTCTTCTTCGGCGGCGATCCGGCCAGCCCGGACACCTACGGCAAGTTCTACGCCGACATCGAGATGTACACCAACACCTTCTCCGGCACGGACCCTGAGTCTTACATGGGCAACTGGGTCTGTGGTGAGGTAAGCGGGCCGGACAACAACTGGCTGGGCAACAACATCCCGCGCTGGTGCAACACAGACTATGAAGCGCTGGTTGAACAGATGTCCCAGACAGCGGTCATTGAAGATCGTGCCAGCCTTGCCATGCAAATGAATGACATGCTGGTTCAGGCAGGCGTCATGATCCCGCTGGTGCACCGCGCTGTTGTTACCGCCCTTGCCAATTCGCTGGATGGCTTTCGCTTGAACGGCTGGGATTCCGGACTGTGGAACATCGCTGACTGGTCCCGCATGGGTTAATAAGCCGCAAGGCAATATCGGGCAGGGCGGGCCGGCCGGTTCGCCCTGCCTCTCGTTGCGGACAGGCGCAGGAGATTGCTGTGGGTCAGTACATCGTAAGGCGCATTATGATCGCCTTCCCCACGCTGCTGGTCATCAGCCTGGTGGTTTTCGGCATCCTTGAACTGTCGCCTGCGGATCCGGTCGGCAATTTGCCCCTTACGATACCGCCCGCAGTCCGGGAACAGATTCGTGAAAGCATGGGAGTGAATGATCCCTTCTTCGTAAAATATTTGAAGTGGCTGCGGCAATTCATGGTCAACGAGCCGCTTAATATTCTTGAGGAAATGACCGGCATCACCGTCGGCGATTCAGAGTCCCGGCTGCGCTATATCTCCTGGCAGACACGCAGTCCGATCGTTGACCTCGTCGTCGAACGATTGCCGCAGACGCTTTGGGTTGTGGGGTTGTCCTATTTGCTGGCAATCGTCGTTGCCGTGCCGGTAGGCGTGATTCAGGCTTACAAGCAGTATTCCATTTTTGATCAGGTTGTCACAGTTTTTGCGACCATCGGCTTTTCAGTGCCGACTTTCTTTACCGGTCTCCTTTTCATCATCGTTTTCAGTGTGCAACTCAAGTGGTTCCCCTCTATTTACGACACGACGCATGTCGTCACCGACTTCCCCAGTTTTATCGTCCAGATGCGCCAGACCGCGATGCCGGTGATCGTGCTCGCCCTGTTCTTCACGGCGCTGATCAGCCGCCATACACGCTCGTCCATGCTGGACAATCTGAAGCTGGACTATGTGCGCACGGCGCGTTCCAAGGGGATTAGTGAGCGGATGGTCGTAGGGTTGCACGCGCTTCGCAACAGTCTCATCCCGGTGGTTACTCTGATTGCGCTGGGCATTCCGGGAGTCTTTCAGGGCGCGATCATCACCGAGCAGATTTTCCGCGTCAATGGTCTCGGTCAGCTGCTCATCATCGCCATCCAGGGCGGGGATTTGCCGACCGTCCAGACCCTTACCTTCATATTCGCTGTCATGATCGTTTTCTTCAACATCATCGCGGATCTGCTTTACGCTGTACTCGATCCGCGCATTCGCTACGATTAGCCGCCAGCCGGATGTGATGCCATGAAAGCAATAACCCTTCCCTCCGACTCAGGCGCAGATACTGAGTTTGTTGGATCGCCGCGCACCCTGAGCGGCGACGCATGGCGGCAGTTCCGCAAGCACAAACTTGCCATGCTGGCGCTGGCCGTTCTGCTGCTGGTCATCGGCCTGGTCATGGCCGGTCCGCTCTTCTGGCACACGAACCCGGAATACATCGACATCATCGATGCCTATTCCGGTATGACCGCTGAGCATCCCTTTGGCACGGACAACCTTGGTCGCGACACCCTGGCGCGCACTATCTGGGGCGGACGAGTCTCGCTGTCGATTGGCCTCACCGCCATGGCGATCGCGATGAGCCTGGGCACGCTCATCGGCATTCTGGCCGGCTATTTCCGCGTGCTTGACGGGCCGTTGATGCGCCTCACCGACATGTTTCTCTCCTTGCCGACCCTGCCCCTGCTGCTGGTGATCACGCTGCTGTTCCGGGAACCGCTGCGCAGGGCCTTTGGGCCCGAGATCGGCATCTTTATACTGATTGTGGTGGTCATTGGCCTGCTGGGCTGGATGCCGACCGCGCGCCTGGTACGCGGCGACGTGCTCTCCATGAAGGAGCGCGAGTTCGTGGTCGCAGCGGGCAGCATCGGCTCGCCCGACAGCGTCATCCTGGTCAGCCATATCCTGCCGAACGTGCTCAGCCCGGTCATCGTCGCGGCGACCTTCAGCATGGCCGGCGCAATCATCACCGAGTCGGCGTTGTCTTTCCTCGGGCTGGGCTTCCCGCCCGACTTTCCGACCTGGGGACGGCTGCTGTTTGACGGCAAGGACTATCTGACGCTGACGCCAGCGCTGGTCTTCTGGCCCGGCCTGATGATTTCGCTCACCGTGCTCTGCATCAACTTCATCGGCGACGGCCTGCGCGACGCGCTCGACCCGCAATTGCGCAAATAAAACCAGCCTCGCGCTAACGAGGTCGCTTCCTGGCGTTCAGTCAGAAATCAGGAAGCATTACGAGCCGACCGATCGCGAAAAATCACAAGGACAGTATGAGGAGCGAGCAATGACACGTGCCAGCTCTCAAAAAGACGGCCTCGTCGACGGCATGCCGCGTGACGAGCGTGGCTACTGGCAGCCGGACAAGGAAATAGGCGCGCCCAACCCGATCTTTGCCTGGCCCCCGAAGCCAATGGCAGTACTGAAATGGCTGTACCACTACCTGTTTCCCTGGACCTTTTTCTACGCGATCGTTGCAACAGTGACCTGGCTGTATCTGACGCCCGAGCTGTCACGAGCCGTTGAGTTCAGGGCCGGCTGGATGCTTGAGGTTTACGCGCGCAACCTGGTCCTGATGACTGTCTTTGCCAGCGCCCTGCACGTCTGGTTCTGGGCGCGCAAGTCGCAGGGTTTCCAGTACAAATACACGCCGGACTGGATGGGGCAAGGCAAGCGCGCATTTCTCTGGAATGACCAGGTCCGCGACAACATCTTCTGGAGCCTGGCGAGTGGCGTCACCATCTGGACAGCCTTCGAGGTCTTCATGCTGTGGGGCTACGCCAACAAGCTGTTTCCCTATGTCGACCCACGCCAGCAACCGGTTTACTTTGTCGTCATTCTCTGTCTCATCCCCTTGTGGCGGGTATTCCATTTCTACTGGATCCATCGACTGCTGCACGTGAAGCCGCTTTACAAGGCCGCGCACTATCTGCATCACAAGAACATCAACATCGGCCCCTGGTCCGGCCTGTCGATGCACCCGATCGAACACCTGCTGTACTTCACGGGGCCGTTGATCTTCTGGATCGTGCCCTCGCATCCAATCCACGCGATTCTCATCGGGCACCATGCCGCGCTCTCTGCCGCCCAGGGCCATGTAGGCTTCGACGAGGCGGTCGTCAAGGAAAACGTGAAAGTGCCGGTTGCCTCGTTTTTCCATCAGTTGCATCATCGTTACTTTGAGTGCAACTATGGCGAACCGGAATTCCCTTTTGACTACTGGTTTGGCACCAGTCACAACGGGACGCCCGAAGCGCGGGAGCGGATGCTGGCGCGGAAACGCGCCATGCATGGCAGCTAAAACCGAAGGCGACAAACAAGCACGCCCACCGAATGGTGGGCGTGTTTCCCTTTCCCTGATATGTGATGAAAGACCTGGCGCTAACCCCGCAGGGAGCCCGTGGTCAAACCGGCGACGATGTGCCGCTGCATGAAGAGATAGAAGATGATCATGGGCGTGACCGCCAGCACCAGCACCGGCATCATGATCGACCAGTCGGTGAACCACAGACCAACACCGTTGTAGACCTGCATGATCAGGGTCGCCTTGTCATTGGAACTCAGGAAAAGGTAGCTGAGGAGAAAGTCGTTCCAGATCCAGATCGTGTTGAAAATGATGAGCGTAGCGGTGACGGGCCTCAACAAGGGAAAGACAATCTGCCAGAAGGTGCGAAATACGCCGGCGCCATCGACGAAGGCCGCCTCTTCCAGATCGCGTGGCATGGCTCGGATGAAACCCGTGTACAAGAAAAGCGCAAATACAGCGCCGTTGCTATGGAGCAGTATCAAGCCTTGATAGGTATTGATAAGCTCAGGTGCTTCATGATCAAAAACAGCGGCAGCATGGTCGCTTGTAGTGGGACCATGAATCCCGGCAGAAAGTATAAGCGCAGCAATCGCGTGAGCCGGTTCGGGCGCCGCGCGATGGTATAAGCCGCCATTGAACCCAAGACGACGATCAAAACCACGGACACGGATGTTATGAGCAACGAATTAAAGAAATGCTTGAAGAAGTCCATCGACTCAAGCGCCCGAACGTAGTTCGAGAGGTTCAGGCTGTTTGGCGAAGCCAGCGGCGCCTCGATAATCTCCTGCCTTGTCTTGAAGGTGTTGACGAAGAGATAGTAAATCGGGATGAAGAATACGATGCAAACGGCGAGCATGATGAGCTCGGTGACCAGCGTGGCCGGCGTGTATTTCTTTCTCATGCCAGTTTCTCTTCGCGTCGGCTCATGACGCCGACCTGGAAATAGGTTACCAGCGCAATCAGCGCCAGAAACATCATCGACATGGCCGCTGCGAAACCAATTCGGCTGGAATTCACGCCTTCGGTAATGATCGATTGGGTGACCATCGTTGTCGCATAACCTGGCCCGCCCTCGGTTAAAGAAAAGGGCAGGTCAAAGACTTTCAGGCTGGCGAGCAGGAGAAATAGCACGCTGATCGTCATCGCCGGCGCCAGATTCGGGAAGGTGATGTAGCGGAACTTCTGAAAGGCGCCAGCCCCGTCAATATCGGCCGCCTCGAAAAGCGCCTGATCAATCACCTGCAGGTTGGCAAGGTAGATGCAGGCGTGCCAACCCGTGCTCGTCCAGACGGTCACGAGTATCAGCAGAATCATCGCCGACCGCGGATTCGCCAGCAGGAGCATTTTCTTTTGGCCGGCGGACAGCAGCAGGCTGTTGACCAGGCCCTGCGACGAGGGCGACAGGACGAAGTTCCAGATATAACCCAGAAACAGGGCGCTGATGACGAGGGGAAAAAGAATACCGCGCGCTACAGGTTTCGCGTTCGCATCTGTGTATCCAGTAGCAGCGCCAGCGGAATCGCCAACAGCGTGATGATGATGGGCACCGCGATTGCGTAGATATTGGTGTTGGAAAAAGAGGTGGATACGGCTCGGGTGGAGAAAGCCCGAAAGTAGTTGTCCAGGCCCACGAAATCCGGATTGGGCGCCAGACCACTGAAATTGGTGAATGAATACAAGAATGTTTGAAAAAGTGGAATGATCGTCAGGACAGTGTAAATGATGAAGACCGGCGCGACCAGTAAAAGCCAGGGAAGCTCATTTCTCAGCCACTGCAGGGAAGTTGATTTTGGTGAGTTCCACATGAATCCGTCACCAGACAATCGCCTTGGGACTTGCGCAAGAGTTTATCGCTTGGGGCGGCTGGGCAGCTAATTGGAACGTGTCGCGCTGCGTTGCGCCGCGTTGGAAAAGACGGCAGAGCCTGCGCACTTGCAGACCTGCCGTCATTATTCTTTCTGTTCGCCCTAACGTTGCCTGGACCTAGCTATCCATTTCCATCAACTCGGCTTGTTTGGCATCAAGTTCAGCCACGAGTTCTTCCGGCGTCAATACGCCCAGGAGGATCTCCTGGGTGCCCTTGACGATCATTGGATTTAGTGTGCCGAAGTTGATCCAGTAGACCGGCGGGAAGGAAAAAGAGCCGCTCACCCCGACGGATGTCATGATCTCCATGACAGGATGGACCTCGTACTCAATGCCTTCGACGCCAAGGAAATTGCCGGTGATGGACTGGTAAATGCCAAGGCCTTCTTCCGAACCGAGGAAGCCGAGGAAGGCTTCCGCCGCCGCCGGATTCTGCGCATTGGCAGAGATTGACAGTCCGACGTTCACGGCGCCGATGGTGAACACCTCATCCGCGGTCGACCCGACGTAGGGGAAAACGCCAAGATCAAGCTCCGGATTGGCCTCCAGCATGATCCCGACAGCCCAGGGACCCGAAATTTTATGGCGGCGCGAGACATTCTTGCAAGAAGATAGTGCGTTCTTCTCTCTCTTCGGATTGCCAGAAAAGAAACACGCCCGCCGGAAGGCGGGCGTGTTGTGTTGATGAACTTTACGACGGTGATTACTCGCCGCCAGGACGCAGCATGACCTCGACCGGTTCCCACATCTCGCCGGTCAGGTCAAGCTCTTCCATGTCCATCGCCAGGCTCTCGAGCGCGGCCATGGCAAGGTCGGTGCGTGAAGCGCCTTCGTCCGGCGCCATGCTGAGCACCTCGCCCTCAATGGCGACCGCTACGGTCTGGTCCCACTGCATGCTGTCCAGCATGCCGATGCCCTCCGGTGAAGGCCAAATCAGCTTGCTGATCTCATTTAGCTGCCAGGTCTGATGGCTCTCGCCGAGGGTAGAGCCATTTTCCAGCACGACCTCGACGCAGGCATCGAAGTTATCGCGGCAGAAAGCCCAGCCACGGAAGCTGGCGCGCAGGAAGCTGATCGCAATGTCCTCGTTGCCTTCCTCGGCCAGCCAGTCGGCGGAGGCGAAAATGTGATCCTGCAACATCGCCGTGCCGACATCATTGAAGTTAATGACGTTGAGGTCTTCCGGTTGATACAGTTCACCAGTATCCGGATTGACAGCTTCCAGGACCTGTGCGTATTCGTTATAGGTCATCGCCTCGGCAGCATCGAGCTCGCCGTTGAGCAGCAATGACATATCGAAGGGCTGCTGCACGACGGTGACATCTTCCAGGTTATTCGGATCGATATCTACGGCGCGCATGGCGGCGAAGAGCTCGTGTTCGTTGCCGAAGCCCCAGGTGCCGATGCGCATGCCGCGGAAATCCTCGACCGATTCAATACCGGTATCGACGAAGGAGACTTCCAGGGTGCCGCTGCGCTGGAAGACCTGGGCGATGTTGACCAGGTTGGCGCCAGCCTCGCGCGATTCCAGCACCTTGGGCACCCATGCGATGCCGAACTCGGCGCCGCCAGAAGTGACGACCTGCTGGGGCACGATTTCGACGGCGCCCTCAAGGATGGTCACGTCCAGGCCTTCATCTTCATAGAAGCCCTCGGCGACGGCGGCGTAATAACCCGCGAATTGTGACTGTGCGACCCACTGCAACTGCAGACGCACCGGCACCAGATCGTCCTGCGCGGTCACTGCGCCAAAAGACAGCAGCAGCGTTAGCGCAGCGAACAAAAGCATGAACTTGCGCATATCATTTCCTCCCTGTTGACCTTTGTGTCCTCTATATGTCCTCTAAGTGTCCAGTTTGTGTCCTCTTTATGTCCGCTGTTTGTCCAGGGTAAGTGTATCGTCCTGCGACGTTCACTACCAGGTGTTGCCCCGCTGCGCCTTCATGCTGCGCCCTGGCGGGCGCGCTGCCAGGGCATCAGCCAGTATTCCAGCAGAACCACAACGCTGTAGAAGAAAATGCCGATGAGCGAGGCCATCAGGATGGCGGCCAAGGCGCTGACGAAGATGAAGCCCTCAATCAGACCGACCAGTCCCAGATTTGGTCCCAGGCCTGTATCCAATTTTCGGAACGGCTGCTGACCTTGGTCGTGGCATAGTCCAGCTCCAGCCCCGGCCTTCCGCGGAAATCTTCCAACATCTCCGCTTTAGCAATCTCAGCCGTGATGGTTACTGGCGATGACGGCACATAAGGCTGAGACAGCATCGAGATTTTGCAGCGCTTGATACGCTCCCGCTTCAATCATTTCGCGGGCGCGGACTGGCGGAATCTGACGGGCGGAATAGCGCGTCAGCCCCCGCTTGACAGCGACGGTCGTCAGTCCATCGCCGAGCAGCGCCGTCGCTTCGCGGCAGACGGCTTCGTCGCCGGTCATCAGCAGCACCGGGCAGCCATAGTGCCCGCAGAGCGCCGCGTTCACCGCTATCTCGCCGACCAGCTCTCCGTTGAACCACAGATTGTGCCACTTCACGCTCGTGATGGTGTGGCTCAAGACACCATCCGCCGTGTGAGCGCGCGCATGATAGCCAACCATCAGGCAGGCGTCGGCGCCCTGCTCGAGCAACTCCGTGTACCGCGTCCAGGGATGATGCGCCACCCACTCGCAAGCGGGGTCAAGCATTTCCGGTATTAAGGAATTGCCCTTGTTATCGCCGCCGGCGTTGTGTCCATCCACCACGACAATCTCGTTCGCCCCCGCCCGGCTGGCGCCGCGCACCGCCGCATTGACCTCAGCCGTGTAAAGCCTGCGCCCTTCGTCGTACATCGGCTTGCCACTGCCTACCCGCCCCCAGGTAACGATGCCGCTGACACCTTCCATATCGGTCATGATAAGGATTTTCATTATGCAGTCCTTGTATTCATATTTGTGTTGAGAGATTTTTCCACACAGCCATATTAACCAGCGAGACCACCGGCTGGCAAGGCATTCAGCCGTTGACCAGGAATCAACTCCTCGTTCCTGGGGAAGAGCCTAAATGCTTCTTGCCATTGCGCCCCAACCAGAGATGCCTCGCGAGATCTGGCCCGGTCAATGAGGTATTCGCTGTGCCTCTATGCCTCTGCGGTGAATCAACCCGCCCGCCCCAGGACTGGCGCCAGCCGCCGCTGCAGGATCTCCTCCTCATCATCCAGCACGGCAACCTCCTGGCCGCAGGCAGCGCAGACCGCTTCGTCCAGCGCCCGGTGCAGTTCGTGGAAGCGCGGTGCGAAGTCACCGGCGGTCGGCAAGGGGCCGGGGCATGGCGGGTGCTTCAACCCCCTTCTCTCAACGACACCTGCCAGGGCATCAGCCGCCGCTCGAGAATGAGCACCACAAGATAAAATGAAATGCCGATGAGGGAAGCCATCAGGATGGCGGCCCAGGCGCTGGCGAAGTTGAAACCCGAGGCTTCCTGGGTGATGTAGACGCCCAGCGTTGCGCGTGGCCCGCCGAAGAATTCCGAGACGACTGCACCAATCACGCTGAGTGAACTGGCCACACGCAGGGCACTGAATATGAAAGGCAACGCATTGGGGATGCGCAACGAAAGCAGGATTCGCGTCGGGCTGGCAGCCCAGGAAGCCATAAGTTCGAGCTGACCAGGGTCCACCATAGTCAGGCCGCGCACTGTATTGATCATGGCTGGAAAGAAAACGATGATGGCGACGATAGCCATCTTGGAGGCCGGGTTCGTTATGCCAAACCAGTTGTTCATGATGGGAGCGAAAGCGATGATTGGCACAGAGTTGGCGGCGATCGCGAAAGGCATGGTCGCTTCGCTGATGATGGTCCAGCGGGAAGTGATGAGCGCGGTCAATATCCCGGCGCCGCAGCCAATTACGAAGCCGCCAACCGCGGACCACAGCGTCGCGCGGGCCGCGCTAAAGAGGATGGACTCGCCGCTGGCACCGAGGAAGATCTGAAATTCTTCGTTGAATTCGGCGAGAATGCTGCTGGGCGGCGGCAGGATGAACTCGCGAATGCCGAGGGCATAAACGCCCAGCTCCCAGACGCTCAGGAAGACGACGGCGACCAGGATGGGCAGGGTGAGCGCGCGCAGGCGCGCCCTGACGTCGGCTCTGGTCACCGCTCACCCCCCGTGGGCATCGCGCATCAGTTCCCGCACCTGCGCCACCTGCTCGTGAAATAGTGGCAGGGCGCGTGTCTCAAAGTTGCGCGGGCGCGGCAATTCCACTTCGACGATGGCGTTGATACGGCCGGGACGCGGTGACATGACGACGACGCGATTGGAGAGAAAAATAGCCTCCGGGATACTGTGCGTGACGAAGAGAACGGTCGTTTCCGTTTCGCGCCAGATGTGCAGCAATTCCATGTTCATGCGCTCGCGCGTGAATTCGTCCAGCGCGCCGAAGGGCTCGTCCATCAGCAGCAGCGAGGGCTGAAAGACAAGCGCCCGGGCAATGGCGACGCGCTGCTGCATGCCGCCCGAGAGCTGCCAGGGCCAGTGGTCGCCAAAGCCGTCCAGCTCCACCAGTTCCAGCGCCGCCTGCGCCTTTTGCCGCCGTTCCTGCGCCGGGACGCCCTGGATTTCCAGTGGCAGTTCGATGTTTTTGCGTACGCTGCGCCATTCCAGCAGGGTCGGTGCCTGAAAGACCATGCCGTAGTCCCGGTCGATGCGCGCCTGCTGCGGTAATTTGTTGTTGACCAGCAACTCGCCTTCGCTGGGGGCTACGAGGCCGGCAATGAGGCGCAGAAGCGTTGACTTGCCGCAACCGGAAGGGCCGATCAGTGAGATGAATTCTTCGGGCTGTACTTCAAGCGTGATGTCCTGCAGCGCGACCACCTGTTCCTCACTGGCGGGGTTGAAGACCTTGGCGGTCTGCTGCGCCTGGATCACCGTATTCGTCATTTTCCCCTCCCGCCGCTCTTGCGCAGTACCAGCCATTCGGCGAGGCTGACGAGCAGAAAGGAGAGCATCCCTACCGTGGCAGCCACAAGAATCGCGCCCCAAAGCTTGGGTGTGGAGACGGCGCTGTAATCAGAGCTGAAATCGAGAATGGCGCGGCCCAGCCCGCTGCGGATGCTGGAAGGCAATTCGCCGATGATGGCGCCAACCACGCTGGCAGTCGCGGAGATCTTGAGCGCGGTGAAGAGATAAGGCAGCGCGGCCCGAAAGCGCAACTTCCACATGATTTGCCAGCGGCTGGCGGCCCATGAATTCATCAGCTCCAAGGCGGTGGGGTGGGGCGAACGCAGGCCGCGCAAGGTGTTGATGGTGACCGGAAAGAAGGTCAGATAGGCAGCGATGACCGCGACGGAGAGCGGGCCGGCGCCCAGCCAGATAACGACCATTGGCGCAATGGCGAGAATGGGCACGGTCTGCGAGGCGACAACATAAGGCAGGAGCCCGCGCTCCAGTGCGCCGAAGTGGGCGAACACAGTACCCAGCACAAAGCCCAGGCTGGCGCCCAACAGGAAGCCGTAGAGCGCCTCGCTCCATGTGTGACCGGCAGCCTCGATCAGAATGCGCAGCAGCAGGAGGGGGCCGTTGCGTCGCGCCGGCTGCAGCAGGGCTTTGGTGATCTGCTGCAAATGCGGCAGATTGACGTCGTTCAGGATTTTCATGTCGAGCAATACAAGCCTGCGCTCCTGCGCGAGATAATTCGTCTCCGCGAAGTCGCCGGCGACCACGCCTGTGCGCAACGATTGCAACTCTCGCAGCGACGTCAGCGGGCTGTCCGCGCGCGTGGCGAGTGCAAGCCGCCCCGGGTAACGGGGCGTGACTGGCAGGATGCCGAGCATGGCGTCGTTGCTGTCGAAGCGCGTCAGATAGCGCAGCGCCGGCCAGTCGCTCGTAGCGGGGTCTATGTCCGGGTCCGCGGGCTTGGGCGCCACTATGTCGCGCAGGACCCTGCGGTCCGCCATTACGGCGTCCAGTTCACCGGATTCGAGGGCCGCCAGGGCCGCGTCCAGGTCGGGCATGGTCGTGTAACGCCAGGCCTCGAGCGTTGTGGTGATGCGATAATTGCGGGAAGCGGCGAAGAGCTTGAGGCTTTGCACGCCCAGCAGCAGTATGGTGATGATCAGGACGAAGCCCAGCGTCTTGGTTGCCGGGCCTGGCAACAACATCAGCGCCAGCAGCAGCGCGAAGCTGCCTGGCAGGATGAGCAAGAGATGTTTGTTTTGCTCACCAGGCGGGAGCACGAAGAGCCAGGCCATGGTTAGCAGCAACGCAAGAATCAATGCCTGTCGGTGCCAGATGCTGTTCAGCACCATGCCGAGCAGAGCTGCCATGCTGGCTGCCACGTGCAGGCAGGCAGCGAGCAGCAGCAGCGTCCGCGCCCAGGACAGAACGCGTTCTTTTGGCAGGCGCTCAACGCCCTCGCGCAAGGCCTGTTCACGGGCGAGTTGACCCAGCAGGGAGCGGGGTGATTCTTCTTCGGACTGGGCGGCAACCCAGATGCCCAGCGCAGCGGGCGTAGTGTCAAGCAGGGGTTGGTCTGTTGGCGCCCAGGCTGCAATGCGCAGCAGCAGGGTAATGGCGAGCACGCTGGCGGCCAGCGTCAACAGCATGGGCAATACGCTACGAAGCGATCGGTTCGCTGCTGAAACCTGCGTCTGTTGCAGCGGGAATCCGGTCACATTTAGCCCACGGCGCCGGCGACCGCCCTGGCCAGCAGATCGCAGCCCTCTTCCATAGTCGCGCTGTCAACATTGAGCAGGGGGGCGATGCGAATGACATTGCCGTGCAGGCCGCCCTTGCCAATCAGGATTCCATGGTCCCGCGCGGACTCCATCAGCCGCATGGCGAGGGCGGCATCCGGCTCACGATTCGGCCCTGGCTTGACGATTTCCATGCCCTGCATCAGGCCCATGCCACGCACTTCGCCGATGAAATCAAACTCGGCCTCAAGGTCCTCAAGCTTCTCGCGCAGGACGGCGCCCTGGCTGGCCGCGTTGGCCTGTACCTGGTTGCGCTCCATGTATTCGATGGTCGCGAGCGCGGTCGCCATGGTGACGGGATTGCCGCCGAAGGTGGAGAAGGTCAAACCGGGAAGCGCGTCGGCTATCTCTGCGGTGGCGATCGTGCAACCGATAGGGGAGCCGTTGGCCATGCCCTTGGCGAATGTCATGATGTCCGGCTCAACGCCCCAGTGTTCGATGCCCCACCAGCGGTCGCCGGTACGGCCCCAACCAGTCTGCACCTCGTCGCTGATGAAGACGCCGCCGGCCGCGCGAATGATGGGCGCGACCCGTCCGAAATAGTCCGCCGGCGGCACGATGTAACCACCAACGCCCTGGATCGGCTCGGCGATGAAGGCCGCCAGGCGCCCCTGGGTACAGGTTGCGATCAATTCTTCCAGGTCTGAGATGCAGAGTTCAACGACCTGTTCGGGCGACAGATCCAGCGGCGCGCGATAGGTGTAGGGCGAGCGCACGTGGCGAATGTAGGGGTCGATCACGTTGCCCAGGCGCCAGTTACCATGCGCGGTCAGGCTCATCGCCTGCAACGTGCGGCCGGAATAGGCGTGCCGCAGCGCGATGACGTCGTTGTTGCCGGTGTACATGCGCGCGGCAAGGATGGCAGTTTCGTCCGCCTCGCTGCCGCTGTTGGTGAAGAAGGATTTCTGCAGCGCGCCGGGCGTGAGCGCGGCGACTTTCTCTGCCACCTGTACCATGATCTCGTTGACGAATAGCGTGGAGGTGTGCTGCAGGCGTTGCAACTGCTCGATGGTGCGCTCGGTGACTTCCTCGTTGCAGTGACCGACCGAGACGGTCAGCACACCGCCGAAGAAATCGAGGTAGCGCTTGCCATCAGCGTCCCACAGCTCCTGATCTTTCGCGTGATCGACGATGATTGGCTGATCAGGGTAATACGGCGCGACAGCAGGGAAGATATGCTGCCGGTAACGTTCCATCAGTGCTGCGCTGCCGGAGTTTTGCTGCGCCATGAAAGCTGCTCCTGATGAAGCAAACACAGGTCGAGATCGCCGTCGCTTACGGCATGCGGCCAGAATACCAGCACATCTTGCTTGCCGCCACACTGCGCATACCCCATAATGTGGTAGACTCCGCAGCACCTGGTGGATGCAGACTGACCGGCGCAGAACGCGCCCATGGTCAGCGGGACGGGAGTGTCATGGTCGAAAGATTGAAGAACTATATTGGTGGTGAATGGGTTGAGGCCGAGACTGAAGACTGGTCGCCGGTGCACAACCCGGCCACCTGCGAGCTGCTGGCAGAATGCCCGGATTCGAGCGCGCAGGATGTCGACCGCGCAGTGCAGGCGGCCCAGGCTGCCTTTGAGGAGTGGCGCAGCACCCCGGTGATGGAACGCGCCCAGTTTATGCACCACTTCAAAAACCTGGTCGAGGATCGCTTCGACGACATCGCCGAAATCGTCGTGCGGGAAAATGGCAAGACCCTCGACGAGGCGCGCGGTGAGGTGCGACGCGGCATCGAAAGCATCGACTTCAGCATTGGCGTGCCCTTCATGATGCGCAATGACGGCGTGGAGGACATCAGCAGCGGTATTGACGAGACGACCATTCGTCAGCCAGTAGGCGTCTTCGCAGCCATCACCCCCTTCAACTTCCCCTTCATGGTGCCCATCTGGTTCCTGCCGACGGCCATCACCTGCGGTAATACATTCATCCTCAAGCCTTCACCCCAGACTCCGTTGAGCATGCAGATCACCTGCGAACTCATCGACGAGCTCGATATGCCGGAGGGCGTGGTCAACCTGGTGCACGGTGGCGTGGCCTCGGCCCACGCGGTGATGGAGCACCCGGGCGTGGCCGGCGTGTCCTTCGTCGGCTCCAGTCCTGTCGCGAAGATTATCTACGAGACCTGCACGCGCAACGGCAAGCGGGTTCAGGCCCAGGGCGGCGCCAAGAACTACATCGCCGTGATGCCGGACGCGGACATGGAAGCCAGCGTCAAGAACGTGCTGGGCGCGGCTTACGGCTGCGCCGGCCAGCGTTGTCTGGCAGCGGCAGTTGCGGTGGGCGTCGGCGACGCTTACGACCGGCTGCGTGACGAGCTGGTGAAGCAGGTGGCTGGATTGCGCGTCGGTTACGGTCTGGAAGAGACATCGCAAATGGGCACCGTAGTCAGCGCTCAGGCACGCGAACGGATTGTTAACATGATCGGCGTGGGCGAGCGCGAGGGCGCGAAGGTGTCCGTTGACGGTCGTGAACTGCAGGTCGAGGGCTATGAAGACGGCATGTTTGTGGGCCCGACCATCCTTGAGGACGTCACGCCGGACATGACGGTGGCGAAAGAAGAGATCTTCGGCCCCGTGCTGTCGCTGATGCGTGCCGAAAGCTTCGATGAAGCCGTCGAACTCATCAACCGGTCGCACTATGGCAACGGCGCCAGCATCTTCACCAGCAGCGGTGCGAACGCCCGCGAGTTTAAATATCGTGTGAACGCCGGCAACATCGGCGTGAACATCGGCGTGGCTGCACCTTCGGCGTCCTTCCCCTTCGGCGGCCAGAAGGATTCCTTCTTCGGCGACCTGCACGGCCAGGGCCGTGATTCGATCGACTTCTATACTGACCGCAAGGTGGTGATTGAACGGTGGTTCCAGGATGAGCGCGCTTAACACCTTCGGCGCCATCATGACGCAGGCCATTGAGCTGGAGACGGCGCTGGGCGCTTACTACGAACGCGCCAGCAACAGTTCGCTGGTCGCCGCCTGCGCCAAACGGCGCAGCAGGATGACGCGCATCCGGCGCGAGGCTGTGTTGGAAATCACCCTGGAAGCGATAGAAGGCCTGGACTCCGACGACTACGCGCTCGAGCTTGACGATGTGAGTGTCGCCGGGCAGCGTCGGGCAGCGGAGACGGCGGCCCGTTTCTACACAGAGGTTGCACTGGGCATCAATGTGCGTCAGGCGAGGCGCGCTCTGGAACGCGCTGCCGGGGAACACGCCAGTCAGCTGGAAGGAGCAGGAAGATGAGCCGAATGGTACGTGGCGCGCTGGTGCAGGCCACCTGGACCGGCGACAAGGAATCCATGATTGAGAAGCATGTGAAGTACGCCCATGAGGCGGCCGCCCAGGGCGCGCAGGTCATGTGCTTCCAGGAGCTCTTCTACGGTCCCTACTTCTGCCAGGTGCAGGATTCGAAGTACTACAGTTACACCGAGTCCATCCCGGACGGCCCGACCACGCGCATGATGCAGGATCTCGCCAAAGAGACCGGCATGGTGCTCATCGTGCCGATGTACGAACAGGAACATACCGGCGTCTACTACAATACCGCCGCGGTTATCGACGCGGACGGGCGCTATCTGGGCAAATATCGCAAGACGCACATTCCGCAGGTGGCCGGTTTCTGGGAGAAGTTTTACTTCCGCCCAGGCAACCTCGGCTACCCGGTATTCGAAACGGCGGTCGGCACGATCGGTGTCTACATTTGCTACGACCGGCATTTCCCCGAAGGCGCGCGTGCGCTGGGCCTGAACGGCGCCGAAATCGTCTTCATCCCCTCGGCCACCAGTCGCGGCCTTTCGCAGCATCTTTGGAAGATCGAACAGACCAGCCACGCTATCGCCAACGGCTACTACGTGGGCACCATCAACCGCGTGGGCACCGAGCCCCTGGGCGACAACGATTTTTACGGCCAGAGCTATTTCTGTACGCCGCGCGGCGAGTTTGTCGGCGACGTGGGCGATACCTGTAAAGAAGAATTGCTGGTACGCGACCTTGACATGAGTGTGGTGGAAGAGGTGCGTCAGGTCTGGCAGTTCTATCGTGATCGCCGGCCGGACGCCTATGAGGGCCTGGTCAGCCCCTGAGCCTGGAGGGCGATATGGAATTTGCGATCACCTTCAAGGGCGACATCAGTCCCAAACGAACCGTGGCACTCTGCCGCCAGGCCGAACTGGCCGGGTTCCGCTACGCCTGGTTCTACGATTCGCACATCCTGTGGCGCGACCCCTGGGTGACGATGGCAATGTGCATGGAGCACACCGAAACCATGAGCTTCGGCCCCTGCGTCACCAACCCGGGCGTACGCGACTGGTCAGTGGCCGCCAGCATGTATGCGACGCTGGCGCAGCAGAGCGACGGTCGCCTCGATATCGGACTTGGGCGCGGCGACAGTTCCATGCGTGTGATGGGCAAGACGCCGAAAACCATCGCGCGCATGTGCGAATTTGTGCACGCAGTCAAGGGTATGGTGCGCGGCGACAGCGTGAGCTATGCGGAGATTTCTGAGGCAGTACAGCTGCCTTGGGCGCAGGGCCACGAGTTGCTGTTCTGGATCGCGGCCTACGGCCCGCGGGCGCTGAAGGCCGCCGGCGAACATGGTGACGGCCTCATCATTCAGCTGGGCGAGCCGCTGCTCTGCCGCTGGTTTCTCGGCCAGGCGCTGGCCGCCGGTGAGGCTGCCGGGCGCGATATGTCCGACTACCGCGTGATGGCGGCGGCGCCGGTGTGGGTGGGCGACGTGGCAAAGGGACGCGAGCAGACGCGCTGGTTCCCGGCGATGGTCGGCAACCACGTGGCGGACATCGTCGAGAAGTATGGCAGCGTGACTACCGAGGTGCCGGAGAGCTTTACGCGCTACATCGAGGGGCGGCGCGGCTACGATTATCACGAGCACGCCAGCAAGGATGCAGGACACCTGGGTTTCATCAGCGATGAGGTGATCGACAGCTTCAGCATCCTTGGCCCGGCGCAAGACCACATTGAGAAGCTGGAAGCGCTGCAGGCCGCCGGCGTGACGCAGTTTAATATCTACCTGATGTGCGGTGAGGAAGAACGCATCGTCGCAGAATATGGCGAGCACGTCATCCCGCACTTTCAGTAAGGGAGGAAGCCATGGGGACCCTGTTCCGCAACGGCACCGTCATCACCGCCAGCGAGATGTTGCGCGCGGATGTGCTGGTCGAGGACGAAATCGTCACGCTCATTGGCCTTAAACTGCCCACGGACGGCCACGAGGTTGTGGACTGTACAGGCATGTACCTCCTTCCCGGCGGCATCGACGTGCACACGCACCTGGAATTGCCCTTCGGTGGCACGGTCAGCAACGATGACTTTGACACCGGACATCAAGCGTTGGCTTTCGGCGGCTCCACCACGCATATTGACTTCGTGGTGCAGCCCATCGGCGGTAGCCTCCAGGACGGACTGGCTATCTGGCGCGCAAAGTCAGCGCACCTGGCGCAAGTTGACTACGGCTTTCACATGGCGGTCACGGATTTGCGCGACGAGGTGATGGACGAAATCCCCACGCTGCTGGACGAGGGTATCACCAGCCTCAAGCTCTTCATGGCCTACAAAAACGTGTTCCAGATTGACGACACCACGCTCTTCCGTGCCATGCAGGTGGCTGCGCAGCACGGCATGATCGTCATGGTGCATGCCGAGAACGGCGATGTTGAGGCGGAACTGACGCCACGTTTGCTGGCGGATGGCAAGGTGGAGCCGCGCTATCATGCCAGCTCGCGCCCGCCCGAGATCGAGGGCGAGGCCACCAACCGCGCAGTGGTGATGGCCGGTCTGGCCGGCTGTCCTCTGTACGTGGTGCACGTAACGACGCGCGCGTCAGTTGAGGCGATTCAGCGCGGACGTGCGCTGGGCTACCCGGTGATGGGCGAAAGCTGCACGCAGTACTTTTTCCTGACGGTGGATGACCACCTGGCAGCGCCGGACTTTGAGGGCTCGAAGTACGTGTGTTCGCCGCCGATCCGCAGCGAGGCCGACCACGCGGTACTGTGGCAGGCCCTGCGCGACGGCTCGCTGCAGCATGTCAGCACGGACCACTGCAACTTCTGGTACGAGGGCGGTCGCGGCCCCTGGCAGGAGTGGGCGGCGGCGCATGACAATGGTGACTGGGTCGCCTATGAGGCTCAGGACCCCTCTTACCGGCGGCCTGGCAAGGAGCTGGGACTGGGTAACTTCTCTAAAATCCCAAACGGCATGCCCGGCGTGGAAGATCGCATGATGGTGATGTGGCAGCATGGCGTCAACACCGGCCGCATTTCACCCACCCGCTTCGTCGAACTCATGTGCAGCAACCCGGCCAAAATTTTTGGCATGTACCCTCAGAAGGGCACCATCGCCGTAGGTTCGGATGCTGACATCGCTATCTGGGATCCGGCAGAGGAGCATGTGCTGAGCGTGGAAACAACGCACATGCGCACTGACTACATCGTCTACGAAGGGATGCCCATCCGCGGCCGGCCAAAACAGGTGTGGTTGCGTGGCAAAAAGATCGTGGATGGCGAAGACTGGTTGGGCCAGAACGGCACCGGGCGTTACATCGCGCGCAAGGCGAACGCGCCGGTACTCTGAAGCGCGCTGCATCTCGCCAGACATATCGTCGAAGGGAGCAGACCACATGCCCGAAACAGTCGAGCTGTGGGACACGCCACAGGCGGAGCGCATGGTGATGTTGGCCGGCTGGCGTCAGTGGGCCGATGCTGGCTCCTTGTCTTCTGGACTGCCGAAGTATCTTGTGCAGCGCAGCAAGGCGCAGCGCATCGGTCGCATTAACAACCACGGATTTTATCTCTACCAAATTCCCGGCACGCACGATCTGGTGCGCCCGGTCGTCAAATTCGACAATGGCTATCCGCGCTCCCTGGAATCCCGCAGCAACGAATTATTCTTCACCCGCAGCGGCGAGTGTGGCGTGGTCATCTTCCTGGGCGACGAACCACACCTGGACATAGACCGCTACAGCAACGCCCTGTTTGATGTGGCGGCTACGCTGAAGGTGGAGCGCATCGTGGGGCTTGGCGGAGTCTACGGCGAGCTGCCCTTTGACCGCGAGCGTATCGTTTCCTGCAACTTCAGCCTGCGGCGCATGGCAGGTGAGTTTGCGCGGCTGGCAGTCAATCTGTCGGACTATCATGGTGGCGCCAGCATCGGCTCCTACATGTGCAGCCGCGCCGGCGAGCGTGAGCTGGAGTACGCCGGCATGCATGCCCTGGTGCCCACCTACGATTTCTCCAACATAGGCAAACTTGCTAACACCATTCGCATCGAGAACGATTTCACGGCCTGGCTGGGCGTGATGAAGCGCATCAACTTCATGTTGCGCACGGATTTCGCGCTCGATGACCTTGAGGAGAAGAGTCGCAAGCTGGTCGAGGTGGTCGAATCGAAGGTGGAGGAGCTGGAGAACATGGCGCCCGAGGCCGGTGTGCGTGCCTATCTGCAGCGGCTGTCGGACGAATTTGAGGAGCCGGTCTTCGACCCGCTCGACGACTTCTGGGAGGACGCCTTGCGCGGCCTGCTGGATGACAAGGACAACCCCGCCTGAGCCAGGCAACTGCACAACAACCATTCGGAGCAGGCATGAGCGAACATTTCATCGGCCTTGACGTCAGCACCACGGCTTCCAAGGCCGTCGTGATCGACGAGCAGGGCAGGGTCGTCGCCACGGCCAGTCACGACCACGCCCTGGAGACGCCACGACCCCTGTGGTCGGAGCAGGACCCGGCGGAATGGTGGCGCGCCAGTTGCGCTTCACTGCGTACGGTGCTTGAGGTTATCCCCCCTGACTCGGTGGCAGCGCTTGGTTTGACCGGGCAGATGCATGGCCTGACGGCGCTTGACTCCCGTGATGAAGTGCTGAGACCGGCCATCCTGTGGAACGACCAGCGCAGCGCGGCCCAGTGTGAGGCGATCACCGCTGCAATTGGCGCGGAGCGGCTGTACCAGCTTATCGGCAGCAGTATGTTGCCCGGTTTCACTGCGCCCAAGTTGGCGTGGTTGCGCGATGAAGAACCGCAAGTCTTCGGGTGCATCGCGCATGTGCTCCTGCCCAAGGACTACGTGCGCTTCCTGCTCTGTGGCGAGCGGGCCACTGACGTGGCCGATGGCTCGGGCATGGCACTGATGGACGTGGGCGCGCGTAAATGGTCGGAGGAGATGCTGGCCGGGCTGGCGATCCCGCGCGATTGGCTGCCACAGCTGACAGAGTCGCAGGAAGTCTGCGCCGAAATCAGCCCGGCCGGCGCCGCTGCCACAGGACTTCCTGTTGGCACAAAAGTGGTGGGTGGCGCAGGTGATCAACCTGCGGGCGGCGTGGGCAGCGGCGTTGTGGCAGCCGGGCAGCTCAGCCTGGCGATGGGCACCTCAGGCGTGGCCTACGCCATCAACGACCGCTACGAGCCTGAGCCGAAGGGGCGACTACACACCTTCTGTGGCCCGATGCCCGGTACCTGGTTGAGCATGGGCGTTATGCTGAGCGCGGCGGGCGGGCTGCGCTGGCTGAGGGATGCCCTGGCGCCGGAAATGAGCTTTGATGAGCTGGGCGCTCTTGCCGGCGACGTGCCGGCAGGCGCAGAGGGCCTGCTGTTTGCGCCCTGGTTGAGTGGCGAGCGCCACCCACATCCGGACCCGCTGGCGCGCGGCGCTTTCGTCGGCCTCACGCTGCGCCACGGCCTGGGACACATGGTGCGGGCCGTGATGGAAGGCGTGGCCTTCGGCATGCGCGACAATCTGGAGCTGTTGCGATCTCAGGGACTGCGCCCGAGCGACGCCGTCATCCAGGGCGGTGCGGCCAACAGTCCCCTCTGGCGCCAGCTGACCACGGACATCATGGGCATCCCGCTTTACCGTGTTAACACCAGCGAAGGCGCCGCCTTCGGCGCGGCGATCCTCGCGGCAGTTGGCGCGGGCGCGTACGCGGATGTGCCAGCTGCCTGCAATACGATGGTGCAACGCGAAGACGAGAGCAGGCCGCAACCTGCTCTCGTCTCACAGTATGATGAAGTTTATGATGCCTACAGCGCGTTGTATCCCGCGCTCGCGCCAGGCTTCAAACGTCTGGCTGAACTTGAGTCCTGAAGGCAACGCTCAGCCGTACTGCTGATACCAGTCCGCACCACCATCCGGCAGATCATAGAAATCTGTCCACGGCCGCCCATGCTTCTGCGTGTGATCGTTGAGGCAGGCCACGCGTTCCATGGCCGTGCCGAGCAGGAATTCGTAACGCTCGCCAGGCGACATGGCGGCGCATTCCTTCCAGATGGCGCGTCCGCCAAGGTAGCCACTGGCGCCGCCCTGACAGGCCACGCGCACCTGGCGCTCGAAGACCTCGAAGTCCACACCAGCGCTGAGCAGCACCCAGGGGACTGTGCTGACTTCGCTGACAGTTTCGCATGCCTTCAGCCATTCGGTCTCCTCGCCGTGGTACTTCGCGTTCATCGGGAATTCCAGCTTCAGTATGTCCACGCCCAGCGCACTGATGCGCTTCGCCGTCTCAATGACCACTGCCGGTTTGGTTTCTGCGAATACTTCTGAGTCGGTGGCCACGTCCGGGTCGAGGCTGTAGGACATCGGCTCGACAAAGAGCGGCAGGTCCTGCGCGTGGCAATCCTGCAGGATGTCGCTGATTGCTCCCTCAATCTCTTCGGCCAGCGCGCCAGAATCAGGATGATAGTAGATGAGCAACTTGACTGCCGCGGCGCCGGCCTTGCGCATTTTGGCGACCGTCCAATCGGGGTCGAAGTCCGCGCGGCGCATGGTGCTGTCACCAGTGTAGCCGGACTTCTCCAGCGCCATCAACAAGCCGCTGTTGCGGTGCATTTGCATGGCGGGCAGCAGGCCGTAATCGGCGTCCAGCAGCACGGCGCTGGTATACGGTGACAGTTGACCGACGACCTCGGACTTTATGGCTACGGCGTGCTCGTAGCTGCTGTCGGGCGGCAGCATCTTCGCGTAACTGCCGCGCTGGTCGAAGGCCATGATGGTGAAGACATGTTCGCTGGTGCTGGTTGCTTTCAGGCCACGCCATCTGCCTGGCGTCAGTTTGGTATTCATGGGGAACTCCTTTGCGTGTCTGCGCAAGACTTCGGCACAGTATAGCAGGCCCCGCCTGGCAGTGGCTGCTCACCCGCGCGCGCCCGCCAGGTAAGCCCTGCTGGCGGAAGCGAGGACCGCTTCAAATGTTACCGCGATGTAGCGCGCGCCACGTTCGCGCCAGACCAGCGCTTGCTCTACGTTGGGGACGACCACGCCCAGCGCAACGTTCGACCGGGTGATGCGTGCCACTGCGCGCTCGACCACGGCCTCAACATCCGGGTGACCGGTCAGGCCCGGGTGACCCAGCGACTGCGACAGGTCGGTGCGACCAAGAAAGAGGACGTCGACATCGGGCACGTCGAGAATGGCATCGAGGTTGTTGACGGCCTCCTCGCTCTCCAGTTGCAGGATGGTCAAGGTCTCTTCGTTGGCGCGTGCGACGTAATCCGCCAGGCTCATCTCTTGCCCGAAGGTGGCGGGACGCACGCCGGCCAGACCGCGCCTGCCACGCGGGAAATACTTGATAGCCTGCAGTGCGCGCTCGGCTTCATCCACGTTGTTCACCCAGGGAACGTGCACGCCCTGGGCGCCGGCGTCCAGAAATCGCAGTAACACATGGATCTGGTTGGTTGTGACACGCACCAGCGGCGTGACTCCGCGCAGTTCAGCGGCCCGCACCATGTCTTCGCTTCGGTTGGGCGCCAGCGAACCATGTTCGGCATCGAAGATCAAAAAGTCCCAGCCGAGATATCCCATGAATTCGGCCAGTGTGGGATCCGGCGTGCGAAAAAAGCAGCCATAGACGCACTCTCCCCTGCGGAGTTTCGCTTTGGTTGAGTTTTTCAGCATGAATTGCTTCCCCCTTGAATACGCTGTCGCATCGCTCGCCCACAGGTCCGATGCATAATGCTACACTTTGCTGTGTCGGGGAAGGGAGCAAAGCATGAAAATCACCGCAATCGACACTTGGCCGGTCTGGAATGGCAGGAGCAACAATCTCTTCGTGACAGTTGATACTGACGAGGGAATCTCAGGCATCGGCGAGGTCGGCATTTCCAGTCGTGAACTGGCGATCACTGGCGCGATCGACCATTTCCGGCCGCTTCTTTTGGGCATGGACCCGTTTCGGACGGAATACATCTGGCAACTGTTGTTTCGCGGCGCCTTTTTTCAGGCCCAGCGGATCCAGACGGCTGCCATCTCGGCCATCGACATTGCACTATGGGACATCAAGGGCAAGGCGCTGAATGTTCCGGTTTACGAACTGTTGGGCGGGCTCGCCAGAGACCGCGTTATCTGTTATCCGCACAATGACGGCTACACGATGGACGTGGAGGCGCTGGTTGAATCCTGCCTGGAAACCAGGGAGGCGGGATGGAAATTCCTGCGTTGGCGTCTGCCGCATGAAGGCAACCTCTTTGAACCGCGACCCTCGATAATGGCTGCCATTCGGCAAGTACAGGCCGTGCGTGAGGCAGTGGGCCAGGACATTGAGATCGCCTTTGATGTGCATACCCGGCTTGACCTGCCTGATGCCCTGTGGCTTTGCAAGGAGCTGGAACCCTATCGTCTGTTCTTTGTTGAAGACCCCTTGCGCTGCGAAAACACGCAATCCTTTCGGGCCTTGCGGTCGCGGACAACAGTTCCCCTGGCCGCCGGCGAGCAATTCAGTTCCAAGTGGGAATTCCGGCAACTGGTTGAAGAGGATCTGATTGACTACGCCCGGATCGATCTTTGCATTGTCGGGGGGCTGACAGAGGCGCGCAAGATCGCCGGCTGGTGCGAGACGCACTACATCAAACTGGCCACACACAACCCCCTGGGTCCGGTCTCCTCGGCGGCCTGCCTGCATTTGAACCTTGCGTCGCCGCTGGTGGGGGTCCAGGAGCAGTCGCATGTTCCCGGCGACTTGCTGCCCGAGGTGTTCCCGGAGCAAATCGAATGGAAGAATGGCTGGTTGTTGCCGCCGGACCGCCCGGGACTCGGCGTGACCTTTGATCGGGAAGCGGCCCGCGCCCATCCCATGCGCGAGGTCCCACGCATGGCACTGCACAGGGCTGATGGTTCGCTGACGAACATGTAATGGGGAAGGGGCAGACCCGCCGTCAAGCAGTAACGGGTGGTTGGGCAGCCAGGGACGCACTCTCCGCTCCCGGGCATTGCCCTGTTCAAAATCGTCAGTGCGGCATGCCATCCGCGATTGGCTGGCTTCCCCTGCACTGCCAGAACGTGGCATAATGCTAAACTTCGCGGAGTAGGGGAAGGAAGGAAAACATGAAAATCACCTCAATTGATGCATGGCCAGTATGGAACGGCAGTCGCAACTGTTTGTTCGTAACGGTTGACACGGACGAGGGCATTTCGGGGGTTGGCGAGGCGGGCATCACCTGGCGCGAGCACGCGGTCATCGGCGCGCTTGAGCATATGCGCCCGCTGCTGCTCGGCATGGACCCCTTCCGCACGGAATACATCTGGCAGCTGCTGTTTCGCGGCGGCTTCTTCCCGGCGCAGCGCATTCAGACGGCGGCCATGTCGGCGATCGATATTGCGTTGTGGGACATCAAGGGCAAGGCGTTGAATGTTCCCGTTTACGAGTTGCTGGGAGGGCTGGCGCGCGAGCGCGTCATTTGCTACCCGCACAATATCGCGCATGAGCCGGAAGTCGACGCGCTGGTGGACTCCTGCCTCGAGACCAGGGCGGCGGGCTGGAAGTTCGTGCGCTGGGGACTGCCACAGGATGGCACGACGCTGGAGCCGCGCCAGTCTGTAATGGCGGCCATTCGTCAGGCGCAGGCTGTGCGCGAGGCGGTGGGGGATGAGATCGAGATTGCCTTCGATGTGCACACGCGCCTCGATCTGGCCGACGCGGTCTGGCTCTGTCAGGAATTCGAACAGTATCGTCCATTCTTCATCGAAGACCCGCTGCGCAGCGAAAACCCGGATTCATTCAAAACCCTGCGTCCGCGGACGACGGTTCCACTGGCCGCCGGCGAGCAGTTCAGCTCGAAGTGGGAATTCCGGCAGCTGATCGAGGAGGAGCTGATTGACTACGCCCGCATCGATTTGTGCATTGTCGGCGGCCTGACGGAGGCGCGTAAAATCGCCGGCTGGTGCGAAACGCACTACATCAAGCTGGCCACGCACAACCCGCTGGGTCCGGTTTCATCGGCGGCTTGCCTGCACCTGAACCTGGCGACGCCGCTGGTCGGTGTGCAGGAGCAGCCGCGTGTTCCCGGCAGCCTGTTATCTGACGTGTTTCCGGAGCAAATCGAGTGGCGCGATGGCTGGCTGCTGCCGCCGACGCGGCCGGGGCTTGGCATCACCTTCGACCGTGAAGCTGCGCGCGCTCATCCCATGCGCGAGCGCGGTGCGTACTTGCTGCATCGCGCGGACGGGTCGCTGACGAACTGGTAAGCGTTGGAAGCTGGTCAGTTGCTGCGGGCGGTCATAGCAGCCAGAGTGCGTCTTCCCAGATTGGGTCGAGGACGACGTGCCGTTTTGTCTCTTCCAGCTCGGTGCGCACCCAGTGCCAGGCCTCGTCAGGGTCGTGATCATTGCGTATTTCGACGAGGGCGCGATTGTCCTGCGGTGCCGAAACGGACGCCACACAGCCAACCCGGCGGATGGCGCGAAAGTAGCGCTCTTCACTGGCGGTCAGCCAGAAGGCGTAGCGCGTGTTGATGCCGATGGGCTGTGGTTCACCCAGGCTAAATTCTTGCGGTTCGCCAGTTTGCATCAGATAGTCTCCTCCTTGGAGGATACCAGAGATTCACGTCTTCGCAGGGTTCTGGCCAGATTCAGCCCCAGCCAGCCCAGGGAAAGCAGCACCAGACCGCCGCCGCCAGGCATCAAGGCGTTGAATTGTTGGGCGAGCAAGTCGCGACGCGCAATGTCGGCACCGACCAGCCCCTGGGCGTCGTTGACAGTTTGAGGACTGACGTTTAGTTGGCTGCTGCGGATGACCTGGGCCAGATTGCCCTCAAGTTCGCGGTCTGCGCTTACGTAACGCCAGGCCGCCAAAAGCGCCAGGAGTAGCCCCGGCGCGACCAGCGCGAAGAGCACGCCGCGCAGCCATTCAGCTCCCAACAGGTTCCGCATCTCTTCATTCGCCCCGTGTGCACGCGACCGCTACACTCTTTTGCCTGTCAACAGTTTAAGAGAGAGCAGGCAACATGACAAGCAAGGTACGGGTCGGCGTCATCGGGACGAGCTGGTGGGCGGACGCGATGTTCCTGCCTGCCTTGACGGCGCATCCGGGCGCGGAGGTTGTGGCAGTGTGCGGCCGGGATGCAGGGCGCGCGCAAGCCTTCGCGCAGCGCTGGTCGGTGCCGGCTTTCTACACGAACACTGATGCGCTGCTCGACCACAAGGGACTCGACGCAGTGCTCATCCTCACGCCCAACTGGCTGCACCATCCGTTGACGATGGCCGCGTTCGAGCGCGGTCTGCATGTGTTGTGCGAAAAGCCGCTGGCGCTCAACGTGACCCAGGCGCGGGAAATGCTGGTGGCGGCCGAAGCGGCCGGCGTTTGTCACATGGTGCCCTTCACCTACAGTTTCATGCCCACCACGCGCTACCTGCGCGAGCTGATCGAGCAGGGCTATCTCGGGCAACCTTATCATCTGGGCCTGCGATACTTTAGCGGCTACGCCCGGACAGAGGAGTATCGTTGGCGCTTCGACCGCAGCGAGGCCGGCAGCGGCGTCGTTGGCGACCTGGGATCGCATTTCCTGTTCATTGCGATGCAGCTCTTCGGCAACGTTGAGGCGGTGCAATGCAATCTGGCGCAGTTTCATGAGCGCGGACCGCGCCCGGATGGCCGGCCCTACGAAAGCGTCGACGACTCTGCATTGCTGTCGCTGAAGTTCGCTAGTGGCGCCCAGGGAATCATTCACGTGTCTGCGGTCTGTTATGAAGACACGCCCTTCGGTCAGACGCATCACATGGAGTTTCACGGCTCGGATGGAACGCTTTACAGCTACACCGACTGGGACCGGGTGCAGCAGGTCTCCGGCGCGCGCGTGGGCGAGGGGGCAGTGCGCCCGCTCGAGATCCCCGAACACATCTGGCAGGGCGCGCGTCGCGACACGGTACACAACACCTATCGCGACACTTTTCGCCAGTGTGATTTCATGGCGCGCGGCTTCATCACGGCGATTCGCGAGGGCCGACCGGCAAGCCCGGATTTCCGTGACGGGCTGCGCGTACAGCGTGTTCTGGCGGCGGCGGGGCTGGCTGCTGAGCAGGGAAGAAGTATATCTGTACAAGATATTGACTAAATATATGTGCGTAGTTGCACAGGCCGCAAGTGCAGGCTACAATCAGAAGTTAATGCGTGGGCGAAAGGTGCCGCGCAGACTATTCGCTAAACAAGGAGCAAGTCATAATGAGAAAACTCTTCACTATCGTTCCAGTGCTTCTGATGGTCCTGGGCCTCGCGGTCTTTGCCATTGGTGCAGTGGGCGCACAGGACGACCAGCCGGTCTTCCGCATCGTCTCCCACGGTGGCGCCGGCAACCCCTTCTGGATCGTCGTCATCAAGGGCATGGAAGATGCCTGCGCGATCCTGGACGCGGACTGCGCCTGGCTGGCGCACCCGGTGGACAGCGTGGATGACATGGCCGGCTACTGGGATGACGCGCTTGCCGCGGACCCCGATGGCATTGGCACGACCGTCCCGAACCCCGAGGTCATCCGTGATGCGGTTGGCCGCGCCAACGATGCCGGCATTCCGGTGATCGTGCTCAACACTGCCGACCCGAACTCCGGCGGGCCGGACGCGCTTGGTACGCTCTTCTACATCGGCGCCAGCGAGTTCACCGGCGGCGTCAGCAACGCCAACCGCGTGCTCAACGCAGCGGATGCGGATGGCGTGGAAATCGTACGCGGCGTGTGCCCGATCCAGGAAGTGGGCCACAGCGGTCTTGAGGCGCGTTGTGCCGGTGTGCGCAGCGTCTTCGAGGAAGCTGGCATCCCGCTGGACGATCTGACCATCAACAACGACACGACCGCTTCTGCCGGTACGCTGGCGGACTACTTCACGGCCAACCCGGACACGAACGCGGCCTTCTTCCTTGGCCCGAACCCCTCCACCAGCTTCAATCTGTTTCTGCAGGAAGCCGGTCGCATGCCTGGCGAGATCTATGCCACGACGCATGACACCAGCTCCGAGATTTACGGGATGATTCAGGATGGCTATCTGCTGCAGGCGATCGACCAGCAGCCGTACCTCCAGGGTTTCGAGACTATCATGTGGCTGTACCTGAACAGCCGCTACGAACTGGCGCCCGGCAACGACATCTTCACGGGCCCCGGCGTCATCGACGGCAACAATGTCGACGCCATCATCGAACTGACCGCGATGGGCTATCGCTAGACATCCAGCGTTCGAGTAAACGGGACAGGTCGGATACACCCCGGCCTGTCCCTCGCTTAATTCGGTAAGTAGAAAGTTTGAACATGCTCGCTTATTTTGAAGAAAATGCCGTCGCTACGCGTGGGGTACTGTTAACCAGGATATACATGTTCCTGCTCGGCCTTGGGGCGCTATTCATGGCGCAGCAGATACTGGTGGGCTGGGTCGCTTTGGGGGAACGCGTTAACGTCAGCCGGCGCGATATCAACTTCATTGAGTTGCTGGTTGTAGTGGTCTTCTTGCTGCTTTCTGCTGCTGCCTGGCGCACCGCCTGGAGCCTCTCGCGCAGAGACCGCTCCGGCTGGCCATGGTCGCAGTGGGTGTCGTTCTTCGCTGTCATAATCGGCGTCATATTCCTGATGAAGACACTGCTGCCCGGCGGAATCGCGCAGATCAGTAATCTGACTGCACCGCCGCTGGACGAACTTTTCTTGCTTGTCGGGCTGCTGCTCTTCGTCAGCGGAATAATTTGCTACCGCTTCGTAACCCATGGCATCAAGATCTATGACGACAAGGTGGACAAGGCGCAAGGGGCGCTGAGCACTGCCGTCAGTGATATGACGCCTGGTCAGTTCGTCAGTTTGCAGCTGGCGCAGTCGCCAAGTGCGGGCGCCATCGTCGGTTTTGTCTTCATCTTTCTTGTATTCAGTTTCGTCACCGATTTATTCCTGCAACCAACCTCGATTGCTTCGGTGTTGACCAACGTGTCGACCAAGGGCATTGTCGCCATCGGCGTCACCATCCTTATGATTTCCGGCGAATTCGACCTGTCCGTCGGCTCAATGCTGGGCGCGGTCGCGGTTTTCTACATGTTTTTCCTGACCGAGGGCATCCCGCAGATTGGGTTGGGGCCGCTGCCCATGTTGCTGGCGATGCCGGCGGCGCTGGTCGTGGCCATGTTCCTGGGCTTCATAAACGGCTTCATACTGGTGCGAACAGGGATTCCGTCATTCATTGTGACCCTGGGCACCTTGCTGATTTACCGCACCATTCCCCTGGTGGCCATCCCAGGCGGCCGCATCCTGCGCTACCGGGATTACTATGAGGAATTCCCGCAAGTCTGGATCAGCCCGTGGGTGATGGCCTTGTTGGCGTTGGCCGGCCTGCTGGCAGTGGCTTATATGGCCTGGCGCTGGCTGCCTGGACTGTTTCGCCTTGCACGACATAAATGGGCCAACCAGAATAACAACGGCCATTTCGGCACGACCCAGGCAATCCTTTCGACGCTGGTGCTTTTCGTCACCCTGCTGGCCCTGCTTGTCGTCGCGCTCTGGCTGGCGATGGTGATTGGCTTCCACCTGGGGGCAGGGGGCGAGCTGTTTCAGGTTGGCTTCTTCGATCTCATAAATGGGCGTTGGGAATTCTCTTTTGAGCAAGTCTCTGGCGGACTGTTCAGCATCCTCATGCCGCCAGGAGCCAATTTCCGCAACTCGATCGTCTGGTGGATGTTGCTGGTATTGTTGTTCCAGGTCGTGCTCACCCAGTCGCGCTACGGGAATGCCGTGTTCGCAGTAGGTGGCAACGCAGGTGCGGCGCGCGCGCAAGGCATCAACGTCAACCGGGTCAAGGTGTTCAACTTCATGCTGGTCGCGCTGCTGGTCGGCGTCACTGGCATCCTTGAGGTCACGCGCAATCCGGGCGTGGATCCCTTGAAAGGGGCTGGCTGGGAGCTTGAGGTGATCGCCATGACGGTGATTGGCGGTGCGCTGTTGAGCGGCGGCTATGGCAGCGTGATCGGCACTCTGCTGGGCGCGCTGATTGTTGGCATGCTTGCGACCGGGCTGGTCATCATCGGCATGAATGCCCGCCTCTTCCGGGGCGTTGTGGGTGCCATCCTGATCCTCGCTGTGGTGCTGAACACCTTCGTGCGCCGACAATCCACCTGAGGGACGAGTCATGAATGAAATGCAACAGAACGGCACATCCATGCTGGAGATGCGGGACATCCACAAATATTTTGGCAGCGTGCGCGCCTTGCGTGGCATTGATTTCCACGTGGACCGGCAGGAAATCGTCGGCTTGCTGGGGGACAATGGCGCCGGCAAATCCACTTTGATCAAGGTGCTCACCGGTTTTCACACCCCGACCAGCGGCCAGATTGTCTTTGAGAACGAGGCAGTCGAGATTGATTCGCCGCACAAGGCGCGTGAGCTGGGCATCGAGACGGTGTACCAGGATCTGGCGCTGGTGCCGCTGATGAGCATCGCGCGCAACTTTTGGCTGGGTCAGGAACCGACCAAACAATTTGGCCCGATTCAACTTTTGGATCAGGAACGCATGGCGCTCGAGGCAGAGGCCGCGCTGGAAGATGTGGGCATTCACATCCGCGATGCGAACGAGGTCGTGGGCAGCATGTCGGGTGGCGAGCGTCAGTCGATCGCCATCGGGCGCGCCGTCTACTTTGGCAAGAAGCTGCTTATTCTGGATGAGCCAACCTCGGCGCTCTCGGTGGGTGAGACGCGCAAGGTGCTGGAATATACCTTTGCGGCCAAGGAACGTGGCATGAGCGTGATTTTCATCACGCACAACATCAGCCAGGTACACGCGGTCGCAGACCGCTTCACCATCATCAGTCGTGGGCGCAAGCTGGGTGATTTCAGAAAGTCGGAAGTCAGCGAGGATGAAGTGGCGACGATGGTCATGTCCGGCGTGGTGCCGGAACGGCTGCGTCTCTTCGACCCGGAAACGGCGGATGACTAGCCATGCGTATTACTGATCGCCCACTGCTTCGGGTGCTTTTGCTGTCAGCCTTGCTGGCGGCCTGTGCGCCGGAAGACATTGACATAACGCCGACTGCGACGCCTACGCCAGTGCCTACTGTCACGCTGACACCGCAGACCACACCTACGGCAACCCCTGTGCCAGCTCCCACAGAAGTACCCGAGATTCTGCTTGTTGATATTCTCATCGACAGTGTGCCGGATATCGTCACGGCCGGGTCGGTTCAGTGGCGTGTCGACAGCGAGCGCGGCGCCAGCAATGTGCGCAACGTCCAGAACGGGATCGCAAGACGGATTTACCTGACGGAGCGCCAGGGCGGCAAGGCCAGCTTCACCATTGGCGTCTTCGACACTGAAGCCGACGCTCTCGTGTACTACGACTTCGTGCGTGAACTGCGCACTGTGCTGGAGAATGGCGAATCGAGCGACGAGTTCCCCTTGCCCAATCTCTTCGGCAGCGGGCTCTATGGCTCGAACGCAATTTTCTCGCAGGAAAGCTACTTCATTGAGGTTGGGATCGAGCAATTCTCCGGCACAGCCGGGAACCCGCTCCCCTCACTGTCGCGACAGGCCTTCAGGATCATACAAGACACCCTGCTGGGTGTTGCTGCTGCCGCCGAAGCCGGGGAAGTGGTCGATCTGACACTGTCGCAACTGGTCGCGTCCTTGCCAGAGCAGGTCATGGTTGCTGATGTGGCCTGGGAGCGGGGAGGGCGTTCACTGCAGAACGTTGTCGACGGCACAGCGGCCAGTATTCCCTGGCGTGCCGGGGACTTGAGGGCGACGCTGTATCTGGCGCTATTCGAAACGGAAGCAGCTGCGGCGAACTTCCAGCCGGTGGGTGCCTCGAACGGAGCGCCTGGCAGGGTCACGCTGGCGCTCGGGGAACAATTAATCGTGTTGGTTTGCGAAAGTCCGGCCAATGGCGCCGAAGTTGCCCGCATCCTGGCCGAGGCGTTGAACGCGCTGGCAGCGATCTAGTCCCGGTCGCGCAAGCCGAAAATGCCGCTGCGGAGCGTGCGGCTGTGTTCCCAGACGGCGGACTGCGTAAGGCCGGATATCCCCTGGAGGAAGACGGGATGGTCTTCCTCCAGCGGCAGCCGGACGACCTTGCCCGTAACCCCTGACAGATACGCGCCCAGCGCCACTTCAAGCGCGCGCGCGCCAACGGCTCCGCTGGCGAGCAGCGGGCTACCATTTCTGGCCGCTGCGGCGAATTGCGACCACAGCCTTGTGAACGAGCGGGCAATGTTGGCGGCCTGATCCTCCAGGTCGTCTGCTTCGTGTTCGCTGCGCTGCCAGTCGCGCACGCTGAAGATCTCTGACGCCTGGTTGAAGCCGCTGGTCTGGCCCAGTTGGTAGCGCATTCGCAAGTAGCCGTCGCTGCCGCTGAGGTCCACCCCGCCGACGCCTGCGCCCCAGCTATGGTGCAAGGTAGCGTAGCCGCCCGGAAAGGCGATCTGCACCAGGGCCAGATCTTCGACCTCGGGGTCACGTGCGGCGTAGGTGGGCGCATCGACGAAGGCCATGACCTGTTCGGCGGGTGCGCCATAAAACCACTCCGCCAGGTAAACCGCGTGGATCATGTCCATCAGGATGCCGCCGCCGGCCGCCAGCGTGTGGCGCCAGTCTCCCTGAAACTCCGCCGCGCCCGGCATGTCTATGACGCCGAGGTAATGAAACGTCAGCACGCGCAAGTCGCCGATGAGGCCCTGGCCCAGCAACTGGTGCAGCTTGCTGTATTCAGGCAGATAATGGTAGTTGTGAACCATGCCCAGCGTCAAGCCGGCTTGCTCTGCGGCTGCAACGAGTTCGCGCGCCACAGAAGGCGCGGTGGCAATAGGCTTCTCGCTGAGAACGTGTTTGCCCTGCGCGAAGGCGTCAAGCACGATGCGGCGCCGGAATTGCTGCGGCACAGTGACGGCAATGGCTTCCACGTCGTCGCGCGCGAGCACATCGCGGTAATCCGCGTAAAGATCGCGTTCCTGCAATCCGAACCACTCCCGCGCAATTTCACGACGGCCTGGCGTGATGTCCGCCAGCGCGACCAGTTGAACCTCGCCGGCGGCCTTTAGCGCGCTGAGCGCAGGCCTGTGGCCGTAGCCCACCACGTTGCCGCAGCCAATCAGTCCGACGCGTAGCGGCTCGCCCATGCTGTCCTCCATGTTCACGCTGATGCCGCGGCATTCCTGCCGGGGCCTGCGCCCCTTGTCAACTGGCCTGTTGAGAGATGCGCAAGTCAAGCGCATCGACGATGCTGTCCAGCGCGGCCAGCCGGGCCGGATCTACTGGAACGGTCGGGCGGCGCACCCAGGTATTGCAGATCACGCCGGCGCGCTTCATCAGGTATTTGCGGGCGTGCAACGAGAACTCGTGGCCGGGACCAGAGACTGCCGCGACCAGTGGCTGGACCTGCGCGAGGAGCTGCAGCGCCTCGTCCTGTTTTCCGCTGTGCCAGAGCGGCCAGACACGGCAGAAGTAGTCGTTGAAGCCTACTCCAGGAATGAGGCCGGAAGAACCGGCGCGCAACTCATCCGGCAGGGTGATGCCGCCGCCGCCGCCGAACATGGTGACGCGCTGCGTGTCGACGAGCGGCCGCAGGGCAGCGATGCGCGCCGCCGCGCCCGGCCCCTCAATCTTGAAATAGCGCACATTGGGAGCCCGGTCGGCGATGTCCGCAAGCGCTGCAGGCTCCAGGGCAGTGCCGCTGTAGCCCTGAATGTGTGGCGACTGCTGCACCATCACGGGCGTATCAGCAGCATTGCCAAACGTGACGTAATGTTCCACCAGCGCTTCAGGTGCCAGCTTCATGGTTGCGGGCGGCAGGGTCATCAGCGCCGCCGGCTGCCAGCTGCGCGAATTCACGTGCCTGGCTGATGGCCGCCTCGGTGCTGCCTGGCGCGATGCCGATGACGAGCGGGGCGCTGCCGCTGACCTCGCCGGCGACGATCTCAACTGCGCGCCGGCGTTCGTCGTCGGTCAACTTGTAAGCCTCGCTGGCGAAGCCGTTGACGCCAATGCCATCCACCCCGCCATCCAGTTCGAAGCGGACGACGCGCCTCAGGCCCGGCTCATCAATCTCGCCCTGTGCATCGAAGGGGATGAACACGACAGGGATGATGCCTTTCAGCATGGTATACTCCGCGCTGTGGTCTTCAGGAACAGGTGCAGTGTATGAAGCTCTACGTCACCGGCGGCACCGGTCTGGTCGGCAGCAACATCATCCGACTGGCGCGAGCGCAGCATAACGCCGAAATCATCGCCTCGCAATTCGGCCCACAGCCCGAATGGAAAGTGGACTACGAGCTGGATCCGCTCGATATCAGCGACGCCGCGGCGATTCGACGTTCGATCAGGAAGTTCCGCCCGGACGTCGTTATTCACACGGCTGCTTCCGTCGACCAGGTCTGGATGCGCAACAACCGTGAACTTGCCTGGTCCATCATGGTGGAGTCGACCCTGTCCCTTGCCAGGGCCTGTCGTAAAATTGGCGCGCGTCTGGTTTTCGTTTCAACGGACTGGGTTTACGACGGCATGGTGCCGCTGGTAGACGAGAGTTCACCACCCTTGCCAGTCAACTACTATGGCATCATGAAAGCCGTCTGCGAGCAGGCACTGGGGATGATGGACGATCTGAACTACGGAGTCGGTCGTCTGGCGGGCGTTTACGGGATGAATTATGCCGTCCCGGCCCTGCTGCGCCGGGAACAGTCCCTGGGCTTTGAGATGGGTGTATTCGTCGCCGACAGGGTGACGCAGAATCAGGTCGCCGAAATCTGGACGGGTCCCAACACCAACATGCAGGCTCATCCAACCCTGGCTTCAGATTGTGCGGACATGTTGTTGCGGCTGGGTAGCAGCAGCGAAACCGGCATATTCCATTGTTTCGGCAGTGAGTCGATCGGACGCCTGGATTTCGCAAGGGCGGTTGCCGCGGCTTTTGACGCCGACAGCAGTCTGGTCGCCGCCGTGCCGACAGATCCCAAAGTGCTGGAAGAACATGCCGGCATTCGGATCCCGTACCGTACTTGCGCCAGCGTGGAACAAACCAGCTCAGTGCTGGGTCGTCGGGCGATGAACGTCGCGCAAGGCACAGTCGCCTTTCGTAGTGAGTGGGATGCATTCCATACATCTCGGGGAGACTGACTCATGCAGGCGTTGACGTTATATGCAGACTGGGCGCCACGGCCAGAATACCCGCTCAGCGAGCGTGAGCTGGAGACCCGCAATATCAGAAATGCCCACATGGTCTGGAAGAACCCGCGCATCGAGCTTGGCGAGGTTCCCGAGCCGGGGCTGGAACCCGATCAGGTTCGCCTGCAGGTGGCTGCAGTCGGCATCTGTGGCTCGGACATGCATATGTACGAGGCCGATTCGAGCGGCTACATGATATACCCGGCCTATGTGACCGCGCCCAATATCCTGGGCCACGAGTTCGCGGGACGCGTAGTGGAAACCGGCAGTACCGTGCGCGACCTGCGCAATGGCGATCTGGTCGCTGTGGAAGAGATCCAGTGGTGTGGTGAATGCATTCCCTGCCGCAAGGGCTTCGTCAATCACTGCGAGAACATGGGTGAAATCGGCTTTACCGTACCCGGGGCAATGGCGGAATTCATCTCCGTGCGCGAACGCTATTGCTGGAAGCTTGATGAATTGGCGGAGCGCCTTGGCAGCGAACAGGAAGCGCTGGTGTTGGGCGCCATGGTCGAGCCGACCGGCGTATCCTATCAGGGATGTTCAACCGAACGGGCACCTGGTTGCCAGGGCACCATGTAGTCATCTTCGGTGCGGGGCCAATAGGTCTGGCGGCGGAGGCGCTGGCCATCGCAGCTGGTGCATGTCAGGTGATTGTGGTCGATCCCTCTGCCAGCCGCAGGGCAATTGCAGCGCGCATGGGCGCATCGCATGTGCTGGACCCGGCGACTGGCGATCTGAATGATGCGATTCTGGAATTGACTCGCGGTCGTGGCGCCGACTATGTGGTCGAGTGCGCCGGCTTTGCCGACCGAACCCTGCAACCGCTGGAGGCTTGCCTGGCGGTCAATGCAACGCTGATTGACATCGGGATGGGCGGCACGCGGCCACAACTGCCAATCGTGACCTACAAGCAGCGTGGTGTGCAACTGGCAGGTTCCCTGGGACATGCCGGCAAAGGTGTCTTCCAGAACGTGATAAGGCTGATGGCGGCCGGGCGCATCGATATGCGCCAGATGGTGAGCGCACGTGCACCATTGAGCGATGCGCCGGCAGCGTTCAAACGGCTGGAGAGCCGCGAAGATGCCAAGATCATCCTGCTGCCGGGAAGCTGATGGAACCGGATCCAATTCTGTTTATTGGTGGCTGTGTGTTTCTGGCGCTCGCTTTCGTCGGCCGCTTTGACCCGCAGCGACTGTGGCGACTGTTCAGTCTTGAACGCGCGTGGCGCAATCGCAACCCGGAGCCGCCGCAGGACTGGAGCAGGGTGGCCAGGCGCTATGCTGTGGGCTGTGTAATCATGGGCGTCCTGTCGCTGGCTGGCAGCGTGTTGCTGACCGGACGGGGCTGAGAAACATTGAGACTGGCGCCAGGGAGAAAGCAGAACATGGTTGTGAAGCTTGGAATGCTCGGCGCGGGACGAATCGCACAGACGCATTTGAAGACGCTGACGACGCGCGTGCCGGGAGCCGAGGTCGCGGTAATCGCTGATGTCGTTGAATCTGTTGCGGAGGCAACTGCGCAGAAATTTGGCATTACGCGATTTGTTACGGATGCCCGCGAGATTCTTGCTGACGATTCAATCGATGCGGTCATCATCTGCACCACGACCGACACGCATTCGTCACTCATTGCGGAAGCGGCGCGGGCGGGCAAACACATCTTCTGCGAAAAGCCGATCGACCTCGAAATTGCGCGCATCGATGAAGCCCTGGAGACGGTCAGGGATGCGGGCGTCAAGCTACAAATCGGCTTCAACCGACGCTTCGACCCCAATCACCGGCGCGTCCGCCAGGCTGTGACCAGCGGCGAAATCGGCGAGCCGCACATCCTGCATATCATTAGCCGGGATCCCTATCCGGCGCCGCTTTCCTACACACGCAACTCGGGCGGTATCTTCGTCGATATGACGGTGCACGACTTTGATCTGGCGCGTTATCTCATCGGCGCGGAGATCGAGGAGATTTACGCGACCGGCACCATCAACATTGTGCCTGAGCTGGAAGAACTGGGCGATCTCGATACTACGCTGCTTATCATGCGCTTCAGCAACGGCGTACTGGGTATGATTGACAACAGCCGCAAGGCAACCTTCGGCTACGACCAGCGCGTCGAGGTCTTCGGCAGCGGCGGCTCCGCCAAAACCGATAATCGTTATGACAACGCCGTGACGCTCAGCGATGGCAGCAGCATTCGGCGTGACCCGCCCTACGAATTCTTCATGGAACGCTACACGGAGAGTTTTGCGCGCGAAATGGAATCCTTCGTGCGGGCCGTAGCCGGGGATACGCCAGTCGAAGTCGACGGCTTCGACGGACGCATGCCGGTGGTGATGGGCAAGGCGGCCTTCCTGTCTGTGGCCGAGAAACGACCCGTGCGTATGGAAGAGATTGAGAACGCGTTCTATAATCCGCTCACCTGTGCGCTGTCCTGGCGGAGATGATCATGGCGAAAACCTGGGAAACACTTCATATGGGTCGCAGTTCAATCGACCTCTACTCCAACGACGTCGGAGCGCCCTTCGTCGATATCAACAGCTTCGCGGCCTATGTGGGCGGATCGCCGACCAACATCAGCGTCGGGGCGACGCGCCTGGGCGCGAAGGCGGCGCTGCTCACCGCGGTCGGCGCAGACCCGGTCGGCGATTTCATCCTGCACTTTCTGCGCAACGAGAACGTGACCACGGATTTCATCCCGCGTAAGCCGGGCTTGCGCAGCAGTGCGGTGCTGCTGGGCATCGAGCCGCCGGACCGCTTCCCGCTACAGTACTACCGTGACAACTGCGCCGACATCAACCTGACGATTGACGATGTGCTGGCAGCGCCGGTCACAGACTGCCAGGTCTTTCAATTCGCCGGCACGAATCTCAGCCTGGAGCCCAGCCGTAGCGCCACCATGTTCGCGGCCGAGCTGGCGCGCCAGGCCGGCGCGCGCGTGGTCTTCGACATCGACTTTCGGCCCGACCAGTGGTTCGATATTCGCGCCTTCGGCGTCGTGGCCCGCTCCGTACTGCCCTTCGTTGACGTCGTCATTGGCACAGAAGACGAAATTAACGCCGCGACGCTTTCCAGCACTGAACAGATGGATTTGACGCATTCGCAGGTCTCCGACGCAAAGGTCAGCGGCGACACGGTCGCTGCCATCGGGCGCATGCTCACCTTCGGGCCGGAGGCGGTGATCGAGAAAGTGGGCGCCCAGGGAGCGCGCATCCATCTGCGCGGCGGCGAGGTAATAGAAGCGCCTGGTTTTCCGGTGGAGATCTACAACATCCTCGGCGCGGGCGACGCATTCGGCGCCGGCTTCCTTTATGGTCTGGTGCGCGGCTGGGACTGGTACCGCGCGGCGCGGCTCGGCAACGCCTGCGGCGCCATCGTGGTTACGAAACACGGCTGTGCCAACTTTATGCCGACCATGGCGGAAGTTGAGCAGTTTGCAGCGGGCTATGGCGGGCTGGATTAGGCAGCAGGGGAGTTGATGGTGCAATACACGGCAGAAACGATGTTGGTCCGTTCCGGCGATGAGGGCGGCACGGGCGAATTCGCGCGGGTCACGCCCAGGCAGGCGGGTTGGGAGTACCTCAGCATGTATGCCCTGCGCCTCAACCGTGGCCAGCGCCATAAGGCGCAGACCGGCGCCAACGAGCTCGCGCTGGTGATCCTGGGCGGCATGTGTTCAGTACGCTCGGATCGTGGCAATTTTGAAAATGTGGGTCGGCGCCCGAACGTTTTCAGCGGCATGCCCTGGGCGGTCTACCTGCCGCGCAACACGGCCTGGGAGTTGGAGGCGCTCACGGACGGCTTTGAGGTGGCGGCCTGCGAGGTTCCCGCCGAACGTGACTATCCCGCGCAACTGGTAACGCCGCATGACAGCGCCATCGAAATACGGGGCGGCACCAACGCCACGCGCCAGATCAACGGCATCCTGCCGCCCGGCTTCAACTGCCAGCGCATCGTCGCAGTGGAGGTCTACACGCCCTCTGGGAACTGGTCGAGCTATCCAGGCCACAAGCACGACGTGCATCGTGTAGATGCGGATGGCAACCTGCTCGAAGCTGACCTTGAGGAAATCTACTTCTACAAATTCGATCGTCCCGGTGGGTATGCCTGGCAGCGCGTCTATAACGACGAGCGCAGCATCGATGCGGTGATGATGGCGCAGGAGCACGACGCGGTGCTGGTGCCTGAGGGCTATCATCCGGTGGTCAGCGCGCACGGCTACACGACCTACTATCTGAACTTCTTGGCTGGCTCGGCCCAGTCGCTGGCCAACAGCGATGACCCGGACTACGCGTGGGTGAAAGACAGCTGGACCTGGCTGGATCCGCGTTTGCCGATTGTGGACATGGGTATGGAACCCGGGCGCAGCCAGCGCTGAGGGACAAAGGAGCGAGCGGATGAACACGAAACGGCTCACAACGTCGCAGGCGCTGGTGCTGTACCTGGTGAACCAGTACACCGAACGCGATGGATTGCAGCAGCCCTTTTTCGCCGGCGCATGGGGTATTTTCGGCCACGGCAATGTGGCCGGGCTGGGCCAGGCCCTGCAGCAATTTGCGCATCTGCTGCGCTTCCATCAATCGCGCAACGAGCAGGCCCAGGTGCTGGCCTCCATCGCCTATGCCAAGGCGAAGAACCGGCTGCAGACCTTCGCTTGCACATCCTCGATCGGGCCAGGCGCGACCAACATGCTGACGGGCGCTGCAGTGGCGACGGTCAATCGTCTGCCCGTGCTGTTGCTGCCCGGCGACATTTTTGCAGAGCGCATTCAGGCGCCAGTGCTGCAGCAGGTCGAGTCCGCGCATTCGCAGGATTTTTCGGTGAATGATGCCTTCCGCCCGGTTTCGCGCTACTGGGATCGTATCAACCGGCCCGAACAGCTCATTACCGCGTTGCCTGAGGCGATGCGCACCCTGACCTCTCCTGCCGATACCGGCGCCGTCACGCTGTCGCTGCCACAGGACGTGCAGTCCGAGGCCTTCGACTTTCCTGCAGCGATGTTTGAAATGCGGGCCTGGCACATTCCGCGCAACCGGCCGGATGCGGAGGCGCTGCGCCGCGCCGCGGCATGGATTCGCAGCAGCAGCCGGCCGCTCGTCATATCCGGCGGCGGCACGCTCTACAGCGAGGCGGCCGAGACCCTGCGCGCATTCGTCGAGCAGACCGGTATCCCCTCCAGCGAGACCTTTGCCGGCAAGGGGGCGCTGCCCTACGACCATCCGCTGAACCTCGGCGCGGTCGGCGTGACCGGAACCGACGGAGCCAATCTGGTGGCGCGCGAGGCGGATCTGGTCATTGGCGTGGGAACGCGTTTCAGTGACTTCACAGCCGCCTCGAAGACGGCCTTCCAGAACGAAAATGTGCGCTTCATCAACATCAATGTCAGCGAATTCGATGCCCTCAAGCATCTGGCCCTGCCGCTCACTGGGGACGCGCGCGCCACGCTTGATGAGCTCACGACGATGCTGGCCGGCTGGCAGGCGCCGCCGGAGTATCGCGCCCGTGCGGCCAGCTTCAACGCGAGCTGGGACGCCGAAGTCGAACGCATTTACAACCTTGAGCATGGCCCGGTCATCAGCCAGGGTGAGGTGATTGGCGTGGTCAACACCCTGTCGCAGCCGAATGACGTGGTCATGTGCGCCGCGGGCAGCGTGCCTGGCGACCTGCACAAGCTGTGGCGTACCCGGCAACCCAAAGGCTTTCACACAGAGTACGGCTTCTCCTGCATGGGTTACGAGATTGCCGGTGGCATGGGGCAGCGCATGGCGGATCCTGAACGCGAGGTCTACGTATTCGTGGGCGACGGCTCCTACCTGATGATGAACAGCGAAATCGTGACCATGGCGCAGGAAGGCATCAAGGTCACCTTTATCGTGATGGACAACCACGGCTTCGCCAGCATCGGCGGCCTCTCCAATGCAGTCGGCAGCGATGGCTTCGGCACGAAGTATCGCTATCGCACAGACTCCGGTCACCTCGACGGCGAGACCTTGCCGATCGACTTCGCCGCCAATTGTGCCAGCCTGGGCGCTTATGTCATCGAAGCCAGCAACCGCGACGAGCTGGCGGATGCCGTCCGCGAGGCTCAGACCATCGAAAACCGGCCCGTGTGCATCGTGATCGAGGTAGACCGTCACCAGCGCGTGGGCAGCTACGAATCCTGGTGGGACGTGGCAGTCGCCGAGGTCTCGGACAACGAGGCGGTTCAGGCTGCGCGCGCGGCCTACGAAGAAGAGCGCCGCCAGGAGCGCTACTACCTGTAGGTGGTGGTCGTGCGGCCAGCCCGCTGGCGCGGGCCGCTCATTGCTGCAACCCTGCTGCTAATCTGGCTGGTGTTTGGACAGGGTCTTGTAAACCGTGTTGGTCTGCGGTTGCTGCAACTCGACGGCCCGCCGCCCGGGCTTGAACTGGAAGGCCAGCTCTACTACACGCAAGGCTTCAATGGCCTGTGGCGCCATGATTTGCGCACTGGCACAAGCGAGCGCTGGTGGCTGCCGGAAGCGGGCAGTCTGGTCAGCGGCGTGGCTGCTGCGCCGGACGGGAGTCAGCTGGCGCTGGCCTGGGCGATGCCTGGCACGGGCGGCTTTCAGCCCGGCACCACCGATCTGTGGCTAACATCCATACCGAAAATAGAACCACGCCCGCTGCTGACGCGCGCTGATTCCCTGGAATCCTGGCGCGATCCCTTCTGGTCGCCCGACGGGCGTTGGCTGCTGGTCACGCATCGGCAGACATTGCGTGACGCAGCGGGTGAGGCGCAGTCCATTCGCATGACGGTGGAACGCGTGGCGCTGGACGGCGCGCGCCAGATTCTGCTTGAAGCGGCCGAGCAGGCTGCGCTCTCCGCGGATGGTGCGCAGCTGACCTACCTGCGCGTCGAGCCGGAAAGCTGGTCCCAAAGCCTGATGCTTGCGCGCTCCGACGGCAGCGACGCGCGCGAGCTGGTGCCCGCCACTGTCTTTCGTACGCTCGCCTCTCCGCGTTTTACACCGGACGGCAGCGCGCTTGTTTTCAGCGCTTCCGGTACAAGGCAGGATCAGGACGCATTGGTGCAGCAGGGTGCTGGCGTCGTGCTGGCGCATGGCGATCCCTGGCACATCTGGCAGTTGACCCTTGCGGATGGCGAATTTACGCGTTTGACGGCCGTTCCGCTCGACGGGCCGGCACTGGCATGGTCGCCTGGCGGAGAGGCCCTGGCTGTGTTGGCAGCGGAAGGGCTGTATCTGCGCGCCCGGGAGCGCATGTGGCGACTGGCGGCGGTCAGCGCAGAAGGCGGCTTAAGCTGGGTGCCTGTGCTTTCCGCTGTTGGAAGCTAGAGAGCGATGTAAACGTCGGTAAGCCCCGCGAGTGGCATGTCGCTACTGTCAACCAGCCCGAAGCCGTTATCCATCCCGCTGCCCCAGGCGAACCACATGGCGGTGACCACACGACCTTCGTAGCGCTGTTTCAGGTAACCTATAAAGTCGCTGGCATACTTCGCTATTTCCTCGGCGGGCTCATCCTCGGCGTTGAGGACGCCGAATTCGGTAATCCAGAGCGGTTTGCCGGGCAACACCTGCGCCCAGGCGTCCAGCGCCTCATCGATCAGTCCAAAGTGACGGTACTTCCCGGCGGCAAATGCCGGTCCGCGGCCATAGGGGTGAAATGCGATGCCGTCCGGGCGCAGGTCTCTGGGCATGGCTTCCAGCGCCTGCCGGGCATAGTCCGGGCCGGAGAGTGGGCCGCTGGCGTGACCTCCGGTGATGACCAGGGCGTCAGGGTCAGATTCGCGGATGGCGGTGATGCATTGCCCCAGCATGCGTCCGTAGTCTTGTGCGGGCAAAGGCACAGATGCGCGCGCGCCGGTGTGCGCGTCCATCTCGTTCCAGATTTGCCAGACGATGCCCTTGCCACTGTACTGGGCAGCTATTTGACCGGCCATCTCCGCCAGACGATCGCTGAGCAGGCGCCACCTGCGGCTGTCCATACGGTGCCAGTATTCGCCCGTCGCTTCGCCGTAAGTTTGATGTGCGAGCACGAGAACGACGCGCAGGCCGGCGTTGATATAGGCATTGATGACCGGGCTGTAGCGCGCATAGGCAGTCTCTATGTCGCGGTTGCCATAACGCTCCGGTTGGCCGGGAGGAAGCGCAGGATTCAGAGACACGTTGTAATTGAAGCGTACCCAACCAGTCTTTCCCAGGCGGCCGGGATGCGGCGTTCCAAGACGGTGGTAGCGGTCCAGATTGACGCCGGTAATGTTGTCGCCGATGATGGGCTCTGGTTCCGCGACGATCAGGTAGTGCCCCGCGTTGGTATAGCCCTCCACAGCTTCCCGCGAGCGCACGTAGAGCCATTCTCCATCATGGCCAATTCGTGTCTGGGCCTCGCGGTAGGGTTCCATAACTTTCAGCACGTCACCAGGGCGGACAATGGCGAGCGGGTCACCATCTATGGGAGCGGAGCGAATGCGCACCCGCTCGTTGGCTGGCGTGATGTACAGGCGCGGCTGCTCGGGTGTTTCGGCGATGACATAAAACCAGGCGGCGGTGTAGCCCTCCGCCCCTGATGGCGTACGAATGTGCAGCCATTCGTCCTGCATTCCAATTTTCTCGAGGGCGGTGGCGCGCTCCTCCATGACTTCGACCACATCGCCTTGTGAAAGCGTGCCAATGGGATCGCCCTCGCCAGGCTCATCGCGCACCTGAACGCGATCTTCAGTAGGCGTCACATAGACCGGCGCATCCGGCGAGACGCCGGGCCCCTGTCCTGTCGTGCCGGTCGTTGTCGGTTTGCTGCCATCGTAGACGCCCATAAACTGTGCGGCGCAGTAGCCTTCCACGCCCTCCGGCGTGCGTATGCGCAACCATTCTCCTTCGACACCAACCTTGCCCAGGGCGGCTTCCGCATCCTCCAGCACCAGCGCCACGTCGTTTTGCGAAAGCACCGCAATCTGCTCGCCGTCCAGCGGCTGCGCGCGCACTCGTACCAGCTCCACCGTCGGTGAAACGAAGAGCTGGGCTGTCGCTACAATTCCGGGCATCCGCAGCGGGGAACGTGGAGTCGGCGCTGCCGGCGTGGGCGGGACCGGCAGCGGTAGCGAGAGTGTCGGCGCGGCAGGGGCGGCTGGCTCCGGCTGCTGCTGCGTGCTTTCGTCTTCCAGGACCTCAAGGAACCAGGCGGCCGAATACCCTTCGGTGCCCCCTGGCGACCGCAACCGCAACCATTCATCCTGCACGCCCACTTTGGCCAGGGCAGCATCACGCCCCTCCAGTACTTCGGCGACATCGCCTCTGGAAATGCTGTCCAGCATTTCGCCATCGACTGGCAGCGCCCGGACCCGAATGCGATCCTCAACAGGAGTCACCAGCAAGGGAGTGACAGGCGATACCGCGAAGGGCGCCATGTAACCAGGCCTGGCAGGTTGAGGCGGCGAGGGCGGGAGCATGTCCTGCGGATCGGGGTCCTGATGAACGGCAAGAAACATACAGGCAATATGGCCTTCGAAGCCATCGAGGCTGCGGACGTGCAGCCAGGCGTGCTCGCTGCCGATCTTGGCGCGGGTGGCAGCATGCGGCTCCAGTGATTCGAGCAAGTCGCCGAAGCCAGTCATCGCCAGCGTGATACCGGTTTCCGGTTGCTCGCGAATGCGGACGCGGTTTTCTGTGGGCGAGACATAGAAGCGGTCCGGGTCAAGCCCTGGCTGCGAGTCGCCGTGACTCAGGTCCGGAGCGCGAACCTGCAGCGGCCGGTTCTTGACGACGATTTCGCCTTTGGCGTCGCCGTGCAGCTGCCAGTCGCCGGCGCGCACGAGGTTTAGCCAGAATTCACCACGCGCGCGCAGGCCCGGCAAGTTGTCGCGGGAAGCCTGGCGATCGTGCGAGAGCTTGCGCAATTCGGCGACGCGGGTGATGAGTTGCGCTTCGCCAATCCCGTTCTGGTCGACACGGGAGCGTTCCGCCACGCCAAACTCACGCTCGGCAATGCGCAGGAAGCCGTCCCCCAGGCCGAAGTTGATGCTGATGTCGAAGAGCAAGGCCTGGGCAAGGGGCGTTTTCAGATGGCGCGGTACGACCGCGATTCGCCTCGTTGGCTCCCAGTAATTGCTGCGCGCCTCATCATCCTGAATCTGCCGCATCTCCGGTTCGCGGCCGGCAGCGGCGAGCAGGTCATGCAGGCGGGGTTCATGGCGCAACTGGGCATCCCGACTGGCGATGCGTGAGCGATATTCGCCCAGCGAAGCGGCGATCTGACTGCTGGAATTCTCGGTGTAATGCTCTACGATTCGTCCCAGTACCCCCGAGGCCAGCGTGAACTGAAAGCGCCCGTAGCTCAGGATGCCCGCATCGTCTATCTGGCAGGTCTGATAGCTGCCCCCTTCAAAGCGCGCGGTAATGCTAAAGGCGACAGCGCGAATGCGCAGATCCTCTTTCAACAGAGCGCTCCCTGTGACCTGAAGGGAGTTGAAAATATAGCGAGAATCAGGCTGTACCTCATCATGGATAACTTACGCCAGGTGCATTGCAACTGACGTCGATGACCTTGCCTCCGGCAGCCGGGATCTGTGCTGCCACTTCTTCGCGTCGGGCAGTGTTTGTCAGCGCGAACATACAGTCACCGCCGCCGGCCCCGGAAAGTTTTGCGCCCCAGGCTCCGGCAGCGCGTGCGGCGAAAATGAGCCGTGAAAGGCTGGCCGTATTGACGCCCAGTGCATCCAGCAGGCCCTGGTGAATGTCCGCCAACCTGCCCAGGTCACACCAGCGCCCTTCAAGCAGGCTGTCACGCGCGCGAATAGTGAGTCGCCCCATCAGGGCGAAGATGGGATCAATCAGGTCCGGCTGTCTGGCTCGCAGCGCTGCGACCTTTCTCAAGAGCGCAGTTGTGCTGACCTTGCTGCCGCTGTAACCAATCACGACGGACATCCCTGACTCTGCCAGCGGCTCGGGCGTGGCTCCTGCGCGCTCCAGATAGCAGGTGCCACCATACACTGCAGCGGCAACATCCAGTCCGGAACCTGCGCCCTGCACGTCCAGCACTGCAGCGCGCGCCATTTCATGCAGGTCGCGGCGGGAAAGTTCTATATTGCACAGTTGCGCAGTCGCCGCCAGGGTAGCGACCGTGATGGCCGAGGAGCTGCCCAGTCCGTAACTTTGCTCCGGGCCCTGCGTGCGAATGTGAAAGCCACAATCGATCGGTGAGTGAACCAGCAATTGTCGCAAGGCTGCCTCAACATACGCGGTCTCGGCATGATACTTCATGCCACGCGCCGGGAACGGCACTTCGCGTTCCGGCAAGGTGGGCGTCTCAATGCGCAGCAGCGGCTCAGCGAGGCATTCCGCCTGCACGCGATAACGTAAATCCACTGCGGTCACGATGCCGGGTTGCCCGTGGACGACTGCATGGTCGCCAAATAGCACCAGTTTGCCCGGCGCGCTGGCCGTCACGAGCATGGATCAGGTTCCTGTCATCGCCTGGGCCTATGGTATCCTAATCAGCGGCTACATTGAATAACAGGTGTGCCAACATGACAGTTGCGACTGCGCAGGCCTGCGCCAACCTGGCCTTCGTGAAGTACTGGGGCAAGCGCGATGCGTCGCTGAATCTGCCGCTGAATAACTCCATCTCGATGACGCTGGACGGGGCGCGCACCACGACCACAGTGCGCTTCTCCGCCGGTCTGGCCCGGGATACGGTCACGCTGGCAGGCGCGCACGCTGCGCCGGCCTTCGCGGCGCGCGTGACCACGCACCTGGATCGCATCCGTACTTTGGCGGGAGTGTCAATGCGAGCCAAGGTGGACACGCACAATAACTTCCCCACCGGCACCGGCTTCGCCTCCTCGGCCTCCGGTTTCGCGGCGCTCACGCTGGCAGCGACGCATGCGCTTGGGCTGCAGCTGACTGAACACGAGCTATCCATTTTGGCACGTCTTGGATCGGGCTCTGCCTGTCGCTCGATACCGGCGGGCTTTGCCGAGTGGCATGCCGGCGCTGACAGCGAGAGCTCCTTCGCCACGCAGCTGGCCCCGGTGCAGCACTGGGCGCTGGTCGACTTGGCCGTGCTGGTCACGCAAAGGGCGAAGGATGTGCCTTCCAGCGCCGGCCATCTGCTGGTGAGCAAGAGTCCCTTCTGGCAATCTCGCAGCGAAACGCTTCCGGCACGCCTGGAGGCTGTGCGCCAGGCGCTGTTGACGCGCGACTTTCACCGCCTTGGCCGCGAGATTGAGGCCGAGGCGCTGGAAATGCACGCCATCATGCTCACCTCCGCGCACGAAAACGCTGGAACCTGGCACCCGGGCATCTTCTACTGGACGCCGGATACGTTGCGCCTGCTCAGCGCCGTGCAGGAATGGCGCAGGGCCGGCATGGCCGTCTACTTCACGCTGGACGCCGGGCCGACGGTGCATCTGCTGTGTCCGGCGGAGCAAGCCGATGAGCTGTTGCTGGCGGTCCAGGCGCTGGACGAGCGCAACGCCTGGCGCACGCTGCTGAGCCGACCTGGCCCGGGTGCTCACCTGATTTCTAACCCGGACGAATCCTGAATCTGAACGTCAGGCTTCTTCGACCATCTGCCGGAAGAGCGCGGCCACACCTGCCATATCGACTTGCGTTACCGTTTCGACCCTGGCTTCCACGCCGGCATAACGGCGATGGTCAGCAATTGTTTGACCGCGCGTAAGCGAACCATGGAGCTCGACAGCGACGTGGTAGCGCTCACTGGCAAGTTTCAACTCCGGGCACAGGGTAACCGCCAACGTCAACGTGTCCGGAATGAGAAGCTCATCGCCAAGACCGACGCCGCGCAGCCGTTTCAAGCATGCCTTCGCAGCTGTCACGATAGAACGCTGCACGTGGCCCGCCTTGACTGGTGAGTTCCTCATACACCGGCCAGGGGAGCGGGTGGGCGAGGGTGGCTTCCCAGGTAACCAGCAGAGTGTTCGGAAAGGCGTCGAACACGATGTGGGCGGCCTCGGGATCGCAGTAGATGTTGAACTCTGCGGGCAGCGAGTCGGTGTTGCCGACGGCGTTCAGCGAGCCGCCCATCACGACGAGTCGCTCAATGCGTTGCGGCAGTTCGGGGTCCAGCCGCACTGCCAGCGCGATGTTCGTCAGCGGGCCGATTGCGACCAGCGTAATCTCGCCAGGAGCAGCAGCGCTGCGCTCCAGAATCTGCATTACGGCGTGACCTGCCGCAGGCTTGTGCACACTGACCGGTCGCTGCTGCAGGTCGCCTAGTCCGTCAGCGCCATGGACGAATTCCGTCTCGAATTTCCAGGGTGCAACCAGCGGCAGGTCAGCACCCGTATAAAAGGGAACGTCCAGGTCCATCACATCCAGCGTCGTGCCCACATTAAGGTCCACCTGCGCCAGATCCACGTTGCCGACAACAGTGGTGATGCAGTCCACCGTGACGTCGGGACACGCCAGCGCCATCATTAGCGCGTGCGCGTCGTCAACGCCGCCGTCGGTGTCAATGATCAGTCGCAAGACGGGTCCTCCTCCGCGAGCAGGGCGAGCAGTCGTTCGCGCCAGTGGCTATCGCTTTCAGGCAGCCTGGGGGCCACCTGCGATCCGACATTCAGAAAGTGGGTGAAGTCGCGCCCCATCTGCTGGCCACGGCGCGTGTGCATGTCCAGTGCGTAATCGGGAATCTCTGGCCGCGTACCGCGCTCAACGGCGCGGGTCATCCAGTTCAGCAGCTCGTCGCTGGAACGGTCCTTCTGACACTGACACAGCACGCGCACGGCGTGAATGGCAAAGAGGTAACGGTCGCCGCGCGGCCGCGGCAGACGCAAATGCATCTGGAACAGCGTCTCAATGAGCAGGGGCGCCTGAATTTCGCCGAAGCCGACATCCTCAACCGAGATGACCTGCAACCGGCTCCACAGCATCTCTTCGAGCTCGGCGCTGCTGCTCAGCATTTCAAAGGCCAGCAGGACGGCATTTTCCGTGTGGCCGCGCCGGATTTCCTTCTGCAGCGCCGAGATGATTTCATCAGCCGCAAAATCGTGGCAGGTACGCGTTCGCGTCCAGGGATCTTCTTGCCAGGACAAAACACTCATGGAGTTTCTGCCTTTCCAGGGCGCAACATGTTTTTCAGGTCGTCAACTTCCTGGCCAAAACGGGCGGCGAAGTCGCGGCGCTTCAGCAGTTCGGCGGCGCGGACGCGCAGGGCGACCAGCACCAGCGCGGCAATTGTGGCGATTTGTGGCAGTGCCAGCACGAGGTCGGCAGGAATGTTTAGATTCGGCTGCGCCTGAATGTAGAAGGACAGCGCCTCGGCAAAGCCGAAGAAGAGGGCGGTGAAGAAGGCGGCCACCGGGCGCTGAAAGGCGAAGAGCGAGACGGTGAGCGCGATCCAGCCGCGGCCTGCCGTCATGTTATCGATAAACTGACTTAGTACGCCCAGGGAAAGAAATGCCCCGGCAAGGCCCGCCAGCATGCCGCTCAGGGTCAGCGCGAAAATTTGTACGCGCGTCACGTTGATGCCCACAGACTCGGCAGCTTCCCGATTCTCGCCGACCGCGCGAATGTGTCGTCCGAAGCGCGTGCGGAAGAGCATCAGCCAGACCAGCGCGACCATCAGCCAGCTGACATAGACGATCGCGTTGTAGCCGCTCAGCAACGTGCCGATGAGCGGGATTTGCTCCAGAAACGGCAGCTTTAGCGTAGGCAGCGAGCGAATGCCAGGGTCGGCCAGGGTGCCGTAAACGCCGAAACTTGCGCGCATGAAGAAGACAGTGCCGTTGGCCACCAGCAGGTTAACGGCCAGCGCGAGGATGATGAGGTTAATTCGGATGCGCAGGTACAAAACGGCGAAGATCAGACCGAGCACGCCGCCGGACACGGCTGCGGCGACCACGCCGACCACCGGGTCGTGGCCAGTCTGATAGAGGGCGGCGACGCCGATAAAGGCGCCCAGCAACATTTTCCCCTCGATCGCCAGGTTGAGCACGCCGGCGCGACTGGCCAGCAAGGCGCCCAGCGAGCCCAGCACGAAAGGCGTCGCGAGGCGAATGCTGCTTTGCACGAGACTCGCGGGCAGTCCGAAAAGAAAAATGAACGCCAGCACCCCGGCGCCTGCCAGCAGGACACGACGGATCTCGCGCTGCCGGGTGTTTAGCAGGTCAAGCACGGATCAGTCGGCTCCCGTGGGTTGCGAAGGGGCGAGGGCCTCAGGAAACAATCGCAAACGCAGGCGGGTGATGTTCTCGTGGAAAAAGTCCTCCATGGACGCGAAGAGAATCATGAAGGCGATGATCATGCCGCCCAGCTGCCGCGGCAGATTCTCGAATTGCAAATTTATGGCGCCCTGTTCCAGCCCGGCAAAGAAGCCGGCGACGAGCACGATGCCGACGATTGACTCTCGGGCGAGAATGGCGACCAATACGCCGTCGAAGCCCGTGCCGCCCAGCGCAAAACCATCCACGATGCGGCGCTCGACGCCAAGAATCATGAGAGCGCCTGCCAAACCGCTCAGCGCACCGCTGATCAGCATGGCACGCAAGGTCGCGCGCGCAGATGGAATGCCGCCATAGCGCGCAAACAGTCGGGAACCTTCGGTCATGCGCTGCTCGTAGCCGGCGGTCGTGCGTTTCAGGAAGAACCAGATGATGAAAGCCGCCAACAACGCAACCAGCAGCCCGATCCCCAGGCGCGAGCCGCGGAACCACTGGATGTCGCTCAGCAACGCGCGCGTGAAGGGCGTCAGCCAGGCCGTGTCGTCGATCGTGCGGGTGCGCGCGATGTTGTTGAAGTCGGCGCGCAAGGGGAAATTGACCATGAAGGTGACAAACTGGATGGCGATGGCGTTGAGAATGATGGTGCTGATGAGTTCGTTGACGTTGAGGCGCACCTTGAGAATTCCGGCAATCCATGAATAGCCGGCGCCAACCAGCATGGCGGCTACCATCGCAATGGGCGGTATCGACAGGCGCATGAGTGTGAGCAGGGCAGGCGGCGCCGTGTCCGGACTGGACCCGCTCAGCAAATAAATCTGGTCAGGCAGCCAGTAACCGAGAAACACCGCCGCGACAGCGCCGAGAATGAGCTGACCATCCTGGCCAATGCTGAACATGCCGGCGCGGAAGGCGACTGTAGCCGAAAGCGCTGTCAGGATCAGCGGCGTGGCGCGCTCGAGCACGATGGCCAGCTTGTGCCCCTTCGTGCCCAGGGTGGGCGCGAAGTGGGTGTTGACGCTGCCGTCTTCTTCCTCGACCGGGATGAACAGCAGATGGCTGAAGGCCTCACAGCCGCGCGCGCCAAAGCCCTCGCAGAACATGAAGGAATAGGTCGGCAGCGGTTGTTTGCCGGCAATGACGACGAAGACGCTGCTGACCAGCAGGCCCAGCAGCACCGCAGCGACCGGGATAGAAGCGCCTTCCAGCAGATGCCGCATGCGGGTGATCATGACTCCGGCTCCGCATGACCGGCCATCAGCAGTCCGATGCTTTCCTCGTCCAGTTCTTCGATGTCATGCACGGCCATTATGCGTCCCTCAAACATGACGGCGACGCGGTCGCTGAGCGCGAAGATTTCGTCCAGCTCCACCGAGACCAGCAGGATGGCCGCGCCAGCGTCGCGCGCCTCAATCAGGGTCTGGTGCACGAATTCAATGCTGCCGATGTCGAGTCCACGTGTGGGCTGGTTGGCAATGATCAGACTCGGCTGGCCCTCCAGTTCGCGGCCAAGCACCAGCTTTTGCAGGTTGCCGCCGGAGAGCGTGTGAATCTCCTCGCCAAGCCGTGCCGAACGCACGTTGAAGCTGCGCACGATGCGCTGCGCAAAATCGCGCACGGCTGCGAAGCGGAAGACGCCGCGATCCGACCAGGGGCTGTTTTGATAGACGCAGACGATGACGTTTTCATCCAGCGTTGTTTGCAGGTTGAGCCCCATGGTCAAGCGGTCTTCAGGGATGTGCGCCATGCCCAGTTCGCGGCGCGCCCGGACAGTGCTGGCGGTGACGTCATTGCCCACCAGCTCAACTCTGCCTCCATCGACCGGGCGCAGGCCGCTGAGCGCCTCAACCAGCTCGGTTTGGCCGTTGCCGCTGACGCCGGCAATACCCAGTATTTCGCCTGCGCGTAGCTCCAGGCTGATGCCGAAGACCGCCGGGATGCCGCCGGCGCTCGCCACCAACAGGTTCTGCACGTCTAGCACAGTTTCTTTGGGCTGGCCGGCCTGCTTGTCTACGCGCAGCACGACCTCGCGGCCCACCATCAGGTTGGCCATGTCGCGCACGCTGACGTCGGCGACCTCGCGCGTGGCAATCATGCGCCCGCGGCGCATCACGCTGACGCGGTCCGCCACTTCCTTGACTTCAAGCAATTTGTGCGTGATCAGTACGATGGTGCGGCCATCGGCGGCCAGATTGCGTATGACGTTGTAGAGTTCACGTACTTCCTGCGGGGTGAGCACGGCAGTCGGTTCATCGAGCACGAGGATGCGCGCGTCGCGCTGCAAGGTCTTCAGGATTTCAACTCGTTGCTGCATGCCCACTGAAATGTCGGCGACGACTTCCAGTGGATCGACCGGCAGGCCATAGTTTTTCGCCAGGTCGCTGACCGCCTGGGCCTCTTCCGCCGAGTCAATGAAGCCCAGCTGCCCCGGCTCAATGCCGAGCATGACGTTCTCGGCAATGGTGAAGGAAGGGATCAGCTTGAAGTGTTGATGCACCATGCCAATCCCGGCGCGGATGGCATCGTTGGGATGGTGGATCTGTACCTGCTCGCCATTCACCTGGATTTCGCCACGGTCGGCGCTCACCAGGCCGTAGAGGATGTTCATGAGCGTGGTCTTGCCGGCGCCGTTCTCGCCTACCAGGGCGTGGACTTCGCCTTCGCGCACAGCAAAGTCCACCTCGTCCACGGCCAGTACGTCCGAAGTGGGGAAGTACTTGCGCATGCTGCGCATGTCCACGGCGAGCTTCGGGTTCACTGCAGGCTCACAGGTTGGGGAGAGGCAACCTGGGCCGCCTCTCCCGTTGCCGGATGGTGACTTGCTAGCCGACCATTTCCAGTGCGTTACTGACTTCTAGCTCGCCAGCGAGGATCGCCTCGCGCGCCACTGCGATTGCCGCACGTACTTCCGGCAGCTTCATCACCATGTCTTCAGGGCCGTGCTCGTCAAAGGTGCGCGAGCAGATGCCCTCGTCCCAACTGAGGCCGGCAAAGCCCTCGGCCAGGCCCACGGTGGTCGTTCCCGAGGTGAAAGTGTCATTAACCACGCTCTCCACGAAACTGAAGACGGCGTTGTCCACGCGCTTCATGGCGGAGACGAGGATGGTGCCGGGGAAGAGATCGTCCTGGTTGCTGTCTACGCCGATGGCGAAATTGCCCGTCTCGGAAGCGGCCTGCAACACGCCTTCACCACTGCGGCCGGCGACTTGATAGAGGATGTCTGCACCCTGGTCAAACAGGGCCAGCGCCTGCTCCTTGGCCGTTACCGGATCCGAGAAGTCGCCGACGTAGCTGCGCACCAGCTGGCAATCTTCACAGACAGAGAGCACGCCCTCCTCGAAGCCTACGATGAAGAGGTTGATGCCCGGCGCATCGATACCACCGACTGCGCCAACCGTGCCGGTGCGTGTCAGCATCCCGGCCGCAATGCCCGCGAGGTAACTGTTCTCGTGCGTGAGGATGTTGAAGAGCGCCAGGTTGTCCAGCTCCGGCGGCGCGGGGAAGAAGAAGGTTTCCTGGGCGCCGAATTTCTGTTCCGGGAACTCGACTGCGACTTCCTCGATTGTCACCGCATCCACGGCGATCGTGATGACGATGTTCGGTTCGTCCTGAATGGCACGGCGAACTGCAGCATCATGTTCCTGCACGCCCTGCGTTTCAATAATCACGCCTTCGACGCCCAGCTCGGCAATCGCGCGCTCGGCACCGGCTGCGGCGGAATCGATGAAGGAGCGGTCACCACGCGGGTTGGGCAGGATGATTTCGAAGCTGATGGCGCTGTTGTCCGGCACCTCCATCATTTCGGCGTCTTCTTCCATGGGGGCTTCACAGGCATCGACCATCATGTCGTCCTGCGCAAGCACCAGGGTGGGGCCGACCAGGCCGGCAAGCATCGTCACGAGCAAAAGCAAGCGGAGTTTCATGGTATCTTCCCCCAATGTGGCCCTGTGGATGCGCCAGGGCAGCGTCAGTATGTAATCAGGTGAAAGTCTATCCTGTATCGCCGATACTGGCAAAATGCAGCTGAGTGAGGAATATGACGACCATTCTGCTCGAGAATGCGCTGGTGCTGGCCCTCGGTGAAGCGGATCACATTTTCGATCCCGGCTTCGTGCTGATTGAGGACGGGCGCATCGCCGCAGTGGGCAGGCAAGCCACATCGCCCGCCAGTTGTGTTGACGAGCGCGTCGATTGCGCTGGCGCGCTCATTATGCCCGGTCTGGTCAATGCCCACACCCACACGCCCATGACCCTGTTCCGCGGCATGGCCGAAGGCGTTTCACTGTTCACTATGGAAGGCTGGTACGACACCATTCGGCGTCTGGAACTGGTGATGACGGCAGACATGGTGCCGGCAGCTGTGACGGTGGCCTGCGCCGAGATGTTACTTACGGGCACGACGACCTTTGCCGACCAGTACTTCCATATGGAGCAGATCGTGCCGGTCGTCGCCCGCAGCGGCATGTGCGCCGCGCTGGCCTACGGCGTCGTCGAACTGGGCGATGAAGTGGCGCGCGCGCGTGAACTGGCGCAACTGGACGCCTTTCTCGAATCGCTTGGTAACGACCCCTCAGGTCGCCTGCAAGGTTGGGTCGGGCCGCACGCCTTCTTCGTCGACAATGCCCTGGAGACGATGGCTGCCGAGCGCGCGCTGGCACAAAAGTACGGTACCGGGCTGCATGTGCATCTTTCCACCAGTGGCGAAGAGGACCGTTACTGTCAGCGCGAGTATGGTATGAGCGCGGTGCAGAAACTGGAGGCGCTGGGAATGTTCGAGCGTCCCGTGCTGGCCGCGCACAGCATCTGCATCCCGCCAGAGGACTGGCCGCTTCTGGCCCGGCGGCCCTTCACGGCGGTGATCGCCGCCAGCGCCTGCATGCGCGCTGGCGCCGAGGCAGCGCCGCTGCTCGGCATGCGGTCGGCCGGCATCAACACGGCTCTGGGGACGGACAACGTCTGCAACAACAATGATTACGATCTCTTCACAGAGATGCGCACCCTGGCGAAGTTGACCAGCTTTCGCGAGCGGCGTCCCGGCGCCATCAGCGCACGCGAAGTGCTGGACATGGCGACGCGGGGCGGGGCGCTGGCGCTCGGCCTGGATGACGAAATCGGCGAACTCGCGTCGGGCAAGCGAGCGGATCTGATCGTGCTGGATCGTAGTGGGCCTGGCTGGGTGCCACTGGCCGGCAACGATCCCTTCACGGCTCTGGTTTACAGTGTGAGCGGCTCGCAGGTGCGCGACGTCATGGTCGACGGGCGCTGGCTGCTGCGGGAACGAAAGCTGACCACGCTGGACTATAGAGAGGCGACAGCGCAACTTAACGCCGATGCGCAGCGACTGCTGACCCTGGCCGAAAAGGCGAAAGCTCCTGGCCCTGGCTATCCGTGATGCAGACCATGATGTCTGCCAATGACTTCCTGGAAATGAGTGGGACGCGCGCGTCGCTCGCGGGGTAACCGACCGGGATCATCACGAAGGCACGTTCGTTCGCTGGTCTGCCCAGTAAGTCGCTCAGAAATTTCATGGGGCTGGGCGTGTGGGTGACGGTCGCCAGGCCGGCCAGATGCAGGCTGGCGAGCAACATGCCGACGGCAATTCCGACTGACTCCTCGCTGTAGTAATGCTTGTAGCGCTGTTCCTCGCCGCTGTCCCTGTCCACGCGTAGCCCGTACGCCTGGCGGAAGACCACGATGATCCAGGGCACGATTTCCAGGAATGGCTTGTGCCAGTCCGTGCCCAGCGGTGCCAGTGCCGCCAGCCACTCGGCGCTCATGCGGCCTTCGTAGCTGATGCGCTCCTCGGCTTCGGCAGCAATGCGAATTTGCTTCTTTGTCGCCGGGTCGCTGATGGCCACGAAAGTCCAGGGCTGCTGATTTGCGCCGGAGGGCGCGCTGCCAGCCACGCGGATGGCGTTCTCAATCAGCTCAAACGGGACAGGGCGCGCCGAGAATTCCCGCACCGTGCGACGCCTCTGCATGCGCTGCAGAAACTCCCGCGAACGCCGCAGTTGTTCCTGTGGGGTTAAAGAATCGAACTTGAGCAGTCGGGTTTGCGCAGCTTCAGCCATGGTCTCGTCCTGTCAGCTCATCGCGTTTGGCCGAACCTGGCGCGTATACCACGTGACCGGATGTCTGGCCAGGATCAGGCGAGAGAAATCCACAGTTCGCCTGATCCTGGTTCAGTGCAACTACTGCATCATCTCCGCCAGAATCGCCGTATAGGGGCAACCGGGCGTGTCAATCCTCCGGAAACCAGATGTGAATGCTGTCCACGTCAGCCGTGCGCGGGATTTCATCGCGTACATTGCGATAGGACTTGCAGACCACGCCAGATTTTCCGTCAAGCACGATGGCCTTTGACTCATGGGTGCCGAGACCGCGCTCGATAACCTGTTCAACCAGCGTGCCCCCATCGTTGAGATACACGCGCTGCGCCGGCGGATGCCGGTCCTTCGCATTGGGGTCGCCCAGTTCGCCCACGAACAGGTCCGGTCGACCGTCGCCGTTGAAATCAGCGATGACCAGCGAGTGCGGGTCCGCCAGTTTTTCATGCATGATTTCAACGTTCCACGGGACAGTCGGGTCATCTGTATACCAGCACCGTGCGACACGACCATAGTAGCGGTCGGTCAGGTAACTGGCGTCACCCTCGGCGAGGATAACCTCGATCTTGCCATCGCCGCTGAAATCAGCGGCGGCCACGCGCGGCGAGACAAAGTCTTCGGCAATGATGTGGCGCTCCCAGGCGCCGTCCACTGTGGCCGGCGGGCGGAACCAGGACTGTCCGGCGATGAGCTCAAGGCGGCCGTCGCCGTCGATGTCCGCCAGGGCAAAGCCTTCCTGACGCACGCCTGAAACGATAGTGCGCACATTCGGCCAGGGAGAAACGTTGGGGTCATCCGGCACCGGCACGACGAACAGGGATTGCGAGCGCTGGTTCCAGTAGTAGACCTCGAGCCGACCATCGCCATCCAGATCCGCCACGAACTGGTCATGCGACTGGTTGGCCGACATCTGTACGATTTCATGCAACTGCCAGGGCGCGCCGACCTCCCCGGGGTTCTCGAACCAGAAGATGCGGTCGCCACTGGCATCGCTGCCAGCCACGAAATCCAGCCGGCCATTGCGATTGATGTCGGCCAGGTAGCCGCCGGCCTCCAGCTGGCCGCAGTCGAAATTCATGTCGTGCCGCTGCCAGATGCCGTTCCCGTCGCGGCGCAAATAGTAGAGTTCAGGAATCGGCCTGCGGCTGGCAAGTACGATTTCCGGCGCACCGTCGCCGGTCACATCACCAACCACACAGAGCGTGCGCTCACTCGGGACTCCCTGCCAGATCGTCTCACGTTTGAATTTCAGTTCAGTGCTCATTCTTGTTCCTTTCTTGTGGCGGCGCTCATCCGGCGCAGGTTGTTCAGGCTGATAACAATGCTTTCCATGGGCGGCATATCGAAGGCTTCCTGTTCCACAATATGCCACTTGACTGCTGACCCGGGCACGGCTGCGAGGATGCCGGCAACGTCAATGATGCCGTCGCCAATCTCGGTATCGTGCCAGTCCACCCGGTCCTTGGCGTCCTTGAAGTGCAGGAAGGTGCAGCGCTGCGCGTTGTCACGAAACAGCGTCAGGGCATCGACTCCGGCCTTTTCAACCCAGTAGGTATCCAGCTCAAAACCCACCAGCGCCGGATCCGTGTGCTCAAAAAGAATGTCCATACCTGTTTGGCCGTCAAAATCGATGAACTCGTGACCATGGATGTGGTAGGCAAAGCCCAGACCGCTGGCCTGACAGGTCTGCGCCGTCGTGTTGAAGAACTCTGCCATGCGTTGGAAATACGCAGCGCTGCGCTCCTCTACGCGAAAGGAGGGGCAGAGAACGGTGGGGCAGTCTATGGCCAGGCTGTACTCGATCTGCGCCGCGAGGTCATCGCGCAGCACCGGGACGCCCAGGTGAGTCCCCGCTGCGCGCAAGCCACTCTCTTCCAGCGTACGTTTGAGGACTTCAGCAGAAGTATCAAAATAGCCGGCGAACTCCACACCGTCGTAGCCAATGGCACCCACCCGGCGAATGGTGCCGAGAAAATCACGTTTCGTTTCTTGCCCGATGGTATAAAGTTGCAGACCTATTGGGATCATCGCAGGTGACGCTCCTTTTGTTGAACCCTGGCTTGCTTGCCGCGACTGGACATTCGCGCCAGAATTGTACGGGATTGTATACATACAGGGTGTACCTGCCAAATCAGGAGGAGAGTGATGCGCATCGGAGTTTTTACAGCCCTGTGGGCAAACCATTCGTTTGAGGTTGCGCTGGACAAGGCGCAGGCCGCTGGCCTCAGCTCGGTGGAGATTGGCGTTGGCGGCTACCCGGGCACGGAGCATTGTCCCGTTGCAGAGTTGTTGGCAAGCGAAGTGCGACGCGCTGAGTGGTTGGGGGCGATCCATGCACGCGGACTAATTCTGAGCGCTCTTAGTGTCCACAACAATCCGATTCACCCGGACAACGAAATTGCCGGGCGCTCCCGGCGGGAGATCCAGAATGCTGTCCGCCTGGCGCAACTGCTGGAGGTGCCGGTCGTGAACGGCTTTTCGGGTCTGCCGGCGGGCGCGCCAGGCGATGCCCGTCCAAACTGGGTGACCTGCCCCTGGCCGTCGCATTTTCTTGAGATGCTGGAGTATCAGTGGGAACAGATTGCGATTCCCTACTGGAGCGAGGCCATGAAATTCGTTGCCGATCATGGCCTGAAGTTCGCGCTGGAGATGCACCCTGGCATGCTGGTCTACAACGTTCATACCATGCTGCGCCTGCGCGAGGCGGCGGGGCCGACGCTTGGCTGCAACTTCGACCCCAGTCATTTGTGGTGGAACAACGCAGATCCGGTCGCGGCCATCCGCAGGCTGGGTGACGCCATCTTTCACGTGCATGGCAAGGACGTCACCGTGGACATGATGAACGTCCAGTTCAACGGCTGCAACGACAACCAGCCCTACGACCTTATCCCCGAGCGCTCATGGACCTTCCGGTCAATTGGCTATGGGCACGATCTGAAAGCCTGGAAGGACATCATGAGCGCGCTGCGCCTCGTTGAGTATGACTATGTAATCTCGATTGAGCATGAAGATGCACTGATGTCACCGGAAGAAGGCCTTGCAAAGGGTATCGAAACCTTGCAGGCAGCGACCATCGTGACGCAACCTGGCGAAATGTTCTGGCTCTAGCACTCAGTGCAGGATAGTTACGTCCGGCTCTGCCAGCAACAGGGCTGCGCCGATGACTGGAGCCTGCTCGCCGAAAGCGGGGAAGCATACGCGGACGCCAGTGGCCGGTCCCAGCGCACGTACTCGTGCAGCGAGCGTGGCGCGAATGTGGGCGTTGTTGTAGCCGATGCCGCCGCTCACACAGACTGCATCCACTCTCGCGATGCGGCTGAGATTGACGATGGCGACTGCCAGCGTCTCGGTCACTTCTTGCCAGACGGCCTCGTCCTGGATTTCAGCGGCGGGCCGTCCGTAGCGGCGCTGAAACTGCTGGCCGCCGGTGATGGTCTGCACGCAGCCGCGCTGCCCACAGACGCATGGTTCACCATCCATGTGGACGACATGATGGCCGACCTGGGCCAGCCAGGCGATGGAGCCATTTCCCTTGCCCAGCCGGATGCCCGCGCCGGTTCCTGTCGACACGGTCAGATAGGCGGAGCGCTGCCAGGGCTGCAGGACGCCAAGCGTGGTTTCGGCGAGGACGCCGCAGACGTTGTCATTGGCCGCGCGCACAGCTACGCCGGTCGCGCTGGCAACGTCGCTCACAATGCTGTGCCCGACATACGCCTGCATCGTCCACGACTCTTCGATCGCCAGGCCGTCCGGCGTCAGTTGTGCGCCGATGGCCATGCCCACTCCCTCGAGTTGATGACCTGACCCGTCCAGCGCAGCCAGTAGGCGCTCCAGCTGCCGCGCGTAGTCCTGGTCCGTCGGGAACTGGTCGATGACCGAATATTGCGGGACTGCTAGCGACGCAAAGGTAACGACACTGGTGTTGGTCCCGCCGAGGTCGATTACGGCGTACATCGCCTTAGTCGCGCGGCTCAAAGGCGATGACGGAGAGCGGCGAAGCGTCGCTGCGGTGTAGCCGCAGCGGCACGGCCACGACGAAGAGACGCTTTTTACTGATGCGATCGAGGTTGGCCAGGTGCTCAATCAGCGGGATGCCGTGCTCGAAGAGGGTCTTGTGATTGGGCTGCCGGGCCTGACTGCGGTCTTCCGTGCCCGAACAATCCACGCCGAGGCAGGCAATGCGCATGTCCTCGGCCAGCCAGCGAATCGCTTCATTTTCGAACCAGGGACGGTCATGGGAGCGCTCCGTTCGGTAGAGGTGACCGTAACCGGTGTATATGAAGACGATATCGCCCTCACGGATATGGGCCCCGTTAGCCTGTAGCTCGGCCGCGCTGATCTCCTCGCCGACCGCCTTGCCCTGAAGATCGACGAAGGCGCATTCGCCCACCGTGCGCTGCAGCGGGACTCCGGCGATGTCCGCCCCGTCTTTGCGATAGTGCCAGGGCGACTCCATGTGTGTGCCCGTGTGGCTCCACAGACTGAGTTGAGAGATGATGTACCACTGGTCCTTGGCGCGCTTGCCGCGATAGTGCGGGATGTAGTTCTCTACCGGGCCGTTTTCCACTCCGTAAGGGTACTCTTCCGCGCCGGGGAAGAGTGAATGCGACAGTTCGATCACGCGGCAGTTTGCCAGATTCATGCCAGCTCCAGTCAGATCGAGTGGCCGCCGTCCTGAGAGAGCGTGATTCCTGTGATGTAACGCGAGGAAGGCAGGCAGAGAAAGACCACCGACTCCGCCAGATCAGCAGGGTTGCCCAGGGTTTTCATGGGAATGTTGTCCATGATGAGTTGTTGCTCAGCTGGGGAATCGAAGGCGCGGCGCGGCGTGTTGTGCACGCCGGGAGAGATGCAATTTACGGTGATGCCATGGGGCGCAAGTTCGATGGCCAGCGATTTCGTGAGCGCGATGATGCCTCCCTTGGCTGCGGCATAGGCGCTCTTGCCGAGCACGCGCCCGCCAGAGGTGGCCGCCAGCGATGCCAGGTTGATAATGCGCGCCGGCTCGCCACGAGCCAGCATTCGCGGCACGACGGCGTGACACATGTTGAAGGCGCTGGTCAGGTTGACCGCCAGCATGTAGTCCCAAACATCCTTTGTCAGCTGGGTGAAGGCTTCCCGCTGACCCTTGCCGGCGTTGTTGATGAGGAAGTCAATCGGTCCCTGGTCCGCATACACTGCAGCAACAGCCTCATGCACTGCCTCGTGATCGCTCACGTCGACGACGTGTCCGCTTGCCTGGTGGCCAAGGGCGCGCAGTGCCTGGGTAGTCGTCTCCAGCAATTCCTGGCGGATCTCAAACCCGACAATTTCGCAGCCTTCACGAGCCAGCGCGAAGGCCATTTGCTCGCCCAGCCCCTGGCCAGTCCCAGTGATGAGCGCGCGCTTTCCACCTAGTCGCATAACATGGCTTTCATTCCGCAAGGTCGAAGCTTAGGGCCAGCCAATGTTGCTCATCCGGCTGACCGTTCGGGGCGAGCCGTATTTCGGTCTCGGTGTAGCTGCGCGCCGAGAAGCTGATACGGAATCGGTCACCGCGATAGATCACCTTGCTGGAGCGAACCGGCATCCCGAAGTCATCATAGAGAACGCCGCGGCCCAGGAAAACCGGCGCACCGGCCCTGATTTCCAGCAGTTCGGCTTCTTCCGGCCGCGCCAGCGTAGCTTCCAGCCAGTCTTCGGCGCGAACAATCGTAATGCCAGCGGCGCGTTCCATCACCCGTGTGATGGGTTCACTGCTCAGATCGGCCTGTTCAAGGGCGGGGAAGCAGGAGGCGGGCATCCACGAAGACATGATGGCGATGGCCTCGCCATTGATATGGCGCACCCTGCGCAGGTAGGCTGCCTGATCTCCTGGCGTCAGCTGCAACTCTGAAATCACTTTGGGTGGTGGCGTGGCCAGCTCCAGGGCGATTACGCGTGAAGTCACCGCCAGTCCCAGGCCTCGCATGACGCCGCTGAAGCTGGAGAGCGTGCTGGCCATGAACGGCACCTTGTCCCCGGCTACGAAAGTGCCCTTGCCCGGGTGGCGGACAAGGATACTATCCGTCACCAGAGACTCGATCGCCCGGCGCACTGTCATGCGGCTGATGCCATACTGCCGCGCCAGCGTGTGTTCTGTGGGCAGGCGGTCACCGGCCCGCAGACCGCCATCGTCAATTTGGTTGCGCAGCAAGCTCTCCAACTGTTGGTAGAGCGGCCAAACCGAATCTCTGTCCAGCATCTGGCGGGCTTCCTCGTTGCACAGCAGACATGCGAGCATACAATTGGAACATTCGCGACAGATGCTACCGAATACCTGACCTGAATGCAAGGATAGACGGGCCGGGCAGCATTTGACAAGATGTATGCCACCATATACATTACAGGTATTGAATGTATACATTTTCTGATTATGAACAAGAACTCTCCAGAGATTTCAGCGCTTCACCTGGTGCTTGAGGAACTTGGCCCGGAAGGCATGAGAGATGCCTTCCGCCGCATGCTGCTCATCAGGGTCTTCGAAGAGCGCCTCGACCAGTTGTACCTGATGGGCCGCACCCGTGGCACGCTGCATCTGTCCATCGGCCAGGAGGCGACGAACGTTGGAGCGCTGACGGCCCTGTCGCCAGGCGACCGCTTCTTCAGCCATCATCGCGGTCACGGGCATGCCCTTGCCTGGACGGACAACCCGGAGCGCGTGTTGGCGGATGTGCTTGGCAAGGCAGGTGGCTACTGTGGCGGCTTTGGCGGCACCATGCATATGGCGGACGTACGCAGCGGTTTTCTCGGCGGCAATGGTATCGTCGCAGGCGGCCTGCCAATGTCGCTGGGCGTGGGCCTGGCGATTCAGTTGCGAAACGAGAAAGCAGTCTGCCTCGTGTTTTTTGGTGACGGTGCAGTCAACGAGGGAGCCTTTCACGAGGCGCTGAACATGGCCTCAATCTGGCAGCTGCCGGTCGTCTACCTGTGTGAAAACAATCGCTACGCTATGTCGACGCCGGTGGAACAGGCCATCAACATCGAGGAGATCAGCGCGCGCGCTGTGGCCTATGGCATTCCCGGCCATACGATCGATGGCAACGATTTCCTTGAGGTGTATCGCATCGTTAATGAAGCGGTCGCGCGCGCCCGTCGGGGTGAAGGGCCGTCTCTGATCGAGGCGTTGACCTACCGCATCAAGGGCCACTCCCGCAGCGACCGTCAGGCCTATCGCAGCCGCGATGAGGTGCGTCGCTGGCAGCAGCCGGAACAGGATCCCGTGGCACGCCTCGCCAGCACGCTCACTGACGTCGGTATCCTGGCCGAAGGAGAGGCGGATCGCCTGCGTGAAGCTGAAGTCGCTCGTGTGGATGCGGCTGTCGCGGCCGTAGAGGCCAGCGCTGACCCCGATCCGGCACAGCTGCTGGACCACGTCTATGCGTGAGCTTAGCTACCGGGAGGCGCTTAACGAAGCGCTGCACCAGGCCATGGAGATGGACCCTGACGTGATCCTCATAGGCGAGGACATCGGCCTCTATGGCGGCGCCTTTGGCGTTACCCGCGGTCTGCAGGAGCGCTTCGGTCCGAAGCGTGTGATTGACACGCCGATTTCCGAGGCGGGCATCACCGGGGCCTGCGTCGGGGCGGCGATAAGTGGCTTGCGACCGGTGGGGGACTTGCAGTTCAGCGATTTCATCACACTGGGAATGGAGCAACTGGTGCTGCAGGCCGCGCGCATGCGCACCATGTTCGCCGGCCAGGTAAGCGTTCCGCTGGTGATGCGGCTCCCCGGCGGCGCTGGTACTGGTGCAGGAGCCCAGCACAGCGGCAGCTACGAGAACTGGTTTGTGCATGTGCCCGGCCTCAAGGTAGTCATGCCCGCCTGCGCGCGCGATGCCAAGGGGCTGCTGCTGGCCGCCATTGATGACGATAACCCGGTGATTTTCTGTGAGCACAAGCAGCTTTACAACACCCGTGGTCCTGTCCCGGAGGATGCCTTTCGCGAACCCCTGGGCGTCACGTCTGTTCTGCGCGCCGGGCGCGACCTGACGCTGGTGGCGACGTCATGGATGGTCCATCTGGCGCTGGAAGCTGCGGCAGCGCTGGCGCGCGAAGGGTATGAGATTGAGGTTATTGACCCGCGCACGCTGCGCCCGCTGGACGACGCGCCGATTATCGAATCTGTTATCAGGACCGGGCGTGTCCTCGTAGTGCACGAGGCCGTGGAAACAGGCGGGTTTGGCGGCGAAGTTGTGGCACGGATTGTGGCCAGCGAAGCCTTCGACTTTCTGGATGCGCCGCCACGTCGCCTGGCCGGGCGCGAAACGCCCATCCCGCAAAGCGAGGTGCTTGAGGCCGCTGCCATTCCCGACGTGGCAGACATCGTCCGCGAGGCGCGCCTGTTGCTGCAGGGCCAGGTGTGACGATGCCTATGCCGGTATGGCTGCCACGATTTGACCCCGGAAACGAACAGTCGCGCATCCTGAGCTGGCTGGTCGCCGAAGGGCGGTCCGTCCTTGCCGGGGACGCGCTCTGTGAGGTAGAGACGGACAAGGTCAACATGGAGGTTGAGGCACCCGCTGACGGCAGGCTGGGCCCGCAGCGCTATCCGGCAGGGACGCTTGCGCCGGCAGCGTCGGTGATCGCCTGGCTGATGCTGGAGGGCGAGGAGATCGGAGACCTGCCGGCATGGCCCCGGGAGGAAATTTCACCGTCAGTCGCTCTTTCTGTGACGCCGGCAGAAACAGTCGCAGTTGATCGTGAGCCAAACGGGATGGATGCAGTCTCACCGCTTGTGACTGTCAGGCCGCGCGCTACACCGGCTGCGCGCCATCTGGCGCGGGTTAAACAGATGGATCTGTCGAGTCTGCGTGGCAGCGGCCCGCGCGGGCGCATTCAGGCCAGCGATGTGCGCCGGTCAACCGGGCCCGGCGCGGGCGCGGCCAACGCGATCTCCCTTGAAACGACTCTCGACATGCGCGGCATCGCGGAGTTGCAGCGCATGTGGCCCGCAGGGGCAGGCGCATTGACGCATTTGCCGCTCGTTGCGCGGGCCTGCGTCCTGGCGCTGGGGCAGCATCCGGGCTTGAACGTGGCGCCGCGGCAGGGCAGGGCAGGACATCAGGAGCCAGTCAATCCGGGATTCGTTATTGCTACGGATGAGGGTCAGGTGGTAGCAGTCCTCCATGGCGCGGAGCAAATGAGCATGCGCACTTTGCTGGCGCGCTGCGACGAGCTTCTTGGTCGGGCGCATGACAGCCGGCTTACTCCCGAAGAGCGCAGCGGTGACAGCTTCCGCATCTTCGACCTGGGAGACTTTGGCGTCACTTGTGGCAATGTCCGCGTGACCCCGCCCATGGTTGCCAGCCTGGGCCTCGGCAGCGTGATTGAACAATTCGTCCCCGACCTTTCCGGCCAGCCAGTATTGCGACCGCAAATGACCTTGACCCTGTCATTGGCCTCAGGTCCGGGTGCACCGTCAGAAACAGAGGGCGCGCGCTTCTTGCAAGACCTTCGCGCAACGTTGGAACAGCCATTGTGCCTGCTGCTGTGAGGAGGGAATGATGCGCATTGCAATTGGCTGCGACGATGCTGGCGCGCCCTTGCTGGAGGCGCTGGGCGAGTACTTGCAGGCGTGCACCGGAGTTGTGCTGGAAGACCTGAGCGCACCGGCCAGCAGTCGTGAGGAGTATTACCCGGATGTGGCCGAGCGGGTCGCCAATGCCGTTGCCGCAGGACGCTGTGAGCGAGGGCTCCTCGTGTGTGGCACCGGCATCGGTATGTCCATCACCGCCAACAAGGTGCCAGGCATCCGCGCGGCGCTCTGCCACGACACATACTCGGCCGGTCGCGCCCGCATGAGCAACGATGCGCAAATCCTGACGATGGGCGCGCGCGTGATTGGCCCCGAGCTGGGCAAGGCCATCGTGGCGACCTGGCTGCAGTCCGATTTCGACGAGAGCAGCCCGTCGGCGCCGAAAGTTCAGCGTATGAACGAGATTGACCAACGCTATTCGCGGGGCCCGGAATCTGCAGATTGCTGACATGCCGCCACAAGGCGGATGGATTGAAGACCCGTAGAAAGGGAGGTAGCAGATACTGAAATCATAACCGGATTATTGTCGCGTACTAATCGTGTGCACACGGTAAATGTTGGAGTTGACAGGAGAAGATACATGTTGCGTAAAAGCATTTTGAGGCCTGGTCTGGTACTTGTGCTGATGCTGTCGGTCTTTGCCACCGGCCTGACCGCCCAGGAAATGATGTACAGCGAGGCGCCAATGCTGGCGGAGCAGGTCGCCGCCGGCGAGCTGCCTCCGCTTGAGGAGCGCCTGCCGGATAATCCGCTGGTGTTGCAGCCGCTGGAAGAGATCGGTCATTACGGTGGCACCTTAAGACGTGGCTCGGCCAATCTTGGCACCTATCTGACCCACAACTTCACGCGTGAGCCGCTGACGATGTGGCACCTGCCGGTTACCGGCGACGGCCCCATCCGTCCCAACGTGGCCGAAAGCTGGGAGTCGAACGAGGACTTCACGGTCTGGACAGTGCAGCTGCGCTCGGGTGTCAAATGGTCTGACGGAACTCCGTTGACTACGGCAGATGTGGATTTCTACTGGAACAACGCCGCGCTCGACGAAAACGTGACCGGCGTCTCCGGCCCTGGCCCCATCGCCCAGGGTGGCAACCCGCCTGCGCTGGAGATTGTTGATGAGAATACCTTGCGCTTCAGCTACGAATCGCCTTTCCCGGCCTTTGCGGAGGGGCTGGCGACGATGCGCGAGATCGCCTGGCCGCGGCACTATATGGAGCAGTTCCACCCGGCCTACAACGAAGAAGCCACCTACGAAATCTTCAACCTGGAGAACCGGCTTGAGAACGGGCGCGGCCGGGCGACCTTGCAGGCCTGGATGCTGGATGAATACATTCCGGGCGAGATCTACAAGATGATACGCAATCCCTACTACTGGAAGGTCGATCCCGAAGGCCAGCAACTGCCCTACATGGACGCCGCCAGCGTAGAGTTGGTGGAAGACCGTCAGGCAGTGGCGCTGGGCAACATCACGGGCCAGTTTGACCTGGACGCCATGTGGGTCGGCGTGCAGCACATCCAGCTCTTCACCGAGGCTATCCAGGAAGGCCGCGACGTCAGCCTGACCTTCGCGGACTTCGACGGCGTCGCCTTCTACTTCAACCTTGATCACAGCGACCCGGTGAAGCGCGCTGCGTTCCGCGACGTGAATTTCAGGCGCGCCTTCTCAATGGCCATCAACCGTCAGGAAATCGGCGATCTTTACTACGCCGGACTGTTCACACCTTCCGGATCAGTCTTTGCACCGGAGTCGGGCTTTTACGACGCAGAAGTTGCCAAACTCTGGTCCGCATATGACCCGGAGGCTGCTGCAGCCATGCTGGAAGCGGCCGGCTACGTTGACGTAGATGGCGATGGCATGCGCGAAAGCCCTTCTGGTGAAGCGCTGCAGATCATCATCGAAGTTGGCATACACGACCTCTACACGCCCATCGTCGAACTTGTGACCGAATACATGACCGACATCGGGCTCAACGCCCTCATGGATGCGGACGACCAGTCGCTGGTGCGCGAGCGCTACGTGGCCGGAGAGTTCGAGATCCATACCTGGGACAGAGACGGTGCGAGCGACCCCTTCAGCGCCGAGGCGCCTGGTATCGCCTCAGTGCGTCCGGGAACCCCCTGGTGGCACCAGAACGGGGCGGAGGATCCGGTCGACGAGGCTTACGTGCTCATGAACGAGTTGTACCAGCAGGCCCTGGGTGTTATTCCTGCGGAGCGTTCGGAGGTCGTAACCGAGATTTCACGCCTTCATGCGGACAATGTGTGGGTCGTGTCGACCGGCTTCTGGCGCCGTCCCTTTATCAAGAGCGGACGCCTGGGCAATACGCCAGACGTGATGTCGCGCAACGGCCAGGTCAACGACATGCCGCCGTGGCAACCCATGCTGCTATTCGAGAAGTACGCTCCAGGAGAAGGCCCGTAACAGGGCTCGTAACCGCTAGCGCATAACGAGGTGGCTGTCGGGGAGCTTCGGCTTCCCGGCAGCCAGTGCCAGAACAGGATTGTTCATTGGCCATCTACATCGTGCGGCGCCTGATTTCGGCAGTGATCACGTTTTTCCTGGTCACGCTCATCAGTTTCCTGGTCATCCAGTTGCCGCCCGGTGATGTCGTCTCCAACTGGGTGCGCCAGCAGGAGGCTGCCTCGGGCACACCGCTGCCACCGGAGACAATCGAGAATCTGCGGCGCGTCTACGGCTTTGACGAGCCGGTGCTGGTGCAATATATCAAGTGGATTGACGGCTTCCCTGAGGGAGATTTCGGCTTTTCCCTTGCCTACAGCAACACCGCAGTCTCGGATCTCATCGGTCGGCGCATCGGCCTGACGCTTTTCCTCGGCTTTGCCTCATTGTTTATTTCATGGAGCCTTGCAATCCCTTTTGGCATTTACGCGGCCACGCACAAAAACACACGTTCAGACTATTTGCTTTCCACCCTTTCTTTCATTGGCATCTCTGTGCCCGATTTTCTGGTGGCTGTAATTTATCTTTTCCTGGCTATATTTGTTTTTAAGACGGAATACGCTGGCGGGCTGTTCTCCATGGAGTTCAAGGACGCGCCCTGGACCTGGGCGCGATTCCTCGACTTTCTGTCCCATTTGCCGGTGCCGCTGCTGATTCTGGGCCTGGGCGGCATGGCCGGCACTTTCCGGCTGATGCGCGCCAACCTGCTTGATGTGCTCGACCAGCAATACATCGAGGCAGCCCGCGCCAGGGGTCTGCGCGAAATGGTCGTGGTCTACAAACATGCCGCGCGCATCGCCATTAATCCGCTCATCAGCCGTCTCGGCCTGCAGTTACCGGTGCTCTTCGGCGGCACGGTCATCATTTCTATTGTGCTGGACCTGCCCACCCTGGGGCCGCCCTTCATACGCGCGCTGCAGCGCCAGGACATGTTCCTCGCTGGAACGGTGCTGATGATTTTGGCAGTGACCCTGCTGATCGGCAATTTTCTGGCAGATCTGCTGCTGGCGCTGAGCGACCCGAGGATTCAAATTGAGTAGTCCAACGCAGGTTCGCGAGCACACTGCCGGTTGGTTGCGCCGCATCGGCTTTACCAGGGGGCAGCGAGCAATCACGGAGGAGGAGTATCGTCTGCTCTCCGTGCGTGAGCTGATGCTACGCAAGTTTCTGCGTAATCGCATGGCAACATGGTGCGGTGTTTTGCTGGTCTTCGTCTACCTGATGACGCTGTTTGCCGGTTTCTTCGCACCTTACTCTGCCCGCGAATCGGATTCTAGCCTTACATTCTCGCCGCCGATGATCCTGCGCTTTCATGACCCGGAGACCGGGGTCTTCTACCTGCAGCCCTTCTTCTATCCGCTGCGTGGCTGGCGCGACCCGCAGACCTTTCAGCTCGAATACGAAGAAGATCGAAGTGCGCGCATTCCCGTCGATCTGTTCGTGCGCGGTGAAGCCTGGACTTCACTCGGATTTATCAAGGGGGATTTGCATTTGTTCGGGCCGCGGGACAGGGGGGAGCGGCTGCACCTCATGGGCTCCGACCAGCGCGGACGGGACCTGTTCTCGCGCATAATTTTCGGCGGGCAGGTTTCGCTCTCGGTGGGCATCTTCGGCGTGCTGATTACGATTGTGCTGGGCTCCGTCCTCGGCACGCTCTCCGGCTATTACGGGGGAGTATTCGACCATGTCATGCAACGCGCCATCGAGGCGATCCGTTCCTTCCCGCAGCTGCCGCTCTGGATGGCTCTGGCTGCTGCCATTCCGCCGCAGTGGCCGCCGGAGTGGGTCTACGCCGGCATCGTGGTGGTGCTGGCCTTTATCAACTGGACGGGCCTGGCGCGTGAGGTGCGCGGTCTGGTGCTGTCGCTGAAAGAGCGAGACTTCGTGCACGCCGCCGAAGCCTCCGGCGCTTCCACTGCGCGCATCGTCCGGCGGCACATGATTCCCAACATGGCCAGCCACATTATCGTAACGGCAACCCTGGCCGTCCCCGTCACCATTCTGGGCGAAAGCGCGCTCAGTTTTCTTGGCATTGGCGTACGCCCGCCCATGGTCAGCTGGGGCCTGCTGCTCAACGACGCCATTCGCATCCAGAACATCGTTCTCTATCCCTGGACGCTGTTCCCCGGCATTTTCATTCTTGTCACCGTGATTGCCTACAACTTCCTCGGTGACGGCCTGCGTGACATGGCCGACCCCTTCGCCCGCTGACCAGGAGAACGCCGTGGAACCCCGGCAATTGCTGGAAGTGCGGGATCTCAAGACCTGGTTCTATCTGGAGCAGGGGATCATCCGCGCGGTGGATGGCGTCAGCTTTCAGCTGCGTCGCGGGGAGACGCTCGGAATCGTGGGTGAGAGCGGCTGTGGCAAGAGCGTGACAGCGCGCTCGATCATGCGTTTGTTGCCGCCTGAGACAGGACGCATTGTTGGCGGCGAGATTATCTGGCACTCGCCAGAAAGTGGCACAAGGGACCTGACGACGCTTGATCCTTTCGGTGCGGAGATTCGGGCCATCCGCGGCAATGACATCGCGATGATCTTCCAGGAGCCGATGACCTCGCTAAATCCGGTCTACACCATCGGCTACCAGATCATGGAGGCCATCCGTGTGCACCAGTTGGTGGACAAGGACGTGGCGCGTGAGCGGGCCATCGCCATGCTCAGGCTGGTGGGCATTCCCGAAGCTGAGCAACGCGTCGACCAGTATCAACACGAGTATTCGGGGGGCATGCGTCAGCGGGCCATGATCGCCATGGCGCTGAGTTCCAACCCGCAGCTGTTGATTGCCGACGAGCCGACAACCGCGCTCGACGTAACTATTGAGGCCCAGATTCTCGATCTGATCCGACAGATTCAGCAAGAGCGTGACATGGCGCTCATCATGATCACGCACGATCTGAACGTGATTGGTGAGGTAGCCGACCAGGTTATCGTCATGTATCTGGGCAAGGTGGTCGAGGCGGCGGCCGTCGACAGCATTTTTGCAGACCCGAAGCATCCTTACACCCAGGGTCTGTTGCAATCCTTGCCACAGATCGGCCGGCGTGAGCGGCTTAGCTCAATTGTCGGTTCGGTGCCCGGGCCGCACGAACGGCAGCCAGGGTGCTCCTTTGCGCCGCGTTGCCCTCATGTGATGGATATATGCCGCACGCAGGAGCCGCCAGTTTTTCAGGTCAATGAAGCGACCAGCGCGGCTTGCTGGCTCTACGGTGAGGAAGCCGGGGCGTCAAATGCCTGAGGATCTGCTGCTCGAAGTTGAAAACCTGAAACACTACTTTCCCATTCGCCGCGGCTTGATGAAGCGCGTGGTGGGTCACGTCAAGGCAGTCGACGATGTGTCCTTCCAGGTGTATCGCGGCGAAACTCTCGGCCTGGTCGGCGAGAGCGGCTCTGGCAAGACGACGACCGGGCGCTGCATTGTCCGCCTGTATGACCCCACAGATGGCAGTATTCGCTTCCATGGCGAGCAGGGTGAGGTGGACGTTGCGCGTCTCGAGAGAAACGAGCTGCGGCCGGTCCGACGCGATATCCAGATGCTGTTTCAGGATCCCAACTCTTCACTGAATTCGCGCATGCGCACCGGCGAAATCGTGGCCGAGCCCCTCGAAATCCACGGGGTTGGTGACCGGCGCTCGCGGGCGGAGCGCGTGGAACAGTTGATGTCACAGGTCGGCCTTGGCGCGGACATGATCAATCGCTATCCGCACCAGCTCTCCGGCGGCCAGCGTCAACGGGTAGGCGTTGCGCGAGCCCTGAGTCTGGAGCCAAAGCTGGTCATCTGCGACGAACCGGTCTCCGCGCTGGATGTGTCGGTGCAGGCCCAGGTGCTCAACCTGCTGGCCGATTTGCAGGAGGAGCTGGGGCTGACCTACCTCTTCATTGCGCACGACCTCGGTGTGGTCGAGTACATCAGCAGCCGCATCATGGTGATGTACCTGGGGAAGATCATGGAGAGCGCCTCGCGCGACAATATCTTTTCAAGGCCGACGCATCCCTACACCGAGGCGCTGCTCTACGCCATCCCGAGGAGGGTTGCAGGCGGACATCGGCGCCGGCGCATCCTTGAGGGCGACATACCCAGTCCGGTGAATCCGCCTTCAGGTTGCGTTTTTCACACGCGCTGCAAGTACGCCGTTGACCGCTGCCGCCATGAGTTGCCGCCGCTGCGCCCGCTGGCCTCAGATCCACAGACCAGTGTGGCCTGCCACCTTGCGGACGAGCTGGAATTGCAGCCCTGGTTCGCTGCCGACGGGGGCCCATGACCGCCTGGCTGGACGACGAACGGCAATATCGACGCAGTTTCGCGCTGTCAGCCGGCGCCTGCGAGCACCCCGAGCGAGTTTGCACGCTCGAGCTATCTGGCAGCGTTGCGCGGCCCCGGCTTTACGAAGTGGATGCCGGAGGAAAGCTGCTGGATCGCGCAATCACCCTGCAGCCGGATGGTGCGGGACTGCTGTTCCACCTGAAAGGCCTCACTGCTGCCGGTACAACTCGCCGTTACCAGTTGTATTTTGATGAACAGGGCACGGCTGATGATTTGCAAGCTGTGCCTGGACCGGTAATGCTGACCACCGGTCTGGAGCACGAGGGCTTTGAAAGCGCCTGCATCACGACGCCGAACGCGACCTGGTACTACCACATGACTGGCGGCGGCTTCGCTGGTCTGATTGACGGCGACGGGGCAGACTGGATCAGCTTTCACCCCTGGGGCGGCTCCGACGGCAATTTCCGCGGCATCCCCAACCTGGTGCATCCTGAGAGCTACTTTCATCCCGGGCGTACAGGCAGCAGCAGCGAGATCCTGGCTGCTGGCCCCCTTCGCGTCACGATTCGCTCGCGCTCGCAGGATAATGCCTGGGCCTGTGAGTGGTCCATCGACTCCGACTGCGCGCGCCTGACAGTGCTGAAAGCCGCCCGCCCATACTGGCTGCTCTACGAAGGAACGCCGGGTGGCATCCTGGATGAGCAGGGCGGTTTCATGTGGCTCTCCGATGGCCGCCGCATCCCCGCTTCTGAGCGCTGGCAACAATCACTGCCCGAACCAGGCTGGATAGCCTTCAGGGCAGCAAACAGCCCGCGCGCGCTCTGGCTGATGCGGCACGAACCGGACGGTGAGACGGACTCCTATTGGCCGATGGAAGGCCAGATGACCGTCTTCGGCTTCGGGCGTAGCGGCCTGCACAAATCCCTGACGCGCGCGCCGGCGCAGTTCAGCGTCGGCCTGGCGGAGAGCAACGACTTTAATACGCTCGGTCAGGTCATCACTGCCGCCAGCATGGCGCCGCAGATTCAGCAGGGTCCGGTCGAGAAACGCCAATAAGTTTGCCCACAGAAATGCGAGGAGCATGATCATGCCGATCAGGAACCCCTGGGAACTTCTGGTGCTGGATGGCAATCCACCGCTGCAGCAACTGGGAGCGCTGGCAGTCGGCGATGTGGACGGCGACGGCCATGTCGAGCTGCTCGTGGGCGGTGAGGGCGGCCTGCTCTGGTACCGACCAGACACGCTTGAACGAGGCGTCGTGTCTGATGGCCACGTGCATGTGGGTCTGACGCTGGAAGATATCGAAGGCGACGGCGTGCTGGAGGCAGTCTGCGGTCTTGAAGACCCGGAGCATGAGAACCGCTGGATGATTGTCCGTTTTCGTCCCGGTGCCACGCTGGATCAACCCTGGACGATGCGCGTGATTGACCCGCACTGTAACGGTGGCGCCCATGACGTCTGCTTCGTGGACGTCGACGCAGATGGCCGCAACGAACTGGTCGCCAACGCGGCCTATTGCCCGGTGCCTGGCATCTTCCTCTACAAATCAGATGTCGATGCCTCCGCTCCCTGGCGCAAACACGAGGTTATGAGCGGCACGTTCACTGAAGGAATCGCTGTGTCGGATCTCAATGGCGACGGTCGTATGGAAATCGTCGCCGGCCCCTGCTGGCTCACGATGCCCACTGAGGGGCCCTTTGCGGGCACATGGGACCTGCGCACCTGGGCGCCCTCCTTCCGCGAGATGTGCCGTGTTGCCGCCATTGACATCACCGGCAATGGCCATGACGACCTCGTGATCACCGATTCAGAGTACATGGACGGACGCCTCTCCTGGTTCGAGAACCGTCTCGCCGAAGACCCCGACGATCCCTGGCGCGAGCACCCGCTGGAAGAGTCTCCACTGCTGTATTCGCACTCGCTCACGGCCTGGCACGAAGCGGGCGCCACGAAGATTTTCGTGGGTGAAATGGCCCAGGGCGGCTGGAGCCCGCCTTACAACCATGACGCCCGTCTGATCCAGTACACGACGCGCGATCAAGGCCTCAGCTGGGAGCGCGAGCTGCTGGCGCAGGGCGCGGGCACGCACGAAGGCATGGCCACCGATATTGACGGCGACGGCGCGATGGAAATCGTGGGCAAGGAGTGCTGGCGTCCCCGCGTCACCATCTGGCGACCGTCAAACGACGCGCGCTCGGTCATTGAGGATTGGCAGCACACTTTTGTCGACCGTGACAAACCGGCCACCGGCACCGATATTCTGGCTGCGGATGTAGACGGGGATGGTCGTGAGGACGTCGTTTGCGCGCGCTGGTGGTACCGCAGTCCGGACTGGGAGCGCTTCGCCATCCCCGGCATCTCGCAGGTGATCTGCGCTTATGACCTGGACGGTGACGGACGCGACGAACTCATTGCAACGAAGCCACCTGCTGACGGTATGGGCGACGCTGAGCCCGGCCTGACGAACGAGCTGGTGTGGCTAAAAGCCGTGGATCCGCTGCAGGGACAATGGCGCGAGTACCCGATTGGCAGGGGCATCGGCGACTGGCCGCATGGCAATGCGCTCGCGCCCCTGTTGCCAGGTGGCCGCCTTGCGCTCATTGCCTCCTGGCACAGCGCCAACAAGGGCGTTGACCATTACCCGCAGCTCTTTGAAGTCCCCGACGACCCGACCGAAGGCCCCTGGCCCGCCCGCACGCTGGCGGAAATCATCTATGGCGAGGAGATGATCCCGGTGGACCTGACCGGGAACGGATTGCTGGACGTGGTGGCCGGCCCCTACTGGCTGGAGAACCTCGGCGATGGCAACTTCCGGCCGCACCGCTTCGTGGGCGACGAGGACTTCTACAGCGCGCGCTTGCGCGTCACCGACATCAACGGCAACGGACGTCTGGATGTGGTGCTCGGCGAGGAAGTGCTGGACTTCCCGAACAAGGTCTCCCCATTTTCGAAACTGGCCTGGTTCGAATGCCCCCCGGATCCACGCGCTGTGCCCTGGCCCATGCACGTCATTGACATCATGCGCTGTCCGCACTCCGTTGAGGTGGCTGACCTGGATGGCGACGGCGAACCGGAAATCATCGCCGGTGAACACGACCCCTTCTGGCCCTATCGCAACCAGTGCAACCTGTTCGTCTACAGCAAGGCAGATGCGCAGGGACGCGCCTGGAAACGTCACACGCTCGACAATCGCTTTGAGCACCATGACGGCACACGGCTGATTTCACTCGCGGATGGCCGTCCTGGCATCGTTAGTCACGGCTGGAAAGACAGCCGTTATGTGAACTTGTGGGCCGCCAGGTAGTGGGTAAGGGCCTGATTCGGCTGGTTCGCTACTGCTCCACATGATGACCACACCTGCGCAACAGGGTTCGTTGTTCAAAGACCCTGACCGCATGTCGCAAGAGGAATCCCTGATCGCTGCAGCAACGTGGGAACGGGTCCATGCCTGACCAGGCGCGTTGGCGGCGCCACACAATCTACAGCGGCCCTCCCGCCGAGCGCACGATATGCGTTGTCGGCGATGTCAGCGGCAACGGCGTGCCAGACATTGTGATTGCCAGCCGCGGGCCAGAGCCGGAGCTGTTCTGGCTGGGCAGGGAGGCGGACGGGCGCTGGCAGCGCCATCTCATCGCTGCGGGTCAGCCCCTGGCTGCCGGGGGCTGCCTGGCAGACATCAACGGCAACGGCCGTCTGGATTTCGTCGCCGGCACGCCAGCGAGCGACAACTGCGTGCTGTGGTGGGAGAATCCGCCGGATGCGACGCAGCCCTGGCTTGAACGCGAGCTATTCCGGATGCCCGGCCCAATGTCACATGACCAGCTCGTGGCAGATATCGACGGCGATGGCCGGCCCGAGGTCTACTTCTGGAATCAACTGGGAAACGCGTTGTTTTGCGCGCCGGTGCCGTCAGACCCTGCAGTTTCGCCCTGGCCAGCTGTGCACCAGGTGGCTGGCGGGCTGCGCGAAGAAGGCCTGGCTGCGGCGGATCTGGACGGAGATGGTCGCCTGGAGCTAATCGCCGGCCAGTCCTGGTATCGTCCGCCGGAGCGCCCGGATGATGCGTGGCGACGTTACCCGTATGCAATGGAATTCCTCTCACCCCGTGTGGCTGTCGCTGACTTTGAAAACAATGGTCGACCGGAGATCATCCTTTCTGAAGGAGACGCCACCATCTATGGCCCGCAGCAAGGGCGCGGTCGCTACGGGCGTGTCGCGCGCTGCCGTCCCGGAAGCGACATCACGGCGCTTTGGCAGGTTGAAATCCTGCGTGATGACCTGCTTGACCCCCACTCTCTGATCGTTGCAGATTTCGATGGCGACGGCGCGCCAGATTTGTTCGTGGGCGAGCTGGGCGATCCACAGGGTCTCGACGAGCATCTTCCGGCCCAGCGCATCTGGTTCAATCGCGATGGCGAGCTGCGCGAGCACGTCATCGACCGGGGCCTTGGCACCCATGAATCAAAGGCAATCTGCCTTGATGGACGGGTTGGGATCGTATGCAAACCATTCCGTAGTCTGCGCGGGTCTGCGCCTCGTCCGGCTGAAGTGGACAGTATTCACTTGTGGCTGCCGGAAGAACAGGTGCGAACACAAAGGGAGTAGCCGATGGCAAAGTTTCGCTTCAGGCCACATATCATCGACCGCAACCTGCCCGGGCGTTTGTACGCGCAGACTGCCCTGGCGGACTTTGACCGGGATGGCGTGCCCGAGTTCATCACCGGCCAACAGTACGGCACCCTCTTTCGCTATCGGCGTCAGTCGAGCGGGCTCTGGACGCGGCATGTACTCGGAGAGGAGTCGCCCTCGGATGTCGGCGCCTGTGTGCTCGATGTGGATGGCGATGGCTGGCTCGACTTTGTGACCGGAGGTGCCTGGTATCGTAATTCACGGCATCCTGAACGGCCCTTCGAACGCGTCGTTTTCGACGCGACCCTAAGGGGAGTACATGATGTGCTTGCGGCAGATCTTGACGGCGATGGCCGCGCTGAAGTCATCACCATGTCTGACCAGAACGATCTGCGCTGGTACAAAATCCCGCCTGCGCCTGAAGATCCGTGGCCCAGGACCGTGATTGGCCCGGCCGTTCACGCGGGTGCGGCCGTCGGCGACATCAACGGCAACGGCTTTCTCGACGTCGTGCGCAGCAATGTGTGGTTCGAGAATGTGCACGGCGACGGCAGTTTCTGGCAGGTTCGTCCAATCGGCCCGAATACCTATCCGCCACCGGATTTCCGTCCATACTTCACCTTTGACGCCACGCGCGCCGTCGTTTGCGACATGAATGGCAACGGCCGCAATGACATCGTCTTTTGCGACGCTGAAATACCGGGCGGGAAGATCTGGTGGATGGAAAACCTGGACGGCAGGGGCGACAACTGGCGGCGTCACGAAGTCCCCAACGGTGACGATGGCCGCCGCGGCGCGTATCACAGCCTGTATGTTGGTGATCTCGACGGCGACGGCGACCTTGACATCTTCACCTGCGAGATGGAACACGTAGCCGGGGACGGTCGGCCACGCTGGTACATTCAGGAAAACCTTGATGGCGCAGGTGGCGCCTGGCGCGAGCATGTGATCCTGGACGCGGGCCTGGGCGGGCATGAAGCTGTCGTTGGCGATGTGACGGGCAACGGCCTGCCGGACATCATTTCCAAGCCCTGGGTGCCAGTGGAGAGCAACGCGCTTGACGGGGCGATGTTTGTGCTGCTGCTTGAGAATCTGGGCCCGGGCTGAGGCCCCTGACTGCGGCTATTCTGGAGCAGTGACGCCTTTGTCCTCGCTGAACAGGGCCCGCAGGATGCGCGGCGCAATATCCGCCAGCGTGCGAAAGCTTTCGTCAAAGAGTCCCCGCCGCTGGCCGATGACGACGGTCGGCACGTCGTTGCAGGTGTGACGGCGGTTGCCGATTTCCTCCATGTTGCCGTGGTCGCTGCAGAGGATCACCAGGCCTTCATTGTCATCCCAGGCTGAGAGTAGACCGGCCATCACCTCGTCAAAGCGCTCAAGCAAGGCCACGCCTTCTGCCAGCGTGCCGCGATGGCCGATCACGTCGCTGGGCCAGTGGGCGAAGAGCGAAAAGTCATAACGGCGCGCCAGGGTGACGAGCAGTACCCCTGCCTCATGAGCGCTGCGTAACGGCAGCTGCGGGTATCCCGGTGGAGCAGGCCATTGCTCGCCCGTCCAGTCGACCGAAAGCGCATCGCCGCTCTGAAGTGCTTCCTGGCCGAAAATTGGCACGCCTGCTTCATGGGCGGCCTGCTGGTAACTGGAGCGCAGCCGCCGCCCGCTTTCAACAGCCCTGTGCCAGCCCGGGGGATAGGCCTCCAGTAGCGCAGCGCTTTTGCCGCCCGCGACGACCTGGCAAAAGAGGTTGTCCCTCGCCAGCAAATCGCGAGTGGCCTTGTCCGGTTTAGGGCCATAGTGCTTGCCAATCAGGCCGGGCACGTTCTTGCCGGTGAAGATGGTCGCCTGGCCGGTGCCGCTCTGCGGCCGACCAGGAACGCCCAGGCGCGGATCTGTGGGCAGGAAGAGGGAGCGTTCACCTTGCTGCCGGCCAGTGTGCGCCAGCCAGCGCTTGCCGGCGGCCAGGCTGTGCAGGGTCGGCGTGTTTGCGACAGCGAAGGGATTGGTCAGCGGCTCTGCGGCGCCCAGCCCAATGCCATCGAGGAAGATCATCAGGACGCGCATGGCGCGGGCGCAGTTATTGCCTACAGCGTTTCGCCGGCGAGGGCGCGGCGCAGGCTGTCCTGGAAGGGAGCTCGGGCGATGCCCTGTTCGGTCACGATGCCGCTCAGGTAGCGGTGTGGCGTGACATCGAAAGCCGGATTGCGGGCGTGGTAGTGTGCCGGCACCAGCGCCTGTCCATAAGGCGCCAGCACCTCGCTGCGGTCACGCTGTTCGATGGGGATTTCTGCGCCACTGGCCAGCGTCGGGTCAATGGTGGAAGTGGGCGCCACACAAAAGAAGGGGATGTTGTTCTCCTTCGCCAGCACCGCGATCTGGTAGGTGCCAATCTTGTTGGCGACATCGCCGTTGGCTGCAACCCGGTCGGCGCCGACGAGCACGAGGTCAATTTCCCCACGTTGCATGTAGTAGCCAGCTGCCGTGTCCGGGATGATGTCGTAACTGACGCCCAACTGTTCCAGCTCCCAGGCGCTTAGCCGCGCTCCCTGCAGGCGCGGGCGCGTCTCGTCCAGCAGCACGTGCAGCTGCCGGTTCTGCTCGTGGGCGCTGCGAATGACTCCCAGGGCCGTGCCGTGATCAACGGTGGCCAGCGCGCCGGTATTGCAATGATGCAGCACAGTCGCGCCCTCGTTCACCAGCGCGGCTCCATGCGCGCCCATACGTTGGTTGATGATGACGTCATCGTCGGCAATCTGTTGCGCACGCTTGAGCAGGGCTGCACGCAATGAATCCGCGTCGCCGAATGCCTCGTTATGCGCCAGCGCCAGCAAATGATCCACCGCCCACGCCAGGTTTACCGCCGTGGGACGCGCGGCCTTGAGCCGCGTGGCTGCTGCATCAAGATTGGTGAGCATGTCTGGCAAGGCCTCGGCCCTGCATTCGCGGGCGGCCAGCGCAATCCCGAAAGCCGCTGTGGCGCCGATAGCCGGGGCGCCACGCACCACCATATCCGTGATGGCCAGCGCGACGGCTTCGTGTGTGTCCAGCTCGACGAAGGTCAGCTCCCAGGGGAGCAGGCGCTGATCGATGAGGCGGACCTTGCCGGCTTGCCAGGCCACGGTGCGCATGGGCCTCTCCCTTTATCAGTTCCCTGTCCAGCGAAAGGCAGGTCGCCAGTTTAGCCTGCGCTTGAAATTGGGTCAAACCTGTGTTCGCCAGGGCTGCGGGCCTCGGCTACAATGCGCTCAGGTTGAACAGGAGGATTGCGGGAATGCAACTTGAAATCAGTGAAGCCGAACGGCAGGGTCGATGTGAACGTTTGCTGGCGCATCTGCAAGAACGCGGGCTGAGCGGCGTCACGCTGTTTGACCGCGATTATGTACTGTACTACGCCGGCTTTGACTTCATCCCCACCGAGCGGCCCATCGGCATGGTAATGAACAGCGCCGGCGAACGCGCCCTGTTTGTGCCGCGCCTGGAGCTGGAGCACGCGCGGGGCAACTCAATGGTGAAGCGCGTGGCGCACTACGATGAGTACCCGGACAAGGTGCATCCGCTGCAGCACCTGGCTGCCTTGTTGGCAGACCTGGGCATCAAGGGGGAGATTGGCGGCGATGGCGACGGGTATCCATGGATTTTTGGCTATCGCGGGCCAGCGCTGTCCGAAGTCGCGAAAGTAACTGTGCGAGATGTGCGTCCCTTCATTGAGGACGCCATGGCGGTCAAAAGCCCTGCCGAGCTGGCCTGCATCCGTGAAAGCTGTCGCTGGGGCAATCTGGCGCATCAGTTGCTACAGGACTACACCAGCGTCGGCGCTTCCGAGACCGAGGTGGAAATCAGCGCCAGCACTGAGGCAACGCTGGCCATGTATGCGGCCATCGGTCCCGTCTATCGCGCCCAGGGCGGCATGTCCGGCTCCGGCGCCCATGCCGGCTATCGCGGTCAAATCGGCCGCAACGCGGCCATCCCGCATGCTATCGCCAACAACATGCGTTTCCAGGCCGGCGATGTGCTGGTTACCGGCGCCGGGTCGCTGGTGTGGGGCTACCATTCCGAGCTGGAGCGCACCATGTTCCTCGGTGCACCCAATGACGCCTGCAAACGCATGTTTGACCACATGCTCGCCTTGCAGGACGCCGCCATCGCAGCGATGGAGCCGGGCGCGCCATGTTCAAGAGTGGACGGCGTCGTCCTCGAATACTTCCGGCAGCACGACCTCATGTCCCACTGGCGTCACCACAGCGGTCATACCATCGGCCTGCGCTACCATGAAGGGCCGTTCATGGACTTTGGCGACGACACGCCCATGCTGCCGGGCATGGTCTTCACTGTCGAACCCGGACTTTACGATCCCGGCCTGGGCGGTTTCCGCCACTCGGATACGGTTGCCGTGACGGAAGATGGCGTGGATGTCATGACCTATTACCCCAGGGACATCGTGAGCCTGACGATTCCGGCCTGACACGGAGTCAGAGATGAATATGGACTTTAAGTCACGTCGTTCGATGGTGCTGGCGCGGCGCGGCATGGCCGCAGCAAGCAATCCCCTGGCTGCCCAGGCCGGCCTGAACATCCTGCGCCAGGGCGGGCGCGCGGCGGATGCCGCAGTCGCGATGTCGGCAGTCATGAACGTGACCGAACCCGGCGCCTGCGGCGTTGGCGGAGACTGCTTTGCCCTTCATTATGACGCCGCCAACGGCGAGGTCAGCGCGCTCAACGGTAGCGGTCGTGCGCCCATGGCCCTGCGTGCCGAAGACCTGCGCCGCGAGGGCTGGAGCGCGATGCAGTCGCGTCATGCCCACGCGGTGACGGTGCCGGGCGCAGTGCAGGGCTGGGCCGACCTGCTGGAACGTCACGGCAGCATGTCGCTGGCCGATGTGCTGACGGATGCCATTCACTACGCGGAGAGTGGCTATCCGCTCGCGCCAGTCTTTGGTGCGGGTTGGGCAGCGCAGGGTGATTTCCTGCGCCAGGCGGCCAACGCGCAGGAATACCTGCCGGGCGGCAAACCGCCGGTGCCCGGCCAGGTCATCCGGCTGCCGGAGCTGGCGCGCACCTTGCGCGGCATCGCCGAAGGCGGGCCGTCAGCCTTCTACGAAGGCCCGGTGGCCGAGGCCATCGTCACTTCGGTGCAGAAGCAGAGCGGTCTGCTGTCCCGCGAAGACCTGCGCGCGCATCGCTCGACATTTGAAGCGCCCATTTGCAGCGATTACCGCGGCACGACAATCTATGAATGCCCTCCCAACGGCCAGGGCCTGACAGCCTTGATGGCGCTGAACATGGCTTCCAACATGGATCTTGGCGCCCTCGCCTGGGACGATCCCGAACGCCTGCATCTTATGGTGGAGTGCATGCGCCTGGCCTGGGCAGACGCGCGCTACCACATCGCCGATATGGCAACAAATCCGGCGCCCGTCGACTATCTGCTCAGCCAGAACTACGCAGAGCAACGCGCCGCGCTGATCGACCCGCAGCGCACGCTTCCACCACAGCCTCCAGGACAGCCTCCCGGCGCATCCGACACCATCTACCTCTGCGTCGTAGACGGCGAAGGCAACGCCTGCTCTTTCATCAAGAGTTTGTTCATGGGTTTCGGCGTTGGCATCGTGGCGCGTGGCACTGGCGTCTGGCTGCACAATCGCGGTTCGGGGTTCAGTCTGGAGCCTGGCCACCCGAACGAACTGGCGCCTGGCAAGCGTCCCTACCACACCATCATCCCCGGCATGTTGCTGCGTGATGGTAGGTTCCTGGGCTGCTTCGGCGTGATGGGCGGCTATATGCAGCCGCAGGGACATTTCCAGGTGCTCAGCGCCCTGCTTGACGACGGGCTGAATCCCCAGGAGGCGCTCAACCGGCCGCGCTGGATGGTGGCCGACGGTCAGCCGAATGGTGACCTGCTGCTGGAAGAAGGCATCCCGGTAAAAGCCATGGCGGCCCTGGCCGAAAAAGGACATCGGGTGCGCCCGGTAACCGGCTTTGGCAGGCGTGTCTTCGGCCGTGGACAGATCATCTTGCGTGATGCGGAGAGTGGCGTTTTGCGGGGTGGCAGCGAGCCACGAGCTGACGGCCTTGTAGCGGCCTTCTGAGATGCAGCCAAATTCGTCTGTGCGCCTGGTGCTGTGCATGGGAGTTGATTGCAACGACAGCGGCCGCGCCCGTCCCTTGCGACGGCGGCTGCAAGCCTGGCTGGCCGAGCACCCGGACATGAATCTGCGGCTCGAGACGGCGAGTTGCCTGACGCATTGTGCCCAGGGCCCCAACCTGATGCGTTATCCCCAGGCACGCGTTGCTCACCGGCTAAATCTCGCGAAGCTTGAAGCGCTACTGGCAGCGCTTGAGCGTGAGCTGCATACGACTGGGGAATGAAGGCAGCACCTTGAATTATTAGATATTATGTGCGACATTGACCGAGTTCAGACCTAAGGTTCGAGGCAAACATTGGTCAATTAATGGAGTATGAAGATGCGTAGAATCGCAATCGTATTGATGCTGGCAACCATGATGCTGACACTTTCCCTGCCGGGACTGGCGCAGGACGTCGTTGAGTTGCGCATGACCTGGTACACCGACGGTAACGAAGACGTCGTAATGCGTGACCTGCTCGACCGCTTCGAGATGGAAAACAGCGACATCCGCGTAGTCATGGACAATGTCCCCTATCAGGCTGGCATCCTCGAGACCTTGCCCGTTCAACTGGCAGCCGGCGAGGGCCCGGACATGGCGCGCGTAACCGACCTTGGTGGACTGGCCGAGTTCTACCTGGACATGACGCCCTTGCTGAGCGACGCAGATTACTGGCTTGACAGCTTCGGTGGCACTCTGGGCTGGCTGCGCATGTCAGGCGCAGAAGGCGGCATCCACGGCTTCCCGACCCAGCTGACCATCACCGGCCCCATCATCAACCGCACGCTCTTCGAGCAGGCGGGTGTGGAAGTGCCCAGCGACATGACAGACCAGGTGACCTGGGAAGAGTGGGCAGCGGCGGCCAACGAAGTCGCCGACGCGCTGGACATTCCTTTCCCGATGGCGATGGACCGCAGCGGTCATCGCTTCGCCGGCCCGGCCATCAGCATGGGAGCAAAGTACTTTGATGACGAGGGCCATCCGTTGATTGCCGGGGACGAGGGCTTCCGCGCAATGGCCGAGCTCTTCGTCAACTGGCATCTCGATGGCACCATGCCGCTTGAAATCTGGGCGGCCAACACTGGCTACGCCGGCGCCAACGAGGAGTTCGGTAACAGCCAGGTCGTCTTCTACATGTCCGGCAGCTGGCAGGTCGGCCAGTTCACGGAGCAGATCGGTGACGCCTTCGACTGGGAAGTCGTCCCCAACCCCTGTGGCCCTGGCGGCTGCACCGGCATGCCCGGTGGCGCGTCGCTGGTCGCCATCAAGGACACAGAGCATCCGGCTGAAGTGGCGCGTGTTATGGAGTATCTGGCAAGCCAGGATATCCTGGGCGAGTTCTCTGCGCGCACGCTCTTCATCCCGGCGCACAAGGGCCTGGCCACAGATGGCGTAGACTTCGAGACCGATCTCGAACTTGCGAAGGCAGCCCTGGGCACCTTCACCGCGCAGGTCGCAACGCTGGAGCAGACTGCCTTTGATCTGCAAGGCTATCCCTTCAACAGAATCATTTTCAATGTCGCGCGCGACCGTCTGACCCAGGCGATTGTGGGCGAGTTGACGCTCGATGAAGCCATCCAGCGCATCCAGGAAGACGTGGACGAGCAGCTGGCCGAGCAAATGGGCGGCTAGTTGCGGTTCGAAATGTAGCGCGACAGCATCGGGGTACCGCTTTCGCTCGCAAGAGCGGGGCGGCACCCTTTGTTGTTAAGTGTGGGGTAAGAAGATTCAATGACGACGGCCAACGACGCAAAGGTGGAACAAGGCGGGCCGCTGGCGCGGGTTTCACAAGCGCTGGAAGACGGCTTCAGCTTCCTGTTCACAGCGTTAATGAACGGGCTCGAGATCCTCATCCGGCCAATCGAGCGGCGGTTGGGCATGGAGCGCATTGGCTACTTTTTTATTTTGCCCAACCTGCTGATATTCAGCATATTTGTACTCTTCCCAATGCTACTGAACATTTACATTTCCTTCACTTCGGGCACAAACATCTACCCACAGGACCGCGCCTTCGTTGGCACAGCAAATTATGAATTCCTGTTTGATTGCCAGAACGTCTTCGAACCGAATTCCTGCAACGAAGACCTGTTCTGGCGCGGCGTATTCAATACGATCTTTTTTGTGGTTGTGCAAGTGACCGGCATGGTGCTGGTTTCGCTGGTGACTGCGCTGGTCCTGAACAGCAAAATACGGGCGCGTGGTTTCTTTCGTAGCGTATTCTTCTACCCGGTGCTGCTCTCACCGGTCGTGGTTGCACTCATCTGGAAATGGATCCTGCAGCGGGACGGCGTGCTGAACTCGATATTACTGTCACTTGGAGAAGAGCGGATTCAGTTCCTGGTCAACTCGGATTGGGCGACCCTGTGGGTCATCGTCATCAGTATCTGGGCGCTGATGGGCTTCTACACGCTGATTCTGCTGGCGGGTTTGCAGGCGATTCCAGCCGAGCTCTACGAGGCGGGGCAAATTGATGGCACCAGCCGTTGGCAAAGCCTTCGCTTCATAACCCTGCCGCTCCTGATGCCAACCATGTTTGTCGTGCTGGTGCTCTCACTCATCCGGGCCGTGCAGGTATTTGATCAGGTGTATGCCTTGACAGGTGGCGGGCCCGGCACAGCAACCCATTTCATCGTGCAGTACATCTACACTACCGGTTTCTCCAGTTCAATCAAACGTTTCGGGCTGGCAGCTGCGGCTTCCGTATTGCTGGGCGCGACCCTGCTCGTGCTAACCTTGCTGCAGTTACGTGCTGCCCGCAATAACGAGTCAGGCTGATTCCGCCATGAGCGCAGGGACCTTGCCGACGACACGCAACATCTTCACCCGCACCCGTGGCCGTAACAAGCTGCACCCGACGGACCTGCTGGCCTACCTCTGGCTGCTCTTTGGCACGATCGTCATGTTTGGACCGGTTTTCTGGGTGCTGATGTCCTCCTTCAAAACCCAGGCGGCCCTGATCGAGTTTCCTCCCCGGTTCTTTCCCTACCAGCAGGACACGATTCCTGTGGCAGGGCATGAGGAGCCCCTGCCGCTCTATGATGTCAGGATGGAGGACGGCAGTGTGCGGCGTCTGGCCCAGGTGCGCCGTGTTGGGATAGAGGCGCAGCTGGTGGACCCTGCCGCACCGGAAGAAATCATCAAGGTGAATATTCGGCAGCGGGAGCCGGTACGTTCGATTCGGATGGCGCTGGATAATTACATCGACCCGCTCGGCCGTTTCAATTTTCTCACCTATTTGCGCAACAGCGTGGTGGTCACAGTAGTGGCTACGCTGATAACCTTGCTCATTAACAGCATGGCCGGCTTCGCGCTGAGCAAGTATCAGTTTCGCGGTCGCGACGGCATATTTGTGCTGTTCATCGCCACCCTGATGATTCCGATTTCGGTCATTCTGGTGCCAGTCTTTCTCGTCATCACTTCTCTTAATCTGTACAATACCTTGTGGGGTGTCATCATCCCCGGGGCGGCCACGCCGACCGGCGTCTTTTTACTGCGTCAGTACATGCTGACTATCCCCGACGAACTACTCGACTCCGCGCGCATCGATGGCGCCAGTGAGTGGCGCATTTACTGGCAGATTGTACTGCCGCTGGCGCGGCCGGCGTTGGCGGTGCTGGCCATTTTCTCCGTGATGTGGCGCTGGAACGACTTTCTGTGGCCGCTGATCGTGCTCAGCCGCACCGATGTGTTCACGCTCCAGGTTGGTCTGTACGCCTTCGCAGGGGAGCTAAATATCCAATGGCATTACGTGCTGGCCATGACTGTTCTGACCCTGTTGCCGATTACAGTTGTGTTTGCTTTCCTGCAGCGCTTCATCACCACCGGCATTGCCACGACCGGCATGAAATAGCTCGGCCCAGGGACAGATTGCGAGAGCGCGAAGTTCACGCAGAGAAACAACGGTCATCAGGGCGAGCGCAGGAGGAACAGGGTGCAGTACTGGGCTGACCAGATCATAGCCGACCACGCTTTTGACGCGTTCGTCTTCAATGATTCCAAGACCTGCTCCGGCAGCGCGCATGTCGGTTCCTTGCGCGGCCCGGTCGTTCACGACCTGCTCTTGCGCAGCGCGCTGGATGCCGGCCGGCGCGCCCGCTTCAACTATGGTAATGACGATATGGACGCGCTGGACTCGATACCGCCCGTCCTGTCTGCAAAACAGTTCAAGCCCTGGCTGGGTAAGCCGCTCTGTGATGTGCCGGCGCCGGATGGCAGTGAGCGCAGCTACGCGCGCTACTATTTTGACGAATTCATGACAGCGCAACACAAACTGGGCGTTGAGCCGCAGCCCTATCACATGAGCGAACTGTATCGCTCGGGCCGCATGAACGAGGTAATACGCACGCTGCTTGAGGCGGCGGCCGAGCTGCGAGCGATTTACCTTGAGGTCAGCAAATCTGAACGGGACGACGACTGGATCCCTTTCAGTCCGATTTGCGAGCGCTGTGGCCGCATTGCAATGACCCGTGCCTACCGTTTTGATGGCGAGCGCGTGCACTATCGCTGCGAGCCCGCGGCGATGGCATACGCCCGCGGCTGCGGCCATGAAGGCGCGGTCTTCCCCTGGGATGGCCGTGGCAAGTTGCCGTGGAAGCTGGAGTGGGCGGCGCGCTGGCAGGTGCTGGGCGTCAACTTCGAGGGCGCGGGCAGCGACCATTCAATCGCCGGCGGCGCGCGCGACGTCGCCGAGGCGATCGCCAGAAGGGTTTTCGGCGTGGAACCGCCGGCCAACCTGCCTTACGAATTCCTGTTGCTCGAAGGCGGCAAGATGAGTTCTTCGAAAGGCATCGGGCTCAGCGCGAGCGAAGCGACCGAAGCGCTGCCGGCACAGCTGTTACGCTGGCTGCTGGTGCGCACGCGACCGCGCACAGCCATCAACTTTAACCTGGGTGAAAACGCTGTGCCGCGGCTCTTCGACGACTATGACGTGGCGGCAGAACGTTACCGGGAAGACACTGGCGAGGCCTGGCAGCGTCGGCTCTTCGAACTGGCGCAGGTCAGGCACGGCGCCGAAATCAAGGGGCAGTACCGGCCGCGTTTTGCCCACGTGGTGACCATCTCGCAAATTCCGGGCATCGATCTGCTACAGCACTTTTCGCAGCACAAGGGCGCCCCCCTGCTTCCGGCGGAACGCTGTGAGCTGCAGTTGCGCAGCGACTACGCCCGCGAATGGCTGGCGCGCTTCGCTCCTGCCAGGTCGCGTTTCGAGGTTCAGGCAACGTTGCCAGTGCAGGCTCTGGACAAAATGGACGACAGGCAGAATACCTTTTTGGCTGCCTTGCTTGCCTGGTACGAAACGGCGCCGTCGCCGGATGGATTGGCCATACACGAAGCGATAATGCAGTTGGCCTTGCAAGGGCAGGGCAGTGCCGGCTATGCGTTCAGGGCACTTTATAATATCTTCCTCGGGAGGAGCAGCGGACCAAGGGCCGGTGAGTTGCTGGCCGCTCTGGAACCCGACTTCGTGCTCGCGCGCCTGCGTGAAGCAGTAGAGGCAAGGGCCTAGGGCTGGTCTTCAACCAGTTTGCGCGCGGCAATGGCGGCGCCGACGATGCCGGCCTCATTGCGCAGGGCGGCCGGCACGACCTCCGTTTGCAGGGTCAGGCAGCGGCTGAACTTGTCATAGCGTTTGCTGACGCCACCGCCGAGGATGAAGAGGTCGGGCGAGAAGATGAATTCAAGGTGTGCCAGGTAGTCGTTCACCCGCGAGCCCCACTCCTTCCATTTCAGATTCTTGCGTTTCCGCACAACGCTGGCGGTCCACTTTTCGGCTTCGCGCCCTTTCAACTCGAGATGGCCGACTTCGCTGTTGGGGATCAGCACGCCATCGTAAAAAATGGCGCTGCCGATTCCGGTGCCCAGGGTGATAATAAAAACCAGGCCTCGGTGACCCTTGCCCGCGCCGAAGGCCATCTCCGCAATGCCGGCGGCATCCGCATCATTGCTGAGCAGCAGGGGACAGCCTGTTTGCCGACGCAGATGTTCCTCGGCGGCGTGGCCGACCCAGCCGTCGTCGACGTTGGCGGCGCTGAGCGTTTTCCCCGCTTTCACGATAGCCGGGAAGGCGCAGCCGACGGGCCCGCGCCAGTCAAAATGCTCGACCAGCGCACAGACGACCTCGACGACAGCGTCCGGTGTGGAGGGTTGTGGTGTGTCGAAGCGCTGCCGCTCGGTCAGCAACAGACCGCGGCTCGTGTCGACGGGCGCTCCCTTGATGCCCGAGCCACCGATGTCGATTCCAAGGATTTGCATCGTCCGTCCCGATTGATACAGGGTCGCAGGCAACAGTATAGCAGCCAGCGCCTGGCTAGGCAGGACTGGCTACGCTTGTGCTGCGGACAATGAGGTGGAACAGCAGCAGGCTGAGCAGGGCGGAGAGTGCTAAAAAGGGCCCCAGGATTTCGAAGCTGCTGTAGCTGGCAATCACACCGACCAGGGCGGGCAATGCCGCAAATCCCAGCCCAGCGGCGCTCATCTGAAAGCCGATGGCGTTGGTCGCGTGTCCTTCACCGAGGCGCTCCGGAGTGGTTGAAAAGAGCAACGGTGTAACGGGAGCCTGGGCAAAGCCAATCAGTAACAGCCCGGCCAGACTAATGGCGACCGAATCTCGCATGCTGAACATAAGCCCGCCAAGCATCACAGCAAATAAGAGAATGCGAATACTCGTTACGAACGGAAGTTTATCGGCGATCAAACCGAAAACAATGCGTCCCAGCGCAAAGCTGCCCCAGTAAAGACCGACCCAGAACGTAGCCAAAGCGCTGTCAGTGACGCGGTCTTCACTGAAAAGCGTGAAGCTCCAGCTACCCGCCGAAGCTTCGATTCCTGTGAAGACAATGAACAGGGTCATGCCGAGCAACACAGCTGGATTACGCAGTGTGGCCAGCATGGTAGGCGTAACAGGCGCACCTGCTGCGGCTGTTTGAGGAGTCGAATGCCAACCCCTACGCGTGAGGTAGTAGGTGCAGCAAAAAAGCAACTGGACGAGCGCCAGGGCAAGCCATACGCTGCGCCAGCTGTTTCCATCAGTGGAAGCAAATTGCACAAGGAAAGGGCCCAGCATTGCGCCGATGCTGAAGCTGGCATGTAGCCAGTTCATCATTCTTGCGTTGAAATGGTTGGCAAAGTAAATGTTCAGGCTCGCGCCGAGAGTTCCCTTTCCCAGTCCTGACAGAATGGCGACGGCGATCAGCGCTAACCAGCCTGGCGCAAGGCCAAATCCCAGCAGGCCAATTGCAGCAACAATGTTGGACAGAACCAGCGTGCTGCCCATGCCAAGCCTGGTAACCAGGCGTCCGCTAACAAAGGAGCCAGTGAGGAACCCGGCAGTGAGTGCCAGCAGGAGGATGCCCAGGGAAGCAGTAGGCAAACCCCAGGTGTCACGTATCGAGAGCCAGGCAACGCCGATAGCGCTACCTGAAACACCGCCTGCGCCGAAGACGAGAAAAGCCAGCCATATGCGAATCTGGCGGGAGGTGATGTTGCGGGTCATGTGTGGTCCGGGCGTCGGTCAACAATCCGACCAGGGCTGGTGACCGGCTGGGAGTCTATATGCAACATTATTATTACGATGTGCCTCGATGCGAGAGGAATCGTCTCCTAAGATAGACCTAAATCAAGGCAATGTGCAAGTTGACACTTCCTCATGGATTTAGTGGTCTGTTGAGGAAAGCCAGTTCCTGGCTAAGCAGTCCTTGAGTCGCCACTGCGGACGATGACCTGGAACAGGAGCAGACTGAGCAGGGCGGAGAGTGCCAGGAAAGGCCCCAGAATCTCGAAGCTGCTGAAAGTGGCAAGGAAACCGACCAGTGCTGGCAGTCCCGCAATTCCGAGGCCTGCCGCGCTTATCTGAAAGCCGATAGCGTTGGTCGCGTGGCCTGCACCCAGTCGCTGTGGCGTGGCGGTGATGAGCAGTGGAAATATGGGCGACTGGGCGAATCCAATCAGCAATAACCCTGCCATGCTGATGCTTTTCCTGTCGCTCACACTGAACATGATCGCGCCCAGCAGAACGGCGAGCAGCAGTATGCGAATGCTCGGAACGGCCGGCAATTTGTCGGCGACCATGCCGAATACGATGCGACCCAGTGCAAAGCTGCCCCAGTACAGCCCAACCCAGGTGGCGGCCAGCGAACTGTCTATGACGCGTGTTTCAGTGAAGAGCGTGAAGCTCCAGCTGCCGGCTGTAGTCTCAATGCCGACGAAGATGAAAAACAGAGCCATGCCAAGCAAAACGGCGGGCCGGCGCAGGGTGGCCATTATCGAGGGCGTGTCATTCGAAGTTCCTTCGGCGGGTCTGCCAGTCAAATGCCAGCCAGCGCGCGTGAGGTAGTAGGCGATGCAAAGCAGCAGATGGCCGAGCGCAATGGCGAGCCATACAATGCGCCAGCCCAGGTCGTTTGATGAGGTAAGTTGCACAATGAAGGGGCCAAGGGTCGCGCCAACGCTAAAACTGGCGTGCAACCAGATCATCATTCTTGAGTTGAAGTGGTTGGCAAAATAGAGATTTAGGCCCGCGTCCAGCGTTCCCTGACCGATTCCGAGAAGGAATCCGGCAGCGATCAGGGACAGCCAGCCCGGCGCCAGACCGAAACCCAGCAGTCCGCAGAAAGCAATCCCGTTGGACACAATGAGCGTGCTGCCCATGCCAAGCCTGGTGACGACACGCCCGCTCACGAAGGCGCCCGTAAGATAGCCACCCGTCAGGGCCAGCAACAGTATTCCCAGCGAGGCGGTAGGCAGACCCCAGGTATCGCGCATGGAGGGCCAGGCCACGCCGAATGCGCCGCCTGGGATTCCGATCGCGACAAAGGCCAGCCAGGCGAGCAGGATACGAACGCGGCGGGATGTAGTTGGTGTGGTCACCTGGAGGTCATGAGTCCTGTAACGCTCCGGTCAGGCCGCTGCCTGGCCGGCGTGCAAGCTGCAAGGTCATCTGACAAATGCCTCGATGCGAGCGGAAACGTGTCAGTAGACTGACCCGAAACGAGGCAAGTTTCAAGCGGCGATGTCCGCCTCCTGGGCCAGCAGGTGCGCTATGGCGGCCTGTAGTTGCGCATCTGTGTCGGTCAGGCCGGGATCCTCCGCCTGGGTCACCAGCAGGTCGGGGGTGATGCCCGACCCGTGGATCCAGTGACCGTCCGGTGTCAGCCAGCGCGCAATGGTAAGCTGCAAGCCGCCACCGTTTTCGAGCTTGAAAAGGTTCTGCATGGTGCCCTTGCCAAAAGTCTGCTCGCCAACGATGGTGGCGCGGCCGCGATCCTGCAAGGCGCCGGCGACCAGCTCCGAGGCGCTGGCGCTGCGTCCGTCCACCAGCACGGCAAGCGACAATGTTAGTCCTGCATGGCTGCCATCGGCGTCAAGTATTCGCTCATGTATGTCGAAATCCTGGATTGCGACCGGACCTTCCTCGATGAAGGCGCTGGCTATTTCGATGGCGCTGTCCAGCAAGCCGCCGGGATTTCCCCTAAGGTCCAACACAAGGCCAGGAAGTGAATGGACATCCATCTCCGCGAAGGCGTCGTCCAGATCTGCTCGGGCGCTGGCGTTGAAGTGCTGCAGTTTCACATAACCGAAGCCTGAGTCCTCGAGCAGACGCCATTCGATGTTGGGGACGGCAATGCGCGCACGTTCGATAGTGAAATTCAACGTTTCGGCGCCGCGGTACATAGTAAGCTGCACAGCGCTGCCGGCGGGTCCGCGTACCAGCGCGGCGAGCTCGAGTTGACTGGCATCGAGGACGTCGAGCCCGTCCACCTCCGCGAAAACGTCACCGGACTGCAGCCCGGCTGCCGCTGCTGGCGTACCCGTCAGCACGTACGCTATCTGCAGGAAACCGCTGGTCTCGTCTCGCTGCACAACTGCACCGATGCCTTGAATTGAGCCAGATATGTCCTCATGCATCACCGGATACTGTTGCGCATCAAGATAGCCGCTGTGCTCGTCACCGAGCGCCTTGACCATGCCGCGAATGGCGCCATCGGTCAGGGATGCAGGATCGATGTCTGCCCCGTTCGGGTCGACAAACTCACCCCGGATGTATTCCCAGACCTGCCAAAAGGTTTCGAACAGCTCTTCCTCTTCCCAAGACAGGTTGAAGCTGCTTTGAGCATTCAACTCACTGCGCGCGTTGCCAAGCAGGTAACCAAGCAAGAGCGCCAGCAGGACTGGAATGAGCAGGGGGAGGCGGTTCAGTCGTAGGGCAGACATGTTAGCTCCACTTTAGATGTTTCGAGTATAGCCGAGCGTGGTGAGTGGGGGATGAACGCAGCATGGACGGCAGGTTGCCGGGGGAGGTCTCGCTGGTAGAATGTCATGGGTTGACCGGGCAAGTGGCAAGGCCCTGGTCTTGCTCTAGTATCGCTACGAGGTCAGCGATTTCTGAAATCCTCGCACTGAACGAAGCGGCTGCGCTGCTTTGCAACGGGCAGACCCTCGCGCTGGGTGGCATGACGCTGTACCGTCGGCCGCTTGCCTTCGTGCGAGCGCTCTTGCAGCGGTCGCAGCCGCCGCGTGACCTGACTCTGCTATGTTTCACCGCCGGCCTTGAATCCGATCTGCTGGTGGGAGCTGGCTGTGTCGGCACAGTGCGCAGCGTCTACTTTGGTCTGGAATCCTTCGGTCTTGCGCCCATGTTCACCAAAGCGGCGCAACAGGGTAGGTTGCGCATTCAGGAAGAAACTGAACTCAGCATAGTTTCGGGCATGCGTGCAACGATGGCGGGCGTCAGTTTCATGCCGTCGCGTGCGTGGCGTGGGACAGACTTGCCTCGCCTGAGGCCGGATGTGCAGGTGGTTTCTGATGTTTACGCTCGGGAGCCGCTGATGGCCTTCCCGGCGATTGCGCTGGACGTGGCCGTGCTGCACGCTCTGGCGGCGGACGGTCAAGGCAATATTTTGTTGAATCGCAATCTCGGCATCGATATGGAATTGGCTTATATCGCCGACACGGTCATCGTGACGGTTGAACGCTTTGTTACAGATGTGCGCGCCTTAGGCGAAGGTCACGTCCTGCCCGCGCCAGGCGTAGACATCATCGTGGAGGCGCCTCAGGGCGCCTGGCCCACGAGCTGCCATCCATTGTATTCGCTGGACAGCATTGCATTCCTGCGTTACGTGGAGCTCTGCAACGCCGGTCAGTTTGACCGCTGGCTCGCGGATTTTCTCACGCGTTCCTGATCACGTCTGCAGTTTGGTTGACTGCAACCTCTCCTCCAGGGTACAGTGGACGAAATCGAGCAACCAGGGGAGTCCGCGCGAGCGGGCTGAGAGGATGCGTAAAGTCGCATCGACCCTCGAACCTGATCCGGATCATGCCGGCGCAGGAAGTGTGCGAGGAGCGAATGACAGCCACCCTGGAAGGTCGGGGTGGTTTTCGTTTGCGGGGAGGAGAGGGAAATGCGTGCACTTCTGACAATGGGATTGCTGCTGACGCTGCTGGCGTCCGTCAGTGCGCAAGAGACAGTCGTGACGCTGGTTACGCATGACAGCTTTGCCATCGGCGAGAAAGTGCTGACGGAGTTTACGGCCAGGACAGGGATTCGTGTAGAGATCCTTCAGAGCGGTGATGCGGGGGAGATGCTCAACAAGGCTATCCTGTCGCGTGGCAACCCGCTGGGTGATGTGCTCTACGGTGTGGACAACAGCTTTCTCGGCAGGGCGCTGGAATACGATATTTTCCTGCCCTACGAATCTCCATTGCTGGAGCAGGTTGCCGAGGCCTTTCAGCTGGATGAACAGCACCGTGTCACGCCGATCAATTACGGCGACGTGTGCCTGAATTATGACGCTGCGTGGTTTGCTGAACAGGAACTGGCACTGCCGGACAGCCTGGCCGCGCTGGTGGAGCCGGAGTATCGCGGCCTGCTGGTTGTCGAGAATCCGGCGACCTCCTCGCCCGGGCTGGCCTTCATGCTGGCAACTATTGGCGTGTTCGGCACCGAGGGCGAAACCACCTGGCTGGACTACTGGAGTCAGCTGGTCGAGAACGAGGTGCGCGTGGTCAGTGGCTGGGAGACCGCCTACTGGAGCGAGTTCAGTATCAGCGGCGGCGAGTATCCGTTGGTGGTCAGCTACGCCAGCAGCCCGCCCGCCGAGGTGTTCTTTATGGAAGAAACACCCGCTGAAGCGCCCACCGGCGCGATTGTTGCGGACGGTACCTGCTTCCGCCAGATTGAATTCGCCGGGGTGCTGGAGGGAAGCGAGCAGGTGGAAGCGGCGCAGAAGTTGATCGATTTCATGCTGGGCGTACGTTTCCAGGAAGACATCCCGCTGCAGATGTTCGTCTTCCCGGTCAATGAGGAAGCGGAGCTGCCCGAGATATTTGTCGAATACGCTGAAGTGGCTGAATTGCCGGTTGTTGTGTCGCCGGAGGAGATAGACGCCATGCGCGAGGAATGGATCCAGGCCTGGACCGAGACGGTGTTGCGAAGCAGAACGTGAATCAGGCTGCGCGTCTCGTTCTGCTGCTGCCGTTGCTCTTTCTGGCGCTTTTTTTCGTCTGGCCCTTGCTGTCCATCCTCACGCTGGGGCTGGCGCCAGATGGTCAGCTGGAACTGGCGCGGCTGCAGCAGATCGTCTCGCCCTACCACCTCAACATCCTCATCTTCACCTGCGGCCAGGCGCTGCTCTCGACCGCGCTGACCATCGCCCTGGCGCTGCCGGCCGCCTGGGTCTTCGTGCGCTGGTCCTTCCCCGGTCGCTCGTTCTTGCTGTCGCTCTCCACTCTGGCCTTCGTCTTGCCAACCGTCGTCGTGGCGGCTGCATTCTCTGCACTGATCGGCTCGCGCGGTCTGGTCAACAACCTGCTGCAGGATGTGTTGAGTCTGGAGGCGCCACCGCTGCGCCTGGAGGGCACGCTGGCCATCATCCTGCTGGCGCACATCTTTTACAATTTTGCCGTGGCATTGCGCATCATCACCGGCTATTGGGCCAACCGCAACGTAGAAATCGAAGAAGCGGCGCGCGTGCTGGGCGCGCATGGCTGGCGCCTGTGGTGGGAGTTGCGCCTGCCGCTGTTGCGGCCGGCATTACTGGCGGCCGCCGTGCTCATTTTCATCTTCACTTTCACCAGCTTCGGCGTCATCATCATCCTTGGTGAGCTGCGCTTCGCGACGCTCGAAGTTGAGATCTATTTTCAGGCGGTAAACCTCTTCAATCTACCAGTGGCGGCCGGACTGTCACTGCTGCAAATCGGCCTGATGTTCGCGCTGATGCTGGTGTATACGCGGCTGCGACGAAGGTTGCCGCAGACCCTGCAGCCTTCCTCGGCGCGTCGGCCACAAGGCGCGCGTGAATGGCTGGCGGTAGCCCTGGTCAGCGGCTTCATGCTCCTGCTGTTGGCTGTGCCTCTGTTCGCTCTGGTGCTGCGCTCCCTCAGCGGCGCGGAGGGCCTGACGATGGCCTGGTACGCGGCTCTGTCGCAGAATGTGCGCGGCTCGGTGCTCTTTGTGGCGCCCTTGCGCGCAGTCGCCAACTCCCTGATCTTCGCGCTGGTGACAACCGTGCTGGCACTCACATTGGGCCTTCTCGCCGCTACCCTGTTGCAGCGACGGGGTCGCCGCTGGCTCGATCCGCTTTTCATGTTGCCGCTGGCGACGAGCGCGGTCACGCTTGGGTTCGGATTCATCATCGCGCTGGACGAACCGCCGCTGGACCTGCGCGCCTCACCGCTGCTGATTCCGATCGCCCATACTCTGGTGGCGTTGCCCTTCGTGGTGCGCAGCGTGTTACCCACGCTGGACAGCATTGCGCCGGCCTTGCGCGAATCAGCGCGTGTGCTGGGTGCGACACCCTGGCAGGTCTGGCGCCAGATTGACCTGCCGCTAATCAGTCGTGGCCTGCTGGTGGGTGCGACCTTTGCCTTCACCATCAGCATGGGGGAGTTTGGCGCCTCGCTCTTCATTGCACGCCCGGCAAGCGCGACGATCCCGGTCGTCATTTTTCGGTTGCTCGGCCAACCGGGCGCGCTCAACAACGGTCAGGCGATGGCCATGAGCGTCATATTGTTGCTGACCTGTGGCCTGGGCTTCGTGCTGATTGAGCGTGTGCAGCGGGCTGGCAGCGGCACTTTCTGATGCTTCAACTGAGGGGAGTGGCCAAAAGCTTCGGTGGACAGGAAGTGTTGCGTGATGTGTCGCTCGCATTGCGCGAGGGGGAGATTGTCTGCCTGCTTGGGCCGAGCGGCTGCGGCAAGACGACGCTGCTCCGCATCATAGCCGGACTCGAAGGGGCTGACCATGGCGAGCTGTTGTTTGGCGGGAAGGACCTCGCGCAGGTGCCGGTGCATGAACGTAACTTCGGTCTGATGTTCCAGGGGTACGCGCTGTTCCCGCACATGAGCGTTGAGCAAAACGTGGCCTTTGGCCTGCGCAGGCGACGCCTGCCTAACGTCGCAGAGCGCACGCGCGAAATTCTGGCGCTGGTGGGGCTGGCGGGCATGGGCGAGCGTGACGTGAATTCGCTTTCCGGCGGCGAGAAGCAGCGAGTGGCGCTGGCGCGCAGTCTGGCTCCGCGTCCGGCGCTGCTGATGCTGGACGAACCCCTGGCTTCGCTGGATGCCGGACTGCGTGAGCGGCTGATGCCTGAGCTGCGGCGCATCTTCAGGGAATTGAAGCAGACGGTCATCACGGTCACGCATGACCAACGCGAGGCCAACGCCATCGCGGACCGGATCGCCGTGATGAACGCCGGTCGCATTGAGCAGATTGATACGCCCCAGGCGCTCTACGCGCGGCCACGCACGGCCTTCGTCGCCCGCTTTCTGGGGCTCGGCAACCAGGTCAGCAGCGCCTGGCTCTCACAGCATACCGGCGATTTAGTTCAGTCCGAACAGATCCTGCTGCACCCGGTGGGTATACATCTGGGTGGCACGCAGGGGAACGGCCTGACCCTGCGCGGTGTACTGGAGCAGCGCTTTTACGAAGGGGAAGGGTGGCGACTGTCAGTCAATGTAGGCGGCGCAACCCTGCGCTTGCGCGTGCCGCTTGGCGAGCATCCCGTCCCCGAACCTGGCGAAACGCTGAGCTTGTACATTGATCCGGACTGGATTCTCCCACTGGCCTGATTAAAGCGTGCTTCTGTCGCAGTTGACGCTGACGCGGGCGGGCGTTATGCTCTCTGCTCCTCAGTCCGACAATGGGAAGGACGGCAAAGCCTGTGAACGGGAAGCAATTGAATCACGCCTTGCACGCCGGTGAACTGGTCTTCGGCACGGCGATCTACGCGCCCTCCCCGACCTGGGCGGGCCGGGTAAAACAACTGGGTATAGACATGGTGTTCATCGATTCCGAACACACGCCGCATGACCGCGGCATGATCTCCTGGATGTGCCAGACCTACTCGGCGCTGGACATTGCGCCGGTGGTGCGCATCCCGGCGCCCGACCCCTACATGGCGCAGATGGTACTGGATGGCGGCGCCAGCGGTGTGATCGCGCCCTACATAGAGTCGCCTGAACAGGTGAAAGCCCTCGGTGGCGCGGTGAAGTTTGGCCCGGTGAAGGGCGACAAATTGCGCGGCATGGTCAACGGCAATGCGCCGGAAGCCGAGCTCGACGCTTACCTGGCGGAGAAAAACGCGCGAAACAATCTGTTCATCAACATCGAAAGCGTGCCGGCGCTGGACGCGCTCGACGACATCCTGGCCGTGCCCTACATCGACGCGGTACTGGTAGGCCCGCATGACCTCTCATGCAGCCTGGGCATTCCGGAACGTTACGAGCAGCCGGTTTTCGAAGAGGCCATCCAGACCATCATCGCCAAATCGCGCGCGGCCGGCGTGGGCGTCGGCATCCATCATAACTCCATGCAGCAGCAGATCGGCTGGGTGCAGTCCGGCGCCAATCTCGTCATGCACAGTTCAGATGTGTCCGCCTTCCTGCGTATGTTGACGGCGGAGTTTCAGGAAATTCGCGCAGCCGTGAATGCGGATGCCGGGCGAGTAAGCGAGCAGAGCGTCAACCTGTAGGCGCTTGCCTCAGACGGAGCGCATCTGGCCGCCATCCACGCGCAGCGAGGCGCCGGTGATGTAGGACGCGGCGGGTGAAAGCAAAAAGGCGCCGGCAGCGCCAAAGTCGGCGATGCTACCCAGACGTCCCAGCGGAATATTCGCCAGTGAGCGCTGACGGGCCTCTTCAGGACTAATTCCCATCCGGTTGGCGGTGATGGCGTCCAGCTGTTTCACGCGATCCGTATCGATGCGGCCCGGGATGAGGTTGTTGACGCGGATGCCGTCGCCGGCCAGCTCGTCAGCCAGGGTCTTGACCAGCCCCATCACGCCCGAACGCATCACCGTCGAGAGCGCCAGGCGTTGTATTGGCTCGCGAATGGAGGAAGACGTCACAGTGAGGATTGCGCTGCTGCTACCCATGTGGGGCAGGGCGGCGTTGATCATGCGGATGGAACTCATCAGTGTGAGCTGGAAGGCGGCTTCCCACTGTGCCTCGCTGATCTCGCGGAAGTGGCCAGCAGGCGGGCCGCCGGCGTTTACCAGCAGCGCGTCCACCGTTCCCCAGTGCTCAACTGTCTTTGTCACCCAGTTGTTGATTGCCGCAGGGTCAGTCACGTCGCAGGGCGTGGCCAGCACATCCGCTCCGGTCTCCGCCTGTAGTTTCGCTGCGGCCGCCTGGATGTCATCCGCGGAGCGGCTGCATATGGAGACGCGCGCTCCCTCGGCTGCCAGCGCGTGCGCCACGCCGAAGCCCAGGCCCTTGCTCGCCGCCGCAACCAGCGCTACCTTGTTTTCCAGTCCCAGATTCATGGATGTACTCCTGTTAGTTCAGCTCAAGTATGCGAGTCGGGTCATTGATGCCGACGCGCGCGAAAACCCAGTTGATTTCTGCCTGCGTGCCTGCATCGATGGGAGCGAAAGGCGGCCGCGGATTGCCGCACTCGATTGCGCCGCGCCGCCGCAGTAACTCCTTGCGGATGCTCAGGTTGATGACGGGCTGATTCTCAAAACGTATCAGCGGGACATATTCGTCAAACACGCGCTCGGCCCGTTGCTGCTCACCGGCGCTCCACGCCTCGAAGACGGCAACGAGAATCTCGGTGAAGGCGAAGCCGGTCATCGTGCCCGAGGCGCCACGTCGAAGCTCCTCAAGCAGGAACATGCCGCCCAGACCGCCGAAAATTTCCAGCCCCTCGACCTCTTCGCGAATGGCGCTGATTTTCTGCATCAGCGGTGGATCTTCCAGCTTGAGGTAACGCGCTGCAGGAATGCCCCGGGCAATCGAGGCAATGAGCGCGGGCGACATGATGATGTCGTTCACGGGCGGGAAATCCTGTACCACGATGGCGAGGTCGCAGGTTTCCGCGATGGCGTCGTAAATCGCGTACACATTTTCGTCGCGCGCGTCGGCCATGCGCGGCGGCGCAACCATCACGCCGGCGGCGCCGGATGCTTCTGCCGCCTGGCAGAGCGCAAGGCGCGTGACATCGTCCTGGTGGCTGGCGCCTACAATCACTGGCACGCGCCCGTTCACGGTTGCCATGACCGTTTCCATCACTTCCTGGCGCTCATCCACGCTTAGCTTGGCCGCCTCGCCCAACACGCCGAGGATGGTTAGTCCCTGGGCGCCCAACTCCAGCTGGAAATCCACCAGACTCCGCAGACTGACGAGATCGAGCGATTCGTCATGGTAGAAGGGGGTCGCCAGAATGTTGAAAATGCCGCGAATAGTGTTCGACATGTTATGTATGTGCTCCGAATGCAACCGGGAGACTATATCATGACACGGGAGACTGGCCACTGAAACCGGCGCCGAGTAGCGTCTTGATCGTCTCTTCGTCTGCCAGGCATTCCTCCGCGCTGCCGGAGAAGGCAAGCATGCCTTCGCGCAGGATGTGTACTTCGTCGCAGTGACGAAGGACGCTGCGCGCATTCTGCTCAACGACGACGAGCGTCATGCCCTGATCACGCAGCAACAGCAGCGAGCGAAATACCTCGTTGACCAGGTTGGGCGCCAGGCCGGCACTTGGTTCGTCGAGCAACATGAGTTTCGGGCGCGTTAGCCAGCCGATCGCTATGGCCAGCATCTGGCGCTCGCCACCACTGAGCTGGCTGGCGGGCTGATTGCGCCGTTTCGCAACCAACGGGAAGAGTTCAATGACGTCGTCCAGGGCAGCCGCAGCCTCGCTGCGAGTCAGCTGGCGGGTTGCCAGCTGCAGGTTTTCGCGCACACTCAAATCGGCGAACACGTTGTTCCGTTGTGGCACACAGGCAAGCCGTCTGCTGTTGATCTTCGCGCCGTGCAGACCGACCAACTGCTCACCATTCAGCAGTATGGAGCCGCTAAACATGTCCGCGAGGCCAAATACGGCCCTGAGCAAGGTGCTCTTGCCGCTGCCATTCGGGCCAAGAATGGCCGTGAAACGGTTGGCGGCGAAGTCCAGTGAGAGGTCCTGCAGCACGGTCAGTTTGCCGTAACCGGCATACAAATGCTCGATTGACAGCATCATGCGCCGAAATAGACCTCGCGCACTTTGGCATCCTCGATGATTTGCGCCGGTTTGCCCGCAGCCAGCAGGCTGCCCATGTGCAACACAAAGACGCTGTCCACATAGTCGAAGAGAATTTCCAGGCGATGCTCGACGATGAGAAAGGTGAGCCCCCGTTCGCGGTGCAGGGTCGCGATGTGCTCGAAGATTTCGCGTGCCAGATTGGGCGCGACACCGGCGGTGGGCTCGTCCAGCAGCAGCATGCGCGGCTCACCGCTCAGGCTGCGCCCGATGTCCAGCAGCTTCATCTGCCCGCCGGACAGGTCGGAGGCGCGCTGTCCAAAATGCTTGCGCAGCAGGAGTCGCTTCAGAATGCCTGCCGCGCTGTAAGTGTTGTGTTCCTCCTGGGCGCGCCAGCGACGATGCCAGGGCGCTTGCCAGGGCGATTCGCCCAGCTGCCCCTTGACCGGGAGCAGGCTGTTATCCAGCACGGTCATTTGAAAGAAGAGCGCCGGGTCCTGAAAGCTGCGGGCCAGTCCGAGCAGGTTGATTTCATCCGGCGGCGCATTGCTGATATCATGCCCGTCGAAGTGAATCGTGCCGGAGTCAGCGTGCAGCTGGCCAGCAATCAGGTTAAGCAGGGTACTTTTTCCACTGCCGTTGGGCCCGATGAGGCCGATGATCTGGCCCTGTGGCACGTCCAGTGAAACTCCGTCGACGGCGCGCAGGCCACCGAAGCTGCGCGTCAAGTCACGAATCTGCAGCATGGCTCATTTTACCCGCCAGCAGGTCGTGGGCGTGGGTCGTGCGGGCAGGTTCGGGCAGTATGCCCTGTGGCCGAAAGCGCAACATGAGCAACAGGATGAGGCCGTAGATGATGTAACGCACGTAGTTAAACTCAAGCTCGATGGCGGACATGTTCATCTGGATTGTGGCAATGGCTGTGACGCGGTCGAGCAGCGTGACCACCAGTGCTCCGAGCACAGCGCCGCGGTTGTTGCCGAGGCCGCCCAGCACGACCATCACCCACATGTCCAGCGTAAGCGTGACGACATAATCGTTGCTGCTAATGTAGCCAGTGTTTAGCGCGAACAGCACTCCGGCGACCGCCGCGATAGCTGAACCGATGAACATGATGCGCGCGCGCGCCAGCGCGACATCCTTGCCCAGACTACGCGCGATGGCCTCGTTTTCGCGCACTGCTTTCAACAAGCGGCCGAAGGGAGAGCGCACGAGGCGCTCGCAGAAGATATAGGCAAGGGCGGCCATGACCAGCACGAGCAGCATGAAGAGAACTGAGGAGCGTTGCGGATCGCCGAGCCAGGCGAAGGGTTGAGCAACGCCGGAAATGCCGTTGGTGGCGCAGATGATTGGCTCGTAGCCGCGAACAAAGATGCGCGCCGTTTCGCCTCCGACCAGCAGCACCAGCGCCAGAAACCACTCCTGCTGCAGACGCTGGGCCACGCGCGAGACGAAGTAGCCGGCCAGGCCGCTGAGGACTGCAGCCAGCAGCAGCGTCAGGCCAAAGTTGAGCAGGCCGGCCACTGGGTGGGCGCGCATTATCTCTGAGCGCAACTGCAAGGCGGGGCCGAGCGTGGTGCCGCAGGGCCAAATCGGCTCCTGCCCGGCCAGCAGCGGTAACACACGTGTGTAGGTGATGGCGGCCGTGTATGCGCCAATTGAGACGAAGGCTGCCTGGCCGAAGTTTGGAATACCGGCAAGCCCGTATTCCAGATTCAGGCTGATGGCCATCAGCGCGGCGATGCCGAAGAAAGTCAGCAGCGCGATGAGCGTGGCGCTCAGATCGATGTTCACCGCTGCAGGTCCCGTGGCGGACGATTGAAGCCGGTCAAACCCTGGGGGCGTAGCAGCAGGACGATGATGATGATGACGAAGGGTATGGCTGCCTTGAAGCTGAAGGACAGGCCCATGTAGTGATTAAGGACCTGCATCAGGGTGTTCTCGCAGAGCCCCACGAGATAGGCGCCGAGAATAGTTCCGGTGAAGCTGGAGAGGCCGCCAAGGATGGCTGCAGCGAAAACCGAGAGGATGGCCAGCCAGCCCAGCAGAGGATTCACGAAGGTATAGAGACCCCAGAGCGCCCCGGCCAGCCCGGCCAAAGCGCCCACGATCAGCCAGGTCAGGCTGCGGATGCGTTCCACCCGCATGCCGAGGATCTGTGCCAGCTCAGGGTTGCTGGCCAGTGCGCGCATCTCGCGTCCCAGGGCCGTGCGGCCCAGCAAGAGACTGAGTCCGATGACGCAGGCGATGGTGACCGGGACGACGGTGAAGAAGATGTTTGTCAGAATCAGGGGGTAGCTGCGCACCCATATTTCCAGTGGGATCTGAATGCGTTTGTCAAAGAGCTGGTAGGTATCTGAAAGCACAAAGAGGATGTAGCGCAGTATGAGGCCGACGGCGAAAGAGGCCAGCAGCATGGTGTAGGTCGAAAGCTTGCGCCTGGCCAGCGGGCGAAAGACGAGCTGATGCGAGAGCAGGGCGACCAGGGCAGCTACCAGAGCCGCTGACCCCAGAATGATGACAGGCTCGCGTGAGACGAAGAGCGAGACGACCAGAGCAGTGAATGCGCCGGTGGTCACAAACTCTGCATGAGCAAAGTTGGGCAGACGAATGACGCGCATGGTCAGGGTGATGCCGATGGCCATGAGCGCGTAAAGGCTGCCGACCTGAATCGACTGCACCAGCGAGGTGACGAGCAGGGCGGGTGGCATGTATGGGAGGGTCTGTGACATGCTGAATCACAAACCCGCAACCTGTCAGTCGTCTAGTTCCAGCGAATCCGCAGAGCCGTTGTAGATGCCGATGGCATCAAAATCGCTGCGATCGGCATTGACCTGATATACGCTGTAGTAAGCGATTGCCTGGTCGCCGTTATCGTCCAGCAGCCCCTGCACGCTTGTGCCGATGTAGTGGCCTGAGATGAAAGGCAAGATGGATTTGACGGCAGCTCCGTCGTTACCGGCGACCAGCATGCTCAGCATGGCAATGTTCGCCGCGTCGAAGGCATAGTTGGTGAATGGCCCCGGCGGATTCTCGTAGCGTTCGGTGAAGCTCGCCACGAAGCGATCCACCAGCGGTGTCTTGGTGCCGCTGTAGGAACCCACCGAGACGAAATTGGCGTTTTGCAGGAAGGATGCGACACTGGCGTCTTCCAGGATGTCAGGCGTGGTCATGGCCTCGTTGCCGATCCAGTCCACTTCGCTCAGGATGGGGTCGACCAGGCTGAGCTGCAGGGCCTTCTGGGCGTCGCCGAGAAAGCATACGCAGAATACAGCGGTCTTACCGCTGGCGGACAGACTGGCTACATCTGCGCTGAGACGCGCAACCTCGCTGCTGAGGTCCGGCGGATCCGGCGTATAGGTTATGCGCGTCGTCTGCGCGCCACCTGCCGCCGCAAAATCTTGCTGAAAGCGGTCGGCGAGGCCGTTACCGTAGGGATCATCAAGGTTGAGAATGGCGACGTTCTGGTAGCCGCGCGAGATCGCGATGCGGGCGTAGGCCTTGGCAGCAAAGGTGTCGGGCGGATACATGACGCGGAAGATGTTGTCACCGGGGATGCCGCCTGCCGGGCCACTGGAGGCCGGCGCGACGAGAATGACATTATTCTCATCGGCAAACTGTTTGGCGCCAAGCACCTCGGAGGTGGTCAGCGGGCCGACGATGACGTTCGCGCCTGTGGTCTGCACGATGGTCTGCACGGCGCGGGCGGATCCATCCGGCGTACCTTCCGTGTCGGCAGACGCTGTCTCAAAGCGAATGTTCGAACCTGCAGCTTCCAGTTCCGCATTCATCTGTGCAACAGCCAGGTCAATACCGCGTGCGAAATCGGCGCCAAAGGAACCGAGCGCCCCGGTGAAGGGTTGCACTACGCCGAGCACCCAGGTTTCCTGAGCCGAGACGCCGAAAACTGGCAACAAACTCAGAACCAACAGAACCAGAAATAGCGAGCGAAGCTTCACTGGAATCCTCCTAATGGTTACATTACGCCAGATTCTTCAACCTGACAATAACAGGTTGTCGCAGGAGCCTGCAACATTTCTGCCTGCTCAGGATAGCGAACAATCGGGATCGAGACGGTACTCGAGCACATTTTCGAATTCACCGGCAGCACTTACGCGGTAGAGGCCGTACGCCAGAGTGGATACCTGCTCCGGTTTCACGTCCAGTGGATAGAAGTCGCGCAGGCGTTCGCCAGCCAGCCAGCTGCTGGTCGGGCGCAAGCCGTAGACAGGGGCGAACTGATCTCCCTGGGCAAGCAGGGAGCCGTCGGCAGCAAAGGCCTTGACAAACACACTGAGGTCTTCGTCAGGCGCTTCAGCGCCAGCTTGCCAGACAACCTCTAACGCCATCCTGTCGCGCTGGCAATGAAGCCTGGTATCCTGCGCTGCCGGGCCAATTACGTCACTTTCAACGATTTCTGGCGTGCTGCGGATGTGTACCAGACGTGGTCCAGCGGCCTGCAGCCAGATGTCCTGATCCAGCTTGTCGGCCCACCAGGCGAGAGGTTGATTGAAGAAAGTGTATTCGGGCGTTATCAGGGTGTCGTTTACGAAGGCCGGGCTCAAATCTTGATTGTGATCAGTCAGGGTGATGTGCGCCAGACGGTCCAAATATAACTGCGCGGCAGCCGCGGCAAAGTAACGCGTTCCCCAGGCGAGCATGATGGTCGAATCCTGGGGCGCTGCCTCCAGTGTGGCTACTGTCTCCAGCCCGGCAGGGTCGTTGGTCAGCTGGCGGATGAATGTCATATTGTGCCTCGCCAAGAGCAAAGCCGCGACCACTATGCATAGTGCCACACCGCCCTGAGCCTGGCGGTTTCCGAAATGCATCAGCAGTGCTTCTGCGGCGAAGAGCCAGCCAAAGGTGAGGCTGAGCGTAATTGGCAGAATCAGGGCTGAGAGGATGTCGCTGTAGTACAGCATGTGAAAGAGCCAGGAGCCTAGCCCGCTGAGCAGCAGGGTCAGCGCCAGGCGTCTGTGTATGCGCAGCGCCATTCCGAGCCCGGCAAGGCCGGCAAGGATGCCCGGAAGCGACAATTCCCCTAGAATGACGCTGTTAACCAGCTGAATGTTCAACTTCAGCTCCGCCAGTGATGACGGCGGGCCAATGAAGCGGCTGAATTCCACGCCCAGAATGACATCGAGCAGGGCGGGCAAGGTTGAGGGTGTGCCATACACCCAGGCGGCTCCTGATTGCGCGCGCAGCATGGGCCATGCGTATTGCGTAAAACCGACTGTGACCAGCAGCAAACTGATAATCAACAGCCGCGGCAACTTTCGGCCGCTGGTGCGCAGCGTTGGCCAGATTGCGTAGAGCAAGGCCGGGATGAGGGTGATGAAGGCGCGATGGTGGGCGAGGGCGATACCACCCACCACGGCCAGCCAGGTGATGTGACTTCGTCGGAGGCCGCGCCAGAACGGGAGACTCAGGAGGGTCAACAGGAGCAGCAGGTTGAAAGAGTATATTTCGGCGATGACATTGTGAATCCAGACGGTGCGCGTGAGGCCGAAGAGCAGAGCTACCCCGGCTGCAAGCCAGGGTGATGCGCCCAAATGCATGCCGAACACATAGAGCAGCAGCAGCGCCAGCATGCCCCAGAGCAGCGATACCAGCGCCGGTGCCACGATCGGGCTGATGCCAAGGGCGCGCATTAAGGCGGTCAAGACATTGCCGCTGACGACATAGAGGGGATAGCCGGTCGGGTGCAGGCTGCCCCACTCGTTGAGAACAATCTGGGTCTCGCCTGCGTCGATCATGAAGTAGTGGCTTGACCCATTGGGAATGGTTTGCAGGGTCGCCAGATAGACGAGCAGCAGCGGAAACAGGGTGAGGAAGACGGGCAGCCAGGGCGCGCGCAGGCGGGAAGTGAACATGGCGCGAGCATAACGCCTCAACTTGCACCGTCAACGACGATTACTTGCTTTGCCGTGCAAGGCGGTTACAATTATTCTCGGGCAGTTTCAGGGGGAGGATGACGCAATGCTGCAGCAGGCGCAGATCGACTGTTATCATGAACAGGGCTGGCTGGGTGTGGAGGACGTCCTGTCGCGGGAAGATGTGGAGTCGCTGCGCAGGGTGACACAAGAGTTCGTCGAGAAGTCGCGCACCGTCACAGTCAGCGATAACGTTTTTGATCTGGAGCCGGGTCACAGCGCTGCTGAACCGCGACTGCGTCGCCTGAAAGAGCCGATTTCTGCTCATCCCCTCTACGACCAGATCATGCGTAACGAAAACATCATCGCCATCGTGTCGCAGCTGATCGGGCCGAATATCCGACAGAATGGCACCAAGCTGAACATGAAGTCGCCAGGATTCGGCAGCCCGGTGGAATGGCACCAGGACTGGGCCTTCTATCCGCACACCAATGATGACCTGCTGGCGGTTGGCGTCTGCATCGATGATATGACGCTGGCCAACGGCTGCCTGCTGGTTGTGCCAGGTTCTCACCGTGGCCCGGTCATCAATCATCATCATAATGGCGCTTTCGCGGGCGCAGTGACCGATCCGGACTTCGAGCCAGGCGAGACCGCGCCAATTGAAGTGCGCGCAGGCGGCATCTCAATCCATCATACGCGCACGTTGCATGCTTCGGCACCCAACACGTCGGCGTTCCCGCGGCGCTTCATGCTATACCAGTTCTGCGCCGCGGATGCCTGGCCCCTGCTGGGCCCCGGTGATCTGGGCCGCTTCAATGCGAAGATGGTGGCCGGCGAGACTTCAATCGTGCCGCGCCTGGCTGACGTGCCGGTGCGGATGCCGCTACCGGCAGCGGAGAGGCAGGGTTCAATTTACGAGAACCAGGCGATACTGGAGCGCTCCAGCTTCGCCATGGGCTGAGTTTCAGGGCGCTTCGAAATAGCAATCGCCGTTCCAGAGGAGCGTGCGGGCCACTTCCTCGTTCAGTTCGACGCCGATGCCAGGACTGTTGGATAGCGTCATCGCGCCGTCCCGCACGAAAGGCTTGTCACCGTCACACAGATCTTCCCACCAGGTGATCTCGCGCCCGTGAAACTCCAGCAGGAGAAAGTTGGGGATGGCTGCCAGGCAATGGCAGGCTGCCATCATGCCCAGTGGTGAGGACACGTTGTGGGGCGCGACCGGAATGTAAAAGGCCTCTGCCAGCTCGGCGATGCGCTTGCCCTCCAGCAAGCCTCCGGCCTTGGCGAGGTCGGGCATGATGATGTCGGTCGCTTTCTGCTGTAACAGCTCGAGAAACTGGTAGCGGGTGTAATGGTTCTCGCCGGTGCAGATGACGGTGCTGCTGCTGGCGCGGACCTGGGCCAGCGCGTCAATGTTTTCCGCCGGCACCGGTTCCTCCAGCCACAAGAGTCGCAGGTCTTCAAGCGCGTGCGCCAGCGTAATGGCCGAGGGCAGGTCGAACTGACCGTGGCAGTCGATCGCCAAATCGATGTCTGGCCCGATGGCTTCGCGGGTAGCCTCAATGAGGCCGATGATGTGCGACATCTCCTGCGCGCCTGCCGTCCAGTTCCAGGCGTCCCGCTGCCCCACACCGATGTGATCGACATCAAACTTGACCGCACTGTAGCCCTCGTCGATGACCGCCAGCGCCTTGTCGGCCCAGGCCTGGGCGTCGTTGCTGGCGCCTGCGTGACAGTCCGCATACAGTCGAAATTGGTCGCGAAAGCGGCCGCCCAGCAGCTGCCAGACCGGGAGCTGCAGCGCCTTGCCGGCAAGATCGAAGAGGGCGTTTTCGATGCCGGTGATGGCGAAGATGAGCGGGGCAGTCGACGTACCGCCGTATCGTCCGCTGCGCCGCAGGGACTCGTAAAGTGGCGCGATGTTGAGTGGGTCCTGCCCAAGCAAACGTGGCCGCATCCTCAGGATGGCTTCCTTGACGGCGAAGCCGGAGGCCATGGCTGCGGCGGAATTGCATTCGCCGGTGCCGCTGATGCCCTCGTCGGTATAGATACGCACAAAGGTCCAGACGCTGCCGCCGCTGTGTGGCTCCGGGCGTCCGATAACACATGCCTGTACATCCGTGATTTTCAAGGCGTTGTCCCTTTTTGTCTTTTCGTGGCCGGTGCACTGTGCCGCTGAATGTACTACACTGGCGCCTACTGCGCATATTTACCGGGACAGGAAGGCCGATGTACAGGATTTGGTTTGAAGTGAAGTTTGATCCGATATATGACGAGTTGGTCGGGGAGGATGTGAAACGCCTCGGGAATGCACCGCCTTATGCGAGCGACCGCTTTGCGGGCATTGAAAGCGCTCAGGCTGCCATCGCGGGTGGTCTGGTCTATGACGAGGCAATGATGTCTCGCGCTCCGGATCTGCTGGTCATAGCCCGTACGGGTATTGGCTTTGACAAGGTGAATCTTGAGCACGCAACCAGGCATGGCATCGCCGCAATCAATACGCCGGATGGCCCCACCATTTCGGCCGCCGAATTTACTGTCACCCTGATGATGGGCGTGGCGAAAAGCCTGCCAGCCATTCAGGCGGATATGCGTAACAACCTGCTGCGGCAGGTGCCGCGACCGATGTATCGTGCGATAGAGCTCGCAGACCTGCAACTGGGCCTGGTTGGTCTGGGGCGCATTGGCGGCCACGTTGCAAAGATTGCGCTGGCCATCGGCATGCGCGTACACGCATACGATCCCTGGCTGGCGCCAGGAAAAATGAAGGAACTTGGCGTTCAGCCCGCAGCCTCGCTGGAGGCCTTGCTGGCCGAAGCGGATGTGGTGTCGCTGCATTTGCCGCTGAACGAGAGCACGCGCAAGATCATGAACGCCGAACGCTTCGCGCAGATGAAGTCCGGCGCCATCTTCATCAACGCCGCGCGCGGCGGCCACGTCGATGAAGCGGCACTACTGGACGCGCTGGACTGCGGCAAGCTATTCGGCGCCGGCCTGGACGTAAGCGACCCAGAGCCGCCCATGCCGGACAATCCCTTGCTGACGCACGAACGCGTCCTCATTACGCCTCATATCGCCAGCTCGACTACCCGCGGCAGATACAAAATGATCGGGGATGCGTTGGCACAGGTTATGCAGGTGCTGCGCGGCGAGCGTCCGCCGCATCTGCTTAACCCGGAAGTGTGGCCCAGGGTGCAGGAGCGGTGGGAGGCCAGTCAGGCATGAAGCCGGCGAACCTGCTCTTCATCCTCTCGGACCAGCACAACGTTAACGTAATGGGTTGCTCTGGTAACGAGGCAGCTCACACGCCGCATCTGGATGCCCTGGCAGCGCGCGGCATACGTTTTGCCAACGCCTATACGAATTGCCCGATCTGCGTCCCGGCGCGCGCATCACTGGCGACCGGGCAATATGTGCACCAGATTGGTAACTGGGATAATGCCTTCCCCTGGGATGGAAGCCCACGTGGCTGGGGGCATCAGCTGAAGGAGCAGGGCTTTCACGTCACTTCGATCGGCAAACTGCATTTTCGTAGCGCAGAGGACGACAACGGCTTCAGCGAGGAAATCGATCCCTTGCACGTGGTTGACGGCCAGGGCGATCTGCTATCCTGCATTCGTGACGATCCGCCCACGCGCAACAATCGGCACAGTATCGAGAGTGCCGGCCCCGGCGACTCAACCTATTTGCGTTACGATGCCAGCAACACTGCCCACGCCCTGGATTGGCTGAACAGGCACGCGCAGGACGAACGGCCATGGGTGCTTTTCCTGTCGCTGGTTTGCCCGCATCCGCCCTTCATCGCTCCGCCGGAGTACTTCGCGCGGCAGGATGAGGCTGCGTTGCCCTTGCCGCCGCTATGGCAGGAAGCGGAATGGCCGCAGCATCCGGTGCTGCAGGGGATGCGTCGCTTCTTTCACTATGAACAGCCCTTCGACGAGGCGACCCTGCGGCAGCTGCTGGCGACCTATTACGCTGTCTGTGAGTACGTGGACGACAATATTGGCCATGTTGTGAGAGCGCTTGGAGAGCTGGGCCTTGATGATCGTACACGAGTGATTTACAGCTCCGACCATGGCGAGAGCCTTGGGGCGCGTGGCATTTACGGCAAGTTCACCATGTACGAGGAATCCGCTGCAGTGCCGCTCATTATGGCTGGCCCCGAAGTGCCCGCCGGTAAGGTGGTGCAGACGCCGGTCTCGCTGCTCGACCTGGCGCCGACGGTACTTGAAGGGGTTGGCGCAGCGCCGAATTCATGGTCTGCGCAACTGCCCGGTGATTCGCTGTGGGCGCTGATGCAACAGGAAGATCAGGATCGCAGCGTGTTCTCGGAGTACCATGCAGTAGGCACGCCACATGCGTACTACATGCTGCGAGATCTGCGCTACAAATATGTGCACTACGTGAATGCGCCGCCGCAACTCTTTGACATGCAGAACGATCCGTGGGAGCTGCATGACCTGGCGCAACTGCCGGAGTATCGGACAGTGTTGGCTGAGCGGGAGCGCCGACTGCGGGCGCTGCTGGATCCCGAGGCAGTTGACGCGCAAGCGCGCACGGACCAACGCAACAGGGTCGAAGCATTTGGCGGGGAAGCGGCGGTGCGGGCGCGCGGCACCTTCACAAATTCACCCGTTCCGGGTGAGGCGCCCGGCTTCCGAAATTGAGGCAGCGCGTCAGAGCTCGTTAACCGGCGTTGTCGGGCGTTCGCCCCGCAGTACCAGCGCGACATTTTCAAAGCAGGCCAGACGCGCCGCGCGCCGGCTCTCTTGTGTACAGCCACCCATATGTGGCGCCAGCACAACATTGTCCATGGTGAGCAGGGCAGAGTGAACCTCTGGCTCGCGTTCGAAGACGTCCAGCGCAGCGCCGGCCAGATGACCACTGCGCAGGACCTGCACCAGCGCTTCTTCATCAACGACCGCACCTCTTGCCATATTGATCAGCCATGCGCCGCGCTTCATGCGCGCCAGTCGTTCAGCATTCAGCAAATGCTGTGTTTCAGCGGTAAGTGGCGTGTGCAGCGAGACGAAATCTGACTCCGCCAGCAGGGCATCCAGCGTGCGATATTGCTGGTCTGCGCTGACGGTTCGGCGTGTGTAGAGGATGCGCATGCCAAAGGCGCGGGCGCGCTGCGCAACTGCCGCGCCGGTGCGCCCGTAACCGACGATGCCGAGCGTCCGGCCACGTAGCAAGGTGCCATCCCAGACGCCAGGCTCAAAACGTTTCCATTCGCCGGCGCGGACATAATGGTCCCCTCTCGCAAGGAAACGTGTCACTGCGAGAATCATCGCCATGGTGAAATCGGCGGTTGACTCGTAGAAGGCTTCGGGCGTATTGCAGCCCCAGACGTCATACGAACTCATCAGCTCCAGATCCATGTTGTTGTAACCGGCGGCCACATTGGCGATGATGCGCAATTGTGGCGCCGCGTCCAGCAGTTCCTTGTCGATTGCAAGTTCACCCTGGTTGACGATGGCGCTCAACTGCAGCGCCAGCGCCAATACTTCTGCGCGCGGGATTGTGTAGCCGCCACCTGGTCCCTGCAACACCTTCGCCAGACCCTGAACCGGCGTCAGCACATCGTCCGGGACGCTGTTGGTGCATAGCACGACTGGCTGATTCATCTTTCGCTTCCTTTCCTTCGTAACGGCGCTTCACCAGCAGCAATAACCGCCGTCAACGACCATGTCATTGCCGGTCATAAAGTCGGACGCCGATGATGCCAGGTAGACGATGGCGCCCTGCAGGTCGGGCACTTCACACATGCGGCCCATGGGCGTGAGCGCCAGCCACTTCGGCGCGATCTCCTGGCCGATGGACGTTTGCAGCAGGTCTTCGACCAGTTGCGTGCGAGTGTAGCCAGGGCTGATACTGTTGACGCGGATGCCACGTGGCGCCCATTCGGCGGCCAACGAGCGCGTCAGATGCAAAACGCCGGCCTTGGTCGTGTTGTAGACCACCTGATTCTGCGGCGTGTTGACGATGCTTGCAGACATCGAGGCGGTGTTGATGATCTTGCCATAGCCAGCTGCCAGCATGACACGCGCCTCTGCCTGGGCGCAGCGAAAGACGCCCTTGAGGTTGAGGTCGTTGATTTTGTCCCAGTTCGCTTCGCTGACTTCTTCAGCGGCCGTCCAGTCTGCCATGCCGGCGTTGTTGACGCCGATGGTGAGCGTGCCCCAGCGTGCCAGCACCGCGTCGACCATATGTTGAATGTCCGTTTCGTTGGTCACATCGGCGGCGATTGCCAGCGCGTCAATCCTTTTGGCGCGCAGCTCCCCAGCGACGAGCTCTGCCTTGTCCCGCACGAGATCGGCAACCGCGACCGCAGCTCCCGCTTCCCCCAACGCATGCGCGTAGCCGCGCCCGATTCCCTGGCCGGCGCCGGTGATCAGGGCGACGCGCCCGTCAAGACGAAAGCGATCAAGAATGGGGGCTGCGGCCAGGACGTTGTCGCGCATTGGTCACTCCCGAATTCGACTGGTTCAATCCGGAATAGTATAGCCTGCCCGCACCAGTGAGGCCTGGCAGCCAGGGTTCCGTTGACCAAAGTGTACTGCTATGCTACGATTTCGCGCCGTGGAGGGTACATATATGAAACCGGTGGTCGCATTTCAGGGAATTGCGGGCGCAAACTCCGACCTGGCAATACGTCAGCATTTTGGTGAGGACGTAGAGATTTTTCCCTGCCGAACGCTTGAGGATGTTTTTGGCGCCATCCACCGCAATCATGAAGTGATCTACGGCTTGTTGCCCGTAGAAAATGTGCATGTCGGCGCAGTCACCCAGGCCTACGAGTTGCTGATGGATGCGGACTTTCGCATCCAGGCAGAAATCCTGCTGCACGTACACCACGCCTTGCTGGCCACACCAGGCTGCACACTGGAGGAATTGCGTCGGGTTCGATCCCATCCGCATGCACTGGCACAATGCCAACGCTTTCTGAAAAGGTTCAACCTGGATCCTGTTCAGTGGTTTGACACTGCGGGTTCGGCCAGGGACCTTGCGGACAAACCGGAGGCTGCGACCGGAGCAATTGCGACTGAACTGGCCGGCGAACTATACGGCCTGGAGCTGCTGGAAAGCGGAATAGAGGACTCAGACTTCAATTTCACTCGCTTTTTCTTGCTGGGTCATGAGGACCCGCCCATGGCGGAATACAATAAAACCTCCATCGTGTTTGCGACCCGCCAACGACCCGCCGCCCTCTACGATTGCCTTGGTGAATTCGCCAGCCGCAACATCAACCTGACGAAACTTGAATCCCGGCCCCGGCCCAATCGCCCCTGGGAGCCAATGTTCTATCTGGACTTTGAGGGTCACTGGCAGGAACTGCATGTGCAGGAGATGATGGCTGGCCTGCTGCAGCGGGCGTCGTTCGTCAAATCCCTGGGCTCTTACCCGGCTGTTCGCACCGGGATGCAACTGGTCGGAATTTGAGGACTTGGGAATGGAGAAACTTGGTGTCGCCGTACTGGGCGCGACCGGCGCTGTTGGTCAACGCTTCGTACAGTTGCTGCGGAAACACCCCTGGTTTGAGGTGGCGGAGCTGACCGGGTCGTCCAGCGCCGGTCGCGAGTACGGTGAGGCGGTGCGCTGGCACCTGGAAGGAAACCCACCGGACGATGTTGCCGGGCTGCGCGTCAAGCCGACTGGCGCTACGCTTGAGTCGCTGCTGGTGTTCTCGGCGCTGCCAACTACAGCCGCGCGTTCTCAGGAATTTAACCTGGCCGCGGCCGGGCACATCGTATGCACCAATGCTTCGGCCAATCGCATGCAGCCAGACGTGCCGCTGCTGCTGCCGGAAGCCAATGCGGATCACATTCGCTTGATCGATGTTCAACGGGCTGCCCGTGGCTTTCGTAGCGGCGCTGTTATCGCCAACTCGAACTGCACCAGCATGCCAGTCGTGATGTCGCTGGCGCCCTTGCGGCGATTTGGCATCCGCAAGATCCACATGGTCAGCGAGCAGGCTATCAGCGGCGCGGGTTATCCTGGCGTGGCGTCGCTGGACATCATCGACAACGTCATCCCCTGGGTCAGTGGCGATGAAGACAAGATGGAGAGCGAGCCGCGCAAGATGCTGGGCGAGTTGGTGGACGGAGAAGTGGCATGGCTTCCGGCCATTTCTGCGGCGACCTGCACGCGCGTTCCGGTGATTGACGGCCACCTCGTCAATATCTCGCTGGAGCTGGATGCGGCGCCGACTCTCGACGAGATTCACGATGCCTGGTGCGACTTTCGCGGGCCGCAACCCGTGCCGTTGCTGCCTTCTGCGCCGGAGAGTCCGCTACAGGTGTTCACGCAGAATGACAGGCCGCAAATTCGCCTCGACCGCATGGCCGGCGGCGGCATGGCGACAGCCGTGGGGCGGCTGCGTGAGTGCCCGATTCTCGGTTATCGTTTCGCAGCTCTGACGCACAATACCATCCGCGGCGCTGCCGGATGCAGCATCCTTAACGCCGAGCTACTGGCCGTAGAGGGCTACCTCGGCGCATTCCAGCCGCTGCCTGCGCTGGCGCATGCCTGACAGCCGGGTCTTCATTGCCGGCTACGACGGCTACCTCGGCTGGCCGCTGACGCAGCATTTGCTGCAGCGCGGCTACATTGTTGCGGGTCTGGACGCGCTGCTGCGCCGTGAGCACGTGGCAGAGATGGGTGGCTACAGCGCATTGCCGATCAGCTCGCCGAAAGCGCGACTATCTGCTCTCGAGCAGTATTGTGGTCAGCGACTGGACCTGCGCATTGGCAACATGCTGGATTACGCGACCCTGCACGAATTTCTGGAGGCGTTTCAGCCTGACGTCATCGTACACCTGGCGGAAATACCCTCGGCAGCCTGGTCCATGATCGATCAGGCGCACAGCAGCTATACGCAGCACAACAACGTCATCGGCACTCTAAACCTCTTGTGGGCCATGCACGAAGTCTGCCCGGATGCACACCTGGTCAAACTCGGCACGATGGGGGAGTACGGCACGCCGGCCATGGACATCCCCGAGGGATTCTTTGAGCCCGAGTTTCGCGGTCGACGTGAGCGACTTCCCTTTCCGCGCCAGGCAGGCAGCTTTTATCACTGGAGCAAGGTGCACGATTCGAACAACACCATGTTTGCCTGTGGGCTGTGGGGGCTGCGCGCGACAGATATCATGCAGGGCGTGGTTTACGGCACGCGCCACGACGAACAGTCCATCGACCAACGTCTGCGCACCCGGCTGGACTTCGACCAGTGCTTTGGAACGGTGGTCAATCGCTTCTGCTGCCAGGCTGTCGTTGGACATCCATTGACGCCATATGGCCAGGGCGGGCAGAAGCGCGCGTATCTGCCGCTGCGTGATGTGATGCAATGCCTAACGTTGGTGATTGATAATCCACCACAGCCGGGGGAATATCGCGTCTTCAATCAATTCGATGAATGTTACACCGTTAACCAGCTTGCAGGGATTGTGCAGGACGTGGCAGGCGCTGCAGGACTGGTGGTAGACATCATGCCAACCGAAAACCCGCGTGAAGAAAACGAGGCGCATGAATACCGACCGGACCGGGAACACTTGAGCACGCTTGGTTACTGTCCTTCCGGCTCCCCTGAGCAGGAAATTGACTTGGTGTTGCAAGACTTGTTGCCACAGCGCGCGCGAATTGCCGCCAGAGCGGAGTTGTTGTTGCCGGATATCCGCTGGGATGGCGCGCACCGTCGTTCGACGGCTTTGGCCGGGGAGGCGATCCGATGATTCAGTTTCGCGAGCTGACCCGTCTGTCCGGCGAAGAACTCAAGAGGTTGCTGCGGCGCGCGGAGACGGACATTGGATTCCTGCTGCCACAGGTGCAGAAGGTCGTAGACCGGGTGCGCGCGGAGGGCGATACCGCGCTGGTGGACTATACGCGGCGCTGGGATTGTGCAGAATTCGAAGCTACCTGGCTGCGAGCATCTGCACAGGATTTCGCGGCAGCGCGTACCAAAGTCAGCACCGAAGTCATTACAGCGATCGAAGCTGCCCATGCCAACATCCATAGTTTCCATCATAAGCAGATGCCGGAAGAAATGTGGTTCTGCGAGCTGCAGCCGGGAGTCATGGCTGGCGAGAAAGTGACCCCGGTCGCCAGCGCCGGACTGTATGTGCCGCGCGGAAAGGGCGCATTTCCATCGGTCATGCTGATGCTGGCGACTCCGGCGAGGGTGGCCGGCGTGCCACGGCTGGTCGTCGTGTCGCCACCGGCGCCGGACGGGAAGGCCGACGCCGGGACGCTGGTGGCGGCGGAGATCTGCGGCGTTGACGAGGTCTACGTCGTAGGCGGCAGTCAGGCAGTCGCTGCGCTGGCCTGTGGCACGGAAACTGTGCCGCGGGTGGACAAGATCATTGGGCCCGGCAATCAGTTCGTTTCGGCGGCCAAGCGACTGCTCTATGGTGAAGTCGATGTTGGCTTGCCGGCCGGCCCCAGCGAAGCCATCATTCTTTGTGACGAGCATGCGGATGCGCGCCTGGCTGCGCTTGACCTGTTGGTCGAGGCGGAGCACGGCCCGGATTCTGCGGCCCTGCTGGTCACGCACAGCCGCGCGCTGGCCAGCGAAGTCCACGAGCTGTTGCCCGCCATCATTGCGGAGTTGCCGCAATGGCGGCGCGAGTTCGTGAACCAGGTGCTGGGGCAGTATGGCGGCATCCTGCTCACAGAGAGTCTGGCGGACTCCATCGCCTTTGTGAACGAGTTCGCGCCAGAGCATCTCGAGTTGCTCACGGCCGAACCTTTCGTCACGCTCAATCGTATTCAAAACGCAGGTGAAATCTTGCTGGGGCCATTGACGCCCATTCCACTGGCGAATTACTGTCTTGGCCTGAACGCCATCCTGCCTACGGGAGGCTTCGCGCGCAGCTACTCCTCGGTCAGCGTGTGGGACTTCCTGAAACGCAGCGGCATTGGCTATCTTTCACGCGAAGGCTACGAGCGTTTGCAGGGTGTAGCGACCACGCTGGCAGACTATGAGGGTTTCCCGGCGCACGCGCTGGCCCTGCGCCGCCGCAACGAGATCCTGGCACGTGAGCGATGACGTCCTGCAGCTCGTCCAGCACCTGCAATTCAGTCAGCCTGACAGGGCCGCCAGGCTTCTGCTTCAACTGCTGCGCGAGATATTTCCTTTGGACATCCGCGCCGTGCAGTTGCGACCGCTGGCAGTTTCGCTAAACTCCATCAACGGTACGCTGACCCTGGCGGACGGTCACCGCCTCTTCTTCAAGTCGCACGTCGAACCGGACAGTGCCATCAGCGAATACTATCAGGCGACGGCACTGGCGCAGGCCGGCTGGCCCGTCATCCGGCCCCTGCACAGTTCCACCGCCTGGGGCCGTCAGCTGCTTCTCTATGAAGTCGTGAACGACCCCACGGTCTTCGATGTGGCCTGGCAGATCGAGTGTGGTGAGTCAGCGCAACAGGATTCCCTGCGCGTGGCACAACAGGCCAGTGACGACGAGCTGCTGACCCTCTATCAGCGTTCACTCCGCTGGCAATCCGGGAGCGAAGCAGGCTCTGCTGGCGTGCACCAGCTTTTCTGGCACCGTCTGACTGGCGGACGCATGGCGAGCTTTTACGGGCCGCAAAGCACATTCGTGTTGCCCCAGGGCAGGCGGTCGATGGGCCAAGTGTGGCGCGCCCGCTGGACCATCAACGGGCAACGCTACGAAGCTACGCTGGCCGAGCTCGTCAGCCGGGCCAGGGAGCTGCTGAGTCCCGCACAGTCAGGGCCGGCAATTGCCGGGCACGGAGACGCGCACAACGGGAACGTATTCCTGCGTGATGGTGGCCGCCGCATGGTGTACTTCGATCCGGCTTTCGCTGGCCAGCACCATCCCTTGCTGGATCTGGCCAAGCCGCTCTTCCACAATGTGTTCGCCATGTGGATGTACTTCCCGCATGAGAAGGCGGCGCTGACACAGGTTTCGGTTCACGAAGGCGCGGATGGCCGTTGGCAAGTGGAGCATGACTACGACATTCCGCCAGTGCGGGAACTCTTCTTCAGCAGCAAACTGGAGCGGGTATTGTTGCCGCTGTTGCGGGAGCTGGCAGCGCGCGACTGGCTGCGGCCAGACTGGCGCAGCTACCTCAAGCTGGCGTTGTTCTGCTGTCCCTTACTGACGATGAACCTGGCGGACAGTTCACGTTTTCCGCCGTCAATTAGTCTGCTGGGGCTTGGCCAGGCGATAGAGACGGGCGCCGACAGCGCGGGGCAGCGCAGCCGGCTGGACCAGGCGCTTGATGAAGTCGAGGCTCAGCTCTGAGCACTTTCGTCCAGCGCGCGTTGCAGGCGTAGCCAGCTCGGCGAATCTTCCAGAAAGACGTAACGTAGGGGCCGGGCGCTTGCCTGACGCCCCCCGATAGAGCGCAGATACTCGACTGCTGGCAGCAGCTGGTCGGCATTGATTATGAGCGTCAGCGCGAAGCCTCGCTGACCCTCTGCGGTCCAGGTGGGCGCCAGCGTTGGGCCTTCAAGCCCCCGAGTCACCGGGTTGCTCAGGATTTCGCGGGCGAGCTGCGACGGGTCGTTGCCAGTGAGGTTGGCGCTGAGCTGATAGCGCTCGCGTCCCTCCAGCGCAGCGTCGACCAGCTCCAGCAGAGTGCGCAGACGCTTGCACTGACCATTTCTCATGGACTTCAACAAACGACGATTGCCAATGAGCACCGCCTGAGATGCCAGAAGCGTGCCGTCCGGCAATGGCCGCAGGTGGTTTTCACGCATCGTCGTGCCAGTCTGGCTCAAATCAATCACGCAGTCCGCATAGCCGAGCGTCGGCGCTGCCTCAATGGCACCTTCCGCCTGGACAAGCGAAAAGTGGTGCAGACCGTGTTCTGCGAGGAACTGACGGGCAAGGTGCGTGAAGTTGGTCGCCACGCGCAGGTTGCGGTTCCTGTATTCGCGAAAGTCTTGCGCGACATCGACCAGATCGGCCATGCCCTGCACATCAACCCAGGTGGTCGGCACAGCAAGTTGTAGCTTGCAGTGACCATAGCCCAGCTGTTCGTGCAGGACGAGCAGGTCCTCTCGCCCCAGCTCGCGCACCAGATCATAACCGACGATGCCCAGCTCAGCGGTGCCATCCGCGACCTTGGCGACTACATCCTTCACCCGCTGAAATAGCACATCGACGCCGGGCAGGCTGCTGATACTGCCGGTGTACTGGCGCGGGTTGGGCTTGTGCACATTCAGCCCGCATTCTCGCAGAAAATTGAGCGTAGGCCCGGCCAGCACGCCCTTGCTGGGCAGCGCAATGGTGATGCGTTCAGCCATTCCGCAGGGCCTCCAAAAGTGGCTCGGGTTCGCCATAAAGGAAGCTACACTCGTGCAGTGTAATGCTGCCTTCCCGGTCAATGTACAGTGTGTCGGAGTCGGCCTGACTCACCAGCCTGGCCTCCAGCCCGTTTTCACGCAGCATTTGCGCGAGGCGTGTAGCAGCGATCTGGTTGGCATCGTCCAGAAGGATTGCGTGAGACCGCGCTGTGTCCGGCTGCCCGCTACCGGGCAAGGCGGCGACAACCCGCTCCAGCCAGCAGGCATAGCCAACTGCCGGTACCGGGTGCTCTGCGCCCAGGAAAACCAGTAGCTCATCATATCGACCGCCCCCGCCGAGGTGCTGTCCGTTGGCAGTGTGAAGCTCGAAGACCAGGCCACTGTAGTAGTCCCAGTTACGCGCGAGATCCGGCTGAATAACGATCTGCTCCATGGACAGGCCGTAGCAAGCGAGCATTTCGACGCTTTGTTGCCATTGATGCAACAGGGGCAGCGCTTCCATTGGTGTCAGCCTGGCCAGTGCGTCAAAGGCGACTGTGGAGGGCTGGCTCAGCTGGCTCCAGTGCTCCAGCGCCTCCAGCGCAGAGGCGACCTGTTCACGTTCGCTCAGACGCTGTCTTTTGCGCAGCAATCGCCGGGCGATGTCGCGTCGGCTGCGACCGCCCATGGCCGCGCTCAGCTGCGCCGGGTGAAGCAGTGGGGCGAGCATGGCCTCGGCTATTCCTTCGTCCAGTTGCAGCGCAGCCGTTGCCGTATGACTGGAAGTATCTGGCTTGCCCGCTCCGGCCAATTGCTGTTCGAATAGCTGCAGGACGTGACCCACGCCGAACTCGCGCAACGTGCGCAGATTGTTGATGAGGAAGCGCTCGGTGCGCTCGTCGAGCTGAAAGCGTGCCAGCATCAGACGCATGAGCCCGATGTGGCCGACCACCAGGCGCCAGTTTGCAATTCCCAGGTTCTGCAAGCCGGTGAGCGCCATGCCCATGATTTCCGCGTCGGCGGCCGCGCCATTGAGTCCGAAGAGTTCGGCTCCTGCGCTGAAGCGCTGAAACTCCCCGGCGGAGTTGACTGGATCATCTTCAAATACCGGGCCGGCGAACTGCCAGCGCTGCACCCCCTCGTACGTGCCGCGGACGTAATGATGAGCGGCGAGAGAGGTAAATTCCGGGCGGAGAGCCAGCTCCTTTCCGCCACGACTGAAGGTGAACAGGCGGTTGATGATGCGGTCGCCGGCGCGGGTCAGAAACAAATTGGCCTCGCCGATGACGGGCGTGTCCAGCTGGCGGTAGCCGAAACCCGCCATATGTTCACGGAGACTTGTGGCGGAGCGGTTGAGCTCCGGGAGTTGCCTGGTCACGGACTTGCCTCCAGCAGGTGCGCTGCTTCATCATAGCGACAAGCGCCTGGCACGCAAGTGCGGCGGGTCTCACGATTGCCGCTGCCAGCTCCGGCGCCTATACTTCCGCCGTAACCAGCTGGGGATTGTGATGCGCGCATTTGCACAGCGACTGATGATGCAGGGCCAGATGTCAGCACCCAAAGTGCCAACTGCGATCTTCGGCACGGCCGGCAGCGAAGGTCAGGCGCTATATGCTGGCCAACCTGCCTTGCGCATCGGGCTTTGGCCACTGCGGTCTGCCGAAAAGCCGGAGCTGGCGATGGGTTTGTTTACGCTGTTGGGCTTCCTGCTGGAGCGTTGGCAGGGTGTGCGAGTGTATCGCCTTGCCGCCAGGCTGGAGGAAGAATCATCGCAGTGGCAGTGGTCGATGGCCAACTCACAGTTTGGCGTGGATGACTGGCAGCTGGATGGGCTTGACGACAATGTTGGCATCTGGGGCGAACTGGAATGTGATAGCGCCGGACTACGACTGGCCCTCTTCGTGGAGGACGACCGTCTCGCTGAAGACACGCCGCCCGTTGAGATTTCGTACAACGCTAGAACTCTTTCCGCGCTGGTCAATGCGTTGCCGGGAGTCGCCAGGCAGATTGCGTTTACGCTTAATGTAGACGTCTTTCGCAGAAACTCGCCACTGTATGCCGGCGGGGATTGGAAAGAGGGGGCGCTGCAGGAAGCGCTTGAGCTGGCCTTCCGGCAAGAGTTGCGCCTCTATCTGCATTTGTGGGGGCAGACGAGGTCGGACAATCAGACAATTGAGGACTTGCAGCAACTTGCGCAACGGGTGCAGCCACTGGGAGAGATTGGCGCCTGGATTAGCGCAAAATGCCAGGCGCGCTGGCTGCACTTCAGTGATGACGGAGAAATGTTGCAGCCAGCTGTCGCGCTGCAGGACGAGCTGTTTCCCGAATTTGCAGCGGCGGCGATCATCGTGGCGGAGACCATTTTCGCCAGGGGCAGGCCCGGCCGCGCAATCGAATTGCTGGAGGCAAGGGAGGAGGGAGCGGACTCCACGCTCGTGTTGGCGCTGGCCGACTTTTACCGTCGCAGCGGGCGCGTGAGCGAGGCAGTGGATGCGCTGCAAGACGCAATCGAGGCTGGGCAGAGAAGCAGCGATCTGCTCACCTACTACGGCGACCTGCTTCAGGCAATGGACCTGGGCGGTATGTCCTGCGAGTCCTTAGTGTTCGTGGATCCAGATCAAGAGCCGCAGGATACCCAGTTGTGGGAAGCATTGGCGGCTTGGGAGGCCGCGCACCAACTGGAACCGGAAAACCCGCAGCTATTGCAGCGGATGCTGGTCTCGCTGGCGGAACTGGACAGCGAAGATGCGCGCTTTTGGCCGGCATTCGAAGCGCTCGTGACGCTGGAGGATGGCAACGAGGCGTTGCGCCAGGTCATCGACGCCTGCTACGGGCTGGACTCGCTGGCGCCGGCCCTTTCTCTGTTGCAGGACGCCTTTGCACGACAGCCAAACAATCTGGAGCTTGGGCTCAACCTGGCCGAAGTGTTGTTGCTGGAGCAGGACGAAGCGGCGCTGGAGACGTTGCTTGCGAAATTGCGGCCGCTGGCAAGGGATGAAGAAGCGCAGGCCGAAATTGCGCGCTTGCAGCTAATGGCGGAAGAGCCGGAATTCGAAATGCGCCTGGGTGAAATCGAGGGGGTGCTCGACGCAGGTAACGCCTTGGGTAGCCAGGATACCGAATGGCTGGAGGATATCATCGTTCGCGCGCCGGGACTGGGTGGTATGCACGCTTTGCTGGCAAGGGCATACCAGGGCTGGAATGAGACCGCAGCCGCGCTTGAAACCCTGCTGGATGGCTTTCGGCGTTTTCCCGCAGACGCAGAGCTGGCAGCGCTGCTGGGCGCCCATCTGTGGCTGGCTGGCGAAGAAGAGCTGGCATTCGAATTCCTGGGCAAGGGACTGGCACAGAACCCCAACGATGTTCCCCTGTTGGCGTTGACTGGCCAATACCTCTTTGAAGATGAACAGGAAGCTGCAGCGCGCAGTTGCCTTGCAAGAGCAGAGGCTCTGGCGCCACGTCACCCGGCACTGGCCCAGGCGCGCGCGCGCATTGCCGCCTTGATGGCTGGTGCCTAGTCGAGCAGCAGAGCTTCGCTGCGACCGGCGCTCAGTTCACGCAGTCCATCACGAAAAGCTGAAATTGAGCTGCGCGGGAAGCGAGCATATACCGTGACGTTGCCGGCGAAATCCGTCCCGGTGACAACGCCGTCGTTGTGTTCGATCAGGAGCTTTGTCTGTTCGTAGAGCGAATAGGAGATTTCGATTCCCAGCGCATTCCACTCGACTTTCCGTTCAGTCTCCAGGCGGGCCAGGCCGCGCCGGGCAGCTTCGCTGTACGCGCGCACCAGTCCACCGGTTCCCAGCTTTGTGCCGCCGAAGTAGCGGGAGACGACCACAAGGATGTCGCCTGTCTCAGTGCCGCGCAGCACGGCCAGTATCGGTGGGCCTGCGGTTCCGGTGGGTTCGCCGTCGTCGCTCATGCCTTCAGTGACGCTGTTGCCGAAGCCAACGCGGAAAGCGTAGACATGGTGCGATGCGTCGGCGAGTTCGGCGCGGACGGAGGCCAACTGCTCTCGAGCTGCAGCGACGCTGTCCACTCGCCGTATAGTTGTGATGAAGCGTGAATTCACGATAATTAAACTGTCGCGCAGGGGTGTGAACGGGACAAGGTAGCCTTCAACAGAGTTTCGCATAGTCATTCTTAAATTGACTAATTGTCCAGTCCACTAATCCCCCCCCAGTATAGCAAGTAGCAGCGGACAACATGGAGCAAGGCATTGCAGGAGCCAGAAAGACTGTTTCCACGCAAACGACTGCTGATTGGGGTCGGAATTGCCTTCTGTGTTTACGTGGCGCTACTACTGGCGGTCAATACAGAAGACTTGCTGGCACAACTACGTCGCTTTCCGCCGAAGTTGCTGCTGCCTCTTGCCCTGCTCAAGCCGGTCTCCTGGTTCTTTCGTTTTCAGGTATGGCAACACTTTCTTGGTGTGGCTGGCGTTCGCGATGCAATTGGAACGACCAATAGCGTGCTGCTGTATCTAGCGGGCTTGACTATGGCGGTCAGTCCCGGCAAGTCCGCAGAAGTGTTGAAAGCGCTGGTGCTCAGGCGCTGGACCGGCCTGCCGCTTACCCAGGGGATGCCTGTCATTCTGGCCGAACGCGTGGTGGAGACCCTGTCCGTGCTGGTCCTCGCCGCTGTCAGTTTGCTGTTAGGCGCAGCAACTCTCGAGCCCGGCCCCGTCCAATCGCTGCTGATGTTGGCCGCCGGCATTCTGGCCGGGGGGCTGCTGTTCATGCAGAGCCGGACAGCGCAACGCAAACTTCTCCATTTGCTGGCCCGTTTGCCATTGCTCTGGCGCGCGCAGGGGTGGCTGGCAGGATTCCTGGGCGGCTTCAGAAATCTTCTGCGGCCACGGCATTTGCTCCGGGCACTGGTTCCAGGCTTACTGGCCACGGCAGGAGACGCCGTTGTCCTGCTTGTGATTCTACGCGGATTCGATGTTCCATTCAGCACGGAGCTGCTGTTCCAGTCGCTTCTGATTGTTTCCTTGTCGCCATTGATCGGCGCACTGAGCGGCTTGCCCAATGGCGCCGGCATCACCGAGCTGTCTGTCAGCGCTATGCTGCTGACCATCGTCGCACCACATCAACCGGCCGTCACGGTATCCAGCGCGGGAGCGATTGCGCTCATCGAGAGCTTCTTTCACAAGTGGCTACGTGTCCTCGTCGGGTTGCTGGTCGTTCTGGTATACAGACAGCGCCTGTTTGGCGCTGGAAATATGACCAGCCAGGCAGCGTCACAGGCGGCTGCCGCTGCCGCAAAGGAGAAAATGTATGAACTGGAGAGTTGAAACGCACTCTCATACAACCTGGTCGAAGGACTCGTTGACCAGCCTGGAAGTGATACTGCGTCTGTGCCGCGAACGCGACATCACCCGCATCGCCATCACAGATCACAATACAGCCGAAGGCGCGCTGGCCATGCAACAAATGGCGCCTGAACTGGTCATCGTGGGCGAGGAGGTGATGACCACGCAGGGAGAATTGCTGGCCTGGTTCCTGCGCGAGAGCGTCCCGCCTGGTCTGACGCCCGGGGAGACGATAAAGCGCCTGCGTGACCAGGGCGCGGTCATCAGCGTGTCGCATCCCTTTGACCGGCTGCGGCATGGCGCGTGGCGCCAGGATCAGCTGGAACGCATCGTCGACAAGGTGGACGCAATCGAGGTGTTCAACGCCCGTTGCCTGTATGCGCAGGACAACGAACGCGCACGACAATTCGCCCGGACTCATGGGCTGCCGGGCAGCGTCGGCTCGGACGCCCACTCCGGCCCTGAATATGGACGGACGCTTCAGTTGATGCGCCCCTTTGCGCAGGACCCGGAAGACTTTCTGGACGCGCTGCGCTCAGCCGGGCAACTATGTCGGCTCAGCTCACCTCTGGTTCACTTCAACAGCACGGCGGCAAAGTGGGTCAAGCGACTGGGGTTGAGAGGACAGCAGTGAGACGAAGGTTGTCGTCGGGTTGTGCTGTTCCCGAAGCGACGCGCGCGCGCCTGGGATTGTCGGTCCGCTGGACAATCCTCGTCGGGCCACTTAGGGCCCACCAGGTCGCCGCCAGCGCGATTGCCAGGTAAGCCAGGAGAAACGCCAGCGTGAGGATGCGGATGCTGCGCGCCGGAATCATGATGGCGCTTCCGTGGATTCGCCGGACAGACGTATCAGGAGCGCTGCGGCGAGCAGACTGGTCAACAGGGAGCTGCCACCATAGCCAAGAAAGGGTAAGGTGACGCCGGTGAGCGGCAACAGCGTGAGCACACCGGCACAAATGGTAAGCCCTTGCACAGCGAGCAGCAGTGTCATGCCGAGTGCCAGCAGGCATTCAAACTTGCGCGCGCGTAATCGTTCCGTAATCTGCAGGCCTCGCAAAGTCACAATCGCCATGCAGGAAAGCAGGGCAAGCACCCCCAGCAGCCCCCATTCCTCGGCCAGGGCCGCCAGGACGAAGTCGGTGTGAACAATCGGAATGAACAATGGCTGGCCCTGGCCCACGCCCGTGCCCGCAAGGCCGCCCTCGGCAAAAGCCAGCAATCCTTGCACCAGTTGATAGCCGCTGTCACCGGCGTCTGCCCATGGGTTGAGCCATATTGCGACTCGCTGCCGCACGACCTCGAACTGCCGCCATGCGAACAGGCCGCTCACGACACAGAGCGCCAGGCTGCCGACCAGCAGGCGGCTGGATCCGCTGGCTACATTCAACAGCAGGAGCATGATCACACCCGTGAGCAGGGCCGTGCCAAGGTCGCGTTGCCAGACGAGGATTACTAACGGAACCGCCCAAAGCAGCGTACGCCAGCCAAGTGAGCGCAGCCAGGTTTCAGGATGCGCATCTGTAGAACGACTGGCAAGCCAGGCGCAAGAGTGGACGACCAGGACCAGCTTGAGCAGCTCACCTGGCAGGCCTGCGCTCTCGCCCTCAATAATGATTGCTGCCACAAGAAGCAGGGAAATCACCAGCAGGGGTAAACGTCCCGTAATGCGCGTGCGCTGCAGGAGCGGGGGCCAGGCAACCAGGCCCAGAGCGATGACCAGGCCGCCTGGAAGCCACATTGTCTGTCTTTCGGCGAAGGCAGGAACAAGCCGGTCGATTAGCAGCAGTCCCCAGCCGGCTTGCAGCATTACAAGCGGCAGGATCATTCGGTCGCGCAGCGGCATGCGCCACGCCAACCAACGCTGGCCCGCCACCGCGCAGAGCAGCCAGACCAGGAGATGACTCCAGTGCACGAGTTGCAGGGCGCTCTCTCGCTGAATTCCAAGCGAGATGAAGTTGACGAAAAGGAATGCTCCCGCCAACAACAGTAGCGATGTATCAGTCCCTGGGCGGGAGCTCATCAGGCGAAGCGACGTGCGACTATCGGCCCCAGTCTGGTAAGCAGGTCAGGTGGCACCTGGTCGCGTTCGACCAGAATGGCGTTGTCCAGCGCCGTGTGGGCGTCGCTGGGAGTATGGCTGTTGATGTGCCCGACGGCCTCGGCGACGCTGCCTTGCACGACGCGCAGGTTTTCCTGCATGACCGCGAAGACCTTCTCCACAGTGACCGGCTCGTCTTTCCAGTCGTCGTAGTCAGTGACATGTGCCAGCGAAGCATAGGCAATCTCGGCTTCGCGCGCGAGAAAGGCTTCAGGACAGGTGGTCATGCCGATGATGCTGCAGCCCCACTGGCGGAAAATCCGGCTTTCGCCTCGTGTGCTGAAACGTGGCCCCTCGATGATGAGGAAAGTGCCTTCTTCGTGGACGGTACCGCCTGAACTGGCAACGGACTGTCCCAGAATGCCTCGCAAGGTATCGCAAAACGGCTGCGCGACTGAAATATGAGAAACCAAGTCGCGTTCGAAAAACGTGGCTGGGCGCAGCCCGCGGGTGTTGTCATACAACTGGTCGGGGACGACGATGTGCCCAGGTTGGTAGTCTTCGCGCAGTGAACCGCAGGCGTTGACCGAGATGATGAAGCGTACGCCCAGAGATTTGAGCGCATAGATATTGGCGCGGTAAGGAACCAACGATGGGCCAAGACGGTGACCTGTGCCGTGTCGGGGCAGAAAGGCCACACGTTTGCCGTGCAGGGTGCCGACGACAATGTCGCCAGAAGGATCGCCCCAGGGTGTCGAGATGCGGAGGCTGCTGCGATCGCTGATTCCGGGCATGGCGTACAGTCCGGTGCCGCCAATAACAGCGATGTCAATCTGCTCCTGCATCGTCACCCTCCGCCTTGGCGTCGGCCGACGGGGAGCTATACCAGATGTTCCTTGCCGCACGCCACAGCTCAAAGAGTAGCATCAGCAGAATCCCTGCCAGCAAAGCGTCGGAGAGCGCTCGCAGTAACGGCAGGGCGGTCTCGTTGGGCACGAGTGTTGCTCAGCCTGGTCCGGTCAGCAACAGAATGGGATCATCCGGCACGTTTTCTGCCCAGATCGGGTTGATCTCGATCGATTCTTCCCTCGCCGCGCGTTGATCCTCAAGCCAGTTCCGAAACGCAGTGTTGCGGGCGTTCTCCAGTTGAGTTTCGTTGACAGGGCGTTGTTCAATTGCCCGCACCTGGATAATGTGCCAGCCGAATTCTGACTGCACCGGTCCGACGACAGCCCCTGGCTCTGCAGCCAGCGCAGCCTCGGCGAAGGCCCGCACATAGTTGCTAACCTGAGCCCAGCCCAGTTCGCCACCATTCTGCCCGCTGGCGGTATCCAGCGAGTTGGCGATGGCAAGCGCGGCGAAGGATTCGCCTTCGGCAAGCGCCGCCATGAGGTCAACGGCCGTCACTTCTTCGGCAACCAGAATGTGACGCGCATTTACGTGCGGCAAGGAATCCCCAATTTCGGAGCGTTCTACGGCCAGCTCCTCGCGCAGGGCGAGCGCCTCGAAGAATGCGTTGAGCCGTTCCATGCTGATGCGCGCGCTGCTGGCCAAATCACCTAGAATTTGCTCGCGTACGTCGGCCTGCTGCTCCTCGATATCTCCAATCGTGGGTGTGGCTGTGGCTGGCACAGGCGTGTAGGTCGGCGTTGTTTCGACAACCATGGTTGCTGTTGCTGTCGGCTCTGTAACTTCAGGCGTGACCGTGGCAGTTGGCAGCTGGCGCGGCGTGGGTGAGACAAAAGGCGTTCGCGTAGCGCCTGGCACGGCGGTCGGGAGCGGTTCGACTTCCGCCACAGGTTCCTGAGACGGCGGCTCAAGACCAATGAATTCATCGATCTGTTCGTCAATCTGTTCTTGTCCAACGCTGAGGCCGCGCGCTGCAGCCTCCTGCCGAACGATCACATCCTCGATCATGATTTTAAGGACGGCGCTGCCCAATTGGTCGGGATTCTGAACTTGCGACAGCCAGCCGCGCAGAGGCTCCTGGCCGGCGAACTGGTTGATATCCAGGCCGCTGGCCGTAAGCAGCGATACGTAACTGTTGATGCGCGTGTTAAGTATTGCGCGCTCAAGTCGCACCCGTCCCCGGAATTCGGAGATTGAAATGGTCTCATCATCCACTCGCGCAGCCGTGCTGTTGGGAGTGACGAGCAACTCGACCACGATGGCGCCGAGCAGAATGAGAACCACCAACGCGATGGTGACACCGGTGCCTGTAAGGACCCAGCGCTGGATGCGGCTTTCACGCTCGGCGCGTGAGACATGCTCACGCCCGCCATCCTCTGTCGCTGCAGCTGCCGCGCTGCGCCGCCTGGGTTGCCCGGTAGTCTGCCGACGCCGTTTGGCCATCCCCTGTGCTCCTGTTCCTCCAGGTCAAGTCTAGGCCAGGCTTGACACCGGCCGGTTATTATCTGATGCGGTCTGAACTCTCGACAAAGGGCAACAGTGCCAGGTGGCGCGCGCGCTTGATTTCACGGGCCAGCTGGCGCTGGCAACGCGCACAATTCCCTGTCTGACGCCGCGGCCGGATCTTGCCCGATTCAGTGATGAAGCGTTGTAAGTTGTCAATGTCCTTGTAGTCGAAGCACTTGCCGTCCGGACAGTAACGCATGACCCGGCGTCCACGACCGCGCTGGCCCGGGCGCCCGCGCTGCCCGCGCTGGTTGAAACTCGAACGATTTCCACCGGAGCGTGAACTCTGCGGCCGGGAACTACGCGCGGCGGTCGGATTGTCGCTCATTTGGCTCTCCTGTTCAGCTGACCTCTGCCTGGGTTTCTAAACCACAGAGAGCAGGGGCGCTCGATGCTGGCGAGATTACTAAAAATGTGGGCCGCTCAGTCTTCGTCGGCGCGCACGATGAGGTATCGTAGAATTCCGCTTGCCAGTTTTAGATTGCGCTCAATTTCGGGTAGGCCTTTGGGATCTATACTTGCTTCCAGGATGACATAGTAGCCATCCCGCTGGCGATCGATTTCGTATGCCAGGCGCCGACGCCCCCAGCGGTCAATCTTCGTCACCTGGCCGAGCTCTTCCACCTCGACCCAGGCCTGAACATTGGTTATTTGCTCGTTGATGGAGTCGTCACCGCCGGATTCCATGCGGATGACCAGAGCCAACTCGTATGCACGCTTCATGATTGGGGGTTCTGTCTCCTTCCCTCGGGGCTGCCTCACTGTCACAGCGGGACTGTGCGTGAAGCGGAAAGTTGCAAGTCGATTCAACTGATGCCGATGCTGCCAGATTCTCTGCCGGATGTCAACGGTCGATTCAATGTCAGCCTTGTGCTGGCCAGTGCAAGCCCGATGACAATCCAGAGCAGGGTGATCGAGCCCTGAAAGTCGAGACGGAAGAAGTACATGTCCGCTACCGAATTTACCAGCAGGGTGAAGAGTCCGGCATGCAGGCCAAGGTGAATCGCGTCAATGTCCGGGTTGTGACGAGCGTGTTGCCAGGCACGCAGGCCCAGGGCGAAGATCCCGCCCATCAGGAAAAGAAACAGGGCGACCCCAACCAGGCCGATTTGGTTGGCCATGATGAGGTACATGCTGGCAACGTCGGTATAGAGGTCAATCGTCGGGGAGCCTGTGAAGCCGACGCCGAAAACCGGGTACTGATTGATGAGTCGCAGCGAATCGCTGTATTCTCCGATGCGCATTTGCGTGGCCAGGTCCGCGCCGGTGAAGGCCTGCACCAGGCGTTCCAGCCAGGTGCGTGCCCATGGGACGACCAGGAGAGCGATGGCTGCCAGCGGCAGCACGGCGAGGAAACGACGGTAGCGCAGCACGCCCGTGAGCAACAGGCCGGCACCAAGGGCGAGCAGTGAGGCGCGCGAATAGGTGAGGAACAGGGCCAGCACAACCAGGCTGAATATAGCCAGGGTCAGCCAGCGCCAGCGCAGCACCGGACGCGCGGCAAACAGCTGGGCGGCAATGATGGCAGCGGCGACTGCCAGCGTACCACCCAGCAGGTTGGGATCTACCCAGGTGCCGATGGCTCGCTCGGATAGCACCGGATTGTCTTCGATGTAGCGGATGGCGCCGCCATTGGGGTAGCCAATGCGCGCGAGCCGCACCAATGTCCGTTCGCTGAGCTCGTCAGGAAGGACATAAAGTGAGACGGTAAGCAAGGCCTGCACTCCGACCAGCAACACAAAGAGCGCCACCAGCCGACGCAGGAGCGCCGGATTGCGTAGCAGATCCACCAGAATAAAAGCCAGGCTGATGCTCAACAGGGTTTCGGCGAACTGGCGCAGGCGGTTGGGTGTGGGCGCGCCGAAACGCATGCCCAGAGCGAAGCTTAGCAGCAACCACAGGACATAGAGAGCGATCAGCAGGTGCACCGGCGTCAGTTGCAGGCGCGTGCGGCGACCGGTCATCCATTGCATCAACCACACAAGCGAAAGGGCGCCGAGCGCGACATCCAGCAGGGTGGGCGTAATGAGCAACTTGAAGGGCAGCGTGCCAAAGGGCAACAGCAGCACAGTCGCGAGGAGCGCGTACAACGCCGCGCGTACATCTGTGAGGATGTACAGTCCGGCCAAAACGCCCAGCACCGCGCCCGTCGCAATTGCTGGCCCGGCCACAGTCAGCAAGAGGCCGGTGAGACCGCCGCCAATGCCAATGGTCAGGCCAATGCCGAGCGCGCGGCGCATCTCGGGCCGCGACAGCGACAGGGCGGCGCTCACATTCATCCCTGCACCCTGCGCAGATGAAGAATGGACACCAGGAAGACGAGCAGCGTTGCCAGACTGAAAAGGGCTCCAAGACGCCAACTCAAGGGATTGTAGGTTAGTTCGATCACATGCTGTCCGGCTGGCAACGTGACGGCGCTGAGGGCGCCGTAGGCCCGCAGCAGCTCTGCCGGCTTTCCGTTTACGAATGCCGCCCAGCCTGGATAGTGGGGATGGGCAAGGCTAAGCACGGCGGCGCCAGGCGTATCGACATCAATCTCGATAAGTTCGGGAGAAAAGCGTGTAATAGTGGCAGTGCCGTCGCTTGCTTGCTCGTCAGGTAATGGCAAAGGCGACTGTTCCAGTAACACAGTTTGGCGCGCAGCAAAGGACGGGTCAGCAAGTCGGCTGTAGGCGGCCTCGTCACTGGCGACGATCTCGACCTGGCTTAGTAGATGGGCCCAGGGGCGCGGATCGTCAAGGCGGTGCAAGGTGATGGCTCCGTAGCGGTCGTTGCCTTCCATCACCGACTGTGCCGGAACTGGCAGCTCGCGCCAATCGCTGTAGACATAGCGCACGGCAAAGAGCTCCCAGGCGCGCGGGTTGATGGCCTCATGTCCGATGAGCGCCCATGGCCCGGTGAGGAATAGCGGGCTAATGCCCCGCATGTCCGCCAACTGAAAGAGGCTGCCGAAATTGTCATGCAGGCCGCGCAAGCCGTCTACGCGAAATGGCCTGTCCTGGTCTTGCAGGGCGACGGCCACGAGCGGGGGCGGCGCCATGGAAAGTTGCTGTTCCGGTGTCACGCCCTCCCAGGTGCCGGTCGCGTCCATGTTGACTGTGAAGAGATCGAAGACAATCAGCACCAGCAGCAGCCAGCTCCAGACAGGTGCTGCCGGGCGAAGGATGACCCTGCGCAATGTCAACCAGATTCCCGTTGCCAGCAAAACGGTGAAGAGCGCCGCTCCGAGCATGTCCGGCGTTTCCACGTCGGGCCAGCCGCCTGGTGCCAGCGCCATCACCAGGACGCTTGAGAGGATGATGGCAATGAGGATGCGGCGCGCGCCATGCCAACGCGACGTATTGTCTGCTGCGCTGCCCAGCTGCGCCAGTGACAGACCAGCAGCGATTGCCAGGCTGTGGCTGACCAGATAGGCAGCACGTTCCTGCCCGCGGAACCAGCGCAAACCTGGCAGCAAATTGTAAAGCGCCGGGAAGAGTGCGGTATTCTTGCCCAGACTGAGGGACAGGGCGAACAGCGCTGTCAGCAGCCAGAAACGCACAGTGCGCAGACCTTGCTGTAGCGCGATGAGTACCAGCACCAGGCCGGCGATACTTAGGTACAGTGGCGAGAACAGGCTCAGCTGCGCCGGAAACAGGTACTGCAGCAGGTCGCGAACAGGAAATCCGTTGCCCTTTGCATCGTAGCCAAGTTCGGCGCGGCTGGTATGCAGCAGATACTCAATCCCAGGCAGCAGCTGAACCGCCGCCAGACCTAAAGCCAGCAGCGCGACGGTCCCGGTCATGCGCAGAAAGTCGTGCCAGCGCAAGCGCTTCTCCCAGGCGCGCCAGGCGATCCAGGCAACCAGCACCATGCTCAACTGCCAGCTGGTCTGCGAGTGCCCGGCCAACCAGGAGAGCCCTAATGCGAGGCCACTGAGAAAGAGCCAGCGCCAGCGTGCGGGACGGGCTTCAGTGGCTTCATACACGCCCAGCAGGGCGATGGGCAACCAGATGCCTGACTCAAGAATCGCCAGTTGCAGCGGAGGATACCCGCTGGTCCAGCCGCCGTAGCCGGAGATGATGGCCGCCAGCAATGCTCCGGCTACGCTGCCGGCCAAATGGCGCGTCATGCGGCGCAGCAGAAGATACATCATCAGCGTGAAGGCCAGCACATGAACGGCCATTTCCAGCTCGAGCGAGTAGTAGCTCCACCCTCCGGCCAGGCCGCTGAGGGCGATTGTCAATAGCCGCGGCGGATAGAACACCGCCGTTTGCGGGTCAGCCAGGAAGGGCATGCCGCCGTTGTTCCAGGGGTTCCAGAGCGGGATTTCGCCCTGGCTCATACGCTGATACTGGTAGGCACCGAAGGCGACGAACTGTCCCGAGAAATCTCCCTGGCGCAGGGAAGCCTGGTCAACGGCAACGGGAGTGAAAAGGCGCCAGAAGAATACGAGCCAGAGAGCGAGTAGCAGGGCACTCGCCGCCAGGTCCTTGCGCGCTGCCCAATGCATCAGCGGCATCCCTCAAGCATTGCTTCGAAAAAGGCGACATAGTCCGCTGTAATGCTGTCCCAGTCAAAGCGAGCAGCCAGCCGTGCGGCACCCAGTTGCAACTTGTCCTGGCACTCGCTTGAGGCTAATAGCGTGCGCAGCGCAGCGCCCAGGGCCTGCGTATCATCTGGTGGCACAAGCCAGAGGTTGTGACCATGCACAAACTCCGGGACAGTAACTCGTGGCGTGGTAGTGACGGTGGCGCAGCCGTGTTGAATGGCGGCCATCAGACTGCCGCGGCGAAAGGACGCGCCGTCGCGGAAGGGCAAGACGGCGAGGTCGCAGGCCCACAGCCAGGCCGCGACCTCGGCTGCAGCGATGTAGCCAGTGCGATGCAAGGCTGATTCCAGCCCGAGCCGGGTAACCTGCGTATCCAGCTCACCACGAAAGGCGAAGTTGCTGCGATCGCTGTCGCCGGCCTCACCACCGATGAGCACCAAGCTTAGTTTCAGGCCTGAATTGCGCAGATCGGCCAGGCACTGCAGCAGAGTATCCAGCCCCTTGCTGTGATTCACCAGACCAAACCAGGTCAGCAAGGTTTCGTTGTCCGTGGCACCGGCGCGCTTGCGCCAGGGGCCGGGGTCGAAGTCTGGGGGACGCTGGGCGAGGATGTTGCTGCCAATTGGGATCATCGTCGCGCAGCGCAGTTGACCTTCCAGCCGGGCGTAATCCTCGTGATTGGTGCAGATGACCGCGCTTGAGCTGCGCGCCAGCTGGAGCACGATGCGTTCGCGCAGCGCCCCGGCCTTCGGGAACAACCAGGGAAAGCGCAGGTCGTGAAAGGTGGTCACCAGGGGGACGCTGCCGAGGAATATCGGCAAATAATGAATCCAGGGAGACATGTTGAATGCAGCCGTCTGAAACTGCAGGTTGACAACCTCCAGATGCTGCTGCCGTGCCCAACGTCGCATTGTCATTAATGCTCGTGGTCCCCAGCCACCGGGCGAGCAGGCTAGCGGCAACTCCTCGCTGCGGGCCTGGGGATCGCTAAAGACAAATAGCTCGTGGCCACGGTCGTGCAAGTGCTGTGCCAGAATTTGGCTACAGGCGCCAACGCCGCCTTTCATCGGCGGGAACTCGCCGCTGACGATGCCGATGCGCATCAACTCACTCTCAGGCCGGAGCGCAAGACCTGCCAGTAGGTGCGAACACGTTGCTGGCGCAGGGCGCGTTTGTGACCGGCGATACCCTTGGCCGCCTCCAGCAGAAGCTGTTGCATATACATAAGCAGCAAAAATGCACGTAACAGCTGTGCGCTCCACCAGCCATGCCAGATGCGGAAGTAACGCAACTTGCTCTGCTGAAAATGGATTTGGCGCCGCGCGGGCGCCTGATCACTGCTGCGGCCACCATGATGGATGATAGTGGCAGCGCCCACGTAGCGCACGCGCCAGCCGGCTGTCTGTGCCCGGCGGCACCAGTCCAACTCTTCCGAGTACATCACATAGCCAGGGTCCAGCCCGCCGATTGCTTCGTACACTTCACGCCGCAACATGAGAGCGGAACCCTGGATCCAATCCACTTCGAAGTTTTCCTCGTCGGCACGATCTTCAACCCGGTACCGGAGTAAGAGACCCCGTGGTGCCCAGGGTTGCAACCAGGTGCTCTCGAAAAAGGCGGTCAGCAGTGTGGGGAAGCGGCGCCGCGTGGACTGCGTCGAGCCGTCGCTGTTGAGTGTGCGCGGGCCGACGATACCAACGACCGGGTGTGCGTCAAGCTCCTGCACAAGGCGTTCAAGTGCGTCCGCGATGATAAGCGTGTCCGGGTTGAGCAGCAGGATATGTCTGCCACGTGTCTTCCTCAGGCCCAGATTGTTGCAGCGCACGAAACCGAGATTGTCCTTCTGGGCGAGCACCTGTACTTCTGGAAAGCGCGTGCCCAGCATGGTGACCGAATCGTCTGTACTGGCCGAGTCGACAACGATAATCTCGGCACTGAGCGCAGATTTCGCCAGGCTTCGATAAACCGAATCGAGGCACTCTGCAAGTAGTTCAGCGACGTTCCAGCTGACGATGATGAGCGAAAGATCGATCATGGGCCCAGTGTACTCCAAACCGGGCCTGCTGGTCAGTCTGGCAGCTGGAACAGCCGCCGGGCGTTGTCGCTGGTTATGCGCGTCATCAATTCCGGTGACACATCATGCAGCGCAGCCAATTGCGCAACGATGTGCGGCAGTCGCGCCGGCTCATTGAGTCTGCCGCGAAAGGGCTCCGGCGACAGGAAGGGTGCATCCGTTTCGACCAGCAAGCGCTCCAGAGGGACTTCGCGGGCTACGTTGCGCAGCGCCTCCGCTTTGCGAAATGTGAGCGGTCCGGTGAAGCCGAGGTAGAAACCGAGTGCCAGAGCCTGGCTGGCCACTGCTGCCGATGCGGAGAATGAGTGCAGCACACCAATGCGCTCCGACTGCTTCGGCGGTAACGTCCGGGCGTGATCCTCAAGAATCTGCAATAAATCTGCGCTGGCCTCGCGATTGTGAATGATGACCGGCAGGGCGCACTCTGCCGACAGCTGTAGTTGCAGACGGAGGGCTCGTTGCTGTTGCGCCGGAGAGCAGCGCTCACGATAGTAGTCCAGGCCAATTTCGCCGATGGCCACGACACCAGGTTGCTTGCTCAGGGCGCGCAGCGCGCTCAGGGACTCGGGTGCGAAGTCACCGCAACTGTTGGGGTGAACGCCGACCGCCGCGTAGACCTGCGGCCAACGTCGGGCCAGGGCGATCGCTTCCTCACAGGAATTCAGGTCGACTGCCGGGTTGATAATTGTCGTAACCCCGGCCCTGGTCGCCCGCTCCAGTACCTGCGCCCGGTCCTCATCGAAGCAGTCGAAATTGAGATGGCAATGACTGTCAATCATGCGTCCAGAGCTACACGGCAGTCCTGCAGAACATCGTGCAGAGACTGCTCCAGCGCAATACGCGGCTGCCAGCCGGTTGCAGCGCGCAGCCTGCTGTAGTCCCCACGTTTCAGGGGGACATCCAGCGGTACGAAACGCGCTTCATCGATCTGTACCTCAATCGGCACCCTTGCCATTGCCAACAGGAGATCCAGCAAGGACTGGATGCTGTGGGCCTCCCCGGAAGCGACGTTAAAGACATTTCCAGGTTCACCCTGCATAAGAAGCAGAGTAAAGGCGCGGACGACATCCCGGACATCGCTGAAGTCACGCCGGGCTGCCAGGTTGCCGACTCGGATGACGGGTGGCTGGAGGCCGGCCTCAATGCGGGCAACCTGGGCAGCAAAGTCAACCGCGACAAATCCCTCCGCCTGCCCTGGCCCGGTGAAATTGAAGGGGCGGGCGCGCATGACAGGCAATCCCCGCTCAAGATGAATCTGCAGCGCGTGCATGTCCTGCGCAATCTTGCTTACGGCATAGGGACTGGTCGGCAGGAAGGAGCTTGTCTCAGTGACGGGGTCTTCAACCGTGTCGTAGATGTCAGCGGACGTGACGACAAGCACTCGCGGTTGCCGCTTCAGCAGGCTGCAGGCTTCCAGCAGATTGATCTGGGCCAGCAGGTTGTTCTCAATTGTGGGCCAGGGACGCGCAAAAGACCGTCGCGGCGACGACAGCGCCGCCAGATGGGCAACATGGGTAGGCTGCAGGGTAGCCACCAGGGTGGACACGGCTGTGGCGTCGCAGAGGTCGAGTTGATGCAGCGTGACGCCAAGCAGCTGACCTGCACCCGTCAGCGTCGTCCCGTGCAACGATGCCTCGGGGTACAGCTCGCGCAAATGCCGCTGTAAATGCTTCCCGGCGAAGCCGGTTGCGCCGCTTGTCAGGATGCGCATGCTGCCTCCTGTCGCCAGGCGGGGAGAAGTTGAGCGGAGATGCCTAGGTGCCTTCTTCCCATTGATTGAGATACTTCTCCTGCGCGGATGTTAAATTGTCGATGTTCACACCCATGCTCGCCAGCTTCAGCCGTGCTATTTCCATATCCACTGCCTGCGGCACAACGTGAACACCGGCTGCCAGGTCGTCAGCGTTACGAATCAGATACTCCGCAGCCAGCGCCTGGTTGGCGAAGCTCATGTCCATCACGCTGGCCGGGTGCCCCTCGGCCGAGGCGAGATTGATGAGCCGGCCTTCTCCCAGCACATATATTGAGCGCCCTGACACGCGGTATTCTTCGACAAAGGGACGCACCAACTGCGGCTCGCCTTCTGACATCGCAGCCAGACCGGTCAGGTTGATCTCGACATTGAAGTGACCGCTGTTTGCTACCACAGCGCCATGTTTCATGCGCTCAAAGTGAGGGCAATCAATTACATTAATGTCGCCAGTTGCGGTGATGAAGATATCGCCGACTTCCGCGGCCTCTAGCATGGGCATGACGCGCAGGCCGTCCATAACCGCCTCCAGCGCCTTCAACGGGTCGACCTCCGTCACGATCACATTGGCACCCATGCCGCGTGCCCGGCTGGCGATGCCGCGGCTGCACCAGCCATAGCCAGCAACCACGATGACCCGTCCCGCCAGCAAAATGTTGGTCGCGCGGATGATGCCATCCAGCGTACTTTGGCCGGTGCCATAACGATTGTCGAACATGTGCTTGGTGTCACTGTCGTTGACGGCGATGACCGGGAAGCGGAGGGCCCCGTCGGCCGCCATGGCGCGCAGGCGAATGACGCCGGTGGTGGTTTCTTCCGTTCCGCCCACAATACCCTTAAGCAACTCCTGTCTGCTCTTGTGGATGGTGCCAACGAGATCGGCGCCGTCGTCCATGGTCACATGCGGCTGTCGGTCCAGCGCTGCGGTGATGTGATTGTAATAGGTTGTGTTGTCTTCGCCCTTGATGGCGAACACCGGGATTTCGAATTGCGTTACCAGGGCAGCGGCCACATCATCCTGGGTGGAAAGTGGATTGGAGGCGCAGAGGACGACGTCGGCGCCGCCGCTTTGCAGCGTGTGCATCAGGTTGGCGGTCTCGCTGGTGACGTGCAAACAGGCCGCCACGCACGCACCTGCCAGGGGTTTCTCGCGGCTGAAGCGCTCACGTATGGAGCGTAACACCGGCATTTCGTTTTCCGCCCAGTTGATGCGATAGCGACCGCCGGTAGCCTTGTCGAGATCGGCGACATCGTGTTCGACAGTCATGCCCATTTCCTTCGTTTCATCAATTGAAGTCCCCTGTATCATTGTCCTGTGATCGTGTTGGCGCTGAGCAAGTGCTCCAGCTGGCCATCGTCATCTACCTTGCTGCGGAAGCGGTCGATGTATTCCTGGAGCGAAAAACTGTGCGTCTGGGTGCCGACCTGCTCCAGCGTGTAGCTGGCACACAACGAACCCACCTGTGCGCAAAGAATCAGCGGCCAACCCGCAGCCAGGCCTCGAATCATTCCTCCCCGGAAGGCATCGCCCGCTCCGGTCGGATCCGCAATGTGAGAGACCGGGAAGGGTGGAACGTGGTGACGTAAGCCATTTTCGTGTATGTCGACGCCCTCGGCGCTCCGCGTGATTAGCACGACCGGGATCTGCTCCGCCAGCCGGGCCGCACTGAGGCCCGTCTTCTGGCTGATCATACTGGCCTCGTAGGCATTCATGACCAGCACCATTGCGCCCTGCATGAATTCGCGCAGCTGGTCGCCATCAAAGCGCGCGACCTGCTGGCTCGGGTCGCAGACGAAGGGGATGTCTCGTTCGCGACATTCCCCGGCGATGCTGAGCATTGCTGCCGGGTCGTTGGGTGAGATGAAGACCAGGTCCGGCTTGACGTCAAGAACATCCTCGAGCCGGTATTCACGGGCGCGCGACATGGCGCCGGCATAAAACGAGGCGATCTGGTTATTGTCGATGTCCGTGTTGGAGAAGAAGCTGGCGGTGAACAGAGAGTCAATCTGCCTTACGGCAGACGTATCTACCCCCGACGTCTGCAGCCAGGCGCGGTAGTCGCCGAAATCGCTGCCCACGGTGCCCATCAGGCGCGGACGCAGACCCAGCAAGGCGGCGTTATAGGCGATGTTCGCAGCCGTTCCACCCCAGTGCCGTGTCATGTCCTCAACGAGGAAGCTGACGCTCAAATGATGCAACTGTCCATCCAGCAGATGGTCAGTGAAGCGACCAGGGAAGCGCATCAGGTAATCGTAAGCGATCGAACCTGTGATGACGGTTTCCATAGGGCGCCCAGTCGGGGAGAGTAGTGGTTTGGCTGTGGTGAGCCGGCGGCGAGTATACCCCCTGCGCGAAACCAGGGTCAAGTGCCTTGCGCGGCGGGGACAGGCAGAAATCGCTGTGCCTCGCCCGAGAGCAGAAAGTCCTGCAGGAGTGCGTCGACTAGACGTTCAACAGGCGCGTGGTCGTCCGTGAAAACAGTTTCGCTGGCGACGGTGGGCACCAGGCTGGCGACGCCTAGCGCCAGTGCGTCACGCAGCACCGGGCTGGCGGGCTGTGGCAGTCCGGCGAGATTCTGCGCCAGGCTGTCAGCATTCGTATGAGATTTGGTTGCGACGAGAATCGTGTTGAAGGAATGCGGCACGTCCATGGTGTGCACAGTCGGGAAAACCTGCAGCAGGGTCGCCGTCATGGCGTCAACCAGACGACGGTCGCTGTGTGTCCGGCCGACGTTGATGGCAAGGGCGCCATCTGGCAGCAGTCGCTCCCGGGCCTCGAAGAAGAACTCACGCGTGGTCAGATGCCAGGGGATGTAGGGAGGTCGGTAGGCATCCAGCGCGATAACGTTGTACTGGCCTTGCAGTTGACGCAGGGCCAGGCGTCCGTCGGCAGGCCAGGTGCGTAGGCCGGGTATGGCATCCAGACCGAACCAACGCTCGCCCACCTCGATCAGCGCCGGGTCAATTTCAATCCCGTCAATGAGGATGTCACCGTAAACGGCATGGTACTGGCGCGCGATGGTGCCGCCCGCCAGGCCGACAATAGCCAGCGACTCAACTTGCTGTGGACTTTCCATCGCAAAATTGAACCAGGGCGCAGTGAGAAAGAAGCTCCAGGTACGACCATAGTTGATGCGCTGTGGGTGCCACTGGCTGTGAATACCCTGGCCCTCGTTGAGGTAGAGGTACCGATAGCCTTCGCTGTCTTCCTGCACCTGGATGTAGTTGTAGGCGCTCTCCAGCTCAAGGAGCAACGTCCTGCCTGGCGGCGCGGCGCGTAGCGGGCCACCGGAGACCAACAGGGCGAACAGTGCGATGACCAGCGGCATCCACAGCGAGCGCAGGGGGAGGCGTCCCTCTGTGCGCCACAGCCCGAGCAGACCGGTCAGGTAGAGCAGAGCGGCGAAGCAGAGAAATGTCCTCTGCGTACCCAACTGCGGGATGAGCAGTAGCACTGGCAGGAAGGTGCCAAACAGGCTGCCAAGCGTGCTGATGGCGAAGATGCGGCCAGCAACCTGTCCGGTCAGGCGCAGGTCATTGATGGCGAGGCGCAATGCGAAGGGCGGAACGCAGCCGAGCAGGGTGACTGGTCCGGAGAACAGCACCAGAACTGCCAGAAAAGTGCCCACGACCACGGATGCATCCACGTTCATCACGGCGGCTGCGGCGCTTTGCAGGATGGGACGCGCCACCAGCGGGATTAATGCACTGAGAAACGCAGCCCACAGGAGAATGCGGAACAGGGTGCGCGGGTAAGGCGAACGGTCCGCCAGGCGCCCTCCGACGAAATAGCCGACGCTCAGGTAGAGTAGCATTAGCCCGATAACGTTGGCCCAGACGAGATTACTGGTGCCGAAGACGCTGCCCAGCAAACGCGAGGCAGAGAGTTCGATGGCCAGCGTACACATGCCGCTCACAAAAACGGTTATGTACAGAAGTACGCGAGGCATCGACGAATTCACAGCTACACGGTCATTCGTTGGGTCAAGACTGTGGCTACATCATCATCCATATGGACCGCAAGATGCGGGATGCGCGCGAGATGCAGTGACGCGCGCAGCTCAGCTGAGGATTTTTGGCCGCCAAAGGAGCCCGGATCTATCAGGACACTGAACGGCCGGATGCCGCGCCGCTTCAGTAGACGCAGTTCATGCACCCAGCGGATGTCAAGGGAAGAAGTGACGATGACGAGGGAGGTGCCGCGCGTCATATGCGGCGTCTCCAGCGCGAGCATTTGCACCAGCGGCGCATCGGCCAGGCTTCGCCCGACGGCCAGGATCTGCAAGATGCGATTGAGCTGGCGGTCGCCATTTTCCGGCTGCAACAATTCCCGTTTGGGCGCCCAGGCAGCAAAACCTACCGCGCGCTCTTCATTCTCAATGAAGTGGCGCGCCAGCGAGGCCGCCACGACCACGCCGTATTCTTCGGTGGAGCGGGGCAGGGGCCCTGTCGAGATGGCCGGCCCGACGCCGTTGATACGCTGCACGGACTCGTGCTCCACGAGCGACTCCGCCGAGAAATCCATGAACAGCCAGATGTCGAGCATGGGGTCAATTTCGAATTCCTTGACCATCAGGCTGTTGCGGCGGGCACTGCTGCGCCAGTGGATTCGGTTGAAGCTGTCGCCTGGGACATAGTCGCGCACACCGGCGGCGTTGGTCGTGACGTAGTGGGTACGGCGGCGCATAAGACTGCCACCGGTGAGTTCTCCCGCTGGCAGTTCAAAGAATCTGAGATCGACCGTTGCGGGATAAACGATGACGTTGGAAACCTGCCCCAGGCGACGTGACGAATGGTGAAAGCCGAACGGGTCGCCACTGAGCAGGGTCAGCGGGCCCAGGCGAAACTCGCCGCGGGCCACGCAGTCGGTTTCTGCTGACCAGCCCCAGGAGCCGCGTCTGCCCAGCGAGGGCACCACCTGGCTGACGCGATGGCCGGGCAAATCGGAATGGTCACGCACCTCCAGCCACAGGCCAGGCAACCAGGATTTGTTCTGCAGGACGAACGTTTCACCCAGGCTGTTGCCGACCTGGGCGCGGCGCGCAAGCGTTTGACGCACCAGACTGATGTTCCGAAGCGTGAACCAGGCCCACAGGGTGGAAAAGGCCAGCAAACCGGCGAATAGCCAGGCCATTCGGAAGAAAAAATCCCGGCCGGTGTAGATACCGGCGGAGAAGCACAGCATGAGCAGTAGCCATAGCGCGGGGCGCCGATTCTGCATGGATTTACTGAATCGAGGCCCCCGGGACGGGGGTGTTGCCAACGATCTCCTGAACGATGCTGCGCGAGGACACGTCACGGATGCGTGAGGTGGGGCCGACGATGATGCGATGGGCCAGGGTAACTTCGGCAAGGGCCTTTACGTCATCCGGGATGACGAATTCCCGATCCGCCATTGCAGCGCGGGCCTGGGCACAGCGGAACAGCGCCAGCGAGCCGCGCGGACTGCTTCCCAGGTACACGTCCGGATGCTGGCGGGAGGCGTTCACCAACTCGATGATGTAGCGTTTGAGCTCGTCGGCAACGTATACTTCGCGGACGGCCCGCTGCGCTGCTGTGAGTTCCTCAACACCGACAACCTGTGTCATGTTTTCGATTGGGTGCCGGTATTGCTGCGCCCCCAGCACGGCGAGTTCCTCGTCTGGCCCCGGATAGCCGAGCCGGATACGCATCAGAAAGCGATCGATCTGGGCCTCCGGCAGCGGAAATGTACCTTCATATTCGATGGGATTCTGGGTTGCGAGAATGAGGAAGGGTTGCTCCATCTCCCAGGAGACGCCATCAACAGTGACTTGACGCTCCTCCATCGCTTCCAGTAGCGCGGCCTGGGTTTTGGGTGTGGCGCGGTTAATCTCGTCCGCCAGCACGATCTGCGCCATGATCGGCCCAGGGCGAAACTCGAACTCGCGTGTTTTCTGGTTGAAAATTGACACGCCCGTTACATCAGAAGGCAACATGTCAGGGGTGAACTGTATTCGGCTGAAGCTACAGCCAATTGAGCGCGCCAGCGCCTTGGCCAGCATGGTCTTGCCGACGCCGGGGATGTCCTCAATCAGGATGTGCCCCTCGCTGAGCAGGCCCAGCACTGTCAGGCTGATTTCGTTGCGTTTGCCAATGATGACCTGGCTCACGCTGCGGGCGATTTGTTGCGCCACGTATTGCACAATGTTGCGCTGTGCCATTTGCCCGTCCTGCACACTGACACCCTGTGCTCCAGCGACCATTGTGCCCCCGGCCTAATTATTGACGCAAACAGTATACGCCCAGGGCGCTGGCATGAACAGGTCGCCCGGTCCCGGTTTTTGTTGTCTGCGGCTCCGAAGGTTATGATAGTATGGTGGAGATTGCGGGTTGCGGACCAGCGGTCTTAATTGGCGGAGGTGCCTCCGCTTTTGTATTTACGAGGTGCACTCATGCAAGGGCCCAGGTACATCTTTTGTACAGGTGGCGTGGTCAGCTCGGTGGGGAAGGGCGTGACCGCGGCCGCTGTCGGGCGCATCCTGAAGGCTCGTGGCCTTAAGGTCGCCGTACAGAAGCTGGACCCCTACCTCAATGTCGACCCAGGCACGATGAGCCCTTATCAGCACGGCGAGGTCTTCGTAACAGCCGACGGTGCCGAGACCGACCTCGACCTCGGTCACTATGAACGCTTCATTGACGTGGATCTCAGCCGACATTCCAATGTCACAGCCGGCCAGGTCTACACCAGCGTAATCGACAAGGAACGGCGTGGTGACTATCTGGGAGGCACGATTCAGGTGGTGCCGCATATTACCAACGAGATCAAACGCCGCATTGTGGCGGTGGGCAAACAGAACAACGCCGACGTGGTGCTGGTCGAAGTCGGTGGCACCGTTGGCGACATTGAAGGTCTGCCCTTCCTCGAGGCCATTCGCCAGATGCGCATGAACCTGCCGCGCGAACAGACGCTTTCCATGCATGTGACCTGGTTGCCCTGGATCGCAGCAACGAAAGAGCTTAAGACCAAACCGACCCAGCGCAGCGTGCGGGAAATGCAGGGCATCGGCATTCAACCGCAGGTGATCATTGCCCGCGCGGACCATCCAATGAACGGTGACGTCATCGAGAAGATTTCCCTGTTCTGCGATGTGCCGGAGCAGGCCATCGTGCCGCTGCAGACGATCGACTGGCTCTATGAACTCCCCCTCATTCTGGAGCGTCGAGGTCTGGGCAACTACCTCGTGAATCAGCTGGGGCTGGAATCAGGGCCGCCCGCGCTCGACGAATGGGCGGAGATGTTGAGACTCATGAAATCCGCCACCCGGCCCCTGCGTATTGCCGTGGTGGGCAAGTATGTCGAACTGCAGGATGCTTACATGAGCGTGCGCGAGGCCCTGCTTCACGCCTGCAGCGCCGAAATGCGCAAACCGGAAATCGAATGGCTGTATTCTGGCGATCTGGTGCGTGGCAAGGGTTTGGATGTGATGCAGAGTGTGGATGGCATTATCGTGCCGGGTGGTTTTGGCGAGCGCGGAGTGGAGGGCAAGGTACTCGCAGCGAAGTATGCCAGGGAGAACAAGGTGCCCTATCTTGGCCTCTGCCTTGGCATGCAGGTGATGTGCATCGAGTTTGCGCGGAATGTGATCGGGCTCGAAGACGCCAACAGCACCGAGTTCGCCGTTAATACTGCCAACCCCGTTATCGACCTGATGCAGGAGCAACGCGGCATTGAGGACATGGGCGGAACAATGCGTCTGGGGCTGTATCCCTGCCAGCTGGCGCAGGACAGTCACAGTGGACGCGCCTGGAATTCCGTCGGAGAAATTCAGGAACGTCACCGGCACCGCTTTGAATTCAACAACAGGTATCGCGAGGCCTTTGCGGCGCATGGCATGCAGTTCAGCGGGATGAGCCCGGATGGCCGTCTGGTCGAGATTGCTGAATTGCGTGACCATCCTTTCATGGCCGGCAGCCAGTTCCACCCTGAATTTCTCAGCAGGCCCAACCGGCCACATCCGCTTTTCCTGAGTTTCGTGCGCGCCGCGAAGGTGCACGAGAACAGGCGCAGCCTGCCCGTTGCCAACGGTCGTTCCACGCGCGACACCTCTCTTGAAGACAGGAACTAACAGGAGCGAGCCTGTGTCACTTGACAGCTACGTGAATGCGATTCCCAAAGTCGAGCTGTTTCTTCAGCTGGAAGGCGCCCTGCAGCGCGATCGCCTGCTCACCATCGCTGACCAGAATGAAGTGTTCGACGACCCGGACTCGCTGGCGGCATGGCTGGAGACGTTGACGGAGCCAGATGCAGCGCGGTGCTACGAACTCATGGCGGAGACGAGTCGCTGGCTCCAGTATGACGATGATGTCGCGCATGTCGTCTATGAGACTGGCCTGGCATTGGCGCGCCAGAATGTGGTGTATGCCGAAATCCACGTCAATCCAGCGCACTTCACGGAACATCGCTGGAGCTTCGAAAAGTTGCTGGCCGCGCTCAACGACGGCCGCAGGCGCGCGGAAGTGGCCTGGCAGATTCAATTGCGCTGGGTGTTGAGCGTTTTCCGCGATCAGCCGCGCCATGCTGACGAAGCGGTGCGCCTGGCCAGCAGCGAGGAAGGGATTCGTGGCGGCATCGTCGGTATCTGCCTGGCCGGCCCCGAAGATGCCCAGCCGCCGGGACAGTTTGAGCGCGCCTTCCGCACTGCAGCACGCAAGGAAATTCCGACGGCAGTTCACGCCAACGCAAACGCGAATACAGCCGACAACTTGCGGGAGATGCTGGAAACCCTGCAGCCACAGCGCTTGATTGGCGGTCTCGGCGTTGCGGACGACCCTGCGCTCGCGGCAGAGCTGGAAGGACAAGGCACGTCGCTGCTAGTGACCATGGGCGAGGCAGTCGCGCTTGGCCTGATTGATGACTACGAAGCGTATCCCCTGAAGCGGCTGCAGGACGAAGGATTGAATCCGATTGCTGCCAGCGCGATGCCGAGCTACTACGCCAGCTCACTCACCGACGAACATCTCGCCGTGGTGAATTGCTGCGGTCTGGGTGCAGACGAACTGCAGACGATGGTGCTCAACTCCGTGCACGCCTGCTGGCTGCCGGAAGAAGAGAAGGCTGCGCTGGAACTGCAGGTGAGCGAGCAATTGACCCGGCTGACATCGGAGCACCTCGCTGCATCAGACTGAGGCTGGCTGGTCTTTGTCGGCGCGGAAGTCAACAAAGCGATACCCAACGCCGCGCTCGGTCAGGATATACACGGGCTCGGAAGGGGTTTCCTCGATTTTCTCGCGCAGGTAGTTGACGTATAGCCGAACATAGTGCGCCTCTTCGCGGTATTCGTAGCCCCAGACTTTGGCCAACAGTTGCTCATGTGGTACCGTCCAGCCGGCGTTCTGGATCAGGTGATAAAGCAGGCGATACTCGGTCGGACGCAGTTTGATATGCTCGCCATTCACGATTACTTCGCGCCGGTTGTAATCCACACTCAGCCTCTCGTCGATCTTGAGCACGGCCTCCTGGGGGTTGCTGGTGGAGGAGGCATAGCGACGCAGCACGGCGCGGACGCGGCTGGAAAGTTCACGCGGGCCAAAGGGTTTGGTGATGTAATCGTCTGCACCCAGTTCGAGGCCGTAAACACGGTCGTCTTCCTCACCTTTCGCAGTGAGCATGATGACCGGGACATCCGAAATCTCGCGCACCAGGCGCAGGGTTTCGAAGCCATTCAGTTCCGGCATCATGACATCCAGCAGGATAATGTCCGGCAGGCTCTTGCGCAGGGCTTCGAGCGCTTCGTAGCCATTGTGGGCCTCCAGCACCAGATGTCCCTCAAGTTCGAGGTTCATGCGGATGAAGCCGATCATGCGGCGTTCGTCATCGACGACGAGAATGCGCACGCCGCCGCGCTGGTCGCTGTCACGCACTCTTGCTTTCATTGTCAGCCCTGTCCCTGCCTTGCGCTATGATAGCCGGACTGACACAGCAGTCAAGCAGGCCCGCAACGGCCTGCACGCTGAAACAGGCGGGGGTCATGCACGAAACGCTTTCTCTGTATCTCCATGTTCCCTTCTGTCGCTCGAAGTGCACCTATTGCGCTTTCAACACTTATACTCGCATGGAGCATTTGATAGATCCCTTTGTGGCTGCGCTCATCGCAGAATTGCGCAGTTGCGCGCCGGGCGCAGTGGACAGCCAGGTCCACACTATCTTCTTGGGCGGTGGCACTCCCAGTCTGCTTCAGGCAACGCAACTTGAAGAGATTCTTGACGCAATTAACAGCAGCTTCCGGGTGAGCAGGGGCGCCGAGATTTCGCTGGAAGCCAACCCCAACGACCTTGACGAAACCTGGTTACGGGCGATTCGTGAGGCGGGCGTGAACCGGCTGAGCCTGGGAGTGCAGTCCACCCACGCAAGGGAATTGCGACTCTTTGCGCGTCGGCACGACAGCGACGAGGTTGCGCGCGCGGTCTCGGACGCGCGCCGGGCGGGCTTCGACAACCTGAATCTTGACCTGATCTATGGCATCCCCGAGCAAAGCCTGTCCGACTGGGCGCACACGCTGGAGCAAATTTTGCTGCTGCGGCCGGAGCATCTGTCGCTGTATGCACTGAGCCTGGAGGAAGGCACGCCACTGCGTGATTGGGTCGAACGTGGCCAGGTCGCCGCGCCGGATGATGATCTCGCAGCAGATCAGTACGAACTGGCCAGCGAGCTTCTGGCCGCTGCAGGCTATGAGCAATATGAAATCAGCAACTGGACGTTGCCGGGCCATGCCTGCCGACACAATCTGCAGTACTGGCACAATCTTTCCTGGCTGGGACTGGGTCCAGGTGCCCACGGGCACGCAGCCGGGCTGCGCACGCGCACCTTGCTGGCGCCGCAGCGCTACATTCAGGCGTGCAGTTCCGGCGCTGAGGCGGGCAGCTACCCGCTAAGCGCTGCCACTGAGGGCTACGACACACTGACCCTGGCGGACGAAATCAGTGACACGTTGATCATGGGGCTGAGGCTCACGCAGGAAGGAATTGTTCTGGACACGTTTCGAGACCGTTTTGGCGTGGATTTGCTGGACATACACGGGCCGGTACTGCGCCGCCATGAGGAACGGGGACTACTGGAAATTGACAGCAGAAGGGTGCGGCTGAGCCCTGAAGGTCGGCTGCTCGCCAATCTGGTCCTGCGCGACCTTGTCTAGAAGTTCCGTTGCAGCAGCGCTTCGGTGAAACTGCGAAGGAGCAAACCGGCCTCGCCTGCTGGAGCAGCAGCCTCAAGGGCCTCCTGTGCTGCCCTGGCCCAGCGCGCTTCCTGCTCATGTGCGTACCCGCGAGCGCCCAGGCTCTCGAGGATGGAAATGACTTCTTGCACGTCCTCTTCTCCGTCAGAGTCGTGACGGTAAAGCCTTGCCAGCGTCGCGCTGTGTTCGAGGCCGTAAAGCACTGGCAATGACTTCTTGCGCGAGCGAATGTCCGTCGCTGCGGATTTCCCGGTGACGGCCGGGTCGCCCCAGATTCCCAGGATGTCATCACGAATCTGAAAAGTCAGACCGAGATTCAGACCATAGTTCGCCAAGCGCTCCACCCGCAGGTCGTCCGCGCAGGCAATTAGCGCGCCAATACGCGCGCAGGCGGCAATCAGCGCGGCGGACTTCCCCTTGATCATCGACAGGTAGCTATCCACGCTTACTGTGTCGCAAGATTCGAAGTGCATGTCCAGATGCTGTCCGCGGGTGAGCTCCAGGCAGCTGCTGACCAGGGCATCGCGCACCGCAAGCTGCGTTTCCGCTGCCAAACAGGTTGCCCGCAATCCGTTCAGCGCGGTGAAGGCCAGTGTAAGGAGCAAATCGCCCGCGTTGATGGCATGGGAACGCCCCCAGACACGCCAGACCGTGGCCCGGCCGCGACGCATCGGACTGTCATCCTGAATATCATCATGCACCAGTGAGAAATTGTGTAGCAGTTCTACGGCGACTGCCGCAGGCAAGGCCTGACGCCAGTCGCCGCCTGCGGCCTCATTACAGAGCAGCAACAGCATGGGGCGGATGCGTTTGCCGCCTGCCCCGCTAGTTGACTGACCCAGAGCATCAACAAGGCCCAGCGGATAGCGAACCATGGTGTCCAATTGTGGCGTATCAGTGGGGAGCGCGTCGTCCAGCAACTCGCGCAGGCTCGCGTCCAGCGCGCCGGCGTAACGCTCCTGCAAGGCCGCAAGCACGCTCACTCCTCCTGTCGCGCATCAAGCAGTGGAGTTTGCTGCAAATCAGCAAGAGTTCGCGCGCCGCTGCAAAACATGGCTATGCGCAGCTGGGCCACAAGCACACGAATGAGCTCGTTGACTGCCTCCACAGACTGGTCCGCAGCCTTGAGGAAGGGGCTGGCGAGGCCGGCCATGCTGGCGCCGAGCGCAATGCACTTGGCGACGTCGATGCCATCGCGCAGACCACCGCTGGCTATGACCGGCAGGTCTGGCGCGCCCTCCCGGACATTCAAGATGGCAACTGCCGTCGGAATCCCCCAATTGGCGAAGGCTGCAGCCACTTGTGCGTGGAAACGATCTGGCGCGCGATGGTACTCCACTTCGCTCCATGAGGTTCCGCCGGCGCCCGCCACGTCGATCGCAGCAACTCCTGCGCTGGCCAGGTCGCGAGCATCCTGAACGGAAAAGCCCCAGCCAACCTCCTTCGCAATCACCGGTACGGGCAGTGCCCGACAGACCGCCTCCAGCTTTCGCGCGAGGCCGGCGAAGTTGTCGTCGCCTTCCGGCTGAACTGCCTCCTGCAGCGCGTTAAAATGCAGGATCAACGCGTCCGCCCCGATCATTTCAACCGCGCGCATACATTGCTCAGGACCGTAGCCATAATTGAGCTGCACGGCGCCGACATTCGCCAGCAGCAGGATATCGGGTGCGACTGAACGCACACGCAAGCTGTCCGCCAGCGCGGGATCCTCAATCGCGGCGCGCTGCGAGCCAACGCCCATGGCAATGCCATGTGCCTGGGCCGCCTCGGCAAGGTTCAGATTCAGTCGCCGCGCAAGCTCCGTACCACCGGTCATTGAGGAGATGAGCAGGGGCGCAGAAAGCGATTTGCCAAAATGACTGCAGCCGGTATCCACATCGGACAGGCTCAAATCTGGCAAGGCCCGGTGCTGGAATCGATATAGCTCGAGCCCGGTGGTCAGGGTGGGGAACTGCACATCCTCGTCGAGATTGATGCGAATGTGATCAGCCTTGCGGCCTTCAATGTCAGCTGAAACCTGGGGATTGGCCATTCCGGAGTTCCTGCGGCGGGTCAACAATCCTACCTGGCATAAAATTGACTGTCAACATTGGCAAGCAGCAAGGGAAGGAGTATAATGCAAAGTCGTTGCGCAACGCACGTGCCCGGGCACGCGCCTGGACAGGGAGGAAACAATGGCTTCGATCGAAGAGCGTATTAAAAATATAGTGATTGAATTGTTGGGCGTTGATGACGACCGGGTAGTGCCAGAAGCCCGCTTCCGTGAGGACCTCGAAGCGGACTCGCTGGACCTGGTGGAACTCATCATGGCCTTTGAAGAAGAATTCGGCGGCGAAATCACGGATGAAGATGCGCAAACGATCACAACCGTTGGTGAAGCCGTCAGCTACATTGGGAAGATGGGCGACAACTAGAGATCTACGCGTCAGGTTAGGTCGGGCGATCCCTTGTGGATCGCCCTTTTCTTGTTAGGACAACTACCATGCTGTTCACCAGCATGGTCAGGGCAAACAGCGCCAGGCCGACGCCCGGGCCTGTTTCCAACTCCAGACTGCGTTGTAGATCGAGCGCTACCGATAGCGAAATCCAGGCCATAACCAACGCCATCAGAGGTAGAACAATCTGCAGCCAGTGCAGCCAAATACTTCGCCAGGCGCTGACCAGGCCAATTAACAGGGCAGCGATGGACAGCAAGAGTTGCTGCCGATAGTTCGGGTCAGCCAGATCAGTGAAAAAGTATTGCGGTGGCGGCAACAGGGCGACAGCCACAAGCACTGCCAGCGCAGCGCGGAGCAAGATCGGCAGCCCTGCCCGCCACAGGGTGAGCGCCAGCAGGAACAGAGGCAGCGCGCGCAGCCCGAAGCTCACAGCAAGGGCCGGGTCAGCGTTGCGCGAAAGAGGATGCAGGCTGCTCCACTCCGCCAGATCCCAGGCATTAAGGACAAGCGCTGCACTGGTACCATTCGACCAGGGCAGAAACACTGCCAGCAGGCCGGGCGCCAGCAGCCAGATTTGCTGTAGCGACTTGCTGGCTTTCACACCATGGCCCCCAGACTCTTGTAGACCTTCAACATCTCGCGCGCCGCGCGTTGCCAGGTAAAGCGCTCTGCCTGTCTGTGACCCGCCTGCACCAGCCGGTGCCGCAGCGCGCTGTCAAGCACGATACGCCCAAGCGCATCGCTCAGGGCAGCAACGTCGTATGGATCGACCAACAGGGCGGCGTCACCGGCAACTTCCGGTAGCGAGGACAGGTTCGAGGTCACCACAGGCACGCCGCAGGCCATGGCTTCCAGCACAGGGAAGCCAAAACCTTCATACAGAGAGGGGAAGGCGAAAACTGTCGCAGCGCTGTAGAGCGCGGGCAGGTCCTTATCCTCGACGTAGCCGACCAGATGCACCACGTCACGCAAACCGCTGTCGCGCAACTTTGCGTGAAAGGGTTCGGAGAGCCAGCCTGCCCCTCCGGCGATGACCAGATGCAGCTCATGGCCCTCCGCACGCAGGCGAGCGAGGCTTTCGATCAGTCGCCCGAAGTTTTTGCGCGGCTGGACCGTGCCGACTGACAGGATAAAGGGCCAGACATCCAGCCCGTACTTGCGCCGCACTGCCAGTTGGACGGCAGCGGAGCGGGGGCTGAAGCGGGAGTCGACGCCGCCATGCAGCACGCCAATCTTTGAGTGCGGCGTGACGGCGAAGAGCTCGATGAGATCCTGACGCGTTGCCTGGGAGTCCGCCAACACATAATCAGCGCGGCGCACCGATGCCGGAACGACGCGTTCCAGCCAGGCCCTCAGGGCCGGTGGAGCCGCGTCAGGCACGTGCATAAAGGAAAGGTCATGCACCTGGACTATGGTTGTTGTCGCGCGGCGAACTGGCGGCAACACAAAGTCCGTGGCGTGGTAGAGCGTCAGCGGGCCGGTGAAGAGCTCGACGGGTACAGGAAGCCTGGCGCGATGCCATAGGCGCATCAACCAGCGGGATGAAAGGGCGACCGGTCGCCAGCAGAAGTTTCCGCCTGGAGCAGGGGGCAACTGCGATTTACGAGCTCCAGCGACGAACAGGCGCCAGGCGGTGGATTGATCCTCGATTGCGAGCGCGGCCACCAGCTCTCGCACATAGCGGCCAATGCCCGCGCCTTGTTCCCAGGCGGGCGTATAGTCAAGGCCGATGCGCGCTGGCCCGGTCGACATCGCTGTAGGTCCAGTAGCGGTTGACAAAAAAGTTCCATAGCATGACCACGATGACGGCGATCACCCAGGCCGCAAAGGTTCCCAGTTTGGCTTCAGCCGTCGCAGAGGGAAGGTAATCCGGTCGTAACACCCGCACAAGCGGCAGGGCCAGCGGCATCAGGGTAACGCCGAGAAAAGCGTAGGTTGCGGAGATCAGGGTGGTTCGCACGGTCAGGCCAACTGCATTCACTAGTGTAAATTGCGCCAACTGGCGGCGGATGGAACGGGAACGGGAATCTGGGTAGGTCCAGTAGCGATTCCACAGGAAATTGTTGACGACGGCAACGAGAAACGCGATGGTCGTTGCGAGCTCGACGTAAAACCTGGAGGATGGCGGCAGCAGTGATGCCTGCAACAGAGTCAGCGTACCCAGATCCACAACCGCACCAATCACTCCAACGACCGAGAAACGCAGAAAGCGTTCCACTTCCCGCGCCCTGGCGCCGGAACGCCGGGCTAGCGTCACGATCGCCCGGTCGAGCGGGTTGCTGCGTCTATAGCTGGTCACTGTGCGCATGGTGCCATGTCGGAAATCACGAGAAAACTGCGGGCCTGGCGCAGCAGTACCGCGAGCACGCCCAGCAGGACGCCGATATGCAGGAACAGGTTGTTCACGAACAGGTTATCGAACAGGCTGTGCACCGAAAGGCTGACCCAGGTCCCGAGCAGGCCAACTATGACCAGGCGGGCACCGGGGTCCGGGTGACAGCGTGCACGCCAGCTGCTAGCCAGTACGCAAACCCAGATTGCAGCGTAGACTAACAGCCCCAAAATGCCGGTTTCGGCAAGAATGTTGAGCCAGAAGTTGTGCGCATGACCCAGGGCGTCGGGCCAGTTCAGCAGCCGGAATTGCTCATATTCGAATTCATAATTGCCGAGGCCAACACCGAGCCAGGGATGCGCAGTAGCCATGTTGAGGGCGGCCTGCCAGTGCGCCAGGCGCTCTACCACCGGATAGTTGGAGGGACTAATCGGAGCGCCGCGCATGTCCTCGAAGGCAAAGTAGTCCGCAGTTGAGCTGACAAGACGCGCGCTCAGGGACTCCGGCAACAGGCCGGCAGACCACACCAGCGCTACGAGCAGCAGGGCGGTGCCGGTTAGCAGCAAGCCGTGTAGCAGGCGACGAGGCAAGGCCAGCAACATCAGGATTGCCGCACTGGCGAAGGCCAGCCAGGCGCCACGACTCCAGGAGGCAATTAGTCCGGCGACCAGGAGTGCGCTCAACAAGATATGTCCGGCCACAGCGGCGAGGTTGCCTGTGCTACGTCGTTGTTGCCAGCGCAACAGGCTGGCCAGCGTAAGACAGAGAGCGAGCGGTGCCAGCATGGCTATGAAGCCGCCAAAGGGATTGGGTTGGCCAAAGCTGCCAAAAGCCCGAAAGAAGCGCCCGTTGATGAGCAGGTGGATGGCGCCGCTCTCGCCAAAAAATTGATAGAGTCCAATAAGCGAATTGGCCGCGCCTGCCATAAGCAGGCCATACAGTGGCCAACGCCACGCAGTTCCCGACATGCTGCTGGCCACAAGAACCATGATCGTGAGGATTTGCAGCCATTTGATCCACTCACTTAGCCAGGCAGTAAGCGACCCGGCGCTGAACGCCGTAAGTCCTGCAACAAACAGAAGTACAAAAACAGGGAGATAAAGCGGGGACCAGACCAGGCGGGGCAAGCTCCGCCGCAGCACTATGTGGTGAAGGGCCCAGGCCAATAGCCAGGTCACCAACAGCAGCTGTCCGATGTCGAGCGGCAGCTGAAACGTCGCCTCGGTAGCGATGAGCGCGCGCATGGGCGCCAGGATGAGCAATGGCAACAGTGCTGCGTGCGGCGTAAGTATTGCGAGCAGAAATATGAGCGCGGCGACAAGCGCAGGAAACAGTATAACTGTAGGCAAGGATGCGAGCGCAAGTCCGGTCAGGATTGCAAGTGTCAGAAATGCCGGAGCATACGGCCATGGCGTCGCAGACCGACGCATGACTACGATCACACCATGTCCCTGAAGAAGTCGATGGTCGTGCCCAACCCTTCCCGCAAGCTGATGCGGGGCTCCCAGCCGAGCAGCGCGCGCGCGCGAGTGATATCCGGCTGGCGCGTCTGGGGGTCACCGGCCATGCGTGAATCTTCCTTGAAGACGATGCCAGACGGGTTGTTCGTCAGCTCATTGACCACGGTGGCAAAGTCAATGATGGTCATCTCACGAGGATTACCAATGTTGACTGGCTCATGGGTTGGCGTTTCCAGCAAACGCCAGATCCCGTCAATCAGGTCACTGACGTACTGGAAGCTGCGGGTCTGTGCGCCGTCACCATAGACTGTTAGCGGCTCGCCACGCAAGGCCTGGGCGATGAAGTTTGGCACGACGCGACCGTCAGCCAGGCGCATGCGCGGGCCGTAGGTGTTGAAAATCCGCACAATGCGCGTATCGATTCCGTGAACCCGATGATAAGCCATGGTCACAGCTTCGGCATAACGCTTGGCGTTGTCATAGACGCCGCGTGGGCCGAGCGTGTCCACATGGCCCAGATAGCTTTCATGCTGGGGATGTACCTGCGGGTCGCCGTAGACTTCAGATGTCGATGCTAGAAAGAAGCGGGCGCCTCGGGCGCGGGCCAGGCCGATGGCATTGTGCGTCCCCAAAGAACTGGCCTTGAGCGTCTGGATGGGCAGCTTAAGATAGTCGACCGGGCTGGCCGGCGAAGCCAGGTGAAACACCACGTCGAGCGATTCTTCAAACGTGATGTAGCGGGTCACATCGTGCTGAATGAAGCGGAAAGCCGGGTTGTCCACCAGATGCGCAATGTTGTTGCGGTCGCCGGTGATGAGGCTGTCTACTGCTACGACTTCATGGCCTTCGGCCAGGGCCCTGTCACAAAGGTGCGAGCCGATAAAGCCGGCCCCACCCGTTATTAATACGCGCAAGGTCTCCCTCCCGCCGCAGTACTAGCAGTGGGCAGTTTACCACAAGTCGCGTTCCGGGACTGGCGTTTGCTCCTCTTCAGCCACGTTAGCCACCAGCCCGAGCAGCAGCACAAACACGTACACCAGGTCATGCACATATACGCTGTTGTCCACCAGCCCGTGCGCGACAAGGCTCACCATGCTGACCATACTGCCCGCCAGCAAGACGCGCGACCCATGAGTTGAAGCGACGCGATGCGCGCGCAAGGCGCTGCGCCAGAACGCCGCCAGCAGCGAGAGCAGGATCAGTGGGCCGGCGAGCCCAAGGCGAAGCCAGAAGTCAAACAGGATGTTGTGCGGATGCGAGAGATTGGGCTCGCGCCAGGCATCCGGCAGAATCCAGGTGTCCCGATAGGCGTAGAGGAACTGGTCCAGGCCGAGACCGCGCAAAGGGTCGTCAAGCAGCATGGCGAGCGCGCTCTGCCATACACGCAGCCGGATGAAGACGGTTCCACTGCTGAAATCCAGCAATCGAGCAAAGCGCGGGCTGCTGCCTAGCGCAAACACAGTTCCCAGAGCACCTGCAACTGCAAGCCCGAGCAGGGGCAGCAGGGCACGGCGGCGCCACTGCAGAAAGAGCATTACCGCCAGCGAGAGCGGCAAGCCCAAAAACAGGGCGCCGGCGCTTTGCGTGAGCAGCAGCGCCAGCAGAATGAGGGCAAAGATTACAAACGCCAGCCAGCGTCGGATGCCTGCGCTGCCCGGCATCGCCCAGCCCAGAGCAAAGGGCAGGCATCTCCCCAGGAACAGGGCCGCGTTGTTTGGCGAGCCATAGACGCTGACGAGACGCCGCGTGCCGCCCTCCGCCGTAATCACGCCTTCGCCACGGAAGAACAGCCACAGACCAATCAGCGCAACCAGCAACCCTGCTGTGAGCAAAGCATCAACCAACAGAATTCGCGTGCGGGGGTCTCGGGCTTCGCTGCGGAAAACGAGATAGAAGAGCATCGGTTCCAGGAAAAGGACGCGCAGTTCGGTCAGTGCCGGCCCGCTATGCGCTGACCAGTTCACTGCGATGAGTCCAAAACACAGCCAGGCAAGCAACGCAATGTCCAGCGCATGAAGGCGACGTGGCCGTTTTGCAGGCGCAGGTGACTTCGAGCCGTCCTTGTATCGACGTGCTTGCCAGACTAGTTGGCGCGCTCCCCAGGCAAGCGCTGTCAGCAGGATGAGCACTTCAGAGAGGGGAAAGGCGTACTGGAAGAGCTGCAGTGGAAAAAGGTAGAAGGGAGCCCACAGCAGGGTGAGCATCAAACCCAGAGCAGGGCGATTGTAGAACAGGACGAATAGCAAAAGCAGGGCCAGCAGGGTGAGCAGCGGACCGGGCTGTAGCAGGACCAGGCCGGCGGTGAGCAGCGCCAGCAGCGGATGGAGGGTCTCGCGGCGGAAGATCGAAGGGATCGCGTTATCCCAGGTGAGCAACATGCCAATCATCAAGACAAGCGATGCCAACGCGCCGATAGCGGGTTGCAGCCCTATATCGAGAAAGTTGAGGCGCAACGCGAGATGATTCAAAGAAGGGCGCCAGGACAGCGAACGAGCTGTTACCAGCAGCGCCAGGGAGGCAACGAGGGATGCAATGCTGCCGGCGAAGATCTGGCGTTCCCAAATCTTTGCTGTATCTCCCTGGCTCACGGCGAAACCGGCCAACGCCCAGCGCGCCTCAAGCTCGTCAGGCACAAGTTCCTTGACCGAAATCTCTAGCCGGTGCGTGCCGGGCGAAAGGTTGCTGGCGAGGGTCACGAGCCGCAGATGAGGTTGCCGTGTAGCGCTGGTAAGCGTGAGATAGGCACGCCCGTCCTGGTCCTTGGGTAGCGCGTTAGCTGGTTCTCCATCCAGGGTGGTGTAAAGCCAGGCAACATAGTCGCCCTCACGCACAAGCAAGGCGATTTCCTCGCCTGCAAAATCGAATTGCAACTGACTGTCATTGATCCAGCCGAAGTCCGCACCGGCCTCGCCAAATGTCCAGATGCCGCTGTATTCCGCCCAGGGATTGCTCACAGGATGCAGGCCATTGCCCGCAGCTGAAGGCCTTGGCAACCCCGCGAGCGCGTTTAGCAAGGGCGTCGCTCCGCCTGATGCGTCCAGCAGCGCAAATCCCTGCAGTGGATCATCGGGTGAGGCAGCCGGTTGCCAATGCTGCAGGATCATGCCGCCCAGCCAGGGCCATTCGCGTTCCGCCCGCGCCAGCGCAGCGAGAGTCCAGTCGCGGCGCTGCTGTGCCGTCACCTGACCCCAGATCGAGTGCGGACCATACCAGTCGGTGGGCAGGCTGTTCCAGCCCCAGGCACTGGCCCAGAGTGCCTTGTGACCATCCCCGTGCTGCAACATGAGCTCGCGTAAGGCAACGATGCGGGAAAAGTTGAGGCGCACTTCTGCTACCGATCTCTCTTCCGGGGGGCTGCTAAAGCCATATGGTTTGGCGGCAAGGGCGTCCATCCAGTCCTGCGCGCCCAGTGCATATAGCGACTCCAGCCAGATCAGGTCGCTCAGATTACCTGGCCCTTGTTCGACAGTGGGAGCCGGCGCGGCCGCAATTACTGTCGCTTGCGGGTCTGCGCTGTGGATAGCCTGCCAGGCGGCCCGCAGCAACGCCAGATAGTGAGCGGGTTCTGGATCGCGTTGACCCCAGGCATCACCCAGGTTGGGCTCATCCCAGATTTGGTAGTAGTGGACGACAGCGCCATAGCGCTGCGCGAATGCTTCCGCGAAAGCACCGAAAGCGGCGGGATCGCGGGGTGGCGCGGAGGGAATCTGGCTGCCACTGGCGTGCTCAGGTGCGTTCATCAGGACAGCGACTAACTCCAGCTTCGGGAATGCGTCAACGGAAGAAACGATCGCGTCCCAGGGTTCCCAGTCGAACTGTCCAGGTTCAGATTCTATTTCGTTCCAGGGAAAGAACTGTCGTACCCATGTGATCTGCGCAGCCTCCATCCGCGATAGTTGGGACGGGAGTTCGGCAGGTAAGTACTGGCCAAGCTCGGCGTTAACGCCCAGGCGCGGCAGGACAAAGGGTAGTTCTGGAGTACGTGTTGCGTTAACCTGGCCTCGCAACTGCACGTCGCGCTCCGCTATTGTGATCAGGGTGCCGGTCAGGCAGCCCACAAGCGCTGCCAGCGAGGCGAGGAAGAGGAAGAGTTGTCGCATTAGCCGGCCCAGACAGGTGAGGTCGCATGGCCCACGAAGGGGAGTTGGCGGGCCTCCCCGCTGGCGATTGCAAGTAGCCAAAGTCGGCCCTGGTAAACAAAGGCCAGCTGCTGCGCATCCGGGCTCCAGGCGAGAAGCTGCGGCCGCAGGCCAGGCTGCCCGGCATCCGGGAAGAGACGGCGCTGGTTGCTGCCATCGCGGTCTGCCAGCATCAAATCGTGGCCAGCGCGCGACTCTGGGCGAGACGGATCACGCGCCCTGAGAAAGGCGAGGCTTTCCTCTGCGGCTACGGGAGCGAAAGATGGAGCGGCGCAGGGGCCGACCCTCCTGAACAACCTGACTTCGTAAGCGCCGGCCACATCCGTCACATAAATCGCAGGCTGTGCCCCGGAAGCATCGGGCAGTGCGGTCATCAGCAATTGAGAGTCTGACGACCAGGAAAGGTTGGGACTTGCACAGCCCGTGTCGGTGGCTTCAACGCTGGTTCTGTCAAGCAAAATGCGTTGCTTTCCGTTTATGAGGTCGACCAGGCCGATGGCATTCGCTTGCGCCCAGGCGAGCGACTGGCCATCGGGCGACCAGGAAAAGTGCGTCTCCGGGCGCTCGTTTCTGTCGCTGGCATCGGTAGTCTGGTATTCCATCAAATACAGTACTTCGCCGCGGGCAGGGTTGATACGCATACGGGCGAAGGTGCTGCTTGCAGCGAAGGCACTATAGCCAAATTCCGCTGCGCTGCCCGGCAGCCAGCTGGCTGTCAACACTTCTTCCGGCAGCAGCTTCACCGCTGTCGAGTTCTCCGTTACATCCGGCAGCAACCAGAGCTGGTTGCGCTGTGGGGTCTGGTTTTCGCTGCCTGTCGCCCGTGTGAAGAGCATGCGCTGTCCGTCTGATGAGAGTGACAGCACCTTTCCATCCAGGTCGCCACTGTGGGTTAGCTGCAGTAACCGACTGCTGTCGCCACGTGCGATCCAGGCGTCGCCGTTGCTGATCCAGGCCAGGGTGCCGGCAATGGCCAAAGGCGATTCCACTTCCTGCAGGTTATCCTGCCAGAGTTCGTCTATCGGTTCACGGATGAGGACGCGGCCAAGCTCCACAACGTCGCGGCGAACACCATCTTCCGTACGCACAAGAAAACAGTGTTCTTCCTCGCCTGGAATGCCAACCTGTACCAGGTGCGAAGTGGCCCGGTTCGGCGGCCCACTCGCGGTGCCGAGCGCCTGGAAGGGAATCTCGTGACGCTCACACGCTTCCTGTTCGCGGACGCGCACCACAGTCACGCGCATGCCGTCTTGCACAAGCGTCCCTGCCGCTGGCTCCAGGCGGTCCAGTTCGGCGAGCTCGATGCCGACGTCACGCAACAATGAGTCGACTGTGAGCGCTGCAGGCAGCAGAATTGCGCGCTCACTGCCGTCTGCCACCAGGGTGATCAGCAGCTCCTTGTCTGCCGCTCCGCTGCTGCAGGCACAGAACAACAAGAATGGCAACCAAAGCAGCCCGGAAACGCGGCGACTTCCTTCAGCCATGCTGTTGAGTTGCCCCGTTTTGCGTCGGCGGCGGCAAGACCTCAATCTTTGCTTCCCTGGAGGATTGCCCGCCGGGGCCGGAAACCCGCAGCGTGACCGCATAGCTGCCCGCTTGCTCGAAGCTGTGCTCGACATGGATCCCGTTGGCGCGCACACCATCACCGAAGTCCCAGTCGTGGTTGTCAATCAGGCCGGAAGAATCGCTGGAGTCGAAACACACCGTAAGTGGTACGACGCCCCGCCGGGGATTGGCGACAAGGGCGGCAATTGGTTCCGGTATGACGGGCATTTCCACTGTGAGGCGGCGGCTGTAGCTGGCTACGCCGTCTACCCCGCTGATCGTCAGAGTGACAACGTAGTTTCCTGGAGTTTCAAAGCTGTGCTGTGGATTGGCTTCCTCGCTCACCACCCCGTCGCCGAAATCCCAACGATACACCAATTCCCCATCACGGGAGCGCGGGCTGAACTGCACGGCCAGCGGGGCAGGGCCGCCCTCAACATTCACTTCGAAGCCAGGCGTGGCGCTTGCTGCGTCGGGTTCGTCGGATTCAGGTAGCAAAGTCGGCCGGGCAGTGTCCGCTGGTGTATGGCTGACGACAGGCGCGGGCAGCGGTGTCGTGGTCACCAGGGGAGCGGCCACTGAACTGAAGCGCTGCTGTGTGCGCTGCGTTTGCGTGCTCACAGGTAGGGAAGTGCCCCGTTCAGGTTGGGCCGGAACGGATGTCAGATTGCAAGCGACCAGCACAGTGAGCAGGAGCAGCGCCAGAATACATAGAACCGGGCTCACGCGGTTGGCCATCCGACGCCTCCAGCCGGCCGGACGATAGCTGAAGTATATCAGGCCACTGGCACAGAGGGGCCTTCATGCCCATAATGGAGTAGAAGCGACAGGAGCCAGAGACGATGTTGCGTGCACTGTCCACACTAGCGCTGCTGGCAATTCTGCTGGTCAGCGCCCTCTTGCTTGGCGCTCAGGAAGATGCCACGGCCACGCCCTTGGAGATAGTCATTCTTGTTGAGGAAATCACCTTACCGCTGCGCCAGGAGGAATTGTCCCTGTTGACGGGTAACGTCCAGCGCCCGAACGCGCTCTTCTGGTTCAGGGATTACCTCTATGCGGCCTGTAATGGCGACTCTACGCTCTACGAGATTAACTCCCGTGACGCGAGCACAAGACCCTACATTTATGGGGTGCAAAACGCCCATACCCTGTACGTAGAGCGTGATGATGCCGGCACACTCACCATATGGACGCCAGATTACGAAAGGGACGCGCTTGTACGCGTTACCCGGAGCGGCGTGCGTGAGGTGCGGGCTGAACTGGGCGGCCCATGGGGAATTGCTTCACTGGGGGAACAGGATTTCCTCGTGACCAGTCTTAAGCAGGACCGCGCCCTTCTGATTTATCGCGGAGGCGCCGCGCGCGAGGTGCTGACCGGACTGCGCTCACCAACCGGCATTGTCCTGGACGAGGAACGGGTCTACGTCGCCAACACCGGCAGCGCCCGGCGCGCCATCGAATGGGCGCCACGCGACGAAGTCCTTTCAGACAGCGGGGTGCCAGCAACTACCAACCCTCTGGTCTCCGGACTGCAGAACACGACCGGCCTTGTGCTGGCAGAGGATGGCTGGCTCTATTTCGCTTACTCGCTTGGCACGCGTGGCGTGGTAGGTCGGGTGCAGCCGGAGAAATGCAGTGAACAGGGCGGTTGCAGCAACGAGGATGTCGAACTCGTCCTCTATAGCGACCTGGAGGCGCCGCTGGCCGGCCTGACAATCTCGCCAGACATGCGTCTTTTCGTGCACAGTCTGTTCAGCCCGGACATCTACTGGGCTCAATTGCCAGAGGCAAGCGAGGCTCAGGATCCCTGACCGGGTTCGTTCTGGTTGCGGCGCTCGACATAACTCACGCCGAGCATTCCAATAAAGGTCAAAAGCAAGTAAACCATTGCAGTTACCGCGTAAGTTTCTACATAGCGAAACGATGAGCCTGAAGACACCTTGGCGATCTGGGTAATGTCTCGCACACCAAGAATGGACACCAGCGCCGAATCCTTGATCATGGCAACCATGTCGTTGCCGAGCGGAGGCAGGATGCGACGAATTGCCTGGGGCAACACGATGAAGCGCATGGACTGAATCCAGGTCATGCCCAGCGAACGAGCCGCTTCCCTTTGACCCGTATCAATGGACTGAATGCCGGCGCGGAAGGTCTCGGAAAGGAAAGCGCCGTAAGTAAAGGCCAGCGCTATAACCGCGGTTTCCCAGGAGCCGCCGCGAAAGGTAAGGTCTGTTCCGAGTAATTCGTTGATCCACTTGCGGACGGCTGGCACGATGACAAAAGCGAAGATCAGAAGCACAATCAACACCGGCAGGCCGCGCATGACTGCCACATAGAGAGATGCCAGGTTGTAGAGAAACAGGTGCGCCAGACTGCTCAGGCGCCCAGGGAAACCGCTGCGGGGCTGTGGCACGCTGGAACGAACCATGCCAACGAGCAGACCGATCAAAACCGCGGACACATAGGCCGTTCCTGCAACCAGCAGGGTAACTGCTATGCCCGCCTGAAGTTTGTCAAAGATGTCTGAATAAATCTGGTCGGCAGCAATGCTGATTGCGATCAGCGCGCCGACGACAATCATCGCTAGCGCCCACCAGGGGAAGCTGTAGATTCGATCGACGGGCCCGACCCGCGCGCGTGACTCCTGTGCAACTATCTCCAGCGAGGTCTTCGCAAAGCTGGATTTCCACCCTGTCATCGCAGGATCTCGCGCAAGTCGGGCCCCTGTTTAGCGCCTGATCAGGCGCCGAGGAACCACTTGTTGTTGATGGCCTCAAGCGTGCCGTCCGCGCGCATCGAGTCCAGCCCGGCATTGATTGCATCGCGCAGTTCGGAGCCGAGCGGGAAGATAAAGCCCAGTTCCTCCGTTGCGGTCAGCGGACCACCCACAATCTGAAGCTGTTCGGTGTTGACGCCAACGTAGCCCTGTCCGGCCACGTCGTCCATCACCACCGCGTCCACGTCGCCCGCGATCAGCGCCTGCACCGCCACCGGGAAGGTCTCGTAGGTGACGATGCGTTCCTCGCCCACCAGCTCCAGCGCGACCCAGTAGTTGGTCGTGCCCGGCTGCACACCCACGATCAGGCTTGCATCTGCGGCCAGGGCCTCGCTGCCGTCGAAGCGCATCTCGTCAATGCGGCCCAGCACCACCTGCTCAAGCGAGATGTAACCATCGGAGAAGTCCACGATTTCGGCGCGGTCTGCCTTGATGGTGATGCCATCGGCAGCCATGTCGTATTCGCCGTTGGACACGGCCAGGATCATGCCGTCCCACGACGTTTCAATGTATTCAGGGACACAGTTCAGCCGCGCACAGAGCTCGCCCAGCGTATCGTAATCCCAGCCGACGGCTTCGCCAGTCTCCTGGTCGATGTAGTTGAAGGGGATATAGGCGTTCTCAACCGCGACAGTGATCGTCGCACCCATCAGATCCGGCAGTGCTTCCGCGCCGAGGAACCACTTGTTGTTGATGGCCAGAAGCGTGCCGTCCGCACGCATCGAGTCCAGCCCGGCATTGATTGCATCGCGCAGTTCGGAGCCGAGCGGGAAGATAAAGCCCAGTTCCTCCGTTGCGGTCAGCGGACCACCCACAATCTGAAGCTGTTCGGTGTTGACGCCCACGTAGCCCTGTCCGGCCACGTCGTCCATCACCACCGCGTCCACGTCGCCCGCGATCAGTGCCTGCACCGCCACCGGGAAGGTCTCGTAGGTGACGATGCGTTCCTCGCCCACCAGCTCCAGCGCGACCCAGTAGTTGGTCGTGCCCGGCTGCACACCCACGATCAGGCTTGCATCTGCGGCCAGGGCCTCGCTGCCGTCGAAGCGCATCTCGTCAATGCGGCCCAGCACCACCTGCTCAAGCGAGATGTAACCATCCGAGAAGTCCACGATTTCGGCGCGGTCTGCCTTGATGGTGATGCCATCGGCAGCCATGTCGTATTCGCCGTTGGACACGGCCAGGATCATGCCGTCCCACGACGTTTCAATGTATTCAGGGACGCAGTTGAGCCGCGCACAGAGCTCGCCCAGCGTATCGTAATCCCAGCCGATAGCTTCGCCAGTCTCCTGGTCGATGTAATTGAAGGGGATGTAGGCGTTCTCAACCGCGACAGTGATCGTCGCGCCCATCAGGTCCGGCAAATCCTGCGCACCCAGCATCAGGGCCGGCACGAGCAGGAAAAGCACACTCAATGCAAGTGTCAAATTCTTTCTCATCGAATTGTCCTCAGTTTGAATGCCTGACAGGATAGATAGTACCACGTTGGGCAGATTGCTTACAGGCGTTGCCAACTGCCCCCTTGAAAGTTTGCGCCGTCCTTGATGTGCGCCAGCTTCGAGGGTCGGGCCAGATTCTTGAAGGCGGACTCGGCGCGCTGTGCGGAGCCCCGCTCCCGATAGCGCCAGCAGGCCAGCAGTTGCAGCGGCCGGCGCGCTGCGGTGTAGGCGGCACCTCTGCCATTGTTGTGCTGCCGCAGTCGGCGTTGCACGTCCACACTGATACCTGTGTAAAGCGTGGCGTCACCACAGCGAAGTACGTAGAGAAACCAGGGTTGTGGCATTTCCAGCAGGTAGGCCGCGCGGCCCTCCACTTCGCTGAACGCTGTGGCGCGGTAGCCCTGTGCGAAAGCCGTCACGAAGGCCGCGCGCACGGCCAGGCGCCACGCCAGTGACAGGGCAGGGTTGTGGCGCTTCAGATCTGCCAGCCCGCGCGGGATCTCGATGCCCTTCGATGTGCCATGGTCAGACAGGTCGCGCGCCTCCGGCTGACCCTGTGCATCTGCAAGCAGCATGAGTTGGCCGGCCGATGTCATTATCGAAGATTTGCGCACACGCGCGGCGCTGGCCGGCCAATGGGCTTCGAGGCGGTCGCTGGGCAGGCCGGCGTTGATGCCATCGTCCATCTGGCCGTAGTAGTTGACGTAGTATTGGTTGGCCCAAACCCCGGGCAGACGGAAATTGAAGTTGGCGTTGCCGCGCTGCAAGGGATCAAAGGTCCAGCGCACGCTGCGAAAGCCCTCGGCGCCTGCCAGTTCGTGCTGCCTGAGTTTGAGCGCTGTGCCGACGCCGCCTCCCTGCCAGTCCGGGTGTACCCCCGCCATATGCGACCACAGGAAGCGCTCTCCTGAGCGCCACCCAGGCAGACCTACTGACATCCCGATCAACGTTTGACCAGCGAATGCGCCTAGCACCTGACCGCCGTTGTGCGCGATGGTTACCAGGATGGGCGCTGGCAACACTTCCACTGGCGGCGGCGCCCAAATCGCCACCTCAAGCTCGACGACCGCCTGCATCTCCTCTGGTGTGTGTAGCTGGCGGATACAGACGTCAGCGCTTGCCACGGGCTCAGACACGATACTCGCTGTAGCGATCGTAAAGCTCGGCAGAAAGCGAGGCCGTGACCAGCACACCTTCCTCTGTATGCTCAATCTCTTCCACAGTCGAGGCATCGTAGAGGCCGGAGATCAGATCACCACGTTCCCAGGGCAGCCTGAGCCTGACGCTGAGTTCGCGCTGACCCAGCGTGTGCTCGATTAACTCGCTCAACTCCTCAAGTCCGCTGCCGCGCAGCGCCGAGACTGCCGCCACTCCGGCATACGCCACGTTTGAAATCTCAGGCAACGGCGGAGCAGCATCCACCAGATCCAGTTTGTTCCAGACCAGAATGTGCGGCACCGCGGGCATGTCGATGGTCGCCAGCGTGTCTTCCACTGCCTCAATATGCTGGCGTGCGTTGGGATGGGCGGCATCCACGACGTGCAGTGCGATGTCCGCTTCCAGCACTTCCTCAAGCGTGGCCTGAAAGGCGGCGACCAGTGTAGCCGGAAGTTTCTGGATGAAGCCTACTGTGTCGGTGACCAGGACTTCACGCCCGGAGGGCAAAGGCATCTTGCGTGTCGTGGGGTCCAGTGTTGCAAAGAGCTGGTCGGCGACATAGACCTGTGAATTGGTCAGCGCGCGAAACAATGTGGACTTGCCGGCGTTGGTGTAACCCACAAGCGCTACCACGGGGGTGTTGCTGCGGGTTCGGCGCGACCGGTAGCGCCCACGATGGGCTCGCACCTGCTCCAGATCCTGTTTGAGCTTGCGGATCTTGCGTCCAATCTCGCGCCGGTCAACCTCCAGCTGGGTTTCGCCCGGCCCGCGCAGGCCGACGCCGCCAGAGCCACCGCGAGCCACGCCACCGCCGGCCTGACGTGCCAGATGAGTCCACTGTCGCGTCAGCCGCGGCAGACGATATTCGTATTGCGCCAGTTCGACCTGCAAGGCACCTTCGCGCGTGCTGGCGTGCTGCGCAAAGATGTCCAAAATCAGCGCCGAGCGGTCGAGCAGCTTGATGTCTTCACCAAAGCGCTTTTCCAGTTCGCGTTGGTGCCGGGGCGAAAGCTCGTCATCAAACACAACGACCTGTGCGTCACACTCCTCGAGCAGCTCGCTTACTTCGTCGACCTTTCCCGAGCCGATCCAGGTCGCCGGGTGGATTCGCCCGACCTGCTGGCTTGCACGGCCACAAACTTCCATGCCGGCGGTTTCGGCAAGCAAGGCCAGTTCATCCAGAGAATCTTCGATGCCGAGCAAGGGGTGGCCGCCCTTGATGGCAGCGCCGACCAGAAATGCGCGTTCCCGGGTTACGAGTAAATCTTCTCGTAGTTCGTCCACAGGCTCCCGTTTCAACTCTGAACCGGCAACGTATCCCCGAACGTTAGCAGGGGATCTGCCAGTGCCTGCAAGGATGGCTCCAGATCGCGCAGCGCACGCGCAGCATAGGCCTGGTAACGCTCCCGCTTGCGCCGGATGCGCGTCTGCAATGGCGGCAGGATGCCGAAGTTGGCCTTCATCGGCTGGAAATCAGCAGGGTCTGCATGAGAGACATAGTATAACAGGGCACCGGTCATGGTGGTTGGTGGCGGCACCCAGGCGGGCTGGCCCCGCAAATGACGCTCAAGATTGAGCGCCGCGACCAGCCCGGTGACGACATTGCCCACGTAGCCTTCGACGCCAGTCAATTGTCCGGCGAGAAAGAGTTGCGGCTGCAAACGCAGATTCAGACCAGAATTCAGCAGGGCAGGGGCATTCAGGAAGGTGTTGCGGTGCATTTGCCCCATGCGCAGAAACTCGGCCTGCCCGAGGCCGGGAATCATGCGCAGGATTTCCTTTTGTGCGCCCCAGCGTATGTTCGTCTGGAAGCCGACGATGTTGTACAAGCTTCCAGCCAGATTATCCTGGCGCAGTTGCACCACGGCGTGGGGTCGCAGCCCCGTGCGCGGGTCAAGCAGCCCGACCGGGCGCATCGGGCCGAACGCCAGAGTCTCCAGGCCTCGTTCGGCAAGGTGTTCAATGGGAACGCAGCGCTCGAAGAATTGCGGGTCCTCACGTTCGAAGTCACGCAGTTCGATGCGCTCGGCGCTCAGGAGCGCCTTGACGAAGCGCTCATATTCCTCCCTGTCGAGCGGGCAGTTGATGTAGTCGCCGGAGGGGACTTCGCCCCGGTCATGGCGGCTGGCGCGGAAGGCGATGTCCATGTCAATGCTGTCCGCGCTGACGATGGGCGAGATTGCATCGTAAAAGTAGAGATGTTCCTCGCCAGCCAGCTCCCCGAGCGCACGTGCCAGCGCCGGCGAGGTGAGCGGGCCGGTTGCGATGATGGCGGGCCCGGCGGGTATGTCCGTAACTTCTTCCCGTAGCAGCTGGATGCGCGGGTGCTGCGTCACCGCACGGGTTACCAGTTCGGCAAAGCGTTCGCGGTCCACGGCCAGAGCACCACCTGCAGGAACCGCAGAAGCTGTGGCACAGGTCAGCAGCAAAGACCCCATGCGGCGGGTCTCTGCCTGCAGCAAGCCAGAAGCCCGGTCGACCAGCTGAGACCCCAGTGAATTGCTGCAGACCAGTTCGGCGAGGTGGTCGCTCACGTGCGCGCCTGTGCGCCTGACGGGACGCATTTCATAAAGCGCCACGTCATGGCCGCGCTGCGCCAGCTGCCATGCGGCTTCACTCCCGGCCAGCCCGCCTCCGATGACGGGAATGGCTTTATTCATGTTCGTTTCCGCCCGGACTGCAGAGCCCGTTCCATGGCCTGTTGCTGGTAACTCCGGAATTGCTCCAGTCCTTCAGTGCCGGCCGGCGCCAGCTTCAGCGCTTGTTCCAGGGCATCTCGCGCCCCATGATAATTGCCGAGGCGTAATCGTGAGTGACCTAGCATGAAATAGAGTTGGAAATCGGCAGCAGGAACGCTTTCACCTTCCGCAATGATGAGCAATCCTTCGATCGCCTGCGCAGCTGCCTGGTAGTCGCCTTGCTGGTACAGACTCCGGGCAATGCGGTGCTGGACGGAGGCGCTCCAGGGATTGTCCGGATTGTAATGCAGTGCTTCCAGCCAGGCGGCCACTGCCTCGCCACTATGCCCCAGGCCGAACCAGGCATCACCGAGCAGCTCGTGAACGCGGGCCCAGGTAACATCTTGCCCAGGCGGTACCTGTGAAATCTGTAGATAGTGTTGCAGATGACGGATGACTTCCTGCTGGCGCCCCTCCGCACCAGCAAGGAATTCCGCCAGAGTGAGAAGGGCTTCGGCCAGGACTGCGGGTTCACTGGCGGCCAGCGACACCGCAGTCTCCGCTGCAGCGATGGCGGAGGGATAGTTCTGTTGTTCGTGCAGCACGCGGCTGCGCAGCAGATGCACCTGAATCAGCCAGGCCAGGTTCCCGTCTACAGGCAAGGCAGCGATGGCCTTGTCCAGCAACCCCAGCGCACGCGGCAAGCTCCGCTCCTCGTATAAAGCAATGTACCCCAGCCGTTCGAAGCACAGGGCGCTTAGCGCCGCCATATGCGACGGGGCGAGCAGGGCGGCCAGAAAGTACTCGCGCGCCAGTGCGACGTCGTTGCCAATCAGCGCGAGGCGACCAAGCTGAAAATAGAGCCGCCCGACGTTCTCATAATTGGGGGTCACCTGCAGGATGCGTTCGTAGCAGTCAGCCGCAGCGACCGTGTCGCTGTGGTCGGCAAAGCCGACGCTCGCCAGCTCGTAGCGCACAAGATGGCAGTCTCCCTGTAGCTCAAGTAGCCCGGGAGAATGCAAACGTCGTGGCTCCAGCTTAAGGACGCTCTGCAAGTCCTCCAGAGCTTCGGCAGGACGCGCGTCGTTCAGTCGCGCCCGGGCCCGCAACAGCAGCAGGGCTACTCTGGTGCGCAGGTCAGGGGAAGTCCGCAGTGCCCGGGCGACGGCGACTTCTGCCCGTCGCAGTTCGTTGCGGGCCAGCAGGCCTTCGCAATCGCGAAGCAAGTCGTGGTTCACGCGAAGGTCAGAATCGTGACATCACAATCGAGGCGTTCTGGCCACCCAGGCCGAAGCTGTTGGACATCAGGTACTTGAGCTCGGGCACACTACGAGCCTCGTTGGGTACGTAGTCCAGATCGCACTCCGGGTCAGGCGTGTGATAGTTAATGGTGGGGTGCAACACGCGCTCGAAGAGGGACATGGCGCTGGCAATTGCCTCAATGGCGCCGGAACCGCCCAGCGCATGACCCATCATGCTTTTGGTGGAGGAAACGGCGAGATTGAAAGCCTGCTCACGAAAGATGCGCTTGATGGCCAGCGTTTCAATCTTGTCATTCGCCTGGGTCGATGTGCCGTGGGCGTTGATGTACTGAATGTCGCTGTGGTTGACATGCGCATCGTCGAGCGCCCACCGCATCGAACGCATGGCGCCGCCACCTTCAGGATCGAGGGCGGCGATGTGATAGGCGTCTGAAGAAGAGGCATGGCCGAGAATCTCGGCGTAGATGCGTGCGCCCCGTCGGCTGGCGTGCGCCAGACTTTCAAGGATGAGCACGCCACAGCCTTCACTGAATACGAAGCCGGAGCGATTCAGGTCGAAGGGTTGGCTGGCCTCTTCCGGATTGTTATTAAAACCGGCCGCGAGGGCCTGCATGGCCTCAAATCCGGCCAGCGCATAGTCCTGTAGCACGGACTCCACGCCGCCGGCGATCACGACGTCAGAGCGGCCGCCGCGAATGAGCTCGCTACCTTCGCCAACAGCCTGAGTTCCCGCAGCACAGGCCGTGGATGGCGCGTGAAGTGGCCCAAGCGCGCGCAGGAAGCGGCTGACATAGTGAGCGGGCATGTTGGGCAGCGAGTTGATCAGTGAAAGCGGATTTGGCCTGCGATAGCCGCCGGTCTTGTAGCGCCAGGTGCTGTTCTCGGCCATTTCATGCGAGCCGAGCGAAGTGCCAAGCACGACGCCCACCTTTTCGCATTCGGCCTCAATGTCGCTGATGCCCAGTCCCGCATCTTCCACGGCCATCCTGGACGCGGCGACGGCGAACTGCGAGGCGCGCCCCATGCGCCTGGCTTCCTTGCGCTCGATAAACAGGGTCGGGTCGAAGTCACGCACTTCCCCGCCAATTTTGACCGGCACATGTTCGGTCTCAATTGTTTCCAGCCGGCGAATGCCAGATCGGCCAGCGACAAGCCCTTCCCAGAGTGACCGGGCCGTTCCCAGGGCAGTAACCGCGCCAAGGCCGGTGATAACTACCCGTGGGCGGCCATTACGCAACAGATCCATGATTGCCGCGCTCCTGTCTTATTGGGGGCACAGGCCGGACTTGTACGCCGGACCGGATCGCCTCGATCACATTGCCTTCCACAGCCCGTGCAGCCTGCTTTATCGCGTTACACACGGCATTGGCATTGGAGCGACCATGCCCGATTATAACCACTCCATTGACGCCGAGGAGTGGCGCGCCGCCCACTTCAAAGGTGTCGGCACGTCGGCGTACACGTCTGATGGCAGGCTGCAGCAAAGCCCCTGCAAGTAGGGAAAGCGGGTCGGAGCGAATCTCCTCACGGAATAGCCGGGTGACGTAGCGCGATGTAGACTCGAAGGTCTTTACGAGCATGTTGCCGAGGAAACCATCGCTGATGACGACATCCACCCGTCCCCGAAACACATCTTCGGGTTCGATGTTACCCACATAGTTCAGTCCGCTGTCACGCAGCAGGGGGTCAGTCTGGCGCACCAGTTCGTCGCCCTTGCCTTCTTCCTCCCCGTTCGAGAGCAAGCCCACTTTCGGCTCAGGGATGCTGAGCACCTCGCGAGCATAGATTTGCCCCATCTGGGCAAACTGCAACAGCCATTCTGGTCGCGAATTTGTATTGGCACCAATGTCCAGCAGAATGACGATCTTGTCGCCAATGGGGAAAATCCCGCTCACTGCCGGTCGCCTAACTCCGTTAATGCGCCGCAGTGTAAATAGAGTGGCGATGGTCAGCGCGGCGCCAGTGTTTCCCATGCTGACAAAGGCATCCGCCTGGCCATCACGAACCATACGCATGCCGACGTGCATGGACGAATCCGGCTTCCCCTTGCTGGCAATTGCCGGCCGGTCCATCATCGTGACTGCCTGCGAGCTATGGCGAACTTCAATGGGAAGCCCGTTCGTGCGGTGCTTGCCCAGCACCGCCGAAATTCGTTCGTCATCACCGACGAGAATGATCCCGAAATCCGTCTCACTGGCGGCCATGACGGCTCCAGTGACATCCGGCCCGGGGCAATTGTCACTGCCCATTGCATCGACAGCTATGCGCATTTTTGCTCCTTAACTGTCGCGAGCGAGTGTAGCACATTTTGCGACGAACAGTAGCGTGGCATTGACAGCCCAGGGTCAGCCGCTATACTATCCGTCGATTGCCCCGGTGGCGGAACAGGCAGACGCGCACGGTTGAGGGCTGTGTCCTTTCGGGGGTGGAGGTTCAAATCCTCTCCGGGGCATATAATCAGTCCGTCCTTTGCTGCGCCCCTGAGTTGCGGGATAGAAGGCCGCACTGCTACAATTCGGACCTGACGCCGGCCGGCAACGGGAGGCAGCGATGAGCGGATCGAGCGTTCAGATTCTCGCCCAGGCTCACGCATACATTGAAGCCGGGAATCTGGAAGATGCCGAGAACCTGATCCGGTCTCTTCTTGAACAGGATCCCGATAATACGGATGCATGGTGGTTGCTGGCGCACTCGGTGCGTGATGACCGCTCCGCCCGTGAGGCGCTTGGCCAGGTGCTCCGCCTGGACCCCAACGATCAGCAGGCCCGTTCTCTGTTGGCCGCCCTGGACGAACGCTTTCCTTCCGAAGAGCAAACGGGCAGACGGAGGCGCCTGTCCCTGCCGCGATTGCGCGTGCCACGGCCGCGGCTGCCATCCATCTCCTTGCCGGGTGGTGGCGGTGGCTATGCGCGGCCCATGAGCTTTACCGTGGTCATCGTTCTGCTGGTGATCGGTGGCTGGCTGTTGCTCAGACACTTTGGCTTTGAACTCGTGCTTCCCACTCCGGTCCCGTCAGACGAAACAGATGCGGCGCAAGTAGTAACGACTGGTGACGACCCCGATGCCGTGTCCAGCGACCTGGAATCGCAATTGTCGGCGGGAACTTTGACACAAGCTGCCAGTGCAAGTCCGGCTACCGTCACGACAGTCGCAGGACAGATGGCTCAGGACAGTGAAGGAAGTACAGGGTTGGCTGAAGGCGAGGGGATGTCATCAGCTGATGACGTCGATGAAAGGTCGCCATCAGCTGCTCCGGCAACCGCGACGACCATATTCTTTGTAGAAGTTCAGGCGACTCTGGACGCGGATTCTGGTGAGGGATCGCCTGTCGGTGGAGAAGCGACGTCGACTGAAGTGATCGTGTCAGCGACGGCAACGCTGGTGGCGACACCCAGTCCGGCGCCGACCTATCCTTACCCCACGCAGACTGACGCAGAGGAATTTGCCGCACAATTCGTCAGTGACTTTGCTCAGGCTGGTCTGGTGCTGGCCTATGGCTCCCCGCTGCTCGAAGGATCGAGCCTTGGTAGCACGGCCCTGGCGAACGTCTGCCTCGATGCCAGGCGGCGCCTCAGAGACACAGTGAACGTGTCTATGGAAGTGATGGCAGGGTTTGCCGCGCAACTGCGCAACAGTGCGCCAGCGCTGGGCGTGCGCATTATGGACTGCCAGGGAGAAAGCACCATCCTGCGTATCATCGCTACGACCATCGAAAGCGCGCTCCTGTGGAGCGAAGGCTCGCTCGAACTTTCCGCCTTTCAGGCTTCCTGGGAAGCAGTCGGCTGAATAAACTGCTCACAGGGATTCGCGGCCTGCGGCAGCCGGACTGTAAAGGTCGAGCCTTTCCCGACTGTGCTCTGTACCTCTATTGAACCTCTGTGGTTTTGAATGATGCTGTAGCTAATGAACAGGCCAAGACCACGCCCGTCATCCCGGGTCGTAAAGTAAGGCTCGAAGATTTCCCTGATGTGCTCCGGCGGAATGCCGTGGCCCGAATCGCGCACGCGAATCTCGACGCTGTCTTTCCACTTCCTGGCTTCAAGAGTAAGCAAATCTCCCTGTGACATCGCCGACCAGGCGTTCAGCAGCAAATTCATAAACACTTGCTCCAGCTGGTCGCGATTGCCGTAGATCATTGGCAGTCGTGGAAGATCTTCGTGCAACTTTAAATCCTTTTGTTCAAACATTTTGCGATTCAGATTAATGATATCCCGCAGGATCTCCCCCGGGTCCACCTGGCTAAACACGGAATCGGCCTGGTTTCGACGGGCGAACCCCAGCAACTGGCCGACAGTTCGCATAATTCGCAAAATGCTTTCCTGAATGCGAACAACGTCCTCGGCATCTGGCGTCACACCGGCCTCAAGGTCCTCCAGCATGTCATCGAGTAACAGGCGTATTGGCTGCAAGGGATTGTTGATTTCATGCGCCAGTCCCGCTGCCAGATGTCCGATTGTCGCAAGCTTCTCGGATCGAATCAGCATGTTCTGGGCAGACTCGAGGTCGGCGCTGCGCTCACGCACAGTTTCCTCAAGTTCAACGTTCTGCTGTGTGAGCATCTCGTGCAACTGGGCATCATGCAGAGCCAGCACAGCCTGCTGGCCAATTCCCTCGAGCAGATGCAAATGACGGGAGTTATACAAATCTTGTGGGCTTGCCACAATTGTGCTGGCCTGTGCCGCATCGCCATGTTGCAGCACCGCAATCATGCCGCCAGACCATCCCTGAGGCAGCCCCGACTCACCATTCAGGAGACGAGAGCGTCGTTCGCCCTGTAGCAGCGAGAGCAGGGCAGCAGTTGTTTCAGCTGGCAAGGGACTGCCGTCCTTGTGGTAAATCCGGTGTGAGCGGAGCACGCCATTTTCTTCCAGGCGGCCCATGGCGACCAGCGAGCCCGGCAACAGTTCCAGCGTTAACCTGGGTACCATCTCCAGTAGCTCTCTGACCGACTTTACGCGATTGAGTTGTTCGCTGGCGTGGAGCAAGGCCTCCAGTTCGCGAGTGCGTTGCTGCAGGTCAACCTGCAACTGGCGAGAGTGCATTTTGTTGCGTGCGCGCGCCAGCAACTCCCGCGGGCTGAAGGGCTTGTTCAGCCAGTCGTCCGCACCAAGACCAAGACCGCGGCCAACATCGGAAGCGCGTCGCGGTTGCGAACTGATAATGATTGCAGGAATGTTGGCGGTTCTCTCGTTTTCGCGCAGCTGACGCAGTACCTCCAGGCCACCATGGCCCGGCAGATCGGCGTCCAGAATAACAAGCGCCGGCGTCAATTCACGAGCCCGCGTGAGCGTCTCGTTCCCATCCGCGACGCTTTCCAGGTGAAAGCCTTCTCGCTGGAATATTTGCTCAAGCTGTTGTGTAAGGTGCTGGTCTTCGTCGGCGTAGAGTACAAGTGGCATGGGGTTCAGAGTAGTCATCATGATTGCCTCATGTAGCATCGGACGACTATGGTACAATCCATAGTCCGCCGTGACAAATCGGCGAATCGGCAGGGCACTTCGCATGACCGTCAAGATCATCTCCAGAAACCGCAAGGCCGCTCATGATTACTTCCTCGAAGACAGATACGAGGCAGGCCTGGTGCTGCTGGGTTCGGAGATAAAGTCCATTCGTGCGGGACGTGTGAGCCTGCGCGAAGGATTTGTGCAGGAACGAGGGGGAGAGCTGTGGTTGGTGGGCTGCCACATCGCTATTTATGATCAGGCGGGGCGCTTTGGCCACAGCGACCCCGTGCGAGCGCGTAAGCTGCTGCTGCACCGCCGCGAGATTGCAAAGATCACCTCACAAATGCGGGAGCGCGGCTATACGACTGTGCCGACTGCGTTATATCTGTCGCAAGGCCGGGCCAAGCTGGAAATAGCGCTTGCCCGTGGCAAGCGACAGTACGACAAACGTCATGCAATTGCGCAACGTGACAGTGAGCGTCAAATGCAGCAGGAATTGAATCAGCGAGGCTGACCGGAGGATGCTGACAAGGAGGCGTATTACTGCCGATAAGGGTACTTATCAATTGTTTATGCCGTTTTCTTGTCAGTTTCTGCTACCTCGATTCTTGTCGGGCGATTCCAGGACGCCGACTGCAATTGGAAGTGACAAGGGACATTGCCATGCATTCGCTCCGCGCTTCCCTGTCTAAACAATCTTCCGCTGTCTTGAACGTGCAAATTCAAGCCGCCTGATGAGCTACCAGCGAAACAGAGGGTCGCGCAACCGCCGCTTGCTTTGGCTCCTGATCCTCCTGCTTCTGGCAATCCTGCTTGTGGCCGCCCTTGGTCTGGGTGGCGTGTTCACCTTTCGCAATGTACTGCTTCCCAGTCAGCAGCAGCGCATCATTGACCAGCTTCCTTTCATGCGCGCCCTGATGGCACCCACGCCTCCCGGCGGCACGTTACCAACGGTTGTACCTGTGGCCGGCGCGCTCTCGCCCGCTGACCTGCTCGCCGATCTGCCAACCCTTCCTGCTGCAACCGCGACTGCGACAGCGACTTCGTCCCCTGCCACGTACACAGCGCAGCCTTCTGCGACCACAATGATTCAGGTGGCAAGCCAGGCCAGCGCGACGCCCCGGCCCACAGTTACTCCCTCGCCGACGCCTGCGCTTACACCTCCGCCAGCAGTACCCCTTGCCATCCAGGAGAGTGCTACAGGCAGGCCGCTCTCCGTGCGGCTGGACGGCTTCACCCATATTCTGCAAAGCTGGAACAACTGTGGCCCGGCAAATCTTGGCATGGCCCTGAGCTACTACGGCTGGTCTCGCGGACAGATAGTTATCGCCGAACGTCTGAAGCCCGGCCGCGAGGACAAGAACGTCAGCCCGCATGAGCTGGTTTCCTTCGCCAACGAGTTTACCGATTTCAAGGCGCTCACTCGCGTGGGCGGCAATCTTGAACTGATAAGGCGCCTGCTTGCAGCGGGCATGCCAGTCATCGTGGAAACCGGATTCATGCCAGAAGGCTATGACTGGCTGGGCCACTACCAGACCGTGGTTGCCTACGATGATGTGTCACAGCGTTTCTGGCTCTATGACAGCTATCTGGGGATCGGGGAGGACGAAGCTGGCCTGACAGAAAGCTACCGCGAGCTGGACGCCAACTGGCAGCCTTTCAATCGCAGCTTTATTGTCATCTACGAGTCCGGGCGCGAAGCGGAATTGCGCAAGATTCTTGGTGAGTGGGCCGCACCCTCGGGCGCAGCCGAAATTGCCCTCGCGAAGGCGCGGGAAGAAGCCAGCGCCGACCGCAGCGATGCCTTCGCCTGGTTCAACATGGGTACTGCCCTGACCCGCCTCGGTCGCTACGAGGAAGCTGCCGTGGCCTATGACCAGGCGCGTCGGGCAGGCACCTTGCCATGGCGCATGACCTGGTATCAATTTGGCCCCTTCGAGGCCTATTATCACAGCGGCCGCCTCGACGACGTACTGGCGCTGGTCAGGGTCAACATGGCCAATGGCGCCCGTTACGTGGAAGAAACCTGGTACTGGCAGGGCCGTGTCCTGCAGCAACGTGGTGATGTGGCGGGCGCTCGCGGCGCCTACACCCAGTCTCTAAATCTCAATCGTTTCTACAGCGCGGCGCGCGCAGCGCTGACAGAGCTCTAGCAGCGTGGGCGACCTGCCGGCACAGGATTTCCGGCCGCAACCCGCCCGCAGAACGCGTCGTCTGGCCCGTTCAACGCTGCTGGTCATCTGCGCCTTCGCCGGCGCGAAGCTCATCAGCCTGGTACAGACCGTCGTCATTGCCCAGGTGTTCGGGCTAGGTGCGGAGCTCGACGCCTATGTGGCGGCCAACGGACTGCCCGAGCTGATTTACACACTCATAGCCGGTGGAGCGTTGGCCCACGCCTTCATTCCGGTATTCAGCGGCCTGCTGGCGCGCGGCGACCGGGACGGCGCCTGGCGCACTGCCACGCTGGTCATCAACTGTGTCTTTCTCGTGACGCTGCTGCTCAGCCTCCTGACCTTTCTCGCCGCGCCCGGGCTGGTCGCTGCGTTGGTTGCGCCCGGCTTCGACGCAACGGCCCAGGCGCAGACGGTCATCCTGATGCGCATCCTGCTGCTGACAACGCTGATCTTCTCGGTCAGCGGGATTTGCATGGGCATCCTGCAGAGCCACAACCATTTCTTGCTGCCTGCTCTCGCTCCAGTGCTTTATGACGTCGGAATTCTCTTCGGCGTCCTCTTCCTCATCCCGCAGTTCGGCGTATACGGCATCGCCTGGGGCGCCGTGCTCGGCGCAGCGTTACATCTCGGCATACAGGTGCCTGGCCTCATTCGTTTCCGCGCGCGCTGGTGGCCCTTGCTGGATCTGGCTGACCCGCAGTTGCGCCGGATTTTGCGCTTAATGCTGCCCCGCATTGCCGGACTGGGGGTCTTCAGCCTCAACTTTATAGTGATGAACAACATTGCTTCCCGTCTCGGCCCAGGTTCGGTAAGCGCCCTGAGCTGGGGCTGGCGCATCATGCAAATTCCCCAGACACTCATCGGCACGGCGATGGGCACAGTCATCTTCCCCACGCTCGCAGCCCTGAGCGAGTTGGGTGACGACCAGGGCAAGCGTGACGCCATGTCCGGCGCCTTGCGCTTCATCCTCATCGCCAGTATCCCCTCCGCCGTGGGCCTGATATTCCTCGGCCAGCCGATTGTGAGCTTGCTGGAGCGAGGCGCCTTTGACGCCTCCGCCTCGAACCTGGTTAATGCAACGTTGCGCTTCTTCGCCCTTGGCCTGGTCGTACATGCCGTGCTCGAGGTCGTGGCGCGCAGTTTTTACGCCGACAAGGACACCCTGACGCCGCTGTGGGCTGCGCTGGGCGGTGCCGCCATCAACCTGATTGGCGCCTTCCTGCTCAGCGGCGTGCTGCTGGCAGATGTATTTGTCACCCCTGGCCCGCTCTTGCAGTTTGCACAGCGGGTCGATCTGGGCGTGAGTGGGCTGGCCCTGGCCAATTCCCTGGCAACAACCTTTGAGGTCGGCCTGTTGCTGTGGGTACTTCGTCGACGCTGGCAGAGTATTAACGAGGACGCACTTGCGCGCACGGTCCTCAAGACGG